>CBDAQG010000001.1:0-561114 GCA_965198995.1 Acetobacteraceae bacterium
GGATCCTTGAGGTTCGATCCCCCGGCCGCTCGCGCTTTGACCATCGCGACGGCGGGCGTAGAAGCACGTCGTCGTCCTGGACTCCAGGTTCGCTCGCCCATCAACGAGGGTCTCGAATGAAACGCCATTTCGAAGTTGTCGTGGCCGCTGCCTTGGCCGCCGCCGTGGTCATGCCGATGTCGTCGGCCTTTGCCGGAGGCGGCGAGGCGCCGAAGGCCGGGAGCGCCACGAACGGTACGAAGCCGAAAGGCTCGGTGGGCCGCCGGGCGGTGCCGACCGGGGCCTCCACCGGGAGGCTGAGCGGTTCCAATGCCGCGCCGAACGCGAGCGAAGTCAGGACCAAGACACCCGGCGGCATCATCGGAAAATGAACGGCACCATTCTCCGGCGAAGCGGCGGATGTCGAAGACGATCGCGGTCCGAACCTACTTCGGACCGAGGGATGAGCCGTTACCAAGCGGATCCATCGGCATGACGCGGAGGCCTACCGCTGCAGGGGCATCCTTCCACTCAGACCCACGACTACGTCCGTCACGGCACCACGACGTTGTTCGCCGCGCTGAACGTGCGCGAGGGCACGGTGCGGGCCGCTGCGTGCAACGCCACCGTCATGGCGAGTTCATCCGCTTCCTCAACGCCGTCGCTTCAGAGTGCATCCCGCTTGCGCGATACCGCTTCCGTCACTGGAGCGGAGCGAAGCAACTCAGGAGCGCCGTCGCATGGTCTCAGACCGTTAGCCCCTGGGTTGCTTCGATCCTGACGCGCGATGGCGCCAACTATCAAACGCTCGGGATGCCTCTTGTCTACCATCGTCGGCTGCTTCACCCGGTGCTACGACCCCGCCGCCTGTCGAGCCGCCTCGTAGGCTTTACGGCAGCCGGCCTCGTCGCCTTTCTTGTCGGCATTCTTGGCGTCATTGAGCGAGACCTTGGCAGCCATCACGCCTTCTCCGGCCGTGCTTGCGGCTGCCGCGTCCTTGGTGCCGGCCAGGTTCTCCGACGCCGGCGGTGTCGGCAGGTCGGCCACCGGCGTGTCGGTCTTTTTGGCCTCGATGGCCTTGCTGGAGCGGGTGGCGGCATCCTTCTGCCCACCGGACTGGGCGGCGCCGGCCGAGGCGCCTTGCTTGTCCAGGTGCTGCTCGAGCTTGGCAATATCGTCGCCGCAAGGCGACGCCCAGCTGGACGCCGGCACGCAGGCCAGGAGGAGCGCCGCCGCGGCGATCGTCGATGTGCGCGTCATGAACGTGGTCTCCGGCCCACAGTCCACCCCGCGCCGATCGCCGGCGCGGGTGCTGGTCGCGTCACGCACCGGCAAGCTGCTGGCCGACCGGCAGTTCCCGGATGCGGCGGCCGCTGGCGGCAAAGATCGCGTTGGTGATGGCCGGCGCCACGGGGGGTACGCCGGGCTCGCCGACGCCGCCCAGCGGGTGGCTGTAGTCCTGCATCGGCAGCAGGTGGACCACGATCTCCTTGGGCGCCGCATCGATGCGGGTGATCTCGTACCCGTCGAAGTTGTTCTGCTCGGCCCGGCCGTTCTTGAAGGTGATCTTGGACGTGAGCGCGAGGCCCATGCCCATCACCACGGCGCCTTCCATCTGCGAGCGGATGCGCTCAGGGTTCACCTGGGGCCCGCAATCGATCGCGATGTGCACGCGCGGGATCGAGAGGTTGCCCTTGTCGTCGACGATCGCCTCCGCCGCCACCGCCGTGTAGGTGACGAAGCTGTAGTGACTGGCGATGCCGAGGCCGTGGCCCTTCGGCATGGTCTTGCCCCAGCCGATGCCTTTCGCCGCCGTCTCGATGACGTTGCGCAGGCGCCCGGTCTCGATTGGGTACTTCTTGGGATCCTCGCCGTAGTTCCACACGTCGCCGATGGAGGTCGGATCGATGATCCGTTCCGGGCCGATCACGTCGAGTAGGTAGTCCTTCGGGTCGCGGCCCGCGGCGTGGGCGAGTTCGGCCAGGAAGCTCTGCGCGGCGAAGGCGTGCGGGATGTTCGACACCGAGCGGAACCAGCCGATGCGCACGTGCGCGTCGGCCGCCGGGTTTTCCATCCGGATGTTCGGGATAGCCCAGGCGCGTTGACGAGGCCCATGCCGAGCTCGAGGGGCAGCTCATGGTCGGCGCCCTTGGCGAAGATCGAGCCGATCGTCGGTGCCGCCGAGCGGTGCAGCAGGGCGATCGGCATTCCCTTGTCGTCGAGGCCGGCCTCGAGATGTTCCACCGAGACCGTGTGGTAGTAGCCGTTGTGGATGTCGTCGTCGCGCGTCCATAGCAGCTTCACCGGCACGCCGGCGGCCTGAGAGCAGAGCGCCGCCTCGACCACGAAGTCGGGCTTCGACTTGCGGCCGAAGCCGCCGCCGAGCAGCGTGACGTTGACGCGCACCTTGTCCTCGCCGAGGCCGAGGCGCTTGGCGACGTGGGTCCGGGCGGTCTGCGGTGCCTGGACCGAGGTCCAGATCTCGACCGTGCCGTCGGTCTTGACATCGGCGATCGCGGCCGGCGTTTCCATCGGCGCCTGCACCAGGTGCGGCACGTAATATTCGGCGGTGATCTTCTTCACCGCCTTGCCCAACGCCTCGTCGACGTCGCCTTGCGCGCGCACGACCTTGCCGGGCTTGCGCGCGGCGTCCTCGAGCGTCTTGCGGAACGCCGCGGAATCGTAGGATGCGTTCGGACCCTCGTCCCACACGATCTTGAGCGCCTCGCGGCCCTTCATGGCGGCGTAGGTGTTCTTGGCGATCACCGCGACGCCGCCGAGCGGCTGGAACTCGACCGGCGCTTGCGCCGGGGCGATGGCGACGACCTTGACAACGCCTGGCACCTTGAGGGCGGCACTGTCGTCGAAGCTCTTCATCGTGCCGCCGAAGACCGGGCAGCGCGCCACGACGGCGTGCAGCATGCCCGGCAGCTTGTGGTCCATGCCGTAGACCGCCGTGCCCGTGCTGATGCCGCGGCCGTCGACGATGTCGACGTTGCCCTTGCCGATGAAGGTGAAGTCCTTGGCGTCCTTCAGCTTGACCGTGTCGCGGTCCGGCACCGGCAGCTTCGAGGCGGCGTCCGCGAACTCGCCGTAACCGCCGGTCTTGCCGCTCCGGGCGTGGGTGAGCACGCCCTTGGCCGTCGTGATCTCGGCGGCCGGGACCCCCCATTGGACGGCGGCGGCGGAGACCAGCATCAGCCGCGCGGCGGCGCCGGCATGGCGCATGTGGACGAAGAACTGCCGCGTCGAGCGCGACCCGTCGGTGTCCTGGTTGCCGTACTTCTCCTCGTCGGCCTCGGCCTGGTGAACCTTGATCCTGGCCCAATCCGCATCGAGCTCGTCGCCGATGATGATGGCCCAGCCGGTGCGCACGCCCTGGCCCATGTCCTGCCGATGGCAGGTGATGTGCGTCGTGCCGTCGGCGTCGATGGCGACGAAGACCTTGGGATCGTCCTTCCAGCCGTGCGGCATGCCGTCGGCGCCGAAGCCCTTGGCAAAGGCGCGTGTGCCGCTGCTGCCCAGCGATACGGCGAGCACGAGGCCGCCGATGCCGGCGAGCATGCCGCGCCGGCTGACATTGACGACCTGCAGCTGGTCCACGACCGGCCTGGCGGAGGCGTCGTCGATGAGGGTCTCGTGGGTCATCAAAGCGCTCCCTTCTCGCCGGCCTGGCCGGGAACGACTTGGCTGTTGCCGGCGGCTTGGTGGATGGCGGCGCGGATGCGCGGATAGGTGCCGCAGCGGCAGATGTTGCCGCTCATCGTGCCGTCGATGTCGGCGTCGGTCGGCTTCGGCGTATCCTGCAGCAGCGCCGCCGCCTGCATGATCTGGCCGGCCTGGCAGTAGCCGCATTGCGGCACGTTGAGCGCGCGCCAGGCGACCTGGAGCGGGTGGTTGCCGTCGGGCGAGAGCCCCTCGATGGTCTTGATGGGCTGGCCTTCGGCCGCCGACATCGGGGTGAGGCAGGAGCGGACGGCCTGCCCGCCGAGGTGCACGGTGCAGGCCCCGCAAAGCGCCGCCCCGCATCCGAACTTCGTGCCGGTGAGACCGAGCTCGTCGCGCAGGTACCACAGGATCGGCATGTCCGGATCGCCGTCGAAGCTGCGCGCCTCGCCATTCACGGTGGTCTTGATCAAGGCTGGACCTCCATCTTTCCGTTCGGTCTACGCTGTTCGCGGCTCCCACGCCATGCCCGGCATGAGTGGGTAGTGGGTCAATTTGAAAATGTCAGCTAGCGCACCTGCCACCATATAAGCGCGAGCAATCCGGCGGCAAAACACCCAACGATCGCGAGATTGATCCGGAGATCCCTGTCGGCTTTACGCGCAAGGGCAACGCGCTCCTCGGCGGTGAGGCGCGGGTACGTTCCAATCACAAACCTCGATCCCATGTCGCCAAGCAAGGGTAAGGCAATCCAAGCGATGAGGATCACGACAGTCGCGAGGATACGAGCAGCGAGGATCAAGCCATTAAGTCCACACCCTTCTTGTACGGCCCGCGCTTACTCCCCGGCAACTCGCTCCCAGCGGTCGATCTCGGCCAGCAGGCCGGTTAGCGTCTCGCGCATCAGGCGCAGCGCCGTCGGGCCGACCGGCAAATGCAGCGGCGGCTCGTCGAGCACGATCGCGTCGGCCACCGCCCGGCCGAGCGCCGCCGGGTCGCCCCAGCGGAACGGCGGCCGGCGGGCCGGGTCGAACACCGGGTCATACGCGGCGACCCGGCGCTCCGAGCGCGACAGCGAGCGCTCGCCCCAGTCGCTGCGGAACACGCCGGGCTGCACCGTCGTCACCCGGATGCCGAACGGCGCCACCTCCTGCGCCAGCGCGTCGCCGAGCCCGGTCAGGGCGAACTTGCTGGCGTTGTAGGCGCCGAGCCCGGGGAAGCTGACCGTGCCGCCCATCGACGAGATGTTGACGATGTGGCCGGCCCGGCGTTCCCGCATCGCCGGCAGCACCGCCCGGATCAGCGCCGCGGGCGCGAACAGGTTGACCTCGAACTGCCGCCGCAGTTCGTCGAGCGTGAGCTCCTCCACCACCCCCTGATGGCCGTAGCCGGCATTGTTGACCAGCACGTCGAGCGGGCCGTGCGCCTCGAGCGACTGCACGAGCGGGGCGATCGCCGCCGTGTCGGTCACGTCGAGCAGGCGGCCGACCGCGCGCCCCGGCGCCAGCTGCTCGAACGCCTGTCGCGCCCGCTCCTGGCGAACGGTGCCGACGACGCGGTGGCCGGCGGCCAGCGTCGCCTCGGCGATGGCCCGCCCCAGGCCGCTCGAGACGCCGGTGATCAGGATCGTCTTCGTCATGGGGAACCTCGCTCGCTGTCTGCGCCAGGAGTTGAGGCGTGGCGCTGTCCCGGATAAGCGGCATGATGCGGGATGAACTGATGCATGGGACGGGACAATGGCTGAGGCCGGCCTGCGCGAGATCGAGGCGGTGCTGGCGGTGGCGCGGCTCGGCAGCTTCCGCGCCGCGGCGCTGTCGCTCGGAATGTCGCCCACCGCGCTGAGCCATGCGGTGGCGGCGCTGGAGGCGCGGCTGGGCATCCGGCTGTTCCATCGCACGACGCGCAGCGTGGCGCCGTCGGAGGCCGGCGCGCGCTTCGTGGCGCGGGTGGGACCGGCGCTGGGCGTCATCGCCGACGCCGTTTCGGAGGCGGCGGAGGCGCAGGCGATGCCGGCCGGAACGCTGCGCATCAACGCCTCGACGGCGTCGCTGCGCTTCGTCGTGCCGGCCATCGCCGGCTTCCTCGCCGCCCATCCGGCGATGCGGCTCGACCTGGTGGCCGACGACCGGCTGGTCGACATCGTGGCGGACGGGTTCGACGCCGGCATCCGGCTGGCCGAGATGGTGCCGCAGGACATGGTGGCGGTGGCGTGCAGCGCCGACATCGGCTTTGCGGTGGTCGGCGCGGTGTCCCACCTGGCCGCGCACGGCGAGCCGCGCGTGCCGGCCGACCTCGCCGGCCATCGCTGCATCCGCCGGCGCCTGGCCAATGGCCGGCTGTGGAGCTGGGAGTTCGAGCGCGACGGCGAGGAGCTGGCGGTCGCCGTCGACGGCCCGTTCACCGCCGACAACGAGGCGGCGATGCTGGCCGCCGCCAGGGCCGGGCTCGGCCTCGCCTACCTGCGGAGCTGGACGGTCGAGGACGACCTCGCCGCCGGGCGCCTGTCCCAGGTGCTGGCCGACTGGACGCCGCCGCACCCGGGCTTCCGGCTCTACTACCCCAGCCACCGCCACGTCTCGGCCGGCCTGCGGGCGCTCGGGGGCTTTCTACGCGCCCGCCGCTGAGGCGTCAGGCGCTCGGGGCTTCGGCCGGCTGCGCCTGCTTTTGCGCCGCCTTGAAGCGCGCATAGGCACGCACCCGCCGGCGATCCTTGTGCCAGGCCGAGGTGCCCTCGTAGCGCGCAAAGGCGGGAACCTTCTGGCGCGCGCCCGGCCGGCGCGGCGGGGCGGGGGTCTTGGTCTCGCTCATGCAAAGTCATCCCGAAATGGTGGGCCTTCTGACCACCGGCCCCGTCCGCGCGCAAGCCGGCGGCGAAATTTGATCGGCACCCGTCGAACCCGGGCCGGCAGCGCCGGCTTAGCGGGGCGGCGTCAACAACACAGGACCCGCCACCATGCTGAGCGACCCGCTGACCCTCTACAAGCAACCCCCCTTCGCGCCGCAGCCGCAGGACTTCCCGGGCTCGTCGCAGCGCATGTCCCCCGAGCCCGACCACGGCGAGACCAGCTACGAAGGCCGCGGCCGCCTCGCCGGCCGCCGGGCGCTGATCACCGGCGGCGATTCCGGCATCGGCCGCGCGGTGGCCATCGCCTTCGCCCGCGAGGGCGCGGACGTCGCCATCTCCTACCTCGACGAGCACGAGGACGCGCGGCAGGTGCAGGGCTGGGTCGAAAAGGCCGGCCGGCGCTCGCTGCTGCTGCCCGGCGACATCGCCGATCCCAGCCACTGTCGCCGGCTCGTCGCCGAGGCCGCCGAGGCCTTTGGCGGCCTCGACATCCTGGTCAACAACGCCGCCTTCCAGAAGACCCGCCAGTCGCTCGACGAGATCTCCGAGGTGGAGTGGGACCGCACCTTCCAGGTCAACGTGAGCGCGATGTTCTACATCACCAAGGCCGCGGTGCCGCACATGCCGCCCGGCTCGAGCATCATCAACACCTCGTCGGTCAACGCCAAGCACCCGATGCCCAGCCTGCTGGCGTACTCGGCGACCAAGGCGGCAATCGCCAACATGACGCTCGGCCTGGCCCAGATGCTCGCCGAGAAGGGGGTGCGCTGCAACGCGGTGCTGCCCGGCCCGATCTGGACGCCGTTCATCGTCACCGGCATGGAGCCCGAAAGCCAGGTCGGCTTCGGCAGCCAGGTGCCCTACAAGCGGCCAGGCCAGCCGGTCGAGCTGGCGCCCTCCTACGTCACGCTGGCCTCGACGGAGAGCAGCTACACCTCCGGCGCACTGGTCACCGTGGCGGGCGGGATGCCCGTGTATTAGCAAGGCGAGGGCTCTGCCCTCGACCCGCCGGGGCCTGAGGCCCCAGACCCCCCTTCGTAGGGCCATGGTAATCCAGCTGGCTGTCCGTCTGCCTGTGCAACTGTCCGGCGGATGGGACGACGTGCCGGCTGTGCTAGCCATTGCCATGGCGGCGTTCCGGCGGCAGGCCCAGCCATCTTGCCTATTGGCAAGATCAGCGCAAGCCATTGAAAAACCTATGTTTCAAGGCAATCACCACGCCCGACAAGCCGGCGCTGCCAGGCCGACAGATCTTGCTGTATTTCGGCCTCTGCAAAATTCGGAGGGCTCAAAGCTCCCTCAGCGAGCCAGGCCGGCGAGCAGCGCGCTGTCGGACACCACGCGCGGCACCGTGTTCCGGCCGGCCCGTCGCGCTCGCCGGCGAACAGGTGGTCCGGCCGCGCAGGGCCGTGCTCGCAGCGGTTGACTACAGTTCCACCGCGTAGAAACCCAGTTCCACCATTGCACTCCGTGACTTTCGTACCGCGCGGCCGCGAAAGCCGTCTGCACCCTGACGTTTGCGATGTCTTTCACCGGTGAAACCGCTAGTCCAAACCCCGCAACAACGAGGTTACGATGAGGCTGGGCAGTCGAATTTCGCTGATGGGCGCCACCGGCCTGGCGCTGATGCTGCAGGTGTTGCCGTCGCACGCCGCCGACGATGCGACGCTCGCGCGCATCGAGAAGCAGATCACCGCCCTGCAGGCGGAGCTGAAGCACGTGAAGCGTAGCCTGGCAGCGCGCGACCAGGAGGTGCGCCGCGCCCAGGCCCAGACTCAGGCCCAGACTCAGACTCAGGTCCAAGCTCAGGCCCAAGCTCAGGCCGGACAGGGCGGCCAGGCCGCACCGGGCCAGAGCACCGCCGCGGTGCCGTTCTACGCCGGCGGGAATCGCACCGGCTACCAGAGCCGGAGCCCGCTGGCGCCGGAGGTGGCGCCGCCCGGCGGACCCTACGAGCCGCGCGAGAATGGCGGGGCAAGCACCGGCCTCGCCACCCTGCCGACGATCCCGCCCGGCTACGCGCTGGTGCCGGCCCAGCCGGGCTCCGCACCCGGCACGGTCGTGCTGGCCCAGCAGGGAACGCTGCCGTCCGGCAAGCCGCTGCCGCCCGGCACCTTCCTGCTCGGCCCGGTCGAGGTCTCGATCGGCGGCTTCGTCGACGCGGCGAGCATCTATCGCACCCGCAACGAGGTCGTCGACGTCGCCGGCAACTTCAACACCGGCATTCCGCTGCCCTACCAGCAAACCTATCACGAGGGCGAGTTCCGCGAATCGGCGCGCCAGAGCCGCCTGTCGCTGCTCGCCCAGGCCGACGTGAACCCCGAGACCCACGTCGCCGCCTACGTTGAGACCGACTTCCAGGGCGGCTCGCCGACGGCCAACTCGGTCGAGACCAACAGCTATACGCTGCGCCTGCGCCAGGCCAACGCGACGCTCGACGAGAACCGCTGGGGGCTGCACATCCTGGCCGGGCAGGCGTTCACGCTGCTGACGCTGAACAAGCACGGCATCATTCCGCGCCAGGAAGACACGCCGCTCGGCGTCGACGCGCAGTACGACGTCGGCTTCAGTTGGGCGCGTCAGGTGCAGTTCCGGATCGCCAAGAGCTTCGACGCCGAGAAGTACTGGCTCGCGGTCTCCGCCGAGGAGCCGCAGGTCGCCTACTACACCGGGCCGAACGGGCTGGCGCCGGCCTCGACCGGCACCGTCAACATCACCAACCTGGGCATCGGCGCGCTGGCCTCGACGGTCAACTACTCGGACGACATCGCACCCGACGTCATCGTCAAGGCGGCGGCCGATCCCGGCTGGGGGCATTTCGAGATCGACGGCCTGCTGCGCTTCCTGCACGACCGGGTGAGCCATCTCGGCACCGGCGACAGCGACACGGTGCTGGCCGGCGGCGGCGGCGCGGGCGCGGTGCTGCCGATCGTGCCGCACATCCTCGATTTCCGGGCGAGCGGGTTGGCCGGCGACGGCATCGGTCGTTACGGTTCCGCGCAGTTGCCGGACGCCGTGGTCGGCCGCGACGGCGCGCCCGACCCGCTGCCCGAGGTGGAGGCGCTGCTCGGTCTCGAATACCATGTGACGCCGGTGGTCGACCTCTACGCCTATGGCGGCACCGAGCAGATCGGCCGTCGCAACTTCACCGCCGCCGGCAAGGGCTATGGCTACGGCAGCCTGCTCTACAACAACGACGGCTGCGAAACCGAGCTGAGCGCGGCGGCGACCTGCGTTGCCAACACCAAGGGCGTGACCGAGGGCACGATCGGCGCCTTCTGGCGGCCGATCCAGGGACCGTATGGCGCCGTGCAGCTCGGCGCGCAGTACGAGTATCTGCACCGCTCGATCTTTGACGGCCGCGGCGGCGCACCGTCGACGGACAACAACGTCGTGCTGTTCGACGTGCGATACTTCCCGTTCGGCAGCTAGGCGACACGGCGACAAAGAGAAGGCGAGGCCAGGGCTCTGCCCTGGCCCGCTGGGGCCGGCGGCCTCCAGACCCAGATTAGGGTGGGCCGAGCTGCGATGGCGCCACCGGGGTTAGGCCTAGCCTGACCAGTAGGCCGCCGGCTGGCGGTGCATAATCGTCGCTTTCGGGACCTGCGAACTGCGGATCGCCGAAGATCGGGTGCAGGTCGCGCAACGCCGACGGCCGCGGCGCGGACGCGCCCGGCTCGGCGAAGTAGACGTTGTCGCTGATCAGCGGCTGGCCGCCGGCGAGCGCGTCAAACAGGTGCTTCGGCCGGCCTGACCAGAGCACGACGTTGCGCTGCACGACGTTGTCGACCATGCGGCCGCTCGGATGCGTGTCGGCCGGCGCCGCCTGGAACAGCATCGCGCTCTGCGCCGCCTGGCCGAGGTCGAGGATGTTGGCCTCCACCCGGTTGCCGCTGCCGCCATGCACCTGCACGCCGATGGCGCCGAACCGGCGCAGGATGTTGCCGTGCACCGCGGCGCCGCTGGTCAGATCGTCCAGATAGATGCCGACGGTGTGGGCGCCCGGCGGCCCGCCGCCATCCACCAGGTTGTCGGCGATCACCATGCGCGTGTCGCGCTGGCTGCGGCCGAGCACGTAGATCGCACCGCTGTCGGTCGCGCCAAGGTCGACGTCGCGCAGCACGTTTTGGCGGACGACGTTGCCGATGTTGACCGTGTCGCGGCTCCAGTTCAGCACGCCGATGCCCATGCCCCGGCTGCGGGTGACGAGGTTGCGCGCGATCAGGTTGTCGCTCGCGCCGTGCAGGAAGATGCCGCCGCCGCTCGTGTCGTGCGCGGCGACGTCGGTGATCGTGTTGTTCTCGAACGTGTTATAACTGCTGCCGTCCTTCGCCTCGATGCCGCTCGCCGCGACCTGCGCGATACGGCTGCCGCTGACGCTGTTGAAGAAGGAGTTCGACAGCACGACGCCGGCGCCGACATGGCGGATGTCGAGCCCGCTCAGCGTGTGATTGCCGCCGTCAACGAGCAGCACCGCAGCGCCGGTGGCGCCGGCCAGGCCGACATCCTCGACCCGCACGCCGCGCGCGCCGTCCAGCCGGAGCAGCACCGAAAGCTTGCCGCCGCCGTCGAGCACAGCCCCGCGCGGGCAGGCGATCAGCGCCACGCCGTCGTCGCGCGCGTCGAGCACGAGGGTCGCGGCGAGGCGCTGCACGCCGGGGTCGAGGATGACGACGCGCTGCCCGGTGCGGCGCATCACCTGCTGGGCGCCGGCGAGGGTCGCGAGCGGCGTGCCGGCGCTGCCGTCGGCATGGTCGTCGCCGGTGGCCGCGACGTGCAGGCCGGGCGCGCAGGCGACCAGCGCCAGCAAGCCGAGGGCGAGGCCGCGCCGGCGCCTCACGCGGCCGGGATCCAGCGCTCCGCCGGCCGGCGGGCCGCAGCGGCGGCCGGCCTGTCCTGCGGCGCCGCGACAGGGTCCGGCCAGATCGAGACGGTGAACAGCATCACCGTCATCAGCGTCGGCGTGGTGCCGATCGCGTCGGTGTCGGAGATGCTCGAGATCAGCACGGCCACCAGCACGTAGAGCACGATCGGCACCGGCCGGGTGCAGCATTTGTAGACCAGGTAGACGAGCAATCCGATCAGCGGCGCGGTGCCGAGCACGCCGAGGGAGAGCAGGTTCTGCAAATACATGTTGTGCGCGTTGTCGACCATCAGGCCGTTGGAGAAGCCGACATGGCTGCCGAGCACGACCTTCTCCGAGTTGTAGCCGTAGCCGAAGATCGGGCTGAGGCAGATCTGCTGCCAGGCAAAGTCCCAGATCTGCAGCCGGCCGTTGCCGGTGTAGATCTCGGTCGGATCGCCCGAGCGGCTGAAGCTCGCGCTCAGCGCCGCCGGTATGCTCGGGAACACCTGCAGCAGCAGCACGGCGCTGACCGAGGCGAGACTGCCGCCGATCACCAGCTTGTTGGAGCGCGAGGCGAATACCAGGGTGATGCCGATGATCGTGGCGATCTCGGTGGTGCGGGCGTCACTCTTGACCAGGGTTGCAAACGCGAAGCCGCCCAGCGCCAGGGCGGCGATGGTGCTGCAGCGCTTCTCGTACCACAGCACGAACATGACGCCGACGCCGAGCGCGCAGATCGCGCCAAGGTTGGTCGCCTGGCCGGCCAGGCCGCACATCCGCATCATGATGCCCGAGTTGGTGAATGCGGTCGACACGCCGAGCTCCGGGTCGACGCAGAACACCACCCATCCGACGACGTTGAACAGCGTCAGCGTGAGGCCGACCGTCCAGAAGATCTGCGCCGCCGACAGCCTCGTTACCAGGGCGAAGGAGAAGGCGAATAGGCAGAGCAGCGCCAGCGCGCAGCCGAAGCTGTAGCCGGCGGCCGGCGAGTACAGGCTCGAGATCAGGGCGATGGCGATGTAGACGAGCCACAGCACGCTGCCCGGCTGGCGCAGCAGCGCGCGGGCCGCGGGTAGATGCGGCGCACCGATCACGCCCGCACCCATCCAGATCAGGAATTTTAGCGCGCTCTGCCAGTCGCCGGAGATGTCGCCGGCCTCGCGCACGCGGAACTGCGCGTTGATCAGGAACACCAACGCGGCGAAATACAGGATGATCGCCGTTGGCGAGCCGCAGGCGGCGGCCAGCACGAGCCAGGCGGCCAAGCCCGCGACCACCAAACCGAGCGGGATCAGCGGCGCCCAGGGCAGGCTGTCGGCCAGCAGCACCGAGCCGGCGAAGACGGCGGCGGCGACGAGCAGCACGGGGATGATGACCCGCGCGTCGCGCCAGGGACCTGAGGCCCGGTGCAAGGGGGAGTGCAAGGGGGAGCGCAACGGAGTGCGCATCAGGTCTGCAGGCCCAAACTGTCCGGTGGCGCCGCGGCCGGGCCGGGCTCCGGCTGGCCCGTCTTGGGCTCGGTGGCCGCGCGCCGGCCGTCCTCGGGCGGAACGCCGCGCAGCAGCAAACGCCGCAGCGGCTGCTCGACGGCGGCGTGGCACAGCGCGCTGCAGCCGATCACCGCCAGCGCCATCGCGCCGAGCGCCACCAGCGAGGCGAGCGAGGCCGGCAGCGACGGCGCACGGCGCGCCAAACCGCCTTGCAACGCTGCGACGAGATGGCCGAACTTGCCGTGCAGCAGATAGATCGAATACGACCAGCGGCCGAGCCGATGCGGCATGCGGCTGCCGAGTGCCGCCGACAACGCGCCGCGCCGTTGCGCCAGCATGATGATCAGCAGGAACAGCAGCGCGACCGCCGCAAGGTCGCGCCCAGGCCAGCCCAGCGCCGCCACCAGCAGCGCCGCGATGGCGAGCGCCGCCGGGCCGCTGCAGACGGCCGCCCGGCTCAGCGCGAGCCAGGCGGCGAGGCGGAACGCCAGCAGGCCGAGCGAGAACTCGGCGAGGCAGCGCAGCAGCGGCGCCGGCGTCGCCGCGCTGTACAGGTCGAGCGGACCGGAGCGGGCCTGGCCGGCAAAGCCGAACGGGCCGGCCGAGCGGGCCAGGATGACCAGCGTCGACGCGGCGAGCAGGCCCGCCAGCCAGGCGTCGCGGCGCGAGGACCGCACGGTGATGCCGAGCAGCAGCGGAAACAGCAGGTAGGCGCACCACTCGGCGCTGACCGACCAGGCTGCACCCTCCAGGCTGCCGGCCAGTCCCCAGCTCTGCACCATCAGCAGGTTCAGCAGGAGCTGGCCGAGGAGCGGCCCGCCGGCCACGTGGCCGGGCCGGGCCAGCAGTTGCGCCGCGCTCTCCAGCGTCATCACGGCGTAGAGCGGGTAGATGCGGGCGATGCGCGACAGCAGGAACGCCGCCTGGCGGGCCGGCGTGGCGCGTCCCGGATGCTGCGCCTGCGCGTAGGCCAGCACGAAGCCGCTGAGGATGAAGAACAGGTCGACCCACAGATAGCCATCGGCGAGGAAGCGGCCGGCGGGGACCGTGCCGGCCGGCATCAGCGGGACGAAATGGTAGAGCATCACCAGCACCGCGGCGATGCCGCGCAGGCCAGTGAGGCTGCGGATCTCACCGGATCCGAGCGACGACATGGTGCGCGCTGGCCTGGCCTCACGGCACTCCATCCCACGACGAGCCTCCTTGCGTCGCCGGCGGGCGGCCCGCAACGGCGCAGCCTATCGCAGCGCAGCGGCGCCTCGTCGGTCTCACAAGGGGTAATCAATCCCGGACCGTTCCGATCACCGGGTGCCATACCGATGCGCCGGCGACCGCTGCGGCAGGCGTGATATCGTGTCTTGCCGTGGAGTGCAGCCGTTGCAGGACAGCCTGTCGTCGACGCATCCGCCGCCAAACGCGATGCCGAACGCGATGCTTGGCCGACGCGCCGGTGCGGCCGCGATACCGAGCCTGACCGGCATCCGCGGCGTCGCCGCGTTCTACGTCTTCCTGACCCACGCGCAGATCGTCCTGGCGACCTACCTCGCGACGCCGGCGATCAACGACAACGGCTTCCTGTATAATGGCTTCCGCGGCGTCGACCTGTTCTTCGTGCTGTCCGGGTTCATCCTGATGCACGTGCATGAGAACGACTTTGCCACGTTAAGCCGTGAGCGGACCTGGAACTTCTACGTTCTGCGCTTTTTCCGGGTCTACCCGCTGAACGCGCTGATCCTGCTCGCCCTCGTGCCGCTCGTCCTGGCGCTGCCGGGCTTTGTCGACTGGACGCGGTTCGACCACGGCGTGCCGGTGCGCTACCACGACCATGATTTCTCCGCCGCCGGCTTCGTGCAGTCGCTGCTGCTGGCGCAGTGCTGGTCGGTGATCAAGCCGGGGCAGTGGAACGGCCCGGCCTGGAGCCTGTCGGCCGAGGTGTTCGGCTATGCGTCGTTCCCGCTGCTCGCCTGCGTCGCGTTGCGCTGCCGCTCGGCCGCGCTCGCCGCCGCGGCTGCGACCGCCAGCCTGCTGGCCCTGATCGCCGCGGTGTATCTCTGCCATCACGCCAAGGACAACCCGACGGCCGGCTTTGGCCTGGTGCGCATGGGATGCTGCTTCCTGGCGGGCATCGCGCTGCAGCGCTGGTATCGCTGCTGGCAGGCCGGCGAGACCGTCGCCGGCGCCCTCACCGTGGTCAGCCTCGGCTGGATCATGCTGTGCCTATTGTGGCGGCCGCTCAACGTGTTCGTGGTGCTCGGCTTTGGCGGCATCATCCTTGGCCTGGCCTATCGCCGCGGCCCGGTGAATGCGGCGCTGGAGAGCCCTCTGGCGCTGTTCCTCGGCCGCATCTCGTTCTCGTTCTACGTCGTGCACTACATCCCGCTGCGGCTGTCGCTATGGCTGTTCCAGACGCGCCTGCACGCTGCGCCGCTGTGGCTGCGCATCGTCTGCCTCGTCGCCCTGTTCGGCCTCTGCGTCGGCGCCGCGGCGGCGCTGCAGCGCTGGTTCGAGCTCCCCTGCCAGCGTCTCGCCCGCCGCGTGCTCAGGGCCGGCAGGCCTGCGCCCGAAGGTCAAGACAGCAAGGGCAGGGGCTTTGCCCCTGCACCCCATTAAAGGCGAAGCCTTTAAAATCCATTCCTTAAGTGATGCGGGTCTGGGGGCGCCGCCCCCAACGGGGCCAGGGCAGAGCCCTGGCCTTTCCCTGGGACGGGTCGGCCGGCGCCTGCCGCAGCAGACGCCAGCCCTGGCGGAGCGGGGCGACATAGCATCCGACGACCGTCGCATAGGCCTCGCTTTGGCCGTCCGGCAACCCGAGCCGGTAGCTGCCATGCGGCTCGGGCACCAGGAAGGTGCCGCACAGCCGGTCCCACAGGGTCAGGATGCTGCCAAAATTGCGATCCCAGTGCTCGACCTCGCTGCTGTGATGGATCTGGTGGTGCGCCGGGCTGAACACCACGCGCTCAAGGCCGCCAAGCCGCAGGTCGATATGCGAGTGCCGCAGCGGCGCGAACAGCAGCATGTTGATCACCGCATACAGGATCGCCGCGGGAACGATCAGGGCGCTGGCGTTGCTGCCGACCAGCCAGGCCTGGACGCCGATCACGCCGCCCAGCAGCAGCCCCTCCGCCGCGATGCCGGTGAGCTCGTCGAGCGGATGCAGGCGCCGCGTCGTCGCCGGAATCAGCGTCTGTGGTGCATGATGCACCTTGTGGAATTCCCACAGCAGCGGGACCTTGTGCTGCAGGTAGTGCGTGCCGAACGAGGCCGCATCGCGTGCGGCGACGCCGGCCATCAGGAACACGGCATCGATTAACAGGCCTGAGCGCAGCAGCCCGCCGCTCACCAGCCCATCGAGCAGCATCGCCACGAGGCCGGCGACGCCGATGGTGAGCGCGACGACGAACTGGAACACCAGCAGTTGAAACAGCTGATGCGTGAGCAGAAGCACCAGATCAAGGCGGGTCCACCGGCTGCGCAGCAGCGCGCCCGGCAGCAGGTGGCGCCGCAGCCCGGCGACCGTCATCCGCCGCCCGGACGCGACACAGGCCCGTCGATAGTGCCATAGGGCGCCGAGCAACGCCCAGAGATGCACGACGACGAAGCCGGTCGTTCCGGTGACGATCAGGCGGCTGGCAACCAGGTGGCTGTTCATGGCGGCAGCAGCCTAGCGCCGGCCGCAGGCTACGCCACTGGGCAAACGGGTGGGGCGGATAGACGATCCAGCCGTGTCGTCGGCGGCCACTCCCGCGCGGGCGACCCTACCCCGCGCTGGCGCCGGACGAGCCCAATCCCCGCGCGGCCAGCGCCGAGTGGGTCGGCGAGAACACGGCGATCATGTCCGAGAGCGGCGGCTCCTCTGCCAGGCCGGCCGGGCTGGCCGGGTCAGCCGGCGGCACCCGGTCCGGCCGGGTCTGGCCCACGGAGACGCTCTGGTTGAGCGCCCAGATGGCCGCCTGCGTGCGGTTGTTGACGTTGATCTTGCGCAGCAGCCCCTTGATGTGGACCTTGACCGTCGCCTCGGCGATGTCGAGCCGGCGTGCGATCAGCTTGTTGGCGCAGCCCTCGACGAGGCACTGCAGGATCTGCGTCTCGCGCTCCGACAGGCCGAGGCTGCGGGTCTGGTTTGGCGGCGTGCGCTCGCGCAGGCTGGCTGCCTCGGCGGCTCCGAAGACGCTCTGCGGCGCGACGACGTGAGCGGCCACGCCCTGAGGGGTCGCGACCGGCGGTCCCGACGGCGCCGTCAGGGCCGCGGCCAAGGCAGGCGCTGCCTCGGGCTCGGCAGCACCCGTCGCGCGCAACCGGGCGAACACCTGCAGGGCGACGCCAAGCGGCAGCACGTGCTGGCCGTGCATCACCACGTCGAGGGTCGCGATGAGCTTCTCGCCGGAGATGTCCTTCAGCACGACGCCGTCGACGCCGCACAGCACGGCAGCCACCAGGTCCTCGGCCGAGCAGGACGGCAGCAGCAGCACCACCTTGGTGCGGGGATCGCGACGCCGCATCGCCTTGATCGCCAGCAACTGCGCCTCGAGGCCGCGCTGAGGATCCAGACTGCAGATCAGCATGTCGACGGTGGTGTTCGGCTCGCGATCGATCTCGGCCAGGGCGTCATGGATGTTCGGTGCGGCGACGACGACGTTGAAGCAGGAGGCGCGCAGGATGTTGGTCAAGCCTTCGCGAAACAGCCGGCACGTGTCCACGATGACCAACGCGTGCCTTGTCGCTGCAACCCGACCGACGGCGCCTGATATGTCCTCCACCTGATAGCTCTGATCCATGTCTCGATCTCCACAACGACCGGCCTCTTCGCCATGGATCGACAATGGTGTTGGCCAGTTTCGGACGGCCACCAACCTCGGGTTGCGTGGAGCGTTTTAATTCCGTACCCAGGTTTCCGCCATTCGCCATCATCACAGAAAATGAACCGGGTTTTTGGCAGGGCGGTCCCTCGCCAACTATACCGCAGGTTGCGCAGCGCCAACCGGGTCCAGCAGTGCCATACACTATCCTGTTGTAATGATACGGGTTTGTAACGGAGCAACATCCTCGTCTGCACGCAGCGGTTTGGCGTCTGCACGCAGCGGTTTGGCGAGGCTCCTATGGCAGCGTGCCTTGCAGCAACCGGGGACGGGACTGCCAAGTCGTGGATTAACCCTGATGCGCACACCGATGTCGGGGAGCCCGGATGGGGAGGAACGGCGCCTGCGACGCTGCGCAAATCGGCGCGTCGCTGCGAGGCGTAGGCCGATTGTTGTGGCGGCGGCGCCAGACGCGATCGGGTTAGGACTGTTGGCCGCTAGCTGCAACGTGCTGCGCCTCCCTACCTTAGAGCCTCGGCCAAAACGGAGAGGGCGATGCAAGTCGGCAGATGGGGGAACAGCCTTGCCGTCAGGCTGCCTGCCTCGGTCGTGGAGATGCTTGGGCTGCGCGAAGGGGACGAGATCGTCATCGAGATCGTCGGCGAGCGTGAGTTCCACGTCGCACCAGACCAGAGTCGGGGCCTGGCGCTGCGCCGGCTCAAGCGCCTGAACTGGGCGCTTCCGCCGGGCTTCGTGTTCAGCCGCGACAACGACGACGTCGTTGGCGAGGACTGAGGCCTTTCTCGACACCAGCGTGCTGCTTTATGCCACCGTGCCATGCGACAGACGGTGCCCTGCGGCAACGGACGCGCTGGCGGCCGGCGGCATCATCAGCGTCCAGGTGCTGAGCGAGTTCACCGCGATCGCGCGCCGGCTGGGGCGCAGTTGGCCGGACGTGCACGAGGCGCTGTCGATCTTCAAGATCCTGTGCCCCAAGCCGCTGGCGATCCGGTTGTCGACCTATGAGGTCGCGCTCGAGCTGATGCAGCAGGAGGCGCTGTCGCTGGCTGACGCGCTGGTGGCCGCGTCGGCGCTGGCCGCCGGCTGCTCGCGGCTGCTGTCGAGCATGACGGCGGATGGGCGGGTGCTGAGCGAACAGCTGACGATCTGCAACCCGTTCGGAGCGGCGACGGAGCGGACTGCCCTGCTGCCCTGAGAACCCGCTCATGCACGCTTGCGCGTGACGGGTCCAGGAGCAGAGCTCCTGGCCTGCCGGTCTCAGTAGGCCTTGTGAAAAAACACGCCGAGCGCCGTCTGCACGATGATCCGCAAATCAAACAGCAGTGACCAGCGCTCGATATAAGCCAAGTCAAACTCCACCCGCCGCTGCATCTTGTCCAGCGTGTCCGTCTCGCCGCGCAGGCCGTTCACCTGCGCCCAGCCGGTGATGCCGGGCTGCACCCGATGGCGGCCGAGATAGTCGTCGATCAACGCCGCATATTGCACGTTGTGCGCGATGGCGTGCGGCCGCGGCCCGACCAGCGACATCTCGCCGCGCAGCACGTTGAACAGTTGCGGCAGCTCGTCGAGGCTTGAGCGGCGCAGCACCCGGCCGAGCCGCGTCACCCGTGGATCGTGCCGCCGCGCCTGCGCCACCACACCGGGCTCCTGCTCGGGCCGATCGGTCATGGAGCGGAACTTGAACACCGTGATCGGCTTGTTGTTGAAGCCGAGCCGCTGCTGGCGGAACAGCGCCGGTCCGGGGCTGTCGAGCCGCACCAGCGCCGCGATGACCAGCATCACCGGTGACAGCGCGGCGAGCGCCAGGCCGCCGAGCACCAAATCCTCGATCCGCTTGGCGACGACGTGCCAGCCCGGCAGCGGCCGTCGCGAGACGACCAGGGTTGGGTTGCCGAGCACCAGCCCGCTGCCTCCCGCGGCGGTGGGCGGCAGGCCGTCCGGCAGCACCGGGCAGAGCCGCACCGTCGTCGGCAGGGCGGCAAGCCGGCGCAGCACCTCCGGCAGCGCCGGCGTGCCCGGCCAGGAGGTGGTAACCAGCACGTCGTCGATACGAAACAGTTGCGACAACGCGACGAGGTCACTGATCGAGGAGGCCGGGGCGCCGGCCGCGTCCGCCGCCGCCGGCACGAACACGCCGAGCAGCCGCATCTCGCCGGCGGGCACGCCCTGCAGCCGGCGCGCCAGCGCCCGCCCTGCCCCGTCCAGGTCGACGATGGCGACGATGCGCGACAGTCGGCCGCGCCGGCGCCAGCTCGCCAGCCGCTCCGCTGCCGCCAGCCGCACCGCGGCGAAGCCGACGAGGGCGAGCACGAACCAGGCCGTGCCCCACAGCCGGGCGATATCGTCGGTCTTGCGGAACAGCCAGGCGGCCACCAGCAGGCCGGTGCCGGCGAGCGACCAGCAGCGCAGCACGGCCACGAGCTGCGTCGGCAGGCTGCCGGCCAGCGGGTCGCTGCCGCGCCGCAGGCTGATCATGATCAGCAGCGCCAGCACGGTGGCCAGCAACACGTGCGGCGGTGGCGCGACCGGCCCGTAGCGCAGCAGGAACGCAATCGCAGCGGCCAGCACGATCACCACGCCGTCGGCGACGATCAGCAGGCCGGCGAACAGGCGAAGCGGGTCCAGCGAGGAGGACAGCGCGCGCGCATCCGCCTGCGCCTCCTGCCACTCGCGGCCGCGGTGGCGCCGCGTTGCCGGTCGTGGCGGGAGCGCCGTCGACGGGGCGGGTGGACCTGCCGGCGGGCGAGCGCGCGCTGCCTTCGGCGAGGCGAGCAAGGCGGTTGGCGGCGTCATCCGGCCCGGGCCGGCCGGCCGGCCGCCGACAACCCGCCGCTCGGCGGCGCCGGCACATCGCGCGTCACCTTCTCGACGGCGCGCTCGAGGCGCTCGGCAAAGCCTTGCGGGTCCATCGGCAGCACGCGCATGCGGGCCGCACCGCGCATGGTGTCCAGTGCGGCCGCCGGCCGCGCCATGACCACCGCCAGCGCACGCTCCAACCCGTCCGGCGCAGCGCCGTCATAACCGATGCCGCTCAGCCCATCGCGCAGCAAGCGCCCGGCGGCGCGGCAGCCGACGTCGAACAGCACCACGAGGCCGCTCGCCATCGCCTCGGCCAGCACCGCCGCCTCCTTGGCCACCATGGCGCCGGTTGGCCGGCGGGTCGGCACGGCGCCGATCAGGATGCCGGCGCCGGCATAGAGCCGCGCCAGCTCGGCCGGGCCCGGCGCGCCGGCAAAGTGCTGGCGCAGATTGTCCGGCAGCGATTGCGCCCGCAGAACCTCGCGCAGGTCGCCCTCACCCGCCCAGACCAGCTCGAGCGAGCGCTGGGGGTTGCGGTCGGCCCAGCGCACGGCGCTGTCGAGGACGTGCAGTCCGTCGCCGTCCGGCGTCAGCGCGCCGCGCACGATCACCCGGTGCGCCGCCGTAGCCGCACGCGTCGACGGCACCGCAAGAAAGGCCGCGATCTCGTATGGTCCAGGCACGGCGAACACCGTCTCGCCGGAGCCGCGTCGGCTTGCCGCGTCGGCCGCGGCGGCGTCGCTGCCGGCCAGCACGCCGTCGGCGAGCCGCAGCGCCAGGCGACGCACGGGGCGCCAGGCGGGCAGCGGCTCCTCGACCCAAACCAGCAGCCGGCTGTTCGGCCGCCGCAACCGTCCGAGCAGCGCCGAGACGACACTCGTAGAGCTGCCGACCACGGTCAGCGCGGGCCGCGCTCGCGCCGCCGGCACGCCGTCATCCGGCCGCGTCGAACCGCCGGAGATCGCCTGAAGGTCTGGCATGACGTACTCCTCGCCTGCCGAGGGCGCCGCTCCGGCGCGTCATTCAACGCGCCGCGCGACTGCGTAGACTTAGCACAGCTCGCCTGGGCGAGCGGCGCTGCACTGGCATTACTCCTAATAGCACCTGGGCACGCCGCCTGCGCGGTCAGTGATGGAGGCTCAGGCGACATGCGGCTGCACCGCGTCGCAACGACCTAGCCGGAGGGATTACCACGTTGCTCGTTGTCACGGCGATGGATCGACATCACCGGCAGCACCACTTCTGAACCGGACCGTAACCTTATGCGCCCTGCGTCCTACCGGCCGCACTCGCGATGATGCCCGCTCGGTTGTGTCGGGAGGACGGTCATGGCGAGCTTCATCGAACAGGGTCTGGCGGGTGCGCGAGGCGTGGCGCCGGCTCGCGGCGGGCTGATACTGGTCACCGGCGGTGGCGGCTTCATCGGCGGCCATCTCGTCGCCGACCTCGCCCGCGCCGGCCACGCGGTGCGCGCCGTCGACCGCAAGCCCTTGGACGAGTGGTATCAGGTGATCGACGGCGTCGACAGCCGGCAGGCCGACGTCGCGGACGCCGCAACCTGCCACCGGGTCACCAAAGGCGCAGAGCAGGTCTACAACCTCGCCGCCGACATGGGCGGCATGGGGTTCATCGAGACGCACAAGGCGGAGTGCATGCTCTCGGTGCTGATCAACACCAACATGCTGGTCGCGGCGCGCGACGCCGGCGTGCGCCGCTACTTCTTCAGCTCGTCAGCCTGCGTCTATGCCGCCGACAAGCAGACTGACGCCGCCGTCACCGCGCTGTGCGAGGCGGACGCCTACCCGGCCATGCCGGAGGACGGCTATGGCTGGGAGAAGCTGTTCAGCGAGCGCATGTGCCGCCACTTCGCCGAGGATTACGGCATGGTGACGCGGGTCGCTCGTTATCATAACGTCTACGGACCGAACGGCACCTATGAGGGCGGCCGCGAAAAGGCGCCTTCAGCGATCTGCCGCAAGGTGATCGAGGCGAAGCTCTCCGGCCGTCACGAGATCGACGTCTGGGGCGACGGCGAGCAAACGCGCTCGTTCATGTATATCGACGACTGCGTGAAGGGGACGCAGATGCTGCTCGGCAGCGACGTCACCGTGCCGATCAACATCGGCTCCAGCGAGCTCGTCTCGATCAACCAGCTCGTCGACATCGTCGAGGAGATCGCCGGCATCCGGGTCAAGCGCGAGTATAAGCTCGATGCGCCGAAGGGCGTGCGCGGCCGCAACTCCGACAACACCCTGGTGCAAGACCTGCTCGGCTGGCAGCCCTCGATCACGCTGCGCAGCGGCATGGAGCGCACTTATCGCTGGATCTACGACGCGATGACCGCCGGCCGCGCCCAGATCCAACACGAACCCGAGCGCCGCGAGGCGACGCTCGCGGCGGAGTAGGCGGATGCTCGAGCGGGCAAACGTGCTGGGCGTCGGCGTCAGCGCGGTGAACATGGCGCGCGCGACGAGCGTCGTGCAGTCGTGGATCGACCGCCGCGAGCGCAGCTATGTCTGCGTGAGCGGCGTCCATGGCGTGATGGAGAGTCGCCGCTGCGCCGTCCTGCGGGCCATCCATAATGATGCCGGAATGGTGCTGCCGGACGGCATGCCGCTGGTGTGGCTGCTCAAGCTCGCCGGCTTTCGCGACGCCGACCGGGTCTGCGGTCCCGAGTTCATGCCGCGCCTGATTGAAGACTCCGTGGCGCGCGGCGACCGGCACTACTTCTACGGCGGCTCGGACGCCGCTCTGACGGCGCTGCAGGACCGCCTCCGCGAGCGCGCGCCCGGGGTCAACATCGTCGGCGCCTACTCGCCGCCGTATCGGGCGTTGAGCCGCGAGGAGGACGACGCGGTCGTTGCGGCGATCAATGCGGCCAGGCCTGACGTCGTGTGGGTCGGACTGAGCACTCCCAAGCAGGAGCGCTGGATGGCGGCAACCCGCGCCAGGCTGGAGGCGCCGGTGCTGATCGGTGTCGGCGCGGCGTTCGACATGCAGGCCGGACTGATCGCCCGCGCCCCACCCTTCCTGCGTCGCACCGGCTTCGAGTGGACGTATCGACTGTGCAAGGAGCCGCGGCGGCTGTGGAAGCGATACTTGTCCAGCAACCCACTCTTCGTGCTGCTGATCGCGCTGCAGACGCTGCGGCTGCATAATCCGGCGCTGACCAGCGATCACAGCGAAGCGGAAGCGTAAGGAAGGCCAGGGGCGTCGCCCCTGGACCCGATTAAAGGCGGAGCCTTTAAAATCCGTGCCTTATTGATGAGGTCATGGCGAGTTCCGTGGTGTGGGAACCAAGAGATGGGGTCTGGGGCCGCCGGCCCCAGCGGGTCCAGGGCAGAGCCCTGGCCTTTCTTAACCCTCAAAGCCTTTGCAATAACGCTCCGCGCACGCCACCGGGCTGTAGGTCCGCCGTACCCGGGCCGCGTCCGCCGCACTTGGGCGGGTGCCGTGGCGGAGCATTGCCGCCATGTGCGACGCCCAGGCCGCCGGGTTTTCCGCGTCGGCCACCAGGTGCGCCAGGCCGAGCGTCACCTCCGGCAGCGCCGTTCGGTCGCTCGTCAGCACCGGCAGGCCGAAGCCGAGCGCCTCGACGGGCGGCATGCCAAACCCCTCGAACAGGGAGGGAAAAGCGAATAGTGACGCGTGCCGGTACCAGCGGCCGAGCGCCGCATCGTCGAGGTAGCCGGTCAGGATAATCCGTTCGGACAGGCCGAGCGCGTCGATCAGCCCGCGCAGCCCGACGCGCACGCCGCCGACGCCATGCAGCGCGCTCTGGTCCTGGCCGCACAGCACGAGCCGGACGTCGCGGTCGCGCTGGGCGAGCTCGGCGAAGCCGCGGACCAGCGTCGCCAGGTTCTTGTGCGCGTATTGCGCCGCGACCGAGAGGATGTAGGGGGCGGCAAGCGGCGCGGCCTCGTCCGCATCGGCCTGGCCGAAGCGCGACCAGGAGATCGGGTTCGGCGCCACCACGAGCTTGCCCGCGACCTGGTCGCCGAACACGCGCAGCACGTCGCGCCGGACGAAATCCGAGATCACGAACACGCGCTCGGCGCGACGGATGGCGAAATGCTGGGCAGCGGCGAGCCAGGCGCGCTTTCTGGCCGAGAAGTAGGTCGGGAAGTGACGGTATTGCAGGTCGTGCAGCACGATGCCGGTGCGGCCGAGGCGCGCGGGCGTCAGCGGCGGCAGGTAGTAGTTCGGAAACAGGACCGCGTCCGCGGCCAGCGCGCGGTCGAGGCAGGCGCGCTGCTCGGCGAGGAAGCGCGGCCCTGGGCCGCCGACTTCGCGCAGCCGCAGCCGCGCCGCCGCCTCGACCTCGTCGCGGAACCCGGCATCCAGGCGACCCGCAGCGCTGCACAGCACGGTGGTCGTCACCGGCAGTTCGGCCATGCCGCGCAGCAGGTTGTAGAGCATCTGCTCGGCGCCGCCGACGCGTCCGGCCAGGACGAAGTGCGCCGCCACCAGCAGGCGGAACGGCGCGACCTCGAGCGGGCGACCCGGTGGCATCATGTCCATGCCGGCAGACTAGCCACCGCGGCCGGGCTGGGCGCGGGCGCAACGGTATTGTTCGCCCTCCCGGCGTCTAGCCTGAATAGTCGTCACGCGCCGCCACCCGGCGCCGATAGGCTGCGGTGTCCGCTGCCGCTGCGCGGCGCAGTGGCCGTTCGTGAGAGGTGTCGCCGTGATCGAGGATCTCGACCAGCTTGTCGATGGCCAGGCGTTGCAGGCGGATCTGTGCATCGTCGGCGCCGGCGCCGCCGGGCTGCTGATCGCGCGCGCCTGCATGCAGAGCGGCCTGGACGTGGTGCTGCTCGAGAGCGGCGGCCGGGAAGCCGAGCCGGGCACCGCCGCGCTGTCGATCGGGGTCAGCGACCCGGAGCTGTTCCGCGGCCTGCAGGCCGGCCGGGCGCGCGGCTTCGGCGGCACGACGACGCTGTGGGGCGGCCAGTGCCTGCGGCTCGACCCGATCGACTTCGAGCGTCGGAGCTGGGTCCCCGGCAGCGGCTGGCCGATCACCGCCGAGGAGCTGGCGCCCTGGTATGACGCCGCCGAGCGCGTGCTCGAGATCACGCCGGACGAGGCGCAGCGGCCGGCCTGGGAGCGCTTCGGGCTCGAGCCGCTCTGCTTTGACCGGGCGGCGGTGCGCCCGGTGCACGGCGTGTTCATCCGCCGGCCTGACCTCGGGCGCCGGTTCCGCGCCCAGATCCAGGCCTCCCGCTCGGTGCGGGTGCTGCTGCACGCCACCGTGCAGCGCCTGGTGACCAACGCCTTCGGCACCCAGATCGACGCCGTCGAGGTGGCCAGCCTGACCGGCCGGCGGGCGCGGGTGCGGGCGCGCCGGGTCGTGCTGTGCGCCGGCGCGATCGAGAACGCGCGGCTGCTGCTGCTCTCGGACGACGCCAACCCGAACGGGCTGGGCAACGAGCACGACCAGCTCGGCCGCTACCTGCAGGACCATCCCTGCGGCCTCGCGGGCACCGTGCACACCGACGCGCCGCGCGTGCTGCAGGACCATTACAACATGCTGTACGGTCGCGGCGGCACCCGCTTCCTGCCGAAGATCGCGCTGTCCGAGCGGGCGCAGCGCGAGCAGGGCCTGCTCAACTGCGTCGGCCGCCTGGCCTATGATTTCGGCGACGGGTCGGGCACCCAGGCGTTGCTCGACCTGGTCGCGACGCTGCGCGAGGGCCGCGGGCTGGCCGCGCTCGGCGGCCGACTCAGCCGCGTCGGCCGCGGCCTGCCGGAGATTGCGCAGAGCCTGTGGCGGGTCTACGGCCGCGGCCTGTCGCCGGCACCTCGGCCGCGACGCATCCTGCTCGAGGTGTTCAGCGAGCAGACGCCGAACGCCGACAGCCGGGTCACCCTCGCCGCGGCGCTGGACGCCTTCGGCCAGCGGCGGGTGAGCGTGGATTGGCGGCTCGACGCGCTGACCGGGCGGACGATGGCCGCCTTCACCCGACTGGTCGGGCGAGAGTTCTCCCGTCTCGGCCTGGGCTCGCTGCAGACCGAGGCGTGGCTCGACACGGCCGAGCTGAACGCCGGGCCACCGCGACCGGGGATCGTCGACAGCTACCATCCGGCCGGCACCACCCGGATGGCGAGCGAGCCGAGCCAGGGCGTGGTCGATGCCGACTGCCAGGTGTTCGGCGTGCACGGCCTCTACGTCGCCGGCTCCGCGGTGTTCCCAACCTCGGGTGCCACCAACCCGACGCTGACCATTGCGGCGATGGCGCTGCGCCTGGCCGAGCGGTTGCGGCGCGCCTTTGACGACGATGCCTCCCGCCTCGCCCGCCGTCCGGCGCCCGTGGTGACGGCAGCGCCGGCCGAGCGGCGAACCGCATGAGCACGACGCCGCTAGGCCTGCGAACGGCCGACATCAAGACGGGTCCGGCCGCGGCGTGGCCGGGCCTGATGGCTCTGCTGTCCCGCCCGGCGGTGTTCGGCGGGCTGATGCCGGTCGTGACCATCGGCAACGCCCTGGTCGGCATGGCGCTGCCCAAGCTGATGACGCCGTACGCCTTCGGCACCTACTCGCTGGTGGTGACGCTGTTCCAGTATGGGCTGATCTTCGACGTCGGCGCCTCGCAACTGATCGACAGGACCATCCCAGCGCATCTCGGACGAGGCGAGGTGCAGATCGCCGAGCAGGTCGGCCAGGAGCTGCTCTGGCTGCGGCTGTTCGTCGCGGCAGCGACGCTGGCGGTGATCGCGCCGACGCTGTTCGGCCTGGCGCTGCTCGGCGTGCTGCCGTTCCGACCGGGGCTCGGCTTGCTCTCGGCGTTGGCCGGCATCGCCTACATGATCGCCCTGGGGCCGGCCTGCATCTACCGGGCGAACTCGGCGCGGCGCAACTACGCGCTGTCCTGCATTGCGCTGTCCGTCGGCCTGGTGGTGGCCAGGCCCGGCGGGCTGCTCGCCGGCGGCATGGCCGGGTGCTTCGCCGCACTCGCCGCCTGGTATGTCGGCTTCGCGGTGCTGTTCCATGGCCGCATGCCGCCGCGCGTCGCCTTGCGGCCCACCGCCCGGCGATCCGGCACGTTGCTGGCGCGCGGGCTGCCGTTCTTCGCCACCTCGTTCATCTGGGCGTTCTACGTCACCGGCAATCGCTGGTTCGCGGCCTCGCTGATCCCGCGCGCCGCGTTCGGCGAGTTCGCCTTCGCCGCCAACATCTTCTCGCTGCTGGTGGGCGCGGCCGGCGCGTTCAGCGCGTTCTGGTACCCGCGCCTGTCGGAGAGCATCGCGCGCGGCGGCGCCTATGCTGCCTCAGGCCGGCTGTGGCGCGATTGCGGCCGGCTGATGGCGGCGATGGCGCTGCTGATGGCGGTCGGGATCGGGCTCGCCGGGCTGCTGATCACCCTGATCTACCCGCAGTACCGGCTCGGCGTTTCGACCGCACGCATCATGCTGGTCGGCGTGCCGCCGGTCGTGCTCGCGGCCTGGCTGATGCCGGTCTCGCTGTCGAACGGCCATAAGCCGTGGATCGACGGGCTGGTGGTGTTTCCCGCCGCGACGGCGCTGCTGGGCGTCGCCGAGCACTGGCTGTTCGCGCGCTACGGCAGCGCCGGCGCCGCGGCGGCCTCCACCGTCAGCGCGCTGCCGCTGGTGGCGATGCAGCTCGGCGTGCTGGTGCATGCCCGCATCCTGCGCCCGGGCCACGCCGCCGCGCTGCTCGCGGTGACGGTTGCGGCGAGCCTCGGGCTTGGCTTGCTGGTGCTGCTGGTAGGCGCGGGATGAAGGTCGCCGTCACCGGCGCGAGCGGCTTCATCGGCGGCCGGCTAGCGCACCTGCTCGAGCAGTCGGGCGCCGGCGTGACACGCCTCACCCGCCGCCACCGGCTGGCCTCGCCCGGCCGCGCGACCGCGGCGCTGAGCGGCTGCGAGGCGCTCGTGCACTGCGCCTTCGACGCCTATGACGAGGCTGCCAATCTGCGCCTGGCCGAGGCGCTCGGCTTGGCCTGCACCGCGGCGGGCATCCGGCTCGTGCATCTCAGCACCGCCGCGGTCTACGAGCCGCTGCCGGACGGCCGGCTCACCGAGGCGGCGCCGACCGACGCGCCGGGCACCGCCTACAAGGCGACCAAGCTGGCGGTCGAGGCGCGCCTGCTCGACCAGGTTCCGGCCGGCTTGTCGCTCGTCATCCTGCAGCCGACCATCGTCTACGGCCCGGCCGGCGGCGCCTGGACCGACGGCCCGGTGCGCGAGCTGCTCACCGGCGAGGTGATGCTGCCCGACGCCGGTCAAGGTCTGTGCAACGCCGTCCATGTCGACGACGTCTGCCGCGCCGCCATTGCCGCCTGCACCGCCGACCTGCCGTCCGGCGAGCGGCTGCTGGTCAGCGGGCCGGCCGCGGTCACCTGGCAGCACTTCCTCGGCGCCTACCAGGCGATGCTCGGGGTGGACGCGCTGCGCCTCGAGCCGCCCGGCCGCTCGATATCGCCTGCCGCGGCAGCCGCACCATCCTCCGGGCTCAAGCAGACGCTGCGCCGGCTCGTGCTGAACCGGCTCGGCGCCACCGGGCGCTCAAGGCTGAACTATGCGGTGCGGCGCCTGCGCGGCCGCCAGGTCTACTACGCCGTCGGCGCCAAGCGGGCACTCTACGAGGCGCGCTGCACGGTCAGCACCGCCAAGGCGACGACCCTGCTGGGCTGGACGCCACGACTGGACCTCGCGGAGGGGATGGCGGCGACGAGCGACTACGTGCGAGCGACGTATCAGCACGGCAAGGACCTTCAGCCTTCGACCCGATCAAAGGCGACGCCTTTGAACTCCGCCAGTTAAGTCCCTACCCGACACGACCCTGCGGACAGAAGTTTACCGGATCAGGCGGTTCACCACGTCGGCCACATCGCTGGCTACAGTCTGGTAGCCATAATCGGTGAAGTGGATGCCATCCGAAATGTAGACGTGCTCGTTGGCGATCGCATCCGGCCCGCCCAGAACCGGGTCGCCGGCGAGGTCGACCATGCCGTCGGCGAACTCACGCCAGCTGCCGACGATCAGCGCGTTCAGACTGCGCCGCTCGGCCTCAATCGTCGGGGTGAAGGAGCGCCGCGGCGTCACCGTGCAGACGACGACGCGAAAGCCGATGTGGCGCGCCGCCGCCGCATAGCGCCGCAGCGCTTCGAACGTCTGGCGCCCGGAGCGGCCGTTCTGCAGGTCGTTGGTGCCGGCCAGCACCGAAAGCACGTTGTTGCGCGCGTAAGGATTGTAGAGCTTGGACGTAAACGGCCCGAAACGATCGACCAGGCCGCCCGGCCCATCCAGCATCTTGCCCGCCCAGGCGGCGTCGTAGAACACGAAGCCGGACGGCAGCAGCCGCTCCATGTCGCGCCCGTAGCTCTGCAGGTACAGGCTGGCGATGCCCTGGCTGATCGAGTCACCGTCGATGACGTAGGTGTCCTGCTGTTGCTGCGGAATGGCGAAGGTCTCGCCCATTGCCTGCAGGCCGAAGAAGCGGTCGCCCGGCGAGAGCGGCCGGTCATACAGGATCAGGCTGGACAGCTCCATCATGCCGAACTGGCCGAACGCCACGGTCTTGCCGATGAAGCCTCCCGCGTGCGTCGCCGCGGCGACCTTGCCGATCTGGCTGAGATGGTTGCGATAGTTGCTGATGATGCCGTCAGGCGAGGCGGAGATCAGCCCGATCGCCGGCGTCAGCGAGGCGTGGCCAGGCAGCTCGGCGAGGTGCTTGGCGTCGCCGACATAGAAATCGCCATGCGCGTCCCAAAAGCCGAAGCCGAACGGGTCATCGTCGGTGCCGAGCTCGAGCAGCGGCGAGATCATCGAGGCGTTGTGGAAGCGGCCGGTCCACAGCAGGCCCATGCTGCCGCTGTTGAGCGAAACGCCGTCGGGCAGCACCAGGAAGCGCGGCGGCGCGCCGCTCGTCATCTCGAAATCCCAAACGATCGACACCGCGTTGCCAACCCGGTGCGACAGGCGAACGATTGGCCTGGCGAGGGGCACGTCCTGGGTCGCGTCGTTGCCATGCCCGCCTTGGTCATACCATTTGGCAACGCGGCACTCGGTCTGGGCGCAGAAGCCGGCGAGCAACGTCTCGTCCAGCGCGCCGCTCGGCATGAAGCCGATGTCGAGCGCACTGCCATCGCTGCCGCGCACGACGTTGAGCGCCGGACCGGCATAGGCGGCGGTCAGCCGCCGAGTGCCATAGGCAGCCACCGGCTTGCTGCCGCCAATCTCGTCGACCGGCGGCCCGGCCGGCTCCTGGTAGAGCCAAACCGCCTGGCCATGGCCCTGCTCGCGCATCGCCCAGCTCTGCCCGGCGCCGTCGAGCCAATGCTCGTCCTGAACGTAGGCCGGCACGGTGTCGCCAGGCCCGGGCCGCCGCTGGGTGACGCTCGGCACCAAACCGACGAGGAACGGAGACGGCGGCACAGCTTGCGGCGGCGAGGCCATAACGCTGCTGGTCAGCGGCGTCCTGGTCGGTCCCGCCGCCGCCGGCAGCAGCAGGGCGCAGCTAATTCCCGCTGCAGCAGCAACGCCAGCGCGCATCCGGTTCGGCATCCGCCACCATCCATGGATATCCACGGTGTCTCAAATAGCATGCGCCGACACGACAGCTGGAACACGCATTGGGATTAGCCGGGTGTAGTCCGTCCGGGACGCAGCCTGAAGGAAAGCCAGGGGCTTTGCCCCTAGACCCCATTAAAGGCGGAGCCTTTAAAATCCATGACTTCTTCATTTTCGCTTGGCGAGGGCGAGGGCAATGGTTCGCCCAAAATCCTGTCAGACAAGGGTCTGGGGCCTCACGGCCCCAGCGGGTCCAGGGCAGAGCCCTGGACTGTCTTCTCCCGCGCCCATCAACGCCGCCGCGATCCGTGCAGCCGCACTGTCCGGCGTCAGCCGCGCGATGCGCCGCCGCGCCGCCTTGCGCATCGCCACCATTTGTTCCGGTGAAGTATCGAGCGCTTGGGCGATCGCGGCGGCCATTGCGGTGGGCACCGACGCGTCGAACGCCCAGCCATTATGGCCGTCCTCCACCAGCTCGGTCACCGCCTGCGCCAGCACGCTGCCCAGCACCGGCAGCCCGGCGGCCATGGCCTCGTTCACCACCAGGCCCCACTCGTCCAGCAGGCTTGGGAACGCCAGCAGGTCGCACTGCGCGTAGTAGCCGGGCATGTCGCCATACGGCACCGCGCCGCAAAAGCGCTGCGTCAGGTTTGCCGGCAGGTCGAGTGCCGCCAGGGTCGCCGCCAGCTCGCCGTCACCCAGCCACCAGAGCTCGACAGCGCGCTCGGGATGCGCCCGTGCCCAGGCGGCCAGCGCCTCGGTGAACGGCACCAGCCCCTTGCGCGCGGTGAGCGTGCCGGCGACGAGCAGTCGGCTGGCCAGGCCCTCGTCGCGCTGCCGCGGCACGGCGGCGAACCGCGTGACGTCGACCGGCTGGTTGATGCGGTGGATCACCGCGTCCGGCACGCCGAAGCCGGCGATGTAGCGCGCGCCGCTTTCGCCGTTCACCAGCACCGCGTCGGCGCGTGCGAGGATGAAGCGGCGCAGCAGCATCCGCGCGCGGCCCCAGTTGCGCTCGCTATGCTCCGACAACTTGCACCAGATCAGCAGCCGAACCCGCGGACGCAGCAGCTTGTAGAGCACCGCCTGCAGGCTGCGCGCGCCGAGCTCGACGGAGATCACCGCGTCGGGGCGGAACCGCCACAGGCGAGGGATCGTGTCGTATGGCACGTGCAACTGCAGCTCGCGCGAAAAGCCGAGGCTGTCACGATACGGCCGGCGCAGGGTCACGTTCCGCTGCACCACGACGTCCAGCGTGCCCCACTCCACAGCCCAGCCGCGGTCGCTTTCCATCGGCGTCGAGACCAGCACGCGAAACGCGCTCAGCCGGGCGGCCAGCCGCTCGTAGAACAGCACCCGATAAGGCGCGACAAAGTTCTGCAGCAGCGCTACACGCATGGTCTCTTCCGTGATTAAAGTTTTGGTTCTTCTTTTCAAAAAAGAACCGCTCGCCTACCGCTCCAAGTAAAGCCCGGTGCGTCGCTGGGTGATCCCCAAGGTCGAGTAGCGGCCATACTGGTCAAGATCCACCATCGAGAGCAGCACGCCGCTGATCCGCCCACCCGCCGTCACCACCTGGCGCAGCGCCGCCGCCGCCGCCTGGCAGCGCGTGTCCTGCCAGCGCACGACGAACACCGTTTCATCGGCGAGGCGGCACAGATGCCGGCTGTCGGAGATCGCCAGCACCGGCGCGCAGTCGAGCAGGACGAGGTCGTAGCTGTTGCACAGCACGTGGACGAGCTTGTGCATCTCGACGGAGGCGAACAGGTCGGGCGCGGTGTTGCCGAGCGCGCCGGCGCTGACCAGGGAGGCCGCCGAGAGCGGATCCTTGCGCAGCACGTCGATCAGCGTCGCTTTGCCGGTCAGCACCTCGACGAGGCCCGGGCCGCGCGGCGCGTTGAACGCCTTGTGCAGCATCGGCCGGCGCAGGTCGCAGTCGACGATCACGACGCGCTTGCCGCAGCTTGCCATCATGCGCGCCATCGACAGCGAGATCGCGGTCTTGCCCTCGCCTGGCAGCGCCGAGGTCATCAGGATGACCTTCGGCACGTGCTTGGTGTTGGCCAGCATCAGGCTGGTGTGCAGCGAGCGGATCGCCTCGCCGTACGGCGTGTTCGGCGCGTCGAGGACGTAGCGCTCGGGCGAGCGGCGCTTGGTCTCGCGTCGCTTGAGCAGCGGCATGACGCCGAGCGCCGGCAAGCCGAGCGTCGCCTCGAGCTGCTCGACGGTCAGGAAGCCGCGGTCCAGGCCCTCGACGGCGAGCGCGAGCAGGGCCGCGACCAGGCACGAGGCGACGAACACGCCCGGCAGGATGATGCTCTTCTTGGGAAACGAGGCCTCCTGCGGCCATTCCGCGCCCGAGACGATCTTGGCGTCCGGCTGCTGCAGGCCGCTCTGGATCTGCGTCTCCTTGGCGCGCTCCAGCACGCGGTCGTACAGTGCCCGGTCGGCGTCGGCGTCCTGCTGGAGCGCCCGCATCTCGATCTCGCTCTGGTTGCCGGTGGCGCTCTGCCCGCGCAGCTTGGCGAGGTTGGTCTCGAGCCGCCGCTCGCTCGCCTGCGCCGAGACCAGCCGCTGGCGCATCTCGAACTCGTTGGGGTCGATCGTCGAGGCGCCGGCGAGCCGCGCCTGGGCGGTGGCGACCTGGTCCTGGGCGCGCATCACCTCCTGGCCGAGCGTGCTCATCTGCTCGGTGATCAGCGACGTCGTCTGGCCACGGGTCAGCCCCATGCGGCGCTGGTAGGCGACCACGGCGTCGTCGGCGGCGACCATCTGCTCGCGTAGCTCGGTCACCCGCTGGTCGAGCCAGACATGCGCCTGCGTCGTCGCATCGGTCTTGGCGCGCAGCTGGTTGGCGATGTAGGCGCTGGCGACGGCGTTGGCGAGGCCGGCGGCGAGCACCGGGCTTTGCGAGGTGAAGCTCACGCCGATCACCCGCGAGCGGCCCTTGCCGGCGACGTCGAGGCTCTGCAGAAAGCTGTCGACCGGCACTGAAAGCGGATCGCGCGGCGACACCAGCGGCCCGATCAGCGCGTCGGCGGGGTCCGCGGCCGGCGTCGGCGTGGCCGGCAGCGTCGCAAGGAAGTTGCCGTGGCGGTGCCAGAGGCGATGCACCAGCGGCTGCACGGCGCGCATCAGCGCGTCGGCCTGAACGCTGACGAAGGCCTTGGCCATCGCAATCAAGCCGGGCGGACGCAGCGCCGGGTTGAACTCGGCCCGCTTGTCGAGGTGGAACCGCTCGACGATGGAGCGGGCGATGTCGCGCGAGCGCAGCACCTGGATCTCGCTCTCGATCACGTCGCTGTCGCCGGTCAAGCCGGACAGCACCGCCTTGAGGTCGACCACCTGCTCCTGCTGCGGCCCCACGATCAGGTCGGCCTCGGCGGTGTAGCGCGGCGTGAGGTGGTTGACGGCGAGCAGCGCCAGCCCGTTCAGCACCAGCACGGTCACGATCACCAGCCGGCTGCGACGCATGAAGCTGCGGCCGAGGCTGCGCAGCTTGGCCGACGCGCCCTCGCCCGGCCCGGCCATGACCCAGTTCGGCTCGAGCACCATCGGCCGGTCCGCACTGCCGGCGCGCCCAAGTGTCAGCATCGGCGGGTTGGCCATGCGGGGCTCCTCGTCTCCGATCGCCCGCAGGCGGGGATCCTTCAAGACGCCGCAGGATAGCAGCAACGCCGGCCGCCCCTTGGAATGTATGCGGATTACTCCGTCCGGCGGCGCGGCCGGATCAGCCCGCCAAGCAAGGCGAGGGCTCTCCCTCCGTGAGCCTTATCCACGGCGCTTAGCGCCGTCGGAACCTTTGGCTCACTCCGCCCTCGACCCGGCATGCGCAGCGTTCCAGCGGGTCCTCATCTTAGCTTGTGCAGCCTATCAAATGGCTGCGCCGCTCGCAGTCGGTCGGCCTGAAGAACCAATCCCTGACTAAATGTTTCCAAAGCCTCGGCTTTGGTGGGGTCAAGGGGCAAAGCCCCTTGCCTTGCCTCTGATCCCCTAAAGCGGCAGCCGCGTCCCAAGAAAGAGATAGTGCATCTACTATCCGTAGTCGCCCGAAACGAAAGCACGACAGTGGAGCGAAGCTCGCCGGAGTACTGGAGCCTAGCCTTGAGAAGCGAGGCGATGATGGGGTGTTGTGACAGCAACGATCAGTTCGCATGCGGCGCCTGGTACCATCCCGATCCGGGTTCGAAAGCCAAGCCGCGGCGTCTGATCGAACTGGTGAATGCCGAGGCCGTGCTGACCGAGACGGCGGTCAGCGGCCCGGTGCTCTGGAGCCTCGAGCGCTGGAGAGCCTGGATCAGGCGGCATGCGGCGATCGTCGGTGGTAAGTCGGAGTGAGTAGGCCCGGCCATCCGACGACGCGCCTCAGAGCCGCCGCCTGGCCGCCAGGATGGCAACGATCGAGACCAGCGCCGTCAACATCAGGTACAATCCGGGGCTGCTCGGGTTGCCGGTGCGCGCGATCAGCCAGGTGTTGATGAACGGCGCGAAGCCGCCGAACAGCGCAATGCCGAGCGCATACCCGACGGACAGGCCGATGCCGCGCCGGCGCACGGCGAACACCATGCCCATGAAGCCATGCAGCGGCGCGGTGTAGACGAGGCCGATGATGGTCAAGCCAAGCGGCAGCAGAAACAGCATCAGCGCGTTCGGCCACAGTCCGAGCAGGATGAAGCACGGGTAGCCGGTGACCAGCATGGCGATGCAGGAGAGCACCATCGGCAGGCTGCGCCGGGAGGCATCGAACCGCGTCGCGATCAGCAGCCGCAGCGGGGTCAGCGCCACCATGGCGACGTAAAGCAGGAACACGGCGCCGAGCACGGAGCCGGCGCGCACGTGCAGCTGCGTCGTCGCGTAGGTCGGCAAGTAGATGATCAGGTAGGTCTGCGCGGTGCCGATGGCGACCATGCCGGCGGCGATCGCAACCCCGCTCAGGGTCGCTCGCTCGACCGGCGCGGGTGCCCCCCGCGCGGCCAGAAAGTCCGGCGCGTCGCGCAGGCGCCGGCGTAGCAGCAGCGCCAGCGGACCGGCCAGCACGCCGAGCCCGAAGGCGAGACGAAACGCCGCGACATGGCGCAGCGGCCCGGCGCCGGCGTCGCTGAGCAGCCAGGCGACGCCCGAGGCCAGCAGCCCGGCGACGTTCTGGCTCGTGCCCTGCCAACTGGCGGCGCGCGCCTCCTCACCCTCGGAATGCTCGATCATCAGCGCCGTGGCGCTGCCGAACTCGCCGCCCAGCGCCAGCCCTTGGATCAGCCGCGCCGCCAGGATGCCGACCGGTGCGAGCGAGCCGATCGCCGCCCGACCCGGCATCAACGCGATCATCGCGCCGGCGATCGTCATCAGCGACACCGACAGCACCATTGCGCGGGTTCTGCCCGCATGATCCGCGTAGGCGCCGAGGATCAGCGCCCCGATGGGCCTGGCGCCGAACGAGACGCCAAATGCGCCGAAAGTCAGCAGCAGCCTGGTCGTCGCGTCGCGGCCGGGAAAGAAGGTGGTGCTGATCGCAGTGGCGAAAAAACCGTAGATGATGAAGTCGTAAAACTCGATCGCGTTGCCGACCGACGCGGCGGCGATCATGTGCGCCCGTCGCAGGGGCTCAGCCGAAGTCATTCGTCACGGCTCCTCGTCATCAGCCGTCCATCAACCACGCGAGTGCGTCCGCGCAAAGGACACAAGGCTAAGTGACGGCGGTCTGGGGCCTCAGGCCGCAGCGGGTCCAGGGCGGCGCCCTGGCCTTCTCGCGCTTGACCCGCACGCCAATGACGTGTGTGCACTGCGCCGGCGGCATCACGGGAGACGTCGAATGGCGAGGCTGGACGAGACGCTGGATCGGGCGCGGCTTCGGCCATGCGTCGCCTGACTGCGCTCCGCTCCGCCTGGCGGCGGCTGTTCACCGAGCGGGTGGCGCTGGCCGTCGCCGCGCGCGTCGTGACACTGCTCGACCGACGGCTGCAGGGCTCGCTCGACGCGCTCGACCGGCGGCTCGGCGAGACGATGGATGCGGCAAGCCACCGGCGGCACGGCGAGCTGCTCGATCCGCTCGAGCAGATGCGCGCCGAGCTGCGCATGGTTTCCTGCCGGGTCGCCGAACTGGTGGCCGCCGCCGGGCCGGCGAGCGCAAGCCCGTCGCGAATGGTCCCCGAGGCACCAAGCGGCCAGGCTGTCGTCGACCTGTTTGCCGGCGAGTGGTCGTCCAGGCTGCCGGCCGGGTCGGGGCTGAGCTCGGGCGGCCATGCGGCGCTGTTTGACGACGAGCGCGTCACCTGGCTCGACCGCCAGCTCGGCCCCATCGAAGGCTTCAACGTGCTGGAGCTCGGCCCGCTGGAGGGTGGCCACTCGTTCAGCCTGCACCGGCTGGGCGCCGGCCCGATCACCGCCATCGAGGCGAACAGCCGGGCCTTCCTGCGGCTGCTCTGCGTCAAGGAGCTGTTCGAGCTGACGCGGCTGCGGCCGCTGCTCGGCAGCTTCATGCCGTTCCTCGCCACGGCGCACGGCCAGCGCTACGACCTCGTCGTCGCCAGCGGCGTGCTCTACCACATGACCGAACCATTGCTGCTGCTCGACCTGATCTGCAACGTCACCGACCGGGTGTTCCTGTGGACGCACTACTACGATCCCGAGGCCGTGGCGGCCGGCGCCGACGCGCCGCTGTTCGGCGCCCCGGCGTTGCAGACGCAAGGCGGCTTCTCCTGCATTGGCTGCCGGCGCGACTATCCCGGCGCGGCGCTGGCCTGGTCAGGGTTCAATGGCGGGGCAAGCCCGCATGCGACCTGGCTGACGCGGGACGGCATCCTTGACTTCCTGCGCAGCCGCGGCATGACCAGGATCGAGCTCGGGTTCGACCACGCCACCCACCAGAACGGCCCCGCCTTGGCGATCGCCGCCAGCCGGGGCTGACCGCCGGCGGAGCCGTTGCAAAGCCTGCGCCGCCATCAAGGACATCGCCGCATTGACCCAACCCAAGGCCCTCATCCTCGGTGCCCTTCTGCTCGCCGCCGCCTCGGCCGGACAGGCGGCCGACAAAGCCGCGCCATCACCGACAAAGCTGCATCCGGACAGTTGGACCTCCGACGGGACAGTCACCGTCGGCGGCAAGCCGGTCGCCTATCAGGCGGTGGTCGGAACACTCGTCGTCCACCCGAAGGGCTGGGAGGACGACGCCAGCCTGACGGAGGTCGAGCATCCGCCAGCCGCATCCGAGAGCGACGCCCACGCCGCCAACGCCCACGCCCAAGCAGACGCCCAAGCAGACGCAACGCCACCGGACCACGGCGCCGAGGCATCGATGTCCTACGTCGCCTATCTGGCCAAGGACGCGGCGCCCGGACGCCGCCCGATCACCTTCGTCTATAATGGCGGCCCCGGATCGTCGACGATCTGGCTGCACATGGGGGCGTTCGGCCCGCGCCGGGTCGTGACCGCAGACGACACCGGCACGCCGGCGGCGCCCTACCAGCTCGTCAACAATGACGAGAGCCTGCTCGACGCCACCGACCTCGTGTTCGTCGACGCGCCCGGCACCGGCTTCGGGCGCTTTGCCGGCAAGGACGCCAAGAAGGCGTTCTGGGGGATCGACGAGGACGGCAACGCGTTCGCGAACTTCGTCACCGCGTTTCTCACCCGTTACGGCAAGTGGAACGCGCCGAAATACCTGTTCGGCGAGAGCTACGGCACCACGCGCTCGGCGGTGCTCGCCGACATCCTCGAGCAGGACAAGGCGATCAACGTCAACGGCGTGATCCTGCTGTCCCAGGTCCTCGACTTCGGGCTCGGCCCGGACGACGCCGACACCAACCCTGGGGAGGACATGCCCTACGTGCTGGCGTTGCCGACCTATGCGGCGACGGCGCTCTACCATCACCGGCTCGGCGCCAGCCCGCCGCCGCTCGCCCAGCTCCTGGCGGAGGTTGAGCAGTTCGCGACGCATGACTACCTGCAGGCGCTGCAGGCCGGCGCCGCGCTCGATGCGGCGACACGCGAGCAGGTCGTTGCCAAGCTGCACGACTACACCGGGCTTTCGCCCGCCTATCTCGAGCGCGCCAACCTGCGCGTCGACGGCGGCGAGTTCGAGCATGAGCTGCAGGCCGATGCCGAGCAGACCACCGGACGGCTCGACACGCGCTTCTCCGGACCGGTCATGGACCCGATGGCCAAGGACGCCGACTACGATCCGCAGGAGGCGGCGATCGGCTCGGCCTACGTCTCGGCCTTCAACGACTATGTCCGCCGCACGCTGAACTATGACGGCGCACACATCTACAAGGACGGCATCGACGTCGGCAAAGATTGGGACTTCAAGCACCAGCCGCCAGGTGCCAAGGAGCCGCTCGACGGCACGACCCCGAACGTGATGCCGGACCTCGCGGCGGCGATGAAGTTCAACCCGAACCTCAAGGTGATGCTGAACGCCGGCTATTACGACCTCGCAACGCCCTTCTTCGAGGGCCTCTACGAGATGCGCCATCTGCCGATGCCCCGGAGCCTGCAGGCGAACATCGAGCTGAAGCAGTATTCGTCGGGGCACATGGTGTACGCCCACATCCAGGCGCTGCGAACGCTGCACGACAACGTTGCGGACTTTATCCGTCGAACGGATCATGAGGAGCCGGTTCGCTGAGCAAGACAGGCGAGGGCGCTGCCCTCGACCCGCTGGGGCCTGAGGCCCCAGACCCCGCGACTTTAGAAATGGAGTCTCGAGGCGCCCCCTTCGGGTCCAGGGCAGACAGCCCTGGCCTGACTTGCCGTTGCCTCGCCTCGCCGGGAGCTAAGCCGCCGGCACCGCCATCGCTGCCGCACTCCGGCGCAGCAGCTTGCGGTCGACCTTGCCCACGCTGTTGCGAGGAATTTTATCGAGCCACACCGTCTGCAGCGCCGGCAGGTTCGGCAGACGATCATGCAGCCTACCGCTGAGTTCCGTCCACTCGAACCGGTCCGAGCGCACGATCGCAACCCAGGGCGCCTCGATGCCGGCTGAGCCCCTGAGCGAAAAGGCTGCGGCGTCGAGAACGCCGGGGCAGGCCTGCACGACGTCCTCGATCGCGCTCGGCAGGAGCTTCCAGCCGTTCAGGTTGATGACGTCGTCGTTCCGGCCATCGATGCGAATGGCGCCGTCGGCCATGATGGTGCCGATGTCGCCAGGGTAGAACCAGCCGTCACGGAACGACTTGCGCGTCTGCGCGTCGTCATCGTGGTAGCCGGCCACCATGTCGGCGCTGCGCACGCGCAGCTCGCCCGCCACCCCGGCTGGGCAGGGCCGACCCTCCGCATCGATGGCCTCGATGTCGGCCCAGGGCAGCCTGTAGCCGACCGCGCCGGGATGCTCGTCCAGCAGCGCCGCCGGTCCACGCGCGACGATGCCGGCCTCGCTTGACGAGTAGCCGACGATGACGTCCGACGACAATCGCAGCCGCGCCTCCCTGGCGAGGCTGCGCGGGACGCTGCTACCGCCGACGCGCAGACGCAGGCCGGGCATCGGGCGGAAATCCGCCGGCAGCGCTGCGATCAACGCCTGCAGGTGCCCCGACGACATAACCAGGACGGTCGGCCGCAGCGTCGGCAGGGCAGCCGGCAATCGTTCGAGTTCGGGGCCCATCGCGACCGACGCGCCAACGATCCAGGCAGCCACGCGCTGGCCAAACCCGTAATTTGCATCGAGCCCGATCGTGACCAGGACCGTGTCGCTGCCGGCCATGTCGAGGCAGGCCCGCCGTCGCGCGCGTTCGACGATCGTGTCCCAGCTATACGGGATCGCCTTGCGGGTGCCGGTCGTTCCGGAGGAGGTGGCGATCCGGCCGATCGCGTTCGGATCATACCGCCTGCGTTCGGCCGCGACCGCCGGCGCCCGCAAGGTCCGCGCGATCCAGTCGGCGGAGATCCCGACCACCCGACAGGCCGCCTCCGCCGGCGTGTCCGTCAGCAGCAGGTGCGGCTGCAGGACGGCGAGCACGTCGCTGGCGGAGGGGCCGGCGGCAGGGATAGACGCCGACACGACGCCCATCCGGCTGAGCGCCATCAGCACCAGCCAGTGCAGGTAGTGGTTGGCGAGTTGCACGCCCACCAGGCCCGCGGCGGGTGGCGCGATCTCCGCCAGAGCGGTGACCACGCGGTCGATGTCCCGGTCGAACTGCTGGTAGGTGACGCTCGTCACCAGGGTCGTGATCGCCAGCGCGTGCGGCTTTTGCCTGGCCCAGTAGGACACGTAGGCGTCAAACATCGGGGCGGTCCAATCGTGTCAGAACGCGAGGCCCGGCGGCAGGCGGGCCCGCATCACGCAACAGCATCACGCAACAGCATCACGCAACAGCATGGGGTCAGACAACCGACGTGCTGCTCAGATGGGTGACGCCGAGGAGCGTGATCCTGGTTCCGTCCGTGAGGTCGATGACGGTGTTGCCGCCGCTCGTGGTTGTGGTCGCCGCGCCTGCGCCGTAGCCGAACAGCCCGATCTGGTCGGTGCCGACCTTGAAGTCGGCAATCACGTCGGCGCCGCCGGCATGGCCGTTGACGACGTCATAGAGGTCCACACCGCTGCCGCCGCTCACCGCGGCGTCACCTCGGCCAAGCACGACCGTGTCGGCGCCGGCGCCCTCGACGATCGCCATGTTGCCGGACCCGACATAGACGGTATCGTTGCCGGTGCCGCCATTGGCGGTCGACGCTCCGGCCGCGCCGACGAAGGTGGTGTCGCCCGAGCTGCCGGTCATCGTGGCGCTGCCGGCGGTGCCGCCGACCAGGGTATCGGCGCCGCTGCCGCCATAGAGCGAGGCGTTGCCGGTGCCGCCGTAGAGCGCCTCCGGCCCGTCGCCGGCGACCAGCACCACGGCACCGCTGCCGCCCACCAGCTCGCTGCCGGTCGCGCCGAAGATCGTCGCGGCGCCGCTGCCGCCAAACGCGGTGCCGTCGGCGCTCATCGTGACCAGGCTCGTGCCGCTGCCGGCGACCAGCTCGTCGCCGACGCCGCCGCCGATCAGGGTGGCATTGCCGCTGGCCGCGACCAGCACGTTGCCGCCGGCGCTGCCGCCCTGGATCGACGCCGTTCCGGCGCCCGCAAAGGCGGTCGTCGAGCCGCTGCCCGCGGTGACGGTCACGCTGCCGCTGCCGGCCACGAACAGCAGCGCGCCGGAGCCGCCGGTGACCGACGTCGCGCTGCCGGCGGCAAAGATCGTGTCCGCGCCGGGACCGGCGGTGACGGTGTCGTCGCCCAGCGTCGTGATCGTGTTGCTTTCACCCAGGAAGGTGATGCTGCTGCCGACGGTGTCGCTCGCCGTGGTCGCCGACAAGGTGCCGGCGCTGGTCGCAAAGGTTGGGGTGCTGTCGGCCGAGGTGCTGGGCTGGCTGACGGTGCCGATCAGCGTGCCGGTCGTGTCGTAGATCTCCAGCGTGGCCGTGGTGTTGGTGACCGATTGCAGCAGGCTGCCGCTCGCGCTTGTGGTTGCGACCTCGGTGAGCGTGCTGGTGTCGTCGTAGGTCCGGGTGACGCTGTCGCCCGAGGATGCGGTCGGCGCGACGGTGTAGCTGCCGTCGGCCGCCACCGTCAGGTCGAGCGCCGTCGAGGCCGCCGAGACGTTGCCAGCGACGTCGGTGGCGACCGCTGTGACCGTGTAGGTGCCGGCGGTCAGTGCCGCGGCCGGGCTGTCGCTGTAGGCGCCGGTGCTGCTCGCGGTCGCCGTGCCCAGCACGATGTCGCCATCATACAGGGTGACCGTGCTGCCGTCCGGGGCACTGCCCGACAGCACCGGCTCGCCGGGGGTCGAGCTCGTGCTCGTGTCGACCAGGGTCGGAGTAGCCGCCGAGGTGTCGATGGTCAGGGTCAGCGCGGTCGAGCTGCCGGAAACGATGCCGCTGGTGGTGTTGGTCTCGGTTGCGGTCAGCGTATGGCTACCGCTCGACAGGGTGCTGGTGATGGCCCAACTGCCGTCATTGAGCACCGTCGTGGTGCCGATGGCCGCGCCGCTACCATACAAGGTTACGGTGTCGCCGTAGGTGCCGGCGCCGGTAACCGAGGGTGTGGTGTCGCTGGTGACGTCGTCGCCCTGAACGCCGGTGTCGCTCGCCGGCGCCAAAGTGAGCCCGGTGGGTGGGCCGACCAGGGTCAGGTCGGTTCCCGTCGCGCCGTCGCTGTTGGTGTAGACCGTGGTGTCCGGAGCAAGCCCGGTCAGCGTCAGCGTGTCGGTGAGGGAGCCGTTCGTCACCGTCAGCGTGTCGCCGGTCAGCGTCGCCGTGCTGCTGCCCTGCACGAAGCCGAGCGCCGTCAGGTCGATCGTGTCGTCGTCCGTGAAGCCTGCGATGGCCCCGTCGGCCGGCACCGCGCCGCCATCGATCAGCAAGGTGGCGGCGACGTCCGGGGCAAAGATCAGGTTGCCGGTGCTCGACGCGTTGGCCGAGGCCAGCTCGAGCGTCCCGCCGCCCAGCGTGAGGTTACCTGTGTAGCCGCTGTCATCGCCGGCCAGAACGACCGAGCCACCGCCCCCGCCGCCGTCGATGGTCAGCGGCTGTGCCCCGCTGAGCCCGCCCGTCAGCGTCAGCGTCGCGCCGGCGATCACCGCGATCGAGGGGGTGCCGTCGACCACGATGGCGTTGCTGAAGCTCTGCGTCGTGAAGGCGCCTAGCCCGCCATTGGTGCCGCTCTCGAAGGTCAGCGTGCCGGCGCCGGTGACGTCGCTGCCGTCCAAGAAGATGATGCCGTCGCCCACCGAGAGGTTCGCGTTGTTGATCGTGCTCGCCGAGGTGAGATAGAGGGTGGCGCCGTCATCCACCGTGATCGAGCCGTTATTGGTGAAGCCGGCCACGCTGACGACCAGGCTGGCGTCGTTGCCAGTGACGTTGACGCTGCCTTGATTGTCGATGCTGCCGGTCCCGGACAGCGCGGCGTTCGTGTCCGCCGTCGCCTGGTTGATCGTCAGCGCAGGTCCCAGCGTCAGGGCGCCGGAGGCGGCCAGAATGCTGGTGGCCGAGGTGGCGCCAATGGTGACGGTTGCGTTGTCCAGGGTTTCCGTGTCGAGCACCGTCAGCGTGCTGCCGTCGCCGGTCAGCAGCACGGCGCCCGGCTGATCGGCTGAGCTGTCCTCAAGGACCAGACCGCCCATCACGTTCAGGACCGAGTTCGCGGGCGACAGGTCGAGTGTCCCCTGGACGCTCATGTTGTCGAACATGCCGCCCTGGTAGAGGATCGTCGGCGCGTATCCATCATTGTCTATCGTCAGGAGGCCGCCGCTCATCGCGCCGGCAAGCTCAACCGTGCCAGCCTCGAAATAGAAGTTGCCGCTGTTCAGGGCCAGGCTGCCGGAGGCGGTGATGACGAGTGTGGGGGCATCATTATTATACTCGTCGCTGACGCCGGCGACGCTTTCCGCATCAGACAGAGTGATCGTGTAGGGCGCGTGTGAGTATTGATTGATCGCAGCGACATCGCTTGACGTCGGCACGATACCGTCCTGCCAATTGGCGCCGTCGTTCCACTCCCCGGTATTGGTTCCCCAATCGGTTTGCTCGGCACCGATCATCGGATGCGTCGCGTTGAAGCCGAGCAGCTTGGACGGGTTGAGCGTCAGACGAGCGCGCGGCGTGAGCGACGTCACGGCCGGATCGTTGGACGGCACGCCTGGAAGGGTGGACATGGGTCAGCGTAAGCCCTAAGGTTGCTCACAACACGATAATGCAACCTGTAGACGTAGAGCCTGTCGTCGTCCAGCCAGGAAAACGTCGGTGGCCGGGCCGGTCGTCAGTCATCGAGACTGCGTTAATTGCGCGGCTTTTGCGGCTGACCACCGCCCAGCGACGCGCTGCCGCCCCGCACTCCGGATGCCCGTGATGTTACAGCGCCAACAGCGCACTCGCGCGCCACTCCTGCCGCCGGCGACGTTCCTGCCGGATCCTGACCAGGCGCGACGCCTGATCGGCGCGATCAACCACAAGCTCGCTGACAGTCTGCGGGAACTGTCATCAGCGTGTCGCGGCGCCGTTGCGTTCGACCAGTGCGCCATGCAACGGCAGGCGGCAGCGATGGAGCGCTGCTCGCTGATCCGGCCGGGCGTGTTTCTGCTCTACTACGAGTGCCTGGTCGCCGCCCGCCGTGACGACCTCGACGCGCTCGCGCCACGCTTGCGGGCGCTGTCGATTGCGAGCATCCAGGCTGCGCCTTTTGTCGTGCGCGGCTTTGGCGACGCCTCGTTGTCGGCGCCGGAGTGGAGCCGCTATCAGCGCGCGCTGCTGACCGAACCGGACACCTCCGTCGAAGTCGGACCGGTTCCGCAGCCGATGTTCGACACGGCGTCGGACCAGCTCGCCTGGGCTCGTCGCGCCCTTGCCGCCGCGGACCCGGCACTTGCAGCCGAGATCGAGGCCCTGATCAACGAACTGGTGTTCGCAATCGATCGGCGAGGCGCCGGCCTGAGTTTCGGCGGCGCAACCTCATTCTACGCCTGGGGGGCGGTGTTCCTCAATCCGAGACGGCACCCCTCGCCGGTTGCCATGCTCAGCGGCCTGGTGCATGAGGCGGCGCACGCTTTGCTGTTCGGCCTGTCCTGCGGCGAAGCCGTCGTCGAGAACGACAGCAGCGAGCGCTATGCCTCACCCCTGCGCGCCGACAAGCGACCGCTCGACGGCATCTTTCACGCAACCTTTGTCTCCGCCCGCATGTGCTACGCGATGGACCGGCTGCTGGCATCAGACGTGCTTCAATCCCAGCAGCGACAGGAAGCCGCACAGGCGCGAGACGAGTTCTGCCGCTCATTCCGGTGCGGTCATCGTGTCGTCAAGGATCATGCGCGGCCAACGGATGTTGGGCTTCGGGCCATGCGCGGGGCTGAGGCTTACATGAGCTAGAAAGGAAGAGGTTCTTTTTTAAAAAAAAGAACCAAAAAACTTCTATCCGTTTAGACAATGCCGGAGCCTGTGTTCTCCAACGGACAAAAGTTTTTTGCTTCTTTTTTTCAAAAAAGAAGCCCTGTCTTACTTCGGCACTATCGCAACGAACGCCTCCGCCGCTCGGCTGCTGTATCGCTCCCGATGCCGCAGCATGCGAAAGCTTCGTTCCGGCAACGCGAACGATGCCGCAGCCAGTTGCCCCGCCGCGAGCGCCGAGCGGGCCACGTGCTCCGACAACGCCGTCACCCCGGCGCCGGCCTGCACCGCGCTCAGGACGGCCTCGTTCGACGGCAGCGTCATCGTCACCGCGAGCGCGGACGGATCGCAGCCGGCCGACGCGAGCGCGGCCTCCAGGCTGGAGCGGGTGCCTGATCCGGCCTCGCGCATGACCCAGGACGCCAGTTGCAGGTCACGCGCCTGCAGCGCCCGTCGCGCCGCCCAGTCGTGTGCAGGATGCATCAGGATGACCAGGCGATCCTGGCCGACCTCCTGCTGCGCAAGCAGGGGATGGTCGAGCGCACCCTCCACAAAGCCGAGCTCGGCGGCGCCGTTCAGCACCGCCTGCGCGACCTCGCGCGTATTGCCGGCCTGCACAACGAGCTCAACACCGGGGTGGCTGGCATGGAACCGGACCAGCCGCTCCGGCAGCCAGTAGCCGGCGATCGTCTGGCTGGCAAACACCGCCAGCCGTCCACGCCGCAAGCCGCCAAGATCAGCGAGCGCCATTTCGGCCAGACCGGCCCGCGCCAGCACCGCCCGCGCCTCGCCCAGGAACAGCCGGCCGGTTTCATTGAGCACCACGCCGCGTCCAACCCGGTCGAACAGCCGGATCGCGTGGCGCTCCTCCAGGGCGGCCAGCGCGTTGCTGACGGCCGACTGGGTCAGGTTCAACGCCCGCGCCGCCGCCGTCACATGCTGGCGCTCGGCGACCGCGACGAAGATGCGCAGTTGTTCAAGCGTCACCTTATCAATCTTTCTTTTAGATTAGTTCAAATAGACTAATCCGTTGGAAGCATTGCCGCCAAGGGGATCATCCTGCCGTCATCGAGATGAGGTGACCCATGGCTGCCAACGCTGACACGCTGCCGTTCCCGAAGCCGACCGCCGGCTTGGCGTCGTTGCGACCCGTCGCCAGCATCGGCCGCACGCTGCCCGGGTTCGGACTGTGCCTGCTCGTCACCGCAGCCGCGAGCCTGCTGGCCATGCTGGAGCGGCGCGTCTTCGGCGCCGCCTGGCTGGAGAGCCTGGTGCTGTCGATCATCGTCGGCGCGGTCATCCGCACCGCCTGGACGCCGTCCGCCCGCTGGCGCACCGGCATCGACTTCAGCGCCAAGATGCTGCTGGAGATCGCCGTGGTGCTGCTCGGCGCATCGGTCAGCGCCCGCACCGTGCTGGCAGCCGGCCCGGGCCTGCTGGTCGGCATCGCCGCGGTGGTCGTGCTGGCCATCGGCTGCTCCTACGGCCTCGGCCGGATGTTCGGCCTGCCGCACCGCATGGCGACCCTGGTCGCCTGCGGCAACTCGATCTGCGGCAACTCCGCCATCGCCGCCGTGGCGCCGGTCATCGGCGCCGACGGCGAGGACGTCGCCGCCGCCATCGCCTTCACCGCCCTGTTCGGCGTCGGCATGGTGCTGCTCCTGCCCTTGGCGGTGCCGCTGCTGCATCTGAGCGGCCTGCAATATGGCGCGCTGGCCGGCCTCACCGTCTATGCGGTGCCGCAGGTCCTGGCCGCCACCGCGCCCGTAGGCACCGTCGCGGTCCAGCTTGGCACCCTGGTCAAGCTGGTCCGGGTGCTGATGCTGGGTCCGGTGGTGCTGTGCCTATCGCTGCTGACCCGCCGGCTGCGCGACGAGACGGACGAGGCGCCGCCGCACGTCACCGCCGGCGACCGCCCGCCGCAAGGCGGCCTGGCGCTGCACAGGCTGGTCCCGTGGTTCATCATCGGCTTCCTCGGCCTGGCGACGGCGCGCTCCTGCGGAGTGGTTCCGCCGGCCGCGCTGCCTCCGGCGGCGTGGGCCGCGAGCCTGCTCACCGTCGTGTCCATGGCCGCGCTCGGCCTCGGCACGGACCTGCGCGTGGCCGCCCGCGCCGGCGGCCGGGTGACGGCGGTGGTGACGCTGTCCCTGCTGGCGCTGGGCTTGCTGAGCCTCGGCTTGATCCGCCTGCTCGGCCTGGCCTAGACGCGGTTTGGAAACTCCAAGCAAGGCGAGGTGGTCCGCTGTAAGGGCGTGGTTCTGGCGACCGGTCCTCGCCGGCGGCAGACACCGCGATCGGACGCAAGCCGCGCCTCACGCTGCCGGATTTGCCGTCGTTCACCGAGCCGCCGACGCACGACGCCAGACGCTGACGCCCTGAAGCGCGCCGACCCTTGAACCTTTGTCCTATTCTACTCCGTCAGCCGAAAAGTCTTGTCTCGCCGTTGTCATGTTACTCATGCGCGAAGACTATCGAAGCATGTGACGACTTCATGAAAACCAGCCGAGCCACACTGGATACGATATGAATTCTAATCGGCTTCCGATACCTAGCCGCTGACGATCAACACTGTTAGCGAGTTCGCTCATGGCAACGACCGTTTCTGGGTCAAACGCAACGATGATCGGCAAGGAGGTCGCGACACTGCTCGCCCGCGAGATCGCCCAGGCGCTGCACCACACCCCCAGCTTCCTCGGCGGAACGGCGTCCGAAGGTTTTGCTCTGTCGATCGGCAACGACACGTTGAGCAGCGCCGTGCACGTGGCGATTACAGGCGCCGAGTTGGCGTCACCGAGTGTCACGTCGGCGCTGAGCAAGGACATCTACAGCTTCCTCAAGACCGACCCGGTCGCAGCGGCGATGTTCAAGGACGCAGCCCAGACCGGCGCTCAACTAAGCCTGACCCGAGACCCTGCAGCGCTGCAAGGCTCAAGCGCGTCGATCACCCTGTCGGACGCTACCAAGATAACCTTCCAAAGCGTTGATCAGCTCTCGCCCAAACACTTTTCCTGATCCCTCACGCTGAACTCACCGTGATGTTGCACTGTCATGAAGTTGGTGTGAGTTCACGGCCCGCGTCGGAATAACCTGTCAGCCTGCCGGCAGGGCCGCGGACCGTCCCTCAAGACGACACCAATCGTCATCGGAGTGTCATTTAAGCCACATTGCCGAGTTCACGACGTCCTTTTAAGGCTTCGACGGCAGCGTAAACGGTGGTCGTATGCGTCAGAGCCTCCAGCAATCGTCGTTTATTTCGTTGGCTGCCTTATCCATACGGGAAATCGAAGCCGAGCTCTCGCTTTCTCAGGCGTTGAAGCACAGTCAAATGAGCGCTGGTGGTTTAGCAGAACAGAGTTCTTCTCAACCTGAAGTTGTTTCTGTCCAGATCGATCCTGGTTCTGGCGAACGACCGGCCGAGCCGACGCCGCGCAAGGGGCCTGCCCCGATGCTGGACCCCTCGACAGCGGAGCTTCTAGAGAGCGGGAGCTGGATCTTTCCAGCCGATGGTTTTGGTGGCTGGTCGGTGGAACCGGCATGGCACGTGTTCGGCAGTCACCGGGCCGAGCCACATGACGGCATCCTCCTCCTGGCACAGGCCGGGGTCATCGGCGGCGTGCTTGGCGACGATGCCTTCGTGGCACTCGCCTACGAGCTTGTTTTGCGTCGCCAGCCCGATCCGGGTGGCCATCGCGCCTACCGCGAGACGCTGCAAAGCGGCCAAAAGACCCGGCACGGCGTGCTGCGTGACCTCGCCGGCTCTGCCGAAGCCGCGGCGACAGGCCAGTTGCTCGTGATCTTGCCGGGCAATTGGCTCGCGGCCAGTGCCGGTGACTGCGAGGTGCTGCCGGACGCGGTGCGCATCGACCTGCGCCGGCTGCCGCCGGTTGCGGATGTTGCGCCATCGACCGCTGCGGCGGAGAGCGGGTCGGTGTCAATGGCCTTGATGACCAAGGTGGCGGCTGCGGCGTGAGGCTGCTGGTCCTCAACTTCTTCCCCGCCTTCAGCCCGCCCTCAAGCGGCGGCGAGTTGCGGCTGGGCAGCCTTTATCGCGCAGTGTCGACGCGCCACACGGTGACGCTGCTGACCTCGACCGATTTCGGCGCCCGGCACGAGGAGATCCGGCACACGCCGAGCTTCACCGAGTGGCGGTTTCCCAAAGACCAGCTCTGGGCCCAGGCCTATGCAACGCTGCAGGGGATGGGCCTGGCCGGCGATCTCGCGGGCCTGGCCTTCGCCCTGGCGGTCAGCGACCCGGACTGTGCGCTGCGCCGGCTGGCCCGCGAACTGGCGCCGGAGATGGACCGCGTCATCCACGAGTTCCCGTTTTCCGAGCCGGTGTTCGCCGACGTCGCGAACGCTGACGCGGCAGGCCCTCGGAGCGCGCCGCGGGAGGTCTACAACTCGCATAATTTCGAGACCAGCCTGCTCGGCTCGGTCGTGCACGGCGCTGGCTTTGACGCGGCCCTGCTCAAGCTGATGCGGCTTGAGGGCAACCTGGCGCGCCGTGCCGAGCTGGTGCTGGCGACCTCGGCCGAGGATGCGGAGAAGTTCAGGCTGTTCTACGGCGTGCCGGCCGAGCGGCTGGCGATTTGCCCGAACGGCTTTGACGCCGCCGAGCTCGAGCCGGTCGCGCACGCCCGCGCCTCCGGGCTCGGTCGGCGCCCTGGCAGGAGCGCGGCCACAGAGATCGCCGAAATCCCCGCCTCCGTAGGGCACGAGGCCTGGCTGCCAGCCGTCAGCCCCGTGCGCCGGCCGAGGCTGCTGTTCACCGGCTCGGCGCACCCGCCCAACGTGGAGGCGGCGCACTTCCTGGCCACGCTCGCGGCCGCGTTGCCGGAGTGCGACGTGGTGCTGGCGGGCAGCGTCGGCAGCGCCTTGGAGGCCTCGGCCGCCCCGGGCTCTTTGCCCGCCAACCTCATCCGGCTTGGGCCGTTCGACCCCGCAACCAAGCAGCGCCTGCTGATCGATGCGGACCTTTTCGTCAACTCCGTCACGCTCGGCTCAGGCACCAGTCTCAAGGCGCTAGAGGCGCTCGGTGCCGGGCTGGCGATGGTCAGCACGGCGGCGGGCGTGCGAGGCCTCGGCGTGGAGCCCGGCGTGCAGGCCGCCATCGTCGAGCGCTCGCGCTTTGCCAGGACGATACGGGCGTTGCTGGCCGACCCTGCGGCGTGCGCCCGCCTGGCCGCGTCCGGGCGCGAGCTGGCCGAGCGGCGGTTCACCTGGAGCGCCATCGCCGATGCGCTGGCGACGCGCCTGGAGTCGGTCGCCGCGCCCACCGGCACCGCGCCGCTTGTGCTGGCGCTCAACGACTACGCAGTGCTCAGCGGCAATTCCGGCGGCATGGCGCGGGTGCGTGGCCTGCTCGGCCAGGCCGGCGCCGAAGTCGTGCTGGTCAGCTTCGGTGCGACGGCCGAGTTCGTGCTTCTCGAGCCCGGCCTGCTGCACGTCACGCTGCCCAAGACGGCGGCGCATCTCAGCTTCGAGCAGGCGCTCAGCGACGGCCAGCCGGTGTCGGCCAATGATGTCGCGGCGGCGCTCTTCGTTGGCGCCAACCCGCTGATGGCCGCCGTCCTGCCGCAGCTCGCGCATCGCGCATCCGTGGTGCTGCTGGAGCACTGCTACATGGCGCCGGCGCTCGACCTCATCGCGCCGGCCAGCCTGCCGGTCGTCTACAGCAGCCACAATGTCGAGACGACGCACAAGCCGCCGCTGCTCGCCGGGCACGCGGCCCAGCCAAGCCTGTCGCGCTTCGTCGCGCGCTTGGAGGCGCGGCTGGTCGGCCTGGCCGAGCTGATCATCTGCTGCACCGAAGCCGATGCGCGCGAACTGACGTCCCTCGCCCTGGACGCGGCCCACGCGCGCGCCGCGGCCGCCAACCCCGCCGCGTCGCCCGCCACCATCATCGTGGTGCCGAATGGCTGCGCGGTGCCAAGCCAGGGCCCCGACGCACCGGCCGGCCTGGCCGAGGCCCAGTCCAGGCCCAGGGTGATTGCCGGCTTCCTTGGCTCGGCGCATGGGCCCAACGTGGAGGCGGCGCTGTTCATCCTGCGCGAACTGGCGCCGCGCCTGCCGCGCGTCACCTTCGAGCTGGTCGGCGGGCTGTGCGAGGCGGTGGCCGGTGGCGGCCCCTGGCCGGACAATGTCCGGCTGCGCGGCGTGCTGGACGAGGCCGACAAGTCGAGAGCCCTCGCCGGCTGGACGATCGCCCTCAACCCGGTCACCGGCGGCGGCGGCTCCAGCCTGAAGCTGCCGGACTACATGGCGCACGGCCTGCCCAGCCTCAGCACTCCGGCCGGGGCGCGCGGCTTCGCGGTGGCCGAGCAGGGCGCCGGCGTGGTGATCGAGCAGCATCTGTTCGCCCACCAACTCACCGCCCTGCTGGCCGAGCCCGATCAGCTCGCCGCGATGGGCGAGCGGGCCCGGCGCTACGCCCAGGAGGAGCTGAGCTGGCGCGCGGTCACCTCCCCCTACCGTGCCGAACTGGCCCGCCTGCTGGCACCACCGACCGGCCGGCGCGCCGCCCCGCCGGATCGGCCGCGCCTGCTGGTCGTGACCTACCGCTACACCGAGCCGACCCTGGGTGGCGCCGAGGAGTACCTGGTGGAGGTGCTGCAGCGGCTGCGTCCACGCGTCGCCCGGCTCGATCTCGCCTGCGTCGACGTCGGGCCGCTGACCAACCATCACCACTTCGCCACCCGCGCCGGGCCTGGCGAAGGTGTGACGCGGCGGCTTGGCGAGCTGTTCGACCAACTGCACTGCCTTGCCGCCGATGCCGCCGACGAGCCGACGACGCTCGCCCATTGCCGCGACCTGGAGCGCGCCTGGACGGCCGAAGAGGAGCTGCTGCTGCTGCCGTTCGCCCGGCGGCTTGGCCTGGCCGACCGCCCGGTGCTGTTCGCCGGCTTCTACTGGCCGGAGAACCATGATGGGGTGGTGCGGCGCTGGACCGGGCCGCACTTCTCGATCCTGGTGCCGGCCGACGCCTGCGTGCTGCGCCTGGCCGGTTGGGTCTCGCAAGCCAAGCGCCTGCATGTCGACGTGCTGCGCCTGCCCTCGACGCCCCGCTTGAACCCCGACTTGAACACCGACCTCAGCGCCGACGGCCTCGCGTCGGCCACCGCCGGCCTCGACGATGGGCTGTTGCGGCTCGGCCGGCTGGAGCAGCGGCTCAGTGGCAACTTCGTCACTAATTTCAGCCTGCCCGCGCCGTCCGCCGACGCTGTGGGCGACGTCGCCGCCACCGGCCTGCTGCTGCTGCGGCTCTCCGTCGAGGAGACGCAGTCGCCTGGCGACCATCGCCCCTTTGGCGTGCTGCTGGACGCGGTGTCGATCCTGCGCGATGCCGACACGATGGCGAGCCGCGCGGGCACGTTCAGGCGGCTTGAGGAACGGTCTGCCGACTTCGCCGCTGAAAACGAGCGGGCGCTGCGGGCGATGGATTTCGCCGGCTGGGTCACCGCGCTCAGCGACATCGCCGCCCAGCGATCGCCCACCATCGAGGCGGCGTTCGCGACGGTGCGTGGTCCGCACTCGGCCGCCCTGCAGGCCTGGCTCGCCGAGCATGGCGGCGACTATGACGTCGCGCTCGTCCAGGGCGTGCCGTTCGACGTGGTGCCGAGCGCCGTCGCCACGCTCGCCGCCCTGCCGAACCCCCCGCGCCTGGTGACGCTGCCGCATTTCCACGCCGACGACCGCTTCTATCACTGGCGCCGCTTCGCCGACAGCTTCGCCAAGGCCGACGCGACACTGGTGTTCACCCCGAGCCTGCCGGCGCTGCTCGCCGCCGGCGACCCGGCGCTGCAACGCCGGTTTGCCGTCGTGCCGGGCGGCGGCGTGCGTCCTGACGAGCATGCCGATGCGGCGGCGCACCGGCGCTTTGCCGAGGCGCATCCGGGCGGGCGGCCGTTCTTCCTGGTGCTTGGCCGCAAGACCCCCTCGAAAGGCTACCGCCGCGTGCTCGCCGCCCACGCCGCCCGCCGGAGCGCCGATCCAGACAGCCCCGACCTCGTGCTGATCGGCCCGGACGAGGACGGTCAGTCGGTCGACGCGCCTGGCGCCGTCTATCTCGGCCGCCAGCCCCGCGAGGTCATCCGCGGTGCGCTCGCCGCCTGCATCGCCGTCATCACCATGAGCGAGAGCGAGAGCTTCGGCATCGTGCTGTGCGAGGCCTGGCTGTTCGGCCGGCCGGTCATCGCCAACGCCGCCTGCTACTCGTTCCGCGACCTCGTCGATGACGGGCATACCGGCCTGCTGGTCCACACCGACGCCGAGCTCGCCACCGCCATGGGCCGCCTGGCCGAAAACGCGACGTTGGCGGACGCGATGGGCCAAGCCGGCTATCAGACCGTCCAGGACACCTACACCTGGCCCCACGTCGCCGACGCCATCGCCGACGTGCTGTGGCCCACTGTCCAGGCGGACCCGGCCCCAGCCCACGACCGTGCGCTGGAAGCCGCGGACGCCGATTAGGCCAGGCAGACGGCGTTGCCCTGTGACACGACCAAGCCCCGGTGTTTCATGGCATCCTGCCGGACGACCATCTCGCTCCTCGGCGAGCAACCTCGATCCGGCTCGTCACCAGTGGAGACCCTGCATGGCTTATGACAAGCTCATCAGCCTGGGTGGAACATGTACGCCGACATGGCAGCTTCGCACGTTTTGCGGCAGCGACGCGCTTTACCCGTTCGACTGGGTTCTGACACCGTTCGCGTCATTACTGCGGGTGCTTGAGAACGACTTTGCAGGTTTTGCTGACGTCGGGTGTTTTCATCTCTCCTGGGACCAGAAATCCGTCTACAACTCCCGCTACAACGTCTTGCATCACCACGACTTCCCGAGCGGCGCGGGTGGCACGATCGCCGATCATTGGCGCGACAAGATCCCGCCTCTGCCGCGAAAATACGAGTTCATGATAGAGCGTTGGCGAGACGCGTTGGACGGGACATCCAGCGTCTTGTTCGTGCGCCACCAGGGACATTTCGAAACCGAGACCTGGCGCTGCAACGCCGACTTGTCGGCAGGCGACATGGACACGCTCTGCCGTCTTCTCGAGAAGACCTATCCGCACGTGGCGTTCGACGTGCTGTTCGTCACGGCTGGCCATGCACAGGCAGCTCATCCGCGCGCCCGTCTCGCTCAGGTAGGGTGGGGCGAACAGGACTGGGAGAACCCGTCCGAACGCTGGAAGGGCGCGACGCAGGATTGGCAACGCGCCCTTGCCAGCGCCAACGCCCTCCCGCCGACGCCAGCCTGGCGCAGCCCGTAGCAGCGGTTTGCGGCATGAACTACGTCGCGGCCTTCCGGACCTACACCTGGAACGAGGGGACGAGAGAACTCGCACGCCGCTTCTTTCGGGCGACCAAAACCGCTCGTCAGGTCGTCCTTGCCGACGAGACGCATGGTCCACTCGGTATCGAGGAGTACGAGGTCATTTCACACACGCAGGACGTCGCCCATCTTGGCCTGTTGAACCATCCTGCTGACAACCCGCTGTGGTTCAACGTCGATTACGGCGTCTACGTCCTGAGAGACGCCCTTCCCGACTATGACTACTACCTGTTGTCCGAATCCGACCTTGCCGTGAACCTTGATCTGGCGCCGATGATGCGCATCGTCATGACGCAGCAGATCGATGTCGTTGCGCATGACATCAGGCCGTCGACGCCAGATTGGTACTGGCATCGCGGCGGCGCCGCGATCTTCGCGCAGCCATGGCGGGCGCTGCTGTTCTTCATGGTCTTCTCACGCCGGGCCGTCGATCTGCTGTTTGACGCGCGGCGGCGGCAGGGGGTTGAGTATCAGGCTCGCAGGCTCGCCGCGTGGCCGTTCTGCGAGCCGTTCGTGCCGTCCGTTCTGAAGCAGGCGCAGATGCGGTTTGGCGAAATCGGCCAGTTCGCCGACGTGACCAACCTGCGCTTTCGCCCGAGAATCGCATTGGGTGACGAGCGCGCAAACCGCCCCGGCTCGCTCGTCCACTCCGTGCTGGCGGTTCCGCTTTATCTCAGAGCGGAGATCGGAGAGAACAAGCCGAGAGACTGGTTCGTGCAGGCAAGCGATTTGCGCCAGGCGCTGGACGGTCACTCGCCGGCGGAGTACGCACCGTTGCTCTGCGCCGCCTTCAGGAAGCACCTGGACCATGCGGGCTTGGCGGAGTTCAAGAGGCAGATGGCGCTCGACCAAATCGGTGACGACGACGGTCCGGCAGCGGCCGACCTTGCCTATTGCAAGCCCTCGATGACCAGCTCAACAAGCCCGTGGTCGCGCTCGCCGGATCCGCAGATCGATGCTGCCGGCGCAAACGGGATCACCCTGCACGACGATTACGGCTTCCACACCGACGAGGAGACGAACCCCTGGTGGCTGGTCGATCTTCTGCAGTCCTTCGTCATCGACCGGCTCTGCATCGTCAATCGGACAAGCCATCAGGAGCGCTTCACGAGCTTCATGGTGCACAGCTCGTCGGATGGTCATGTCTGGCTGCTGCGGCACATGAAGCTCGACCTCTCCGCCGTGTCGGACCGGTCGGACAGGCCGCATCGCGTTGACTTCCCGGACCCGTTCGTTGCCCGACATGTGCGGCTGACCAGGCTTGGAACAGGCGTGCTGCACCTCCGCCGCATTCAGCTCTTCGGCCGGACGATCGGCCCGGGCACGGCATAGTGCCGGTTCCGCGATCAACCGGTTCGACGATGCGACGTCTCGCCCCAGGTCACAGCATGCGCCGAATTTTCGGCATCGTCCTGACTTGGCTTGCACTGGGCGGCGTTGCTGCCGCCATGCAGACCTCCGACAGCCCCTACGACTGGCCGCAAGCGCTTGCAAAAGGCGTTCTCGACCTGTCATCCGACCGCTGGTCCGGCAGGGATCGAGGCGCCCTGGTCGCGCATCTGGCAGCGCTTGATCCCGGCATTGTCAATCGCTTCGCGTTCTTCTTCGGCGGCGCGTCGGAGGACGACCTCGTCGCCACGGCAGCCTTCGCCGCGACGGTGCATCAAGCCGTGCCAAGGGCGATCCTGGGAGCCACGCTGCCTGAGCTTATCCATGCCGATTACGCCCTCAGCACGTCATGCGGCGGCCGCGCGACATCGTTCGCAGCCGACGACATCACCGGTCGATCAGCGGGCAACTACCGCTGGCTGGACATGTCTCGGCCGCAGGCTGCGGCCTATTACGAGTGCCTCGGCGAACGCTACCTGGACATCGGCTTCAGCTTCATTCATTTCGAGAACTCCGGCACGGTGATCAGGAACTCTGCCAATCCGGCGCAGGCTTTGGCGGCCTACACGCAGCTCGCCCTCAACCTTCGCCGCCGCGCCGCCGACAAGGGCCGGCCGCTCTATCTGTCCGGTGATTTCACGACCGCCGCCGCTCTCAAGCTCGAAGCCGTCTACGAACCCAGCCGGTTCTACCACCTTGAGCCAGCCTACAAACGCTATCAGAACCGCGTGGCCCGGCCGGGCGCAGGCAACGGCTACTCCTACGTGTTGTCGCCGGCGATTATCGAGGACCAGAAAGCCAAGCTCCCGGCGACCACGGCGGTGCTGTTCTACGTCGACAACTGGAACGACAAGGAAGACGACCTGCGCCGGATGATGGAGCTTGATGCCGGCAACAGGCGCTTCATGATCGCGCAAAGCCTGGTCGTCGCCCGCCAGCATGGCGCTCTGTTTGTGCCGAGCCTGGACCACTGTGTCGGCTGCGTAGCACCCCGCCTCGTCGGCGATGCCTGCGAGATCCTACCGGACGGGCGAAGCCAGTATGACGCGCTCACCTGTGGTGACATGCAGACCATCCGGCAAAACCTGCATGCCGAGCCAGCCCCTAAGCGCTCGCGACAGCATCCGGGGTCTGGCGCCGCAGTCCCCACGTCGCGCTAATCGACATCAGCAGCTTGCACACGTCGCTCGATGACGCGACGCAACGCCGCCGAGTCAGACCATTGAAGCTTCCGGGCAAAAAACGCGCTGGCGCTGTCGACCTCCTCGATCGTCGCATCGCTGAGCCAAATCGGGTCGCCCGCCCGCAACCGCAGATTGGTCGGCGAGACCGCGTCCTTCTCGGCGGCAGGAGCCTGCTCGATCAGCGACTGAAAGAACGATTCGTCCGGGATCAGGATCGAGCTGAAGTAGCCGATAAACTCCCGCGTCGTCGAAGACCGCGCCAGCCACTCGCAGAGGCTGCGGCCAAACACAAACCATTGCCGCCCGCCGCGGTAGCGAACGACGTCGCCAAAAATCCGCCGGCGGTCCTCAGCCTCATGCCGGCTCAGGCCCCTGCAGTACAGCGCCTTCGCCTGAACATCCTCGTAGCAGTGGAAATTCGGCCTGATCGTCCAGTTCATGACCGGCGATCGCGCGCCGGCGAAGCTGCTCAGCATCGCCGCGCTGGCCCGCAGAGCCGGAAAGGCCGGCGATCGCTCATAGGTGACGGCGTGTTCGGCGTTCGGATCGGGTTCCAGCCAGTCGACCCAGACGCCGCCAAAATACTGCAGGAAGTTGCGTTTTCCGCTCCGAGCGGCGAGGCTCAACTGCCGCATCATGGCCGCCTGCGACATCAGTGGCGCATCGCGCGCAGAAATGTTGATGAAGTGCGTCCAGGAGCCACTGTTCAGCAGTTGCTCCATGCCGCTCAGGATCGCCGACACAACCGTCATTCCGCCCCACACAACCGGCGGCGATCGAACGGTCGCAACGTTCGTGTAGGTCGCGCAGAGGCGCTGTGTGCGCGCGAGCACCTCGCCGTCGGCATCGACGGAGACGAGATATACGTTGTCAGGGTGCCAGATGAGCGGGAGCATCCACTCCAGGTATTCTGCCCCCTCATGCATCTGAACCAGATACGCTATCATGCCCCATCCCGCGTCAGAACGCGCCTCGCGACCCTCACCCTGTTTCAGGTCCCAAGCAAGGCGGGGGGCGCGGCCCTCGACCTGCTGGGGTCTGAAGCCTGTCGGACGCCCTGAGCCATAGTCCGCCTCGTCAATGTTTCCAAAGCCTAGGCTTTGGTGGGTTCAAGGGGGCAAAGCCCCTTGCCTTCGCTTCAATCGGATTTCTCAAACCGACACTTAGCTCCTGTCGCGCAGGCCGGAGCCCACCCCTCCCGGCACCAATAGACAGTTTCAGCCTGTCATCAATGCTTCACTATTCGGCCGGCGTAATAGGCTGCCCATCGCCGCCTTGGACGGCTAGACAGCCCGCATGCCGCCGAGATCAACCGTCACAGAGCGCTTACGTTCCGCTCGCCGGCGATGCCTCGGATACGCACTCATCGCGACCCTCGGGATGGCGACCGCCCACGCCGCCGACGCCCCGACGGGCCGCACCTTTGACATCGAGGAGTTCCGCGTCACCGGCAACACCGTGCTGCCCACCCGCGCCATCGAGGCTGCGGTCTACCCCTTCCTCGGCCAGAACCGCAGCGTCGCCGACGTCGAGCGCGCCCGCGCCGCCCTCGATCAGGTCTACATGGCGAGCGGCTACCCGACCGTCTCGGCCGAGATCCCCGAGCAGCACGCCGCATCGGGCGTCATCACGCTGCATGTGGTCGAGCGCCGGGTCGGCCGGCTGCGCGTCACCGGCTCGCGCTACTTCCTGCTCAGCGACATCAAGCACGACGCGCCGTCGCTCGCCGAAGGCAGCGTGCCGCACATGCCCGACGTCCGGCGCGACATCATCTCGCTCAACGTGCTGCCCGACCGCACCGTCACGCCGGCGCTCAGTGCCGGTGCCGCGCCCGACACCGTCGATGTCGACCTGAAGGTCAGCGACCACCTGCCCTTCCACGGCACCCTGGAGGTCGACAACCGCCAGAGCGTCGGCACCGAGCCGCTGCGGCTGACCGGCACGGCGCGCTACGACAACCTGTTCCAGCGCGGCGACAGCATCGCCGGCTCGTTCCAGGTGGCGCCGCAGCGGCCGGCGGACGCCACGGTGTACTCGGTCTCCTACCTCTACAACGTGCCGAACAGCCGGCTGCAGGTGCTGGCCACCTACCTGCGCTCGAACAGCAACGTCTCCAGCGTCGGCGCCTCCAACGTCGTCGGCCGCGGCGACGATGCCGGGCTGCGGCTGCTGGTGCCGCTGCTCGGCGCCACCGGCTTCGTGCAGTCGCTCAGCATCGGCGGCGACTACAAGAAGTTCAACGAGGACGTCACCCTGGCGAGCAGCACGCTGGGCTCGCCGGTCACCTACTACCCGCTTGGCATCAGCTACTCCGCCGCCTGGAGCGACACCCGCTCGAACACCGGCCTGCTCGCCAGCCTGGTGTTGGCGCCACGCGGGCTCGGCAGCGACAACGCCGCGTTCGACAATCGGCGATACGACGCCAACTCGAACTTCATCGTCGCCCGGGCTGACCTCGCCGGCAGCCAGACCCTGGTCTACGGCGTGCAATTGTATGGGCACGTCGCCGCCCAGGTCTCGCCTGATCCGCTGATCAGCAACGAGCAGCTCAGCCTTGGCGGGCTCGACAGCGTGCGCGGCTACCAGGAGAGCGAGGCGCTGGGCGACACCGGCGGCTTCGGCCAGGTCGAGCTGCGCAGCCCGTCGGTCGCGGCCGAGCTCAGCGACCGGGTCGACGAGGCGCGCGCCTTCCTGTTCACCGATGGCGGGGTGGCGCGCCTGCACCGTGCGCTGCCCGACCAGATGGACCACGTGCATCTCGCCGCCTCGGGCGCCGGCGTGCGGGTGCGGGTGTTCGACGACCTCAACGCCGAGCTGCTCGACGCGGTGACGCTCAATCGCGGCCCGTCAACGCCGAGCGGCGACGACCGCCTGCTGTTTCGCGTCTTCGGAGTGTTCTGAGCCGTGCTCCTCTCCCTCGTCCGGCGTGCCGCCGGCATCGCCGCCATCCTGCTGGTGGCGCAGTTCGCCCTCGCGACGCCGGCCGCCGCGTCCTGGTGGAACAACGACTGGACCTACCGGATGAAGGTCGAGGTCGATCCCGGCAAGCCGCCGGCGCTTACCGGGCCGCTCGGCCGCGCGCAGATCCTGGTCCGGCTGCATCAGGGCAATTTCAACTTCGACGAGGCGAAGGAGGACGGCAGCGACCTGCGCTTCGTCGCCGCCGACGACAAGACGCCGCTCTCCTTCGACCTCGAACGCTTTGACGGCCTGGTGGACCAGGTGGCGCTAGCCTGGGTCAACCTGCCGGAGGTGGTGACGAGCGGGCCGTCATTCTTCTACGTCTACTGGGGCAACAAGAACGCCACCGCCGGCGCCGACAGCCACGCCACCTACGATGCCGACACGTTGCTGGTGTATCATTTCGGTGGCGACAGCGGGCCGCCGCATGACAGCACGGCCTACAACAACACTGCCCTGACGCCGGCCCATCGCGACCCGTCCGGCCTGATCGGCGGCGGCCTGCGGCTCGATGGCCGCTCGCTCGTGCAGCTACCGGCAAGCCCGTCGCTGCGGGTTGATGCCGGCGGCGCGCTCACCGTCTCGTTCTGGGTCAAGGCACCGGACGCCGCGGCCTCGGGCCTGATCTACGACCAGAGCGACGCCGCCGGATCGTTGCGCATCGGGCTCGATCACGGCCTGGCCTATGTCGAGACGCGCAACGGCACCGCGCCGCCAGGCCACGCCGCCGCGACAGCGCCGCTGAGCCCGACCTGGCACTTCGTCGTCGTGACGGCGAGCGACCACGTCGTGCTCAGCGTCGACGGTGCGCCGGTCGCGCAACTACCGGGCGGGTTGGCCGCATTCGGCGGCAGCGCCACGCTTGGCGGCGCCGCCCCGGCGCCGCCAAGCCCACCCGCCGCACCGCCGGTCCCGGGCGCGGCTGTGGCCGTGGCACCCGCGCCGCCCGCGCCTGCACCGCCGGCAGGCCTGGTCGGCGGGCTGGACGAGTTCCGTATCAGCAAGGTCGTCCGCCCCGCCGCCACGTTGGCGCTCGCCGTCAAGACCGAGGGGCCGGACGCCAACCTGCTGAGCTTCGATGCCGAGGAGCAGGCCTCGGTGTTCGGCACCGGCTATGTCGGCATCATCTTCCGCTCGATCACGCCGGACGCGCTCGCCATCATCTGCGTGCTGGGCGTGATGTCGGCGATCAGCTGGTGGGTGATGATCGGCAAGGGCATCTTTCTCAGCCGCCTCGGCCGCGCCAACCGTGCCTTCCGCCGCGAGTTCGAGCGCGCCACGCGCGGCCGCAGCAACGCCGCCGCGTTCTCGGCGATCAAGGACGGGGCGCTGCGCGGCTCGTCGCTGTTCCGGCTGTATCAGATCGGCACCCGCGAGCTGAACGAGCGGCTCGACGGCGGCCGGCTCGACCGCAACGGCATGCTGGCGCCGCAATCGATCGCCGCCATCCGCGCCTCGCTCGATGCCGGCCTGGTGCGCGAGAGCCAGCGCCTCAATCGCCTGATGGTGATGCTGACGATCGCGATTGCCGGCGGCCCGTTCATCGGCCTGCTCGGCACGGTGGTCGGCGTGATGATCACCTTCGCCGCCATCGCCGCCGCCGGCGACGTCAACGTCAACGCGATTGCGCCGGGCATCTCGGCGGCGCTGCTGGCAACCGTGGCCGGGCTGTTCGTCGCGATCCCGGCGCTGTTCGGCTACAACTACTTTCTGACCCGCATCCGCGATGCATCCGGCGACATGGCAACCTTCGTCGACGAGCTCGTCACCCGCATGGGTGAGGGCCTCTACCGGGAAAGCCTGTCGCATCCTTTGGCGGAGACGATCTCTGCCGATACGCTAGGCGAATGACATGCAGGTCCAGGGCGCCGACAAGCCGTATGACGACATCAACATCACGCCGATGCTGGATCTCGCCTACGTTCTGCTGATCATCTTCATCATCATGACGACGGCCTCCGTGCAGGGCATGAAGGTCGACCTGCCCAAGGCGAGCGCCACGCAGAGCCTGGCCAAGCCGAAGACGGCAGTGATCAGCGTCAGCAATGAGGGGCAGTATTATATCGATGCCGTTCCGGTCTCGCTGGCCGAGCTGGAGGCCAAGCTGCGTGACAAGAAGGCGATCACGCCGGACCTGCCGGTGATCCTGAAGGGCGACCGCGCGACCCAGTACGACAAGATCATGGCGGTGCTCGACCTGTGCGGCCGCGTCGGCATCGCCTCGATCGGCATGGCCGCGCAGCACGTCGTCGGCGGCTGAGCGCCCGGCACGGCGGCATGCGATGGAGAGCGACGATGAGCGCGAGGACGATGCGGCCGGCATCAGCGGCTGGCGGCGGGCCGGCTGGGCGGCGTTCTGCCTGCTGCTCGCACTCGGCATCGGCATCGGCGTCGTCCGGCTACTCAGCCACGGCCGGCACACGGAGCGTCACGTCGTGCAGACGGTGACGCGCGTCCTGCTGCCGCCGCCGCCGCCGCCGCCGCCACCCAAGCCGCAGCCCGAGCCGTTGAAGCCGACGGAGCTGCCGAAGATCGTCGAGCCAAAGCCCGAGGCGGCCAAGCCCAGGCAGGCGCCGTCGCCGCCGAAGGCAAACCCGGTCGCCGCCCCTCCCGGCAACCCGCTGACCGGACAGGTGGGGCCCGGTGCGAACCCATACGGCCTCACCCCCGGCAACGGCGGCGGCGACGTGATCGGCGGCGGTGGTGGTGGCGGTGGTGGCGGCGGCGGTTTCGCCCAGGCCTTCGCCCAGCAGATCCAGTCGGCACTGCAGCAGGACGACGCCACCCGAAGCGGCCGCTACAGTTTCACCGCCCGCATTTGGCTCAGCGACAGCGGCGCCGTCAGTCGCATCGAGTTCGAGCAATCGACCGGCGAGCAGGTGGCGCTGGCCGCGGCCAAGCGGTTGATCGCCCAGATGATCGCACATGCCGGACACCCACCCGACCCGACGCGTCCCATCATCCTGCGCTTCCGCGCGCAGCCGACATGAAGACCATGCGACGGCAGCCAGGAAGGCCCATTAAAACCGGAGCCTTCGGAAAATGGGATCCAAGGGCCGCGGGCCCGTCGTGCGCAGCACGCTGTCGCGTGACGCGGGTCAAGGGCAGAGCCCTTGCCTTCCTTTCTTGTTTGTCTCTGGCCTCGCCCGCCCTCGCGCAGGACAGCCCGAGCACGACGGTCAAGCTGATCCAGCTCCTGGTCAAGACCGGCGTGCTGAAGCCGGACCAGGCCGCAAGCCTGCTCGCCGAGGCGCGCCGTGAGAGCGCCACCTCGACGGGCCACCACACCGCCCGCAACCCGAGCGGCACCGCCACCAGCATCGCCAAGGCCGGCAGCTCGGCCTCCGGGCCGCATGTCGGCCTGCCGCCGGCGCCACCCGCCGAGACGGCCGCCACGCCGCCGCCCGATGACGGCGCCGTGCACGTCGCCTACGTGCCGCAGATCGTGCGCGACCAGATCGCCGCCCAGGTCAAGGAGCAGGTGCTCGCCGAGGCGCAGCAGGACGGCTGGGCCCAGCCGAACGAGTATCCCGGCTGGGTCAGCCGCGTCACCCTGTTCGGCGACATCCGCACCCGCTACGAGCGCGACTTCCTGAGCATGAACAAGAGCAACGGCGCCACCCCGTTCCCCGATTACGGGACCATCAACAACGGCGCCGGCTACGACGTCTCCGGCAATAGCGGCCTGCCGCCGCTGCTCGACGACACCGAGGACCGCACCCGCTTCCGCCTGCGCGCCCGCCTCGGCGCCGACATCGCCGTCGACGACTGGATCACCGCCCAGGTCCGCGTCGCCACCGGCAACGACGACAACCCGGTCTCGCTCAACCAGACCCTCGGCGTGAATGGCGGCTTCGCGAAATACCAGCTCTGGCTCGATCGGGCCTATTTACGGATCCTGCCGCTGCCGCAGTTGTCGTTCAATCTTGGTCGCGGTCCGAACCCGTTCTGGACCTCCGACCTCGTCTTCGGCCCCGACGTCGAGTTCGACGGCCTGGCGGCGCAGTCGACGGTGCCGCTCACCGACAATCTCAACGTGTTCGTCAACGCCGGCGCGTTCCCGTTCTTCGACACCGCTTTCAACTTCTCGACCAGCAACGACCTGACCGCGACCTCGAGCCGCGACCAGTATCTGTTCGCCGGCCAGGCGGGCACCGCGTGGACGGTGAACAAGGACTACTTCCTGCGCGGCGCCGTCGGCTTCTTCCACTTCAACAACATCCAGGGCGAGGAGTCCTCCCCCTGCGAAGTCGGCTTCACCTGCAACACCGACGATAGCCGCGCGATCTTCTACGGCACCGGCAATACGCTGTTCGGCACCCGCGACATCGTGCTGAACCCGGCATTGCCGCTGGCCGCGCAACTGCAGTATTTCGGCCGCGCCGCGCGCTTCGGCGAGCTCGACCTGCACGGCGCCGTCGACTACCGCCACTACGCCCCGATCGACGTCACCGTCGAGGGTGAGTACATCAAGAACCTTGAATACAATCGTGCAGCGATCATCGCCCACACGCCGGTCAACAACCTGGGCACCGACGGCGCCTATGAGGGCGGCGACACCGCCTACATGCTGAAGCTGACGGTGGGCCATGAGCAGCTCGACCAGCGTTGGAACTGGAATGCGGCGATCGCCTACAAATACCTCGAGAGCGATGCGCTCGTCGACGCGCTCGACGATCCGGACTTCCACACCAACGGCACCTTCGGCGGCACCAACGCGAAGGGCTACGTGGTCAGCGGCAACCTCGCGGTCTCCAAGGCGGCCTACCTGACGCTGCGCTGGTTGAGCGCCAACGCCGTCTCCGGCCCGCCGCGCGACGTCGACGTGCTGCAGGTCGACCTGAACGCGCGGTTCTGATGCGCCGGCTGGCGCTCGCGGCGCTGCTCGCGTTGCTGCCGCTCGGCGCGTCCTGGGCGGATACCGATACCGACCGTCTGCGCGACCTGCTGCGCCGCACGACCGAGCAGATGCGGGCGCTGCAGGACCAGACCTCGACGATGCAGGCCTCGCTCGACGAGGCGACGCAGCAGCGCGATCAGGCGCAGAAGGCGGTGGCCGACCGCGACGCGCAGATCGCCCAGCTCACCGCGGCGGCAGCGACGCCGAAGGTGCCGCCGGCCGCGCTCGCGCAGTTGCAGGCCAACGAGCAATCGCTGCGGGCGCAGAACGCACAGCTCCAGGCCGGCCTGGCAAAATGGCAAGCCGCCTACGGCCAGGCCGCCGACGTCGCCCAGGCGCGCGACGCCGCCGCCAAGCAGCTCAGCGCCAGCGCCGTCGGCGGCGAGCGCGGACTGAAGCTCTGCGAGCAGAAAAATGCCGAGTTGATCCGCACGGCGTCCGACATCCTGCACCTGTATCAAACGCAGGACTTCCGGTCGCTGCTGCTGAAGAGCTATGAGCCGGTGATCGGCTTCGAGAAGGTCAAGCTGGAGAACATGATCCAGGATTACGAAGACCGCATCCGCAGCGCGTCGTACTATCCGGCGAACGCGGCCGCGCGCCCATGAACGGCCGCCTTGCCGCCGGCGTGCTCGCCGCGGCGATGCTGTGCGGCATGTCGGGCGCCACGCCGGCGTCCAACGCCGGCGATGCCTCGCCGGTGGTCGCCCGGCGCGGCGCCGTGATGCTGACCGAGCAGTCGGTGCGCGCCATGATCGAGGCGCTGCCGGCAGACAGCCGTGACAGGCTCCGCCAGACGCCGGCGCTGCTGCCCGGCTTCGTGCGCGAGAAGCTGCTGCAGGCCGTCCTGCTGGACGAGGCGCACGAGCACCGCTGGGACGCCCGCCCGGACATTCTCGAACGCGCGCGCGAGGCCCGCGACGCGGTCATCGTGGACAGCTATCTCGACCAGCTGAGCACGCCGGACCCGGCCTATCCGACCGACGCCGAGGTCGCCGCCGCCTACGAGGCGAACAAGAGCCGGCTGATGCGGCCGCGGCGCTACCACCTGGCCCAGATCTTCATCCCCGTCGCCGACGCCAATGATGCCCGCGCCAACGCGGCCGCGGAAAAGGCGCTGCAGGATGCCGCAGCGCAAGTCGCGCGCGGCCGTGCCGACTTCGCCGCCGAGGCGACGTCGCTGTCCAAGGATGCCGCCTCGGCCGGCAAGGGCGGCGACCTCGGCTGGGTCGACGAGACCGCGCTGCTGCCACAGATGCGCACGGCAGTCGCCGGCCTACAGCCCGGCCAGGTGGGCGCGCCGCTCCGCGCGGCCGATGGCTGGCACCTGATCCGCCTGGTCGAAACCACCCCGGCTGGACCGGCGCCGCTCGGCGACACGCGCCCGCAGATCGTGCAGGCGCTGCGCCGGCAGCGCCAGCAGGCGCTCGCGCGCGCTCACGTCGACGCGCTGCTCAAGGCGGAGCCCGGCCGGATCGACGAGATCGGGCTGGAGCGGCTGCTGCCGAAAGGATGACCGAAGCAAGCGCTTCTTTTTTAAAAAAAAGAAGCAAAAAACTTTTGCTCATGACGGCGGACGGCAGCCACGGAACCCATGCGATAAAAGTTTTTTGGTTCTTTTTTTCAAAAAAGAACCTATTTCTATGATCCATTCGGACCGCCTCGCGCTGTTCGAGGCCCAGGCCGCCTTCGCCTCGCCTCTGATCGACGCCGGCCTCTACGAAGCACGGCTGGGCGGCCCGCCGAGCGACCTCGACACCCTGGCGCGCTACCTGCGCCTGCCGCTCGCCGAGCGGCCGTTGCTGACGCCCTGGCTGCATCTCGGCTTCTACCGCGCCACGCGGCGCGGCCTCGCAGCCACGGCGGACGCCCAGCTCGACTGGCTGCGTCACGGCATCGCCGCGGCGCAGCCGCCGCACCCGCTGATCGATCCCGGCTTCATGCGCGCCCAGCGGCCAGCCTTCTTTGACGGTCGCGAGCCGGCCGACGCGCTGGCGGCCGCCCTGAGCGGGGGCGAGCTCGACCCCTGCGCCTACATCTCGCTGCGCTTCTGTCGCGCCAGCCGCGGCGCGCCGAGCCTCGGCCTGCGGGCGCTGCTCGAAGACGGGTTCGCCGGCGGCACGGCGCCGCACCCACTCATCGATCCTGCCTGGTACGCCGGGCGCTACGACGACGTCCCACGTCAGACGCTGGCGGCGCTGCTGCATTTCGTGCTGATCGGCGACGCCGAGGGTCGCAGCCCGAGCCCGCGCTTCGACGGCGCCGCCTACCTGCGCCGCAACCCGGACGTTGCCAGCCTGCGTGCGCCGGCGCTCTGGCACTTCCTCACCTGCGGCGGCGGCGAGCAACGCCACCGACCCTCCGCCGCGCCGCTGGCGCCCCTGGCCGAGCTCGGCGAGCCGAGCCTGGAGGCGGCGAGCCTGGCGGCGCGCTACCAGGCGGCACAGGCGGAGATCGCGGCCGCACTAGAACGCGCCGCCGCCTTCGCGCCGCAGCCACCGCCTTGCCTGCAGCTCAAGCGCCTGCCCGGCGCGCTACGCAGCCTGGCATTCGCCGAGCTGTCGTCGCAGCCCGAAATGTCGGTGCTGATCCCCTGCCATGACCAGGCGCTCCGCACTGCCGAATGTCTGCTGTCGCTGCCGCAGGGCGCGGCCGGGCTCCGCCTCCAGGTGGTGCTCGTCGACGACGGCTCGGCCGACCCTCAGATGCAGCATGTGCGCGCCGTCGCCGGGCTCACGGTGCTGCGTCACGAGCGGCCGCTCGGCTACCTGCTCGCCTGCAACGCCGGCTACGCACTGTGCCTCGCACCCACCGTGCTGCTGCTCAACAACGACGCGCAGTTGATGCCGGGCGCGCTGCCACGCCTGCTCGCCTGCCTCGAGGCCGAGCCGACGATCGCCGCCGCGGCGCCAAAACTGCTGTTCCCCTCCGGCGCCCTGCAGGAGACGGGCTGCACCCTCTCGGCCGACGGCACGAGCCGCATGGTCGGCTTCGGCCAGGATCCATCGCTGCCCTGCTGGTCGTACGACCGCGACGTGGCCTATGCCTCGGCCGCCTGCCTGCTGGTGCGGCGAGCCGCCGTCGGCGATCGCCTGTTCGACCCGGAGTTCGCGCCGGGCTACTGCGAGGACGCAGCGCTCTGCCTGCGCCTCGCCGCGGCCGGCGGTCGCGTCCGCTACGTCGCCGCCGCCACCTGCATTCACCATCTCGGCCAGTCGGTCGCCGCCGACGGCGAGACGGCCAAGCGCCAGCTCGTCGCGCGCAACACCCAGCGGCTGCAGGAGCGCTTCGCCGACGCGCTGGAGGCCGGCCACGCCGTGCGCGCGATCGCCTTCTACCTGCCGCAGTTCCACCCGACGCCCGAGAATGACGCCTTCTGGGGCCGCGGCTTCACCGAGTGGCGCAACGTCGCCGCGGCGCGCCCGGGCTTCGCCGGCCACTACCAGCCGCATGTCCCTGACGAGCTCGGCTTCTACGATCTGCGCCTGCCCTCCGTGTTCGCCGAGCAGGGCAAACTCGCGCGCCGCTACGGCCTCGCCGGCTTCTGCGTCTACCTCTACCATCTCGGCGGCCGCCGCGTGCTCGGCGGTGCGTTCGAGGCAATGCTGCGCGATCGCACGATCGACTTCCCGTTCTGCCTCTGCTGGGCGAACGAGAACTGGACCCGGCGCTGGGACGGCGGAGCGGGCGACGTCCTGCTCGGCCAGGACTACACGCCCGCGACCGTGCAGGCCGTGCTCGACGATGCCGTCCGGCTCGGCCACGACCCGCGGCACCTGCGCGTCCGCCGTCGCCCGATCTTCCTGGTCTACCGTCCGCTGCTGCTGCCGGACGCGGCCGCGTTCGCCGCCTCGGCCCGGGCCGCCTACCGCCGCGCCGGGCTCGACGGCGTGCACCTCGTCTATATCGAGAGCATGGAGACGGTCGATGCCGGGCTTAATCCGGCAACCATCGGCTTTGACGCCGCGGTCGAGTTCCCGCCGCACGGGCTCGGGGTGCCGGCGCCAGACCTGTCCGACGACCGGCGATCCACCCACTGGGATGGCCAGCGCTACGACTACCCGGCCACCGCTGCCGCGTTCGCCAGTCGCCCCGGCGTCGGCTGGACGCGCTACCCGTCGGTGTTTCCAAGCTGGGACAGCACGCCCCGCCACCCGCGCGACGGAACGGTGTTCGAGAACGCCACCCCTGAAACGTTCCAGGCCTTCGTCGAGGCCCGGCTCACGCAGGCGCGCGACATGCTGCTCGGCGAGGAGCGCCTACTCTTCGTCAACGCCTGGAACGAGTGGGCGGAAGGCGCGCATCTGGAGCCGGACCTGCGCTACGGCCACCGCTGGCTCGAGGCGCTGGGCCGCGCCCTGCAGGCCGGCTGACCGCCGTGCCGCCGATCACCCTGGTCGGCCATCCCTACGCCTCCGTCGGCATGGGCGAGCAACTGCGCGCCTATCTGCGCGCCTGCCAGGCCGTCTGCCTGCCGGCCCGCGTGCTCGATATCTTCCGCCACGCCCCGCGCGACGACGCCGAGCACTTGACCCTGGTGCAGCCCGTGGAGACCGAAGTTTTGTCGGGCGGCCTGCGCATCTTCCACATCAACGGCGACGAGGTCGCGCGCGTCCTACAGCGCCTGACCGAGCTCGGGCAGGACTTCGCCGGCGGCCGCAACGTCATCGTTCCGGCCTGGGAACTGGCCCGCTACCCCGCCGAGTGGGCCGCCGAGCTGCGTCGCTTCGACGAGGTGTGGGCACTGTCCGGCTTCATCCGCGATGCGCTCGCCACCGCCGGCATCGCCAGCCGCCTGATCGGCCAGCCGGTCGCGCCGACCCCCGGCCAAATGCTGCCGCGCCGCCATTTCGGCCTGCGCGACACCGCCTTCGTCGTGCTCGGCATGCTGGACCTGACGTCCTTCGCCGCCCGCAAGAACCCGGCCGCGCTGCCCGCGCTCGCCGCCAGACTCCGCCACGCCGCGCCCCTGCTCGACGTGCAGTTCGTGCTCAAGGCAAAGTCCGGCGAGGGCGATGCCGCCCCCTGGGCCGCCACCTGGGCCGCCGTCTGGCGCGAGGTTCACCCGGACCTCGTGATCCTGGACCGCAAGCTCGACGCGCTCGCCACCCGCAGCCTGCTGGCGACGTGCGACTGCCTGGTCAGCCTGCATCGCGCCGAAGGCTTCGGCCGCACGATCGGCGAGGCGATGTCGCTCGGCCGGCTCGTGCTCGCCACCGGCTACTCCGGCAGCCTCGACATCGCCCAGGCCGGCACCGCGCTGATCGCCCGCCACACCCTCGTCGCCGTGCCGCCAGGCGCCTATCCGCACGGCGACGGCCAACTCTGGGCCGAGCCGGACCTCGATCACGCCGCGTCCCTGCTGCTCTGCGCCATCCGCACGCCCGACGAAGCCCGCCGGATCGCCGCCGCAGGTCAGCGCGCGATGCGGCTGTCGTTCAGCCACCGCGCCGTCGGCCTGCGCATCCTGCAAGCCGTCGAGAGCCTGGTTCAGCGCCCGGGAATGGTGTTGTAGACCGCCGGCGGCGGCCGCTGCGGCACCACGGAGTGGCCGAACGCGTCGCCCAGACGCTCCTTCGTCGCCGCCTGGTTATAGGTGCCGACGGCGTTGGACGGCGACGCCGCGGTCAAGGTGTCAGCACCCGGCTGCGGCCGGTTCGGCACCTGGCGGGCGATCCACTGGTTGAGGCAGGCATAGCCACGATCCGTGCCGGCGGTCACGTCCGCGCAGCTGGTTTGGCCGGCGGGAGAGGCGGCGGTCAGGAGAAGCAAGGCCAGGGCTCTGCCCTGGACCCGCTGCGGGCGGCGCCCCCAGACCCGCATCCGTTTTGAAGCCCGGTCTTCCTTGCTTGGCGAAGCCATCCAATCCTGCTTCCTGCGCCACCAACCTCGCCGCGGGATCATGCACAGGAATGGATTCTAAAGGCTCAGCCTTTAATGGGGTCAAGGGGGCAAAGCCCCTTGCCTTGCCTAGCTGAAGTCGAACTTGTTAACCCCGTTCACGCCCAGCAGCGCGATGCTCGTATTGTCCGGCAGCGTAATGTAGGTGCTGCCCCCCGAGACCGTCGCCGTCGCCAGCGCCGCCTGCACGGCGTTCGGCCCATATCCCACGAGCGCGATCTGGTTGCTGGCCGAGCTGCCGAAATCGGCGATCGTCACCGCGCCCGCCGAGCTTCCGCTCGACGTGCCGGCCACAAACTCGAAAGTGTTGGCGCCACCGCCGCCATACATCGTGGCGCTGCCGCTGCCGGCCACCAGCGTATCCGCGTTGGCGCCGGCGACCAGCGTCGCGTTGCCGGAGCCGGCGAAGAACACGTTGCTGCCGGTGGTGTAGGCGGCATAAATCGTTTCGTTACCGGCGCCGGCGACGAACTCGTTGAAGCTGGAGGCGCCGCTGAACTCCACCGTGCCGCCGGGCTCGTCGTAGACCAGCGCGCTGCCCGTGCCGCCCGTCAGCGTGCTGACGCCGTCGCTGTTGACGAAGGTGAGCCCGCCGGAGCCGCCGGTCACCGCGTCGCCCTGCACGCCGGCAAACACCAGCGCCGGCCCGCCCTGGGCGAAGATCTGCTCCGGCGTGTTGCCGCTCACCATCGTCGTGTTGCCGGCACCCAGAAAGTACACGCTCGAGCCATTGCCGAAGATCGTGGCGTTGCTGCCGGGGCCGCCGCCGACGAACTCCGTGTTGGTGCCGCCATCCGCCAGGGTCAGCGAGCCGCTGCCGCCATAAACCGTGTCAAGCGCGCCAGCGGCGTAGATCGTGCTGGCGCCACCGCCGCCGACGATGCTGTCGGTGCCGGTCGAGACCACGACCGAGTTGCCGCTGCCCAGCGCGACCGTGTTGTGCCCGGTGCCGAGGTCGACCGTGTCGCTGCCATCGGCGAACACCAGGTTGCTGTCGCCGTTGGTGCCGTAAAACGCGTCGGCGCCGCCGGCATCCTGCAGCACGTTGGTGCCGCCCGTCGTCAGCACCGTCGCATTGGCGGCATCGGCGGCGGCGTAGTAGGTGAGCCCGCCAGCGCCGCCGACGACGCTGCGCTCGGCGCCGCCGAGCACCGTCGCCGCCGACTGTTCGTTGACGACCACGGCCTGGTAGCCGGCCGGCACGCTGACGGGATTGATCCCGTTCTCGACCACGTATTCGTTGACGCCGGTCGCACGCGCCGCCGGCACGCTAGCCGCGGCATCAGCGGCGTTCAGCGTGCCGCTGAGCGCCGCCTCGTTGATCATCTGGGCGAATTGGCGAGCAAACGTCTCGCCGCTGCCGCTGCTGGTGGGGATGGTGATCTGCTCGCCAGCCGCACCGCTTATCGTCACCGCCACGCAGTCAATCCTTCATGCCGCACGCGCGGTTAAGCAGGCAGCATGGCGACCGCCCGCCCGCAGGCGACCAGCCGCCATCCCGCTCCTCAGTCCCTAGCCGGCAAGACGGGCCGACGCTGTCTCGGCGGTCGCCACGTAGTCAACCCACAGCGCCGTCGTCATCACGTCGATCTCGACGACAACCGTCCGGCTGCGAGACTTCATCGTCGCCAGCGACACCGTCGCGTTGCCGTCCGTCCAGCGCCAGCGCGTCTCGCCATTGCTCTCGGTCGCATGGAAGCCCGCGCCAAGCCGCACATCGTCCAGCGCGACCTCGGCGAGCGCCGCCCGCATGCCACCGACCCGCAAGCCCTTGATGGCGATGCCGAGCCGGCGCGCGTCGGAGGACTGCGCATCGTGATGCGACGGCACGCCGCTGCTGCTGACCAGGGTCAGGACGCGGGTGCCGGCCGGCACGTTGACGCGCAGGGTACGGCCGTTCTGCAGCGCCGCCACCCGCACCCCGTCGGCCAGGATCCGCAGACCCTCATGCTCGGCCTCGACATAGCCGAACGCCGCGATCCGCCCCAGCAGCCGCTCGCGCACCGCCGCCAGCACCGGGCCGTTCTGGACCAGCATCGCACAGCTCAGGTCGGAGACGACGGGCGCGAAGTTCGGCACCATCGAGACCACCGCGGCGCCGTTGCTGAACGAGCTGCGGTTGCCGGTGTCGAGATAGCTCTCCGACGGCAGACCCTGCGAGACGAGGATGTCATGGGCGTCGAGCTCGACGTGCCAGTAGGTGACGCTCGGCACGCTGTGCTGGGTGATGGTGACGCCGTTGATCAGGAACGACACCGGGATCAGCACGCCGTCGGCGAACACCGAGTGGCCCGGGCTGAGCCATAGATCGGCGTTCGGCATGCCGTCGGCGAACGCGCCGGCGGCGACGCAAACCGGCTGCAGCTCGGCGCGCTGGCCGGGCGAGACGGTGCGGTGGCCGATCCACACGATCGCCCGCTCGGCGCCCGAGGCGGCAATCGCCACGTCGCCGACCGCAAGCTTCTCTACCGCAACCTCGCCGCGCGTCGTCAGGATCCGGCTGCCGGTGACAAAGCATGGCGGGATCATCGGCGCGCCGGTGGAACCGAAGGTGTCGCCCGCGGCCACCGTCGGCGGGCCGCCGTCGGAGGCGCCGGAGATCACCGTGTAGCGCGGCGGGTTATACGGCTGCTGGGTGGTGCCGGCGAGCTTCTCGAGCAACACGCCCGAGGGGGAGTAAGCGACGACCTGGTAGTAGAAGGCGACGCCGCCGCCATAGGCCTGCGGATTGACCTGCAGCTCGGTGGTCGCGTCCGGACCCTCGGCGCCGCCCGAGGTGCTGACGGCCATGAAGGGCTCGCTGCCGTCGCCGTCATGCGTCGGATTGGTCGAGGTGACGGTGTATGTGCCGTCCGAGATCGTCACCTGAACGTCGATGAGGTTCGTCCCCTCGTAGGTAACGCCCTTCAGCTCGTTGGCGACGTCTCGAAGGTTGGTTTCCGAACTTCCGGACATGGTGGGCCCTTTCAGTGACCGTGGTGACGGCGTTGTACGGTGAAGTCGCCGCGGCGGGCCGTCAGCCGCGCGCGCAGTGTGTCAAGCGTGTCGCCGTGCAAGACCAGCGGCGCGCACGCAGCCTCCCAGCTCAGTGCCAGGAAGTCCGGATACAGGCTGACGACGCCGTCTTGCCCCTCGGCGAAGGCGCGTCGGTTGCCGGTGTCCAGATAGCTCTCGGCCGGCAAGCCGGCGGCGAGCAACACGTCGTGCCGGTCCAGCTCGACGTGGTGGTAGGTGATCTCGGGCTGACTGCTGCGGCTGATCAGCACGTCGTCGACGAGCAGGTGGATCGGCACCAGCGCGCCATCCATGAACACGGCGTGGTCGGGCGAGAGAATGACGGCGCAGTGCGGCTGCCCGGCCCCGAAGGCGTGCGGCGACACCCGTACCGGCCGATCATCGGGCGTGACAGTGCCGCCGCTGCCGCCTTGCAGGCGCACGCGGCGATGACCGACCCAGCGTACCGGCAGCGCCTCACCCGACGCGGTCAGCACGACATCGCCGGCGAGCAGCGTCTCCACGGCACGCTCGCCGCTCGTCGTCAGGATCGGCGTGCCGCTGGCGAAACACGGCGGCACCGGCGAGGTGTAGCCGAGCGCCGTCGGGTCGGACATGAAGGTTTGCGGGAAGGTCGGCGGGCTTGGATCATCGCTGGCGTGAAGACCGATGTTTACATCGGAGAACTGGAACACATTTGAGTAAGGAGCCGTGTCGTTCCCGGCCTCATACGTCGAGGCGAGCCCGGTCAGAACAGCGTTGCTGCTGTAGCCAAGCACGTTCAAAATAAATGGCGGTTGCGGCGCGCCGTTCTGCGTCTCCGTCACCGTCAGGGTGCCGACGGCGTTCGGGTCGTCACCCGTGTCGCTCGGCGCTCCGTTTGTCGCCGCGTTGACGGTAAAGGTGTTGTTTGCAACGCCACTCCGCGTTTCGCCCTCGTTCTGAATTTCGTTGGCGACCGTATAGACACCGCTGGACGCGCTGGTGTTCGACGCGTCCAGGTTGACGAAGGCAACGTCGAGGCCGGCGTAGGTGTATCCTACCAGCGTCGTCAGATCGAAGCCGCTGCCAGACATCTAACCGGTCACCATCTCACTGAGGTTAAAAAAGCGAAGCAGCCCGAGCGCATTTTGCGCCCGGGCTGCACGACCAGGCGTCGTCTAGCTGGCGAGACGAACATCGGCGACGTCAGCAGCCACGTAATCGACCCACAGCGCCGTTGGCATCACCTCAACCTCGACCACCGTCACGCGGCTGCGCGAATTGGCCGACAGCGCGATCGTCGCGCGGCCGTCGGTCCAGCGCCAGGCGCCGTCCGCGTTGCCCTCGACGGCGTGGAAGCCGCTGGTCAGTCGCGCGTCGTCGAGCGCCACTTGCGCCAGGTTGCGCAGGCTGCCAAGCCGCAGTCCGGTGATCGCAACACCAAGGCGACGCTGGTCGGAGGACTGCGCATCGTGATGCGACGGCACGCCGCTGCTGCTGACCAGGGTCAGGACGCGGGTGCCGGCCGGCACGTTGACGCGCAGGGTACGGCCGTTCTGCAGCGCCGCCACCCGCACCCCGTCGGCCAGGATCCGCAGACCCTCATGCTCGGCCTCGACATAGCCGAACGCCGCGATCCGCCCGAGCAGCCGCTCGCGCACCGCCGCCAGCACCGGGCCGTTCTGCACCAGCATCGCACAGCTCAGGTCGGAGACGACGGGCGCGAAGTTCGGCACCATCGAGACCACCGCGGCGCCGTTGCTGAACGAGCTGCGGTTGCCGGTGTCGAGATAGCTCTCCGACGGCAGCCCCTGCGAGACGAGGATGTCATGGGCGTCGAGCTCGACGTGCCAGTAGGTGACGCTTGGCACGCTGTGCTGGGTGATGGTGACGCCGTTGATCAGGAACGACACCGGGATCAGCACGCCGTCGGCGAACACCGAGTGGCCCGGGCTGAGCCATAGATCGGCGTTCGGCATGCCGTCGGCGAACGCGCCGGCGGCGACGCAAACCGGCTGCAGCTCGGCGCGCTGGCCGGGCGAGACGGTGCGATGGCCGATCCACACGATCGCCCGCTCGGCGCCCGAGGCGGCAATCGCCACGTCGCCGACCGCAAGCTTCTCTACCGCAACCTCGCCGCGCGTCGTCAGGATCCGGCTGCCGGTGACAAAGCAGGGTGGCGTGAAGTTGGTCGCGTTGAACGCGGTGAACGTCATCGGGAACGACGGCAGCTTGGGGTTATCCGAAGCTTTGGTGCCGATGTTGACGTCGGAGAACTCGAAATATAGCGAGTACGTGCCGTCGCTGGCGACCGTGGAGGCGAGGCCGGTGACGAACGCGTTGTTGGTGTAGCCAAGCACGTTCAGCACGAAGGACGGCTGCGGCGCGCCGTTCTGTGTCTCAACAACGGTGATCGTTCCGACTGCGTTTGGATCCGAGGAGGGCGCCCCGTTGGTCGCCGCCGTGATCTGGAATGTGTTGTCGGCCAGGCCCGAGCGGGTCTCGCCCTGGTTTGCCAGCTCGCTGGAGACGGTTACAACTTGCTGCGCCGGCAGCGTGTAGGTCGGGTTCACATTGACGTCGGCGACGTTGAGGCCCGGATAGGTCTGATTGACCAGCGTCGTCAGGTCAAAGCCGTGCGGCGTGACGAAGCTCGGCACCGTGCCGGCGTTGAACGTCTCCGGATAGCTCGGCTTGCTCTGGTTGTCGTTCGTGTTCGCGCCGAGATTGCTGTCCGACAGCGCGAAATATTGCTGATACGGATTGCTCGACGTGGTGTCGGCGGGCGCCAGGCCGGTGGCGATCGTGTTGCCGTTGAAGCCGAGCACGTTGAGCGTGAACGACGGCTGCGCCGCGCCGTTTTGGAACTCGGTGACGGTCAGGGTGCCGAGCGCGTTCGCATCGTCGGTCGGCGCGGTGGTGCTGACGCTGGTGATCTGAAAGCTGTTGTCCGACAAACCGCTGCGCGTCTCGCCCTGATCGGCAAGCTGACTGCTGAAGGTGTAGCTGCCGGCACTGGCGTCAGTGCTCGTGATATCGAGGTTGATGTTGGCGACGTAGAGGCCCGGGAATGTCAGGCCATCAAGCGAACTAATGACGGAGGCGGAATCAGCCATCGAACGGCATCCTTATCATCAAGCGTCGGCCACCAGCAGCGGCAGACTGACATCGTGCCGGGCATGTAGCAGAGTTGTCGGGGCACTCTTCGATCACTTGGATGCCAGTTTTATGACAGTTTGTCGCAATACCTTCCGTGTATCTATCAAAAGTCTTTCAATCTGCCCGTGCAGTAATCGGTAAATCAAAGATTGCCGTGTATTGCACCACACGATAATGAAACGGTAGCGCTAGCGTCATTGTAGCGTCACAGTCTGTCGGCATGTTCCGCGTGATTTCCAACCGGGCACACGTCGTTGCTCCGGCCCGCTTCTGCGGCAATCACCCTGATAGGAACTTTGCATGCCTGTTCTCCCAACCAAGACGATGCTCCTCGCCACCGCCCTGGTGGCCGGCGCTTCAACCGCCGCCATGGCCCAGACCGTCTACGGTGGCGGCTCGACCCTGGCCCAGGCCGTCTACAACAGCCAGTTCAACCTCTATGAAAACGCCAACGTCAACGCCCTGTTCAACTATGGTGGCGTCGGCAGCGGCATGGGCATGGCCGCGTTCCTGGGCAACGTGCCTGCCGATGACGGTTTTCCCTCCGGCACCGACATCACGTTCGGCGCCTCTGACGCAACGCTGAGCTCGGCCCAGATCAGCGGCTTCAACACCACGACCAATGGCAACCTGATCCAGTTGCCGAGCTTCGGCACGCCGATCACCATCCCGTTCAAGATCTCCGGCAAGACCGGCAACGGCGCCCTCGCGCTGACCGACGCCGACGTCTGCGGCGTGTTCTCCGGCAAGCTGACCGATTTCAGCCAGCTCAGCTCCCCCGGCGGCCTGAGCGGCGCGATCTACGTCGCCTATCGCAGCGACGGCAGCGGCACTAGCTTCCTACTCACCCAGCATCTCGCCGCCGTGTGCACGAGCTCGACCTCGAATGTCACGTTTTCGGCAATGACCACCTTCGCTGACGAATTCCCGAGCGACACGCCGCCCTTGAACTTCCACGGCGCCAAGGGCTCCTCCGGCGTGCTCGGAGAGATCACCGGCAACGCCAACGCGGTCGGCTATCTCACGCCGGACGTGACGCACATCTCGCCGATCAACTCCGGCAGCTCAAGCGCCCCATACGTCGCCAGCGTCAACGGCATCCTGCCGACCTCGGCTCAGACCGCCAAGGCGCTCAGCAACGCTCCGGCGCCGACCACTCAGGCTCAGCTTAGCAGCCCGGCGGCCTACGTGCCGGCGGACGCATCTCCCTCGAGCGGCTATCCGATCGTCGGCTTCACCACGCTCGAGTTCGCCCAGTGCTACGCCAGCGCCAACGTCGCCAACCTGCTGGCCGACTTCATCCTGCAGCTCTACACCAGCGCGCCCTACACCTCGGTGATCACCGCCAACGGCTTCTCGGCGGTCCCGAGCGGTTTCTCGAACGCCATCATCGGCAACATCTACAACAACAATAACGGCTACAACCTGGACATCCAGGACCCGACCGGCTGCTCGGGCAAGGCCGGCCGCTAAGCGTCGGCGCCCGCCAGACGAACCTGCAATGACGACGCCGGCGGCCAGTGGCTGCCGGCGTTTTCGCGTCCGCAGGCAACAACCGCAGCCGCGTCCGAGCTGGACAGCAGCGGCGCCAGACGCCACCCTGTCGTCATGCTCCTCGAGGCGCTGATCGCCTTCCTGATCGCGGCGCTGGCGCTGTCTGGCCTTTACGAGGCCGCAACGACAGCGCTCGCCGGCACCGAGATCGCCGCCGGCTACGACCAGGCGATGTCGCGCGCCCGTTCCCGCCTGGACACCGTCTGCCACGGCGCGACACTGACCGCCGGACAATTCGCCGGTGACGACGGCGGCGGCTATCACTGGCAGGTGCGGGTGGCTCTCGCCCAGACCGCGTTCGACGCCCTCGGCCAGGCTGGCGAACCCGACGCCGCTCGACGGGTCGGGCTCTACGACGTCACCGTCGAGGTCTCCTGGCGCCGCGGCCCCGCACGCCGCGCCGTGCAGCTGGCAAGCGAGGCGGTCGGCCCGGCGGCCTCGCCATGACGCGGCGCGAGGCCGGCTTCACCCTGCTCGAGATCCTGGTGGTCGTTGTCGTGGTCGGCCTGCTGATGGTGATGCTGACTGGTGCGACGCGTTTTGCCACCGCCGCCGTCTCGCGCGGCACGCGCCGGGCGGACCAGTCCGAGGCGACCACGAGTGCCGAGCGCGTCCTGCGTCGGCTGATCGTCGCGGCAGAGCCTGGCGCCTTGCCGCAGCTGGCCTTCCGCGGCGCCGCCCAGGGCTTCGGCTTTACCACCGCCATCTCGCCCGAGATCATCGCCCTGCCGGGCATGGGGGCGGCGTCGGCGGCGGATTGCATGCTCCGGCTCGACCCGGCGGCGCATCGTCTGCTGCTGACCCTTTCGCCACGCTACGCCGCCGGACCCGGCAGCGGCACCGACGCCGCCCTGCTCCTCGACAGCGTGGCCGAGCTAAGCGTCGCCTTCTACGACGGCGCCGCCTGGCAGAGCCGCTGGTCGGCGACGACACTGCCCCGCCTCGTGCGCCTGCACCTGCGCTTTACCGACGGCACGGCGTGGCCGGACATCGTCGTCGCGCCCCGGCGCGCGGCAGGCGCCGCGTGAGACGGTTCGCGCCGGGCCACCAGGACGGCTTCGCGCTGCTGATGGTGCTCTGGATGCTGGTGTTAGTGGCGCTGCTGCTCGCTCCGCTGCTGTCGAGCGGCCGGGTCGAGGCCGAGCTCGCCGGCAATGACCGCGCCGCCGCCGCCGCCGCCGCCGCCGCCGAGGGAGCCATTCAGGAGACAATGTTTCACCTGCTCTCCGGCCAGTGGCGGATCGATGGTGGCCCCTACGCGCTGCAAGTCGGCGGCATCACGGTGCATGTCTCGATTACCGACGAGGCCGGACGCATGAACCCCAACGACGTGCCGCACACGCTGCTGACGGCCCTGCTGGTCGAGCTCGGCCAGACGCCGCATCAGGCCGAGCAACTGGCGCAGTCGGTGGCGGCTTGGCGTCAGCGCGGCGCCGGCCGAAGCGCCGAGGCGACGCGCTACCGCCAGGCTGGGCTTGCCTGGCTGCCGGGCGGCCGGCACTACCAGAGCGTCGGCGAGCTGGCGCAGGTGATCGGCATGACCCCGGCACTGCTGGCGCAGATCTCGCCGCATTTGACGGTGCATCACGAAGGCCAGGTCCAGCGCGCGGCCGCCGACCCGCTAGTGCGCGCCGCACTCGACGATGCCCGCAAGGCTGGCCTCGTCTATGCCGACATCTCGCCGGACCCGAACCTCGCGCTGCTGATCCATGCCGAAGCGAAACACGCCGGCGCCACCGCAACCCGCACCGCCGAGGTCACCCTGCGCGCCGCGCCGAGGGCCGACGAGCCGCTATTTACGGTGTTTGACTGGCGCTGACGAAAGGCCAGGGGCGTTGCCCCTGGACCCGATTAAAGGCGGAGCCTTTAAAATCCATTGCTTATCCATGACTCCATGGGAATCTGGAGCTGTGGGAGGCAGGATCCATCAGCTTCGCCAAGCGAGAAAAAGCGTCGCAAGGGCAGAGCCCTGGCTCTCTTATCTTCATCAAACCGTCAAGAATCGTCCCGCCCGAATGATAGACGGCCCAGCCCGGCGCCGTTAACTCCGGAGCGTGTCGCGTCCCTCCCTCCTGCATCTCGGCGTCAGCCTCGCCGCGCTGCTCGGCGGGACGCGCCAGGCCGTTGCCGGGCCGCCGGTGCTGTCCACCGGCTGGCTGGCTGGCGTCGCCGCGCGCCAGGCCGGCGCATCAGGCGCCGCCGGCCTGTCAACCGAGCCGGGCAGCGCCGCCACCGGCATCCCGTCCAACCAGCTCAGCCGCGTCGCCCAGTCGCTCGCCGACATGCAGCGCGCCGCGCAGGCGGTTGCCAGCATGACGGCGATCCAGCAGCAGGCCCGCGCCAGCGCCCTGGCGGCCGCCAGGGCGGTGCCGAACGGCCTTGCCCCCCGCGGGCTGGTGGTGGACCCGCTGCTCGGCTTCAGCGGCGCCAAGCTGCCGGTCGCCTCGCCCGCAGCCGCCGGCCGCACCACGGTGACGATCACCCAGACCGGCCAGCAGGCGCTGCTGAACTGGTCAAGCTTCAACGTCGGCCGCAACACCACCCTCGCGTTCAACCAGAGCGCCGGCGGTGCCGCCGCCAACACCTGGGTGGCGCTCAACCGGGTCACCGACCCGAACGCCGCGCCGAGCCGAATCCTCGGCCAGATCACCGCCCCCGGCCAAGTCTACATTATCAACCGCAACGGCGTGATCTTTGGCGGCAGCGCCCAAGTCGACGTCGGCGCCCTGATCGCCTCGACCGCCGACGTCAGCACCACCCAGTTCCTCGACCCGACGGCGGGGATCTTCAGCCAGGAGGTGAACGGCGCGCTGGAGCCCGCCTTCGCCGCCGCCGCCGGCACCGTCACCGTGCAGCCCGGCGCGCGGATCACCACCAACACGCCGCTCACCGCCGTCGATGGCGGTGGCTTCGTGCTGCTGATGGGCAGCTCGGTCACCAATGCCGGTCAGATCACCACGCCGAACGGCCAGACGGTGCTCGCCGCCGGCCACGATTTCGTCCTCACCCCCGGCGCGGGCACCGCCACCGGCACCGTGCCGACCACGCGCGGCATCCAGGTCGAGGCGATCCCGGCGCCGCACAGCTTCGTCCAGGCGGTCGAGAATGACGGCCTGATCACCGCCACCACCGGCGACATCACGCTCGTCGGCCGCACCGTCACCCAGTCCGGCGTCCTCGCCTCGACCACCACGGTCGATCAGCGCGGCACCATCCACCTGCTGACCGACGCGGCCGACGTCACCGCCAACGTCACCCTCTCGCCCGGCAGCGTGACCGTGGTGCAGCCCGACACCGCCGATCCGACCACCGCGCTCGACACCGTGCGCGCCGGCGCCAGGAGCAACTCGGCCACCGACAACGCGACCCGCATCACCGCCGGCGCACTGCCGCTCGACGACCAGTCCTCGATCGCCGACATCCAGGACCAGAGCCGCATCGAGATCACCTCCGGCGGCACGGTGCGCTTCGCCGGCGGCTCGCTGACGATGGCCCAAGCCGGGCAGGTCGCGGTCAGCGCCGGCAACGCCCAGGCGGCGGCGACCGCGGCGGACGTGACGCTCGCCACCTCCAGCCGCATCCTGATCGACGCCGGCGCCGCGATCGACGTCTCCGGCCTGCCGGACGTCACCCTGCCGGCCTCGGTCAACCAGGTCGGGGTCAACATCCAAGGCTTCGAGCTGCGCGACGCGCCGGTCAGCCGCGACAGCGGCGGCCTGGCGAGTGCCACCGCCACCGTCGACATCAACCAGCTGCTCGACGCGCCGGCCACCGCCGCCTACCCGTCCGACCGGCTCTACACCGCCGGTGGCCTGCTCGAGGTCAGCGGCGAGGTCGCCAACATCGGCCACACCATCGGCGAGTGGTCGACCATCGGCGGCACCGTCACGCTGTCCGCCAACGCGGTGATCGCGCAAGCGGGGTCGACGCTGAACGTCGCCGGCGGCGTCGAGCAGATCCAGAGCGGCACCCTGCCGAACACCTTCCTGGTCGCCAGCAACGGCACGATCCAGAACGTCAACACCGCCTCGGCGCTGCTCGACTACACCGGCGTCTACACCGGCAGCACCTACGCCCATCCGCGCTGGGGCGTGACCCAGACCTTCACCACGCCGCTGGTCGCCCCGAGCGCCACCTACCAGGCCGGCTACGTCGTCGGCCGCGACGCCGGCCAGGTGGTCGTCAGCGCGCCGACGGCGGTGCTGGACGCGACGATCGACGCCGGCGTCGTCGACGGCCCGCTGCAATCGACCGCCCGGCCGGCCAGCCTGCCGGGCGGCGACCCGTTCCTGCTCGGCCAAACGGTGGTGGCCGCACCGGGCGGCCTCACGGTCGGGCGCGAGACCGCGGTCGGCCTGTCGCCGACGCTCTACGCCAGCGACGTGGTGATCGGCGCGCCCGCCCAGAGCACGCCGAGCATCGACGTGCCGACCGTCGTAGCCGCCGACACCCCCCGCATCGCGACGGCCACGTCGACCCTCGGCACCATCGGCGTCGGCCAGGTCGGCGCGCTGTCGCTCGCCACCCCGCTGCCGACCGCCGTGCTCGACACGGTGACGATCGAGCCCGCGGTGCTGAACGCCGCCGGCCTCGGCGCGCTGACGATCGCGACCGCGGGCGACGTGCTGGTCAACGCGCCGCTCACCCTGGCCGATGGCGGCGCTCTCAGGATCATCGCCGCCTCGACCGACATCGCCAGCACGATCACCGCCCGCGCCGGCTCGCTCAGCGTCACCAACCAATACACCACCGCCGCCAACCTGACCGGCGCCAGCACCCCGATCGTGCTGCCGGCGAGCGGCCTCGGCGCCGACATCACGCTCGAGAGCGGCGTCAGCCTCGACCTGCGCGGCGTGTTCACCAACCGCGAGCTCGACCCGCTTGACGCCAGCGGCCTCGCCCCCAGCGGCCTGGCCTACGTGAATGGCGGCGACGTCACGCTGAGCTCGACCGCGGCGCTGAACCTGCGCGACGGCAGCGTGATCGACGTCTCCTCAGGCGCCGCCGTCACCTCCACCGGCGGCACCCTGGCCGGGCTGGGCGGCGACATCACCCTGGCCGCGGACGCGGCGGTCGGCGGCGTCCTGGCGGCCAACCCGCGCACGCCGGTGATCAACGCCACCCTGCGCGGCTTCGGCGTCGCCGGCGGCGGCACGCTCAGCATCACCGCCCCGGTGATCCAGATCTCCGACAATGCCTCGGATGTCTCGCCGCCGGCGAGCCTCAACACCGCCGGCGCGACGTTGCCGGTGGGCACCGAGCCGACCCTCGCCGAGCTCGGCGTCGCCAGCCCGGCAAGCTCCGCAACGTCGAGCGGGAGTGTGTCAAGCGGGAGCACGCCGCTGCTGCTGCCGAGCACCGACCATCTCTCGCTGGCGCCGTCGCTGTTTCAGCAGGGCTTCTCGAGCTACGTCGTCAACGGCACCGAGTCGGTGAACGTCAGCCCCGGCCTGGCGCTGCGGGTCACAGAGCCGGTCTACCGCTTCGTCGACAGCACCCTGAGCGCACCCTCCGGCACCGCCCCGGCCGCGGCGCTGCCCGTCGTGCTGCTGCCCGAATACATCGACAACAACGCCGCCGGGACGCTGGTGCAGCGCGCCGGCGCCAGCCTCACGCTGCGCTCGGTGCTGACGACGGGCGAGGCGGCGACCGGCGGCACGGTGCAGCTCGGCCGCGGCAGCGCGATCAGCGTCGACCCGTCCCAGTCGGTCACCATCGAGGCCGCCGGCCAGGTCACGGCACTCGGCTCGATCACCGCGCCCTCGGGCACGATCTCGCTGCTCGACGACCGCTACGACAGCGCGAGCGGCCAGACGCTGCAATACGTCCAGGGCCAATCGGTCTGGGTCGGCGCCGGCGCGGTGCTGGACGTCGCGGCGCGCGCCTCCAGCGGCCAGGACGCCTATGGCCGCACGATCGGCGTGGCGCCCGCCGGCGGCAGCATCATCCTCGGCGGCCCCGGCGGGCTCGACGCCAACGGCGACCCGATCAGCACCGCCGCCGCCGTCATCATCCGGCCCGGCGCGGTGCTCGACGCCAGCGGCACCTCGGCGGTCACCGACCTGCTCGCCGGCACCTCGCCGGTGCTCTCCCTGGCGCAGCTCGGCCAGGGCCAGACGGTGCCCAAGACGCCGGTGACGCTCGACTCCAACGGCGGCTCGATCACCCTGCGCTCGCAGACCGGCATCTACGACGACGGCACGCTGCTCGCCGCGGCCGGCGGCCCCGGCGGCTCCGGCGGCGCGCTGACGATCGACACCGTCGCCGCCCCGGTGTTCAACCCCGGCAACGGGCCGACGTTCAGCGAGCCAAATACACTGCGGGTGCCGCGCGAGATCCTGGTCAGCCAGGCCGCCGCGGCGAGCGGCCTGCCGGACGACCTCGAGCCGGGTGCGACGGCAAGCCCGATCCCGGTCGGCCAGACCCGGATCAGCGCCGCCCAGGGGGCCGCCGGCGGCTTTGATCAGCTCGCGTTGACCGCCGGCGACGCGATCGTCTTCCAGAACAACGTGCAGCTCGCCGCCGGCCGCAGCATCGCGCTGCACACGCTGGCGATCGGCGACAGCGATCCGGATGGCCGCGTCACCGTCACCGCGCCCTACGTCCTGCTCGACGGCGTCGGCGAGCCGAATGCCGGCTCGGGGCTGGTGAACTTCAACCCGAGCAGCGCCACCAGCGCGCCGCGCTCCTGGGCGCCCTCGCTGCAGACCGGCGACGGTAGCCTCACGGTCCAGGCGGGCACCATCGACTTCGCCGACGAGGTGCTGTTCGGCATCAACGAGCCGGTCGGCCTCGTGACCGACAACGGCGCCGCCCCGATCCGCGGCAACGACGTCGCCGGCTTCGCCAATGCCCGCTTCGACGCCAGCGGCGACATCCGCTTCCTCGGCGAGGTCACCACCAGCGCCTCGGCCGCCGCCGTGGTCAGCCCCGGCAACCTCGCGTTCACCGCCGCCGAGCTCTACCCGGTGACCGGCGCCGTGACGCAGGTTGTCGCCGGCTACAGCGTGCCGCCGCAGCCGGGCGCGATCGACCCTGCGACCGGCAGCGCCGCCGTGATCCCGGCCGCGAGCACCGCCAACCAGTTCCTCGCCGACGGCACTATCCGCCTCGGCCGCAGCACCGCGGCCCAGCCGGCCGGGCCGCTCTCCGCCGGTGGCAGCCTTGCCTTCGCCGCCGGCGTCATCGAGCAGGGCGGCGTGTTGCTGGCGCCGCAGGGCGGCCTCACCCTCGGTGCGGTCGGCCTGGTCACCGCTGGCTCGATCGACGGCGGGTCGCTGCCGGACGCGAGCTCCTACACCGACACCGTCGCGCTGCTGCCCGGCAGCATCACCTCGGTCAGCGCCGCCGGCCTCGTGATCCCCTATGGCGGCACCGCCGACAACGTCAGCTACACCGAGAACGGCGCCGCCGTCGCCACCACCGGCCCGATCGCCGCGCCCGCCCTCGCCCTGCTCGGCCAGGCGGTGCGGCTGCAGGCCGGCTCGCTGATCGACCTCGCCGGCGGCGGCACCCTCACGGGCGCCGCCTTCATCTCCGGCCGCGGCGGCTCGACCGACGTGCTGACCACGCCGACCGGCGCGCTCGGCAGCGGCATCGCCGCCGCCCAGGGGCTGACGCTCGCCGCCGACCCGGTCTACGCCATCGTCGCCGGGCCGCAGCCGCTGGTCGCGACCCCCGCCGCCGCGGCGGGTGCGGCCACCGCCTATGCCGGCTCGACGCCCGCCACCGGCGAGCAGATCGTCATCCCGGCCGGCGTGCCCGGCCTGCCCGCCGGCCGCTACACCCTGGAACCCTCCAACGAGGCGCTGCTGCCCGGCGGCTACCGGGTCGAGCTCGACCCGAGCCAGCCGCTCGGCCTGCCCGGCAACGTCGCCCTGACCGACGGCGCCACCCAGATCCGCACCACCATCGGCTACGTCGGGACCACGGTTGGCACGCACCTGCCGATCCTCGCCAGCATCACCCCGGGCAGCGTCGTGCGCACCGAGTCCAACTACGACGAGACCAGCTACAGCAGCTTCGCCGCCACCGAGGCGGGCCTGTTCGGCAACGCCCGCCCGCAACTGCCCGCGGACGCCAAGACGCTCGACCTGGTGATCGCCGCCGAGGTCGCCGCCACCCCAACCCTCGCCTTCACCACCGCCGGCAGCGCCCGCCTGCAACCGGCCAGCGGCGGCTACGGGGCCACCGTCAACGTCGTCGCCAACGGCACCCCGCTCGACATCGTCGCCGACGGCGCAGCGCTCGACCCGACGCACGTCTCGATCGCCGCCAGCGCGCTCGACGCCCTGGTGGCACCCGTTGCCGCCCGCGGCGGCACGCTATCTACGGGCGCCGGCGCCCGCACGCTGTCGCCAGGCGCCGACGGCGGCACGCTGTCGCCGGGCGCCGGCGGCGCCACGCTGTCGCCGGGCGCCGGCGGCGCCACGCTGTCAATCGGCGGCCAGGAGGCGCTGAGCGGCAGCACGGTGCAGTTCACCCCTGGCTACGCCACCCTGCCGGTCGGCTCGGCCATCACCGTCGCCAGCGGCGCCAGGCTCGCCGCGCCGCAGGTCTTCCTGATCTCGAGCGCCGCCGGCGGCATCACGATCGACGCCGGCGGCACGATCGACACCGTGGGCGCGGGCCTGCCGGTCGACGACGCGACGGCGAGCGGCATCGTCTACTCCAATGTCGGCGCCGGCTTGCCGCCCACCGTGCTCGCGATCTCGAACGGCGCGCTGACCACCCTGCCGAGCAGCCCGGCCGCCGCCGCCCCGGTCAACATCGCCTCCGGCGCCACCCTGCGCTCCAGCGGCACGATCGACTTCCTCACCGCCGGCGACGTCGGCATCGGCCAGGACGTGCGGCTCGGCGCCGCCGCCATCGCCTTCGACGTCGGCACCATCAACATCGGCAGCACCGCCGCGCTGAACGCCGCCAGCGCCACCCTGCCGACCGGCGTCAACCTCACCCAGCCGGTGCTCGCCGCCCTGCTTGCCGGCGACCCGGCGGCCGGCGTGCCGGCGCTCGCCTCGCTGACGTTGGGCGCCACCAGCGCCATCAACCTCTACGGCGACGTCGACCTCGACACGCTGAACCCGGCGACCGGCCGATCGAGCCTGCAGAACTTCACCCTCGACACGCCGGCGATCGAGGGCATCGGCGGCCCGGGCGACACCGCCCGCATCACCGCCGGCAACCTGACCTGGACCCGCACCGCCGCCGCCGCACCGCCCGTCGGGCCGATCTTCAACGGCGTCGCCGGCCCCGGCTACGGCACCGGCGCGCTGGTGATCGCGGCGCAGACCCTGGTGTTCGGCAGCCCGGCCGACAGCCAGCCGGTCAGCGGCCTCAGCCAGGACCGCACCATCCAGGGTTTCTCCAGCGTCAGCCTGACCGCCGGCACCACGATCAGCGCCAACGGCGCCGGCTCGCTGACCCTCGCCGCCGCCCCAGGCGCCGGCCCTACGAGCCTCACGCTCGCCACCCCGCTGCTCACCGGCGCCGCCGGCTCCACCATGCGCTACGCTGTCGGCGGCCCGCTCGCGATCACCGGCGGCGGCACCGTGACCGACCCCGGCGCCGCCGCCCTGGGCGCCACGCTGGAGCTCGACGCCACCAGCATCGCGGACGCCGGCACGGTGATCCTGCCCGGCGGCCGGCTGGTGGCGCAGGCGACCGGCAACGTCGCGCTGCAAGCCGGCTCGCGCACCGACCTGTCCGGCCGCAGTGTCAGCATCTTCGGCCAGACCGAGCCCGCCGCCGGCGGCGCGCTGGTGCTGGCCAGCACCGGCGGCAGCGTCAGCGAGGACGCCGCCGCCACCATCGACCTGTCCGGCGCCGGCACCCCCAGCATCGCCGCCGCCGGCGGCAGCCTGCAGGCGACCGCGCTCGCGCCCGGCCAAACCGTTGCCCTCAACGGCACCATCGCCGCCCACGGTGTGAATGGCGGCACCACCGGCGGCTCGCTCGAGCTCGCGGCCGCGACCCTGAGCCAGCCGGCGTTCGACAGCCTGAACGCCCGGCTCGACGCCGGCGGGCTCACCGGCGCCCGCCAGTTCGAGATCGCCACCGGCGACCTGGCGCTGAACGGCGTGCTGCGCGCCGGCAGCGTCGCCGTCGCCGTCGATGCCGGCAGTCTGCAGGTCAACGGCACGGTCGATGCGAGCGGCGCCGCCCCCGGCCGCATCACCCTGGCCGCCGGCCAGAACCTCACGGTCGCACCCGGCGCCGTGCTAGACGCCGCCGCCACCACCCTGCATGTCGACCAGTATGGCCAGCCGATCCCAGCCCTGAACGCGCCCGGCATCGCGCTCTCCACCACCGCCGGCACGCTCACCCTGCAGCCGGGTGCGACCATCGACCTCGCCTCGGCCGACGGCGTCGCGCGCGGCACCCTGACCCTGTCGGCGCCGCGCCTGCCCGATGGCGGCGTCGCCGCCAGCGCGCCCGGCCCGCTGGCGCTCACCGGCGCCAGCAGCGTCGCGCTGGACGCCTTCACGAGCTACGCGCCCACCGCCGGCATCGTCACCCAGACCAATCTCACCGCGGCCGGCAAGGTGGTGAACGCCGGCGCCATCGGCCTCGACCAGATCAACGCCGCCAACCGCGCCTACATCGCCGCCGCCGAGCCGAACGGCGTGCTCGCCGCGCCGGACCTGGCCGGCCTGGTCGACACCGGCGTGTTCCATTTCCGCCCCGGCGTCGAGATCGACGGCGGTGCCGCCACCGGCCTCGCGGTGGTCGGCGATCTCGACCTCGTCGGCCTGCGCTACGGCCCGAACGCCAACCCCGCTGCCTTGGGATCGGGCGAGCCGGGCACCCTGGTGCTGCGCTCGGCCGGCTCGCTCGCCGTTTACGGCAGCATCACCGACGGCTTCGCGCCACCGCCGGACGGCACCACCGCCGCCACCCGCAACCCGGACGACGACGGCTGGGTGCTGCGCAACGGGGTCACCGACGTCGACCTGGTGATCCCGGCCGGCACCCCGGCCCCGATCGTGCTGCGCGGTGCCGCTAACGCCACCGCGACCAGCCCGACCACCATCCAGAACAACGACATCCTCGGCTACGCCCTGCCGATCACCGGCGGCACCCTGAACGCCAACGCCAGCGTGCCCGCGATCACCACGGGCGCGCCGGTGACGCTGGCCGCCGCGGTGACGGTCGCCGGCCAGTTCGTCGCCACCGGCGCCACCGGCCCGTTCGCGCTCGGCCAGATCATCCCCGCCGGCACCGTGCTGCCGGCCGGCACCACGCTCGGCGCCGGCGCCCGCCTGCCGCAGGCGGTCGCGATCAACGCCGTGACCTGGCCCGCCGGCGTGCCGCTCGCCGACTTCGCCGCCCCCGTCGGCCTGCTCGGCAACGTCACCGTGCCGGCCGGCGGCCTGCTCCCGGCCGGCAGCATCCTCGCCTTCGTCGGCACGCCGAACGAGCGCGCCGGCACCGCCGCCACTACCCCGCAGGGCGCGATCTTCGCCGACGCGGCGCTGCTGCCGGCCGGCTCGCTGTCCTGGTCGCTGCGTCTCGTGTCCGGCGCCAACCTCGCCGGCGCTGACACCGAAGCGGTGCAGCCGGCGCTGACCCAGGCCGCCGCCAACATCCTCGCGCCGGCGGAAACACCGGGCGACATCGTGCTCGCCGACCAGCATTACGGCGGCACGCTGCACAACCTGCCGTCCTACAGCGTGCTGCGCACCGGCACCGGCACGCTCGACCTGGTCGCCGCCGGCTCGGTCGTCGAGAGCACCCCGTTCGGCGTCTACACCGCCGGCGCGCAATCGCCCGACATCGCCGCCAGCGCCAACCTGCCGCGCCCCGCGACCGCGCTGGGCTCCTCCGCCACCGACAGGCTCTACGCGACCCTCTCCACCGGGGTGAATTACCAGGCGAACTACCCGACCGGCGGCGGCGACGTCACCATTGCCGCCGGCCGCGACGTGCTGGGCGACATCACCCAGACCAGCGCCACCGCGCCCGGCAGCGACAACCTCGGCGACACGCTGTTCCGCCAGGCCGGCGGCGACGGCGAGGAGACCGCGGGCTGGATCAACTTCGGCACCTACGTGCTGCCGCTCAACGCCGCCGGCACCGTGTTCTCCACCCAGCCGGTGCTGACCGGCTTCACCGGCTTCGGCACCCTCGGCGGCGGCAATCTCACCGTCCGTGCCGGCGGCGATGCCGGGATGACGACCCGGCCCGGCATCCTCGGCGACACGCTGGACGGCCAGGGCCTCGACCTCGCCGTGCTCGGCACCACCAGGGTCGAGAACGGCCAGGTGATCCAGACCGGCGGCGGCGCGCTCACGCTCTCCGTCGCCGGCGCGATCAACGGTGTCAGCGAGGTTCCGCTGGCCAACAACCTGTATACGCCGTCGGAGGCGCCGCAGCTGACCGACGCCGTCTCCGGCACGCTGACCGACCTGCGCGGCAACATCACCGTTGCCGCCGGTGCGATCGGCCAGATTTATCAAGACACCGCGGATTACGGCCAGGCTGTCGCCGGCGACCCGCGCGTGGTCAGCCCGTTCACCGCCGACACCATCAAGGCGGCGAGCGGCGGCTTCGTCGTCGCCCCGGGCGACGGCGCCGTGCGCATTACCACGCTCGGCACCCTGGTGCTGGGCGGCGCCGCCGACCCGACGCGGGTCAGCGAGCAGCTCGCCTCGCCGCTCACCTACACCGCCAGCAATGGCGACGTGGTCACCGCCGGGACAGGCGGCAGCGCCTGGTTCAGCAGTTGGACGGCCGGCACCGCGATCAGCCTGTTCTCCGCCGGCGGCACCGTCGTGCCGACGACAGCGCCGCAATCCTACATGCTGACCCAGGCCACCGGCGTCACCCAGCAGCTCGCCAACGACGCGCCGACCGACCTGCGCTTCGTCTACCCGCCGACGCTCACCGTCACCGCCGCCAACGGCAGCATCCTCTATGCCGGCCAGCCGGACAGCGCCCAGGCGCCGCAGCCTGAGGCGATCGAGCTCGCCCCCGCGCCCGCCGGCCAGCTCGCCCTGCTCGCCGGCGTCTCCGTCGTCGCCGACGCCCTGGCCAACGGCGGCGTGCCGCTGGCGATCGACATTTCCGGCGCCAACCCCACCAGCGAGCCGACCGCGCTCAATCCCGCCTGGTCGATCCCGATCGTCGGCGGCGCGCTGGTGACCGACACCGCGGCCAACTCGGATGCCGGGCCGGTGCCGCTCAGCGGCGTGTCGCTGCCGCTATTCGCCTTCGGCCCGGACACGCCGACCACCGACCTGCACGCGAACGATCCCCAGCCGGCCGAAATCTACGCCGCCACCGGCGACGTCATCGACCTGCAGACCGGCGAGCAGCTCAGCTTCTCAAACGCCAGCACGGTGCCCAGCCGCTACAGCGACGAGTCGCCGAGCCAATGGCTGATCGCCGCCAAGCCGGTCCAGGTCGAGGCCGGCAACGACATCGTCAGCCTCGGCGTGTCGCAGGCCGGCTCGGTCCCCGCCAACCGCACCGGCATCACCCAGCCCGGCGTTGGCTTCCGCGACACGCTGGACCCGGACGTCATCGCCGCTGGCAGCATCGTGCTGAACGACGCCACCGCCGACGTCTCGTTGGTCGCCGCCGGCCACGACGTGATCTACGCCAACCTGGAGGTCGCGGGTCCGGGCACGCTGCAGGTGCAGGCCGGACGCAACCTCTACCAGGGCAGCCAGGGCGTGCTGGAGAGCATCGGCCCACAGCTCGACATCGGTCCGCTCACCCGCGGCACCGGCGCCGGCATCACCGTGCTGACCGGGCTCGGCGCCGCGGGTCCGGACTACGCCGCCTTCGCCGAGGCCTACCTGAACGCCGACAACGTCGCCGATCCCAGCCTGCCGCTGCAGAGCCAGCCCGGGCGGGTGGTGCAGGACTACCTGCCGCAGCTCGTCAGCTTCCTCGCCGCCCAGGGCATCACGGCGAGCACGTCCACCGCCCTCGCCGCGTTCGATGCGCTGCCGGCGACCACGCGCGATCAGTTCCTGCTCGGCGTCTACTTCAACGAGCTGAACGTCAGCGGCCTCGACTACAACGACCCGAGCAGTCGCTTCTACCACTCCTACCTGGAGGGCCAGGCGGCGATCGGCACGCTGTTCCCGGCGGCGAGCCAGGCCACCGGCGCCCTCACCCTGTTCAGCTCGGTGCTGCCGGCCAGCACCGCGCTGAGCCAGCCCGCCCGCACCATCGATGGCGGCATCCGCACCGACGCCGGCGGCGCCATCACCGTGCTCGACCCCGGCGGCCAGACCGTCGTCGGCGTCGACGGCGTGACGCCGGGAGCGGACGCCGGCCTGCTCACCCAGGGCAGCGGCTCGATCGACGTCTACTCGGCAGGCAGCGTGCTGCTCGGCCAGAGCCGCATCCTCACCACCCTCGGCGGCAACGTGCTGATCTGGTCGAGCCAGGGCGACATCAACGCCGGACAGGGCGCCAAGACGACGGTCATCGTGCCGCCCGCCTCGGTCGTCTACGACAACTACGCCGACTTGACCCTCTCACCCACCGCGCCGAGCTCGGGCGCCGGCATCGGCACCCTCGCCCCGGTCGCCGGCGTTTCGGCCGGCGACGTCAACCTGGTGGCCCCGGAAGGCGAGATCGACGCCGGCGAGGCCGGTATCCGCGCCTCCGGCAACGCCAATCTCGCCGCCCTCGTCGTGGTCAACGCCGCCAACGTGCAGGTCGGCGGCCGCAGCACCGGCATCACCGTGACCACGGTGCCGAACGTGGCCGCGCTGGCCAGTGCCAACACCGCCGCCACCGCCGCCAGCCAGTCAGCCAACCTGCCCAGCGCGGCCAGCACCACGGTGCACGCCCAGCCGTCGCTGATCACCTACGAGGTTATCAGCGACGGCGAAGACAGCACCACTCCGGACGATCCGAAGCGGCGTAAGCGATAGCGGAAGGAGAGCCAGGGGCTTTGCCCCTGGACCCCATTAAAGGCGGAGCCTTTAAAATCCGTTTTTTCATGACTCCACGGCAAGTACGTTGCGCGGGAGGCAGAACTTGGATGGCTTCGCCAAGTAAGGAAGGGGGTTGCGTGCTCTTACGGATGCGGGTCTGGGGGCGCCGCCCAGACCCGGAACCCATCGGACGCGTGCGATGGGCGCTCGGTCCAGGGCAGAGCCATGGTCTTCCTTTCTCTCATCCGATCGGATGACGCCCTAGCATGACCAACCCACCAGCCGCTCTCACCGCCTCCGGCTTGTTCGACGCCGCCTGGTATCGCGCCGAGAACCCTGACGTCGCGGCCGCCGGCCTCGACCCGGCAGCACATTTCCACAGCCAAGGCTGGCGCGAGGGTCGAAAGCCGAACGCCTATTTCGACACCGCCTTTTACCTCACGACCGCCGATGACGGCTGGCTCGACAATCCGGTCCTGCACTACCTCCATCGCGGCGAGGCGGCGGGCTTGCGGCCCTGCCATGACTTCGATCCGGCCTGGTATCGCGCCCGCTACGGTCTTGCGGCCGGGCGCAACTGCCTGGCCGACTTCCTCGCCCGCCGGCACGCCGGCGCCGTCAGCCCGAATGCCGGCTTCGATGCGGCCTGGTATCAGCAAGCCTATCCGGACGTCGCCGCCCTCGGCGGCGATCCCTACCAGCACTACCGCATGACCGGGCGAGCGGAGCTGCGGCTGCCGCGGCCCCCGGCGCTGATCGTCAGCGAATCAACCCTGTTCGATGCCAGCTACTACCTGCTGAACGGCCACGACCTGCGTCGCGCCGGCGTCGACCCGCTGGCGCATTACTGCAGCGCCGGCTGGCGGGAAGGCCGCAAGCCGAACCTGTATTTCGACCCCACATTCTACACCGCCTCGCCACCGTTGCTCGACCCGTTGCTGCACTACATTCTCCACGGCGAGGCGGCCGGCCTCGCGCCGTGCGCCTGGTTCGCGCCAACCTGGTATCGCCAGACCTACGCCGTCGCGGCGCCGCTCGCCCACTTCCTCGCCCATCGCCGGAGCCAGCGCGTGTCGCCCAACCCCGACTTCGACCTCCCCGCCTACCTGGCGGAGCACGGCGCCAGGCTCGGCCCGAACAGAGACCCGTTCGCCGACCATCTCCGCCGCTCCGGCCGATGCTAGCCGCGCGGGTGTCAGCCGCCAGGCGACACGGCCTCTGGCCCGTGCTGTGCCTGCTCTGCGCCTGCGCCGACGCGTCAGCGGTGCCGGCCGATCCTTTGCCGGTCGGCGACGCGTCCTACGGCAACACGCCGTCGGGCGTCGTCTTTCCCGCCATGGTCGATCATTTCCAGCGCCTCGACATCTTCCGCCAGGATCCGAAAGGGCAGTCCGTCAGCGTCGGCTACGCGCTCAATGACCCGGCCGGCAACCTGACGGCCATCGTGCACGTCTACCCGGCAAAAATCGCCTCCGGCACCCTCGCCCTGTTCGACGCAGCACAGAACGCGACCAGCGAACGATCAAGGCCGGAGATCGCGGCGCTGCAGCGCGAGCTGGCCCGATTGCACCCCGCGCTGCGCGTGATGGCGCAGGACGACGCGTTCCTCGTGCAGGACGGCGTCGAGCAAAGCGGCCGCGAACTGGTCGTCTCGTTCGACAACACGACCACCGTGCGGCCGGAACGGACCGTCGTGGACGCCTATGCGTTCTGCTGCAGGGATCGCGACCGCGCCGTCGTCTACCGCTTCCAATACCCCCAGGCGATCGCCACCACCGCCAAGGACGCCATCGTGAGCTTCATGCGCGACCTGCCCTGGTCCGCCCCGCTACACGACGCAGAGCCCCGTCGCGACACGCCGCCGATGCCGCATTAGAGGTAAGGCAAGGCGAGGGGCTTTGCCCCTCGACCCCATTAAAGGCGAAGCCTTTAAAATCCATTTCGAAGGCGGAGTGAGTCAGGGTGCCGACTGCGCCACGCAGTTGGAAAGGCTCACGGTGGGAGAGCTCCGCCGTGCTGAGAGGTTCGAGAACAGCCTCTTAGCTTTGGATCAGCTCAACCCTGCCGGCCGGCACCGTAAAGGTTGCAAGCTGCTGCAGCGTGCCGCCGGGAACCTTGATCGTGCTGGCGACGCGATAGTCGCAGCGCAGCGCCTCCGGCGTGATCGTCAGCACGGCGTAGCCCCAGGTGCTGCCGTTCCAGAACTGAATGTGCGGGTTCTGCGACAGGATCAACGGTTCCAGGCTGTCGGCCGGCAGGCCCAGCGCCGCCGCCTTGGTCACCGCGGCCGGCGCGGAGAGCGGCGCCGGCTTGTCGACGCCGGCATCGAGGTAATTGCCCGAGCTGATGGCGCCGACCATCAGCTCCACACCCACCGGCGGTTCAGTGGGATCGTCGAAATCACTGCGCAGGTAGCTTGCCAGATACAGATGCGCATCGCCTGACAGCACGACGAAGTTCGCCGTCTTGGCATCACCGATGCCGCCCAGGATCTCGGCGCGCTCGGCCGGATAGCCGTCCCATTGGTCGAGGTCGAAGAACTCGCGCGTCGTCGCGTTGAGCAGGTACTGGCAGAGCATCACCTCGTTGGCCCACAGCTTCCAGGTCGCGGTTGAGCGCACCACCTTGTCGATGAACCAGGCCTTCTGCGTGGCGCCGAGCATGGTGCGCGCCGGATCGGTGCGCTCAGCGCAGCCGGTGGTCTGATAGCGCTGATCCTCGATGTCGCCGCAGGGCGGCCCGTCGCGATAGAGCCGCTCGTCGGTGACGATAAGCTCCATCAATTGGCCAAACCTAAAGTTGCGATAGACCTGGATCGAGGTTTCCCAGTTCTTCGCCGGGTTGAACGTCACGTCGGCGAGGCCATGCTCGCTCCACGCCTTGTTGGCGGCCTGGCGCAGCGCCGGCTGCGGCGTCGTTGCCGTCAGCGGCGGCGTGTTGGTGTCCTCATGGTAGTCCTGGTGACAGTCGTTGTAGAACTCGTGGTCGTCCCACAGGGTAATCATCGCGAACTTCTCGTGCGTCGCCTGAACGTCCGGATCGGCACGGTAGACTTGATACAGGTGGCGATAGTCGTCGAGCCCTTGCGGATATTGCGCCCCCGAAGGGTAGGGCGGCAGCACACGGACCGGCCCGCCACCCGGGCCGCCAACGCCGTCGTCGCGATACTCGTAGATGTAGTCACCAAGGTGCACGACGACGTCGACCTCCTCGTTCTCGGCGAGCAGTCGATAGGCGGTGTAGTAGCCGTTGCTATAGTCCTGACAGACGACGTAGCCGACGCGGAGCGCCTGCAAGCGCTGGTTTGGCCGCGGCATCGTCTTGAAGCGCCCGGTGCGGCTGGCCACGCCCGCATGGACGAAGCGGTAGTAGTAGATCGTGAACGGCTCGAGGGCCGTGTGCGCCACCGGCAGTTTCACCGTGTTGTCATGGCTGGCCAGTATCGAGGCGACCCCTTCAAGCACCAGGCTGTCGGACGAGAAATCCGTGTCGGTCGCAATCTGCCAGGCAATCAGCGTGCCCGACCCGCTGGTCACTGCCGCCGGCGCCACGCGCGTCCAGAGGATGACGCCGTGCGGGTTCGGGTCGCCGGTGGCGACGCTCTGCGGGTAGGTCGCCGCTTGGTCGGCGGCCGTCGCGGCGAGGTTGACGATGAACAGCGCGTCTGGCCGGCCAGTGACGCCGATCGAGGATGCATCGGCAACGAAGGGCACCGGATTGGCGTAGGTCCCCGCAGCCGCCGCCTCGCCAAGCACCCCGGCCACCGTCCAGCCGACCGCGCCGCCGGCCAACGCCTTGATGAACCCACGCCGCTCCATGTCCGCCGCTCCGCCATTGTCTGTGCAAGTGTGCATACGGCAGCAGTGCCGGCATCACGGATGATGTTTCGATGGCAGTCGGTTGGCAGTGGACCACGGATGTCCTGCGATGCGCCGAGATCGCAAGCATTGTCCCGGAGGAACGATGTCGCCCCGAATTTGTCATTTCACGGTTGTTGAAAGATGATGACAAAAGCGAGAACCACGCGGCCGACCAAGGGTCACGAAGACTAAGGCCCCGGCTCGCAACTCGACGCGCACGCGCAAGCGGTCTCTTTCTCGGCTTGCGCAGCCTGTTATGCGCCCCTCGGCACAGTTCCTCAGCAGATGTTTCCAAAGCCTAGGCTTTGGTGGGGTCAAGGGGCGAAGCCCCTTGCCTTGCCGTCTCCACGGGCTGTCCGTCGTCCGTGGTCCGGATGTGCTGGCGCGCCTACCTGGCGGGGATGCGTGCTCGCCAATCCCAGCGGAGTCGGTCGACAAGCGTCGGCGGTGCGCTTGCCGTCGCCTGCGGCACCGGCACCGTGTAGACCCGCACGTCGACGAGCTCACGGGTGATTTCCAGCCGCATGAAGCCCCATGATGTGTCGGTATAGCTTTGCAGCACGACGCTCGCCGTCTCGCCGGGCTGCCTCGCCGGCGTGTAGGGCGGCACGATGTCGCGCCCGCCTGGCCGCAGCATGGCATGCAGGTTGTGATAACCGCCATTGCCGGAGACGATGTAGGGCGTCGTCACGCCGCCCTCGGTCACCTCGAAGCGCTGGTAGTTATGCACGTGCGCGGCGAAGACGAGGTCCGGCGCCCGGCCGGAAGCCTGTCTCGCCGCCGCCAGCACTTGCAACATCGCCGCGCTGCCGCTGTGATAGGCATCGAGCGAGTAAGGCGGGTGGTGCAGCGCCACGATCAGCGGCTTGTCTGCCGCCGCCATGCGGCACTCGTTGCTGAACCAGTCGAGCTGGTCCGGCTCGACCACGCCGCCTTCCGGCACGTTCGTGTAGAGCCCGACGAAGGTCGCGAACGGCGTCTGCAGAGTGAAGTAGCAGTTCGGCTGGATCATCGCCGTCCGCTCGGCGTCGCCCGCCTCGCCAGTGTGCACCCCCGCCGTCGCCGCGCAGAAATTGCGCATGAACGGCGCCAGCGACGGCTCCGGATTGACGCGCCTGCCGTCGTCGAAGACGTCGCCGTCATGGTTGCCGGGAATGGCGATGATCGGGTTCGGATAGTGCTCGTACGGCGCGTAGAACTGCGGGTAGTAGTCGGCGGCCTGACCGTCAAAGTAGATGACGTCGCCAAGATGATAAAAGAACGCCGGCCGGCCGAGCGCGCTCTTGACCGCCGCATCATGCTCCAGCCCGGCAGCCACCAGCAGTTGCGGCTTCGGGTCCAGCACGCCGCCGGTGTCACCCACCATGTGCAGCACCATGCCCCCGGCCGCCTGCATGGCATGGACGGCGTCGGGCACGATGTCGGCGAGCTGCAGGCGGAACGGCGCGGCGGCGGTGGGCGCCGGCAAGCTCTGGAACGGACTGCCGGGAAAGACCGGCGCCCTGGTGGCGCGCGCCGGATCAGCCGACGGCCGCTGCTGGCCAAAACGATGAAGCGTGCGGTGCTGCGGTGCCCTGCCCATGCCGATCCCCCCGTTCGGCGGCAGGCCATAGCGCAGCCCGCAGGTTCCGTCATTGGCGTTTGGATGACACTCGTTCGGTAGGCGACCAGCCTGCCTCGGGCTGCGCTCTCCAGAGGCAGCGCCTCCACCTTTACAACAGCTGGTTGTTGAAACTGTCACACAACGACGCCGCCGATCTTTGCTAGTGCCAGCCGATGGATGGCAACGCAGAGTCGACGATGGAGCGCGCCCACGTCGCCAGCGCCTATGGCCGCTGGGCGCCGGTCTACGACCTGGTGTTCGGCCCGGTGTTCGCGCGCGGCCGCCTGGCAGCCGTCGCCGCCGCCGACCGGGTTGGCGGCCGCATCCTGGAGGTCGGCGTCGGCACCGGCCTGTCGCTGCCAAGCTACGCCGCCGGCAACCGCCTGGTCGGCATCGACATCAGTGAGCCGATGCTCGCCAAGGCGCGACTGCGGGTTGCACGTGAGCGGCTCAGCCATGTCGAGCGACTGGCGGTGGGCGACGCCGAGACGCTCGAGTTTCCGACCGCCTCGTTCGACGTCGTCGTCGCGCAGTACGTCGTCACCGCCATTGCGCGGCCGGAACGGGCGCTTGACGAGTTCGTCCGCGTGGTGCGGCCGGGCGGCGAGATCATCCTGACCAGCCGGATCGGCGCCGAGCACGGGTTGCGCGGCACGATCGAACGCTGGCTGATGCCGCTGACCAGCCGGCTGGGTTGGCGCACCGAGTTCGCCTGGTCGCGCTACGAGCGCTGGGCGGACCTGTGCCCGCGGGTGCGGCTGCTGGAGCGTCGGTCGCTGCCGCCGCTCGGACACTTCTCGCTAATACGGTTTCTGAGGCTGCCGGACGCCGCGGCGGCCGACCAGAAATGATCGAACAGTCCCTCGAGGAGAGGTCGATGCGCGGATTTCTCGACTGTCTGGCGATGCAGCGCTGGGACGATCATCGCTACTACCATCACAGCTTGATCAACCAGTCGCTGCACCTGCTCAGCGCAGTGACCTTCGTCATTGCCTATGGCGTGATGTTCCGCGATCCGGCCTACGCGGCGCTGCTCGCCTGGATGGTCTCGATGACCAGCCGCCAGATCGGCCACCTCGTCTTCGAGCCGAAGAATTACGACGTGGTGAACGACGCCACGCATGAGCACAAGGAGGCCATCAAGGTCGGCTACAATCTGCGTCGCAAGATCGTTCTGATGGCGATCTGGGCGCTGTCGCCGCTGATCCTGTTGGTAAGCCCGACGCTGTTCGGCTTCTGCGCCAGCCCGCCATCGGTCGGCGTCTTCGCGCGCCACCTGGGTAACCTGTGGCTGACCGTCGGGATCAGCGGCCTGCTGTTCCGTACCGCGCAGCTCTTCATCATCAGGGACGTGCAGACCGGCCTGGTCTGGGCGACCAAGATCATGACCGACCCTTTTCACGACATCATCCTGTATTACCGCGCGCCGGCAGCGCTCTTCGTCGAGCGCGCGCATCAAGCCGGTCCCTATTTGCAGCAGGCGGCGGCCTACTCCGCGCCCGCCTACTCCGCGCCCGACGCCAAACAGCAAGACGAGTTCAGGTAAGCAAGGCCGCTTGCTTCCTATCGCGCGACGAGCCGCGCCGTCGGGCAACGATCATCTCACGCAGGATGTCGCCACGGGCCGAGCCGCCTGCCTCGCCCGCCGACCACCAGCCATCGGCCTGCATCGCCGCGCACCCCTCCACGAAGCGGTCGGCGACGGCGGCGAAGTCGGCCTCGGTGAAATCCAGGCTGAAGATCAGCCGTCCCGTGCCAACCCAGCTCAGCGCGAGGCCGCGCGCACGCAGGTAATATTGCAGCATCCAGTGGTAGCGCGAGCGCCCGGTGTAGCCGACGGTCCAGATCGAGGACAGGTTGGCGACCTGGACCGGAAATCCGGCGCCGGCAAGACGCCGGTTGAGCCGCGCCGCCCGATCGTTCCAGAGCTGGTCGAGCCCGTCATAGAGCGCCTGCGTGGCCGGCCGGTCGAGATGCTGGAGAAACTCGGCCATCGCCCCCATCACGTAGGGATGCGAGTTGAACGTGCCGCGGGCAAAGCAGACGTCAACCGGCCGCTCGTCGCGAAACCGCTTCATCAGCGCCGCCCGTCCGCACAGCACGCCGACCGGCAGGCCGCCGCCAAGCGACTTGCCGTAGGTCATAAGGTCCGGCTGAACACCGAAATACTCGGCCGCACCCCGCCGCGCCAGCCGAAAGCCGGTGAACACCTCGTCGAAGATCAGCACGATGCCGCGCTCGCTGCACACCGCGCGCAAACGGCCGAGCCAGTCCCGGTAGGCCGCCCGGTCCGCACCGGCCCCGCGGCCGCTGACCAACATCGAGTCGGATGGAGCGCTCGCATTGGGGTGCAGCGCCTGCAGCGGGTTGACCAGCACGCAGGCAATGTCCCGCCGGCGCCGCAGCACGTCGAGCGTGCGCGTCGACATCTCGCTCAGCGTGTAGGTCTGGCGAGCCGGCGTCGGGTTGCCGATGCCGGGCTGCACCTCGCCCCACCAGCCGTGATAGGCGCCGCAGAAGCGCACCAGGTGGCTCCGCCGCGTGTGGTAACGCGCCAGCCGCACCGCCTGCATGACCGCCTCGGTGCCCGACATGTGGAACGACACCTCGTCGAGCCCCGACAGCGCGCAGAGCCGGCGAACGTTGTCGGCCACGACCGGGTGGTAGGCGCCCAGCACCGGGCCGAGCTCCCGCACCCGTTCGGCGCCGCGCGCAATGCATCCCTTGTAGAAATCATGGCCGAACAAATTGACGCCGTAAGAACCGGTAAGGTCGTAAAGCTGGTTACCATCGAGGTCAGTCAGCGTGACGCCGGACGACGAGGCGACAAAGGCGCCGACGGGAAGATGGTCCTGCACGTAACGGCTAAACTGAAACGGCACGCGGTAGGCGGCGGTGAACTGCAGGTCAGAAATCAGCTCGCTCGTGCTCGCGGTCAGCGCCGTCGTCTTGGCAAAGCGCTCGGCATACAGCCGCGACAGCGCGACAAAACCGGCGCGCCGCTTCGCCACCACCGCCTCCGCCGCGCCGTCGCGGTTGAAGAAGCGCGCCTCGTCATAGCTGTAGAACGGCACCATCGCGGCGACCCGCCGCGCCATCCTGGCATGGCCCGCCAGCGATCGGTGCTTGGCCAGCGAAAGGGTGATCCGCGCCCGCGTCGCGAGCGCGCCGGCGGCCACCGCGCCGACGCTCGAAGCGATGAGGACCAGCGCCATCCGACAACTCCCTCCACCCGGCGGGTGGCACTATGACGATCCAAGCGTTGCTGGACCAGATCATCCACATCGATCAGTTGAACTTCTGGCTGACCAATCGCGTCCCACGCCGCAAGCTGACCCGTCTTGTCGGCTGGCTCAGCCGCGTCGAGCAGCCTCTGGTTCGTGACGTTTCGCTTGCGGTATGGAAGCTCTTCACCCGGCTCGACCTCCACGACGCGGCCGAGGCACGGTTTGCCAGCCTGCATGACGTCTTCACCCGGCGCTTGCGCGACGGCGCCCGCCCGGTCGCGACGCACCCGGCTCTGCTCGCCAGCCCCTGCGATGCCATCGTGGTCGCCAGCGGCATCGTCGCGCAGGGTCGTTTGCTGCAGGTGAAAGGCTCGTTCTACCCGCTGGCCGAGCTGCTCGACGACCCAGCCCACGCGGCGGCGCTCGAAGGCGCCCACTACGTCACCCTGCGGCTCACCTCGGCCATGTATCACCGCTTCCACGCGCCGCATGACTGCACGCTCACGGCCGTCACCTACATTCCGGGCGATTGCTGGAACGTCAATCCACCAACCCTCGCGCGTGTCCCCAGCCTCTACTGCCGCAATGAACGGGCGGTCCTGCGCACCCGGCTGGACAGCGGCGGCGAGGTGACGCTGGTCGCCGTCGCCGCGATTCTCGTGGCCGGCATCCGGCTGCACTGCCTCGCCCTGCCGATGGACGCAGGCTGCGCACCGTGTGCGGCGCGGCTGCGCAAAGGCGAGGAGATGGGCTGGTTCGAACACGGCTCGACGATCGTCATGATCGCGCCGCCAGGCGCCGCGCCGTGTGAGGGCATGCAGCAGGGAGCCATAGTGCAAGCTGGTCAGGCGCTCCTGATTATGCACGATGAGGGGTGACCATGTTTGGCAATCCCAAGCAAGGCGAGGGCGCTGCCCTCGACCCGCTGGGGCCTGAGGCCCCAGACCCCCATTCATAGAGTATCGGTTTACTAGCGGGGTTTTTTTGGCTTGCTCAGCATGTAAATGGCTGCGCCGCTCGTAGTCTGGCGGCCTGCGCCACAGTCCCTGACTAAGTGTTTCGAAAGCCTGGGCTTTAGTGGGGTCAAAGAGCGGAGTAAGCCCCTTGCCTTCTCTCCAACCAGGGTCTCAACCGGGTATTGACGCCAAATGGCTCTACCCTGTCATACAATCCGTAAGCTGTAGGTAGATCTTTGAACGATTTCCGGGCACTTCTCTGCATGCTGGCGGATGCTGGCGTCACCGAGTTCATCAACACGCTCGCGATCGATCAAAGCCTGGCGGCTGTCGTCAGGCCGCAGGATGCAGAGCAACTCGGTAAGCTGCTTCCGGCTGTTGAGCTTTACCGGTGTGACGCCCACCAGCAGCCGCCTTTCCCTCAGACCCGGATGGTCATCGACTGCCGTCCGCTCGCACCGACAACCGGCGCCAACACGCTGGTCGAGCCACGACTGCCGACGTTGATGGTCGATGCCGTCGCCTGCTTTCTGACCTCGGCGTCAAGCCTGCAACCACGTCGTGCCATCGGTCAGCGCTATTACCTGCTGAGCACGCCTCGATCCGGCAGCACGTTCTTCTGCGACATGCTGACCCGCACCGAGGTTCTCGGCCGACCGACGGAACACCTCAAGCCCTGGCTCCGCCGCTACCTGGTCGCCGCAGGCATCCCGCTGCCGACGCTCCTGGAACGGCTGCATGCACAGTCTGCCACCGCCAACGGCGTCTTCGGGTCCAAGATCATCATCAACGACCTGTTCGATTTCCTCATCGATTTCGAGACCGAGCTCCTTGCCGAGCTCTCGAGGTGCCCAACGTTGTTGCTCGTTCGTAGCGACAAGGCTGCCCAAGCGCTGTCAAACGTACGCAGCAATCAGCTTTCCCTCTATCATGTCAGCAGCGATGGCGAAGCCGAAGCACGGCAGAAGCTGTCAACATTCAAGATTGACTACGGGCAGGTCTTTGCGATGGAGCGCTGGCTTCTTCGCCAAGAGGCTGACCTGCTCGATCTCCTCCGCCGCAACGGCATAAAACCCCATCTGCTGTCCTACGACGCCTGCGTTCAAAGCCGGCAAGGTGCGGAGGCGACCATAGAGCAGGTTGCGGCGATCCTGAACGTCAACCCGCCACACTCATTAAGCTGGCCTGAACTGATCAAGATCGGTGACCTCGCCTCGGGGAATCACCTGGCGCACTATCAGGCTTTACGCCGGGGCGTGCATCTCTTTTCCACCCGCTCCGAGCCCTGGCTTGGTCAACTCCTCGGCGCAGGCTGGAGACATCCAGAGCGCTGGGGCGTTCGCAGCGGCTCGCTCGAGCTCACCCTCCGCCTGCCCGCACGCCTGCGCCCAAGCGCGATCGAACTTCTGGTCGTCCTTGAGAGCGGCAATTGCCCAAGCGAGCTGAGCATCGGCGCGACAAAGCTGCGACCGCTCTGCCCTCCAACCGGCTCAAGCGTCTGGCGCGTTCTGGCAAAACTGGAACAGGCAACAAGCACCGAAACCCTATCGATGACCCTGAGCGACGGCGCGATTGGCCTCGAAGAGGTTGTTCTCTACGAGCAGATCCCCGACTGGCACCGGGATGATCTGCAGCACGCAGGAACGCCAATCCCTGCGGCTGCGCACGATGGCGGTTGCGAGGTCCACATCCCTGCGATCTGTGATCACAAGAGTTGACAGTCGTCAGCCATCGGAGTGAGGTAATCCAGGTGCGCCAACACGCGGCGCAGCTGCCCGCTAAAACATGATGAGGGCGCGACAGAAGCGCTCCGGCGAGGAACGGCCATGACAGACTACATCATCGTCGGCGGCGGCTCCGCCGGGTGCGTGCTGGCGAACCGGCTATCGGCGGATCCGTCGGTGATGGTCACGCTCGTGGAAGCCGGCGGCTGGGATCGCAGCCCCTTCATCCACATGCCAGCCGGCTACTTCCAACTGATGCGCACCGGCCAGATCGACTGGCGCTACCACACCGCCCCGCAGGAGCACCTGAACGGCCGCACGCTGTTCTGGCCGCGCGGCAAGGTCATGGGTGGCTCAAGCTGCGTCAACGGCATGATCTACATCCGCGGCCACGCCTCGGACTATGACCGTTGGGCCCAGTTCGGCAATCGCAACTGGTCCTACGAGGAGTGCCTGCCGTATTTCCGCCGCTCCGAGACCTGGCAGGAGGATCGAGGCGAGTTCCACGGCACCGAGGGCCCGCTCAAGACCAGCCGCTACGGCCTGCGCCACCCGCTGGCGAAAGCCTTCGTCGAGGCCGGGCGGCAAGCCGGCTACCCGGTAACGTCCGACTTCAACGGCAGCCAGCAGGAGGGCTTCGGCCCCTGCGACAGCACCCTCGACCGCAGCGGCTGGTGGGCAACGCGGTCCAACGCTGCCCACGCCTACATCCGCCCGATCAAGCAGCGTAAGAACCTGACGATCATCACGGACGCCCTGGTCTCCCGCGTCATCATCGAGAACGGCACGGCCAAGGGCATCGAGTACGTCCAGCGCCGTCGTACGCAAAAACTGTGGGCCGACTGCGAGGTCATCCTGTCGGGCGGCACGATCAACTCGCCGCAATTGCTGCAGCTGTCCGGCATCGGCGATCCCGTCCATCTGCGCAGCCTCGGCATCGACGTCGTCGCCGACCTCCCAGGCGTCGGCCAGAACCTGCAAGACCACCTGGCGGTCGGCCTCAAGCAGCGAATATTGCAGCCGATCTCGATGCTGCCCTACGTGCAGCCGGTCAAGGCGGCGCTCTCGCTCGGCCAATACCTTATCGGCGCCGGCGGCCCCGGCGCCTATCACGGCATCGAGGCGCTCGCCTTCGTCAAGAGCCGCCGCGAGATCGTCGCCCCCGACCTGCAATATCATTTCGTCATGATCATGTACGATGATCACGGCCGGTCGATCATTCCGGAACACGGCTTCATGCCGTATTTCAACATCGCCCGTCCGGAAAGCCGCGGCTCGATCCAGATCAAGTCCCGCGATCCGTCGGAATACCCCACCATCCAGCCGAACTATCTCGAGCGGCCCGAGGACGTCCGGGTCATGCGCGAGGGCATCAGGATCAGCCGCGACATCGTCGCCCAGCACGCCTTCGACCCGTATCGCGGCGCGGAATACGCGCCAGGCGCGGCGGTGACGACGGATGCGCAGATCGACGAGTATCTGCGCCAGCGCACGGAATCGATCTATCATCCGGTCGGCACCTGCAAGATGGGCTCGGACAGGATGGCCGTGGTCGATGATCGCCTGCGCCTGCACGGCATTGACGGCTTGCGAGTGGTCGACGCCTCGGTCATGCCGACCCTGGTGACCGGCAACACCAACGCGCCGACGATCATGATCGCCGAGCGCGCCTCGGACTTCATCCGCGGCGCCGACGCGTCCGGGCTGCAGCACGGCGCCGAGAGCCTTGTCGCCTAGGCCCCGCCCTCCCGGCCACGGTGGCGCCGACCCGTGACGTGCCTCATCGGCCGCCTCGCACCTTACCAATCCCTGTTCTGGAAGATCCCCGACATTGGCTCACACCCTCAAAGCCGGACGCACCCAGGCCCAGAAGGCTGAAGAGACCAGGGCCGTCCGCAGCCTCGTGGAGCAGATCCTGCTCGACATAGAGCGTCGCGGCCAGGACGCCGTGCGGGAGCTGTCGGCCCGGTTCGACAACTGGGATCGCGCCGACTTCCGCCTGACCAAGGGCGAAATCGCCGCCTGCGTCGCCCAGCTCTCAAGCGGCGAGATCGACGATATCCACTTCGCGCAGGCGCAGATCCGCACCTTCGCCGAGCACCAGCGCGGCGCCCTGCTTGATCTGCAGGTCGAGACGCGGCCCGGCGTCATCCTCGGCCATAAGAACATCCCGGTGAACTCGGTCGGCTGCTACGTGCCGGGCGGCAAATATCCCCTCCTCGCCTCGGCCCACATGTCCGTCGTCACGGCCAAGGTCGCGGGCGTTCCGCGCGTCATCACCTGCGCCCCACCGTTCAAGGGGCGGCCGGCGCCCACCATCGTCGCCGCCCAGCACTTCGCCGGCGCGGATGAGATCTACTGCCTCGGCGGCATCCAGGCGGTCGGCGCGATGGCGCTCGGCACCGAGAGCATGGGCATGGTCGACATGCTTGTCGGCCCTGGCAACGCCTACGTCGCCGAGGCCAAGCGCCAGCTCTTCGGCCGCGTCGGCATCGACCTGTTCGCCGGGCCCACGGAGACCCTGGTAGTCGCCGACGACACCGCGAGCGCCGAGTTCTGCGCCACCGACCTGCTGGGTCAGGCCGAGCACGGCGTCAACTCGCCGGCCATCTTGCTCACCACCTCCGAGCAGCTCGCCCGCGACACCATGGCCGAGATCGACCGGCTGCTGACAATCCTGCCCACGGCCGACATCGCCCGCCAGGCCTGGGCCGATCATGGCGCCGTCATCATCTGCGACAGCGAGGACGAGCTGATCCTGGAGGCCGACCGGATCGCCTCCGAAGCACGTGCAGGTCATGACGCGCGATCCCGAAATTTTTCTAGCCAGGATGACGAATTACGGCGCGCTCTTCCTCGGCCCACGCACCAATGTCGCCTACGGCGACAAGGTGATCGGCACCAACCACACGCTGCCGACCGCCGGCGCGGCGCGCTACACCGGCGGCCTCTGGGTCGGCAAGTTCCTCAAGACGGTGACCTACCAGCGCATCGATACGGATGCGGCCAGCGCCGAGATCGGCGCGTTCTGCTCCCGCCTCTGCATGCTGGAAGGCTTCGCCGGCCACGCCGAGCAGGCAAATGTTCGCCTCCGACGCTATGGCGGCAGCAACGTCGCTTACGCGACAGGCGCAGCCTGATTGAAGAAAAGGCAAGGAGCTTTCGCTCCGTAAGCCCTTCCAACTGCGCGTCGCGCAGTCGGAAGGGCTTACTCCGCCCCTTGACCCCACCAAAGCCGCGGCTTTGGAAACATTGAGCTAAAGACTGTGGCTCAGGCGGTCGGGCGGAGAACGGCGCAGCCATTTAATATGCTGCGCAAGCCAGAAAGAGCCCGCTAGAACATCGACGCCTTATGGATGGGGGTCTGGGGCCTCACGCCCCAGCGGGTCGAGGGCAGAGCCCTCGCCTTCCACCGCCCCGCGTCGAGCGAGCGTCGGCCTGCAGTTCCGGGCCGCTGTCGATATCGGCCGCGTAGCCCGTTCGCGACTTCGACCAAAACCATTTCGCTGCCGTCTCGATGTCGTCTCGTAGCGCGCGGGCCGCGCCCTTGCCATTGCCGGCTTCAAGCGCGGCCAGGATGCGCGCGTGCGACTGCGTCGCGTCGAACAACGCGTCGATGCCGCGCCGTTCCGCCGCCAGCGCCGCCAGATAGGGGCCGCTGCGCAGCCACAGCATTTCAATGATCTCGATCAGCGTCGGATTGCCGCAGGCCTCGTAGATCATGAAGTGAAAAGTCTGGTTGTGCTGCAGGATCCCGATCGCATCCGACCGTGACAGTGCGGCTTTCATCGCCTCGTTGGACCGGCGCAGCCCGTCGATCAGCACGGCGTCTGCCAGCCGCGCCGCGAGTTCGGTCGCGCGACCCTCGACCATGACGCGGATGGGCATGACGTCGCCGAACCGCTCGGCGCTTACGGCGGGGATCTTGAAGGTGCGGTTGGATTGCTGGGCCAGCGCCTTTTCCGCCACCAGCCGCTTGATCGCCTCGCGCACCGGCATTTCACTGGTGCCGAAGCGGCCGGCCAGGGCGCGTATCGTCAGCGGCTCGCCCGGCGTGAAGACGCCCTGTCGTATGTCCGACCGGATGCGGTCGTAGACGCGCTCCTGCACGCTCCTGACGTCGATTGACTGGTCCTCGGGTCTCGTCACGTCCGCTCCTCCTGACGCGATCATGTGGTCATGGAAGAAGCGGTGCCCAGGCCGCGTCAAGCAGCCTTGCGATGATCTGTGATCACGCTGTTGACGAGCCAAACGCCGCGTGCCAACGTTGATGTGTCAGACAGCACGCAAATCTGACCCCCACCGGCGTCCAAAAGTGACCCCCTTCCGGTTGCCCTCTTGCGGTGTGCGATGCGCCAGTTGCGGTTCCTGAACCGCCAGCTGTCGTTGCCAGTCTCGATGATGTCGCAGTGATGGGTGAGCCGATCGAGCAGCGCCGTGGTCATCTTGGCGTCGTTGAACACGGTGTGCCATTCGGCAAACAGCAGGTTGGTGGTGACCAGCACCGAGGTCTGCTCGTAGAGGCGGCTGATCAGATGGAACAGCAACTGGCCACCGCTCTGGGCGAACGGCGAATAACCCAGCTCGTCCAGCACCACGAGGTCCAGGCGGGTGAGTTGCTGGGCCAGCCGTCCGGTCTTGCCGGTGCGGGCTTCGGTCTCGAGCCGGTTGACCAGATCGATCACGGTATAGAACCGCACCCGCCGCCCGAGCCGGATGCAGCTGAGCGCGATCGCCACCGACAGGTGCGTCTTGCCCGTGCCAGTGCCGCCGGCCAGCACCGCATTGCGCTGGCTGGTCGGCTACGGTCTGCCCGTCCTGGCGAATGGTGATCCGCTCGGCGTAGGCGTGCACCTCGACCGGGCGTCCTACCGCCTGCGCCATCACCGAGTATTTGTTTTTATCGTAGATCACCAGACAGGTTTTGGAGACCGCCGCGGTGCGGGCATTGAACCCGTCAAAGCGTTCGGCATACGGCACCAAGCTGGACCGCTCCTGCTCGGACATGTCCAAACCGGGCAATCGCGCCGCTCGGGATGCGGATGCACACGCGCATACTGCACACACCGCTCCAGCAGCCAGCCGTTCATGTCGGCGAAGCTTGCGAACTTCAACCGTGGCTTGAAGAAGCGACCTCGTACGATGCCGATTTGGTTCTCAACCTGACCTTTCTCCCACCCTGAGGCCGGAGTGCAGGCGGTGGGCTCCACCAGATAATGGCTGCACATCTGGGCAAAGCGCCGGTTGAACTGCCGCTCTCGACCAATCAGCAGCGCATCTACCGCTGTGCGCATGTTGTCGTAGATGCCGCGCTGGCACGCACCCTTGTAGGGTGCGAACGCCTTACCGTGCGCGTCAAACACCATCTCCTGCGCCTGCCCCGGATAGGCACGCAAGAACGGCATCCGACTATGGCAGAGCCTAACCTGGGCTACCTGCACGATGGTGGTGGTGCCGTGCAGGACCACGACCTCGGTCGACCAGTCGAACTGGTAGGCCGCGCCCGGCGCAAAGCTCAGCGGGACATAGGCATCCGATGAACCAGTGCCCCGCTTGCGTTGCCTAGCCTGGGCGTAGCGGCGCACGGTGTCGTAGCCACCCTCGAGACCCTCGGCCCGAAGATCCTCGTAAATCCGGACCAGGTCGAGCCGCTCACGGCTGGACAGCCGATCATTGGCGGCAAGCCGCCGATCCAGCATCTCGGTCCAGGCACCAAGCTTGGGTCGCGGCTGCACCGCACGCTCATACGAGAACGCGGTCTCTCCCGAACGCAGCACCCGCCGCACCGTGTTGCGAGCAAGGTCGAACTCCCGGGTGATCTGCTTGATCGACTTGCCGTCGAAAAGTGCGCCCGCCTGATCCGGGCAATCGTATCCACAACCAGCATCTCCCCCACCACCCATCTGCATGGGCGGCATCATCACAGATCGAAGGGGGTCAGTTTTGGACGCCGATCACCCTACCGAGGGGGTCAATTTTCCACGCTGTTCCACAGCGTCGTCGAACCGGACCCGCCCGCGCTCACGCAAGAGCATCAAGGCTGCGGCGGTAAACGTCTTGGAGTGCGACGCGACACGGAAACGGTGCTGCGACGTCAGCACCTCGCCCGTCGTCAGGTTCGCGGCGCCGAACGTGCGCTCTAGAGACGGTGTTCCGTTACAGGCAATGGCAATCGAGCATCCGGGCTGCTCGGACAGCCGCATCTGGAGCTCTAGCCAACTCTCGATGTAGCGAACCGCCGTAGGTAGCCAATCGTAGGTCGCGGACGCCTGCTGGGTGTTCATCGACTGCCTTGCTTTCTCGCGTGTAGGTTGCCGGTGTCACCGACCTATGACCTTCATCGAGATGCGCGCGGACCCGAGAGCGGCGGAAAACGTGTCCAGGCAAGCCGAAATGACTATAACGGCTCAGCGCATGGTTCGCGAGGTCGTAGGCGAAGATGTGCGCTTCAAGCCTGGGAGGCGATTAGTGCAGGTCCAGACCCTCGACTTGAATGAAGCGGGCCTCGGCGGCCCAGCCGTAATGCGACGGCTCGAACGGGCCTGCGCGGGAGCGCCAATCGTTGCCGATCGCGAGGATGAGTTCGTTCCGTCCCTGGAGCAGGTTCAGAGGGACCGAAGCGTTGTCAGATTCGAGGCGCCCGTCCGGAGATAGGCGGGTTTCCGGTGGAAAATACTGGTTTCTGCCCGAGTAGACGAGCTGGTTGTTGAGGAAAACCCAAGCCTGCTCGGCGAACCCGACCTGCAGGGTCCGACGCATCGGCGCGGCAGCGACAACCTCGGTCTTCAGCCAGGCCAGGGAGGGTGATGGAGCCCGCGCCAGGCCGAACGCTCGGCCGAGGTCGACGAGGCCAGTCGGCTCGACCTCGATTGGGTGCCAGGCGTCGCTCGCAGGAACGTCCTCCACCGAGACACTGCCGCTGCGGTCATAGGCGCTGGGCGGTGCGGCGCGCCACGCCATGACTGTTCCGGCTTCCACGAGCGCCTGTGGGACGACCGACAGGCCTGCCGCGGCGGAAGGATCGACGACAAGGTTCGCGTATACCGCCGGTCCCTTGAAGGCAAGGCCGCCATCGTGTCTCAGCCCCCAGAGCCGCGGAACGACCAGGGACGGCTCGGCCGCCCGGTTGACGTAGACCCGCATGCCGTCACCGACGACTTCGATGTGGACGTGGTTCCAGCCGGCGGGCGAGACCGGGGCCGGGCCCTGATAATTCGGGTAGATGTTCCACCCCATCATCGTGTGCGTGATGGGCGCATACTGGATGCAGTCGTTCGCGGCCGGGCAGTCCGGGTTGGCGCGCAGGTAGACGAAGTCACCCTCAGCCGAGCCATCGCGATGGAAGACCACCCCCGCGTCATCGTAACCGAGTGGCTTCATGTCAAAGTCGATGACACCGGTGGAGAACCGCGCCTTCTTCAAGGCGGCCACCCCTTCGTTCAGAGTCATAGTTCCCGCCGGCATGCCCTCGTAGCGCGCAAACTTCGCAGAAGCGGCCTCTGCGCCCATGGACGGGATGGGCAACTCCATCGTCCAGGCGTCGGCCGACATGGTGTAACATGTCTTTGCTTTGGAAGGAGCCTCATCCGAGGCGAGAACGTTCGATGCCAGAAGGCTGAGCGCAGCAAGGAGTCCGACCACCCAAGTTCCATGCCCTCCCAACAACCAACCCTCTTCATGGTGGAGACGATGGCAGACACGAGTGCGGCCAAGCTTGCGATAGCCGCATCTGGAGCTTGTGAACAGGCGCATGCCATCCTGCCGACGCTCGCGTCGAGAGTTTAAGCCGGAGACTAAGCCGAACGTAGAGACGACCATCCGGCTCGTGTCCGAGCCGCCAACCCGCATGCCACAGGTGACCGGGGACTTTGTTGCATGGATCGCCGCGGCATCGGCTGGGGTAGGATGATGCTGGGCGTGTTGCCTTTATTATACGGGGTAGGTCCTTGCCGTTCAAAGCCAATGCCGAGCGTCCTCACCACATCCCAAAGCAGCGTCACCGGGTTACGAACTCCGCGGCCTGCGACGCGGCGCTGCGGCAGCTTGACGATCTGGTTCACCGACACGGCGATCGCGGCCTGGAAGGCTGAACCACGGACGACGCGAGGAGGTCAGCCGCGCTATTCGGCCCTGGCTATTGCGACGGCGCTGACGCTGAGAGCCGTGTTCCGCTTGGCCGTTCGGCAGACCGAAGGGCTGATCGGTCCCATCATCGCCCTGCTCGGCATCGATCTCGCGGTGCCGGACCACACGACCTTGAGCCGCCGAGCCGAGGGCTTGGACGTGGTCTGCCCGCGGCCAGGCTCCGGTCCCGTGCACTGCTGGTCGACAGCACCGGGCTGAAACTCTGCGGCTCCGGCGAATGGCTGCTCGAGAAGCACGGAACCAAGACACGGCGGTCCTGGCGCAAGCTGCACATCGCCGTGGACGCCGACACCGGGCAGATCGAGGCGGCCACGTTGACCACCAACGACGTTGACGATGCCTCGCAGGTTGGCGCCTTGCTCGATCAGGTAGACGGTCCGGTGACCTCGTTCACCGCCGAGGGTGCTTACGATCAGGACGGCGTCTACGGCGAGGTTGTCGCGCGTCATTCCGAAGCGTCCGTAATCGTCCGCCGCGCTCCGGCGCCGTGCCGAGCGACACTGCACGAACGGCGCCGACGATGCGAGACCTGCACCTGCAGATTACCGCCGAGCGCGGCCGCATGACTTGGCAGAAGGCCGCTGGCTACGACTGGCGGGCTCTGGTCGAGGCAGACATCAGCCGCTTCAAACGGGTCATGGGTAACGGTCTACGAGCGCGCACCGATCAGCCCCGAGCGAGCGAGGTCGCGATTGCCGTCAAAGCGCTGATCCGGATGCTGGAGCTCGGCCGTCCAGAATACGTCCGCCTCCCGTAACAGCAAAAGAAAATGGACGGACCGCTACCGTCTGCTGACCCGTGCAACACAGTCATCCGGAGCGGCAAAATGTTTGCTTCAATCCAGTATCTCTCCCACAACAAAGTTGACAGCTCTCTCATATTAGGGTAACTGCAACCGCTGATAGCGTCCGGGCCGGGTAGCAAGGCATGCCATGGGACATCCAGGGTTTTCCGACCGCGCTGGTCGTCGGTGTTGGCCGAGCTGACACATGGGGTGCGGCCTCGGCGTAGAGGCGGCCGGAAACAGAACATCGCAAGACGTGATCGGCCTGGCTTCCTATACTGGATTAAGCGGTCGCCGTACGCAGGCGCTCAGATCGTCTACGCTCTTGGCAGGCAATGATGCATGTTTTACTCGTACAATGCGCTGGTGACGCCACGGGAAAGCTTTATCCCGGGAGTCCGCAAGCGGGTCTTGAGCGACGCTGTCGGCGAGGGCGACCACGAGATCAAGACAAAGCACGCTGCCATGGGCGCCTAAGCTGCCAATGACTGAGCGCCGTCACGTTGGTAGGGTGTTCCTGGTTGGCGGCGCCGCTCATCGGTTGCCGCTGACGCGAGCGTTAGGACCGAACAGCGGCCTACAGCACGTGCACATCTCGCCCGGACGATCTCAGCCATGGAGCAGGGGTGTGTCTCTGACGAGTTGCTTGGCCGCTTTCATATTAGGCGGCATACGGCTGTGGTGACTAACTCGGCGCAGACTGACAAGAGCGCCAAGTGTTTGGTGACGCATCAGATGGTGTTGACGTCCAACAATGCCGACGTATTGCGGCAGTTTCACGGTCCCGTTGGCCTGAGCCGACGTCCAGAAGCAGGTTGCCGACCAGCGCGAGCACTTCGACAGTTTCGCGTTGAGGGAACACTAACTGGAGGAAGTGAGTGAAATCTTTAAATGGTATCAGGGTCATTGACCTAACCCGCGCACTGTCCGGGCCATTCTGCTCCATGATTCTGGCCGATTTCGGCGCAGACGTTATCAAGATCGAGCCCTCGCCCGGCGGCGACATGAGCCGAACGTGGGGGCCCTTTGATCGTGGTGTCAGCACATACTTTCTCTCCTGCAACCGCAACAAGCGTAGCGTCTGCGTTGATTTTCGAAACCCGAAAGGTCTTGAAGTTATACGCCGCCTGGTCGACACCGCCGACATCGTGTTGGAGAACTTCAAGCCTGGTACCGTCGACAAAATGGGGCTCGACTACGAGACGTTGAGCGGCCGCAATCCGAGGGTCATTATGGGGAGTATCAGTGCATTCGGCGCCGATGGTCCCTCACGCGACTGGCCGGGATTTGATCAGATAGCGCAGGGTTATTCGGGGCTGATGAGCCTGACCGGCTTTCCCGACGGCGATCCGACACGTACCGGCACGGCCATTGGTGACCTTAGTTCTGGTATGTGGCTATCGACGGCGATCTTTTCTGCTTTGCTTGATCGCGAACGGACAGGCCATGGCCAGCATGTCGCCACGTCGTTGTTAAGCAGCCTGATCAGTCTTCTGGCTGTGCATGGTCAACGTTATCTGAGCCTTGGCGAGATCCCGCAGCGTACAGGCAATTCACATGCGGTGATCGCGCCCTACGGCGTCTTTGAGACGGCGGATGGTCCATTGAACCTCGCCCCGATTACATCCGATATGTGGCTCCGCTTATGCCAGCTGCTTGAACTTCCGGAGCTGCCTCTTGATCCGCGCTTCAAGACCAATGAGATGCGCGTGGTGCATAGTGCAGAATTGAAGGTCATTCTTGAAACTCGTCTCAGGGAACGCAGCAAGACGGAGTGGACCGAGCTGTTTGTCGCGGCTGCGCTACCGGCGGGACCGATTCTTAATCTGGACGAGGTGTTTAGTGACCCGCAGGTGCGACATAGCAATCTGGTTGAAACGATAGAACACCCAACACTTGGCGCGTTGCGTCAGGTGGTCACTCCCATATCCAGTGCGGCATCCGGCGGGCAGCTTTCGTCGCAATCAAGCAGCCTTGCCCCCCCGGAGCTTGGCGAACACACGGTCGAGGTTCTGAAGGATGCCGGTCTCGATGAGACAATGATAGAGTCACTCCGTAGCTCGGGCGTTGTGTACCAGGCCAAGGACTTTTTTGAAGAGACGAGGTCGGCTTATCGGGCGGAGGCAAAAGCATGAGGCAGCCTGGAGCGATGCCAGGTCTTGTCGTTACAGAAGACATTGTCGAGGAGGGGATCGGCCGAGTGGTTTTTGCCAACCCGGCGCGCCGCCACGCGCTCAGCACGGATCTCCTGAATGCGTTGACGGACAGTTTAGAGAGATTTGCCGCGCAGGGCCTGCTTGTTGTCGTTCTTACCAGCGGTGTAGGCCAGGATGTGTGGAGCGCTGGTTTCGATATCACTGAGATGGCACGTGATCGCGATCCGCTCGCCTATGGCAAGCCGCTCGAGCGATTTCTGAGCCATGTACGGTCTTACCCCGGCGTCGTTATTGCCATGGTGTCAGGTTCAGTATGGGGTGGCGCGGTCGACTTGGTGATGAGCTGTGATCTCGTGATCGCGGATCATAGCGTAAAGTTTTCCATAACTCCCGTGAATATCGGTTTGCCTTACTCGATGAGTGGTTTACTTCGTTTTATGAATAACCTTCCCATCCATGTGCTCAAGGAGATGTTCTTCTGCGCAAAAGCGTTAAACGCCGAGATGGCGACACATTTTGGCGTGATCAATCAATTGGTTGACGCTGAGACTTTAGAGGCAACCACACTCGAAACAGCGCGCGTCATCGCGCGCAAGGCGCCGATGGCTGTTCAGGCTATCAAAGAACAGCTTCGTATTCTTGAAGACGATCAGCCAGTGTCGGTTCAGGCGATGGAGCGGATTGCTGAGTTGCGTCGACAAGCGTGCGAAGGCGCTGACTTTACCGAGGGACTGGACGCTTTTCTAACGCGACGACAACCTAAGTTCCCGAAGGTTCGCGTGATAGGTGGTGATGTTACGCCTATTACAGGAGCATAAAGAGGGGCATCTCAGCTTCAAGTCGTGGACTTCCACAACAGTGTAGTTTGAGACGACGCAGTTATTCGAGGCTGAGTTGACTATCATAAAGCCTGGACGAGGGCGATCGAGGTAAGAGATGTTGAGCAGACAAAATCTCCTCATCTTACACAGCTAGAGACGGAGCAAGGCCGCATGCGCGCGCGGTCGTGCCGGCGTACGCCAAACGGGGACAGTCTGTTTTGCTTCTTTTTTAAAAGAAGGCTTATCCATACCTCGGCGACTTAGGATTTAAGGTCGGCGGGACCATGACTGTGATGAGGATTGCCGATGATCGACCATGAGGTTCGGGTGCATCCCGAGAGCGACCGCTTGACGCGCGCCGACCAGCTTGCCTGGAAGATCGCCGCCGTCGCGTCCGACGCCGTTGCGGTCGAGCCGGTGGTGGCCGAGATGATTGTCAACCGGTTGATCGACAACGCGGCCGTCGCCATCGCCTCGATCAACCGTCACCCGGTGATCTCCGCCCGGGCCGAGGCGCTGGCGCATCCGCGGGCCGGCGGGGCGACCGTGTTCGGCTGCGGCCCCGAGGTGCGGGTGCATGCGGAGTGGGCGGCGTGGGCGAACGGCACCGCGGTGCGCGAGCTCGACTATCACGACACGTTTCTGGCCGCCGAGTACAGCCATCCGGGCGACAACATTCCGCCGATCCTGGCGGTGGCGCAGCAGACCGGGCGCGGCGGCGCCGAGCTGGTTCGCGGCATTGCCACCGGCTACGAGATCCAGGTCGATTTGGTGCGATCGATCTGCCTGCACGAGCACAAGATCGACCACGTCGCCCATCTCGGCCCGTCGGCCGCCGCCGGCATCGGCACCCTGCTGGGGCTGGAGACGGAGGTGATCTACCAGGCGGTGCAGCAGGCGCTGCACGTCACCACCGCGACGCGGCAGAGCCGCAAGGGCGAGATCTCGTCGTGGAAGGCGTTCGCGCCGTCGCATGCCGGCAAGCTCGCGATCGAGGCGGTGGACCGGGCGATGCTCGGCGAGGGCGCGCCGAGCCCGATCTACGAGGGCGAGGACGGCGTCATCGCCTGGATGCTCGATGGCAAGTCGGCGCGCTACACCGTGCCGCTGCCGGCGCCGGGCGAGGCCAAGCGGGCCATCCTGTCGACGTTCACCAAGGAGCACTCGGCCGAGTATCAGAGCCAGGCGCTGATCGACCTGGCGTTTCGCATGGGGCGGCAGGTCAGCGACTGGGACGACGTCGCGGACATCGTGATCGAGACCAGCCATCACACCCATTACGTCATCGGCACGGGGGCGAACGATCCGCAGAAGATGGATCCGCACGCCTCGCGCGAGACGCTCGACCACTCGATCATGTACATCGTCGCCGTGGCGCTGCAGGACGGCGCCTGGCACCACGTGCGCTCCTATGCGCCGGAGCGCGCGCGCCGGCCGGACACGGTGGCGCTGTGGCACAAGATCCGCACCGTCGAGGACCCGCGCTGGACCGCGCGCTACCATGCGACGGACCCGGCGCAGAAGGCGTTCGGCGGCCGGGTGGTCATGACGCTGCGGGACGGGCGGGCGATCGTCGACGAGCTCGCGGTCGCCAACGCGCATACGCTGGGGGCGACGCCGTGGCAGCGCGCCGACTACCTGCGCAAGTTCAGGACGCTGACCGCCGGGCTGCTCGACGAGGCGGAGGCGGAGCGCTTTCTCGATGCGGCGCAGCGGCTGCCGGCGTTGCGGCCGGGGGAGCTCGGCGCGCTCACCATCGCCATGCCGGACGGCCGGTTGGCGGCCGCCGAGCGGGCCGGCATCTTCGGCTACCAGGTCGCGGGAGCAGGCGCGTGAGCGACGTGGCGCCCGCCGGGCCGCGGCCGAAGAAGTCGGTGGCGCTGTCGGGCGTCGTGGCCGGCAACACCGCGCTGTGCAGCGTCGGCCGCTCCGGCAACGACCTGCACTATCGCGGCTATGACATCCTCGACATCGCTGAGACCAGCGAGTTCGAGGAGATCGCGCACCTGCTCGTGCATGGCCATCTGCCGACCATGGCCGAGCTGGCTGCCTATAAGCGCCGGCTGACAGGGTTGCGCGGCGTGCCGGCGGCAGTGCGCACGGTGCTGGAAAGCCTGCCGGCCTCGGCGCACCCGATGGACGTGCTGCGCACCGCCGTCTCCGCACTCGGCTGCGCGCTGCCGGAGGCGCATGACCATAGCCCGGCCGGGGCGCGGGCGATCGCCGACCGGCTGATGGCCAGCCTCGGCTCGATGCTGCTCGTCTGGCATCATTACGCCGTCAATGGCCGGCGCATCGACGTCGAGACCGACGACGACAGCATCGGCGGGCACTTCCTGCACCTGCTGCACGGTGAGAGCCCGCGCGAGAGCTGGGTGCGGGCGATGCACACCTCGCTCATTCTCTACGCCGAGCACGAGTTCAACGCCTCGACGTTCGCCGCCCGCGTCGTCGCCGGCACCGGGTCCGACCTGTATTCGGCGATCACCGCCGGCATCGGCGCGCTGCGCGGGCCCAAGCATGGTGGGGCCAACGAGGTCGCGCTCGAGATCCAGCAGCGCTACGCCACCGCCGAGCAGGCCGAGGCCGACATCCGCCGCCGCGTCGAGGCCAAGGAAGTCGTGATCGGCTTCGGCCACCCGGTCTACACGGTGAGCGACCCGCGCAACGTGGTGATCAAGGGAGTGGCCGAGCGGCTGTCGCGGGAGAACGGCGCGCTGACGACGTTCGACGTCGCGGCACGGATCGAGAGCGTGATGATGGACGCAAAGACGATGTTCCCGAACCTCGATTGGTTCTCGGCGGTATCCTATAATCAGATGGGCGTGCCGATCACCATGTTCACGCCGCTGTTCGTCATCGCCCGCACGTCGGGATGGAGCGCGCACGTGATGGAGCAGCGCGCAGACAACAAAATCATTCGTCCGTCGGCCAATTATACCGGGCCGGACGATCTGACGTTCGTGCCGCTGAGCGAGAGGACGTAAGCGCTCCTGTTTTTGAAATATAAGGAAAGAGCCTTTTGCTCGTTGAGAAACTCTTCTTACTATTTTAAAGTTCTTTGCTTCTTTCTCTCAAAAAGAGAAGCAATTTCTTACTTCTTGAGGAGTTCATAACCTTGCCCTACCTCGTCGCCGGCGACCTGCCGAACGCACTGGCTGGCGAGCGTTTCCGACAGGCTTTGGCCGCGGAAGGCATTTTGCGCATACCGGGCACGCATAACGGACTGGCAGCCCTGCAGGCGCGGGATGCAGGCTTCAGCGCCTGCTACCTGTCGGGGGCGGCAATGAGCGCCTCGATGGGGTTGCCTGACCTTGGCATCATCACCGTCGACGACGTGTGCTTCTTCATCCGCCAGGTCAGCCGGGCGAGCGGACTGCCGGTGCTGGTGGATGGCGACACCGGCTATGGCGAGGCGCTTAACGTGATGAACATGGTGCGCTGCTTTGAGGATGCGGGCGCGGCGGCGGTGCATCTCGAGGACCAAGTGCTGCCGAAGAAGTGCGGACACCTCAACGACAAGAAGCTGGCGACGCCGGCGGACATGGCGGCGAAGGTCGCTGCGGCTGCGCGTGCACGACGGCATTTGTTTGTGATCGCGCGCACCGACGCGGCGGGAAGCGAGGGCATGGATGCGGCGGTGGCGCGGGCGCAGCTCTACGTCGAGGCTGGAGCGGACGCGATATTTCCGGAGGCGTTGACCACGGCGGAGATGTTCCGCGCGTTTGCCGAGCGGATGCCGGGAGTGACGCTGCTGGCCAACATGACGGAGTTCGGCCGTACCCCGTTCTTCACGGCCGACGAGTTCGAGCAGATGGGCTACCAAATGGTGATTTGGCCGGTGACCTCGCTGCGCGTCGCGGCGCGAGCGACAGAGCGGCTTTATGCGGCGATAGCGGCCGATGGCGGGGCGCATCGTCACGTCGAGCACATGCAGACGCGCAAGGAACTGTATGACACCATTCGGTATCACGACTACGAGGCATTGGATGCCTCCATCGTGACGACGGTCGTTCCGGAGGCGATGCCGCGAAGCTGAAGGCTTCAGGTCTCCTTGCTCGGCGTGGCTGTGTTGCCGTTGCCAACGAGGAGAGAAGAACAGGCTTCTTGTTTAAGACCTAAGCTCTAAGACCTAAGACCTTTAGCGTATGGTTCGTCGATCGACAGAGCTGATAGAAGGGTTTGGTATGGACATCGTGCGGTTTAAGGATGCGCCGCTGTATTCTGCGCCGGGTCATGACGACGTAACGGCGCGACGGCTGCAAGGCGGCATGGCCAGCAGCGCCAACTTCGTCCTTGTGGGACACTCGACGCTGCTGCCTGGAGCGGTCATCCCGATGGACGCCGCAGTGATCGGGAAAATCTACGTGGTCACTGCGAGCGAGGTCACCATCGAACAGGAGGATGGCTCGCGACACGTGTTGCAGTCAGGAGATAGCATATTCGTCCCTGGTGGTGAGGCGCGGGCCGTGTTGAATGAGAGCGGCGCGTCTGCGGAGATGATCGTGATTACGCCAGCTGCGTAAAAGGACAGTCGCTCGCAGCCAGACGACACCAATCATAATAACAGGGGAGCGGTTCATGGCATCCACTCACTCGAGCCTTCGTCCGATTTGCCCGCGAGGCAATCATACTGTCCAGCGATCAGGATCGTATGCTCCGCGCGCGAGCTGCCGTAATCGCAAGCCGTCACGGTCATGCGATACCATCATGGGCCCATTTAGCGAGGCGGCCGGCAAAGCCCAGCCATGACAAGCGCGTCGCCTGTCAGCATAAGCACATCGTTCCTGGATGGCCGTCGGTTCTCGGGCCTGCAGATCAGGACGCTTCTCCTGTGTGCCCTGGTGGCGATGCTGGACGGCAACGATACCCAGGTCATTGGCATCGGCGCGCCTTCGATCGCGAGAGCACTGCACGTTGTCCCTAGCGCGATGGGATGGGTCATCTCCGGATCCTGGCTCGGTGCCGCGGTCGGCGCGGTTGTTCTTGGTGGGATGGCTGATCGTTTTGGGCGTAAGCCGATCCTCATTGCCGCAACCGTTCTTTTTGGCGGGTTTACCTTGCTGACGCCCTGGGCGGAAAACTTGCCGATGCTGGTGGGCATGCGCATGCTAGCCTGCATCGGCCTCGGTGGGGCCACGCCTTGCTTCCTGTCGCTGGCCTCCGAGTACACGCCCGTCGAGCGGCGTGCGACCGTTGTGAGCTTGGTTTACGCGGCATTCCCGCTTGGCATTCTTCTCGGCAGCTTGTTGAGCAGCTGGATCTTAAGCCGAGCCTCCTGGAGCTACATTTTTTACTTTGGCGGGGCGGTTCCGATTGCGATAGCGCTTATCCTATTGGTGCTCCTGCCAGAGTCGATCGGCTTTCTGCTGCGTCGAGCGAAGGATCAGCAAGCCGATTGGATCCTTGCCGTGATCGCGCCTGGCCTGTCCCTGCAGGCGGCACGGGCCACACTCGTCTCCTTGCCGTACGCGAGCCGTGCCGGCAGCCCAATCGACCTGCTTCAAAACGGCAGGACCATAGCCACATTATCTCTCTGGCTGATGTTGTTCGCCTGTTTTGGGATAACCGCGTGCACGGTTTGGCTGCCGACGATCCTGCAGCAGAACGGCGTCTCGCCTGCGGCGTCGGCTGTCGCCGCCTCGTTCGTTGGGCTTGGATCGTGTATCGGTTTCATCATCGCCGGGCAGTTGATCGATCGCCTTGGGCTGGTGCGGGCGTTGTTTGGTCCACTCGTCGCCGGCGCCGCTGCAACCGCCGCGTTGGGGATTTGGCCGAGTTCCATCGGGGCGGAGTCGGTGTTCGTGATGTTGGTCGGCGTACTGGTCGGGATGGGTGTCTCGGGCGGCGTCTCGCTGGTGACGTTAGTCTACCCGATCGGCATGCGCTCGACCGCAGCAGGCTGGGCCATGGGCTGGGGACGTGCCGGTCAGGTGATGGTTCCGGGCGTGTTTGCGGTCGCGCTGCACCAAGGATGGAGCACTCAGAGCATCTTCGGCGCGCTTGGTGTCATGTCGCTGATCGCGGCTACTGCGGTGCTCCTGTTGGCAGGCGCGCTACGTACCAACGCGGGTTCGGCTGTGCCGCCACCAGCTAGGCGGCGATCCATCTCTGTCCAAAGTGAGTCTTCCGCAAAAATAACAGCTCGCTACGGCTGAGCGGCTTTGCGAAGCGCCTCTTGCGGCCGGCGCGAAGGCTGGCTCAACGCGCCTTGCCTCGATCCGCGCCTGCGGCGGCGCGCTTACGTCGGCCGAGGCCGACGCGTGCCTCGCCGGCGAGCCGCACACGCCGGGCCTCCTCGCTCGTCATGCCAAGAATGCGAAGTTGATACTCGGCGGCACGTGCACCGACGTCCCGCTTCGCCCCACCCAGCCGCGCGGCGATTGCGGTTCTGAGGACAGCCAGGTGGCAATCGATGACGAATTCGTTGCAGCGCTCAGGAAAACGACCCTGTCGGACGCCTAACTTCACGTCGAGCCGCATGTAGCGCGCCAGGTCCTCCTTAATGGCGTCGAACTCGGTGAACGCCGACAGCAGGAGCCGGCCCCAAGCCGGTTGCTCCGCCGCGATCTCGACGAATTGCTGAGTTCCGAACGCAATCCTCTCCGGTCCATCGGAGATGGCCAGTCGGCGATCGTCCATCTCCCTGTGCATCGCCAGGGTCACGGCGCTGCAGACCGCGGCGACGACCTGGGTCTTGTTACGAAAATGCAGGTAGAACGTGCCGTTCGCCATGTCGGCCGCCGCGGCGATCTCGCTTACGGACGTGGCGGTTATGCCACGCTCCGACATGACCCGGAGGGCCGCCTCAAGCAGTCGCGCGCGAGACCGACCTCGCTTGTCGTTGTTCTCAGTCTCGCGTGGCAGCGCACGGATCACACCATCCAAATCGTCGTTTCCAGTCCTTCGTGGAGCGTGTAACACCAGGGTGCTTGGGCTTTACCACATGATGAGAGCCTCGACACGGTCGATCGCCCTGTCGTCAGCTGCACGTGCTTCGAAGAGCGGCGATCAGCCTCTAATGGTCGATACGCGTCGACATGCCGCTGAGCGAATTGGACATACGTGGTCGGCAGCTGGCCAAGCACCCAGCGCGACACGCTGGGGTTCCGACGACGTCATGGCGGCTGTAGAGCGCTGATCGCGTGCCTCAGGGGCGCCTGGTAGGGAGCCCTCCGCCATCGGTCGCTGACGAAGAGATACCGGTGGATTAGCGCAGCGTGCCGCTGACATGCTCTTTTGGGAACGGAATGGGTTGCCAAGCTCCAAATGCGCCTCGCCGCCGGCGCTGGCCTCGACCCTGGGCGGCGTGTGCGAGGCCCGCAGCACCACCTTGCCATTCGCGTCGCCGGCCAGTCCGCCATGGGTCGGCGCATGAGTGACGGGTCGCTGCGGTGACGCAGGGCGCGAAGGCGATGTCCCTGGTGCGCACCGACCAGCTCGTTCAGGCCAGGCATCGCAAGTCCGACACAGACTGGTTGATCGCGGTTACCGCCGGTCGCTCGGCGGTGGCGCGCTGTGTTGCTGGAATTGCTCGAAGCTTTTACGCACGAATCGATCGAATGTCGTCGGCTGTCGGCCAAGCAGCCAAGTGAGCACGTTTGAATTGCCTACGAAGTCGTAACGACTGTAACGCTCGCTGATCCGACGGGCCACCCCGACCTCATACGGGATCTCCCGCACGTCGTTGGCCCGCAGATACTGTTTTACGAAAACGTCTGGATCGACGCGCTCGGTGAGGATTTCACGCCCGACGACCTCAGCTATGATCTTTGCGAGGTCATAGGCGGTGTAACGACCCGGCGCCACGAGCTCGTAAGTGGCGCCCGCATGATGGGCGCCGTCGGTTAAAACGGCTGCGGCGACTTCCGTCAAATCATCCAGATCCACCAGCGACTGATAGCGATCGAGCGACCAGGAAAGCCGGAAAACGCCGCTTTCGAAGGCAGGCCGGAGCCGCATGGGAAGCATGAAGTTGGTTGGCTGAAGGATGGTAAACTCCAGCCCAGACGAAAGCAGATACTCCTCGATGTCGCGCTTGACCTCGTGTTGCGTCAGGTCGGTTATGATAGCGTGAAGGACCGAGCTGAAGACGAAGTGCTTCACGCCTGCCTGAACAGCGGCGTCAACCGCAGCGAAGCCTAACCCTCTTTCCTTCGGGTTGAGGGTGGGCCCGACGTGATAGACCGTCTCTACGCCGTTCATGGCACGCGCCAAAACTTGCGGATCAGTGATGTCGCCGACGACGACGTCGCTTACGCCGGCGTCGCAGACGGCACGCGCCGAGGCATCGGAGCGGACGCAGGCGCGAAGCTCGGCCCCCGCCGCCAGAAGTTTGGGAACCAGCAACTTGCCCTGGTTACCGTGCGCCGCAGTCACCAGAATCATACTTCGATCCCTCCGCAGCCTGCGCCAGCGCTACAGCCGGTTCAGTCAGGCCTACGCACTGAAGGAGACGACGTTACCGTGAGCATCATTAAGGTAAAAGGCAGGCGCATCCTGGCCTCGCGGTGCAGCTGCAGGTCCGATCGGTCAATAGATTCTAGCGCGCGATATAGTCGGTCATCAAGGAAGGATGTCATCACGAAGTCCTGCGCACGCCGTGACCCCTCGCTACCCTGCCGTGATGGAGGACACCATGTCACTTGGTGATTGACGAGGCCGCTCGGCCGCCTTACCTAGATTTATATAAAAATAGGATGTTGGTGGGGGAAGCATGACACTCGAGGAACTGAGCGCACGGGCGCAGATCCATGACGTGTTGCTGCGCTATTGTCGCGGGCTCGACCGCGTCGACATGGCCCTGGTGCGCGGCGCTTTTCACGAAGACGCCTGGATACAGTTCCCCAAGAGTTTGCATATCGGGACGGCTGAGGGGTTTTTTGACTTCCTCACGGCCGAAATGCCCCGCTTCGTGCGTACCCAGCATTTTCTCGGGAACAGCCTGATTGAGTTCGACGGGCCGGATATTGCTTACGTCGAGACCTACCTGCATGCTGACCATCAGGGATCAGACAAGCATCATTGGACGGGCAGCTTCGTCAAACTTTGGGCGCGTTATGTCGACAAGTTCGAGCAGCGTAACGGCGTATGGTTGATCGCTCGCCGGGAGTTGCTTGTCGATTGGATGTACAAGTATCCGCTCGAGGGTTGGTTCGATGACCATCCCGACGCCGCGGCACGACGCGACGGCAGTGATCCAAGTCAGCGTCGCGTCGCAGGTTATAACGGTCAACAAGCGGCCGAGTAATTCCGTGATGTCAGGAGCGTCACAGCACAGCGACGCCCTAATCCCTCGATTGACGAACCATATTTGATATGATCGTGACCAGCCTCTGGCTAGAGAGGTCCAATGATCTAAGAGCTTCGTCATGCTCAAAGCGAGCGTGCTGCGCCTCGAAGTAACGGTCCATAGCTTTGCGAGCGTTGACGGGATCTCTGGAACGAATACCGGCGAGGATTGCGACGCGATGCGGTTGGAACTCCAGGGCTCTTGTACGCCAAAACTGAACCGCGCGGCTCTTCAAAGAATTAACCTGCACCTCGTTAAGTAGTGCAAGCAGGAACGACTCAAGCGAATACAACAGCGGTCTGTGCGATGCGGCCGAAATTGCTTGTTGAAAGGTTAGGATACATTCAAGAACGTAATTGGTTTCCTTCATGTCTGCCGCATGCTCAAACCGGGCAACGGCCGCAGCGATTGAACTGATGTCCTCGTCGGTTGCGTTCAAGGCTGCGGCTTCGATCGAGTAGCGGCCCAAGACCTGCCTGACTTCAAGCACTTCCATAATGCCGACGCCCTGCAGTTGGAGGAGCGTCTGGAGCGCTGAAGCCACGGCATAGTCGCCAAGACTCCGTACGAAGGATCCGTTTCCGTGCAGCACCTCCACCAGGCCAAGCGTCTCGAGGGCACGGATCGCCTCACGCACGGTGGGCTGGCTGACCCCGAAACGGTCGGACAACTCCTTTTCGCTGGGCAGGCGCGCGCCATGGGGCAACCGGCGGGTGACGATGTCCTGACGCAGCGTTTCGATAATCTCATCCACGATCTTTACGCGCCGGCGAGGCTTGACCGGCTCGGCCGGTATCGATGCGCTCACCGTGGCTCGGCTTCTCATATCACCTGATCATCGCTTGTCGAGCCTCTGCTTGAGGCATTTATCGCAGGTCCGCAAGGCGTCTCAGCCTGTGGCGCGGGCCCTACAAGCGCTTGCCGCCAGGAACGATGGGCAGCTGGATATAGCTTTGATGGTGCGGGCCGGTGTAGATCGCGTTGCGAGCGCCGTCATGGTAGCTCGGGTCATACGCGTGACGGGTGCCGTGATGAAAGCCGTCAAACGGCTGGATGTCCAGGCGAATTCGATGACCTTTGTGGATTACGGCGGTGTTGGGAATGATCTCGATGTCGACCGCCACGACCTGGCCGTTTTCAAGCGGCGCGTGATCAGCCTGCAAATGCGTATGCTTCACCGTGTAAGCGGTCGAACGCGACTTATCCACCTTCCTGTGCGAAACTTTCAGCCAACCCTTTGCCAACGGGTAATGCGACGTCGGCATTCCCATCGTTCCGGGTCCGACATAATCAACTTCCCGGCCCTGTTCGTCATGGATGCGCAATGCCACGAAGATGTCCATGTCCGGGCTGGTGGATGAGACCCATAGCCGCGCCCGGCTGTAGCCGGCAAACACCATGTCTTCACTCATGGGCTCGGTGATGAAGGTGATTCCCGTCTGCCAGGCGAGCAGCGCCAGGACCGGGGAGGGTGGGCCGGCGCGACGCTCGAGCGGTATCTCGGCCGCGTAATCCGCCCGATGGTCCTCGCTCGCCTCGGTAAACGACAATCGCAGGAAATCATCCCGCTGAGAGTCACCCGCCCAATCGGACGGCGCAGCGTCGAGGTACAATCTGACGTACTTGGTGCTGGCGATCGGCCACTCGTCCGCTTCAAGCAAGTAAGAGCTGCCGTCTCCAGTACGGACATCCAGCCGCACCGGAGGCTTCTGCATGATGCCATTGTCTATCCCCTTCAACCAGAAGTCGAAGAAGGCCCTATGGTCGGCGACCGAAGCCGCGGAATATGACCTGGTGAACCAGTCCTCCCAGAAATCAATCTTCTTGTTCGTCGTTTTCGTGGCAAGGTAGGCTTCGCTGGCGCCAAGCTGGTGGAAATGTGCCGGATGCGTCGTAGAAGCGACCGCCCAGAGCGGAACCGTGACCTTGCTCATGTCAGGACTCATGAGGACTTCGGATTTCGGCCCGAAGATCCCGACCAGATTCGAGTCCTTGAACGGCGCCGCCTTCGCGACTGCCATGAAGTCCACGATTTCGACCTCGCCACAGATCGCGGTCTGAACGCCAGCCTTGAACCAGAAAGGGAAGAATTCGCTGTTCAGGACACCACCGGTGTAGGCAACCTCCTCATACAAATCGACGTCGGTGCCGATCGCGATCATCGCCTTGAGGTGCGACGGCGCAAGGCTGGCGGCCGCATGCTGCGTCATCGCGTAGTATGACATGCCCCACAGACCCACATTGCCGTTTGACCAAGACTGCTCGCCCGCCCACTCGATGGCGTCTCGGTAGGCTTCCGCCGTCGAGAAGCCCCAGGGTGCGAGCTTTCCCGGGCTTCCGCCCGTGCCCGGGCCATCGACCCGCATGACCGCGTAGTCGTGCGGCACCCAGTCGGCCGTGTTCACGGTCTCATGGTTCTCGAAGATCAGCCCATCCGAGTTGCCTTGGAAGTAGCGTTCTTCCTCCTGTTCATGCTTTTCAATGCCGGACTCGTCACAGATGGAGTGATGGTGGAACGCCCGGCCATAGACCCCGCAATTCATCACCACCGGGAAGCGCCCGTCCTTGTCGGGCCGGAAGACGTCCGCGTAGACGTAGGAACCGTTTTGCAGCGGGACCTTGATGTTTCTGTACCGTCGGATGCCGAGGATGTTCCGCCGCACCTCGTTGCGGGCGGCGGCGGCCGAACACAGAAGACGGGGCGTGCGGGCGGTAAAAGCGCCGCCGCGGCCAAGCTCGTCGAGCAATGCAGCAACCTCAGGATCTTTCTCGAACTCCTGGACGTATTCCGGATGAGGTCCGGTAAAGTCGACATCGCGACGAAAGTTGATCCACCGGCCGCCGATGATGTCGTGCACTTCAGGTGCGATCGCGATCCCGCCATCGAGGTCGCCATCACGGTCCAGGCTGCACAGGAAGCGTGCGATGTTGGTGAGGCCGGGATCGAGCAGCTTGTGTATGTTGCCGTCGACCCGGCTTACGGTCTGCGCGAGGTTGATTCTGGGTGCGCCGGTGGCGTAGCCGAACGCCACGCCGCCGACCAGGAAGGCAACCCGTTCGCCCGCCTGATAGTTGAACTCACCCTTCTCGTTCGTCAGTCCGGAGCAGCTGGGTGTCCGATATTGCAAGCCGGCGACCGGTCCGGCAAACACCCCTGTCAGAAGCATACTCGTTTCCTCCTGGTTTTGTCGTCGTCATATCGGCGGGTTCCGGCGGGTCCTGCCGGTTTGCGACGCTACCGAGCGGACGACGTTGATCGGATAGATCGGTCACCGCGATGCCCTGCACGATGGCTACCAAGTAGTCGGCATGCTGCGCCGGCCGTTGCGCCCGGGTCGGACAGCCACGCAGCGAGTGTGCGGATTGAACGCAGTTGATGGCCTGACAACCGCCACGGCCATTTCCGTTTCCCCAGGTCTTGATACCGTTGACTTTCACTAGGTCACCAAGTCATCTAGGTCAAGACAAGAGCGTGGCCCAAACCCGCCGTCACCGAGCTTTCGGTCCACCGGTGGCAGACGGCAGCGATGTTGCCGAGCGATTGCGTATGGGCTGCTGAGTCTGGCGTCGGGTGAGGAAAGACAACACATGTTTGACGACGAGCCGGTGTTCACCCCTGCTTACCCATTCGACGAGGCTGCCGAGCAGGGCGCCTTCAGTCGTTTCGAGCCGGGCACGCGCGTGTTGCCTGCCGGCTTCAAGGTCGATCCTCGTTTCCGTGCGCTGCCGGTGGACATCGTCTTTGAAAAAGATGTCGCCGTGAAGCTGCGTGACGGCGTGACGATCTACGTGGACGTTTTCCGGCCAGCCGGGACCGACAAGGTGCCGGCGATCGTCGCGTGGAGCCCGTATGGAAAGAGCCGCGGCAACGCGCCACGCTACATGGACCTGTTTGGATTGCTTGGTATGGAGCCGGCGACGGTCTCCGGTCTGATGAAGTTCGAGGGTCCCGATCCGGCGTTCTGGTGTGCGAACGGCTATGCCATTTGCAATCCCGACCCGCGGGGCTCTTTTGGCTCCGAGGGCGACATACGCGTCTGGAGCCGGCAAGAGGGCCAGGATTACCACGATCTGATCGAGTGGCTCGGCGTGCAAGACTGGTGCAACGGTAAGGTCGGCACAAGCGGCAATTCTTACCTTGCGATCTCACAATGGTTCGTCGCGGCTGAGCAGCCGCCGCATCTCGCGGCCATCGCGCCGTGGGAAGGCATGAGCGACATCTATCGCGACCTCATCATGCGCGGTGGTATCCCGGATTTCCCGTTCCCGCGGCAGCTGTCGACGAGTTTCGTTGGCAAGAACCGGCGCGAGGATCTCGTCAGCGAGGCTGAACGCCACCCTCTACTGGACGAGTTTTGGCAGACCAAGATTCCAGACTTTGAGAAGATCACCGTTCCGGCCTACGTCGTGGCGAGCTACTCCAACAGCATCCACACGCCCGGAACGTTCCGCGGCTGGCGCCGGATCGCCTCCAAGGATAAGTGGTTGCGTATCCACAACACCATGGAATGGCCGGATTACTACGAAGACGCGAACCTGGCCGATCACCTGCGCTTCTTCGACCACTTTCTGAAAGGCGCCGATAACGGCTGGGAGAATACGCCGCACGTGCGTTATGCCGTGCTCGACCTGGAAGGCGGCGACCGCATCAACCTGCCGGCGGAGGCGTTTCCGCCCGCAGATGCTTCAGTGATCCAGTACTACCTGGATGGGGCGTCGCTGGCGCTGACCACCGAGGTGCCGGGTGCCGCCACGGCCACCTACGACGCAGAATCCGAAGCCGGCAGGGTGTCTTTCGCCATCCGGGTGGAGCAGGCGACCGAGTTTGTGGGGTATCCGAAGCTGCACCTCTGGGTCGAGGCGGATGGTTCCGACGATATGGACATCTTTGTCGTCCTGCAGAAGCTGAATGCCGCTGGCGAGCCGCTCGAGCAGTTCAACGTTCCGAACCACGGCCCGAAAATGCAGGCGCTGACGCAGAAAGGTGCCGCCATCCTGAAATACAAAGGATCAAATGGTCGCCTACGCGTGTCGATGCGTCACCTGGACGCGGCTCACTCGACGAACGACATACCAGTCCATAGTTTCGACCGCGTCGAGAAGCTTGCACCCGGCGAGATTGCCTGCATCGACATCGACCTGTTTCCGGTCGGGCTGGCGCTGCAACCAGGTGAACAGTTGCGGCTCGTCGTCAGCGGCACTCATCTGCTGGGTGGCGTCATGCCTGGAGCGGACAACGTTCCGTCAAACAACCACGGCCGGCATATAATTCACTCCGGCGCCGACCGTGCGTCCTACCTTCAGCTTCATAGCAGGCTGGGGAACCCGTCCGCATAGACGGCGAACAGATCGGCGCCTGCCCGGCACTGGCGGTGAGGCGCAGCTCTGCGCAACGCTTCAATCGTTGATGTCGAACGTCGCGCGGCCGAGGCGCGGTCGCCGCCGTTGCGATGACGTGGGCAGTGCGGCGACCGTCGTCGAGCAAAGCTCGGCTTCAGTGGCTAGCGAACACGCTCAGCATCTAGCAAGCGCGTGTCCCGGCAGGGGTCAAACCTGCACAGCCAGGTGTCGCGTCATCGTCAGCCGCGTCACGTCGCTTCCGAGCTTTCTTCGCGTCGCCGGTGCGTCCAAATCGGCAGCGACAGTGCAAACGATGATGCGAGCATCTGCTGTCGTTCAGCAACGAAGGCCTTGCAGTCGCCTGTTACAAACTGGCCATTTGTTCGGCCGTTCCGCCGATGAGGGCGCAAACCCGTGCTCGCGACCTGCTAGGCGCGTTGACAAGAGACACCTAGTGACCTAACGACTACAGCAACGAAAAAGAAGCGTGCGGGAGGTTATCTAAAGCTCAATCACCCCGATACTGCACAGATCGATAAGTCCACCATCGGCGTTGGCGACAGCTTTGCGCGGCGGTGTGCTTCACCACGATGTTGTCCGCATCCTGCACAACCGCAAATAAAAGAACTCGGGAAACGCCGAGAAAACAATGGGAGGATCGTCCTATGACAAGGATGCGTCAGTCAGCTGGCCTGTTGACCCTGATGTCGTGCTCGACACTGCTTGCAGGCCCGGTTTTTGCCGCCGACCCGGGCCCGAACGCCCAAGCCGCGCAGGTCATCCAGTCCGGGTCGTCAAGCATGCCAGCCGCGACGCAGATAGCGCAGGCTGCGTCGTCACCCTCGCCGGACGCGTCAGGCGCGCAGCGGGGCGTCGAGGTGTCGATCGATCCGGCGGTCGACGCCTCGGCGGTGCAGATGGCGCAAGCGGTGCCGTCGACCACGGCGACGTCGCCAAGCTCAGCGACCGGACCGATCCAGGCCGCGCCCCCACTTGGAGGTTCACCCGCGGGCGGCGGCGGGCTCGGGGCGTACACGATCCCACCGCCGCCTCAACGGATCAATCCTAACGCCGAGGCCGACCAGTACAAGATCCGAGGGTGGATCGTGCCGTTACCGAGCGCGGCCGACACGGTGGACCAAGGCGCCTTTGGCCTGCGCAAGGACCTCGCCGATCTCGGCATCAGCTATCTCGGCTTCACCGACGATACGTTTGAAGACAATTTGCTCCGGCATGCGCTTCCGCCCGGCAACGCGTTCGGTCCGCATAGCCGCGACCTGCAGGGCTATAACGGTCAGCTTCCGACTTACGATTTGGACAACGCCTTCTTCGTTCAGTACGATCTCCAGCGCTACGGCATCCCCGACGGCCAGATCTCGCTCGGCATGTTCTTCGTCTCGACTGACTGGCAGCCGAACGGCCCGAACGGCATCGGCGTGTCGGAACTCAGCTATTATCAGACGCTCTTCCACAAGCGCGTCGAGATCAAGTTCGGCGAGCTGTCGAACAATCTGGAGTTCCTGGGCACCCAGGTTGGTGGCAACCTGGCCAGCGGCATCTTCGGCGACAACGCCGCCGTGCCTTTCGAGAACGGCCAGAACCTCGGCGGCTTCCCGTCATACGGGCTGAACGTCAAGACCAACTTCACCCGCTTCTTCTACGACAAGATCGGCGTTCAACGGGCGCTGAGCCCAGACGGCGTCCAGGCCGAGCGTCTGCAGAATCCGAGCGGGGTGCGCTTCGTGGTGCCCAATTCCGGCGTGTTCGTGATCGACGAGATCGGCTATCGCCAACCGCCGGCACCGGGCCAGATGGCGACGTGGCTTCGTGGTGCCGTCAACTACACCTCGAGCCGTTACACGGACATCACCACCGGGCTAAAACACCAGGGCAATTTCGGGCTCTACATTCTTGCCGACCGTCAGCTCTTCCAGCTCGCACCTAACGCTGGGCCTGGTTCTGCCATTCGGGGTGTTTTCGCCGGCGTGTCCGTCATGTATGCGCCGTCCTACTTCAATATATTCAGCCAATACTATGAGGGTCGCATCTATGCCTTCGGCTTGATCCCGGGCCGTCCGTTCGATCTGATCAGCGCGGTTGCCAATCAGAACGTCTTCAGCGACGACGCCGTTCGCCTGGCGGGCGGGTTCGGCGAGCTCGTGCACAAGAACGCCAATACCTACACGATCGCCTACAGCGCGCATGTTCTGCCGGGCGTGAACCTCAACTTCGGTGTTGGCTACACCGACCATCCAACGGTCGTCACCTACACAAGAAGCACCGGCAGCGACCTCAACATACTGCTCAACCTGTTCACCTGGTTCTGAGCGCGCAGGCCCGGTTCGTCACCGCCCGCGCCGGCACCGATGGTGTCAGCGCGAGCGGTGACGGCCGTTGCAAGGCGTCGGAGCGCATTGGTGTCCGCGCGAGTGTCGGGCGACGTGCTGAGGCGGAAGCTCCGTTGCTTGACGCTAGAGGCGCCCAGACCAGGGCACGATAGAAAGTTGCCGCTCTCGAAGGAACCAGGCGCGGCACGACAACGTCTCGCGCCGTGATCCGAAGTCGGGCTGGGCGGCGCCATCCATCGTGATGGCAGCAGGCGGGCGTCACTCGTGGCTTACACGGTCCCTCGGGATCCTGACTGTCGCGGCTTGTTCGAATAACGCAACAGTTTCGGCCACGCTGAAACCTGCAACCGCGACGCCGCGGTGGCGCGCAACACTGTCGGCGCGCGGACACCGACCATCCTGCAGCCGGTGCAGCGCTCGTTGTCTCACCAAGTCTCTTGGTGACTCTTCACAGCCGCGGTTCGACATGCAATGGTGGTGACGTGTGAGGGAAACGCTCGCGCCACGCAACCATGGTGACTGGGGCCAAGGTTCGGCCCATCGATAAGAACGATAGGGGGATGGGAAGAATGACGAAATTTTTTGACAAGGAACAGATTGCGACCAAGGGCTCGGCAGCGACTCAGACCACTGAGCCGCCCGTGCAGGTCGTCATCGACAAGCTGGCTGCCCTGCGCCCCTGGTTGCGCGGCATGCAGAGCGAGACCGAACGGCAGCGCCGTGTTCCGCAGGAGGTCGTCGAGCGCCTGAGCGACACGGGGGTCTACAGCCTGGCGATGCCGCCGCGGTTCGGCGGCGCGGACTACTCGGCAAGGGAGCTCTTCAGCGTCTACGAGGCTCTCGGCAGCGGCTGCGGGTCCACGGCTTGGACGCTCTGGACGTCGACCGGTGGAAACATGTGGAGCGCCGCCTTTCCCGAGGACGTGGTGAAGCCCGTCTACAACGAGCCATGGGTCGGCAGTCGCACCTGCGCCGTAGGCGGCAGCACGCGTCGCCTGGCCGGCACGGCGCGACAGGTGGACGGTGGCTGGATGGTGCGTGGCGCCTGGCCGTTTGCCACCGCCAGCGCACACGCGTCTCACGCCTACCTCGCCGTGTATTACGACGAGGTGGAAGACTCGAAGGTCGGCATGGTGTTGGTCCCGAAGGAGAGTTACACAAGGCTGGATGATTGGGACTCGATGGGAATGGCCGGCACCGGCAGTGCCACCATCGCGATCGACGAGGAGTTGTTTGTTCCGAACGAGCGCTTCAGCTCGCCGCAGATCCTGGGTGAGCGGCTCGCCGCGCTCAAGAAGCACGGGCTCGGCTTGCGGCCTGGAGGGTTGGGCCGCTCGATCATGGTTGGCTCGGGCAACGCCGTCGGTATGGCTGAGCACGCCATGGAGCTGTTCCTCGACAGCATTGGCAAGAAGGCGATCGCCTATTCGCCATATCGTCGCCAGCTAGATGCGCCGATCACCCATCTGAACGTCGGCTACGCTCAGATGCAGATCAAGGCGGCGCGGCGTGTTGCCGAAGCAGCGCTCGATGACATTGACAGGCTGTACGACGATGGGCGCGAGGCGACGCCCGCAGACACTATTGGTTATCATGCTGACTCGGCCTTTGTTTGGGACAGCTGTGCGACCGCGATCGAGACGCTGTTCAAGGCGTCCGGCGCTTCCGCCATCGCCAAGAAGCAACCGCTGCAGCTTATCGCGCGCAACTGCCGTGCCGGCAGCATGCACGCGGCGCATAACATACAAACCTGCATGGAAAACTATGGCCGGCAACTCTGCGGCATTAATTTGACCCTCACCTCGGCGAACGTTCTCGAGCGATGATTTAAGCGCCGGTCGTGGGGCGAGCCGTCGGCCTCATCGCACCGTCTGCCGACGCCATGGAGCGAAACATGCCGATGCTGGCGGCCTGATATAGTCTAGCAGCATTGGACCCGGCTGGGCCGCCCCGTGCTGTCTATCGCTGGCATACGGCTTAATCTTGCCCCATTGGCGAGCGACAATCGTCAGCTTGAATGACGCAGCATCGGGCCTGGCGCTGTCGCGTCAGCTTGGTGAACTGCTGCATACTCAACCGATGACGCAGTCGAGTGCGTGATGACAAGCGTTCCTATGCTAGCGCCTGCATCGCGCAGCGATGCGACAGGATGGGATCAATACACTCGGCCAGCAGCGCCTTGTGCTGCGGATGTGCCTGGTAGCCGCGCCACGCGGCCTCGTCGTCGAAGGTGGCGATCAGCAGGTAGTCCGGGTTGCCGGGGCGCAGCCGCAAATCCGGCGCACCCCGGATCGACAGCAGGCCGGGGACAGCGCCGTGCAGCGCCGCGATGGCGACGCTCACCGCCTCGACCTGCTCGGAGGTCACGCCGGCTTTCCAGGTGAACATCACGGCGTGCACGATCATGCCGCCGACCTGCACAAAGCGCCATCAAGCAGCGCCGCCAGGCTGCCCGGCAGCGCCGCCGCCTGCGACGGCGGCAGGATGGCCGCCACGTGGCCATCGGGGCGCACCAGGACCGCCGCTCCCTCGGCGAGCGCGACAAACCGGCGCAGCGAGCCCTGCGGGTCGGTGAAGTTCAATTCTTCGGCGACCACCCGGACCTGTGAGGCCGTAAACCCGGCGTCGTTGAGCATCCCCGCCGCGTCGCGGCCGACGAGCAGGGTGAAGCCGCGATCGTCGAGCAGGTCGAGCAGCGGCACCGTCCTGCCGCCCCGCTCCAGCCAGGCATGCGGCAGCCGACCGCCGACGACCAGCCGCGGCCGGAAGTCGGAGACGTCCGTGGGCTCGTCGCCCTCGGCGCCGTAGACGAAGCCGAGCTGCAGCGCCAGGCTGTCGAAGTGTTCGCGCTGGTTCGCGATCTGCCGCTGGATATCAGCCTGCGCCGCCGGGTCGCGCAGCCGCCGCGACAATCCGCCCGCCTGATCCGCGTCGTCGGATTTCAGCGCCTGCTGCAGCTTCAAAATCCGCTGAGCGTTCTTGTAGCTCTGCGCCGAGTTGGTCACGGCCACCGCGTGCCGCTCGGTCTGATAGCTGTCGAGCAGCGCATCTGACGCCACACCCTGCTCGACCGCCGCGATCTTCCACACCAGGTTATGCGCGTCCTGCAGCCCGGTATTCAGCCCCAGCCCGCCCGTCGGCGGAAATCGGTGCGCCGCATCGCCGACCAGGAACACCCGGCCCACCCGGTAGCGCACCGCCACCTCGGAGACCAGCGCCCAGGGCAGCACGTGCTTGATCTCCAGCGCGTGCCCGGCCTCGCCGATCGCATGGTCGAGGATCTCCCGGCACAGCTCGGGGGTAAAGCGCTCGCGCGGCACGGAAGGGTCGTGCGGGTAGAGCATGCACCAACGGCTGCCGAGATCGTAGGCGATCAGCACCCCGGTGTGCGGCGGCTGCATGATCCAGTAGAGGATGGCTGGCCGCCCGCCCACAATGTCGCGCAGGTTGGCGGCGAAATGGATCGTGGTGAAGGCCTGCGCGGCGCTGTCGCCAAGCATCGTGACGCCGAGCGCGCGCCGCACGGCGCTGCCGGCGCCGTCGGTGCCGATGACGTAGCGGCTGACGAGGCTGGTCCGCTCGCCCGAGCTCAAATCGTGGACCACCGACGTCACCGTGTCGCCGGCCTGCTCGCAGCCAACCCAGGTCACGCCGCGTCGCAGCTCGATCAGCGGCGAGCTCGCCACCGCCTCGAGCAGCACGTCCTCGAACAGCGGCTGGGCCAGGTTGATGAGCGGCGTCGGCGTGAGCTCGAGCACCTGCTCGTCCTGCCGCTCGTAAGGCATGGCGCCGATCTCGTCGCCGGCAAGCGTGGTCACGAAGCGCACCCACCCGCCTTCATTTGCCGGCGTCCCACGCCGCTTCATCGCCGCGATGTCGAGCCCGGCGGCGCGGCAGATCTCCAGCGAACGCGGGTTGAGCGCATGCGCTTTGGGCGCGCCGTGCCGGGTCTGGAAGCGCTCCACGATGGTGCAGCGGACGCCGTGCCGCGCCAGTAGCACCGCTGTCATCAGCCCGACCGGGCCAGCGCCGACGACGAGTGCGGTCGAACGAATGTCGGTATCTTGCACGGCGCCTCATCCGTCCGATCGACTCAGAAATGAGAGGTACCCCAGCAACGGCGTAGCGTCAATTATCCGGCCTGCCTGTCCGAGTCCGGCCGCGTCACGCGCTGCCACCTCGATCCGGCGGGTCAGCTGATGTCATGTCTGCCTCGCGTTGGATCTCGCAGCCAGGCAGGCGATCGGAAAACAAGTTGACGGCTTTGGCATTTATGAAGTACTTCTCACAATGGAACCTAGCAAAACGGACCCTCGACAGGCTGCAGCCAACGGCCGATTGGCGAGCGACGCTGGCCTGCCCGATTAATCAGGCCTGCCATGGAGGAGGATCCCCGATGTCGACTCCCCGCCTGCTAGGCCTCTCGGGCAGCCTTCGCCGGCAATCCTACAGCACCGCCATCCTGCGCGCGCTTGGCCATTCACTCACTGGACGGGCCGAGCTGATTGTCCACCCGCTCAGCACCATTCCGATCTACGACCAGGACCTTGACACCGCCGAACCGCCTGCTCCAGTGGCGGCGCTACGTGAGGCCATCCGCGTCGCGGACGGCCTGGTCATTGCGACACCGGAGTATAACCACGGCCTACCCGGCATGCTCAAGAACGCGCTTGATTGGACGTCTCGACCGTATGGGCGCTCCACGATGACCGGCAAGACCGCCTACACCATCACGTCGTCGCTTGGTGGGGTCGGCGGCGCGCGCGCCCACGCGCAGCTCAACGAAACGCTTGCCTCGATCGCCGTGCGCGTTGTGCTACGCCCGCAGACGGTGATCTCGTTCGTGCAGGACAAGGTCGCGGATGACCGCATCATCGACGCGCCGACCCTTGCCTTCCTGCTCGACGGCGTCGGCGATCTACTGCGCGACATCGCCGTGCTCAACATCGCCGACCGCGAAGCCGCTTGAGCTAGTGACGGTACGGCAGGCTGTCTCGGCATCTCCCGTCGCGTGAGTGCACGGCCCGAGCAGCGATCCTGAACTGTGCGGCGGAGCGCGGCCCAAGACGGTGATCGTCGTCGATGGATCGCCACGCCACGCCCTCGGCAAGGTGCAGAAGGCGGCGTTGCGTGCCAGGTATGCTCGGCCGTGCGTCAACTATCGAAGCTGTGTAAACACTGGGTGTAATGATGGCGATCCGTCTGCCAGCTGCGGTCTACAAGCCGGCGTTCAACGTGACGCGGGCTAGCCACGTCGTGCACCGCGTGCGCGACCTGGCGGCGTCACGGGTGTTCTATGTAGACTTGATCGGGCTTGTGGTCAGCGACGAAGCGGAGGGCAGGCTCTGGCTGCGCGGGTTGGAGGAGGGCTGTCACCACAGCCTGGTGCTGAAGCAGGGCGAGCCGCTCACCGAGCGGGTTGGGTTTCGGGTGCTGACCGAGGAGGACCTCGAGTTGGCGCAGGTCCACTTTGCCCAAGCGGGCCACCCGACCGCCTGGGTGGAGGTGGCGCATCAGGGGCGGACGTTGCAGACGGTGGACCCCGCCGGCACGCCGCTGGAGTTCTGCGCGGTGATGGAGACCAAGCCGCGCCTGTTCCACCATCTCGAGGCTTACCGCGGCGCCTGCGCGCAGCGGCTGGACCACGCGCAGGTGGTGACGCCCGAGGTGCAGACCTGCCTCGACTTCTATAGTGCGATCGGGTTCCGTCTGTCCGAGTACGTCGTCGACGCTGGCGACAACGCGGTGATGGTGTTCCTGCAGCGCAAGGGAAACCCGCATGATGTGGTGTTTGCTCAGGGCGAGGGTCCTCGGCTCCACCATGTGGCCTATACAGTGCCGGAAACGCAGAACCTGATGACGGCGGCGGATTTGTTCGTGCGCGCCGGGTTTGGCGACCAGGTGGAGTTCGGGCCAGCGCGGCATTTCAGCCCGGGGCTCGCGCGGTTCCTGTATTTGCGTGATCCGGACGGCCATCGCGTGGAACTGTTCCCGAGCCACTACCAGACGATCGACATCGAGGACGAGCCGCTGCGCTGGCAGGCACCGGACTTTCGGATTGGCGGCTGGCAAACGCCGCCCCAGCGATGGTTCGACGAGGCCAGTGCGTTCGGCGGACGCTGAGCGGGACGCGCGCGACGCTGCAACCGGGATGAATGGAGACGCGGCTTGAAGATCATCAGCTTTCTGCAGGACGGCCAGCCGCGGCACGGCATCGTTGACGGCGAGGTGGTCAAGACCTTTTCCGGCACCGAGACATTGCAGGAGGTTATGACGAAGCAGCCGACTGGCCCGACGGTGCCGATGGCCGGGCTGCATCTGCTCCCGGTAATCCCGAACCCGGGCAAGATCATCTGCATCGGGTTGAACTATCGCGATCATGCGAAGGAGGGCGGCAACCCGATCCCGGATTATCCGGCGGTGTTCATGCGGACCAGGACCTCGCTGGTGGCGCATGGCCAGCCGATCCTGCGGCCGCCGACGTCCGACAAGCTCGACTTCGAGGCGGAGCTCGCCGTCGTGATCGGGCGGTCTGCGACGCGGGTCTCAGCCGGACAGGCGCTCGATCACGTCGCCGGTTATGCCTGCTTCAATGATGGTTCGGTGCGCGATTATCAGCGCAAGTCGAGTCAGTGGACCATGGGCAAGAACTTCGATCAGACCGGCGGCTTCGGGCCGATGCTGGTCACCGCGAACGAGCTGCCGGATGGGGCGCGCGGGCTGAGCGTCACCTCGCGGGTGAACGGTGTGGTCATGCAGGACGGCAGCACGTCCGAGATGATCTTCGACGTGCCGACATTGATTGAGGTGCTATCCGAGGTGATGACGCTGGAGCCAGGTGACGTCATCGCCACCGGTACGCCGGCGGGCGTCGGCTATGCGCGCAAGCCACCGCTGTTTCTGAAGGCGGGCGACGTCTGCGAGATCACGGTGGGTGGGATCGGAACCCTGGTGAACTCGATCAAGGATGCTGTGACCTGACGCGACTGTGTTGCACGGATCAGCAGACGGTAGCGGTCCGTCCATTTTCTTTTGCTGTTACGGGAGGCGGACGTATTCTGGACGGCCGAGCTCCAGCATCCGGATCAGCGCTTTGACGGCAATCGCGACCTCGCTCGCTCGGGGCTGATCGGTGCGCGCTCGTAGACCGTTACCCATGACCCGTTTGAAGCGGCTGATGTCTGCCTCGACCAGAGCCCGCCAGTCGTAGCCAGCGGCCCTCTGCCAAGCCATGCGGCAGCGCTCGGCGGTGATCTGCAGGTGCAGGTCTCGCATCGTCGGCGCCATTCGTGCAGTGTCGCTCGGCACGGCGCTGGAGCGCGGCGGGACGATTACGGACGCTTCGGAATGACGCGCGACAACCTCGCCGTAGACGCCGTCCTGATCGTAAGCACCCTCGGCGGTGAACGAGGTCACCGGACCGTCTACCTGATCGAGCAAGGCGCCAACCTGCGAGGCATCGTCGACGTCGTTGGTGGTCAACGTGGCCGCCTCGATCTGCCCGGTGTCGGCGTCCACGGCGATGTGCAGCTGGCGCCAGGACCGCCGTGTCTTGGTTCCGTGCTTCTCGAGCAGCCATTCGCCGGAGTAGGACCTGCCCCGTATAGTAAAGGCAACACGCCCAGCATCATCCTACCCCAGCCGATGCCGCGGCGATCCATGCAACAAAATCATTCAGTGGAGTAGCTCGCCAGTTGGGTTCGAGCCTTCGTGGGCTTTGTTGGACATCGACCCGTCTTCGGCGGCCAACAAGGCTCGCGGGCTGCTCGACCAGCACTTGGCCGTGGTGAGCGAGCGCCTGAAGGTCTCGATGCCGTTCATACGCGGTCCGAGGAACGAACTTCGACACGCCGATGATATGCTGCAGCGCTTCGCAAGCCGGGCCTCAACAGCTTTCAAGAAGCGAGGCCAGATGGGCGTGTTCGAGCCGTTTATCGTTGCGGCCCAGGCGGCAACGTCTCTAAGGCAGTTGTCGGTGCCATTCGCGAACCTGGCGGGTCACGGTAGGGTTGTTACTCGAGGTGAGGCTGAGCGCGTTATCAGCCACGGAGAAGCCCTTCTTGCCGCTCTGAAGTGCGACGGCTGTCGCCAGACCGTTACTGGTCAGTGGTCCAGAATAATACCTCGAGTGCGAGTGCGGAATGCTACGCTGGATCCTATCATATCTGAGCACATTCACAGTGTTCTTCGGTGCCGTTCGGAAATGCCGCACAGCTGTCGGCAAACCATCTTGGCGTTAGAGGGCGGATACCACTTTTCATTACGAGTGGTCTCACAAAGATGCGGCTAGAGCAGAATCCGTTCAGTCTGGCTCATATCCGGCTGCGGTGACGTAGTTGGCGCAGTCCTGTGGCGTAAAGGTCGGCAAGGCATCGCGGATCACATCCCCACAGGTCGTCGATGGTCCGCGCGGCAGCCTTGCGCAGGAATGCTTTGAGCTTGGAGAAGGCGTTCTCGAGTGGGTTGAAGTCGGGTGAGTAAGGCGGCAGGTAGCGCAGCGTCGCTCCGGCGGCTTCAATCGTCTGTCGCACGTTGGCGCCTTTATGGGTGGGTAGGTTGTCCATGATGATGACGTCACCGCGGCGGAGTGTAGGCACCAGCACCTGCTCGATGTAGGCCTGGAATGCGACCGGTTCATCGGCCCGTCAAGCACCATGGGCGCGGTCATACCGTCTACGCGGAGCGCACCAGTGAAGGTCATTGTCTTCCAATGCCCATGCGGTACGGCGGCACGGCAGCGCTCTCCTTGCGGGGCGCGGCCGCGCAGCCGGCCATCTTGGTCGAGGCGCCGGTTTCGTCGATGAACACCAGGCGCTGCGGGTCGAGATCAGGCTGGGCGGCGAACCAAGCCCGGCGCCGGGCTGCGACGTCGGGCCGCTCCTGCTCGGCGGCATGCGCCGTTTTTTGAAGGTCATGCCGTGGCGGTCGAGGCAGCGCCAGACGGTGCTGGCCCCGAACGAAGCGCCATGCTCAGTCCGCAGCAAGTCGGCCAGCTCGACCAGACTGATATCTTTCTGCGCTGCCGCGGCTGGAGAGTCCTGGCTTTTCGCGGGCATACGTTGAAGACCGATTGCGAGATTATGCAGCCGGTAAGTCTTGGGGTGACATGCTGATGAAGATCACAGACAGCGAAGAGGTCAACCAAGCCATTATAAACATGCGCTGGGGTATATCTGCGATTTAAGCGGTGCGACGCACACGCTTCTTACCTCAGACAAGCCGCTTGTAAGCACGGACAGCTTTGCGCACGCTGATGGCCACCTTTGCCTTGCTCTTGGGCCAACACAGCTCTTTGTGGCCACCAACAATGACGCAACCTGGAAGAAGATCCACAGCATAAGCAAAGACAAGTTGGTTATCACCTTTAATGACCGGTGGTCACGCAGGCCGTCAGATACGTCTACGCCACAACTGACACTCAACTTCGCTTTGTGGAGAACCGGTTGGCTCGTCCCCCAAGTCCCGTTCGCGGGCGTGGCTAGCTTCAATGGCATCAAGCTTCGCAGGACGCCTGCCGGATGCGTGTGTGCGGTTGCGGTCCACCCCTTCGTGCACTGGTGCAGCGACATGACCGCTGGACGCCCATTGCCGCAAGCGCTTGGCTATCCAGCGCTTCAAGGGGGCTAGGCAAGATGAACCCCGACCAGCTCTGGAAAACGACACTCGACCCCGCCGTCCGCACCCTTCTCCGGGTGCGCGTCGGCAAGGGCGAGGAAGCCATTAGTAAACGTCTCGCCTGCCGCTAACATGACTCGTCAGTAAGCACACTAACCTACTAACGAGTCCCACTAACGGTGGCCGAGTCGCACTAATTATGTCCGGGCACAAACCGGACTCACACATCCAGATTGGCAACCTTCAACGCGTTGCCGACAATGAAGTCACGCCTTGGCTCGACCACATCACCCATCAAGGTCGAGAACACCTGGCCCGCGTCCTCAACGTCGCCGACCCGCACCTGCAACAGCGTGCGCACCGCCGGATCGAGCGTCGTCTTCCATAGCTGATCAGGGTTCATCTCGCCCAAACCCTTGAAGCGCTGGATGGCCAAGCCCTTGCGGCCCTGCGCCAAAATGCGATCAAACACGCTCGCCGGGCCCGCCGCCCTGATCTCCGTCGCATCAAGCCGCAGCGTCGCCGGCTCGGCGAAATGCGCCGCCAGCGTCTCCTGCTGCTCGTCGAGCGCCCGCGCCTCGGCGCTGCGCAGTGCCGCCGCATCGAAGCCGTAACGTTCAGCCACGCCCCGCACCACGCGCGCCAGCGTCAGCCCGCTGGCGTCAGCCACCACCTTCCAGCCGCGCTCCGTCGGCAGCGACACCGCATCGAGCCGCGCCGCCAGGGTCTGCGCGCGCTGCTGCGCCTTCGCCGGGTCCGCCGTCAGCACGCCGGCAATCGCCGCCTGCTCCAGCAACGCCGTCGGCACGGCGTCGTTGGCCAAGCGCCGCAACGACATCGCCACCTCGCGCAGCCAGCCGGCCTCGGCAACCAGCGCCGCACCCTCAAAAACCCGGCCATCCGCATAGGCAAGCCGTCCAGCGCCCAGCGCCTTGTCGATCAGGTAATCCTCAAGCGCCCGGTCGTCCTTGAGGTAGCGCTCCTCATTGCCTCGCTTGGCGCGATACAGCGGCGGCTGGGCAATGAAAAGATGGCCGCGCTCGATTAGGTCCTGCATCTGGCGGAAGAAGAACGTCAGCAGCAAGGTGCGGATGTGCGAGCCGTCGACGTCGGCGTCGGTCATGATGACGATGCGGTGGTAGCGCAGCTTGGCGACGTTGAAGCCGCCATCAGCCGGCTCGCCGCGACCGATCCCGGTGCCGAGTGCCGTGATCAAGGTGCCGATCTCCGCCGAGCCGAGCATGCGGTCAAACCGCGCCCGCTCGACATTCAGGATCTTGCCTTTCAGCGGCAGGATCGCCTGAAACTTGCGATCGCGCCCCTGCTTGGCCGAACCGCCGGCGCTGTCGCCCTCAACGATGAAGATCTCGCTCTTCGACGGGTCGCGCTCCTGGCAATCGGCCAGCTTGCCCGGCAGCGTCGAGACGTCGAGCACGCCCTTGCGCCGTGTCAGCTCGCGCGCCCGCCGCGCCGCCTCGCGCGCGGAGGCAGCGTCCACCACCTTGCCGATGATCGCCCGCGCCTCCCGCGGATGCGTCTCGAACCAGTGCGCAATCGCATCCGCCGTCGCCGCCTGCACCACCGGCTGCACCTCGGAGCTGACCAGCTTGTCCTTGGTCTGCGAGGAAAATTTCGGGTCCGGAACCTTCACCGACAGCACCGCCGTCATGCCCTCGCGCATGTCCTCGCCGGTCAGCGAGACGCTCTCCTTCTTGCCCATCCCTTCGGCATACTTCGTGACGACGCGGGTCAGCGCCTGGCGAAAACCCGCCAGGTGGGTACCGCCGTCCCGCTGCGGAATGTTGTTGGTGAAGCACAGCATCGTCTCATGGAAACTGTCGTTCCAGCTCAGCGAGAACTCGACCCGAATGCCAACTTGGCTCTCCTCGGTCACCACCGTGATCGGCGGCGACATTACCGACGTCTTGGCGCGATCAAGATATTCAACAAAAGCGCGCAAACCGCCATCGAAACGGAACAGCACCTCCTCGGCTGGCGCATGCCGCTCGTCGCGCAGCACGATCGCCAGCCCCGAGTTCAGAAACGCCAGCTCGCGCAGCCGCCGCTCCAGCGTCGGAAAATCAAACTCCACCTTGGTAAACGTCCCGAGGCTCGGCTTGAACGTAACCTCGGTGCCGCTCGGCCGGTTCGACGGCCCGACGATCGACAGCGGCGAGACCGCGTCGCCATGCTCGAAGCGGATGAAGTGCTCGCGCCCGTCGCGCCAGATCCGCACCTCCATCCATTCCGACAGCGCATTGACAACGGCAGCGCCGACGCCGTGCAAGCCACCGGAAACCTTGTAGGAGTTCTGGTTGAACTTGCCGCCGGCATGCAGCCGCGTCAGCACCACTTCGGCCGCCGAGACGCCCTCCTCGTGGTGAATGTCGGTCGGGATCCCGCGCCCGTCGTCGCGCACGGTCACCGAGCCGTCGCCGTTCAGGGTCAGCTCGCAGCGCGTGGCAAAACCCGCCTGCGCCTCGTCCACCGCGTTGTCGATGATCTCGAAGGCCATGTGGTGCAGACCCGAGCCATCATCGGTGTCGCCGATATACATGCCCGGCCGCTTGCGCACCGCATCGAGCCCCTTGAGGACAGAGATCGACGCCGCGTCGTAGGCGCCAGGCGTGCCTGGCTCGGTTGCGTCGGACATGCCGATTGGGAACTCCTGGAGGTCACGCTTGAAGCGAAAGATATAGTCCTTCCAATGCCGTTTCGCGAGGCCCGGGGCCGCAATCAGGCCGCCCAGCCGGCCTGTCGATGCATCCCGTCGCCGCCGGTCAGCCACCCCTCGGCGACCGCTCGCAGCGGCGCGAAATCCGCCGCGTCGGTGCCGGTCAGCAGCGCCTGCCCGGGTAGGCCGGCGAGCGCGGCGAACAGCGCCCGCCGCCGCTCGGCGTCCAGATGCACCAGCGGCTCGTCGAGCAGCAGCAGCGGCGCCGCGCCGCGCCGCTCGGCAATCAGCGTCGCGTGGCTGAGGACGGTCGCAACCAGCAGCGCCTTCTGCTGGCCGGTGCTGGCGCCCGCCGCTGGCAATCCGGTCGCGCGGTCGGAGAGCACCATGTCCGCGCGGTGCGCCCCCAGCCCCGCCCTCCCGGCCGCCGCATCCTCGCCCCGCCGCGCCGCCAACGCTTCGCGCAGCCAATCCTCGACAGCCAGCGCCGGCAGGCCCGCGAGCCGCTCGGCGATCGGGCAGAGCAGGGCGAGGCGGGCGCGCGGAAAGGCGCCGAGACCGGCCTCCGCGCCAAGCTGCGCGTTCAGCCGCGCCACCAGCGCCGCCCGCGCCGCGCTCGCCGCCACGGCGTGCCGCGCCATGCCGTCCTCCAGCGCGGCCAGCCATGACGCGTCGGCGCCCGGCTGGGCCAGTAGCCGGTTGCGGCTGAGCATCACCCGATCATGCGCCGCCGTCTCGCGCGCATGGCCGGGCTCCAGCGCCCAGACCAGCCGGTCAAGAAAACGCCGCCGCCCGGAGGCACCCTCCTGAAACAACCGGTCCATCTGCGGCGTCAGCCACACCACGGCAAACACCTGGGCGATCTCCGCCTGGCTGCGCGGCGCGGCGCCGTCAAGGCGAAACTGCCGCCGCTCCCCTGCCATCCCGGCCGGCATGCCGGTGCCAAGCGTCGTCACGCCAGTGACGCCAGGCTTCGTCACGCCAGTGACGCCAGGCTCCGTCACGCCAGTGACGCCAGGCTCCGTCGCGCCAATGACGCCAGGCTCCGTCACGCCAGTGACGCCAGGCGTCGTCACGCCAGTGACGCCAGGCTCCGTCACGCCAGTGACGCCAAGCTCCGTCGTCTCCTCGCCGCCAAGCCGCGCCGCCACGCCCCAGGCGCCGTCGCCACCACGCCGCGGCAGCTCGGCCAGCGCCGCACCGCGCAGCCCACGCCCGGGCGCGAGCAGCGAGATCGCCTCCAGCAGGTTGGTCTTGCCCGAACCGTTCGCGCCGGTAATCACCGACAGCCTCGCGCCGGGCTGCCAGACCAGGTGCGCATAGTTGCGAAACTGGCTCAGCGTGAGCCGCACCAGCCTCAGGCGAGCGTCCGATCGCCAAGGCTCGCCAGACAGCGTCTCACCGTAACGAGCAGCATGTGTCGGTGATCGAAACGATCCCGTCGCGCGCGGCTAAACCCGCATCGGCATCAGCACGTAGAGCGCCGCGCTGTCGGCGCTGTCGCGCACCACCGTCGGCGCCGAGCCGTCGGAAAACAGGAACTCGACCTTGTCGCTGATCTGGTCGGTGATGTCGTTGAGGTAGCGTGCCTGAAAGCCGATCTCAAGCGGCCCCGCCGTGTATGTCACCCGGTCGCCATCAAGCTCCTCGGTCGCCGTGCCCTGCTCGGGGCTCGCCGCCGACAGCACCAGCAGGTCGCGCGCCAATGACAGCTTCACCGGCCGCGAGCGCTCCGAGCTGATCGCCGCCACCCGCGCCACCGCGTCCGAAAAGTCCTTCTTGCCGACACGCAGGATCTTGTCATTGTCGCGCGGAATGACCCGCTCATACTCCGGAAACGTGCCGTCAATCAGCTTGCTGGTCAGCATGATCGTTCCGACAGTGAACTGGATGCGCGTGTCCGAAAGCCCAACCTCGACGTCTCCGCTTTCCTCGTCCAGCAGCTTGCGCAGCTCGGCCACCGTCTTGCGCGGCACGATCACGCCCGGCATGCCGTCCGCGCCCTCCGGCAGCGGCTCCTCCACCCGCGCCAGCCGGTGCCCGTCCGTCGCCACCGCGCGCAGCACCCGCACCCCCTCGCTGTCGGCCGCATGCAGGTAGATGCCGTTGAGATAGTAGCGCGTCTCCTCGGTGCTGATGGCAAAGCGCGTGCGATCGATCAGCCCGCGCAGCGTCAGCCCCGACAGGTGAAAACGATGCGGCAGCGTGCCGGCCGTCATCGAGGGAAAATCGTCGGTCGGCAGCGCCACCAGGCTGGTCGCATACCGCCCCGCCCGCAGCGCCAGCTGCGCGTCGCCTCCGGCATGGTCGAGCTCGATCATTGCGCCTTCGGGCAGCTTGCGCACGATCTCGTAAAGCGTGCCGGCCGGCGCCGTGGTCGAACCGTCGCGCGTCGTCGTCGCCGCGACCTGCTCCACCACCGCGATCTCCATGTCGGTCGCAGTCAGGCTAAGCTGACCCTCCTTGACCGCAATCATGACGTTGGCAAGGATCGGGATCGTGTTGCGCTTCTCGGCGACGCTCTGAATATGAGCCAGCGCCTTGAGCAATGTGGCGCGATCCGCTTTCAGCTTCATCGGTCCGTTCCTTCATGGAGCGGAGGCGTTGCTCTGGAGACTCCGTCTGACGCTGATCCTACAGGCACTGCGAGTCGGCAGCAAGGAAGGCCAAGGGCTTTGCCCCTGGACCCCATTAAAGGCGGAGCCTTTAAAATCCATCGATCATTCATGCCCCCGCGGAGCAGGCCAGGGCCCTCGTGACAGGGGTCTGGGGCCGCCGGCCCCAGCGGGTCCAGGGCAGAGCCCTGGCCTTCCTTCTACTCCGAACCAAACCCCGCTCGAAAATGCGCCAGCGTTCGCTCAGCTGGCGCGGCCGCCTGGCCGGCCGCCCCCACCACGGTCGCCTTGTCGCACGGGCGCTTAACTCTCCAGCATCCGCCGCAACAGCTCCACATCCTCGCCAAAAGCCGGATCGGACGCGATCAGCTCGGTCACCCGCGACACCGCATGCATCACCGTCGTATGGTCGCGATTGCCGAACTTCCGCCCGATCTCCGGCAGCGACCGGCTGGTCAACTGCTTGGCCAAATACATCGCCACCTGCCGCGGCCGCGCCACCGCCCGCGCCCGCCGCGCCGAGGACATGTCGGTCAGCCGGATGTTCCAATGCTCGGCGACGCGGCGCTGGATCTCCTCGATCGTCACCCGCTTGTCGTTCGCCTTCAGCACATCGTGCAGCAAATCCTGCGCCGTCTCGAGCGCGATCGGCCGGCCAAACAAATTGGCATGCGCAATCAGCCGGTTCAGCGAACCCTCGAGCTCGCGCACGTTGGAGGTGATCTTGTGCGCGAGAAACTCCAGCACCTTGGGCGGCACCGGCACCGCGCTCTTGGCCGCCTTGGCCTCCAGGATCGAAATCCGCAGCTCGAACGTCGTCGCGTGCAGGTCGGCCACCATGCCGCAGCCCAGCCGCGTGCGCAGCCGATCCTCAAGCCCGGACAGGTCCGACGGCGACTTGTCGGCCGAAACCACGATCTGCTTACCCGCATCGACCAGCGCGTTGAAGGTGTGGAAGAACTCCTCCTGCGTGTTGTCCTTGCCGATCAAAAACTGCAGGTCGTCGATCATCAGCACGTCGACCGAGCGCAGCTGCTCTTTGAACTCCATCGTCTGCTGCGAACGGATCGCGGCGATAAACCGGTACATGAACTTCTCGGCCGACATGTAGGCAACCGACGGCGCCGCGCTGCCCGCCCGGCTCAGCTCGAGCCCGACGGCGTGCATCAGATGCGTCTTGCCCAGGCCCACGCCGCCGTAGAGAAACAGCGGGTTGAAGCCCTGGCTCGCCGGCTGCTCGGCGACACGGCGCGCGCAGGCGTAGGCAAACTCGTTCGGCTTGCCGACGACGAAGCTGTCGAAGCTGAAGCGGTTGTCGAGCGGCGCCGCGAGGTCCTTGGCATCGGCGCGCTCGGCCTCGGCGCGCTCGGCCGGCCGTGGCGCCGCAGGCTTGGCGACGGCGCGTGTCGACGACGCCGCGGCCTTGGCGGGCTCGCCGGCCAGCATCGTCTCGGCCAGCCCGTTGCGCCCTTCGGCCACCCGGATGTCCACACGACGGACGTGCCTGTCCTCATGCTGCCAAAGCCGGCTCAGCGTATCGGTATAGTGGCCGCGCACCCAATCGCTCTGAAACGACGTCGGCAGGTGCAGCGTCACCTCCTCGCCGTCCGTGCCGCCATAGGTGAGCTGTCGCAGCCAGGTGCGATATTCAACCTCGCCAACCTCACCCTGCAATTTGGCCCGCACCCGCTCCCACGCAGCCAGTGCCGCCGGATCCTCGGCGTTGCGCGACGCGTCGGTGCTGACAGGCTGAGTTCGGCTGCGTTCGACGTTCACCAGCACCTGCCTGCATCAAACCGGATTGCGTGCCGGCGGAAGAGCCTGAGCGCCTGAGCGCCCATCACGACTCATAAATAATCTCGCTGCCAGAGAGAGGCAATCCTCTTTCTGACAATCCCAAGTAACGTCTAGGTATTGGAGTTAGCGCCGCCAAGCGCGCTCAAGTACAGTCTCGCTTAGTGCTCGTAGCACCTGGATCAAGCGATATCTGTTGACAGGGTCCGCTCCGGCACTGCCGGTCGCACCCCGATGACCTAGCCGGTGATGGATTTAATCCGGGCCGCCAGGCGCGAGATCTTGCGCGAGACCGTGTTGGCGTGGATCACGCCCTTACCGGCCGCACGCTGCATCTCCGGCTGCGCCGCCTGCAGGGCCACCGCCGCCGCATCCTTGTTGCCGCTGGCGATCGCCAGTTCAACCTTCTTCACGAAGGTTCGCATCCGGCTCTTGCGGGCCTGATTGCGCTCGGTCCTGCGAGCTGTCTGGCGGATGCGCTTGCGCGCGGATGCGGTATTCGCCATGGGGTTTGTATCGACGCTCTCTACTCAAGGAATTTGGCCGGGTTTACGCAGCCGACAGGGCAGTTGGCCCCCGCGGAGGTCGGGAAACTATGCACCACCCCTCGCCAAGTCAAGCGCGAATGACTGCCTCGCAGCCACACCCGGCAACCCCTCGCACCCGCCATCAACGCTGGAACAAGCCGTGCTGCCGGTGTTTCAGGGGCGTTTGGGGGAAACCCCAAGAAAGGCGAGGGCTCTGCCCTCGACCCGCTGGGGCCTAAGGCCCCAGACCCCCATCCATCAGGTGCTGGTGTATCAGCGGGCTCTTTCTTGGCGTGTGCAGCATGTCAAATGGCTGCGCCGCTGGCTTCCCGGCAGCCTGGGTCATAATCCTTCAGTCGATGCTTCCAGGGCCTAGGCTTTGGTCGGGGCAGGGAGGTAAGCCAAAGCTTCCGACTGCGCGAAGCGCAGTTGGAAAGGCCTGGGAAGCGACACTCAGCGCTGCGTCAGCCGGCAGAAGAACGTGCTCCGACCGGACTGGGTAATCCGCGCGATCCCGGGGCAGCCTGGCGCGCCCGGGCAGCGCTCGCAGCGTTCCGCCTCGCGGCCATACACCTTCCAGGCATGCTGGAAGTAGCCCAGCTCGCCATTCGCCTGACGGTAGTCGCGCAGGCTCGATCCACCTGCCGCGATGGCCGCCGTCAGCGTCTCGCGAATCGCCGGCACCAGCCGCATCGCCCGCGCCCCGGGCACCGTCGCCGCCAGCCGGCGCGGCGACAGCCGGGCACGAAACAGCGCCTCGCACACGTAGATGTTGCCCAAGCCCGCGACCACGCCCTGGTCGAGCAGCGCCGCCTTGATCGGGCTGCGGCGCCCCGCCAGCGCCGCCGACAGCGACGCGACGCTGAAGCCGTCGCCAAGCGGCTCCGGCCCAAGCCCCGCCAGGCGCACATGCCGGTCCTCGTCCGCCGTGCGCAGCAGGTCCAGCGAGCCGAACCGTCGCGGGTCGACAAAACCGACGCGCGCGCCATCGTCCAGCCGCAGCACCAAGTGCTCGTGCAGCCCCGGCGCGTCGTCGGCCGCCTCGCTGATCACCATCCGCCCCGACATGCCAAGGTGCAGCATCACGCTGTCGCCGCCCTCCAGCCGCATCAGGATGTATTTGGCACGCCGCCGGAACGACACCACGCGCGCCCCCTGCAGCCGGCGGGCAAACCCGGCCGGCACCGCCCAGCGCAGCGTCTCGCGGTGCAGCGCCGCGTGGGTGATCACCCGACCCTGCAGGCGCGCCTGCAGGCCGCGCATCACGGTCTCGACTTCGGGGAGTTCCGGCATTGCCGTCTGAAAGGGTATACAGCCGACCCATGAGCGACAACGCCTCAAGCAACAACGCCCCACCGCCGCGCTCGCCCGTGCCGTCACCCACGCCGGCGCCCGCGCCCTCATCCTGCGCGACCCCGGCTCCCGCAGCCCCAACCGCCTCGCCCCCCACCTCCGCTACCCCAACCTCCGTCACCCCAGCCTCCGTCACCCCAGCCTCCGTCACCCCAGCCCCCGCGACCCCAGCCAGCACGACCCCAGCTACCACGACCCCAGCCAGCACGAGCCCAGCCAGCACGAGCCCGGCCGCCATGACCCCAACCACCGCGAGCCCGGCCGCCGCGACCCAAGGATCCCCGACCCTGGCCGTCCCAACCCCACCGTCCGCAAACCCAGCCGCCGTCACCCCGGCTCCGGACACCGATTTCGGCTACCGCCGCGTCCCCCAAGGCGCAAAGAAGCCGCTGGTCCGCGCCGTGTTCGACAGCGTCGCCCCGCGCTATGACCTGATGAACGACGTGATGTCGCTCGGCATCCATCGCGCCTGGAAGCGCATCCTGCTGACCGACCTCGCCCCCCGGCCGCACCAGACGCTGCTCGACCTCGCCGCCGGCACCGGCGACGTCAGCTTCGCCTGGCGCCGCGCCGGCGGCGGCCCGGCCATCCTCTCCGACATCAACGCCGCCATGCTCGGCGTCGCTCGCGCCCGTGCCCGTGCCCGCGCCCGTGCCCGCGCGCGTGCCCCGGGGCACCCAGGCCCGGGCAGCCAACCGCCGCACGCCGCCTCGTCCGGCCTCACCTTCCTCGTCGCCGACGCCGAGCGCCTGCCCCTGCGCAACGCCAGCGTCGACACCGTCTCCATGGCCTTCGGCCTGCGCAACTGCACCGACAAGATGGCGGTGCTGCGCGAAGCGGTCCGCGTGCTCCGCCCCGGCGGCCGCTTCCTCTGCCTCGAGTTCTCCCGCGTCCAGGTCGCCGCGCTGCGGCCGATCTACGACGCCTGGTCCTTCCAGGTCCTCCCCCGCCTCGGCCGGCTCATCGCAAACGATGCCGCCAGCTACCAGTATCTCGCCGAAAGCATCCGCACCTTCCCAGACCGCGACGCCCTCGCCGCCATGATGCGCGAGGCAGGTTTCCGAAGGGTTAACATCCGCACCCTGTCCGCCGGCATCGCCTGCATCCACGCCGGCTGGCGCCTGTGAGCCACCCGTGAGCCAGCCGGGCCGCCACCGCATCCTGCTGATCGTCAGCGGCGGCATCGCCGCCTACAAGTCGCTCGAGCTCGTGCGCCTGCTCGTCCGCGCCGGCCACACCGTCACCGCCGTGCTCACCAGCGGCGGCGCCCGCTTCGTCACCGAGCTCAGCCTGCAGGCGCTCACCGGCGCCCGCGTCCACACCGACCTCTGGTCGCTCACCGAGGCGAGCGAGATGGGCCACATCGAGCTCTCCCGCAGCGCCGACCTGATCGTCGTCGCCCCCGCCTCGGCCGACCTGCTCGCCCGCATGGCCGCCGGCCGCGCCGACGACCTCGCCGCCACCCTGCTGCTCGCCACCGACACGCCCGTCCTCGTCGCCCCGGCGATGAACGTGCGCATGTGGACCCACGCCGCCACCGCCGCCAACGTCGCCACGCTGCGCGCCCGCGGCGTCGCCTTCGTCGGCCCGGACGAGGGCGAGATGGCCTGCCACGAATACGGCCCCGGCCGCCTCGCCGAGCCCCCCGCCATCCTCGCCGCCATCGAGGCCCAGCTCGCCCCGCGCGCGACCCCGCTCGCCAACCGCCACATCCTGGTCACCGCCGGCCCCACCCACGAGCCGATCGACCCGGTGCGCTACATCGCCAACCGCAGCAGCGGCCGCCAGGGCTATGCCATCGCCGCCGCCTGCGCCGCCGCCGGCGCCCGCGTCACCCTGGTCAGCGGCCCCACCGCCCTGCCCGCCCCCGCCAACATCATCACCCACCAGGTCGAAACCGCCGCCGACATGCTCGCCGCCTGCGAGCACGCTTTGCCCGCCGACGCCGCCATCCTCGCCGCCGCCGTCGCCGACTGGCACGTCGTCGGCCACTCCGACCGCAAGCTCAAGAAAACGCCCGACGGCGCCCCGCCCAACCTCACCTTGGCGCAAAACCCCGACATCCTGGCCACCCTCGCCGCCCCCGGCCCACGGCGCCCGCGCCTGGTCATCGGCTTCGCCGCCGAAACCCACGACGTCGACGACAACGCCAGCGCCAAGCGTCTACGCAAGGGCTGCGACTGGATCCTCGCCAACGACGTGCGCCCGCAAACCGGCATCATGGGCGGCGACGCCAACAGCATCCACCTGCACACCGCCCACGGCATCGAGCTCTGGCCCTCCCTGCCAAAAACCGAAGTCGCCGCCAGACTCGTGGCCCGTATCAGCCAAGCCTTACAGACGTGAAGAAAGGCCAGGGGCGTCGCCCCTGGACCCGATTAAAGGCGAAGCCTTTAAAATCCCTTTAATAGCTCAGGCCAAACCCTAGGACGGTGCCCGCACTCTCAACGAAAAGGGGTCTGGGGCCTCGGGCCCCAGCGGGTCCAGGGCAGAGCCCTGGCCTTCCTCCCTGCTTCGGCTAGCTCGGCATCACCCTCACCAGCCGATGCTGCTTGCGCCCCGCCGACAGCTTCACCGCCCCGTCCCGCAACGCCGCCGGCGTCACCACGTGCCCCTCGTCCATCACCGCGACGTCGTTCACCCGCGCCCCGCCGCCGCGCACCAGCCGCCGCGCCTCGCCGTTGCTCGCCGCCAGCCCCGCCTCCACCAGCAGCCGGATCAGCGGCACCCCCGCCTCCAGCACCGCCGCCTCGACGCTGATCGAGGGCAGGTCGGCCCCGGCATCACCGGCAAACGCCCGCCGCGCCGTCTCCGCCGCCGCCTCCGCCGCCGCCCGCCCATGCGCCAGCGCCGTCGCCTCGGTGGCCAAAATCGCCTTCGCCGCGTTCAGCGCCGCCCCGTCACCCCCCGCCAGCCGCTCCGCCTCCGTCAGCGGCAGCTCGGTGAACAACTTCAGGAACCGGCCGACATCGGCATCCTCGCAGTTGCGCCAGAACTGCCAGTAATCATACGGCGACAGCCGCTCCGCCGTCAGCCACACCGCCCCCTTGGCGGTCTTGCCCATCTTCGCCCCCGAGGCCGTCGCCAGCAGCGGCGTCGTCAGCCCGAACACCGTCGCCCCGTCGGTCCGCCGCACCAGGTCGGCCCCCGAAACGATGTTGCCCCACTGGTCCGACCCGCCAAGCTGCAGCCTCACCCCCAGCCGCCGATGCAGCTCGCGAAAATCATACGACTGCAGAATCATGTAGTTGAACTCAAGAAACGACAGCGGCTGCTCGCGCTCCAGCCGCAGTCGCACGCTGTCAAACGTCAGCATCCGGTTGACCGAGACATGCGGCCCCACCTCACGCAGCAGCTCGATGTAGCCAAGCCGGTCCAGCCACTCCGCATTGTCGACCACCACCGCGCCGGTCACGTCCTCGCCAAACCGCAGGAAAACGTCGAACGACCGCCGGATCCCCGCCATGTTGGCCGCAATCCGCGCATCGTCGAGCATCACCCGCGCCTCGTCCTTGCCCGACGGGTCGCCGATCCGGCTCGTCCCACCGCCCAACACCACCACCGGCCGATGCCCATGCCGCTGCAGCAGCCGCAGCAGCATGATCGGCACGAGATGGCCAACATGCAGGCTGTCCCCGGTGGGATCGAACCCGGCATAGGCCGAGACGACGCCACCGCTCAGCGCCGCGTCCAACGCGCCCTCATCCGTCACCTGATGGACAAACCCACGCGCCATCGCCTCGCGCAGAAACGCACTCTCGGGCATTGTTCAGAAATCCTTGGGAGGAAAGGCAAGCGGTCCTTTTTTGAAAAAAAGGACCAAAAAACTTTTATCCGTGAGGAATGGGATGATGGGCCGGCTGTGCTAGCACAGTTCCAGGCAGTGCGACCCAGCAGGGGGTCTAGAAATCTTGCCTATTGGCAAGACTTCAATAAGTTATTGATTCATATAACATTCAATCATAACCATCGCCCCATCCTAGCCGCCACCGGCAACATCGATGCTCTTGGCGCCAACCTCCGATCTTGCTGTACTTCATCAACGAGCAAAAGTTTTTTGCTTCTTTTTTTCAAAAAAGAAGCCTTTCCTTCCTGCTTTCGGAACCCCACCATGCCCTGCGTGATCGGCCTCATGAGCGGCACCTCGCTCGATGGCGTGGACGCCGCCTGCCTGCACACGGACGGCCACCGCATCCAGGCCTTCGGCCGCGCCCTCACCCTGCCCTACGACCCCGCGCTGCGCACCGCGCTCCGCCGCCTGATCGACCGCGCGCCGACCCTGCCCGCCGACGACCCGGCTTTGCTCGACGCCACTGACCGCCTGACCCGCCACCACGCCGCCGCCGTCGCCGCGCTGGGCGAGCCGGCGGCCGGGCTCATCGGCTTCCACGGCCAGACCATCCTGCACGCCCCGGCCGCCCGCCGCACCTGGCAGGTCGGCGACGCATCGCTGCTCGCCCGCCTCACCGGCCTGCCCGTCGCCTACGATTTCCGCAGCGCCGACGTCGCCGCCGGCGGCCAGGGCGCCCCGCTCGCCCCGCTCTACCACGCCGCGCTGGCCGCCGACCTGCCGCGTCCGCTCTGCATCCTCAACATCGGCGGCGTCGCCAACCTCACCTGGCTCGGCGACGGCCTCGATGCCGGAGCGGTGCTGGCCTGCGACACTGGCCCCGGCAACGCCTTGCTCGACGACTGGGCCGAGCGCCACACCGGCCGCCCCTGCGACGTCGACGGCCGCCTGGCTCTGTCCGGCCGCGCCGACCAGGCCGTGCTCGCCCGCCTGCTCGCCCATCCGTTCTTCGCCGCCCCGGCGCCGAAATCGCTTGATCGCCAGTCCTTCGCCGCTGCCCTGCCCGCTATGGCCCACCTGTCGCCGGCGGACGGCGCCGCCACCCTGGTCGCGTTCACCGCCGCCGCCGTCGCCGCAATCGCCCTGCCGCGCCCGCCGCTGCGCTGGCTCGTCTGCGGCGGCGGCCGCCACAACCCGGCGTTGATGGCCGCCCTGGGCCACGCCCTCGACGCGCCCGTCGACCCCGTGGAGCACCTCGGCTGGGACGGCGACGCGCTGGAGGCGCAATGCTTCGCCCACCTCGCCGAGCGCGCCCGTCTCGGCCTGCCGATCAGCTACCCCGGCACCACAGGGATTACCCATCCGTTAACCGGCGGCCGGCTGGTAACGCCAACCAACGAACTACACCCCAATTCCAACCGCTGACCGGCATCACGGAGGCGTGATCGTATAATCCCCCGGTTTGACCGCCCGCCATTAACTGGTCGGTAAGAGTTTGCTGCCAGAACGTCCCTAAACCTGGGACGAGTCTGGAAAATGATCAACAAATCTCATTTTGTATCCGCCCACTTGGGCTACCTGGCCCCGGTGGCCGCCCTGATGCTGGTGAGCACCGCCCTGCCCGCCTCCGCGAGCGACCTCGACCTCAGCATGGTCGACGTCCAGAACACCCAGTACGCCGCACCCGCGGTCTGGGCCCGCCACTTCAACGTCTACGCCAACGCCGGCGCCACCGCCGCGCGCGCCCAGACCGGCTGGTCCGACCAGCAATTCCCCGACGGCACCTGGCGCAACTCCACCTGGCTGCCCTACATGCAGTCCGCCGTCGCGCACGGCCTGCGGCTGTCGATCGACCTCGAGACGATCGCCGCCCCGCCCTCCTGGTTCATCGACGCCAACCCCGACGCCCGCCTGGTCGACCAGAACGGCCTCACGACCCAGTACCAGACCATCAGCTACTGGTGGCCCGGCCTGCGCGCGATGATCCACGCCAAGACCGACACCATGCTGTCCATGCTCGCCACCGCCGGCGTGCTGACCAGCGCCGACACGGTGATCGCCTCCCTCGGCCCGGCCGACGAGCCGCTCTACCCACCGCAATGGACGGTTGGCGATGGCTCGGTCGCCCCCGGCTTTTGGTGCTACGACGTCCACGCGCAAGCCGACTTCGTCGTCCAGATGACCGCCAAATACCACACCATCGCCGCCGCCAACGCCGCCTGGGGCACCAGCTACACGAGCCTCGCCGCGCTGAGCGTGCCCAAGCCCGCCACCGTGCCGGCCGCCGAGTGGGCCGACGTCATCGCCTGGTATCGCAACACCAAGCGCGCCTTCGTCGCCTGGCAGATCGCCGACACCACCGCCGAGCTCGCCAAATGGGCGCCCACCCACACGCCGGGCCTGGTGGTGCCGATCCCGGGCGACCACGTCCCCGGCGACGAGCTCACCGCGGCGCTGACCAGCCAAAGCAGCAGCGACCCGGCGATCGTGCAGATGAACGACACCGAGTTCATGCTCGACACCGCCGCCATCAACCACGCCTCGGCACACTTCACCGGCATGCCCGACATGCCCGAGCTCGAGTTCATCCGCGGCTACATCCACGGCCGCGGCTACGATACCGCCGGCATGCGCCTCACCGCCGAGACCGTGAACACGCCCAGCCTCGCATCCGACGTCGCCGAATACACCGCCGAGGCGCTGGCGGTCGACCTTGACGGCTTCGACTATCTCTACGGCAGCGCCCTGTTCGCCGCCGACGGGGTCACCGCGACCACCAGCCTCGCCCCCGTCACGGCGATGCAGGCCGCCATCGCCCAGGGCCGCGATGAGCCCCGCACCAGCCTCGCTCTGCCGCCCAACTTCATCCTGGTGCAGAACGGCTGCGTCGACATCACCCCGGCCAGCACCGTCGGCGCCACCCACGTGCCGGCCACCCAGCTCTGCCTCTCCACCAGCGGCCAGCTCTTCGTCTGGAAGAACGCCGTGCTGTGGCGGGCCGCCAGCCCCGCCCAGAGCTGCCCGCCCTTCGCGGTGTGGAGCAAGGCCTGCTACGCCGCCTTCCAGGGCGACGGCAATTTGGTGCTCTATAACGGCAAGACGCCCTACTGGGCCACCGGCACCGGCAGCGGGCATGCCGCCGGCCTCACCCTCTCAGCGAGCAAACCGTACCTCACCCTGACCAACGCCACCGGCACCGCGACCTGGGACAGCACGGCCGGCCTGCACCAATAAGGGCAGGCGTGAGCCAAGACCAGGGCTTCGCCCTGGACCCGTCACGCGACAGCGTGCCGCGCACGACACGCGACAGCGTGCTGCGCACGACACGCGACAGCGTGCTGCGCATGACGGGGGCGGCGTCCCCCAAACCCGCATCCATAAGAGCCTTCTAACTTGGCGAAGCCGTTCAATCCTGCCTTCCCACGCCACCGACCCGGCCCTGGAGTCATGAATAAGAAACGGATTTTAAAGGCTCCGCCTTTAATGGGGTCCAGGGGCAAAGCCCCTGGCCTTGCTCAGCTTCGCCTGTCCGGATCATGACGAAGAACACACGAAACGGCCCGTCCGCTCACCGGTTAGATCTCTCAGTCCGGTGACACCAAGACGGCCATCTCCGACCGCCCCTGCCATTCCGGACCGGCAAGGAAGACATCATGCAAAAATCGACATTGCTCGTCGCCACGGCGTTCGCCACGGCGCTCGCCGGCACGGCCGCGTTCGCTGCCGGCCATGACACCAACGCGGCGACCACGAACGCCACGGCGACTGCCGCCAACAAGGACTTTGCCAAAGTCTCCAAGGACGGCTCGATGGCCTTCAGCGACATCGGCCTCGCTCGGATCGCGATCTACAACGGCGACCCAAGCCGGGCCGCGACCCTCGTCACCGACGCCAAGCAGGCGCTCAGCCGCGCCGCCACCGATGACAGCGTCTACACCAAGGCGGAAGACCAGCTGCATCCGCCGAAGGCGATGCCGGCCACGACGCGCATCTCGTCGGATAACGCGCCGATCGCCTGGCTGCCGGTCGACGCCCAGTATGTCGTCGATGAGACTCTGACGCCGACACCGCAAAAGGCGGCCGCGCTCGACACCGCGAACGCGCACCTGCGCAACAACCAGCCCGACCAGGCTCGCGACACGCTGAAGGTTGCCGACGTCAATGCGAGCCTCACCCTCGCCGTGGCGCCGCTCAAGAGCAGCGTCGCCGACATCGATCAGGCATCGGACAAGATGGCGTCGAAAGACTATTACAGCGCCAGCCAGTCGCTGCGCGCCGCCCAGAGCAACATTCGTTACGACATCTTCGACGTCAACAGTGCGCCGAAGGCGCTCAACACGGCCGCCACCAAGACCACGGCCCCGACGGCGACGAACTGACCTCGCAACCGCGCCGGCCATGCCGGCGCGGTCGTCCGCCCGGCATGCTCATCCCTGAACGGCGGCCCCCTGAGCGGTCAGGGCAACGGCGATCGTCCGCGTCTCAAAGGCGTCGGCAATCCAGCTGTCGAACCGCCCGGGCGTAATCCCGCTCGTCGTCAAACGTCCCGTCCGGATCAGCCGCAGCAACGACTTTGAGTCGATCGGGAAAAACCGCAGCTGCGGAAACGCCCGCAAATCCACCACCACCACCCGCTCCACGCTCTCCACCGCCGCGACCAGATCCTCGGCGGTGGCACTCCGCCCCGAGCCGATATGCTTGCTCTTCTGGAACTTGACCGGGTGGCGATTGAAGCACCGCACCGAGATGTCGAACCGCCCGATGGCGCCGAGCGCGATCGCCCCGTCGGAGCCCGGATGGTTCGAGTTCAGGTGCTTGCGGTAGCCGAACAGCCGCTCGCCCCAGATCTCGGCGAACCACGAGGTGATGCGCGGATCACGGAACTTTTCGAGCGCCTCGTCGCGGCTGATCCCGAGCGCGCCGCAGATCGCCTCGAGCGACAGCACCGCCTGCACGATCGTCAGCCGGTCCTTCAACACCGGCGCCGGCCGGCTCTCCAATGTCGTGAACAGGTCCATCCTCGCCTCCCTCGGCGCGCAGCCGGGCGATCGCGGTCGCGGCGTAGTGCGGATCAAGCTCGATCCCGATCGCGCGATGCCCGAGCCGGTGTGCCGCCACCAGCGTCGTCCCGGCGCCGGCGAACGGGTCGAGCACCGTCAAGTCCGCCCCGCCCCGCAGCCGCAGGCAGCGCTCCGGCAACGCCACCGGAAAGCCGGCCGGATGGTCGAATTTCTGCGCCTTGGAGCGCACCGTCCGATACGGAATGAACCACACGTTGCCGCCGCAGCGCCGGTCGCGCGCATGCCCCCAGCGCGCGATGTTCGACTTGTCCTTGAACGGCACGCCGACCGCGAGCCGGTCGACCGCGACGTCGCCGTCCAGGCTGAAGTGGAACACCTGCTCGTGGTTATGGTTGAGGTAGCGCCGCGAGGTGATCGGCTTGAAGTGCCCCACCGTGTCGTCGCCGATCGACAGCGACTTCACCCAGGCGATGTGGTTCTGCAGCACGAAGTCGGCCCGGAACGCGCCGGCGGCCTCAAGCGGCAGCCACGGGTCGGTGTTGGTGCTGCCGATGTTGAGGAACAGCGAGCCGCCCGGCGCCAGCACCCGGGCGAGCGCGCCGCTGACCCGCCCGAGCCAGGCGAGGTAGGCCGCCCGCGGCTGCCGGTCGTCATAGCTGCGATAGGCGACGCCGATATTATAGGGCGGCGAGGTGACGATCACGTCCACCGAGCCGTCGGCCACCCCGGCCAGCACCGCCAGGCAATCCCCGGCATGCACCACGTGCCGCCCGATCCGGGTGCCGCTCACCCCACCCGACACGTCCAGCGGCATCAACGGCTCCCGGCCCGCGACTCGAACACCAGTCCGCCCTACACTGTTCCGCGACGCTTGCCGCCGCAAGCGCGGCCGACGGAGGACAGCGCCCGCATGCCCACCCCCCTCAAGATCGCCGTGCAGATGGACCCGATCGAGCCCATCAACATCGACGGCGACAGCACCTTCGCGCTCATGCTGGAGGCGCAGAGCCGCGGCCACAGCCTGTGGCACTACGAGGTCCGCCACCTCGCGCTCCGCGAGGGCAAGCCGTCCCCGGACGGCCGATCCGCCAGCGGGCGCCGCGAGCGCCTCACCGCCCGCGCCCAGCCGGTCACCGTCGAGCGCCGCCACGGCGCCCACTGGCAGTTCGGCCCGCTCGTCACCCTCGACCTCGCCGAGATGGACGTCGTGCTGATGCGCCAGGACCCGCCCTTCGACATGGCCTACATCACCGCCACCCACATGCTGGAGCACATCCAGCCGGGCACGCTGGTGGTGAACGACCCAGCCGCCGTGCGCAACGCGCCGGAGAAGATCCTCGTCACCCGCTTCCCCGAGCTGATGCCCCCCACCCTCATCACCTGGGACCCGCAAGCCATCCGCGAGTTCCGCGAGGAGCACCGCGACATCATCGTCAAGCCGCTGTTCGGCAACGGCGGCGCCGGCGTCTTCCGCATCCGCCAGGACGACGAGAACCTCGCCTCGCTGCTCGAGATGCACTTCGCCCGCTCCCGCGAGCCGCTGATGATCCAGCGCTACGAGCCCGCCGTGCGCGTCGGCGACAAGCGCATCATCCTGATCGACGGCGAGCCGGTCGGCGCCATCAACCGCGTCCCCGCCACCGGCGAGGCCCGCTCCAACATGCATGTCGGCGGCCGCGCCGAAGCGAGCCGCCTCACCCCCCGCGACCACGAGATCTGCACCGCCATCGGCCCCACCTTGCGCGAGCAGGGCCTGATCTTCGTCGGCATCGACGTCATCGGCGACTACCTCACCGAAATCAACGTCACCTCCCCCACCGGCCTACAGGAAATCGACCGCTTCGACGGCGTCAACCTCGAACGCATCATCTGGGAGGCGATCGAGCGAAAAGTCAGCAAGTAAGGCCAGAGGCTCTGCCTCTGGACTCCGCTGGGGCCTGAGGCCCCAGACCGCCGTCAGTTGGAAATCCCTCAACCAAGGCGATGACTGAAGCGCGTACATCTAAAGGCAGTCGACCTATGGCGACTGCTACAGGATAGGTTGCAGATAACCGATCAATCTGCCTCTATAGCTGTGATTAAGTCAGCAATATTTCCTGAAACGTGTAAAGTGCTGAAGCTCTGATAAATTGAGACGAAATCTCATAGTCGGCGAAACGCATCCCTTTATAGAGGCATTGTTCGCCTATGAGCATGGCCATAACCTCTTCTCGTCGTCATGCGGCCTCAAGCAGTATCCAGCAGTTGCGCCTCAGGTTGCTGGACCTGACGGCTCGCAACCCCCTGATCAGCTTCGATCACGGCAGCCGAGCTGCCTCCCGTGCCCACGTCAGGGCCGTCAACGTCGGTTTGGACGACATCTACCATCGGTTCATCGAGCCCAGGTCCATACTGCTGCGGGCGCTCCCGCCCATGCAGGCGGGACCTTCCGATGAGACGACGAGCGTCTTCCTCTCGGCCCTTGATCTCGCCAAACAGACGGACGTCGACTACGCGCAGGCGGTCGATGCCCTTGCTTCGGAAGACGCAACATCGAGCAAGGCCAGCCTTATCGAGCGCAAGCTTCGCGATAGGGTGCGTGCCCAACTTGGCATGCCTCTCGAAAGAGGAACCTCGAATCAGGGTTTGGGAGACCATGCGCACTGCCACGGTATAGATCCGTCCTACGACCTGCCGACGGCGAGCGCTGGGCGATCGTCGGGTCAGTCACACAAGTTCGACATCCAGATCATGGCGCTCCCCGACCAATTCGAACGCCGGCTGTCTAAAATCCGCGATGCCGCGCGCGTCATCGCCGAGGAGACCGGCGTCAGCGCCCTCTACACGGCCTTTGGATTTCTCGAGTGGTTCGAGGCGGAAAGCTCCGAGCGGGCGCTGACGAGCCCGCTCCTCCTGCTTCGAACCAACATCGAAAAGGCCGTATCCAAGTCGCACGTCCAGTACTCGCTTGAGGAGGCCGGAGACGACGTCCAGGTCAACCTGACCCTGTCAGAGCGGTTGAAGCGCGATTTTCAGCTCACCCTGCCCACGATCCGGGAAGACGAGCCACCCGGCGCCTACCTCGCCCGCGTCGAGGAGGAAGTCTGTGCCGACCGTCCGCGATGGCGGATCCGGCGATGGATCACGCTGGCGCTGTTCCCGTTCGCTCGTCTCGCGATGTACGAGGATCTTGACGAGGATCGATGGGCGGCAGCCGGCGGTCTGGCGGATCACCCGGTCGTCGGCGAGTTGTTGGGTGGAAGCGACGCAATCGGCGAGATGTTCGCACACGAGCACGACGTGGACTCGCCCGCGGTCGCTGCCGCAGTGCCGGTCATGGTGCTTGAGGCAGACAGCAGCCAGCACAGCGCGGTCTACGATGTCATGACCGGGAAGAACCTCGTCATTGAGGGACCGCCAGGCACAGGCAAGTCGCAGACCATCACCAACATAATTGCCGCCGCCCTAGCCAGCGGTAAGCGAGTGCTGTTCGTGGCGGACAAACAGACTGCTCTGCAGGTCGTCAAGGACCGGCTCGACAAGGTCGGGCTGGGCGACTTCTGCCTGGAAATCCATTCCGGGAAGGCCCGCAAGCGGGACGTTCTCGACTCCATTGAGAAGCGGCTCCAGCGACGACCGCAATCTGAGACGTTCGGCCTTGAGCCGCGCCGCCGGGAGTTGGTGAGCATGAAGGCCGCGCTCACCCGCTACGCGACGATCCTCAACACGCCTTTCGGCGCCGAACGGCGAACTATTCAGGAACTCCTCTGGGCCGATCGATCGCGCCGCCAAATGGAGACCGAAGCCGCGCGGCGCCTAGATGCACTCAAGCTCGACGCTGTGGAGAGCCTCGCCGATGTTGATCTCGACCGGCTGAAGTCGTTGTTAATCCGGTTCGAGCGCGCGGCGCAAGTGGCGCTGTCGAACGCTGCACCGGACTTCCATCCCTGGTTTGGCGTTCAGCGATCCGACCTGCCTGCGACGGATATTGAAGCCGCCCAGCGCGCGGTCGGGAACCTTCATCGCCATCTGAACGACTTGATGACCGAAGCTGCGGCGTTCCTCCACCGCATCGGCCTGGAGGCGGACACCTCTCTGACCAGCCTTGCCGAGACATGCCGGTTGGTGTCCAAAATCTCGATCCGCACAGACTATCCTCAAACATGGTACGCCGCACTGCAGGAACCTTCGACCCGCGACGCGACGGCACGTTGGCTGGCTGACGCCCACACGTTCCGCGACCTCGCGCTCAAAGGCGAGGCTCTCGCTTCGACATCTCGAAGCTTCCCGATCAGGAGGCAATCGACGGCTTGTTGTCCACGCTTCCGGACGCCCAAGCCGGGCTGCCGCCGTCGCTCTCGACGGACGCGATCGGTTCTCACGTCGACCAGCTGCTCGATGAGGCGAGCATCACCGATAATATCGTCAAGGGAGCGGCCCGCAGCCTTAAAGCCTTCGGCTTGAGCTGCGACATCACCGCCGCTGAACTCCTCACGACGATCTGCCTGGTCGACATCGTCGCGCGAGCGAACGACCGGACCTTATCCTTTGCCGTGCCCTCTCTGCTGGAGCGGGATGCCGCCGACGCGGTACAGACCGCGTCCATCGCGCTGAGTGAGCTTCGCGCCGGAAGGACGGATCTCGCCGCTAAGTTCGACCTCGCTCAGCTGCCAAGCCCGCAGGACCTCCGCATCCACTCGACGGCTCTGCGAGGCTCGGGCGTCTTCGGCTTCCTGTCCGCGGCAACGAAGGCGGCGCTGCAGATCCATGCTTCCATCTGGAAGGGGAACGGGAAGGTCACAAAGGCGACTGCCGCCGCCCAACTTGCCGAGCTCGCTGACCACGCCGAAGCAGTGGAGCGGCTCCGGCACGATGCCGACCTCAATCGCCTGTTCGGCCGCCGGTTCCAAGGTCTCGATACTGACGATGGTCTAGCGGCCGCTTGTGCGGCGATGGGTGATGCTTTCAGGAGCGCACTCGTCGGTTATGACGATGTCATCGTCAAGCTGAGGCAGATCGTGCTGTCCGCCGATCAAGACCGGTATCGAGCGATCGCGACGTTGCGCGAGAGCACCTTCACCACGGAACTTCGTAACCAGCTGGCGCACATCGACCCCACCACCATTTTGACAGCCGATCTACCCGCGAATATTCGAAGCCGTGCCAAAGCCGTATCGGCTTACGCGTCGGCGGTCATCAGGATCGGCTTGCCGATGGATGCGCCGCTCGGCCGCCACGCGGAAATCCTTCGCCTCATCCTGACCGTGAAGACGGCGGCTGCCCGCGCTCAGCATTCAAAGCCGCTTGTCACGGCACTTGGTCCCGACGTTCCTGAAGCCCGCGGAGACTTGACGGGCCTTGAGGACGCTATGGACGCGGTCAGGATCATATCGACGATCGAAATTCCGGACGCCATACGGAGCGCGCTGGAGTTGAGGCCGCCGCGCACGATCATGCGCGAGATCGTGCCGGCCGCGCCGTCGCTTGACGCCTCCGCGTCAGCCGTCATCGAGACCTGGGACAGTGTTAAAGCGCTCCTCCTGATCGTGCCATCAGCCTTTCTTGGCGGTAAATTTCACGAACTACCGTTCAGCGTCCTCGCCGACCGGGCTGCACTCGCGAGCGCTCACCAGGACAAACTGGGAGCTTGGATCGCTTACCTGTTCGAGCGGGACGAGGCTGTCGCCAACGGCCTGTCCGACCTGCTTGCGCTTTGGGACGATCGACTGGTGCCCGGTAGCCTCGCAGAAACACTGGACAGGGTGTTTTACCGGTCGCTGACCAGAGAAGTTTTTGCGAAGTTTCCCGAGCTAAACCGATTCTCCGCCATTGGCCAGGAGGAGATGCGGGACAAGTTTCGCGCACTCGACCAGCAGATGGTCGCGCTCGGACGCTGGAGTGTGGTTGGAACGCTCCTCAAGCGCGCCATCCCGGCTGGCAGGGGCGTCGGACGCCGAAGCGAATACACCGACCTCGCTCTCATCCACAACGAGCTTGCGAAGAAGACAAAGCACATCCCGATCCGGTCGCTGATGGATCGCGCGGGAGCCGCGGTACAGGCGATGAAGCCCTGCTTCATGATGTCGCCGCTCTCCGTCGCACAATATTTAAGGCCGGGCGGCTTGCGGTTCGACCTGCTGGTCATCGACGAGGCCTCGCAGATGCGACCCGAGGACGCCGTGGGCGCGGTCGCACGCTGCAGCCAGATGGTCGTCGTCGGCGACCCCAAGCAACTCGCGCCGACCAGCTTCTTCGACCGCGGCGACATCGTCAGCGACGACGAGTGCGACGATGCCGTCGATGCGGAGTCGGTGTTGGACCAATCCCTCGCCCGCTTCCGACCGGCTCGTCGCCTACGCTGGCATTACCGGTCGAAACACGACAGCCTTATCGCGTTTTCCAACAAGGAATTCTACGACAACGACCTCATCGTCTTCCCATCGCCTGCGGCGGTCGGCGACGATCAGGGCGTCAGCCTGTGCAAAGTGGATGGCCTCTACAGGGCACGGTCGAACGTGCCCGAGGCGATGGCCGTGTGCGAGGCTGCGATTGACCACATGCGCCGGCGTCCCGACCGGTCGCTTGGGATAGCCACGTTGAACATCGTCCAGAAGCAGTTGATTTCCGACGAGATGGACCGCCTCGCCGCGTCGGACCCGGACGTCGAGACCTATGTGCAGCGCTGGAGCGACGGGCTGGAGCGCTTCTTCGTCAAGAACTTGGAAACCGTGCAGGGCGACGAGCGCGACACCATCTTCGTCTCGACGGTCTTCGGTCCCACGGAGGCCGGCGGCCCGGTCCGGCAGAATTTCGGTCCCATTAACGGCCGAGACGGTCATCGGCGCCTCAACGTCCTGTTCACCCGCGCCAAGCATCAGCTCCGTGTCTTCACATCCATGACGGCGGACCAGGTCGCCTCGAATGACGACGCGCCGCGCGGTGCCAGGGTTTTGCGGGACTATCTGTCCTTCGCCGCCACCGGCCGGCTTGCAGCGGGAGAGGAGAGTGGCCGCGAGCCTGACTCCGATTTCGAGCTATTCGTCGCCGAACGCCTCAAGGCGGCCGGCTATGACTGCGCGATGCAGGTTGGCGTCGCCGGCTTCTTCCTCGACATCGCAGTACGCGACCCGGCGCGTCGCGGAACCTTCCTCCTCGGCGTAGAATGTGACGGTGCGACCTATCACTCCAGCAAGTCCGCCCGGGACCGGGACATCCTGCGCCAGCAAATCCTGGAGGGCTTGGGATGGAACATCTATCGCATTTGGTCGACGGACTGGTTTCGTGACCCGCAAGGGCAGACAACCAAACTTCTGAAGCACCTTGCGGAGCTCCGCTCGCCCTCGTTGGCGAGCCCTGGACAGGTCCTCAAAGGGCAAGCGCTCGAACAGTCCGTCTCGATTACGGGCATCGCCGACGTAATTTCGTCGACACAACCTGAGCTCGACAGGCGGGAGTGCTCGTCGTGCCCGCACTGCTCGGCGATGCTCCGGCTACCGTCGGCTCGGTCAGGTTTTGTCTCCTGCCCCGTGTGCCACCAACGAGAGTTTTATGTGACGTGACGGTCAAACACGCAGAGCCTCTGCTGAGCCGATGGATGCTGTCCAACCATACTACTCCCGCCGCAGCAGCCGGTCGGTCACGAAGCTGCTCAACCCCCCAGCCACGAAGTCCCGCTTCAGCGCCGCCTCGTCATACTCGTCACGCACCCAGTCCAGAAACCCGATCCGCCCCTCCGCCTCCGCCGCATAGCGCACGAAGAACGCGTCCAGAATGCCGGTGCGCGAGCGGCTGAAATGCCCGAACCGCCACGACAGCTGCCCCAGCGCCGCCGCCGCCGTGCCACCCTCCAGCAACAGCGCCAACCCCGAAGCCAGCCCCGCCCGGTCCGCCCCAGACTTGCAATGCATCAGCGCCGGCGTCTGCAGCGTCCGGTAGATCTCGGCGAACCGCAGCACCCGCTCGCGATGCGGCGCCCCGCGGCTCTCGAACGCCATGTCAACATGCCCGAGCCCAAGCCGCCCCGCCGCCTGGCGCGACAGCGCGTCCGAGCCGCATTGCCGATGACCCCGCAGATTGATCAGCGTGCGCAACTGCCACCGCCGCGCCAACGCCGCCAGCCGCGCCGGCGTCGGATGGTTGGACCGGTACAGCTTGCCCGGCACCACAACGGCGAAATTATCCCAAACCACCCGGAACACGGCGTGGTCGACCAGCAGGCTGTCCGTCCACGCCCGCCTGCGCTCGGCGGCGCGCGGGTCGGCGGCAAGGTCGCCGGCGAACATCGGGCGCCGCGGTCAGCCCCGCCGGTCGACCAGCCGCTGCTTGATCTCGGCGATCGCCTTGGCCGGGTTCAGCCCCTTGGGGCAGCTCTGGGTGCAGTTCATGATCGTGTGGCAACGATACAGCTTGAACGGATCCTCAAGCGCGTCGAGCCGCTCGCCCGTATACTCGTCCCGGCTGTCGGCAATCCAGCGATACGCCGCCAGCAGCGTCGCCGGCCCAAGATAGCGGTCGCCGTTCCACCAGTAGCTCGGGCAAGACGTCGTGCAGCAGAAGCACAGGATGCACTCCCACATGCCGTCAAGCTGCGCCCGCTCCTCGCGGCTCTGCTTGCGCTCCCCATCCGGCGGCGCCGGCGTGTCGGATTTCAGCCAGGGCTCGACCGAGCGCAGCTGCGCATACGCCGCCGACAGGTCCGGCACCAAATCCTTGACCACCGGCATGCTCGGCAGCGGGTAGATCGCCACCGCCTTCTTGCAGTCCTCGGTCGGCTTGAGGCAGGCCAGCGTGTTGCCGCCGTCGATGTTCATCGCGCACGAGCCGCAAATCCCCTCACGGCAGGAGCGCCGGAAGGTCAGCGTCGGATCGACCTCGTTCTTGATGTAGATCAGCGCGTCCAGCACCATCGGCCCCACCCGATCGAGGTCGATCTCGTAGGTATCAAGCACCGGGTTCTTCCCGTCATCCGGGTTCCACCGATAGATCTTGAACTCCTTCACGCGCGAGGCGCCCGGGGCCGCCTTATGCGTGACGCCGGCACCGATCCGGCTGTTCTTCGGCAGCGAAAACTTCGCCATGGTGGTCGAAAACCTCTGTTTTTATCGCGTAGAAAGGAAGGCCAGGGCTCTGCCCTGGACCCGCTGGGGCCCGCGGCCCCAGACCCCATTCATTGGTTTCCAAAGACCGCCGGCCTTTGGTGGGGTGCAGGGGCAAAGCCCCTGGCCTTGCCTTGCTGGCTGCATCAGTAAACCCGCTTCTTCGGCGGGAAGACCTGCACCTCGTTGGTCATGGTCTGCATCTTCACCGGCCGGTAGCCCAGCTTCACGTCGCCGGTGTCATCCACCCAGGCCAGCGTGTGCTTCATCCAGTTGGCGTCGTCCCGATCCGGGAAATCGTCATGCGCCTGCGCCCCACGGCTCTCCTGACGCGCCTCGGCCCCCGCCATCGTCGCCGACCCGTTCGGCACCAGGTTCTGCAGCTCGAGCGCCTCGACCAGGTCGGAATTCCAAATCATCGAGCGGTCGGTCACCACCATGTCGGCAACCCCGCCCCACAGCGCCTTCATCTTGCCCACCCCTTCGGTCAGGCTGGCGCTGCTGCGAAACACCGCCGCGTGCTTCTGCATCGTCCGCTGCAGCTGCTCGCGGATGTGCGCGACCTTGCTGCCGCCATGCGCATGCCGCGTCCAGTCGAACCGGTCCAGGCTGGCCTCGCCAGCGCGCGGCGGCAGCGGCGCCTGGCTCGCGCCCGGCTGGAGCGTCGCTGTCGCCCGCAGCGCCGCCGCCCGGCCGAACACCACTAGGTCGAGCAGCGAGTTGGTGCCCAGCCGGTTGGCGCCGTGCACCGAGACGCACGCCGCCTCGCCCACCGCCATCAGCCCGCGCACCGTCGCCTCGGAGTCGGCCGCCGTCGGCCGCAGCACCTCGCCGTGGTAGTTCGTCGGAATGCCGCCCATGTTGTAGTGCACGGTCGGCAGCACCGGGATCGGCGCCTTCGTCACATCGACGCCGGCAAACACCCGCGCCGTCTCGGAAATCCCCGGCAGCCGCTCATGCAGCAGGTCGGCGCCAAGATGCTCAAGATGCAGCAGGATGTGGTCCTTGTTGGCGCCCACACCGCGCCCCTCGTTGATCTCGATCGTCATCGAGCGACTGACCACGTCCCGGCTCGCCAGGTCCTTCGCCGTCGGCGCATACCGCTCCATGAAGCGCTCGCCCTCGGCATTGGTCAGGTAGCCGCCCTCACCGCGCGCGCCCTCGGTGATCAGGCAGCCGGCCGGAAAGATCCCGGTCGGATGGAACTGCACGAACTCCATGTCCTGCGTCGGCAGCCCGGCCCGCAGCACCATCCCGCCGCCATCGCCGGTGCAGGTATGCGCCGAGGTGCAGGAGAGATACGCCCGCCCATAGCCGCCGGTCGCCAGCACCACCGTCTGCGCCCGGAACCGGTGGATGGTGCCATCCTCCAGGCACCACGCCATCACGCCCCGGCACGCCCCGTCCTCGTCCATGATTAGATCAAGCGAGAAATACTCGACGAAGAACTCGACGTCATGCTTCAGGCACTGCTGATACAGCGTGTGCAGGATCGCGTGCCCGGTGCGGTCGGCCGCCGCGCAGGCCCGCATTGCCGGCGTCTTGCCGTAATCCTGCATGTGGCCGCCGAACGGCCGCTGGTAGATCTTGCCGTCCTCGGTGCGGCTGAACGGCACCCCGAAATGCTCGAGCTCATAGATCGCCGGCACCGCCTCGCGGCACATGTACTCGATCGCATCCTGGTCGCCGAGCCAGTCCGACCCCTTCACGGTGTCGTACATGTGCCAGCGCCAATTGTCCTCGCCCATGTTGCCGAGCGAGGCGCCGATGCCGCCCTGCGCCGCCACCGTGTGGCTGCGCGTCGGGAACACCTTGGTGATGCAGGCGGTCTTCAGCCCCGCCGCGCCCATCCCGAGCGTCGCCCGCAACCCCGCCCCACCGGCGCCGACCACCACGACGTCATAGGTGTGATCAACGATCGTATAGGCGGCCACAGAAGGCTTGGTGATCGCGTTCATCGTCATTCCGTCACGAAAGGCGGCGCCACGGCCGGGCGCCTCGGGTAGCCCGGCAGCGGCCTCAGCCGACGCGTCCGAGCGCAATCTTCAATATGGAGAGCGAGCCCAGCAGTCCAAGCAACAGACAGGCGGCTTTGGTCGCAAAGATCGCCAGGTTCTGCTGCCACTTGGTGTGCAAGTAGTCCTCGTAGATCACCTGCATGCCGAGCTGCGTGTGGTGGAACGTCATCACCACCAGGGCCAGCAGCAGCACCGCGTTCCACGGCCGCCCGATCCAGTGCGCAATCGCCGGCTGGTCCGCCCCCGCCAGCGCCAGCACCGCAATCACAAACCACACGGTGAGCGGGATCAGCGCATAGGCGGTGACCCGCTCGGCCCGCCAATGCTCCACCCCGGCATGCGCCGCCCCCAGCCCACGCACCCGTCCCAACGGGCTGCGCCGAACAGCGACCTCGCCGCGACGGTCGCCGCCACGGTCACCGCCACGGTCACTCTGGGCATGGCTCACGCCCTCAACCCCGCACCAGGAAGCCGACCACGAACACCACCACCGTCGAGGCGGCGGTCAGCCCCAGGATGACGTAGGTCACCGGGTTCAGCGTCTTTTGCTCAAAGCCGATCACCGCGTCCCACGCCAAGTGCCGAATGCCGGCGTAGAAATGATAGAACAACGAGGCCGTCCAGCCGAACAGCAGGATCAGCCCCACCGGCGAGGCGAGAAACCCCTGCACGGTGGCGAACGCCGCCGGCCCCGCCGCGGCGGCGACCAGCCACCACACCAGCAGCAACGTGCCGATCGAGATCGCCGTGCCGGTCATGCGGTTGAGGATCGAGCCCAGCATCGTCGGCGGCCAACGGTACACCTGCAAATGCGGCGAGAGCGGCCGCTGCACGAGCCGCCCATCGCTGGCCTGCGCCACCATCATCGCGTCCCTGGCATCACCCATCGTCTCGAACGGCCTCCACAGCCAGCCCAATTTTAAGGCCGGATGGTTAACAACCTGCTTACAGAGGGCTCAGATGGGGGTCAATTTGCCGCTGCGAAGGAGGCCGCCCCATCACCGAACCCACCGCTAAGCCGCCTTGCGCCCCAGCAGCCCCCGCCCGATCAGCTCCTCGGCGATCTGCACCGCGTTCAGCGCCGCCCCCTTGCGCAGGTTGTCGGCCACACACCAGAACGCCAGACCGTTTGCCACCGTCGGGTCGCGCCTGAGCCGGCTGACATACACCGCGTCCTCGCCGACGCACTCCGCCGGCGTCACGTAGCCGCCATCCTCATGCCGATCCTGCACGATCACCCCGTCCGCCCCGCGCAGCAGTTCGCGCGCCTCGTCCACGTCCACCGGCTCCTCGAACTCGACGCTGATCGCCTCCGCATGCCCGATGAACACCGGCACCCGCACGCAGGTGGCGAACACCGCAATGTCCGGCCCGAGGATCTTGCGGGTCTCCACCGCCATCTTCCACTCCTCCTTGGTCGAGCCGTCGGCCATGAAGCTGTCGATGTGCGGGATCACGTTGAAGGCGATCGGCTTGGTGAAGATCTGCGGGCTCGCCGGGTCGTTGACGAAGCTCGCCTTGGTGGTGGTGAACAGCTCGTCCATCCCCTCCTTGCCCGCCCCGGAAACCGATTGATACGTCGAAACCACGATCCGCCGCGCCGTGTAGCGGTCGTGCAGCGGCTTCAGCGCCACCACCATCTGGATTGTCGAGCAGTTCGGGTTGGCGATGATCCGCCGCCGCGTATGCCGGCTCAGCGCCTCCGGGTTCACCTCCGGCACCACCAGCGGCACGTCGGGCTCCATCCGGAAGTGGCTGGTGTTGTCGATCACGATGCACCCCGCCGCCGCCGCCCGCGGCGCCTGCACCGCCGAGACCGCCCCCCCGGGGCTGAACAGCGCCAGATCCGTGCCGGCGAAATCGTAGGTCTCGAGGTTGCGGATCTTCAACACGCTCTTGTCGCCAAACGAGACCTGCTGCCCAGCCGAGCGCGGCGACGCCAACGCCACCACCTCACCCACCGGAAAATCCCGCTCCGCCAAGGTCTTGAGCATCTCCCGCCCAACCGCCCCGGTGGCGCCCACAACCGCAACCTTGTAGCTCATCCGGAAATCCCTCTACAGAAAGGCCAGGCGCTTTGCCCCCTGGACCCCATTAAAGGCGAAGCCTTTAAAATCCATTTTATTCATACCACGCGGGCAAGCGCAGTGCCGTCAGGCATCGATTGATCGGCTTCGCCAAGCAAGAATATAGAGAGTCTAAATGGATGGGGTCTGGGGCCTGCCGGCCCCAACGAGGTCCAGGAGCAGAGCTCCTGGCCTTCCTTTCTCAAGCGCGAGGACATGACATGGCAGACAACCAGCAGAACTCGGCCCAGGCCCAGCCCAACGACCCGGGCGCCGCCACCGCACCCGCCGGCGCCGCCGTCGCCCCCGCGGCCACGCTGGTGATCTTCGGCGCCCATGGCGACCTGACCAAGCGCCTGCTGATGCCGGCCCTCTACAACCTCACCGCCGACCACCTGCTGGCCGACGGCTTCCGCGTCATCGGCGTCGACCGCGTCGACGGCACCGATGACGCCTGGCGGCACGAGCTGTCCGACACGATGCAGACCTTCACCACCGACAAGACCGCCGAGTTCTACGTCGAGAAGATCGACGAGACGGTCTGGGGCTGGGTCACCCAGCGCCTGTCCTACGTCCGCGCCGACTTCACCCAGGACGCCGACATCGACGCCCTGGCCGGCAAGCTGCACGGCAACGTCATCTTCTACCTCGCCGTCGCCGGCCGCTTCTTCGGCGGCATCGTCGACCAGCTCGGCCGCGCCGGCCTGCTCCATCAGGCCGACGACGCCTTCCGCCGCGTCGTCATCGAAAAGCCGTTCGGCCACGACCTCGCCTCGGCCAAGGCGCTGAACGCCCAGATCCTCAAGCAGGGCGAGGAGAGCCAGTTCTTCCGCATCGACCATTTCCTCGGCAAGGAGACGGTGCAGAACATCATGGCGCTGCGTTTCGCCAACGGCATCTTCGAGCCACTCTGGCACCGCGACCACATCTCCCATGTCGAGATCACCGCCGCCGAGACGATCGGCGTCGAGGGCCGCGGCGCCTTCTACGAGGGCACCGGCGCGCTGCGCGACATGGTGCCGAACCACCTGTTCCAGATCCTCTCGATGATCGCCATGGAGCCGCCCAACAGCTTCGACGCCGAGGACGTCCGCTCCGAAAAGGCCAAGCTCGTCGAGGCCGTCCGCCCGGTCGCCGAGGACGACGTGGTGCGCGGCCAGTACACCGCCGGCACCGTCGCCGGCCAGGCCAAGAAGGCCTACCGCGAGGAGCCCGACGTCGCGCCCGACAGCAAGACCGAGACCTACGTCGCGCTGCGCCTGCTGATCGACAACTGGCGCTGGGCCGACGTGCCCTTCTACATGCGCACCGGCAAGCACATGACCGGCCGCCGCACCGAGTGCGTCGTGCATTTCCGCCAGGCGCCCTACGCGCTGTTCCGCGACACCCCGGTCGACAAGCTCGCCCGCAACGCGCTCACCCTCGGCATCCAGCCGGTCGAGGGGCTGACACTCACCATCAGCGCCAAGCATCCCGGGCCAAAGATGCAGCTCTCCCCGGTCGAGCTCGCCTTCAAATACACCGACGTGTTCAAGCAGGAGCCGAACGTCGGCTACGAGACACTGCTGTACGACTGCCTGATCGGCGACAGCACCCTGTTCCAGCGCGCCGACAACATCGAGGCCGCCTGGAGCGCGGTGGAGCCGGCGCTCGACGCCTGGGCAGCCGGCCGCGGCACCGTCGAGGACTACCCCGCCGGCTCACCCGGCCCGAAAGCCGCCGACGCGCTGCTCGCCAAGGACGGCAATAGCTGGGCAGATTTGACGTGAAGGAAGAGCTTCTTTTTTGAAAAAAAGAAGCAAAAAACTTTTTCTCCTTAGAGTATGACCGGTGCGCTTGCGTTTACCGGTCATACTCTGAGGGTTGGTTTGAGCGAGCATCCTTGCCGGTCAGGTGGCTGCACCTGATCCGGTAATGCCTAGGATCCCAAACTGATGATCACAGCGTCGCCACGTCATCATTTCGGATAAAAGTTTTTTGGTTCTTTTTTTCAAAAAAGAACCGCTTGCCGTCTCTCAGTCGTGGCCAGGCCACAGGCGATAGGCCCGTCGGCACAGCACCGCCCAGGCCAGCATGCGCGGCGAGCCGAGCTCGGTGCCCTCCAGCGCCGGGTCGATGGCGCCACGGAGCAGCCCGTCCTCCAGCCGCTCCACGCTGCCGCACGGCCGTTGCTCGTCGGCGTCGCACACCCACAGCAGCGCATTGCGCCCCCGCCGCCGCAGCGCCCGCCACACCGGCATCATCGCGCCGAGCGGCTCCTCGACGAAGGGGCGGTAGACGAAGATCGTGCCGTCACCGTCGACCCGCTGATTGAACATCCGCTTGAGGAACAGCATCCGCTTGAGCTGCCGGGCGAGCAGCAATCCCTCGTCGGTCGGCAGCGCCCCGCGGCAGGAAAAGCTGGTATGCCCGATCAGCCCGATCGACCGCTCGTGAAACACGTACTCGTTGCCCTTGCCAACCACCAGCGCCGCACTGTCCGGCCGCGGAAACCCGTCGAGCCGGTTCTCCAGCAGCTCCACCAGCTGCGGCAGCGGCACGCTGTTGTAGCGAAACAGCGACACCGGCTGGTGGCCGATCACGCTCTCGTAAAAGCCGAAGGCGCAGTCGTCGCCCAAACTCTCGAACCCCGGCGCCAACGCCCGCGCCTCGGCCGGCGGCGCGCCGCCATCCAGCCCCTCCAGGCTCACGCTCCGCACCTTCACCGCCAGCGCCCGGCCATCACGCGAGCTCGAATGATCGCACGGCCGTTCCGGCGCCGCATGCCGCAGCCGCAACGTGCGGTCGGCCGAGATCAGCTCCCCGGCGATGCGCACCGCCAGCACCGTCTCGCGCCGCACCCGCTCGCGCAGCACGGTGATGCCGGCGACCTCGAGCTGCAGCATCTTGGGCGTGTGATACGGCTTGAGCTCGAGCCGCAGCAAATACTCCTCATGCGCCGGCACGTCCGGCAGGCTCAGCAGGCTCTCCGCCCCGATCGTCCAGCGCCCGTCCTGCTCGCCGACGCTCCAGCCCTCGCCCAGCAGCGCCGCCGCCTCGCCGCCGGCGCCCAACGCCAGGCGGCGCAGCGGCACGACCGTCGCCGGGCTGGCGGGAGGCACGCTGGGCGCCACCTCTGGCAGGCTCAGCAGCTCGTGCCTGAAGCGGGCGCGAAACTCGGCCGAGCGCAGCAGCCGCTCGCCCAGCGTCGCAAGGTCGGGCAGCGCGCACTGCGCATCGATCGTCGCCTGGGATTCAGGCCGCCGGCCGAGGATCAGCAGGTAGGCGCTGACGACGTCCTCCGGCCGCAGCCGCGCCTCGACGCTCGACGTCAGCCGCGCCGGATCGGACAGCCTCGGCACGCCCGCCAAATCCGCCATGCTACGCTTGCCCCACCGGCCGATGCGCCTCGATCAGGCGCAGGTAGTCGGCCACCGCCGGCATGCTGCCGAGCTCGCCGACGTGAAACTCCACCCCCAGCCGCGCCTCGATCGCCAGGATGATCTCGACGCTGGTGACCGAATCCCAGCCCGGCACGTCCGCCGTCGCGGCGTCCTGGCGCAGCACCAGCCCGGGTGCGGCGAGCACCTCGCGCACGATCGCCTGTAGCATCGCCGGCGCCGGCTCAGCCACGCGCCGCCTCGCGCAACCCGGCCGACGCCCCGGTGCACGCCCCGCTCGACCCCCGGCTTGACGCCCCGCGTGACGCCCCACTGGACGCCGCCGTGGCGGCCGCCTCGATCGCCGGCACGGCCAAACACTCCTCCAGCCAGGCGCCGAGCAGCGCCCGCACCGCCGCCCGGTCGACCGCCCGCACCGCCCCGGTCGCGCGCCCCTGCGGCACCGCCCCGAGCAGCGCCGCCCGCGCCGCCGCGCCCCCGGCGGCCAGCGCCTGCGCGCGGAACGCCGCGAACCGCGCCGCGCTCTCGGCCTCGAGCCCGTCCACCGGCGCCGCCGGGTAATCCGGCCGAATCCCGCGCAGGAAGCGGCCGACGTCGCGGCGATACTGGTCGATCAGCGTCGCCGGCGGATATTCCGGATGCCCCTGCAGCAGCAGCCACGGCCGCCCGCGCGCCGTCGCCATGTCCACCCCGGCCTCCGCGTCGCCGCTCAGCACCGCATAGCCGGCCGCCTCCAGCGCCGCCGCCGACACCGCGTTGCAGCGCGAATGGGCCACCGCGATCGTCCGCGGCAGCCGCCCGCCCGCCCGCCGCACCAGCGGATGGCGCAAATCGAGCGCAAAGCGGAACACCCCGGCGCGCTTCTGCGGCAGCGGGTCGCGCGGCAGCCCGTCATGGTGCAGCACCGCCGCGTGGGCGGCGAGGCACGACAGCAGAACCGCCCGCCCGCGCTCCGCCGCATCGTCGAGCAGCGCCGTCAGCCCCGGCCAGAACGGCTCGCCAGCCAGCGCCCCGCGCGGCTCGGCGCCGCTGAACACCAGCAGGTCCAGCGCCGGCAGCCCGGCCACGTCGCGCGCCGAGCGCACCGGCCACGCCCCGGCCCCCGTGGTCCCGCCATGCGTGGTCCCAGCATGCGTGACCCCTGCATGCGTCGCAATCCGCGTCCACTCGATCGGCCCCGCCGTGCAACCCGCCAGCAACTTGCGGAACTGCCGCTCCGAGCCCAGCCCCGCCGCGCCGCCCATGTTGTCGACGAAGCCGACCCGCAGCGCTGGCGAGGCCTGGATCATCTCGCCCTGACCTCTGGCTGAACCCCGAACCCCGCCGTCGCGCCATCCCCGGCGCCCGCTTTGGCCAGCGCCTGGCCAAGATCAGCCAGGATGTCGTCGATATGCTCGATGCCGATCGACAGCCGCACCATCTCCGGCCGCACCCCGGCCGCCGCCAGCTGCTCCGGCGTCAACTGCCGATGCGTGGTCGAGGCCGGATGCGTCGCCAGCGACTTCGCGTCGCCCATGTTGACCAGCCGCTTGAACATCTGCAGCGCGTCCAGGAAGCGCTGCCCCGCCGCGAGCCCGCCATGCAGCCCGAAGGTGAGCAGCGACGGCACCCGCCCGCCCAGATAGCGCCTGGCCAGATCGTGATACGGGTCCTCTGGCAGGCTCGCATGGCTCACCCAGCTCACCGCCGGGTGGCTGCGCAGGTAGTCGATCACCGCCACCGTGTTCTGCACGTGCCGCTCCACCCGGAGCGGCAGCGTCTGTATCCCCTGCAGGATCAGAAACGCGTTGAGCGGCGACAGCGTCGCCCCGGTGTTGCGCTGCCCCACCGTGCGGCACCGCGCCACATACGCCGCCCGCCCATACTGCTCGGTGTAGGTGACGTCGTGGTAGGACGGGTCCGGCCGGCACAGCATCGCGAAGCGCTCCGGCTGGGCCGCCCAATCGAACCGCCCGGCATCCACGATCGCCCCGCCCAGCGAGTTGCCGTGCCCGCCGATGAACTTGGTCAGCGAGTGCAGCACCACGTCGGCGCCGTGCTCGATCGGCCGCAGCAGCACCGGGCTCGCCACCGTGTTGTCGACGATCAGCGGCACCCCGCCGGCATGCGCCGCATCCGCCAGCGCCTCCAGGTCGGCGATGTTGCCGGCCGGGTTGCCGACGCTCTCGCAGTAGACCAGCCGGGTGTTGCGATCGATGAGCTTGGCGACGTCGGCGCGCCGGTCGCTCTCGGCGAACCGCACCTCCACCCCCTGACGCGCAAACATGTGCACAAACAGCGTGTAGGTGGCGCCGTAGAGCTGCTTGGTGGAGACGAAGTTCGTCCCCGCCTCGACCAGGTTGAGCACCGCGTAGTGGATCGCCGCCGCCCCGGAGCTGACCGACAGCGCCGCCACCCCGCCCTCCAGCAGCGCCACCCGCCGCTCGAGCACGTCGCTCGTCGGGTTGCCGATCCGGGTGTAGATGTTGCCCGCCACCTCGAGGTTGAACAGCGCGGCGCCGTGCTCGGCGCTGTCGAACTCGAAGGCGACGGTCTGGTAGATCGGCACCGCGCAGCTGTGCGAGCCGGGATCGCCGTCGTAGCCGCCATGCACGGCGATCGTCTCCGGCTTCACGCCTGCCGCTCCGTCACCGTCCCGATCTCCCTCACGATACCAGCTCGGCGGCGCCGAGGAGGCCGTGCGGCGCGCTCTCCGGCGCCCCGATCTCCAGGGCGGGGCCGTCCTCGCGCAGCGCCCACTCGGCCAGCAGCGCCCGATCCACCTTGCCGCCGGGCGTGAGCGGCATCGCGTCCACCAGGCGGAACGAGCCCGGCACCATCGAGGCCGGCAGCAGCGCCGCGCAGCCGGCCAGCAGCGCCGCGCGCGCGACCCGGCAGCCGGGTGCCGCCTGCACCACCGCGCACAGCCGGAGCACCCCGCTCGGCCCGGCCGGCAACGCCAGCGCGACGCAGCGCTCCACCGCCGTCACCTGCAGCACCGCCTCCTCCACTTCCTCGAGCTCGATGCGCACCCCGTTTACCTTCACCTGCCCGTCCTGCCGCCCGGCAAAGCGCAGCCGCCCGGTCGCCACCTCGAGCTCGACCACGTCGCCGGTGGCGTAGAACCGCACCGCCCGCCCATCCACCAGCAGCGTCGAAAAGCGCCCGGCGCCCAAGCTCGCCGCCCCCAAGCGGGCGCGCCCCGAGCTTGCGCCATCCGAGCGTGCACCATCCGTCACGTATCCGTCCGCCACCTGCGCGCCGCCCACCCGGAGCAGCCCGCGCACCGTCCCGCCGGCCACCCCAGCCCCAACCTCGTCCTGCGTCTCGACCAGGAACAGCGTGTTCGGCTGCGGCCGGCCGAGCTCGATCATCGTCGCGTCCGCCGGCACCGGCCAGCTCGCCACCGCAATCGTGGTCTCCGTCGGCCCATAGGAGTTGAACAGCCGTATGCCCGGCAGCGTCTCGTGCAGCAACCGCGCCAGGCTCGCCGGCCACGCCTCGCCGCCGCACAGCACGCAGCGCAGCCGGCTGCTGGCGGCAAACGAGCGCCGCCGCAGCAGCATCGTCAGCAGGCTCGGCGTGAACCCGGCGATCGTCACCGCCCGCTCGCCGAGCAGGGCCGCCACCGCGAACAGGTCGAACCCCGCCTCCTGCTCGTAGACGACCAGGGCGGCGCCGAACACCAGCGGCAGCGCGAACTCCCAGACATGCACGTCGAACAGCGACGGCGTCTTGTAGAGCACGACATCGTCCTCGGTGAGCTCGAGAAACCCCGCCATCGACACCAGCCGGTTGAGCAGCGCCACGGCGGAGACCCGCACCCCCTTGGGCGCGCCGGTGCTGCCCGAGGTGTGCGCGATGTAGCAGCACGGCGCCGACCTGGCCATCACGCCCGGGCGCCGATGCACGACCACCGCCGCGCCCGCGCAGTCGAGCCGCCCGACCACCTCGTAGCCCTCGATCACCGTCTCCGCATCGGCCAGGATCACGTCGACCGCCGCCGCCGCCGCCATCGCCGCCCGCCGCGCCGGCGGCAGCTCGACCGCCAGCGGCACGTAGGCGGCACCCAGCCGCCAGCCCGCCAGCGTCGCCACCACCCCGGCCGGCCCGCGCGCCATGGCGATGCCGAGCCGGCCGCCGCGCACCGCCTCGGGCAGCCGCGCCGACAGCGCCAGCACCGCCGCATGCAGCGTCCCGCGATCGAGCCGCAGCCGCCGCCCGGCCAGGCAGTGCCGGCCCGGCTCGGCCAGCAGCCGCGCCTCGATCAGCGGCCAGATCGCCGTGCCGGGCAGCGCCTGCGCCGGCCCCTCCAGCAACCAGCCTGCCGGCAGCCCACCCTGTGGTAGCCCGCCCTCTGGCCCGCTCCCCGGCAACAAACCCCCCGGCAACAAACCCCCCGGCAACACGCCCCCCGGCAACACACTCCCTGGCAGCCCGGCCTCGCCGACCCGCCGCGCCGCCAGCGCCGAACGCCCGTGCGAGGCCATGCCCGCCGCCATCTGCCTCAGACCGTAACGAGCCGCGCGTGCGCCGGGCTCGCCGCCGGGCTCGCCGCGCCGAAGCCGCCCGCCACCGAATCCACCTCGAGCGCGGCGCTGATGTCGTCCCAGAAGCGCAGCCGCGCCGCCAGCGCCGCCTGCGCCGCCTGGCTCGCCTCCGCCCAGCGCCGGGCGTCGGTGCCGCACAGCTCGGACAGCATCTGCAGCGATTTCGGCCCGTGATCCTCGCCGTCCAGCTCCAGATGCCGGGTGAGATACTGGCTGAACAGCGCCAGCGTCCCGCCATCGTCCAGCGCCGCCGCCAGCCCGGTGAACATCGCCGGGATCGAATCCTCCCGCCCGATGGTGAACGCCGCCACCACCGCATGCGGCGGCCCCTCCAGCAGCGCGAACGTCGCCGCGGTGAAGCGCGCGCTGCCCGCCGGCGCGCCGCACAGCTTCAGCGCCGTCGCCACGTCCAGCCCGTCGGCGATCAGCCCCAGGAAGTGCCGGATCGGCCGCGTATCGGCCCCGGCCTGCGCCATGGCGCGCAGGTAGAACTCGAAATGCCCGGTCGGCACGCCGTCGATGACGTCGCTCTCCTCCTCGAGCACGATCTCGTTGATCAGCCGCCGCGTCACCGGGTTGCCCACCGGCCGCCACGGCAGCTCGACGCAGGTCAGCGAGCGCTGCAATGATTTCAGCAGCGACATGAAATCCCACACCGCGAAGACGTGGTGCTCCATGAAGGTCCGCACCGCCTCGACGTCGACCAGGCGGCCGTAGAGACCATGCGCGGCAAGCTCCTGGCGGGCCGCCTCCACATCGTCCAGCAATCCTTGCAACCCATCACTCGTCATCGGACGGCACTCCACACACAGTTCGCGCCGGCAACAAAAGGTCGTAGCCTACACAGGCGAACTAAACCCCCAGTTGCTGCGCAGTTGCACAATAACCTACTTTGCAAGCGAAACAGAATCAAAAATATGCGTTCTAATTGCCAACTAACAGTATTATCCGCACCTTGTCTCAAAACTCAGCGGAACAACTAACAGTTCCTTAGTTGAGCAGGCAATACAACTTGCAATGGTGTGGACCAGCAGTTGGATCGCTCACCCCCGACGCTCCGCCGCCCACCCAGATCGCGCCCACCCACGCCGCTGCCGTTCCGGCATGCTAACGACTTGACGCTGTTTCTATCCTGGGTGCTATCGCCGATAACCAGCACAACCAGCAACCGCGAGCACACCGACGCAATCGAGTTACATTATGTAACCTCCGGCCCGGTCGGCGCCCGTCGCCGCGTCAGAGTCGGCGCCCAACGCCACGTCAGATCGCCCGCGCCGATGCCGGAAAGCCACGCCCATCCGCCCCACCAACTGGTTCTGCAACCGGATGGACGCTTGCACGGTTACACTGTGCTCATGCCATGCCCGCGCGCCGCGCCGGCCACCGCCCCGGAGTGACCGCCGATGACCAAAGCCCCCGAGAAGAAAACCCCCGAGAAGAAAGCTCCCGAGAAGAAAGCCCCGGCCAAATCCGCCGCCAAGGCCCAGTCTGCCGAAAGCAAGCCCGGCGAAAGCAAGGCCGCCACCAAAGGCGCCGCTCCCAAAGGCGCCACCATCGACAAGCCCAAGCCCGGCGCCAAGCCAAACGCCCTGCAGCAGCCGCTGCAACCCTCCCCGGAACTCGCCGCCGTCGTCGGCGAAGGCACCATGCCGCGCGGCCAAGTCGTCAGCAAAGTCTGGGAATACATCAAGGCCCACAAGCTGCAAAACCCCGCCGACGGCCGAGAAATCGTCGCCGACGAGACGCTGAAGAAAATCTTCGGCAAGCCTAAAGTCACGATGTTCGAAATGAACAAGCTCTTGGCAGCACACCTGAAGTAAAGGGAAGGCCAGGGGCTTTGCCCCTGGACCCCATTAAAGGCGAAGCCTTTAAAATCCGTTCTTATCCATGACTCCAAGGCGAGGAATGGCCTCGCCGAGCAAGCACCGCATCATTCCTAACGGATGCGGGTCTGGGGGCGCTGCCCCCAGCGGGTCCAGGGCAGAGCCCTGGCCTTCCTACCCCACAAGCTCATCCGCCCGGACGCTCTCCCGCCTCGCGGCCGGCCGGTCGTGTTGGGCTGCCACCAGCAGGTAGACCGCCGGCACCAGGAACAGGGTGAACACCGTGCCCACCGCCAGCCCGCTGGCGATCACCAGCCCCATCACGTAGCGCGCCGCCGCTCCGGCGCCGCTGGCGAACACCAGCGGCATCACGCCCAGCACCATCGCCGCCGTCGTCATCAGGATCGGCCGCAGCCGCAGCCCGGCGGCGATCTCCACCGCCTGCCGCTTGCTGCGCCCCAGCCGCTGCTGCTCGTTCGCCACCTCGACGATCAGGATGCCATGCTTGCTGATCAGCCCGGCGAGCGTCACGAAGCCGATCTCGCTGTACAGGTTCACCGAGGCGCCACCCACCCCGAGCCAGACGAAGAACAGCGCGCCGGCGATCGACATCGGCACCGAGACCAGGATCACCAGCGGGTCGCGGAAGCTCTCGAACAGCGCCGCCAGCGCCAGGAAGATGATCACCATGGCAAAGCCGAAATTCGGCAGAAACGAGCCCTCGGTCTGCACGTATTCGCGCAGCGGCCCCGCGGTGTCGAACGCGAACCCGCCCGGCAGGTCGCGCGCCGCCAGCCCCTGCAGGTAGCCATACGCCGCCGCCGTCGAAACCCCCGGGCGCGGGATCGCCGACAGCGTCGTCGCCGTCAGTTGCTGGAAGTGCACGATCTCCTCCGGCACCACCTGGCGCGACAGGTGGGCGACAGCGCCGAGCGGCACCGGCACCCCGTCGATCGAGGCGACCGGCAGGTCGAGGATCTGATCCGACGTCAGCCGCCGGTCCCGCACCACCATCGGGATCACCTTGTAGGAGCGCTGCTGCAGGCTGAAATAGTTGACGAAGCCGCCGCCCAGCAGCCAGTTCAGCGTATTGCCCACGCTGGTCACGTTGAGCCCCAGCGCGCCGATCTTGGCCCGATCCAGCTCGATCGTCGTCTGCGGCTGGTCGATCTTGAGGTCCTTGTCGACAAAGGCGAACAGCCCGCTCGCCCGCGCGTCCACCAGCATCCGGTCCGACGCCGCGGCGAGCTGCTCCACCGAGCCCGCCCCCTTCAGCACGAACTGGATCGGCAGCCCCTGCCCGGCGCCCGGCAACGCCGGCGGCTGAAACGCGTCTAGCTGCAGCCCGGCGACGCCGGTGGCCGCCGCCTGCAGCGCGTTCTGCACCACGGTCGTGTTGCGGCGCCGCTCGTCCCACTCCTTCAGCACGATGCCGTCGTTGATGCTCCCCGGCTGGTCGCCGATCCAAAACGCCCGCATCTCGGGAAGGTCGCGAATGATCCGCTCGATCTGCGGGTCGTAGAGCCGGATCTGGTCGAGCGTGGCGCTCGGCGGCGCCGTCGCTGCGAGGATGATGAAGCCGCCATCCTCCTGCGGCGCCAGCTCGTGCGCCGCGCCGCGGAACATCACCACGCTGGCGCCGACCACCAGGCAGGCGACCAGGATCGCCACCGGCCAAACCCGCAGCACGCCGCCGAGCAGCCGCAGATACACGCGCTGCATCGCCGCCATCGCCCGGTCGCCAAGCCGCACGAGGATCCGCCCGCCGCCGGCATGCGGCCGCAGCATCCCCGCGCACATCATCGGCGACAGCGTCAGCGCCAACGCCGCCGAGACGGTCACGCTCGCCGCCAGCGTCACCGCAAACTCGGTGAACAGCGCCCCGGTCAGCCCCTTCTGCAGCCCCACCGGCACATACGCCGCCACCAGCACCGCCGTCATCGCAATGATCGGGCTACCGAGCTCCCGCCCCGCCCGCATCGCCGCCGCCGCCGGCGCCATCCCCTCGGCCAGATGCCGGCTCACGTTCTCGACGATGATGATCGCGTCATCCACCACCAGCCCGATCGCCAGCACCAGCGCCAGCAGCGTCAGCTCGTTGATCGAGAAGCCGAACACAGACATCAGCGCCAGCGTGCCGATCAGCGACAGCGGGATGGTCACCACCGGGATCAGGACCGCCCGGAACGACCCGAGAAACAGGAACACCACCAGGCTGACGATGCCAAGCGCTGCGGCAAGGCTGCGCAGCACCTCGTGGCGCGACGCGTTCAAGCCGATGGCCTGGTCGAACATGATCGAGGCGGCAATCCCCGGCGGCAGCGCGGCCTTCATCCTCGCGAAGGCGACCCGCAGGTCGCGCGACGTCGTGATCAAATTGCCGCCCGGCGTGCCGTTCACCGCCAGAAACAGCCCGGGCCCGAAATTGTCGGCCATGTTTTCGCTGGTGACGTCGGAGCCATACGCCACCTCGGCGACATCGCCGAGCCGCACCAGCGCCCCGTTCGCCTGCCTGACGACGAGCTGGCGGAACTCCGCCGGGCTGTGCAGACCGGAGGTTACAGCAAGGTTCGCATACGTCATCGCCCCGAGCGTGGTGCCCACGCCCGTCACGTAGTCGTTCGCCGCCAGCGCGTTGTAAACGTCGGTCGCGGTCAGCCCGTAGGCCGAAAGCCGGTCCGGCTGCAGCCAGATCCGCAGCGCCAGGTTCCCCGCCCCCTGGCTCTGCGCCAGCAGCACCCCCGGCACCGCCTGCAGCTGCGGCGCCATCACCCGGGTCACGTAGTCCGCCACCCGCTCCGGCGGCATCGTGTGCGACGTCACCGAGATCCCCATCAGGAAGGTCGCATTGTTGAGCAGCGTGATCACCGAGGCCTGCGAGCCCGGCGGCAACTGGTTGGCAACCGCGGCGACGTTCGCCTGCACCTCGCTCAGCGCGCGGTCAGGGTCCTGGTTGAGCCGCAGGTAGAGCGTGATCGTGCTCTGCCCGGTCTGGCTCTGCGACTGGATGTAGTCCACCCCCTGCGTCTGCGAGATCGCCGTCTCGATCGGCGTGGTGATGAACCCCGCCACCGTCGCCGCATCGGCGCCATAATACGCCGTCGCGATCTGGATCGTCCCGCTCACCGTCTGCGGATACGCCAGCACCGGCAGCGACAGCCCGGCCCGCACGCCCGCCACCAGCAGCAGCAAGCTGATCACGATCGAGAGCACCGGCCGGCGCACGAACACCTCGGTGAAGCGCAAAGCCTACTCCTCCGCCGGCTGCGGGCTGGCGCTCTCGCCCGGCCGAATTTGGTTGTTCACCACCACCACGCTGCCGTCATGCAGCTTCAACTGCCCGGCGCTCACCACCACGTCGCCCACAGCCAGCCCCGCCGCCACCGCCACCTGGTCGCCCCGCTCCGCCCCCGTCGTCACCAGCACCTGGTGCGCCACCAGCCGCCCGTCCGGGTCGTGACGCAGCACGTAGACGGTGTCCCCATACGTCGAGTAGGCGATCGCCGCCTGCGGCACCGTCACCGCCTCGCGCGCCGCCCCCGCCGCCACGTGCACGGTCGCAAACATCCCCGGCACCAGCGCATGGTCGCGGTTGTCGAGCGACGCCCGCACCACCGCGCTGCGGCTCGCCGCGTCCACCTGCGGGCTGATCGCCACCACCCGCGCCTCAAACCGCCGCCCCGCATAGGCGTCCACCGAAACCGCCGCCGCATCACCCACATGCAGCATCGCCAGGGCCTCCTGCGGCACCGGGAAGTCGACATACATCGGCTCCAGCGCCTGCAAGGTGACGATGCCCGTCCCCGGCTGCAGATACTGGCCCAGATCCACCTGCCGTATCCCCAGCCGCCCGGCAAACGGCGCCCGCAGCACCTTCTCCTCCATCAGCGCCTGCTCGGCATCCACCTGCGCCCGTGCCGACGCCACCACCGAACGGTCATTGTCCACCACCGCCCGGCTGACCGCCTGCACCGCGTTCTGCTTGCTGTCACGCGCCAAATTGGTCGCCGCCAAATCCGCCTGCGCCCGCAACTGCACGAGCCGCGCCGGCTCGTCGTTCAGCCGCAGCCGCACCAGCACCGCTCCCGCCGCCACGTCCTGCCCGGAGACAAACCCGATCGCATCCACAATCCCGGCGACCTCAAACGCCAGCTCCGCCCCACGCTCCGCCCGCAAACTGCCGATCAGGTCCAGGCTCGGCTGCCAACTCTCCCGCTGCGCCACAACAGTCGAAACCGTCTGCACCGGCTCAGCCGCGACGGCGCGGACAGCGAAAAGAAGAAACAAGGCAAGGCCAGGGGCTTTGCCCCTGGACCCCATTAAAGGCGGAGCCTTTAAAATCCATTTCTTTTCCGTGACTCCATGGCCAAGCCAATGCCACGGGGAAACAAGTTTGAATGGCGTCGCCAAGCAAAAAAAAGCGTGGTCTGCACCAAACGGATGCGGGTCTGGGGGCGCCGCCCCCAGCGGGTCCAGGGCAGCGCCCTGGCCTTCCTTCTGGCTCAAGATGCACTCCAAGGCAGCAGCGAATGCGCCACGTCCGGTGGCGGCGGTGGTTCGTCGTGTCGGTTCCACCACCCGCCGCCCAGCGCCACATACAGCGCCGCGCTGTCGGCATACCGGTTCGCCCGCGCCCGGATCAGCCCGTTGGCCGCCGTCTGAAACGTGATCTCCGCCTGCAGCACGGTGATGTAGGCGACGCCGCCGAAGCCGTATTGCAGCTTCGCCAGCGCGAGGCTGCGCGCCGCCGCCTGCTCGGCCGCCAGCTGCGCCACCAGCAAATCGCTGTCCTGCTGGATCTGCACCAGCGTGTCGGCGACGTTCTGGATCGCCCCGAGCGCCGTCTGCCGCCACTGCGCCGCCTGCTGCCGCATCGCCGCCACCGCCGCGCGCTGCTGATGCAGCAGCAGCCCGCCCTCGAAGATCGGCTGCAACGCCTGGGTCAGCAGCGTCGCGAGCCCATTGCCGGGCGTCAGCAACTGCGAGGTGCGGACCGCCGCGGTGCCGAGTGCCGCGCTCAGCGTCACCTGCGGCAGCCGGTTGGCGATTGCCACCCCCACCGCCGCCGTCGCCGCGTGCAGGTTCGCCTCCGCCTGGCGCACATCCGGCCGCTGCTCCAGCAGCGCCACCGGAAAGCTGACCGGCAGCGCCTCCGGCAGGCTGAGCGCGTCGAGCTCGAGCGCCGGCAGCCCGGCCGCCTCCGGCGTCGTGCCGAGGTCGGCCGCCAGCGCGTCGCGCGCCTGCCCGAGTGCTGTGAGCAGCGGCGGCAACAGCGCCTCCTGCGCCGCCAGCTGCGACTGCTGCAGCGCCACGTCCGTCCCGGTCGCCCCGCCGAGCGCGAACTGGCTCTGCACAGTGGCCAGGTAGTGCCGCTCGAAGTCGATCACCTGCCGCTGCACGCTGATCTGGCCGCGCAGCGACGCCTCGTTGATCGCGGTGGCGACGATGTTGCCGGTGAGCGTGAGGTCGGTCGCCTCCAGCAGCGCCCGCTCGGCGTCGCTCAGCGCCGCCTGCTGCTCGATGCTCCGCCGCACCCCGCCCCAGAGGTCGAAATTATAGTTCAGCGTCAGCTGCGCATCGTAGTAGCCGTAGCTGAAGGTCCTGCTCTCGATGCCGGTCGCCGCCCCTGGGAACTCGCCGCGGTCGCGAAACACCGTGCCGGTCACCTGCGGCAGCAGGCCGCTATACTGCGCCAGCGTCAGCTCGTGAGCGTTGCGCAGCGCCTGGCGCGCCGCCTCGATGCCGGGGTTGTCGCGCAGCCCGGCCGCCACCAGCCCGCTCAGCGCCGGGTTGTGGAACATCGCCCACCAGTCGCCGGCGATGTCCTGCCCGGGCGAGAGCGTCTGCGCCGCCCCGCCCGCCACCGTGGCGGCACTGGTCCGTTCCGGCTGCGGATCCTCCGTGTAGCGCGTCAGCGCCGTCGCCGCACCGTATTCGGGCGCCGGCGGATGGAAGGTCGGCCCGACAGCGCAGCCGCTCAGCACGACGCACAGGCTCGACACGACTGTCACGCTCAATCGCAGCATGGTTAGAGGCAGGCAAGACCAGGGATGTCCGCCCGGGACTCCATCATCATGCCGGAGCGCGCGTCGCTCGATGCCAGGGCTTGCGAACTCCGCCCATCCGTCGCCACGGAGTGGCGATCATGTCCCAGCCGGTCGGCCCACCTCAGCATCGCGATCCATCTCCATCGAACAGCGCGAACTTTGCAGGCCTCATGCCATGACCTAGACGACTGATATCGAACGTTAATCGCAAGGCGTTCAGGAACGGTCCAGGCATAATCAGCAAAATTGATCATCGTGTGGCGGAACCCGCCATTGTTCAAAACGGATACTCAAGTGTTCGGGAGCGCCTCAGTCCGATTGCAACCGGCTCGGTTGACTACCGCATCACGTCATCGTGCGCCAGCGTCACTACTGCTACGCGCAGGCCTCAAGGCTCACGTCGAACCCTCGATCGTCGACCGCTTCGCTCCGGCCACGCCGCGCGCCCGCTCCAGCAGCGCCTCCCAGGCGCCGGCCACCACCGCCGGCCGAAACCGCGCCAGCACCGCCGCCCGCCGCGCCGCCAATCCCTCCCGCAGCCCCGCCTCCGGCACAACCGCCACCAGCCGCGCCATCTGCCCGGCCAGCGCCTCGACGTCATACGGGTCGAAGAACAGCGCCGCCTCGCCGAAAATCCAGCGATACACCGGCAACTCCGACAGCAGCACCGGGCATCCCGCCTGCAGCGCCTCCAACGGCGGCAGCCCGAACCCCTCGTTGAACGACGCCGACACCAGGCAGCGCGCCCGCGCCATCAGCAGCTGCAGCTCGTCCGATGGCACCCCCGCCAGATGCAGGATGGCGCCGCTCGCCACCCCCGCCCGCATCGCCGCCATTACCCCCTCGTCCCGCCACCCCAACCCGCCGACGATCACCAGCCGCAGCGCCGGGTTCACCCGCGCCCGCACCCGCTCGAACGCCGCCAGCAGCGCCGGATAATTCTTCCGCGGCTCCAGCGTCGACACCGCAATGACGTAGGGCGCATCCCCCGGCGCCTCCCACCCCGCCGGCGCCGCCGCCTCCCCCAGCGCCCGAAAGCTCAGATGCCGCGTGATCACCGCCCCGGTCTCCAACGCCGCCAGCGCCTCCGCCGCCACCACCGGCGGCGCCACCGCGCACGGCACCACGCTCGCCAGCCCCGCCCGCCGCGGGTCCAGCACCAGCAGCGCCTCCAGCGCCTGCGGGCTGTCGCAGGCGAACATCGTCCCCGGCGGACACGCCCGCACCAGCGCCTGATGCGCCACCCCCGCCTGCCAACTCACCACCGTGTCGGTGTCCGTCACCGGCACCGCGTCGTGAAACCGCATGATCGGTGTAACCCCCGGCGGCAACGCCACCGGCCGCGGCATGCAGAACAGCACCGCCTCAAACCCACCCGCCGCCAACCGCTGCAACCCCAACCGCCGCCCCCGCAGCGTCCGGTCGATGATCCGCGCTACCGCCAGGTCAGTCGCCAAAAACGGCCGCGCCAGCACCACCGCCCGGTCCGCCGGCGCCAACGTCGCGGCAAACAGAATGCGCCACACCGCATCCTCCTGCCCCGCCGCCAGCGGCGCCAAGGCAAACCCCGACCGCAACTGCGCCCGCATCTCCCCCGGCACCCGCAACCCACGCCGCAACGAGGCATTGCGCCAATTCCGCGCCATCCAATGCAACACCGCCGCCGTCGCCGCCGGGTTCGCATCCCCAGCCAGCCGAGGCAGATCATGCCGCCCCGTCGGCATCAGCAAGCCCGACGGCTCGGCCACGTCACACAACATCCGAAACACCAGGCGGATATCCTGCGCGATGCCGACATGCCCCGCCGCCGCGTGCGAGAGGTCGACGAGGACGCGGGTCAAGGAAGGCGAGGGGCGTTGCCCCTCGACCCCATTAAAGGCGGAGCCTTTAAAATCCATTTCTTATTCATGCTGACTGGGCGAGGTCGGTGCCGTGGGGGGGGGGGGGCGGGATTTGCATGACGTCGCCAAGCAAGAAGGCGCCCGTCCGGACTTCAGACGGATGCGGGTCTGGGGCCCTGGCCTTAGAGCCTGCCGCCTTTCCTGCCCGCTGATGCCCCCAACCGGAGCCGCAACGCGTTAAGCTTGATGAACCCGCCCGCGTCCACCTGGTCATAGGCGCCCTGGTCGTCTTCGAAGGTCACCACCTTCATCGAGTGCAGCGAGTTCGGGCTTTCGCGTCCGATCACCGTCACGTTGCCCTTGTAGAGCCGCAGCCGCACGGTGCCGCTCACCGAGGCCTGGCTGGCGTCGATCGCCGCCTGCAGCATCCGCCGCTCCGGGCTGAACCAAAACCCGTTGTAGATCATTTCGGCATAGCGCGGCATCAGCGCGTCCTTCAGGTGCGCCGCCTCGCGGTCGAGCGTGATGCTCTCGATGCCGCGATGTGCCGCGAGCAGGATGGTGCCGCCCGGCGTCTCGTAGATGCCGCGCGACTTCATCCCCACGAACCGGTTCTCCACCAGGTCGAGCCGCCCGATCCCGTTGGCGCCGCCAAGCTCGTTGAGCCTGGTCAGCAGCGCCGCCGGCGAGAGCGCCGCCCCGTCGATCGCCACCGGGTCGCCGTGCGCGAACTCGATCGAGATCACGGTGGCCCGGTCCGGCGCCGCCTCCGGGCTCACCGTGCGCTGGAAGACGAACTCCTCCGGCTCCTGGGCCGGATCCTCGATCACCTGGCCTTCCGAGGAGGAGTGCAGCAAATTGGCATCGACGCTGAACGGCGCCTCGCCGCGCTTGTTCTTGGCGATCGGGATCTGATTGGCCTCGGCGAACTCGAGCAGCCGGGTGCGGCTGGTGAGGTCCCATTCGCGCCAGGGCGCGATCACCGTCACGTCCGGCTTCAGCGAGTAGTAGGAGAGCTCGAACCGCACCTGGTCGTTGCCCTTCCCGGTGGCGCCGTGCGCCACCGCGTCCGCCCCCACCTGCTCGGCGATCTCGATCTGCCGCTGAGCGATCAGCGGCCGCGCAATCGAGGTGCCCAGCAGGTATTGCCCCTCGTAGAGGGTGTTGGCGCGGAACATCGGAAACACGAAGTCGCGCACGAACGCCTCGCGCAGATCGTCGACGAAGATCTCGCGCACGCCCATCATCTCGGCCTTGCGCCGCGCCGGCTCCAGCTCCTCGCCCTGCCCGAGGTCGGCGGTGAACGTCACCACCTCGCAGCCATAGGTCGTCTGCAGCCAGCGCAGGATGACGCTGGTGTCCAGGCCGCCCGAGTAGGCGAGCACAACCTTCTTCACCGTCCTGGTCATCGGCACGCTCCTGTGGCCACGCTTTGCCTAAGCACAGCAAGCCCCATCGAAACGCAAGCGCCCGAACGCGATCGTTGCGACGTTGCCGGACGGCAGTTAGAACTGCTCACGCCGCGGGCGCACACAGCAGGCAAGGAAATCTTGCCTATTGGCAAGATTTTCGCTAACCCATTGATTTACCATAACGTGGCCGCAGAGAACTGAGGCGAGCTTCCTTCCCGCCCCACCCGCACTGCGCTAAATTGACGGCATGGAGCAGGACGCCTTCCGGGACCAGGCCTTCGTCTCGCGCCTCAGCAAGCTGCTCCCCATGCTCGGCTCCTCGCAGGCCGGCGAGGCAGAGGCGGCGCGCACCAAGCTGCTCGAGCATCTCAGCCACCACCGCCTGTCCCTCAGCGACCTCGCCGATCGCCTCGGCGGCGCCCCCTCCCGCCAGTCCCGCCGCCGCGACCCCGACGACACGCCCCGGCTCGACCTGCAGCAGGCGCTCGAGGCGGCCCGCCTGGCCGAAAACCGCGCCTACACGATGGTCCGCCAGAACGCGGTGCTGCGCCGCCAGCTCGACCAGGCCGAGCTCGCCCGCCAGAAGCTCGCCGCCCGCCGCAACTACGGCCTGATCGTCGGCAGCTCCGGCTACGTGTTCCTGCTGCTCGGCGCGCTGATCGTCTACGGCGGCGTCTTCCAGCCCGCCGCCCCCGCGCCCCCCACCGCCGCCGGCCCGCCGGTGACGATCGGGTTGACCTATCCCCGCCCCAGCCTGGACGGTGACGCCGGCCGCACCGCCACCGTGCTCGCCGACGACCAGCCCGTCCACGCCGACCCCACCAACAGCTCCCCCGTCCGCACCTACCTACCCCGCGGCACCTCGGTGCTGGAGCTCTACCGCGTCACCCATAACGGCCTGGAATGGTCCCAAATCCGCAGCGAAGCCGGCGTCGGCTTCATCCCATCGACATCGATCACGAAGTAAGGCCAGGGGCGTCCCCTCCGTGAGCCTTTCCAACTGCGCTTCGCGCAGTCGGAACCTTTGGCTTCTTGCCGTATTCGGCCTGATTAAATAAACGCCATCATCGAAGAAGAAGCCCACCAGGCTCTTCAGAGATGGGGTCTGGGGCCCCAGGCCCCAGCGGGTCCAGGGCAGCGCCCTGGCCTTCCTTCCTACGCCTACTCTCCGTCCTCAGCTGCCCGCAAGCCGCCAGGATATCCTGCCCCCGCGGCGCCCGCACCGGCGAGGCAAACCCCGCCTCCATGACAATCCGCGCGAACTTGTCGAGCTGCCCCGGCAGGCTCGGCTCATACGCCGATCCCGGCCACGGATTGAACGGGATCAGGTTCACCTTCGCCGGCATCCCGGCGATCAGCCGCACCAGCGCCCGCGCATCGGCGTCGCTATCGTTCACGCCCCGCAGCATCACATACTCAAACGTAATCCGCCGCGCGTTCGACGCCCCTGGATAGCGCCGGCACGCCGCGATCAGCTCGGCCAGCGGATACTTCCTGTTGAGCGGCACCAGCTCGTCGCGCAGCGCATCGGTCACCGCGTGCAGCGACACCGCCAGGTTGACCCCGAGCTCCTCGCCCACCCGGTCCATCATCGGCACCACGCCCGAGGTCGACAGCGTAATCCGCCGCCGCGACAGCCCGATCCCCTCATTGTCCATGACGATGCGCATCGCCGCCGCCACGGCCTCATAGTTATAGAGCGGCTCGCCCATCCCCATCAGCACGATGGTGGAGAGCAGCCGTGGCGTCTCGCCATGCGGGCTCGGCCACTCGCCGTAGCTGTCCCGCGCCGCCATGAACTGGCCGACGATCTCCGCCGGCCCCAAATTACGCGCCAGCGCCTGCGTCCCGGTATGGCAAAACCGGCAGGACAGCGTGCACCCCACCTGCGACGACAGACACACCGCCCCGCGATCCTGCTCGGGATCCGGAATGTAGACGGTCTCCGCCTCCTGCCCGTCGCGAAACCGAAACAGCCATTTGCGCGTCTCGTCGCTGCTGCGCTGCTCGCTCGCCACCTCCGGCCGCCCGATCACGAACCGCTCCGCCAGCGTCTGCCGCAACGGCTTGGCGATGCTGCTCATCGCCGCGAAATCGGTCACGCCCTGGTGGTAGATCCAGTGCCAGATCTGCTTGGCCCGGAACGGCTTCTCCCCCACCGCCGCCAGCGCCTCCGCCAACCCCTCGCGCGACAGCCCGACCAGCTCCCGCCGCCCGTCCGCGGTGACCGGACTCGGCGGCGCGAACAACGCCGCCTTGGCCAGGATGCGCTGGCGCTCAGCCGCGGTCAGCTCGTCGACGCTCGAGCGGGACAGCACAAGGCTCACGCCTTGGCGCAGGCCCGACGCGCCGCCCCCAACGCCGCCGCAAAGCCCTTCAGGCTGAACGTGTCCGTCACCTCACCGCCGCGCGGATTGGGTGACACCGCCACCGCCCGCGTCTGCCGGCCCAGCGCCGCCACCACCGCATGGCCATCGCGCGCGAACGCGGACCGCTGCGCCGTGTAGAGATCAAACCGCCCCTGCCCAAGCTGCAGCGGCACCGAGGCATCCCGCGGATAGGTGAAACCCGCCGACAGCGCCACCGCATCCTCGGAGCTCGGCCGCTCGGTCACCATCAGCACCACGTCGCCCCGCCCCCGCAGCACCGGCATCGACCTCGCCGCCCGCGTATAGGCAAAGCACACCGTCCGCCCGCCCTCGACATGCGTGGCCGCCCGCCAATCCTCAAAATGCCCGATCGCCGCCGGCGCGTTGAGACGATGCGGCGCGGCGGCAACAATCAGCCCGGCGGCAACGAGAAGCGGTGAACGCATGCGGCACACATACGAGCGCGGCAGCAGTGGAACAAGTAAGGAGCTCTGCTCCTGCACCCGTCACGCGCAAGCGTGCATGCGCACGACGAGGCCCGCGGCCCAGACCCATCAATGGATTTTAAAGACGATATCATACTTGACATACCCAGCGGCCAGAGGTAGGTTTCTTGTCATAGGAGCCCATCATGCCCGCCTCTGTTCTGACCGACCCTCAGTTCCACGATGAAGCCGCTGCCTTCGCGTTTGTCGAGGCGCGTCTGTGGCCGCAGGGTCCGGTCTGCCATCACTGCAAGAGCGGCGAGCGTGTCGGCGCACTGAAGGGCAAGAGCACTCGGCTCGGCCTCTACAAGTGCTACGCCTGCCGCAAGCCGTTCACCGTCCGCATGGGGACCGTGTTCGAGTCCAGCCATATTGAGTTGCACAAGTGGCTGCAGGCCATCTATCTGCTGTGCTCCAGCAAAAAGGGCATCAGCACCAATCAGCTTCACCGCACCCTGCGCATCACCCTTAAGTCGGCGTGGTTCCTGTCGCACCGCATTCGCGAGGCCATGACCAGCCTTGGCATGGAGCCGATGGGCGGCGCCGGCGGCGTTGTCGAAGCTGACGAGACCTACATCGGCCGCAAGGCGGGCACCATTCGCCGGCCCGGCGTAGCTCACAAGCGCGCCGTGGTCAGCCTTGTTGAGCGGGGCGGCGAGGTCCGCTCTTTTCACGTAGATCAGGCGACCATCGCCAGTGTCGCTCCGATCGTCCGCAAGAATGTCGCCCGTGAGGCTCGGCTGATGACTGATGACAGCCGCCTCTACAACAAAGTTGGTCGTGAGTTTGCGGAGCACGTCTCTGTGAACCACAGCGGCGGCGAATACGTCCGGGCGGACGCCTATACCAACACCATCGAAGGCTATTTCTCCATCTTCAAGCGCGGCTTCAAGGGTATCTACCAGCATTGCGGCGAGCAGCACTTGCATCGCTATCTGGCCGAATACGACTTCCGCTATAACAAGCGTGTGCGCCTCGGCTACAGCGACGCTGACCGGGCCGACGCTGCCCTTCGCGGTGTGGTTGGCAAGCGCCTGACTTATCGCACAGTTGGTTAGTGAGAGCCGGGGCAGGCGACCCGTCATGCTTGCGGTAAGGTATGATTTCGAAGGCCTCATTGATGATCGACGGCAATTAGAGATGGAGGTTTAGCGAACATGCCTGCCAAAAAGCCGTCACCTACAGGCCAACGGCCGCAGTCTGAAGATTTTATTGAGACGGCTCGCCAGATTGAGACTGACGAGTCGCGAGAAGCATTTGAGGCTTTGTTCAAAAAGATCACAAAGGATGTGGCTCAACCGAAAGAAGCTGATCGCAGTCTCAAAAAAGAATAACGACCCTGACCTAATTACGCCAAAGAATGCCGCCAGACATCGGTCCTTTGAACTCGTTCCTGTTTAAAACGATGTCGCCGCAAATTGCTTTGCAGAACTCGTCTCCAAACTGAAGCCCGTTGAAGAACCGCTTTAGGCCGTAAGCACACGCATCGGCTAGCCACACAAGATTGTCTTCGGTCTTGCTGACAAAGTGAATGGTTTTTCTAATCCTTGAGACGCGCATTACAGCATCTTGGCTATTGTAGCCTTGTGCAGTGTCAATCGCTCTGTCAACCAAGTATGGTCCTGGTGGGGGAATTATAGGATGATCTTTTAGTAGCCGAAGCACTGCGGTTAGATACTTTGCAAGATTATGACTCTCAGCGACGACGGTGCCAATCTCGTTGTGTGCCGCATGCTTTCGCATCCATCGATCAGCGTGGCCGACGCAATGCATAAATGCAGCTACATGCTGAGCTTCATTTAGCTGCAGATTCATGCCCTTAAACATCTCGCAGGAGGCATCCTTACTAACATGCCCAAAGGTGACTGGACTATCTAACTTTCGAGGTATTGACATGACCTCTTGTAGGAAGATTGCGCGGTCAGTGAGACCGGTATTATGTATCAGCCGCCACCACGGCGGACCTACATACAAGCTGCGGCGCGCCTCACGTTTCACTGTGCGAAACGCCAGACTGGCGGCGTAGCGCGGGCGCAGCCTCCACGCCTCGAAAGGGGGTGTGAGGTGTTCGCGCCTTTGGCCATCGACGAGTTGTATTGGGTGCGCATAGGCTGCGAGCTATGCAGCTCGACCGCCATATCGCTCTCTCCGCTTCGTATGTCGGTGGGCCTACATTTGGTGCCGCTATGATGGCGGCACCAGAAGCTTTAGGGCTTAAGCACGCTGCGTCAGTATGGATTTTCTATGGAGGACTGACCTTATTCCTTTTGTCGATTGTCGCTGTATTCGTGCATTCGTGTAAAGACGCGGCGCAGAGACGAATGTCGGTTAGGACGGTCGCTCTTTTAGTATGTGGCCTTCTCCTGCTCGGAGGCGGAGCGGTTTGGTCTGCTTGGCCGCAGACTAAGCTAATACCTTCCTCTGGAACTTTCACCGATCGAAACTCAAACTTAGCCGATCCGGCGCAGCTTTCGCGTCTGGCGCCTCCGCACTGCACCCACATCGACCTTGGCAGTGGCGTCTTGATTGCAAACGCAGGTCACGACGGGATCGAGATAAATGGCGTTTGTGCTAACCTGACTGTCAACAAAGTAGTAAAGATAGAGAATAACAAGCATGACAACGTAGAAGTAAGATAACGTAGACTGGTCCTATAAATCAGCCAATGTTATAACTTCCAAGTTGAGTGCCGCTAAGCATGCAAGCATGAACGTTGCCGCAAACGTCCCGCGTGCCAGCTTGCTAGTGATCGACGCCTCAGTCTCCTGTAAGCCATGCGCCTCTAGCCGCTTTGCTAGCTCGCCATAGGTCACGCCTGCCCGCTTCATCTCCGCCTTGAGGAACCGCGCCGCCTTGCCGGCTAGCTCCTTCTCACTTGACGCGATCCCCATGAGAACCTCACAAATCCTGTCACAAATGACAGATGGCTGTTGCCTATGACAGCATAGCCTGTCATATTCGCTAGGTTACTAGCGGAAGCGACAGGTGGCCAGCCACTTTCTTCTCTCTGCCAAGGCTCGGACGCTCTCGGTAGCTCAGGTCTGCCGCATGACGGACGAAGCAGCCGAGACGATGTTCGCGTCGATCCGCTGGGCTGACACAGACGGCAAGGCTGTGTGCCCGCACTGCGGCTGCCCGACCTGCTACCCGGCTCGCCGGCCGAACGGGGCGCTGCGCTTTCGGTGCAAGGCGTGCCGCAAGGATTTCAGCCTGACCAGCGGAACGCTGTTCGCCTTCCACAAGCTGCCGCTACGGGTCTACCTCGCGGCGATTGTCATTTTCTGCAACGAGGTCAAGGGCAAGTCCGCTTTGGCTCTGAGCCGCGACCTGGGCGTCCAGTACAAGACGGCCTGGGTGCTCGCTCACAAGCTGCGGGAAGCCCTTGCGTCCGAGGTTAAGGGCTACAAGCTGGGTGGTGTCGGGAAGGTCGTCGAGGTCGACGGTGCCTACTTCGGCGGCTACATTAAGCCGGCCAACCATCGTGAGAACCGGCGCGACCGCCGGCTCGTCCGCAACCAGAATGGCAAGCGCCAGTGCGTCGTCGTCATTCGCCAGCGCGACGGCCAGGTCATGCCAGCCGCCTTCCGGTCTGAGGCTCAGGCTTACAGCTACATCCGTAGCCACGTCGCGGCCGGCACCGAGATCATGGCTGACGACGCTAACTCCTGGAACGACCTCCACGCTCACTACGTCGTCAAGCGGATCAATCACCAGCTCGCCTATTCGATGGACGGCGCCTGCACGAACGGAGCAGAGAGCTTCTTTAGCCGGCTGCGGCGGGCGGAACAGGGCCACCATCATCACATCGCGGGCATCTATCTCGCCCGCTACGCCCAAGAGAGCGCGTGGCGCGAGGGTCATCGCCGGCAGAGCAACGGGGACCAGGCGCGCGGTGTGGTCGGGTTGGCGCTGGCAGCTCGGACGAGCGTGGACTTCTGCGGCTACTGGCAGCGGGCTGTTTGACGTTAGCGAAGCGTTAACCGGATTGACGTAGAGGGTGATCGTGGCGTCTAACCGGGTGCGATGGTGCAACTGCAGCGTTTAAGGCTTTTTGTCTATCGGATCGGGTGTTCTGCAGACTCGGAACCGTGTGTCAATAGCTAATTAGCCTTATAATCAAAAATTCATTGGCATCTTTGGTCGTGCACGCTACATTGATTAGAGCGAGCTACGCTTGAGATTAGGAGGCATCGCGATGAACTCTGATATAGATCGAGCTGCCGAGCTGCTGTTTCCAGACAGCGGTCGAAGGGCGCTGGATCTCAAGTTCTTTTTTCAGCCTGGGGCTAGCGCCTCGGCTCTCGCACGTCAAGTTGAAGTCTGCTTCTCGATTTTGAATGACGACGCTTACACAATCGTGAGCATCGACTCAAGCTTGACCGTCTAAACAACAGAGCTTAGTCGGTGCTCTTTCTCCAAGAAGGCACCGACTCTTGTTGTTCTACAAGTTCTACGAGTGTCTGGAGAGGGATAAGCCAACGGCTCCCGTCCGCGTCGATCATCTCATTGGGATCGTGCGCAACTATCATCACGGAGTTGGGGAACTTAGGTTTAAGTCACTGCCTGATTTCGAGGGCGCTCAACTCGGTAACTTTCTGTGGCTTGATGAAGATCGGACAAGCCCGTACGAAGAGTCCTTTAATGATGCTGTTGTTTTCCTTAACGACCGCATCAAAAATGATCTTCCGCTAGCCCGCTTGGTCGTAGCCAAAGAATTGATGCATGTATTTGACGAGCCGTCGCAGCGGACTGACACACGGCAGAAGTTTGAGCAGCTGCTTGAGCAAATTCAATCGTCGCCGATGGCAATAGACGCATCAGAACCGTATGCAGCGGATCGTAACGCGTTGTGGAAGTCTCTGGTGTGCTTAGTGCCTCCTTGGGTCAGGGAAACGCATAAGGCGCAATGGTCTTCTAAGACGGTCACAGCAACTGCTTTAGCAAATGTCTTCTGTTTGCCTGAGTCTATAGTTGATCCTGTCATGGGTGATTACTACGACACCGCCTTCGAGAGACTCGTCTCTAGTCGGTCTTCGTAAAAGTTAGCGAGCGCGGGTTGTTGTAGCAGCCGGTTTTCAAGCTAGTCGCCACTTGACTGAATTTCCATTTCCGATCTCCGTCATCAGCACCCCACGCTTGCGCATCCGAGCCGCGCAGTTATCCACCCGCGCCCGCATGGTTCGCACGCTAGCAGGATCGCCCGCGCCGATCCCTCGAGCCTCCATGACCCCCAGGGTAAGCTCCCGGCAGGTCATAGGCCCGCCAGCCTCCCGCAGCAGCCCCAGGATCAGCCGGGACGTTTCCCCATGCGGCATGTTGTGCCGCCGGGCTGGCCGGACGTGAACCACGTCGAGGTCGATCGCCGGGTCGAATAGCCGGATCGTGGCGTCGATCGCGTCGAGCGAGCCGGTGAGGGTGCGAAGCTGCGATTGTACAGCCTCGAGCGCGGTGGTAAGCTCCTGGCGCTTACGGACCAAGCCAGACAGGACGGGGTTGCTGAGTTCCATGCCCAAAGGATACCGGGCCGGCTAGCTTGTTCAATGTTGCTGTGGTGGCGGGTGCTACATAATACCGTCGTGCCTCCAGTGCTCGTGCCTCCAGTGCTCGTGCCGCCCGTGCTTGTGCCGCCCGTGCTTGTGCCGCCCGTGCTGGTGCCTCCCGTGCTTGTGCCGCCCGTGCTTGTGCCGCCGGTGCTTGTGCCGCCGGTGCTGGTCCCACCAGTGCTCGTGCCGCCCGTGCTTGTCCCACCAGTGCTCGTGCCGCCAGTGCTGGTGCCGCCAGTGCTGGTGCCGCCAGTGCTGGTGCCGCCAGTGCTGGTGCCACCCGTGCTGGTGCCGCCCGTGCTGGTCCCACCCGTGCTGGTGCCGCCCGTGCTGGTGCCGCCCGTGCTGGTGCCGCCCGTGCTGGTGCCGCCCGTGCTGGTGCCGCCTGTGCTGGTGCCGCCAGTGCTGGTGCCGCCAGTGCTGGTGCCGCCCGTGCTCGTGCCGGTTGCGGAGCCATCGGTGGCAAGCACGATGTCGGCCACGCCGTGCGCCGACTCCACCGAAAAGTAGTCGCCGCTGTAGTTGCCGGCGAGCACCAGCTGGCCCACCCGATTGCCGCCGTCGCTCAAGGTCAGGGTGCCCAGCGTCGCGTTGACGCTGCTGTAGCTCGCGGTATCGATAGAACCGCTGTCGATGATCAGGCTGTCGCCGTTGGCAAACCCGCTCAGCGTGCCGGTCGGCGTGGCGGCCGCGAGCCGCAGCGTGCCGCCGGGCGCCGTGAATGTGATCGCGTTGCTCGTGACCGACGTCGCGGCAAGGTCAAGCGTTGCTCCGGCATCGATCTGCAGCGTCCCCAGTCCGCTGACCGCACCGCCGACCATAAGGGTGCCGCCGCTGGCGCGCAGCACGCCGTTGTCAATGACCTGGGCGGCCTGCAGGCTACCCGATCCAGAGACGGTAATGCCGCCGTCGATCGTCAGCGCGTTGAGCGCGCCGCCGCCCACGGTGCCGACCTCCAGCGACGACTGCGCGTCGGTGTACAGCACCGCGTTGCCGGCCAAGGCGAGGCCTCCGGCCTGCACCGTGGCGCCATAGGTCGCCTGCAGCGTCGCGCTCGGCTCGCCGAGGCCAGCGCTGGAGGTGCCGAGCGTGAGCTCGCCCGAGACGACGAGACCGCTACCGTTGCCGTACAGGTTGATGGCGCCGTCGCCGACCGTGAGGTTGGCGACGCTGGCCCGCTCGCCGCTGATCAAGGCGAGGGCGCTTGCCACCGTGCCGAGCCCGACCGACAGGCTGCCCACGGCGAGGCCGCCGACGAAGTTCACGTTGCCGATGAGGCTCAGCGTTGCCGCTGAGCCCGGCCCGTCAAGCTGCATCACCGACTTGCCGAACAGGCCGCTCACCACGACGCTGGCCAGGCTGCCGGGCGCGCTGGTGGCGGTGGTGCCCAGCGTTTCGTCAGACCAGTTGGCCGCACTCGACCAGCTGCCGCTGCCCGAGCCCTGCCAGACGTAGCCGTCAGCGCCGGTGTCGCTGCCGGAACCGCCGCCGCCGCTCGCCGCCGCCGAGAGCAGGATGTCGGTGCCACCGTCGCCGTCCGAGGCGGTCGAGAACACCTCGCCGACGTAGTTGCCGGCCAGCGCCAGGGTCGCCGCGGTCTGGCCGTCATAGCTGAGGGTCAGCAGCCCCTGATCCGCACTCGCGCCGGCCTGCCAGGTGGCGCCGGTGATCTGGCTGCCGAGGATGTCGATGGCATCGCCCGGCGCGTCCCCGGACAGCGTGCCGGCAATTCTGGTGGGCGTCGCCAGCTCGAGCGTTGCGTCATTGCCGGCGAAGGTCACGGCGGTAGTGCTGCCGGCGTCGAGCCGCAGGCTGGCGTCGGCGGCAATCGCCAGCGTGCCGGCGCCGCTGACCGCACCGACCGCCAGCGTGCCGCCACTGGCGGTGATCGTGCCCAGGTCGATCACCACACCGGCGCTGTTCAGATCGCCATTGCCGACCACGTCGACGCCCGCGGCCACCGTGATCGCGCCCGCCGTGCCGGCGCCGGCACCAACCACGACCACGCCGGCGCTGTCGGTCTGGACGATGTTCGACTGGCCGCCGCCGAGGCTGAGCGCGCCGAGCCGCAGCGTCGCGCTGTCGGTGACGCTCAGCGTGGTGGTGGCAAAGCCGACGCCGCTCTGGCCACCGCCGAGCGACAGCGTGGTGAAGCTGGCGGCAGTGCTGGAGCCGTCCAGCGACAGCTCACCATTGGCAAGGCCCGCGGTTCCGGCGCTCAGCGTGGCGCCGTCGAGCAGGTCAAGGTTGCCGGCGCTCGAGGCAGTGCCGAGCGCCAGCGTGCCGGTGGCGACCTGGCCGACCAGGGCGGTGTTGGCGATCAAGGCCAGGCTGGCGACAACGGCGTTGCCGCCGATGACCTGGAAGGTGCCGGCGCTGCCGCCATCGATGGTGACGGCGTTGTTGCTGCCCGGTCCGAGCAGGGCGGCCGAGCCGGTGGTGCTGTCCGTCCAGTCGCTCGCCGTGGTCCAGGCGCCGCTCTGGCCCGGCACCGTCCAGGCGTAGTCGTCCGGCGCGGCGGTGCCGCCGCTCACCGCCGTGCCGCCGCTGCTGCCGGTCGCGGCGACGGTCACGTCGGTGCCGCCGGCATCGTCGCTGCTGGTGAGGAAGACGTCCGAGTTGTAGCTGCCGACCAAGTGGACCTGGGCCGCAATGTTGCCGCCATAGCTCAAGGTCAGCACGCCGCTGCCGCCAGCGGTCTGGCTCCAGCTCGCCGCCGAGATGTCGGAGGCGGCGAAGTCGAGCGCGTCGCCACCGGCAAAGCCGGTGAGGGTGCCGGGCAGGTAGGCCTCTGCGGCGAGCTGCAGCGTCGCGCTGGTGCCGGCGAAGCTGACCGCGAGCGCTGCCGCCGGACGTCCCTGCAGCGACAGCGTCGCATCGTCGTCGATCGCCAGCATGCCGGTGCCGCCCACCGTGCCGATCGACAGCGTGCCCCCGGCGGCGACGATGCTGCCGTTGTCGACCACGTCGCCGCCGAGATTGACCTCCAAATTGCCCGAGAGCTGCGCCCCGGCGTCGACCGTGATCACTCCGGCCGCTCCGTTGCCGAGCGTGCCGACCTCGATCACGCCGTTGCTTGAGGTGGACAGCACCGTGAGCGCGCCGCCGGTGCCGACCAGGGCGCCGAGCCGCAGCGTGCCGCCATTCGCCGCGGCGATACCCACCGCCGGCCCGGCCACGCCCTGCCCGCCGGTGCCGATCGACAGCACGCCGGAGATCGCGATCAAGCCGCCGCTGCCGCTGGCGGACAGGTCGCCGGCAACTACGGTGCCCGTGCTCGCCGTCAGTGTGGCGCCGGCGATCGCTGACAGCGCCCCCAGCACGCTGCCGCTGCCGACCGATAGGGTGCCGATCGCCAGCTTGCCGGAAATGTTGGTGTTGCCGAGGAAGCTCGCCTCGGCGGCGGCGCCTGCACCAGCCAGCGTCTGCACATGGGCGCCGGTAGCGCCCTGGATGGTTGCGCTGTCAGCAGCGCCCGGCGAGCGGCTGGCGGTGGTGCCGGTGCTCTCGTCGACCCAGCTTGCCGCGGTGGTCCAGGAGCCGCCGCTGGAGGCGACCCACTGAAAGGCATCCGATGGCACAGCCAGGCCTCCTCTGCCGAGCCCACAATCGTAGGCTCTTAGCAGCGGTTAGTCGCACCCCGCCTGGTCGCAAGCAAGAAGAATCGTGCTCGTAAGGATTGTGCAAACCCGATCATGCACACGGCACTCTGCCGGTGCAGGCTGCGCTTCAGCCGCCGCGAGTGCGGCGGCCGTTGAGCAGTGAGGCTAGCGCAGCGATGACGAACATGACGCCGTAGATGACCAGCATGTGCTTCGCTGTGTCGGTGGCATAGGGCACGATCCGCAGGAAGGCGAAGGCGGCGGCGAGCAGCCAGAACAAGGCGATGGAGAAGGCCCAGGGCACGGGATGACCTTTCAAGTCTTGGCAGCCTCGCAACCACATGGCATGGCGGTCGTTGTGCGCCAACGTCCAGGAGCGTCCGATGTCTGAAGCCAAGGATCGGGCGCCGGCCGTAGATGCCGACCTGGCGGCGTTTCGCGCCGTGCGGCGGCATACCGACACACTGTGCGCAGCTTTAACGCCGGAAGATCAGGTCATCCAGTCGATGGACGACGCGAGCCCGGCGAAGTGGCATCGCGCCCATACGACCTGGTTCTTCGAGCAGTTCGTGCTGCGGCCGCATCTGCCCGGCTATGCCGTGCATGACGATGCATTCGGCTTCCTCTACAACTCCTACTACGAGACGATTGGCGCCCGCCATCCCAGGCCGCAGCGTGGGCTGGTTACGCGCCCGTCGGCGGACGCCGTCAGCCGATACCGAGCGCATGTCGACGCCGCGATGGAGCGCCTGCTAGCGACGCCGTTGCCGGCGGCCAGCGGAGTGGCCGCGCTGATCACCCTCGGCCTCAACCACGAGCAGCAGCATCAGGAGCTTCTGCTCACCGACATGATGCACGCCTTTGCTCAGAGCCCGCTCTGTCCGGCGGTTTTGCCGGGCTGGCGCGAGCCGCAGGGTAGCAAGGCGGCGACCAGATGGCTGGAAGGGCGCGCCGGCATCACCGGCATCGGTCATGCAGGCGGCGGCTTCGCCTTCGACAACGAGGCGCCGCGCCACCAAGAGCTGCTGCAGCCGCATGGCCTCGCCTCGCGCCTAGTCACCAATGCCGAGTGGCTCGGCTTCATCGAGGATGGCGGGTATCGCCAGGTCGGGCTGTGGATGTCGGAAGGCTGGGATGCGCTCAGGCATCACGGCTGGCAGGCGCCGCTTTACTGGCGTCACGGACTGGATGGCTGGTCGCAGATCGGCCTCGGCGGGCTGGTCGCGCTCGACCTGCAGGCGCCGGTGCGCCATGTGAGCTGGTACGAGGCGGACGCCTACGCGCGCTGGTCGGGGGCAAGGCTACCGACCGAGGCGGAGCTTGAAGCGGCAGCCGGCACGCTCGCCGAGTTCACTGGTCATGTCTGGCAGTGGACCGGTTCGGCCTACCGCCCCTACCCTGGCTTTCGCGCCGAGCCTGGTGCCGTCGGCGAGTACAATGGGAAGTTTATGATCAATACGATGGCCCTGCGCGGCGGCTCATTCGCAACCCCGCCCGGCCACACCCGGCCAAGCTACAGGAACTTCTTCCATCCCGACAAGCGCTGGCAGGTCACTGGGCTCCGCCTGGCGCAGGACCTCTAAGCGTGCTGTCGGACCGTCTGCATGCCTCCGACGCGATCACCAACGAGGACACGGCGCAGCTCGCGCTCGCCGGCCTGTCGCGCGAGCAGAAGTCCCTGCCGGCAAAGCTGTTCTACGACGATGAAGGCTGCCGGCTGTTCGGCGAGATCACCCGACTGCCGGAATACTACGTCACGCGCACCGAGCGCGGCCTGCTCGACCGCATCGCCGGCGAGGTTGCCCAGACCGCGGCGCCCGGTGCCGCGCTGGTGGAGTACGGCGCCAGCGACGAGGCGAAGGCGCTCACTCTAATCGACGCGCTGCCCGGCCGCTTCAGCGCCTACGTGCCGATCGACATCGCCGCCGGCGCGCTCGACGCCCTGGCTGGACGGCTGGCGATCAGCCACCCGCGCCTTGAGGTGCACACGCTGGCTGCGGATTTTCTCGCCCCATTCACCCTACCGGCAGCGGTCACCGACCGGCCGCGCCTCGGCTTCTTTCCCGGCTCCACGATCGGCAACCTTGACCCCTCCGCTGCCAAGCGCTTCCTGGCCGCGGCGCGAACGACGCTCGGCCTAGGTGCGCGCTTCCTGGTCGGTGCTGACCTGCGCAAGGACCCGGCGCTACTGCTGCCGGCCTATGACGACGCCGCCGGGGTAACCGCAGCGTTCAACCTCAACCTGCTAGTCCGGCTTAATCGCGAGGCCGCGGCAGGCTTCGAGATGGACGCCTTCGGCCACGAGGCGCGCTGGAACGACGGCGAGAGCCGCATCGAGATGCACCTTGTCAGCCTGCGGGCACAAACGGTCCCCGTGGCCGGTCGACAGGTGCAGTTTCGCGCCGGCGAGAGCATCCATACCGAGAACAGCTACAAATACACCCTTGAGGCGTTGGCTAGCCTTGCCGGCGACGCTGGCTGGCGACGGCTGCAGCTCTGGACCGATCCAGCCCGGCTGTTCTCCATCCAGCTTCTGGAGGCGCGGCAACAATGAGTAGCGGCAGGCGATGAAAGCGGCACGAGGCGCTCAGACCTTGGCGCTGCGTCGACGCGCGGACCTGCCCTGGTGGCCGTGGCTCGGGATCGGAGTAGCGATGATGCTGACCTGCGTTGCCGCGCATGGCCAGACGGCGCCCGGCGTAGTGCCGAGCCTGCCGCCAGCTCCCGGGCCAAATCGCGGCGTCGCGCCATTGCCGAACGGTAGCACGCCAAACACCAGCACGGGCATTGCGCCGCCGACGTCGCCCAGCGCCGGCGTGCTGGCGCCGCCGCTTGTCGACCCTGGGATGACCATCCATCGGGCAGCACCCGGCGGGCCAATGCCAGTCATCCGACCGCAGACGACGCAGCCTGACGGCACCGTCGTCGTGCCGAAGTAGGGCTACGCCTTTCGGGCGCCGGCTTTACGCTTGGGCTTAGCCGCCGCCTGCTCGGCCGTTGCTGTTTCTACCTCCGGCAGCTCGGGCGGCAGCATGGCGCTCGTGGAACCTATCGGCGTCTCGGTGCTTGCCGCACGCCGGCGCTCAGCCGACGGCGTCTGGGCATGCTCACCCTGGTCAGACGACCGATCGGGGAATTCGCCAAGGTTGTCCTGGATCGAAGCCTCTTCGATCGGGCCGCTGAATGGCGTGGTCGCCTCCGTGCCCGGGTTGGGCAACTGGCCTGAGTTGCCGCTTTCCTCCATGCCGACGAGCCTGACCGCACGCTCCCAATATTCCTGATCGCGGCCGTGCGACTGGCCGTCGGCCTCCCACAGGTGATAGGCGCGTTCGCGCACGCGGCGCAGATAGCCTTCGTCCTGATCGTCCAGCGGGTTGTGCATACCGTCGTTTCTCCATCGTGGCCGCGCGACAACGATTGACGTATGCATCCGGCGGCGTGAAGAGCAAAGCCGGTCGCAAACTCGCGATCTTGTGCGCGCGGCTGCCGAACCGGCTGCCGCGGGCGCAAGATGGGGGCTTCCAGGCCTGGCCTCAGCGTGTATGCTACGCCATCGCGGGCAGGCGCGATGCAGCCTGCCACGATGTCCGCCGTTTAGGCGATGCGGGCGCGGTGACGTCACTTTTACCATTCGAGATGCGGACGACCTGAGTTATGGCCAAGACTGACAACTGGCAGCGCCGCAAGCGCCCCGAGCGGGGCTTCGACGACTCCCCGAGCTTTCCCGACCCCTTCCCTCCCGCGGCTGCCCCCTCGTTTGTGCGACGCCCCTCGTCGCCAGCGCCGATGTCGACTGGTCCGGACACCAGTGCGGTCGTCAAGTGGTTCAATTCCGAGAAGGGTTTCGGCTTCGTTGAACTTGAGGGAGGCGCCGGCGATGTGTTCCTCCATGCCAGCGTGTTGACCCGGATTGGTGCCAGCGCCGTCAATCCTGGCGCAACCCTTCGTGTTCGCGTTGGTCAAGGCCAGAAGGGTCCGCAGGTCACCGAGGTGCTTGAGATTGACGACAGCACAGCTGGTGCTGCGCCGCCTCCACGCGCGCCAAGGCCGGGGGCAGCGCCAGGCGGTTTCGGTAGCCCGCGTAGCGGTGGTTTCGCACCTTCCGGCACGCCGGGACCTGAGACGCAGGGTACCGTGAAATGGTACAACTCTGCCAAGGGTTTCGGATTTGTCGCGCCCGATGACGGCGGGAAGGACGTGTTCGTGCATGCCTCGGCGCTTCGTCGTGCCGGGCTTGTGGAACTGGCTGAAGGGCAAAAGGTGACGCTGCAGATCGTGCAGGGTCAGAAAGGGCCGGAAGCGGCTTCAATTTCCGTTAGCTAAACGGTGACCTACACTGTGTGGACAAGGGCGGAACCGTAAGGCTCCGCCCTTTCTCGTTTAACCTATGTGGCTGGCGCGCTTAGCTGCCGAGTGCCCTCGCCGGCGGACCGGTAACGGCGGCTGCCGCTGCCCCCTGTTCCCTCAGTCTTGCGTCGTCTCGGCCGCCGTTGTGGCGTTATTGCCGGCAGCCTCACCGTCTTCGGCCGCCTTGCGCGCCTGCTTCTCCTTCAGCTTGGCTTCCTTCTTGGCCGCCTTGGCGCGGTCGCGCTCGGCCTTCTGGAAGTTATAGTTTGGCTGAGCCATCGTGGCCTCCGTCCTGATGCAATGCTGTGCGACCCGAACGCCTTGCCCTCTACACCGTTCACTAGGCTTGCGACCAGCGGCGCGGTTAGTCCGGCTTGCCGATCGGGCGGCGCGCAGTAGTCTCGCGCTTTGTCAGCCGCGCGGGAAGGACCTCGATCGTGCCGTTGAACCTGAAAGGCCGCTCCTGCCTGACGCTGGAGGAGTTTTCCGAGGCGGAGATCCACCACCTTGTCGACCAGGCGATCGAACTCAAGCGGCTGAAGGCGATCCGCGTGTTCCCGCGCACCTTGGAGAACCGCAACCTGTGCCTGATTTTCCTCAAGCCCAGCACCCGCACCCGCACCTCGTTCGTCGTCGCCGCGCGCGACGAGGGCGCACACACGGAGTTGCTGACTGCCGAGGAGATCCGCTTCGGGGTCAAGGAAAGCATACGCGACATCGCCCGCGTGCTCGGCCGGATGTTCGACGGCATCGCCTTCCGCGGCTTTGACCACCAGGTCGCAGTCGCGCTGTCGCGCCATGCCGGGGTGCCAGTCTGGAACGGCCTGACCGACGAGCATCATCCCACACAGGTGCTGGCCGATCTGATGACGATCAAGGAAGAGTTCGGGCGGGTGACCGGAACCCGGATCGCCTATGTCGGCGACGGCCGGAACAACATGGTCACCTCGCTGATGGTGGCGGCGGCGCGGACGGGCATGGACTTGCGCATCGTCGCGCCGCCAAGCCTGCAACCGGACGAGGCGCGGGTCGACGCGGCACGGCGCATGGCGCCGCATCCGGCCGCCCGGATAACCGTCACCGCCGACATCGCCGCCGGAGTGCGCGACTGCGCGGCGATCTATAACGACGTCTGGCTGTCGATGGGCGAGGACGCGAAGCTCGTCGAACGTACCCAGGCGCTGACCGGCTATCGGGTCAGCGAGGCGGTGATTGCGGCGACCGGACGGCCGGACACGATCTACATGAACTGCCTCCCGTCGCTGCATGACGACGAAACCAGCTTTGGACGAGCGCACCCGGAGGCGCTGGACACGGAGAATGCGGTGTTCGAGGCCGAGTACTCGCGGGTGTTCGACCAGGCGGAGAACCGGATGCACACGATCAAGGCACTACTGGTGTCGACAGTTTAGGCAGGCAAGGCCAGAGGCTCTGCCGCTGGACTCAGCTGGGGCCCGCGGCCCCAGACCCGCTTGGCTCTTTCTCGCTTGGCGAAGCCATTCGATCCTCCGCCTGACGACACCAGCCCCGCAGATCGGCCATGAATAATAAGTGGATTTTGCAGGCGTCGCCTTTAATCGGGTCCTGGGGCGGAGTAAGTCACAAGTTCGGACTGGCGAAACGCAATAGGCAAAGGCTCCCGGAGGGGGGATGCTCCTGGCCTTACTTGAAGCCCCGACCCTTAGCGATGATCGCGTCGCCGAACCGGGCGCGTAGGCCCTCGATTGCGCTTTGCGTCGCCGCTAGGCGGGGTGCGTCCGGGTCGGCGAGGTCGGGCAGGTCGGCGGCGGAAGCGGGTGCGAGGGGCGCGGCGCCGAGGCCGATCAGGCGAAAGGCAGTGCCGATGGCCTCGCGGGCGAGCAGGGTGCGGGCGGCGGCAAACAGGCGGTCGGGCAGTTGGGTCGGCGAGTGCAGACGGACGCTGCGGGTGCGGCTGGCGAAGCGAGCCGTCTTGAGCTTGAGCACGATGCCAGCGGCGGCAAGGTCCTGCTCGCGCAGACGACGGCCGAGCTTCTCGGCGCAGCGCCACAGCATGCGCTCCAGCGCGACGATATCGACGAGATCCGTGTCGAAGGTGGTTTCCGCGCTGACCGATTTGCTGTCCCGGCGAGGGTCGACGCGGCGTGCGTCCTGCCCGCGGGCGCGGCGGACGAGGAAGGGGCCGTCATCGCCGAGGCGCGCGCGCGCGTCATGGTCGTTGAGTGTCTGAAGCTGGCCGAGCGTCGCGATGCCGCGCGCGGCGAGCTTGCGGGCCATGGCGGGGCCGATACCGGGCAGGAGCCGCACGGGCTCGGGCGCCAGGAGCTCGGCCGCCTCGCTGCCGATTACGGCGAAACCACGCGGCTTGTCGCGGCCGGCGGCGATCTTCGCGAGCAGTCGGTTGGCGGCGAGGCCGATCGAGACGGTGATGCCGACCTCGGCCTCAATCGCGGCGGCCAGACGGGCGAGGCTGAGCGCGGGAGGTGCGGCGTGCACCCGCTCGGTGCCGGCGAGGTCGAGCACCGCCTCGTCGATCGAGAGCGGCTGCATCAGTGGGGTCAGCCGGCTCATCAGGGCGCGCACCTGGCGGCTGGCGGCAACGTATTTCGTGAAGTCAGGGCGGATCACCACCGCGTCCGGGCAGGCCTTCAGCGCCGTCCACATCGGCATGGCGCTGCGCACACCGGCGATCCCAGCGACATAGCAGGCAGCGGTGACGACGCCGCGCTGTCCGCCGCCGACGATGACTGGACGGCCAGCCAGCTCCGGACGGTCGCGCTTCTCGACACTGGCGTAGAAAGCGTCGCAGTCGACGTGACCAATGGCGAGGTCGAACAGCTCGGCGTGGCGCACGATGCGGCCGCCGCCACAGGCGGGGCAGACCCAGCTGAGGGCGTCGTCGACGCTGGCGAGGCAATCACGGCAGAGGGCGGCCATGGACGTTATATAGAGTAGCACGTGACGCGAGCTTCGGCCGGTCTGCCTGGCCTTGCATGTCGTGGCCAGAGGCGGCAGACCCGGAGCGATGATCCCAGCCAGCATTCCAAGGGCGGCGCTCGTCACCGGCGGGGCGGCCCGGCTTGGACGGGCGATCGCACTCGCGCTGGCCGAGGTGGGCTTCGCGGTCGCCGTCCATTACCGCTCGGCGCCGGAAGCGGCGGAGACGACGGCGGCCGAGCTGCGCCGGCTTGGCGTCGCCGCAGCCACGCTACAGGCGGAACTCGGCGACGAGGCGCAGACGACGAGCCTGCTCGCGCGCGCGACTGAGGCGCTTGGACCGATCGGCGTGCTGGTCAACAACGCCAGCGTGTTCGATCGCGATGGGTGGGATGACGCCACGCGGGCGAGCTGGAACAGCCACATGGAGCCAAACCTGCGGGCGCCGTTCGTGCTCAGCCAAAGCTTCGCCCGCGCCCTGCCAGCCGCGGCGGAGGGGGTCGTGATCAACATGCTGGACGCGCGGGTGTGGGCGCTGACGCCGAATTTCGTCTCCTACACCGTCAGCAAGGCCGGCCTGTGGGCGCTGACCCAGTCCCTGGCGCTCGCGCTGGCGCCGCGCATCCGGGTCAACGGCATCGGGCCGGGACCGACGCTGCAGAGCACCGCCGAGAGCGATGCCGAGTTCGCGCGGCTGCAGCGTCGCCTGCCGCTCGGCCACGGTGCGACGACGGCCGAAGTGGGTCGGGCGGCGATTGCCATTCTGTCGCTGCCGTCGCTCACCGGGCAGATGCTTGCCCTCGATGGCGGCCAGCATCTGCAGTAATCGGCGGCTCCGCGGCTTGGTGCGCAAAACCAGCAGTGCTGCATGGCATTAAGTTACAAGCATGACCGCACAACACGATCTGGCGAACGAGACAGGCGCCGCCCGGCAACTGAACGGCGTCCTGGTGCTGGCTGCGGATGTCGACCTGGCGATGGTGGGCCGGGCCAAAGTCCCGATGCACCGCATCGAGGATATAGCCTCTCTGGTCGAGCGCCTGAACGACGCGACCGACGTGCTGATCCTGAGTGGGAAAGCGCTGCTAGCTTGTGACGCCTCACTGCTGCTGGCCTGGCTCGCCGCACAGCCAGCCTGGTCGGACCTGCCGCTGATCGTGCTCGGGCCGGAAGGCGCCCCGCCGCTCGGGCCCGAGTTCGGCAACGTCACTCAGCTTGAGACCCCGGTCAGCGCAAGCCGCCTGCGCAACCTCGTGCAGGTGGCGCAGCGGGCTCGCGAGCGGCAGCGCCGGCGTGGCGCGCGCGCTTGGTCCCGCTCAGCACATGGCGATGAGCGCATGCAGGCGATCCTCGACAACGACGCGGTCGGCATCGTGCAGATCGACAGCCAAGGCCGCTTTGAGCTCGCTAATGCCGGTTTCCAGCGCCTAGTGCAGCGCGACGCGGCGACGCTCGCTAATCAGACCCTGTTTGACTTAACCGCCGCCGAGGATCGCGACGGCAGCCGCCAGCGGCTTGGGGAGATGTTTGCCTCTGGCCGCAGCTATGGCGGTGAAACGCTGTATTTGCGGCCGGACGGCAGCACGGTCTGGGCTGACATCCAGGTGTCGCCGGTGCATGACGACGATGGAACCGTGCGTAGCGCGCTGGCGATCGTGCAGGATGTGACGGCACGCCATCAGGCCGAAGCCGGGCTGCGGCTGCTGAACGAGACGCTTGAGGCGCGGGTCGCCGCCGACACCGAGAAGCTGCGCGGCGCCGAAACCGCGCTGGCGCAGTCATTGAAAATGGAGGCCGTCGGGCGGCTCACCGGCGGCATTGCGCATGATTTTAATAACCTGCTGACGGCAATTGTTGGCAGCTTGGAGTTGCTGCAGAAGCGGGTGGCAGATGAGCCACGCTCGCTGCGGCTGGTTGCGGCTGCGTTCCAGGCGTCGCTGCGCGGGGTCAAGCTGACGGCCCAACTGCTCGCCTTCTCGCGAGTGCAGAAGCTCGACCTGCAGCCGGTCGATGTGAACGCAATGGTGCTCGGAGCGCAGACGCTGCTGCAGCGCACGCTCGGACCATCGATCACGCTGGCGCTGGCTCTGGCGCCCGATTTGGAGATGGCGACCGCGGATGCCAACCAGCTTGAGCTGGCGCTACTCAACCTGGCGTTGAACGCGCGCGACGCGATGCCGCAGGGCGGCACACTGACGGTCGGCACTGGGCGTCGGACCGTGGGCCACGCAGATAGCCGACTGGAACGTGGCAGCTATGTCACGCTCGACGTGAGGGACAGCGGCGCCGGTATGTCGCCAGACGTTCTGGCGCGGGCGCTGGAGCCATTCTTCACCACGAAACGGCTTGGCCAGGGCACCGGCCTTGGGCTGTCGCAGGTCTACGGTATTGCGCGGCAGTCAGGTGGCAACATTGAAGTCACCAGCGCCCCGGCGACCGGCACGTTGGTCCAGGTAGTGTTGCCGGTAGCGCAAGCAGCCGCTACGAAAGCGGTCGGCACGTCCGGGATGACCGGACGGGTGCTGGTCGTCGACGACGATGACGACGTGCGCGGCGCTTTCAGCGCAGGGCTTGAAGATCACGGCTTCACCGTAACACAGGCAGTCGACGGACCTAGCGCGCTGCTGGCGCTTGAAAGTGGCCTCTCTATCGACGCGGCGCTGATCGACTTTGCCATGCCGGTGATGAACGGTGCGGCTGTCGCCAAGGCATTGCTTAGACTACAGCCGGACCTGCCAATCGTATTCGCCAGCGGCTACGCCGAAACAGCGGCGCTCGACGCCTTTCCCAATATCCCGGTGCTGCGCAAGCCGGTGCGGCTATCCGAGCTGGCGCACACAGTGGGCGAGGCGATGCGTCAGAAGTCGATGCAGCGCCCCTTGTGCTCCCAGTCGCCATAGCGCGTGGGCTCCGGACCCTTAGGTCCGCCGACCTCGTCGGGCTGGGCCGGCTGCTTTAGGATTTCAGCGTCAGACTTCTTTTCGTCTTCCATGAATCACAAGTAAGGCGTCCTTTTTTGAAAGAAAGGAGCAAAAAAACTTTTGGCCGATTGGGTCCACGGGGGAACGGGAGAAAGCTTTCTGCTTCTTCTTTGAAAAAGAAAACCCTCCCTCACTGTTGCTTCTCGCTCTCGGCGAGCCGTCGCTCCGCCATCGGCCGCCACGACGCGTCGGCCGGCGCCGTTGCCAGCGCCTGGCGAAACAGCCCCGCCGCCTGCGCGCTGATATGTCCCGCCGCCTCGGTCTCGGCCTCGGCGGTCTCAACCGCGAGCTGCGGGTCGAACTGGATCGAAAGTGCCCTGCTCCAGGCGTCGGCGGCGCCCGCCATGTCGCCGCGGCTGGCCTGCGCCGATCCGAGGATCACCCATCCCTGCCTGGCCTGGGTGGAGCGCGGGTCCAGGCTGGCGATACTGGTCTTCAGCGCCTCGATCAGCTCGGCATCGCGCGCCGACTGGTTGCTGCCGGCGGCGAGCCGGGCGGCGAGCGGCTGGGCCGGCAGCTCCGGGTGACCGCCGACCAGATAGAGCGCCAGGGCGCCGCAGGGCACGAGGGCGAGGGTGACGCCGATCGCGGTCCAGCCGCCGCGGCGTGTTGGCGCCTCGTCGCGTTCGGCCTCGGCGAGCAGGCGGCGCTGCACCTCCAGCACCGCGACCTGATGGTCGCTGGCCGTGAGACGCTCGGCGCCTAGCTCACGGTCAAGTTCGTGCAGCTGAGCGCGGTGCAAGCCGAGAGCCGCCTCGCGGCGGCCGCGGATGCGGTCGGCGCGCCAGGCTGTCCAGCCCAGCGGCGCCATCGTCACCATGGCCAGCAACGGGATGGCGAGCCAGATCATGTCCGGTGGGAGGGAAGCCCGCTTAGCGCCTCGAGTTGCGCCCGCTCAGCCTCGGAGAGCGGCGGCGGAGGCGTGCTGGCGCGACGCCGGCCGAGCAGGACGGCTCCGAGGCCGGCGAGCAGGGCCAGGATGGGCGAGAACCAAAGCAGCACCGTTGAGAACGCCAGCGGCGGGCTGAGGCGAACGAAGTTGCCGTAGCGGGCGACCATCCAGGCAATCACCTGCCGGTCGCTGTCACCAGCGACGACGCGGCGGCGGACGATGGCGCGCAGGTCCTGGGCGAGCGGGGCCCCGCTGTCCTCAATGCTCTCGTTCTGACAAACCAGGCAGCGCAGCTGGCTGCCGATCTGCTCGGCGCGCGCCTCGGACGCCGGACTGGCCAGCATCTCGGCCGGATCGCTGATGGCGTAAGCGGTCGTTATAGACGCCGGCGCGGCGAGCAGGATGGCAAGCCGGATCACGCCAGGCTTCATCATGCCAGCCGTCGCAGCACCGGGTCGAGCTGCAGGCTGACGATCTCGGGGTCGAACGGGCCGACCCAGCGCCACTGGACGATGCCGTCGCGGCCGATGACGTAGCTTTCGGGCACCGCGGTCACGCCCCAGTCAATCGCGACCTGACCGGGCAGGTCAAGGCCGATACGGCTGTACGGGCTGCCGCCGCGGGCGACGAAGCCGGCGGCGAGCTCAGGCTTGTCCTTGTAGGCGACGCCCCAGATCGGCAGGCCACGAGCATGCAGCCCGGCGATTACTTGCGCCTCCTCGACGCAGGGGACGCACCAGGAGGCGAAGAAATTGACCAGCACCGGGCGGTTCGCGGCCGCCTCGCGCAGGTCGGCGCCGGAGAATCCCTCGGCGGGGGCAAGGCCGGGCAGCGCGAAGTCCGGCACCGCGTGGCCGATCAGCGGGTTTGGCACACCGTGTGGGTCGAAGGTGCCCTGCTCCATACGGTCGAGCATCGACCAGAAGGCGACGCCGGCGGCCGCCGCGACGCCGAGCGGCGCCAGCATCAGCAGCCGGCGGCGCGACAGCCCAGGCAGCGGATCGGCCGGCATGTCAGGCCAGTTGCGCCGGCACGGCGGCCAGGCGGCGCGCGGGCGCGCCGACGCGTAGCCGGCGGTCAGCAAGCGACAGCCCACCGCCAGCCGCCATCACCAGCGCGCCGAGCCAGATCCACGGCGCCAGCGGGTTATAGTGCAGCCGCAGCACCGCATGGCCGTCTCGCTCCTCGCCGAGCACCGCGTAAAGGTCGGCGACGAAGTTGGTGTGGATGGCAACGTCGTCAGTGGTCTGCTGGGCAAGCGGGAAGGTACGGCGCGACGGCCGGAGCGTGACCACCGGGTGGCCATGGCGGCTGATCGCGATGGTGGCGATGCGGGACTCGTAGTTCGGCCCGGGCTCGGTGGCGAGGCTCGCCAGCGTCCAGTCATAGCCGGCGGAGTGGATAGTCTCGCCGGGGGCGGCGAGGACGATGCGGCTTGTCGAAAGCGACATCCCGGCGATCCCCGCGACCGTGACGCCCATGCCGGCATGCGCGATGGCGGCACCGTAGACACCGAGCGGCAGGCCGCGGGCGCGCTGCAGGCTGGCGACGAGCGGCAGGCGGCCGAGCTTAATGCGCTCCACCATCTCGGCGAACGAGCCAAGGATCAGCCAGGCACTTGCCGCGAATGCCAAGGCCGGCAGCACCCGCATGCCGACCAGGCACCAGGCAGCAACGATGGCCGCCACCAGCGCCGCCCACCAGACCCGCACCAGGGTCGGCATCAGCTGGGCGCGCTTCCACGGCAGCATCGGGCCAATCGCCATGGCGAACGCGGTCGGGATGGCCAGCGGCAGAACGGTTGCGTTGAAGAACGGCGCGCCGACAGAGATCTTCTGGCCGAGCAACAGGTCGGCAAACGGCGGATACATCGTGCCGGTGATTACAACCGCGCAGATCGAGCACAGCAGCACGTTGTTCAGCACCAGCGCACCCTCGCGCGAGACCGGCGCGAACAGACCGCCCTGGGCGAGCGTCGGCGCGCGTAACGCGAACAGCAGCAGCGAGCCGCCGATCACCAGGCCGAGCAGGGCAAGAATGAAGATGCCGCGCGCCGGGTCGTTGGCAAACGCATGCACCGAGTTGAGGATGCCAGAGCGGACTAGGAAGGTGCCGGAGAGCGAGAGCGAGAAGGTGCCGATGGCGAGCAACACCGTCCACACCTTGAGCGCCTCACGCTTCTCGACGACCACGGCGGAATGTACCAATGCCGTGCCGGTGAGCCAGGGCATCAGCGAGGCGTTCTCGACCGGATCCCAGAACCAGTAGCCACCCCAGCCGAGTTCGTAATAAGCCCACCACGAACCCAGCGCGATGCCGCAGGTGAGCAGGCACCAGCTCACCAGCGCCCAGGGCCGCACCCAGCGCCCCCAGGCGGCGTCGATCCGCCCCTCGAGCAGGGCTGCGACGGCGAACGCGAACGGCACCGCGAAGCCGACGTAGCCGGCGTAAAGAATGGGCGGATGGAAAGCGAGGCCAGGGTCCTGCAATAGCGGGTTCATGCCCTGCCCGTCCATCGGCGGCGGCCAGGTGCGGGCGAACGGGTTGGACGTGGTCAGCGCGAACAGCAAGAAGCCGGCCGACGTGCCGCCGAGCACGCCGATGACGCGCGCCCGTAGCGCCGACGGCAGTCCGCGGCCAAACACCGCGACAGCGGCGCCACACAGCCCGAGGATCAACCCCCAGAGCAGGATCGAGCCCTCGTGGTTCCCCCAGGTGCCGCTGATCTTGTAGAGCAGCGGCTTCAACACCGCGCTGTTCTCGACGATGTTGGTAACCGAGAAGTCGTCGCTGACTGCGCTCCAGACCAGGGCGCCCGAGGCAGCCACCAGGGCGATCAGCTGGCCAAGCGCCAGGCCCGGCGCCGCGGCCATCAGCCGGACATCGCGGCGATGCGCACCGACTAGTGGAACCACCGCCTGAGCCAGCGCGATGCAGCAGGCGAGCGCGAGGGCGAAGTGGCCGAGCTCGGGGATCATGGGATCGGCTTTCTCATGGCACGCCACATGGGTGTGAAAGGAAAGGAAGGCCAGAGGCTCTGCCTCTGGACTCCGCTGGAGCCCGCGGCTCCAGACCCCATTTTGCTTGGCGTAGCCATTCAACCATGACTGCCTCGCACCAGGCCTCTCCGGCACAAAATGACTAACGGATGGATTTCAAAGGCTCCGCCTTTGATGAGGGCAAGGGGGTAAAGCCCTTGCCTTGCCTTGCCTTGCCTTGCCTTGCCTTGCCCTGCCTTAGCTGCCCTTGGCCGAAGACGCGACCATGGTGTTCCACGTGCTGGCTGCCGGCGGGGGCCCATCTGCGGGGTTCCAGCGGCCCGACTTGCGCAGCGCCTCTTCGACATCGCGCGGCATGTAGGTCTCGTCGTGCTTGGCAAGCACCTCTTGGGCGAAGAAGCGGCCTGGCCCGACGACGTTGCCCAAGGCGACGACGCTTTGCCCCTCGCGGAACAGGTCGGGCAGGATGCCGACATAGCGCACCGTGATGGCGCTGCGCCCGTCGCTCACGACGAAGCGCACGGCGGGCGATCCGTCGACGACCTCGTGGGCGAGGCTGCCACGGGTTACCATGCCGCCGAGACGGATGGTGCGGTCGGGCGGCGGCGGCGCGGCGGCGATCGTCGAGGGCACCATGAAGAACACCAGGTTGCTGCTCATCGCCGAGAGCGACAGCGCGGCGGCCGAGCCGATCCCGAGGCCGCAGACGAGGATGATCGACAGGCGGCGGGACTTGCGTGTCATCGCCGGGTGGCGGCTCGCCGGTCGAGTGCGGCCAGCCGGACCTTCGCCCGGCGCAGCCGCTGGCGAGCGCCGAGGCCGAAGGCGGCGATGGCGAGCAGGGTGGCGGCGTAGGAGCCGGCGATGAAGGGCAGATGCGTCATGGGCACAGCGTCACAGCTGGGGAACGCTCCGCGGCGGCGAGCATCAGGCCGCGCAGGCGGCGTTCGATTACCGCGCTGCGGGTGCGGGCGAGCACGATGGCGCCGAAGCCGAGGGTGAAGCCCAGCGCGGCGACGAACAGCGGCCAGAGCATGCTCATCGACATGGTCGGCGCGCCGGTCAGCGTGATCGAGGCGGGCTGGTGCAGGGTGTTCCACCAGGTGACGCTGTACTTGATGATCGGCAGGTCGATGGCGCCGACCAAGGCGAGGATCGCCGCCGAGCGGGCGCCGCGCACCGGGTCGTCGAAGGCGCGCACCAGGGCGACATGGCCGAGATACAGGAAGAACAGCAGCAGCATGGAGGTGAGCCGCGCGTCCCATACCCAGTAGGCGCCCCACATCGGCCGGCCCCATAGGCTGCCGGTGATCAGGCAGACGGCGGTGACGCCGGCGCCAACCGGGCTGATCTCGGCGGCGGCGAGGTCGGCCAGCGGGTGGCGCCAGACCAGCGAGGCAAACGAGGCGGCCGCGAGCGCCGCATAGCCCGCTGAGGCCAGCCAGGCGGCCGGCACGTGCACGTACATGATCCGCACGGCGTCACCCTGCTGCCAGTCAGCCGGCGAGAAGAACAGGCCCCAGGCCAGGCCGATGGCGGTGAGCAGCAGGGCGGGCCAAGTCAGCCAGGGCTGCAGCCGGGCGGCGAGACGGAGAAACTGGCCGGGATTGGCAAACCGGTGCAGGCTGCGCCTCGGCGGGCTTGCGGCAGCGGCGATGCTGAGGTTCACGATCTGCCTTCCTAAGCCAACAACCTGCGATAAGGAGGTGCCACCCTGCCCCACTCTGCGCAAGGTGTCATGCTGGATTGACACTCTAGCCGCACCATCAGGGCTCGGCTACACGAAACTGGCCTCGTCGGTCCAGCGTGCCTAAGGTCGCGAGGCTGCCATCCTGCGCAAGGTGTGACGACCATGCTGTTCGCGATCATCTGCACGGACAAGCCGGCGAGTCTTGACCTGCGCATCGCAACACGGGACCGCCATTTGGCCTATCTAGAGACCTATGCCGCGCAGATACGCCAGGCCGGTCCGCTGCTCGACGCGGCCGGCCGGCCGGCCGGCTCGCTGTTGCTGGTCGAGGTCGCCGACCGGGCGGCGGCGGACGGCTTCGCCGAGGCCGACCCGTATGCCCGGGTTGGGCTGTTCGAGAGCACGGTGATCCGTCCCTTTCGCGAGGTTTATCGAGACGGCGGGCTGACCTAGAGCATGTTCCACTCGCTTTGGCTCACGGCCCATCCTCTCGCTCGTCGTTCCGGCGAGCATCTTTGTTCGATCGACCAAGCCGGGTCGAACGGATGATGGTCTAGGCGCCGTCAGTGAATTACTGGCTGGTGAAGTCCGAGCCGGACAGCTTCTCGTGGGCGATGCAGGTGACGCGCGGGGTCGAGCCCTGGACAGGCGTGCGAAGCCATCAGGCGCGGCGCAACCTGGAGGCGATGGCGGTCGGCGACCAGGCGTTCTTCTACCATTCCAACACCGGGCGCGAGATCGTCGGCGTGGTAGAGGTGGTGCGGGCCGCCTACCCCGACCCGACGGCAGACGCGGCGGCAGCCAAGCGCGGCGACTGGGTGGCGGTCGACATGCGGGCGATCGGCCCGATGGCTCGGCCAGTGACCCTGGCGGCCATGAAGGCGGATCCGGCGCTGGCGGAGCTCGAACTGCTGCGGCTGTCCCGCCTGTCAGTGGCGGTTGTTTCGGGCGCGCATTGGCGGCACATCTGCAGCCTGGGCGGCTTTCACCCCTCGCACGGCCGATAAAATCGTCATCGCTGCCACTAAATTGATGCGCTCAGTAGTAATGTGGTCCGGCGAAACCAAATCCGGCCCATGCGCGCGATCCGGGCTCCTCAGGGAAGGGAGCGCGTACACGCTCCGGTCGTCCGATCAAGCCGTAGGAGCAGGACACCGTATGACACGCCTGCGAAGCGCTCCTCGGACACTAGGACAGCGGGCCTGATGGACAGCCCGCAAGCTGTTCTCCCGCCAGGCGGCTTTCCGATCGTCGGCATAGGCGCCTCGGCGGGCGGCATCGAGGCACTGGAGGGCTTCTTTCGCGGCCTGCCGGACGAGCCGGGCCTCGGCTTTGTCGTGGTGACGCATCTCGCCCGCGCCCGCGACAGCATCCTGCACACCGTCATCTCACGCTTTACCAGGATGCCCGTCGAGGTCGCCGCTGACGACATGCGGGTGCTGGCGGATCGAGTCTACGTGATGCCGCCCAACGCGCTGCTCACCATCGAGGCGGGCCTGCTCAAGCTTAAGGAGGCGACGCACACCGAGCGCCATCCGATCGACATCTTTCTCAGCTCGCTGGCGATTGACCAGGGCGAGGCGGCGGTCGGCATCGTGCTCTCGGGCGGCGATGGCGACGGCACGCTCGGCGTGAAGGCGATCAAGGAGCGCGGCGGCCTGACGCTGGCGCAGGTCGCGGATGGGTATGGTCCGGCCCAGCCGAGCATGCCGGAGAGCGCCATCGGCAGCGGGCTAGTCGACTTCGCGCTGCCGGTCGGCGAGATGGGGACGAAGCTTATCGCGCTAGCGCGCAACCCGCATCTGGTCTCAGGCGAGGCGGCGCCGGTCGCCGGCTTGCCCGGGCAATCCGCCCTGGATGCGGCGACGAGCGAGATCTGCATCATCCTGCGCAACCAGACCGGACACGACTTCAGCGGCTACAAAGCGAGGACGTTCCAGCGCCGGGTGCGCCGGCGCATGCAGGTCATTCAGGTTGGCAAGGTCGCCGACTACGTCGGTCGGCTGCGTCAGGAACCCGGCGAGGTCCAGGCGCTGTTTCGCGACTTGCTGATCAACGTCACCAGCTTTTTTCGCGACGACAGCTCCTTCGCCGACCTCGAGAAGCTCGTCGTGCCGAAGCTGTTTGAGGGCAAGACGGCAAACGACGTGGTGCGCGTGTGGGTGCCCGGCTGCTCGACCGGCGAGGAGGTCTACTCAATCGCAATACTGCTGCGTGAGCACCTGGAGACGCTGGTCGAGCGGCCAAGAGTGATGATCTTCGCGACCGACATCGACGACCAGGCGCTGATGGTGGCGCGGCTCGGCCGCTACCCGACGACCCTGCTCGGGCACGTCTCGGAGGAGCGCCGGCGGCGGTTCTTCAACACCGAGGGCGCCATGAGCGCGCTGACGCGCGAGGTGCGCGCCCTGTGTATCTTCTCGTCGCATAGCTTGCTGCGCGACCCGCCGTTCTCGCGCATCGATCTCATTTCCTGCCGCAACCTGCTGATCTATTTTGGTCTGGATGCGCAAAACCAAACGATCCCGACATTCCATTATGCGCTGCGGCCGCATGGCTACCTGTTCCTCGGCCTCTCGGAGAATGTCAGCCAATTCACCGATCTGTTCGCTGCCATTGAGAAGAAGCATCGCATCTTCCGCGCTCGCGACGAGGCCGCGCCGACGGTGCGGCTGCGGATGATGCTGACGGGACCGCGACGCCCCTCGATCATCCCCGAGCAGGGCACGCGCAAGCCGGGCAATAGGGCGGCGCTGCGGCGCGCCATCGAGCAGCAGGTGCTGGAGCGCTTCTCGCCGCCGCACGTGCTGATCAATCGGGACGGCAACGTCATCTACTACTCGGCGCGGACCGGACACTTCCTGGAGGCGGCGCCCGGCGCGCCGACCCGGCAGATCTTCTCGCTGATCCGGCGCGAACTGCGGCTGGATTTGCGCCACGCCTTCCAGCGCGCACTCGAGACCGGCCTGTCCGCCAGCTGCCCTGGGCTGATGGTCGAGCTGGATGAGGGTCGCCATCAGGTCCTCACCCTGACGGTCGACCCGTTTCAGGAGAACGACGGCGAGCAGCTGTTCCTAGTGCTGTTCCAGGTTGCCACGATCGAGCACGAGCCAGATGCGCGCACGGAGCCGGTCGCCGAGGAGGCGGCGGCGCGTGTCGAGCGCGAGCTACGCGACACCCGTGAGCGCCTGCAATCGACCATCGAGGAGTACGAGACGGCGCTGGAGGAGCTCAAGGTCTCCAACGAGGAGCTCACCTCGGTCAACGAGGAGATGCAATCCACCAACGAGGAGATGGAGGCCTCCAAGGAGGAGCTGCAATCGCTCAATGAGGAGATGCAGACGGTCAATGCTGAACTGCACGCCAAGGTGGAGGCGCTCGACCTCGCCAACACGGACTTGGAAAACCTCTTCGAGAGCAGCGACGTCGCCACCGTCTTCCTCGATCGGCACCTGACGATCCGCAGCTTCACCCCGGCGGTGACGCGCGTGTTCAAGGTCCTGCCGGGCGACCGTGGGCGGCCGATCACCGACCTTGCCAGCCTGATCCCGCTGCCCGGGTTTACCAACGATGTGACGGCGGTGCTCCGCGACGGCCAGATCACCGAGCGCCACATCACGCCGGACGACCAGATGGCGGCCAGCTACCTGGTTCGCATCGCGCCGTATCGCGACCTCGAACGGCGCACCGACGGCGTGGTCGTGACGTTCCTCGACGTTTCGGGGCTGACGCGGGCCGAGAGCCGGCAGCGCATCCTGATCGCCGAGTTGCAGCATCGCACGCGCAACCTGCTGGCATTGGTGCAGGCTATTGCAGCGCAGACGCTCGGCAGAGGCGGCTCGCTCGACAGCTTCATGGACCGGCTCTGCGCGCTCGGCCGGGTGCAGGGCTTGCTGAGCCAGGCGGCACAGGACGAGATCGACCTCACCGACATCGTCAATCTCGAGCTCGATGCGTATGCGCAGCGTGGAGCGGAGAATGATGAGGGCGCGGACGGCGAGGCGGCGCAGCGCCGCGGCCGCCAGGTGACGATCAGCGGCGGCGCGGTGCTGCTGCAGCGCGAGCGGGTGCAGACCTTGGCGCTGGCACTGCACGAGCTGACGACTAATGCGGTCAAGCACGGGGCGCTGCGCCACCCTGAGGGGCGGCTGGCAATCAGCTGGCAGATCGAGGGGCGCCCGGACGGCCGCCACCTGGTGCTTAACTGGCACGAGAGCGGTGTTGCGATGCCGCCCGGTGCGCGCGAGCGCAGGGGCTACGGACGGATCCTGATCGAGCGGGCGCTGACCTTCTCGTTGCAGGCAAAGACTGAGCTGACGTTCGGGGCGAGCGGCATTCGCTGCCGGATCGAGATGGCGCTGCAGCCGCAGGCCGGCGAGGCGCCGCGGCATTCGGAGAACTGATGGTGCAGACGTAATGGTGGACGCGGGCGGACAGCTGCTGGCGGGGCGGCGCATTCTAGTGGTTGAGGACGACTTCTTGATCGCCGAGACGCTAGCGGAGGTGCTGGCAGCGGCAGGCGCGCTGGTGGCCGGACCGGTGGGCACCGCCGGCGAGGCGCATGCGGCGCTGGCCGAGCCGGGCTCGGCGCTGGATGCGGCGGTGCTCGACATCGACCTGCACGGGCAGAAATCCTATGCCGTCGCCGACGCGATGATCCGGCGCGGGATCCCGTTCGTGCTGACCACCGGCTACGACGCGAACGCCGTGGACGCCGCCTACCGGCATCATCCGCGCTGCGAGAAGCCGGTGACGAGCCGGGCGATCCTGGCTGCTCTGGCGGCGCTTTGAGGCGCTTCTTCTTGCGGAAAAGAAGCCCTTCCTCTCGCCTGATCTCACCGCGTCTCGCGGCAGACCCGAGCACCGGTCAGGTGCAGATACTCTAGCCGCCACAAGAAATTGGACTGCAATGCGGTCTGCCAGCCGGACACGCCGTTTGCTGTCAGGATGGCGTAAGAGCCCTGGGGTAGGAACAGCTGCGGCACCTGCTCGGCGATCCGGTCCTGAGCGGCATACAGCGCCTGGCGGCCCGGCTCGGTGGTGATGCGGGCTAGCAGAGCGTCAGCGACCGGGTCGGCGAAGCGGCCGAAGTTCTGCGGCGCGGTGCTGCCGAACTCGGCGCCGAGGTCGGGATAGGCCGGGTAGCTGACGCCGATCGAGCTGGTCTCCCACCCTATCGGCGAGCGGTAGGCCAGCGCGAGCAGCTGGTTGAAGTCCATTTGGCGCAGCTGCATTTGGATGCCAATACGCGCGAGGCCGGCCTGGACGAACTCGGCGACCAGCAGCGCGTCGGGCAGGTTGGCGCCGACAAGCTGGGTAAGCGCGAGGCGCACACCGTCCTTCTGCATGACGCCGTCCGGGCCTGGCGTGTAGCCGGCCTGGCGCAGCAGCGCGCGGGCCTGAGCCGGATCGTAACCGACGGGAAAGTGGCCGGCGGCGGCGGCGGGCGAGAGGTAGCCAGCGTCGGCGGGCGGCACCGGGCCGTAGGTCTTGGCGGCCTGGCCGCGGAAGACGACGTCGATGATCGCCTGCTGATCGACGGCGTCCGCCATCGCCTGGCGCACCCGCAGGTCGCGCAGGAAGCCAACGGCCGGGTTGGCGAGGTTGATCGACATGCCGTTCATAATCGGGCCGGCGGGAAGCTGGACGATGTTGAAGCCGGGCAGTGCGGCGACGTGGCGGCGCAGGCTGAAGGGGATGGTGGCAGCGTCGATCTGGCCGGCTTGCAGCGCCTCGAGCGGGTCGATGCCGGCCAGGAAGTCGATTACGAGGCGCGACATCTCGGGACGATGGCCGAGCCAGCGCGGGTTCGGACGCATGGCGATGAAGCGGCCGACGCTGTAGCGGTCGAGCACGAACGGGCCGTCGCTGACGGCGAAGAAGCGCGGGTCGCCCATCAGGCCGCGCTGGGTGTTGGCGTCGTAACGGCCCCAAAGGTGGCGCGGCAGGGCGTAGAACACCTGGGCGATCGCCAGGGTCTCGAACCAGTCCGGGTTCACCGGGTGGGGGGTGCGGATCTCCAGCACGTCGGGGGCGACGGCGCGCACCGAGCTGAACAGGTCGGGCATGCCGTCCGAGTTCCAGCCGAAAAAGGCCGGGCCGAGCTGGCGGATCAGCTCGAAGCAGAACTGCAGGTCGTCGGCGGTGACCGGGACACCGTCGGACCATAGCCAGGGCTTGAGGTGGATGCGGAACAGGGTGTCGCTGTCGAGCACCTCGATGCTGCTGGCTTCGGAATCGGCGGCGTCGATTGTGAGGTCGGGCGCGATCCAGAGCAGCGGCCGGTAGAGCTGGGGGAAGACCTCGACGTCGTAGAGCGAGTTGTCGCCGAGCAGTGGGTGCAGCGAGTACACCGGCTCGGCGGTGGTCTCCGCGCCGAGGCCAGTGGGCAGCACCACCGTGCCGCAGGGGGCAGCGGCGGCCAGGCTCAGGCAGAAGAGGGCGGCGCCCCCTGCCCTGCAGCGGCGGCGCGGCGGCCGGGATCGTTGCCGGTGCTGGCTGGACAGCGGGGCGGGCGGGCGGCACCAATGCGGCATGGATGCGACCTTGGTGCAGGGTGGACGGGCGCGCGAGTTGACGATGCGCGGGATCGCGCTCGGTATCGTGCTGACGATCGTCTTCACCGCGGCCAACGTCTATCTCGGGCTGAAGATCGGGCTGACCTTCGCCTCCTCGATCCCGGCGGCGGTGATCTCGATGGCCGCCCTAAGGGCGCTTGGCGGCGGCGGAATCCTGGAGAACAACATCGTGCAGACGGTGGCCTCGGCCGCCGGCACGCTGGCCTCGGTTATCTTCGTCGTGCCGGGCCTGGTGATGGTCGGGCACTGGCGCGGCATCCCGTATTTCGAAACCGCCGGGATCTGCCTCGCCGGCAGCGCGCTCGGGGTGCTGTTTACCATTCCGCTGCGGCGGGTGCTGGTGGTGGAGAGCGGGTTGCCGTTTCCCGAGGGCGTAGCGGCGGCGACGGTGCTGCGGCTCGGCCAGGACAACGCGGGCGGCGGGGCGCGGGCGCTCGGCGCGGCGGGGCTGGTCTCGGCCGCGGTCAGCCTAATGACCAGCGGCTTTGGTTTGCTGGCGGATGGCGCGAGCCGGACGCTGGTCGCGGGCAGCGCGGTGTTCCGGCTGGCCACCGGCTTCTCGCTGGCGCTGCTGGCGGCGGGCTACCTGATGGGAGTCGCGGCGGGCGTTGCCGTGCTGATCGGGCTGGTGGTTGCCTGGGTTGTGGCGGTGCCGGTGCTGACGGCGCTGGCGCCGGCGCACGGGCTGTTGCCAGACGCATTGGCGCTCTCGGTGTGGACGCATCAGGTCAAGTTCATCGGCGCCGGAACGATCAGCATCGCTGCTGTGGCAACGCTGGCGCGGCTGGCGCCGGCAATAGGCCGGGGGATCATGGCCTCGTTCCAGGCGGCGGCGCGGCGAGCGGGGCCGGCGCCGCTGATGACCGAGCGCGACCTTAGTGGGGCGGCGATCGGCGCATTTGGGCTCGCGGCGCTGGTGCTGCTGGCGGCGTGCTTCCTCGCCTTCCTGCCGGCACATCCGGCCCTAGCGCTGTTCGGCGCCGGGTTCGCCGCGGCGTTCGGCTTCCTGGTGGCGGCGGCTTGCGGCTACATGAGCGGCATCGTAGGCGCCTCGGCGAGTCCGATCTCGGGGATCGCGGTGGTCGCCGTGGTAAGCGTCTCGCTGGTGCTGCTGGCGATCCCGGCGGCAGGCGGCGGGATGGCGGTACCGCTGGCACTGTTTGCGACGGCGGCGGTGATCGCGATCGCGACGATTTCGAACGACAACCTGCAGGACCTGAAGACCGGCCAGCTAGTCGGCGCGACGCCGGGCGCGCAGCAGTTGGCGCTGATCATCGGCGGATTGGCTGGGGCTGCGGTGATCCCGCCGATCCTCGAGCTGCTGTATCAGGCGTACGGGTTCTCCGGCGCGTTGCCGCGGCCGGGAATGGACCCGGCGCATGCGCTGGCCGCGCCGCAGGCGGCGTTGATGGCGGCGATCGCGCAAGGCATCGCCGGCCACAGCCTGGACTGGACGATGATCGGCATCGGGGTGGCGCTGGGCGCGGTGCTAGTCGGGATCGACATCGTACTGCGGGCACGGACAAGCACGCTCAGTCTGCCGGTGCTTGGCACCGGCATCGGGATCTACCTGCCGCCGTCGATCAGCGTGACGCTGGTGGTCGGCTCGGCGGTCGCGCTGGCCGCCAGGCGATCGTGGCGACGGGCCAGCGAGGCGGAGCGGGAGGCGGCGGCGAGCCACGCGACACTGGTCGCCTCCGGGCTGATCGTTGGCGAGAGCCTGGTGGGCGTGGTGATCGCGGCGGTGATCGGCGGCACCGGACGGCAGGACGCGCTGGCGCTGGTGGGGCGGGGTTTCGGGACAGCGGCGACGGTGCTGGGACTGGTCGTGTTCGTGGTCCTGGCGGTGGCATTCTGGCGCATCGCGGCTGGAAGCCACAATCAAGCAAGGTGAGGGCTCAGCCCTCAGCCTGCTGGGGCCGTGAGGCTCCAGATCCTGTCATTAAGCCTGATGACGATCTTCCGTGCTTGGCGAAGCTCGCCAACATCCTTGCAAGGCGAGCATCTCCGCCCTGAGATTTCCAGCGCGGCGGCAGATCAACTCGCCGAGGCCGCGGCTGAAGCGGACCACAGTGCCGGTGACGTAGGTGACGTTGACGCTGACACCGCCGGCCTTTTGCAGCGCGGCGGGCAGCACGCCTATGGCCGCTGTGAATGCTGTTACTGCCGGCGACAGATGAGCAAGCGGCACGGCCAGGATGGCGGCGGCGAGCAGCAGGACGACCGGGGCGCGGCGGCGGCCGGCAATGGCGACGACCGTGCCGAGCACGCCATCAGCGACGACGCTGCCGAGCAGGATGACGCCGAGCAGGGTAATGCGGGTCCAGTCGGCGTCAATGAGGCCGCGGCCGAACTTGACGGTGTTGCCGCTCATGACGGAGACGTGGAACTCCTTGAGCTGCGACATCGCATAGACGTTTACAGCGCCGGTAAGGGCGGCGAGAGCGGCGGCGACGAGCAGGCCGCCAGAAATGTGAGCGGCCGGCACAACTGCGGAGTGCGGCGGTTTGGAGCCGCGGCGTGGCGGGAAGATGACCAGGATCGCTCAGCCCACTATGGCCCCTCCGTTCGGATGCAGCACCTGCCCTGTCATGTAGGACGCATCAGACGAGGCCAGAAAGATGTAGCTGGCGGCGATCTCGTCCGGCTGACCGGGGCGGCCCATCGGTGCAGCTTCGCCATGCTCGGGCGCCGCATCGGCCGGTGCGGTAGGATGGCTCAGCGGCGTCAGGACCAGCCCGGGTGCGACGGCGTTAACGCGGATGTCGCGGCTGAGGAGCTGGGCGGCTAGGGAGCGCGTGAAGCTGACGATGGCCCCCTTGCTCGCGGCGTAGTCGACCTGGGTCGGCGAGCCGGTGTAGGCGAGGACGGAGGCGCTGTTGATGATCGAGCCGCCAGGCTCGATGTGCGGCAGGGCGGCGCGGGCGAGATAGAATTGGCTGAAGACGTTGATGCGAAAGCTGCGCTCGATCTGGTCGTCTTTGAGGTCTTCGAGCCGGGCGACGGCGTGGTGCTCAGCAGCGTTGTTGACCAGGATGTCGATGCGGGAGAACTCAGCGACAACCTGGCGCACCAGGTCGCGGCAGAAGTCGCTATCGGCGATGTCGCCGGGGATGGAGAGGACGCGCACGCCTTCCGCCTCGATCAGGCGGTAGGTGTCCATCGCGTCCTCTGCCTCGTTGAGCCAAGTGATGGCGACGTCGGCACCAGCCTTGGCGAAGCCGACGGCGATGGCGCGGCCGATAACCCCGTCGCCGCCGGTGACCAGGGCGATGCGGCCGGCGAGCTTCTGGAGGCCACTGTATTGGGCCGTTTCGGCTTGCGGCCGCGCCAACCAGTCGGGCTCGCTGTCGGGCTGGTCCGGACGAGACTGCTCGGGCACGTCGTCATCATCAAGGGTGTCGCTCACCTGGGCCTCTCCCATCCTGGCGGGAGCTGAACGGTGGCACGCCAGGCGGCGTTCCCTGCGCTGACGCCTGGCCGATAAGCACTGTCGGATAGCTGCTAGGTGGATTCTCTGTCTGGCGGCATCGACATTTGTCTCGTCAGCGAATTTGCGAGGCGGCCCTGACGCCGGCCGCACCGTGGGTGCGCTCGAGGCGTCGGATGACGAAGTGGGCGCGCGCCAGGTTGCGGTAGTGGTCGAGGAAGGCGGTGTTGATGGCGGCACCGGCAACGGCACCGGCGAAGGGCACAGCCTGGGCGGCGAACTTGCGCGACAGGTTGAGGCCGTAGCGGGAGCCCACCTCGGATAGCAGCATCATCACCGGGCGACCATGCATGAGCATTCGAGCAGAGAAGTAGCCGAGCTCACTCTCGGGATCGGCGCCGGCGCCAGACTGCAGGGCGAAAACCTCGAGGCAGGCTCGGCGGGCGTCCTCGGTGGCGAGCTCCTCGCCCTCCTCGCTGGCGATGCGGGCAATCTCGCGCATGATGGTCAAGGTGGTGAAGGTGGCGTCCGGAATGAAGCCGGCCAAGCCGGCGAAGCCACAGGTGGCGCCGGACATCAGCACGGCGGTGCGAGCGAGCGCAGGCGAGCGGACGCCGGCGGCCGGATGCAGCGGCAGGCCGAGGATGGCGATGTCGTAGGCGCGGGCGAGCGCAGCCTCGGCGATGCCGCCGAGCTTGCCCTGGACGGCACGCGAGAGGCCCAGGCGGGCGGCGCCAAGGCGGGTGAAGCGGCTGAACAGTCCACCCATCAGGTCAGCCGAGCGGACGATGACGCCGCGCCCGGCGCGCAGACGCGCCAGCGCTGCGTCGAGCTCGGCTCGGGCGGCGTCGTTCAGCGGGCCGGCAACAAGGGCGGTCGAGGACCCGGCTGTCACTGATGTGCTCATGATCGGCTGGCCTCCGATGGTTCGAGCCATGGCAACGCGCCAGACCTGGGGCAGTGCCGGCGCTAAACCTGGTCGCGCGCGAGCTTGCGGGCGGTACGCAATAGGAACGCGCGATCTTCCGGATCGCACTCGCGATAGAGCCGCATCAGGGCGAGCTCATCGCCGCTCTCGGCGCTGGCGGCGGCGCGGGTGGCCGGGCCGTGCAGCAGCACCTCAACCGTGATGCCCAGCGCGGCGGCAATGCGGGAGATATTGTCGCGCAGCTGACCGGCGCGGTCGGTCTCCCATTGCGCGACGGCGCTGCGGCTAACGCCAGTTGCAACCGCGAGCTGGTCCTGCGTCCAGCCCTGCTGGCGGCGGTAGTCGCGAATGCGGGTGCCGACGCTGGGCGCGACGGCGGAGATACTGGGGTCGGGGCTGGGGGGGCTGGTCATCGGTGCACTATGAGCAAGATTCTCTAACACGACACGTTAGTTTTGTTGACATGCACGAGTTAGCTTTGCTAACAGTCCCGTCAGCAACTCAGACGGGTGGCCATGATGCCGATAAAGATGGAATGGAGCGCGGCGCAGGATGCCGAGCTGCGGTGCCTCAGGGCCGCACGCGTGACGTGGGACGACGTGGCGATACGGATGGGTATCGGGCGCAACACGGGGATCGAGCGGGCGCGTCGGATCGGCATCCAGAAACGTGGCGCGGTGCAGCCGCCGCCGTCGCTGGCAATGGAGGCGATCGACCGGCGGCCGCGGCCGCCTGGGCATCCGGACAGTTGGGGAGCGATTACGCGAGGCACGGTGCTCGAAGGTGAGGCCTATCCCTTCCCGGTCTTCGATCTTTGAACGCCAGGTTGATGGCAAATAAGGGGTTCAGCCTGCTGATCGCACAGGGGGTGGCGAGCGCAAGGAGTGCCTCGACGCGCGATGGCTGCGGCCGACTTAACCTCGGATGGGCCATGAGGACGCCGACGGCTCTGGCGCTGGTGAACGATCGCGACGAGGTACAGCGCAAGCCGTGGCTCGGCATGCCGGTGGTCGAAGCCTTGCGGCCGACGACGACCATTTTGTTCTCTGAAAGGAACATCTGATGGGCGACCTGATCAGGCTTGGTGACCGGCGCGCTGTTCATCCGGCAACGGATGACCATGGCGCGACAAGTGGCGCGCCACAGCGGCCCATCGCGAGACCAGCGCAGGCTACGACGGCGAACGGCAAGAGGCGCGCAGAGGCCGCCATGCGACAACAGGGCAATTGCGCCCTGTTGGCGCAAGACGGCAACGCACCGTTCTACGCCGAGATGGTGGTGGCGCGGCTGGAGGCGGCAGGGCGCACGTTGTTGGCGCTGCCCGGCACAGGCTACTCGACCGGGCTGCGGGTGAGCCGGCTCGAGATCGTGCGGTCTGCGTTGGAGGCGTTCGGCGCGGAATGCGGGCCGGTGCGCGCGCCGGTGCCGTCGGCGGCGCAGATCTCGCAGATGGATGAGGCTCTGGGCTGGATCTCGCTGATCCCCGTGGAGACGGTGGCGCGCGGGCGGCCGGGCGGCGGCCATGTGCTGCGCCGGATCGTCGGCGCGCGGGCGCTGGTCGGACCGGTTACGGAACGACATATCTATAGCTGGCGGCGGCTTGGCGGGGTGCTGGGCGCCGACCACAAGGCCGTGCAGCGCTGGCATGCCCAGGCGATCGACCTGATCGTGGCGGCGCTCAACCGGCCTGGTGGCTCCGCGCGTATGGGATAAGCAAGGCCAGGGCCCTGGCCTTGCCGGGCCTGAGGCCCCTCTGAGTGAAGGCTATGCGGGCTCTTTCTTCATTGCAAAGCCTACACGCCACGTTCCGGCTGCAGCGACTTACCCGTGTGGCATAGCAAATGAATGGCTTTTAACAGCGCATCTTTAACAGGGTCCAGGAGCAAAGCTCCTGCTCTAACCGTGCTTGAGGCTAATCGTAGACGTGCATCGCGGCGTGATGTACGAGCCGGTTATGTCGTCGCCCGCGAGATGCGCTGCTAACCGATACTGCGTCGGCTTGCGGTTCACGTCAGGGATCGTCAGCGTGGCGGTAATAGCGCCGTCCGCGGCGATGCTGCCAGACAGCACCAAGACGCCCTGGGTTGGCGCGAAGCGCACCTGGTCCCGTCGGATTGTGAGCGAGGCTGCATTCGGCGGATCGCACACGCCGCTTTGCGGGGTGACATTACCGAAATAGCCTTCAGTGCGCGTGCCGGCGCAGGCAGTGGGCAGGACCGCAAGCCAAAGCGCGATGCGGAGACGGGCTTTCTGCGAGTGCATGGTGACGCTTCCCATCGAGGTCTGCAGCGGTGGAACCATGGCCTGGCGGCGATGCAAAGATCCGCTTGGCCATATACCCCACGCGTTCGTATAAGTTCTTCCACGATGACGGCTTGCGTCCGCGTCGCTCCCTGCACTGTTCATCCTCCTGGTCCGGCAAGTGCCGAGCATGCGAGTGGGAATTTATGTCTGATTTAACCACATCGCCGCTCGATAAACCGATCCTTGTCGTCGTCTCTGACTTTCTGCAGCACCATCGCGGCGACGTGCTGACCGACGCGGCGGATCTCGCTGACCTGCTGCTAGGCGACTATGCACGCTTCGTCGTGCCGGCGCGGGTGCATCAGGGCGACCCGTTACTGATCGACGGCACGAGCGCGCTGACCGACGAGGCCGGACGCGAGATCACGGACTGAAGAGCTGCATTCATTGTGCGTGCGGTGTGCAGTCACTCATGATGGCGGCTGACGCCGGCCAGCGACCACCGCCGCGTCCAGCAGATTGGCTCAAACGTTTTTTTACTTGGCCACAAACCCCAAAGGACAGTATAGATTGTCCTACAGTGGCGAAATACGCGGCGACGGCACGTTGAACAAGACGCTAAGCCCGCTCGATGTCTTGCTGCACACCATGCACCGCAAATGGGACGGGGGCGACTTCGACGGCGCCGCGGCGCTGGCGCGGGTCGCCGCACCTTACGTGCATGCACGGTTGTCGACGACACGCCCTTCCGCCGGCCTGCGGACGATGACGGACGCAGAAATCAATGGGCTGTGCGATGCCGGAGACGCTGGCGGCTCGGCAGGAGCGGGCGCTGCGGCTGGCAATACGGGCAAGGCTGACTGACTGGGCCTGCTTTGCGCTGTCGCCGATGGGGTTCGAGCCGGCGGCGCATCATCGATTGCTGATCGACGAGCTCGAGCAGGTGGCATCGGGCAAAAGCGACCGGCTGATGCTGCTGCTGCCGCCCGGCTCGGCAAAATCGACCTACGCTTCGTTGCTCTTCCCAGCCTGGTGGTTTGTCAAGCATCCGACAAGCTCGATCATTGCGGCATCGCATACCGCGACCTTAGCGCAGCATTTTGGCCGCGGCGTGCGGACGCTGATCAGCGAGCATGGCGCTCGCCTGGGCTACGGCGTCGTCGATGCAAATCGGGCAGCGCACCGCTTCGCCACCACGCGCGGCGGCCAGTACCTGGCCGCAGGGGCGCGCCAGACGGTGACCGGGCGGCGCGCCGACCTGCTGCTGATCGACGATCCGGTGCGCAGCCAGGCGGACGCAGACAACGCGATGGCACGAGAGCGGCTGTGGGACTGGTATCGTTCCGATCTAGTGACGAGGCTGCGACCGGGCGGACGGATCGTGCTGGTGATGACGCGGTGGCATCCGGACGACCTCGGCGGTCGTCTGCTGCGCTCCGACGACGGATGGCGGGTGGTCCGGCTGCCGGCATTGGCGGAGGCGGACGACCCGTTGGGGCGGCCGCCAGGTGCCGCGCTGTGGCCGGCCTGGGAGGATGAGGCAGCAGTGCTGCGCAAGCGCGCCATCGTGGGCGAACGGGCGTTTGCCGCATTGTTTCAGCAAAGCCCAAGGCGCCTTGAAGGATGCCTGTTCAGCCCGACCAAGATCGCGATTCTGGACGAGACGCCACCCGGGAGGTCAGTGCGGGCCTGGGACCTGGCGGCGACGGCGCAGCATGGCAGCAGCAATCCCGACTGGACGGTCGGTTTGAAGCTGATGCGGACGGATGCCGGACGCTTTGTCGTCCTCGACGTGGCGCGTTTCCGCGGCGCCCCAGCGGAGGTGGAGGACGGCATACGACGCACCGCGGTGCTTGACGGTCTTGAAGTTACCGTCGGGTTGCCGCGTGACCCGGGGCAGGCCGGGGTACATCAGATCTCCTACCTGACGGCACGGCTTGCCGGCCATCGCGTTCGCGCGAGCCCTGAGACCGGGGCCAAAGAGACGCGGGCGATGCCGATTGCAAGCCAGGCAGAGGCAGGCAATCTGGCCCTGCTACGCGGCAAGTGGAACGCGGTATTCCTCGACGAACTCTCGGAGTTCCCGAACGGCAGCAAGGATGATCAGGTCGATGCGCTGTCGCGTGCGTTCGCGATGCTCACCGATGCCGGCGCACCGGCGCGCTTTGTTCGCGGGCCTGTGCTGACACGATAGAAGGGCCACCATGTTCCAAACACTCTGCGACCTGATCCCGCGCGACGGGGACTATCCGGAGCGAACGAGGATGCTGGACATCATGCGCCGGGTGTTCGACGGAACGCTTTACGACGTATTGCCCTACGAGTTTCACGACGAGCGCGGCGCCGGCGGCGAGTATATCCCGCTGCGCGCACGGCGACCCTCCGTCCGCTATGCGCTACCGCGCATCGTCGTCGAGGACAGTGTGGCGCTGCTGTTCAGCGAAGGACATTTTCCGGCGATCGACAGCCCGTCACAGGAGGTGCGCGACACGCTCGGCAAGATCGTGCGCGAGGCCCGGTTGAACCTGGTGATGACCGAGGCGGCGCTGCGCGGCGCCATCGGCTCGGTGGCGCTGCTGTTGCGGGTGCTGCGCGGGCGCGTCTTCGTCAGCGTCCTAGATACGCTGTATTTCGCGCCGGTCTGGCAGCGCGAGGCGCCGGACATGCTGGCGTCGGTCACCGAACGCTACAAGGTCTCGGGTTCGGCGCTTGTTGAGCAGGGCTACGAAGTTGACGATCCAAGCGCGCTCTATTGGTTCATGCGTCGCTGGGACAGCGAGGACGAGACCTGGTTCACGCCGGTGCGGGTGGGCAGCGGTATCGTCGCCGGCATCGACGAGGCGCGCTCGGTTCGGCATGGATTAGGCTTCGTGCCGCTGGTGTGGGTGCGCAACCTGCCAGGCGGGCGAGGCATCGATGGCGCGTGCACTTTTGCGGCGGCGATCGAGACGTCGATCGAGATCGACTACCAGCTTAGTCAGTCCGGCCGCGGATTGAAGTACAGCTCGGACCCGACATTGCTGATCAAGGAGCCGGCCGGGTTTGACGGCGACATGGTGCGCGGCGCGGCGAACGCGCTCGTAGTGAGCGAGAAGGGCGACGCGAAGCTGCTGGAAATTGGCGGCACGGCGGCCGAGGCGGTGATCGGCTACGTGCGGACGCTGCGCGAGCTCGCGCTTGAGAGCGTGCACGGCAACCGGGCGGACAGCTCCAGGCTGACGGCGCCGGCCTCGGGCAAGTCGCTCGAGCTGATGAACCAGGGGCTGATCTGGCTCGCCGATAACCTGCGGGTGAGCTACGGTGAGGGCGCGCTACTCGAGCTGATGCGGATGATCCTGGCGGCGAGTCAGCGCTACCGGCTGCGGGTCGGTGGTGAGGAGGTCGCGGGGCTGGACGCGCATGTCGCGGTCAGCTTGGTATGGCCGGGCTGGTATCCAGAGACGGCAGCGGACCGTCAGCTCGACGCTCAAAGCGTGATCGCGCTGGTCGGCGCGGGGCAGCTTTCGCGCGAGACGGCGCTGAAGTCGATCGCCGACAGCTACGACATCGTCGACATACCAGCCGAGCTCGAGCGGATCGATGCCGACGTGAAATCCAACGCAAAGGGAGCGGCATGAGCGAAACCGAAGCAGGCGAGCCGACGCATGAGGTCATGAGTGACCCGGCCGAGGAGATGGCGGCGCTGCGGGCGCGTGCCAGCGAGCTTGAGCGGCAGCTGCAGCAGCGGAGCGCTGAGGCAGAGGCGAGGATCGTGCACTCCGAACTGAAGAGCGAGGCGGTGCGGGCGGGCATGATCGATCTCGATGGGCTGAAGCTGATCGACATCGCGCAGGTCAAGCTCGACGAGACCGGCAACATTGCCGGCGGGGCCTCATTGATGGCCAAGTTAAGGCGCGACAAGCCGTGGCTTTTCGCGAAGGCGAGTTCAAGCTCGGTCGCCTCGGCACCGCCGAGCCAGCCGGCGCGGCCCCGCCTGGCGACCGAGATGTCGCTCGAGGAGTGGCGCGCGGCGCGCGGCGAGCTGCTGCGGCGGCGCTAGCACGGGAGGGAAGGCCAGAGGCTCCGCCGCTGGAGCTGAGGCCCATACCCCGACCGTGTGGCGCCTCGTTTCGGCACTGCCCTCGCCCATCGCGGTGAGGGCAAATGGATTTGAAAGGCTTCGCCTTCAATGGGGTCAGGGGCAAGCCCCTGGCCTCGGCTGACTGAGCGCCGGTCTGCGCCGGCTCGTGCGCGCGGCGGCAGCAGGCTTTGTGCAACCTTTAGCCCGGCGGGGACTGGCTCCATCCGGGCGCCCAGCCATAGGGATCACCATGGGTATCTCAAATTTCCCCGCCGCGTTGCAGCCGATCATCCAGACCGGCTTCCTGGACCGCGAGTTCCAGCAGGCGATGAACTCTAGGCTGGGCTATCGAGCCTGCGCCGATCGGGAGGAGTTCGCCGTCGGCATCGGCGAGACGCTGACCAAGACGCGCGCCGGACTGAAGCCTGCGGTGACGACGCCGATCCAGGCCTCGCTGAACACCAACCTCGATAACGGGCTGACCCCGGCGGGTTGGGGCGTCGAGCAGTACACCGTCACCATCAATCATTACGCGGCGACGACCGACCTCAACATCATCACCAGCCGCGTCGGCATCGCCTCGCAGTTCCTCCAGAACGCCTACGTAAATGGCGAGCAGGCGGCACGATCGCTGGACGAGCTGGCGCGCAATGCGCTGTTTGCGCCGTATTTCGGCGGCAATACGCGGGTGCGAACCACCCTCACATCGGCTGGCCCGCAGGTTGCGGTGGACGACGTGCGTGGCCTGCAGAACGTGTTCGTCAACGGCGTGCAGACGGCCCTCAGCTCCAGCAATGGTCTTGGTGTCACGATCGGCAGTAACACCTACACGGTGGTCGGCGTGGCGGTGGATGCCGCGAACGCCTCGATCACGCCGTCCGGAATTTCGGGCGTGCTTACGCTATCGGGCAACGTGACGACGGCGGACGGTACCGCCGGCAACACCGTGCAGTCGGCGACGGCGTCGGTGATCGTGCGGCCGAACGGGCGCACTAACACCTCGCAGTTGATGGTCGGCGACACGCTGACGATGGCGAACGTGCTTGATGCAGTGGCGGCACTTCGGCTCAACGCGGTGCCGGACATCGATGGTTCGTACAACTGCTACCTAGACCCGGTGAGCGCGCGTCAGCTGTTCGCCGACCAGGACTTTCAGCGCTTGTTCATCGGCCTCACCTCGGCGAACCAGATCTTCAAGCCGGGCGCCGGCGTGGTCAACGAGTTCCTGGGCGTGCGCTTCGTGCTGACCAACGAGGCCTATGTGCAGGCGTCGCCGACCGTCTCCGGCGCTTTTATTCGGCGGCCTATCGTGGTCGGCAAGGGGGCGCTGATCGAGGCCGACTTCGTCGGCATGGCGGCGGCGGAGGTCGCGCCGCACGACGCAATCGTCTCGCTGGTCGACGGTGTCGCCATGGTGACGCGCGAGCCGCTCGACCGGCTGCAGCAGATCATCTCGCAAAGCTGGTATTGGATCGGCGGCTTCTGCGCGCCGTCCGACACGACGACGACCCCGCTCACCGTGCCGACCGCGACCAACGCGGCGTTCAAGCGCGCGGTCATGCTCGAGCATCTCGGCTGAGTTCGCCGCAGTGAGCGGGGCTGCGACCGAGGCCGGCGCGACCATGTTCACGGATGCCCAGAAGACCGACATCAGGCGGTTCTGCGGGTATCCGGCCTATGGCGCCGACAATGCTGGCAACATGAGTGTTCGGTTCTACACGGCCTACGGGACGCTGGAGTACCGGATGAACAACTTCTCGCCAGCCGAGGTGGCGGTCGTGCTCAACCAGCTCAGCATCCTCTACGCGCTGGAGGCTGCTGTGCCGGGGGCGGGTGAGGACCTCGACACCGCGGCCGCCGGCGCCTGGACCCGCAACGCAGGCGAGGTCAGCGAGCGGTTGGGATTGCTCGATGCGTGGCGACGTCGGCTGTGCGGCTTCGTCGGCGTGCCGCCCGGCGAGGCGCTGGGCGCGGCCGGGGTTCGCTGGATCGTCTGACCGCCGGCGTTCGGCTCTGACTTCGGTGGGATCGAGGAGCATTCCTCGCCTGCCTTGCTTTGGGATCATCACCATGGACGGCACCAGGCTGCGGTCGCTGCTGGATCGCGGCGCCGGCATCACGGCGCTGCATGTCGGCACGCCGTATCTGGGCTACCGCCCTCACTCGGCTGAGGCGCCTCTGTCCGCGGCGGCTCAGTATGGGCCGATCATGGCAGCGTTCGACGCCAGGAGCGGTCGGTTCCAGCGACCGTCGACGGTGGCCGAAAGCGTCTGGGTCGGCGTGTTTGACGCCAGTATGACGGCGGCGGGGGATTACCTCGTCGGCGCGGCAGGAACGTTCTTCATCGCCACCCAGCCGGCCTTGCTGCCGCCGGTGTGCATCCTGGCCAATCGCACGTTATCGCTATCGCGGCCGGGTGCACCGGGGCAGGTGGGCGCCAATCGTTACGGCGGGGTTTTGAAGACGCTGCAGACGGCGCTGTTGGCGGGCTGGCCGGGCTCCGTCACCGACGCCTCCGGCGCGGCGCCAGGGCTGCCGGGCGAGCAGCGCTTCGCCGCCTGGAGCGTGCGGTTGCCGGCGCTGCCGGTGAACCCCCAGGCTGGCGACATGCTGGGCGATGATCTCGGCCACAGCTACGTCGTGGTGGCGGCCGGGCAGACGGATGGCTTCTGGCAACTGGCCGCCCGGCAGATGACGTGATGGCCGCAGGAGCACGGGATGGCTGACCTTGCCGACGTCGAGTCTGCGTTGGTCGGACTGATCGCCGACGCGCTCTATCCTGACGGTGCCGATGTCGCGAGCGCGATCGGCCTGCCGGCGCGGATCTATCGCGGCTGGCCGGTGCTGGGCGGGCTTGATGCGGATCTTGCGGCAGGAGTCATCAACATTACGGTCCTGGCGGTGCCAGGACAGGTACGCAACACGACGCGCTGGAACGACCCGGCGCTCAACACCTATGCGACCCCGACGATCACGCTGAGCGTGCAGGGTGCTACGGCGACAATTGGCGGCACCGCGGGCGCGGGGCAGCTGGCGGGACTACTGATCGACGGGCTCGCCTTTGCCTACCGCGCGACATCAGGCGACACGCTAGGCAGCGTCGCGGGGGCGCTGGCCCGGTTGATCGGGCCGAGGGCCAGCGCCGAGGGCGCGACGGTGACCGTCACCGGGGCGAGACAGCTGACCGGACGGTCGGCGTCGGACGCGGCGGACGCGCGCGAGCTACGGCGCCAGCAGCAATCGTTTCGGGTGACGCTGTGGTGCGGCGACCCGTCGAGCCGGGACGTCGCCAGCGCGGCGGTCGACATGGCGCTCGGGGCGCTGGACTTCATGACGCTGCCGGACGGCAGCTCTGCGCGGATCCGCTTCGAGACGACGTCAAGCTCAGACCGGCAGGAGGAGGCGGACCTCTATCGGCGCGACCTGGTCTACTCAGTCGACTACGCGACGGTGCTGCTCAGCCAGCTGCCGACGATGCTGTTCGGCGACCTCGCCTATGACGGCGTGACGATGTTCGTTTGAGCGGCACGATCAGGAGTCCAGAGGCCAATGCCTCTGGTGGGGTCAAGGAGCAGCGCTTCTTGCCTGCTCACTCCGCAAAACTTTTCAGGAGAGCAATCATGGAGACGGTTCTCGTCGTCGTCCGGCCTTTCGCGGGGCGGGCGATTGGTGACGTTATCGACAATCCGAAGCAGATGCAGGCGCTACTCGGGGGCGAATACGCGATGGCGCTGGTGCGCGTCGCGCGACCATCGGAGCACACCGAGGCTACGACCGCGCCGGCCGAGGCTGCGGGGTCGACGCATGGGAACGCCGAGCTGGCGGCAGTTGAGCGGACGGAGGGCTGAGCGATGCCGATTGTGCAGCAGGGCAGCATCAACACGACCGCGCTTGTGGTCCCGGACCTCTACGTCCAAATCGTGTCACCGCAGAACCTGGTTCTGAACGGCGTGCCGACCAACGTGGTCGGTGCGGTTGGGTCGGCCTCGTGGGGGCCTGTCGATCAACCGGTGCTGGTCGCGACGATGTCGGACTACGCGCTCAATTTCGGTCCGCTGGTGGCGCGCAAGTTCGACATGGGCACCCATGTCGCGACCGCAGTTCAGCAGGGTGCGTCCAACTTCCGTTGTGTTCGAGTAACGGACGGCACCGACACCGCGGCCAATTACGCGCTGTTCTACGCGAGCGGCGCCTACCCGGTGCTGCTGACCGCACGCTATAGCGGCTCGACAGGCAACGGGGTTTCAATCACGCTCGCCGCCGGCACGCAGACGGGAAGCTGGCGGCTCACGCTAGCGCTTGCCGGCCAGACGCCGGAGGTATTCGACAACATCGCAGCGCCTTCCCCGGCGGTGTTCTGGGCGAACTTGGTGAGCGCCGTCAATCTTGGCGTCAACCCGCTGCGCGGGCCATCGCAGATCGTCGTCGCCTCGTTGGGCACGGCGACCATCACCGCGCCGGTGGCGCTGAGCGGACAGACGCTGGCCGGCGGCACGGACGGCGCAAGCACGGTGAGCGCGAACTCGCTGATCGGGCACGACGTGCTGCCGCGGCAAGGCATTTATGCTCTCCGCGGCCAGGGCTGCTCGGTGGCGTTGTTGGCCGACAGCGACGACAGCACAACGTGGTCGACGCAGGCGGCGTTCGGACTGTCCGAGGGGGTCTACATGATCCTGACCGGGCCATCGGGCGACACCATCCAGAACGCGGTAACGACCAAGGCGACTGCCGGAATTGACAGCTATGCCGCCAAGCTGATGTTCGGCGACTGGATCTACTGGAGCGACGCCACCAACGGGATCACCCGGCTGGTCTCAACACAGGGCTTCGTCGCCGGCCGTCTGGGCAACCTGTCGCCCGAGCAGAGCTCACTCAACAAACCGCTTTACAGCGTTATCGGCTCGCAGCGCTCCGGCGCGCCAGGCAGTGCGCAGGTGACGACCTACTCCGATGCCGAGTTGCAGCTACTGTTCAGCGCCGGGATCGACGTGATCAGCAATCCGCAGCCCGGCGGGGCGTATTGGGGCGTGCGATGCGGCCACAATTCGTCCTCCAATGCGGCGACTAATGGCGACAACTATACGCGTTTAACCAACTTCATCGCCTCGACGTTGGCGGCAGGCATGGGCCGGTTCGTCGGCAAAGTGATCAACGCGAGCCTGTTCCAAAACATCCGCTCCACCCAGCTCAGCTACCTGCAGGGACTTTTTGGCCAAGGGATCCTAGGCAGCAGCGACGGCTCGACGCCGTTCAGCGTGATCTGCGACACCTCAAACAACCCTTCAAGCCGCACCAGCCTGGGCTACGTACAGTCTGATGCGCAGGTCGTGTACCAGGGCATCAATGAGAAGTTCATTGTGAACATGGAGGGCGGCCAGACCGTCCAGGTCAGCGTGCAGACCCTGCCGTCCGGCCAGCAGAGCTGAAGGAGAGCTGACAGATGGCAATGAACGTGTTTTCGCTAGGCCGCGACTGCCAACTCGTCGTTATCGGCGCATCCGGGCAAGTCAACCTAACCCATGTCACGAGCTTCGAGAGCCACCAGCTGACGACGCCGATCCGGGTTGATCGGCTGGACGGCGTGCTGCTCGCGGCCGAGCTGCCAAAGGGCTGGGAGGGTAGCTTCGAGGTGGAGCGCGGCACCAGTGCCGTGGACGACTTCATCGCCGCGAACGAGCAGAGCTTCTACACGTCCGGCTCGGTGACGCCCGGAACGCTTTATCAGTATGTTACGGAAACGGACGGGTCGACCTCAACGTATCAGTACAGCAGCGTCGTTTTCAAGCTGGCCAGCGCGGGTACCTGGAAAGGCGACGCGAGCGTCAAGCAGAAGCTCGAGTTTTTCGCCGCACGCCGGCAGCGCGTCTGATGAGCAATCCGTCCTCGGGACTCGCGAGCCCGTCGGCGCGCATCACCGCGCAGGCGGCGAGCACGCTCACCGTCGTCGACGCTGACGGACGCTCGCTGGTCATGCGTCGGCTCGGTGCGCTGGACAGGCTGCGACTATACAAGGTGATCGGCGCCAGTCTCGGCACCAATGCGCCGTATCTCGGTATTGCGATGCTGGCGGTTTCGGTGTGCTCGGTCGATGGCGTTCCGATGCCACCGCCGGTGAGCGAAGCCCAGCTCGAGGCGCTGGTGGCGCGGCTGGGCGACGCGGGGATCGCCGCCGCGGCTGCCGCGATGCGGCAGCTTGAGCCGGAGCTGCAGGCGGGAAACTAGTTGGGCACCCCGATCTGGTCGACACCTTGTATCTGGTGCGGAACGGGGTGCCCTTCGACGTGGCGTTCTCGCTTGAGCCCGAGGAGCGCTTGGACTGGGTGGTCGCGATCGGCACGCTCGACGGCCTAGACTACGATTGGACAACTCGCAGGTGGAAGCAGCCGGAATGAAGATAGGCAGGACGGCGCACGGGCTGGCGTTGCGGCTGGCGGGCCTGTCGATCGAGCAGGTGGCGCAGCAGGCGCTGGTGGCGGCAGCGGAGCAGCTCGCCGAGACGGTGCGGGTGGCGCTATCGAAGCCGGCACCGAGCCAGGCAAGGCACGCCTCGATCGGGCATGACGCGCCATGGCTGCGAACCGGAGCGCTGCGGGACGGCGTCTCGGTGCAGGCGGATGGGGGCAGGGTGCGGGTCGTGAGCGCGGACAAGGCGGCGCGGGCGGAAGAGTTCGGCACCACACGCATGCCGCCGCGGCCGGTGCTGGGACCAGCCGCCGCAGCGAATGGGCAAGCCGTCGCCGAGGCTGTTGGGCAGGCCGTTGCGGAGCTGCTGCGATGAGCGACGACTACGAGGTTAGTATCAAGCTAGCGCTGGATGAGGACATCTCGATTGGCGTTGCCGCCCTACAGCGTGATCTGCTGCAACTTGACCAAGCGATCGCGCAGAGCGCCGCCGGGCTCGCGCAGCTGCGCGCGGTCGCCTCACTCGCACTCGCGGATGCGGATGCGGACGTGCGTCGGGCGGCGGGACTAACGGCGGCGCCGGCGCCACGGGCGGCGGTGCGTCCGAAGATTGAGCCCGAGGCGCCACCGATCGAGACGCCAGCCGCGCCGACCGTGATGCGATCGGCGCCGATTGCGGTCGTCGCGGTGGCGGCGGCTCCGGTGGAGCTGGCGGTGGCGGTGGCGCCGCCCGCGCGCGTCGCTGCAAAGGAGGTGGAGTCCGGCCGCCAAATGACGCCGGTGGCGCCGATTGCCGTGCCGTTGACCGTGGCCGCGCCGACGCCGCCGACGGACGGGCCCGCTCGACGCGACAGCTCGGCAGCGCCAGCCGCATCGGCCGCTGCACCAATCGCCGCCCAAGTCGAGCGCGCGACGCCGACAAGCACCGTCTTGGCGGAGCCGGTCGCGCCGATCATGCCGATCTTGTCGAACGCACCCTCGGCCTTGCGGACAGAAGCACCGGCTGCGCCGGCGCCGCGGGACGCAGGGCCGACAGCCAAGCCAGTGGCTCCGATCGCGCCGGCGCCCTCGAGCAAGCCAACCTTGGCCCTGCCGGCGGCGCCGGTCGCCGTGCCGACGCTCGCCGTAGCGGTGCCGCCGCCGCTGCGCTCCGAAGCACCTATGCCGGCTGCCGAGAGGGTGACCAAGCGGGACATGCCGAGCATGCCCGAACTTGCGTCCATCGGACGCTTGGTCATGCCATCACGGCCGGTGGATACCGAGCAAGCGGCGAGCCGGATGCCTGCCACGCCGCCGCCGTGGCTGGACGACGCGGTGTCTCGACGCGAGCGAGGAGTGGCCGTCGAGATCAAGTTTGAGGACACAGGCGGGGATCGCAGGCCGGGTGCGCTTCTGGACGAGCCGCGCCAGAGCAATATGCGCAGAGAGGCAACAGCGGCGATGCCGACCGCCTACGCGCCGGCGGCGCCGTCAACCGCGACGCGCGAGCAGCCGACGATGAGCGGGGACGTGATCCTCGACGGACAGAAGGTGGGACGTTGGATGTCAGACCGGATGACCCGTGATGCCGGAAGGCCGCCGAACGGGCCGACCGGCTTCGATCCCAGCCGGAGCCCGGCTTGGCCGGGCGCGACGGTTGCATGATGGCCGGCATCCAGCTTGTCCTCGGGCCCGTCGCCTTCAACGGCTTCGAGGTGCCGCCGCACATTCGTTTCGGCGGCAAGCAAGTGCTCGCAGTGCATCGGCTACCTGGCGGGACGCGCGTGATCGACGCGATGGGTCCGGACGACGCGGAGCTGCGTTGGGACGGCGTGTTCAGCGGGCCGGATGCCGGCGAGCGGGCACGGCTGCTGGACGTGCTGCGCATCGGCGGACTGCCGCTGCCGTTAAGCTGGGACGCGTTCTTCTACACGGTGCTGATCAGCGAGCTGGAGCTCGACTACAGTAATCCCTGGTGGATCCCGTATCGGGTCTCCTGCACGGTGGTACTTGATGCGACGATCGTGGTCGCCGACATCGCGGCGACAATTGCCACCGCGATCGGCCAGGACCTGACCAGCGCGGCAGGGTATTTCGACGTATCCTCGTTGCAGACGGCGCTTGGCGTCAGCGGCGCAACGACGCAGGGCACGGCAAGCTACAGCACCGCAACGGTCGCGCTGGCGAGCGCATCCACAAACATTGACACGCAGATCGCCGCCGCCGGCTCGATCACCGCGGCGAACGATTTGCGAACCGCCGTCGCCGGAGCGGGGCAGCTGGCCCAGCTCAGCGCCGCACGCGGCTACGTCACGCGTTCTGCCGTCAACCTTGCCAATGCGAGCAGCTGAATGCGCACGATCACCGTGACCGGCGGCAATCTGTACCAGCTGGCCTCAGCCGAACTCGGCGACGCGACGCAGTGGAACCGCATCGCCGCGCTGAACGGATTGTCCGACCCGATGCTAAGCGGGCTGATGACGCTGAGCCTGCCGGACGTCGATGCCAATGCGGGCGGCGGCATTGGCAGCCAGTAACGTCCGCGCCCCCCGCCTCGACGCATTGCTGAACGGGGTTGCTCTGGCCGGCGTGATCGATGCCGAAATCAGCAGCATTGGACATTATGCGGCTGACCGGTTTCAACTGCGGGTGGCGCTCTCGGCCAATGCCGCGAGCCTGTGGGCACAAACGCCGATGGCGATCGAGCTGCGGCTGTCGCTCGGCTCGGGCTGGGTCAGCTTGGTGCAAGGCAATGTCGACCGGCTCGACATCGATCCCATTCGGCATGAGGTGGAGCTCGAGGGACGAGATCTTACCGCAAGCTTCATCGAGGCGCGCACGCAAGAGGCGTTCGTCAATCAGACGTCGAGCGAGATCGCGACGTTGCTGGCCGGACGACATGGGCTCTCAGCCAACGTGACCCAGACCAGCGTGCCGGTGGGACGCTACTATCAGTCCGAGCACAGCTCGATCACGCTTGGGCAGTTCGCGCGGGCGACGACAGAATGGGACCTGCTGATCTATCTCGCGCAGCGCGAGGGCTTCGAAGTCTGGGTGCAGGGCTCGACGCTGTACTTCAACCCGATTTCGATCGGCAGCACAATCGGCGTGTCGCTCTCGCCGTCCGACTGCATCGACCTGCGGCTGTCACGAGCGCTGACGCTCGCGCGCGACATCAGCGTGGTCGTCAAAAGCTGGAACTCGCGACAGAAGCACGCCTTTACCGAGACGGCGCGGCAGACCTCCGCCTCAGCCAGCGGGCAGCCGGCGCTAACCTATGTCTACGTGATGCCAAACCTCACGCCGGCAGACGCCCTCGCGCGCGCGCAACAGATTCTCGCCGAGCTGTCACAGCACGAGCGCAACGTCGACATTACGATGCCGGGCGAGCTGACGCTGGCGCCGCGGGCACCGGTGACGCTGTTCAATACCGGTACGGACTTCGACGGCACCTACGAGGTCGCCTCCGTCACCCGACGGCTGAGCGAGCGTGGCGGGTTCGTCCAGACGGTGCGGGCAAAGACGCTCGCCTAAAGACGGCGCGCCGTCGGTAGGCGCGCGAACCATGCTGCAATGATTTTAGGAGCACGGTTATGGATGATTTTATTAATATCGTGAAGTCGCATGCCGGGCAGATGGACCAGCGCGCCGGACAACCGCGATTTGCGGTGGTCAGCTCGGTCGACCCAGTGAACTTCACGGCCCAAGTGACGATCCAGCCGGAGGGCGTGCTCAGCGGCTGGCTGCCGGTACTGTCGCCCTGGGTAGGAGCTGGATGGGGCATGGCGTGCCCGCCGGCGCCGGGCGATCAGGTTCTGGTGCTCTGGCAGGAGGGCGATGCCGAGCATGGCGTCGTCGTCGGACGCTCTTGGTCGACGAGCGACGCGTCACCCGGAGCACCGGTTGGCGAGCTATGGCTGCTGCACAAGAGCGGCAGCACGATCAAGCTGCACAACGACGGCTCGATTGCCAGTACGGCGCCGAGCTGGACGCATACCGGCGACCTGCATGTCAGCGGGAATGTCTATGACGGGGTCGGCTCGCTGGCGCGGCTGCGCGACCATTACGATCAGCATACACATGTCGACTCGCGCGGTGGCACGACGTCGGCGCCGACCCCGCAGGACTAAGGTTTTAAAGGATCGTTCCTGATGCAGGATGTTTCGCTGCTCTGGGGGCAGGATTTTACGGCGAGTGCGACCGGCGACCTTGGACTTGCGGCTGGCACCGCGCTCGGGCAACAGCGCGTGCTGCGGCGGCTGCTGACCAATCCTGGCGACTACATTTGGCAGCCGGATTACGGCGCCGGGCTCGGGCAATTCGTCGGCCAGACGGCCAACGTGTCGATGATCCAGGCCGTGATCCGCAGTCAGATCCTGCTCGAGAGCACAGTCGCGCAGACGCCGGAGCCGGTGATCGCGGTCGCCAGCTCGAACAATGGCAGCGTCTATGTCGATCTTCGCTACGTGGACGCGGACACCGGCTCGACGCAGATCCTGTCGTTCTCGGTGACGGGCTGACCGTCGGCTCCGAGCTCTGAGTGAACTCGACTTCAGAGGCCACAGCCTCTGGTGGGGTCAAGGGTCATAGCCACTTGCCTTCCTCTGACCCCTGGAGACGACATGATCCTGCCGCTGCAGAACTTCGCAACGCTGGTCCAGAACATGGCGGCGGGCGTGCAGGGAACCAGCCAGACGCTCGTCGACCTGACCGTCGGCAGCGTGCTGCGGGCGGTGCTCGAGGCATCCGCCTCGATCGGGCTGTGGCTGCAGTGGCTGATCCTGCAGGTGCTGTCGATGACGCGAGCGGGGACTAGCAACGGCGCCGACCTTGACAGCTGGGTTGACGACTTCGCGATGAAGCGGTTGCTGGGCATCCCCGCAAACGGTATCGTAACGTTTAGCCGCTACACGACCGGCTTAGCGGCGATCGTGCCGAGCGGCACGCTAGTGCGTACAACGGACGCCTCGCAGAGCTTTGTCGTGCAGGCCGACACCGCCAACGCCGCCTGGGCTACAAGCGTGAACGGTTACCAGATCGGCGCCAACAACGCGGGCGTGGACGTCCCGGTGAGCGCCCTGGTCGCCGGCAGCGTGGGCAACGTGCAGGCCGGTGCGATTACCCAGCTGGCGAGCGCGATCCCAGGAGTCGACGCCGTGACCAACGCGGCGGCGACGCTGGGCGGGCTGGATGCGGAGAGCGACGCGGCGCTGCGGCTGCGCTTTGTCAACTACATCAACAGCCGGTCGCGGGCGACGCTGACGGCTTTGGCCAACGCCATCGCGTCGGTGCAGCAGGGATTGCGCTGGCTAATCGAGGAGAACGTGAACGTCGACGGATCAACCAATATCGGGCACTTTATCGTCACCGTCGATGACGGCTCGGGCTCGCCTTCGGCGGCGCTGCTGACCTCGGTAAAGGTGGCGATCGAGGCGGTTCGGCCGGTCGGCTCGACCTATGCGGTGCAGCCGCCCGTGGTCATCGGGGTAACGGTATCGCTGTCGCTCGAGGTGACGTTGGGCACAAGCAAGCCCACGGTTGCGGCTGAGGCGATCCAGGCGATCGCCAACTACGTGAACGTGCTGCCGATCGGGCCGACGCTGGCGATCTCGCGGGTGATCAGCCTGGTGCACGGCGCGGACGCGGCAGTGGTCAGCGTCTCGGACGTGCTGATCAATGGGGCCTCCATCGACCTCGTCTGCGCCGACAATGCGGTGACGCATTCGGTCTCGGTGGTGGTGAACTAAGATGACCGGTGGTACGGACGACATGCTAAGCCGGCTGCGCGCCGTGCTGCCGCAGCGCTGGTTCGGCGACACGACGCCGGTTCTCGACAGCCTGCTGACCGGCCTCGCGACCGGCTGGGCTATCCTCTACAGCCTGCTGCAAATGGTGGTCGCTCAGGCGCGCATCGCCACCGCGAGCGGTAGCTTCCTCGACATGATCAGCACCGACTTCTTCGGTGTCCTGCTGCCGCGGCGGCCCACCGAGCTCGACGATCCATTTCGGGTTCGCATACAGCAGGAGCTGTTTCGTGAGCGTGGCACGCGCGCCGGGCTGGAGACGATCTTGACGGAGCTAACCGGGCGGGCGCCGGTGATCTTCGAGCCGGCGCGCAGCAGCGACACCGGTGGCTACTCGACAGGCGGTCTAGGCTACGACGTGGCCGGCGGCTGGGGCTCACTGGCCTTGCCTTTCCAAGTGTTTGTCACCGCCTATCGCCCGCATGGCGCCGGGATCACTGCGGTTGGCGGCTATAATACCGGCGGGCCGCGCGAGTATGCGTCGCTGGCCATGGTGCCGACGCCAGTGAGCGATGCTGACATCTACGCCGCCGCCGCCTCGGTGATGCCGGCGGCGACAATCTGCTGGACCGCCATCAGCAACTGACACTCTCCGCCGTCGCGACGGCAGCCGATCTTACGCATAAGGGATTTCGCAAGTGGACAGGCAAATCGTCTATCCAGGCAGCATTCCGCTCGACACGGACCTGCTGCACATCCAGCGCAACACCATGGTCGCACTTGGCTACTTGGCGCAGGCGACGCTCGGCAGCAGCACGGTCGTCGATGGGCTTGGCTGCCTGCCGACCAGCCCGGCCTCGCTGCAGGTGGTCGTGGGACCAGGCAGCATTACGCTGCTCGGGCCGGTCGATGCGTATGCATATGGATCGCTGCCGGCGGTTGCCACGGACCCGCTGGTCAAGGTCGGCATCAACATCACCAGCACCCCGTTTGCCCTGACGTCGCCAACAGTCTCCGGCCAGTCGATCAACTACCTGCTCCAGGCGAGCCTGATCGAGGCTGACACGACGCCGGTGGTGCTGCCCTACTACAATGCCTCTAACCCGGCATTGCCGTTCAGCGGGCCGGCCAATGCAGGCACGGCGCAGAACACGCAGATCACGCAGCGCGTGCAGCTGCAGCTGAAGTCGGGCGCTGCCGGCACGACCGGGTCGCAGCCGACGCCGGCAGTCGATAACGGCTGGATTGGGCTCTACGTGATCAGCGTTGCCTTCGCGCAGACGCAGGTGACGGCGACCAGCATCGCAGCAATGCCGGCAGCTCCGCTCGTCCGCTACAAATTGCCGGCCCTGACGCCCGGATACCGTAACATGGCGGTGCTCACGACAAACTCGGCGGGCTCCTGGACGGCGCCGGCCGGCGTTGTCGCCGTCAAACTGCGGGTTTGGGGCGGCGGCGGCGGCGGCGGCACTGGCAATGGCGGCGCCGGCGGAGGCGGGGCTGGCGCTGGCTACGTGGAAGGCTTCTTCGCCGTTGCACCCGGGCAGAGCTATGCGGTCACGGTCGGGCTTGGCGGCTCGGGCTCGGGCGGCAATGGCGGCACCTCCAGCTTCAGCAGCATCGCCTCGGCGAGCGGCGGCACGGCCGGCGGCAACGGCGCCCAGAACAGCGCCGGCGCCGCGCCCCTCATCGCCGGTTCTGGCTTTGCCACCGGCGCCACGCTGATCAGCGGCAGCGTCGGCCAGGCGGCAGCGATCGTCAGCGGCACGTGGCTATCCGGCCAAGGGGGCGGCTCAGGCATGGGCAGCGGCGGCGTGGGGCTGGTCGGCGTCTCGGGCAGCGACGTGACGGGCAACGCCGGCGTGTCGCCCGGCGGCGGCGGGGGTGGCGGCCTGGGCGCTGCGCTCGGCGGCAACGGCGCGCCCGGCCTCGTGATCGTGGAGTGGTGAGATGAAGACATTCGCACGCCTACAAGATGGACTGGTGGCCGAGCTGCTCAACACGGAGCACTCGATCCACACGCTGTTTCACCCCGATATGGTCTGGCTTGACGTGAGCGGCGAGCCGGCAGTGGCCACCGGCTGGGTCAGCGACGGTCGGACGGTGCGCCGGCCAGCCGTGTCGGAGGCCGTGCCGGCACCGGCGCCGGACCCGATCGCCGAGCTGGCTGAGATCCGCACGGCACTTGCCAAGCTGCAGGAACGTGTCGCGGCACTCGATCACGCCTAGCCGGGCGCGCGTCGCTCCCTCCACGGCGTTGCGGCCCGAGAGCGCCACGCAACCTCACTATCACGGAAGAGCGCCCGCATGCCGACTTCGGAGATGAACCCCCTGTATCAGCAGATCGGCGAGATACTGAGCGGCCTGAAGGCGCTGCATGATAAGGTCGATATCCGTCATGCGCAGGCGGAGAAGCTTGGGGACCTGCTGCAGGCGGAGCTACGCACCGTCAAGCATGACCAGCGCGACCTCGAGCAGAAGCTCGACGGGGCGGTCTACTTCATTAAGCAAGACGTGGATTCACTCAAGGCCGCAACGGTTGTCACCAGTCGTAGCCTCGAGGACCTGAAGATTTCAGTAGAGACCCTGAAGCACCCGGTCGAGGAGATCATGGCGCTGCGCTCGCGCGCCATGGGCGTGCTGCTTGCGCTCAGCACGCTCGGCAGCGTGTTCGTCTACTTCTTCGGACCGCTGTATCACTGGGCGATTGATCATCTTTCTTTGCCGCGCTGACGGCAGCTGACGTCAGGGGAGCTGTCCCCGGTTCAGGACCGGTAACGACTTCTGCGTCAATCCAGGATCAGGGTTCGACGCTGGTGACGTCGGTGACGGTCCGAAGCGGCGCCCTCGCTCTCACTTTTCGGATATAATCGATGACAGATAACTTCGATCGGTGCCTGGCGTTCACCTTGCGCGAGGAGGGCGGCTATGTCGATAACGCCAGCGATCCAGGCGGCGCCACGAACATGGGCATCACGCTGGCGACGCTGCGCGAGTGGGTCGACGATCCAGACCTGGACACCAGCGACATCGAGTCGATAACGGAACGGACGGCTACTGGCATCTACTGTTCCAACTTCTGGAACCGACTGCGATGCGACGCGCTGCAGCCTGGCATCGACCTGATGGTGTTCGACTTCAGCGTGAACACCGGTTGCCAAACCACGGCCCGGCTGCTGCAGCGAGCGGTCGGACTAAGCGGCGACGAGGTGGATGGCTGCATCGGCCCGTTCACGCTGCGGCATGCCGCAGCGGTGGCGCCGAGGGTGTTACTCGACGCGCTGCGTTCGGCGCAACAGGCGCGCTATGAGGCGACCGAGGGTTTCGCAACGTTCGGCCGCGGCTGGCTGGCTCGCACCGAGCGCCGCTTTATCGCGTCGACCGGGATGATCCTAGCGCGAGGAGCGGCATCATGACCTTCAGACATCGCAGCGCTCTACTGCTCATCGCCACCGCAATCACCGGCGGCACCGCGCACGCGCAATCCTCGACACTGACGCAGAACCGTGTCGATCGCGCATCGGCCGTGACGCTTGACTGCGTCAACGTGACGACCGGCCTTGCCATACCGTGCGGCACGCTGCTCAACCCGCTGGTTGTGACCGGCGGCAGCACCGTCGCCGGCGGCAGCGCCAGCGCGACCAACCAGCAGACTCAGATCACCGCCGAGCAGGCGATCTCGAGCGCCGCCGGCACACAGGCCGACGCGCTCTATGGCGGCAGCGGCAACACGACGCTGGTCGGTGTGCTGAAGGGCGTGTTCTCGTTGCTGAACGGCACGCTCGCGGTTAAGGAAACTGCCGCGTTGCCGAGCGGAAGCAACGTGATCGGGCAGGTGGCGCCGGTCGCAGCGCCGCTCGTCTCGCGCACCATCACGGTGGCGGCAGGAACGAGCACGACGCTGTTCGCAGCCAACGCCGCGCGACACTACCTGTCGTTCCAGGCGCCGCAGAACACCGGCATCTGGATTAACCGCGTCGGCGGCACGGCGGCCGTCAACGGTGCAGATTGCGCCTACTTCGCGCCCGGTGCGCTCTTCGAAAGCGGCAACTACGTCAACAGCGGCGTCATCACCGTGTACTCGCCGAATGCGGTGACGATCTCGGCCTGGGAGGGGTAAGTTATTGCGATATCGCATCATCAGCATCCTGATGGCAGCAGCGCTGCTGCTGACCACGATGCAAGCAGGCGTGACGAGCACGTTGCTGCAGCCGCGCAGCCTGCGCCAACTCGGCGGCCGTCAGCTATGGCTGCCGATCTGCTCGCGGCGCGGCATCAACGGATCTGCGGCGTTCTTTGACAACACCAACACCACGGTGATGGACCAGGTCTCCTGCATCTCGCCGTCCTACGGAGCCGTTACCGCGATCAAGCTCGTCTATGCCGGCTTCGACATGCCGCAGGAGGGCGAGGTCGATCGCCCGGTGACGGCGACCGGCTATGCGAGCCTTCTGGCGCCCACGCTGAACAGCTTCACCGTCTACGCCGGCCCCAGCGTTCCCGCCGGCACGACAACGCTGAGCTTTTCGGCAACGACGGTCGGCGTGAATGCAATCAGCGCAGGGCAGACGCTGTCCACCAACGGCACTGGGATCGCGAGCGGAACCTATGTGGCAAGCGTTGCCACCAGCTTTACCGCCGGCAGTGGCAATACTCCGGGGACGACGACGATAACGCTCAGCACCGGGACAACCGCAGCCACGACGGCGAACCAGGCGCTCTACTTCTCGGGCTGGATGACGCCGGCGAAGTTCGGCGGCCATCGGCAGTTCACCGTCGAGCCCGCGCATGACGTGGTGACCTCCGATGCGACGTCGGTCAACCTACCGGCCGGCACCCATTTCTTCGTCCGCACAGCGGCCAGCTTCAGCGCGACAGGGCTGCAGCTGATGGATTATCCCGGCAGCGGCTCGAAGCTAACCGGCGAGTTTGACAGCCGCTCGACCTCGCTGAACGATCAGACCGGCACGCCGGCGGTGCTGTCCAACACCGGTGGTGGCTTCTGGTGCCCGGTCGCCGTGCTCGGCTTGGTGAGCGTGCCGGTCGGCACCGTGGCGCCCGGCGGCGTGCTCATCCTCGGCGACAGCATCGCGGCAGGCACCGGCGACAATGCTGACGCCTTGGGGCTGCAGGGCTACATTCAGCGCAGCCTTGAGAACAACGTGCCGTTCGTCAACGCAGCGCGCGGCTCGACGACGGCGGCCGGGCTCGCGTTGAGCGGTAACGGGCAGTACGCGCTATCGATCGATGACGGTGTCACCGACGTGCTGCTTGAGGATGGGCGCAACGACGTGCTCAGCCTGAACCTGACGGCGGCCACCGTGGAGCAGTTCATTGCTCAGGTAGCAGCGCGCTACGCGCAGGCCGGCAAGCGGGTCTGGTGCTTCACCGTGCCGCCAACGACCCAGAGCAGCGACGGCTGGACGACGCTCGCCAATCAGAGCTGGACATTGACCACGGCAACGCTCAGCAGCGCGGCGGCCTCGGGCGCGACCAGCGCGGTGCTCGGATCGGTGGCCAATATCGCGGTCGGGCAGGCGGTCTCGGGCACCGGCATCGCCGCCGGTACGATGGTGACGGCGCTCAACAGCTCGACCCTCACGATCACTCTGTCAACGGCGACGACGGCCGCGATCGCGAGCGGCAGCAAGCTGTCATTCGGCACCACCAATGCGGCGAGCTCCGCGGTTGAGCAGCAGCGGCTCGCCTATAACGGCTTCATGCGCGCTAGCGCGGCGAGCCTGGGCTGCGCTGGCCTCATTGACGTCGAGAGCCTGCTGGCTGACCCGGGCGGCAGCGGCAAATGGCGGGTCGACCTCGGCAGCGCGTCGGCAGACGGCGTGCATCCGTCGGCGGCACTGCACCAGGCGATCGTGACCGCGGGATTGATCCGCCCGTCGATGTTCCAGCCTCAATGAGCGCAGTGCAGGGAGAGCGCGTGGTGATGAAGTCCTTGATCGCCTGGAGCCGTCAGCCGACCACGGTCACGGCCGTGGCAACGCTGGCCGGCACCGCGGCCGCTCTCGCCACCCACCAGATGACACTGGCTAACGCGCTGCCATTGATCGTCGGCTCGCTGCTGGGCATGGCATTGCCCGACAATGGCGGCGCCAAAATGGCGGTGCAAAACCTGGTGACGGATGCCATCAAGGCGGAACAGCTGGTGATGATGCCCGAGCTTGGAACGACGGTGACCGCGAGCGTCGAGGCGAAAAGCTCAGTTTAAGGTCGGATGCTGTGGCCGATCCGGAGCCCTTGGTCTTGCAACCTCACCAGCTTGCCAACGATGTAAAAAAATCGATGTCGAGGGCACCAGCTTCCCGGCCCGAGCCTCTAACCATGCCGCAAGGTCGGGCAGCGCCACCAGGGTCACGGCCTGATACTCGGCGTCTCGGCTTGACCGGTGCCGCGCCTCGAGTTGCGCCGGCGACAGCGTCATCTCGGCGGCCAGACCGATGTCCACGACGTGGGTGCGGGCATGCTCCACGGCGCAGATCGGCGTGGTGGCTCCGATGTGCTCGGCGCTCAGCCCCAGCTCCTGCTCGGCTTCCGCCAGCAATTGGCAGCGCAGGTCTACGCTGCCGTCAGGATTCGCTGCGTCCCGGTCCACGCTGCCGGCGGGCGGCAGCTGCCACTGCCCGGCATGGTAGATCGCGCGGCGTTCCCGCTGGCCGAGCAGCACGCCATGCGGGCCATGCAGCAGGCCAGTGACCGCAATCGAGCGGACGCCGAGGACGGCGTACAGGTCGGGCGACCGAAGCTGGGCTACCAGGCGGCGATACTCCGTCCAGTGACCGGTGATCAGCTCCGAGGTGACGCTGTCAGCGCTGAAGATGGCGCCGTTGAAGAGCTTCGGTCGCTGCTGCACTTCGGCCGCCCAGATCGTCGCAACCGCGTGTTCGAGGCAAGGTTGAAGCGCTGGCTCCGTGTGGGTCGCCACCACCCGCAGGCTTGACGCTAGCGAATGGATCGCCGTGACGTCTGGCTGCGGGACGGTCAGCCTCGCACCAGAACCGACGCGGCTGGCGTCACGGCTTGCCTGTAGTCGTGTTGGTCAAGGTAGGATAGTTGACGGGATGGCTGCCGGCGCCATCCGTGCCGCTAGCAGCTGGTCCGCCAACCGGTTCGGCGTGGCTGGTGCGGGTCGCCGTGTCGTAGACGGTCGCGGTGCCGGCGGACGTCGCCGCTGCCTGCGCCTGCTGAGCATGAAGGTTGTCCCAGCCGGCGCTGCGCCACTCCTCCAGCCGCGCATCGAAATCGATGGGGTGGGCGCCCTCCAAAGCGTGCACGGCGGCCAGCCGCATGCCTGGCGGCGGCGAGACCATCAGCACGGCGTGGCCGCGACGCACCCCCTCCGCATAGCCGTGCGCGTGGCTGTCGTCGCCGACGAAGAACGAGCGGATGGCGCCCCACAAGCCGCCATCTTGGCGTTCGTAGTCCACCCCCGCCTCGAGCGCATTGGCCTCGCGCTCGATCAGCTTCACGGCGGCGGGTGGAATACCGGCCGCGACAACCGCGTCTCGGGCCGCAGCGGCGTCGGCGGGCGTCTCGTAAAGGGTGACGATCTGATCGTCGCTCGCTGCCGGGTCGTAGATCGAGGTGTCGTGCACCGTCGTCTGGTTCAGCTTCTCGTCGAAGCCGCTGGTGCTCGTGTAGAGCGTCTCGGGGTCGGGACTGGCCATGATCCACCTCGGCTGGCGATGCCGCGGGCGCATGCCCGTCAGCGATAGGAGTGTTACGGCAGCGGCTCACCGCGGTTCGTCGAGGCGCTCCGAAATCATTGATGCAATGCGTTGGGTGACGCCTCGGGGTCGTCTTGACGTTGCGTGCAATGATTGTCTAGTCGGCTGTAATGGACAACCGCGGGAACGTCGTGTCGCCGACAGCGCGCAGCCAGCGTCATGTGGTCGCAGCCTGTTATCTAGGATGGACGCTCGACGCGTTCGACTTCTTCATCATGTCTTTCGCCCTCGACGACGTGGCGCGTGACTTCGGCACGACGCGCACGGTGGCGACCTGGGCGATTGTCTCTACCTTGGTGGCGAGACCGCTCGGCGCGGCGCTGTTCGGGCGGATCGCCGACCACTACGGGCGACGGCCGACGCTGATGGCCAACGTCATCATCTACTCCGTGCTCGAATTCAGCTCCGGCTTCGCGCCCAATCTTGCGACGTTCTTCGTGCTGCGGGCGTTGTATGGCGTGGCGATGGGCGGCGAATGGGGCGTCGGCGCCGCGCTGACCATGGAGAGCATTCCCGCCCGGTGGCGCGGCACCGTGTCCGGGCTGCTGCAGGCGGGGTATCCGAGCGGCTTCCTGCTGGCGACCCTGCTGTTCTACGTCGCCTACAGCTCTGTCGGCTGGCGCGGCATGTTCATGGTCGGCGTGCTGCCGGCCCTGCTGGTGCTCTACATCCGCCGCAACGTGCCGGAGAGCCCGGACTGGCAGGCGCGCGATGTGACCGTGCACCGACAGAGCGCTGTCACGGTGATCCGCAATAATCTCGTCCTGACGCTCTACGCTGTCGTCATGATGACGGCCTTCAACTTCTTCAGTCATGGCACGCAGGACCTCTACCCGTCCTTCCTGAACAAGCAGCTGCACTTCTCGCATGGCGAGCAGACGGCGATTCTGGTCTGCATGAACATCGCGGCGATGCTCGGCGGGCTGGCATGTGGCGCCGCCTCGCAGCGCATCGGCCGACGTGCCTGCATCGTCGCCGCCGCCCTGTTGTCGCTGCCGGCCATCCCGCTCTGGGCGTTCTCGAGCAGCCCGCTGATGGTCGGCATCGGCGCCTTCTTCATGCAGCTGTTCGTGCAGGGCGCCTGGGGCGTCATCCCAGCGCATCTGAACGAGCTTTCGCCGGCGGCGATCCGGGCAACCTTCCCTGGCCTCACCTACCAGTTCGGCAACCTGCTCGCCTCGGGCAACACCCGCATCCAGAGCGGTCTTGCCGACTGGCTCGGGCGCAGCGTGGACGGCAGGGCCGTGCCGGACCTGCGCTGGGCCTTGGCGGGCGTCGTCGGCATCGTCGCGGTCGTGATTGCGGTGCTGGTCGGCTTCGGACGCGAAGCGCGCGAGGTGCGGATGGGCGACGAGCTGGTCGCGAACGATCGGTCTGCGGCGACGACGCGCTAGGCGAGACGCAACCCTGCCGGTGGCAGCCTGCGGCTGACGGGTCAGCGGTGGCCTACTGGCTCGCCCAGATAATCCGGTGCAGCCAGGTGATCTCGGACAACTCGAAGCTGTAATCCGGGTGCGCAGGATTGAGGCTGCGCAGCTCGACGCGTCTGGCGGACTGGCGGGCGAGCTGCTTGGCCATGACCTCCCCCTCGGCAGTGCGCACGACGACCCGGTCGCCGCGACGCACCGGAGCGGCGGGCGAGACCACGACCATGTCGCCATCGCGGAACACCGGCTCCATGGAGTCGCCGCTGATCTCGAGCGCGAAGGCGTGCGGGTCACCGACCTCCGGCACGCTCACCTCGTCCCAGCCGCCACCGACAGGATAGCCGCTATCGCCGAAATAGCCGCTGCCGCCGGCCTGAGCGAGGCCGATAAGAGGAATGCGCCGGGCTCCTCCGCGTGAGGCGATCACGCGTTGGCCAGAGACCAGGCCGGCAAATGCCTCCAGGCTGGCGCCGGTCACCTTCAACACCTTCGACAGGCTCTCGGTTGAAGGCCAGCGCGCTCGGCCATTCGGGGTGCGGCGCTTGCTGCGGTTGAAGGTCGTCGGATCAAGGCCGGCGGCGCGCGCGAGGCCTGAGGCGGAGCGTCCGTTCTCGGCCGCCAGGGTGTCGATCGCCCGCCAAATGTCCTCATGCGTCATCATCGCAGCTCACTACATTTGGAGCCTAGCTCCGACCACCACCCCGATTCGAGGACGCCAGTATGCTAGGATTTCTCTCCAAGAGAAATAGGATCGAACACCTTTTGCACTTGCTGCCTGTCACCATCGACCAGTAGCATGTTCTAGTTTTGTTCCAACAAAGGGCCGCCGCCATGTCAGCGTCTGCAACTCGCCCCATTGCTCGCCGCATCGATCCAGGCGTCGCCAACAGGAGCCCGGCTCGCTTTGCCGCCGCGGGTGAGCCCTTCCGCAGCGCCGAGGAAGCCTGGCTGTGGACGGCGGCAGCGCTGACGGCACGACATGACGGCGCTAGGGTGGCAGCCGGACGCGGCCTGGTTCAGCGTCCGTGCGAGCCCGATGACGTGGTTCGTTGCCTGGACCGGCTCTACACCGATCGGCAAATGACGCTGGCGCATGCACGCGCCCTCAGCTGCTGGGGCAAACGTCAGCAGGCCCCAGATCCCGCACGGCCGGAGCAGCAGGCTGATCATAGATTATGGCGCGACGCCCTGGCGCTCATCGAGCCATCGCTGCGCTCGCGTGGCCTTGTCGACTGATACAACTTAAAAGCGATTAGGATATTAGTCCTTGACGCCTCTGCAACCTTAGGTTTAACTGCTCTGATCAAGGGGCGAGCTATGTCCTGCGACAAGCTAACAGGCCGTTCCCATCCGGGAGCGGCCTTTTTTTTGAACGCGGCCAACCGCCGCGATCGATAGGAGCCATGATGGCCTTCGCCCTTCGCAATCTCTCCGTGCTCGCCTACGCCAATGGCTTCACCCTGTGGCACTACCAGGCCGGGCAGGACACGCTGCCGGCCGTCGGGTCCACCAACTTCTTTTACGACGCAGGCGACATGCTGACGGCGGGCGACATGCTGATGGTCTCCGCACCCGATGGCGCCCGCATGCTGTGCGTCGCTTCCGGCCCGTCAGGAATGCTGACGGCGCCGCTCGGCTGACCGCGCTCAGCTCGCTGCGGCGGCGACGCCCAGGATCTCGAGGCGGTGACGCGCCTCGCCAGCCGGCGTGATGACGAAGCGGCCGGTTTCGCCCGTCCTCGCCAAGCCCATGGCTGCAAGCCGCTCGAGGCACTGGCCGTCCTTGAGCGCCGGCGGACGCCCGACAGGCCCAGCGAGCGTGAGCCGGTGCAGAGCAGAGCGGCAGCAGGTCTCCAGATAGGGCTGGTTCCAGGTCATCGCACTGAACTCGGCTCATGCGGCGGCGGGTGCAAGCCCCGGCGCGGTGGGCTTCCCAAAGCGCCGCGATTGCGGCAACAGGTCCGCCATGGTCCTGCCCGCCCTTGCCTCGGCGCTCACGCCCTTGTTCGGCCGACTGGAGGCCGAGCGGGCGCATCGGCTGGCGATCGCAGCGCTTCGCCTCGGGCTTGCCGGACGGCAGGAGGGCGGCGACGACCCGGTGCTGGCGACGCACTGCCTAGGCCTCTCATTTGCCAATCCAATCGGGCTTGCCGCAGGCTTCGACAAGGACGGAACAGCGGCTGACGCCCTGATGCGGCTCGGCTTCGGCCTGATCGAAAGCGGCACCATCACGCCGCTGCCGCAGCCCGGCAACTCGCGGCCGCGACTGTTCCGGCTGCCTGAGGAGCAAGCGGTCATCAACCGCTTCGGCTTCAACAATGCCGGCCTGCAGGGGCTGCTGGCCGAGCGCCGCGGCAAGCCGCGGCGAGTGCCGTTCGGCATCAATGTCGGCATCAACAAGAACGGCGCCGACCCGCTAAGCGACTACCCGGCCCTGGTCGCCGCCGTGGCCCCGATCGCCGACTACGTCGTGATCAACGTCTCCTCACCGAACACCCCCGGCCTGCGCGACCTGCAGGGCGAGGCGCAGCTCCGCTCGATCCTGCAGGCCGTGGCGGATGCCGTCCCCATCCGGCCGCCGCTGCTGGTCAAGCTGGCGCCGGACCTCGCCGAAGGCGGTCTGGAGGCGGTCGTCGCCGTCGCGCTCGATTGCGGCGTCGACGGCCTCGTGCTCACCAACACGACGACCGGCCGCCCGGCCGGGCTGCGCGGCGCGCATGTCGGCGAGGCGGGCGGATTATCAGGCCCGCCGCTGTTTGAGCCTGCGACGGCGATGCTGCGCCGGGCGCGACGGCTGGCAGCCGGCCGACTGGCGCTGATCGGCGTCGGCGGTGTGGCGAGCGGCGCGGACGCCTACCGCAAGATCCGCGCCGGGGCCGACCTGGTGCAGCTCTACACGGCGTTCTCCTATGAGGGGCCGGCGCTGCTGCCCCGCCTCAAGCAGCAGCTCGCGCTGCTGCTGCGTCGCGACGGCTTCAGCAGCGTCGGCGAGGCGGTCGGGCTTGATGCGTTGCTGGACGAATGATTCGCCACCTGCCGGGCTTCGCCCCGCTCGCCCAGGCTTATGACGGCTTCGTGCTCGATCTGTGGGGCGTGATCCATGACGGAGTGCGCCCGCTGCCCGGCGCGCTCGACTGCCTGCGCCAGCTGCGCGCCGGCGGCGGCCGCAGCGTGCTGCTCTCCAACGCGCCGCGGCGCGCCTCGGCGGTGCAGCACCTGCTGCGCGGCATGGGCATCGGCGACGAGCTCTATGACGGCCTCGTCACCAGCGGCGAGGCGACGCACGAGGCGCTGCGCGACCGAGACGACCCATTCTTCGCCGGGCTGGGCCGCACGCTACTGCATCTCGGCCCGGCGCGCGACCGGCCGATCCTGGACGGGCTCGACCTGCTCTGCGTCGACAGCGCCGCCGCGGCTGACTTCGTGCTCAACACCGGTCCGGACGACCATCGCGCACCCGAGCCGCTCGAGGCCTTCGAGCCCGAGCTGCTCGCCTGCCTGGCCGCCGGTCTGCCGATGATCTGCGCCAACCCCGACCTCGAGGTGATCCGCGGCGGCGTGCGCATCCTCTGCGCCGGCGCGCTCGCGCAGCGCTACGCTGAGCTCGGCGGCGTCGTGCGCATGCTCGGCAAGCCGGACCCGGCGATCTACACCCCGACGCTGCGCCAGCTCGGCCTGGCGAGCGAGCGGGTGCTGGCCGTCGGCGACGCGCTGCGCACCGACATCGCCGGCGCCCAGGCCGCCGGGCTCGACAGCGCCTGGGTGCTCGGCGGCATCCATGGCGACGCGCTGCTCGCCGACCCGGACGGCGCCGAGCTCGCGGCCAACGCCCTCGGCCTCTCCCCCGTCGCCATCCTGCCGTCCTTCACCTGGTAGGCCAGCCTTGACCCGCCTCTGGATCGTCCTCGGCGCGCTTGCCGGCCTGCTCGCGGTCGCGTTCTCCGCCGTCGCCGCGCACGCGCTGCCGACGCGGCTCGACCCGGCGCGCCTGCGCATGGTGGAGAGCGCGATCCAGATGCAGGGCTGGCACTCCCTCGCGCTGGTGCTGACCGGCCTGTGGGTCGAGCGCGCCGGCGCCGCTCGGCTGGCGAACGTTGCCGGCCTCGCCTTCGCGGTTGGGCTCGTGCTGTTCTGCGGCGCTGTCTATGCCCTGGCGCTGGCCGGCATCCGGCTCGGCCCGACGGCGCCGACCGGCGGAGTCTTGTTGATGCTTGGGTGGCTGCTGCTGGGCGCCTCCGCGCTGGTCGGCTGACCCCGCCCTGGTCATCGCCAGCGCCTACCTTGCGGCCGACGGCTATGACGGCCCGCTCGGCGAGGCGCTGGCGCGTCGCGGGGTGCGGGTCGATGCCTGGCATGGCCGGCTCGCCCTGTCGCCCGATCCGCCGCTTGACATCCCCTGGGCGCTGGACAGCTGGACCGACCCGCGCGAGCTCGCCGCGCCGTCGATCGCCGTCGCCGCCGCGGCGCTGCGCGCCATGCAGCGAAACTGGGCGCTGCTGCCGCTGCTGCACCATCGCCGCTCCACGCTGATCGCCGAGCGATTGCCGCCGGTCGGCGCCAAGCCCCTGCTCTTCCCGCAACCCGCCCCGACGGCGAGCCTCGGCGGCTGGACGCTGCTCGCACCCGACCAAATGCTGGCAAGCCCGGCCCGCGCCTCGCCGTTCGTCAACGGCAAATGTCGCTTCGTCGAGGACCGGCTCGGCCCACCGAGCCGCGCCTATCTCAAACTGTGGGAGGCCTGCACGCTGTTCGGCGAGGCGCCACGGCCCGGGCAGAGTTGCCTTGATCTGGGTGCCGCCCCCGGCGGCTGGACCTGGGCGATCGCCCGCGAAGGCGCGGCGGTGCTGGCGGTCGACCGGGCGGCGCTCGCGCCGACGGTGGCCGCCATGCCCGGCGTGCGTCACCTGCAGGCCGACGCCTTCACGCTGCGGCCGAACGCCGTGGAGCCGGTCGACTGGCTGTTCAGTGACGTCGTCGCCTACCCGGCGCGGCTGCTGGCGCTGACCGAGGCGTGGATCGCCGCCGGACGCGCCGCGCGCATCGTCGTCACGCTCAAGTTTCAGGGTCCAACCGACCACGTGACGGCGGAGGCGTTCGCCGCCATCGCCGGCGGCAAGCTGCGGCACTTGTTCCACAACAAGCACGAACTGACATTCTTGTGGCGCCGGCCAGCCACAGTACCAACGTAGGATCAACGACTTGCGGGAACGCCATCCGACATCCTATGGCGTTGACAGCAATCCGCAGGGCAGGAGAACCATGCCCCAACATCGCGTCGAGGCGATCGCCAACGCCTTTCTCAGGCTCGCCTGGGCTGAGGGACGGACGCTGACCAACATGCAGCTGCAGAAGCTGCCCTACATCGCGCATGGCTGGGGCCTGGTCATCATCGGCGACGACCTGATCCGCGAGCAGCCGCAGGCCTGGCCGTACGGGCCGGTCTATCCGCAGCTCTACGAGAGCCTGCGTCGTTACGGATCCGGCCGGGTCACCGACTTCATCCACCAGGACGATGCAAGCCCCTTCCTCGACAGCGAGACCGACCGCGGCGAGCCGGTCGAGGAGACGCTCACCAGCGAGGAGGAGAAGCTGGTCCGCAGCGTGTGGGACGCCTACAAGAACTACAGCGCGTTTCGCCTGTCGGCGCTGACCCATCAGGCCGACTCGCCCTGGACGGCGACGATGCAGGACGATCAGCCCTACGCCGAAATCGACAACGAGCTGATCCGCGCCCATTTCCAGCGCCTGGCCGAGCGGCGCCGCTCCGCTGGCTGAGCTACCCGACCCACCGAGTTACCGCGACGACTTCGCGCTGATCGGCGAGGTTACGCCGCGCCTGGTGCCACGCGACGCCATCGCCGGGAGCCCGCGCGAGGCCGAGCTCGCCGGGTTGGAGGTCGCCAAGCTCGACCAGGGCAAGGTCGAGCACGACACCGAGCGCAACCGGCTGGAGATCGACAAGCTCAAGGCCGAAGTCAGCGATTTGCGCCAGGACACCCGGCTGCGCGGACGCTTCAGCAACCAGATCCTGGTCTACCTCTACGCCTTTTCATTGTTCTGCGGCGCCTGCATCCTGCTGCAGGGCTTTCATCCCTATGGCTTCAAGCTCGACACGCCAGTGTTGGTGACGCTGGTGGGCGGGACCGCAGCCAGCGCCTTCGGCCTGGTCTCGGTGGTGCTTAGCGGCCTGTTCAACGTCGCCAAGAAGGCAACCATCAGCGAGGCCAAGGACCCGAAAGGGTGAGATGGCCAGAGGCCCTGCCTCTGGACTCCGCTGGGGCCTGAGGCCCCAGGCCCCCGTCACCCAACTCGACGACTACCGCCGAGCCATGACATGGATTTTAAAAGCTTCGCCTTTGATAGTGTCGAGGGGTAAAGCCCCTCGCCTTCCTACTCTGTCGGGTTATGATCGTGCTTCGCCGCATCCTCGTCGCCGCCTGACGGCGTGCCGGCGGTTTCCGAGCTTTGGCGATGCGAGTGCGGCAAAGCGTTGGCATCCGCCTCGGTCGCCTCCTTGGGAATGCCGTTATGCACCCCCTCTCCAGGACGGTTGGTCGCCGAGTCCGCCGTGGTGTCGATCTTGTCGCTCATGTTGGCTCCTTGGGCGGCTAACCCCGGTTTGTCTGGCGAGTTGCGTCACGCAAGCGCGCTGAGCACCGCGTCAGCCACATGCGAGGCGGCCTCCAGGCCAAGGTCGGGATGGATCGGCAGCGCCAGGATGCGCGTCGCGATGTCTTCGGAGACCGGGAGCTCCTGGCCGCGCGCATGGTCTCGGTAGGCAGGCTGATGGTGCAGCGGCCGCGGGTAGTAGATCGCCGTCGGCACTCCGGCCTCGCGCAAGCTGGCCTGCAGGCGGTCGCGCGTCGGCTGGTCGGGCAGCAGCACGGCATAGACCGCCCAGGCGCTGGTGCCGCCGGCGACCCGCATCGGCACCTGCAACGCGCCGGCAAGCCGCTCGTCGTAGAGCCGCGCGATCGCCTCGCGTCGTGCCAGCTCGTCCTCGAACACGTCGAGCTTGGCCAGCAGCACCGCCGCCTGCAGCGTGTCCAGACGGCCGTTCACGCCGGTGCGCAGCACGTCGTAGCGCTCCGTCCCCTCGCCGTGGCTGCGCAGCGAGCGATACAGCGCCGCCCGCTCAGCGCTGTCGGTGAGCAGCGCCCCGCCATCGCCATAGCCGCCGAGCGGCTTGCTGGGAAAGAAGCTGATCGCCGTCGCGTCGGCCTCGCGACCCAGGCGGCGCCCGTCCAGCGAGGCGCCGAAGCTCTGCGCGCAATCGTCCAGCAAATAGAGTTTTTCGCGCGCTGCGACCTCGCGCAGGGCGGGCCAAGGCGCCGGGTGGCCGAACAGGTCGACCCCGACGATCGCGCTGGCACGCAGCAGGCCACGCTCCCGCACGTCGGCGATCGCCCGCTCGAGGCTCGCGACGTCGATCTGGAACGTCGCCGGGTCGATGTCGACGAACACCGGGCTCGCGCCCAGCAACAGCGGCACCTCGGCGGTCGCCGTGTAGGTAAAGGCCGGCAGGAACACGGCGTGGCCGCGGCCAATGCCCTCGGCCATCATCGCGATCTGCAGCGCGTCCGTCCCCGAGCTGACGGCCACGCAATGCGCAGCACCACACCAGCCGGCGAGCCGCGCCTCGAGTTCGCCAACCTCCGGTCCAAGCACGAACTGGCAATGCGCCAGCACCGCCTCGAGCCGCCGGCGCAGCCCCTCGCCGAGCCGCACCTGCTGGGCCTGCAGGTCGAGAAACCGTATGGGGCTCATCCGTTCACCACCCTGTCGCGCGCCGCCGTGTCACAGGACGCCTCGGCCGCCTGAGCCTGGCCGTATTCGGGCACCAGCCGGCCCACCAGCGCGAGTGCGGCGTCGAGCTCGCCGGCCCGGCAGGCGGCCTCCATGTCGCTGAGCGCGCTGCGGATCGCCGCCGGATCAACCGTCCGCGGCACCGCCATCAGCAGCCCCGGCGAGCCGGTCGGCACCGGCGGCTCGCGGCCGTGGAACAGCTCCTCGTAAAGCTTCTCGCCCGGCCGCAGACCGGTGTAGCGGATCGCCACGTCCTCGTCGGGCCGCAGGCCGGCAAGCCGGATCATCTGACGCGCCAGGGCGACGATCTTCACCGGCTCGCCCATGTCGAGCACGAAGATGCCGCCGTCGGACAGACCCGGCGCCTGCGCATCGTCGGCGCTGCCGGTGCCGATCACGCTGGCCTGCAGCACCAGGCTGACCGCCTCGCGCACCGTCATGAAGTAGCGCTCCATGTCCGGGTGAGTCACCGTCAACGGCCCGCCGCGCTCGAGCTGGCGGCGGAACAGCGGCACCACCGATCCGGTGGAGCCGAGCACGTTGCCGAACCGCACGGTGACGCAGCGCATCGGCTGCCATGGCCGGTCCGCCGGCGCCGCGCGGCGCGCCGCGATGTCGAGCGCCTGGCAGAACATCTCGGCCACCCGCTTACTCACCCCCATCATGCTGGTCGGGTTGACCGCCTTGTCGGTCGAGATCAGCACCATGGCGCTCGCGCCCGCCGCCGCCGCCGCATCGGCGACGTTGCGGGTGCCGACGGCGTTGGTCAGCAACCCCTCGAGCGGGTTGTCCTCGACGATCGGCACGTGCTTGAGCGCCGCGGCATGGAACACCAGCTCCGGCCGGGCGGCGGCGAACACCGCGTTGATGCGGGTCGCGTCGCGCACGTCGGCGATCACCGCCTCGCGCCGCACCGCCGGCTCGCTTTCGCCGAGCTCAAGGTCGACCTGCCACAGCGCGAACTCGCCGCTGTCGAGCAGCACCAGCCGCGACGGCCCCAGCGCGGCGATCTGGCGCGCGAGCTCGGCGCCGATCGAGCCGCCGGCCCCGGTCACCATCACCCGCCGCCCCGCAATGAGACGCCGCAGGCCGTCACGGTCCAGGCTGACCTGCGGCCGGTTCAGCAGCTCCTCGATCGCCACCGCCCGCAACTCGATGCGCTCGGCCGCCCGCAGCGCCGTCGGCCGCGGCGCCCGACGCACCGCAAGCCCGGCAGCGGCGGCCTGCTCGATCACCCGGGCGAGCGCGGCACCGGCGAACTCGGGTTCGGTCAGCACCAGCGCCTCGACGCCTCGACCGTCGCGCTCCAGCCGCGCCAGCAGTTCCGGCAGGCCGTCCACCGTGCCGAGGATCGGCCGTCCCTGGATCCGCCGACCGGTCTGATAGACCGCGCGCGACACCAGCCCGACGACCGCCAGGCGCGAGGCTGGATCGGTGCCGAGCACGCGCAGAAAGGCGTCGGCGCTGTCCACCGAGCCGACCAGCAGCACCCGCTCGCCCGCACCCCCACGTCGCAGCGGCTGACGCTTCTGGTATTGCCGGTAGACCACCCGCGGGGTCGCCAGCAGCGCCATCAGCACCAGCGCGTGGATGATCGGGAAGGTCGGACTGGGCAGGCTGAAGCCGGTGGCGATCAGCAGCAGCGCGAACAGCGCCGCGCTGGCGATGCTGCCGCCGACGACGCCGAGCAGGTCGGACAGGCCGGCGAACCGCCAGTATTGCTGCGGCAGCCGGAACGGCAAGCCAGCCAGGATCAGGGTGATGCCGCCGCCGGCGAGGAACCACAGCGGGTGCAGCAGGCCGCCAGCCGGGTCGGCGATCCAGCGGGCAAGCGGGGCTGCGGCGGCGGCCAGGGCGCCGTCCAGAGCGACGTTGACCCCGATTCGGGTGAGCGGGCGTTGCGAGGGCATCGGCCGGAGGTATAGCGAGAAAGCCCAGGGGCGTCGCCCCTCCGACCCGATCAAAGGCGGACCCTTTGAGCGCCAAACTGCTTATGCTGCCGCTGCTGAGCCTGCTGTCCGCGCTGATCGTCCTGCGGATGATCCGTGTCGGCGTGCTGGATCACCCGGGCGCGCGGTCGTCGCATGCGCGCCCGACGCCCAAAGGCGGCGGCGTCGGCATCGTCGCGGCAACCCTGGTCATGCTGCTGGCGGTCGGTGGCCGCGGCTTGCTGCCGCTTGGCCTCGCCGGCCTTGGCATCGCGGCGGTCTCGTGGCTCGACGACCTGCGCAACTTCCCCTTCCTGGTAAAGCTGGCCGCCCAGTTCGCCGCCGCCCTGCTGGCCACGGCCGGCGGGCTCCTTGTCAGCGCGCCGAGCCTGCCGTTCTTCGGCACCGTGCCGCTTGGCTGGCTAGGCTGGCCGCTGACCGTGCTGTGGCTGGTTGGCGCCACCAATGCGGTGAACTTCATGGACGGGTTGAACGGCCTGGCGGCCGGCGTTGTCGGGCTGGCCGCCCTCGTGGTGGCCTGTTACGCCGCCCGCCAGGGAGCCACGCAACCGAGCCTGTCATGCCTCGCCCTGACGGCCGGCATCGTCGGCTTCCTGCCCTTCAACTATCCGCGCGCACGCATCTTCATGGGCGACGTCGGCAGCCAATTCTGCGGCTTCATGCTGGCTGGGCTAGGATTGGCAGCAAGCCGTGCATCACCTGCTGTGCCGGTCCTGCTGGTGCCGCTGCTGCTCGCCGGACTGCTGTTCGACGTCGTCTTCACGCTGCTGCGCCGCTCCCTGGCGGGCGACCGGCTGACGGAGGCGCATCGCAGCCACCTCTACCAGGTGGCGCACCGTGCCGGCCTGGCTGCCTGGCTGATCACCCTGGTGGAATGGACTTTCGTCGGCTGCGGCCTGGCGGCGGTCACATTGCTGGCGCTGCCACAACTCGCCAGCATCATGGCCGGCATCGCTCTGATCAGCGCAACCCAGGTTACGTGGCTGGCCATCGTGCTGCGCCGGGCACGAGCCACCAGGATAGGCCGCTGGTAAGGGCGGGCTGCACCCCGCGTAAGGGCGGGCTGCACCCCGCGCTCTGCCGGTGCAGCCCGTTACCTCTACTGCTGCAGCGTGATGTCCACGCCGCCGCCGGAGCCCGTCAGACGCGCACCCTTGGTCGCCTGGTCAAGCCGCAACTCGACGCCGTTGCCGTTCTTCAGGAACTGGCCACCCTCGCCCCGTCCCACGGTCGCCTCGCCGGTGACCGCAGCATAGGTGCCGCTGAAATCGGCCAGGTTGTGCAGCCCATAAACCCGGCCGTGCGCCTGAACCCTGGCTAACCCGACATCGGCGATGGACAGGCCCTTGACGCTGAACGGGTAGTGATGCCCGTGAAAACGCAGAACGCCACTGCCCCACTCATAGCCGATGCCAACCGCCACCGCGTGCGACGTCATCACCACCGTGCCATCGATACGACCGGGCTTCAGCGGGTCGGCAGCGCGAGAGTTGGTCGGTAGGCCGGCCGCAACCATGCCCAAGCCGCCGGCGAGCAGGAGTGCGGGTAAGCTCGAAATGCGCATATCAGGTCCTTGTTATATCGAGACTATCCTGCGTGAGCGCAGGATCAACCAGTGCGTCGCAACGCAGTGCGGTATGGCTGCAAGGCGATGTCAGCCGGCAGCGCGCCGCGCCTCGCCGCGCTCCGACTTGCTGGTGCGACCAGTGCCGGATGCCTCGTTCATGATCGACCGGAGGTCGCGCAAAAACGCCGCTCCCTTGATCGTGCGCTGCACGAGAACGCTGCGGCGATCCTGCGGGTCGACCTTGCGACGCGCGAGGTCCAGTTCGCCCAACCGATCAAGCGCCCGGGTGATCGCCGGCTTGCTGACGTTGAGGTCGGCCGCCAGACCGCGCACGGTGTGCGACCCGTCCTGCAAGTAACAAGTGAGGAACACGCCAAGCTGCCGCGCCGAGAGGTCAGCACCGTCCCGCCGCACCAGCGAGACGATGGTGTCACGAAGAATGTCGACCATGTGGTCGTTGGCTGGAGAAGCAGGCATCTTCTTTCCTTTCGCTCCTGCGGACGGCTTTGCGGCCGCAGTCGCCACGGGGCTTGAGGCTTTCTGCCTGGTCGCAGGCCGCGCCGCGGTCGCGCGAGCTTTGCTGGCAGTGGTCTTTTGCGGAGTTTTCATCTCTGTGGTGTCGCAATCGATTTAGAGGTGTAACGCAATGAACATCGGCGGTTTGAACACTTGATGCACCAAACGCAATAAAACATGCAATCACACGGGATCTTTAACCACTGTAACGATTGGTAATGTGCCATACAGGGCACGCATCGTCTGCGCCTCGCCGCCTTCCGGCCGACCCGGCCGGTTGCCGTCGTTCCAGGCGTAAACGTCGAGGTGGATCCAGCGCACGCCTTCAGCAATGAAACGCTGAAGAAACAACGCCGCCGTGATCGCGCCGGCCATCGGCTTGCTCGAGACGTTGCACAAATCCGCGATCGGGCTGGCCAGCCATCCGGCATAGCTGCTCGCGAGCGGCAGGCGCCAGAGCGGGTCGCTCGCCGCCCCTCCGGCCGCCAGCAACGCCGCCGCGAGCTCGTCATCGTTGCTGAACAGCGCCGGCAGGTCAGGCCCGAGCGCCACCCGCGCCGCGCCGGTGAGCGTCGCTGCATCCACCAGCAGCGTCGGCTGCTCGTCTGACGCCTCGGCGAGCAGGTCGGCCAGCACCAGCCGCCCCTCCGCATCCGTGTTACCCACCTCGACGCTGAGGCCGCGCCGGGTGCGCAGCACGTCCGAGGGCCGCATCGCCTGGCCCGAGATGCTGTTCTCGACGCAGCCGACGCGCAGCACCAGGTGCAGCGGCAGGTCGGCCTGCATGATCATCCGGGCAAGGCCGAGCAGGATCGCCCCACCGCCCATGTCCTTCTTCATCCGCAGCATGCCGCTCGACGGCTTGATGTCGTAGCCGCCGGTGTCGAACACGACACCCTTGCCGCACAGGCTGATCAACGGCGCCTGGCCGTCCGCACCGCTGCCGGACCAGCGCAGCACCGCCACCACGGGTGCGCGCGCCGAGCCACGCCCAACGGCCTCGATCGCCGGGTAGGCTGCCGCCAGCGCCGCCCCCTCGATGCGCTCGACACCGGCGCCGAAGCGTCGCCCCACCAGCATGACCGCCTCGGCAAGCTCGCTCGGACCCAGCAGGTTGGCCGGCGTGTTGATCAGGTCACGCACCAGCCATGTCGCGCCAGCAGCCGAGATGGCGTCCCGCACCACCGAGGCGTCAGTGCCGGCCGTCGTCAGGCACGCCAGCGGCCGCGGCTCGCCCTCGGCTGCCGGCCAGGCCGCGTAGCGGTAGCTGCCAAGGCAGAAGCCGAGCACGCCGTCGGCCGCCGCATAATCGCCCGGCTCGAGCCGCCAACCCAACGCAGCCGGCAGGCCGGCGGGCAGCACGCCGAAGGCGTAGGGCCCGGCCTCTGTGCCAAGCCCAAGCACGGCGCCGGCAACCCCCTCGAGGCCAGGCAGCAGCCGCAGGTCGCCCGCCGCAGCCGCAAAACCGCCGACGCGCAGGAATGCCGCCTGGGCCGGAGCAAGCCGCGCGAGCAGGCGCTCGAGCCCATCTGGACGCACCAGGTGGACGGTCCGCGGGTCTGGATCATCCGACAGGCAGTCCAGGTCACGGTCGAACAGGCCTACCTCCGAATCGTTCGCCTTACGCACAGTGCATAATCATGCACTCGCACCCGGTCGGCGCAACCACCGCAACGAACAGTTTGTCCTTGGCCCCACCGTCGCGAGCCGACCGACTGCGCGTCACCGGCCATTGCCCGCGCAACGGCGTCAGCCTCAGGCGGCGTTGTGCGCGCTGTCGCCGCCGGTCACGTCGATCGCCGCACCGGTCACCATCCGGGCGTCGTCGGAGGCCAGGAACACATAGGCGTTGGCAACGTCCTCCGGCGCCACGAAGGGCACGCCGAGCGGCGTCTTCGTCGTCATCGCCTCGATCACCTGCGGCTCGAGCTCGCCCGCGGGCACCTTGCCCTTGCCCTCCAGCAGCGCCTGGCGATAGCGGCTGTCGTTACGGGTGAGCTCGGTGTCGATCAGCCCGGGGATCACCGCGTTGACGGTGATGCCGAACGGGCCGAACTCCAGCGCCGCCGACTTCATCAGCCCCAGCAGCCCCCACTTGCTGGCCGAGTAGGAGCTGCCGTTGCGCATGCCGTGCTGGCCCTGCGTCGAGCCGGTGATGATCACCCGGCCATGCGCATGCGTGCGCATCTCGGGCACAAAGGCGCGCAACGTGTTCGCCGTGCCGGTCAGGTTGACGTCGATCTGGTCCGACCAATCAGCGTCGCTCATGTCGAGCAGGGCGCAGAACGACTGGATGCCGGCGACCGCGACCAGAATGTCCAGACCTCCGGACAGGCTTGCTGCAATCTGGCGCAGCGCCGCCAGGTCACGGATGTCGGCCGTCTCCGCGCGCCAGCCGGCGCCCGCCCCCTCCACCAGCCGCCCGGTCTCCTCCAGGTCGGCGGCGAGCGGAAGCTTGTAGTGCTGCACCGTGCTGACCTGCGCGACGATGTCGATGCCGAGCACCGAGGCGCCCTCGCGCGCCAGGGCGACCGCCACCGCCCGCCCGATGCCGCGCGCCGCGCCGGTCACCACCGCCGACCGTCCCTCGAGCCTGCCCGCCATCTGGTTCTTCCCTCGCCCACAGCCCGCGCCGATGCGCCGCCGCTGATGGCGGTCCGGGAACGCCGCTGCGGGGCCAGCGGTTTGTCCCGGCAACCAGGCGCGGGCACGCACACGGCATTGCCCGCTCGGCGGCGCGCCCCCTGGCAACGCGCGCGCCGCGCCCACATAGTCACTCGCCCGGACCGACCTCCGCCTCCGGGCCGATTGGAGTGACCCTGCCGTCATGTTGGTGTTGGCTGGATGAGCAAGAGCATCGGCATCATTGGCGCCGGGCCGGGCGGGTTAGCGAGCGCAATGCTGCTCGCCCAGGCCGGCGCCAGGGTCACCCTGTATGAGCGTCAGGCCCAGGTCGGCGGCCGTTCGGCGACGCTGGACGCCGACAGCGCGGCCGGGACTTTCCACTTCGACAGCGGCCCCACCTTCTTCCTCTACCCGCGGGTGCTGACCGACATCTTCGCCGCCTGCGGCCTCGCGCTCGACCGCGAGATCGAGATGACTCGGCTTGACCCGCAGTACAAGCTCACCTTCGAGACGCCGGAGGGGCAGCCGGACGGCTCGATCACCGCCTGGAGCAACGTCGAGCGCCTCGCCGCCGAGGTCGCCCGCTTCTCGCCGGCCGACGCCGCCGCCCTGCCGCGCTTCATGGCCGACAACCGCGCCAAGCTCGCCGCCTTCCGCCCGGTGCTCGAATCGGCCATGCACGGCGTGCGCAGCCTGATGACCGGGCCGATGATCCGCAGCCTGCCGCTGCTCCGCCCGCACCGCACCGTCGATCAGGACCTCGGGACCTACTTCAAGGACCCGCGCGTCCGCCTCGCCTTCTCGTTCCAGTCGAAATATCTCGGCATGTCGCCGTTCCGCTGCCCGAGCCTGTTCACCATCCTCGCCTTCATGGAGTACGAGTACGGCGTCTACCACCCGCGCGGCGGCTGCGGCGCCCTGATGGCGATGATGGCGGATCGCGCGCGCGACCTCGGCGTCGACGTCCGCCTGGGCGAGCCCGTCGAGGCGGTCGAGTTCGCCGGCCGCCGCGCCACCGGCGTGCGCACCCGCTCCGGCCTCACCAGGCACGACGCCCTGGTGATCAACGCCGATTTCGCCGAGGCCATGCGCACCCTGGTGCCGGACTCGATCCGCCGCCGCTGGACCGACCGCAAGATCGGCGCCAAGAAGTTCTCCTGCTCGACCTTCATGCTCTATCTCGGCCTGGAGGGCGTCGACGAGGACATCCCCCACCACAGCATCTACCTGTCCGAGGATTACCGCCGGAACATCGCCGAGATCGAGGCCGGCGGCGCACCCTCCGACCCCTCCTTCTACGTCCAGAACGCCTCGATCACCGATGACAGCCTCGCCCCGCCCGGCCACTCGACGCTCTACATGCTGGTCCCGGTCGGCAACCGCCACGGCGACGGCGTGGACTGGACCGCCGAGCGCCCGCGCTACCGCCGCCTCGCCATCGACCGCCTGAGCCGCCTTGGCTTCCGCGACGTCGAGCGCCGCATCCGCACCGAGGTGATCCGCACCCCGCTGGACTGGGAAGGCGAACACGGCATCCATCGCGGCGCCACCTTCAACCTGGCGCATAATCTCACCCAGATGCTGCACAATCGCCCGCGCAACCGCTTCGAGGACCTCGACGGCGTCTACCTCGTCGGCGGCGGCACCCATCCGGGCAGCGGCCTGCCGGTCATCTTCGAATCCGCCCGCATCACCTCGCGCCTGGTCGTCGACGACCTCGGCATCTCGCCGCACTGGCAGGGCGGCTCGACGATGTCCGAACCCGATTACGTCCCAGCTCTGGCGGAAGCATCATGAACGCGTTCTCGACTCTGCCCGTCGCCGTCGTCGGCGCCGGTCTCGGCGGCCTCGCCGCCGCCTGCACCCTGGCCGCCCGCGGCCACAAGGTAGTGCTGTTCGATAAGAACCCGTGGCTCGGCGGCAAGGCGGCGCCGCTGGAGCAGGACGGTTTCCGCTTCGACATGGGGCCAACCATCCTCACCGTGCCCTCCGTCCTCGCCCGCATCTTCGCCGAGGCCGGCGTCGACATGAACGACCGGCTCGACCTCAGGCGGCTCGACCCGCAATGGCGCTGCTTCTTCGAGGACGGTAGCACCCTCGACCTTACCGAGGACGTCCCCGCCATGGCGGCGCGGCTGGAGCAGTACGCGCCGGGCAATCAGGGCGGCTACGAGGCGTTCATCGCCCAGAGCAAGCACCTGCACGAGGTCAGCGAACGCTTCTTCTTCTGGCGTTCGGTCGAGGGCATCGGCGACACGATGGACCTCAAGAAGAACATGGACCTGGCGACGCTGAAGGACGTGCTCAGCCTGAAGATGGGCTCCACCGTGGCGCGTCAGATCCGCCGCCACACGCCCGACCCGCGGGTCGCCCAGATGCTCGACCATTTCGTCCAGTATGTCGGCTCGTCTCCCTACGGCTCGCCAGCCGTGCTGTGCTCGATCGGACACATGCAGACCTCCGAGGGCATCTGGTACCCGATGGGCGGCACCCGCGCGGTGCCGGTCGCCCTCGAGCAGCTCGCCGACGAACTCGGCGTCGTGCTGCGCCCCTCGACCGAGGTCACCCGCATCACCACCGAAGGCGGCCACGCCAGCGGCGTCGTCACCGCCGCCGGCGAGCACGTCGCCTGCTCGGCCGTCGTCTCCAACATGGACGCCGTGCGCACCTACCGCGAATTGGTCGGCGGCGCGCCGGAGAAAAGCTTCGGCCGGCGCTGGAACAGCCGCAAGCCGGCCTGCTCGGGCGTCGTGCTCTATCTCGGCCTCAACCGCGCCTACGATCACCTGGCCCATCACGACTTCGTCTTCTCGCGCGATCCGGAGGAGGAGTTCGACTGGATCTACCGCCGCGGCGAGCCGGCGCCCGACCCGACCTGCTACATCGCCGCCACCACCCGCACCGACCCGGACACGGCGCCGGCTGGCGGCGAGGCGCTCTACATCCTCGTCCACACCCCTTACCTTCGCCCGCATCACGACTGGTCGAAGATGCTGCCGGCCTACCGCCAGGTCATACTCGACAAGCTCAAGCGCACCGCCGGCATGCCCGATCTCGAGGAGCGCATCGTCTTCGAGCGGGTGTTGACGCCGCAGGACATCCACGACCGCTACCATGTGCTGAACGGCGCGATCTACGGCCTGGCCAGCCATGGCCGCTTCTTTGGCGCCTTCAAGCCCGGCAACCGCTCGCGCGACCTGCCCGGCCTCTATCTCGCCGGCGGCGCCGCCCATCCCGGCCCCGGGATGCCGATGGTGATGATGTCCGGCTGGATTGCCGCCAACGAGCTGCACCGCGACGTGACCAGCAACACGCCGCAGGAGGCGCGCCGCTCTGCCTGACACGGCGGGGCCGTTCCCACCCATGGCGCCGGCGGTCGACGACCCGCTGGCGAGCCGCTCGGCCGTCAGCCTCCGCCTGTTCAACCTCTATCTGACCTGGCTGTTCTACCGCCGGTTTGACGCGGTGCGGATCTCGCAGGGCGGCCTGCCGCGCCTCCCGCCGGGCCGTCCCGTCGTGATCTTCACCAATCACCCCTCCTGGTGGGACCCGGTGTTGTTCCTCCTGCTGAGCGACCGGCTGCTGCCGCAGACCCGCGGCGTCGGCCCGATGGACGCCGCCGCCCTCGCCCGCTACGGCCTGCTGCGCCGCATGGGCATCTTCGGCATCGACCCGAACACCCGGCGCGGCGCCGCCGACTTCCTGCGCATCAGCCTCACCACCCTGCAGGCCAACCCGGATGCCGCCCTCTGGGTCACCGCCGAGGGCCAGTTCACCGACCCGCGCTGCCGCCCGATCCGGCTGCGCGCCGGCATCGCCCACCTCGCCCGCCGCCTGCCGGAAGCGGTGTTCATCCCCCTCGCCCTGGAGTACAGCTTCTGGAACGAGGCGCGACCGGAGGCGCTCGCCCGCTTCGGTGAGCCGCTCGAAGGCGGCGGCGGCACGGTCGCCGAATGGACCGACAGGCTGGAGGCCGCGCTGCACCGCACGATGGACGTCCTGGCAATCGAGAGCGCCACCCGCGACCCGGCGCTGTTCCACACATTGCTGGGCGGGCTGCGCGGCCTCGGCGGCATCTACGACCTCGTTCGCCGCCTGCAGGCGCTGGCCGCAGGCCGGCGGTTTGATCCGAGCCATGAGCAAGATAGCAAGTAAGGCCAGGGCTCTGCCCTGGACCCGCCAAAGGCCGACGGCCTTTGGAAACCAATTACCGGGGTCTGGGGCCGCAGGCCCCAGCGGGTCCAGGGCAGAGCCCTGGGCTTGACTTACCTTTTGCTTCTTCTGGCGCTCGGCCCGTGCGCCCTGGCTCTGCTCAACCTCTGCCTCTATCGCACCCCCCAACCCGCGGCCGGCGAGCCCGCCATCTCCGTGCTGATCCCGGCGCGCAACGAGGCCGACAACATCGCCGACGCCGTCGCCGCCATCCTGGCCAGCCGCGGCGTCGCGCTCGAGCTGGTCGTGCTCGACGACCACTCCACCGACGCGACGCCGCAGATCCTCGCCGCCATCGCCGACCCGCGTCTGCGCGTCGCCACCGGCGCCCCCCTGCCGCCGGGCTGGTCCGGCAAGCAGCACGCCTGCGCCGGCCTCGCCCGCCTCGCCCGCCACGAGCTGATGGTGTTCGTCGACGCCGACGTCCGTCTCGCCCCGGACGCGCTCGCCCGCATGGCCGGCTTCATGCAGCGCCACGATGTCGGCCTCGCCTCCGGCTTCCCGCGCCAGATCACCCGCACCTGGTCCGAGCGGCTGCTGCTGCCGTTGATCCACTTCCTGCTGCTCGCCTTCCTGCCGATGGCGGCGATGCAGCGCTCCCCGGCGCCCGGCTTCGGCGCCGGCTGCGGCCAGCTCTTCATCGCCCGGCGGGACGATTACTGGCGCGCCGGCGGCCACGCGGCGATCCGCGCCTCCCTGCATGACGGCCTGACCCTGCCGCGCGCCTTCCGCCGGTCCGGCAGCATGACCGGCCTGTTCGACGCCAGCCGTTTTGCCACCTGCCGCATGTACCACAATGCCGGGCAAGTCTGGGAAGGCCTGACCAAGAACGCGACCGAGGGCATGGCGACCCTGCGCGCCCTGCCGATCTGGACGCTGATCCTGTTCGGCGGCCAGGTCCTGCCGGTGATCCTGCTCGTCCTGCGCCCATCGCCGGCAATCGCGCTTGCCGCGGCGGCGACGATCGGGCTGCGGTTGATCCTCGCGGCCCGCTTCCGCCAGCCGCTCGCCTCCGCACTGCTGCACCCGCTCGGCATCCTGGCGCTGCTGGTGGTGCAGTGGTCCGCCCTGCTGCGCGCCGTGCGCGGCCGTCCGGCCACCTGGCGCGGCCGCGCCTATCCCGCACGCCCTTGAGGCGCACCCTCGCCGCCGCCCTGCTGCTGATGGCCGCCGCCACGCCGCCAACCGCCCCCACGGCGAGCGTCACCGTGATCGTCCAGGGCGTGCACAGCGCCGGCGGCCACGTGCTGGTCGCGATCTGCCCGCGGGCGACGTTCCTGATGCCGCACTGCGCCTACAAGGGCCGCAGCCCGTCGCAGGTCGGCGACGTGCGCATCACCGTCTCCGGCATCCCGCCGGGCGTCTACGCCGCGCAAGCGTATCAGGACGAGGCGGATGTCGGCCACATCCGTCGCACCCTGCTCGGCGTGCCCAAGGACGGCCTCGGCTTCTCCAACGACGCGCGTATGATGTTCGGCCCGCCCCGTTTCAACGACGCCGCCTTCGCCGTCGGCCCGAACGGCGGCACCATCCACTTGCGACTGCGCTACTATTGAAAGGATCTTCTTTTTTGAAGAAAAAAAGCAAAAAACTTTTGCACCGCTGTCGCCCTCTTAACAGGCAAAAGTTTTTTGCTCCTTTTTTTCAAAAAAGGAGCGCTTGCTTCCTACTCCTGGCCTGCACTGCCGCCGCCCCGTCCGCCTGCTTCACCAACTACGCCGCCACCCGCGGCTACACCCTCGGCCTGCCGCGCCAGGCCGAGCTGACCCCGGACGGCCGTACCGCCCTCTACTTACGCAGCGGCCCGCGCGACACCCAGCTCGGCCTGTTCCGCCTCGACCTCGCCACCGGACAGGAGACCGAGCTCGCCCGCCCCGCCAGCGGTCCCGAACACCTCTCGGTGGCCGAGCGCGCCCGCCGCGAACGCGCCCGGATGACGCTCTCCGGCATCACCGACTACGCCCTCGCGCGCGATGGCCGCAGCGTCCTGGTCAGCCAGGCCGACAGCCTCGCCCGCATCACACTGCCCGACGGCGCCGTCCATCCGCTGCCGGGCGCCGACTGGCTGGCGCCACGCCTGTCGCCGGACGGCCGCGTCATCGCCGCCGTGCGCGCGAACGACCTGCACGTGCTCGACACCGAAACCGGCGCCGACCGCCAGCTCACCCAGGGCGGCACCGACACCCTCACCCACGGCCTCGCCGAGTTCGTCGCCTCCGAGGAGCTCGACCGCTTCGACGGCGCCTGGTGGTCGCCCGACAGCGCCACGCTGCTCTACGAGGAGAGCGACACCAGCGGCGTCGAGCCGCACTTCATCGCCGACCCGGCGCATCCCGAGCGCCCGCCGTCAGCGTTTCGCTATCCCCGCGCCGGCACCGCCAACGCCCGCCTCCGCCTCGGCCTGGTGCCGCGCGACGGCGGCCCCACTCGCTGGCTCGACTGGGACAGCGCCGCCTTCCCCTACCTCGTCCGCGTCGTCTGGCCCGCCGAGGGCCACGCCCCGCTCACCCTCGTGGTGATGAACCGAGCCGAGACCGAGCAGCGCCTGCTCACCGTCGACCCCGCCACCGGCCACACCACCACCCTGCTGCGCGAGACCGACCCCGCCTGGATCAACACCTCTCCAGGCGCCAACTGGCCAAGCACGCCGCTGCCGCACTGGCTGCCGGACGGCTCCGGCTTCCTCTGGGCCAGCGACAGCAGCGGCGCCTGGCGCCTCGCGCTCCATCACGCCGACGGCACGCTCGACCACGTCGTCACCCCCGCGAACCAGCCCTTCCTCTCGCTGGCGGATGTCGATGTCGCCCACCAAACGGCCACCGTCCTGCTCGCCCCCAACCGCATCGACGCCGCCCTCTACCGCGTCCCCCTCGCCGGCGGCGCACCCCAGCCAGTCGCCATCGAGCCCGGCCAACACGCCGCCACCTTCAACGAGCTCTCCCACACCGCCTTCGTCGACCATTTCGACAGCGCCGACGGCCACCTCCTCACCCAGGTCCGCGACGCGAGCGGCCGCATCCTCGCCACCCTGCCAAGCCACGCCGAGCCGCCCCCCGCCGCGCACGTCCAGTTCACCACCGCCGGCGCCCAGGCCTTCGACGCCGCCGTGCTCCGCCCCACCGCCAGCATCCCCGGCCGCCACTACCCAGTGGTGCTCTCCGTCTACGCCGGCCCAGGCGTGAAAACCGTCCTCCGCGCCCCGCGCCTGTTCAACGAGACCCAGTGCCTCGCAGACCAGGGCTTCATCGTCGTCGCGCTGGACGGCCGCGGCACCCCCGGCCGCGGCCACGACTGGGAGCGCGCCACCAAAGGCAACCTGATCGACCTCCCGCTCGCCGACCAAATCGCCGGCCTGCAAGCCCTCGCCCAGCAGTTCCCCGAAATGGACGCAAGCCGCGTCGGCGTCACCGGCTGGTCCTTCGGTGGCTACTTCACCGCCATGGCGACCATCCGCCGGCCCGACATCTTCACCGCCGGCGTCGCCGGCGCCCCGCCCGTCGACTGGGCCGACTACGACACCGCCTACACCGAACGCTACCTCGGCACCCCCGCCGCCAACCAAGACGCCTACCACCGCAGCAACGTCCTGACCTACGCCGCCGCCCTCGCCCGCCCGCTGCTGATCATGCACGGCCTGACCGACGACAACGTCTACTTCGTCAACACCGTGAAGCTCACCGAAGCCCTGCTCCGCGCCGGCCGGCCCTACGACCTGCTGCTCCTCCCCGGCACCCACCAGCTGCCCGACCCGGTGCTGCGCGCCAACGTCGACGCTGCTCGGGCGCGCTATTTTACGGACAGGCTGAGCAAGTAAGGCCAGGAGCTCTGCTCCTGGACCTCGCTGGGACCGGGAGGCCCCAAACCCCTTGAGCAATATCAGCCTAACTGCGATCGCGTAGCGATCTTAGGCTGATCAAATTACTCGCCAAAAACAATGAGAGTGGTTCCACCCTGAGTGGAACCGCTCTAGTTCGCCGTGTCGTCCTCGTCCATGCCGATGGCGCTGAGCTCCAGCAAGCCGTCGGCAACCTGCTGCGTCGGCGCCTCCATGCTGAGCAGCTTGCGGCTGACAACCCGCGTGCGCTGCCGCGCATCCTCGATCGTCCGCCCCATCGTGGACGCGTTCTTCGCCAACTTCTCGAGCACACCGTCCATCTTCTGCATCTCGTGCTTGGTCGCGCCAAGCAGCCGGCTGATCTGCTCCGCCTTCTCCTCCACCGCCAGCGCGACGTAGCCAAGATTGATCGTGCGCAGCATCGCCGGCAGCAGCGCCGGCCCCATGACCATGACATGCTGCGTCCGCCCCAGCTCGTCGATCAGGCCGGGAATGCGCGCCGCCTCCGCATACAGCCCGTCCGTGGCAAGGTACATCACGGCGAAATCGACCGTTTTCGGCGGCACGATGTACTTGCTCGCGATCTTGCGCCCCTCGGCCCGAAACCGCACCTCGAGTGCCGCACGCGCCGCCTTCTCGCCCGGACCGTCACCCGCTTCCGCCGCATTCACCAGCCGTTCATAGTCCTCGGTCGGGAACTTGGCGTCGATCGCCAGCAGGCGCTTTGACTCGCCTCGCATCGGCATCCGCACGGCGAACTCCACCACCTCGGCGCTGTCATCCGACAGCCTGACATCCGCCTCGTAGCCACCCGTCGGCAGCGCGTCGTCGAGCAGCGCCCGCAACTGCGTCTCGCCCCAGCCGCCACGGCTCTTCACATTGGAAAAAATCCGCTTCAGGTCGCCGATCTGCGCCGTCACCGCAGCCACGTCGCCCATCGCCTTCTGCACCGCGCCGAACTGCTCGATCACCCGCTGGAAGCTGGTCGTCATCTGCTTCTCGACCGCGGCGTGCAGCTGCTCGTTGACGCTGCGCTGGATCTCCGTCAGCCGCGCCGCGGTCTGCTCGGCCATCTCGCGCAACTTGGCCTCCAGCAGCACCCGGCCATCGCCCGCCTCGCGCGCCATCCGGGTCGTCAGGTCGCCGACGCGCTGCTCGAACTCGGCGCGCAACGCCCCGATCCGCCCCGCCAGCCCCCGCTCGGTCTCGGCCAGCAAGGCGCGAACCGTTTCGGTGCTACCCTGCTGCCCGGCCACCGTCTGCTCGCCCAGCAGCCGCAGGCGCTGCATCGCCTCGCTTTGATCCGTCGGCCAGCGCGCCAGCACGAGCAACGAGGCCAGTGCCGCAACGCAGGCGGCGATCACGCCGACGACAGGCAGCCATTCGTTCAAGCCCGTGCATCCCCCCGCCTCGGCGCTTCGTTTGCCGCAGCACGATGTCCAATACCACCCTCGCTGCAGCCGCGCACGACCAGCCCGCGCTCAGCCGCACGCTGCTGCTGGCGCTGTGCTGCTGCTGCGGCCTGGCGGTCGCCAACATCTACTACAACCAGCCGATGCTGGGCCTGATCTCGGCCGAGCTGCACGTCTCGGGCGCCGCCATCGCCGCCGCCACCCAGGCCGGCTACGCGCTCGGCCTGCTCGTCCTGGTGCCGCTCGGCGACCGGCTCGAGCGCCGCCGCATGCTGCTCTGGCAGACGCTCGCGCTTGTCGTCGCGCTGGCCGCCGCCGCTTTGGCGCCAGGCGGCACGACGTTGGTCGCCGCCTCGATCGCCATCGGCTTCACCGCCACCACGGCGCAATTGTTGATCCCGCTCGCCGCCGCCATGGCGGATCCGGCCGAACGCGGTCGCGTCGTCGGCAGCCTGATGGGCGGATTGCTCACCGGCATCCTGCTCGCCCGCACCCTCAGCGGCCTGGTCGCCGCGGCGGCCGGCTGGCGGGCGATGTTCTGGCTCGGCGCCGCGCTCGCCGCGCTGATGGCCGCCATCCTGGCCCGTTGCGTGCCGCGCGTCGCCGCCACCTCGTCGCTGAGCTTTCCCGCCCTGATGCGCAGCCTCGTCGTGATCTACGCCAGCCAGCCGGTCCTGCGCCGCGCCGCGCTGACCCAGGCCTGCCTGTTCGCCGCGTTTTCCGCGTTCTGGTCAATCCTGGCGCTGCACCTGGCCGCCGCACCGCCGCATCTGGGTGCGGCCGCGGCCGGGCTGTTCGGCCTCATCGGCCTGGCCGGCGTGGCCGCCGCACCCCTCGCCGGCCGCCTGGCCGATCGCCACGGCCTGCGCACGGTCGGCAGCATCGGCATCCTCATCGTCATCGCCGCCTTCACGCTGCTGCTGGTCGCACCCGGCCTGCTCTGGCTCGGCGTCGGCGTGGTGCTGATGGATGCCGGAGTGCAGACCGCGATGGTCTCAAACCAGACCACCATCCTGTCGCTGAGCGAGAGCGAGGCCAGCCGCCTCAACACGCTCTATGTGGTCACCATGTTCGTCCTCGGCGCCATCGGCTCGGCGCTCGGTGGACTCGCCTGGGCATGGGCGGGATGGCCGGGGGTGATGACGCTTGCGATCTGCCTCGGCGCGTTGTCGCTGCTCATCCATGCAATGGGGGGCACAGGAAGGAAGCGTCTGCTTTTTTGAAAAAAAGCAGCAAAAAACTTTTGCTCGTTTGGCTCCGGACCAGTCCAGCAAAAGTTCTCGCCTAGGCGTTCAGCCTGAACATCAATGCCGATCGCTCGGTCACCATGTAGGCCTCGCCGATCTCGAACGAGGCCTCGCGCATTTCCTCCTCGACGCCGGTGTCGAACAGCAGCGTCCAGTGCATCCCGTCGGTGCATTTCGGCAGGATGAATGGCACCGGCCGGTGGTCGGCGTTGAGGATCAGCAGCAGCGTCACGTCGCCGCCGCGCCGCTTGATGCCGGTCGCCTGCGCCCGACCATCCATCAGCATGCCGAAGCAGCGCTGCTCGACGTCGTTCCAGTTGGTGAGCTCCATGCCCCGCCCGTCCGGCGCGATCCAGGTGACGTCGCGCGAGCCGACCGTCTCGATGTAGTCGCCGGTCATGAAGCGGCTGCGTCGCAGCAGCGGGTAGTCGCGCCGCAGACGCGTGAGCATGGCGACAAACGCGGTCAGCCGGCGCTGCGCCGGACTGCCCGTCCAATCCACCCAGCTGACCTCGTTGTCCTGGCAGTAGGCGTTGTTGTTGCCGAGCTGGGTGCGGCCAAGCTCGTCGCCGGCGAGCAGCATCGGCGTGCCCTGCGAGAGCAGCAGCGTCGCCAGCATGTTGCGCGCCTGCCGCTCGCGCAGCGCCCGCATCTTACGGTCCTCGGTCGGCCCCTCCACCCCCTGGTTCCAGCTGTGGTTGTTGTCGGTGCCGTCGCGATTGTCCTCGCCGTTCGCCTCGTTGTGCTTGGCCGTGTAGGAAACAACGTCGGCGAGCGTGAAGCCGTCATGCGCGGTGACGAAGTTGACCGACGCCCACGGCTTGCGGCCGCGCCGATTATAGATGTCCGCCGAGGCGCAGAGCCGCCGCGCCAGCTCGCTCGCCGGCGCCTCGCCCTTCCAGAAGCCTCTGACGGTGTCGCGATACTTGTCGTTCCACTCGGCCCAGCCGGGCGGAAAGGCGCCAAGCTGGTAGCCGCCCGGCCCGATGTCCCACGGCTCGGCGATCAGCTTGACGCCAGACAGCACCGGGTCCTGCCGACAGCTGTCGAGAAAGCCGTGCCGCTCGTCAAAACCCTCCGTCTCGCGTCCGAGCACCGTTGCAAGATCAAAACGGAACCCGTCGACATGCATCTCCTCGACCCAGTAGCGCAGGCTGTCGGTCACCATCTGCAGCACCCGCGGGTTGCTCATGTCGAGCGTGTTGCCGCAGCCGGTGTCGTTCACGTAGTAGCGCTTGTCGTCGGCGCGCAGCCGGTAATACGAGTAGTTGTCGATGCCGCGGAACGACAGCGTGGCGCCGCGCTCGTTGCCCTCGGCGGTGTGGTTGTAAACCACGTCGAGAATGACCTCGAGGCCGGCATCATGCAGCCGCGCGACCATCTCCTTGAACTCGGAAAACGCGAAGTCCGGCACCCGCGCATAGCGCGGATCGGGCGCGAAGAAGCCGATCGTGTTGTAGCCCCAGAAATTGGCCAATCCCCGCTCGACGAGGAAGTCGTCGTTGATGAAAGTGTGGATCGGCAGCAGCTCGACGGAGGTGACGCCGAGGCTGCGGATGTGGCTGACCACGTCGCGCGTCGCCATGCCGGCATAGGTGCCGCGCAGCTCCGCCGGCACGCCGGGGTGGCGCATGGTGTAGCCGCGCACATGCGCCTCGTAGACGATCGTGCGCTCCCACGGCACGCTCGGCGCCACCTCCCGCCCCCAGGTGAAGGCCGGGTCGATCACCCGGCATTTCGGCATGAAGCCGGCGCTGTCGCGGGTGTCGAAGCTGAGGTCGTCGCCGTCCATCTTGTAGCCATGCACCTCAGGACCCCAGCGCAGCGCGCCGACATGCGACTTGGCATACGGGTCGAGCAGCAGCTTATTGGGGTTGAAGCGATGGCCGGCGCGCGGCTCGAACGGGCCGTGCACGCGGTAGGCGTAAATCGTGCCCGGCCGCGCGTCGTGCACGTAGCCGTGCCAGACCTCGTCGGTATATTCCGGCAGCTCGATGCGCTCGAGCTCACGGTCGCCACGATCGTCGAACAGGCACAGTTCGACCCTGGTCGCATGCGCCGAGAACAACGCGAAATTAACCCCGAGCCCGTCCCAGGTGGCGCCCAGCGGGTGCGGCAGCCCTTCGGACAGGCGTGAGGATCTCCTTACCAAGGGGGACGGCTCCACACGCTCTCTACGGTCCTGCATGCCCGCCAGCGTCGCCGCAACGCCCGGCCGACGCAAGCTCGGGCAGCAGCGGCAGCAGCGTGCTCAGGTCGCGCCCGACCATGCAGCACAGATAATATCGCGCATGCCCGCCCTGCTCGCGTTGCCCACCCTGCTCGTGTTGCCCACCCTGCTCGCGCTGCCCACCCTGCTCGCGTTGCCCACCCTGCTCGCGTTGCCCACCCTGCTCGCGTTGATCGCCTTCGGGCATGCCGTGCTCGTCGAGCGGCAGCGCGGTGAGCCCCAGCTCGCCATACACCGTCAGCAGCGCCACGCCGGCGCGCCACACCGCCGCCGAACGGCCCTCCTGCGCGGCGAGGTCGCGCAGCCGCCAGATCGCCGAGACGCGGTCGCCGGCAGTGCCGGCCGGGTCGCCAAGGGCGAGCAGCACCCGCCCGGCGCGGCGGAACGGCACCCCCGCCTGCGCCTGCTCGCCGAGCACCAGCCCGTCGGCTGCGGCTGGCGGCAGCCCGCCGAGCTCGGCATAGCGGCCCTGCTCCTCGGCGGTCCAGGGCAGGAAACGCACCCGGCCGGGATGCATCAGCCGCCACAGCCCGACCAGGCCGAACGCCACCGTCAGCGCCACCGTCGCCCGCACCGAGTTCGGCACCGAGGGCGACAGCACGATCTGCCACCAGCTCGTATGGGCAAAGCGGCGCACATGCGGCTCGAACGCGGCAAGCCACAGCACCGAGGCGAGCAGGGCGGCGAACGGCACCACGGTGCCGGCATGCAGCGGCCGGCTCAGCAGCCGCGCCCGGCGGTAATAGGCGTGCCGGAACGGCGCCAGCAGCAGCGCGGCGAACACCAGTGCGACCACGATCGGCGGCGCATTGTCGGCGATCGTCTCCACCGCTGCGGCAACCAGCAGCAGCACGATCGTCGCCACCCAGGCGAGCGTCACCCGCTGCGCCAGCCCGATCGCCAGCACCATCAGCGCCGCGCCGATCAGCGAGGGCACGTATTGCGACGCCAAGGTGACGTAATTGGTGACGTAGCTGGCCTTGATCCAGGGGATGTCGGTGTCCTGGTCGACGAGCCCCAGCATCAGCAGCATCGCGCCGCACAGCATGACGATGCCGATCGCCGCCGCGGCGGCAAAATCGGGCTCGCTCCACCGCCGCAGGGCAGCAACCCGCCGCCCGACCGGCGCCCCGGCCTCGCCTGCGGCTGCCGCACGACCACCGACCAGGCTGCGGCCACGCAGCAGCAGCTCGTTGGCCGAGAACAGCCCGCCGGCGGCAAACAGCGGGATCACGTAGTAGAGCAGCCGGAACACCGCGATCGCCCCGAGCGCCTCGGCCGGCGGCAGGTAGGGCGCCAGCCCCAGCAGCATCGCGCTGTCGAACACGCCCAGGCCCCCCGGCAGGCTCGCCGCCAGCCCCGCCGTGTAGGAGGCCAGGTAGATCGCCAGGAACCTGATGAACGACAGCCCGGAGCCGTAGAGATGTGCACCCTGCGGCAGCAGCGCAAAGAAGATCGCCGCCGTGACCGCCACGTCGACCGTCGCCAGCAGCACCTGGGCCGCCGCCATCCGCCAGCCCGGCAGCACCACGACATGGCCTCGCACCCGCACGCTGCCGAACAGCGCCGACCAGGCGACGTAGGCGGCGACCACGAGCCAGGCCGCCGCACCGCCGAGGTGCAGCAGCCATAACGGCAACGCCCGGCCGAGCAGCGGTAACGCGCCAGGCTCCCACAGCAGGATGGCGCCGGCCAGCACCAGCCCGCCAAGCCCATAAGTCAGGCTGCAGAACCCCACCACCTTGCCGATCTGCAGCGGCGTCAGCCCCCAGCTCGCATACAGCCGGTAGCGCACCGCCGCCCCCGACACCGCCGCAAACCCCAGATTATGGGCCAGCGCATAGGCGCAGAACGAGGCGAAGGCGGTGCGCCGCACGCTGACCCGGTGGCCGGCATAGATCGTCGCCAGCCGGTCGTAGAACGTCAGCACCGCATAGGCCGCGACCGTCCAGCAGGCGGCGGTCACCACCGAGCGACGCGGGATCGCATGCAGTGCGCGGCTGACGTCGCGCAGGCTCAGGTGGCGCACCTCGTGCTGCACCACCCAGATCGCGCCGACGAGCAACGCCACGCCGAGCGCGGCCGGCGCGTGCCGCAGCCATCGCCACCTCGCATCCCTCTCCGGCGCTGCAGCCATGGCCCTCTGTCAGTCCGCCGCCGCGCTCGTAGCCCCGGCCTCGACAAGCCGGCCGTCCAGCGCCGCCTCGATCAACCCCACGGTCTCGTCGCGGCCATAGAGCGCGACGAAGCCGCCAAAGCGCGGCCCTTCGGACTGCCCGAGCAGCACCTGGTACAGGCAGGCGAACCAGTCGCGCAGCACCGCGAACGGATGCCGCTTGCCGACCGCATAGACGGCGGTCTGCAGGCTCTCGGCATCCAGCCCGTCCGGCAGCCCCTGGAGCGTGTCACGCAAGTCGCTGAGCGCCGCCCGCTCGAGCTCGCTCGGCGCCCGGTAGGCCTTCGCCGGCCGCACGAAGTCGACATAGTAGGCGATCGCGTGGTCGAGCAGACGGGCAAGGAACGGGTCGCGCTCCGGGCTCGCCCCCGGCACGTAGCGCTGCAGGAAGCCCCACAGCGTCGCCGGCGTCTCGGCGTTCACCACCGAGGCGAGGTTGAGCAGCATGCCGAATGGAATCGGACTCTCGACCGGAACGTCGACGCGGTGGGCGCCCAGAACATGCCAGGCCGGATTGGCCGCCGCCTCGGCTGGGCTCTGGCCGACCAGCGCCGTCGCATTGGCGACGATGTCGTCCACGGCGCGCGGGATCACATCGAAATGCAGCCGCTTGGCCCGCTGCGGCTGATTATACATGAACTGCGACAGGCTCTCCGCCGGCGCGTAGCGCAGCCAGTCGTCGACGGTCAGCCCGTTGCCCTTGGACTTGCTGATCTTCTTGCCCGAGGCGTCGAGGAACAGCTCGTAGGTGAAGCCGAGTGGCGGCGCCCCACCCAGGATCCGGCAGATCTTGCCGCTCAGCTTGACGCTGTCGATCAGGTCCTTGCCCGACATCTCATAGTCGACGCCAAGCGCGAACCAGCGCATCGCCCAGTCCGCCTTCCACTGGCACTTCGCCCGCCCGCCGGTGACCTCGGTCTCGAAACGCTCACCGTCGAGGTCGCGCCAGACCACCGTGCCGGCGTCGGCATCGCAGCCCTCGATCGGCACCTGCATGACGACCCCGGTGCGCGGATGGATCGGCAGGATCGGCGAGTAGGTCGCCCGCCGGTCCGGCCCCAGCGTCGGCGCCACCGCGGCGATGATCTCGTCATGCGCCTCCAGCACCCGTCGCAGCGCCGCGTCGAACCGGCCCGAGACGTAGTAGTCGGTCGCGGAGGCGAACTGGTAGTCGAAGCCGAAGCGATCGAGAAAGCGCCGCAGTTCGGCATTGTTGTGCGCCGCGTAGCTCGCATGGGTGCCGAACGGGTCGGGAATGCGGCTCAGCGGCTGGCCGATGAAATCGGCCATGCGCTCACGGTCGGGCACATTGTCCGGCACCCGGCGCAGCCCGTCCATGTCGTCGCTGAAGGCGAGCAGGGTGGTTGGCTGGCCGGTCAGCGCCTCGTAGGCGCGCCGCACCCAGCTGGTGCGCGCCACCTCGCCGAAGGTGCCGATATGCGGCAGCCCCGACGGGCCGTAGCCAGTCTCGAACAGCACCAGCGGCTTCTCGCGCAGGCTTGCCTGGGCCGCGAGCTTCTGCGCCTCCTCGAAGGGCCAGGCGCGTGGCAGCGGGTCGTCCGGGTTCAGCATCGGCCGGACGCTAGCGCAGCCAAGGCCACAGCGTAAGACAAGCAAGACTGGCGGAAACGGGCCGCTCCCCCCAGTCTTCCTCAGTGCTTAGTGAAAACCCCAGCGTCGTCGCCGGCCTCGGCCCGCCGCCGCCAGGCTGCGCGGGCTGCCGCCGCCGCTGCTGGTGCACGCGCCGGCGACCTGGCGCCGGCTCGGCCAGCGCGCCGCCCCGGCGCTCGACCTGCTGGAGCTGTTCGCCTTCGTGCTGCCGGCGCGCCCGGTCGCGCCGACCCCGCGCGGCCTCGCTCTCGCACTCGACCTCGCCCCGCCCTCGAACCAGGAGGATGCCGCCGCACTGCTGCCTGAGCTCGCCGCCGCGCTGCTGCAGCGCCTGGCCGCCGGCCGCGCGCTCGCGATCCACGCCGACGCGCCCGCGGTCGCCGCCAGGATGGGGGTCGCCGGCTGGCCCTGGGCGCCGGCGGTGCTGGCCGCCCTCGGCGTGCCGGCCGCCCGCGCCAGCGCCGACGCCCTGCGCGTCTGGCGCCGCCTGCCCGAGTGGGAGGAGCAGCCGCCGCCACCCCCGCCGGCCTGCCTCGCCATCGGCGAAGCCGAAGCCAGGACGCGCCTTGCCGCCATGCTCGGCCCGCTCGCCGAGCAGCGCCCCGGCCAGGCCGACTACGCCTCCGCCGTCACCGCCGCCTTCGCGCCACGCCAGAGCAAGGGCGACCCGCTGCTCGTGCTCGCCGAGGCCGGCACCGGCACCGGCAAGACGCTGGGCTACGTCGCGCCGGCGACGCTGTGGGCGGAGCGCAACCACGGCCCGGTCTGGATCAGCACCTTCACCCGCCACCTGCAGCGCCAGATCGACGCCGAGCTCGCCCGGCTCTGGCCCGACGAGGCCGAGCGCCGCCGGCGCGTCGTCGTGCGCAAGGGCCGCGAGAACTACCTGTGCCTGCTCAACCTCGAGGACGCGGTGAACAGCCTCGCCGGTCAGGGCGCCGCCGTGGTGCCGCTCGGCCTGATCGCCCGCTGGGCGCTGCGCACCGCCGACGGCGACATCCAGGGCGGCGACCTGCCCGGCTGGTTCGCCGAGCTGTTCGGCCGCGGCGCCGCGCTGGGGCTCGCCGACCGTCGCGGCGAGTGCATCCACGGCGCCTGCCCGCACTACAAGCGCTGCTACGTCGAGCACACCATCCGCCGCGCCCGCACCGCCGAGCTGGTCGTCGCCAACCATGCCCTGGTGATGGCGCAGGCCGCCTGGGGCGGGCTCGACGACGGCACCGTGCCGACCCGCTACGTCTTCGACGAGGGCCACCACCTGTTCGAGGCGGCCGACGGCGCCTTCGCGGCCGAGTTCTCCGGCCTCGAGGCGGCCGAGCTGCGCCGCTGGCTGCTCGGCTCGGAGGGCGGCCGCTCGCGCGCCCGCGGGCTCGCCGCCCGCATCGGCGACCTGGTCTGCGACGACGAGGCGAGGCGGGCGCCGCTGGATGCGGCGCTGACCGCGGCACGCGCCCTGCCCGCTCCCGGCTGGTCGCTGCGCCTCGCCGGCGAGGCCTCGGAGCCGGCGGCACCCGACGAGCCCGCCAACCCGTCCGAGGCGCTGCTCGGCGCCGTCCGCCGCCAGGTGCTGGCGCGCCTCGCCGCGCAGCCGCAGCGGGAGAGCGAGTTCGGCCGCGAGGTCGACCTCCACCCGGTGGGCGACGAGCTGCCCGCCGCCGCCGAGCGCCTGGCCCGCGCCCTGGAGCGCCTCGCCGAGCCGCTGCGCCTGCTGACCGGCCGCCTCGCCGCCCGGCTCGACGAGGAGGCCGACACGCTCGACCCGGCAGTGCGCGGCCGCATCGAGGCCGCCATCCGCTCGCTCAAGCGCCGCGCGCTCGACCCGCTCGCCGCCTGGCGCGCCATGCTCGCCGCCGTGCGCGACCCGCCGCCGGAGCCCGGCCAGCGGCCCGACCACCTCCACTTCCTCCGCCTCGAGCGCCGCGAGGGCCACGACCGCGACGCCAGCCTGCACCGCCACCACCTCGACCCGACGATCCCGTTCGCCGCCGTGCTGGCTGCCCCGGCGCACGGCCTGCTCGTCACCTCGGCAACCCTGCGCGACACCGGCGAGCAGGACGCCGAGCTGAGCTGGGCCTCGGCCGAGGCGCGCGTCGGCGCCAACCACCTGCCCTCGCCGGCGATCCGCGCCACCGTCGCCAGCCCGTTCGACTACGCCCATCAGACCACCGCGCTGGTCGTCACCGACGTCGCCGCCGACGATATCGGCGCGCTGGCCGCCGCGTACCGCGCCCTGTTCCTGGCCGCCGGCGGCGGTGGCCTGGGCTTGTTCACCGCCATCCGCCGGCTGCAGGAGGTCACCCGCCGCATCGGCCCGGCGCTGGAGTTGGCCGGCATCCCGCTCTTCGCCCAGCATGTCGACCCGATGGACAACGCCACCCTGGTCGACGTCTTCCGCACCGAGATCGACAGCTGCCTGCTCGGCACCGACGCGATGCGCGACGGCGTCGACGTGCCCGGCCGGGCGCTGCGCCTCGTCGTGTTCGAGCGGGTGCCGTGGCCGCGCCGCGACATCCTGCACCGCGAGCGCCGCATCCATCTCTCCGGCGGCGACACGCTCGGCTACGACGACCGGATCGCCCGCCTCCGCCTGCGCCAGGCCTTCGGCCGGCTGATCCGCTCCGCTACCGACCGCGGCGTCTTCGTGCTGCTCGACCGCCGCACGCCGACGCGGCTGCTGTCCGCCTTCCCGCCAGGCGTCACCGTCGAGCGGGTCGGGCTGGCCGAGGCGGTCGCACGCACGCGTGACTTCCTCGCCCCGCTGCCGGCCGGCGCCGCCCCTTGATCGACGACGAGGCGCCGGGCAGGGTCGCTCCGCACGGCCGGCAAGCCGCCACGCCACGTCCGGAGGAAGACGATCCCATGCTCGCTCGTATCGGTCTTGATCCGCAGGAGGCGCTGGTCTGCACCATGGTGCTGGTCGCCGCCGCCGACAGCGGCAACATCACCGACGCCGAGATCGGCATGATGGCAAGCCTCGTGCAAACCCTGGAGGTGTTCCACGGCTTCCGCAGCGAGCAGCTCCAGCAGGCCTGCGACAACGTGGTGGAGCTGCTGCGCGAGGAGGACGGTCTGGCCCATGCGGCCCGGCTGATCTGCGAGGCGCTGGAGCCAAGGCTGCGCGAGACCGCCTACGTGCTGGCCTGCGAAGTCGTCGCCGCCGACCGCTTCCACGGCCAGCCGATCCTGCAGATGCTGGAGTTCGTGATGAACGAGCTGCGCATCGACCCGCTGGTCGCCTCGGCCATCGAGCGCTCGGCAAAGGCGCGCCATCAACGCCTGGAGAAATAGCGGCTCGCCGCCCACGGCAAATAGTTAACGACCGTAGAAAATCCTTGCCTGTCCATATTTTTGGAATATTCTAGCAACAGTTGATTAACTCTTTGCGGAACATCCCGATGTCTGGACGCGTCACTCTCCTCGCCGAAGCTCGTGCCATCAGCGGCCGCTACGTCGCCACCTGCCACCTGAGCGAGTACGAGCATCTCCTCGAGGTCGGCTTGCTGCGCAAGGTCACGCCCTATCTGCGCGGCGAGGAAAAGCTGGTGCTGGTGGCGCCTGACGAACTCACGGACCCGGCCCGGCGCTAGCCTGGCACGACCGCCAACCACGCCACCGACGCGCCGAACCGAACACCGAGCTCCGGTCTCTGAACAGGTTGTGTCAGCGCCCCGACGACCCGCCTCAGCCGGTTCCATAAGCCACGGCGCAGCGCTAGTCTCCCAACCGGCCGATCGGCAACTCCACGCGAGGGATGCAACGCGAGGGACTTAACGCGAGGTTTGGGTGCGCGATGGTGGCGACCGGTTTGTCATGGCTGCTGACTGGCGTTGACCGACTGCCACTCGCACCGCTGCGGTCGACACGATGGACCGTCTTGATGGCACGCTGCAGTGCCGGTGCCCCTGGATGAGCGACCCGCCCGGGCTTGATCCAACCGCATTGATGCTGCACTTCGAAAGCCTGCTCGACAACTGCGAGTTCGGCTTCGTGCAGCGCCACTACGGGGCCGAGCCACTTGATCTACTCCGCTTCTGCTCGATCCATCCCAGCACCCTCGAGCGTGGCTTGCAGGAGAACTTCCCAGCACTTGACGAGCTGTCGGCGCTCCACTGCCTCGTGAAGGACGACGAGTATCGCATCAAACACGATCATTACGGTCTCGATTACCACACCTTCCGCTCGCCGCGCGATGTTCAGCCGGACACGCTGCTGCGGTCCCAGGCACGCAGGCTGCGGCGACTGTCTGAAAAGCTGATCGAGGACGTCACCGAAGCCGAGCGTATCTTTGTCGTCAAAGGCTGGGAGACGGACCGGCACGTCTTCACCCTGCTCGAGATCCTCCGAACGATCGGGCCGGCGAGCGTGCTCTGGGTTGTTCTGGCCGACGCCGACCACCCACCAGGCACGGTGCAGGCGCTGCGCCCCGGACTGTTCCGAGGTCATATCGACCGCTTCGGCGCAGGCTTCACGAACATGTCTTTCGACGGCTGGCTTCTGCTCTGTCGCAATGCATACAGGCTCATCCACCTCCAGCAGGCGATAGCGGGCTTTGCCTCGCTCGGCGAAAGCACCTGCTGCGACATTGACTTCGGCAGCACGGGAAACAGCGCCGAGTTCCGCCTCGGCGGCTGGCACTCACCGGAGGCGGAACATGCCTGGACGCGCGGCGACCTGGCCGAGCTCTGTCTACCCTCGCCGCAGCAACCAGGCCGTTATCAACTGGTGGTGACGGCGTTCCCCTTTACCGTTGCCGGTCGGATCGATGCGCAACGCGTCCTCGTCTCGATCAACGGCGTCTTCCTGCAAAGCCACGACGTGTCGCAGGGAGGAGCCTTCAACACCGCGGTGTCGCACGACATCCTGTCGCTACGCGATCCAGTGGTCGTCAGGCTGGCAATCCCCCGCGCCGCCGCCCCATGCGAGTTCTACGGCGGCAGTGATCAGCGTTTGCTCGGTCTCGGCGTCCAGCACATCCGGCTCGCCAGGATGGACGCCGTCGTCTGAGCGGACGTTTGGCAGGCTACGCAAAGGCGAGGGCTCTGCCCTCGACCCGCTGGGGCCTGAGGTCCCAAACCCCCATCCACGGAAGATCGGCCGCCGCTGCCCTGCCGTGTCGCTGATCACTCCATCACCGGCGCCAGCTTCCGCACCGCCTCGACGTCCTCACCAAGCCACGCCGGCTGCTTGGCCGTCCCGTCAAAGGTGGCGCTGGTCTTGAACAGCTCGTAACGGCCCTCAAGCGCATAGGGTCGGCTGCGCGACAGCAGCTCGGCCACCGCCGCCCGATCCATCGGCCTGAACGAGCGGACCGCCTCGAACGCCTGGTCCAGATCCGACTGGCTCTCGATGCCCGTGATCACCACCGAGGTCGGCAGGTTGAGCGAGTAGTGCAGGTATTCGACCGGCCGGATCGGCGCCCCACTCTTCAGCAGCACGCTGTCGGCAAAGGTCTTCATGCCCAGCACCGCAATGCCCTGCTCCACCAGATACGGCAGCACGAGATGCGCGAAGCTGCGGAAATGCGCATCCATCACGTTGAGCGGCATCTGCACGGCATCGAAGTGGAAGCCGCGCTCGGCCGCGACCGCCAGCATCTGCAAATGGATACGCGGGTCCTTGTGCCCGGTGAAGCCGATGTAGCGCAGCTTGCCGGCCTGCTTGGCCGCCACAAACGCCTCCATGGCGCCGCCCTCGGCGAACACCCGGTCGGGATCGTCGTAGCGCAGGATCTCATGGTGCTGGATCAGGTCGATCCGGTCGGTGCGCAGCCGCTTGAGCGAGGTGTCGATCTGGTCGGCCGCCTCCTGCTTCGTGCGCCCGTCCATCTTGGACATCAGGAACACCCGGTCGCGGTAGCCGCCCTGGTCCAGCGCCACGCCCATACGCAGCTCGGACCGGCCCTCGTTGTAGTCCCAGCAATTGTCCATGAAGGTGATGCCGCGGTCGACGCCCTCATGCACCAGCCTGACCGCCTCGGCATCGCTCACCGCCGTCTTGCCCAGGTGGAACCCGCCCATGCCGATGGCGGAGATCATCTCCCCGCTGCGCCCAAACCGGCGATAAATCATCTCGCCCCGCTGCTCGCCGGGATCGGTCACGAAGGGCAGGTTGTCCGGTTCGTCGACCCGGCTGGACGGCAGGGCGCTGCGGGTCATGCCCGCCGGCGAGACGGCGCTGTCGTTCTGCATGGGCGGGCTCCTAGGTCCAGCACGGTTCGCACGAGCCTGGGGTTGAAGCGGCTAACCGATCCACGCCTCGATGCGGCGGGCTGACCGTGCTGAGCGGGTAGCGGTGGACGGATTTGAACCGCCGACCAAGGGATTATGATTCCCCTGCTCTACCACTGAGCTACACCGCCATCCCGTGCGGCGAGGTATCGGACCCACCCTGAGGTGTCAATCAATCGGGCGCCGCCGTCTTGGTGACGACGCCTGAGATGGGAGGGCCGCTAGACCGGCAACCGCACCCGCGCCCGCAGACCGCCCAGCGCGCTGCTCTCCAGCACGATCTCGCCGCCATGCCCGCGCACGATGTCGCGCGCGATGGTGAGCCCCAGCCCGGTGCCACCCTCCAAGCCGCTCTCGAAGGCGCGGAACACGCTCTCCCGCCGGTCCGGCGCAATCCCCGGCCCGTCATCGTCGATGGTGAGCTGCACCGAGCGCCCGAGCGGCAGCGCGGCAAGCACGATGCGATGCGCATGGCGCCGCGCATTGTCGACCAGGTTGGTCACCGCCCGACGCACCGCATCCGGCCGCAGCAGCACGATCAGCCCCGCCGGCGCCTCCACCATCACCTCCGCTCCCGCCCGCCGCGCCCCCGCCGCCACCGCCTCCAGCACCTCGCGCACATCGGTCGGCCGCGCCTGCTCGGCCGTCTCGCCGCGGGCGAAGGCGAGGTAGCCGGAGATCATCCGCTCCATCTCCTCGAGGTCGGCGGTCATCTCGCCGGCCTCGCCCTCATGCGCCTGCGGCAGCATCGCCAAAGCGAGGCGCAGCCGGGTCAGCGGCGTGCGCAAATCGTGCGAGACCCCGGCCAGCATCTCGGTGCGCTGGTCGAGAAATCGGCGCACGCGCTCCTGCATGCGGTTGAAGGCGGTCGCCGCCCGCCGCACCTCGATCGCCCCCTCAGGCCGGATCGGCCCGGTATCGCGCCCCAGCCCGAACGCCTCGGCGGCCTTCGACAGCCGGCGAATGGCGCGCACCTGGTTGCGCATGAACAGCGCGGCGACGGTGAACACCAGGATCGCCGAGCCGATCGACCACAGCACGAACAGGTAGATCGTGCTGGTGTAGAGGCGCTTGCGCGGGGCAGCGACCTGCAGCACCCCGTCAGGCAACTGGATGCCGATCAGCACCGATTGCGGGTCCGACGTCCAGTCCATGGTGAACGGCCGGCGCACCCGCTCGGCCAGCGCCGCCGCCAGATCGTCATCCATCGGCCCCAGCACGTTGACGCGGCGCTCGCGCGGCAACACCACGTCCGGCACCAGGCGCATGCGCAGCTCGAACTCCCGGTCGGCCGAGCGCAGCGCCCACTGCCGCATGTCCGGATCGTCGCTGCCCTCCACCAGGGCGATGGTCTGAGCGATCTCGCCGGCGATCGCCGAGGCGAAGCGACGGGAGATCAGGTCGAGATGGCTGCCGTAGAAGATCGCCAGCGAGACCGCCTGGGTCAGCACGAGCGGGATCAGGATGATCAGCAGCGACCGGCCCAGCAACGAACGCGGCAGCACGCGGCGGACAGGACGGTCAAGGCGCATTCTCATGGCAGCAAGAGAGTTCTTTTTTGAAAAAAAGAACCAAAAAACTTTTGCTCATTAGAACCGTGGCGGGCAAAGCCCTGATCTAAACTCATAAAAGTTTTTTGCTTCCTCAAGCACTCGGCTTCAGCACATAGCCCCGCCCACGCACCGTATGCAGAAAGCGCGGCTCCCGCGGGTCGGCCTCGATCTTGCGGCGCAACCGCGTCACCTGCACGTCGACGGCGCGCTCGGAGCTGTCGTCGCTGCCAAGCGCCGCGGCGATCTCTTCACGCGCGAGCACCTCGTTGGCGCGCCTGGCCAACGCCGACAGCAGCGCCGCCTCACCGCCGGTCAGGTAGATCACGCCGTCCGGGTCGCTCAGCTCGCCACGCACCGCATCAAAGCGCAGCAGGCCGAGGCGCACCACCGCCGCCGGCGCCGGTCCAGGCTCGGCGGGGCCCGGCCCGGCGCGGCGCAGCATGGCGCGCAGCCGCAGCAGCAGCTCGCGCGGCTCGAACGGCTTGCCGAGGTAGTCGTCCGCGCCGGCCTCAAAGCCGGCGATGCGGTCGTCCGGGGCGCCCCGCGCCGTCAGCATCATGATCGGCGGCGCCACCCGCCCCCCCGGCAAGCTCTGCCCACGGAGCGACTGCGTCAGCTTCAGCCCGTCCTCGCCCGGCATCATGACGTCGAGCACCAGCACGTCAGGCTGCAGGAACGCCAGCTTCTCGCGCGCCTCGGCGGCATGCGCGGCGGTGCTGACGCGAAACCCGTTTTCGGCCAGGTAGCGCGACAGCAGGCCGCGCAGTCGCGCATCATCGTCCACGACCATGACATGCGCCTCGCCGTTCGAGGCCGAGGCGGGTGCCGCGGCGCTCACGCGCCGGGCCGGCGGCGGACCGCGCGCGCCCCGGCCGCCTGATCCAGCGCCCGCCGCGTCGCGTCGTCCATGATGCCGCGCATGACGCGGCCGAACCCCTCGACCGCCGTGCCGCCGGCCTCGCGATAGGCGGTGAGCAACCGCTCGCGCTGGCTGTCGAACAGTCGACGCTCCAGCGCCACCCCCGCCTCGGTCAGGCTCAGCAGGCGCTGACGGCGATCGTGCCGCCCCGCGGTCTGGGCGACAAAGCCGTCGGCCACCAGCACGCCGAGCACCCGCGCCAGGCTCTGCTTGGTGATGCGCAGCACCGCGAGCAGGCCGCTCACCGTCATGCCCGGCTCACGGCCGATGAAGTGCAGCGCCCGATGATGCGCGCGGCCCAGACCCAACTCCTCGAGGATCCGGTCGGCGACGGCGGTGAAGTCGCGATAGGCGAAGAACATCAGGTCCTGCGCCTCGCGCATCTGCGCCTCGCGCAGGAACAGCAGGCTGGCGCCGGCTTGCGCGCTGCCAACCGCCGCGCCAGATGTCGGCGGCAGCCGCTCCGCCGCCCGTCCCGCCTCCCGCGACGGCGGCTTGCCGCGCGGGTCAAGAGCGGCTGGCTTGATGTGCGACATGGCTGGTAGTCTCTCGATTATGTCAGCTTTGTTGACTTACAATCGGCTTGGCGATGGTTATGCCGCTGATACGATGGCGGCGCTTGTCGCGCCCCGCCCCTGACAGGAGAGCCTTTTGGCGCTGATCCCCTTCGACGACCGCGACGGCTTCATCTGGTGGGATGGCTCCCTGATCGAGTGGCGCGAGGCCAAGCTTCATGTGCTGACACATGGGCTGCATTATGGCAGCGCGGTCTTTGAAGGCGAGCGCTCCTATGCCGGCAACATCTTCAAGCTGCGCGAGCATACCGACCGGTTGATCGCGTCGGCCAGCATCATGGGCTTCAGGATACCATACAGCGCCGAGCAGATCGATGCCGCCTGCATCGAGACGCTGGCCGCCAACGGGCTCACGGAGGGCTATGTCCGCCCGTTGGCCTGGCGCGGCTCGGAGCAGCTGTCGGTCTCGGCTCAGCAGAGCGTCATCCACCTCATGGTAGCCGTCTGGCCGTGGCCGAACCTGTTCGGCCACGACTACATGAAAGGAATTCGCCTCGGCATGGCCGACTGGCGCCGCCCGCCGCCGAACACCGCACCCACCGCCGCCAAGGCCTCCGGCCTCTACATGACCAGCACCCTCGCCAAGCATCAGGCCGAGGAGCAGGGCCTCAACGACGCCCTGATGCTGGACTGGCGCGGCCAGGTCGCCGAGGCAACCGGCGCCAACATCTTCTTCGTCATCGACGGCGAGCTGCACACGCCGACGCCCGACTGCTTCCTCGACGGCATCACCCGGCGCACCGTGATGTCGATCGCGCGCCGCCAGCAGATGACGGTCGTCGAGCGCGCGATCCCCGAGGCGGACCTCGCCCGCGCCAGCGAGGCGTTCCTGGCCGGCACCGCCGCCGAGGTGACCCCGATCCGCAGCATCGCCGACCACCAATACGAGCCCGGCCGAATCACCAAGACCCTGGTCGACGCCTACACGACCCTGAGCCGGCAAAGCCCGGCCGAGGTCGAGCGCCACGGCTGAGCCCGGCCGTCAGACCACCAGGCGGGCGTTCGACGGCGAGGCGGGCACCCCCGGGGGCTCAACGCGCCGTCCGTCAACCGCGCGGGGCGGTCGGCATCTCGCACGGCGCCGGCGCTCGTGCTGGGTGCCGAACGTGCCTCCCGGACGGGCAAGCGCTCGCCTCAACCCCAGGCGCCCTAGACTGAGCGGAACCGCCCGCACCGTCAGACCTTTGCTCCGCCTCCCCGGATCGGCAACCACCGAAGCCTCGACGGTTTAGCCGTTAGGCCGTCTGGTGCGGCGCGATCCGTGCGCACCGTCGTCACCGTGATCTAGGTAGGGGGGACTCGTTCAAGTCCACTCAGTGACGCTGGCGACGAGTGCGACGGCAGCCATGTCGTTGCGCGCCAAGCGGTCGTATCGGGTGGCGATGCGGCGGCAGTTCTTCAGCCGGCCGAACAGCCGTTCGATGACGTTGCGGCGTTTGTAGGCTCGCCGGTCAAGAGGGTAGGCGATCGTGCGGCTTGCGGTGGACGGTATGACCGCCTTGATCCGCCTGTCCTGCAACCGTGTGCGCAGGCTGTCGGCATCGTATCTAGCGGATGGGGCCTTGTCAGCGATCAGGCGCCTGAACGGTGCGCTTGCACTGAGCAGGGGCACGGCCATGCTGCTGTCGGCGATGTTGCCGGGCGGCAGCGCGATTGCGACCGGTCTGCCGCGATCATCGGCCAGGCGATGGATTTTTCGTTGTGCGGCCGCCGCGCGGTCGGCCGATCGCGCGGCGCCCACTCCCCCTCTTGCACCGGCGGCTGAGCGGTGCGCCTTCACATGCGAACTGTCGAGGCTCAGCTCGGCCGGGCTGTCGCCGCTGGCCGAAACACCGTTGACCCTGCGCTGCCAGACGCCGCGGCCGGACCCGCGATGACACCTGTTGTAGAGTCTGGCAGCCAAATAACCGGCAGCCAAGTAACCGGCAGCCAAGTAACCGGCAGCCAAATAACCGCAGCCAAACAGCCAGCAACGACCAGCCTACGCGTGCGCTGCTTTCAGCAGGTCGTGGTGTTGCGCTGTGCTAAACGCCCCGTGATCCTCGCCACTCGAAGGCGGCCAGGAGCGCTCCACACCGTCGATGCGTCGCACCGCCAACAGGCGAAGGTCCGCCGCCGCCGCTGCGCCGAGTAAAAGCGACACTTCGGTTGAGCTCAAGCCGGCGAGCATGTCCCCAAGCGGCAGCGGACGAGCCAACAGGTAGCCCTGCCCTTCGCTGCAGCCGGCCGCGCGGAGGTACGCCAATTGGCATTCGCTCTCGATGCCTTCCCCGGTGGTGCGCACGCCAAGGGTGCGCGCGAGACCGATGACCGACTCCACGATCGTTCGGCTTTCCGGCTCTTCGCCCATGCCGGCAACGAACGAGCGATCGATCTTGATCTTGTCGAAGCTGAACCGACGCAAGTAGCTCAACGACGAGTAGCCGGTGCCGAAATCGTCGAGCGCAATGCCGACGCCAAGGGCGTGCAGGCGTCGCAGAATGTCGGAGATGCGCTGATCGTCCTGGAGCAGCACGCTCTCGGTGATCTCCAGCTCCAGGCGGTGCGGTGCCAGCGTGGCCTCCCGCAGCGCCGCCGCGACCTGCTCAGGCAGGTCGGCAAGCTTGAACTGGAGTGGCGACAGGTTCACCGCGACCTTGATTGCGGCCGGCCAGCGGCTCGCGTGCTGGCAGGCCATGCGCAGCACCCACTCGCCAATGTGCGTGATCAGGCCGATCTCCTCGGCCAGCGGAATGAAGACGGCCGGCGAAATCATGCCACGTGCCGGATGATGCCAGCGCAGCAGCGTCTCAATGCTGCTGACCTCGCCGCTGCTGAGATCATAGATCGGCTGGTAGTATAGCTCGAACTGCTCGCACTTGAGGGCATCGCGCAGGTCGGCGGCGAGCAGTCGCCGCTCATGCAGCGCGAGGTCCATCTCGGGCGCGAACACGGCATATCCGGCCCGTCCGGCAAGCTTGGCCTGGTTCAGCGCAGCGCCGGCATGGTTCAGAAGCTGCTCGGCGCCTGACCGCCGATGCGCAACGGCAACGCCGACGCTCGCGGTTGCAACGGTGCGTCGTCCATTAACGTCATAGGGTTCCGCCAAGGCAGCGACGAGGCGCTCGGCGAGGCTGGCGGCGGCATCGGGCTGCGTCGTGCCGCGCTGCATCACCGCAAACTCGTCGCCGCCGAGCCGCGCCACCAGGTCGTGCTCGCGCATCGCCAAGCGCAGCCGCTCGCCCACCATGGTCAGGACTTCATCTCCCGCGGTGTAGCCCAGCAGGTCGTTGACGTCCTTGAAGAAGTCGATGTCGATGAGCAGCACGGCTAGGCTGTCCGCCTGCGGCTCACGCAGGCAGGCCTGCAGATGCTGCTGGAAACGCGCGCGGTTCGGCAGGCCCGTCAGCACGTCGTGATCCGCCATGAAGGCGATGCGCGCCTCGGATCGGCGCCGGTCCGTGACGTCCTCATAGGTCGCCACCCAGCCACCATCCGCCATCGGACGGAACTCGATGCTCAGGGCGGAGCCGTCGCCCTCATGCAGCAACGTGCGCGGCTCGCCGGCCTCCACGAGGGCCGACTGTTCCCGGGCGAGCCGCGCCACCGTCGTCGCGCCAAGCCGGCTGCTGCGACCCGCCGCCTCGAGCATCGCGGCAACCGACAGGCCAGGCGTGCTGGCAACGGCACCGATGCCGAACAGCTCGAGGAACGGACGATTGCAGACGATCAGCCGGCCCTGCTGATCGGCCATGCAGAGGGCGTGCGACATGTTGTTCAGAGCCGCATCGAAGCGCTGGTTCTGCTGGCTCAACGCCGCATTGGCGCTCCAAGCGGCCTGGTTCGCGTCAGCCAACTCACCACCGGCCTGGTGCAGTGTCGCGGCGAGCTGACGCAGTTTCTCGTGTGCGCCCAACAGCAGATCATTGTGGCGAAGCATGACGAAGACCAGCGCGCCGCCATAGCTGATCAGGCCGAGCACGACGAAGAACAACACGGTCTGTAATTGCCGCAGTTGCCCGAGCTCGGGAGCCGGAGCGGTCGGGCCGGCAAGCACGCGTTGGAGCTGGAGCAGCACGGCGGGGAGCGCGCGCTGCGCCGCCGGATCGCCAGGATGTCGGGCGAGCGCATCGGCACGGTCAAGTAGGCCAGCCGCCTGAACCACCCCGGTGTCGGTCAGGCTCGGCAGCTCGGCGCGCATCAGCGCCAGCCTGAGCGCCACCATCTCCGGCGCCGCCACACGGCCGCCCGGCGCCCCAAGCCAGTGTAGGTCGGACACCAGCGGGCCGCCCGCGACCTCCGCCTGCGTCGACGCCAGGCGGCCGAGCGCGGCGCCATGCTGCGCCGCCAGCCACATCGTCATGGCCGCCAGCAGGATGCATCCGCACAGCGACAGCGACAGGATGCCGCGGAGCCGATGGGTGATCCGCGGCCAAGGACCTGCCAGCTCTCCTGCAAGCTCTATCGTCCCGGCGGTGGCACGATCATTGTGGGGAGCTGCGTCCAAAGACCTGACCCGAAGTTCGGCCCAAGACTAGCCGAGCAAGCTGAACGAAGAGTTAACCCGCGCGGCCATAATCGGGGAGGCGGCGTGCCTGCCTCACCGTCGAGGCGGCTCAGCCTGCCGGTCCCGCCGCCATCAACAGCGCCGCCGCCGCATCGGCTGAAATCGCCGGATGCGCGAACGCGAGCCGCCGCAGCCCATCCTTCGTCTCGATGTCGGCGCCGTCCGCATCCACGCCGCAGAGCTCCCCAGCCGCGCCCGCCCGCGCCCGCCACGCCGCGGCAAGCTGCGGTAGACGCTGCGCCAACGCCTCGCCGACCGCCGGATCCGGCCGCAGCGCGTCTGCATCGAGCCGCGCGGCGCGGCCAAACCCGGCGACGATCAGCCCAGCTTGCGGCACCAGGCGCCACAGCGCGAAGTCCGCGAAGCCGGCATAGAACCCGGCATAGGGATGCCGCGCGATCCAGCGCGCCCGCAGCCGCGGCTCACCTGCCCGCGCGGCGATGCCGGTGACGCTGACCCGCGGCGTGGTCTGCGGGTTCGGCCCGCTCGACGCCCCGAGCGCCATCAGCGAGCAGCCCGGCTCGTCCTGAAGCTGCCGCGTATGCTCGGACAGCCCCGACAGCAGCATCAGGATCGCCCCGTCCGTGTCCACCGCATGGGTCACCAGCGAGACGAACGGCATCCCGCCGCCCAGCGTCGCCAGCGACGCGCTGCGCGCGCCGCGCAGCAGCCCGCGCGCCTCAAAGCCGGCCTCGGGCCAGCCAGGCATGACGTCACGTGCCTCAGTTTGTGTCATACTGCGTCCGTGCCGACCCCCTCATTGCGCCACAATTCCGGCCGAGATCATACCGCACCATGAAACAAACGATCGCCCTGGTCGATGACGACCGCAACATTCTCACGTCTGTGTCAATGACCCTGGAGCAGGAAGGCTACCTGGTCCGCACCTACACCGACGGCGAGAGCGCCCTGCAGGGCCTGAGCGCCAAGCCCGTCGACCTCGCCGTGCTCGACATCAAGATGCCGCGCATGGACGGCATGGAGTTGCTGCAGCGGCTGCGCCAGCGCTCCGCCATGCCGGTCATCTTCCTGACCAGCAAGGACGAGGAGGTCGACGAGCTGATGGGCCTGCGCCTCGGCGCCGACGACTACATCACCAAGCCGTTCAGCCAGCGCCTGCTGCTCGAGCGCATCCGCGCCCTGCTGCGCCGCAACGAGAGCAGCCGCGCCGAGGGTTCCGGCACCCCCGTCGGCGGGCTCATCCAGCGCGGCGACCTCAAGCTCGACGAGACCAAGCACCAGTGCGCCTGGCGCGACGCCGACATCCAGCTCACCGTCACCGAGTTCCTGCTGGTCAAGGCGCTGGCCACCCGCCCCGGCCTCGTCAAGTCGCGTGACCAGCTCATCGATGCCGCCTACGGCGAGAACATCTACGTCGACGACCGCACGATCGACAGCCACATCAAGCGCGTGCGCAAGAAGTTCAAGGCGGTGGACGACGCCTTCGACCACATCGAGACGCTGTACGGCATCGGCTACCGCTACAAGGAAAGCTGATGCCCGACAGCGCGCTGCCAGCCGGGCTGACCGTCCCCAGCGCGCTGCCCGCACGGCCACGCCGGCGCCGCTGGGTGTCGCCGCTGATGCGCCGCATCCTGCTCGTCAACGCCATGCCGCTCGCCCTACTCGTCGCCACGCTGCTCTACCTGGACCAGTATCAGAACGGGCTGCTCGAGGCCGAGGTCGGCGCGCTGCGCGAGCAGGCGCGCATCTACGCCGGCGCCCTGGGCGAGAGCGCCGTCCGGCAGACCAATCCGAACGACCCGGTGCTGGTCCCCGACCTCGCCCGCCCGCTGCTCCGCCGCCTCACCGACCCGACGCCCAACGCCGAGGCGAAGCTCTACTCGCCGGACGGCCAGGAGATCGCCGACAGCCGGCTGCGCCCCGGTGCCGTGACGGCCGAGCCAATGCCGCCGGCCGCCGACCGCGGCCCGCTGCTCGGCGTCGTCGCCCGCAGCTACGACTGGCTGCTGGGGCTGATGCCGCATCACCGCGGCGTGCTCGCCGCCAGCCCGAACGCCGGCGTCGACTGGCAGCCAGACGTGCGCCAGGAGCTGCGCCTCACCTCCAGCAACGACAGCCACGAGATGCCGCCCTACATCCGTCGCACCGTCGACAACCGGCTGCTCGTCACCGTCGCCGAGCCGGTCGAGCGCAACCACCGCACGGTCGGCATCGTCCTGCTCACCCGTGACGCCCGCGAGGTCGACACCTCGCTGCTCGACGTCCGGCTGTCGATCCTCGGCCTGTTCGTCCTCGCCCTGGCGCTCACCGTGCTGCTGTCCTGGTACCTGTCGATGACGATCGCCCGGCCGATCCTGCGCCTCGCCCAGGCGGCGCACGCCATGCGCGAGGGCAGCGGCCGCGAGGGCTCGGTGCCGGCCACGGTCCTGCGCCGCCGCGACGAGATCGCCGAGCTCGGCGCCGCGCTGGCCGACAGCGCCGCCGCATTGTGGGCCCGGATGGACGCAATCGAGCGCTTCGCCGCCGACGTCGCCCACGAGATCAAAAATCCGCTGAGCTCGATCCGCAGCGCCATCGAGACGCTCCGCCGTGGCGACGAGGAGGGCGCCCGCATCGAGGACCCGGCGCGCCGGCGCAAGCTGCTCGCCATCATCGCCGACGACGTCGTCCGGCTCGACCGGCTGATCAGCGACATCTCGGATGCGAGCCGCGTCGACGCCGAGCTGTCGCGCACGCCGACCGAGCGGGTGCCAGTGGCGCCGATGCTGACCGCGCTGGCCGAGATCGCCGAGGCGACGCGCGGCGACACCGAGCCGCACACCACCCTGCGCCTGGGTCAGGGCGAGCTGGCGGTGCAGGCGGTCGAGGGCCGCCTGGTGCAGGTGCTGCGCAACCTGATGGGCAACGCCCGCTCGTTCTCGCCGCCCGGCGGCACCATTCGCATCCACGCCCGCCAGACCGACAGCCTGGTCGAAATCGCGGTCGACGACGAAGGCCCAGGCATCCCGGAAGCCAAGCTCGAGCACATCTTCGACCGCTTCTACTCCGAACGCCCCGCCGCGGAGCAGTTCGGCAAGCACTCCGGCCTCGGACTGTCGATCAGCCGCCAGATCGTCGAGGCGCTGCACGGCCGGATCAGCGCCGAGAACCGGCGCGACGCGACAGGACGAGTGCTCGGCGCGCGCTTCATCGTGCGGCTGCCGGAAGCAGACTAAAAAAGCGTCTTCTTTTTTGAAAAAAAGAGGCAAAAAACTTTTGCCCACTGGAGGCGCGACAGCGGGCAAAAGTTTTTGCCTTCCGCCTGCTATATCTCCCGCATGAGCGTTCTGCACCAGGACCAGCCCACCCAGCCGCCGGTCACCGCCTTCGGGCCGGACTTCCCCTTCGCCTATGACGACTGGCTGGCCCATCCGGCCGGCCTCGGCCGCCTGCCCGCCGAGCGCCACGGCCAGGAGGTCGCGGTCGTCGGTGGCGGCTTGGCCGGCATGGTCGCCGCCTACGAGCTGATGCGCCTCGGCCTCAAGCCGGTGCTCTACGAGGCCGGCCGCATCGGCGGCCGCCTGCGCTCCGAGCCGTTCGACGGCGGCTCCGGCCTGATCGCCGAGCTCGGCGGCATGCGCTTCCCCACCTCGTCGACCGGCTTCTACCACTACCTCGACGCGATGGGATTGCAGAGCGAGCCGTTCCCCAACCCGCTCGGCCCGACCACGCCGAGCACGCTGATCGACCTCGAAGGCGAGCAGCTCTACGTCGAACCGACCGACCCGCTGCCGACCCTGCTGCGCGAGATCTCGGAGGCCTGGCGCGACGCGCTGGAGGATGGCGTCTCCTTCACCGCCCTGCAGCGGGCGATCCGCCACCGCGACGTCGCCGAGCTCAAGCGGCAGTGGAACGCCATCGTGCCGCTCTGGGACGAGCGCACCTTCTACGACTACGTCGCCAGCTCGCGCGCCTTCCAGCGCCACAGCTTCCGCCACCGCGAGATTTTCGGCCAGGTCGGCTTCGGCACCGGCGGCTGGGACAGCGACTTCCCGAACTCGATGCTCGAGATCCTGCGCGTCGTCTCGACCAACCTCGACGAGGACCAACGCCTCGTCGTCGGCGGCGCCGAGCAACTGCCGCGCCGGCTCTGGACGGCAACGCCCGACGACTGCGCCCACTGGCCGCGCGGCACCTCGCTCGCAAGCCTGCACCAGGGCGCGCCACGGCCCGGCGTCGTGCGGATCGCACGCGCGCACGAAGTCGTGCGGATCGCACGCGCGCACCAAGCCGTGCGGATCGCACGCGCCCACGAAGCCGTGCCGATCGCACGCGTCCATCAAGCTGCCGCGGACGCACCGATCGAGGTCACCGACCGCTGGGGCGCCAGCCGGCGCTACCCGGCGGTGCTGGTCACCTGCCAGTCCTGGCTGCTGACCACCCATGTCCGCGTCGAGGAGGAGCTGTTCAGCCACAACCTGTGGATGGCGCTCGACCGCACCCGCTACATGCAGAGCTCGAAGACCTTCGTCATGGTCGACCGCCCGTTCTGGCGCGACCGCGATCCGGAAACCGGCCGCCACGTCATGAGCATGACGCTCACCGACCGGCTGACCCGCGGCACCTACCTGTTCGACCACGGCGCCGACCGTCCGGCGGTGATCTGCCTGTCGTATTCCTGGATGAGCGACGCGCTCAAGGTGCTGCCGCTCCCCGTCGAGCAGCGCGTCGACCTGATGCTGCAGGCGCTGCGCCGCGTCTACCCCAAGGTCGACATCGCCGCCCACGTGATCGGCAACCCGATCACCGTGTCCTGGGAGAACGACCCGAACTTCCTCGGCGCCTTCAAGGGCGCGCTGCCGGGACACTATCGTTACAACAGGCGCATGTTCTGCCACTTCATGCAGGACCGCGCGCCGCCCTCGCAGCGCGGCATCTTCCTGGCCGGCGACGGCATCTCCTGGACGCCGGCCTGGGCCGAAGGCGCAATCCAGACGGCGCTGAACGCCGTCTGGGGCATCGTCCACCAGCTCGGCGGCGCCTCCCACCCGGACAACCCCGGCCCGGGTGATCAGTTTGAAGCTTTGCAGCCGGTGGCGTTGAGTGAGTAAAAAAACCCTTCTTTAAAAAAGAAGAAAAAAGTTAGAACGGCGCCACCGCAACTCGTATTGGGCAAAAGTTTTTTGGTTCTTTTTTTCAAAAAAGAACCGCTTGCTTTCTTTACCAAAGGAAAAACAGAAGCATGCGCGTCATATCAAGCCTGATCGCCGCCCTGATCGTCACCCTGCCGACCGCCTTGCGGGCCGAGGATGGCTGCAGCCTGGTCTGGCACTCGACAATCCCTGTGCTGATGCGCGAGGGGCATGCGACGGTGCCGGTTCAGCTTGAAGGCCAGGTCGTCGGCATGATGATCGACACCGGCGCCGCGGACAGCATGATCACGCCGCAAGCTGCCGCCCAGCTCGGCTTGCGACCGATCAAGGACTATCCGCGCTCGGCCATGGTCGGCGGCGTCGACGGCGGCGCGTTTTTTGAGATCGACCAAGTCCACACCATGGTGCTGGGCGGCGTCACCTACCGAAACATCGCGGTCTGGCAGAGCGCGCTGAACGGCCGGCTCGGCCGCCCGTCCGAGGAGCCGGTCGCGGGCATCATCGGCGCTGACCTGCTGGCCCATTACGACGTGGCGCTGGACGAACCGGGCAGCACGCTCAGGCTCTACACCGCGCCTTCCGGCTGCGGCCGCATCGCGCCACCGGACGCGGCAACGAACCCGACGCGCTGGACCACGGTGCCGTTCGAGCTCGGCGACGGTGACGCGCTGCTGGTCCAGGTGATGGTGAACGGCCAACCCATCCGCGCGATGCTGGACACCGGCGCCGGTGGAACTCTGCTGAACCCGGCAGTGGCGCGCCGCATCGGCCTGGCGACGGCTGGCAACGCTCTGAGGATCGGCGGCATCGGGGAGGACAGCCTGTCCGGAACACGGCAGCGCGCCGCCAGCCTGTCCATCGGCGGCGTGACCTTGAAGGACGTGCCGCTCCTGGTGGCCACCCAAGACGTGCCGGGTCTGCGAGGAGCGGACATGCTGCTCGGCGCCTCTCTACTCACGCACGTGCCAGTGATGATCTCGTATCGCAGCCACACGCTGTGGCTGAAAGCGCCGTGAGGCATTGTGCCTCTGGTTCGCTGGACGGGTATGACGATCAATGATCCCCGCGTTGTCGCCGAAGTCACGGCCCTGGTCAGTCGTTACGACGACGCTCTGGTCGAGAACGACGTCCAGACGCTCAAGGCGCTGTTCTGGAACAGCGAACTGACGCTTCGCTGCGGCGCTCACCAGAAAGCCTATGGCGCGGACGCCATCGCGGCGTCCACCCGATGGCCAACACTGGCCCGGTCGGCTGCTGCGCCAAATCATGCAGGTGTCGGTCTCGCCCGACGCTGCAGTCTCACGAAGAAAACCCAGCTTCCAGCTCGGCCACCCGGGGCTCTACCAGCGGCCAAGCCGTGCCGCACGGCGCCCCAACAGCTCCCAGCGAGGATGCGACAGGGATCGCGACGGCACCATCGACGAGCCGGCCCGGCTGCCCCGCCTCGGCAAACTGTCGCAGGTAAGCCGGGATGGCCGTCTCCGGCATCGGACGACCAAACAGCCAACCCTGGCCGACGTCGCAGCCGAGTTCGCTGAGCAGCGCCAGGGTCTCGGGTTCTTCGACGCCCTCGGCCACCGTGGTCAGCCCAAGGCTGCGCCCAAGTCCGATCACCGCGGCCACGATCGTGCGGCTGTCCGCATTGCCGATCATCGAGCCGACGAAGCTCGCATCGATCTTGATCTTGTCGAACGGCATCGCCTGCAGATGGCGAAGGGTGGAATAGCCGGTGCCGAAATCGTCGAGCGCCAGCCGCACCCCGAGCGACTTGAGCTCGCCGACCAGGTCGCCGGCCAGCTCCAGGTCGCCCACCACCGCGCTCTCGGTAATCTCCAGCTCCAGCCGGTGCGCCGACAGCCCGGCCACGTCCAAGGCCGCGTGGATCATCGTCGGCAGGCTGCGGTCGCGCAACTGCAGCGGCGAAATGTTGCAGGCCAGCAGGGTATCAGCCGGCCAGCTCGTGGCGACGCGACAGGCCCGGCTCAGCAGCCAGCCCGTCATGGCGCCGATCAGCCCAAGCTCTTCGACGATCGGAATGAACTCGCCCGGCGAGACGATGCCGCGGGTCGGATGCGACCAGCGGGCCAGCATTTCAAAGCCGGCGAGCCGGCCGGTGGCGAGCTCGATCAAGGGCTGGAAATGCGGCACCATATGGCCGCTCATGACGGCCTCGCGAACGTCGCTCTCCAGTTTGGCCCGTCGTTGAACCTGCGCGTCCATCACCGGCTCGAAACAGCAGAACCGGCCGCTGCCATCGGCCTTCGCCCGGGTCAGCGCGACGTCGGCCCGGCGGGTCAAGGCACCGACATCCTCTTCGTCGAGGCACCAGGTCGCAAGCCCCGCGCTGGCGCCGATCTGCACCGACGCGTTCTCTGCCAGTTTAAACGGCTGCTGCACGGCGCTCAGCAGCCGCGACGCCAGCTGGGCGGCGCGCTCTGCCCCGAAGCTCGAGGCCGCCGCCGCATCGACAAGCGCAAAATAGGCAAACTCGTCGCTGCCGAGGCGGGCGACCAGGTCGCCGCTGCTCGCCGCGTCCAGGATGCGCTCGGCGATAACCTGCAGCAGCCGGTCACCGGCAGCATGGCCGTAAACGTCGTTGATTGCCTTGAACCGGTCCAGGTCGAGCAGCAGCAGCACGCCCAGGTCGCCGGTGCCATATCGCTCGACCGCCAGCGCCTGCAGCATCTCGCTGAGGTGCTGTCGGTTTGGCAACCGGGTCAGGCCGTCGACACGCGAAGCCTGCCTCGTCCGCGCCACCGCGCCCTGAACCTGGATATAGCCGCGCAGCGCGACGGTGGCCGCAACGAGCATGACCATGCACAGCCCAAGACCAAGCGCCTTCGTCCACAACCGGTCGTTCAGCGCCTTCGTGCGCGCCGCCGCCAGCAGCCCCAGCTCCTCGCCGAACGCGTCGATGCCCGAGCTGTAGACCGCCTCCAGGTAGGTGAATTCCGGGCTGTCGAGCAGCCTGCGGGCGCCGGCCTGGTCCCCGGCGTCAAGCCGGGCGAACGAGGCGCGCTCCATGTCGGTCAGGCCGTGGCTTGCTTCCACGGTGCTCTGGCCAAGCTCAGCGCCAATGCTCGGCGACGCCAGACGCACCGCCTCGGCCATCGCCGCCGCCAACTGCGGCTCAGCCTCGTCATGGCGCGCAATCCAGCGCCGATCACCCGTTGCCGCCGCCATCCTGGCCGACATCGTCAGCCACTCGCCAAGGTAGGAAAACGTGCCGCGCAGTTCGGCGATGCGCACCGCCTGAGCACCGGCCACACGCAGTTGGTCACGCGTCTGAGTGCCCGTCCAGCTCAGCCAGATCAACCCGCCGAGGATGGTCAACGCCGCCATCCAGGACGCAGCGTGGCCCAGCATCTGCCAACTGCGAGGCCCGGCACGGGACAGATGGATGCGGGACGGACGCGGCATCATCGCAGTCTGCCTGCAACTGGTTAACACTTCCTTGCCGCCGCCACCGCCACCGCCACCGCCACCGCCACCGCCAGCCTGGTCGGGCGACCCGCGGCGCGCCCCGCCACGCCGAACCATCCGCCGCCCAGGTTACAGACGCCGACCGTGCTGCTACTGCCCGCCCTGCATGCAAGCCGATCTCCCGCCCCCGCCGGCGCCCCCCGTCGAGCGCCACCTGCTCCGCCACCGCGACTTCGCCCTGTTCTTCGCCGCCGTCAGCGTCTCCACCCTGGGCACCGCGACGGTGCCGGTCGCCCTCACCTTCGCCCTGCTGGTGACCGGCTACTCCGCCTCCACCGTCGGCCTAGTGCTGGCCTCGCAGTCGACGGCGACGGTGCTCCTCATGCTGCTCGGCGGCGCGGTCGCGGATCGCTGGCCACGACGGCGGCTGATGGTCGGCGCCGACCTGCTGCGCTGCTCCTCGCAGTCGATCCTGGCGATCCTGCTGCTGCGCGGCCATCCGTCCCTGCTCAGCCTGCTGGCGCTGGCGGCCTGCGGCGGCGTCGGCAGCGCGTTCTACGGCCCGGCCGAAAGCGGCCTCATCCCGCAAGTCGCCGGCCGCGACCACATCAAGGACGCCAACAGCCTGACCGGCCTGTCCGGCTCGCTGTCCGCCGTCGTCGGCCCCGCGCTCGGCGGCCTGCTCGTCGGCCTCGGCGGCGCCCCGATCGCCATCGGCCTCGATGCCGCCTCCTACGCCGCCAGCGCCGCCTGCCTGTCGCTCATGCGGGTGTCGCGCCAGCCGCCGGTGTCCACCACCTCGATGTCCACCAACATCCGGCTGGGCTGGAGCGAGTTCCGCCGCCACCGCTGGCTGCAGCTGCTGACGCTGCAGTACGGCCTGCTGAACCTGTTCGCCTTCGCGCCCTTCTTCGTGCTCGGCCCGTCGATGTTCGCCGCCCTGCACGCCGGTGCGCGAACCTGGGGCCTGATCGCGTCCGCCACCGGCCTCGGCGGCATCGTCGGCGGCCTGCTCATGCTGCGCCTGCACATCGCCCGCCCGCTGCTGCTGATCCAGCTCGCCACCGCGCTGCTCGCCCTGCCCCTCGTCATGCTGGCCCTGCACGCGCCGGTGCCGAGCCTGGCGCTGGGCAGCCTGGTGTTCGGCATCGCCCTCGCCGTCGTCAACATCCTGGTCCAGACCACGCTGCAGCAGAGCATACCGCCCGACTTCCTCTCCCGGGTCAGCTCGCTCGTCGGCCTGGTGGTCATGGGCCTGGCCCCGGTGGGCTACGCCGTGTGCGGCCCGGCGGCCAGCCTGCTCGGCACCGAGACGGCGCTCGGCGTGAGCGCCGGCGCCGTGCTGCTGAGCATGGTTGCGATGCTTGCGTCGCCCGACATCAGGAGCTTTAGGAGTCCGCCCGCCACAACCGTTAAGCTCGGCGAATGAAGTCGTTCAACGCGGTCACCGTCGTCAGCCTGTTCGCCGCCACCCTGTCGATGATCAGCTTCGTGCCCCAGGCCTGGGCGGTCATCCGCTCGCGCAACACCGACGGCATCTCGCTGAAGATGTACGTCATCACGGTGGTCGGCTTCGTCGCCTGGCTGGTCTACGGCCTGCTGCTGATGCAGTGGGCGATCATCGTGCAGAACATCATCTGCCTGTGCCTCTCCAGCTTCATCCTGACGATGAAGCTGCTGCCGCAACGCAAGAAGGAGGCGGTGGCAGACGCGCTGATGCCCGACGCGCTCGTCGAGCACGCCACCCCACCCGGCTGAGACGGCAAGGGGCCTCCCCTCCGTAAGCCCTCCCAGCTGCGCCTCGCGCAGTCGGAACCTTTGGCTTACGCCGCCCCTTGACCCCACCAAAGGCCGGCGGCTTTTAGAACCAATTCATCAGCCTTAAGCCCGCGACAGCGAGCGGCGCAGCCATTCAGTAAGCTGCGCAAGCCAAGAAAGCGGCCGCTGGAACACCCTCCCTAATGAATGGGGGTCTGGGGCCTCAGGCCCCGGCAGGTCGAGGGCAGCGCCCTCGCCTTGCTTACCTCCCCAAACCCACCGCACCGCTTGACCGCCCGATCCGACCCGATAGACATCACGACAGCCGCGTGCCCGCATCGCTCGCACGGTGGGCAGCAAGCCAGACCAGCCACGGAAAGGGATGCGAGTGAGCGACAGCACAGAGCGCAGGCGCGTCGGCGAGGAAGCCTCGAAAACCTACGACCTGCGCCTGAGCAACGGCTTCATCGACAAATACCTGTCGGGCGAGAGCATCCTCGACATCGGCTACAAGGGCTACATCGAGGACGTCGTGCCGATCGTCGAGACCGCGATCGGCGTCGAGCTCGACTACCCCGGCTATGACGGCCGCACCCTGCCCTTCGCCGACCTGTCGCAGGACGCGGTGTTCGCCAGCCACTGCCTGGAGCACATCGAGGATTTCCCGAACGCCCTGCGCGACTGGTTCCGCGTCCTCAAGGTCGGCGGCTTCCTCGTCATCATGGTGCCGCACCAGTATCTCTACGAAAAGCGCATCGCCCCGCCCTCGCGCTACAACGCCGACCACAAGCGCTTCTACACCCCCGGCTCGCTGATGGCCGACGTCGAGGGCTCGCTGGCGCCGAACAGCTACCGCCTGCGCCACCTCGCCGATAACGACCTCGGCTTCGATTACAGCCTGCCGCCGGAGCGCCACTCGGGCGGCTGCTACGAGCTCGAGCTGGTGCTCGAGAAGATCGAGCCGCCGCCCTGGCCGCTCGCGCTCGAGGCGCCGGCGCCCGCGCGGCCCTCGAGCTTCGACCCGATCGCCGCCGCCCTGGCAGAGGACGTCGTCCGCCCCGCCGACGCCGGCAGCCAGGCCATCACCACCCTGCCGGGCAGCCCCTACGACCTCGCCCTCTACGATTTCGGCAAGGCGATGCCGGCCCGCCGCCGCATCGTCGCCCTCAAGCTCGACCATTTCGGCGACTTCATCATCGGCCTGCCCGCCTTGGCCAGGCTGCGCGGGGCCTTCGCGAACGACCACATCCGCCTCGTCGTCGGCGCCTGGAACCGCGCCGCCGCCGAGGCCTCCCGCCTCGTCGACGAGGTGGTCGTCTACAATTTCTTCCCCGAGAACGCCCGCGGCGGCTGGGATGGCAAGCCGCACCAGCCGCTCGAGCTGTTCGACCAGGCCGTCGCCGGCGGGTTCGACATCGCCGTCGACCTGCGCGTCGACGAAGACACCCGCCACCTGCTGGAGCGCATCGAGGCGCACACCAAATGCGGCATCGGCGCCAGCACCCGCTTCGGCTTCCTCGACGTCGTGCTGCCGTTCGACCACGCGCTGCGCTCGACCGACCGCGACAGGCGCATCAGCAACGTCCTCTACAGCCCCGAGCGCTTCACCTCGCGCATGCCCGGCCGGGCCGCCTTCAGCCACACGACGGATTTCCGCCAGACCGACACCCACATCGTCTACGGCCCCTACATCCAGCTCCCGCCCGGCCGTTTCCGCGCCACCTTCGGCCTGCAGATGTCCGGCCTGCCGATCGGCCTCGACCGGGTCCGGATCACGATCGACGTCACCCGCGACGTCACCGAAACCCTCGCCCGCGAGACCTTCGGCGGCGGCGAGCTCGCCCGCCTGCCCGCCGACGGCCTGCAGCTCGAGTTCATCAGCGACGGCGGCCGGGGGCGCCACGAGTTCCGGGTGCACGCCGCCGGCCGGCCGCCGCGCGGCAAGCTGACCTTCAGCGGCGTCCGCCTCGACCAGCTCGAGTTCGCCGCCGCCGCCCGCTTCCATCGCGCCGACCTGCACATCGGCGAGCAGCTCTCGCTGCTGGTGCAGCTCCTCGCCGACCGCACCCGCGCGCTCTACGCCGACCGCCGGCCCGACGCCGGCCCGCCGCCGGCGCTGCTCGCCCGCCTGCCCGCCGCCCATTTCCGCATCGTCATCGCCCCGATCAGCAACTCCGACCTGCGCGACTGGCCGATCGAGCACTATGTCAGCCTGGTCAGGATGCTGGTGCAGCAGCTCGACTGCGTGATCCTGCTGGTTGGCACCCGGCCGCAGACCGGCAGCATCGGCCACATCGTCCAGCAGAGCGGCCGCCCCGACCGCGTCTTCGATCTCAGCGGCCGCACCGCCTGGGCCGAAATCCCGGCGATCCTGCAGGCCGCTGACCTGGTGATCTGTAACAATTCCGGCATCGGCCACCTCGCCGCCTCGGTCGCCGCGCCGACGCTGGCGGTCTACTCGGCCAGCCACCAGCCGCAGGAATGGGGCCCGCGCGGCGTGCACGCCAAGGCGCTGATGGCGGTCCTGCCCTGCTCGCCCTGCGGCTTCGACAGCCTGGCCGAATGTCCCCACCAGCACGCCTGCATGCAGGGCCTGCTGCCCGAGCAGGTGTTCGCCCAGGCAAAGACGATCCTGGACGGCGCCTCCCCGGACAAGACCGCCGCCGCCGAGGCGATGGCGAGCCTGAGCGACCCCGCCTAAGCTGCAGCAAGCAAACGCCAACCCAGACTGCCCAACCCAGACTGCCCAACCCAGACTGCCCAATCCAGACTGCCCAACCCAGACTGCCCAACCTAGACTGCCCAACCTAGACTGGCACGGCGGGCAGAACGGGAGGATCGCCATGGTTCAGCTCAACATCGTGCGCCGGCTGCCCGGCCCGCTGCGCCGGATGCTGGTCGGCGGCGCCGACAGGCTGCGCGAGACGCTGGAGCGGCGGGTCAGCGCCAGCCAGCACCTCACCCCCGACGGCCTCGCCCAGGCCCGCCAGCGCCAAATGGAGGAGGAGCGGCTGAGCGCGGCCAGACGCCGCCCGCGCCGCCACTATGTCGGCCGCCGCGTCGCCATCGCCGGCCTGTTCAGCACCCGATGCGGCCTGCAGCGCGGCGCCGAGCTGATGCGCCTCGACCTCCAGGCGCGCGGCGTCGAGACGCTGGCGCTCGACCTGTCAGGGCGCTTCCGCCTGCCCGCCACCGCCGCCACCGAGGCCACCGCCGAGCTCTCCGCGCTCGACGCCTGGGCGCCCACCGACCTCGTCATCCACCTCAACCCGCCCGACTACCTGCACGCCGTCTGCCTGTTCCCACCCGAAATCCTCGCCGCCGCCACCAAGATCGCCTACTGGGCCTGGGAGCTGAACGTCGTCGCCGAGCCATGGCGCGCCGCCGCCGAGACCGCGGACGAGATCTGGACCCCGTCCCCCTTCGTCGCCGACACCATCGCCGCCGGCATCCCGGACTATGACGGCACCATCCGCATCGTGCCGCACGCCGTCGACCGCGCGCCGCCACGACGGCTCACCGCCGCCGAACAGGAGCACGCCCGCGCCCGCCTCGGCCTGCCCGCCGGCGCCTTCGTCGTCGGCACCTCGTTCTCCTTCAACTCCAACTATGCCCGCAAGAACCCGTGCGCCGTCATCGACGCCTTCCGCGCCGCCTTCCCCACCGCCCCGACCGGACGGCCCGACGTCCGCCTCGTCATCCGCTGCAACGACGTCCCGCATCACGAGCGGCTGTTCAGCCACCTCGCCAGCTTCGCCGGCGACGACCCGCGCATCACGATCTGGGACACCGACCACACCCCCTGCCCGATGCACGAGTTCTATGGCCTGCTCCAGGTCTACGCCTCGCTGCACCGCGGCGAAGGCTACGGCCTGAACCTGGCCGAAGCCGCCCAAGCCGGCGTGCCGGTGCTGACGACCGGCTGGGGCCTGGCGCCCGACATCGCCGCCCGCCCACAGCTCAACACCGTCAGCTCCCGCCTGGTCGTGCCACTCGACCCGCAACACACCTACGAAGCCTATCCCGGCGCCCTGTGGGCAGAACCGGACGTGCTGGAAGCCGCCAGCCGCCTGCAGGCGCTGCACGCCGCCTGGCGCACTGGCCGGACGGTGGCGGCTTGAAGGAAAGGAAGGCCAGGGCTCTGCCCTGGACCCGTCACGCGCTAGCGTGCAGTCGCACGACGGGGCCCGCGGCCCCAGACCCCATTTCCGATGGGACAACGCCTGGATCGTGTTAGAAATCGACTGAGCTGAGGCCCCGCGGCGGCGGTTATTGAAGTCTTGCCTATTGGCAAGATTTCACATAACACATTGTAAACACACGCTTTCGTCCAGCGACATTACCTCACCCGCCCCTCATGCCGACCCTGCAAAAATCTTGCTGTATTTCGCCTCATCCAAAAGTCGCAGCCTTATAGAAGATGCTCCGCCCTCCCCGCGGAGGCACGACTAACAAGTGGATTTTAAAGGCTCCGCCTTTAATGGGGTTCAGGGGCAAAGCCCCTGGCCTTACGTCCTTCCCCCGCGACCCAGCAGCCGAGCCAAACCACGCAGCGGCCGGCTCAAGCGCCACGAGGTCGAGCCCCGCAGCGCTGCCGTCTCCGCCGCGGCCTGCTGCGCCGCCTCGCCGAGTGCGGCCGCCTGCGCCTGGCTGTGCCGCAGCGCCACCACGTGTTCCGCCACCGACAGGTGCAGCCGGCTTTCGGTGAGTGCGGCGAACTCGAGCTGCCGCCGCAGCGCCAGCCGCTGCGCGCCGAGCTGCCGCGCCGCCTCCAGCGCCTGCGCCGCCTCCGCGCGGGCGTGCGCCGCCTCGCTCCGCGCCAGGGCGCCGTCATGGCGCAGCCGCCCCGCCTCGCCCTCCAGCGCCGCGATGCGCCGGCGCTGCTCGTCCCGTTCGGCTTGCAGCACGTCGAACCGCTCGGCAAGCCCGGCCGTCGCATAGTGCGACACCTGGTCATGCGGACCGGGCGGCAGGAACGCGCCCTCTGGAACGGCGAGCCCGCGGCGGACGAAGAACGCGCTCGCCCCGTCGGCATGGGCGAGGTCGTAGCCGTTCTGGGCCAGCAGCTCGCGTGACCGGCCATCGGGCGTCACCTCGGCCAGGATCACCGACGGCCGGAACCGCCCCCAGTCATTCCCCTGCAGCACCCGCAGCCCGAGGCCGCCGACGGCGACGCGCAGCAGGTCGATCCCGGCCGGCGCCGACGCCTCGAGCAGCCGGGCCAGCGTCGTGCAGCGCACGGTGGTCTCGCGCACCGGCAACCCCCGCCCCCGCGCCCGCGCCGCCGCCGCCGGCTCGCAGCTCGACAGCCCGGTCCCGGCCACCGCCCAAAAGGCGACCTGCCCCTCCTCGTCGGATAGCGCCAGCTTGTGGTTGGCATCCCCCGGGCGGGCCTGCACCAGCTCGGCGAACAGGCCAGGATCGGGCTCGACGTTGATGCCGCGCCACCCCTGGTCGTGCAGCGCCCGGGTGGCGCTGCCGACCGTCGGATGCCCGGCCCCGACATCGACGTAGAAGCCGCGCGCCTGGCCGGCGAACAGCCGGTGCAGGATCACGTCCTCGCCGCCGGCGGTGTAGGAGACGAACGGCGTCGGCGCGGCGGACATCGCCGCTAGCGCACCAGCCCGAGCTCGCGCAGCCGGGCGACCTGCCGCCCCGCCACCCGCTGGGGCGCATGGACGCGCCGGACCTCTGCGCGGGCGGCGACAACGCGTCCGGCCGCCCGCTCCGGCTCGGCGGCGAGCCAGCCGATCAGCCAGGCCGCCTGGTCGAGGTCGGGATCGGCCCAAACCTGGCCGTCGCCGAACAGATGGCCGCCCACCTGCCCCGGCACCTGCCCCGGCACCTGCACCGGCACCGGACGCTGCTCGACCGCATAGCCGGTGGCCGGCGTGACCAGGTCGGTGGTCGCGCCGCAATCGGTGGCGATCACCGCCAGCCCCAGCAGCATCGCCCGCGCCACCAGCACCCCGAGCGCCTCGGCGCGGTGCAGCGACAGCACGGCGTCGCACAGGCCGAGCAGCGCGTCGTCCTCGGCGCGGCTCGCCGGCCCGTCGACGAGGAAGATGTCCGGATCATCCGCCAACGCCGCCCGCAGCCCGGCTAGCGCCTCGCCACCGCCCGCCGCCAGCCTGACGACGAGCCCCGGCCGCGCGCCACCGCGCCAGCCACGGCGCGCGCGCCCGAACGCCTCGACCGCACCGGCGGGGTTCTGGCAGCCGGGCGAGGCGCCATCCGCCGCAACGTAGAACAGCACCCGTCCCTCGGGCAGCCCGAACGCCGCCCGCCGCCGCTCCGCCGGCGCCACCGCGACGGCGGCCGGCATGTGCAGCACCGGCTTGGCGAGCGCACGGGCCAGCATGAGCTGGGCGGCACGGCTCGGCGCCCAGACCTCGTCGACCGCGTCCAGCCCCGCCAGCACCGCCGGCGGACACTCGGCCAGCGCCCAGACCGGCGCCGCCACCGCATAGGCCGCGCCCGCGAGCAGGCCCGGCGCGCCGGCAATCACGCCCGCGAGCCGCTCGGCCTCAAGGCTCAGCAGCCGCACCCGCCCGCGCGGCCCCGCCGCGCCATCCACCCTGCACGCTGCGCCGACCTCACAGCCATCCACGCCGAGCCCGGCCGCGCGCAACGCCGCGACCCCGGCCCGTGCCAGCACCGCCGCGTCGCCCTCGCCCTCCAGCGCGCCGATCACCGAGACGTCCCGGCCATCATCCAGCGCGCCGGCCCGCGGTCCGGGCAATGGCGGCAGCCGGTCGCCGAAGCGCAGCGCCGTCGGCTGCACCAGCCGGTCGTCGAGCCCAAGCTCACGCCCGCCATGCTTGAGGAACCAGTCCACCAGCAGGTGCTCGCCGGCTGGCGTCGCGATGTCCACCCGCGCCCGCAGGACCGGCGAGCCGGCATGCAGATACGCCTGCAGGTTGGTCACCACGACCGAGGCGGAGCCGCTCTCGCCCGCCGGCCAAGGCTGATCGAGCGCCGCCTCGAAGCTGACGAACGGGTCGGACGGCCAGCCGGCATGGCGCTCGCGGAACATCCGCCGCACCACCTTGGGGATCGGCGTGCCGGAGGCGAAGCGTCCATATGCATAGGGCGCGCGCGCCCACCTGGCATGGCCGAGGGCGAGCAGCCGCCCGGCATAGCCCTCGAGCAGGGCGGCCAGCGGCGCCGCCATGCCGTCCGCGAACCGGCCGGTGTATTTGGACAGCCGCTCCGGCCGCTGCGGGTCGAACCCGCTGTAGTGGAAGAACACCAGCGGCCGCCCGTCCACGCTCCAGCCGTCGCCGGACCGTTCGAGCGCCCGCTGCGCCAGGTTCCAGTAGGCGACGTTGAGCGCGCTGTCGCGCAGGATCACCACCGCCGAGACGAAGCCCGGCAGCAGGTCGATGAACTTCTGATCGACGAACAGCCCGGCATCCTGGTCGTCGATGCACTGGTGCAGCAGCCGCCGCGACCACCAGCGCAGCGCCTCCAGCGTCTCCGGCCCCTCCCCCGCGCCCAGGAAGCCCAGATTATAGGCGCCCGAACGCAGGAAGCTGAGGTCGTTGGGCGCGTCCGCCTGCTCGGCCGGCTGCAGCACGTGCGGCGTCAGCATGAAGGCGGCGCCGGCCGCGAGCGGCGCCAGCACCGCGTCGAGCGGCGCGAAGATCTCGATGTCGGGATCGAAGTAGAGCACCTGCCCGTAGCCGCGGCGCTCCAGCAGATAGAGGAACATGAACGGCTTGGCCGCCGTGTTCAGCTCCATGACGTCGTAGCGGAAGGTGAAGCCGGGCAGGTCCGGCACCGCCAGCGCCGCCAGCGGCACGATCTCCGCCTCGCCGGCGCCATACAGCCCCTCGATCGGCAGCACGTGGTCGACCAGGCAGACGAACAGCTCGGCCTCCGGCTGGAACCGCCGCGCCGAGGCTAGGAACGCCCGCGCCATCGGCATGTAGTTGTTCGAGCAGATGGTGAAGATCGCCAGCCTCTGCCGCGCCACGCCGCCGCCCTTCCGTCGTCATCCCGCCGCCGCCCACCCGGCATCCTTGCGCGCGCGTCGACGGCATGATTGTGAGGCCGCCCAGGCCAGCACGCCACCGCCAGGCCCGCCGCCCCCGAGGACGCCAGCCGAGGACGCCAGCCGATGGACGCCACCCGATGATCGTGTCGCACCGCCAGCGCTTCATCCTGCTGTCGCCCTGGAAAACCGCCAGCTCGACCATGCATGCCAGGCTGGAGGCCCTCAACGAAAGCCCCTACAGCCGCTTCTTCGACTACAACCCCATCCTGCAGCGTGTGGTGCACCAGCACGTCACCTACGCCGACTTCGCGATGCTGCCCGAGAGCCGCGCCGGCTACCCGGTCGGCGCCTTCGTCCGAAACCCCTACGACAAGGTCTATTCCGGCTTCCTGCAACTGCAGCGCGACCTCCGCGATCACCCGTCGGTGCCGTTTCCCGCGCCGTGGATCAAGGCGCTGGTCATGCGCCAGCTCGCCGAGAACTTCGCCCAGCTCGCCGCCGCCGAGTTCGACTTCAACCGCTGGTTCGCCGCGGTCGAGCCCTATCAGATCCTCGAGGTCGGGCGAAACACCAGCCTGCCGCTGCATCCCGCCGCCTACTGGACCGGCATCGGGGGCGAAACCAAAATCGACTTCATCGGCCGGGCGGAAGACTTCGAGCGCGACTTCGCCCGCTTCTGCCATCAGGTCGGGATCACGGCTTTCGCCACCGTCAACGCCAACGTGACCGAGCCGCCCGAGATCGCACCGGGCCAGGACGGCCCATACCGCTACACCCACCTGATGACCGCCGCCACCATCAGCAAGATCGACGAGCTGTTCGACCAGGACTTCGCCCTGTTCGGCTACGCCAAGCACAGGGCCGCTTGAGCAGGGCCGGCGCCGTCACGCCGCCGCGGCCCCCGCGCCCGGCGACACCCCGCCCGGCGACATCCCGGCTGGCGATGCGCCGGCTCGCCTGGTCGGCCGCACTCGCCATCGGCTTCGGGCTGCTCTCCGCCTACCGCTTCGCCCTGACGACGGGCGCCTTCCGCAACTCAGACGACGCGAGCAACTTCCTGGCCGGCGCGGCGATGGCCGACGGCAACTGGCTGCTGCACGGCTGGCTCCTGGCGCCGGACAACTACTACCCCACGGAGGTGCTCGGCCAGGCGCTGCTGCGCCTCGCCTTGGGCGATCATCCAGTGCTGATGCAGGGGCTGGAGGCGCTGGTCTGGGCGGCGATCGGCCTGCTCGGCACGGCGCTGGCGCTGCTCGGCCGGCCGGCCCGGCACTGGCCGGGCACCGCCGCGCTCGCCGCGTCGCTGCTGGTGTTCAACATCTTCGACCATCGCTTCGAGGACCTGTTCCTCTCCAGCATCGCCACCCACGGCTTCACCATCCTGCTGACGCTGCTCGCCTTCGCGCTGGCCATCGGTCCGGCGGAGCGCCCGGCTCCCCCCGGGCGGACCGGCCTCGGCCGCGCCGCCCTGCTCGGCGCCGTCGTCACCGTCGGCAGCATCAGCGACCCGATCTTCAAGCTGATCGCCTGCCTGCCCATCCTCGCCGTCACCCTGCTCGGGTTTAACAAGGCGCGCGGGTGGCGCCAGCCGGTCGCGCCGGCCGGCGCCACCGTGGCCGGCCTCGCGCTCGCCCACGCCCTGCTCTCCGCCGAGGCGCATAATGGCGGCTTCCAGAGCGTCGTCCTGACCGTCACCCTGGCCACGCCGTCGGAGCTGATGGACCATCTCGGTTTCGCCGTCACGAGCACGATCCGCCTGCTCGGCGCGGCGTTCTTCGGCCGCACGACCGCAGGCGGCCTCGCCAACACACCCTTCCTCTATCTGCTGCGCGTGCCGCTGGTGGCGGGCTTCGCGGCGGTGTGCTGGCAGGGCGGCCAAGCCGTCTGGCGCCGGCTCCGCGACTGGCCCGCCAGCCGCATCACGGGGCGCGGCGAGCGGCTCGACCTGCTGCTCTGGACCAGCCTGGTCCTGTGCGTCGCCGGCACCGTCATCACCACGGTGATCGTCGACCCAACCTGCGCCCGCTTCTTCATCCCCTCCACGGTGATGGGCTCGATCCTGCTCGCCCGCCGCTTCGGCGCCATGCCGCTCGCCGCCCTCTACGGCGGCGCCGTGATGCTCGCCTCGCTGGCGGTCTCGCTCGCCTCCCTGCCGCCCGGCACGCCGCAATCCACCATCGCCATCGTCCAGGTGCAGCAATTGACGGCCACGCTGCAGCGGCTCGGGCTGCGCCACGGCTATTCGGGGTTCTGGGAAGGCGCGATCACCACCGCCCTGTCCCGCCGCACGATCACCAGCCTGGCCCTGGTGGACGGCGATGACGGCCGGCTGCACACGCTGAACTGGTTCTGCAATCTCGACGCGTATCGTCGCGCGGCGAAGGACTGGCACGGCCGCATCTTCGTCGTCACCACAAGCGAGCCCAGCCCGCTGGAGCTGACCCAGGCCAGCGTGACACGCAACTTCGGCCCGCCGCAGGAAATCATCGAGCTCGGGCTGTTCAACGTCAACGTCTACGATCTCGCCGGCCCCGAGCTCGCGACGCTGGTGCCGTAAGGCCAGGCAAGGCGAGGGCTCTGCCCTCGACCCGCTGGGCCTGAGGCCCCAGACCCCCATCCATAAGCGAACGGTGTTCCAGCGGGGTCTTTCTTGGCTTGCGCAGCATATTGAATGGCTGCGCCGCTTGCAGTCGGTCGGCCTGGAGACCCAGTCCCTAACTGAATGTTTCCAAAGCCTAGGCTTTGGTGGGGTCAAGGGGCAAAGCCCCTTGCCTTGCCTTCCCCAGCTTTCAATCGAACACTCGGACCCGCTGGCTCTGCCCTGCCATCGTGCTACACGCCGCCGTGACAGTCGGGACCAGCCGGGAACCAAGCATGGGCGAACTCATCCGCTACGAAGCCGCCGCCGCTCCCATGGCGTTCAGCGGCGAGCGCCTCACCGGCGCGATCTCGGGCCAGGTCGAGATCGAGCACTACCACCGCTACCTGCTGGCGCGCGACTTCTGCCGCGACTGCGACGTGCTCGACGTGGCCTCCGGCGAGGGCTACGGCACCGCCCTGCTCGCCCAGGTCGCCCGCTCCGTCATCGGCATCGAAATCGACGCCGACGTCGTCCGCGCCGCCCAGGCCGAGTTCGACCGCCCGAACCTGCGCTTCGAGCAGGGCGACGCCCGCGCCCTGCCGCTACCCGACGCCTGCATCGACGTCGCCGTCTCGTTCGAGACGCTGGAGCACCTGGCCGAGCAGGACGTCTTCCTGCGCGAGCTGACGCGGGTGCTGCGCCCGGGCGGCCTGCTGCTCATCAGCACCCCCGACCGCGACGCCTACTCGCCGGTCGGCAGCGCCCCCAACCCCTACCACGTCCTCGAGCTGACCCGCGCCGAGTTCGAGGCGCTGCTGGCGCGCCACTTCGCCCACGCCGCAATCGCCGCCCAGCGCGCCGTCATCGGCTCGGTGATGCTCAGCGCGTCGGGCGCGGCACCGGCGCGATCCTTCGAGCGCCGCAGCCCGGGCCTGGTCGAGGCCAGCGACCACTTCGCCCGCGCCCCCTACCTGTTCGCCCTCGCCTCCGCGGCGCCGCTGCCGGCGCTGCCCAGCAGCGTCTACGTCCATCGCGGCGACCTCGACACCGACCCGCAGACGCGCCTCGCGGCCGAGATGGCGCGCCAGGCCGCCGAGCAGGCGGTGGGTGAGGCGGAGCAGCGCCGAGTCGCCGAGGCCGAGCGCGCCGTCGCCGCCGAGCAGGCCGCAGCGGCGGCCGAACACGCCGGCCGGCAGGCCCTTGCCGAGGCCGCGCGGGTCACCGCGGAGGCCGAGCGGGTCACGGCGGAGGCCGAGCGGCTCACGGCGGAGGCCGGGCGGCAGACCATGTCGGCGGCGGCCCAGGTCGCCGCGCTCGAACGCCAGCTCACCACCCTGCGCCAGCAGCTCGTCGCCGCGGGCGAGCGCGGCGATGCCGGAACGGCCCGCGAGCGCTACGCCGCCGAGGTGATCGCCGGCCTGCAGCGCGAGGTCACCGAGCGGCAGCGCGAGGCCGCCGAGCGGCAGCGCGAGGCGGCGGCACAGCAGAGCGCCCTGCAAGCCGAGCGCGAGCACCGCCGGCACACCCTGGCGGCGCTGGCCGAGGCGAGCGAGCAGGCCGGGCGCGCCGCCGCCGCCGCCGCGTCCCGCCATGCGGCCGACGCAGACCGCCTCGGCGCGGCGCATGGCCAGGCCGAGGCGTTGCGCCGCCGGCTGCTGCTGCTCGAGACGAGCACCGCCTGGCGCCTCACCCAGCCGCTCCGCCGCGTCGGCGAACGATCCCCGGGCCTCGCCCTGTCGCTGCGCCGCGGCGCCAAGCTGGCCTGGTGGACCGCCTCCTTCCAGCTCCCCGGCCGCTACCGCGCCTGGCACCAGTATCGTCACCTGCGCCACCGCACCCCGGCGCTCGCCGCCCCGCCTTTGCCCGTCCCGCCCACGCCCGCCTCGCCGCCTGAGCTCGCCCCGCCACCCGAGCCCGCGCTCGTCCAGCCGCCCGCCACGGCGCTGCAGGTGCCGTCCTCGGACAGCCCCGTCGTCTCGGTGATCATCTCGACCTACGGCCAGCTCGCCGCCACCCTCGCCTGCCTGCGCTCGATCGCCGACCACGCCCCAAGCTGCCCGATCGAGGTCATCGTCGTCGACGACGCCTACACGGGCGACGAGGACATGGGCGCCCTGCGCCAGGTCGGCGGCATCGTGCTGCGGCGGAACGCCAGCAACCTCGGCTTCCTGCTGAGCTGCAACGCCGCCGCCCGCATGGCAAGCGGCCGCTACCTCTATCTGCTGAACAACGACACCCAGCTCCAGCCCGGCTCCATCGACGCCCTCGTCGAGCTGCTCGAGGCGCGCCCGGACGCCGCCATGGCCGGCTCCAAGCTGCTGTTCGCCGACCGCCGCCTGCAGGAGGCCGGCGGCATCGTCTGGAACGACGCCTCGGCCTGGAACTTCGGCCGCGGCGACGACCCCGCCTGCCCGGACTACAACTACGTGCGCGAGGCGGACTACTGCTCCGGCGCCTCGCTGATGGTCCGCCGCGCCTGCTTCGAGGCCCTCGGTGGCTTCGACGAGGCCTTCGCCCCGGCCTATTACGAGGACGTCGACCTCGCCTTCCGCCTGCGCGCGCAAGGCCACCGGGTGCTCTACGAGCCCCGCTCCGTCGTCATCCACCACGAGGGCCTGTCGCACGGCACCGACCTGGCCGCCGGCACCAAGACCGCGCAGGTCCGGAACCAGGCGCTGATGCAGCAGCGCTGGGGCGCGACGCTTGCCCGCGAGCACTACCCGAACGCCACCAACGTGCTGCGCGCCCGCGACCGCGCCCGCGACCGCCGCGTCGTCCTGGTGCTCGACCACTACGCCCTGGAGCCCGACCGCGACGCCGGCTCGCGCAGCACCATGGGCATCATCGACAGCCTGCTCGATGCCGGCTGGGTGGTGAAATACTGGCCGCTCAACCGCCTGTACAGCCCGGTCTACACGGTGGCGATGGAGCGCCGCGGCATCGAGGTGCTGGACCAGCGCCGCCCGGGCGACCTGCGCACCTGGCTGATCGGGCACGGCGACGCGCTCGACCACCTACTCGTCAACCGCCCGGACACCGCGGCCGAGGTGCTGCCCCACCTGATGTGGCACGCCGACGCGGTGCTGAGCTTCTACGGCGTCGACCTGCATTTCGAGCGCCTGCGCCGCGAGGCTGAGCTCACCGGCGACGCCGCCAAGCTGCGCGAATCGGTGGCGATGGAGCGGCTGGAGCGACGCGTCTGGCAGAACTTCGACGTCGTCATGTACCCCTCCAAGGAGGAGGCCGCGACCGTCAGCGCGATGTCGCCCGACACGCTCGCGCGCGACATCGTGCCGTTCTGCTGCGATGCCGACCCGCCGCGCGAGGCGCCGCCGGCCCGGCTCAGCATCCTGTTCGTCGCCGGCTTCGCCCATCCGCCCAACGTCGACGCCGCGCTGTTCCTGATCGACCAGGTGATGCCGGCGCTCCGCCGCGAGCTCGGCCCGGTCAGCGTCGTGCTGGCCGGCTCCAACCCCACCGAGGCGGTGCGGGCACTCGCCGGGCTGGAGGTCGAGGTCACCGGCTACGTCACCGACGAGGAGCTCGAGGCGCTCTACCATCGCCACCGCGTCGCCATCGTGCCGCTGCGCTTCGGCGCCGGCGTCAAGGGCAAGGTGGTCGAGGCGCTGAGCCGCGGCCTGCCGCTGATCACAACCTCGATCGGCTCCCAGGGCATCCCTGGCCTCGCCGACATCGTGCCGGTCTGCAACGACGTGCCCGGCATCGTCGCCGCGCTGCAGCGGCTGCTCACCGACGACGCCGCCTGGATGGCGCAGTCGGCGGCCCAGCTCGCCTTCGCCCAGCGCGTCTTCTCGCGGCTCGCGATGCAGCGCTCCATCGTCGCCGCCCTGGAGGCGGGCGAGGCGCGCGTGCGCAGCCGCAGTCCGAAGTCTGAAACAGCTCAGCCGCCGGCCGAACGCGTGCCCCACGAGGTGCCGGCGCCGCTGGCCTCGATGGCGGTCGGCGGGTGATGAGGCGCCGCGCCGGGATCATCGCCTAGATGGTCGAGGTCGACCGGGTCTTCCGCTCGCTGGCCGAATGGACCGAATGGGCGTCGCAGAACCCCAGCGTCTACGTCGCCGCTGAGGCCGACAGCATCGGCGAGCGCATCTGCGCCGCCGGCTTCGTCGAGCCGTTCACCGGCCAGGTGGTCGCCCCCGGCGAGCTGGCGCAGGTCGGCACCAACTAGCGCGAGGGCCTGCTCGCGCGCGGGCTCAACTCGCGCATGCGGGCGGTGCTTGGCGTGATCGACGAGCTCGTCGGCGCGGCGCCGCCCTCGCTCGTGCGCGTGTTCGCCGCCGAGGCGGTGACCGAGGTGGCGCTGCGCCTGCGCGGCCGCTTCGCCCGCTTCCTCGGCTCGGAATACGGCGCCGACGAGCCGGCGAGGCGCGAGCTCTACCCGATCCCGCACGAGGACCTCACCGCGCTCACCCTGCCCTCGGACCGCTTCGACCTGGTGACCACCAACGAGGTGCTGGAGCACGTGCCGGACCTCGACGCCGCCCTCGGCGAGCTTGCCCGGGTGCTCAAGCCCGGCGGCTGGCACGTCGGCACCCACCCGTTCCGCTTCACCAGCGAGGCCGGCGACCGCCGCTCGGTCCTGGTCGACGGCGCTCCCGTCCACCTCAAGGCGCCTGAATACCACGGCAACCCGGTCGATCCTGAAGCCGGCTCGCTTGTGTTCGAGACGCCGGGCTGGGACATCATCGAGCGCGCCGGCCGCGCAGGCCTCACCGCCCACATGCGCTTCATCGCCTCCGAACGGCACGGCATCCTGACCGAAAACATCGGCGTCTTCCTGCTGTGCGCGCAAAAGACGGCCAACGCCGTTCGCAGAGCCAGCGCCTCCTGTCTGCCGCCGAAGGAGAACCACGTGGACGCTACACCGCCGGAAGTCGGGTCGTATGAGGCCAAGCTGCAGCAGCAGATCGAGCAGTTCCGTGACATCGAGGAGATGCACGCCCTGCCGCCGGCGTTTCATCTCTGGTCCGGCGCCTATGTGGGCCCGCATCTCGCCAAGGTCTTCGGCACAGGCGACGTCAACCTGTTCTACGTGCAGGCGTTCGTCGCCGCGGCGCGACGCGGCTCGGGCGAGCCGGCCTTCCTCAGCCTGGGCTGCGGCGACGGCACGATGGAGATCCGCATCGCCGAGACCCTGATCGAGCAGGGCGTCACCAGCTTCCGCTTCGTCTGCACCGACCTGTCAGACGTCCTGCTGGAGCGGTTCCGCGCCGCCCTGCCGCCGGCGCTCGCCGACCGCTTCGAGCTGGTCGCCGGCGACCTGAACACGCATCGGCTCGGCGGCCGCTTCGACGCCATCATGGCCAACCACTCGCTGCACCACATGGTCGACCTCGAAGGGGTATTTCGCACCGCCTACGACAGCCTGGGCGAACACGGCATCTTCGTCACCGCCGACATGATCGGCCGCAACGGCCACATGCGCTGGCCGGAGGCGAAATTGTTCGTAGATTTCTTCTGGCCGTTCCTGTCGTTGCGGCAACGCCGCAACGGATTACTCTCCCGCACCGAGGAGCAGTTCATCAACCATGACTGCTCGACCGAGGGCTTCGAGGGCGTGCGCGCGCAGGACGTGCTGCCGGCGATCCTGGCGCAGGGGTTTCATCCCGCGCGCTTCCTCGCCTGCGGCGGCATGATCGACGTCTTCGTCGACCGCTGCTTCGGCCCGAACTTCGATGTGGCGGCGCCCGACGACGCATTCCTGTGCCGCCGGATCGCCTGGCTCAACGAAGTCCTGCTCGATGCCGGACTGATCACGCCGACGATGATGTTTGCCTACTTCGTCAAGCACCCGACCGAGGAGATTTGTTTGCGGAACCGCTCGGCGGCGGCCTCGGTTCGCAACGCCGTCGTCGAGCCGACAAGGCTGGCGGACGCGCTCGCCGATTTCGCCGCCTGCACCAGTGCGCCCGACTACGCGTTCAGGGTCCCATCGCCGCCGATTGCGTCGGCCCCGGCCCTATCGCCGCCGATTGCGTCGGCCCCGGCCCAATCGGCCCCGATTGCGTCGGCCCCGCCTGCGACGACCCCGGCTGCGACGACCCCGGCTGCGACGACCCCGGCTGCGTCGGGCCTCGACGCGGCCACAGCCGCGGCAAAGCTGGCGCAGCTGGAGGCGGCGCTCCAGCAAGCGCAGGCAGAGGCGGCGGCGGCGCGCCAGCAGGCGACGACGCAGGCCGGCAGGGTGGCCGCGCTGGAGGCGTCAAGCTCCTGGCAAGTGACCGCACCGCTGCGCCTGCTGACGCGCAAGCTCCGCCGGTAGGAGCGCCCGCCGATCCGATGCCGTCGCCATCCGCCGGCCGGTCCGCCTACGCGTCGTTAACCTCCTGTCAGCCTTTCGCCCGTACACTGCGTCGGCGCGCCGTCCCCACGGCCGTCAACCAGGGTGAACATGGCGCGCTTGGCCCTCCGCCTCTCCGAGCTCGACACGATCCCGTCAGACCTGGTGTGGGAGCTCGTCGACACTCTGCTCGGGCAGACGACGTCGATTCTGGTCGGCGCCGCCGTCTTCCTGGTGCTCGGCGTCGTCGGCTTCGTCGGCACCGGTTCGCCCTGGTACCTTGTCGGCCTGCTTTACACCGGCTCGGCCTGCGCCTGGCGGGTGTCGCAGGCTCGCCGCTATGCCCGCTCGCGTGACAGCGCAACGCCGGTCACCTGGGCATGGCGCAGCATCCGCAGCAGTTGGACGGCGGCGCTGGGCTGGGGCGCCTGGAGCACAATCATCCTGTTCGAGCCCAAGATGTCCATCGTCGTCCTGGCGCTGGGGATCCATGCGGGCCTGGTTCTCGGCGGCGCGGTGCGCAACTACGCCGTGCGGGCGGTCGCCGAGGGTCAGATCATCCTCGCCGGCATCCCGCTGATCGTCGCCTGCCTGGTCTCGGGCAACCCCTACTTCATCGTCTATGCCGGGATCACTGCCCTGCACCTGGTCGCCGCGCTCAAGATCACCTGCCACCTTCGTCACCAGACCCTGCAACTGCTGATCAGGGAGAAGGAGGCAAGAGGCATGCTCGCCCGGCTCGAGGTCGCCAACCAACTGACGCTCGCCAATCAGCAGTTGACGGCGCTGGTCGCGATCGACGCTCTCACCGGCGTCTTCAACCGACGCGCCTTCGACCTCGCCGCGTCGCGCGAGTGGGGCCGCGCGATGCGCGAGCAGATCCCGATGTCGTTGCTGCTGCTCGACGTCGACCATTTCAAGGCGTTCAACGATCGCTACGGCCACCAGGCAGGCGATGCCTGCCTGAAGGCAATCGTGGCCGCCGTCCGGTCCGCTATCCGGCGGCCCGGCGACGCGATGGCCCGCTACGGCGGCGAGGAGTTCGCGATCATCCTGCCCCAGACGGAGCTCGACGGCGCCCTAAGCGTCGCCCGCCACATCCTGGATGCGGTTGCCTTGTGCGCCCTGGTCCATGACCAATGTGCGTTCGGCTACGTGACGGTCAGCATCGGCGCCGCCTGCCTGATCCCCGCACCACACACGCAGGTCGACACCCTGATCGGCCTGGCCGACGCGGCGCTCTACCTCGCCAAGCACGACGGCCGTGACTGCGTGCGTGCGTCCGAGACGGTCCTGGCCGCCGACGCCGAGGCGTCGGCGCTATTGACCGCGCTTCAGACCCCTCCCTAGAGCGGTTCCATTCAGAATGGGACCGCTCTAGTTGTCTTTGACGAGCAATTTCATCAGCTTAAGATCGTTACGCGACCGCAGTCAGGCTGATATTGCTCTAGCGCCCATCAGCCCGACTGCGCTCGTGGGCATGTCCGGCCGATGAAGCGGCTCACCACGCAAGCTGAAGCGCGCCGCCGCAATGCAGCCAGCCCGGCAAGCCCCGCGCCTCACTCCTCCTCCTCGCTGGCAAGCTGCGCCACCGCCTCGGCATCGCCGTTGCAGCGCGCCGCGACGCCATGGCCAAGCGCCACCGCGGCCAGACCGAGCAGCACCGAGAGCACCATGTTGGTCAGCGCCCGCAGCCACCCGCCGCCGTGCAGCAGCTCCAGGCTCTGCAGGCTGAACGACGAGAAGGTGGTGAAGCCGCCGCAGAACCCGACCATGACGAACAGCCGCGCCGCTTCCGGCAGCGCAAACCGCCCACGCGCCAGCGTGAGGGTGCCGAAAAACCCGATCAGCAGCGAGCCGATGACGTTGATGCCGATGATGCCGAGCGGCAGCATGCCGCTGACCGGCGCCGCCCACCGCGCAACCCAGAACCTCAGCACGCTGCCGAGCCCGCCGCCAACCGCGATCAACACCGAGTATCGCATCCGCCCGACGATCCGCCGGCCACCGCCGCACTGCAAGCCCGCACGATCCCACAACCGCCGGCCGCCCGCCTGTGGCATAGTCGCCCGGCGACGCGCGGATGCTCGGTCATGACGGTCATGGATCAACGCCTGACGACCCGCGGCGACGGCGCCGACATCGTCCAGGTCAGCAACGTCAGCAAGTCGTTCGGCGCCAAGACGGCGCTGCGCGGCGTCTGCCTGCACGTGCCCGCCGGCCAGGTCTGCGGCCTGCTCGGCCCCAACGGCGCCGGCAAGACCACCCTGTTCCGCCTGCTGATGGGCATCCTCAAGGCCAGCGAGGGCACGCTGCTGGTCGGCGGCCTCGACGCCTTCGAGGACCGCGTCGAGGCCAAGCGGCTGATCGGCTACCTGCCGGACGAGCCGGTGTTCTACTCCTACCTTTCCGGCCGCGAGACGCTGGAGCTCAGCGCCGCAATGCACGGGCTCGACGTCGGCCAGACCATGCAGCGCCTGGCGCCCCTGATCGACAGGCTGCGCCTGGCCGGCGAGCTCGACCTCTACGCCGAGGACTACTCGCGCGGCATGAAGAAGAAGCTCGGCCTGCTGCTCGCGCTCCTCCATAGCCCGCGCCTGCTGATCCTCGACGAGCCGACCAACGGGCTCGACGTCGAGGCGACGCACCTGTTCTACGCCCTCATCGGCGAGCTCGCCGCGGCCGGCACCACGGTGCTGTTCTCGACCCACCTGATGGACCACGTGGCGCGGCTGTGCTCGCACGCGGTCATCATCAACGCCGGCGAGGTCGTCGCCGAGGGCCCGATCGAGATGCTGCTGGCACGGCACGGCCGCGCGAGCCTCGAGGAGGTCTTCCTGCAACTGACCGCGCCGGCCAGCCCGTGAGCGCCCGGCCGGCGCACGGTCCCGGCTTCTGGCCCAGCGTCCGGCTGCTGCTCGGCGCCGTGCGCCGACGCGCCCGTGGCCGCCGCCGCCGCCAGCGCGAGCTGCTGCAGCAACGTAACACCCGCAAGGCCCGCAACTGGGGCAGCCTGGCCATCCTCATCACGATCGGCATCGCCACGTTCGCCAACATCGGCGCCGGCCTGCTGACCGACGGCCTGGTCGCGGCGGCCGACCGCCTGTCAGCCGGTGCCGCAGTCTCGCAGGTCGGGCTGCAGATCGACCTGCAGAGGCAGACACAGCAGGACCTGTTCCCCAGGTATGCCGCGCCGCCGGCGGCCAACGACCAGGTCATGGCGGAGGATTTCCGCCGTTTCGCCTACCCCATCGAGCGCCCCCAGCGCCGCGCCGTGGCCGCTCCCATCCTGCTTCCGCCCGATCCGGGCCCGGTGGCGCGGCCCGGCACCGGCCTGTCAGCCATGCTCGGCTCGCTCGCATTGCTGCTGTGGAGCGTCATGCTGACCCTGGCCGGCGAAGGCCTCGACCTCGACGTCCAGCGCCGCCGCCATCCGATGTGGGAGTGGCTGTTCAGCCACCCGGTGCCGCCCGGCGCGGTGTTCCTCGCCGAGATGCTCGCCCCGCTGGCCGCCAACCCGATCTACTACAGCGCGCCGCTGATGCCCGGCATCCTCTACGGCCACATCTACGGAGTGCTGCCAGGCCTGCTCGCCGTCGGCCTGGTCGGCGTGCCGCTCACCGTGTCGGCGGCCTGCCTGGGCAAGGCGCTCGAGGTCGCCGTCATGCTGCGCGCCGAGCCGCGCTCACGCGGCGCGCTGATCGGCATCATGAGCTGGCTGGGCTACGCCTCGATGCTGCTGATAATCGTCAGCGCGGTGAACATCGAGCAGGCCGCCGCCATCCTGGCACGGCCGCTCGCCCCGCTCGCCCTGCTGCCCTGGCCGTGGCTCGGCCTGTTCCTCGGCCGCCAGCCGGACGGCTCGTACTCCTTCGTCGCCGGCGTGCTGACCTGCTCCGGCCTTGCCGCCCTGGTGATCGCGGGCGCCACCGGCCTCAGCGTCCGCGCGGCGCGCGCCGGGCTCGCCGGCGCCACCCCCGTGCCCGACCCGTCGCGCCGCCGCCGGCGCACCCGCTTCGGCGCCAACCCGCTGCTGCAGAAGGAGCTGCTGTGGTTCCGGCGCGACCGCAGCGCCCTGGTGCAGGTGATCCTGGTGCCGCTCACCGCGGCCGGCATGCAGCTGTTCAACCTGCGCAGCGTGCTCCATCAGGCGACCGGCGGCTGGAACTGGCTGTGCGGCGTCGGCGTCCTGGTCGGCACCTTCTTCCTCGCCACCATCGGCCCGAAATCGCTGCACTCCGACGGCAGCGCGCTGTGGCTCGCGCTGACCTGGCCGCACGGCCTGGAAAGCCTGCTGCGCGCCAAGGCCCGGCTCTGGGCCTGGCTGTCCTGCATCGTCGTCGGGCTGGTGCTGGGCTGGGCGGCCTTGCTGTTTCCGGCCGCGATCGGCCCGATCGCGCTGGTCGGCCTCGGCTACCTGGTGTTCGCCCGCTCGATGGCGGACAAGGCGGTGACGCTGGCGACGGTGACCGCCTCCTCCGGCGAGCCAGGCTCGGTCTCCTCGAACCGGCAGTGGGCAACCCAGCTCGGCACCCTCACCTTCGCCATCGGCGTGCTGAGCCGGCAGTGGCAGGTCGCCCTGGTCGGCATCGTCTACTCGACCATGACCGCGGCTGCGATGTGGCAGAATTTCCGCGCCCGGCTGCCCTTCCTCTACGATCCCTGGTCCGAGCGCCTGCCGCCGCCGCCCACCCTGATGCACGCCATGATCGCGATCAGTTGCCTGGTCGAGGGCGGCGCCGTGCTGACCGGCATCACCCTTGCCATCGCCGGCCCCGACCATTTCGCCGGCGCCTTCCTGCTCGCCTACGGCGCCGCCGCCACCGCCGTCGCCCTGCTCACCGCGCGCTTCCTGCACCACCGCGGCGTCCGGCCGGCGGCGGTCTGGCGCTGGCGTGACGCCGCGTCGCCGCCGCTCGCCCAGCCGGGATCCCGCCGGCTGCTGCTGTCGCTGCTCGCCGGCCTCGGCGTCGGCGCCGCCCTGGGCCTGGCCGGCCTGGCCTACCTGGCTGCGCTGCGCCATGTCCCGTCCATCGCACCCCTGCTCCACCAGGCCCAGGTCCAGATGGCGCTGATGCCCGCGCTGCACCGCTCGCTGCTCGTCATGGCGGTGCTGATCGCCCCCTTCGCCGAGGAGTTCCTGTTCCGCGGCCTGCTGTTCCGGGCGCTCGACGTCGAGTGGGGCGGCTGGCGCGCCGTGCTCGGCAGCGGCGTGTTCTTCGCCATGTACCACCCGTCGCTGTCGTGGCTGCCGGTGGCGACCCTGGGCTGCGCCAACGCGCTGCTGTTCAAGCGCACCGGCCGCCTCGCGCCGGCGGTGCTGTCGCACATGGTCTACAACGCCATCGTGCTGGGTTGAGGCCAGAGGCTCTGCGTCGGCGCTCCCGCACCCATCGCCTTGCAATCCCGGCCGCATCGTCGAGACTGCAGAAAACCAACCGCGCGGGCGGAGGGCGGGAGCCGACAAGATGGGCGAGACGGCGGTCATGCACGAAGCCGAGCCCTTCCTGTTCGAGGGCAGCGAGGTCGGCGTCCTGCTCTCGCACGGCTTCACCGGGACGACGCAGAGCATGCGCCCGCTCGGCCAGCGCCTCGCCGGCGCCGGCTACACCGTGCTCGCCCCCCGCCTGCGCGGACACGGCACCTCGCCGGTCGACATGGCCACCACCGGCGCGCGCGACTGGGTCGCCTCCATCGACGACGCCCTCGCCGAGCTCAAGACGCGCTGCTCGACGATCTTCATGGCCGGCCTGTCGATGGGCGGCACCCTGACGCTGCTCACCGCCGCCCGCCATGCCGACCTGATCCGTGGCATCGTGCCGATCAACGCCGTGGTGCAGCTCGGCTCGGCCGACCGCGCCGCGCTCGCCTTCGGCCACGACCCCGCGATGATGCTCCCCGGCATCGGCTCGGACATCAAGGCGCCCGACATGCACGAGCTCGCCTACCGCGAGGTGCCGGTCCGCTGCATCGCCGAGCTCTACATGCTGACCGGCGTGACCCGCGACCTGCTCGGCCGCATCACCTGCCCCACGCTGGTGATCCAGTCGCGTGACGACCACGTCGTCGACCCGGCGAACGGCCGGCTCATCGTCGCCTCGCTCGGCGCCGACCGCGTCGAGCTGCTCTGGCTCACCAACTCCTACCACGTCGCAACCCTCGATCACGACGCGCCGCTGATCGCCGACCGCAGCATCGCCTTCTTCCGCTCCATCGCCGCCGGCTGAGCGCGCCCGCCGGCCGCTTGACCGCCGCACCTCGTTCTATCAGGCTTCTCCCCAATGCCGCCTAAGCGGCGCGGCCAGCCACTGGCCGTCAGGGGAGGGCGCCGGATGGCTGAGGCACGCATCGGCAAGGTCGCGGCCGCGTTTGGCGTCGCGGCAGGCTTGCTGCTGGCCGGCGGACGCACCGCCGACGCGCAGGCCACCGCCGCCCCGGTGACGGTAGGCGCCATCCTGCCGCTCTCCGGCCTGTTCTCGACGCTCGGCCCGCCCGAGCGCGACGCCATGCAGCTCGCGACCGAGGCGATCAACGCCGGCGGCGGCTTCGACGTCGCCGGCGTGCACCACACCATCGCCATCAAGATCCTCGACGACGAGAGCGCCCCGGCAACCGTCGGCATCTCCGACTACCGCCAACTCGTCGAGGTGGACCACGTCCCGGTGCTGCTGCTCGCCGACAACACCCGCATCTACGGCGCCCAGTTCCGCCGCGCCCCGCTGCCGGTGCTCAACATCCTCGACAGCACCTTCCCGAGCATCCTCGACGTCGACAAGCACGTCTTCCTGCTGCGCTCCGACACCCCGGCCTACGTCCCCGGCGGCGTCTGGTACCTCAGGAACGTCCTGCACAAGTCGCGCATCAGCTTCATCGGCTCCGAGGCCGACCCGTACTCGACGGGCATCGAGACCTGGATGAAGAAGTCCGCCGCCCAGTACGGCCTCGAGGTGGTCTCCGACGTCAACTACCCGCCCAACACCACCAACTTCGCCCCCTTCATCCAGTCGGCAATGGCCGCCAAGCCCGACGCGATCTACCTCGGCGGCGTCACCCAGGAGGTCTTGCCGGTCGCCAAGCAGCTCTACCAGTCCGGCGTGCGCGGCATCCCCGTGCTGCACAATGCCGGTGCCACGCCCACCCAGGCCAAGCAGATCATCGGCGACACGCTGTTCAACGACGTCATGCTCGACAGCTACGACTTCGCCGGCTCGCTGCCGCAGACCTCCCTCGCGCCCGCCACCCAGGCCTTCTTCAAGCAGTTCCAAACCCGCTTCAACGAGTATCCGGACGACCTGACGATGTGGGCCTACGACGCCCCCTTCGTGCTGGTCGCGGCGATGCAGAAGGCCGGCAGCGTCACCGACCGCGACGCGATCTACCAGGCGATGCTGACCATGCCGGTGCCGCCGCACACGATCAGCGGCTGGATCCCGACCAGCGACGGCAAGCTGTTCCACGCCCGCGACGCCCAGACCCTGGCCGAGGGCGTGCGCTGGTGCCCGAAGGCGCAGACCATCGGCGCCGCCTTCATGTTCTTCATGCAGGGCCTGGACGTGACGCAGCAGCAGGAAATCCAAAACGGCTGCGGAGCCTCCTGAGGCTTGCTCGCCCAGACCCTCGCCGAGGGCATCGTCCTCGGCTCGCTGTTCGCCCTGCTCGGCGTCGGCCTGACCCTGGTGTTCGGCGTCATGGACGTGCCGAACTTCGCCCAGGCCGGCGTCATCACGCTCGCCGCCTACGTCATGCTGTGGCTGCAGAACCGCATCGGCCTGCCGTTCTGGCCGGCGGTCGCGCTCGGCGTGCTGTTCGCCGGCGTGCTGTCGGCGCTCACCGAACGCGTCGCCTACCGCTTCGTCCGCACCCGCCCGCTCGCCGCCCCGGCGGTCGCCCTCGGCCTGCTGCTGGTGCTGGACAACACCGCGCTGCTGCTCTGGGGCGGCGACCACGTCTCGCTCTCCACCCCCTACGAATCGGCCGTGCTGCGCTTCGGCGGCGTCGAGGTGCCGGCGGTCTCGGCGGTGCTGGTGCTGACCACGGCGATCGCCCTGGTCGCCCTGCAGCTCTTCCTGCACCGCACCTCGGTCGGCCGGGCGATCCGCGCGGTGTCGCAGAACGCCGAGGCGGCGGCGATCCTCGGCATCCGCCCGCAGACCCAGTACGTCACCGCCTTCTTCGTCTCCGGCCTGCTCGCCGGCCTCGCCGCCTTCGCCTACGCGCCGACCTATGCCGTCTTCCCCTACATGGCGGACGCGGTGCTGCTGAACGCCTTCGTCGTGGTGATCCTCGGCGGCCTCGGCAACGTCTGGGGCGCGGTGCTCGGCGGCCTGCTGCTCGGCATCGTCGAGACCGTCGGCGCCGTCTACGTCTCCGCCGCCTACCAGACCGCGTTCGGCTTCGGCCTGCTGCTGCTGATGCTGGTGTTCCGCCCCACCGGCCTGTTCACCACCGGAACCCGCCGTGTCGCCTGATCCCGCCCCCGAGCTGCCCCAGCCGCTTGCGGCCGAGCTGCCCCAGCCGCTTGCGGCCGAGCTGCCCCACCCGCTCGCGGCCAAGCTGCCATCCAGGCGCGCGACCGACAGCCGACGCCAGCGCACCCTGCTCGCGGCGCGCGACTATGGCGGCCTGGTGCTGCTCGGCCTGCTCGGCTGGGCGCTGCTCGCCGGGCTCAACTCGTTCTGGTCCAGCGTGCTCGCCTCGGTGCTGATCTGGACGGTGGCGACCAGCGGCCTCAACGTCATCGCCGGCCTCGGCGGCTACCCGAGCCTGGTGCAGGGCGCCTTCTACGGCCTCGGCGCCTACGGCTCCGCCATCGCCCTCACCGACGGCCTGCCGCTCTGGCTCGCGGTCACCATCGGCGTCGCCCTCGCCGGCCTCAGCGGCCTGCTGATCGGCGCCATTTTCGCCCGCACCCGCGGCCAGTACTTCGCCATCGGCACCCTGTTCTTCGGCGTCATCGTCGCCCTGGTGCTGAACAACTGGGCGTCGCTCACCGGCGGCCCGCTCGGCACCACGGTGCCGTTCGCCTTCGCCGATGCCGGCCAGCTCAACATCGTCATCGCCGCCGCCGCCGCCGCGGCGCTGATGCTGGTGCGCTTCATCCAGGCCAGCCGCCTCGGCCGCCGCCTGGTCACGGTGCGCGAGGACGAGGACCTCGCCGAGCATGTCGGCGTGCCGACCGGACGCACCAAGCTCATCGGCTTCGTCATCTCGGCCGGCGTCGCCGGCTTCGCCGGGGTCCTCATCGCCCAGTACAACAGCACCCTGTCACCCGACCTGTTCGACTACAGCGTCGGCTTCGTGATGTTCGTCGCACTGAGCGTCGGCGGCGCCGGCCGGGTGCTCGGGCCGCTGCTCGGCAGCCTGTTCATCGTCGGCGTGCCGAACCTGCTGAACCTGCCCTCCGGGCTCGGCCTGCTGCTGGTCGGCCTCGTCTTCGTCGCCGTGGTGATTTTAGTGCCCGGCGGCCTGATGAGCGGGCTCGACGCGCTGACCCGGCCGCTGCTGAGCCGCGCGCCCGTCCCGGCCGCCAACCCGAGACCAGCCGGATGAGCGCCCTGCTCGAGGTCGAGGGGCTGAGCCTCGCCTTCGGCGGCGTGCGCGCCGTCGACGGCGTGGACCTCTCGGTCGAGCGCTCGACGATCTGCGGCATCATCGGCCCCAACGGCTCCGGCAAGACCACCTTGCTGAGCCTGCTGAGCGGCACCTACCGCCCCCGCGCCGGCAGCATCCGCCTCGACGGCCGCGCCATCGACGGCTTGTCCGCCCACCGCACCGTGCAGGCCGGCGTCGCCCGCACCTTCCAGACCACCCGCCTGTTCGCCGGCTGGACGCTGCTCGCCAACCTCGAGGTCGCCGCCGCCACCCGCAAGCCCGGCGCCGTCGACCCCGCCCGCCTGCTCGCCCTGGTGAACCTCGCCGAGCGCGCCCACGCCGCCTGCGCCAGCCTGTCGAACGCCGAGCAGCGCCTGGCCATGATCGCGGTCGCCCTGGCCACCCAGCCGCTGCTGCTGCTGCTCGACGAGCCCGCGGTCGGCATGTCGCCCGCCGAGGCGGCCGCGCTCGCCCGCACCATCCGCCGCATTCGCGACGAGCTCGGCGTCACGGTGCTGATCGTCGAGCACAACATGCACCTGATGATGGGGCTCGCCGACACGATCATGGTGATGAATGCAGGCCGCAAGCTGGTCGAGGGCACGCCGGAGGCGATCCGCCGCGACCCCCAGGTGATCGCCTGCTACCTTGGCGGCTGAGCCGATCCTCGCCGTCGCGCGCCTCGGCGTCAGCTTCGGCGCCGCCCCGGCGCTGCGCGACGTCAGCCTGACCATCGCCCCCGGCGAGGCGGTCTCGGTGCTCGGCGCCAACGGCGCCGGCAAGACCACGCTGCTGCGCGCCATCATGCGCCGTCTGCCGAACGCCCGCGGCTCGATCAAGGTGGACGGGCAGGAGACCGCCGCCCTGCCCACCGACCAGGTGGTGCGCCGCGGCGTCGCCCTCTGCCCGGAAGGCCGCCAGCTCTTCCAGGCGATGACGGTCGAGGACAACCTCCTCCTCGGCGCCTATGGCAGCCCCAACGCCCTCGCCCGCACCCGGCTGCGATCGGTGTTCGCCCGCGTGCCCTGGCTGCAGGCCCGCAGCACCCAGCCAGCCGGCAGCTTCAGCGGCGGCGAGCAGCAGATGGTCGCGATCTGCCGCGCCCTGATGTCCGCCCCCCGCCTGCTGCTCCTCGACGAGCCCTCCAGCGGCCTGTCGCCGATCGCCGTCGCCCAGATCCGCGACATGCTGCAAGCCGTCCGCCGGCAGGACGGCATGGCGCTGCTGCTCGTCGAGCAGAACGTGGCGCTGGCCACCGCGCTCACCAGCCGCTGCTACCTGTTGAACCGCGGCGTGATCGAGGCCGAAGGCGCGACCGCCGACCTCGTCGACAACCCGGTCCTCGCCGACGCCTACATGGGGGCCGGCTGAAGCAGGCCAGCGGCTCTGCCTCTCGATACCGTCACCCGTGCGCGCGCAGTCGCACGGCCAAGCGTGCGCGCGCAGTCGCACGGTCATTCTCCCAACAAAACGGTCTGCATCAGACTCTCTGCTCGCAGACAGAACATCGTCGCAAAAGCCAAGCCGATGAACACAGATGGGATCGAAAGCAGCGCGCACGTGTCGCCGTATGAAAGTCGAGGCCGTCACTGCCGAAGCAGACGAAGGCGCCGTAGCAGCTCATTAAGGTCTCGAAAAAGTCGGCCGCTGGTCCGCGGGCGACTGGTCGACGCAGGACCGGAGTAGCCCGAAGAAGCGTCGCTCATGGCCTCAAGTCGCCAAACGAGGTCACGCTGAAACGATCACGCTCTACCCCGCTATGGCCCTCGAACCTCCGCTGGAACGACTCCAGCAACGGCACCACGGTGTGAGCACGACCATGGTTTGATCCACCTGCAGCCGCTCCGCTGATTGGTGGAACCGCTCCATTATCAGCCGAGATCGCTGTGCGATCGCAGTCAGGCTGATTGCTCCTCACCATCATCGCCGCCAGCGACACCACATCCCCGGCGCTGCAAGTCGCCGGCGCTGCCCCGCAGACATCACCCCAGCGCCCTCGCCGCCACCGCCGGGCGAGGTCATCGCCATCCCGATCCTACCCGCGACGCCGCAAGCCAAAACGCGAGCGCCGCTCCGTCCGCGCCCAGTGCGCCAGCGCCTCGTCCAACGTGTGGTGCGACCGCGTCCGTTCGCCGGTGCGCTGCAGCACCACCCCGTTGCCGATCCGCCAGATCGCCGCGCACCGCAACGACTGCCCGCCCGGCGTCATCGACAGGACCTCCTCGAAGCGGATGCCCTCGGCGGCGTAGTCGAGCTGGATGGTCAGGCACAATCCGCGCCGCTCGGCCCAATCGCGCGCCCGCACGAGGTCCTCGACCGCGAAGGCCAGGCCCAGCGTCTCGCGCGCCACCGGGCTCGCCATGCCAACCGGCCGCACGCCCGCTTCAGGACGCGCCGCCGCAGCAGACGCTTCGCAGATGGCGCGCTGGCCCGGAACCTTCTCGATCATCTCCGCCCCTCGCGAGCCTTCATGGCCCCGCACCATGATCGGCGAAGAATGTGAACAAATCGTATATTTGGCCGGCGTTTAATCGCCCCCTCTCGCCTCCAAGGCCGGCAGGGAGCAAACTTTGTCCAAGGGAACGCGGGAGGGTCCGACATGGCACGTGTGGCACTCGTGACGGGAGGGACGCGCGGCATCGGCGCGGCAATCAGCCGGGCGCTGCACTCGGCCGGTCGGGAGGTGATCGCCAGCTACGCCGCCAACGATGCCGCCGCCGAAGGCTTCAAGGCGGAGACCGGCATCGACGTGCTGCGCTTCGATGCCGCCGACTACGCCGCCTGCGAGGCCGCCACCAGGCGGATCGCCGAGCAGCGCGGCCCGATCGAGATCCTGGTCAACAACGCCGGCATCACCCGCGACGCGACCCTCGCCCGGCTGTCGCGCGAGATGTGGGATGCCGTGCTCGACACCAATCTCGGCTCCTGCTTCAACCTGTGCCGGCTGACCTTCGACGGCATGCGCGCGCAGAAATTCGGCCGCATCGTCAACATCGGCAGCGTCAACGGCCAGGCCGGCCAGTACGGCCAGGTGAACTACGCTGCCGCCAAATCCGGCATCCACGGCTTCACCAAGGCGCTGGCACTCGAGGCGGCCCGCTTCGGCATCACGGTCAACGCCATCGCGCCCGGCTATGTCGACACCGACATGGTGCGCGCCGTGCCCCCCGACGTGCTGGAGAAGATCGTCAGCCGCATCCCCGTCGGCCGCCTCGGCCACGCCGAGGACATCGCCCGCGGCGTCATGTTCCTCACCGCCGAGGACGCCGACTTCGTCACCGGCTCGACGCTGTCGATCAACGGCGGACAGCATATGTACTAGGAAGGAAGGCCAGGGCTCTGCCCTGGACCCGCCAAGGGCCGGCGGCCCTTGGATCCCGATCCCTGAAAAAAAGGATTTTAAAGGCTCGCCTTTAATGGGGTCCAGGGGCAAAGCCCCTGGCCTTCCTTCCCTTAGCGGCGGAGGCAGATCGACATGATCAACAAGATCGTCACCAGCGTCGAGGCCGCGCTCGCCGGCATCGCCGATGGCGCCAGCCTGATGATCGGCGGCTTCGGCGCCGTCGGCCAGCCCGACATCCTGATCGACGGCCTGGTCGACCGCGGCGTGCGCGACCTCACCGTCATCACCAACAATGCCGGCGCCGGCCTGATCGGCCTGGCCAGGATGCTGCGCGCCGGCCAAGTCCGGCGCATCGTCTGCTCCTACCCGCGCTCGGCCGGCTCGGTCGCCTTCGAGGAGCTGTTCAACGCCGGACGGATCGAGCTCGAGCTGGTGCCGCAGGGCACCCTCGCCGAGCGCATCCGCGCCGCCGGCGCCGGCATCGGCGCCTTCTACACCCCCACCGCCTACGGCACCGAGCTCGCCCACGGCAAGGAAACCCGCGAGATCGCCGGCCGCCAGCACGTGCTGGAATATGCCCTGCCCGCCGACGTCGCCCTGGTCGAGGCCTGGCAGGCCGATCGCTGGGGCAACTGCACCTACAGGCAGAGCGGCCGCAACTTCAACCCGATCATGGCCACCGCCGCCCGGCTCACCGTGGTGCAGACCCAGCACCTGGTCGCCCTCGGCGAGCTGGATCCCGAAGCCGTGGTCACACCCGGCATCTATGTCGACCGCGTCGTCCACCAGCCCTACGGCGACCCCCCAAGCTAGGAGCATCGATGAGCACCACGATCGAACCGCGCTCGCGCGAGCAGGTCGCCGCAAGGCTGGCCACCGACATCCCGGATGGCTGGTACGTCAACCTCGGCATCGGCGCGCCAACCCTGGTCGCCGACCACCTGCCGGAGGGCCGCGAGATCGTGCTGCACTCCGAGAACGGCATCCTCGGCATGGGCCCCGCGCCGCCACCCGACCGGGTGGACCGCTGGCTGATCAACGCCGGCAAGAAGCACGTGACGCTGCTCACCGGCGGCTCCTTCGTCCACCAGGCGGACAGCTTCGCCCTCATTCGCGGCGGCCATCTCGACCTCTGCGTGCTCGGCGCCTTCCAGGTGGCCCAGAACGGCGACCTGGCGAACTGGTCGATCTCCACCGCCGAAAAAGCCCCCGCCGTTGGCGGCGCGATGGACCTCGCGGTCGGCGCCAAACACGTCTGGGTGCTGATGGAGCACACCACCAAGACCGGCGCGCCGCGGCTCGTCGAGCGCTGCTCCTACCCGCTCACCGCCCTCGGCTGCGTCAGCCGGATCTACACCAACCTCGCGGTCATCGACGTGACCGAAGCGGGCTTCATGGTGCGTGAGATGCTGCCCGGGCTGAGCCTCGCCGCGCTGCAAGACATGACCGCCGCGCCGCTACGCCTGGCCGAGCCCCCGATGACGGAGACCCACAATGGCTGAAGCCTACATCTGCGACTTCACCCGCACCCCGATCGGCCGCTACGGCGGCGCGTTGCGCGACGTGCGCACCGACGACCTGGCCGCCCAGCCGCTGCGCGCCCTGCGCGAACGCAACCCCTCGGTCGACTGGGACGCCGTCGATGACTGCTATTTCGGCTGCGCCAACCAGGCCGGCGAGGACAACCGCAACGTCGCGCGCATGGCGGTGCTGCTGGCCGGCTACCCGGCCGGCACGCCGGGCGCGACCGTCAACCGGCTGTGCGGCTCCGGCCTCGATGCGGTCGGCACCGCGGCCAGGATGATCCGCACCGGCGAGGCCGACTTGGTGCTCGCCGGCGGCGTCGAGAGCATGACCCGCGCGCCCTTCGTCATCGGCAAGGCCACCGAGGCATTCTCCCGCCAGGCCCAGCTCCAGGACACGACGATCGGCTGGCGCTTCGTCAACCCGGCGCTGCGCGAGGTCTACGGCGCCGAGTCGATGCCCGAGACCGGCGACAACGTCGCCGCCGATTTCGATGTCTCCCGCCAGGACCAGGACGCCTTCGCCTGTCGCAGCCAGCAAAAGGCCCACGCCGCCCAGCAGGCCGGCGTCTTCGCCCGCGAGATCACCCCGGTCACCATCCACGGCCGCCGCGGCGACACCGTCGTCAGCCTCGACGAGCACCCGCGTCCCGAAACCAGCCCGGAGGCGCTGGCCAAGCTCAAGCCGGTGTTCGGCGGCACGGTCACGGCGGGCAACGCCTCGGGCGTGAACGACGGCGCGGCGGCGCTGATCCTGGCCAGCGAAGCCGGCGCCCGCCGCCACGGCCTGGTGCCGCGCGCCCGCGTGGTGGCGATGGCGACCGCCGGCGTGCCACCGCGGATCATGGGCATCGGCCCGGCCCCGGCCACCGAGGCGCTGCTCGCCCGCGTCGGCCTGTCGCTCGGCGAGATCGACCTGTTCGAGCTGAACGAGGCCTTCGCCAGCCAGGCGCTGGCCGTGCTGCGACGCCTCGGCCTGCCCGACGACGCCCCGCACGTGAACCCGCATGGCGGCGCCATCGCCCTCGGCCACCCGCTCGGCATGTCCGGCGCCCGCCTCGCGCTGACCTCGGTCAACGCCCTGGAACTGCTCGGCCTGCGCCGAGCCATCGCCACCATGTGCATCGGCGTGGGACAGGGCATCGCGGCGCTGATCGAGCGAGTCTGAAGAAGGAAGGCCAGGGGCTTTCCCTCCGTGAGCCCTTCCAACGGCGCGTTACGCCGTTGGAACCTTTAGGCTCACTCCGCCCCTGGACCCCATCAAAGGCGGAGCCTTTAAAATCCATCACTGAGAAAATGCGGGTCTGGGGGCGCCGCCCCCAGCGGAGTCCAGAGGCAGAGCCTCTGGCCTTCCTTGGCCCTTACGCCGCCGGCATCAGCACCTTGTCGACCACCTGGATCACGCCGTTCGCCTGGTTCACGTCGGTGATCGTGATGTCCGCGGTGTCGCCCTTGGCGTCGCGCACCACGATGTTGTTCGTGCCGTTCATCATGAACGTCAGCTTGCCGCCCTCCAGCGTCGTCAGCTGGGCCGAGCCGCCGCCGGCCAGGATGAGCCCCCGCAGCCGCACCGAGCTGTAGTCGCCCGGCACCACGTGGTAGGTCAGGATCTTGGTCAGCTCGGCCTTGTTGGCCGGCTGCACCAGCGTCGCGACGGTGCCGGCCGGCAGGTCGTTGAACGCCTCGTTGGTGGGTGCGAACACGGTGAACGGGCCCTTGCCGCTCAGCGCGCCGACCAGGCCGGCCGCCTTCACCGCGGCCACGAGGGTCGTGTGGTCGGACGAGTTGACGGCGTTGGCAACGATCGTCTTGCCTGGCGACATCTCCTGTCCGCCGACCATGACGTCACCGCTCGTCCGTGCGCTGGCCAGGCCAGGCAGCACGATGGCGCAGACCGTCATCGCCGCGAGAACATTACGTGCTTGCATCTTGTGTCTCCCTCTGGGTCGATACCGCTCGACTCTGCTGACTCCCATCGTCGCGAGCGCCACCGTTGGATGCAGCGGGCGTCAAACGTCGTTGCGCCAGCGTCGCGTCACACCGCCCGATCATTGCTGCAACGCAATCGCCTGCCCGCCCGCCCAAGGCGCTGCATTTTACCGCCGTCGCGATGCCGGTCGCGAACTTCGTCCACGACGCCACCGTCCAGATGGCGCCATCGCGCAACGGCGCCGCCGTGCTCGTCGAGGCTCGCGTCGCCTTCCTCGACGTCACCCTCCCGCCTCGATTGACCTCGATCGACGTGCCGATGGCGCCCGCCCCGCTCAGCCACCCGATCACCCTGGCCAGCGCGGGCGGCCGGCTCTGGGTGTCGTATGCCGACGGCCGCATCTGCAGCGTCGAGGGCCAGGTCAGGCGTTGCTACGGGCCCGATCAGGGGCTGGTCGGCGGTCCGTGGTATTCTCTGCTGGCGAGCGGCACCGGCGCGCTCATCGCCGGGCCGTGACCTCGCTCGCAACCATCGACCCGCGCTCGGGCAAGGTGACCACCGAGGACCTGCCGTTCCAGGCCGAGGCCGCCAGCTCCGCCTTTCGGCTACGCGCCGTGCGCCTCGCCTCGGGCGACACCCAGTCCTTGGTCACCCAATTCTTGGTTACCCAATCCTTGGTCACCCAATCCTTGGTTACCCAGTCCGATGACGGCTTCATCGTCAAGCAGCCGGCCGGCTGGAAGCAGGTCAGCACCGCCGATGGCCTGCCCGATGCCCGCCTGAGCGCCCTGCTGGTCGATCACCAGGGCAATTTGTGGTTCGCCGCCGGCGGCCACGGCGTCTCGCGCGTCCTCGGCTACGGCAACCGGGAAAACCGCGACCATCGCGACGGGCTGTGCGACGACGCCGTCTGGCAAGTGGTGCGCGAGCCCGGCGGTCCGCTCTGGGCCGCGACCGACCGCGGCGTCGATGCCGTCGGCAACAGCGGCCTGGCCGTCGCCCAGCGGCACTATCCCTACGCCTTCGCCATCGGCATCAGCATCGGCGCACCCACCCATCTGTGGCGCACCAACCGCATCGACCAGGCCGGGGCGGGCTCAAGCCGCAGCGCCAGCCGCGACCCCGCTCGACCAGGCCCACTGGAAGTTGTAGCCGCCAAGCCATCCCGTCACGTCGACCGCCTCGCCGACGACATGCAGCCCCGGCACGCCCCGCGCCTCCAGCGTGCGCGACGACAGCGCCCTGGTGTCGACGCCGCCCAGCGTCACCTCGGCCTTGGCATAGCCCTCGCTGGCGTCGGGCCGGAACTCCATCGCCTGCAGCCCGGCGAGGAGCCCGCCGAGCTGCCGGTCGCGCAGCTCGCCGACCGGCCGGGCGGCAAGCTCCGGCGGCAGCATCGCCTCGGCCAGCCGCTGCGGCATGTGCTCGCCCAGCACGCGCGCGAGCCCCGCCCGCGGCCGCCCCCGCTTGGCCGCCAGCAGCACCTCCGGCCCCGCGTCCGGCAGCAGGTTGATCCGCATCGCCTCGCCCTCGCGCCAGCACGACGAGGCCTGCAGGATCGCCGGGCCGGACAGCCCGCGATGGGTGAACAGCATCGCCTCGCGAAACCGCCGCCGCCACGCCCCGCTGCCGGCAGCCGCCTCGACCACCAGCGACACCCCGGCGAGCGGCGCCAGCCGGGCGAGTGCGGCCGCCTCCAGCCGCAGCCCGACCAGCGCCGGCCGCAGCGCCGTCAGCGCCAGCCCCATCCGCCGCGCCACCTCGTAGGCCAGCCCGGTCGCTCCGAGCTTGGGGATCGACAGCCCGCCGCTGGCCAGCACCACCGAGGCGGCGCTGACCGCCCCAGCATCGGTCTCGACGACGAAGCGCCCGCCAGGCCCCGCCGCACGCCGCACCGCACCGATCCGCGCACCCAGCCGCACGCTCACCCCGGCCTGCCCGCAGCCGGCCAGCAGCATGTCGACGATCTGCCGCGCCGAACCGTCGCAGAATAATTGCCCGAGCGTCTTGTGGTGCCAGGCAATGCCCGCCCCCTCGACCTCGGCCAGGAAGTCCGCCGGCGTGTAGCGCGCCAACGCCGAGCGGCAGAACGCCGGATTGTCGGAGAAAAACCGCTCGGCGACACAGTCGCGATTAGTGAAGTTGCAGCGCCCGCCGCCAGAAATCAGGATCTTTGCGCCCGCCCGCTCGGCATGGTCGAGCAACAGCACCGAGCGGCCGCGCCGCCCCGCCGTGCGCGCCGCCATCAACCCGGCCGCGCCGGCGCCGAGCACCACCACATCCACCCGCTGCGTCATGCCGCAGCGCCTACTCCTCCGGCTCGGTGGTGAACAGCAGCGGGTAGTTCTGCTTGCGCGCCGCATCCGTCGCGTTGGTCGCCTTGGCCTCGGCCACCTCGCGGGTGAACACCGCGACCATGCACACCCCACGCCGATGCGCCGTCTGCATCACCCGGCTGGCCTGCTCCTCGCCCATCCGGAACTCCGCCTTCAACACCCGCACGACGAACTCGCGCGGCGTAAAGTCGTCGTTCACCAGCATGACCTTGTAGAGCCGCGGCCGCTCGACCTTGAGCTCGACCTCTCCCTGCGGCGGGGCGGTGACGATGTCCTGCATGGGCGCACACTTCGCGCTGCGGGCAAGCGAAGGCAAGAGGTTCTTTTTTGAAAAAAAGAACCAAAAAACTTTCGCCCGGTAAGAACCGCGACAGCACGGACAAAAGTTTTTTGCTTCTTTTTTTCTAAAAAAGAAGCGCTTCTGTCTTCCTTACCTCGACGCCGGAGCATCGCGTGACCCGACTTCCCCTACCGTTTGCCCTCTGCCTCGCCCTCGCCGCCCCAGCCCTGGCCCAGCCCCAGCCGACCGCCGCACCCTTGCCGCCGGCGATCCCCACCCCGCGCGACGCCGCCTATCCCGGCACCCTCACCCTCGCCGTCGACGCCACCGACCTCACCCGCCGCATCATGGCCGTGCACGAGACGGTCCCGGTCGCGCCCGGCACCACCGACCTGGTGCTGCTCTATCCCGAGTGGGTGCCCGGCAATCACGGCCCCACCGGCCCGCTCGCCCTGCTCGCCGGCCTCACCGCCCACACCGATGCCGGCCAGCGGGTCGCCTGGACGCGCGACCCGGTGAACATGTACGCATTGCACCTGCCACTCCCCGCCGGCGCCCACGCCGTCAGCGTCGACTTCCAGTTCCTCTCCCCGGTGCAGGACGACGAAGGCCGCATCGTCATGACGCCCGCCATGCTCGACCTGCAGTGGAACACCGTGGTGCTGTATCCCGCCGGCACGATGAGCCGCGACATCCCGGTCGCCGCCTCGCTGAAAATCCCCGCCGGCTGGCACTTCGCCACGGCCTTGTCCGCCTCCGGCCCAGCCGGCAACGACGCCACCGACGGCCAGCCGCACTTCGCCACCGTGCCGCTCAACGTCCTGGTCGACAGCCCGCTCTACGCCGGCCGCAACTTCGCCCGCCTCGACCTCGCCCCCGGCGCCCAAATCCCCGTCCACCTCGACATCGTCGCCGACACCCCGGCCGACCTCGCCGTCTCCCCCGAGCAGCTCAACATCCACCGCGCCATCGTCACCCAGGCCGCCAAACTGTTCGGCTCGCAGCACTACGACCACTACGACTTCCTGCTCGCCCTCAGCGACGAGCTCGGCGGCGAAGGCCTCGAGCACCACCGCTCCAGCGAGAACGCCACCCACCGCGACTACTTCACCGCCTGGGACAAGGCGTTCGCCGGCCGCGACCTGCTCAGCCACGAATACACCCACTCCTGGAACGGCAAGTACCGCCGCGCCGCCGACCTCTACTCGCCCGACTTCAACGTCGTGCCCGAGCGCGACAGCCTGCTCTGGGTCTATGAGGGGCTGACCGAATACTGGGGCCAGGTGCTGGCCGCACGCTCCGGCCTGTGGACGCATCAGCAGGCCCTCGACGCCCTGGCCGCCGACGCCGCCGAGCAGCAGGACGAGGTCGGCCGCGCCTGGCGCGACGTCGAGGACACCACCAACAGCCCGATCTTCGTCCGCCGCCGCGACATGCCCTGGCTCAACTGGCAGCGCGCCGAGGACTACTACGTCGAAGGCCTGCTGATCTGGCTCGACGCCGACACGCTGATCCGCGAGCAAAGCCACGGCGCCCGCTCGCTCGACGACTTCGCCCGCGCCTTCTTCGGCACCAACAACGGCAGCTTCGTCGTCTCCACCTACACCGTCGACGACGTGGTCAACGCCCTGAACGCCGTGCAGCCCTATGACTGGGCCGGCTTCCTGCACCAGCGCCTGCAAAGCGTCGGCGGCACCGCCCCGTTCGACGGCCTCACCCGCGGCGGCTACCGCCTGACGATGACCCAGACCAAATCACCCTGGCTCACCTCGGTCGAGCACGAGCGCAAACGCCGCGACTTCATCGACTCGATCGGCCTGGTGATGCACGACGCCAAGATCGTCGACGTCGCCTGGGGCAGCCCCGCCTTCAAGGCCGGCCTGATCAAGGGCGACACCATCCTCGGCATCAACGGCGCCGACTATGACGGCCCCGACACCCTCGCCGACGCCATCACCGCCGCCAAGTCCCCGTCCACCGAGCCGATCTCGCTGCTGATCATGTCCGGCAAACACTACCGCACGGTGGCCGTCGACGACCACACCGGCCTGCGCTACCCCCACCTCGAACGCACCGGCAGCGGCGACAGCCTGCTGGACGCTATCCTCAAGCCGCGAAGCTGAGGCAAGGCAAGGGGCTTTCCCTCCGTGAGCCTTTCCAACGGCGCTCTGCGCCGTCGGAACCTTTTGGCTCGCTCCGCCCCTTGACCCCATTAAAGGCGAAGCCTTTAAAATCCATTTCTTGTTCATGATCCTCGGCGCGCTGTCCGTGCTGTCGGAACCGGACTGAATGGCTTCGCCAAGCAAGAAAGCGCCCGTCTAAACTCCAAACGAAATGGGGTCTGGGGCCTCGGGCCCCAGCCGGTCCAGGGCAGCGCCCTGGCCTTACTATCTCAGGAGCACCCCGATGCTGACCCGGTTGGCTATCTATGAAGGCGCGATCGTCTCCGGCAGCGAGGACGCCTTCTTCGCCGACGTCGCCACGAGGCTCGAGCCGATCTGGCAGGACTTCCCGCACGTGCAGGCGGTGCGCGTCCTGCGCCCCACCCAGGCCGACCCCGGCGCGATCCCGATCGTCATGGTGCTGGAGATGGACTTCGCCGACGCGGCCGCGCTGGAGGCCTCGCTCGCCTCCGACATCAAGACCCGCGCCCACGCCGCGACCCTGGAGGTGCTGAAGCCCTTCAGCGGCCGCTTCTTCCACGTCGTCACCGAAAGCCGCAGCCTGCCGCCGGGCTAGCCCGCCTGCGGCTGCGTCGCCTTGAAGCTCGACAGCGCCTGCGCCCGCTCCCACCACTCGGCAAAGCCGTCAGTGCCGAACACCGCGTCCTTGTCCGGCGTCATCGCCACGTAGGCGATCACCGGCGCCAGATACAGGTCCGCCAGGCTCAGCTCGCCGGCGATGAACGGCGAGCTGCCGCGCGTCGTCATGATGAACTCGATCACCTTGCGGCCGGTCTCGATCCCCTGCCGCCGCGCCGTCTCGTTCTGCCCGCCGACGAAGTCGGGAAACAGGTGGTAGGCCGCCACCCCGCCCAGCAGCGACCCGTAGCCGTAGGAGTCGATGATGCCGATCACCATGTCCATCCGCGCCCGATCCTCAGCACTCGCCGGAACCAGCGACTTGCCCGCCAGCGTGTCGTTGAGAAACCGCGTGATCGCCGCCGTCTCCAGCACCCGCAGGCCGTCATAATCAAGCACCGGCACCTTGCCGAACGGATGGCGCTGCAGGTGCTCGGAGGATTTCGGCTCGCCCTTCAGCACGTTGAGCGGCACCTGCTTGAACGCGCTGACGCCCTTCTCGGCGAGCAACATCTTCACGGTACGCACGTAAGTAGAACCGTCAAATCCCCAAAGCGTGATGTCCGGCATGGCGTGGATCTCCCATATCGCTGCCTGCGAGGTTCGGCGCTGCCTGCAAGGTTCGGCGCTGGCCGCAAGGTTCTGCCCTGGCAGGCCGTCGTTGGCTACCTCACAAACCCGTGCCCGCCGCAAGGCCGCCACCCCGCTTGCCGCCCCAACCCGCCGGCTCCTAACCTGGCGACGATGGATCATAATTGGTCGCCAACCCCGCCGGCGCCCGGTCGCGCCCCCACCCGACCCGACGATCCCGATGGCCGCCCCGTCATCGCCATCGTCGGCGCCGGCTTCAGCGGCACCCTGCTGGCGCTGCACTGCCTGCGCCGATGTCCGCCCGCCACCCGCATCGTGCTGATCGAGCGCGCCGCCCGCTTCGGCCACGGCCAGGCCTACGCCACCGGCAACGCCAGCCACCTGCTCAACGTGCCCGCCGGCAAGATGAGCGCCTTCCAGGACCACCCGAACGACTTCCTCGATTGGCTGCAGCACCGCCCCGACCTATCACAGACCGACTTATCACAGCCCGACCCAACCCAGGCCGACCCAAACCAGTCCCCTTCAACCCGCACCGCCCCGTCGACCGCCGCCTGCTTCGTCCCCCGCCGGGTCTACGGCGCCTATGTCCGCCACCTGCTCAAGCAGGAGCTGCGCCGCCCCGAAATCGCCGGCCGCCTGCTGCTCGTCCGCGACGACGTGCTCGGCCTGTCGCCAGCCGGCGCCCGCCTGTCGCTGCGCCTCGCCCGCCACCCCGAGCGCGCCGCCGACCTCGTCGTCCTCGCCACCGGCAGCCTGCCGCCCAGCCCGCCGCCGCTCCCCGCCCAGCCGGACGAGCCATCGGTCTTCGACAGCCCGTTCTACCGCCCCGACCCCTGGGCCGCCGACGCGCTGACCGACCTGCCGCCAGACGCGGGCGTGCTGCTGATCGGCACCGGCCTCACCATGGTCGACCTCGTCTCCTCGCTGCTCGACCAGGGCCATGCCGGCCCGATCCACGCCCTCTCCCGCCGCGGCCTGCTGCCCGAGCGCCACGCCCCCGCACCCGCCATCCGCGAGCCCACCAGCCTCGCCTATCCCACCGCGCCGGCCGCCCTGCTGCGCCTGCTGCGCGCCGAGGCCGCCCGCCTCGCCGCCCGCGGCGGCAACTGGCGCAGCGTCGTCGACGACATGCGGCCCTTCACCCACGACATCTGGCAGGCCATGGCGCCGGCCGAGCGCCAGCGCTTCATGCGCCACGGCCGCCGCTGGTGGGACGTGCACCGCCATCGCATGGCCCCCACCGTGGCCGAGCGCATCGCCGCCGCCCAACGCCACGGCCAGCTCCGCGTCAAAGCCGGCCGCCTGAGCCAGCTCCGCCGGCACGACGACCACGTCAGCGCCACCTACGCCACCGCCTGCGGCGGCACGACAACGCTGCACATCGCCCGCGTGATCAACTGCGCCGGCCCAGGCGCGGACTACGCCCGCATCGCAGCCCCCCTGCTGCAGGACCTGCTGCGCCACGGCATCGCCCGCCCCGACCCGCTCCAGCTCGGCCTCGACGTCAGCGCCACCGGCGCCCTGATCAGCCGCGACGGCGCCATCTCCCGCCGCCTGTTCGCCGTCGGCCCACCCACCCGCGGCCGCTTCTGGGAAATGACCGCCGTGCCGGACATCCGCCGCCAATGCGAATTATTGGCAGCGACTCTGGCAGGACTGATCAAGGTTTAAGGCAAGGCCAGGGGCTTTGCCCCTGGACCCCATTAAAGGCGGAGCCTTTAAAATCCATTTCTTATCCATGACTCCAGGGCGAGGTCGGTGGCGTAGGAAGCAGGATTGACTAGCTTCACCAAGCAAGAAGACCCTAATGGACGCGGGTCTGGGGGCGCCGCCCCCAGCGGGTCCAGGGCAGAGCCCTGGCCTTCCTTACTGCGGCGCATGCTCCGCCAGGATCGCCTCAGACGCCGACCACAGCCGCCGCTGAAATCCCGCATCGTCCGCCAGCCGGTTCGACTTGGCCGGCTGGCAATCCGCGTAATACCTGCCGCTGACCCCGGCGAGTGCGGGATGCGCCGCCAGCAGGCACTGCGTCGCCGCCCCCGCCGCGATCGACTTGCTGAACAGCTTGCCCGCCTGCGACAAGGCCTGCCCGACAGGCCCGAGCGACCGCCCGATATTGCTCGACATGATGAGCCCCGGATGCAGCGCGTTGGCGCTGACCTGCCGCGCCCGCAGCCGCTCCGCCATCTGCTTGGCAAACGTCAGGTTGGCGAGCTTGGACTGTCCGTAGAAGCGCGTCGCCTGGTAGCCGAGATGGGCGTCGAGGTTGTCGAAGGCCACCCCCTGCTTCGGCGCGAACGCCTGCGCGGCGCTGCTGCTCACCATCACCAGCCGGCCGCTCCCCTGCCGCAGCAGGTCGGCGATCCGCAGCACCAGCAGCATGTGCGACAGGTGATTGACCCGGAACTGGCTCTCCACCCCGTAGCGCAACGCCGCCGTCTTGGGCAGGAAGATCCCGGCATTGCCGATGATCGCGTCGAGCGTCACGCCGAGCCGCCGCAATTCCCCCGCCGCCTCCGCCACCGAGGCAAAGTCATCCTGGTCGCAGGCCAACGGCGTCGTCGGCCCGGCGACCCGCCCGCACGCCTCGGCGGCCCGCTGCAGCGTCCGCCCGGTGCCGATCACGCGGCCGCCCCGCGCCGCCAGCGCCCGCATGGTCTCGAACCCGATGCCGGAGGCGCAGCCGGTGACCAGGAAGGTCTTGCCGGAGAGGTCGAGCCCGGCCAGCACCTGGTCGGCCGTCGTTCGCTTGTCGAAACCGGATGCGTCAGCCATGCGGCCACCATCCGCCCGCCCAACCCCCACGGTCAACCGCCTCCCGCCGCCGCCGGGGCCACCGCCCGCTCCGCCGGGCCCACCGCCCGCGCCTCGCCGAACAGCACGCTGCCCGCCGAGGCCGCGACGATGCACAGGATGCCGCCCCAGCGCCCGGCCGCCAGCCGCTCGCCGAGCAGCCCAACCCCGAGCAGCGCGGCAATCGCCGGATCAAGGCTCATCAGGATGCCGAAGCCGCGCGCGCTCATCCGCCGCATCGCCGCCAGCTCCAGCGTGTAGGGCAGCGCGCTCGACAGCATCGCCACCCCGAACGCCGCCGCCGCCAACCCCGGCGAGTGCAGCATCGGCCGCATCGCGCCGATCCCCAGCGGCACCACCAGGCACGCCGCCGCCAGCATCCCCAGCGTCGTCGCCCGCCCGGCCGGCATCACCCGCCCCAGCCGCATGCCGCAGACGATGTAGGCCGCCCATCCCGCCGCCGACAGCGCCGCAAAGCCGAGCCCCACCGGGTCCAGCCGCCGTGCCGCCCCCGGCCCGAGCAGCAGCACCAGCCCGCCCAGCACCAGCGCCACCCAGCCCAGGTCCCGCCACCGCCGCGACCCCGCCAGCGCCACCCCGAGCGGCCCGACGAACTCGATCGCCACCGTCACCCCCAGCGGCAACCGGGCGATCGCCTGGTAGAAGCAGGTGTTCATCGCCGCCAGCGCCGCCCCATACAGCAGCACCGCCACCGCCGCGTCGCGCCCCAGCGGCGCCCGCCACGGCCGCCACACCGCGCACAGCACCACCGCGGCGATGCCCACCCGGAGCCCGACCGTGCCAAGCGCGCCAAATGCCGGGAACAGCGACTTCGCCAGCGACGCGCCGCATTGGAACGACACCATGCCGCCGATCACCGCCGGCACCGCCAGCAGCCCGCCCACGCCGGGCCGCCCTGCCTCGAACGGGGCGGCGTCAGCCGAACGTGGCAGGGTCCGGTCCCAGCCGCTCGCCGCGGTCGAGCCCGGCGATCGCCGCCATGTCCCCCCCGTCGAGCGCGAAGTCGGCGACGTCGATGTTCTCGCGAATGCGCGACGGCGTCACCGATTTCGGGATCACCACGTTGCCGAGCTGCAGATGCCAGCGCAGCACCACCTGCGCCGCCGTCTTGCCATGCTTGCCCGCAAGCCCGCCCAGCACCGGGTCGGCCAGCAGCCCCTTGCCCTGCCCGATCGGGCTCCAAGCCTGGGTGACGACGCCATGCTCGGCATGAAACGCCCGCAGCGCCGCCTGCTGCAGATACGGATGCAGCTCGATCTGGTTGACCGCCGGCATCACCCCCGTCGCCTCGGCCGCGCGCGTCAGCTGCGCCCCGCCGAAGTTCGACACCCCGACCGCGCGCGTAAGCCCCTCGTCGCGCAGCCCGACCAGGGCGCGCCAGGCCTCCACATAGGCGTCGCTCCGCGGCGCCGGCCAATGGATCAGGTAAAGGTCGACCTGCTCGAGCCCAAGCTTCTCCAGGCTCTCGCCCAGCGCCGCCCGCGCATCGCGCTGCCGGTCGTTCCACAGCTTGGTGGTGACGAACACCGCGTCACGCGCCAGCCCCGCCTGCCGCAACCCGGCCGCCACCCCGCGCTCGTTGCGATAGATCGCCGCCGTGTCGATCGCCCGGTAGCCGCAGCCGATGGCCACCGCCACCGCCGCCGCCGCCTCGTCGTCCGACATCTGCCACACGCCAAGCCCCAGCCGCGGCATCGCCACACCCGGCGCGATCGTCACCTCGTCAATGCCAGCCACCGCCTGAACCTCCGCCATCCGGCGCATTCAACAATCGCGACGCCGCCGCAGTTGCCGCCATCCGCCTCAGGTAAGCCAGGGCTCTGCCCTGGACCCGTCACGCGAGTGCGTGCTGCGCACGACGGGGGCGGCGCCCCCGACCCGCACCCATTAGCGGCGTCACATTCTTTTTTGACTTGGCGAAGCCGGTCAACCTTACTCCCACCTGCACCAACCTCGCCGGTGGTCATGATTAAACAGATGGATTTTAAAGGCTCCGCCTTTAATGGGGTCCAGGGGCAAAGCCCTGGCCTTGCTTCGCGCCCATCTCATCAGCGCCCGCCCCGACGGCACGGTGGAACAGCCAGCCCACGCCGATCGCGGCCGGCGGGATCACTGCGGCTCGAGCGTCACCAGGCTCGCCGCCGCCACCCGCCCGCCGATCGGTCCAGGCCGCGGCGGCGGCGCGGGACTGGCCCCGACACGGAACTCCGGCGCCGGCGCCATCCCCGCCGCCCCCGGCACGATCGACACCCGCTCGCCCTCGAGCAGCCCGGCATTCGGGTTGTTTACCAGCCGATCGCCCGCCGACACACCCTCCAGCACCTGCACCGTGCGGCCAAAGTTCAGCCCCAGCGTCACGCCCTGCAGGTGCACCACATCGCTGCCGTCCAGCCGCAACACCTGCACGCCCTGCGGGCGGAACAGCAGCGCCTGCTCCGGCAGGATCAGCGTCCGCGGGTCCGACGGAATGCTGAAATGCACCTGCGCGAAGGTGCCAGGCCATAGCGCCCCGTCCGGGTTGTCGACCAGCAGCTCGGTCACAGCCGTGCGCGATTGCGGGTTGAACGCCTGCGCCGTCGTCTGGAACGTCGCCGCGAACACCCGCCCGGGATATTGCGGCAGCGCCAGGCTCGCCGTCAGCCCCGGCTTCAGCATGCCCGCATAATCCTGCGGCACCGCCACGAACACCCGCATGCGGTGGATGTCGGCCACCTGGAACAGGCTGCTCGCCGTCGGCCGCCCGGTCGCATCGCCGCCGCTGGCATTGACGTAGTCGCCGATGTCGGTGTTGCGCGCCGTCACCACCCCGTCGAACGGCGCGACGATGGTCTTGAACGCCTCCATCGCCTGATACCGCGCCACCTCGTGCCGCGCCGCCAGCACCGTCTCCTCGGCCGCCGAGGCCGCCGTCACCTGCTCGTCGATCGACTGCTGCGACACCGAGCGCGTGCCCGCCAGCGCCCGCCAGCGCCGGGCCGTCGCCACCGCCAGCGTCTGCCGCGCCTGCGCCACGTCGAGGTCGGCCCGCGCCGACTGATACTGCGCATCCAGCGTCGGCGCATCGATCGTCGCCAGCACGTCGCCGCGCCTCACATGCGCGCCAATGTCGGTGTTCCAATGCCCGACATAGCCCGACACCTGGGCGAAGATCGGCGCCGAATACCAGGCGCTGATGTTGCCCGGCAGGTCGAGCGTCCGCCTCTGCGGCCCCGCCGCCGGCGAGATCACCTGCACCGGCGGCACCGCCTCCTCGGCCGAGACCGTCGCCAGCGTATCCAGGTCCGCCCGCCGCCCCAGGATCCCCCAGGCGAGCAGCGCGAGGACGCCAAGCACGAACACCGCGAACACCAGCCGACCGACCCGGCTCCGGCCGCGGCCCCGCCCGACCGCAACCCCCCCACCAACCGGACCGCCAACCGGGATGCCAAGTGGAACGGCAGGCACCGGCGCGCTCATTCAGCCGCCACGGCGCCGTGCGGCCCGACACGATCGCGGTCGCGATCGAGCGACACGACATGGTCGCGATGCAGCAGCGCGAACACGCACGGCACGAACAGCAGCGTCGCAAACGTCGCGAACAGCAGCCCGCCGATCACCGCCCGCCCAAGCGGCGCGTTCTGGGTGTTGGAGAAGCTCATCGGCAGCATGCCAATCATCATCGCCAGCGCCGTCATCAGCACCGGCCGGATGCGCTCGAACCCGGCCTCCACCGCCGCCTGCACCGCCCGGCCATGCACCGCCAGCCGATCACGCGCCGCCGAGACCACCAGGATCGAGTTCGCCGTCGCCGTGCCCATGCACATGATCGCCCCGGTCAGCGCCGGCACCGAGAGCGTCGTGTGGGTGATGAACAGGCTCCATACGATGCCCGCCAGCGCCGCCGGCAGCGCGGTGATGATGATGAACGGGTCGAGCCAGGACTGGAAGTTCACCACGATCACCAGATAGACGAGCAGCACCGAGAGCGCGAGGCCGCCGAGCAGCTGGCTGTAGGCCGAGCCCATCGTCGTCGCCTGGCCGCGCAGCCGCACCGAGGCGCCATGCGGCACCTGCCCCGCCATCTTGGCGACCACCCGGGCCACCGCGTCGTTGACGGCGCCCAGGTCGCGCCGCTGCGTGCTCGCATAGACGTCGACCACCGGCAGGATGTTGTAGTGCGAGACCACCGGCGGGCTGCCCGTCTGGCTGACCCGGCTGAGCGCGCCGAGCAGCTGCGCGCCACGTCCGCTCGGGTCGCCATCGCCGCGGTCGATCGGGATCGCCTCCAGGCTGTTCATCGTCGCCAGCTGGTTCTGCGGCGTCTGGATGTTGACCAGATGCGACACGCCCGAGCTCACGTCGAGCCAGTAGGTCGGCGCCGTCTGGCCGCTGCCGGACAGCGTCGCCAGCGTGTTGTCGGCGATGTCCGCCTCGGTCAGCCCGACGCCGGCGGCGAACGAGCGGTGCGCGGCGACCATCAGCGTCGGCTCGTTCATCGTCTGCTGCACGGTCACGTCGGCAACCCCGGCGATGTGGCGCAGCCGGGCGGCGACCGCCTGCGCGTAGTCGACGTTCTCGGCCAGCCCGCGACCGGAGATCTGCACGTCGATCGGCGCCGGCAGGCCGAAGTTCAGGATCTTCGCCGTGATGTCGCCGGGCAGGAAGGTGAAGGCGACGCCCGGATAGAGCCGGGGCAGCGCGCGGCGCAGCAGGAAACGGTCGGCGTCGACCGGCGAGGCCGGGTTGTCGAGCCCGATCGTGATGTCGCAGTCCTGCGGGCCGATCGTCCCGGTCGCGTTGTAGGCCTGGTTGATGCCGCTCGCCGGCAGGCCGCAATTGACGACGATGTCGCTCGCGTGGCCGGCGAGCAGGCGCCGGATCGAGCCGTCGACCAGCACCGCCACCCTGGAGGCGTCCTCCAGCCGCGTGCCGATCGGCGCCCGCATGTGCATGTCGATCTCGCCGGAGCGGATCGAGGGGAAGAAGTCGCGGCCGAGAAACGGGATCAGCAGCAGCGAGCCGAACGCGGCGGCCGAGAACAGCACGATGAAGCGCCCGCGATGCGCGACGCTCCTAGCCAGCCGCTCCCGGTAGCCCTCGCGAAACTGCGTGAAACGGCGCTCGAAGCCGACCTGGAAGCGCTTGAACACCCCCCGCCTCGCGCCCTCGTCGTGCTGGCCGTGCACCTGCCCGCGCAGCAGAAACGCCGCCATCGTCGGCACCAGCGTGCGCGACAGGATGAACGAGGCGATCATGGCGAAGATGATCGCCTCGGCGAGCGGCAGGAACAGGTAGCCGGCGATCCCGGAGAGCTGGAACAGCGGCAGCCAGACGATGCAGATGCACAGCGTCGCGACAAACGTCGGCACGACGATCTGGTTGGCCGCCGCGATGATCCCCGGCTCGAGCTCGGCGCCGTCGGCCAGATGCGTGTCGATGTTCTCGATCATCACGGTGGCGTCGTCGACGAGGATGCCCACCGCCAGCGCCAGCCCGCCAAGCGTCATCACGTTGATCGTCTGGCCCAGCCAGGACAGCGCCAGCACCGAGCACAGGATCGAAAGCGGGATCGAGGTGGCGACGATCAGCGTCGAGCGCCACGAGCCGAGGAACAGCAGCACCACAAGCCCGGTCAGCACCGCCGCCGTCAGCATCTCCTGCACCACGTCGCGCACGCTGTCGCGCACGAAGCCGGAAGCGTCGTTGATCGGCGTGATCGTGACGCCGGCCGGCAGTGTCCTGATCAGCCCGGGCAGCGCCGCCTTGACGCCGGCGACGACGGCGAGCGTCGAGGCGTTGCCGCTCTTCAGGATCTGGATCAGCACCGACTGCTTGCCGTGCACCAGCACGGCGTTGGCCTGCGGCGGCGAGCCGCGATGCACGTAGGCAACGTCGCGCAGGTAGATCGTCGCGTCGCCCACGGTCTTGACCGGCAGGTCGTTGAAGGCCGCGACCTCGATCGGGCTCGCGTTGGTCTGCACCATGTAGTCGATCGCGCCGATCTTCTGGTCGCCGGCCGGCAACACGACGTTCTGCGTCGCCAGCGCCCGCCCGACATCGACCGCCGACAGGCCGTGCGCGAGCAGCTTGGCCTGGTCGAGATCGATCTCGACGTTGAGCGAGGCGCCGCCATACGGCGTCGGGATCGCAGTGCCCGGCACGCCGACCAGCGCCGGGCGGATCAGGTTCGAGGCCATGTCGTAGACCTGCGCCGCCGTCATCCCGCTCGCCGCCACCTGCAGGTCGAGCACCGGCACCGACGAGGCGTTGTAGGAGAGCACCTGCGGCGGCGTGATCCCGGCCGGCATCTGCTTCAGCACGGTCTGCGAAATGGCGGTGATCTGCGCCTGCGCCGCGGCGACGTCGGTGCCCGGCTGGAAGAAGATCTTGACGATGCCGCGGCCGTACAGCGACTGACTCTCGATGTGCTCGATGTTCTCGACCGTCGCCGTCAGCGCCCGCTCGTAGTAGTAGACGACCCGCCCCGACATGTCCTGCGGCGACAGGCCGTTATACGTCCACACGACGGCAACCACGGGAATGCCAATGTTGGGAAAGATGTCGGTCGGCGTGCGAAAAGCGGCCAGCCCGCCGAACAGCAGGATGAGGATGCTCATGACGACGAACGTCAACGGCCGCCGCAGCGCGACCACGACAATGGCATTCATGAGCCGTCACTCCCGAAGCAAGGAAGACCAGGGGCTTTGCCCCTGGACCCCATTAAAGGCGAAGCCTTTAAAATCCATTTAATTTTCATGATCTCACGGCGAGGTCAGTGCCGTTGGAGACAGATCCGACTGGCTTCGCCAAGCAAGGACGAACCCGGCTCGACTCCAAACGGATGCGGGTCTGGGGGCGCCGCCCCCGTCGTGCGCAGCACGCACTCGCGTGACGGGTCCAGGGCGGAGTGAGCCAAAGGTTCCAACTGCGCAAAGCGCAGTTGGAAGGCTCACGGAGGGAGAGCCCTGGCCTTCCTACTGCGTAGATGGACTTCAAAACGCCACCCCCTGTTGCGTCAGCGGGTCCGGCGTCGGCTCCGGCCCGAGCCCCGGCGCGTTCGGCGTTCCGGTCGGCCTGGGCGAGCGGCTGGTCGCCAGCGTCAGCGGGTTGAACGGCAGCGTCTGGTCTTCGGTCGGCAGGTCGGGTGCGCTCCAGCCGCCGCCGAGTGCGGTGACCAGGCCGACCGAGGCCTGCAGCCGCCGCGTCTCGATGCCGATCTGCACGATCAGCGCCGTCAGCGCCGTCACCTGCGCCACCACCGCGTTGAGGTAGTTGTCGAGCCCGCCGCGATACAGCGTCAGCGACTCGTTCTGCGCCTGCAGCGCCTGCTGCACCGCTTCCCGCCCCTGCTGCTCCTCCACCTGCAGCCGGCTGGTCAGCGCCAGCCCGTCCTCGACCTGCTGAAACGCCGCCAGCACGGTGGCGCGGTAGGCGTCGCGCGTCTCGGCGTATTGCGACCAGCTCTGCTGCAGCTCGGCCCGCCGCAGCCCGCCCTCGAACAGCGGCAGCATCGCGGTCGCGCCCACCGTCCACATCGAGTTGGCCAGGTCGCCCAGGTTGAACCCGGTGTCCTCGAAGCCGCCGATCGCGCTCAGCGTCAGGCTTGGGTAGAACGCGGCCCTGGTCACGCCGATCTCGGCGTTGGCGGCGGCCATCTCACGCTCGGCGGCGGCGATGTCCGGCCGGCGCTGCAGTAGCTCGGAGGGCAGCCCGGCCGGCACCTCGGGCGTCACGATCCTCGGGTCCGGCTCGGCGGCGATCACAAAGCCGGTCGCCGGCACGCCGACCAGCACCGCGATCGCGTGCTGCAGCACCGCGCGGTTGGCGAGCACGTCGGTCTCCGTCGCCTCGGTCGAGGCGAGCTGGCTGCGCGCCCGCGCGACGTCGAGCCCGGAGGCGATCTTGGCCGCCTCGCGCATCGTCGTGATGCTCACCGCCTGAGCGTAGAAGGCGAGCGTCTGGCGCAACACCGCGTCCTCGGTATCGAGCCCGCGCAGCGCCATGTAGTCGCTGGCAAGCTCCGCCTGCAGGCTGAGCCGCGCCGCGTCGAGGTCGGCCGAGCTCGCCTGGGCGAGCTGCTTCTGCGCCCGCGTGCGATTGCTGATGGCGCGCCAGAAATCCGGCACCCAGCTCGCCGAGGCGTCGATGGAGGTCGAGGCCTGCACGTTCTCGCCTCCGGTGCCGTTGCGGAACAGCCGGTGCTCGGACTGGCGGTTGTCGGTCAGCCCGCCGGCCAGGCTCGCGGTCGGGAACAGCCCCGCCCTGGCCTCGGCGGCAACGTCGCGCGCCTGGGTGTAGCGCTCGGCGGCGGCCTGCAGGGTCGGGTTGTCCGCCGAAGCCTGGCGCTCCAGCCGGTCCAGCGTCGGGTCGCCGAACACCTGCCACCACGGCCCACGCGGCGCCAGGTCGGCGGGCGCGGCGACGCGGAACGGCCCCGAGCCCTGCCAGCTCGCCGGCAGCACGAAGCGCGGCGGCTGGTAGACCGGCGCCAGGTCGCAGCCGGCCAGCGCCGCCGCCATCACGATCGCCGTCGCTTTTGACAGCCGCCGCCTCACGGCCCCCCGCCCCCGGCCACCGCCCGCTTCGCGTCCGCGGTCGGCGACGGCGGGGCATCGGGCACCGGCCCGGGTGCCGAAGAAGCGATGCGCTTCGCCGCCGCCACCACCCGCACCGCCTCGCCCTCGAGCAGCCCGGCCGACGGGTCGTTGATCACCCGGTCGGTGGGCGCGAGCCCGGCCACCACCTGCGCCGTCTGCCCCAGCTCGAGCCCGAGCGTGACCACCTGCAGGTGCACCCGCCCGTCCGGCCGCACCACCGCCAGCTCCACCCCGTCCGCCCGCATCAGCAGCGCCTGGTCCGGCACGAGCAGCACGTGCGGGTCGGACGGCACGACGACGTGCACCTCGGCGAACGTCCCCGGCCAGATCGCATGGTCCGCATTGTCGAGGGTGAACTCGGCGACGACGCTGCGCGACTGCTCGTCGAACGACAGGGCGCTGGTGCGGAAATTCGCCTCGACCATCCGGCCCGGCAGCTGCGAGAGCGACATCCGCACCGTCAGCCCCGGCTTCAGCGCCCCGGCATAGGGCTCGGGCACCGAGACGAACACCCGCAGCCGGCTGATGTCGGCCACCGTGAACAGCTCGGCGGCGCCGGTGCGCGCCCCGGCATCGCCGCCGGCGGGGCTGACGAAGTTGCCGACGTCGGTGCGCCGCGCGGTGACCACGCCGTCGAACGGCGCGACGATGCGCTTGAACTGCTCCAGCGCCCGGTAGCGCTCGACCTGGTATTTCGCCGCCTGAACCTCGGCCGCCTGGGCTGCCGCATCGGCGACCTGCACGTCGACCTCCTGCTGCGCCACCGCCTGGGTGCCGGACAGGCTCTGCCAGCGCCTCGCCGTCACCGAGGCGAGCTGCAGCCGCGTCTGCGCCTCGCTCAGCCTGGCCTCGGCGGTCGCGTATTGCTGGTCCAGCACCGGCGTCGTGATGGTCGCCAGCACCGCCCCCTGCTTGACCTTGGCGCCGTAATCGAACGTCCAGTTGGCGACGTAGCCGGCCACCTGGGCGTAGATCGGCGCCTCATACCAGGCATTGATGTTGCCCGGCAGCTCGACATCCTCGCTCGCCGGCCCGCGCTGCGGCGCCACCACGCTGACCTCCGGCCTGTCGTCCGCGCCGGCATCGGCCGTCACCGGCGCCGGCCCGAACACATCGAGCCGCGCCGCCGCGACCCCAAGCCCGGCCAGTCCGGCAAGCACGAGCAGCGCAATCAGCAGCCGGCGCGACCTCATCGGCCGGCCCACGCCGACGCGGCATCGGCACCAGGGTTTGGATCGTCACGGCGTCGCATGGCCGCGTTATGTGCACCGCGGCGCAACGCGTCCAATGAATTGGCCTCCATATCGGTGGCGGGCAGGGTTGCGGGCGGGCAGCAAGGCCACGGAGGTTGCGCCTGAACCCACCCGCAGCGTTTGGCAACGCGGCATCGAGCGCATCATCATCTGGGCCGAAGACGCCACCCGGCGGATGACCGCCTGCCAGAGCGTCGCCATTTTCGCCTGGTCAGGAAGGCCAGGGCTCTGCCCTGGACCCGCTGGGGCCGGAAGGCCCCAGACCCCAGATTCGCGAGCCGACGCGCTCGCTGGTCCAGCCGCTCTCCCGGAGCCCTGCAGCGAGGGTGCTGCGACGTTGCACGATGCTGGTTTGCCGCCAGACACTCATGACAAGCTGATACGTCAAACAACCTCGCCGGCACCCTCAAGGGCGCGGTGAAGGACACCTTTTCCGGCATCTACCAGACGCCGACGAGGACACCGCCTGGCTGTCCACCGCGGCCTACGCCGGCCTGGTGTCCGGCAACTCGGTCAAGACGGGCGACCTCACCCGTGGCACGCTGACGGTGTTTGTGCAGATCCGCTGCAAATATTGCAGACCACCCCGGCTTTGGGCCGGGTGGCAATCGGCGCCTTGCTCAACGCGGTGTATGACGCCGACGGCGCGCTGGAGGGCCGGCGACCTGCATAACGGCCAAATAAGCCGCACCCCGCTCTCAGGCGCAGCCCGCGGAGCGTGATTTCGGCGCGCTCCATCAATCGCACCCCACCGCCAGATGCCAGGTGTCCAAGAGGCACCGCAAACCCCGACGTGCCTCCAGGCCCAAGATCCGCACCCAGGACCACCGCTTCCTGATGCGCGCGCAACCGGCTGGCCAATCCGCTGCGACCCGATCACCGACCCAGGGCACCGCCGCTTATGCGAGTCAGCGCCTGACAAGGTCGCGTTCGTCGCGGCCATACTGACGGTCGACGCGCCAAACGACCCCGATCACGGTCAACATCAACGGTACCGTGCCGACCAACCACGGCGCAAACGTCACAAATCGACCTGCCAAGGGCCGCCGGCCCTTGGCAGGTCGAGGACAGCGTCCTCGCCTTCCTCAGTAGGCGTAGCCAGGCGGCGGCGGTGGCGGCGGCGGCGGATAGTACGGCCGCGGCGGCGGCGCCGGAGTCGTCGCGGCGCCACCGGCAGCGCCGAGCGCGCCGCCGGCAAGAGCGCCGATCGCCGCCCCGCGCCCGCCACCGGCAATCGCCCCGAGCGCCGCGCCGGCGCCTGCGCCCAGCAGGCCGCCGCCGACCGCCCGCTGGCCCGGGTCATAGGGGTTGGAGCAGGCGCCTAGCCCCATCAGCGCAACCAGCGCCAGCGGCAATCCCGTCCTGCGTGTCGCAGCCTTCGAAATCATCGTCCTACACTCTCCGTCTGGGCGGTTCGCCAATGCTCAATGCGCCGTTGCCGCGCCGCCGACAGCGCCCGCCGCGCCGCCGATCAGGGCGCCGGTGCCAGGACTGCCCGCCGCGCCACCGATGATCGCGCCGCCTCCGGCTCCCAGCAATCCGCCGGTCACCGCCCGCGTCCCCGGATCGCGGCCGCACGCCGCCAGCGCCAGGCATAATGTCGTCGCAATCAGCCCGACGCTCAAGACTCTACGCATGTCAACATCTCCATGTCCTGTGATCCTGTGACGCCTCAATCAGCAAAGACCGCGCGGCACGAACGCGGCTGTCACGATGCGGATGCCGCCATCCGCCAGGCCGCGCGCCGGGCCCTCGACCAGGCCATCCCGCCCGCGCGCCCACCCACGCGCCCGCCGCACCGCCATCCAGCATCGAGCTGATGGCGACAGCCCGGCAGGATTGCGGCACGAACAAGGGGATCCCCCGCGTCGGAGGGCGCCGTGCGGCCCTCTTGCCCCACCCCGGCGCGACAGCTACTCCCCGCCTCGTCGGCGCTGTGCCGGACGCTCGATCGACCTTGCCGCCGCCGGAACCGTGCGCCTCCCCTGGCCCGCTCGATCCCTCGGTTCCCGGCGGGCCGCACCTGCCGATCCAGCGCCGGCGCGATGAAAGGTCCTGCCCATGTTCTCTCGCCTCCTCGGCGTCATGTCGGCCGACATGGCGATCGACCTCGGGACCGCAAACACCCTGGTCTACGTCAAGGGCCGCGGCGTCGTCCTCGACGAGCCCTCCGTCGTCGCCATCGCCGACGTGCGCGGCAAGAAGATGGTGCTGGCCGTCGGCGAGGAGGCCAAGCTCATGCTCGGCCGCACCCCGGGCAACATCCAGGCGATCCGGCCGATGCGCGACGGCGTCATCGCCGATTTCGAGGTCGCCGAGGAGATGATCAAGCACTTCATCCGCAAGGTGCATAACCGCCGCGGGTTCGCGAGCCCAATGATCATCGTCTGCGTGCCCTCGGGCTCGACCGCCGTCGAGCGGCGCGCGATCCAGGAGAGTGCCGAGAGCGCCGGCGCCCGCAAGGTGCTGCTGATCGAGGAGCCGATGGCCGCCGCGATCGGCGCCGGCCTGCCGGTCACCGAGCCCTCCGGCAGCATGATCGTCGACATCGGCGGCGGCACCACCGAGGTCGCCGTGATCTCGCTCGGCGGCATCGTCTACGCCCGCTCGGTGCGCACCGGCGGCGACAAGATGGACGAGGCGATCATCAGCTACATCCGCCGCCATCATAACCTGCTGATCGGCGAGAGCTCGGCCGAGCGGCTGAAGATGGACATCGGCGCCGCCCGCCCGCCCGAGGACGACGGCGAGGGCCCCTGGAAGGAGGTCCGCGGCCGCGACCTGATGAACGGCGTGCCGCGCGAGGTCGTGGTCAGCCAGCGCCAGGTCTCCGAAAGCCTGTTCGAGCCGGTCAGCGCCATCGTCGAGGCGGTCAAGGTCGCGCTCGAGAACACCCCGCCGGAGCTCGCCGCCGACATCGTCGACAAGGGCATCGTGCTGACCGGCGGCGGCGCGCTGCTCGGCCGGCTGGACCAGGTGCTGCGCGATGCCACCGGCCTGCCGGTCGTCGTCGCCGAGGAGCCGCTGAGCTGCGTCGCACTCGGCACCGGCCGGGCGTTGGAGGAGATGAAGCGCCTGCGCAACGTGCTCACCACCATGTACTAGGCGCGCCCCCCTTCGAGCCGATCGGCAACGCGCTGGCGATCGAGCATCGTGCATGCCGCCAGTCTGCGCCCGCCGCGGTTAACCCACGGTAAACGCGCGCCCGAAACCGCGTGATTTCCGCCCCGTGATCGGCTAGAGCCTGCTGATCTTCCTGTTGCATCGTATCGGCGGCAACGCTCCGTGATCAGGCTCTCCATCCAGGCCCGCCAGGCACTGGCGCGGCTCACCCTGCCGTTGCTGATCGCCGCCTCCTTTGGCCTCATGCTGCTCGGCCGCGCCGATGTCGGGCTGATCGAGCGCGGCCGCATCGCCACGTCCGACGCGCTGGCGCCGCTGTTCAGCCTGCTGAGCGCGCCGCTCGACAGCCTCCGCACCCTGTCCTCCGACCTGCACGACGTCGTCGCCCTGCGCGCCGAGGCCGAGGCGCTGCGCGCGGAGAACCTCCGCCTGCGCCACTGGTACGCCGTCGCCCTGGCGCTCGACGCCGAGAACGGCGAGCTCAAGGCCGACCTGCACTGGATCCCCGACCCGGCCGCCTCCTACGTCACCGCCCGCGTGGTCGCCGACACCGGCGGCGTCTACGCCCGCTCGGTGCTGCTCTCCGTCGGCCCCAACCACGCCATCCGCCGCGGCGAGATCGCGCTCGACGCCGCCGGCCTGGTCGGCCGCGTCACCGAGATCGGCCGCCGCTCCGCCCGCGTGCTGCTGATCACCGACATGAACAGCCGCATCCCGGTCACCCTGCAGACCAGCCGCGCCCGCGCCCTGCTGGTCGGCGACAACTCCGCCGAGCCGCGCCTCGACTACCTGCCCGACGGCGTCCGCCCCGCCGAGGGCGAGCGCGTGGTGACCTCGGCCGAGGCCAACGCCTTCCCCGCCGGGCTGCCGGTCGGCGAGGTGCACTACGTCGCCAGCTCGCCGGTCCCCGAGGTCGAGCCGTTCGCCAACCTCGAGCGCCTGGAGCTGGTGCGCATCTTCGACTACGGCCTGAACGGCATCGAGCCGCCCGAGGCGCCCGGCCGCAGCGCCGCCACGCTGCAGCAGAGCGGCACCCCGCAGCCGCTCGGCAGCCCCACCGGGCCTGAGCCTGCGTCGCCGGCCGCCGCCCTGCGTTGAGACGGCATGGACCGCACCCCCGGGATCAGACCACGCCCCGGCCTGTGGCGACGCCTGGACGCCGCCTCGCGCCTCGGCTTCCCCGCCGTGCTCGCCGCCCTCGGGCTGCTCACCCTCTCGGCGCCGTTCGGCCTGCCCGGCCAGGCCGAGCTGCAGCCGACCTGGGTGCTGGCCTGCGTCTTCTTCTGGTCGCTGTTCCGGCCGAACTCGATGCCGCCGCTCGTCGTCTTTCTGCTCGGCCTGCTCGCCAACCTGCTCGGCCTCGCCCCACCCGGCGTGCCGATCGTCATCCTGCTGGCAACCCAGGGCCTCGCGCTGCGCTGGCGCCGCACGCTGACCCGGCAGAGCTTCGCCCGCGTCTGGCTGGTCTTCATCCTGGTCGCCGCCGGCGCCGCCCTGCTCGAATGGGCGCTGACCTGCCTGCTGTCCTGGCGCCTCTATCCAGCCTGGCCCGGCCTGTTCGAGTTCCTGCTCGCCACCGGCATCTACCCGGCATTGTCGATGCTGCTGATCCGCGCCCATCGCGGCCTCGCCGCACCCGAGCAGGCCTAGCCATCCCACCCGCCCCGCCGCACACGCGCATCCTGGCCCGCACCCGCACCAGGCGCCCGCCATGCGCGTAGTGCGCGAAAGCCGCCGCAGCCGCGTCTTCACCCGCCGCGCCCTGGTGCTCATGGCCGCCCAGGCCGGCGCCCTCGGCGCCCTCGGCGCCCGCCTCTACCACGTGCAGGTCGCCGACGGCCAAAAGTACCGCACCCTGGCCGAGAGCAACCGCATCAGCGCCCGCCTGATCGCCGCACCCCGCGGCCACATCACCGACCGCTTCGGCGTCCCCATCGCCGGCAACAAGCTGAACTGGCGCGCCTTGCTGCTCGCCGAGCAAACCACCGACGTGCAGGGCTCGCTCGACACCTTCAGCCGCATCCTGCCGCTGCCCGACCACGACCGCGCCCGTATCGAGCGCGAGCTCGCCCACCGCCGCCGCTTCATCCCGATCACGCTGCGCGAGTTCCTCACCTGGGAAGACATGGCCCGCATCGAGGTCAACGCCCCCGACCTGCCCGGCGTCGTCGTCGACGTCGGCACGACGCGGGAATACCCGTTCGGCCCGCGCCTCGCCCACGTCGTCGGCTACGTCGCACCCCCCAACGACGCCGACGAGAGCGAGGACCCGGTGCTCGCTTTGCCCGGCACCCGCATCGGCCGCGCCGGCCTCGAGAAGTTCCACGAGCAGGACCTGCGCGGCGACGCCGGCGAGGTCCAGATGGAGGTCAACGCCCTCGGCCGCGTCATCCGCGAGCTCGACCGCCAGGACGGCCAGCCCGGCGACACCATCACCACCACGCTCGACGTCGGCCTGCAGCAGCAGACGCTCGACCACCTGGGCGACCTGTCCGCCTCCGCCGTGGTGATGGACTGCCGCAACGGCGAAGTGCTGGCGATGGCCACCAACCCCTCCTTCGACCCGGCCCTGTTCGACAGCGGCGTCTCCCAGGCGCAGTGGAACGAGTGGACCGACAACAGCCGCACCCCGCTGATCAACAAGGCCAGCGCCGGCGTCTACCCGCCCGGCTCCACCTTCAAGATGGCGGTCGCCATTGCCGCCCTGCAGGCCGGCACCCTCACCCCCGGCGACCGCATCAACTGCCCCGGCCACTACGACGTCGGCGACACCCGCTTCCACTGCTGGCGCAAGGGCGGCCACGGCTCGCTCGACCTGCATGGCGGGCTGAAGAACAGCTGCGACGTGTTCTTCTACGAGGTCGCCCGCCGCGTCGGCATCGACGCTATCGCCCAGACCGCCAACAGCCTCGGCATCGGCGTCCCCCTCGCGGTCGACCTGCCGGGTGCCCGCACCGGCCTGATGCCCACCCGCGAATGGCGCCGCCGCCACGGCCACCCCTGGAACATCGGCGACACCATCGTCAGCGGCATCGGCCAGGGCTACATCGAAACCACGCCGCTCGCCCTGGCCACCTACGTCTCCCGCCTGGCCACCGGCCGCGCCGTCGTGCCGCACCTCACGCGCGCCATCGAGGGCGAGCCGCAAACCGGCGCCAGCCCCATCGACTGGCCGCGCCTGGCCATCCCCGAGCCGATGCTGCAGGCCGTCCGCGCCGGCATGTTCGCGGTGGTCAACGAGGCCGGCGGCACCGCCCCGCACGCCCGCCTCGGCCTCCCCGGCGTGCAGCTCGCCGGCAAGACCGGCTCCAGCCAGGTGCACCACGTCGACCGCTGGGCCCGCGAGCACGGCCACTTCAACTCGGCCAAACTCCCCTGGGAGCAACGCCCGCACGCCCTCTTCGTCTGCTTCGCCCCGTACGACGCGCCGCGCTACGCGATCTCCGTCGTCGTCGAACACGGCAACGCCGGCGCCGACGTCGCCGCCCCCCTCGCCCGCGACATCATGCGCGACACCCTCGCCCGTGACCCAGCCGAACGCACCAAGCCACCGCAGACCTTGGCCGACGCGGGCGAGAGCAAGGGCGGATAAGAACGGCCAGGGCTCTGCCCTGGACCCGTCACGCGACAGCGTGCTGCGCACGTCACGCGACAGCGTGCTGCGCACGTCACGCGACAGCGTGCTGCGCACGTCACGCGACAGCGTGCTGCGCACGTCATGCGACAGCGTGCTGCGCACGTCACGCGACAGCGTGCTGCGCACGTCATGCGACAGCGTGCTGCGCACGACGGGGGCGGCGCCCCCAGACCCGCATCCGTCTGAGAGCGTACACAACCTCTTTCCTACTCGGCGAAGCCATCAGCATCCGCCTCCCACAGCACCGACCTCGCCAAGGGATCATGGATAAAAAATGGATTTCAAAGGCTCCGCCTTGAATGGGGTCGAGGGGAGGGAAAGCTCCTCGCCTTTCTTCTCCGCCAAGCAAGAAGGTGCCCAAACAGCCTCTTACGGATGCGGGTCTGGGGGCGCCGCCCCCAGCGGTGTCCAGAGGCAGAGCCTCTGGCCGTCCTTCGCGCTATAACCCCCCGCATGCTCTCCGACCGCCGCCTCATCCGCGCCGAGCCTGATTTCGGCCTGCTGACCAAGCTCTGGCAGATCCAGTGGCCTTACGTGCTGCTGCTCTGCCTGCTCGCCGGCGTCGGCTACGTCGCCCTCTACTCCGCCGGCGGCGGCCCGGAGCCGTACGCCACGCGCGACGCCATTCGCTTCGCCGCCGGCCTGCTGATGATGCTGGCGCTCGCGCTGATCGACATCCGCCTCCTCGCCCGTCTCGCCTGGCCGCTCTACGGCGTCTCGCTCGTCCTGCTCGCCCTGGTGCTGCGCATCGGCCATATCGGCAAGGGTGCCGAGCGCTGGATTGACATCGCCGGCCTGCAGCTCCAGCCGAGCGAGCTGATGAAGGTGGCGCTGGTGATGGCGCTCGCCTCCTGGTTCCACCGGGCGAGCTGGGAGCGCATGGCCAACCCGCTGTTCCTGGTCCCGCCGGCGCTCGCCACCCTGCTGCCGGTGGCGCTGATCCTCAAGGAGCCCAACCTCGGCACGGCGGTGATCACTGCCGTCGTCGGCGCTGCCGTGTTCGTCGCCGCCGGCATGCGCTGGTGGCTGATGGGCTTGGTGGCAGCGCCGCTGCCGTTCGGCGCCACGGCGGCCTTCAACCATCTGCATGACTACCAGCGCGCCCGCATCACCACCTTCCTCAATCCGGAGAGCGATCCCCTCGGCGCCGGCTACAACATCATCCAGAGCAAGATCGCGCTCGGCTCCGGCGGCCTATGGGGCAAGGGCTTCATGCAGGGCACCCAGGCGCACCTGAACTTCCTGCCCGAGAAGCAGACCGACTTCATCTTCTCGATCATCGCCGAGGAGTGGGGCCTGGTCGGCGCCGGCGCGGTGCTGGCGCTGCTGCTGCTGATCGTGCTGGGCGGCATGCTGATGGCGCTGCGCTGCCGCCACCAGTTCGGCCGCCTGCTCGCCCTCGGCCTGTCGATGAACTTCTTCATGTATGTGCTGGTCAACATCGCCATGGTGACCGGCTCGATCCCGGTCGGCGGCGTGCCGCTGCCGCTGGTCTCGCATGGCGGCTCGGCGATGCTGACCGTGATGTTCGCCTTCGGCCTGCTGATGTCCGTGCACGTGCACCGCGACGTCGAGTGGAGCGAGGAGCGCGAGGCTTGACCGCCGAGACGTCCGACACGCCGACGGTGCCGCCGCCCGGCGCCCGCACGCTGAGCAGCGCGCTGCGGCGCAACATGGCGGTGCTCGGCGAGCGCCGGCAGCAGGCGGCGCTGGCCGCCTCCCGCGAGGAGCGGCTGGCGGCGGCGATCACCCGCTTCACCGGCAGCATGACGTTCATCTACCTGCACCTGGCGCTCTACGGCGCCTGGATTTTCGCCAATCTCGGCCTCGTGCGGGCGCTGCCGAAATTCGACCCGTCCTTCGTCATCCTGGCCACCGAGGCGTCGGTCGAGGCGATCTTCCTGTCGACCTTCGTGCTGATCAGCCAGAACCGCGGCGCCGCGGCGGCCGACAAGCGCGCCGACCTCGATTTGCACATCAACCTGCTGGCCGAGCACGAGCTGACCAAGCTCACCGCGGTGGTGACGGCGATCGCCCTGCGGCTGCAGGTGCCCCTCGACTCGGTCGAGGAGCTCGAGGAGGTGCAGAAAGACGTCGCCCCGGAGGCGGTGCTGGACGAGCTCGATCGGCAGCAGGACGTCTGACGGCGCCTAGCTGATTCCGCACCGGCACCGTAATGAAACAGGATGTGGAAGGAAGGCAAGGGGCCTTGCCCCTTGACCCCATCAAAGGCGGAGCCTTTGAAATCCATCTATGAGCGATGTTCCACCCGCGCGGTCGGTGCGGCGGGAAGTAGGTTCGATCGGCTTCGCCAAGCAAGTGAAGAGCGCACCGAGACCTCAACGGATGCGGGTCTGGGGTCGCCGCCCCCAGCGGCGGGCTTCCTAGGCCGAAAGCGCCGTCGGCTCCCGCCGCTCGCGCTTCACCAGCAGCTTGTTCAGCGCGTGCACATACGCCCGCGCGGACGCCACGATGGTGTCCGTGTCCGCCCCCTGCCCGTCCACCATCTTGCCGTTCTCCTCCAGCCGGACGCTGGTGCGCGCCTGCGCGTCCGTCCCGCTCGTCACCGCGCCCACCGAGAACAGCACCAGCGTCGCCTCATGCGCGAACGCCGCCCGAATGGCGTTGAACGTCGCGTCCACCGGGCCGTCGCCGGCCGCCTCGCTGTCGCAATGCACCCCGTCGATCTCGAGCTCCAGCACCGCCCGTGACGGCCCGCGCGAGCCGGCGCGGATGTCGAGTGCGACGAAGCGGATCCGGTCATGCCCGCGCAGCACCTCATCGTCGACCAGCGCCACGATGTCCTCGTCGTAGACCACCTTCTTGCGGTCCGCGAGGTCCTTGAAGCGCCGGAACGCGTCGTTGAGCTGGTTGTCGCCAACCTCGCCGTAGCCGAGTGCGCGCAGCTTGTCGCGAAACGCCGCCCGCCCCGAATGCTTGCCCATCACCAGGCTCGACTTGGTCCAGCCAACGCTCTCCGGCGTCATGATCTCGTACGTCGCCGCGTTCTTCAGGATGCCGTCCTGATGGATGCCGCTCTCATGCGCGAACGCGTTCCGCCCGACGATCGCCTTGTTCGGCTGCACGTCGAACCCGGTGATCGCCGCCAGCAGCCGCGAGGTGCGCAGGATCGCCTCGCTGCGAATGCCGGTGCCGAACGGCACCCGATCATGGCGGGTCCGGATCGCCATCACGACCTCCTCGAGCGCCGCATTGCCGGCCCGCTCGCCGATGCCGTTCACCGTGCACTCGATCTGCCGCACCCCGGCGCCAACCGAGGCGAGCGTGTTGGCGACGGCCAGCCCGAGGTCGTTATGATTGTGGCACGACAGGATCACCTCGCCCGCCCCCGGCACCCGCTCGCGCAGCATGGTGAACAGCCGCGCCATGTCCTCGGGCAGCGCATAGCCCACCGTGTCCGGAATATTGATCGTGGTCGCCCCCGCCGCGATCGCCGCCTCGACGCAGCGGCACAGAAACTCCGGCTCGGTGCGGCTGCCGTCCTCGGCCGACCACTCCACGTCGTCGATCAGCCGCCGCGCCGCCACCGTGCCGGCGGTGATCGCCTCCAGCACCGTCTCCGGCTCCATGCGCAGCTTGAACTTCATGTGCAGCGGCGAGGTCGAGATGAAGGTGTGGATGCGCCCCCGCGCCGCGCCGCGGATCGCCTCGCCGGCGCGCGCGATGTCGTCCCGCCCGCCGGTCCGCGCCAGCGCGCAGATCACCGGCCCGCGCACCGCCTCGGCGATATGCCGAACACTCTCGAAATCGCCCGGCGAGGCGATCGGAAACCCCGCCTCGATCACGTCGACCCCGAGCTCGGCGAGAGCCACCGCCATGCGCAGCTTCTCGTCGATGTTCATCGAGAAGCCCGGCGACTGCTCGCCGTCGCGCAACGTGGTGTCGAAGATGATGACGCGGTCGTCGGCGATGTCGCCGAAACTCGGATGTCGCATGGTCATGGAACTGGCTCCTGGCAGACCCGAGGCTCACGGCGCCGAGGCTGAAACGGTCAAGCGCACCCCCCTGAACCGGCCCGACGGAGCACGCTGCCCGGCAGGCCGTCAGGGGCTGGTAAGTCGGCGCCCGCCGCAACCCGCCACGCGCAGGCGCACCACCGGAGCCGGTCGAAGCACTCTGACCATCATGCCATTGGGCCTAGCAAGCCATAGCCTGCCGAGGCAAGCGCCACCCGCGCAGGACGGCCATCCGCCAGGCGGACGGCGTACGCGACTGCGCCGCCGGTCAGCCCGGCGGCGCCGCGTCACTCGATAAAAGCGGCCTTACTGAGCCGGCGGCGTGCTGCTGTCGGTGCTCGGCGTCGCGCTGGAGCTGGGCTTCATGTGGTGGTGGTGGCGCCGAGAGTGATGACGGCGATGGTGGTGGTGCGTCGTCGTCGTCGTCGTGGTGGTCGTGGTGGTGGCGCCCGGCGCGGTCGTGGCCGCAGCCGGCGGCGTGGTGTCGGGCGTCGCCGGAGCCGGGGTCGCCGCCGGCGGCGCCGTGTCGGTCGTCGCCGGCGGCGTGGTCGTCGTTGCCGGTGGCGTCGTGGTCGTGGTCTGGGCAAGCGCCGGGCTGACGGCGAGAGAAAGCGTGAGCAGGGCAGCGCCCAGCGTCTTGACGGTCATGATAACTCCTGTGGGGCAGACTGCAGATGGCCGAAAGGCTTGGGCAGCGAGGGACCGACAGCGCCGTCATGGCGCCATCGCGCCCCTTCAAGCCGAGTTACTGGACTGTGTCAGCTATTTTTTACGTAATGAAACTCCGTCATCGACTTCAGCTTGCCCTTGGTCGCCGCCGGCAGCACAACCCTGTTGTCGTGAAACCGCAGCCGCGCGAACGGCACCTCCACCAGCCGGTCCCCCACACCGAGAAACCCGCCCACCGACAGGATCGCCAAGGTCGGCCTGCCGTCAGCCACAATCAGGTCATTCACCGTGCCGACACTGTCGTCATGGTCGTTATAAACTGGCGAGCCGACTATGCGGCTGGCCCGAAACCCACCCGCCGCCGCGATGTCGCTGGTCGTCCCGGCATTGCCGGTGATCACCGTCTTGCCCCCCGCCATCGTCGCCGTCCCCTGCGCCGGCACTGCCCCACCCGTGGACTGCGCCCAACCCGGCACCGCGATCAGCAAGGCGAACACGAACACAAAGGCAGGCTTGATCAGCATCCTACTCTCCAGGTGAAGCCAGGAAGGCGAGGGGCTTTGCCCCTCGACCCCATTAAAGGCGGAGCCTTTAAAATCCATTTTCTTATCCATGACGCCATGGCGAGGTCCATGCCGTGAGACGCAAAATCGATTGGCGTCGCCGAGCAAGAAAGCACCCGCTTAGACCCCAAACGGATGCGGATCTGGGGCGCCGCCCGTCGTGCGAAGGCACGCTCGCGCTTGACCTGCGAAGGCACGCTCGCGCGTGACCTGCGAAGGCACGCTCGCGCATGACCTGCGAAGGCACGCTCGCGCATGACCTGCGAACCCACGCTCGCGCATGACCCGCGAAGGCGCGCTCGCGTATGACCTGCGAACCCACGCTCGCGCATGACCTGCGACAGCACGCTCGCGCATGACCCGCGAAGGCACGCTCGCGCATGACCCGCGAAGGCACGCTCGCGCATGACCTGCGAACCCACGCTCGCGCATGACCTGCGAAGGCACGCTCGCGCATGACCTGCGAAGGCACGCTCGCGCATGACCTGCGAAGGCACGCTCGCGCATGACCCGCGAACCCACGCTCGCGCATGACCCGCGAACCCACGCTCGCGCATGACCCGCGAACCCACGCTCGCGCATGACCTGCGAACCCACGCTCGCGCATGACCCGCGAAGGCGCGCTCGCGTATGACCTGCGAACCCACGCTCGCGCATGACCTGCGACAGCACGCTCGCGCATGACCCGCGAACCCACGCTCGCGCATGACCCGCGAACCCACGCTCGCGCATGACCCGCGAACCCACGCTCGCGCATGACCTGCGAAGGCACGCTCGCGCATGACGGCGTCCAGAGGCAGAGCCCTGGCTTGCCTAATTCCGCGCCCGGTCAACAAGCTTGTTCTTGCCGATCCACGGCATCATCGCCCGCAGCTGCTCGCCCACCCGCTCGATCTGGTGATCGGCATTGCGCCGCCGCGTCGCCCGGAACCCCGCCTGGTTCACCTTGTTCTCCAGCATCCAATCGCGCGCGAACCGGCCGGACTGAATGTCCTCCAGGATCCGCTTCATCTCCGCCTTGGTCTCCTTGGTGACGATCCGCGGCCCGCTCACATACTCGCCATACTCCGCCGTGTTGCTGATCGAGTAGTTCATGTTGCTGATGCCGCCCTCATAGATCAGGTCGACGATCAGCTTCACCTCGTGCAGGCACTCGAAATACGCCATCTCCGGCGCATACCCCGCCTCCACCAGCGTCTCGAACCCCGCCCGGATCAGCTCGACCAGCCCGCCGCACAGCACCGCCTGCTCGCCAAACAGGTCGGTCTCGCACTCCTCGCGGAACGACGTCTCGATGATCCCGGCCCGCCCGCCGCCGATCGCGCTCGCATACGACAGCGCAATCTCCATCGCGTTGCCCGACTTGTCCTGCGCCACCGCGACCAGGCACGGCACCCCGCCGCCCCGCTCATACTCGGACCGCACCGTGTGCCCCGGCCCCTTCGGCGCAATCATGAACACGTCGATGTCCGGCCTGGCGTCGATCAGGTTGAAGTGGATGTTCAGCCCATGCGCGAACGCCAGCGCCGCCCCCGGCGTCATGTTCGGCCCGAGATGCTCGCGATACAAATCCCCCTGCAGCTCGTCCGGCGTCAGCACCATGATCACCTCCGCCCAGGCCGCCGCCTCCGACGGCCCCATCACCCGCAGCCCCGCCGCCTCGGCCTTGGCAATCCCCACCGACCCCGGCCGCAACGCCACCACCAGCTCGCTCACGCCACTGTCACGCAGGTTCAACGCATGCGCATGCCCCTGCGAGCCGTAACCCACCACCGCCACCTTGCGCGCCTTGATCAGGCTGACGTCGGCATCCCGGTCATAGTAAACGCGCATGGTTAATAACTCCTGAAGAAAGCCAAGAAAGGCGAGGGCTCTACCCTCGACCCACCGGGGCCGCAGGCCCCATTTCGATTAGAAAGAAGCCTCAACGGCAAAAATGTATGAACAAATGGATCTCAAAGGCTCCGCCTTTGATGGGGTCAAGGGGCAAAGCCCGTCCCCTTGCCTAAATCGTCTTCGGCCCCCGAGCGATCGCCGCAATCCCCGTCCGTGACACCTCGGCCAGCCCCAGCGGCCGCATCAGCTCCACGAACGCGTCGATCTTCTCCGTCGCCCCCGTCAGCTCAAAGACGAAACTCTCCGCCGTCGTATCGATCACCCGCGCCCGGAACGCGTCGGCAATCTGCAACGCCTCCAGCCGTCCCGCCCCGCTGCCCACCACTTTGACCAGCGCCATCTCGCGCGCCACGTGCGGCCCCTGCTGCGTCAAATCCGACACCCGATGCACCGGCACCAGCCGGTCGAGCTGCGCCTTGATCTGCTCGATCACCATCGCCGTGCCGCTGGTCACGATGTTGATCCGGCTGCGCCCGCGCTGGTCCTCCACCGGCGCCACCGTCAGGCTGTCAATGTTATAGCCCCGCCCCGAAAACAGCCCGATCACCCGGGCCAGCACGCCGGCCTCGTTGTCGACCAGCACCGAGATCGTCGCCGTCTGGAACGGCAAATCCTTGCCCGCCGCCCGCTGCGGCCCGCTGCTCGCGGCAGGGGAATGCTGCGCCGGCGCCCCCCGCGTCTCCCGCGCGTCCGGCAGCTGCCCGGCAGGGTCCTGCAGGACGCTCATCACACCAGCATCATGCCTTCGTCGGTCACCGCGGCCGCCCGCCTTGCGCCCTCCGGCCCCAGCAGCATCTCGTTATGCGCCGCCCCGGACGGGATCATCGGGTAGCAATTCTCCATCGGATCCACCGCGATGTCGGCGATCACCGGCCCAGGCGTGTCCAGCATCCGCGCGATCACCGCGTCGAGTTCGTCGACGCTCCGCGCCCGCATCCCCGTCGCATGGAACGCCTCCGCCAGCTTCTCGAAATCCGGCAGCGCGGCGCTGTAGGATTGCGAGTGCCGCCCGCCATGCAGCAGATCCTGCCACTGCCGCACCATGCCCATGTGCTGGTTGTTCAGGATGAACACTTTGACCGGCAGCCCATACTGCGCCAGCGTCCCCATCTCCTGGATGTTCATCAGGATCGAGGCCTCGCCGGCGATGTCGATCACCAGCGCCTCCGGATGCGCCACCTGCACCCCCATCGCCGCCGGCAGCCCGTAGCCCATCGTGCCCAGCCCGCCGCTGGTCATCCAGCGGTTCGGGAGCTCGAAGCGGAAGTGCTGCGCCGCCCACATCTGATGCTGGCCCACCTCGGTGGTGATGAACGTGTCCCGCCCCCGCTCCCGCGTCATCTCATACAGCCGCCGCACCGCATGCTGCGGCCGGATCACCGCCCCGGCCGCCTCGGATTGCCGGAACCCCAGGCTGTCGACCGCCCGCCAGGTCTCCACCTGCGCCCACCACGCATCGACGGCCGCCCGGTCCTGTTGCGTCGGATTGGCGTCCCAGGCCTCGACCATCGCCGCCAGCACCTGCCGCGCATCACCCACCACGGGGATGTCGACGGCGACGTTCTTGTTGATGCTGGACGGGTCGATGTCGACGTGGATCTTCACGCTGCCGGGCGAGAACGCGTCGAGCCGCCCGGTCACCCGGTCGTCGAACCGCGCGCCGATGTTGAGCATGACGTCGCAATCATGCATCGCCAGGTTGGCCTCGACGGTGCCGTGCATGCCGAGCATGCCGAGGAACTGCGGATGCGCCGCCGGAAACGCCCCCAGCCCCATCAGCGTGCTGGTCACCGGCGCGCCGCAGCGCTCGGCCAGCGCCAGCAGGCTGCGGCTCGCCGCCGGCCCGGCATTGATCACCCCGCCACCGGTGTAGAGCACCGGCCGCCGCGCCCCCTTCAGCGCCGAGATCGCCCGCCGCACCTGGCCAGGGTCGGGCTGCGTCACCGGCCGGTAGCTCAGCCGCGGCAGCGCCGCCGGCCGCGCATAAGCCCCGCGCGCGATCAGGATGTCCTTCGGCAGGTCGATCAGCACCGGCCCCGGCCGCCCGCTGCGCGCCACGTAGAACGCCTCATGCACCGTCCGCGCAATGTCGGCGGTGCGGCGGACCAGGTAGTTGTGCTTGGTCGCCGGCCGGGTGATGCCGGTGGTGTCCGCCTCCTGGAACGCATCATTGCCGATCAGATGCGTCGGCACCTGCCCGGTCAGACACACCAGCGGAATGCTGTCCATCAGCGCGTCGAGCAGCCCGGTCACCGCGTTGGTCGCTCCCGGCCCGCTGGTCACCAGCACGCAGCCCACCCGCCCGGTCGAGCGCGCATAGCCCTCGGCCGCATGCACCGCCGCCTGCTCGTGGCGCACCAGCACATGGCAGATCGCCTCCTGCTGGAACAGCGCGTCGTAGATCGGCAGCACCGCCCCGCCAGGATAGCCGAAGATCACCTCGACGCCCTGCTCCACCAGCGCCCGCAGCAGCAGCTCGCTGCCCGTGCCCTCGCTCATGGTGGCCTCGACCGGCATCACGGGGCCGACAGATTGTGGCTCGGCGTTCATCGCAGGCTCCTTGCGCGCAGGCGGTCTAGCCGCCGCCCGCCACAGCGTCAACCACGCTCATGAACGAAACTTGCCACAAAGTCGATAAACAATTCCATTTCTTTCGTCCAGCAGGTGTAGCGCGCATCGAATATCTGCGTTGCGCCCGGTGCGGCCAGGTCGTGATGCGCAAACCACGTCGCCTGCCGCTTGGTGTAGCGCCCGGTCGCCGCCACCGCCCGCGCCGCCGCCTCGCCCAGCGACAGCCGCCCCTCGAGATGGGCCAGCAGCTCCGGCACTCCATGCGCCCGCAGCGCCGGCAGCGCCGGGTCGAGCCCGCGCGCCCGCAGCGCCCGCGCCTCGTCCAACCCGCCCTGCGCCAACATCGCCGCAAAGCGCACCTCGATCGCCTCCCGCAACACCGCCCGCGGCGGCGCCAACCGCACCGCCGCCAGCCGCCACGGCAACGCCGCCGGCGCCTGCTGCCGCTGCCACTCCGCCAGCCCCCGCCCGGTCGCCCGCAGCACCTCCATCGCCCGCGCCAGCCGCTGCCCGTCGCTCGGCCGCACCCCCGCCGCCGTCGCCGGATCATCCGCCCGCAGCCGCGCATGCAGCGCCGCCGCCCCCTCCGCCGCCAGCAACGCCCGCACGTCCCCGCGCACCGCCGCCGGGATCGCCGGAACCTCCGCCAAACCCTGCCGCAGCGCCGCGAAATACAGCCCCGTCCCGCCCACCAGGATCGGCAACCGCCCCGCCGCCGCCGCATCCTCCATCGCCGCCAGCGCCGCCCCCCGCCACCAGGCCGCACTGCCCGGCTCGGCCGCATCGCGAACCCCATACAGCGCATGCGGCGCCCGCGCCTCGTCGCCCGCCTCCGGCCGCGCCGTCAACACCCGCAGGTCGCGATACACCTGCATCGAGTCCGCGTTGATGATCGCCCCGCCCAGCCGCTCCGCCAGCGCCAGCGCCAGCGCCGACTTGCCACTCGCCGTGGGGCCGGCGATCAGCAGGGCAGGCTTTAAGGAAGGCCAGGGGCTTTGCCCCTGGACCCCATTAAAGGCGGAGCCTTTAAAATCCATTCTTTATCTATGGCTCCGGGGTGAGATCGGCGCTGCGGGAAGCAGGATTGAATGGCTTCGCCAAGCAAGAAGACTCTAACTAATGCGGGTCTGGGGGCGCCGCCCCCGTCATGCGCAGCACGCTGGCGCATGACGGGTCCAGGGCAGAGCCCTGGCCTGCCTTTTTTTGTATCGGAGCGACCCGCTGCGCCGCATCCTCACCATCGTCGCCGCCCGTGACGTTGTCGCGCTCTCGCCGGCCCTCATCGAGCGCGTCCGCGACGCCGTGCGCGGCGACCCGCCGGTCGTCCTCTCCCCCGGCGAAGCGGTCGACATCGCCTGCCTCTCGCCCGACCTGGAGCACGCCCGCGCCGCGCTGGAGGGCGCCCCCATCGACCTGCTCGTCACCCGGCCGCGTGGCCGGCGCAAGGGCCTGCTGGTCGCCGACATGGACAGCACCATCGTCACCTCCGAGACGCTGGACGAGCTCGCCGCCGCCGCCGGCCTCAAGGACGCCGTCAGCGCCATCACCCGCCGCAGCATGAACGGCGAGGTCGATTTCGCCGAAGCGCTGCGCCAGCGCGTCGCCATGCTCGCCGGCCTGCCCGAGGCGGCGCTGCTCGCCACCTGGGCGGACACCGCGCTCACCCCCGGCGCCCGCACTTTGGTCGCCACCATGCGCGCCCATGGTGCGACCACCGCGCTGGTCTCCGGCGGCTTCACCTGGTTCACCGGGCGCGTCGCCGCCGCCTGCGGCTTTGACGCCCACTTCGCCAACGTCCTGGAGGTCGAGCACGGCGCCCTCACCGGCGCCGTCCTCGAGCCGATCCTCGACCGCGCCGCCAAGCTCGCCACCCTGCAGCGCCTGGCCGACGACCGCCGCCTTCGCCCCGCCGCCACGCTCGCCGTCGGCGACGGCGCCAACGACCTGGCGATGCTCGCCGCCGCCGGCCTGGGCATCGCCTTCCGTGCCAAGCCCATCGTCGCCGCCGCGGCCGCCAACCGGGTCGACCACGCCGACCTGCGGGCGCTGCTGTTCGCCCAGGGCTACCACGCCGCCGAGCTGACGGAGGCCTGAGGCGAGCGGTCTGCTCTCGATGTCGTGATCGGCGCTGTCGCCCGCGAGACCAGGCTTTTGTCTGATCCGACGATCGCACTCAGAAACGATTGCATCGCCCTGCGCCGCACGCTTCAAGCCGTCTCGGCTGCTCGCCCGCTAAGCCACTGGGGGGAATCAACAAACCCCGAGCCGCGTTTGCCCGCCATGACACACGGTCGGAGAAGTCGGTAGATGGCCCAGCGTCCCATCTGGCGGGGTCAGTTGCGGCTCGCCCTCGTCGCCTGCCCCGTCGCCCTCTACAACGCCCGCCACGAGCGCGAGGCGCTGCACTTCCACCTCATCAACCCCGCCACCGGCAACCGGGTCAAAATGGTCACCGAGGACGCCGAGACCGGCGAGGAGCTCCGCCGCGGCGACCTCGTCCGCGGCTACCAGTTCGACAAGGGCCGCTACGTCATCATCGACGAGGAGGACTTCGAGAGCGCGCGCACCGACAGCTCCACCACGATGAAGATCGACAAGTTCGTCGACGCCGCCTCGATCGACCCGGTCTACTACGATGCCAGCTACTACATGGCACCCGACGGCGACGCCGCCGACGACGTCTACGGCGTGCTCCGCCAGGCGATCGAGGAAACCGGCAAGGTCGCCCTCACCCGCATCGTCATCGCCCGCCGCGAGCGCGCCGTGCTGATCGTGCCCATGCAGCACGGCCTCGCCGTCCACACCCTGCTGGAGGAGCGCGACCTCAACAGCGCCGCCACCCTGTTCGACGCCGCCGCCAGGCCGGCCGACCCGGACATGGTGCAGCTCGCCAAGCAGCTCATCACCCGCCAGCTCGGCACCTACGACCCCACCGACGTCGAAGACCGCTACGAAACCCGCCTCCGCGACGTCATCGCCGCCAAGCTCAAAGGCGAAGGCGTCGCACCGGAGCAAGCCGTCGCCACCGAGCGCGGCAACGTCATCGACCTGATGGCCGCCCTGAAGAAAAGCCTCGGCCAGGCGCCGGAGGAACCACCCGCGAAGGCCAAGCGGGCGGCGCGCAAGCGCGCTTAGGCAAGGCCAGAGGCTCTGCCTCTGGACACCGCTGGGGCCCGCGGCCCCAGACCCCATTTATGAGTGGGACAGCGGCCTGAGCGTGTTAGCAATCGTCTCGGGCACGGCCGTTTAGGCGCAATGTTGGCAGTCTTGCCTATTGGCAAGATTTCCATAAGTCATTGACAAAACACGACTGTCTGTTGCCTGGCGCCCCATGAATGGGCCTCGGCTAATCTTGCTGTATTTCGCCTACTTGTAATTCCTGAAGCTTCATTGAAGATCCTCATGGATGGGGGTCTGGGGCGTGCCGGCCCCAGCGGTGTCCAGAGGCAGAGCCTCTGGCCTCTCCGTCTCGGCATGCCACCGCCGCAGCCTGACCACCCGCCCGTCATCCATGTGGCACACCATGCACGTGCTGTCCTCGAACGTGCCGAGATGCCCCCACTCGTCGTCGCCGAAGCCGCATTCCGGGCAGGTGAAGTGGAACCGGGCCGGATCGGGATCCCGGCTCATAGCATCGGCACGCCGCCGGTGACCGGGATCAGCGCGCCGCTCATGAAGCTGCCCTGGTCCGAGGCCAGCAGCACGTAGGCCGGCGCGAGCTCCGCCGGCTGCCCCGGCCGGCCCAGCGGCACGTCCTTGCCGAGGCGTTCAAGCTGCTCCGGCTCCTTGGCGATCGGCTGGATCGGCGTCCACACCGGCCCCGGCGCCACGCAGTTCACCCGGATGCCCTGCGGCGCCAGCAGGTTCGACAGCCCCACCGTGAAGCTGGCGATCGCGCCCTTGGTGGCCGCATAGACCAGCATCGTCTTGCTGGCCGTCTTGGCCTGCACGCTGGTCGAGTTGACGATCGAGCCGCCCGGCTTCATGTGCGGCACCGCCGCCTGGCACAGATAGTACATCGCGAACACGTTGGTGCGGAACGCCTGGTCAAGCTGCTCGGCGGTGACGTCGGCGAGCTCCTCATTCACCGTCTGCGCCGCGGCGTTGTTGACCAGGATGTCGAGCCGCCCGAACGCCTCGACCGTGCGCGCCACCAGCGCCTGGCAATGCGCCTCGTCCCGGATGTCGCCCGGCAGCATCACGCAGCGCCGCCCGGCCTGGGCGACCCAGCGCGCCGTCTCCTCGGCGTCGGTCTGCTCCTCGGGCAGGTAGGAGATCGCGACGTCGGCCCCCTCGCGCGCAAAGGCGATCGCCACCGCCCGGCCGATGCCGCTGTCGCCGCCGGTGATCAGCGCCGCGTGGTCGACCAGCAGCCCTTTGCCGACATAGCTCGTCTCGCCGTGGTCCGGCGCGGGGTCCATCTTCGACGACAGCCCGGGTGCCGGCTGCTGCTGCTCGCCCTTGATCGGCCCGCTCGGTCCGGCTTGGCGTGGATCGGCTGTCATCGCGGGCTCCTGCAGTGCGCAGCGCCAACGTCGCGCGTCGCGGCCGGATGCCTAGTCGACGGGCGCATGCCTGACGCGACATCAGCCTGACTGCGCTCGCGTAGCGACCCTAAGTGGAACCGCTCTAGTCGCCCCGCGCCGCCTCGATCCGTGCCGCGGCCGCCGGAAACAGCGTCAGCGCATTGCGCCCGATCGCCTGGATCTGGCCCGGCGCCAGGCCGCGATAGGCGAGCAGCGCCTCGATGTTGGCGTCCATGGTGGCGTCCGTCGTGCACGGCACGCCGCAATCCGAGCCATAGACGATGCGCTCCGGCGTCGTCATCGCGAGCGCGGCGTCAAGCGCGGTCGGCATCGTGGCGGCGGTGTCGAGGAACAGCCGGCGCAGATGCTGGCGCATCTCGCTCGGCGTCACCTGGTTCGGGTTCGGGATCCAACGCTCATGGCCCAGCAGCAGCAGCCGGCCGGACAGCGCCGGCAGCGCCCCGCCGCAATGCGCGACCACGAAGCGGATCTCGGGATAGCGGCGGAACAGCCCGGAGTAGAGCATGTCGACCAGCGTGCGCGCGGTCTGGAACGCCACCTCGATCAGCGCGTCCGGCCGCCCCATCTGGCTGCCATAGGCGTTCGGGTGGGCGAACACGACGGCGCGCCGCCGGTTCAGCTCGGCCCACACCGGCTCCAGCCGCCCGTCGCTCAGAAAGACGTCCTTGTAGTGGCAGGTGACCGCGAAGCCGTCCGCCGCCAGCGCCGCCGGCACCCGCGCGATCTCCGCCAGGCACGCCGCCGGGTCGTCGGTCGGCAGCGCGGCGAGCAGCCCGAACCGGCCGGGATGGCGCGCCACCAGCCCGGCGCCGAACTCGTTCGACGCCCGCAGGTCCTCGAGCGTCGTCGGGATGTTGCTCAGCATCTGCATCTGGATGCCGGTGCGGTCCATGTAGGCGAGCTGCGCCTGCGCGTCCCATTGCGGCACCGCCTCGACGCACCAGCAATTCGCCCGCATGGCGTGCAGCCGCTGCTCGCGCGCCGCGTCGTCGGCCGGCGGGAAGAAATGCGCATGGATGTCGACCCAGTGGTCTACCAGCATGGCGTGCCCCCGCGCGGCCCGAAACGGCTCACTCTGCCCCGGCCCCGTGCACCAGCGGCAACGCGGCACCGCCGGGGTCCTGATCCGCCGGCTGAGCCCTGCCGCCGCTCACAGCCCGGAAGAACAACACCAGCACGGCGAGAAAGATCGCCCCGCCAAGCCAGCGCGCGACCCCGTCGAACCCGGCGCCGACCAGCGCCGGCGGATGCCCGCGCACCGCCTCCACCACCGCGAGCCCCATCCCGGCCACGCTCTCGCCGACCAGGAAGCCGGAGGAAAGCAGCACCCCGCGCCGGCGCAGCCGCTCGCGCGCCGCATCCACCGTCCCCTCCCCCTGCCGGCGGATCCGCCGCTCGGCGAGCCAGCCGATCACCCCGCCCAGCGCGATGGTGACGGCGACCTGCGGCGGCAGGTACATGCCGAGCCCGACGGTCAGCGTCGGTATCTGCAGCCCGCGCGGCCGCAGCCACTCCTCCAGTCCGATGAACACCACCCCGGCGCCGATGCCGATCAGCATCATCGTCCACGGCAGGGTGTGGCCGAAGATCCCCTGCGCGATCGTCGCCACCAGCGAGGCCTGGGGCGCCGCCATCGCCCGGCCCGCATCCATGCCCGCGTGCGGCAGGCTGCCGGCAAAGCCGTACGCCTGGTAGAGCAGCCCGAGCAGCGGCGCGATCACCATCGCCCCGACGCCGACACCGACCAGCAGCACCACCTGCTGGCGCCACGGCGTCGCGTCGACGAGCTGGCCGGTCTTCAGGTCCTGCAAATTGTCGTTGGCGATCGAGCACATCGTCACCACCACCGCGGTGACGAACAGCGCCGTCGCCATCAGCCCGCGCGCCGCCTGCGGGCCAAACGGCATCCGGCTGAGCAGCAGCGAAATCGTGATGGTGCCCAGGATGCCGATGCCCGAAATCGGGCTGGAGGACGAGCCGAGCAGCCCGGCCATGTAGCCGCAGGCGGTCGCCATCAGGAAGCCGAACACCACGGTGAACACCGTGGCGGCAACCACGAAGCCGAGCTGCAGGCCGAAGCCGAGCCCGCGCCCGTCGGCGGCAGTGAACACCGCGATCAGCACCCCGAGCGGCAGCGCCAGGCCGCCCGCCGCGAGGCTCACCCAGCCGATCGGCAGGTCGCGCTCCTGCCGCGGCAGCGCCTGCCCGCCCCGGTCGGCGCCGGCGACGGCAAAGGCGTGGCCGACGCTGCGCAGCATCGGCCGGAACAGCGAGCCCACCACCCATACCCCGGCGACCGCGATGATCCCGGCGCCGATCAGCCGCACCTGGCTCGACCACAGCGTCATCGCCAGCGCCACCCCCGTCCCGGCCTGCCTGTCGGCAAACGCCGTCAGCAGCGGCACCGCGATGCCCCACGCGGCGGCGACCCCGATCAGCAGCGCCAGGCAAGCCCCGATGCCGACCAGGTAGCCGACGCCGACCAGCGCCAGCGAGAAGCCGGCGCCGACGCGGAACACCGCATGGCCGGCGGTCGCGACGGCGGTCACGCCGTCGCCGAGCAGCCGCACCCCGGCGAGCAGCGCGAACCCGGCCGCAGCGCCCGCGCCCTCCGCCAGGTCGCGCAGCCCGCCGCGCGCCGCCGCGTCGCCATTGCCGGCGCGCAGCACCTCGGCGGCGGCCACCCCCTCGGGAAACGGCAGGTCGCTCTCCACCACCATGGCCCGGCGCAGCGGGATCGAGAACAGCACCCCGAGCAGCCCGCCGAGCAGGCACAGCGCCGTCGTCTCGACGAACGGAAAGCCGTGCCAGTGGCCGACGATCACCAGCGCCGGCAGCACGAGGATGACGTTGCACAGCGTCCCGGCCGCCGAGGCCTGGGTCTGCACCATGTTGTTCTCGAGAATGTTGCCGCCGCCCAGCAGCCGCAGCACCCCCATCGAGATCACCGCCGCCGGGATCGAGGAGGCAAAGGTCACCCCGGTCTTGAGCCCCATATAGAGGTTGGCGGCCATGAAGATGACGGTGATCGCCGCGCCCAGCACCAGGCCACGCCAGGTGAGCTCGCGCCGGTGTGCCTCCTCCTGGGGCACCTCGTCCTGGTCCGGTCTCGGCATGCGGCGCGGCCTTTCACAATCATCGCCGGCAAGCGACGCTGGGTTCGTCCAACCTGTGCACGTGCGGTGCCGCCACGGAAGCCACATCAGGAATTTGAGATGACGCGGCTGCCCGACTTCCGCCGCCCGGTCGCCGAGGTCGCGGCGGCGCTGCTCGGCGCCCTGCTGCTGGTCGACGGCGTCGGCGGCGCCATCGTCGAGTGCGAGGCCTATGATCGCGACGACCCGGCCTCGCACAGCGTCCGCGGCCAGACGCCGCGCAACACCGCCATGTTCGGCCCGCCCGGCCACGCCTACGTCTACCGCTCGTACGGCCTGCACTGGTGTCTGAACCTGGTCTGCGGCCCCGCACCCGGCGGCGCCGTGCTGATCCGCGCCCTCGAGCCGCTGCACGGCCTGGAGACGATGCGCCAGCGCCGCGCCACCACCCTCACCGCCGCCCTCTGCCGCGGCCCCGGCTGCGTCTGCCAGGCCCTGGCGATCACCGGCGCGCTCGACGGCCACCCGCTCGACGCGCCGCCCTTCCAGCTCACCGCGGGCCACGCCGCAGCGCCAGTGCTCGCCGGCCCCCGCGTCGGCATCAGCCGCGCCCGCGACACGCCCTGGCGCTTCCGCCTCGCCGGCTCACCCTATGTCAGCCGCGGCCCCACCCGCCCGCCGGCGGCGCGTCCACCTGATAGTGGATCGGCTTGAACGCGTGATTGTTGGACTGCAGCGCCGAGCAGGCGGTCAGCCCGATCACCAGGTCCTGCTCCGCCTCGAACACGGTCAGGTCGCCGGCCCGGCTCAGCGGCGGGTCCACCCGCAGCACCCCGGTCGCGCCGTCGACGGCGACGTTCATGAACACGTTGAAGGCCGTCGGAATGCGGTCCGGCCCGATGCCGAACGGTGCCAGCGCCGCCGCCAAGTTGCCAAAGCAGCCGCGATGCGGATGCTCGTCGCCATAGATGATGCGGAAGGTGTCCGCCGAGCACGGCGTCAGCAGGAAGTCGTGCCGCCCCACCGTGTCCGCGACGATGCGCAGCATGACGTTGCTGCGATTTGAATACAGCGGGTCGCCGGTGGTCAGAAAGATCCGCGACGCATAGTCGAGCGTCCGCCCCGACGAGATCACCTCGTCCAGGTCGTCGCGCCGGAACGCCAGCAGGTCCGCCACCTGCTCGCCGCACGGGTCGATCACCGTCAGCCGCTCGCCCCGGTTCAGCACGAAGGCCGTGCCCGACCGCGGCGCAATCTCGTGCCTCAAGCGCCCCGCCGCGTCCCCTCGCGCCCCCGAAACGGGCAAACCCAATCCTCGTTCACCGCCCGCCCGCTATACTGCCGCGCCTCGGACACCTCGCCGAACCGCGCCAGCATCGGGTTTAGCGAGCCGGCCAGCAACAGGTCGCGCTCCAGGATGGTGCGGCGCAGCTTCTCGTAAGTGCCGGCGGCGCGCAGCTGCTCGAATTGGGCGTGCAGGTTGAACACCATCGCCGGCACCTCGAACCGCCGCCCCGGCCGCGCCGCGCGCGGATGCAGTCCGACCACGAAAAACGCCTCGCCACCAAAGCTCATCGAGAAGTGCGGGCTCGCCGGGTCATCGCTCACCCGCGGGTCGTGGTCCTGCCCGGCCCAACCGTCCTTGTCCGACAACGACTGCAGCCGCTCCCACAGATGCCGCTCGAATACCGCCTCGGGCAGGTCGAGCGGGCCACGAAACAGCACCGCGAAGCTCTGAAACGGACGCGGGTCGGCGCGGTAGCTGGTCGCCAGGTGCAGTAGCTCCGGATGGATGTCGCAGTCGTTCCAGGCCGAGCCGATGTCGCGCGCCACCACCACGCGCAGCTGCTGCTGGCCGAGGGCGGACTTGGCGCCGATGCACGGGAAGCCTGAGTCACGGATGAAGGTTTCGAAGCGCTGGACCAGACTATGGTCTGCGCTGCCTTGAGGCAGCAACATTGACGACGATCCCTACCAGTCCTGAACCCAGGCTGCCTAAGTAGGAGCGCAATGCCGCCTGCCTTCCCTCGCGGCCAACACATTTCCTTGATGACCGGTTGCTGCCGGAATCATGCAAACGACTGGGCAGGATCTGACTAGTACTAGTGTCCACGCAACTATGTTGCATCGCAGCTATGCAGCAACGATTGCTCAGTCTCAACGGTGAAGAAAGGCCAGGGGCTTTCCCTCCGTGAGCCCTTCCAACGGCGCGTCGCGCCGGCGGAACCTTGGGGCTCACTCCGCCCCTGGACCCCATTCAAGGCGGAGCCTTTACAATCCATCTGGTATGCGGGCCACACGACGAGGTCCGGGCGTTGGCAGAAGACTGCGCGCACGCCGTGTGACGAGAGGAGCGCCGACCCGATGATGCCGTCGACCCGCAGCCTCCCGGCGCCCCCTGCGCTGACGGCTCGCTTCGTCCAGGCGGTGCGCGACGCCGGCTTCAGCGGCGAGGTCAGCCACGCCGCCGCCGACCGCATCGTGATGGCGACCGACAACTCGGTCTACCAGATGGCGCCCGACGCCATCCTGTTCCCGCGCAGCCGCGCCGACCTCGTCCGCATCGCTCGCACGCTGTCGGATCCAGCCTTCCGAGACGTCGCCCTGCGCCCCCGCGGCGGCGGCACAGCAACCACCGGCGCCTCGCTCGGCGCCGGCATCACCGTCGACCTGTCGCGCTTCATGAACACCATCCTCGAGATCAACGCCGCCGAGGGCTGGGCCCGCGTCGAGCCCGGCGTCGTCAAGGACCAGCTGAACGCGGCGCTGCGCCCGCACGGCCGCTTCTTCGCCCCCGAGCTCGCCCCCTCGAACCGCGCCACCCTCGGCGGCATGATCTCCACCGACGCCTGCGGCCAGGGCTCGGTGCTCTACGGCAAGACCAGCAACCACGTGCTCGAGCTCGATGTGGTGCTCGCCGACGGCACCGAGTGGTCGTCACGCCCGCTCGCCCCCGCCGAGCTCGCCGCCGTCCAGGCCCGGCCGGACATCGTCGGCGAGGTCCACCGCGTCGTCGACCGGGTGCAGGCCGACAACGCCGCCCTGATCGCCGAATGCTTCCCGCGCCTCAACCGCAGCCTCACCGGCTACGACCTCGCCCATATCCGCGACCGCGACGGGCGCTTCGACCTCAACGCGGTGCTGTGCGGCTCGGAGGGCACGCTGGCCCTGATCGCCGAGGCCAGGATCCGCGTGCTGCCGATCCCGGCCGCCTCGGTGCTGGTCGCGGTGCGCTACGCCAGCTTCGACGCGGCGCTGCGCGACGCCGAGGCGCTCAAGGCCTTCCACCCCGCCTCGATCGAGACCGTCGACACCATGGTCCTGAACCTGGCCAAGAACGACAACATCTGGACCGCCGTCGGCGCCTACTTCCCCGAGGACACGGCGGCGCCGCTGCACGGTATCAACCTCGTCCAGTTCGTCGGCGACGCGACGGCGACGGTCGAGGCGGATGCGAGGCGCCTGACCACGGCGCTCGATGCCGATGCCGGCCCGGCGACCCGCCTCGGCTACACCGTCGCGACCGGCGACGGCGTCGCGCAGATCTGGGAGATGCGCAAGCGCGCCGTCGGCCTGCTCGGCAACGGCCCCGGCCGCGCCCGCCCGGTGCCCTTCATCGAGGACTGCGCGGTGCCGCCCGAGCGCCTGGCCGACTTCGTCGCCGAGTTCCGCGCCCTGCTCGACAGCCACCAGCTCGATTACGGCATGTACGGCCATGTCGACGCCGGCGTGCTGCACGTCCGCCCCGCGCTCGACCTGGTCGACCCCGCCCACGAGCCGCTCATCCGCGAGCTGTCCGAGGCGGTGGTCGGGCTCGCCGGCAAGTATGGCGGCCTGCTCTGGGGCGAGCACGGCAAGGGCGTGCGCTCCGAGTTCGTCCCCGCCGTGTTCGGCCCGCTCTACCCGTGCCTGGTCGACATCAAGCGCGCCTTCGATCCGCACGACCAGCTCAACCCCGGCAAGATCGCCTCCAGCCTCGGCCACGATCTTCTCAAAGTCGACAGCCTAAAACTGCGCGGCCACTACGACCGCACGATCCCGGATGCGGTGCGCCCCCATTACGACGGCGTACTGTCCTGCAACGGCAACGGCGCCTGCTACAACTATGACTTTGACGACCCGATGTGCCCGTCCTGGAAGGCGACGCGCGAGCGCCGGCACTCGCCCAAGGGCCGCGCCAGCCTGATCCGCGAATGGCTGCGGCTGCTGGCCCTCGCCGGCGTCGACCCGCTTGCCGAGGCGGCCCGCATCCGCCGCTCCTCCGGCGGGCTCGGCGAACTACGCCGCCGGCTGACCGCGGCCCCAGCCAGCCGCGACGGCGTCGACTTCTCCCACGAGGTCAAGGCCGCCCTCGACGGCTGCCTCGCCTGCAACGCCTGCTCCGGCCAGTGCCCGGTCAAGGTCAGCATCCCGACCTTCCGGGCCAAGTTCTTCGAGCTGTACTATGACCGCTACCGCCGCCCGCTGCGCGACTACCTCGTCGGCGGGCTGGAATCCCTGCTGCCGCTGCTCGCCCGCGCACCGCGCCTCGCCAACTTGGCCCTGCACAACCCGCTCGCGCGCCTCGCCACCGCCCGCCTCGGCCTGGTCGACACGCCCCGCCTCAGCGGCATCGACCTCGGCCGCGCCCTCGCCCAGCGCGGCATCGCCTGGGCAACCCCGCAGCGCCTCGCAGCCCTCGCCCCAAACGCCCGCCGCAACAGCGTCGTCATCGTCCAGGACGCCTTGACCAGCCACCTCGAAACCGCCCTCGTGCTCGACGTCTGCGATCTGCTCAGCACCCTCGGCTTCACGCCCCACGTCGCGCCCTATCGCCCAGCCGGCACGCCGCTGCACGTCCTCGGCTTCCTCGGCCGGTTCAACAAAGTCGCCGAGCAGAACAGCCACCATCTCGACGCCCTGCACCGCACCGGCGTTGCGCTGGTCGGCATCGACCCGGCGATGACGTTGCCCTACCGGTCCGAATACCAGCACGCGCTCCCCGGCGCCGCTCCCAAGGTGCAGCTCCTGCAGGAATGGCTCGCCACCCGCCTCGACGAGCTGCCGCAACGCCCCCCCGCCGGCACCGCGCACCTGCTGCCGCACTGCACCGAACGCGCCACCGCCCTGCCCTCGCTCGCCAACTGGACGGCCGTGTTCGGCCGCTGCGGCCTGACCCTCAACGTCGTCCCCGTCGGCTGCTGCGGCATGGCCGGCAATTATGGCCACGAAACGGAGCATCTGACTCTGTCACGCCAGATCTACGACGCCAGCTGGGCCCGCCACGTCGAGGCCGCCAAGCCCACCCTGATGGCCACCGGCTTCTCCTGCCGCGCCCAGGCCGCCCGCTTCAGCGGCGTCGCCCTGCCGCATCCGGCTCAGGTGCTGCTCGGAGCTTTGCAAGCAAGTTGAAGGAAGGCAGGGCTTTCCCTCCGTGAGCCCTTCCAACGGCGCGTTGCGCCGTCGGAACCTTTGGGCTCACTCCGCCCCTGAACCCCATTAAAGGCGGAGCCCTTAAAATCCATTTGTTATTCGTTCCAGCCGGCGAGGTCGGCGCCGTGAGGAGCAGGATTAAATGGCTTCGCCAGGCAAGCAAGCGCCCATCTAGCCTCCTAACGGATGCGGGTCTGGGGGCGCCGCCCCCAGCGGTGTCCAGAGGCAGAGCCTCTGGCCTTCCTCACCGCCAGGCCCCGCTCGCATTGCCCGACAGCCCCACCGCCCGATACGCCGCATCCACCAGCGACTGCCCGCGCTCATTGAGCAGGATCCCCGCCCCCATCCGGTTCATCGTGTAGCCAAACGACAGCCCCATCCCCGGGTCGGCAAACCCAATGCTGCCGCCCATGCCGACATGCCCGAACGCCTGCTCGCCGAGCAGCGCGCTGTGCCCGCCGGCCGCGCGATTGTCCATGCTGACCATGAACCCCATGCCAAAGCGCATCGGCTGCAGCAGCGTCGCGTCCATCTGCGTCGCCGCGCTCACGCGCCCCATCCGCGCGACGCTCTCCTCGCTGAGCAGCCCGCCCCCGCCCGCCGCCAGCGGCGCATACAGCCCAGCCAGCCCGCGCGCATTGGTGATGCCGTTGGCGCTGCCGATCTCGGCCGCGTGCACCTCGCGCGTGTTGAAGTCCGCGCCGCCGTTATTGGTCGCGAACAGCTGCGACAGGCTGCCCGGCTTGCCGACCACCGCCTGCACGAAGCGCGAGCTCAAATCCGCCTCGGCGCGGTCCGAGCCGATCATCGGCGCCACCCGCGGCTCCTCGCTCTCCGGCAGCCCGATATGGAAGTCGAGCCCCAGCGGCCCGGCCACCGTCTCGGCAAAGAACGCCCCAAGCGGCTGCCCCGCCGCCAGCCGCACCATCGCGCCCACCGTCCAGGCGAAGGTGAGCCCGTGATAGCCCTGCCGCGTGCCCGGCTCCCACCAGGCCGGCTCGGCCGCGACCCGCTCCGCCATATACGCCCAGTCCGCCATCCCGCCCGGCTTGATCGGCTCGCGCAGATGCGGCACCGGCGAGGTGTGGCCCAGCATCATCGCCGTCGTCGTCCCAGCCTTGCCGCCCTGCCCGAAGCCCGGCCACAGCGCCGCCACGTCGTCGTGCAGCCGCAACCGCCCCTGCTCGGCCAGGATGTGCGCGCACAGCGCCGTCGCCCCCTTGGTGCAGGAGAACACGGTCGAGATCGTGTCGCGCTGCCACGCCCGCCCGCTCTTGGGATCAGCGACGCCGCCCCACAGATCGACAACCGTCCGCCCGCGCTGGGTCACGCAGACGCTGGCGCCGACCTCCCGCCGCTCGGCAAAATTGGCCCGGAACGCCTCGGCGACGCCGCGAAACTCCGGCTCGCACTGCCCGGCAAGGCGCTGCCCGTCCGCCAACTCGTCGTCGATCTCGGCCATAAGGACCCCCACCATTCACCTGGAGCACGTCGCGCCGGCATGAGTATGACACGCCCGGCCGACGCCCCGGACAGCCGACGGGCGTATTGAGGAGCACAGCATGCAGCATCTCGCCGCCGTTCAAGCCAGGCCAACGACGCGGCAGGCCGCGCATGGCTGAGCGCCCCGCCGTCACCGCCATCGAAAACCTCCGCGACTTCGGCGGCGCCGCCTCCACCCTCGGCGGCCACGTCCGCACCGGCCGGCTGTTCCGCGCAGGCCATCTCGGCGCCGCCACCGATGCCGACATCGCCGCCCTCGGGCAGCTCGCCATCACCACCATCGTCGACCTGCGCCGCCCCACCGAGCGCGCCCAGCAACCCTCGCGCTGGACCGCCTTCCCCGGCCGCCTCATCGTCAACGACGCCGGCGACCGCGCCGAAGGCCCGCATGTCGAGTTCCTCCACACCGGCGACCTCAGCGACCCCGGCGTCGAGGCCTACCTCACCGGCTACTACCGCCGCGCCCCGTTCGAGCCCCGCCACCTCGCCCTGTTCGCCGAAACCTTCGAGGCGCTCGACGGGGGTGACGGCGCCATCCTCATCCACTGCGCCGCCGGCAAGGACCGCACCGGCCTGCTCGCCGCCCTCATCCTCACCGCCCTCGGCGTCGCCGCCGCCGACGTCACCGCCGACTTCCTGCAAACCAACACGGCGATGATGACCCCCGAGCGCCGCCGCCGCGTCAGCGCCAGCCTGCAGCCGATCATCGGCCAGCCGCCCAGCGAGGCCATCCTGCTCGGCTTCATGGGCGTCAGCGCCACCCATCTCGACATCGCCTTCGACGCGATCAACGCTGAAGCCGGCAGCCTGCACGCCTACCTGGCAACGCTCGGCGTCGACGCCGCCCGGCTGCAACGCCTGCGCGCCCGCCTGCTCGTCTGAGCGGGGCTCCGGAACCACGCCGCCCCATCGGCTCTCAAGCCAGAAGAACACGGTCGAGCAATAGCAGCCGGACTGCGATCGCGCAGCGATCTTACGCTGATAAAATCTAGGGAGAACGTCATGCCGCTGGAACCCATCCTTGTCGCCGAGGGTCTGCGTTTCCCGGAAGGCCCGGTCGCCCTGGCCGACGGCTCCGTCCTGCTGGTCGAAATCCCCCGCGGCACCCTGTCGCGCGTCCGCCAGAACGGCGCCATCAAGGTGGTGGCCGAGCTCGGCGGCGGCCCGAACGGCGCGGCCATCGGCCCCGACGGCGCCGCCTACGTCTGCAACAATGGCGGCCGCTTCACCTGGCGCGAGCAGCCCGGCTCGACCCGCCCCGGCCCCACCCCGCCCGAGCACACCGGCGGCTCGATCCAGCGCGTCGACCTCAAAACCGGCGCCGTCACCACCCTCTACGACAGCTGCGAGGGCCGCCGCCTGCTCGCCCCCAACGACCTCGTCTTCGACCGCCAGGGCGGCTTCTGGTTCACCGATTACGGCACCTCAGACCTCGACGGCGCCCGCTTCGGCGCGCTCTGCTACGCCCGCGCCGACGGCTCGCTCATCCGCCGCGCCGGCCGCCTGCCCAGCCCGAACGGCATCGGCCTCTCCCCCGACGGCCAAACCCTCTACGCCGCCGACACCCAGACCAGCCGCCTCTGGGCCTGCGACGTCACCGGCCCCGGCGAGCTCGGCCCCGGCCTGCTGCCCGGCCTGCCCGGCCGCGTGCTCGCCAGCCTGCCCGGCTACCAGCTCGTCGACAGCCTCGCCGTCGAGGCGGACGGCCGCCTCTGCGTCGGCACCCTGATCAACGGCGGCATCACCCTGTGCACACCCGCCGGCGCGCTCGAACACCTCCCCCTGCCCGACCCGATGATCACCAACATCGCCTTCGGCGGCCCGGACCACCGCGACGCCTGGATCACCGCCTCCTCAACCGGCCGCCTCTACAAGGCCCGCTGGCCACGTCCCGGCCTGGAGCTGGCCTACAACGCGTAGTCAAGAAAGCTAGCCAAGATAAGGCCAGGGCTCTGCCCTGGACCCGCTGGGGCCCGCGGCCCCAGACCCCATTCGCTTGGAGTCTAAACTCATCCCTCCTTGCTTGGCGAAGCCGGTCATTTCTCTCTCACACAGACCAACCGCGCCCTGAAGGAGGATGAATAATAAATGGATTTCAAAGGCTCCGCCTTTGATGGGGTCAAGGGGCAAAGCCCCTTGCCTTACTTCCCCTGGCTGCCCTCGAACCACCGATGAAACCACCCGATCGTCCGCCGTCGCTCGTCCTCCCGGTCCGCCTGCCGCTTCAGCGCGTGCCCTTCCCCGGCATAGACGACGAACTCCGTCGGCGCCCCGATCGCCTTCATCGCCGTGTAGAATTCCAGGCTCTGCGGCAGCGGGCACTCCACGTCGCGCTCGCCGACCACGATCAGCACCGGCGTCACCACGCCGCGCATGTGGGTGATCGGCGAGGCGCGCAGATAGGGCGCCGGGTTGTCGTAGACCGAGCCGCCGAAATTCACCTCGTCCGAGCCCGCCTGCGGCGCCTCGCCCTCGATCGACAGCCAGTCCGACACGCCGGCCGCCGCCACGCCGGCGCGGAAGCGGTGCGTCTGGGTCACCGCCCACATCGTCATGTAGCCGCCATACGAGCCGCCCATGATCCCGAGCCGGGCATCATCGACCGGCGCCGCATGCTCGGCCGCATCGACCCCGCTCAGCACGTCGCGCCAGTCGCCACCGCCGAGGTCCTGGATGGACGCGCTGGCGAACGCCTCGCCCTGGCCGTAGCTGCCACGGTAGTTCGGCTCGAACACGTCCCAGCCCTGTGCGAGCAACGCCCGCAGCGTGCCATGCATCGAGGGATAGCTCGGCGTCGCCGCCGCCTCCGGCCCGCCATGCACCAGCACCACCATCGGCCGCCGGCCGCCCTGCGGTCCACCCTGCGGCCCGCCCTGCGGCACCAGCAGCCAGCCCTGCACGGCCTGCCCGTCGCTCGTCCAGCTCACCGAGCGCGCGGCGAACCCCGGTCGGGGCAGCCCGGCATTGCTGCGGGTGATCGCTCGCCAAGGGCCGCCGAGCGGTCCGGCGACGATCTCCGGCGGCTCGGTGAAGCGCTCCGCCACCGCCGCCACGCCGCCCCGGCTGCACGACAGCGACAGCTCGCCGCCGCCGCCGGAGAGCGTCTGCTGCCCCGACCACACCGGCCGCGCCCCCGCCTGGTCAAGCCGCCGCACCGACAGCGTGTCGCCCGCCAGCGCCACGCCCGTCAGCCCGTCGCCGCAGCGCCAGTCGAGCGCGGTGACCGTGGCATGTGACCCGGCGGTGAGGTCCGTCGGCGCGCCGCCGCCATGCAGCGGCAGCGTGTAGGCGTCGCCCCCGGTCGAACCGAAATCGCTCATCCAACCGCCGACGAAGGCGACCGTAGCGCCGTCCGGCGAGACCACCGGCGAGGCGAGCTGCTCGCGCGGGCTCGGCGCGAACAGCAGTCGCGCCGCGCCATCATCGAACGCGTAGAGCCGCGCCACCCACCAGTTGGCGTCGCCATCGCCATGCGCCGCGGTGCCGACAAAGCCGCCATCCGGCCGCCAATCGTACTCGTAGACGTACAGATCCGCCGGCGAGACGAAACGCAGCCTCGCCCCTGTCCCGTCCGGCTCCAGCACCGCCACGCGCTGCTCGTCGACCGCCCCGCCCACCTCGCCGGTCAGCGCCGCCGCCGCCTCGGTGCGGCCGACATGCTTGTGCGCGTTCGCCGTCGCCAGCACCGCCAGCCGGTCGCCCGGTCCATAGCGCAGCCCGTCGAGCGGCCCGTCAAAGCTGAGCCGCCGCCGCGGCGCCCCACCCGCCTCGACCTCGTCGATCTCGGCCGTGTTGTCGCGATCATGGTCAACCAGAAAGGCGAGCCGCCGCCCATCACCGCTCCAGCTCGGCGACGCCACCTTGCAGTTCGGCCCGGCCACGCAGGGCAACGCCACGGTCAGCGCCCGCCCGTCCAGGCCGCGGATCACCAGCGACAGCGGCGCCGCGGTGTCGGTCTCGACCTCGTCGCTCTCGATCGCGGCGACGTGCCGCCCATCCGGCGCCATCACCACGGTCCTGAACTGGTGCAGCAGCGCCGCGCCACGCGCCGGCAGGCTCGCGACGGCAAGCGTCAAGGTCAGCACGGCGAACGTGTGGCGCATCAGGCAATCCCGACGGGTCGGCGACAGGACGGCGGGCCTGCGCGTGAGGCCGCCTGCCTATCAGGCCCGCCTTGCCCTCGCTACTCCATCACCAGCTTGCGCCGCCGCAGCATCGGCACCTCGCGCCGCCCTGCCCGCTGCGCCGGGGTCAGGCTCAGCCAGCCCTGCAGCAGCCCGATCACGGCACGGGTCGGGCGCGCGAGATCGAGCGCCAACGCCTCGTCCACGCCGTACCACCGCAGATCCTCGAGCTCGCCCGAGCCGCCCAGCGTGCCGCTCACCGCCGCCGCGTCGACGATGAAAAACCGCGCGTTGAACCGGATCGGGCTGTCCGGCGGCGTGATCGCCCGGCATAGGTAATCGAACCCCGACAAGTCCGGCGGCAACCCAAGGCTCAGCGCCGTCTCCTCCTCAAGCTCGCGCGCCGCCGCCACCGCCAGCGCCTGCACCAGCCGCCGCCGCGCCGCCTTGCCAACCAGGGCCGCAACATGCGCCGGCAGCGCGCCCGCCACCCGTGCCGTCGCATCCGCCCGGTCCACCGCGCCGCCCGGAAACACCAGCCGGTTCGGCATGAAGCGGTGCCCGGCGCCGCGCATGCCCATCAGCATCGCCGGCGCCGCGCCGCCGCGCAGCACGATCAGGCTGGAGGCGTGCCGGGCGAAGACGGTGGCACGCGCGGTCGCAATGATGGCGGCGTCGGACACGGACATCTCCCCCGTCGTCAAAGCCGCTCAGGGCCGAGGCGCCCCTCGGCCCCACCATGGGCCGGGCCCCTGGACCGCCGCTCGATCAGGCGTCGTGCTTGCGGTGGCCGCGACCAGATTGGGTCTTCTCCAAACCGGCTTCCTGGGCGTGCTCCTTCTCCAGCTTGCCGACAGTCGCGCTGCTGGTGTTGTCGCCAGCCACCGCACCCTCGGCGACAGCCTTGGAGGCGGCCCCCTTCGGCGCGCCATGCCCCTCGGTCGGCGCCGCCGCCGGCCCACCCTCGGTCACGTCGTCGCCCGGCTTGGCATGGTGCCCCTTCACCGTCCCCCGGCTGGTCGTCCGATCGTCACCCTCACGCCTGGTCACATCCTTGGTCATCACGCACCCCCATTCAACGCGCGCCCTCAACCCGACCGCATCCGTCAAGTTGCCGTCTTGCAGAACAAGTAAGGCCAGGGGCTTTGCCCCTGGACCCCATCAAAGGCGGAGCCTTTGAAATCCATTTCTTATTCATTTCCGACCGGCAAGATCGGTTCTGTGACGCAGGATCGAATGGCTTCGCCAAGCGGGACGGATCCAGGGCGGAGTGGGAGAGCCCTGGCCTTGCCTGACCTACCCCGCCAGCTCCGCCAAGAGCCGCACATGGCTCCGTATCCCCTGCCGCAGGCAACGCAGCTCGAACTTCTCGTTCGGCCCGTGCACCTGGTCGTCCTCCAGCCCGAACCCCATCAGCAGGCTGGGCAGCCCGAGGTTACGCTGCAGGCTCTCCACCACCGGGATCGAGCCGCCGCAGCCGATCAGCACCGCCGGCCGCCCATACTCGGCGGCGAGCGCCGCCTGCGCCCGGCGCACCCACCGGCTGTCGCCCGGAAGCTCGATCGCCGGGTCCGCGCTCAGCAGCGTGACCGCCACCTGAAAGCCCGGCCGCGCCCGCTCGACCATCGCCTGGGCAAACCCGGCGCCGACCGCCTCCGGGTCCTGCCCCGAAACCAGCCGGAACGAGACCTTGGCGCCGGCCTCGGCGGCGATCACCGTCTTCGGCCCCGGCCCGGCATAGCCGCCCCACAGCCCGTTCACCTCCGCCGTCGGCCGCGTCCACAGCCGCTCCAGCGCCGACACGCCGCGCTCGCCGCCCGGCTCGGCAAGGCCCACCCCGCCAAGAAACGCCGCCTCGTCGAAGCCGAGCGCGTCCCAGGCCGCCGCCTGAGCCGGCGCCAGCGGCCGCACCCCGTCATAGAAACCGGGCAGCGTCACCCGCCCGTCCGCGTCGTGCAGCCCGCCCACCAGCCGCGCTAGCTCGCCCGCCGGGTTGAGCGCCACGCCGCCATACACGCCCGAGTGCAGGTCGCGCGCCGCCCCGCGCACCCGCAGCTCGGCATACACCAGCCCGCGCAGCATCGTGGTCACCGCCGGCGTCTCGATGTCCCACATCCCGGTGTCCGAGATCACCGCGACGTCCGCCCCGACAAACAGGTCGCGATGACCGGTCAGGAACGCCTCGAGGTTGGCGCTGCCGACCTCCTCCTCACCCTCGAGCAGCACGGTCACCGGCGCCGGCAGCCCGCCCGTGGCCTGGATCCAGGCGCGGAACGCCTCGATCCAGGTCATCACCTGCCCCTTGTCGTCGACCGCGCCGCGCGCCACCACCCGCCGCCCACGCGGCCCCTGCACGATCTGCGGCTCGAACGGCGGGCTGGTCCACGGCCCCAGCGGCTCGGCCGGCTGCACGTCGTAATGGCCGTAGTAGAGCAGATGCGGCGCCCCGCCATCGCCACCCTGCGGGCCGGGGTGGGTCGCGATCACGATCGGGTGCCCGGCCGTCTCATGCAGCGCCGCCGCGAAGCCGAGCCCGGCCAGCTCCCCCCGCACCCACTCCGCCGCCGCCCGGCAATCCGCGGCATGCACCGGCTGCGCACTGACGCTCGGAATGCGCAGAAACGCCGCCAGCCTGGCCTCGGTGGCGGGCGCAAAGTCGTCCGCCTGCGCCAGCGCCGCCTCGGTATCGTGCCTCATCGCCTGAACTCCTCGAAGATAAGGAAGGCAAGGGGCTTTGCCCCTTGACCCGATCAAAGGCGGAGCCTTTGAAATCCATCAGTTGCTGATTGCCTCTTGCCATGTTCACGGCGCAAGCCCGGCTGGCTCCGCAGCCAATGGATGGATTCTAAAGGCTTTGACGTCGTGCGAAGCACGCACTTACGTGGCAGTGTGCGAAGCACGCACCCGCTTGGCAATGTGCGAAGCACGCACTCGCGTGGCGATGTGCGAAGCACGCACTCGCGTGGCAATGTGCGAAGCACGCATCCTCGTGACAATGTTCGAAGCACGCATCCGCGTGACAATTAAGGTCCAGGGGCAAAGCCCCTGGCCTTCGCCTTGATCATAAAGGGAGCGACCTCATGCGGCTCTACCGCCTGCCCACCCACACCGGCATCGACGACCTCGCCCTGGTGGAGGCGCCCGACCCCCGCCCCGGCCGCGGCCAGGTCCTGGTCCGCATGCGCGCCGCCTCGCTAAACTTCCGCGACCTCTCCGTCGCCAGCGGCAAATACATGCTCAGCAAGCTGCCGCCCGACCTGGTGCCGCTGTCCGACGGCGCCGGCGAGGTCGTCGAGGTCGGCGCCGACGTCACCCGCGTCAAGCCCGGCGACCGCGTCGCCGGCATCTTCATGCAGACCTGGCTTGGCGGCGAGCTGGAGCCGCAGCAGCGCGGCTCGGCCCTCGGCGGCGCCATCGACGGCGTCCTCGCCGAGCATGTGTTGTTCGATGCCGAGGGCCTGGTTCACGTCCCCGCCCATTTGTCCTTCGAGCAGGCCGCCACCCTGCCCTGCGCCGCCGTCACCGCCTGGAACGCGCTCTACGGCCTGCAGCCGCTGCAGCCTGGCCAGACCGTGCTGGTGCTCGGCACCGGCGGCGTCTCCATCTTCGCCCTGCAATTCGCCCACGCCGCCGGCGCCCGCGTCATCGCCACCTCGTCCTCGGACGACAAGCTCGCCCGCGCCCACGCCCTCGGCGCCTCCGACGGCGTCAACTACAAGGCGACGCCGGAGTGGCAGGACGCCGTCCGCCAGCTCACCGACGGCCGCGGCGTCGACCACGTGGTCGAGGTCGGCGGCCCCGGCACCATCGCCCGCTCGCTCGGCGCCACCCGGGCCGGCGGCGTGGTGTCGCTGATCGGCGTGCTCACCCGCGGCCAGATCGACCCGCTGGTGATCTTCGGCAGCGGCGCCATCGTCCGCCCGATCTATGTCGGCTCGCGCCAGATGTTCGAGGCGATGAACCGCGCCATCACCCTGCACCGCATCGAGCCGGTGATCGACCGCGTCTTCCCCTTCGAGGCGGCGCCCGAGGCCTACCGCCACCTCAAGGGCGCGACCCATGTCGGCAAGGTGGTCATCGCCATCCCCTGACCCGCGCCACCATAACCGACCGGTTCGACGACGCGCGGCGGCTGCGCTCCTCTCCAGCGCCCTGAAGGAGCCCGACGCAGACGCGCAGACACCGAGCGCCTGGTCCGCGCGCCGGCCTCCCGGCCGGCTGGCCGCGCCTCGCCGCAACTGTCGAAAGGCAACCTTTGAACCTGACCAAACTTCATCGGCGCCTCCCGCTCATTCGCCGGCCGTTCGACGTCCTCGCAACGGCACTCACCGAAATCGCCGCCCTGAAGGCCCAGCTCGCGGCAACGGAGAGTGCCCAGGCGGCGCTCGACGCCGCCCTGGGAGAGAACGCCGCATTGACGGCCGCGCTCGCCGACAGCGCCCGCAAGAACCAGGCCTCGCGGGCTCAGGTCCAACCCTCCACCGACCGCACGAAAGACCTGAAGCGTGTCTATGTCGCGCATGTCGAGAGGCTGAAAGCATCCGCGCCGCTGGACGAGGCGATGCGCAACGCGGTCGGCGGCCTGTTCGACCACGTCGGCTCCATCGAGGTCGCCATCTGTCGGCACTACGGATTGAAGCCCGACGGCTGCCTGATCGATGTCGGCTGCGGATCAGGTCGTTTGGCCCACCCCCTGTCACGCTACCTGCAGGGTCGTTACGCCGGGTTCGACGTCGTGGACGAGCTGGTCGCCTATGCCCGCGAGACCGTCAACCGGCCGGATTGGCGGTTCGCGGCGATCGATCACATCGGCATTCCGGAACAGGATGGCTCCGCCGACATGGTCTGTTTCTTCTCCGTGCTGACACATCTGCTGCACGAGCAAAGCTTCTGGTACCTGGAGGAAGCCAGGCGTGTCCTGAAGCCTGGCGGGAAGATCGTCTGCTCGTTTCTGGAGTTCGGCGAAGCGGGTCACTGGCCGATCTTCCTCAGCACGTTGGGGCACGCCAAGGAGGCCCAAACCGTCGACCCGCTGAACGTGTTCATCGAGCGTAACGCCCTGCACGTCTGGGCCGAGCATCTCGGCCTCGCCGTCGAGGAGATCCGCGGCGCCGGTGACGTCATCGTGCCGGAAGGCGCCCTGGGTCAGTCCCTCTGCGTCCTGCGCCAGCCGGCATGATAGACCCTGTCAGATCGGCTCTGGAGCCGTCCGGCCCTGACGGGCGCATGCACGCCGGCGCCTGACGGGTCGAGGGCAGAGCCCCCGCTTGACTGCAACCCCCACCCTACTCCAGCCGCCGCAGCAGCGGCACGCCGAGCAGCGCGAACGCCACGACAAAGCACCCCGCCAGCATCGCCAGCGCCCGGTCCAGCCCGGCATGCTCCATCACCACCCCGATCAGCGGCCCGCACGCCGCATAGCCGAGCCGGAAGCAGCCGCTGCTCATCGAGTTCACCGTCGCCCGCAGCCGCGACGGCACCTGGTGGTTGAACGCCTCGCGCAGCGTCACCGCGCTCACCCCCCGGCTGACATAGAACAGCAGCCCGCAGCCGATCCCCGCCCCGCCGCCCAGCCCCGCCATCCCGCCATAGGCCGCGATCGGCAGGCCGCACACCAGCAGCAGCGCCCCGCGCTGCCCGACCCGCCGCACCAGCGCCGGCGCCGCCCGGCTCGCCACCCCCACCGTCACCAACGTCGCCGCCCACAGCACCCCGAACCAGCGCAGACCCACCCCCTGCTCGCGCCAATACGGCTGCAGCAGCCACACCGCGATGAACGTCGACAACCCCCACACCACCAGGTTGGCGAACAGCAGCGCCTGCGTCCGGTCGCGCCAGATCGCCACCGCGGCGCGCGGAATGTCCGCCGGCGTCACCCCACTCCGCCGCCCACCCTCCATCCCGGGCAACGACACCGCGATCAGCAGCGGCAACGCCGCCTCGGCCGCCGTCACCCACCCGACCGCGCCAAGCGACCAGCCCGCCACCGCCCCGCCCAGCAACGCCGCCGCCGCCTCGCCCAGCACCTGCGCCAGCACGTAGTTCGACAGCGCCTGCCGCCGCGCCTCGCGCCCCGCGCCCTGCCGGTCCAGCAGGTCGTAGATCAGCGCGATGTCGGCGCCCGAAACCAGGCTCCACCCCGCCGCCAGCAGCAGCTCCACCGCGGCATAGCGCGCAAACCCATGCACGGCGGCAAAAGCCACCAGCCCCAGCAGGTTCAGCACCGCGCCGATCAGCAGCGTCCGCCGCCGCCCGATCACGTCGCAGCAATACCCCGTCGGGATCTCGAACAGCATCACCGCCACGCCGTAGACCGCCTGCAGGCTCAGCACACCGCTGACGCTGAGCCCCCGCCCGGTCAGAAACGGCACGTAGACCGGCATCACCACCACGCCCATCCAGGCGGCGCCAAACGCATTGACCCGCGCCAGGCCGGTGGACGCCGGCCGCCAAACCGATGCCAGGATCGCTAGCCCACCGCCGGCGGCCAATTGATACTCGGCATCCGAAACTCCTCAAGTCAGTAAGGCCAGGGCTCTCCCTCCTGAACCCGAACCGATGCGGTGCTGTCAGCCAGCGGGCGCGCCGGCCTGCCGACTCGGCTCGGCGCGCTGGAACGCCTCGATGCGCTCGCACGCCGCCATGATGCGGCTCACGGTCGGGATCGCGTCGACCTCGATGCGGAACACCCGCATCACCACGATGATGCTGGCCAGGCAAATATCCGCGGTGGTGACCTGCTCGCCATGGCAGAAGGTGCCGCTGCCAGCCTCGCCGGCCAGCCGCCGTTCAACCGCCTGCAGCCCGGTGGTGAACCAGTGTGTCTGCCAGGCACGCCAGCCGGCATCGTCGAACCCGCCAGTGCGCGTGAGGTAACCCTTTACCCGCGAGACGATCAGCGGGTGGGTGTCGGACGCCAGCATCAACGCCAGCGAACGCACCCGCGCGCGCCCCGCCGCGTCCGGCGGCAACAGCGGCGGCGTCGGATGCGTCTCGTCGAGGAACTCGAGAATGGCGAGCGACTGCGTCAGCGGCGTCGCACCCGGCCCCTCGGCATCATGGTCGATCAGCGCCGGGATGGCGCCCAGCGGATTGATCGCCAGAAAGGCCGGGCTCCGCTGCTCCCCGGCATCAAGGTCGATGACGCGCTCGGTCGCGCTCAACCCCTTCAGCGCGAGCGCCACCCGCACCCGATACGCAGCCGAAGTGCGCCAGTAGGAAAACAGCTCAAGCCCGGATTGATCGCCCATCGTCTACTCCAAAGGAAGGCCAGGGGCTTTGCTCCATCGCGGCATGCCCGCGATCCCATTAAAGGCGAAGCCTTTGAAATCCATTTCACATCGATACCGAACGGTAGCTCGCTGCGGATGAGAGAACCGATGAATGGCTTCGCCAAGAAAGAGCCCGATAAATCCGCAAACGGATGCGGGTCTGGGGGCGCCGCCCCCAGCGGGTCCAGGGCAGAGCCCTGGCCTTCCTACCTTAAATCCTGGTCAGCCGCTCCGGGTTAAGCTCCGCCAGGCTCCGCACCCCATCCACCGCCATGTGCAGATCCGCCTCCGCCAGCAAACAGCGCAGCACATGCACCGCGCCCTCGGTGCCGCCCAGCGCCAGCCCGTACGCATACGGCCGCCCAACCCCAACGGCGGTGGCCCCCAGCGCCAGCGCCTTGATCACGTCCACGCCGCTGCGCACCCCGGAATCGAACAGCACCGGCGTGTCGCCCGCCGCCTTGGCCACGCCCGGCAGCATGTCGATCGCCGCCATCCCGCCATTCGCCTGCCGCCCGCCATGGTTGGAGCAGTAGATCCCGTCCGCCCCGCCATCGATCGCCCGCCTGGCGTCGTCCGGATGGCAGATCCCCTTCAGCACCAGCGGCAGCTTGGTCATCGAGCGCAGCCAGGGCAGGTCGTCCCAGGTCAGCGGGTTGCCGAAAATCCGCCCCCACTGCCGCACCGCCGCCGCCAGATCCGCATGCGGCGGCTTCTCCAGCATCGCCAGAAAGCGCGGGTCGGAGAAGTAGTTCTCCAGGCACAAGCCGCGCAGCTGCGGGAAATTCGCCGTCGACAGGTCGCGCGGCCGCCACCCCGTCAGCCACGTGTCCAGCGTCACCACGATCGCCTTGAAGCCGGCCGTCTCGGCCCGGTGCACCAGGCTCTGCGCAAGCTCCCGATCGGTCGGCGTGTAGAGCTGGAAGAACCCGGGCGTGTCGCCAAACGCCGCCGCCACCTCCTCCATCGGGTCCACGGTCAGCGTCGAGGCCACCATCGGCACCCCCGTCTGCGCCGCCGCCCGCGCCGTCGCCAAATCCCCATGCCCGTCCGGCGAGCACAGCCCGATCACGCCCACCGGGCTCATGAACAGCGGGCTCGGCAAAGTCAGGCCGAACAGCCTGACCGAAAGGTCACGCTTGCGCGCGCCGACGAACATCCGCGGCACCAGCCCCCAATGGTCGAACGCGGCCGCATTGGCGTTCTGCGTGCGCTCGTTGCCGCAACCCCCGGCGACGTAGGAAACCAGGCTCGCCGGCATCGCCGCATGCGCCTTCGCCTCCAGCTCCTCGAACCGGATCGGAAACCGCGGCTGAACCCCACTCAGCCCGGCGCCGTAGATCTCGTTCTGATAGTCACCGTAATGCGGCATGGCCGAGCTCCTCGAAAAGCAGCAAGGAAGCGGTTCTTTTTTGAAAAAAAGAACCAAAAAACTTTTGCTCAGTAAGCAGATCTAAACGACTGGACACGCGACAGCGCGGAAAAAAGTTTTTTGCTGCTTTTTTTCAAAAAAGCAGTCTTACTCATCATACCCCGGCAGTTTCCGATCAAGCTGGCGCAGAAACCCCGGCCAGGCGAGCTTCGCCACCCCGCCGGCGCCGCCGCCTCTGGTCTGCGTCGCCACCACCTCCTGGCTCTCCTGCGGCGCCGTCAGCACCCCCGCATGCCCGCCCGACAGGGCCGCCACCTGCATGCTGCACGCGCGCTCCAGGAAGAACATGTTGAGCCATGTCGCCGCCGCCGTCGGCCCGGCCGACAGCGTCCCGTGGTTGCGCAGCAGCATCAGCGACTTGTCGCCAAGGTCGGCCACCAGCCGCTCACGCTCGCTGAGGTCGAGCGCAATCCCCTCGTAGTCATGATGCGCGAGGAGCGGCAGCACGATCATCGCCGTCTGGCTGATCGGCAGCAGCCCCTGCGCCTGCGCCGAGACGCCGACGCCGTGGTTGGTGTGCAGATGCATCACGCACTGCGCATCCTCGCGCGCCGCATGGATCGCCGAGTGGATGGTGAAGCCCGCCGGGTTAATCCGATACGGCGTCTCGCCGACGATCACCCCGTCAAGGTCCACCTTGACCAGCGCCGAGGCCGTCATCTCCTCGAAGAACACGCCGTAGGGATTGATCAGGAAATGGTGCTCGGGCCCGGGCACCCGGATCGAGATGTGCGTGAAGATCGCATCGTCCCAGCCATACAGCGCCGCCAGCCGATACAGCGCCGCGAGCTCCACCCGCGCACCCCACTCCGCCTCGCTCACCCGCCCGCTGGTCGCCGAAGCTCCGTCCGCCATGAGGTCCTCCTGTCGATCGGGGTCGTCCCGCGGCCCCTCGGGTCAAACTTTGTCCTACCTAACCGTCACCACCAGTTTTCCCGCCGCCATCCGCTGCGCCAGCGCGGTGATCGCCGCACCGCCCTCCGCCAACGGATACGTCTTCGAAACAACCGGCCGCAGCTTGCCCTCGGCATACAGGCCGAGCAGCTCGCCCGCATTCACCCGGTCGCGCTCCGGCTCCCGCGCCACAAACGCGCCCCAGAACACGCCCACCACCTGGCAGCTCTTCAGCAGCGTCAGGTTGAGCGGCAGCTTCGGGATGCCGGCCGGAAAACCCACCACAAGCAGCCGCCCCTCCCAGGCGATCGCCCGCAGCGCCGCCTCGGTGTAGTCGCCGCCGACCGGATCATACACCACGTCCGCCCCGGCCTCGCCCACCGCATCCTTGAGCAGCTTGGACAGCGCCCGGCGCCCGTCCGCATCGAACGGCCCCGCCGGATACACCACGCTGCGCTCCGCCCCGTGCGCCTCCGCCAGCGCCGCCTTCTCCGCCGAAGACACCGCCGCGACAACCCGCGCCCCGGCGGCCCGCCCAAGCTCCACCGCCGCAAGCCCCACGCCGCCCGCCGCCCCCAGCACCAGCAACGTCTCGCCGGCCTTCAGCGCCGCGCGGTCCTTCAGCGCATGATGCGACGTGCCGTAGGTCATCATGAACGCCGCCGCAGTCTCGAAATCCATGCCGTCCGGGATCGGGCTGCACCGCGTCGCCTTCACCACCACCTGCTCGGCCATCCCGCCGAACCCCGGAAAGCCGAACACCCGCTCGCCCAGGCGAAACCGACTAACCCCCTCGCCCACCGCCGCGACGATGCCGGCGATCTCCGCCCCCGGCGCAAACGGCCGCGGCGGCCGGATCTGGTAGCGATCCTCGATCATCAGCGAGTCCGGGAAATTGACGCCGCAAGCCTGCACGTCAATCAGCACCTCGCCTGCGCCCACCGCTGGCGTCGCTACCTCCTCGAGCACCAGCGTCTCCGGCCCACCCGGCGCCCGGCTCAGCAGCGCCCTCATGCCAGCGACCCGCTGGCAATCGTCGAGCCGCCATCGACGACGATCGTCTGCCCGGTCATGTATCGCCCCGCCGCCGAGGCGAGGAACACCGCCGCCCCCGCAATCTCGTCCGGCTCGCCGATCCGCCCCAGCGGCGTCCCCGCATTGGCCGCCGCCAGCGTCTTCGGGTTCTCCCACAGCGCCCGGGCAAAATCCGTCCGGATCAGCCCCGGCGCAATGCAGTTCACCCGTATGTTCGACGGCCCTAAATCCACCGCATAATTCCGCGCCAGCTGCATGTCCGCCGCCTTCGAAACGTTGTAGGCGCCGATCACCGGCGACCCCTTCAAACCACCGATCGAGGAGACGATGATCACCGCCCCGTCCCGCCGCTCCACCATCCCCGGCGCGGCAAGCTGGATCAGCCAGTGATTGGCGATGATGTTGTTATCAAGGATCTTGCGAAACTGCTCGTCGCTGATCCCCACCATCGGCCCGTAATAAGGATTGCTCGCCGCGTTGCAGACCAGCACGTCGACCGGCCCCAGCCGCGACGTCGTTTCCGCCACCAGACGCTCCAGCTCGGCCTTCACCGACAGGCTGGCCGCAATCGCCACCGCCCGCCTTTCGCCGTGCTCCGCATTGATCTCGGCGGCAACCCGCTCGCACGCCTCCTGCTTGCGCGAGGAAATCACCACCCGCGCCCCATGCTCGGCCATCCGCGCCGCGATCGCCCGCCCAATGCCGCGCGAGGAGCCGGTGACGATGGCGACTTTCCCGGCGAGGTCGAACAGGGACATGTGTCATCCTTGAAGGAAGCAGGCAAAGTGCTTCTTTTTTGAAAAAAAGAAGCAAAAAACTTCTGCTCGTTTGGTGTTGAGTCTTATCGGATAAAAGTTTTTTGGTTCTTTTTTATAAAAAAGAACTTCTTCTCAGCTTCGCCATGCCCCCGATCCACCGGTCATAATCCGCCGCTTTGCGGCCCATGTAATCGCGCACCTGCGGATGCGGCAGGATCAGGAACCGCTCCGCCGCCAACCCGTCCACCACCGCCTCCGCCACCTGCTCCGGCGTCAGCAGCCCGTCGAGCAGCGCCGGCTCGCTCCCGCGCGCGCCCTGCGTCATCGCGGTCGCCACCCCTTGCGGGCACAGTGCAGCGACCTTGATGCCGTCGTCGCGATGCGTCAGCGCCAGATACTCGGTGAACCCGAGCGCAGCATGCTTGGTCGTCGCATAGGTGGCGCTGCCGATCTGGCTCAGCAGCCCGGCGGCCGAGACGGTGTTGAGGATGGTGCCCCGCTTGCGCGCCACCATCGCCGGCAGAAACGCGCGGGCGCAGTGCACGTGCCCCATCACGTTCACCGCCCAGCACCGCGCCCAGCTCTCGTCATCCGCCGAGACCGCATCGGCAAGGTTCGGGTCGCGCTCAAAAATACCGGCGTTGGAGCACAGCAGATCGACAACGCCGAACTCCGCTGCCACGCGCGCGCCCATCGCCGCCACGTCGCCCGCCCGCCCCACATCGCAGCCGATCGCGCTGCCGCCCAACCGCTCGGCGACCGCCTGCGCGCCCGCAGCGTCGCGGTCGACCACGATCACGTGCCGCGCCCCCTCGGCGGCAAAACGCTCGCACAGGCCCCGGCCGATGCCGCCAGCCCCGCCGGTCACCAGAATGACGGCGTCACGAACCTGCATCAGGCGCCCGCCTTGAGCGCGAATTGCCAGCCCGCCTCGGCCAGGCGCGGCGCCCGCGCGGCCATCACCGAGGCCTGCGCGCTCGCCGCCGTGCCGTCGCGCACCCGCCCGGCAATGCCCTGAACGATGCCGACCAGCCGGAACAAATTGTAGGCGAAGTACCAGTCGAGCGCCGGCACGCCCTCGCGGCCGGTCTGGCCGCAATACAGCGCCACCACCTCGTCGAGCGACGGTATGCCGAGCGCCGCGAGGTCAAGCCCGCCCAGCCCGCTGCGCCCGTCCGCCGGCAGCGCCCAGTTCATCAGCAGGTAGCTAAAATCGGCCAGCGGGTCGCCAAGCGTCGACAGCTCCCAGTCCAGCACCGCCGCCACACGCGGCGTCCCCGCGGCAAAGATCAGATTGTCGATCCGGTAGTCACCATGCACGATCGCCACCCGCGACTGCTCCGGCACGGTGCGCGGCAGCCACGCCATCAGCCGCTCCGCCGCCTCGATCGTTTCGGTCTCGGAGGCGCGATACTGCCGCGTCCAGCGCTCGACCTGGCGCGCGAAGTAGTTGCCCGGCCGCCCGTAATCGGCAAGCCCGATCGCCACGTGGTCCACGGTGTGCAGCCGCGCCAGCGTCGTCACCATCGCGGTGTAGGCGGCGTGCCGCTCGGCAGGCGCAAAGCCCGGCAGCGTGCTGTCCCAGTGCACCGTGCCGTCCACCGCCTGCATGACGTAGAACATCGCGCCGATCACCGTCTCGTCGCGGCACAGCGCATACGCCTCGGGCACCGCAAAGCCGGTGCCGTGCAGCGCCGAGATCAGCCGAAACTCCCGGTCCACCGCGTGCGCCGAGGGCAGCAGCACCCCGGACGGCTTGCGCCGCAGCACGTAGGCCCGCTGCGGCGTCTGCAAGCGGTAGGTCGGGTTCGACTGCCCGCCCCTGAACTGCATCACCTGCAGCGGCCCCGCATAGCCGGCCACGTTGTCCGCCAGCCAGCGCGCCAGCGCCGCCTCGTCAATCCGGTGCCGCTCGTCGACCGGCTTCACGCCCTCATAGACGCTGGCCGGCAGCGCCCGTGCCGCCGCGCCGCTCACGCCGTCACGCGGCCGCCGGCCGGTTGCCGTAGCGGCTGAACTCCAGCCGCGCGATGCTGCGGTTGTGCACCTCGTCCGGCCCGTCCGCGAGCCGCAGCGTGCGCACCCCGGCATACGCCTTGGCCAGCCCGAAATCGTCCGAAACGCCGCCGCCACCATGCGCCTGGATCGCGTCGTCGATCACCTTGAGCGCCACCCGCGGTGCCGCCACCTTGATCATCGCGATCTCGAGCTTCGCCCCCTTCGGCCCCACCCGGTCCATCATGTCCGCCGCCTTCAGGCACAGCAGCCGGGTCATTTCGATGTCAATGCGCGCCTCGGCGATCCGCTGCTCCCAAACCGACTGTTCGGAAATCCGCTTGCCGAACGCCGTGCGCGAAAGCAGCCGGCGGGTCATCTTCTCCAGCGCCGCCTCGGCCACCCCGATCGTGCGCATGCAGTGATGGATCCGCCCCGGCCCAAGCCGCCCCTGCGCGATCTCGAACCCCCGCCCCTCGCCCAGGATCAGGTTCTCCGCCGGCACCCGCACGTCGCGCAGGATCACCTCGGCATGCCCGTGCGGCGCGTCGTCATAGCCGAACACCGGCAGCATCCGCACGACCTCGACGCCCGGCGTGTCGAGCGGCACCAGCACCTGCGATTGCTGGCTGTAGCTCGCCGCCTCCGGGTCGGTCTTGCCCATGACGATCGCCACCGCGCAGCGCGGGTCGCCGACGCCCGACGACCACCACTTGCGCCCGCTGATCACGTAGCTGTCGCCGTCGCGCCGGATCCGGGTCTCGATGTTGGTCGCATCCGACGAGGCAACGTCGGGCTCGGTCATCAGGAAGGCGGAGCGGATCTCGCCGGCCATCAGCGGCGCGAGCCACCGCCGCTTCTGCGCCGCATCGCCGTAGCGGTGCAGCACCTCCATGTTGCCGGTGTCCGGCGCCGAGCAGTTGAACACCTCGGAGGCGAAGTTGATCCGCCCCATCGCCTCGGCGCAGGGCGCGTAGTCGAGGTTGGTCAGCCCCGCCCCCGCATACCCGTCCTCGTCATGGGTGGCGTTCGGCGGCAGGAACAGGTTCCACAGCCCGGCCGCCCGCGCGCGCACCTTCAGCGCCTCAACGCGCGAGGACGGCCGCCAGCGATCCGAGGACCCGGCGATCTCGGCCGCAACCGCGCCGACCTCCGGCACGATCTCGCTGTTGATGAAGCCTTGCACGCGCTCGAGCCAGTGCTGCTGACTAGGCGAGGGTGTGAAATCCAAGACGCGGCTCCCGGGCTTTTTATGCCATACCCTTAATTCTACCGCCCCGGCCAGGCAAGCCCGCGCCCGGCAGCGCCGCCACCCCGGCCCGCCGGCCGCAAGCCGCCTCCGCATCCATCACAACAGCGATCCGCCGCCGCCGCCGCGCACCCCATCTGTAACGGCGCGGGCCCAGGGCAGGTCCAGGGCGGATGCAGCGCAGGGCGGCCGCCCAGGGTTGATTGGAATTGCCCGTATGATGCAGTGTCCCGCCAGACAGTGCCAAACCGCACGTCTTCTGCCGAAATTAGGATGCAGCGCATGCAGTCAGAAGAGGACACCAACGGCGTCACGACAAGCGACGGCGTGGCCGTCGTCACCCTGAACGCGCCGCCGGTCAACGCCCTGGGCAAGGCGCTGCGCAGCCACATCGCAACCGCCCTGCGCGCCGCCGAGGCCGACCCCGCCGTGCGCGCCATCGTGCTGATCGGCGCCGGCCGCGGCTTCAGCGGCGGCGCCGACATCACCGAGTTCAACGCGCCCCCCGCCGCGCCATCCCTGCCCGACCTGCTGGACATCATCGACGCTGCGACCAAGCCGGTGGTCGCCGCCGTGCACGGCATCGCCCTCGGCGGCGGGCTGGAGCTCGCGCTCGCCTGCACCCACCGCGTCGCCGCCCCCGGCGCCAAACTCGGCCTGCCCGAGGTCAAGCTCGGCCTGCTGCCCGGCGCCGGCGGCACCCAGCGCCTGCCCCGCATCGTCGGCGTCGAGGCGGCGCTCGACATGATCGTCTCCGGCGACCCGATCTCCGCCGCCCGCGCGCAAACCCTCGGCCTGATCGACGAGCTGGTCCCCGGCGACCTCAAAGCCGGCGCCATCGCGTTTGCCGCCAGCGTCGCCGGCGCCCCCGTCCGCCGCACCCGCGACCGCGACGACAAGCTCGAGGCGGCGCGCGCCGACCCCGGCCTGTTCGACCGCTACCGCGCCGCCAACGCCCGCCGCTTCCGCGGCTTCGAGGCCCCCGCCGCCTGCCTCAAGGCGGTCCAGGGCGCCGTCGAGCTGCCCTTCAACGACGGCGTCGCCCAGGAGCGCGCGCTGTTCGTCCAGCTCGTCTCCGGCGAGCAATCCGCCGCCCAGCGCTACGCCTTCTTCTCCGAGCGCCAGGCCGCCAAGATCCCCGACATCGCCGACGACACCCCGACCCTGCCGATCAAGAAGGTCGGCATCATCGGCGCCGGCACCATGGGCGGCGGCATCGCCATGAACTTCCTCAACGCCGGCATCCCCGTCGTCATGGTCGAGGCCCGCGCCGAAGCGCTCGAGCGCGGCCGCGCCACCATCCGCCGCAACTACGACAACACCGCCAAGAAAGGCCGCCTCAAGCCCGAAGACGTCGAGAGCCGCATGGCCCTGCTCGCGCCCGGCCTCGAGCTCGAGGCGCTCGCCGAGTGCGACCTCGTCATCGAGGCCGTGTTCGAGGAGATGGCGGTCAAGAAGGATCTGTTCGGCCGCCTCGACGGCATCGTCAAGCACGGCGCCATCCTCGCCAGCAACACCTCCTACCTGAGCATCGACGAAATCGCCGCCACCACCCGCCGCCCCGAGCACGTCATCGGCCTGCACTTCTTCTCCCCCGCCAACGTCATGCGGCTGCTCGAAGTGGTGCGCGGCGCCAGCACCGACCCGTCCGTCGTCGCCACCTCCATGCAGCTCGCCAAAACCATCGGCAAGGTCGCCGTCCTGGTGCGCGTCTGCCACGGCTTCGTCGGCAACCGCATGCTCTCCGCCCGCCAGGAGCAGGCCAACACCCTGATCCTCGACGGCGCCATGCCCTGGGATGTCGACCGCGTGCTGACCGGGTTCGGCATGCCGATGGGCCCGTTCCAGATGGCCGACCTCGCCGGCCTCGACCTCGGCTGGACCCGCGAGCGCTCCACCGGCCAGACCGTGCGCGACGTGCTCTGCGAAGCCGGCCGCTACGGCCAGAAAACCGGCGGCGGCTTCTACGACTATGATGAGGCCCGCAACCGCACCCCCTCGCCGATCGCCGAGCAGGCGATCCTCGACATCTCCGCCCACCACGGCCGCACCCGCCGCACCGTCACCGACCAGGAAATCCTGGAACGCTGCCTCTATCCGATGATCAACGAGGGCGCCAAAATCCTCGACGAAGGCATCGCCTCCCGCGCCTCGGACATCGACGTCGTCTGGATCAACGGCTACGGCTGGCCGATCTACCGCGGCGGCCCGATGTTCTACGCCGACACCATCGGCGCCGGCACCATCGTCGACCGTCTGAAAGCCTACGACCTTCCCACCTCGCCGCTCCTGGAGCGGATGGCGCAGCAGGGCAGTCGATTCAGCAAAGCGTAAGGCAAGGGGCTTTGCCCCTTGACCCCAGTAAAGGCGGAGCCTTTACAATCCATTACTTTTGGTTCCGTGTACGTAAGGTTAGGCCGGTGGGATCCGAACTCAATAGATGGATTTTAAAGGCTCCGCCTTTAATCGGGTCCAGGGGCGACGCCCCTGGCCTTTAACCTGGACAACCGCACCGCGCTGATCACCGGCGCGGCTGGCGGCATCGGCCGCGCGATCGCCGAGGCGCTGGCCGAGCGGCGCTGCAACCTCGCTTTGGCTGACATCAACCCTGAACTTCTGGCCGAGGCCGCGGCGGCGCTGACAGCGACCGGCGTGCGCGTCAGCACCCACGTGCTCGACGTGGCCGACGCCGAAGCCGTCGCTGCGCTCCCTGCCGCCGTGCTTGCCGCGCATGCCGGCGTCGACCTGCTGGTCAACAATGCCGGCGTCGCCGTGGGCGGCACCTTCGAGCAGGTCGCGGAGCACGACTTCGAGTGGCTGTTCGGCGTCAACTTCTGGGGCGTCGTGCGGATGACGCGCGCCTTCCTGCCGCTGCTGCGCGCGTCCGGGGAGGCGCGTCTGGTCAATCTGTCCAGCGTCTTCGGCCTGATCGCGCCGCCCGGCCAGACCGCCTACGTCGCCAGCAAGTTCGCCGTGCGCGGCTTTTCGGAATCGCTCCGCCACGAGCTGCGCGGCACGTCCGTCGGCGTCACCGTCGTGCATCCCGGCGGCGTCAACACGGGCATCGCCCGCAGCGCCCGCCTGCCCGCCGCCATTGCGCCGGGCGACGCGGAGCGGGCGCGCACCTCGTTCCAGGGCGGCCTCACCATGCCGCCGGCAGTCGCCGGCGAGACCATCGTGCGCGCCGTCGAGCGCCGCCGGCCGCGCGTGATCGTCGGCCGCGATGCGCACATCGCCGCGACGATCGAGCGCATCATTCCGGTCTCCTACTGGAGGCTCCTGGAGCGCCTGGCCACACACCTCTAGCGCCGCGCCGCGCGCGGCGCAGCCATTTCCTATGCTGCGCAAGCCAAGAAAGACCCCGCTGGAACACCGGTCCCTTATGGATGCGGGTCTGGGGCCTCAGGCCCCGTCGTGCGAATGCACGCTGCGCGTGACGGGTCGAGGGCGGAGTGAGCCAAAGGTTCCGACTGCGCGACGCGCAGTTGGAAAGGCTCACGGAGGGAGAGCCCTCGCCTTGCGAGAGGTCTCACTCCTGGACCTAGACGGCCGCCTTGGTTACAGGTCGCACACCATGGACACCCCTCTGCCGGCCCAGACCGCGCGCTACGAGCGCAAGCGCGAGGCGATCCTCGACGCCGCGGCCACGCTGTTCAACCGCCACGGCCTGGCCGGCATCACGCTCGCCGACGTCGCCCAGAGCGTCGGCCTGATCATGACCAGCGTCACCTACTACTATCGCAAGAAGGAGGACCTCGCCGCCGCCTGCCTGATGCGTTCGGTCGCGACGCTGGACGCGATGCTCGACAAGGCCATGGCCGCGCCGCCCGACCCGGCGGCCAGACTGACCCGCCTGCTCGAGCTGCATGTTGCGCACCGCGCCGACATCGACGAGGGCCGGGTCTCGGGCGACGTGAACTTCTGGGACATGCGGGCGCTGACCGGGCCGGCGGCCGAGCCGCCCAAGGCCGGCTTCGTCGCGCTGTTCCGCCGCATCCGCACGCTGCTGGGCGAGGGCGCTGCGGCCGAGCTACCGCGCCCCGAGCAAAACGCGCGCGCCCACCTCGTGCTCACCGCGGTGATCCACAGCAAGGCGTGGGTGCGGCGCTACGAGGTGGCCGATTACCCGCGCGCCGCCGAGCGCATGGCGGACATCCTGATCCATGGCCTGGCCGCCCCCGGCAGGCGCTGGTCGCCCACCCCGCTGCCGTTCGCGCAGCCGCTCCGCGAGGGCGGCGAGGTGTCGCGCTCGAGCTTCCTGCGCGCCGCCACCGAGCTGCTCAACGAGAACGGCTATCACGGCACCTCGGTCGACCGCATCTCGGCCCGGCTCAACGTCACCAAGGGATCGTTCTACCACCACAACGACACCAAGGACGACCTGGTGGCGGCGTGCTTCGAGCGGACCTTCACCGTGATCCGGCAGGCGCATGTCGCGGGGATGGCGATCGAGGCCGACGGCTGGAGCCGGCTCTGCTCGGTCGTCGCCGCCCTGCTGCGCCATCAGTTCTCGCCGGACGGGCCGCTGCTGCGCCTGTCGGCGCTGTCGGCGACGACGGAGAACCTGCGGCTCGACCTGATCGCGACCGTCGCCCGGCTGTCCGAGAAGACGGCCGGGCTGATCTCGGACGGCATCGTCGACGGCTCGATCCGCCCGGTCGACGCGGCGATCGCGGCGGATCTGGTGAGCGGCATGGTGAACGCCTCCGTCGAGCTCACCCATTGGTCGGCCGCCACGACAATGCAGAACGCCGCCGAGCGCTTCGCCAGACCGCTGCTAGTCGGCGTGCTCGCGACGGACGTCGACCGCATGGTCGCGAGGAACGTCGACAGCGTCGACGACTAGCCCGCACCCGACAGCCTGCCGCGGCGATCCCCGCGACCAACCCTCCGGATCGAGCGACAGCATACCCCGCCGCCAAATTGCCCTGCCACGGCCGCTGGCCAACCCCCCGCATGATCAACCGGCGCGATTGACTCTGGCGCGCGACATACTCAAGCTTCGATCATAAAAATAACGGACAAGAAAAATGAGTGGAATGGCCAATACCATCAGCCCGCGCAAGCCCGGCGGACGCGCCCTTCAGGGCTATCCCGCACCCGGCGCGCGCCGCTTCTACCTGACCCTCGTGGTCGCCATCACGGTTGCGCTCTATTACGAGCTCTACGTCGTCGGCAGCGTCGCGCCGCTGATCATGCAGAACCTGCAGATGCCGTTCGGCTACTTCGTCGTTGTGCTGGCGCTGAGCAACCTGATCGGCGCCGGCGCCTCCCTGCTCGGCGGCCTGACGGACCGCGTCGGTCGCGCCAACCTCGTCATCTGGGGCCTGCTGATCGTCGGCCTGGTCACCCTGCTGGTGCTGCCCAACACCCACACCAGGCTGAGCTGGTCCATCGCCACCGCGGCGATCGGCTTCTTCGAAGGCATCATCCTGGTCGCGACCCCGGCGCTGATCCGCGACTTCTCGCCGCAGACCGGGCGCGCCACCGCGATGGGCTTCTGGACCATCGGCCCGGTGCTCGGCAGCCTGTTCGTCAGCCTGGTCGCGACGACAACGCTGCCCAGCCTGCAGACCTGGCAGAGCCAGTACGAGATCTGCGGCGTCGTCGGGCTGATCCTCTTCGTCGCCGCGTTCTTCCTGCTGCGCGAGCTGCCGGCCGAGATCCGCGACCAGCTCATGGTCTCCGAGCACGACCGCCGCCTGGTCGAGGCCCGGGCGCGGCAGGTCGACGTCGAGGCCGGCCTGCGCAATCCCTGGTCGCAGATGCTGCATCTCGACGTGATCGGCTCCGCGCTCGGCGTCTCCACCATGCTGCTGTTCTACTACACCGCGGTCGCCTTCGGCGTCCTCGTCTCGGTCACCCTGTTCGGCCTCACCGTCGAGCAGGCCAACAGCCTGGCGAACTGGGGCTGGGCGGCGAACGCGCTGTCGCTGGTCGGCTTCGGCATGGCCTCGGACCGCCTGCGGGTGCGCAAGCCCTTCATGCTGGTTGGCGGCCTCGGCGCCCTCGTCATGACCGGCTACTTCCTGCTCCAGGCCGGCCAGCACCCAAGCTACGCCAAGCTCGCTGTCATCACCTCGCTGCAGGCGGTGTTCGCCGGCGCCGCCTACGCCACCTGGATGGCGAGCTTCACCGAGACGGTAGAGGCCCGCAACCCGGCGCTCTCCGCCACCGGCCTGGCCGTCTGGGCCTGGATCCAGCGCCTCGTCGTTGCGGCCTCGTTCTTCATGCTGCCGGTGGTGGTGAACTCGGTCACCGACATCGTGCGGGCGCCGCTCACCCTGGGCGCCCTGCATGCCGCCCAGGCTGCCCATCAGCCGCCGGACGCCGCCCTGGTCAGCCAGCTGATGGCGCTGCAGCACGCCGTCGCGGTGGCACCCAGCCAGTGGCGCACCTGGTACTGGATCTGCTGCGCCGGCATCGCACTGTTCGTCGCCCTGATCTTTGTCATGAAGGGCCGCTGGAGCCCGGCCGCCGCCCGGCGCGACCAGGAGGCGCATGATCGACAGGTCAGCCAGGAGCTGTCACGGCTAGACCAGGCCCAGCGCGCCTGACGGCTCGACCAGCGCCCGCGAGCCTGACGGCTCGACCAGCGCCCGCGAGCCTGACGGCTCGACCAACGCCCGCGAGCCTGGCGGACGGCAGCGTCGTCCGCCAGGCTCGCGCCCATCTCAACCAACCGGCTGACCGCCCAGGACCCTGCCATGACGCTCATCAGCCAATCGCGTGAAATCCGCCTCCGCGCCCGCCCGGCGGCGCTGCCCGCCGCGGACGATTTCGAGCTCGCCGAGGTGTCGCTCCCACCGCCCGCCCCGGGCGAGGCGCAGGTGCGCAACCTGTGGATGTCGGTCGACCCCTACATGCGCGGCCGCATGACGCTGCGCAAAAGCTACGTGCCGCCGTTCCAGATCGGCGAGCCGCTGCAGGGCGGCGCCGTCGGCGAGGTGGTCGCCTCCAACGCCGAGGGTCTCCACCCCGGCGACCTCGTGCAGTCCATGCTCGGCTGGCGCGAGGCGTTCAACGCGCCGGCCGCCGGGCTGCAGAAGCTGCCCGACCTGCCGCTGCCGCCCGAAGCCTATCTCGGCGTCGCCGGCATGCCGGGGCTCACCGCCTATGTCGGCCTGCTCGAAATCGCCAAGCTCAAGGCCGGCGACGTCGTGTTCGTCTCGGCCGCCACGGGCGCGGTCGGCTCCGTCGCCTGCCAGATCGCCCGGATCAAGGGCGCAACCGTGATCGGCTCGGCCGGTGGCGCCGAAAAATGCGCCTTCCTGCGCGAAATCGGCGTCGAGCACGTGATCGACTACAAGGCGAGCCCGGACCTGATCGCCGCCCTCGCCCACGCCGCACCCGACGGCATCGACGTCTACTTCGACAATGTCGGCGGCGCCCACCTCGAAGCGGCGCTGGAATGCGCCAAGCCCTTCGCCCGCTTCGCCCTGTGCGGCATGATCTCGGCCTACAACGGCGGCGTCGCCTCGGGCCCGGCCAACATCATGCTGGTGGTCGGCCGCAGCCTCCGCCTGCAAGGCTTCATCGTCTCCAACTTCTTCAACCTGATGCCCGGCTTCCAGGCCGAGATGGCCGGCTGGATCGCCTCGGGCGCGGTGCGCTGGCGCCAAACCGTCGAGCACGGTATCGAACACGCACCAGCCGCGTTCATGAAGCTCTTTACCGGCGAGAACTTCGGCAAGATGGTGGTCAAGCTGACCTAAGGCGGGAAGCGGTTCTTTTTTGAAAAAAAGAACCAAAAAACTTTTGCCCGATTGAGGCACTCGGCCGGACGATACTTCCTAACGGATGAAAGCTTTTTGCTTCTTTTTTCAAAAAAGAAGACCTTTCTTAAGGGGAAACACAATGCGCGACTACACCAAGTTCTACATCAACGGCGCCTGGGTCGAGCCAAGCGGCGCCGCCCGGCTCGACGTGATCAACCCGGCCAACGAGCAGGTCTGCGGCCGCATCAGCCTCGGCGAGGCCAGCGACGTCGACCACGCCGTCGCCGCCGCGCGCGCCGCCTTCCCGGGCTTCTCGCAGACCAGCCGCGAGGAGCGCATCGCCCTGCTCGAGCGCATCATCGCCGAGTACACCCGCCGCTACAACGACATGGCCGCCGCGATCACCGAGGAGATGGGCGCGCCCGCGACCCTGTCCCAGCAGGCCCAGGCGGCAATCGGCCTCGGCCACTTCCAGACCGCGCTCGCCACCCTCAAAGCGTTCGAGTTCCAGACCCTGCGCGGCACCACCCTGATCGCGCGCGAGCCGATCGGCGTCTGCGGCTTCATCACGCCGTGGAACTGGCCGGTCAACCAGATGGTCTGCAAGACCGCCCCGGCCCTGGCCGTCGGCTGCACCATGGTGCTGAAACCCTCGGAGGTGGCGCCGTTCTCCGGCATCATCCTGGCCGAGATCCTGCACGCAGCCGGCGTCCCGCCCGGCGTGTTCAACCTCGTCAACGGCGACGGCTCCGGCGTCGGCGCCGCCATCAGCGCCCACCCCGACATCGACCTGGTGTCCTTCACCGGCTCCACCCGCGCCGGCATCGAGGTGGCCCGCGCCGCCGCCGCCACCGTCAAGCGCGTCCACCAGGAGCTCGGCGGCAAGTCGCCCAACATCATCCTCGCCGATGCCGACCTGCAGACGGCGGTGCAGGGCGGCGTCACCCAGGTGATGATGAACTCCGGCCAGTCCTGCAATGCGCCGACCCGCATGCTGGCGCCGCACACCCACATGGAGGAGGTCGTCGCCATCGCCCGCGCCGCCGCCGACGCCACCACCGTGGGCGACCCGAACGGCAACGCCCATCTCGGCCCGGTCGTCTCCGAGCTGCAATGGAACAAGATCCAGGGCCTGATCCACAAGGGCATCGAGGAGGGCGCAACCCTGGTCGCCGGCGGCCCCGGCCGCCCCGAGGGCCTGGAGCGCGGCTACTACGTCCGCCCCACCGTGTTCGCCGGCGTCACAAACGACATGACGATCGCCCGCGAGGAGATCTTCGGCCCCGTCCTGACCATCCTGGGCTACGACACGGTCGACGAGGCGATCGCCATCGGCAACGACACGCCATACGGCCTCGCCGCCTACGTCCAGGGCCGCGACCCGGCCACCCTGCGCTACGTCGCCTCGCGGCTGCGCGCCGGCCAGGTCAACATCAACGGCGCCGGGCTCGACCTGATGGCGCCGTTCGGCGGCTACAAGCAGTCCGGCAACGGCCGCGAATGGGGTGACCTGGCCTTCGGCGAGTTCCTCGAGACCAAGGCCGAAATCGGCTACGGCGCGATCGCCGCCGAGTAGCCAGCCCTCATCCCGGCGATCCGCCCTGGGAGCCTGACCGGTTCACCTGCGTTCACCGGTCATGCTCCAAGGATTTGTTTGAACGGGCATTACCGGTCAGGTGGCTGCACCTGATCCGGTGATACTTCAAGAAAGCACTCTTCAATGGCCAGGCTGTTCGCCGGCGCGGCGCTGATCGCCTGCCTCCTCACGATGTCCGCCTGCCAGTTCAACGGCCCGCCTTTGCCAAGCCAGGAGCACCAGGACAACAACACCTACATCGGCGCACCCGGCGACTTCGCCCCATAAGACAAAAGTTTTTTGCTTCTTTTTTTCAAAAAAGAAGCCCTTCCCTGGCCTGTTTCTTGCTGGTCATCCCCCAAAAATCGGGGGGACGCGAAATGACCAAAACCGCAATCAGCCGCCGGCATCTGAACGGCGCCATGCTGTCCGCCGCCGCCCTCGCGCTCGCCCCCCGGCACGCGCGCGCCGCCTCGAGCGGGCCGATCCGCGTCGGCATCCTGCACTCGCTCTCCGGAACGATGGCGATCAGCGAGTCGACCCTGAAGGACGTCATGCTGATGCTGATCGCCGAGCAGAACGCCAAGGGCGGCGTGCTCGGCCGCAAGCTCGAGCCGGTCGTCGTCGACCCGGCCAGCAACTGGCCGCTATTCGCCGAAAAGGCGCGCGAGCTGATCTCGGTCGACCATGTCGACGTCACCTTCGGCTGCTGGACCTCGGTCTCCCGCAAATCCGTCCTGCCGGTGTTCGAGGAGCTGAACGGCATCCTGTTCTATCCCGTCCAGTACGAAGGACAGGAATGCAGCCGCAACGTTTTCTACACCGGCGCCGCGCCGAACCAGCAGGCGATCCCCGCGGTCGACTACCTGATGAGTGCGGATGGCGGCGGCGCCAAGCGCTTCGTTCTCGCCGGCACCGACTACGTCTACCCGCGCACCACCAACCAGATCCTGGCCGCCTACCTCGCGACAAAGGGCGTCGCCGCCAGCGACATCATGGTCAACTACACGCCCTTCGGCCAGTCCGACTGGCAGAACATCGTCGCCGGGATCAAGAGCTTCGGCTCCTCGGGGGTAAAGACCGCCGTCGTCTCGACGATCAACGGCGACGCCAACGTGCCGTTCTACAAGGAGCTCGCCAACCAGGGCATCAAGTCGACCGACATTCCGGTGATGGCGTTCAGCGTCGGCGAGGAGGAGCTCGCCGGCATGAACACCGCCCCGCTGGTCGGCAACCTCGCCGCCTGGAACTACTTCGAGAGCGTCGACACGCCGGCCAACAAGGCGTTCATCGCCAGCTGGCACACCTTCACCAACAACCCGAAGCGCGTCACCAACGACCCGATGGAGGCCCACTACATCGGCTTCAACATGTGGGTCCAGGCGGTCGAGCGCGCCAAGACCACCGACGTCGACACCATCATCAACACCATGGTCGGCATCACCCAGCCCAACCTCACCGGCAGCATCGCGACCATGCTGCCCAACCACCACCTGACCAAGCCGGTGCTGATCGGCGAGATCCAGGATGACGGCCAGTTCAACACCGTCTGGCAAACCCCCGCCCCCGTCGCCGGCAAGGCCTGGTCGCCCTACATCGCCTCCACCAGGAACCTGATCGGCGATTGGCAGAAGCCGATCGAGTGCGGCAATTACGACGTCGTCACGAAAACCTGCCTCGGCCGGCACGCCTGACATGCGCCGGCGGATCCTCGCGGTCCGGCTGATCCTCGCCTGCCTGGCGCTGGCGCCCACCATCAGCCGCGCCGCCGATCCGTCGTCGAGCGACGTCGCCGCCGGCCTCGCCTCGCCCGCCTATGACGACGTCGCCGCCGCGGTCGAGCGCCTCGGCGTGCTCGGCGGCGCCCGCGCGTCGCCAATCGTCGAGGCGCTGCGCGACCACGACCTGTTCGCCGCGCGCGAGGCCGGCCCCGCCCCGCAGCTCTTCATCCGCTCCGGCCAAGCCTACACCGATGCCCTGACCGGCGGCCCCGCCACCCCCGACCCCGCCACCCTGCGCCCGGTGCGCATGAACAACCGGGTTCGCGGCGCCGTCGCCAGCGCCGAGGGCATGCTCCAGCTCGCCGCCCCCGACCCGGGATCGCGCAGCCAGGCGGCCGATGCGATCTTCGCCGCGCATGACGCGAGCGCCCTGCCCGCGCTCGACCGCGCGATCGCCGGCGAGCAGAACCCGCAAATCCGCACCCGCCTGCGTCAGGCCCGCGCCTCCTGCCTGCTCGCGACCGCCAACGCCACCACCCAGGACAAGCTCGCCGCCATCACCACGCTGCGCGCCCGCGGCGGCCTCGACACGCTCGCCCAGATCGGCGGCCTGGCCGTCGGCGACGGCCCCGTCGCTGAGGCCGCCCGCAACGCCATCGCCGCCATCAACCTCAACCTGCGTCTGTGGAGCGTCGCCCAAAGCGTCTTCTACGGCCTGAGCCTCGGCTCGGTCCTGCTGCTGGCGGCGATGGGCCTCGCGATCACCTTCGGCGTCATGGGCGTCATCAACATGGCGCATGGTGAGCTGGTCATGATCGGCGCCTACACCACCTTCGTCGTGCAGCAGGCGATCGCCGCGCACCTCCCCGTGCTGGCCCCGGTCGGCATCCTGATCGCCATCCCCGCCGCGTTTGCCGTCTCCGGCGGGCTCGGCATCCTGATCGAGCGCTCGCTCATCCGCTTCCTCTACGGCCGCCCGCTCGAGACCCTGCTCGCCACCTGGGGCCTGTCGCTGATCCTGCAGCAGGCGACCCGCTCGCTGTTCGGCCCCACCAATGTCGGCGTCTCCAGCCCCGCCTGGATGTCGGGCGCGATCCTGATCGGCGGCCTGACCATCACCCTCAACCGGCTCGCCATCATCATCTTCGCCGGCCTGGTCATGGCCGCGCTGATGGCGACCCTGCGCGCCACCCCGCTCGGCCTGCGCATGCGCGCCGTCACCCAGAACCGCCGCATGGCCGCCTCGATGGGCATCCGCACGCCCTGGATCGATGCGCTCACCTTCGGCCTCGGCTCCGGCGTCGCCGGCCTCGCCGGCGTCGCCGTCAGCCAGATCGACAATGTCAGCCCCAATCTCGGCCAGGCCTACATCATCGACAGCTTCATGGTCGTGGTGTTCGGCGGCGTCGGCAATCTATGGGGCACGCTGGTCGGCGCGCTCTCCCTCGGCGTGCTCAACAAGTTCCTCGAGCCGTTCGCCGGCGCCGTGCTCGGCAAGATCGTCGTCCTGGTCGCCATCATCGCCTTCATCCAGCGCCGCCCGCGCGGCCTGTTCCCCGTCCGCGGCCGCGCCGTCGAGACATGAACTCGCCCGGCCTCTCCCGCACCGCCGCCTTCGCGACCCCGATCACCATCCTCGGCCTCGCGCTCGCCATGGCGCTGCTCAACCTGCTCACCCCCGCCGCGGCCGGGCTGCACGTGCCGACCTACGCGGTCTCGCTCGCCGGCAAATACCTCTCCTTTGGAATGCTCGGCATCGCCGTCGACCTGGTCTGGGGTTTTGCCGGCATCCTCACCCTCGGCCACGCCGCCTTCTTCGCCCTCGGCGGCTACGCCATGGGCATGTACCTGCTGCGCGAGATCGGCGCCCGCGGCACCTACGGCAATCCCGACCTGCCCGACTTCATGGTGTTCCTGGACTACCAGCACCTCCCCTGGTACTGGCTCGGCTTCAACCATCTCCCGTTCGCCATCCTGATGGCCCTCGTGGTGCCCGGCGTTCTCGCCTTCGTCTTCGGCTGGCTGACCTTCCGCTCACGCGTCTCCGGCGTTTACCTCTCCATCATCACCCAGGCGCTCACCTACGCGCTGCTGCTCGCCTTCTTTCGCAACGACATGGGCTTCGGCGGCAATAACGGCCTCACCGACTTCAAGGACATCGCCGGCCTGCCGCTGCAATCCGACGCCACCCGCGACGCGCTGCTCGTCGTCACCGCGCTCATCCTGTCGGCCGCCTTCCTGCTCGTCCGCGCGGTGCTGACCAGCCGCTTCGGCCGCGTCCTCGTCGCCGTGCGTGACGCCGAAAGCCGCACCCGCTTCCTCGGCTACCGCCCCGAGCACGTTAAACTCCTGGTCTGGACGCTGTCGGCGCTCATCGCCGGCCTCGGCGGCGCCCTCTACGTGACCCAAGTCGGCATCATCAACCCCGGCGAGTTCGCCCCCGCCAACTCGATCGAGGCGGTGATCTGGGTCGCCGTCGGCGGCCGCGGCACCCTCGTCGGCGCCATCCTCGGCGCCGTCCTGGTCAATCTCGGCAAGACCGTCTTCACCGGCGCCCTGCCGGAGTTCTGGCTCTACGCCCTCGGCGCCCTGTTCATCGTCGTCACCCTGTTCCTGCCGCGCGGCATCATCGGCCTGCTGCGCGAACGCCGCCGCGACAGCCCGACCATCCCGGCCGCCGAAAACAATTCCGAAAAGCAGCCGGCATGACCATCCTCACGCTCGACGGCGTCTGCGTCACCTTCGACGGCTTCCGCGCCCTCAACGAGCTCTCCCTGACCATCGAGAAGGGCGAGATGCGCGCCATCATCGGCCCGAACGGTGCCGGCAAGACGACGATGATGGACGTCATCACCGGCAAGACGCGCGCCGACGCAGGCCGCCTGCTGTTCGACGACACGGTCGACCTCGCCCGCCTCGACGAACCCGCCATCGCCCGCCTCGGCATCGGCCGCAAGTTCCAAAAGCCCACCGTCTTCGAAATGCTCACCGTGCGCGACAACCTGCTGCTCTCGCTCGCCGGCCTCCGCTCGCCCGCCCGCACCCTGTTCGCCCGCCAAACCGCCTCCGAACAGGGCCGCATCGACGAGATCCTGCGCATCACCCGCCTCGACTCCTCCCAGCACCGCCTCGCCGGCAACCTCAGCCACGGCCAGAAGCAATGGCTCGAAATCGGCATGCTGCTCGGCCAGGAACCCGAGCTGCTGCTCGTCGACGAACCCGTCGCCGGCATGACCGACGCCGAAACCGCCGCCACCGCCACCCTGCTGCGCGAAATCAACCGAACCCGCACCGTCGTCGTCGTCGAACACGACATGGACTTCGTTCGCGCGCTGGACGTGACAGTCACCGTGCTGCACGAAGGCAGCGTCATCGCCGAAGGCACACTCGACCACGTCAGCAACCAGCAACGCGTCGTCGAGGTCTATCTTGGGCGTTAGAAGGAAGGCCAGAGGCTCTGCCTCTGGACTCCGCTGGGGCCCGCGGCCCCAGACCCCATTTGATCCTCGCTCTCGCCAATCGGAACGACAAACAAATGGATTTTAAAGGCTCCGCCTTTAATCGGGTCCAGGGGCAAAGCCCCTGGCCTTCCTTTTGAGCACCGGCACTTTACTCGTTGAAAACGTGACGCTCCACTACGGCGCGTCGGTGGCGCTGCGTGGCGTCAGTTTGCAGGCCGAGATTGGCCAGGTGACGTGCCTGCTTGGCCGTAACGGCGTCGGCAAGACCAGCCTGCTGCGCGCTGTTACCGGCGCCCATCCGGCGTCCTCCGGCCGCATTCGCTGGGATGGCCGCGACATCACCCGCCTGCCGAGCTACGAGCGGGCGCGGCGCGGCATTGCGACGGTGCCGCAGGGGCGTGACATCTTTCCGTTGCTGACGGTGCGCGAGAATCTCGAGACCGGCTTTGCCGTCTTGCCGCGGCGCGCGCGGCGGATACCGGACGAGATCTTCGAGCTGTTTCCAGTGCTGTCGACGATGTTGAAGCGCCGCGGCGGCGACTTGTCCGGCGGTCAGCAGCAGCAGCTCGCGATCGGCCGGGCGCTGGTCACGCAGCCGCGCCTGCTGGTGCTGGACGAGCCGACCGAGGGCATCCAGCCGAGCATCATCAAGGACATCGCGCGGGTGATCGCGCTGCTGCGCAGCCGCGACACGATGGCGATCCTGCTGGTGGAGCAGTATTTCGAGTTCGCCCATGCGCTCGCCCAGCGCATTGCCGTGCTGGAGCGCGGCTCGATCGTGCTGGAAGGCCCCGCAAGCGATCTAGACGTGGAGGTTCTACGCTCGCGCCTAGCGATCTAAACGAGCAGAAGTTTTTTGGTCCTTTTTTTCAAAAAAGGACTACGTCCTTTCGACGCACATCGCGACGCCCATGCCACCGCCGATGCAAAGCGTGGCCAACCCCTTCTTCGCATCACGCCGCGCCATCTCATGCAGCAGCGTCACCAGCACCCGCGCCCCAGAGGCGCCGATCGGGTGCCCGAGCGCGATCGCGCCGCCGTTGACGTTCACCTTCGCCGTATCCCAGCCGAGCTCGCGGTTGACCGTGATCGCCTGCGCCGCGAACGCCTCGTTGGCCTCGATCAGGTCGAGCTCGTCGACCGACCAGCCCGCCCGCTCCAGCGCCTTGCGCGACGCCGGCACCGGCCCGGTGCCCATCAGCGCCGGGTCCACGCCGGCGGTGGCGAAGGCGGCGATGCGTGCCAGCGGCGTAAGCCCGCGCCTGGCCGCCGCCTCGGCCGACATCACCACCACGCCGGCCGCGCCGTCATTGATGCCGCTCGCATTGCCGGCCGTCACCGAGCCATCCTTGCTGAACGCCGGCTTCAGCTTGGCCATCGCCGCCATGTCGACGTCGTGACGGATATACTCGTCCTCGCCGACCACCGTGTCACCGCGGCGGCCCTTCACCGTGACCGCAACGATCTCCTCGCGGAACCGGCCGGACTTGCTGGCCGCCGAGGCCTTGTGCTGGGACTCGACGGCGAACGCGTCCTGCTCCTCGCGCGTCACCTGGTAGGCGCGGGCGACGTTCTCCGCCGTGTTGCCCATCGCGTAGCCGTGGAAGGCATCCCACAGCCCGTCTTTCAGCATGGTGTCCACCAGGCCGAGCTCGCCCATCTTCACGCCCGAGCGCAGGTAGGCGGCGTGCGGCGCCAGCGACATGCTCTCCATCCCGCCGGCGACCACCACCTCGCTCTCGCCGGTGCGGATCTGCTGCGCCGCCAGCGCGACGGCCCGCAGCCCGGAGCCGCAAACCTGGTTGATCACGAACGCCGTCTTCGCGTCCGGCACCCCGGCATGGCGCGCCGCCTGCCGCGCCGGGTTCTGCCCCTGCGCCGCCGTCAGGATCTGCCCGAGGATCACCTCGTCGATGTCGCCCGGCTGCAGCCCCGCCCGCTGCACCACGTCGCGGATCACGATCGCCCCGAGGTCGTGCGCCGGCACGCTGGCCAGGGCGCCGTTGAAGCTGCCGACCGGCGTCCGCGCGGCGGCGACGATGACGATGTCCTGCATGGCTGATCTCCTGTTCCCGCCCGTCCTACATAGGTTCCGGCAGGTCGCGCAGCCAGTCCCGCAGCGGCCGCCAGACCGCCTCCCGCGCGCGGCTGCCCACCACCATGCCGACATGGCCGAGCGGCGGCTCCAGCAGGCGTGCGCCCGGCCACGCCCGCGCCAACCCCCGCGCCGAGCCCGGCGGCACGATGCGGTCCGCCGCCGGCAGCGCGATCAGCCCCGGCATCGTCAGCGCCGCCGGCCGGATCGCCTGCCCCGCCACCCACCACTCGCCGAGCCCCGGCAGGTTGCGTCCATACCAGTCCGTCAGGCACTCCCGCGCCACCGCCGCCCCCAGCGGCACCCCGTCATTGACCCAGTCCTCCAGCGCCACGAACAGCTCCGCCGCCGCGCCCTCCTGGGGTGCGGCGCCAAACGCGCGATACTTCGCCGCAATCCGCCGCCGCTCCGCCGGTGCCGCAAACGCCATCTGCAGCACGTCGACCGGCAGCGCCCCCGTCAACGCCATCAGCGGCTCCAGCCTCGGCAACATCGCCGCCAGCCGCCGCGCCTCCGCCGCATCCTCGGGCGCATCCTCGGGATGGAAATCCCAGGGCGTCGCGAGCAAGGCCAGCCCCCGCGGCGCCCGCGGCGCCACCACCGCGGCCGCCAGCGCCAGCAGCCCGCCCATGCAGTAGCCGAGCATCGCCCCGTCGCCCACCTGATGCGCCCGCACCACCCGCCCGACGTAGCCGGCAAGCCCCATCTGCCGCTCGGCAGGCCCCGGCCAGCCCCAGTCGAGCAGCAACGGCCGCAACCCGCCGGCAGCCAGGTCGCGCAGCAGCGAGCGCCCTTCCATCAAATCGAGCACGTGCGCGCGGTTGACCAGGCTCGGCACCACGAGCACCGACGGCGCCGCCTGATCCAGGCCGTAATCCAGCAGCCGCGCGCTGCCCTCTCGCCAGATGACCGGCGGCTCAGCGGACCGGCGTTCGAACGGGTGGCGCCGATAGGCGGCAATGCCGGCCAGCAACGCCGCATCCATCGGCCCCACGCCCGCCGGCGGCAAGCCCGATTGCATCGCCTCGAGCGTGGCGCCGGCCAGGTGCAGCATCAGCGGCCGCGGCCCACGCCGCCGCATCGGCCCGGCCAGCACGCCGCCGCTCATGGCGTCGATGCGTCAGGCCGCCACAGCGCCTCCAAGGCGGCACGCAATTCGCAAAGCTCCGGGTCCGCCGCCAACGCCGCCAGCTCGCTCTGCCAAATCGTCAGACAATCGGCCGCCAGCCGCGCTTCGCCCTCGCGCGGGCCGGCGTGTTCGGGCAAGGTCTCCACCCCGTCCTGCTGCATTCGCGTCATGGCCTTCACATATACACGCCTGCGCGATGAGGACGTGGTGGATCGGTCCCCGGAACCCCCCGAGGGATCGCCCGCGACGATACTGAAGAAGATCACGCGCTGGAGGCACGAATGACACAGCAGGCCGAGACCCAGGACGTCGCCGACCACCCGCCCGTGGTGATCAAGAAATACGCCAACCGACGCCTGTACAATACCGAGAGCTCGAGCTACATCACGCTCGACACCCTGGCCGTCATGGTCAGCCACGGCCGCGACTTCGTCGTCTACGATGCCCGCACCGGCGACGACATCACCCGCTCGGTGCTCACCCAGATCATCGTCGAGGAGGAGGCCAAGGGAAAGGCCGCCCTGCCCACCTCGTTCCTCCGCCAGCTCATCGGCTTCTACGGCGGCGCCTTCCCGGCCCTCATGCCGCGCTACGTCGAGCAAACCATGTCCGGCTTCGCCCGCCAGCAGGAGCAGGTACGCAGCGCCGTGCAGCAGACCATGGGCTCGCTGATGCCGCCCGGCCTGGAGGAGATCGGTCGCCAGAACATGGCGATGATGGAGCGGGCGCTCAGCCTGTTCAGCCCGTTCTACCGCCCCGGCGCCACCACCGGGGAGCCCGGCGCCACCGTGCCGCCGGCGGAGCACGTCCAGCCGGAGGACTCAGTCGTCGACGAGCTGATCCGGCTACGCGCCGAAGTCGCGCTGCTCAAGACCGAGCTCGCCCTCGCCCAGCAAAGCCAGCATCAGCCCGCATTGCATCAGCCCGCGCTGCATCAGCACGTGCCGCATCAGCATGGCGCCTCGGAGGAGATGCCCAGCGCCGAGGTCACCCGCCTGCCCGCCAAGACCGGCTGATCCCCACCCGCGCCAGGCGGCACGCTCAAGCCTGACCGTGCACCAGCCCACCATCATGCCCCTCGTCGTCGGGGTGCGGCACGCTCGCCGTCCGCACCCCGGCCGGCGTGCTGCTCGCCCAACCATGGGCATGCACCAGCCCGTCATCATGGTCGGCCATCTCGTCAAACTGGCTGCTCATCACTCGGCTCCTCGCCCTCACTGAGCCCATCCTACCCGACCAAACCCCAACCCGACGCCGCGCCGACGCCGCCTCGCGCGGAATGCCGTAAAGACTTCACACCACCGACTGTAAAAACCGCTCCGATATCGACACACCGACGTCGACACGCCGACGCTAAAAATCGGCGCACCCCCTGCATCCATGTCGCCTTTCCAGCCCCAGAGTAGTGCGGGCAAAGGGAGGTCGCGGATGACGGATGCCTGGCGTGCCGCCTGCCGCCTGCGAGACGAGTTCGGCGCCAAGGCCGGCATCGTCGCCGCCCTGCGATCCGACGAGCTCGGCCAGCGCGGCGATCAAACCGGCCGCCTCGCCTGGCTGCAGGTCCTGGCCGCCCTCGACGAACTCGACCGCGGCAACGCACCGGACGATGTCTGGCACTGACGTAAGGCAAGGGCTCTGCCCTTGACCCGCCAAGGGCCCGAGGCCCTTGGATCCCATTAACTGATGCGAGCCATCGTGCCGTCGACGCCACGAAACGCCGGCAGCAACGCACTTATAAAATGGATTTTAAAGGCTCCGCCTTTAATGGGGTCAAGGGGCGGAGTGAGCCAAAGGTTCCGACTGCGCGAAGCGCAGGTGGAAAGGCTCACGGATGGAAAGCCCCTTGCCTTGCCTTGCCTTGCCTTGCTTCACTTCGGCCGCGACTGCGTCACCGGCGCTTCCCGCTCGAAGCACACCAGCGCAATGCCCACCACACACGCCAGCGCCAGCCACCCATACGTGTCGGCAAACGCCTGCACCGTCGCGTTCTCCCGGATCGCCCCCAGCACGCCCACCGGCCCCTGCAGCAGCAGCCGCACGTCGCTGGCATACCGCCCCGGCACCACGTGCTGGATCTCCACGTTGGAATGCACCCGCTCGCGCACGGTCACGATCGCCTGCCCGATCACCGAGCCGCCCGCCACCGCCAGGTTGCGCACGAAATTGAACAGCGTGCCGCCGGACAGCCCGTCCATCGGCGTCAGCACCGACGTGGTCAGGAACACCAGCGGTCCAAACGCGAGCGGCCAGGCGCCGGCCTGCAGCACCAGCGACAGCATGTAGTCGTTGCCGTCCCACGAGGGTGTGACGAAGGTGTCGATGCTCAGCCCGCCGCCCATCACCAGCAGCCCGAAACCGACCAGGATCCGGGCGTCGATGCGCTTGAGCAGCACCACCATCAGCGGCGCCGAGATCGCCTGGGTGATCAGCAGCCACAGCAGGATGTTGCCGGTCTGCAGCGGCTTGAGGCCGCGGATCAGCATCTCCTCCTGCGCCATCAGGTATGACGGCCCCAGGATCGCCAGGTCGAACACCACCACCAGGATGAGCCCGAGCGTGAAGTTGCGCCGCCCGAGCAGCGACAGGTCGATCAGCGGCTTGGCGGTGAACAGGTCGTTGATGACGAACGCGATCAGGAAGAACCCCGTGCCGGCGAACAGCGCGGTGACCAGGCCGTTGTCGAACCAGTCGAGCCGCTGCCCCTGGTCGAGCCCGGCGGCGACCATGCAGGCGGCGAGGAACAGGCAGATCAGCGAGAAGTAGTCGGTGCCGGCAAACGCCTCCCACTTGATCGGCTGGCTCGGCAGGAAGGCGTAGCTCAGCACCAGCGCCACCGGCGTCAGCGGCGCCGTCATGTAGAAGACCGTCTGCCAGGTGATGAGGTCGGTATCCACCCCGGCGATGCTGTTGCAGAACAGCGGCACGGTGGTGGTCAGCAGCACGTAGACGGCAAACCCCACCGCCCGGTTGCGCGCCGGCAGGTATTGCAGCAGGCAAACCAGGAACAGCGGCGTCAGCCCGCCCTGGGCGAAGCCCTGGATCGTGCGCAGGATGATCAGCGTGCGATAGTCCGGCGCGTCCGGGCACAGCATGTCGGCCACCGCGAACACGATCACCATCGACGGGATCACCCGTCGCGGCGAGAAGATCTGCGCCAGCCACGGCGTCAGCGGCACGATGCCGACAAAGCCGACGAGGTAGGCGGTGTACAGCCAGGAGCCCTCGTCCCGCCCCAGGCCGAAGCCGCCGACGACGTCGTTCTGCGCCAGGCTGCCGAGCCGCTGGTCGATCGAGCCGAGCAGCGCCGCCAGCGCAGCACCCGCCAGCCCGAGCAGCTGATGGCGCGTCAACGACGGCTCCAGCCCCGCATCCGCCATCGGCGGCCGGATCAGCGTGCCAAGCCGCGACAGCATCGTCACCGCGCCGGGCGCCCCGGCTGCCCGGGCGACGCCGGGCTGGCCGGCCGGTCGAGCGGCCGCAGCGGCGCCGGCGCCGCCTCCGGTAACACCGGCGCCCCGCCCGGCCCCGCCGGGGCTGCATGCGGCGGCGGCATCTGCGGCCCGCCCGCGCCCGGGCCGATGGTCCCCGCCCCGGTGCCGCCGCCCGCGCCCCCGCCAGTCCCGGCCGGCGTGGTGAACACGTGCACCTCCACCGAGAGCCCTGGGATCAGCCGGCGGAACAGCGACGGCGGCCCGCCGGCCGGCGGGCTCGGGTCGAGCCAGCTCGGGTCCAGCGCCACCTTGACCGGGATGCGCTGCACCACCTTGGTGAAGTTGCCGGTCGCGCGGTCCGGCGGCAGCGTCGTCTCGCGCGCCTGCGCCACCGGCGCGATGCTGTCGACCCGCCCGGTGATCTCGTACTGCGGAAACGCGTCCACATGCACGCGCGCGCGCTGGCCCGGCTGCATGAAGGTGAGCTGCTCCTCGCGGAAATACGCCACCGCCCACACGTCGCGCAGCGAGACGAAGCCGATCAGCGGCTGCCCGGCGGCGACATACTGGCCGAGATAGGCCAGCCGCTCGGTCACCACCCCGTCCTCGGGCGCCACCACCTGCGTGTAGCCCAGCGTGATCCCGGCATCGGCCAGCGACGCCCGACGCTGCTCCAGCGTCGCCTGCCCGGCGGCCAGCTCGGCGCGCAGCACGCCGATCCGGGCCTGCTGCTGGCGGCTGAGCTCGACATCGGCCTCGACCTGGGTGCGGTCGCGCCGGTCATCGGCGGTCGCCTGCTCCCAGTTGCGCCGCAGCTCGCCGGCGGTGCCGAGCAGCGCCACCTGTCTCGCGAGCTCGCGGCTCGAGCGATACTCGGCCGCCTGGCTGGCGACGACCGTGGCGTTCGCCGTCTGCACCGCCGCCTCCTGCTCGGCGATCTCCGCCTGCAGCGTGCTCACCGTGGCGGCCGCCTGCTCGACCGCGGCGCGCGCCGCGTCGGTCTGGCTGCGATAGGTGTCCGGCTCGACCTCGTAGAGCAGCTGCCCCTGATGGACGAGCGCGTCGTCGTCGATGCCGACCCGGGTGATCAGCCCCTCGACCCGCGCGGCGATCACCACCGGGTTGCCGCGCAGCTGCGCATCCAGGGTGCCGGTCGGGCTGCCATTGTAGCGGAACGCCTTCCAGTCGAGCAGCAGCACCAGCACCAGCGCCAGGCCGGCCGCCGCGACGATCCCGCGGACCAGCAGCGCCCGTCCCTCCGTCGTCTGCTTCCCCTGCGCCTTGGCGGCGGCCTGCTCGTCCTTGGCCTTCCGGCTTTGCTGCTGCTCCTCGAGCTTCTTCTGGGTGGCGAGCTTGTTCTCGCCCTTTTTATAGTCGCTGATCCCCGGCTCGTCCGGCGGCACCTTGCCCCCGCCCCCGCCCCCGCTTTCGCCTTCGCCCCCGCCTTCGCCCCCGCCTTCGCCGCCGCCCCCTTCTTCGCCCCCGCCTTCGCTTTTGTCGTCGTCGTCCTCGCTCATCGCACCGGCACCACCGGGGCAAGCACCGGCGCGCCGGGCGCCGTGATCACCCGCACGATCGCCGACATGCCCGGACGCACCCGGTCGTGCAGCGCCCCCGCCTCGTCGTCGAGCCCGATCTTCACCGGCACCCGCTGCACCACCTTGGTGTAGTTGCCGGTGGTGTTGTCCGGCGGCAGCGGGCTCATCTGCTGCCCGGTCAGCGGCGACATGCCCACGACATGAGCGCGCAACACCACGCCCGGATAGGTGTCGAGCCGCACCTCCGCCGCCTGCCCCACCCCCATGTCGGTCACCTGCCGCTCGGTGAAGTTGGCGTCGACCCAGACGGTGTCGAGCGGCGTCAGGTCGATCACCGCCATCCCCGGCTCCAGCAGCGAGCCGACCCGCACCCGCCGCACCCCCACCACGCCGTCGCGCGGCGCCCGCAGCACCGTGTAGCCGAGCCGGATCCGGGCCAGCTCCAGCGCCGCCTGCTGCACGTCCACCTGCGCCTCGGCGCTGAGCCGCTGGCCCTGCAGCACGCCGATGGAACGCCGCCGCTCCGCCGTCATCGCGTCGGCCTGCACCGTCTGCGCCGCCGTCACCTCGGCCGCCGCCGTGGCGCTGTCCAGCGTCCGGGCGAGGCCCAGCACGGTCGGCAGCAGCACGCGCTGGCGCTCCGCCTCCAGCCGCGCCCGCCAATGCTCTGCCCGCATCCCGCTCGCCTGCAGCTCCGACTGCCGCACCTGAAGCTGCGCAATGCCGATCTCCGCATCGATCCGGCCGAGCTGCGCCCGCGCCGCCTCCACGTACGCCTCGGCCGCGCGCACGGCCGCCGCATAGTCGTCGCTCTCCAGCTCGGCAATGCTCTGCCCGGCCCGCACGGCCTGGTTGTCGTCGACGTCGAGCCGGACCAGGTAGCCGGCGACCCGCGGCGACAACGGCGTGACGTCGCCATCGGCGTAAGCGTCGTCGGTCTCCGGGTTGCGCCGGCTGTCGAGCGGATCGTCCCAGCTCACCAGAAACACGACCGCCACGACGAGACAGCCCAGCACCCCGCAGAACACCAGAAAATAGCGCAGCCCCTTGCGCTCGCTCTGCTGCTTGCGCCGCTTGCGTTCGTCCTCGTCTGTCAGCTTGTCACCTTGAAGAGAAAAGGAAGGCCAGGGCTCTGCCCTGGACCCGTCACGCGCAAGCGTGCATTCGCACGACGGGGCCCGCGGCCCCAGACCCGCGTCTTGCTTGGCAAGCCATCAAATCTTACCTCGCCACCACACTGAACTCGCCGTGAGAAATGACTGGATTCTAAAGGCTCCGCCTTCAACGGGGTATAGAGGTTGGAGACATACCTCGATCGCCCCTGGCCGTCCTCATGAAGAGATCGTGCTCGTCGTTCATCTTGCTTGGCGAAGCCAGTCAATCCTACTCCCACCACACTGAACTCGCCCTGGAGTCATGGATAAGGAATGGATTTTAAAGGCTCCGCCTTTAATGGGGTCCAGGGGCGGAGTGAGCCCCAAGGTTCCGACGGCGCGACGCGCCGTTGGAAGGGCTCACGGAGGGAAAGCCCTTGGCCTTCCTTTTCTGCCTGCCTCATGCTCGCGGCGCTGCTGTCACCCGCCTGGCGTGCCCGCGCGCAAACGGTTGAGCCTGAGACCCCGGCCGAGACCGTCGCCCGCCTGCCCGCGGTGCCGGCGCCGGCCGTGCCCACCCGCATTCCCGGCCTCGGCCCGCAGATGACGCCGGAGGAGCGTCGCCTGCTGGCCGCTCCCACGCCGAACGTCGTGCCCGAGGACGACGCGTCCCACTCCGCCGCCCGCGTGCCGCTGCCCGGCGCGGCGCTCACCGAACCGCTTCCGCCTGACCTGCCGCCGGCGACGCTCGAGGCCGCGCTGGCCCTGGCCTATGAGGGCAATCCGCAACTGCTGGCCGCCCGTGAGCAGGTCCGCTCGACCGACGAGAGCGTGCCCGAGGCGCGCTCCGGCTGGCGTCCGCACATCGTCGTCAACACCAGCGACGGTGGCTCGATGTATGAGGACAACACCGTGCCCCGGTTCAATCCCGAGCATCGCGGCATCCAGCAGTACAGCCTGCAGGTGCAGCAGCCGCTCTACGAGGGCGGCGGCGTGTTGGCGCGGGTTCAGCAATCCGAGGCGCAGGTGCGCGCCGCGCGCGGCAATTTGCGCGCCACCGAGGCCGACGTGCTGCTCGCCGCCGGCGCCGCCTATCTGGACGTGCTGCGCGACCGCCGGATCGTCGCCCTGGAGCGCAACCAGGTGATCCTGCAGGCGCGCACCGAGCATGCCAGCCGCATCGAGCTCGGCAGCGGCGGCGCCACGCCGGCTGATCTCGGCCAGGCCAAGGCCCGCACCGCCGGCGCCGAGGCTCAGCTCGCCGCCGCCGGGGCCCAGCTCGCCGCCTCGGAGGCGCAGTTCCAGCGCCAGGTCGGCAGCCTGCCGCCGCCGGGCCCGCTCGCCGTCCCGGCGCGCGGCTTCGGCCTGCCGAACAGCCGCGAGGCGGCGATCGGCGAGGCGCTCAACGACAACCCGGACGTGGTCGCCGCCGGCTTTTCGCTCGACGCGGCGCGCCACGGCATCGACATCGAGCGCGCCAACCTGCTGCCGCACATCATGATCACCGGCCTGCTGGAGCGCGCCCAGAACATCGACCTCGAGCAGTTCAACGAGCGCGCCAGCATCGCCGAGGGCACGCTCAACCTGACCGTCCCGCTCTACCAGGGCGGCGGCGAGTATGCCCGCATCCGGCGCGCCAAGGAGATGACCTTCCGCCTGCAATACGTGCTGGACGACGCCAGGCGCCAGGCCCGGGCGGTCACCGCCACCGCCTGGGACCTGCTCGGCGCGTCGCGCATCCGGGTCACGGCCGAGCGCGCCGCCATCGCCGGCAACACGGTGGCGGTCAGCGGCCTGTCGCGCCAGCAGGCGGTCGGCGCCCGCACCCTGCTCGACGTGCTGATCGCCGAGCAGGACCTGCTCGCCTCCAGCGTCGCCGAGATCGGCGCCGAGCGCGACGTCCTGGTCGCAAGCCTGCAGGTGCTGGCCTACACCGGCCGGCTGAACGCCGAGGCCCTGGCGCTGCCGGTCGCCATTTACGATCCCGGCCAGCACTACCGCGAGGTGCGCGGCAAGCTCATCGGCACGGACACGCCGAAATAAGACCAGGGCTCTACCCAGACCCCATCGAATGGGACTACGCCCCAGGCGTGCTAACAATCGCCTGCGTTTAGGCCTGCGGCGGCGGTCGTGGACATCTTGCCTAAGGGCAAGTTTTCCCATAACCCATTGAAGTTAAACACTTCCGCCGTGCACACCTGGGGCTGAGGCCCGCCATACCGCTTCTCCGAAAATCTTGCTTTATTTCGCCTCATGCAAAAACTTCCGATGCTTTGTAGAAGAAGCTGATCAACCGGGTGGCAACGCCAGGCCGGCGGCGCTATATCGGCGCCACCGCCTAGGAGCACTCGCATGCCTGACACCGCCATCTTCGTCGCCGAGGACTACAAGGTCGCCGACATCTCGCTCGCCGGCTGGGGCCGCCGCGAGATCGCGATCGCTCAGGACGAGATGCCCGGCCTGATGGCGCTGCGCGCCGAGTACGGCGCCAGCCAGCCGCTCCACGGCGCGCGCATCGTCGGCTGCCTGCACATGACCATCCAGACCGCGGTGCTGATCGAGACCCTGATCGCGCTGGGCGCCACCATCCGCTGGTCGTCGTGCAACATCTTCTCGACCCAGGACCACGCCGCCGCCGCCATCGCCGCCGCCGGCATCCCCGTCTTCGCCTGGAAGGGCATGACCGAGGACGAGTTCAACTGGTGCATCGAGCAGACCGTCCGCGGCCCGCGCCTGCCCGACGGCACGTCCTGGACGCCGAACATGATCCTCGACGACGGCGGCGACCTCACCAAGCTGATGCACGAGAAGTACCCCGAGATGCTCGAGGACGTCCGCGGCCTCAGCGAGGAGACCACCACCGGCGTCCACCGCCTGTGGGACATGGTCCGCGCCGGCACCCTGCGCGTCCCCGCCATCAACGTGAACGACAGCGTCACCAAGTCGAAGTTCGACAACCTGTACGGCTGCCGAGAGAGCCTGGTCGACGGCATCCGCCGCGGCACCGACGTGATGATGGCCGGCAAGGTCGCGGTCGTCGCCGGCTTCGGCGACGTCGGCAAGGGCTCGTCAGCCTCGCTGCGCAACGCTGGCTGCCGGGTCCTGGTCACCGAGATCGACCCGATCTGCGCCCTGCAGGCGGCGATGGAGGGCTACGAGGTCGTCACCATGGACGACGCCGCCCCCCGCGGCGACATCTTCGTCACCGCCACCGGCAATGTCGACGTGATCACCGCCGATCACATGCGGGCGATGAAGAACCGCGCCATCGTCTGCAACATCGGCCACTTCGACAGCGAGATCCAGATCGAGTCGCTGCGCAACTACACCTGGGAGAACGTGAAGCCGCAGGTCGACGAGGTCGTCTACCCGGACGGCAAGCGCCTGATCGTGCTCAGCGAGGGCCGCCTGGTGAACCTCGGCAACGCCACCGGCCACCCGAGCTACGTGATGAGCGCCAGCTTCTCCAACCAGGTGCTGGCCCAGCTCGAGCTCTGGCAGGCCAAGCCCGGCCAGTACGAGAAGCAGGTCTACACCCTGCCCAAGCACCTCGACGAGAAGGTCGCCGAGCTGCACCTCGCCAAGGTCGGCGCCAAGCTGACCAAGCTGACGCCCAAGCAGGCCGACTACATCGGCACCCCCGCCAGCGGCCCGTTCAAGCACGGGCTCTACCGCTACTGAGCCAACGCCACCGTCATCGAACCGTCCTGGAGCCCGGGACTACAACCTGGTAGTGTGGTACCGGGGAAAGCGTCTCGGGAACTGGAACACCAGCCAGGCGCTGTGGGACGCGGCTTGAACGGGGTAGAGGCTTGGCTATGCGGGCGATGGCGGTCACTGCGGCGCGTACCGAAACCGTGCGCCAGGCGCTCAAGGCCATCTCGCCGGACAGCGCCGCCGACCTGCTGTTCCTGGAGCAGTGGGAGATCGAGGGCGAGCCCGGCATCTCCTCGACCTTACGCGCCAGCCAGATCCGCCGCGCCAACCCGGAGCTCGCCGCCGCGCTGCGCGCCGAACTGGCCTCACGGCGCTTGTCATCGTAGTGAAACAGACGGCGGCTTAGCCCGCCGCTAGGCTCGCGGAAATTTGGCCGCGGAGTCCTCATGTCAGGAACAACCTTCGACGCCGGCCATGTCGGTCCGGCGCCGGAACTTGATCGCAAGCCCCATCGTGGCGGCATCGCCGCCTTCCTGATCCTGCTGCTCGCCGGCCTCGGCTACGCGACCTACGGCCTGCTCTCCGACATCGACGGCGCCGGCGTGCCGGTCGCCACCGGCGCCTTCATCCTGCTCGGCCTGGCGCTGCTGATCGCCCTCGGCTTCGAGTTCGTGAATGGCTTCCATGACACCGCCAACGCCGTCGCCACCGTCATCTACACCCACTCCATGCCGCCGCTGTTCGCCGTCGCCTGGTCGGGCTGCTTCAACTTCCTCGGCGTGCTGACCTCGAGCGGCGCCGTCGCCTACTCGATGGTGACGCTGCTGCCGGTGGAGCTGATCCTGCAGGTCGGTTCGGGGGCGGGCTACGCGATGATCTTCGCGCTGCTGATCGCGGCCATCATCTGGAATCTCGGCACCTGGGCGTTCGGCATCCCGAACTCGTCTTCGCATGCGCTGATCGGCTCGATCATGGGCGTGGGGCTCGCCAACCAGCTGCTGGCGCCGGCCGGCGTCGCGACGTCGGGGGTGGATTGGCAGCAGGCGGTCAAGGTGCTGGAGGCGCTGCTGTTCAGCCCGTTCGTCGGCTTCGTCGCCTCGGCCGGCTTCCTGCTGCTCGCCAAGCTGCTGATCCACAAGCCGGCGCTCTACCAGGCGCCGGACGGCAACAAGCCGCCGCCCGGCTGGATCCGCGGCCTGCTGGTGCTGACCTGCACCGGCGTCAGCTTCGCCCATGGCGGCAATGACGGACAGAAGGGCATGGGCCTGATTATGCTCATCCTGATCGGCGCCGCCCCCACCGCCTATGCGCTCAACCGCTCGGTGAGCGCCACCGACACGCCGGCCTTCGTCGCCACCGCGCACCAGGCCCAGGCCGTGTTCGCCGCCCATGTCGACGCTGCCCCGGCGATGGCGCCGGCCGCAGCCCGCGGCATCGTCGGCGACGCGCTGCGGACCAAGGTCCTGAACACGCCCACCGTGTTTCAGGCGCTGGCGGTGCTGTCCGGCGACATCGCCCAGCAGGTCAGCAGCTACGGCGCGATCAGCACCATCCCGGCCGCCGCGACGCCGAACATGCGCAATGACATGTACCTGACCTCGGACGCCGTGCGGGTGCTGCCGACCGTCGGCGCGCAGTTCACGACCGACGAGGCGTCGACGCTGAAGGCCTATCGCGCCAAGCTCGAGCACGGCACCCGCTTCATCCCGACCTGGGTGAAGGTCTCGGTCGCGGTGGCGCTCGGGCTCGGCACGATGATCGGCTGGAAGCGCATCGTGGTGACGGTGGGCGAGAAGATCGGCAAGGAGCACCTGACCTACGCGCAGGGCGCCTCGGCCGAGCTGGTGGCGATGGGCACGATCGGCCTGGCTGAGGTCTATGGCCTGCCGGTCTCGACGACGCACATCCTGTCGAGCGGCGTCGCCGGCACGATGGTGGCGAACGGGTCGGGGCTGCAGTGGAGCACCGTGCGGTCGCTGGCGCTCGCCTGGGTGCTGACGCTGCCAGTGGCAATCATCCTCTCCGGGTCGCTCTACGCAGTGCTCCGCCACGTCTTCTAAGTCCGAAGTCCAGAGGCTATAGCCTCTGGTCGGGTCCCGGGGGTGCAACCCCTGGCCGTGCTTGGGAGGCACCGGATGGACGTCGTCATCGGCATTGACGTCGGCAGCGGCAGCGCGCGCGCCGGCGTGTTCACCCTGCAGGGCGCGATGCTCGGCTCAGCGAGCCAGGCGATCCGCTCGTGGCGTCCGCAGCCCGGCTTCGTCCAGCAATCCTCCACCGACATCTGGCAGGCGGTGTGCGCCTCCGTGCGAGCCGCGCTGCAGGCCGCGGGGGAGGTCGGCACGGTGCGCGGTATCGGCATGGACGCGACCTGCTCGCTGGTCGTGCTGGATGCCGACGGGGCGCCGGTCAGCGTCGATCCGGAGGGGACGGCCGAGCAGGACGTCATCGTCTGGATGGACCATCGCGCCGGGCCCGAGGCGGACGCGATCAACGCCGGCGAGCACGCGGTGCTGCGCTATGTCGGCGGCCGGATCTCGCTGGAGATGGAGACGCCGAAGCTGCTCTGGCTGGCGCGCCACCGGCCGCAGGCCTGGCAGCAGGCCGGGCTGTTCCTGGACCTGCCGGACTTCCTCACCTGGCGCGCGACCGGGGCGACCACGCGGTCGCTGTGCTCCACGGTCTGCAAATGGACCTATCTCGGCCATGAGCAGCGCTGGGACGATGACTACTTCCGCAGCATCGGGCTGGGCGAGCTGGTCGACGAGGGCTACCGCCGGATCGGCACCGAGATCCTGCCGCTCGGCAGCAGCGTCGGACACGGCCTGTCGGCGGAGGCCGCCGCGGCGTTCGGGGTTCCGGCCGGGGTTCCGGTCGGCACCTCGGCGATCGATGCGCATGCCGGCGGCATCGGCATCATCGGGGCGGCGATCGGCGACGACGCGCCGAGCCTGGAGCGCCGCCTGGCGCTGATCGGCGGCACTTCGACCTGCCACATGGCCGTCTCGCCCGGGCCGCGCTTCGTGCCTGGCGTCTGGGGCCCGTACTACTCGGCGATGCTGCCGGGGCTGTGGCTGAACGAGGCGGGGCAGTCGGCCACCGGCAGCCTGATCGACCACATCGTGCAGACCCATGTCGCCTTTCCGGCGCTGCGCGACGCCGCCGCGGCGCGTGGCGAGACGATCTACCAGGCGCTCAACGAGCGCCTCGGGCAGCTCGCCGCCGCCGCCGGCGTGGCGCCGGCGATGCTGACGCGCGACCTGCACGTGATGCCGGACTTCCACGGCAACCGCTCGCCGCGCGCCGATGCCAGCCTGCGCGGCATGATCTCGGGGCTGCGCCTGGAGAGCGGCCCGGACGACCTGGCAGTGCTGTACCTGGCGACGATCCAGGCGATCGCCTACGGCACCCGCCACATCGTGGAGACCCTGAACGGGCAGGGCTACGCGATCGACACCATCCTGGTGGCCGGCGGCGGAGCCAAGAACCCGGTGTTCCTGCGCGAGCATGCGGATGCCTGCGCCTGCAAGATCGTGCTGCCGCAGGAGCAGGAGGCGGTGCTGCTCGGTGCCGCCGTGCTCGGCGCCGTCGCCGGCGGGGCTTACGACGGTATCCCGGACGCGATGGCGGCGATGAGCCGGGCCGGCACCCAGATCCTGCCCCAGCAGGGTCCGGTGCGGGACTACCACGATGCGAAATATGCGGTCGTGCAGCGGATGTATGCCGACCAGCTGGCGTATCGGGCGCTCATGGACGCGACGCGCCTCCCGGCTTGATGATCGGTGCCGCCGTGCGGGTCACTCGTGCGGCGACGCGTCGACCCGGCCCGCCGTTGTGCCGACCGCGACGATCGGGATAGCGGTGCTGCCCTCGCGGCGATGCGGCGTCAGCACCGCCATCCAGCCGGGGGCGAGCGGCTGCATCCTGGGGCGACGGCCCGGGGGTGGGGCGCCGAAGAAGCGCCGATAGAGCAGGAAGAGGACCTCGAGCGCCAGCACCACCGCGATGAACAGGAACAGCAGCGGCGTTCCCTGGCTCATGAAGACGCCGCCCAGCACCGGGCCGAGCACGGTGCCGGCGGCGTAGGTCAGCAGCAGCTCGCTGGCCGTCTCGGTGACCGGACGGGCATGGGTGCGATCGTTCACGCAGGCGATGCACAGCCCGTAGAGCGGGAAGGCGAAGACGCCGAACAGGCCGAAGCCGACGATCAGGCTCGGGGCCAGGAGCAGACGCGCGGTCAGCATCAGGAGCACGCTCAGGACGACCGTGCAGGTGCACAGAATCATCAGTAGCGTGCGCCGGTCCATGTGGTCCGACAGGCGACCGGCCGGGTAGTAGGACGCCGCGCCGCCGAGCACCGAGACGCCGATCATGATCGCCGTGGCGTGCGGCGTCAGGCCCAGACCGAGGCCGAAGGCGGGCGCGAGGCCGCCGATAGCGCCGTTCACCAGCCCGACCGCGAAGCATCCGGAGACCCCGGAGGGGGATATCCGGTAGAGCTCGCCGAGGTGGATGGAGAACGGCGGCGTGGGCGCCGGGGTCGGCGAGCGGGTCAGCGCCACCGGGACGATCGACAGCACGATGGCGACGACGATCAGGAAGAACGGCAGCTCGGCGCGGGTGTCGAGCGCGGTCAGGCTGAGCGTGCCGATCAGCGAGGCGAGCAGGTTCACCGTCATGTAGGAGGCGAAGATGCCGCCGCGGCTGCTGCCGGTGGCGCGCTCGTTCAGCCAGCTCTCGATGATCAGCGACAGGCCGCCGAAGCAGAAGCCGATGACGCTGCGCAGCAGCAGCCACTCCGCGAAGGCGCGCATGGGCAGCAGCAGCAGCGCCATCGAGCCGCTGACCGCGGCCAGGGCGGAGAAGCTGCGGACGTGGCCGACGGCGCTGACGACGCGGCCGGTGACCAGGCAGGCGAGCATGAAGCCGAGCGACCAGACCGACGAGAGCAGCCCGACATTGGCCATCGAGCCGCCGGCCAGCTCGAGGCGGATCGGCAGCAGCACGCCCTGCAGGTTGGTGCCGAAGACCAGGAGGGCGACGCTGAGGAGGAGGGCGGCGACCGACAGCAGGTCGGAGTGCGACTGGAAGGCGGCGCTGTCGTCGGTCCTCAGCTCATCCAAGCGTCACCTCTCCAGGGCTTCTTCTTTGAAGAAGAGAGCCAAAAAACTTTGACTCAGGTGAAATACAGCAAGATTCGTCGCGGTCGCAGTGGGGCTTGCCGCCGGCGCGACAGATTTAGCAAGTATGATTATTTATCAATGACTTACAAGATTCTTGCCAATAGGCAAGATCCCGTGCTCTGCCGCCGCGAAGGGGGAGCCTCGACCACCGTGCTAGCACGCCCGCCGCATCGTACCGACAAAAGTTTTTTGGTCCTTTTTTTCAAAAAAGGACCGCTTTCTTACCTCCGCGGCCAAGCCGAGAGACCTGGATAGAGCGCCCGATAGTCTTGCAGCCGCTCCGTGTAAGCCTCGACGAGCGCGGCCGGCGGAGTGATGCTGTGGCGGCGTGCCGGGCGGTGGCAGATGGCTTCGGGCGCCTCGCCGGTGACCGCCATCCGGGCCAGGCGGGCGGCGCCGAATGCGCCGCCGTGCTCGCCTTCCGCCAGGGTGTGCAGCGTGATGCCGAGCGCGGCGGCGATGATGGCGATCCAGGCGGCGGAGCGTGAGCCGCCGCCGATCACGTCGGCCTCGTGGATGTGGGTGCCGGAGGCGGCGAGGGCGTCCTTGCAGTCGCGCAGCGAGAAGGCGACGCCCTCCAGCACCGCCTGGGTCATGGCGGCCCTGGTAGTCGACTGGTCGAGCCCGGCGAAGGCGCCGCGCACCGCGCCGTCATTGTGCGGGGTGCGCTCGCCGCTGAGATAGGGCAGGAAGACCGGGCCGCCGGGGTTGAGAACGGTCGGGAGCTCGGCCAGCAGGGCGGCCTCGTTCAGGCCGGTGACGCCGGCCCACCAGGCGAGCGAGGCGGCGGCCGACAGGGTGACGCCCATCTGGTGCCAGGTGTTCGGCAGGGCGTGGCAGAACGCGTGCACGGCCGTTTTCGGGCTGGGACGGAAGCTGTCGGTGGTGGCGAACAGCACGCCCGAGGTGCCGAGCGAGACGAAGGCGTCGCCGGGGCGGATGGCGGACAGGCCGACGGCGCCGGCCGCGTTGTCGCCGGCGCCGCCGGCAAACAGCGGCGGGGTCGCCATGCCCCAGCGTGCGGCGAGCTCAGGCTTCAGCCGGCCGGCCGCAGCGCTGCCCTCGACCAGGCGCGGCATGGCGGCGCGGGACAGCCCGGTGGCGGCGAGCACGGCGTCCGACCAGTCGCGCCGGCCGACGTCGAGCCAGAGGGTGCCGGAGGCGTCCGACATCTCCTCGATCAGCTCGCCGGTCAGCCGGTAGCGGATCCAGGCCTTGGGCAGCAGCACCGTGCGGGTGGCGGCGAACACATCCGGCTCGTGGTCGCGCACCCAGAGCAGCTTCGGCGCGGTGAAGCCGGGCATGGCGAGGTTGCCGGCGACGGCGTGCAGGTCGGGGACCGCCCGCTCCAGGGCGGCGCACTCGGCGACGGAGCGGACGTCGTTCCACAGGATCGCCGGCCGCAGCACCTGGCCGGCCGCGTCGAGCAGGACGGCGCCGTGCATCTGACCGGACAGGCCGATGCCCTGCACCGCGGCGAGCGCGGCGGGGGCCTCGCGCTGCAACTGGTCGAAGGCGGCGAGCGTCGCCTGCCACCAGGCCTCGGGAGCCTGCTCGCTGTGGCCGGGGGCGGGGCGCTGGACGGTGAGGGGCAGGGCGCACTGCGCGACGACGCGCTGCTCGCCGTCGACAAGCAGCGCCTTGATGGCGGAGGTGCCGTAGTCGAGGCCTAGGAACATCAGGTAACTCCAAGGAAGGAAGCGGTTCTTTTTTGAAAAAAAGAACCAAAAAACTTTTCTCCGATTAGGTCCGTTCTCGCCGTGGAGAGGCGCGAAGCCGGCGCAAAAGTTTTTTGCTTCTTTTTTTCAAAAAAGAAGCTCTACCTTGCTTGGCAAATCGGCGCCTCGCCGGCTGCAGGTCACGCCAGCCGCACGCACGGCGTAGCTGAGGACGTCTTGCAGCGCAGCCGGCTCAAGCTCGGCGATGGCCGGGCGCGTCAGGCGTCCCGTTTCGCGCAGGCGGGCCAGCAGGGCGGCATGCAGGCTGTCGCCGGCGCCGACGGTGTCCACCACCTCGACGGGCTGCGCCGGCACGGCGACGCGGCCACGCGCGTGGTAGGCGGTGGCCCCGGCGGCGCCGTCGGTCACGACCACGAGGGCGACGCCGCCGGCAAGCCACGCCGCGGCGCGCCCGGCGGGGTCGGACTCGTCGCCATAGGCGAGCTGGACGTCCTCGACGCTCAGCTTGATCAGCGTGGCGACGCGGGCGAAGCGGGCGAAGCGCTCGCGCCAGGCGACCGGGTCGCCGGCCAGGGCGGAGCGCACGTTCGGGTCGAGGCTGATGACCCGATGCGGCGCCTCGCGCTCGGCCAGCGCCAGCAATGTCGCGCCCACCGGGTCGTTGGTCAGCGAGAACGAGCCGAATGCCAGCGCCTCGGTCGTGGGCAGCCGGGACGGCAAGTGGTCGAGCGGCACGTCCTGGTAGGCGCAATCGGCGGCATGGAAGGTGTAGCCCGGCTGGCCGTCCGGACGGGGGGCGACCACGACCAGCGGCGTCGGCCGGTCGCTGTGGCGCACGAGGCTGACATCGACGCCCTCATGCTCCAGCTGGCCGAGCAGGAAGCGGCCGAACGCGTCGCGGCTGAGGCCGCCGAAGAAGGAAGATGGCGCCTGCAGGCGGGCGAGGCCGATGGCGACGTTGAACGGCGAGCCGCCGGCGATGGCCTGGGCAGATAGGCGGCGCTCGCCGGCGCCGGGCGCGGCGACGAAGAGGTCGATCAGGGCCTCGCCGCAGACGAGGATCAAAGCGGTTCTTTTTTGAAAAAAAGAACCAAAAAACTTTTACTCCTGAAGGTCACTCTGGGCGGTGAAAGACGCGACAGCGGAAGCAGACGTTTTTTGCTTCTTTTTTTCAAAAAAGAAGCGCTTGCCTCCCTCACGCCGCCAGCGGATGGCGCAGCCGCTGCGCCATTGCGATGCCGGACTGGTCGAACAGGTGGCAGTGCGCCGGGTCGACGCCGAGCCGGACCGGCTGGTGCACCGCGGTGACGTCGCCGCCATCGGTCTGCACCGTGACCGCCTGATCGCCGGCCAGCATGACGTGCAGCAGCGTCAGGCCGCCGAGGCGCTCGACCAGGCGCACCTGGCCGGCGAGCGGCCCGTCGGCGCTGACATGCAGCGCCTCCGGACGGATGCCGATGGTCACCAGGTCGCCGGGGCGGGAGGCGGCCATTTCGGCCGGCACGCTCAGGCCGGCGCCGTCGGCGAGGGTGACGGCCACGCCGCTGGGATCGGCGCCGCGCACCGTGCCGGGCAGCATGTTCATCCGTGGCGAGCCGATGAAGCCGGCGACGAACAGGTTGGCGGGGTGGTGGTAGAGCTCGAGCGGCGAGCCGACCTGCTCGACCCGGCCGGCCTGCAGGACGACGATCTTGTCGGCCATCGTCATCGCCTCGACCTGGTCGTGGGTGACGTAAATCGTGGTCGCGCGGAGGTCCTCGTGCAGGCGCAGCAGCTCGATGCGCGTCTGGCCGCGCAGCGCCGCGTCGAGGTTGGAGAGCGGCTCGTCGAACAGGAAGACCTTGGGATCGCGCACGATAGCGCGCCCGATGGCGACGCGCTGGCGCTGGCCGCCGGAGAGCTCCTTGGGGGTGCGGTCGAGATAGGGGCCGAGCTGCAGCACCCGGGCCGCCTCGTCGACCTTGCGGTCGCGCTCGACTTTGGGGACTTTGGCCAGGCGCAGGGCGAAGGCCATGTTCTGGCGCACCGTCATGTGCGGATAGAGCGCATACGACTGGAAGACCATGGCGAGGCCGCGGTCGGCGGGGCCGACCTCGTTGACGCGCTTGCCGTCGATCATCAGCTCGCCCGAGGTGATCTCCTCGAGCCCGGCGATCATGCGCAGCAGGGTCGACTTGCCGCAGCCGGAGGGGCCGACGAAGACGACGAACTCGCGCTCGGCGATGTCGAGGTTGACGCCCTTGATGATCTCGGTCTCGCCGTAGCTCTTGCGTAGGCCGCGCAGCGTCAGGGTGGCCATGGCATGCTCCTACTTGACGGCGCCGAAGGTGAGGCCGCGGACGAGCTGGCGCTGGCTGAGCCAGCCGAACACCAGGATGGGGGCGACCGCCATCGTCGAGGCGGCGGAGAGCTTGGCGAAGAACAGGCCCTCGGGGGACGAGAACGAGGCGATGAAGGCGGTCAGCGGGGCGGCGCTCGAGGAGGTCAGGTTGAGGCTCCAGAAGGCCTCGTTCCAGCACAGGATGAGCGACAGCAGCCCGGTGGAGGCGACGCCGGGCAGGGTGAGCGGCATCAGCAGGTAGACCATCTCGCCCCAGGTGGTGGCGCCGTCCATGCGGCCGGCCTCGAGGATTTCGACCGGCACGTCCTTGTAGAAGGTGAACAGCATCCAGACGACGATCGGCAGGTTCATCAGCGCGTAGATGATCAGCAGGCCGGAGCGGGTGTCGAGCAGGCCTAAGTTGCGGAAGGTCAGGTAGATCGGCACCAGCACGCCGACCGGCGGCAGCATCTTGGTCGACAGCATCCACAGCAGGGTGCCGCGGGTGCGCGGCGAGGGGTGGAAGGCCATCGAGTAGGCGGCCGGGATGGCGAGCGCCAGGGCGAGGAGGGTGCCGCCGAGCGAGATGACGACGCTGTTGAGGGCGAAGCGCGTGTAGTCTTCGCGGGCGAACACCTCGGCGTAGGAGGCCAAGGTGGGGCCGAACAGCGGGCTCGGGGTGATCGCCGCGCTCTCGCTCTTGAAGCTGGTGAGCAGCATCCAGGCGATCGGGAAGAACAGCAGCAGGCCGACGAGCCAGCCGAGGATGGTGATGGTGATGCGCTGCAGCGCGCTCGCCTGCATGCTAGGCCACCAGCCGGCGGGCGACGCTGCGCACCAGGAACAGGGCCACGATGTTGGCCAGGATGATCGCGACCACGCCGCCGGCCGAGGCGCCGCCGATATCGTATTGCAGCAGGGCGCGCGAGTAGATCAGGAAGGCGAGGTTGGTCGTCGCGTTGCCGGGGCCGCCCGAGGTGGTGACGAAGATCTCGGCGAACACCGTCAGCAGGTAGATCGTCTCGATCATGACGACGACGCCGATGGCGCGGCGCAGATGCGGCAGGGTGATGTAGACGAAGCTGGCGATGGGACCCGCGCCGTCCATGCGGGCGGCCTCGCGCTGCTCGTGGTCGAGCGACTGCACGGCGGTGAGCAGGATGAGGATGGCGAAGGGGAGCCATTCCCAGGAGACGATGGCGATCACCGAGGCCATCGGGAACTGGGCGAACCAGTCGACGGGGGCGAGGCCCACCGAGCGGGCGACGGCGCCGAACACCCCGTAGATCGGGTGCATCAGCAGGTTTTTCCAAATCAGCGCGGCGACCGTCGGCATGACGAAGAACGGCGAGATGGCGAGCAGGCGGGCGACGCTCTTGCCCGGGAAGTCCTGGTCAAACAGCACCGCGAGCAGGGTGCCGAGGCCGACGGTGATCACCAGCACCGCGCCGACCAGCACCAGGGTGTTGATCAGCGAGGCCCAGAAATCCGGGTCGGTGACCAGGTAGACGTAGTTGTCGATGCCGGCGAAGCCGTGCTGCGTCGGGTCGATGAGGTTGTAGCGGTAGAGCGAGAACAGGACGGTCAGCACCAGCGGGACGATCATCCACACCAGCAACACGGCGACCGAGGGCGCGACGAGCGCGAAGCCCGGCCCGCGCCGCGCCCGACGCGACGCCGCCGCCCCCACCGGCAAGGTGGCCGGCGAGAGGGCGGTGCTGCTCATGCTGACGGCCTTGCCACTACTGCTTGGGGTAGCCGGCCTGGCTCATCGTGCGCGCGGTCGCCGACTGCGCCGCGACGAGCGCCCTGTCCACCGTGCTCTGGCCGGTCAGGGTGCCGGCGACGGTCTGGCCGACCTGGGTGCCGATGCCCTGGAACTCGGGGATGGCGACGAACTGCGCGCCCGTGTAGGGGCGGGGGTTCGCCGTCGGCCCGTCGATATGGGACACGTTGATGGCGTTGAGCACGAAGCCGGCGAACGGCGCGACCTGCTGGTAGGCCGGGTTGCTGTAGGTCGACTGGCGGGTGCCGGGGGGCACCGAGACCCAGCCATTGGCCTTGGCCACCAGCGCGATGTAGTCCTTCGAGGTCGCCCAGGTGACGAACTCGGTGGCCGCGGCCTTCTGCTTGGACGAGGTCGGGATCGCCAGGTTCCAGCTCCACAGCCAGGTCGGCGCGTTCGGGTCGGCGGCGGTCGGCATCGGCGCGAAGCCGACCTTGTCGGCAACGCTCGACTGCGCCTTGTTGAACAGCAGGCCGCCGGCGACGGTGGCGTCGATCCACATGCCGCAGTGGCCGCTGCTGAACAGCGCGAGGTTTTCGTTGAAGCCGTTGGAGGTGGCGCCCGGCGGGCCGTCCGCCTTCAGGATCGCGTCGTAGTAGCCGATGGCCTTGTGCCAGGGCGGGGTGTTGATCGTGGTCTTCCAACCGGTGCCAAACCACTGGCCGCCGAAGGCATTCACCAGCGAGGTGACGTAGGCCATGTTCTCGCCCCAGCCGGGCTTGCCGCGCAGGCACATGCCGTAGACCTGGTTCGGCTTGTCGGTGATCTTGTCAGCGAACTGGCGGATCTGTTCGTAGGTCGGGGCGGCGGGCATCTTGATGCCGGCCTTGTCGAACAGGTCTGTGCGATAGTAGGTCATTGCGCTTTCGGCATAGAACGGCAGGCCGTAGATCTTGCCGTCATAGGTCAGGCCCTTGCGCACCGGGGCGAGCAGGTCGTCGACGTCGTAGGTGCTTGGCAGGTTGTCGAACGGCATCAGCCAGCCCTGCTTGGCCCAGATCGGCACCTCGTAGTTGCCGACGGTGGTGACGTCGAACTGGCCGGCGTGGGTGGCGATGTCGGTGGTGACGCGCTGGCGCAGCACGTTCTCCTCCAGCACCACCCAGCGCAGGTGGATGTCCGGATGCTGCTGCTCGAACTGCGAGGACAGCTTCTGCATCACGACCATGTCGCCGTTGTTCACCGTGGCGATGGTCAGGGTGGTGTCGGCTTTGGCCGCGGCCGTGGCGCAGCAGGCGCCAAGCAGGCCGGTGGCTGCCAGGCGTAGAAATGGGTGCCGTTGAGCGGCCATCGTGCGTCCTCACCTTTCGTAGCGACCGCTGGGCGCGGCTCTGCTCGTTGCAGTCACGGTGTCATCAGCTTGGCGCTTCGTCAAGGAAGGCGCGCAACGCCAGGGGCTTCCCCTGCGTGAGCGCTTCCAACGGCGCTTCGCGCAATCGGAACCTTGGGGCTCACTCCGCCTCGTGGGTTAAAACGCCAGCTCCGCCGCCGCCTGGCCGAGCGTCGCCCGGCTGCCGCGCTGGTAGAGCAGGCCGAGCCAGCGGCGGACGGGCTGGATCAGGCGCTCGTCCTGGCCGAGCTCGCCGAACAGCGGGGCGATGCGCAGCAGCGGGGTTGGGTCCTCGCCGCCGGTGAGGGCGGCTTCGCGCAGTTGCGCCGCCAGGGGGTGGCGGATGTCGATCGGCTGGCCTTGCTCGTCCTCGCCGCGCACGCGGCGGAGCCAGGCGGCGAGTGCGAGGGCCAGCAGGTTGACCGGCTGATCGTCGCGCAGGCGGTCGCGGATCGGGTCGACGAGGACGTTGAGCGGGGCGTCGGTGTTGACGCGCTCGACCGTGTCCTTGATCGCGGTGTTGGCAAAGCGCGTGATCAGCTCTGCCTTGTAGGCGGCCAGGTCGATGCCGGGGACGGCCAGCAGCGTCGGGCCGGTCTCGCGGTCCATCAGCGCGGCCATGTAGCTTGTCATTGACGGCAGCGCCATCGCCTCGTCGACGGTGACCGCGCCGGCGAGGCGGCCGAGGCCGGCGATGGCGAGGTGGCTGGCGTTCAGCAGCCGCAGCTTCATGAACTCGTAGGGGGCGACGTCGTCGACGAACTGCGCGCCGACGCGCTCCCAGGCCGGGCGGCCGGCGATGAAGCGGTCCTCGATGACCCATTGGCGGAAGGTCTCGCACACCACCGGCCAGCGATCGGTGAGGCCGTGGCGGCGCTCGAGCTCGGCGCGGTCGTCAGGCGTCGTCACCGGGGTGATGCGGTCGACCATGGTGCTCGGGAAGCTCGCTGCGGCGGCGATCCAGTCGGCCAGGTCCGGGTCGCGCAGCCTGGCCAGCGCCAGCACGGCGTCGCGCAGCACGGTGCCGTTGTGCTGGATGTTGTCGCAGCTCAGGGCGGTGAAGGGGGCGGCGCCGGCGGTGCGGCGGCGGCGGTAGGCCTCGACGATGACGCCGATGGCGCTGCGCGGGCGCGCCGGGTCCGCGAGGTCGGCGCGGATCAGCGCGTGCTCGGGGTCGAGCCGCTTGGTGGCGCGGTTGAGGCAGTAGCCGTTCTCGGTCACCGTCAGGCTGACGATGCGGATCGCCGGGTCGTCGATCGCGTCGAGCAGGGCGCTGCTGTCCTGCCCGGCGAACAGGCAGCCGGCGAGCGAGCCGATCACGCTCACCGTCTCGTCGGCGCCGACGCGCTCGCTGAGGGTGTAGAGGTTGTCCTGCGGGTTCAGGCTTTCGGCCATGCGGCGGTCGCCCGGCAGCAGGCCGGCGCCGACGATGCCAAAGCTGAGCGCCGAGGCGTCGAGCGCCATCAGGTCGTGGGTGTAGCGCGCCAGGTGGGCGCGGCTGAAGCCGCCGAGGCCGAGATGCACGATCCCGGCGGAGACCCGCGCCGGGTCGAAGCCTGGTGCGTGCACGCTGGCTGGGAGCTCCGTCAGCGCGGCGCGATCAAGAGCGACAGGGTGCACGAAACCTCCAGTATTGCCTGGCCGTGCTGCAGTGCAACACGGCCAATTTCCGCAGAATTAGTGTCGGCCGACAGAGCCGGGCTGACAATCCCGCCTCTCGACTGACAATCGGTGAACACTATGTTATTGGAGGGACTGGGTGGAACCGGCGCATCGGCACGGCGGGCCAGCAGGCGCGAGTACAATACGGCTCGAGACAATCGATATGACGCTGCAGATGACGCACTCGGACATTCCGGCGCGGCTGGATCGGCTGCACTGGAGCCGCTTCCACATGTTGGTGGTTGTGGCGCTGGGGATTACCTGGGTTCTCGACGGGCTGGAGGTCACCATCGTCGGCTCCATCGGGCCGGCGCTGCAGGATCCGCGCACGCTGGCGTTGAGTGCGGCCCAGGTCGGCAGCTCGGCCTCGGCCTACGTGGCCGGTGCGGTGGTCGGCGCGTTGATCTTTGGTTGGCTCACCGACCGGGTGGGACGCAAGGCGGTGTTCAGCATCACCCTGCTGGTCTACGTCATCGGCGTGCTGCTCTCGGCCTGCGCCTGGAGCTTCTGGAGCTTCGCGCTGTTCCGGCTGATCACCGGCGTGGGCATCGGCGGCGAGTACTCGGCGATCAACTCGGCGATCGACGAGCTCATTCCGGCGCGGCTGCGCGGCCGGGTGGACCTGGCGATCAACGGCACGTTCTGGGTGGGTGCCGCGATCGGCGCCGGCGCCTCCATCCCGCTGCTGAGCGGCCACGTCGTCGCACTCGGCATCGGCTGGCGGCTCGGCTTCCTGATCGGCGGCCTGCTCGGCCTGCTGGTGCTGCTGCTGCGCGGCTGGGTGCCCGAAAGCCCGCGCTGGCTGATCGCGCATGGCCGCGACGCCGAGGCGCGCGAGGTGATGGACCACATCGAGGGCCGCTGCAGCCGCCAGGGCGCGTTGCCGGCGCTCGACTGCGCTTTCGTCGCCGCGCGGCCGACGATGACGCTGATGGGGATCTGCGAGCTGATGCTCGGACGCTACCGCGCCCGCAGCCTGCTCGTGCTGACGCTGATGGCCGCCCAGGCGTTCCTCTTCAACGCCGTGTTCTTCACCTACGGCATGGTGATGCACGCCTTCTACCATGTGCCGCCGCAGCGCATGGGGCTGCATATCCTGCCGCTCGCCGCCGCCAGCTTCGCAGGCCCGGTGCTGCTCGGCCCGCTGTTCGACACCGTCGGCCGGCGTCGCATGATCACTGGCACCTACGCGCTCTCCGGGCTGCTGCTGGCCGCCACCGCGCTGCTGTTCGGCTACGGCCTGCTGAACGAGATGCGGCAGATGATCGCCTGGATGCTGATCTTCTTTGTCGCCAGCGCTGCCGCCAGCTCGGCCTACCTCACGGCGAGCGAAATCTTCCCGCTCGAGGCGAGGGGGCTCGCGATCGCGCTGTTCTATGCCGCCGGCACCGGGGTCGGCGGCATCGTCGCCCCCTGGGTGTTGGGCTCGCTGATCGGCACGGGCAGCGCGTGGATGGTCAGCGGTGGTTACCTCGTCGCCGCGGTGCTGATGCTGACGGCGGCGGCGGCGGAGGCGGCGATCGGGGTGGATTGCGAGGGGCGGTCGCTGGAGAGCCTGGTTCTGCCGTCGGTTTAGGCAAGCAAGGTCTTCTTTCTTGAAAGAAAGAAGCAAAGAACTTTGATCCGATCAGAGGTCTTGGTTTTCTTACTCGCCGTGGTGGCATGGTTGATAAATGGATTTAAAAGGCTTCGCCTTTAAAGGGGTCCAGGGGCAAAGCCCCTGGCCTTCCTTCAGCCTGCTTACTAGTGTGCCGCCAACACGGCCGCCGTCATGGGACGGTCAATGGCTGGATCGAGGGAGTGTGACGATGACCAAGCAACGGGCCGCCAGCTGGCCGGCTGCCGCCTTGCTGAGCCTTGCCGTGGCGGCGCCGGGGGCGCGGGCGCAGCAATCGGCGGGGCCGCAGACGGTGCAGTCGCAGTCGAGCGCGACCTGCACCGACCCGTCGCCGAGCCATGCCTCGCTCTCCGGCATGGTGGTCGGGTTTTCGCAGTCCGAGAACGAGCAGAACCCGTTTCGCGCCGGCGAGACGGCGTCCGTCAAGGCGGCGGCCGCGGCGGCTGGCGTGACGCGGCTGCTCTACACCAACGCCGAGGACAGCCAGGCCAAGCAGGTGGCCGACATCGAGAGCATGATCAGCCAGGGCGCGCAGGCGCTGGTGGTCGCACCCCTGAATGCGACCGGGCTGCAGCCGGCGCTGGAGCAGGCGGCGGCGAAGAACATTCCGGTGGTGACGATCGACCGGCAGACGGCGGGCACGGCCTGCCATCCGGTGATCACCTTCCTGGGCTCGGACTTCCATGCTCAGGGGCTGCGCGCGGCGGCGGCGATGGCGGCGGCAACCGGCGGCCACGCCAAGATCATCGAGATCCAGGGCGCCTACGGCAACAGCGTCGAGACCGCGCGGACGGACGGCTTTGCCGAGGGGCTGCGCGCGCATCCGGGGATGACGCTGCTGGCGGCGCAGACCGGCAACTGGTCGGCGACCGATGCGCAGAAGGTGACCGACCAGCTGCTGCTGGCGCACCCCAACGTCAACGCGCTGTACGCCCAGGCGGACGTGATGGCGCTGGGCGCGATGACGGCGATCACCCAGTCCGGCCGCAGCCCTGGCAAGGACGTGAAGATCGTCTCGATCGACGGCACCAAGGCGATGGTGCAGGCGGTCGCCGACGGCACGGCGCAGGCGGTGATCGAGACCAATCCGCGGTTCGGCACGCTGTCGTTCAAGGCGCTGGCGGACTGGTTCGGCGGCAAGCCGGTGCCGCAGACGATGACGATGAAGGACGCGCTTTACGACAGCTCCAATGCGGCGGCGGCGGTGAGTAGCGGCGCGCCATACTAGGAAAAGCAAGCGGTTCTTTTTTGAAAAAAAGAACCAAAAAACTTCTGCCTGATAAAAGGCTTTGGCCGAGGGGAGCGACTTACGGATGAAAGTTTTTTGCTTCTTTTTTTCAAAAAAGAAGCTCTTCCTTCCATGACCCTCGAAGCCCGCGCGGTGACCAAGAGCTTCGGCGCCGCGATGGCGCTGCGCGGCGTCAGCCTGGTGATCGCCGCGGGCGAGGTGCACGGGCTGATGGGTGAGAACGGGGCGGGCAAGTCCACCCTGATCAAGATCCTGACCGGGTTTCATCAGCCGAGCGGCGGCGAGCTGTTGCTGGACGGCCAGCCGGTGGCGTTCGACAGCCCGCGAGCCGCGCAGCGCCAGGGTGTCGCCGCCGTCTACCAGGAGATCAACCTGATCCCTGAGCGCAGCGTCGCCGCCAACGTGTTTCTCGGGCGCGAGCCGCGGCGGGGTTTGCTGATCGACCGGCGGCGGATGGAGGCGGACACGGCGGCGATCCTGCAGCGATTCGGGCTGCCGGTGTCGCCGCGGGCGCGGCTCGCCTCGCTCGGACTCGGTTTGCAGCAGATGGTCTCGATCGCGCGGACGGTGTCGCTTGGGGCGCGGGTGGTGATCCTCGACGAGCCGAGCTCGGCGCTGAGCGGGGCCGAGGTGGAGGTGCTGTTCGGCGTCGTCGAGGCGCTGCGTCGCGACGGCATCGGGGTGGTGTTCGTCAGCCATCGGCTGTCGGAGTGCTACCGGCTGTGCGACCGGCTGACGGTGCTGCGCGACGGCCGGACGGTGGCGAGTGCCACGCCGGCCGAGCTGCCGCGCGAGGCGCTGATCGCGGCCATGCTCGGCCGCGAGGGTGGGCTGGGCAGCCCGCCGGCCGCCGCCGCGAGCGGGCCGGCGGGGGCGGCGCGGCTTTCGGTGCGCGGGCTGCAGTGGCGCCACCGGGTGCGCGACGTGTCGCTGGAGGTGGCGTCGGGCGAGATCGTCGGGCTGGCGGGGCTGCTCGGCGCCGGGCGGACGGAGACGCTCAAGGCGCTGTTCGGCGCCGAGCGGCCGGACGGCGGCACGGTGAGGTTGGACGGGCGGGCGCTGAGCCAGCCGAGCCCGTCGCGGTCGCTGGCGCGCGGGCTTGGCTTTCTGTCCGAGGACCGGCGGGCGGAGGGCATCTTTCCGGGATTGTCGGTGCGCGAGAACCTGACCGCGGCGGTGCTGCCGCGGCTGGCGCGGTTCGGCATTGTCTCGCGCCGGCGGCAGGACGCGCTGGTCGGCCGCTTCGTCGCCTCGCTGGGCATCAAGACGGCGGGGCCCGGCCAGGCGATCGGCGGGCTGTCCGGCGGCAACCAGCAGAAGGTGCTGCTGGCGCGCTGCCTGTCGCTCGAGCCGCGCGTGGTGATGCTGGACGACCCGACGCGCGGCATCGACGTCGGCGCCAAGGCCGAGGTGCACCGGGCGATCCGCAGCCTGGCCGAGCAGGGGCTCGGCGTGCTGGTCACCTCCTCCGAGGTCGAGGAGCTGCTGGCGCTGGCCGGGCGGCTGGTCGTGCTGTCCGAAGGGGCGGTCGCCGGCGGGATGTCGACGGCAGGCGCCGAGCCGGAGGCGATGCTGGCGCTGCTTGCCGCCGCGACGCCGGAGCTGCTTGGCGCTGCGACGCCGGGGCTGCTTGGCGCCGCGACGCCGGGGCTGCTTGGCGCCGCGAGGCCGGGGCTGCTTGGCGCCGCGACGCCGGCGACGGACAACGCATGAGCCCGTCGGTCGACATCGCGCCCCGGCCCGGCGCGCGGGCGGTTGGCGGCTGGCTCAAGGCGCGCAGCGTCTACGTCGCCTTTGCGCTGCTGGTCGGGTTTGACCTGGTGGCGACGCCGGGCTTTCAGAACCCGTTCGCCGTGCGCAGCCTGCTGTTCACCGCCGCGCCGCTGATCCTGATCGCGCTCGGCCAGTCGCTGGCGATCGGCACCCGGGGGATCGACCTCTCGGTCGGCTCGGTGATGGGGCTCGCTTCGGCGACGATCGGGCTGTCGCTCGGCGCCGGCGCGGCGGTCGCGCTGCCGCTCGGGGTGCTGACCGGGCTTGCCGCCGGGGCGCTGAACGGGGTGCTGGTGGCGGTGCTCGGCATCGACCCGCTGATTTCGGGGCTGGCGCTGCTGGTCGCGGCGCGGGGTCTGGCGCAGGCGATGCTGGGCGGGGCGCGGGTCAACCTGCCGCCGGGGGTGGCCTATGCGACGCTGGGCCGGGCGGTGTTCGCCGGGCTGCCGCTGGTGGCGATCGGGGCGCTGGCGATCGCCGCCGCGGTGGGCTTTGCGGTGGCGCGCAGCGTCTGGGGGCGGCGGGTGGTGTTCGTCGGCGCGAGCCGCACCGCCTCGTTCCTCGCCGGGGTGCCGGTGCGGCGCACCCTGCTGCTGGTGTACAGCGCGAGCGGGCTGCTGGCCGGGCTTGCGGGGGCGATGGCGACCACCCGGCTGGGGGCTGCGGACCCGAACTACATCGGCGCCGGCGCCGAGCTCGACGCCATCGCCGCGGCGGTGATCGGCGGCACGCCGCTTTCCGGCGGCCGCATCTCCATCCTCGGCAGCGTGTTCGGCGTGCTGCTGCTGACCGTGCTCGACGCGAGCTTCATCATGAACGACGTCAACGGCAACTACGCGCAGATGCTGAAAGCCGGGTTCATCATCGCCGCACTCTATCTGCAGCGTTCAGGTGGCTGAGCGGGTGTCGGAGCGCGGCGGAGAACGACGCGCCCGGCTGCTGGGGCTGCTGCAGGCGCGCGGGGCGGCGGTGTTGCTGGCACTGGCCGTGCTTGCCGCCGGGCTCGCGTTCCCGAACTTCCTGCGGCCCGGCAACCTCGACGACATCGTCACTGCGGCGAGCTTTGTCGGCCTGGTGACGATCGGGCAGAGCCTGGTGATCATCCTTGGCGGCTTTGACCTTTCGGTGGGCTCGATGGTCGGGCTCGCGACCGTGCTCGCGGCCTATGCGGCCCCTTACGGCGCGCTGCCGGAGCTGCTGCTGCCGACCTGCTGCGGCGTCGCCGTCGGGCTGGTGAACGGCAGCCTGATCGCCTTTGGCCGAATGGCGCCGTTCGTCGTCACCCTGGCGGCGCTGCTGGCGCTCCGGGCGCTGTCGATCGTGCTGGCCGGCGAGAGCATGGTGATCGCCGATCCCGGGCTGTTCGGCCGGCTGGTGAACGGGCGCATGCTCGGGCTCGACAACCTGATCTGGATCCTGCTGCTCGGTGTCGGCGCCGCCGCGGTGCTGCTGAACCGCACCCGCTACGGCGCCGCGGTGTTCGCCGTCGGCGGCAACGAGGAGGCGGCGCGGATGCTCGCCATCCCCGTCGAGCGGATCAAGCTCGCGACCTACGCGCTGAGCGGCGGCATTGCGGGGTTCGCCGGGGCGCTGCTGGCGGCGCATCTGAGCTCCGGCCTGTCCGGTGCGGGCACCGGCTACGAGCTGCAGTCGATCGCCGCCGCCGTGGTTGGCGGGGTGCTGCTCACCGGCGGCGTCGGCACGCTCAGCGGGGCGCTGTGCGGGGCGCTGCTGCTTGGACTGATCGACAACGTGATCAACCAGGTCGGCACCCTGAACGCCTCGTATCAGGGGCTGGCGAGCGGCGCCTTTCTGCTGTTCGCGGTGATCGTCCAGTCCGGCCTGACCCGCCGCCGGCAGGCGCGGGCGTAGCCGTTCAGCCGGCGAATTCGTGCAGGTCTGGGCCCTCGATGCCGGTTTCGATCGCCAGCAGCGCGCCGTCCGCCTCGCCGGGCGCGGCGAGGTCGATGCGGGCGGTGGTGACGAACAGGGTCGTGCCGGCGAAGACGCAGCTCGTCGGCTGACGGGCCGGCAGCTCGATCACCCGGTCCAGACGCCCGTCCGGCGCGGTGCGGACCAGGCAGCCGGCACCCCAGCGCGCCGTCCACAGGAAGCCGTCGCGATCGATCGCCGAGCCGTCCGGCGCGCCGGGGCCACCGTGGACGAACGGCGCCGGCGCGCCGAGCCGACCGGAGGCGGCGTCGAACGGAAAGGCGTCGATGCGCCGCGCCACCGTGTCGGCGAAGTAGAGGGTGCCGCCGTCCGGGCTCCAGCACAGCGTGTTGGGGATGCCGATCCCCGCGCCGTGGCGGCTCACCGCGCCGTCGGCGTCGATGCGGAACAGGCCGCCCGTCGCGGCGGTGACCGGCCCGTGCTGACCCTGCGGCGTGATGTTGTTCTGCATGGTGCCGAGCCACAGCCGCCCGGCGGCGTCGCAACGCGCCTCGTTGGCGCGGTTCGTCGGGTCCGGGTCCGGATGGGCGAACGGCACCGTCACCGCCGCGTCGCCCTCGTCGAACAGCGCGACATGCGAGGCGAGCGTGACGACGAGGCCGCCGGAGCGGCGGGGGATCGCGGCGCTGACCGGCTCGCCGAGCACCCAGCGCCGCGGCGCCAGGCCAGAGCCCGGGCGCCAGCAGAGCACCGCGCCCGCCACGATGTCGACGAGGTAGAGCGCGCCGCGCGCCGCCGACCAGAACGGGCCTTCGCCCAGGCCCAGTTGCAGGGGTAATGCTATTCGCACAGTCATCGTTTTGCCTTCCTGGAACCAAGGCCAGGGGCGTTGCCCCTGGACCCCATTAAAGGCGGAGCCTTTAAAATCCATTTGTTAGTCTTGCCACACGGTAAGGTCTGTGGCGTTGAGCATCTTAACGGATGCGGGTCTGGGGGCGCCGCCCCCAGCGAGGTCCAGGAGCAGAGCTCCTGGCCTTCCCGCTATACTGAAAGTGACGTTCCATGAAGGTGACCAAGCTCACCACCTACGCGGTGCCGCCGCGGTGGCTGTTTCTCAAGGTCGAGACCGACGAGGGCATCACCGGCTGGGGCGAGCCGATCGTCGAGGGGCGGGCGGCGACGGTGGCGGCCGCGGTCGACGAGTTGGCGGATTACCTGATCGGGCGTGATCCGTTCCTGATCGAGGACCACTGGAACGTGCTGTATCGCGGCGGCTTCTATCGCGGCGGGGCGGTGCATATGAGCGCCATTGCCGGGATCGATCAGGCGCTGTGGGACATCAAGGGGCGGGCGCTCAACGTGCCGGTGCACCAGTTGCTCGGCGGGCAGTGCCGGGAGCGGATCCGGGTGTATTCCTGGATCGGTGGGGACCGGCCGGATGATACGGCGCGGCAGGCGCGCGCGGCGCAGGAGCGTGGTTTTACGGCGATCAAGATGAACGCGACCGAGGAGATGCAGTACGTCGACAGCTTTGCCAAGATCGATGCGGTGCTGGCGCGGGTGGGCGCCATCCGGGAGGCGTGCGGGGCGGATTTCGGCATTGCGGTGGATTTCCATGGGCGGGTGCACAAGCCGATGGCCAAGGTGCTGGCGCATGCGCTTGACCCGTTCCGGCTGATGTTCATCGAGGAGCCGGTGCTGAGCGAGCACGCCGAGACGCTGCGCGAGATCGCCAACCATTGCAGCACCCCGATCGCGCTGGGGGAGCGGCTGTTTTCGCGCTGGGACTTCAAGCACATCCTGGCCGGCGGCTATGTGGACATCATCCAGCCGGACCCGTCGCATGCCGGCGGGATCACCGAGACGCGCAAGATCGCGGCGATGGCGGAGGCCTATGATGTCGGGCTCGCTCTGCACTGCCCGCTGGGGCCGATCGCGCTGGCGGCGAACCTGCAGCTCGACGCCGTCTGCTACAATGCGTGGATCCAGGAGCAGAGCCTGGGCATCCACTACAACCAGACCAACGACCTGCTCGACTACCTGGTCGACCCGGCGGTGTTTCAGTACGAGGACGGGCACGTGCGGATGCCGCAGGGGCCTGGGCTCGGCATCGAGGTGGATGAGGCCAAGGTGATCGAGCAGGCGGCGATCGGGCATCGCTGGCGCAACCCGATCTGGCGCCATGCCGATGGCAGTTTTGCCGAGTGGTAGAGGCTGCCTGCATCGTTGGTGACTGGGGCACGTCCAGCCTGCGGCTGTGGGCGGTGGATGCGGCGGGGCGGGTGCTGGCGGAACGGCGCTCCGGACAGGGGATGGGCGGGCTGGCGCCCGAGGCGTTCGAGCCGGTGCTGCGCGAGCACCTGGCGGCGCTGGGGTTCGGCGGCGGGCCGGTGCTGCTGTGCGGCATGGTGGGCGCGCGGCAGGGCTGGCGGGAGGCGCCTTACGTCGCCCTGCCGGCCGACCTCGGCGCGATCTGCGATGCGGCGATGCCGGTCGGGATCGCCGATGTCGATGTGCGCATCCTGCCTGGCGTGTCGTCGGCCGAGCCGGCGGACGTGATGCGCGGCGAGGAGACGCAGTTGCTGGGGGTGCTGGCGGGCGCGCCGGGCCTCGCCGGACTCGTTGTTCTGCCGGGCACGCATTGCAAATGGGTGTGGCTGGCGGCGGGGCGGATCAGCCGCTTCGAGACCGCGATGACGGGGGAGCTGTTCGCGCTGCTGGGCGGGCAGTCGGTGCTGCGCCACAGCGTCGACCTGGCGGCCGAGTTCGACGACGCGGCGTTTGCCGACGGGGTGGCGCGAGGCCTGGCGGCGCCGGAGCGGCTCACCCGAGCGCTGTTCGGCGTGCGCGCCGCAGGGCTGCTGCAGGGGCTTGGCGCGGCCGCGGCCACGGCGCGGCTGTCCGGGCTGCTGGTCGGCACGGAGATCGCAAGTGCGGGGATCGCAAGTGCGGGGATCGCAAGTGCGGGGATCGCGAGTGCCGGGATCGCCGGCGGCGGGTCGCTCGCCGGCGGCGTGACGCTGGTTGCCAGCGGGGCGCTGGCGGAGCGCTATGGCCGGGCGCTTGAGGTGGCCGGCGTTGCGGCGAGCCTGGTCGATGCCGAGGCGGCGACCCGCGCCGGCCTGATGCACGCGGCGGCCCGGCTCTGGCCCGACCGGATGGAGCATGCCGCATGAGCCTTACCACGCGTTCTGCAACCCCCTGGCCGGCGCTGCGACGCCATCTGGTCGCCATCCTGCGCGGCGTGCGGCCCGACGAGGTGGTGGCGCTGGCGATGCTGCTCGCCGAGGCCGGGTTCGAGGCCATCGAGGTGCCGCTCAACTCGCCCGAGCCGTTCGACAGCATCGCGCGCGTCGTCCGGGCGATGCCGCCGCACGTGCTGGTCGGCGCCGGGACGGTGCTGCACGAGGCGGACGTCGCCACCGTGCATGACCTCGGCGGACGGGTGATCATCTCGCCGAACATGAACCCGGCGGTGATTGCGCGGACGGCCTCGCTCGGCATGGTCAGCCTGCCGGGCGTGTTCACCCCGAGCGAGGCGTTCAGCGCGCTGGCGGCGGGCGCCTCGGCGCTGAAGTTCTTTCCGGCCTCGACGCTTGGCGCGGAGGGGATCGGCGCCATGCGGGCGGTGCTGCCGCGCGACACCGTGCTGGGCGCCGTCGGCGGCGTGGGTGATGCCGACTATGCGCGCTATCTCGCGGCCGGGGTCAGCGTGTTTGGGCTGGGATCCAGCCTGTATCGGGCGGGGTTCGATGCGGCTGAGGTCGGGCGACGGGCGCGGGTGGCGGTCTTGGCCTATGATGAGGCCAAGGAGAAGGAAGGGCTTCTTTTTTGAGAAAAAGAAGCAAAAAACTTTTATACACGCTTCGCGCCTGTCACCGGCGAGTATGATACTATATCGAATAGAAGTTTTTTGGTCCTTTTTTTCAAAAAAGGATTGCTTCCTTACGCCCGCCCCCCGTCCACGATCCAGTTCTGGGCCGTGCACAGCCGGCTGTCTTCGGCGGCGAGCCAGAGGACCATCTTGGCAACCTCCATCGGGCCGAGCTTTTCCTTGAGGCACTGGTCGACCATCAGCTTGGCCTCGCCCTCAGGGGTCAGCCAGCGGGTGATCTGGCGTTCGGTCATGATCCAGCCGGGGAGGACGCAGTTCACCCGGATGCGGTCCGGGCCGAGGTCGCGGGCGAGGCCGCGGGTCATGCCTTCGACGCCGGCCTTGGCGGTGACGTAGCCCGGCATGCCGCCTTCGGAGAGGTGCCAGCTGGTGGAGCCGATGTTAATGATCGAGCCGCCGCCGGCCTGCCGCATGCCCGGCACCACGGCCTGGGCGGCGAAGAACTGGTGGCGCAAATTGACCGCGATCCGATCATCCCAGTAATCGGGCGTGACGTCGGCGATGGTGTGGCGCTCGTCATGGGCGGCGTTGTTGACGAGCACGGTGAACGGTCCGAGCTCGGCGATGGCGGCCTGCAGGGCGGGGATGTCGCGCAGGTCGCAGGCGTGAAAGCGCGGCGCCGGATTGTCGCCGCCGACGAGGCGCTCGGCTAAGGCAGCGCCGGCGGCGGCGTCGATGTCGAGAAAGGCAACGCGGGCGCCCTGGGCGGCGAAGGCCTCGACGATGCTCTCGCCGATGCCGCTCGCGCCGCCGGTGATGAGAACCGCACGGCCCTCCAGGCTCGGATAGCGCGCCTGCTGGTCCTGTGTCGCCATGTCCGAGCCCCGTGCGCTGCCGCGCGGAGGCTTGTCCTCGTGGGCGGCAAAGTCAACGCGGGGGCAGGTGGGAAGGCCAGCCGTGATGGATGCGGGTCTGGCGGCGCCGGCCCCAGCGAGGTCCAGGAGCAGAGCTCCTGGCCTTCCTTACCACAGGGTGTAGCCAGCATCCGCATACACGATGCTTCCGGTGAGCAGGCTTGCCGCGTCGGAGGCGAGGAAGTGCACCACCGAGGCGATTTCGTCGGGTTGGCCGACGCGGCGCATGGGCGTGTTGGCGAGCCACTGGTCGTAGAGCTCGGGCTTGGCCATGCCAAAGCGGGTCAGCGGGGTTTCGATATAGGTCGGCGCGACGGCGTTGACGCGCACGCCGCGTTCGGCCCACTCGGCGGCGAGCGAGCGGGTGAGGTGGTGCACGCCGGCCTTGGAGGCGTTGTAGGCGGCCTGCTCCTGGGGGCGCACGACGATCGAGCCGGCCATCGAGCCGATGTTGACGATGGCGCCGCGGCCCTGGCCGAGCATGATGCCGCCGAACTCGCGGCAGCAGCGGAAGACGCCGTTCAGGTTTATGTCGATGTGGCGCAGCCAGACCTCGTCGTCGAGGTCTTCCGCCTTGATCTCGGAGACGACGATCCCAGCGTTGCAGACCAGGATGTCGATGCGGCCGTGGTCGGCAACGACCTGGCGGGCGGCGTCGATGATGCTGTCGGTGCGGGTGACGTCGAGGACCACGGCGTGGGCGTCGCCACCGGCGGCGGTGATGGCCCTCACGCCCTGGCCGGCGCGCTCCGCGTCGAGTTCGGCGACGACGACGTGGGCGCCGGCTTCGGCCAACGCTGCACCGCAGGCCAGGCCGATGCCGCCGCCGCCGCCGGTGACCACGGCGATGCGGCCGTCGAGGCGCAGCTTTTCCAAATACATCGTGGGTTCTTCGAGCTCAGCTCAGGACAATGCCGCCGTCGACGTTGAGCGACTGGCCGGTGACGAAGGCGGAGGCGTCCGAGGCGAGGAAGCAGGCGGGGCCGACGACGTCCTCCGGCTGGCCCAGGCGGGCGAGCGCGGTCTTGGCGATCCAGGCGTCGGCGATCTCCTTCACCGCCAGGTTGGTGCGGCCCATGTCGGTGACGATGATGCCGGGGCAGACGCAGTTCGCGGTGATGCCGAGCGGGCCGACCTCCTGCGCGAGCACGCGGGTGAAGCCCATCACCGCGGCCTTGCTCGCCGAGTAGTGCGCCTGCTCGGGGGCGCCGTGCTTGCCGCCGATCGAGGCGATGTTGACGATGCGGCCGTAGCGGTGCTCGCGCATGTGCGGCAGCAGCGCCTGCACGACGAGGAAGGTGCCCTTCGCGTTGACGTCCATCACCGCGTCCCACTGCGCCTCCTGCAGGCGCTCCACCGTGTTCGCGATCAGGATGCCGGCGTTGTTGACGACGGCGTGGATCTGGCCGGCCTCGGCGATCGCTGTCTGCACCATGGCGCGGACGGCGGCGGCGTCGCTGACGTCGGCGTGCAGGGTGATGGCGCGACGGCCGAGGGCGGTGATCTCGCCGGCGACCGCGGCCAGCTCGTCGCGCTGGCGCTCGATGTCGTTGAGCACGACGTCGAAGCCGTCACGCGCGAGGCCGAGGGCGATGGCGCGGCCGATGCCGCGGCTGGCGCCGGTGACGAGGGCGGTGCGTTGGGACATGTTACCTCCTTGGCAGGCAAGCGGTTCTTTTTTGAAAAAAAGAACCAAAAAACCTTTGCTCGTTTAGAGACGCGACAGCGCGGAGAAAAGTTCTTTGCTTCTTTCTTTCAAGAAAGAAGCGCTTGCTTAGAAAAACCGGATCTCGCCCCGCAGCACCGCGAGGCTGACGGCCGCGATCATCACCACGCCGCGGACTTCGTTCTGCACGTAGAACGGTGCGCCGAGCAGGTTGAGGCCATTGTCCAGCATGCCGATGATGATGACGCCGACCAGCGTGCCCTCCACCGTCGCGCGGCCGGGCTTGAACGCCGTCATGCCGAGGAAGACGGCGGTCAGGCTGTCCATCAGGTAGGTCTCGCCGGCGCCGGGCTGGCCGGTGCCGAGGCGCGCCGTCAGCATCACGCCGCCCATCGCCGCACCGAACGCCGACAGGGTGAGCGCCAGCAGCCGGCAGCGGTTGACGTTGATGCCGGAGAGCCGCGCCGCCTGCAGGTTGGAGCCGGTGGCGACCAGGGCGCGGCCGAGCCGGGTGCGGCTGATCAGCACGTAGAAGGCGATGACGACGACGACCGCGATCAGGATCGGCACCGGCAGCACGCCGAACACATGGCCGGTGGCGATGACGTAGAACGCCTTGGGGAACTCGGTGTAGATCGAGTCGCCGCCGTCATAGGCGTAGTTCAGGCCGAGCGCGATCGGGCCCATCGCCAGGGTTGCGATCAGCGAGGGGATGCGCAGGCGGGTGACCAGCAGGCCGCTGATCGAGCCCAGCACGACGCCGGCGAGCACGGCCAGGATGATCGCGACCGCGATCGGCAGCCCCGACCAGGCCATGAGCCCGGCGACCAGCACGCCGGAGAGGCCGGCGATCTGGCCGACCGAGAGGTCGAACTCGCCGCTTGCGACCGCGACGGTGACGCCGGAGGAGATCACCATCAGCACCGAGATCTGCACCAGGATGTTGCTGATGTTGCTGGCCGAGACGAAGCGGTCGCTGGCCAGGGCGAAGACTGCGAAGATGACGCAGGCGGCGCCGACGGTGCCGTAGCGGGCGGCCAGCCCCGCGTAGTCGCGGCGGGGCGCGAGCGGCGCCGATGTGGCGACGGACATGTCAGTTCACCTCCAGCAAAAGGCGGTCTTCGGAGAGCTCGTCGCGCGGCACGCAGGCGCCGAGATGGCCGCCGGTGATGCAGTAGACGCGGTCGCACAGCGCGATCAGCTCGGAGAACTCGGCGGACGCGATCAGCACGGCGGCACCCTGGCGGGCGAGGTCGCGGATCAGCGCGTAGAGCTCGGCCTTGCTGCCGACGTCCACCCCCTCGGTGGGGTTGTCGAGCAGCAGCACCGGCGGCGTCGAGGTGGCGTCGAGGCGGGCGCCGAGGCGCGCCAGCCAGCGGCCGAACACCACCTTCTGCTGGTTGCCGCCGGAGAGCTGCATGATGTCCTGACGCGGGCCGCTGCACTTCACGCGCAGGCGGGTGACGATGTCGCGCACGGTGGCGAGCGCGCGGCCGGCCTGGACGAAGCCGCCGCGGCTGACCTGGCGCAGCGAGCCGGTCAGCACGTTCTCCTCGACCGACAGGCCGCGGAAGATCGCCTTGCGCAGCCGGTCGTCGGCGACGAGGTAGATGCCGCCGTCGATCGCCTCGGCGACGTTGCCCGGCAGGCGGGACAGGCCGGCGAGGCGGACCGCGCGCGCCGTGGCGGCGGTGCGTGGCGCACCGGCCAGGCACTCGAGCAGCTCGGTCTGGCCGGCGCCGAGCACGCCGGCGACGCCGACCACCTCGCCGCGACGCACGTGGAGCTGCGCCACCTCCAACCGGCCGATGCGCAGGCCCTCGAGGGCGATGATGGCGGCCTCCGTCTCGCCGACCGCGTGGCTGGTCCAGTCGGTCTCCTCGATCACCCGGCCGACCATCAGGCGCACGACCGCCGGCAGGGTGGTGTCGCGCACGGCGCCGTCATGCACGACCCGGCCGTCCTTCAGCACCACGATCCGGTCGCAGCGGGCGAACACCTCGTTCATGTGATGCGAGATGAAGAGGATGCCCAGGCCGCGGCGTTTGAGGTCGGCGAGGAAGGCGAACAGCAGCTGGGTCTCGGCCAGCGTCAGCGAGGCGGTCGGCTCGTCGAGGATCAGGATGCGCGGGCCGGTGGCCAGCGCCTTGAGGATGTCGAGGATCTTGAGCTCGCCGAGGCTGAGCGTGTCGCACTGCCGGCGCAGGTCGATGCGCACGCCGAACTGGTCGGCAAGGCGCTGCGCGGCCTCGGCGAGCGCGCGGTTGTCGATCAGGCCGCCGCGCAGCGGCTCGCGGCCGAGCATGATGTTTTCCGCCCCGGTGAGCGGGCGGATGATCGTGACCTGCTGATGCGCGACCGCGATGCCGGCGGCGAGCGCGTCGGCGACCGAGCGGCAGCGCAGCGCCTGGCCGCCGACCTGCAGCGTTCCGGCATCCGCCATCAGGGCGCCGCAGATGATCTTGACCAGCGTGGACTTGCCGGCGCCGTTGGCGCCGACAAGTGCCAGCATCTCGCCAGCGCGCAGCTCCAGGTCGACACCGGTCAGCGCCACCGTGCCGGCAAAGCTCTTGCCCATGGCTTGCGCCTTCAGCAGAAGCTCGCCGGCGCGGCTCATGTCCCCGGACAGGTTATCCATGAAGGGAAGGGCTTCTTTTTTGAAAAAAAGAAGCAAAAAACTTTTGCCGGCGCTGTCGCGCGCCAGGCGGGCCAGAAATCTCCTTTCGAAATAAAAGTTTTTTGGTTCTTTTTTTCAAAAAAGAACCGCTTGCTTCCTGCATCAGCTCTTCATGCCCGCCAGAGCACGGTCGCGGTAGATGTAGTAGAGGTCGGTCGCCTCGTAGGTTGGCGTGCCGGCGGCGGGGATGTTCACGCCGTTGACCAGCAGCGGGGCGGGGAACTCCACCGTGGGCACCGGCACCACCTCCTTGGACGGGCGTCCCTTGCCGACGATCTCGTTGATCAGCCAGCCGGTGTAGGCGCCCCAGACCTCGAAGGCCTGCGCCGTCGTCGCCTTGAGCGGGTAGGTCGGGTCGCGCATGCGCTCGATCGCGGTCGCGGCGCCATCGGCGGAGACGACGAAGATCTTGTCCTGCAGGTTGCGTGACTTGATCACCTCGGCGGCGGCCATGCCGGGCTCGTCCCACGGGCACCAGATCGCGTCGAGGTCGCTGCCGTAGCGGGCGAGCCAGTCGTTCACCACGTTCTGCGTCGTCTCGTAGAAGCCCGAATACTGGATGACGCGCTCGGCCTCCAGCGTGATCCACTCGTTCTCGGTGAGCACCGCGCGCATCACCTTGCCGCGCTTGCGGGTACCGTGATGGAAGTTGGCGATGACGGCGCAGATGTTGGCCTTCTGCTTGCCCTCGCCGAGCAGCCTGTCGACCATGTACTGGCTGTACTGGCCGCCCATCACCCAGTTGTTGGAGGTGATGTCGGCGATCGCCGGCGACTGCCAGCCGCTGTCCAGGCTGAAGAACGGAATTTTTGAGGTCGTGAGGTCGTCGAGCGCGCTGTGGGCGGCCGTCAGCGTGCCGTACATGACCAGGATCGCGTCCGACTTGGCGGTGATCGCGTTCTCGATCTGGCTGACCAGGGCGCCGGGGTCGCCCTTGGCGTCGGTCATGTTGACGGACCAGCTCTTGTCCAGCCCGGTCGCCTTCAGCCACTGCTGGAAGCCGGCCCAGCTGCGCTGGTCGGACTGGGCGGAGAGCTGCTGGGCGACAACGGCGAGCTTGACCGGTTTGGCCTGCGCCTGGGCACGCGCGGGGGTGCTGCCGAGCGCGAACTGGGCGAGCTGGACGCCGCCGGCGGCGGCCGCGGTGTAGCTCAGGCCGCGCAGCAGGGCGCGGCGGGTCGGCTGGATGATCGTCTCCTCGGTGCTCATCGTTGTGAACCTCCTTTGTTTTGTCACGGCTTCGTGGGACGGCACGTCAGGCGAACAGCGCGGCGACCTCCGCCGGCTGGTCCCAGTGCGGCACGTGGCCGGCATCGGGGATCAGGTGGACGGCGCAGCGGCTGCCGGCCTCGCGGCACTGCGTCCAGGGAATGATGCGGTCCTGCAGGCCCCAGACGATGCGCACCGGCAGGGTGAGCGCGCGCAGGTCGGCGGTGATGTCGACCTGCTGGCCGGCATCGTCGACGAGGGTGTCGGCGAGCGCGGTCAGCCGGCCGCGGGCGAGCTCGGCGGCCAGGGTGTCGAGCTGGGCGGGGGTGAGCGGGGCCGGGCGGACCACCAGGCGGCGCAGCAGGTGGGCGAGCGCGCCGCCGCTGCGCACCCTGACGATGCCGCGGACGAACTCGACGTCGATGGCGCGGTCGAGGCCGGCGGGGGCGAGCAGGGTCAGCCGGCGGATGCGGGCGGGCACGAGGCGGGCGGTGCGGGCGGCGATGGCGCCGCCCAGGGAGTGCCCGACCAGCTCCACCGGCGCCTCGTCGCCGAGCGTGTCGAGGAAGGCGGCCATGGCGGCGGCGGCGCTGTCGATGTCGGTGGCGGCAAGCTCCGTCGTGCCGTGGCCGGGCAGGTCGACGGCGGTGACCGACCGTCCCGCGCGCATCAGCGAGGCGGCCAGCGCCGCCCAGCTCTGCACGTCCGCGGCAAGCCCGTGCAGCAGCACGATGCGCAGGCCCGATGCCTGGGCCGACGCCCAGTCGCGGCGGTCGAGCTTGCCGCCCGGCACGGTCAGGCGGGACAGCGTCGCGGCCTGCGGTGGCGGGCCATCCGGGCGGGCCTCGGCCAGGGCCGCGTGGACGTCCGCCGCCTCGATGCGGCCGCGCCGCCCGGTGCCGGCGAGGTCGGCGAGGGCAAGATTGTGGCGCTGGGCCAGCCGCCGGGCCAGCGGCGTTGCCCGGCGGGCGCCGGCGGGCGCGGCAGCCTGGTGCGGGGCGGGCGTGTCGGCGGGGTGTTCGGCGGTGGCGGGCGGCGGCGAGGACGGCGGCGAGGACGGCGCCGTCATTTCCGGGGGCGGCGCGGCGGCAGGGGCTGGCGCGTCCTGGCCGTCCTCGTAGCGGCACAGCACGGCGCCGACATCGGCGTCGGCACCCGCCTCGACCACGATCTCGGCGAGCACGCCGTCGGCGAGCGCCGGCATCTCGACCACCGTCTTGTCGCTCTCGATCTCCACCAGGGTCTCGCCGCGGCGGAAGCGCTCGCCGGGCTGCTTCAGCCACGCGGTGACGCGGCCGGTTTCCATGGTCTCGCCCAGGCGCGGCAGGGTGAGCTCGGCGATCATCGGCCGGCGGCCCGGCCCAGCATCCGCCGCAGCGTCGCGACGATGAGCTCGGGCGTCGGGATGCTCGCCCCCTCCAGGGCCGGCGAGACCGGGATCGGGATGTCCTCGCCGGCGAGCCGGACCACCGGGTCCTCCAGGTAGTCGAAGCACTCCTCGGTGATGCGCGCCGCCAGCTCCGCCGCGACGCCGCCGGTGAGCGGGCCCTCGCTCAGCACGACGGCGCGGCCGGTGCGCTCGACCGAGCCGGTGACCGTCGCCATGTCGAGCGGGTTGAGGGTGCGCAGGTCGATGACCTCGAGGAAGATGCCGTCGCCGGCGAGCGTCTCGGCGGCGGCAAGCGCGACGTGCACCATGCGCGAGTAGGTCACCAGGGTGGCGTGGCGGCCCTCGCGCCGCACCACCGCCATGCCCCAGGGCGCGGATGGGCCGGCATCGAGGTCGGCCTGCTCCTTACGGGTGTAGAGCGATTTGTGCTCGATGAAGACCACCGGGTCGGGCAGGGTCAGGCTGTGGCGCAGCAGATGGTAGGCGTCGGCCGCGGTCGCCGGCATGGCGAGGCGCAGGCCGGGGGTGTGCATGATCCAGCCTTCGAGGCTCTGGGAGTGCTGGGCACCGGCGGAGCGGCCGGTGCCGCCCTGGGTTCGCAGCACCATCGGCACGCCGATCTGGCCGCCGAACATGTAGCGGATCTTGGCCGCCTGGTTGGCGAGCTGGTCCATCACCAGGCCGAGGAAGTCGACATACATCAGCTCGGCGACGGGGCGCAGGCCGGTCATCGCGGCGCCGATGGCCACGCCGACGATGCCGGCCTCGCTGATCGGCGTGTCGATCAGCCGGGCGGCGCCGAACTCGCCGATCAGGTCCTTGGTGACGCCGTAGGCGCCGCCATAGGCGCCGACCTCCTCGCCGATGACGACGACGGTGTCGTCGGCGCGCATGCTGTCCTGCAGGGCGCGGCGCAGGGCGTCGCGGTAGGTGATTTCGGTTGCCGCCATGATCAGGACGCCAGCACGCGGTCGAGCCGGCGGCCGAGCGGCTCGGGCTCTGGCTCGCCGGGACCGTAGACGTCGCGGAACATGCTCGCGGCAGCAGGGGATTCGGCGGCGGCGGTGAAGTCGATCGTCGCGTCCATCTCGCGCGCCACCGCAGTGTCGAGCGCGTCGAGCGCGTCGGCGTCGCTCTGGCCGGTGGCGATGAGGGTGTCACGGGCGCGCGCCACCGGGTCACGCTTGCGGCCGACCGCCTCCTCGTCGGCGGTGCGGTAGGGCGACTTGTCCATTCGGCCATGGCCGAAGAAGCGGAAGCAGGAGACGGCGAGGAAGCCTGGGCGGCCGGCGCGCGCGCCGTCGGCGAGGCCTTGGGAGACCTCGAGCACCGCCTCGACATCCTCGCCGTCAACCATCTCGGCGGCGAGGCCGAAAGCCTCGGCACGGCGGTCGAACTCGATCGAGCGGGTGGCGCGGTCGATGCGCGTGCCCATGCCGTACTGGTTGTTGATGCAGACGAACAGCACCGGCAGGTCCCATAGCGCCGCCATGTTCATGCTCTCGTAGAGCACGCCCTGCTGCATGGCGCCGTCGCCGAAGAAGGCGACCGAGATCGCGTCGCGCTTGAGGTTCTTGTAGCTCAGCCCGGCGCCGACGACGTGCGGGATGCCGCCGCCGACGATGGCGTTGGCGCCGAGATGGCCGAGCGCCATGTCGGCGATGTGCATCGAGCCGCCCTTGCCGCGGCAGTAGCCGCTCTCCTTGCCGCCGATCTCGGCCATCATCCGGGCCGGGTCGGCGCCGCGGGCGAGGAAGATGCCGTGGCCGCGATGGTGCGTCGTGAAACTGTCCTGGGGCTGCATCGCTCCGGCGACGCCGGCGGCCGCCCCCTCCTCGCCGATCGAGAGGTGCAGCATCGAGCCCGCCGACAGGCCGCGGGCGTACAACTCGGCGACGCGCTCCTCGAAGGTGCGGATGCGCCGCATCGTGCGATACAGCTCGGGCAGCCGGGTGTTCGGCAAACTCATGCGGATACGGCCTCGCGAAGCGGCTTCAGCGCCGGGTAAAGCTCGACGTAGCGTCGGTAGATCTCGTCGTAGCGGGCGACGTTGGCGGCGATCGGCTCGATCCTGCGGCCCGGGCGGACCATGGCGGCGATGCCGTCGTCGATGCTGGCGAAGTGGCCGGCGCCGTGCGCGGCCAGCACCGCCGCCCCCAGCGCCGGCGCCTCGGCGACCTCTGGCACCACGACCGGCAGGCCGGCGGTGTCGGCATGGATCTGCAGCCATAGCGGCGAGCGGGTGGCGCCGCCGCCGCAGGTGATTTCGGCCGCACCGCTGCCGGCTTGGGCCATGCGATCGACGATGGCGCGGGTGCCGAAGCCGATCGCCTCCAGGGTGGCGCGGAACAGGTGCGCCGCCGTGTGGTGCAGCGACAGGCCGGTGATGGCGCCGCGCGACAGCGGGTCGGTGTAGGGCGTGCGGTTGCCCTGGAAGTGGTCGAGCACCAGCAGGCCGTCGGCACCCGGGTCGAGGGCGGCGGCCTCGCGGTTCAGGGTGTCGAAGTCGGACTGCTCGCCGGTGAGCCGCCGCAGCCAGGCGACGATGGAGCCGGTCGAGGTCTGGCCGCCCTCCAGGATGGTGCGGCCGGGATAGACGGCGTCGGCGTAGGTGCCCCACAGGCCCGGGACGTGGGCGGCGTGGTCGCCGACGGCGAACTGCAAGTGCGACGAGCCGGTGATGAGGGCGAGCTGGCCGGGGCGGGCGACGGCCAGCCCGATCATGCCGATCAGCGCGTCCGCCCCGCCCTGCACCACCCGCACGCTCGTCGGCAGGCCGAGATGCTCGGCGGCGGCGGGCGCCAGCGGGCCGATCACGGCGCCGGGCGGCAGCACCTCGGCGGGCCATTTCCGGCGCAGCGCCGACAGGTCGAGCGCCTCGAGCAGGGTGTCGGGCCAGCCGCCGGCGTCGTTGCGGTAGTGCCAGCGGATGGAGACGTTGTTCAGGCTGGCGACGCGGCGGCCGGTGAGCCGCCAGCTGACGAAGTCCTGGTACTCGCAGATCGTGTGCGCCCCGGCGAACAGCTCCGGCTCGTTCTGCGCCAGCCACAGCGCCTTGGGGATCATCCACTCGGCCGACACCGGCCCGGCACCGGCGCCGTTGACGGCCAGCGCGGCGTCGCCGGTCGCCAGCACCGCGTCCGCCTGGCGGCCGGCGCGGACGTCCATCCAGATGATCGCCGGGCGCAACGGACGGGAGGCGGCGTCGAGCGCGACCACGGTGCAGCAGGTGGTGGTGGCGCAGATCGCATCGACGTCGTGGCCGTCGATACCGGCCTGGGCGATCGCCTGGCGCGTCGCCTCGCCGAGCGCGGTCCACCACTGCTCAGGGTCCTGCTCGGCGCGGGCGCCGGCGGCAAAGCGGGTGGGGTAGGCGCTGGCGGCGGAGGCGAGCTTGCGGCCGGCGAGGTCGAACACGGTCGCGCGCAGGCTCTCCGTTCCGCCGTCAATGCCGATCACATACGCCATACGCCTGAACCACCACCCTGCGGCGCCCGTCTGCACATTTGATGCGGCGGGCGACATTTGATCTTGTGGGCACAGTCGCCGAGGGAGAGGGTGGGAGTCAACGGGTTTCGGGGGTAATCTGATGGGGTAGGAAGAGAGGTCTGCTTCTTTGAAAAAAAGCAGCAAAAAACTTTTGCCCAAAAGCAGACCGTTGCCCGCGCGAAGATCAGGAGCAAAAGTTTTTTGGTCCTTTTCAACAAAGGACCGCTTGCCTTGCTAACCCTGACCCTCGCCCACGAGACCGACGACGCGATCATGGTCCGCGCCGCCTGGTTGTACCATGTCGGCGGCCTGACCCAGGAGGAGGTGTCGCGCCGGCTTGGGGTGCATCGCAGCCGGATCGTCCGGCTGCTCGGCGAGGCGCGCGAGCGCGGCCTGGTGAGCGTGACCATCAATCACGAGGCGGTGCGCGACCTCGACGTCGAGGCCGCCATCGCGCGACGGCATGGGTTGGATTTTTGCCTGGCGACGCCGGCGATGGGGTTCAGCGCGGCCGGCGACGAGCCGAACCTCGTGGCCGCGCAGGAGATGATCGCGCGGCGGGCGGTCGGTGCCGCGGCGGCGAATTTCCTGCGCGGCAAGCTCGCCGATGGCAGGCCGACCACCGTCGGCGTGAGCTGGGGTCGCACCCTGGAGCAGATGACGCTGCACCTCGCCCGGATGCAGAACGCCCGCGCCTGCTTCGTCTCGCTGATGGGCTCGCTGACCCGCAACTCGGCCTCGAACCCGTTCGAGGTGGTGCAGGCGCTGGCGGCACGGACCGGCGGCGAGGGGCACTTTCTGCCGGTGCCGTTCATCGCCGATTCCGAGGCTGACCGGCAGGTGCTGATGTCGCAACGAACGGTTGCCGAGGCGCTGACGCTGGCGCGCTCGGCCGACCTCTATTTGATCAGCGTCGGCGAGCTGCTCGACACCGCGCTGCTGCGCCAGGCCGGGATGATGTCGGCGGACGAGCTGGCCAGCGTGCGCGGCCGCGGCGCCGTGGCCGACGCGCTGGGACGGCTGTTCGACGCCGAGGGCAAGCAGGTCGACCATGAGCTGGCGCGGCGCACGCTCGCGGTGGAGCTAGAGCACCTGCGGGGACGCGACGTGGTGCTGGCAGCGGGCGGGCTGCGCAAGGTGGCGGCGATCAAGGCGCTGCTGTGCACGGGGGTGGTGCGCGGGCTGGTGATCGATGGGGATACGGCGGTGGCGGTGGCGCGATAAGAAAGCGGTTCTTTTTTGAAAAAAAGAACCAAAAAACTTTTACCCGAAAGAAAGTTAGCTGGTCGGCTCTATGACGGATCAAACTAATGGATTTTAAAGGCTTCGCCTTTAATGGGGTCCAGGGGCAAAGCCCCTGGCCTTTCTTACTTTATGCTTACGGGTTCGAGGCGCTCTGCGGCGTGCCGGCGAGTTTGGCGCTGGGGAGGCCGATGAAGCGGTAGACGTAGGGCGAGCCGACGCCGTAGGTGTAGTTGTAGTAGCCGCCGGGCTTGGTGTTCTGGACCACGCCGTTATAGCCGGGGATGCCCTGGTGGTAGACGGTGGCGGCGGCGGTGCCGAACACGGCCTGCTTGGTCGCCAGGCTGTAGATGTAGGTGTTGAGGTTGCCCTGGCGGCCTTCGCGCTCGATCAGCAGCGCGAGCGCGCCGGTGAACTCGGGCGAGCTGACCGAGGTGCCGATGACGCCGTAGAGAGTGCCGCCGAGCGCGATGATGACGTAGGAGCGATCGGTGTTGCCGTCGCCGTTCTTGGCGGTGTCGCCGCCGTCGCAGGGCAGCTTGGCGATGCCGCCGGGGCAGCCGCCAACCTGCATGCCGATGTCGGGCAGGGTGCGAGCCGTCGTCGAGCCGGTGTTGGTGTATTTCTGGTAGGCGGGGGCAGCGAAGAGCTGGCTGACGCCGCCGCCGGCGCCCCACGCACCGCCGCTGACGTTCGGGCCGAGGCCGTAGATGTCGTACGGGATTTCGGGATCGTCATAGGCATTCTCGTCGACATATTTGGAAACCAGCGAGCCCTTCTTGAAGGTGGTGACGACGTTGCCGCCGCCGACCGAGGTGACGCTCGGGTCGGCCGCCGGGGTGCTGACGCCGGGGATGAACTTCGCCTTCTCGCCGCTGAAGTATTGCGGCTGCGGACATTCCAGCCCGGCCTCGTCGCCGGAGGACGCCATGAAGGTGATGCCCTGGGAGTTGCCCTGCTTGAACAGCTCACCGTAGGCCTTCAGGATCGAGGTCTGGTCGACACCATTATTATAGGCGGCGGTGTAGACGAGCTCGCACTCGCCGAAAGAGGACGAGACAGCGTCGACCGCATTGTCCTCGTCAATGGCGGTGTAGCCGGCGAGGATGCTCTCGTCGCTCAGGTCGGGGATGTTGTAGAGCACGACGTGGGCGCCGGGAGCGCCGGTCAGCAGCTCCTGCACGTCGAGCGAGGCCTCGAAGCTGTCGTCGCTGGTGGCGCTGAACGCATTGCCGCCGAGCACGGCGCGGCGGGCATAGAGGACAGGGTCGGGCACACCGGCGGTTTTGCTGAAGTTCTCATGGTCGAAGATGATGTCGGAGTCGCTGTCGAGCACGTCGCTGGAGATCAGCGTCGCGATGGTGGCGCCGGTGCCGTCGAGACGGGCGAGCGTCGACTTGCCGTGCGGGTAGGTGAGCGTCTGGTAGGACGGCCAGCCATAGGCCTGCTTGAGGTCGTCATAGTAGTAGCCGCCGGTGGTCGAGTAGCGGTTGCTCGGGTCGGTCAGCTTGAAGTGCTGCGACAGGACGTGCATGCCCGGCGAAGCGCTCGAGAAGGCCGGCACGAAGGCACCGGCCGCCGACAGCGCCGGCGTCAGCACCAGCGGCGTCGCGCTGACGGTGCGCAGCTTGCCGCTCGGCATGCGCGTGCGCGCCAGGGTGGTCGAGAACATAGCATTGACGGCGGCGGCGCTGCCGCGCACGTGCAGGCTGCGCGATTGGACGGTGACGGCGAGGCCGTGCTGGGCGAGTTCGGCGGCGACCGCCTGCTTGGTGGCCTCGGTGGCGCCGAACTGGGCAGAGAATTGCGCCGGTGTCAGCCATTTATGGTAGTCGGCGGAGCTCGTGTCCTGCTGGCGGGCGAGGAGTGCGTCGAGGCCGGCGCTGTTGCGCAGCGGCAGGAAGACGTCGAACTCGACCGGGCTGGATGCGGCGACGGCCGGCAGCGGGGCGGCGGCCGCGACGCCGATTAGGCCGAGGCTGCCTAGGGCGGTGCTCAGTATCAGACTTAGCTTGCGCATCGTGTTCCTGGGTAATGGTTCCGGGCGACAGCAGCACAACGCGTGCCATCCCATGCACAAGAACACGTTATCCTGTCAGGGTTGTCTCAGACTGTGCAAAAACGCCACGCGACTGCGATTTGAGAGGTTTTCTGGCCGTTCTCTATACTCGCAGTGTGTGTAGAAATTCTGCTCGATGCATCTTTAAGTAGAATTTCTAATCGATTACCCTGCAACCTAGCGGGTTGGAGGTGGGGTGGCGCTCTCGGCGCGGCGGCGGCGCTCGTGCCAGGCTTCCATCAGTTGCAGCACGGTGGCGGCGGTCTCCTCGATCGAGCGGCGGGTAACGTCGATCACCGGCCAACCGTGGCGGGTGCAGAGGCGGCGCGCCCAGAGCAGCTCGGCGCGGACGGCCTCGATGTCGATGTAGTCACCGCTCTCGCGGCGCATGATGGCGCTGCCCTGGCCGGTGGCGATCAGCTTCAGGCGGTGTCGGCGGATCTCGATCAGGGCGGCGGCGTCGATCGCCAGGCCGATCACCGGGCAGACCGGGTTTTCGAGGCCTGGGGGGTCGGGGGTGCCGGGGACGAGCGGGACGTTGGCGGCCTTGATGCCGCGGTTGGCGAGGTAGAACGAGGTGGGCGTCTTGGAGGAGCGGGAGACGCCGACGAGGCAGACGTCGGCCTCGGCGATGCCGGCTTGCGCCTGGCCGTCGTCATGGGCGAGGACGAAATGCATGGCGTCGATGCGGCGGAAGTAGTCGGCGTCGAGCACGTATTGCCGGCCGGGGCGGTTCTTGGCCTGCTCGCCGAGCTCCTCCGCGAGCACCGACAGCACCGGGTCGAGCACGTTGACGACGGTGATGCCGAGGCGCTGGCAGGTGCCTTCGAGGTCGTTGCGGAGCGCCTTGTCGACGACGGTGGAGAGGACGGGGCCAGGCTCGGCCTCGATGCCCTCAAGCACCCGATGGAGCTGGAAGCGGGTGCGGATCAGGCTCCAGCGATGGTACAGGATGCGCACGTGCTCGAACTGGCTGACGGTGGCCCGGGTGATCGAGTTCAGGGTCTCGCCGGTCGAGTCTGACACTAGGTGCAGGTTGACGCGGCCGGGATGGGTGCTGTCGCTCATGGGCGGTGCGGGGATTGCGGGGACAAGGGGGGTTTGGAGCAGGCGGCGCCGGGAGGACGGCGGCGGTGCGGGGATAACACGATGATCGGGCGTGCGCGGGGATGGTGTGGCGGGTTGCCATGGGGATATCCGCAGGGTCGCCTTTTCTTGACCGATGCCAGCATGTTGCAGCTCGACTCCGCTGTGAATGGATGCGGCACAGTCCGCGCGGGCCTGGGTACCCCGTTATCCACAGGCAACAACACCATCCCCAACCATTTCTTTCCTTCTTTTCTCTGTTTAAGGAAGGGTCGAGTTCGGTTCAGGGTTGGGGGCGCGGTTGGCGATCGGGGCGGCGCCTGTGAAAAAGCTGTTGCGGGTGTTGGCGGGGGAGGCGGTGTGGCCGCCGCCGATCTGGCTGATGCGGCAGGCGGGACGGTATCTGCCGGAGTATCGGGCGATCCGGGAGAGCTCGGGCGGGTTCATCGCGCGCTGCACGACGCCGGAGCTGGCGACCGAGATCACGCTGCAGCCGATCCGGCGATATGGCATGGACGCGGCGATCCTGTTTTCCGACATCCTGATCCTGCCCTGGGCGATGGGGCAGGATTTGCGCTTTGTCGACGGCGAGGGGCCGGTGATGACGCCCATTCGCAGCGAGGCCGACCTGGAGCGGCTGTCGGTTGCGCGGGCGGCGGAGTTCACCGCGCCGGTAATGGAGACGGTGCGGCGGGTGCGGGCGGGGCTGCCGGCGGGGTGCACGCTGATCGGCTTTGCCGGCAGCCCGTTCACGGTGGCCTGCTACATGGTGGAGGGTGGCGGGTCGAAGGAGTTCGCGCTCACCCGGCAGATGGCTTACGCGGCGCCGGCGTTGTTCGAGCGGCTGCTGGACCTGCTGTGCGCGGGCACGGTGGAGTATCTGACGGCGCAGATCGAGGCCGGCGCCGAGGCGGTGATGCTGTTCGACAGTTGGGCGGGGGTGCTGCCGCCGGCGCTGTTCCGGGCGCATGTCGCAGGGCGGACCAGGCAGATCGTCGACGCGTTGAACGAGCGCCATCCGGGGGTGCCGATCATCGGCTTTCCGCGCCTGGCCGGGACGATGCTGGACTACTACGTGGAGCGGACCGGGGTGGATTGCGTCGGGCTGGACACCGGGACCGACCCGGCGCGGGCGGCGGCGCTGGTGGCCGAGCACGTGGCGATGCAGGGCAACCTCGACCCGTTGGCGCTGATTGCCGGCGGGGCGGCGATGACCGAGCAGGCCAAGTCGATCCTGAGCGTGCTGCGCGGCCGGCCGCATATCTTCAACCTGGGGCATGGGATTTTACCCCAAACGCCTGTCGAGCATGTTGCCGAGCTAGTAGCCCTCGTCCAGGGCTCATAAATCGGGATCCAAGGGCCGCCGGCCCTTGGTGGGTCCAGGGCAAAGCCCTGGCCTTCGTCCCTTTTGTGCTTAAGTAACCGGCATGTCCTCCAAGCGCCTGGCCGTCGTGCTGTTCAACCTTGGCGGGCCTGACCGTCCGGAGGCGATCAGGCCGTTTCTGCTGAACCTGTTCCGTGACCCGGCGATCTTGCGGGTGCCGTTCTTCGTGCGGCCGATCCTGGCGAGGATCATTGCCCGGGCGCGGGTGAAGCCGGCGACGGAGAACTACGCGATTTTGGGCGGGCGGTCGCCGTTGCTGGAGCTGACGGAGGCGCAGGCGCGCGGGCTTGAGCGGTCGCTGGCGCGCATGCTGCCCGAGTACGAGTCGCGCTGCTTCATTGCGATGCGCTACTGGCATCCGTTTGCGGCCGAGGCGGTGCGGCTGCTGCGGCAATGGCGGCCGGACGAGGTGGTGCTGCTGCCGCTGTATCCGCAGTTTTCGACGACGACGACGGGCAGTTCAGTCAGCGACTGGCAGCAGGCGGCGGCGCGGGCTGGTTTGGCGGCGCGGGTGAGCACGCTGTGCTGCTGGTTTGCCGATCCGGCCTATGTGGAGGCGACGGCGGCGATGCTGCGCCGTGCCTATGACAGGGCGCGGGCGGCGGTGCCCGAGCAGACCGGGCTGCGGGTGCTGTTCTCGGCGCACGGGCTGCCGGAGGTGATCGTCAAGCAGGGCGATCCGTATCAGTTTCAGATCGAGACCACCTCGGCGCTGGTGGCGGCGGCGAGCGGGATACGCGGGCTGGATTGGCAGGTCTGCTACCAGTCCCGGGCGACGCCGCAGCAATGGCTGGAGCCGTCGACCGAGCAGGCGATCGAGCGGGCGGCCGGCGACCGGGTGGCGCTGCTGGTGGTGCCGATCGCGTTCGTTTCCGAGCATTCCGAGACGCTGGTGGAGCTCGACGTCGAGTATCGGGAGCTGGCGGAGAAGCTGCACGTGCCGGGGTATTTTCGGGCGCCGGCGCAGGGCGACGATCCAGGGTTCATCGAGGCGGTGGCGGGACTGGTGCGGCGGACGCTGGCGGCGGGGCCGGGGCTGTGCAGCTTTGCCGACGGGCGGGCATGTCCGGGGCGGCATGGCGACTGTCCGCACTGGCGTGAGGCGGAGGCGGGGGTGGTGATTGACCTGCCGGCCGCCGAGCCGGCGCGCCAGCCTGCCATTGCGGCGGAGTGAGCCGGCGATGACGGTGCGGCTGGTGATCTTCGACTGCGACGGGGTGCTGGTGGACAGCGAGCCGGTCGCGCGCGCGGTGCTGGTGGAGCAGGCTGGGCGGATCGGGTGGGCGATCGACGCGCATCGCTGCACCGGGCACGCGCTGGCGGCGTTCGGGCCCATGCATCGGGCGGAGACCGGCCGGGCGCTGCCGGAGAGCTGGCTGACGGAGCTACAGGGTGCGTTGCTGACGGCGCTCTCGGGCGGGGTGCCGCTGGTAAAGGGCGCGGTGGCGGCGCTGGAGGCGATCGAGGCGTCGGGCATTGCGGTGCGGATCGCTTCGAACTCGTCGCATGCCGAGATGGCGCGCAAGTTCGCCGGCACGCGGCTGGCGAGGCTCGCCGAGGCTGGGCGGGTGCACAGCGCCGGCGACGTCGCGGTCGGCAAGCCGGCGCCGGATTTGTTCCTGGCGGCCGCAGCTGCGGAGGGCGTGGCGCCGGGGCAGAGCCTGGTGGTGGAGGACTCGCTGCCGGGGGTGACGGCGGCGCTGGCGGCCGGGATGGGGTGTTTGGCCTACGCGCCGGACCATGACGGCGGACAGCTGGCGGCGCTGGGGGCGAGCGTGTTCCGCGACATGGCGGCGCTGCCGGGGTTCGTGGCGGCGCGGCGGGGCACGGCGGTGGCGGCGTGACGATCCAGGCGCTGCTGCCGTTCTATCTGTGGACCAAGTCGCTGCACGTGGTCGCGATCGTCGCTTGGATGGCGGCGCTACTCTATCTGCCGCGGCTTTATGTCTATCATTGCGACACGGTGCCGGGGAGCGAGAGCTCGGAGCGGTTCAAGGTGATGGAGCTGCGGCTGCTGCGGGCGATCGCGACGCCGGCGATGGTGGCGACGCTGGTGTTCGGCGTGTTGCTGGTGCTGACGCCGGGGGTCGTTGACTGGTCCGAGGGGTGGTGGCGGGTGAAGCTGCTGTGCGTGGTGCTGCTGTTTGGGTGCCACGGGGCGATGTCGCGATATCGCAAGGATTTTTTGGCGGATCGGAACCGGCATCCGCAGAAGTTTTATCGAATTCTGAATGAGGTCCCAACGGGGCTGCTGATCGTCATCGTTATCATGGTGATCGTTAAGCCGTTTTGAGAAAGGTAAGGCCAGGGCTGCCCTGGACCTGAGGCCCCGGACCCCATTTCTTAATCAATGATGATTGGAAAATTGACCGACCTCGCGATGAAGCACATTGCGTGCGCTCGCGCGTGAAGAGCTTTAGACCTGCGTTCATCGGCTTCGTTCAGGAGTGTCACGCGGGGACGCAGCAGGACGGAAGTGAACTGGCCGGCGCCATTCGGCTCCTCAACCATCGTGCCCTCCGCCTCGTCTTCGTAGGTCTCGACCGTGATGCCGGCTTCTGCGCACAGACTAAGGTAGCAGAGTTTATGGCAGGCCGACAGAGAGGCCAGGAGCAGCTCTTCGGGGTTCCAGCGCGTCGGGTCTCCGCTGAAACCAGGATCGGATGATCCTTCGATCGGCGTCTTGCCGGCGCTGTCGATTCGATGTGCCCGACTGTAGCCCTGATACGAGCCCGTGCCCTTGCCTTCGTTTCCAGTCCAAGTCACCTTGACGCTGTAATGGTGCAGTTTGCCCGCCATGTCGTCCTCTTCCATCGCTCAAACCTCGTGTGCAGCGATAACAAACTGATGGGGGTCTGGGGCCTCAGGCCCCAGCGGAGTCCAAAGGCAGAGGCTCTGGGCTTCCTCTTGAAGTAGCTTGCCTACTATGCCAACATAGGGTTGTCAGCCTTTCGGCCTGACGTCCCTCCTCTGCTTTGCCCGGCCTTCGTGCCGCTGGCCCGTGTCCTGTCATTCGGCAGCGTGCACGGCATTTCACATCCCTTACGAGGCGGTCCATGCACCTCGCCGAACTCAAGGCCAAGAACCCGGCCGAATTGCTCTCCTTTGCGGAGGAGCTGCAGGTCGAGAACGCCTCCAGCCTGCGCAAGCAGGATATGCTGTTCGCCATCCTGAAGACGCTGGCGGACAACGACCAGGTGATCAGCGGCGAAGGCACGCTGGAGATCCTGCCGGACGGCTTCGGCTTTCTGCGCAGCCCGGAGGCGAACTACCTGCCGGGGCCGGACGACATCTACGTCAGCCCGACCCAGGTGCGGCGCTTCAGCCTGCGCACCGGCGACACGGTGAACGGGCAGATCCGGGCGCCCAAGGACGGCGAGCGGTACTTCGCCATGCTCAAGGTCGATACGATCAACTTCGAGCCGCCGGACGCGGTGCGGCACCGGACCAACTTCGACAATCTGACGCCGCTCTATCCGGAGCGGCGGCTGAAGATGGAGCTGGAAAACCCGCCGACGCTCGTCAAAGGCCAGCATAAGGACCTGACGCCGCGGGTGATCGACCTGGTGGCGCCGATCGGGATGGGGCAGCGGGCGCTGATCGTGGCGCCGCCGCGGACCGGCAAGACGGTGATGCTGCAGTCGATCGCCACCGCGATTTCGCAGAACCATCCGGACGCGTTTCTGATCGTGCTGCTGATCGACGAGCGGCCGGAGGAAGTGACGGACATGGCGCGGACGGTCAAAGGCGAGGTGGTCGCCAGCACCTTCGACGAGCCGGCGACGCGGCATGTGCAGGTGACCGAAATGGTGCTCGAGAAGGCCAAGCGGCTGGTCGAGCACAAGCGCGACGTGGTGATCCTGCTCGACAGCATCACGCGGCTGGCGCGGGCCTACAACACCGTCGTGCCGTCCTCGGGCAAGGTGCTGACGGGTGGCGTGGACGCCAATGCGCTGCAGCGGCCGAAGCGGTTCTTTGGTGCGGCGCGCAACATCGAGGAGGGCGGGTCGCTGACGATCATTGCGACGGCGCTGATCGACACCGGGTCGCGGATGGACGAGGTGATCTTCGAGGAGTTCAAGGGGACGGGTAATTCGGAGATCATTCTCGATCGGAAGATCTCGGACAAGCGGACGTTTCCGGCGATCGACATCACCAAGAGCGGCACCCGCAAGGAGGAGCTGCTGGTGGAGAAGGCGATGCTGAGCAAGATGTGGGTGCTGCGGCGGATCCTGAACCCGATGGGGCCGACGGACGCGATCGATTTTCTGCTCGACAAGCTGAAATACAGCAAGACGAATCAGGATTTCTTTGATGCGATGAATACGTAGGAAGGAAGCGGTTCTTTTTTGAAAAAAAGAACCAAAAAACTTTTGCCCGATCAGGGATTAATCTCCCGCATAGACCTGTAGCGGATAAAAGTTTTTTGCTTCTTTTTTCAAAAAAGAAGCCCTTCCTATACTTCCGCCCGCCCCGCCATCCTGTCGAGCAGCTTGGCCAATGCTGCCAATACTTCGGGTCGATTGCGGGTGCCTGCGATGGGGATTGTGACGACCAGGCTGCCGACGTGGTTGCGGCGGCCTTGGGCGAGGATGAAGCCGTTCGGGTCGCGGATGGCGACCAGAGGTGAGGGGCGGCGGGCGACCTCGCGGCCGATCCCGGCGAGCTGGCTGGCCATTTCGCCGGGCGGCAGGGCTTGGCCGAGGGTGCGGAGCGCGGCCTGTTGCGGGGCGAAGTCTTCGGCGGCGGCGACCATGTGGGCGCGGGCGAGCGGCAGGCGGAGCAGCGGGGCGAGCAGCGCGGCATGCCGGACGCGGACGCTCGACGGGCCGCCCAGGCACTCGATGATCTCGTCGGGCAGGCGGGCGAGGGCGAGAAAGCGGCTGAGATAGCCTTCGGAGAGGCCGAGGCTGCGCGCCATGCGGACCTGGCTGGCGTCGTAATAGTGCTGCAGGGCGTGGGCGTAGGCGGCGGCGCGCAGGATGTCGGGAGAGCTGCGGCGGTGGCGGTTCTCGACGTCGGCGAGGCGGAAGGCCTGCTCGTCGGAGAGCACGCGGGGCTCGACCAGGAAGCCGAACTCCGGGCGGTCGTAGGCGCGCAGGTGGGTGACGGCCCAGTGGCGGCGGGCGCCGCAGACGACCTCGAACCGGTGCGTGTCGCCGGCGGGCAGGCGGCGGACGATGGCTGGCACCTCCTGGCGGCCCTGGCGGCGCAGGCTTGCCAGCAGGTCGCGGCAGGAGGCGTGGTCGGGCGGGTGATGGTGGGCGGTGTGGCCGGACCACAGGCGGCAGCGCGCCGGGTCGACCAGCAGCGATCGTCCCGGCGTGCTTGTCATGGGTGCGGGGTCAGGGGGTTGGCGGGATCTTGCCTATAGGCAAGATCGGCGTCTGCGTCGGCTTTCAGGACCTCGCCGGCGAGATAGAGGCTGCCGCAGATGAGGACGCGGGAGGGGCTGGCGGGAAGGCGGGCGAGAGCGTCGCGGACGGTAGGGCCGGGGGTGGCGCGGCCGTTGGCGGCGGCGATGATGGCCTCGACGGGGACGGCGAGGTGCTGGCCGGGCTCGGCGACGGCGTGGACGCTGGCGGCGAGGGGGAGCAGCGGGTGCAAGAAGCCGGCGACGTCCTTGGACTGCTTCATGCCGACGATCAGGTGGAGCGGGCGGTCGGACCAGGCGGCGGCGATGTGGGCGGCCAGGGCGGCGCCGGCGGCGGGGTTGTGGCCGCCGTCGAGCCACAGCTCGGTGGCGGGCGGCAGGGTGGCGGCGAGGCGGCCGTGCAGGCGCTGCAGCCGGGCGGGCCACTCGGCGCCGGCGATGGCGGACCAGGCGTCGGGCGGGATCGGCAGGCCGGTGCGCATCCGGGCGGTGCGCAGGGTGGCGATGGCGAGGCCGGCGTTCTCGAGCTGGTGCGGGCCGGGCAGGGCGGGGAGCGGCAGCTCGAGCAGGCCGTGGCGGTCCTGGTAGAGCATCGCCTGGGTGCGCTCGGGGTCGATGGCCACCGCCCAGTCGAGGCCGCGGACGAGCAGCGGGGCGGCGTGGCGGGTGGCCTCGGCGCGCAGCACCTGCAGGATGACCGGGTCGGTGCAGGCGGTGACGCAGGGGGTGTTCGGCTTGATGATGCCGGCCTTTTCGCCGGCGATCTTGGCCAGGGTGTCGCCGAGGAAGTCCTGGTGGTCCATCGAGATGGCGCTGATGGCGCAGGCGATCGGCTGGACGACGTTGGTGGCGTCGAAGCGGCCGCCGAGGCCGACCTCGACGATCGCGATGTCGGCGGGGATGCGGCTGAACAGCAGCAGGGTGGCGGCGACCAGCACCTCGAAGACGGTGATCGGGGCGCCGGCGTTGATGGCCTCGATCTCCTCCAGGGTGGCGGCGAGGGTGGCGTCGTCGATGAGCGTGCCGGCGAGGCGGATGCGCTCGTTGAAGCGGACGAGGTGGGGCGAGGTGTAGACGTGGGTGGCCAAGCCCGCGGCCTCGCAGATGGCGCGCAGGTAGGCGCAGGTGGAGCCCTTGCCGTTGGTGCCGGCGACGTGGAGCACGGGCGGCAGGCGGCGCTCGGGGTGATCAAGCGCGGCGAGCAGGCGGTGCAGGCGGTCGAGGCCGAGGTCGATCAGGACCGGGTAGAGGGCGTGCAGGCGCTCGATCGCGGCTTCGGCGCGGCCGGAGAGGTTGGTGGGCTCACGCATGGTGGGGCGGGCGCATGGGGGGCAATCTGGCTTGAGGTTGGCAAAGTGCCAACGGCGGAGGCTCTTATGAATGGGGGTCTGGGGCCTCAGGCCCCAGCGGGTCGAGGGCAGCGCCCTCGCCTTACTTCGGAGTGGGCACGGCTTGGACGTAGAGCCGGTGGAGCGGGTAGGAGATCCAGACGCGGTTGTGGCTGAGGAAGTCGTCGCCGAGGACGTTGAACGAGCCGTCGTAGACGCCGAGATGCGGGTTCAACGCGGTTCCGATCGGTAGCTGCAACGACTTGAAGCGGTGCAGGTGGGCGACGTGTTTGATTTCGCCCAGGCCTACCAGAAGATATGCGGGGTCGCCGGCGAGCATCGCCCGGGAGACGCCGGCGCGGGCGGCCCAGTCGGTGGTGACCTGAGACGAGCGGGCGCCGCTGTCGAGGATGAATGCATGGCGACGCCATTGAGCTTGGCCGTGAAGATGACGCGGTTGTTGATCCAGACGGGTTGTCCGGTCAGGCCGAACGGCATGCTCACGGCGGTGGCGCCGAGCGGGGCGAAGCTGGCGGTGGCGCAGCCCTCGGTTTGGTAGAGGCCGACCCGGTGCGACGGCAGGTCGATCAGGACGTCGTAATTGTCCAGGAAGTCGGCGCCGAACATGCCATCCATTGGATGGCCGTTGGGGCCGGGAGCGTGCAGGAAGGCGTCGTAGAATTGCACGTCGTGCCCGGTGGCGTAGCCGATCGTCAGGCTCGGGACGGTGACGATGGTGTCCGATCCGATGCCGCCGACGCCGCTTATTGAGCCATTCGCGTCGTGCGTCTTCATCGCGTCGGCCTGGACGACGGCATCGTTGAGGACGGAGCGTGCGGCGCCGGTGTCGACCAGCAGGGTCGCCGGATGATTTTGGATGAGCACGGGCACGAACGGCATGTCGCCGCGCATCGGCAGGGCACCGAGGGGATGGAGCAGGCACTGCGAGGGCGTGGTGGCGCAGGCGGCGAGGGCGAGGAGGGTGGCGAGGGCGAGCGGCAGGCGCATTGGTCTAGTCACCGGCGGGGGCGGGTTCGGAGCAGATGGCGCGGACGAGGTCGGGCAGGTGGCCCATTTGCACTTGCATGCCGAATGCGACGTCGGTTGGACAGTACACGCCCATCCCGCACTGGAAATGGAGTTCGTTGTGGATGGCGGCGTGTTGGGCCGGGGTGAGGCTGTTGAAGACCTTGTCCCACGGGCCGGCTTCGGCGTGGGCGAGGATGGAGAAGGTCCAGCCTTGCCGGGGGCATTGGCGCTTGATGGCGTCGAGCAGGGTGGTGGTGGCGATGGAGGGTGGGTAGGTCGGGTCGGCCTCGGTGGGCGGGTGCGGGCCGGCGGCGTCGATGAAGTCGATGTTGGGGGCGACGTATTGGGCGGCTGGGCCGGCGCCCTCCTTGTAGATGACGATGCTGGTGTTCTTGCGGGCGGTGAGCAGGGTGACCGTCATGCCGCTCATGATCTCGACGCAGCCGCCGGCCATCTCGATGGCGGTGTCCTGGGGGCGGGGGTTCTCGATTTCGGCGCGGCTGCTGCCGTCGGGCAGGGTGAGTTTGGCGGTGGCGTCGGCGGTTTTGCACATCTCGCCGGGGCGGGCGGCGAGGAGGGTGGTGGCGCAGGCGGGGGTGGCGAGCACGAGGGGGAGGGCCAGGGCGATTGCGCGCATGCGGTGTTTCCTCTGCCGGTATTTGGAGGAAAGACGAGCGGGCGTGCGTTTACAATCGTAGTTTGGGCTTGTTTCACCATCGCCGCGAGGAGATCGCGTGGACGACGTTGTTCAGGCGGGCGCCGGCGATTTAGGCGATCGTGCGGTTGCGCCAGAGGCCGTTGAACAGGGTGAGGAGCACGAAGGACAGGGCCGCGTCCTCGACCGTCTGAGCTGTGATCGTGTTCTGGACGCGGTGTAACGCGTAGATCGTGAGGGCGAGCACGAGGGCATAGACGGGGGCCTTTTGCATGGGTCCTCGCCAGCCGGTTCGGAGCTGTTGCCTCAGCGGCGATTAGGAGGACGGCCAGGTGACGAGGAAGATGCTAGAACGGCCGCGCTGTGTGACGGCTCCTACCAGAACGGACAGTACGACGCTGCATAGACAGGGCTGTTGGCGCGCGAGGTTGGTCACGATTAGCGCAATGGCGATGTTAGGACGTCCGTAATGCGCAATCTTGTTTTACATCCCTGTATGAAGCCTTGTGACTAGACGGTGACAGTGGATGTGACCGGGTTCTCGTTCAAGGCCAATCTCAGCCACGTCGCGGGCTCGCTGTTCACCGCCAGAATGAAGGTGCAACCACGCTAGCCGCGATAAGTCGGTTGCCGAAGCTTCCGCAAGGTGAGCCTCCATTAGGCGGGCTAATGGCCTAAGCAACGCGCGCCGCTCGATCACGTCCATATCATCTTTCAGTTCAGGAGCTGTGTTGAGCCAATTCGCCATTGCACTTATTTCATCCAGCTGAGGCGATGCTATCTCTGCTGCCTTCAAGAACGCACCGCAGCCACCAACGACGTCTCCGAATACACGATAGATCAAGACAAGCCGCTGCCACGCCGCGCGTGCCTCTGGAGGTGAAGGAGTAGATTCCAAATATCGACGAACATATTCGGCTGATCGGTTAGCTCCCTTGTCGCCTGAAATCTCCTCTTCAAGGCCGGAGAGCAACAGCCACGCGGGCGCATATCCACGCGCGAAGAATTCTAACACAGGCCTTAGATCATCGAGTGTGGCTGTGCCGTCCAATATTTTACGCGCAGCCTTCTTGAAAAATGTCTCTATTCTCGGACGGATGCCGTCCTTTAGTCCCGATGCTGCTGTTGTACCGATCTCTTGAAGAAATTTAATGTCATCTTCAATCCTAGCCCGATCTGGGCTTACTGCAAGTTTGCGTCTCCCAAATAGCGCAGCGGTCAGCGGCACCTCGAGAAAGTCTGACTTGTCGCTAGCCGAAGTACGTTCGATCAGCGACATGCGGATTAACTGCTCGATACCAGCATCCGGATTACCGCTCTCACCACCATAACGCAGAAGCACCGCTTCGACAGCGAGCTGTGGAACTAGCGAACGCCAACCACTTAGCGTCAAGAAGATACGGGTGGCGATTGGTGCTAAATTTGCGTAAGTGCGTTCAAAAAGCGCGTCAAGAACGTCCTCCTGTCGTGCAATTAGTTGACTCGGTTTAGAGAACTTGCGTGCGGTTGCTACTTCACCGAGGACAATTTTTATTACGTAAGGGTGCCCGCCAGATTCCTCTATGAGTAGTCTCTCCTCATCCTTACTAAGCAGAGATGAAATACCAAGTAACGACGATGTCTGACAGACAAGGGCCTCCGCTTCTTGTTGCTCCATACCAGAAACTTCGACAGGATAATCTGCTTTAAACTCTCGGAAGCGCGTAGTCATCACTGCTTTGTTTGGTAGTCTTATGTTCAAGTCGATCCAGCTAAACAAATCAACTGGACTGCGGACAGTTTCGAAATTATCGAACACGAAGAGCGTTGGACCTAGAGGGCTACATCTTAGATGCTCCGCCATGAGTGTGAGTGCATCAATTTTCTTGCCAGATGCATCGATTCTTGGATAGCCGATAAGATCTCGATACTGCTCCGCAATGTCTCGGTCTGTTAGGACTCGCGGCTGCACGGGCTTCGCTCCAGACATAATCAGGTCAATATCGCGCGCACTAAACCAAACAATAACTTCATAACGAGACGTTTCTGCAATGTCGCGTAGACAAGTAAGTGCTAGCGAGGTCTTTCCAATGCCACCTCGACCAACAAGCGTGACGATCGGATGGCGGTCGTTCGCTAAAACTTGCCGGACTTCCAACTCAAGGACTGGCCTGCGTACATATCCTGCTGCCATTGCTGGTAGGTTAGTAAATACACGCCCTAATCCATCAAGTTCGCCCTTTCCCTCGGTCTCACTAGGAGGCCTTTCGCTAGCAGCTGTCATAAAGGGTGCAGCATCACCTTTAAGACGACTATCAGTGATAAGCGAATGAAGCTCGTATGTGCCTTTTCGAAATGCGCCGTTTGGGACAAAAAAATCAGAGACATCTAGGTCAGTGTGAATTAGTTCGACACGTCTGTAATGATCGGTCCACAAATAGACACCATCTGTGTAATTTTCCCCGTTTACGGCCGCCGCCGACGTGAGCTTTGCGAAAACCGTCTGATCGCCGCCGAGTGCAACCACTCGATACTTTCCAGATAAATTACGATGTAAATAAGCCCAAGGAAGCGAAAACACAGGATTGTTCAATGCGAGTAACTCTATCGACTCGCGCAGCTTCGGCGCCAGTCTAGCACATGTAGCTGGCGTAGTTGCTCCGTGCCCTCGGGTTTTGTTCCGCAACTCCGCAAATAACTGAAACCAGGCACGTGCCGCGACTCGATCAGTCAGTGCCGGTGAGTCATCATGAACGCATGATATCACTTCTTGGAGTGTACGGACGGCCTGATGTTGCCAACTGTCTTTGCCAAGTCTTTCGGTGAACGCTTTTCGTGCGTCAAAGAAAGTAACTGATAGGTGCTGTGTGGTTGGGCCACTTAGTACTTCGTCACATGCTTGTGCCCAATCACCGATGCCGTCGGCTCGTACTAGGTTATGTATAATCCTATAGCGATGATGCTCGCGATCATCTTCGATTGCGGAAACAAATGCGGCAACAGTCATCTTCAGTATGAATTCGCCTGCGTAGAGTAGTTCGGTAAACAGGACAGTATCAGAGTCAGTGCCGTAACGATCTAACCGGCCTGACATTAGGCTCAAAGGTAAGAACGTCATTTGAGCAGTTTCCAGTTGATGCCAATAAATGGACTAACGAAGGGGTGTGTAGAACTCGATGCCTCGGTAGAGAAACATAGTTGATGATGAACAATCAAGCGTGGTTACGCTGTTCGCCTATCGACCACGCGCCGGCTGCGGAGACGTTCGGGTTCCAAGGGCCTCACGGCCCTTGGTGGGTCCAGGGCAAAGCCCTGGCCTTGCTGCCGCTTGGCTTACTCCGCGGCTTTGGCGGGGATCGCGACTGGTTGGGTGGCGAGCATGCCGAGTAGGCGGCCGAGGATTTCGCGGAGTTCGGTGCGTTTGACGACCATGTCTAGGATGCCGTGTTCGTACAGATACTCGGCGCGCTGGAAGCCTTCGGGGAGGGTTTCTCGGACGGTTTGTTCGATGACGCGGGCGCCGGCGAAGCCGATGAGGGCGCCGGGCTCGGCGATCTGGATGTCGCCGAGCATGGCGAAGCTGGCGGTGACGCCGCCGGTTGTGGGGTCGGTCAGGACGGTGAGGAAGGGGAGGCCGGCTTCCTTGACCAGGCGGGTGGCGATGGTGGTGCGGGGCATCTGCATGAGGCTGATGGCGCCCTCCTGCATGCGGGCGCCGCCGGAGGCGGTGAAGACGATCAAGGGGGCGTGCTGCATCAAAGCGAGGCGGGCGGCGGCGACGATGCCTTCGCCGACGGCGGCTCCCATGGAGCCGCCCATGAACTCGAAGGCCATGACGGCGACGACGGCCTTGTGGCCGCCGATGGTGCCGTGGGCGGCGACGATGGCGTCGTCGAGATGGGTTTTGGCGCGGTTTTCGCGGAGGCGGTCGACGTAGCGTTTTTGGTCGCGGAAGGCGAGCGGGTCGGTGGGCGCGCGGGGGAGCTCGATGCGGGTGTGGCCGCCCTCGTCGAAGGTCCAGTCGAGGCGCTCGAGGACACTGGCGCGCATGTGGTGGCCGCAATGCGGGCAGACGCGCAGGTTGGCGACCAGCTCCTTGGTGAAGACCATCTGCTGGCAGGCGGGGCACTGGGTCCAGAGGTCGTCGGGGATCTCCGGGCGGCCGAGGATGCTGCGGATCTTGGGGCGGACGTAGCGGGTGAGCCAGCTCATCAGACGGTCTCCGGCTGGGCGCGGGTTACGATCTCCGGCTCGGCGGGGGGTGCGGGTTGCGGGTCGGCGGGGGGTGCGGCGCGCAGACCGTCGGCGAGGGCACGGACCTGGGCGAGGACGGCTGGCGCGGTCTCGGCGGTCGCGCGGCCGTCGGCGTCGAGGCTGGCGGCGAGGGTGTCGATCAGGGCGGAGGCGACGACGGCGGCGTCGGCGTGGCTTGTGGCGGCGCGGGCCTGCTCGGGGGTGCGGACGCCGAAGCCGACGGCGATCGGCAGGTCGGTGGCGCGGCGCAGGCGTGGGATGGCGGCCTGCAGGTCGGCGGACGAGGCGGTGCGGGTGCCGGTGATGCCGGAGATGGAGACGTAGTAGACGAAGCCTGACGAGCCGGTGAGCACGATCGGCAGGCGGGCGTCGTCGGTGGTGGGGGCGACGAGGCGGATGATGTCGAGGCCGTGGGCGGCGGCGTGGGGGAGCAGCAGGGACAGCTCCTCGGTGGGCAGGTCGACGACGATCAGGCCGTCGACGCCGGCGGCCGCGGCGTCGGCGCAGAAGGGCTCGACCTCGTAGGCGAGGATGGGGTTCAGGTAGCCCATCAGGATGATCGGGGTGGCGTCGTCATGGGCGCGGAAGCTTGCGACCATGGCGAGCGTGTTGCGCATGGTGGCGCCGGCGGCGAGGCCCCGGAGGGCGGCGCGCTGGATGGTGGGGCCGTCGGCCATCGGGTCGGTGAAGGGGCAGCCGATCTCGATCAGGTCGGCGCCGGCGGCAGGCATGCCGTCCAGGATGGCCTGGGAGGTGGCGAGGTCGGGATCGTGGGCTTCGAGGAAGGTGATGAGGGCGCCGCGGTTCTCACGACGGAGCTGGGCGAAGCAGGCTTGGATCCGGGACATAGGCAGGGATACTACGAAGGGATGGCAGCGTATGAAAGGGAAGCAAGGGCCAAGAGCGCTGCTTTGGACCTCGCTTTAGCCTAAGCCCTAAAAACGTTCACGTCGCCGGTTTTAGGGGTTTTTACCGCTTCCTCGATAACACTAATAAGTTGCATTCCGCACAGCACTACCCGTAGAGTCATGACCTACTATCGGTGTGACAAGCGTGTCATAAACACCTACCGGGAAACTCTGGAGCGACACTGTTTGGCGGGCGATCGTCGACACAAGTCACTGAGCCTTCTGCTCTGTGTTGTCCTGATCCTTACTGTGACGTTCTCGGATTGCTGGGCGGCAGATTGCTCTATCAACGAGGTTTTTAACCACCTTGAAATCGTGCTCAATGAGCATGAGCTGCAACTTCTAAAAGGCGAAAATGCTATTTCGTATCAGGAAAAAGAATTACTCGAAGTTCTGCCAAAAAAAGGCAATATGAGCATCGGGGCTTTGATGACTGTTGATCAGGCCGAGAAGTATGGCCGTCTTCAGGGTGAGTTCATCGCGCTTACAACCGACCACTTAATCGAGAGTGGCTTGGAGCGTGACTTGATAGCTGTCAGAGAGATGTGGGAGGGCGCCGAGGCTGAACGTCAGGGCGTCGCACCGCCAAAGATGACGAACGTTGCTCCTCTTGGGCTGCTACACGATCTGCGTGCTCCATTGACACCTAGACCGGTCGTGCAGAGTCCCGTCGGCAATCAACCAAAAATCAGCTGTTCAATTGACGACGCGCTGGCGGCTCAAATCTATGACGCAGACACACGAGTAAAAAGCTTCCCTACTAGAATTTTGCAAGCCGACCATTCTATAGTAAAAGTTTTAGAGGCAAAGCATAGATCGCTAGATCTGACTAAAATGGACGCTGAGGACAGAAAGGCTCTTGCGGTTGCTGACAGCTCCGTTGCGCCAATACTTCGCGAGCTTACTTTCGAAAGCGATGTGCAAAATGCACGAGATTTTTGGATCATCGCTCAGGAGGTGCATGACGACAGGGTCGCCGATATGCGAGAAACCGGGTTTGATCTGCAAGCTGTAGGCAAGACAGAGCAAGCCACCTACTTAGCGAAGACGCCGAGACAGCAGATGCTCTTTCGTGCTTGGGACGCACTGAACGAGGAAATGCCATCGACGTGGTATCAGTTAATGCAACGCATGGCTACAGCCTCACAGCAGGTAAACCAAACACATGCAGGCGCTAAGTAAGGTAGCTCAGCCGCTAATCTTCTAACCTTGCCTGTTCGGCAAGTTGGCCAAATCTCTTCTCTACAGCATTAGTGTCGTTCGTATAAAAAAGATGATAGACACATTACGAAGGCTTCGCCTTTAACGGGTTCACGGCATGCCGTGATCGAGCAAAGCACTTGGCCTTACTTACCTTGCGCCTGCTTTAAAGCCGAGCTCCCAAATGCTCCGCCACGGTGAAGATGTCCTTGTCACCCCGCCCAGACAAGTTCATCAGGATGATCTGGTCCGGGCGCATCGTGGGAGCGAGTTTCTCGACATAGGCCAACGCATGAGCGCATTCGAGGGCGGGGATGATGCCCTCAAGGCGGGAGCAGAGCTGGAACGACGCGAGCGCCTCGTCGTCGGTGATGCTCACGTATTCGGCGCGGCCGGTCTCGTGCAGCCAGGCGTGCTCGGGGCCGATGCCGGGGTAGTCCAGGCCGGCGCTGATGCTGTGCGCCTGGTCGATCTGGCCGTCCTCGTCCTGCAGCAGGTAGGTGCGGTTGCCGTGTAGGACGCCGGGGCGGCCGCGGTTGAGGCTGGCGGCGTGGGCGCCGGAGTCCAGGCCGTGGCCGGCGGCTTCGACGCCGATGAGGCGGGTTTCGGTGGCGTCGAGGAAGGGGTGGAAGATGCCCATCGCGTTGGAGCCGCCGCCGACCGAGGCGACGATGGCGTCGGGCAGGCGGCCTTCGGCTTCCTGCAGCTGGGCGCGGGCTTCCTCGCCGATGACGCATTGGAAGTCGCGCACCATGGCGGGATAGGGGTGCGGGCCGGCGACGGTGCCGATAAGGTAGTAGGTGTCCTCGACGTTGGCGACCCAGTCGCGCATCGCCTCGTTCATCGCGTCCTTGAGCGTGCCGGCGCCGGCGGTCACCGGCTTCACTTCGGCGCCAAGCAGGTTCATGCGGAAGACGTTGGGCTTTTGGCGCTCGACGTCGGTGGCGCCCATGTAGATGGTGCAGGGCAGGCCGAACAGGGCGCAGACGGTGGCGGTGGCGACGCCGTGCTGGCCGGCGCCGGTCTCGGCGATGATGCGGGTGCGGCCCATGCGGCGGGCGAGCAGGATTTGGCCGACGCAGGAGTTTACCTTGTGGGCGCCGGTGTGGTTCAGCTCCTCGCGCTTGAGGTAGATCTTGGCGCCGCCGAAATGGGCCGTGAGGCGCTCGGCGAACCAGAGCGGGCTGGGGCGGCCGACATAGTGGCGGAGGAGGTGGTCGAGCTCGCGCTGGAACTCGGGGTCGGCACGGGCGGCGTCGTAGGCCTGCTCGAGCTCGAGGATGAGGGGCATCAGGGTTTCGGCGACGAAGCGGCCGCCGAAGGTGCCGAAGCGGCCATTGGCGTCGGGGCCGCCGCGCAGGCTGTTCGGGCGCAGGTTCGGGCTCTCTGTTTGGTCCATGCGGCTTTATATAGGCGCGGTCGGGCTTCGGAAATGGGCGACGGCCCGGCGCAGGCGGGAGGTTTGGATGCTGGTTGCGCATTACCGTGATCGTCCGGCGGCGCGGATCGCCGAGGGGGTCGGTGCGCCGGCGGCGGCGGCGGGGGCGATCTGGCTCGACTTGCTGGACGCGACCGAGGGCGAGCGGGCGGTGGTGGAGCGGGCGTTCGAAATGCGGGTGCCGGCGCTGGACGAGATCGTCGAGATCGAGAGCTCGAGCCGGCTGCGCACGGAGGGCGACGTGCTTTACCTCAGCACGCCGATGGCCTCGCGCAAGGACGCGCTTCGGCCGCTGAGCTCGCTCGGGTTCGTGCTCTCGGACACCAGGCTGATCACCGTGCGCTATGCCGAGAGCTTTGCCTTTGACGAGGTGGCGGCGCCGGTGCGGGGCGATGCGTCCGGGGCGGTCGGCGCCTTTCTGACGCTGCTGGAGGCGCTGGTGGACCGGGCGGCGGACGCGATGGAGCGGCTCGGGGCGGAGCTTGGGCGGCTGTCGCGCGAGGTGTTCGGAGCGGAGGACGCGCCGTCGCGGCCGAACACCGACCGGATGCTGCGGGCGCTGCTCAAAAGCATCGGGCAGGTGGGGGACACGCTGTCGGAGCTGCGCGACACGCTGCTGGGACTGCAGCGGATCGTCTCCTACGTGCCGGACGCGGCGGGGGAGTGGCTGCCGGGGTCGGCGGACGGGCGGCTGGCGACGCTGGGGCGCGACATCGCGTCGCTGGCGGATTACGACGCGCAGCTGGTGTCGAAGGTGCAGTTTCTGCTGGATGCGGCGCTGGGGTTCATCAACATCGAGCAGAATAATGGGATCAAGGTGCTGACGGTGGTCAGCCTGGTGGGGATACCGCCGACGTTGATCGCCTCGATCTACGGCATGAACTTCAAGAACATGCCTGAGCTGAGCTGGAGCTTTGGGTATGAGTATGCGCTGGTGCTGATGCTGCTCAGCGTGGCGGTGCCGCTGGTGTTCTTCTGGCGCAAGGGGTGGCTGTAGAGCTGCATGCCGCTTGCAAGCTGCAGCGCTGGAGGGCCTCAGACGCCCAATCGTCAGGCGGAGTTTTCCAGCTTGAAGAACCGCCGTGCGACCGGCTCCATCAAGAGCCCCTGGACGACGATGGTGAACACGACCACGCCGTAGCACGTCGCCAGGAGCACCGGGCGCACGGGGCTTTGCGGCAGGCCGAGCGCCAGGGCGACCGAGATGCCGCCGCGCAGGCCGCCCCAGGTGAGCACGACCAGGGCACCCTGGCGCTCGCGCCAGGGCAGGCGGATCGGCGCCGTGGCGATGAGGACGCTGGTGGCCCGGACCACGAGAGAGAGCGGGATCGCCACCAGGATTGCGACCACGTAGGGCCGGTGCAGGGCGACGGCCAGCACCTCGAAGCCGATGAGCAGGAACAGCAGGGCGTTCAGCACCTCGTCGATCAGCGACCAGAAGGTCATCAGGTGCTTGTGGCCGTCGAGCGAGATCGCCGTCAGGCTTGGCCGGGCGCCCATCGACAGGCCGGCGACGACGACGGCGATCGGCCCCGACGTGCCGAGGGCGTCCGCCAGGGTGAAGGCGCCGGTGGCGAGCGCGAGCGAAATGATAAGCTCGAGCTGGGCATCCTTGACGGCGCGCATGAACCAGGTGGCGACGGCCCCGAGCAGCAGGCCGAGCAGGCTGCCGCCGCCGGCCTCGACGAGGAAGCGGGTGATGATCCCGGCTGCGCCGATGGCGGCGCCGCTGCCGGCGGTGGCGATGTTGGCGCCACCGGCGGTGGCGACCATGTTGGCGCCACCGGCGGTGGCGACGCCAAGGGCGACGCTGGCGACGACGACGCCGATGCCGTCATTGAACAGGCTCTCGCCCGCGAACACCGCCTGCAGCGGGCCTGGCAGCCCGAGCCGGCGCAGCATGCCGGCGACCGAGACCGGGTCGGTCGGTGCGAGGATCGCGCCCAGGACGATGCACCAGACCAGCGGCACCGACAGGCCGATCCAGGCGAACACGAACCACATCGCCCCGCCGAACAGGGCGACGGCCAGCAGCGTGCCGAGGACGGCGAGCGCCAGGACGGAGAACTTGCGGGCCCAGAGATGGCCCAGATCGACCTGCAGGGCGCCGGCGAAGAGCAGGAAGGACAGCGCGTCGTCGAGCAGCGCGCGCGGCAGGTCGATGGTGCCGAGAACGCGGCGTGACCAGGCCTGCAGGTCGATCGCCGGGATCAGCGGGTCGACCAGGACGAGCACCAGCGAGGTCAGCAGGGCGAAGACCAGCACGCCGGTGGCGTTCGGCAGGCGCAGGGTGCGCGCGTTGAGCACGCCGAAGAGGGCGGACAAGGTCAGCAGGCTCGCGAGCAGACCAAGCGCAGTCACATCGCAGGCGGTCTGGCGGGGAACGGCGTCGGCACTTGCGGTGCGGGTCGTCGATCGTGTTGCCGGCTGCGCCACGGGGCTGCAGAGGCTTTGCTGGCCATCGAGACCTCCGCGGGGACGCTCAGTCCATTACAGAGGAACGCCGGCAGGGGCCAGGGCGCCGGGCGGGGGCGGGGGTCTGGGACCTCAGGCCCCAGCGGAGTCCAGAGGCAGAGCCTCTGGCCTTCCTCTCGCTTGCCTGACGAACTCGAGGATCAGTCGCGGGTCCTTGCGGCCGGGAGCGGTTTCGACACCGGAGGAGACGTCGACGGCGGGCGCCTGTGTCGCGGTGATGGCGGCGGCGACGGTGGCGGGGGTCAGGCCGCCGGCGAGCATCCAGGGGTAGCTCGGGCGGAAGGCGGCGAGGAGGTTGAGGTCGAGCGGGGTGGCGTTGCCGCCGGGGCGGGTGGCGTCGGGCGCCGGGCGGGGCTCGATCAGGAGGCGGTCGGCGGCGATCGTCCTGGGCAGGTCGGCGGGCGTCGCGATGCCGAGGGCTTGCCAGACCGGGACGCCGAAGCTTGCGCGCAGCGCGGCGATGCGGGCGGCCATGCTGGCAGAGGGGGCGTAGAGCTGCAGCGCGTCGAGGGGGATTTCGTCCAGGGCGTCGGCGACCTCGTCGTCGGTCGGATCGACGAACAGGCCGACGCGTTCGGGGCCGCGAGGATGGCGGGCGGAGAGGGTGGCGGCCTGGGCGGGGGTGACGAAGCGGGGGGAGCGGGCGAAGAAGACGAAGCCGATCCAGTCCGCACCGGCCTCGACGGCGGCGTCGAAGGCGGCGGGGTCGTTGATGCCGCAGATCTTGACCCCCGTGGTCACGGAGGTCATGGCGCCAGCTCGGCGGCGATGGCGGCGGCGGCGGCGGCGGGATCGGCCGCGCGGGTGATCGGGCGGCCGACGACGACGTAGTCGGCACCGGCGGCGGCGGCCTCGGCGGGGGTCATGGTGCGGACCTGGTCGGCGGCGTCGGCGCCGGCGGGGCGGATGCCGGGGACGACCAGGATCGGGATGGCGCCGAAGGTGTCCCGCAGCGGGGCGAGCTCGTGGGCGGAGCAGACCAGGCCGTCGAGGCCGGCGGCAAGGGCGACGCGGGCGAGGCGGAGCACCTGCTCGCGGGGGCGGGCGTAGATGCCGGTCTGGTGCAGCGTCGTCTCGTCGAGGCTGGTGAGCACGGTGACGCCGAGCAGGATCGGCACGCCGTCGCCGGCCATGCTGGCGCAAGCTGGGCCGACCTCGCGGCGCGCCGCCTCCAGCATCGCGCCGCCGCCGGCGGCGTGCAGGGTGAGCATTGCCGGGCGCAGCGGCAGTATGGAGCGGATGGCGCCGGCCACGGTGTTGGGGATGTCGTGCAGCTTGAGGTCGAGGAAGACCGGGGCGTCGGCGATGGCGGCGACGCCGGACGGGCCGTTGGCGAGGACGTATTCGAGGCCGAGCTTGAGCAGGGCGCAGTGCGGCGCGAGCGCGGCCGCCCAGGCGGCGGCCTGCGCGCGGTCGGGCGTGTCCAGGGCGGCGATCAGGCGGGTCATGCGCCGGGTGGGGCGTGGCTCAGGAGAGGGCGACGCCGCGGCTCGACGCCACGCGGGGCGCGGCGGCGGCGAGTTGCGCCTCCAGGGTGCGCACGCGGCTCTCGGCGCGGCGGGCGCGCAGCCGCTGGCCGAGCGAGGCGAGCCAGACCACCAGCGCGCCAAGGAAGAAGAACAGCGCCGCGGCGGCCAGCACGATGATCGAGAGCGGCGCCACCCAGACGATGTCGGTGGGCCACAGGCCGAGCGGGACGGCGGCGCGGTTGCCCGGCGTCAGCGCGAACAGCACCAGCAGGAGCAGCAGCGGGATGGCGATCACCAGCCGCAGGATGCGGCGCAGGGTCCGGGTCATGACGCGTCTTGCCGCTCCACGGCGGGCTGACGCGCCGGCTTGCTGCGGTTGACGCGCTCGCGCAGCTCCTTGCCGGCCTTGAAGAACGGCACCGCCTTCTCGTCCACCGGCACCGCCTCGCCGGTGCGCGGGTTGCGGCCGGTGCGGGCGTCGCGGCGCTTGACGGTGAAGGCGCCGAAGCCGCGCAGCTCGACGCGCTCGCCACGCGAGAGGGCGGCGGTGATCTCGTCGAAGATGGTGCCGACGATGAGCTCGACGTCGCGGCCGAGCAGATGCGGGTTGGCCGCGGCCAGCTCGGCGATCAACTCGGATTTTGTCATGGAGCTCCCTGGGGTTAGGCGGCTGATATCGTAATGAGGAAAGCGCAAGGAAGGCCAGAGGCTCTGCCTCCGGACCCCGCTGGGGGCGGCGCCCCCAAACCCGCACTCAGTTGGAGGCTTCTCGCTTGGCGAAGCCAGTCAACCTTGCCTCCCAACGCACTCAACTGGCCTTTCCAGAGGTAGACAACACATGGATTTTAAAGGCTTCGCCTTTAATGGGCCTTCCTTACAGCGTCGCCATCGCCACTGGCCCAAGGCCTAGGAACACACCCAGCAGGCCGTTCGGCTTGCCGAAATTGCGTTGGAACCAGGTTTGCTGATCGAGGTCGTTGATCGGCACGGTGGTGGCGACCTGCTTGTTGGCGGCGAGCCAGGCGCGGGCTTCGTGCTCGCCGCCGAGCTCGTCGATGAGGCCCAGGGCGAGGGCCTGGCGGCCGGTGTAGGCGCGGCCGTCGGCCAGCGCGCGGACCTTGTCGGGAGCCATGTGGCGGCCGGTGGCGACGATGGTGACGAACTGGTCGTAGAGGTCGGCGACGACGCCCTGCAGGTAGGCCCGGCCGGCCGGGCTCAGCGGGTGGGTGAAGCTTGGCTGGTCCTTGAGCGGGCCGGAGATCAGGGCGTCGGCGGTGATGCCGAGCTTGCCGAGCAGGCCGGAGATCTCGCCGGTCTCCAGGATCACCCCGATCGAGCCGGTTAGCGTGGCGGCGCGGGCGAAGATGCGGGTGGCGGGGGCGGAGATCATGTAGGCGGCGGAGGCGGCGGTGCCGCCCATCACCACGATCAGCGGCTTGGCGGCCGCGACATGGGCGAAGGCGTCGTGCAGCGCCTCGCCACCGGCGACGGTGCCGCCGGGGCTGTCGACCACCAGGATGACGGCCGGCACGCTGGCATCCTTGGCGAGCGCCTCGACCTTCTCGACCAGCTTGCGGTCGTCGCTGATGATGCCGGCAATGCTGACGCGCACGATGTGGCTATGCGGCCCAAGTGCCGGGCCGCCGCTGCGCGCGACGCTGAGGAACATCAGGCCGACCAGGGCGAGGATCGCGACCACGCGCCAGATCAGCAGGCGGCGCTTGAGGCGCCGCCTGTCGAGCATCAGGTCCGGGGACAGGCCCAAAGGCAGGCTCGGAGTAAGAGCCACCTTACTCCGAGGCGGCCTGGTTGCGGCGACGGATGGCGGCACCGAGGATGTCGCCCAGCGAGGCGCCGCTGTCGGACGAGCCGAACTCGGCCATCGCCTGCTTGTCCTCCTCCATCTCGCGGCCGCGGATTGTCAGCGACAGCTTGCGCGAGGCGCGATCGACCGCGGTGACCTTGGCGTCGATCTTCTCGCCGACGGCGAAGCGGTCCGGGCGCTGCTCGGACTTGTCGCGGGCGAGCTCGGCGCGGCGGATGAAGCCGGACAGCACCTCGTCGACCTTGACCTCGATGCCGTTGCTCTGCACCGCGGTGACGACGCAGGTGACGACGTCGCCCTTGTGGACGCGGCTGAGCGTGTCGGCGGCCGGGTCGTCCTGCAGCTGCTTGATGCCGAGCGAGATGCGCTCCTTCTCGACGTCGACGTCGAGCACCTTGGCGGTGACGGTCTGGCCCTTCTCGTACTTGGCCATCGCCGCCTCACCCTGCTCGTCCCAGGAGATGTCGGACATGTGGATCATGCCGTCGATGTCGGCGGACAGGCCGATGAACAGGCCGAACTCGGTGATGTTGCGGATCTCGCCCTCGACGGTGGAGCCGACCGTGTGGGCCTCGACGAACTCCTCCCACGGGTTCTGCTGGACCTGCTTGAGGCCGAGCGAGATGCGGCGCTTGCCGCTGTCGACGTCGAGCACCAGCACGTCGACCTCCTGCGAGGTGGCGACGATCTTGCCGGGATGGACGTTCTTCTTGGTCCAGGACATCTCGGAGACGTGGACGAGGCCCTCAACGCCGGGCTCGAGCTCCACGAAGGCGCCGTAGTCGGTGATGTTGGTGACGCGGCCGGAATATTTGGCACCCGGCGGGTATTTGGCGGCCACGCCTTCCCAGGGGTCGGCCTCGAGCTGCTTCATGCCGAGGCTGATGCGCTGGGTCTCGGAGTTGAAGCGGATGACCTGGACGCGCACGGCCTGGCCGATCTGCAGCGCCTCGGAGGGGTGGTTGATGCGGCGCCAGGCGATGTCGGTCACGTGCAGCAGGCCGTCGACGCCGCCGAGGTCGACGAAGGCGCCGTAATCGGTGATGTTCTTGACCACGCCGTCGAGGATCATGCCCTCTTTCAGGCCCTGGATCAGCTCGCTGCGCTGCTCGGCGCGGGTTTCCTCCAGCACGGCGCGTCGGGAGACGACGATGTTGCCGCGGGCGCGGTCCATTTTCAGGATCTGGAAGGGCTGCGGCATGCCCATCAGCGGGCCGACGTCGCGCACCGGGCGGATGTCGACCTGGGAGCCGGGCAGGAAGGCGACGGCGCCGCCGAGGTCGACGGTGAAGCCGCCCTTGACGCGGCCGTAGATGGTGCCGTTGACGCGCTGAGCGCCCTCGAAGGCCTTTTCGAGGTTGGTCCAGGCCTCCTCGCGGCGGGCCTTCTCGCGCGACAGGACGATCGAGCCGTCGCGGTCCTCGTAGCGCTCGACGTAGAGCTCGATCAGGTCGCCGGGCTTGACCTCGACCGGGGCGCCGGGGACGCCGAACTCCTTCAGTGCGACGCGGCCCTCGCTCTTGAGGCCGACATCGACGATGGCGAACTCTTCGGTGAGGCGAACCACCTTGCCGGTGACGACGGAGCCGTCAAAGCCGCTGTCGCGGCCGAGGGTCTCGTCGAGCAGGGAGGCGAAGTCGAGGCCCTCCATGTGGTCGTTCGCGGAGGGGGTTTGAGCGTAGTCACGCTCGAGGACGCGGGCGGCGGCGCTGGAAGCCATAGGGTTGAACTGTTCCTGTCTCTGGTCCGGCCGGCTGGCCGGTCAGTGGTCCTGCGCCTCTCCGGATCTGGAGACACGACGTGCGCCGGAGCGCCGGTGGGACAAAGCACTCAAGCCGCGGGCTTGCGCCCGCGGTGTGCCGGCGCAGAGATACGCTTGCGGGGGTGCGAGTCAAGGAAAAGCAAGGCCAGGGCTATCTGCCCTGGACCCGATTAAAGGCGGAGCCTTTAAAATCCATTTATCGGGATCCAAGGGCCTCGGGCCCTTGGCGGGTCAAGGGCAGAGCCCTTGCCTTCCCTATGATCGCCTTCGCCGCGTCGAAGGCCTGGTCGGCAGTCAGGTGGGTGGTGTCGAGCAGGATCGCGTCGTCGGCCGGCTTGAGCGGGGCGGTGCTGCGGGCGGCGTCGGCGGCGTCGCGGGCGGCCATGGCGGCGCGGACGGTCTCGATCGGCTCGGCGAGGCCGCGGGCGGCGAGCTCGAGGCGGCGGCGTTCGGCGCGGGCGTCCAGGCTGGCGGTGACGAACAGTTTGACCCGGGCGTCAGGGAAGATGACGGTGCCGATGTCGCGGCCGTCGAGCACGGCGCCGCGTTCGCGGCCGAAATCGCGCTGGAAGGCGAGCAGGGCGGCGCGGATGGCGGGGTTGGCGGCGACCGCGGCGGCGGCGGCGTCGATGGCGGGGCGGCGCAGGTCGGTGCGGGAGAGGTCGGCGGCGGTGAGGGCCTGGGCGATTTGCAGGGGGTCGTCGCCGGTGTCGAGCTGGCGGGCGGCGACCGAGCGGTAGAGCAGGCCGGTGTCGAGATAGGGCAGCCCGAGATGGGCGGCGAGGCGGCGGGCCAGGGTGCCTTTGCCGGCGGCGGCGGGGCCGTCGATTGCGATGATTGGGGCGCTGACGTGGGCGGGGCTCATGCGAGGGCGGCGCCGAGGGTTGTCATCAGGGCGACGAAGCCGGGGAAGCTGGTGTCGATGAAGCGGGTGTCGTCGGCGGTGACCGGGCGGTCGGTGGCGAGGCCGAGGACGAGAGCGCTCATGGCGAGGCGGTGGTCCATGTGGGTGGCGACGGTGGCGCCGCCGGGCGGCGGGCGGCCGGCGCCGTGGACGAGGAGGTCGTCGCCCTCGATCGTGCAGGCGGCGCCGTTGACCATGAGCAGGGCCGCGGTGGCGGCGAGGCGGTCGCTTTCCTTGTGGCGCAGCTCGGCCAGGCCGCGCAGGCGGCTGGTGCCGCGGGCGCAGGCGGCGGCGACGGCGAGGATGGGGTACTCGTCGATCATGGTGGGGGCGCGATCGGCCGGCACGTCCACACCGAGGAGGGGGCGGTGCTCGGCGAGCAGGTCGCCGACCGGCTCGCCGCCCTCGAGGCGCTCGTTGGTGATGGTGAGGCTCGCGCCCATCTCGCGCAGGGTGGTGAGCAGGCCGGTGCGCAGCGGGTTCAGGCCGACGCCCTCGATGATCACCGCGCTGCCGGGGACGAGCAGGGCGGCGACCAGCGGGAAGGCGGCGGAGGACGGGTCGCCGGGGACGTCGACGTCGCGGGCGAGGAGCTCGGGCTGGCCGTGTAGGCGTATGGTGGTCGCGACGCCGTCGCGCTCGACCTGCAGGGTGGCGCCGAAGTGGCGGAGCATGTTCTCGGTGTGGTCGCGGGTGGCGGCGGGCTCGACGACGCGGGTGACGCCGCGGGCGTTCAGGCCGGCGAGCAGGATGGCGGACTTCACCTGCGCCGAGGCGATCGGCAGGCTGTAGTCGAGCGGCAAGGCGCGCGTCGCACCCTCGATCGTCAGCGGCAGGCGGCCGGCGGTGCGGCTGGTGAAGCGGGCGCCGGTGGCCGTGAGAGGGGTGATGACGCGGGCCATCGGGCGGCGGCGCAGGCTGGCGTCGCCGGTCATCACCGAAACCATGTCGTGGCTGGCCAGGATGCCGGCGAGCAGGCGGGCGGCGGTGCCGGAATTGCCCATGTCGAGCACGTCGTCGGGCTCGGCCAGGCCGCCGATGCCGACGCCGTCGACATGCCACGCCGCGCCCTCGCGGCCGATGTGGGCGCCGAGGGCGCGCATGGCGTCGGCGGTGCGCAGGACGTCCTCGCCTTCGAGCAGGCCGGCGATGCGGGTGCGGCCGACGGCGAGGGCGGCGAACATCAGGGCGCGATGGCTGATCGACTTGTCGCCGGGCACCGGGGCGCGGCCGCTGAGCGGGTTGTCCGGGCGGCGGGCGGTGAGCGGGACCGGGGGAAGCACGTCGCGGCGGGTAGCATGGCGGCTGCCGACGCGGAAGCGTGCCAGCGGTTTGACAATGCAACCTTCTGATGGCAAGGGGCGCGCCCTTCCACGGCATGCGCCTGTCCATCGGTTTTGCGCGTGCCGCATCAGACGCTTCCCGGGGTCCTTCGCATGGTCAAGCCTGAACTCGGCACCAAGCGCGTCTGCGTGTCGTGCAGCGCGCGCTTCTACGACCTGACGAAGTCGCCGGCGGTCTGCCCGAAATGCGGCACCGAGCAGCCGGTGGAGCAGCCGAAGCCCAAGCGTGGCGGCGGCAATGCGGTCGAGGAGAAGCGGCCGAAGAAGGTGGCCGTGGTCGAGGACGAGGGCGAAGAGGCGGTGGTCGAGGACGCCGAGGAAGAGGACGTGCTGGAGGACGCCGCGGAGCTCGAGGACGACGCGGAGATCGACGGCGACCTGGTGGTCGAGCCGGACGCGGATACGGACGAGCGGTAGGAGCTGTCGCGCCTGGCAAAGCCGACAGGGCATGTTGCCCGACTGCACTGAGCTGCGGGTATCGTCTCGTTAATTAACGGATTTTAGAGGCTTCGCCTTTAATGGGTACAGGGGCAAAGCTCCTGACCTTTCTCCTTGCCTTCTATCGTTCGGGCTTCATTGTTATCAAATGCACTTGCATGCGAGCTGCGTCGCGCGGGACGGGAGCGCTGTGCTGCTGACCGGGCCGGCGGGCGCCGGCAAGTCCGACCTTGCGCTGCGATTGATCGACCGCGGCTTTGTCCTCGTCGCCGACGACCAGGTGATCGTCGAGGACGGCTGCGCGCGGGCGCCGGAGGCGTTGGCGGGGCTGATCGAGCTGCGTGGGCTGGGGCTGCTGCGGGTGCCGTATGTCGGCGGGGTGCTGCTGCGGCTGCGCGTGCGGCTGGGCGAGCAGCCAAATGGGGGCGAGCGGTTGCCGCTGCCGGCGAGCGATGCGCTGGGCTTGCCGCTGATCACGGTTTCGGCGCGGGCGGCATCGGCGGCGATCGTGGTGGAGCGGGCGCTGGACTGCGTGCTCGGGGCGGCGAGCCTGGCGGCCGGGGCGATCGAGGCGGGCGGGTGAGCGGCCGGGCGGTGGTGCTGGTGAGCGGGCTGTCCGGGGCGGGCAAGTCGTCGATCCTGCGTGCGCTCGAGGACCTTGGCTTCGAGGCGATCGACAACCCGCCGCTCGACCTGGTGGAGACGCTGGCCGCGCGGGCGGAGCGGCCGCTGGCGATCGGGGTGGACGCGCGGACCAGCGGCTTTGATGCGGGGGCGGTGCTGGCGAGCCTGGCGCGGCTTGGCGCCAACGCGGCGCTGGCGCCGAGCCTGCTGTTCGCGCGGGCCGACGAGACGGTGCTGCTGCGGCGGTTCACCGAGACCCGGCGACGGCATCCGCTGGCGCTGGACGGGTCGGTCGCCGACGGGATTGCCGAGGAGGTGCGGATGACGGTAGCGCTGGCCGCCGCGGCCGAGCTCGTGCTGGACACCAGCGAGCTGACGCCGGCGGGGCTGCGCCTGGTGATCGAGCAGCGGTTTGGCGGCGAGGCGCGGGCGGCAGGTGGCCTGATGGTTTCGCTGGTCTCCTTTGCCTATCCGGAAGGGCTGCCGCGCGAGGCCGACCTGGTGCTCGACGCGCGGTTTCTGCGTAATCCGCATTACGACCTCAAGTTGAGACCGATGACCGGTCTAGAACCGTCGGTCGCCGACTACGTGGAGCAGGACCCGGATTTTGGAAGATTTCTCGATTGTATCGTGACTTTGCTGACTCTGCTCTTGCCGCGCTTCATTGCCGAGGGCAAGAAATACGCGACGGTCGCAGTCGGCTGCACTGGCGGGCGTCATCGGTCGGTCCACGTGGTGGAGAAACTGGCCGCGACGCTGGCGTTGTCGCATGGCTCGTCCGGGACGTGTCGCGGGGGTTTGGTGGTGTCGGTGACGCATCGCGAGCTTGCGCGGCAGGCACTGGTGCGGATGGGGTGGCATACCGATCTGGAGTCTTCAGCCGATGACGGCGTATAAGCGGCCCGGGCCATGCTGCCTGGTCGAGGGTCCGGCTTGATGACACAGCAGCGCGGCAGGGAGTCCGTCTCCGTTCCATGATAGGTCTTGTGCTGGTCACCCATGGCCGTCTTGCCGAGGAGCTGCGGCTGGCGATGGAGCATGTGGTGGGACCGCAGCGCAACGTCGCCACCATCTGCATCGGCGCCGATGACGACGTGGAGTGTCGACGCGCCGACATTCTGCACTGCATCGAGCAGGTCGATACCGGCGACGGCGTTGTGATCATGACCGACATGTTCGGCGGCACGCCGTCCAACCTGGCGATCTCGATGATGAGCCGGCGGCAGGTCGAGGTGATCGCCGGGGTGAATTTGCCGATGCTGGTCAAGTTCGCCAAAAGCCGGTCGCGCGAGACGCTGGGCGAGTGCGTTGAGACGACGGAGACGGCGGGGCGGAAGTACATCGCCGCGGCGTCGCACGTGCTGTCCGGTTGCCGGACCACGAATCGCTGCGAGCAGACGGGGCGGATGAGCCCGATCGCCTCGCTGGAGGCGATCCGCAAGGCGCTCGGCGGCCAGGCGGCGGTCGGCAAGGTGGAGCAGCCGGTGGCCAGCGCGTTTGGCCAGTCGAGCGTGCAGGCCGGGCTGCAGGGTGGTCGGCCTGGAGGCGTGGCGGCGATGCCGCTGCCGGAGCCCGAGGTGGTGTCGCCCGGCGACCTCAAGCGACAGAAGCAGGCCTAACCAGCTAGGATGATGCCCGGGGTTCGCGCATCATGAGGGCGGGATGAACGACGGGCAGCCGGCAACGGTGCTGACGCGGCTGGTGCCGGTCGTCAACCTGCGCGGCCTGCACGCGCGCGCGGCGGCGAAGTTCGTCACCATGGCCGAGCGGTTCGACGCCTCCGTCGAGGTGACGCGCGAGGGGCAGACGGTCTCGGCGCGCTCGATCATGGGGCTGATGATGCTGGGGGCTGGCCAGGGGGCGGAGCTGGAGCTGCGCGCCGAGGGCTGGGAGGCCAAGGAGGCGCTGGACGCGCTGGTGGGGCTCGTGGAGTCTGGGTTCGACGAGCAGGAGTAAGGGCTTCTTTTTTGCAAAAAAGAAGCAAAAAACCGTTGCTCCGCTATCGCGCCTCTCCTGACGAGCAGAAGTTTTTTGGTTCTTTTTCTCGAAAAAGAACCGCTTGCTCAGATTGCCACTCGTACACCCAGCTCGACCACCCGATCGCTCGGTATCCGGAAGAACTCCGTCGCCGGCACGGCATTGCGGAACATCACCAGGAACAGCCACAGGCGCCAGATCGGCAGCTTCGGCACCATGGCGCGAACCAGCACCTCGCGGTTGAGGAAGTAGCTTGCCTGCATCGGGTCGTAGTTGACGCCGAACGGCTTGAGGTCTTCCAGCGAGCGCGGGATGTTCGGCGTCTCCATGAAGCCGTAGCGCAGGTTGACCTTGTGGATGCCGGGCGCGAGCTCCTCGACCGCGAGGCGGCGGGGGCCGGCTTCGGGCTGGTCGAGGGGGCTCACCGTCACGAACAGCACCCGCTCGTGCAGCACCTTGTTGTGCTTGAGGTTGTGCAGCAGCGCGGCGGGGACGAAGTCGGGGTTCGAGGTGAGGAAGATCGCCATGCCGGGCACGCGGATGGTGCGGGATTGCGGCAGGCGGTTGAGGAAGGAGGCGAGCGGCAGGCTGTCCTGCTTCCAGCGCGCCAGCACCAGGTCGCGGCCGCGCTTCCAGGAGGTCATCAGGGCGAGCAGCATCAGGCCGAGGGCGAGCGGCACCCAGCCGCCATCGAAGAACTTCAGCAGGTTGGCGGCGAAGAACACGCTGTCGATCAGGAAGAAGCTGCCCCAAACACTGAGCGCGAGCCAGCGCGGCCAGCCGTATTGGCGGCGGAAGACGACCACCGCGAGCAGGCAGGTGCAGATGAAGGTGCCGGTCACCGCAATGCCGTAGGCCGAGGCGAGCGCGTCCGAGCTGCGGAACACCAGCACCAGCACGATCACGCCGATGGCCAGCATGGTGTTGATCTGCGGCAGGAAGATCTGGCCTTCCTCGGTGTTCGAGGTGTGCAGCACCGTCAGGCGCGGCAGGAAGCCCATGGCCATGCATTGGCGGGCGACCGAGAAGGCGCCCGAAATCAGCGCCTGGCTCGCGATGACGGTGGCGACGGCGGACAGGCCGACCAGCGGCAGGCGCATCCAGAGCGGGCTGAGCAGGAAGAACGGGTTGGCGGCGGCGGCCGGGTTGGTGATCACCAGGGCGCCCTGGCCGAAATAGTTCAGCACCAGGCAGGGCAGCACGTAGAACAGCCAGGCAAGACGGATCGGCTGGGCGCCGAAATGGCCCATGTCCGCATACAGCGCCTCGGCGCCGGTGACCGACAGCACGACGGCGCCGAGGGCGATGAACGCCAGGAAGCCGTGATGGAGAATGAAGATGACGGCGTGGTGCGGCAGCATGGCCTGCAGCACCATCGGGTTGTGGACGATGGCGCACGCGCCGAGCACGCCGATGACCGCGAACCACACCATCATGATGGGGCCGAAGATGCGGCCGACCGAGCCGGTGCCGCGCCGCTGCACGGCGAACAGGGCGACGATGATGACGAGCGAGATCGGCACCACGACGACGGCCGCCTCGGGCAGCGAGACCTCGAGCCCTTCGACGGCGGAGAGCACCGAGATCGCCGGGGTGATCACGCCGTCGCCGAAGAACAGGCAGGCGCCGACGATGCCGGCCATGGTCAGCGCGGCGCGCAGGCGGACGTTGCCGCAGCAGCGCTGGGCGAGCGCCATCAGGGCGAGGATGCCGCCCTCGCCGTGATTGTCGGCGCGCATCACCAGCAGGACGTATTTGACGGTGACGATGAGGATCAGCGACCAGAAGATCAGCGACAGGCAGCCGAGGATCTCCCACGGCGTGGCGGCGGTGCGGCCGAACAGCGCCAGGGTGGCGCGGAAGGCATAAAGCGGGCTGGTGCCGATGTCGCCGTAGACCACGCCGAGCACGGCGATGATGACGCCGAGGCCGAACGAGGCGCTGTGCAGGCTGGGCTCGGGCGGCGGCGGGTCGGCGGCCTCGCGCTCGGCCGAGGCGGCGCGGATCTCGCTCGGCAGCGACACCGCGGCGCGCAGGCCGTGCGCGGGCTCGGGCAGTTCGGGCGCGGCGGCCTGGCTGGATGCGCCCGTTGGGGAGACAAGCGGCGGTGGGCGGTCGTCCATACTTAAGCTGCCTCAAGCCGCAGGGTGCGGCATAAGCCTGGAGGAGATGGGCCGCGACGGGTGGGCGCGGCCGGCGTCCCGGCCCACTCCTAGCGTGTTTGCCCGGCGGGCTGGAAGGGTGCCGGGCCGATGCGGGGCGGTCGGGCGCCGAAGATGGCGCTGCCGACGCGCACGATCGTGGCACCGGCGGCGATTGCGGCCTCGTAGTCACCCGACATGCCCATCGACACCGTCGGCAAGGCGTGGCGGCGGGCGAGGGTCGCCAGGCGGTCGAAGAACGGGCGCGGATCGGCCTCGGCGGGCGGGATCGCCATCAGCCCGACCAAAGCGGGGCCGAAGCGGCGGCCGCAATCCTCGATGAACTGGTCGGCGGTGGCGGTCGGGATGCCGGCCTTTTGCGGCTCGTCGCCGATGTTGATTTGGACCAGCAGCTCGGGCCGGCGGCCCTGGCGTTCGATGGCGCGGGCCAGCGCGTCGGCCAGGCGCGGCCGGTCGAGCGAGTGGATGACGTCGAACAGCGCGACCGCCTCGTCGGCCTTGTTGGTCTGCAGGGCCCCGATCAGGTGCAGGCGCAGCGCCGGGTGCTCGGCGCGCAGCGGCGTGAACTTGGCCGAGGCCTCCTGGACGCGGTTCTCGCCGAACAGGCGTTGGCCGGCGGCGAGGGCGGCGAGGATGCTCTCGGGCGGGTGGGTCTTGGAGACCGCGAGCAGGCTGACGGTTTCGGCCGGGCGGCCGGCGTGGCGGGCGGCCGCGGCGAGGCGGGCGTGGATCGTCTGCAGAGCGGCGGCGATCGCTGTGTCGGGCACGCGGCTGATATGGCCGTGACGGCGCGTCTGCCCAGGGCCGATGGGCTGGCAGGCATCGGGCGGCACTTGGCGGGGCTTGTCGCAGCCGCTAGACAACGCCGTCCCGGCCCGGCGAGGCCATCACAGCAGGCAGCGCCCCCATGACCGCCTCCCACGCTCCACGCCTGAACGCTCGGCGCGCCCTGGGTGCGATGGCAGCGCTGAGCGGCGCGCTGCTGCTTGGTGCCTGCGGGTCGAGCGCTCCCAAGGTGCAGCCGATCGCCGACACCAGCTACAACGACTACCGCCTGAGAGGGTCCGAGCAGGGCAAGGCCGGGCAGGAGATCGTCAAGGGCAGCGCGGCGGACAAGGCCGATACGGAGGCGTTGGGCGTCAACGTCTATCTGTGGCGCGGCGCGCTCGACACGCTGGGGTTCATGCCGCTCGCCTCGGCGGACCCGTTCGGCGGCGTGATCATCACCGATTGGTACTCGCCGCCGACGACCACCGGCGAGCGCTTCAAGGCGACGGTTTACATTCTGGGGCGGCAGTTGCGCACCGACGCCGTGCGGGTCTCGGTGTTCCGGCAGGTGCAGCAGGATGGGCAGTGGGTGGACGCCCCGCTGAACCCGAGCACGACGGCGGAGATCGAAGACAAGGTGCTGGCCCGGGCGCGCGAGCTGCGGGCGGATAATACGGGGCGGTAGGGTAAGGCAAGGGCTCCGCCCTCGACCCGCCGAGGGCCGGGAGGCCTCGGATCCCATGAGTTAGCGCGACCGTCTTGCTCGTGGCGCAGCGGTGTAGCTGCAACGCGATAGGGATGGATTTTAAAGGCTGCGCCTCTAATGGGGTCTAGGGGCGACGCCCCTCGCCTTCCTTCCCTTCCTTTCCTTCGATACTTTCACGCCATGAACCAGGACGTCCTGCCCGCCTACGACTTCCGTGACGCCGAGCCGCGCTGGCAGCGGGCTTGGGAGGAGCGGGGGTGCTTTACCGTGGCGGACGTGCCGCCGGCGGCGGCGCGCACCTACTACGTGCTCGAGATGTTCCCTTATCCGAGCGGCAAGATCCACATGGGTCACGTCCGCAACTACACGCTGGGCGACGTGGTGGCGCGCTACAAGCGGGCGCGCGGCTTCACGGTGCTGCATCCGATGGGCTGGGACGCGTTCGGGCTGCCGGCGGAGAATGCGGCGCGGGAGCGGGGCGTGCATCCGGCGCGCTGGACGGCGGACAACATCGCGGCGATGCGGGCCGAGCTCAAGCGGATGGGCCTGTCGATCGACTGGGCGCGCGAGATCGCGACCTGCGAGCCGGAGTATTACGGCAAGCAGCAGGCGCTGTTCCTGGCGCTGTTCCGGCTGGGCTTGGCCGAGCGGCGCGAGAGCTGGGTGAACTGGGACCCGGTCGACAACACGGTGCTGGCGAACGAGCAGGTGATCGACGGGCGCGGCTGGCGGTCGGGCGCGCTGGTGGAGAAGAAGCTGCTGTCGCAGTGGTTCTTGCGGATCACGGCGTATGCGCCGGAGCTGCTGGCCGGCCTGGATACGCTGACGCGCTGGCCGGAGCGGGTGCGGCTGATGCAGGCGCGCTGGATCGGGCGGAGCGAGGGGGCGCGGGTGCGGTTCCCGCTGGCTGAGCCGGTGGCGGGGCTGGCGGAGGTCGAGGTCTACACGACGCGTCCGGACACGCTGTTCGGGATGTCGTTCGTGGCGGTCGCACCCGAGCACCCGCTGGCGGCGGCGGCAGCGGCGGGTGATGCGGGTGCGGCGGCGTTCGTGGCCGAGTGCCGGCGGATGGGCACCAGCGAGGCGGCGATCGAGACGGCAGAGAAGCGCGGCTTCGACACCGGGCTTACGGTTGGTCATCCGTTCATGCCGGAGGCGCGGTTTCCGGTGTGGATCGCGAACTTCGTGCTGATGGAGTATGGCACCGGAGCGATCTTCGGCTGTCCGTGCGGCGACCAGCGCGACCTCGACTTCGCCCGCAAATACGGCCTGCCGGTGCCGCCCGTGGTGCTGCCGGAGGGGCGCGAGGCGGCGGGGTTTGCGATCGGCGACGTGGCCGAGACCGGGGCGGGCAGGCTGATCAACTCCGGCTTTCTCGACGGGCTCACGACCATCGAGGGCCGCGTGCAGGCGATTGCGGCGCTGGAGGCGAGCGGCGCCGGCCAAGGGGTGCAGAACTGGCGGCTGCGCGACTGGGGGGTGAGCCGGCAGCGCTACTGGGGCTGCCCGATCCCGATGATCCATTGCGCGGCCTGCGGCGTGGTGCCGGTGCCCGAGGATCAGCTCCCGGTGCGGCTGCCCGAGGATGTGACGTTCGACCAGCCGGGCAACCCGCTTGATCGGCATCCGAGCTGGAAGCATGTGGGTTGTCCGCGCTGCGGGGCGGCGGCGGTGCGCGAGACCGACACGTTTGACACCTTTGTCGACAGCTCGTGGTATTTCGCCCGGTTCTGCAGCCCGCGGGCGGCGGCGCCGATCCTGCCGGAGGCGGCGGACCGGTGGATGCCGGTCGACCAGTATATCGGCGGGATCGAGCATGCGATCCTGCATTTGCTGTACGCGCGCTTTGTGACCCGGGCGCTGCGGCAGGCTGGCCTGGTCGACACAGGCGAGCCGTTTGCCGGGCTGTTCACCCAGGGCATGGTGACGCATGAGAGCTACCGCGCCGCCGATGGGCGCTGGCTGTATCCCGAAGAGGTGGAGCGGGACGCGCAGGGCGGGGCGACGCGGCGGAGCGACGGCACGCCCGTTGTGGTCGGGCGGATCGAGGCGATGTCGAAGTCGCGGCGCAACACGATCGATCCGGGGCAGATCATAGATCGTTACGGTGCCGATACGGCGCGCTGGTTCATTCTGTCCGACAATCCGCCCGAGCGTGACCTGGAGTGGACCGAGGCGGGGGCGGCGGGCAGCTACCGGTTCACCCAGCGGCTGTATCGGCTGGCGGAGGCGTCAGTGGCCGATGCCGGGCCGCGGCCGGCGAGCTTCGGGCCGGCCGCCGCGACGCTGCGTCGGGTTTCGCACCGCAGCGTGGTGGCGGTGACGGAGGCGTTGGAGGGGTTCGCCTTCAACGTCGCGGTGGCGCGGCTCTACGAGCTGGCCGGAGCGATCGGCGAGGCGGACCGGGTGGGCGGCATCGGCTCCGGGCTGGATGATGGCGGGCTGGCCTGGGCGCGGCGGGAGGCGATCACGCTGGCGGCGCGGCTGGTCGCGCCGATGATGCCGCATCTGGCGGAGGAGATGATGGCGCGGCTCGGCTATGCCGGACTGGTGGCCGAGGCGGCGTGGCCGGAGGCGGAGCTGGCGCTGCTGGTGGCGCACTCGGTCACCTTGGCTGTGCAGGTGATGGGGCGGCTGCGCGGCACCATCGAGGTTGCGCCTGAGACGAGCGAGGCGGAGGTGCTGGAACGGGCGGCGAGCGAGACCAACGTCGCGCGGGCGCTCGCCGGCCTGCGCATCGTCAAGCGCATCCACGTGCCGGGCCGGATCGTCAACTTCGTGGTGGCGCCGGCATGACGAGCCGGCGGCAATGGGCGGCGGCGTTGCTGTGGGCGGCGGCGTTGGGCGCCATGGGCGGCGCTCTGGGCGGGTGCGGGTTTCATCCGCTCTATGCCGAGAACGGCCATGTCGACGCGCCGGCGGCGCTGTGTGAAATCTTCGTCGACAGGATCCCGGAGCGAACGGGCCAGGAACTGCGCCAGGCCTTGCAGGCGCGGCTCGATGGCAGTGGCTCGGCCGCACGCAAGCGGTTCGAGCTGACCGCCAGCTACTTCATCGAGTACCAGACATTGTCGATCCAGCAGGACAACGCCTCGACCCGCAGCCGGCTGATCGGCCATGTAAGCTGGTCACTGCGCTCGGACATTCCCAACACGCCGATCATGACCTCCGGCATGGCTCGGGCGCTGGACGGCAACAACATCGTCGACGAGCAGTTTTTCTACGCCGACCTGCAGACGGCGGCAGCACAGCAGCGGCTGGCGGGCGCGCTGGCGGACCAGGTGACGCAGCAATTGGCGGTCTACTTCGAGCAGCATCCGAACGCCGGCTGAGCGGGAGCCATTTGACGATGCCGTCCGGTGCGGCGGGCAGGTTCTGCGATGAAGATTGACCAGCGCCGGCTGGCCGGGTTTCTCGCAGCTCCAGGCGCCTGCCGTGTCGTGCTGCTGCATGGCGATGATGAGGGGCTGGTGCGCGAGCGCGCTCGGGCGCTGACGCGCGCCGTGGTCGGGCGGGAGGACGACCCGTTTCGCGTTGCCGAGCTGGACCGCGAGCAGGTTGGCCGGCTTGCCGAGGAGGCTTCGGCGCTGGCGATGACGGGCGGGCGGCGCGTGGTGCGGCTGCGCGAGGCGGGCGATGCGGCCACAAGCGCGGTGCAGGCGGTGCTGCGCTCCAAGGCGGAGGCGCTGGTGATCCTTGAGGCGCCGGCGCTGGGACGCGGCCGGCTGCGCACGCTGCTGGAGGGCTCCGACGAGGCGGCGGTGATCGCCTGCTACCCAGAGGAGGGACGGGCGCTTGCCGAGACAGTGCGCGAGACGTTGGCGGGATTTGGCGTGCGGATCGAGGCGGATGCGCTGGTCTGGGTGGTGACGCAGCTTGGCGCCGACCGCGGCGGGATCCGGCTCGAGCTGGACAAGCTGGCGCTGTATGCCGGCGCGGGCGGCACGGTCGACATGGCGGCTGCGGCTGCCTGCCTTGGCGACGGAGCGGCGCTGTCGTTCGATGATGCCATGGTGGCGGCCTGCCTCGGCCAGGTGGCGGTGATGGACCGGGCGATGGACCTGGCGCTCGCTGACGGATTGGCGCCGATTGCGGCGTTGCGTCAGCTTGGCACGCAGTTTCAGCGGCTCTTGCAGGCTCGGCTGCTGGTGGAGGACGGCATGACTGCGGCCGCCGCAATCGCCGCGTTGCGACCGCCGGTGTTCTTCCGACGTGCGGCAGGGATGCAGGCGATGCTAGCGCTGTGGAGTTCGGCCGCGATCCTGCGATTGCTGGACGAACTGCGGCAGGTGGAGTTTGCCTGCAAGCAGACGGGGTCGCGGCCGGAATTGCTGTGCCGGAGGCTGCTGGCAGCGGTGGCGATGCGGGCGCAGCGGCAGGGTCGGTCTGGGTAGGCAAGGCAAGGGGCTTTGCCCCTTGACCCCACCAAAGGCCGGCGGCCTTTGGAAACCATCTAGTTGCTTAGTATCAGCACTTCCCTACTCGCCTCAAATGCAGTTCGCTTCGTCCATCATGATGATAAGCACTTCGTGATAAGAAGTTTTTGGTTCTTTTTTCAAAAAAGAACCTCTTCCTCCATCGATGCTGCGGCTGCCAGCCGCTATCCCTGGCTAAGCAATGTCACAAGCCCGTCGAGTTGTTCCAAATTCTGATAGGCAATTTTGATAGCCCCGCCTTTGCCGTCAAAGTTGATTTGCACCTTGAGACCCAGCTTGCGGGTGAGCTCGCCTTCCAGCGCCACCGTCTCGGGGTCCGCGGCGTCGCGGCTTCGGGTGGCTTCGGCGGGTGTGCGTTGCTGGCCGAGCGCCTCGGTCTGACGCACGTTCAGGCCGCGGGCGATGACCGCGAGTGCTGCTTTGGCGGGTTCGGGATGGCTGAGCAGGGCGCGGGCGTGGCCGGCGGAGAGCACGCCGCGCTCGACGTCACGCCGGACGGCGGCGGGTAGCTGGAGCAGGCGCACGGCATTGGCGACGTGGCTGCGGGACTTGCCGACCGAGGTGCCAAGCTGCTCGTGGGTGAGGCCGAACTCTTCGATCAACCGCTTGTAGCCTTCGGCCTCTTCAATGGCGTTCAGGTCCTGGCGCTGCAGGTTTTCGACGAGCGAGGCCGCCATTGCGTCGCCGTCCGGCAGTTCGCGCACCAGCGCCGGGATTTCGTGCAGGCCGGCTGCTTGAGCGGCGCGCCACCGCCGTTCGCCGGCAATGATCTGCAGCTTGCCGGCCTCGGTGGGATGGGGGCGGACCAGCACCGGTTGGAGGATGCCGCGAGCTCGCACTGAGTCCGTCAGTTCGGCGAGCGCGTCCGGCTGCATGGCGCTGCGCGGCTGGAACGGACCTGGCTCAAGCATCTCGACCGGGATGTTGCGCACGCCGGCGCCGTCTTGTGGCTGAGGTGGCGCATCGCCAAGCAGGGCGGCGAGGCCGCGGCCGAGGCGTGGGTTGCCGGCGCGGGCACCCTGACGGTCGCTCACGCCGCCATCCTCGCCTGCTCGCGCTCAAGCAGTTCTCGGCCGAGCTTGACGTAGGCTTGGGCGCCGGGCGAACGGGCATCATAGAGCAGCACCGGCTTGCCGTGGCTGGGCGCCTCGGAGACGCGGATGTTGCGTGGGATAACGGTCTCGAAGACTCGCCGGCCGAAGAAGCTGCGCGCATCGGCGGCGACGAGGTCGGAGAGGTTGTTGCGGCGGTCGAACATGGTCAGCACGATGCCTTGCACGGCCAGTCCCGGGTTGAGGCTGCGGCCGACGCGCTCGACTGTGCGGATCAACTGGCTGATGCCTTCAAGGGCGAAGAACTCGCATTGGAGCGGCACCAAGACGGCGTCTGCCGCGACGAGGCCGTTCAGGGTGAGGAGGCCGAGGCTGGGCGGGCAGTCGATGAGCACGTAGTCGGTGGAGGAGAGCGACTTGAGGGCGGCGCGTAGGCGAAATTCCCGACGCGGCAGGGCGACAAGCTCGATCTCAGCGCCGACCAGGTCGGTGTCGGCGGCGATCATGGTGAGGCGGCTGATTTGCGTGGGCTGGATCAGCGCGTCGAGTGGCGCGTCGTCGACCAGCAGGCGGTAGGTGCCGGCCTGGCGTTTTGAGGCGGCGAGGCCGAGGCCTGTCGAGGCGTTGCCTTGCGGGTCGAGGTCGATCACCAGCACGCGCTTGCCCTCCAGCGCGAGGGCTGTTGCCAGGTTGATGGTCGTCGTCGTCTTGCCGACCCCGCCCTTCTGGTTGGCGATGGCCAGGATGCGGGGGCGAGGGGGCGCTGTGCTCATGATGCTGTCTGATGTTGCTTGCGGTTGATGATGCCACGAAGCTGGAGGATCACACCATCGGGATGGGTGATGCTGGCGTGTTGCTCGGCGGTAAACCCCCATTCTTCTTGTGCGGCAGCGAGTTCGGCTGCGGCTCCCGCGCCTTTGAGGAGGAGGCAGGTGCCGGCTGGTTTTAGAACGGGAGCGGACAGAGCAAGCAGGCGCGGCAGCGATGCGACGGCGCGGGCGGTGACAATGTCGCCGGCTTGTCGAACCGCCTCGATCCGACAGGCGGCGACCTCGACGTTGGTTGCCGTTGCTCGAGCGGCTTCGCGCAGGAAGGCGGCCTTGCGCTGGTCCGCCTCTACGAGGAGGAATGGCAGGTTGGTCGCCAAGGCCAGGATCAGGCCTGGAAAGCCGGCGCCGCTGCCGATGTCGATGGCTAGGCCCGTCTTGGGCAGAAATGCAACGAGCTGCAGGCTGTCCTCGATGTGGCGGCGCCACAGGTCGTTGAGGCTGGTTGGCGCGACGAGGTTGATGCGGCTGTTCCAGCGCCGGAGAAGGCGTTCGAAGATCAGCAGCCGTTCATGTGTTTCACGTGAAACGGCAAGCGTCGTTTCACGTGAAACATCGATCACGGTGATTGACGCAAATGGGCCATGACGGCCGCCAAGGCGCCCGGGGTCATGGCCCGCAGGCGTGATGCTTCGCCCAGAGAGCCAGGCCGAGCACTCTGCAGCGCCGCGCGAACCTCGGTGCTGAGGCCGCCGATGCGATCAAAATCGACGTCTGGCCCGATCGTCAAAGCGTCGAGTGCCTGGACCTGTCGGATCTCGGCGGCCTGCCGTATCAGGTAGCCGGCGTAGAGGGCTTCGGTTCGAAGATGGCCTAGTGCCCGGGGTGAAAGCGCCGCCAGCCAGGCGGCGACGTGGCCGGCTGGCTCATCCGGAGCGAGACGACGCAGCCGGTCCAGCACGGTCAGGCAACGGCCATCTTGTCCCCGCAATGGGCGGGCTTCGTCCGGCTCCTCGACGGTCATTGCGGCACGCGCCATTGCGGCGTTGATCTCTGCGGCGACCTTGGCGAAGCGACGGGCGCGTGCGGCACCAACGCAGCCCAAGCTTTGACCAAGGGGCGTCAGCCGTAGATCGGCATTATCCGCCCGCAGCGAGAGGCGATACTCGGAGCGCGAGGTGAACATCCGGTACGGCTCGCTGACGCCCTTGCTGGTGAGGTCGTCGACCATCACGCCGATGTAGCTTTCCGTGCGGGACAGGGTGACGGCCGCCTGCTGACCGGCACGCCGAGCCGCGTTGATGCCGGCGAGGATGCCCTGGCCAGCCGCCTCTTCGTAGCCGGTCGTGCCGTTGATCTGGCCGGCCAGGAACAACCCAGGCAGGGCACGCAGTTCCAACGAGGACGTCAGCGCGCGCGGGTCGACGTAGTCGTATTCGACGGCGTAGCCAGGCTGCAGGATCTCGGCTCTTTGCAAACCGGTAATGCTGCGCACGACCTCTAATTGAACATCCAGCGGCAGGCTGGTTGAGATACCGTTCGGGTAGATAACGGCGCCATCCGGGCCTCCAGGCAGGCCCTCGGGCTCGAGGAACAGTTGGTGATGGTCTCGATCAGCAAAGCGGACGACCTTGTCCTCGATCGACGGACAGTAGCGCGGGCCACGACCCGAGATGGCGCCGCCGTAGACCGCTGAGCGGTGAAGATTGGCACGGATGATTTCGTGCGTGTGCGGGTTGGTCGAGGTGACGCGACACTCAATGCGCGATGTCGCCAGGCACTCGCTCATGCGGCTGAATGGTTCTGGCTCGTCGTCGGAGGGATCGGACGGCAGGCTCGACCAGGCGATGCTGTGACGTGCCAGGCGGGGCGGGGTGCCGGTCTTCAACCGGCCGAGCGGCAGGCCGAACCGGGCCAGCGTCCGACCGAGCGCTCTGGATGGTGGTTCGCCCACTCGGCCAGCGGGCTCCTGGATCAGCCCATGATGGATGACGCCGTTGAGGAAGGTGCCGGTGGTCAGAACGACGGTGCCGCTGCGGATCGGCGTGCCGTCCTCAAGCGTCACACCAGCCACCGCGCCGTGCGGGGAGAACAGAAGGTCTCCGACCGAGCCTTCCCTGATGGTCAGACCTTGCTGTTCCTCCAGCAGAGACTGGACGGCAGTGCGATACAGCTGGCGATCAAGCTGCGCCCGCAGGCCCTGCACGGCTGGGCCCTTGCTGCGGTTGAGTAGCTTGAAGTGGATACCGGCAATGTCGGCGGCCCGAGCCATCAGGCCGTCCAGCGCGTCCACTTCGCGGACGATGTGCCCTTTGCCGATGCCGCCGATCGAGGGGTTGCACGACAGGGTGCCGATGGTGCTGCGCCGCTGCGTTACCAGCAACGTGACCGCACCCATGCGCGCGGCGACAGCCGCCGCCTCGCAGCCGGCGTGGCCACCGCCGATCACCACCACGTCGTAGATCACCGTCATTGCCGGCTGCGCTACCTACTTGCCGATGCAGAATTTGGCGAAGATCTCGTCGAGTATCGTCTCGACGTCGCCGATGCCGCTTACCCGTCCGAGGGCCAAATGCGCGAGGCGGAGCGACTCCGCCCTGAGTTCGGCGAGTGGCGTCACCAACGCGTCCTGCAGATGCGACGCCGCTTCAGCCATTGCGGCACGATGGCGTGCCCGGCTCAGCACCGGTGGCCCGTCGTGCCGGACCTGATCGGCGACCGCCTCGGCGAGCTGCGCCCGCAGGGTGGCGATCCCCGCGCCGGTCAGGGTGCTGCAGGCAATCGCCGCGCCGTCTGTTGCGCCGCCAAGGTCGGCCTTGTTGGCGACGATCAGGTGCGCCGCTGGCAGAGCGTGGCCGGCGCTGATGCCGGGAGCGAGCACCCGTATGACAATGTCGGCACGCGCCGCGGCGGCCTCAGCGCGCCGGATGCCCTCCGCCTCGATGGCGCCGGTGGCGGCACGCAGGCCGGCCGTGTCCAGCAGCGTCACCGGGACGCCGGCCAGCACGATGCGGCCGGAGACGACGTCACGCGTGGTGCCGGCCTCCTCGGCGACGATGGCGACGGGATGACCGCAGAGCGCGTTCAGCAGCGAGGATTTGCCGACATTGGGGGCGCCGGTGATCGCCACCACAACGCCGTCGCGCAAGCGTTCGGCCGCCTGGCCGTCGGTCAAGTGACGTTGCAGCGTCGCCGCCAGGATCGTGATCTCACCGAGCAGGCCTGCCTCGACGTCGGCGGGAAGCGCCTCGTCGGGAAAGTCGACCAGCGCCTCCTGTGTGGCGAGCAACCGCCGCAGCGTGTCGGTCCATTGGGCGTAGAGGCGGCTGCCCTCGCCTTCGAGCTGACGAAGCGCCTGGCGACGCTGGGCCTGGGTCTCGGCGGCGACCAGGTCAGCGACGGCCTCGGCCTCCAGCAGGTCCATGCGGCCGTTCAGAAAGCCGCGGCGGCTGAACTCGCCGGGCTCGGCTGGGCGTAGACCCTGCTCGAGCAAGGCGTCGGAGACGGCTTCGACGACGGCGTGGCCACCATGCAGGTGCAGCTCGGCGCAGTCTTCGCCGGTGTAGCTGCGCGGCCCGGGCATCCAGAGCACCAGCGCGTGGTCGAGCACCGCGCCGGAGGTGTCGCGCAGCCGGCGCAGCACTGCCTGGCGGGGCGGCGGCGGCTTTCCGCACAGCGTGACCAGCGCGCCACGGGTCGGTGGGCCGCTCAGCCGGAGGATCGCGATGGCTGCCGCACCACTGCCGGTGGCAAGAGCAAAGATACCGCGCTGATGCTCGGCAACCGCCAACGCCGGGATACGACGGTTCTGCGTCGCGGTGATGCTCACGCTAGGATGGTGGGCTTGACGCGAGTGCGGGCGACGGGAGCATGAGCTCTGGCGCCCGGCCGTCGGCGGCGAGATGAGCCTCGATCATGCGGTCGACGTCGGCGCGCGTGCGAAGGCGATACCACACGCCCTCCGGGTAGATCACGACGCACGGTCCAAGCTCGCAGCGGTCCAGGCAGCCGGCGCTGTTGACCCGCACCGAGGCGAGGCCGAGCTCTTTGACGCGCGCCTTCATGTAGTCGCGCAGCGCCTCGGATCCGCTGGCGGCGCAGGAGCCCCGTGCGTGCCCGTCCGGGCGACGATTGCAGCAGACGAAGACATGCGCGTGGAAGAACAGTGCCGGATCCGTCGCAAGTCGCTCGCCCATCCTGACCACCCTCCAGACTTATCTGCCATATCGGCGCCAGCCGCCGGCGCCGCAAGCGGGCGGTGGACAGCCCGGCGTGCCGGTGACTTGACAGGGTGTCGGCATCGCTGTGCCATCCTCTTCTGGAGGCCGTCCTGCCGCAACTCTCACTCCACACACAGCTTGGGCCGCTCAGCGTTTCTGAGGAGGACGGCGCGCTGGTCGCGCTCGATTGGGGCTGGGGTCGCGATCAGGACGCAACGTCGCTGTTGCGACAGGCGCGCGAGCAGTTGCACGCCTACTTTGATGCCGAGTTGACGCGGTTCAGCCTGCCGCTTGCGCCGGTCGGCACCGCCTATCGCCAGCGCGTCTGGTTGGCGCTTGCCGACATCCCGTTCGGCCAGACCTGCAGCTATGGCGCGCTGGCCGCGAGGCTGAGCTCCGGGGCGAGCTCTGGGGCGAGTTCTGGGCCGAGTTCTGGGCCAAGCTTTGAGCAGAGCGGCATACAGGCCGTTGGTCGGGGCGGCGCACGCGCGGTCGGCGGTGCCATCGGTCGTAACCCATTGCCCATCATCCTTCCCTGCCACCGGGTCGTCGGCGCGAGCGGCCTCGGCGGCTACAGCGCCGGTGATGGGGTGGCCAGCAAGCGCGCTTTGCTGCGGCTGGAACAGCGATCGATCGGTCACCAGCGTGCGACAGCATCGCCCGCGGTCGCCAGTTCAGATGGGCCCACGGTGGAGGCTGCATGAGCAAGGCAATCCGGGTTCACAAGACTGGCGGCCCCGAGGTCATGGTCTGGGAGGCCGTGCCGACGCCGGAACCAGGGCCTGGCCAGGCCCTCATCCACCACGAGGCTGTCGGGCTGAACTACATCGACGTGTATTATCGTGCCGGTCTCTACAAGCTGCCGTCACTGCCGGCTGTGATCGGCCAGGAAGGCGCCGGAACCGTGCTTGCCGTCGGGGCGGAGGTGACGCTCGTTGCGCCGGGCGACCGGGTGGCCTATTCCGGCGCGCTGGGCGCCTACGCCACCGAGCGGGTGATCGCCGCCGACCGCCTGGTGCGCCTGCCGCCAGGGATGGAGTTCCGCATTGCCGCCAAGGCGATGCTGCAGGGGATGACGGCGGAATACCTGCTTCGCCGGACCTATGCCGTGCGGCCGGGCGACGCGATCCTGGTCTATGCCGCGGCGGGCGGTGTCGGCTCGCTGCTGTGCCAGTGGGGCGCGCATCTCGGAGCGACGGTGATCGGGGTGGTCTCGACCGAGGCGAAGGCGGCGCTGGCACGGCAAAACGGCGCCGCGCATGTGATTCTCGGGCACGGGGCGGTGGCGGCCGAGGTCAAGCGCATCACCGACAGCGCGATGGTGCCGGTGGTTTATGACAGCGTCGGCGCCGAGACCTTCCAGGCCAGCCTCGACAGCCTGGCGCCGCGCGGCCTGATGGTCAGCTACGGCAACAGCTCCGGCCCGGTGCCGCCGGTCGACCTCGCCGAGCTTGCCGCCAAGGGCAGCCTGTTTATCACCCGGCCCTCGCTCGCAACCTATGTGCGAAGCCGCGAGGAGCTGGAGCGCACGGCAGCGGCAGTGTTCGAGGCGATCGAGCAGGGTTTTCTCACAATCCAGGTCAATCAGACGTTTGCCTTGAAAGACGCGGCGGAGGCGCATCGGGCACTGGAAGCTCGGCTCACTACAGGCGCGACTGTTCTGATTCCGTAAGGAAGGTAAGGGCTCTGCCCTTGACGCGCCAAGGGCCCGCGGCCCTTGGAACCCGATTAGTTAAGGGGTCTGGGGCCTCGGGCCCCAGCGGAGTCCAGAGGTAGAGCCTCTAGCCTTCCTTTATTCTAGTCGTTTGAAGATTGAGCTCAGCACAGCCGAAAGCACGATGTAGATTAGCCCAGCTGCCAGCAGCGGCTGCATCGAGTAGCTGCTGGCCTCCAGGCGACGGGCGGCGCCGGTCAGGTCCAGCAGGGTGATCGTGCTGGCGAGCGCCGTGGCCTTGAGTTGGATCAGGCCCTCGTTGGCCAGGGCCGGCAGCACCAGTCGGACGGCGCGCGGCAGCACGACGCGGCGGAGGGCGGCGGTTCGGCTCAGGCCGAAGGCGATGGCCGCCTCGCGCTCGCCGAGTGGCACACCGGCGAGGCCGGCACGCAGGGGCTCGGCGACGTAGGCGGCCATGTTGAGGCCGAGTGCGATGAGCGCGCAGGGCCAGGCGTTGCGCAGGACCACCCAGGCGGCGGAGTGGCGCAGCGCCGGGAACTGCGCCAGGCCGTAATAGGTCAGGTAGATCTGCACCAGCAGCGGCGTGCCGCGGAAGAACGCCGAGTAGGCGGCGGCGGGCCAGGCGAGCCACCGGGTGTGGGCCCGGCGCGCCAGGGCGAGCGGCAGGGCCAGCGTGTAGCCGGCGGCCGCGGAGGCCAGGAGCAGGCCGAGCGTGACCAGCGTGCCGTGCCAGAGCAGCGCCGCCTCGGCGCCCACGCTCATGCCGGGCGCACCTGGCCGCGATTGGCGCGACGCTCCAGCAGGGCGAAGAGCGGGTTCGACAGGGCGAGGACCACCAGGTAGGCGAGCGCCGCGGCGATGTAGAAGGTGAAGGGTTGATGCGTGACCTGGGCGCCGATCGAGGCCTTGCGCATCAGCTCCTCGAGCCCGAGCACGGACACCAGGGAGGTGTCCTTCACCAGGTTCTGCCACTGGTTGTTCAGGCTCGGCAGGGCGATCCGCCAGGCTTGCGGCAGGTGGACGAGGCGCAGCACCTGCAGGGGTCGCAGGCCTAGCGCCGCCGCCGCCTCGAGCTGGCCGCGCGGCACCGCCAGGAAGGCGCCGCGCAGCATTTCGGAGGCATAGGCGGCGAAGACGATCGACAGCGCGAAGGCGCCGCCCTCGAAGGGCGTGATCTCGACGGCGCCGTGGGTCGCGCGGTCGAGCAGCTGCGACGCGCCGAAGTAGCAGACGAGCAGGATGACGAACTCGGGCACGCCGCGTAGGAGCCGCGCGGTCCAGGCGATAGGCAGGCGGATTGCGGCATTGGGTGAGAGGCTGGCGGTTGCGCCGGCGAGGCCGAGAGCCAGACCTAGGATAAGGCAGGTGGCGGCTAACCTCAGGGTTACAAAGGCGCCAGCCAGAAGTTGGCTGCTATAGGCCGTCAGATCATGCATGGGGAGGTTGTTCGTTCGTCAGTTCTAGGCGGACTGGCTAATAGAAGGTGCTTACCTGCGGCACTCAAGCTCATCGACCCGCGCGTGATTTTGCGGCGTTTACGTACATTGCAATGGCAGCTGCTCACGAGACTCAATCCTGAAGCCGTTTACCGACCGACTTAGCTCGAACCCCGAGAGATAAATAGATAAGGCTCAAGATAAAAGCTGCGACTGAGGCGCGAAGCACATCATCGATCACATACCAAACGTAAGCCTGCATGGAGTTCACACAAAAATAGGACGTTTTCCAGTTAAACTGTATTGGCCTACTCAAGCACTCATGCTGCATGTAAATATGGTAGAGCCACCATTTGCCCGCAAACAACGCGAGTACAATGTTCACGAGCGCCAATGAGATAATCCGCGCCGTCGAATCAGTTGAGGTTGCTCTCAATGACAACCTCTGAAATCCTCGCGGCGGGCCACGGCAAGCTTGCCGGACTGATGCGAACGTCTCGGGCCAAGTGTTCCTCGCATCTCGCACGACACATCCAAAAAACGTTCGACCTTTTATTGGCTCAAGGGGCGATGCTGAACGGGAAATACTCGGCGTTGATCTTCGCGTAGGTGCCGTCCGCGTGCACGGCCTTGATCGCAGCGTTGAGCTGGGTGGCTAGCGCCGTGTCGGTCAGGCGCAGGCCGATGGCGGTGCCGGCGCCGAAGATCGTCGGGTCGTTGATCGGGGCGCCGGCAAAGGCGTAGCCGTCCTTGGTGCCGGTTTTGGCGAGCCAGTCATAGCCCACCGTGCGGTCCTGCAGCGTCGCGTCGATGCGACCGGCCTCTAAATCCTGGAACATTTCGTCCTGGGTCTCGTAGACCTTGATCGTGACCAGGCTCTTCAACCGGGTGTTGGCGTAGGTCTCGTGGGTGGTGCCGCTCTGCACGCCGATGGTCTTGCCCTGCAGGCTGGCCGGGTCGGCGGTGATCGCCGCGTCCTTGGCGGCGATCAGCTGGGCCTGCACGCTGGTCAGCGGGTTGGTGAACAGGATGGCCGCGCGACGCGCCGGGGTGACGGAGATTTGCGACAGGGCGGCGTCGATTTTATGCGCTTGCAGGGCCGGGATGAGGCCGTCGAAATCCATGCTGACGAACTGGCAATCGAGTACTGCGCGCCGGCAGATCGCCTGGCCAAGCTCGATCTCGAAGCCTTTCAGGGCGCCGCTCGCGTCCTTGAACTCGAATGGGGCGTAGTCCGGCTCGGTGCCGATGCGTAACGTTTCGGCCAGGCACGGGGTGGCGCAGAGCACAGCCAAGATGAAGGCCAGCGCTTCTTTTTTGAAAGAAAGAAGCAAAAAACTCTTGCTCGTGCTGTCGCGTCTCTTGTCGGGCAAAAGTTTTTTGATTCTTTTTTTCAAAAAAGAACCCCTTCTTGACGACCTAGAAAGCGCCGTACCCGCTCTGAGCGGGCCTCGGTGAATACCTGCTCCGGCAGGCCATCCTCTTCCACCAGCCCGTCGTGGAGGAAAACGACGCGGCTTGCGACGGTGCGGGCGAAGCGCATCTCGTGGGTGACCACCAGCATGGTGCGGCCTTCCTCGGCGAGGCCGCGCATGACCCTCAGCACCTCGCCGACGAGCTCCGGGTCGAGCGCCGAGGTCGGCTCGTCGAACAGCAGCAGGTCGGGGCGCATGGCCAGGGCGCGGGCGATGCCGACGCGCTGCTGCTGGCCGCCGGAGAGCTCGGACGGATAGGCATGGGCGCGATGGGCCAGGCCAACGCGCTCAAGGGCGGCGAGGCCCTCGGCGGCGGCCTCGGCGCGTGACAGGCGGAGCACCTGCATCGGCGCGAGGGTGACGTTCTGCAGCGCGGTGAGGTGGGCCCACAGGTTGAACTGCTGGAACACCATGCCGATGCGCGAGCGCAGCCGGGTGAGCTGGGCGCGGTCCGCCGGGCGCGGGCCGCGGTGGCTGGAGCGCATGCGGATGAGCTCGCCGCCGACCGCGACCTCGCCCTCGTCGGGCGTTTCCAGCAGGTTGATGCATCGCAGCAGCGTGCTCTTGCCCGAGCCGCTGCTGCCGAGGATGGCGACCACCTCGTGCTCGCGGGCGAGCAGGTCGATGCCGCGCAGCACCGGCGTGTTGGCGAAGCTCTTGCGCAGGCCGCGCACCAGCAGCGCCTCGCGGCCGCAGGCCTCGCGCGCCGGCGGATCGGTCGGCAGCGTGGCGAGCGGGCCGGAGGGAGCGCCGGCGCTGTGCGGAGGCGGGCTCAGCGGATGCGCACCGAAACCGCGCCGATACCCTCGACGCTGCCTTCCAGCAGGTCGCCACGCTCGACCGCGGCCACACCGGCAGGTGTGCCGGTGAAGATGAGGTCGCCCGGAGCCAGCGCGATGAAGCGCGAGAGCTGGGCGATGATCGCCTCCACGGGCCAGATCATTTCTGCGAGGTCGCCGGATTGCCGGCGTGCGCCGTTCACGGTGAGGGTGATGCGGCCGGCGTTTGGCGGCGGGCCGGCGCTGGCGCGGCGCAGGGTGCCGATCGGCGCGGAGTGGTCGAAGCCCTTGGCCAGGTCCCAGGGGCGGCCGGTCTGCTTGGCCACCGCCTGGAGGTCGCGACGCGTCATGTCGAGGCCGGCGGCGTAGCCGAAGACGTGGCGGACGGCGTCGGCCGGCGCAATGGCGGCGCCGCCGGCACCGATTGCGACGACGAGTTCGATCTCGGGGTGCAGCTCGGCGGTTGCGGTCGGATAGGCCATGTCGGCGCCGGCGGTGAGCACGGCGTCGGCCGGCTTGGCGAAGAAGAAGGGCGGCTCGCGCTCCGGGTCGGATCCCATTTCGCGGGCGTGCTCGGCGTAGTTGCGGCCGACGCACAGGATGCGGCGCACCGGGAACAGGCCGCCATCGAGGACGGGCACGCTCGGGGTCGGGGGCGGCTCGATCAGGTAGGGCGTGCTCATGGCGGGTGATCTCACATCAAGACGCGCGCCAAGGCCAGGGCTTTGCCCGCCGCCTTCGTGGAACGCAGTTGCGTGAGCGGGCCGAACCCGCCGTTGCGCACGCGCTTACACGGACGCGCTCGCGGCAGTGGTGGGCTTGCAAGGAGTTTGAACGATGCGCGCATTGGCTTGGCACGGCAGGAACGATATTCGCTGCGACACGGTGCCCGACCCGACAATCGAGGATGCGCGCGACGTTATCCTCAAGGTCACCGCCTGCGCGATCTGCGGCTCGGATCTGCACCTGATGGACGGGCAGATGCCGACGATGGAGAGCGGCGACGTGCTCGGCCACGAATTTATGGGTGTGGTCGTCGAGACCGGCGCCAATCACAAGCTGAAGAAGGGCGACCGGGTGGTCGTGCCGTTCAACATCAATTGTGGCGAGTGCTACCAGTGCAAGCTGGGCAACTGGGCCTCGTGCCTGAACTCCAACCGCAACGGCGCCATGGCGGCCAAGATGTTCGGCTACCCGACCGCAGGGCTGTTCGGCTACTCGCACCTCACCGGTGGCTACTGGGGCGGACAGGCCGAGTACGTGCGGGTGCCGATGGCCGATGTCGGGCCGATGATCGTGCCCGAGGGCATGACGGACGAGCAGGCGCTGTTCCTGTCCGACATCCTACCGACCGGCTGGCAGGCGATCGTGCATTGCGACCTCACCGGCGGCGAGGCCGTGGCGATCTGGGGTGCGGGTCCGGTCGGGCTGTTCGCCATCAAGTCGGCCGAGGTGAAGGGCGCGGGCAAGATCATCGCCATCGAGACGGTGCCGGAGCGGCAGGCGTTGGCGCGGCGTGCCGGGGCCACGCACGTGATCAACCCCGAGACCGACGACGTGCTGGAGATGCTCAAGGAGATCACCGGCGGGCGCGGCCCGGACGCGGTGGTGGACTGCGTCGGCATGGAGGCGACCGGCCATCATGGCATCCTGGGGGCGATCAGCGCCGTGCAGGAGAAGCTCACCGCCAATCAGCGCCCGTATGCTCTAGAGCAGGCGATCAATGCGGTGCGGGCCTCGGGCATCGTCTCCGTTCCCGGCGTCTATAGCGGGCCGATCCCGGTCAACATGGGCTCGGTGGTGCAGAAGGGGCTGACCATTCGCACCGGGCAGACGCATGTGAAGCGCTTCCTTGAGGAGCTGACCGGGCTGATCCAGAGCGGCAAGATCGACCCGACCTTCCTGATCACCCATCGCAGCTCCAGCCTTGAGCAGGGCCCGGAGCTTTACGACACCTTCCGCGACAAGAAGGATGGCTGCGTGAAGGTGGTGTTCGCCTTCGCCTAGCGAGGTAAGGTAAGCCAGGGGTTTCGCCCATTTTGACTCCCAACGATTGGGGTCTGGGCCGCCGGCCCCCGCAGGTCCAGGGCAGAGTCCTGGCCTTACTTCAGAGGGATACGCCATGCCGAAGCTGCACTACCGCGTCGTCGCCCATGACGGCGGCTGGGCCTACACGCTGGACGGCGTGTTCTCCGAGCCGTTCGCCTCGCGCGAGCTGGCCTTGCGGGCGGCGCGTGAGGTTGCCGAGGAGCAGCACGTCGCCGGCGAGACCACGCATATCGAGTATCAGGACGCTCAAGGCGCCTGGCATTCGGAGATGTCGGACGGTTCCGACAGACCGGACACCGACGTGGCGGTCGGGGAGGCCTGACTATCCGCTGACCGGGGATAGAGGCTGCCGGGGCGTGGTCTCGTTACGCAATCGACATGGTGTGTGAAGGAAGACCAGAGGCTCTGCCTCTGGAACGCCGCTGGGGCCTGAGGCCCCAGACCCCCATCTATTGAGCCTGACGTTGATTTCGGCTGACTAGGCGACTGATCGGGACGGGGCCGAAACCCTGCGGGTCAACGCCGACGTCGATCTGGCGTGCGGCAGGCTTGAGCTTGCCGTGGCTATGGCCGTGCAGGTTGACGGCGCCTTTGGCCATGTCGTGCCAGCTCCGGAAGGGGTAGTGGCAGAGCACCAGGCGCGTGGCGCCGAGCTGCAGTTCGGCATAGGGCTGGACGCTGGACCAGCCGGGCGCAATGCGGACCGCGTCGTCATCGTTGTTGCCGGTGATGAGGTGCTTCCTGCCGTGCAGCGTGGCGAGCAGGTCGGCGACGCGGGACGGCGATTGCCTGACGGCGAAGTCGCCGAGGTGCCAGACTTCGTCATCGGCCTGCACGACGTCGTTCCAGGCGGCGATCATGGCGGCGTCCATCTCGGCCAATGATGCGAATGGGCGACGGTAGAAGCCGCGTGCGGCGGCATGGCCGAAATGCTGGTCGCTGGTGACGTAGAGCGTCATCTCGGGCTCGCGAGAATGATGCGTGACGCCGCCCCGCGATCGCAACTTTGTCGACCGCTTCGTATTGCTGCTACTCCACGGACATAGGATGACTGCAATGCCCGCTCCCGAAAGCCTCAAGGAACTCTACGCCGACGAGATGAAGGATCTGTGGTCCGCCAATGACCAGATGACCCGGGCGGTCACGACGTTGGCCGGGCTCGCGCATGACCCGGCGCTGAAGCAGTCGCTCGAGGAATCGGTCGGCGGCATCAACAAGCACACCGCGACGCTGAAGTCGCTGATCGAGGAGGTGAGCGACGAGGTCGAGCCGGAGCTTTGCCGCGGCATGGAAGGCCTTGTTCGCGAGGCGCTGAAGCACGGCAAGAAGGAGGCCTCCGACGTCGCCGAGCTGCATGACATCGCGATCATCTCGCAGTATCAGCGGATGTCGCATTACGGGATCACCGGGTTCGGCTCGGTGACCGCGCTGGCCAAGGCGCTCGGCATGAACGAGCACGTCACGAAGCTGAAGCAGATCACCTCGGAAATCTACAAGGCAGACGAGTACACCAGCAAGCTTGGCGACAAGGCCGCAAAAGCTGCGGCAAAGATGGAAGCCGCCTGAACGGCGAGCCTTAGGCCAACAAGCTCGAAGCCTGACGGAAGGGACACGTCCCGCCCGTCAGGCATCGGGTCAAACGCTTCGGCGAAAGCGAGCAGCAACTAGAGGACCGTCGGGATCGCCGGTCCGAGCGCCTGTGGCCACGGGCCGCGCGTCGCATCCAGTTGCTGCACCGGCGCGAGCTTGACGGGGCTGCCGCCTGCGGCGGCCTGGTAGATCGCTTCAAGAACGCGCATGTCCTGCAGGCCTTCCTCGCCGGGCGTGTGCGGCGTCGTGCCTTCCTTCAGCGAGGCCGCGAACGCGTCCATTTCGACGGCGAACTGGCTTTTCGGTGTGAAGCGGCGTTGCTCCAGCGCCGAGGCCTGGCCGGCCTTGCGGGAGATCTGCAGCGTCAGGTTGTCGTAGCCGAAGGCCGGGTCGAGGCCGAACCAGCCGTTCTCGGCATGCACGCGGAGCTGGCGGCTCTCGTGGAAGCTGTAGCCGGAGGCGCCGGTGGCGATGATGCCGGAGGGAAAGCGCAACGTGAACAGCGCCACGTCTTCGATCTCGCGAAAGCGCGGATCGTTCTTCGGCTGGGTTAGCGTGCCGGTGACCTCGATCGGCTCCTCGCCCGTCAGGTAGCGGAAGGCGTTGACGCAATAGAGGCCGACGTCGGGCAGCGAGCCGCCGCCAGCCATCGCATGGATCTGGCGCCATTGGCCGTTGGCAGCGTCGTTCTGGCCGTTGATCGCCTCGATCATCTGCACGCGGCCGAAGCTCTTGTCGCGGGCAAGGCCGATCGCGGTGCGATGCGCTTCATTATACTGCAGGCGGTAGGCGATCATCAGCTCGCGCTTGGCGGCGCGGCAGGCATCGACCATGTGCTGGGCGTCGGCCACGTTGGAGGCCATCGGCTTCTCGCACAGCACGTGCTTGCCGGCCTGGGCGGCGCGGACGGTGTACTCGGCGTGCATGGCGTTGGGCAGCACGATGTAGACGATGTCGATGTCCGGGTTGTTCCTGATGCTGTCGAAATTGTCGTAGCCGTAGACGTTCTGGCTCGGCACGCCGTACTGCTCGGCGATCACCCGTGCCTTGGCGGGCTCGCCGCTGACCAGTGCGGTGAGACGCACCGACTTCGCCTCGGCAAAGCCGGGGATGATGTTCTCGAGCGCCAGCGCGCCGAGACCCACCACGCAGACGCCCAGGCGCTTGTTCGGCGGCATCGGGTTCGGCACCGGGCCGTTCTGCTCGCTCGGCTGATGCAGCGGCGGCAGACTGACCTTGCCGTCCTGCACGGCGCCGCGCAGCGCCGCCGGCTCGCCCTGCGGTTCCGCGCCGAGGACGGGAGCGACGAGGCCCGCACCCGCCGCCACGCCGAGCGCCGAGCCGACCAGCCCACGTCGTGTCATCTCCGCCAACTTGCCTCTCCCGTCGTAAACCTGCTGGCCGCAACCGGGCATTGGGGATCGGGTTCCGGAAGGACAGGCAAGGCAAGGGGCTTTGCCCCCTTGACCCCATCAAAGGCGGAGCCTTTGAAATCCATTCATTATTCATGATTCCGCGCTGAGATCGATGGCGCGGGAGGCAGGATTAAATGGTTCCGCCAAGCAAGGAACAGCGAGGTTGGACTCTACTCGCCGGGGTCTGGGGCCTCACGGCCCCAGCGGGTCAAGGGCAGAGCCCTTGCCTTCCTTCCGCTTGCCTTCCCAGACCTGAATCGCGCTGGCGGCCACGGTGACCTGGCAGTCGCCGAGCGTGACCTCGCGTGCGGGATCGATGAAGGCCTGCACTCGCGCGTCGCCCAGCGTGAGGTCGAGGGCGCGGCGGCCGGCCAGAGCGGGGTGCGCTCGGGTGATGCGGGCGGGATGGCCGCCGGTGGCGACCAGGGTGACGGCGTCCGGGCGGACGGACCAGCCGAGCGGCATGCCGGGCTGCAGGCTTGGGCCGGCGACGGCCAGGGTGATGCCTTGGCCGATGGCGATGTGGTTCGGATCCAGTGCGATGCCGGCGGCGTCGATCGGCGCGCCGAGCAGCCGGGCGACGATGGCGTTGGCGGGGCGGAGGAAAATGGTGTTGGCCGGGCCGGCCTGCAGCACCTGGCCCTCGGCGATGACGAGCAGCTCGTCGGCGAGCAGGAAGGCTTCGTCCGGATCGTGGGTGACGAGGATGGTGGTGGCGGTGATCTCGCTCTGCAGGGTGAGCAGGAGCTGGCGCAGGGTGGCGCGGAGCGGCGCGTCCAGGGCGGAGAACGGCTCGTCGAGCAGCAGGAGTCGGGCGGGGCGAACCAGGGCGCGGGCGAGGGCGACGCGCTGCTGCTGGCCAAGCGAGAGCTGGTCGGGGCGGCGCTGCTCCAGCCCGGCGAGGCCGAGCCGTTCCAGCCAGCGGCGTGCGGCGGCGGGCTGGTGCCCGACGGCGAGGCTGAGCTGACGCTCGACCGGCAAGTGCGGGAACAGGCCATAGCCTTGCGGGACGTAGGCGATGCCGCGCCGTTCTGGCGGCACGGTCGAGAGGTCCGCCGTGCCGAGCATGAGCGTGCCGGGCGGGCCAAGCCCGGCGAGGCTGCGCAGGGTCATGGACTTGCCCGAGCCGGACGCGCCGAGGATGGCCAGTCGTTTGGCGTTGGTGGCCCAGGCGATGTCGAGCTGAAAGCCGTCGAGCGCGTGCCGGATGGCGAAGCGGATCGGCTGGCCGGGCGGCGGCGTGCGGTCGGGCGTGGCGGTGGTGGCAGGCGGTGGCTCGGCGCTCGGGATGGGTCGCGTGGCGGGGCGGTCGGCGGCCAGGCGGCCGGCCAGCGCGATCGCCAGCAGTGCCGCCAGCAGCGTCGGCAGCAGCACCGGCAGCATCGCCGGCAGGCCTTGGCTGCCGAATGCGACGTAGGTGTAGATGGGTAGCGAGTAGGGGTGATAGGCGACCATTACGGTGGCGCCGAACTCGCCGAAGGCGCGCAGCCAGGCGAGCAGCATGCCGGCGGCGATCGCCCGGCCGGCGAGCGGCAGGCTGACCAGGCGGAACACCCGCGCCGGCGGCAGGCCGAGGGTGGCGGCGACCTGCTCCAGCGCCGGGTCCGCGCCGGCGAAGGCGGAACGGGCGGCGATGATCAGGAACGGTGCGGCGACGAAGGCCTCGGCGAGCACGATGCCGGCGAAGCTGTCGGTCAGCGCGCCGCCGGTCGCGCGGCCGAGCGGGCTTGCGTAGCCGATCAGGAACAGCAGCAGGATGCCGCTGGCGAGCGGCGGCAGGGCGAGCGGCAGTTGCACCAGCGTGCCGAGCAAGGCGGTGGCGCGACCCGGCCGGCGCGCCAGGCGGTAGCCGAGCGGCACGCCGGTGAGGGTGACGAGGGCGGTCGCCACGGTGGCGCTGGCGAGCGAGACCAGGCTGGCGCGCCCGAGGGCGGGCCAGTCGGCGCCGCGCCAATCGGCCTGGCCGGCGTGCAGGGCGGCAGCGGCGAGCGGGGCGGCGAGGTAGAGCGCGAGCAGGCCGGCAAGCCAGGCGAGGGGCCGCGGCGGCCGCATCTCAGGGCGCGAGAGCGCTCCGGATCTCCGCGGGAACCTGGTCGAGCGCGCCGCTGACCACGCCGGGCACCGGCTGCAGCCCGTGCGCGCGCATCAGCCGCTGGCCGGGGCCGTTGAACAGGAAGGCGACGAAGCGGATGGCGCCCTGCCGGTTCGGGGCACCCTGCAGCACGGTCGCCGTGTAGTGCGCCGCCTGGGCGACCTCGGGCGGCAGGGTGATGGCGGGGATGTGCAGGTCGGTGGTTTCAGTGGCGTAGAAGAAGCCGGCATCGAGCTCGCCGGATTGCAGGCGGCCGACCAAGGTCTCCTCGGGCAGCACCTGCGCGGGATTATCGGGCGCGCCCAGCACGCGCTCGGTGAGGCCGGGCTGGTGGTAGACGCTCTGCGCCCTGTCGAGGAGCTGCAGCGTCAGCTTGCCCTTGGGGTCGAGCTTGGGATCGGTACGGCCGAGGCGGATGCCGGGGGATTGCAGCACCTGCCACCACGGCTTGGCGGCGAAGTCGGCGGCGAAGCGGCTGCCGGGGAGATAGCCGATGACCAGCGGCGACTGCGCGAAGCTCACATACCAGCGCACCCAGTCGCCATTCGCCGGGCCCATCAGGCTGTCGTTCACGGTGGGGCTGGCGCTGATGAACGCGTCGCCTCGGCGCAGCTTGGCGCGGATCTCGTTGGCGAGCTTGTTGGAGCCGCCGGCATCGCCCTGGATCACGCCCTGACCGGCGGTGTTGAAGGCGGGCGCGATGGCGTGCTCGATCAGGTTCACCAGCGAGCCGGCGTAGAGCACGGTGACGTTGCCGCCCTCCGCCTGAGCATAGGCCCGGCCGGCCAGCAGGCCCGCGCCACCGGCCAGCAAGGTGCGTCGCTGCATCGAAGTCTCCCGTTGCGGGCGTGATAGTCGCACGGGGTGAACGGTGGCGAAAGCAAGCCGAGGCAAGGCCAGGCCAGGCCAGGAGCTTCGCCCCTGGACCCGATTAAAGGCGAAGCCTTTAAAATCCATGTGTTATCCATGCCTCGACGGCGACGTTGGTGGCGTGGGACGCAGGATTGACTGGCTTCGCCAAGCAAGAAGCGCTCGTTCAGGCTCCAAGCGGACGGGGGTCTGGGGCCTCAGGCCCCAGCGGGTCCAGGGCAGAGCCCTGGCCTTCCTTTCCGTCCCCTGATGCCCTAATCCCCGCCGATGCTGCAGATCGACGGGCTCACCTTTAACGCTTGGGGCCGGCGATTTTTCGATCGGGCGTCCGTCACCCTGCCGGCGCGGGCCAAGGTGGGGTTGGTCGGGCGCAACGGTGTCGGCAAGTCGACGCTGTTCAAGCTGATCAAGGGTGAGCTGCAGCCGGACAGCGGCGAGGTCGGCATCCCGAAATCCGCCCGGCTGGGCGCCGTCGACCAGGAGCATCCGGCGACCGACGAGACGCTGCTGGACACCATCCTGGCGGCCGATGTGGAGCGGGCGCGGCTGCACGCGGAGCTCGAGACCGCCGAGCCGGAGCGGATGGGAGACATCTGGGGGCGGCTGATCGAGATCGACGCCGACACCGCGCCGGCGCGGGCGGCGGAGATCCTGAACGGGCTGGGGTTCTCGACCGAGGACCTGGCGCGGCCGATGGCGGAGTTCTCCGGCGGCTGGCGGATGCGGGTGGCGCTGGCGGCGGCGTTGTTCGCCAGCCCCGATTTGCTGCTGCTTGACGAGCCGACCAACTACCTCGACCTCGAGGGGGCGCTGTGGCTGGAGGCGCGGCTGGCGCGCTACCCGCACGCGGCGCTGATCATCAGCCATGATCGCGAGCTGCTGAACAACTCGGTCGACGCGATCCTGCACGTCACCGAGCGACGGCTCGATCTATACGCCGGCGGCTATGATAGTTTCGAGAAGCAGCGCGCCGAGAAAATTCGGCTGCAGGCCTCGGCGCGGGCGCGGCAGGAGGCGGAGCGGGCGCATCTGCAATCCTTCGTCGACCGGTTCCGCGCCTCGGCGGCCAAGGCGGCGCAGGCGCAGTCGCGGGTGAAGCGGCTGGCCAAGTTGGAGCCGGTGGCGACGACGGTGGAGGAGCGGGTGGCACCGTTCCTGCTGCCCTCGCCGGCGCGGCCGCTGGCGCCGCCGCTGATGCGGCTGGAGGGGGTGGAGATCGGCTATGGCGAGGCGCCGGCGACGCTGAGCCGGCTCAATCTCAGGCTCGACGTGGCGGACCGGATCGGGCTGCTGGGCGTGAACGGCGCCGGCAAGTCAACCTTCGCCAAGATGGCGGCCGGCGCGCTGCCGATCCGCTCGGGGCGGATGACGCGCGAGGGGCGGATCCAGGTCGGCTGGTTCCATCAGCACCAGATCGAGGCGCTGGACCCGGAGGCGACGCCGCTCGACATCATGCGCGAGGCGCGGCCGGCCGACAGCGACCAGTCGCATCGCTCGCGGCTGGCGAGCTTCGGCATCGCCTTCGACAAGCAGGGCACCACGGCGGAGAACCTCTCCGGCGGCGAGCGGGCGCGGCTGCTGCTCAACCTGGTGGCGATGGCCGCACCCCATCTGCTGATCCTGGACGAGCCGACCAACCATCTGGACATCGACAGCCGGCGGGCGCTGCTCGACGCGCTCAACGACTACGAGGGGGCGGTGATCCTGATCACCCATGACCGCTCGCTGATGGAGCTGGTCGCTGACCGGCTGTGGCTGGCGGCGGACGGGACGATCGTGCCGTTCGAGGGCGACATGGACGATTATGCGCGCTTCGTGCTGGAGCGGGCGAAGGGTGGTGCCGCGCCGTCGCAGGGGCGTGAGAAGAAAAAGAAGAAGAAAGCGTAGAAGGCCAGGGGCTTCGCCCCTGGACCCGATTAAAGGCGGAGCCTTTAAAATCCATTTGCTGGCTATGCCACACGGTTAAGCTCTAATCGGATGGGGTCTGGGGCCTCGGGCCCCAGCGGAGTCCAGAGGCAAGGCCTCTGGCCTTGCCTTCTCCTCCCGATCACGTCACCTGAGGCCATGGCATCGCTCGCCCTGCGGAAACCTGGGGCGCGGATCAGCTCGCTGGCGGTGTTGCTGCCTTACCTGCGGCCGTATCGCTGGCGCGTGGCCGGCGCCGCGCTCGCGTTGCTGGTCACCTCGGGGCTGCTGCTCGGCATCGGGCAGGGGGTGCGGCGGCTGATCGACCGGGGTCTTGCGAGCGGCAGTGCGGCGCATCTTAATGCCACCTCGCTGGCGATGTTCGCCGTGGTCGCGGCGCTGGCCATCGGCACTGCGACGCGCTTCACCCTGATCGCCTGGCTCGGCGAGCGGGTGGCGGCGGACCTGCGGCGGGACATGTTCGACCGGGTGATCTGCCTCTCGGCGGCGTTCTTCGAGACGGCGCGGACCGGCGACATCCTCGCCCGCCTCACCGCCGACATCTCGGTGCTGCAGGCGCTGATCGGCTCGTCGGTGTCGCTGTGGCTGCGCTCGGCGATCCTGGTGGTCGGCGGCCTGGTGATGCTGGTGGTGACCAGCGCCAAGCTGGCGGCGATCGTGCTGCTGGTGATCCCGCTGGTGATGCTGCCGCTGGTGCTGTTCGGCCGGCGCGAGCGGCGGCTGTCGCGCCAGACCCAGGAGCGCATCGCCGACCTCGGCGCCTATGCCGAAGAGACGCTCGCGGGCTTGCGCACGGTGCAGGCCTTCACCCATGAGCCGGTGGACCGGGCGCGGTTTGGCGAGGTGGTCGAGCTGTCGGTCTCGACGGCGCTGCGGCGGATCGCCAGCCGCGCGGCGCTGCTGTTCGGGGTGATCCTGCTCGGCTTCGGCGCCATCGTGTTCGCGCTGTGGGTCGGCGGGCACGACGTGATCGCCGGGCGGATGAGCGGCGGGGCGCTGTCGGCCTTCGTGTTCTACGCGGTGGTGCTGGCGACGTCGGGGGCGCAGATGAGCGAGCTGTGGGGCGAGTTGCAGCGGGCGAGCGGCGCGGCGGAGCGGCTGGCCGAGCTGCTCGACGAGCGGCCGACGATCGCCGCGCCCGCCCATCCGGCGCGGCTGCCGGCGCGCGCCGAGGGGCGGGTGAGCCTGGAGGCGGTGACGTTCCACTACCCGGCGCGGCCCGACGCGGCGGCGCTGCGCGGCTTCTCGCTCGAGGTGCCGCCGGGGCAGACGGTGGCGCTGGTCGGCCCGTCCGGCGCCGGCAAGACCACGGTGCTGCAGCTGCTGCTGCGCTTCTATGACCCCGAGCGCGGCGTCGTGCGGCTGGACGGGGTGGACGTCTCGCAGCTCGACCCGGCGGCGCTGCGGTCGCGCATCGGCATCGTGCCGCAGGACCCGGTGATCTTCAGCGCCAGCGCGGCCGAGAACATCCGCTTCGGCCGGCCGGAGGCGAGCGACGCCGAGGTGCGCGCCGCCGCCCGGGCCGCGCATGCGGACTTCCTCGAGGCGCTGCCGGCCGGCTACGACACCTTCCTCGGCGCCAAGGGCGTGCGGCTGTCCGGCGGGCAGCGGCAGCGGGTCGCCATCGCGCGGGCGATCCTGCGCGACCCGGCGGTGCTGCTGCTCGACGAGGCGACCTCGGCGCTGGACGCGGAGAGCGAGCAGGCGGTGCAGCAGGCGCTGGCCGTGCTGTCACGCGGGCGCACCACCGTGGTGGTCGCGCACCGGCTGGCCACCGTGGTGCGGGCGGACCGGATCGTGGTGGTGGAGGCGGGCGAGGTGGTCGCCACGGGCACGCATGCGGCCCTGATCACCCAGGGCGGGCTGTATGCGCGGCTGGCGGCGCTGCAGTTCGGGGTCGGGGCTTAGAAGGAAGGCCAGAGGCGCTGCCTTCGGGCTCCGCCGGGGGGCGCCCCCAGACCCGCATCCGTTAGCATCTTCTAAGAAGCTGCGGAAATACTGTGAGGGGTGAAATACAGCAAGATTTTCGGAGGGTCGGCAAAGCGGCAAGTCGCCCCATTTTGCGCCAGAGAGGTTGTTTGATCTCAACAGGTTATGAGAAATCTTGCCTTTAGGCAAGATTTCCAGAACCGCCTCCGAGAGGCCTCGCCGAGAGGATTGCTAGCACGATGAGCGCGTCGTCTCATCGGTCATGGGGTCTGGGGCCCCGGGCCCCAGCCTCTGGCCTTATGCTTCGATTGCCTTGACCGCCATCGCCACGGCGCCGGCTCGCGAGTGGGCGGCGCCGACGAAGCGGCGGACGTGGACGAAGACGGCGTCCGGCACGCCGCAGGCGGCGGCCAGGGCTTCGGCCTGCAGGCCGGCCCAGGCTTCGGGCAAAGGCAGGCGCTGCTCGAAGGAGCCGGGCTCGGGGGGCATGGTGTCGACCATCCAGTTGCCGTTGCTGACCGGGTAGACCGCGTAGAGCACCGGCAGGGCGTGGGCGAACACGGCGCCCTTCCAGGGCATGCCGTGCTCCAGCTCCAGGATGCGGGGGTCGGCGGAGGCGGCGTGGGCGGCGAGCACGATGGCGTCGGCGGCGTGCTTGCCGCGCAGCGCCTCGATGCGCCGGCGCAGCACGCCGTCGACCAGCGCCGCGGCGGCGAGGAAGGCGGCGTCGGCGGCCGCATCGCCGTCGGGGCCGTCCCAGGCGGGGTTGCAGTCGCCGACCAGGCTGGGCAGCCCGAGCGAGTCGCGCGACGGGGCGACCCCGTTATCGACCTCGTCGATGCGGCGGATGACGGTCTCGTCGAGCTCGGCGGCGATGGCGGCGGCGTGGCTCGGATCGGCCAGGCTGGCGCGAAGGGCAGTGCGGCAGGCGGCGCCGCCGTGCACCTGCCAGACCAGGCCGGCGGCGCTGAACGGGGTGCCGTCGGGGCGGGTCGGGGCGCCGCGCTGGTGGTGGTCGAAGCGGGCGGCGGCCGGGTCGTGGATCAAGCCGACGTCGAACACCACGTCGCCCCGGGCGACCGTGGCCTGCGTGATCGCTGCCGCGTCGCGGGTGCGCAGCAGCCGGTGATCGTCGCCGGGACGCGCGACGCCGAGGGCGAGGCGCAGCGTGACGTAGGCGAACACCTCGTCGCAGTGGAACTTGCCGCTATGGGTGATCAGCAGCGGCGTCGTCTCGGGCATGATCGGGTCCTATGAGAAAGGCCAGAGGCGTCGCCCCTGGACCCCATTAAAGGCGGAGCCTTTAAAATCCATTCCTTATTCATGATTCCCTGGCGCGATCGGTGCCGGCGGAGACAGGGTTTGAATGGCTTCGCCAAGTAAGGAAGAAGGCCTGGACCCTGACGGATGCGGGTCTGGGGGCGCCGCCCCCGTCGTGCGGATGCACGCTCGCGCGTGACGGGTCCAGGAGCAGGGCTCCTGGCCTTTCTTACCTGACATGACGTGTCCTAGCCGGGCGAATGGTGTATCTTCTCCCGTCCCCTCCCGTTTGGAAGCACGCACGCTGATGCCGCCTCGCTACTCGGCCGACGATCTTCGCAGCCTGTTCGACTCTGCCACGCTGAGCCGTGCCCGCGCCCTCGTGCTGCTGCAGGCGGTGAGCGTGACGTTGGAGGGCGACGTTCTGGCGGCGCGGGTTGATCAGGGCGGAGTGCGGCGCGGCGTCAAGCTGCTGCCGGGCAAGGCCGGCAAGCTGGTGCGGCCGGTCGGCGAGGTGTTGGGCGGGGCGCGGTGCAGTTGCCGCCATCCCGGCTGCGTGCACGTCGCGGCGACGCTGCTGGCGGCGCTGGAGCGGTTTCCGCAGTTGCGGGCGGCCGAGCAGCCGAGCCTGCTGGGCGGGTTGGCCGACGGCAGCGCGCCGGAGCGGCGGCGGCTGGCCTTCGTGCTGTCGCCGAGCGAGGAGGCGGCGGCGGCGATCGAGGCGTGCTGGGTCGGCGAGGCGAGCGGCCGGGCGGAGCCGGTGGCGCCGCGCCGGCTGTCGATGGACCCGCTGGCGGGCCGCAATGCGCGGGAGCTGGCGCGGGCGTTGGGCGCGGGCGAGGCGGTGCGGACGGCGGTGCAGCCGGCGACGCTGGCGCAGGTGCTGCCGCTGCTGCTGCGCACCGGCAGCGCGTATTGGTGCGGGCTGGAGGTGGCGCTGGTCGAGGGGCCGGCGCGTGATCCGGAGGCCGGCAGCCTGCCGCCGGGCTCGGCGGTGCTGACCGGCGCCGAGGGCGCCTGGTATGTCGACGGGGCGAGCGGGGCGCTGGGGCGCATCCAGGTGGCGCGGCCGCCGCCGCGGCTGCTGGCGCCCAAGCTGGTGGCGTCCAGGTTGGTGGCGTCCAGGCTGGCGGCGAAGGCTGGGCGGCGGGCGGCGCCGGCCAAGCGCGCGACCGGCGGCTCGGGGGTGAGCGGGCCGCTGCGGCCGGCGACCCAGCTCGAGGCGATCGAGGTGGAGCGGCCGCTGACGCCGGTGCTGCGGCTGTCCCGGGTGCGTGGCCAGGACGAGCTCGGCCGGCCGCAGGGCATGGAGGCGCTGCAGCTCACCTACGCCTATGGCCCCGACGAGCTCGGCTGGGAGGAGGATGGGCAGTTCATGCCGGTGCGCGAGGCGGGGCTGTCCTGCTTCGTGCGGCGCGACGCGGCGGCGGAGACGGCGGCGGTGGCGAGCCTGACCGGCGACGGCTTCGTGCAGATGCGCATCGAGGTGGACGGCAGCTCGCGCGGGGCGCGGGTGTTCGTGCTGCGCGGCGACGACGCGGCGGAGCGCTGGCACGTGTTTCTCGCCGCCCGGGTGCCGGCGCTGGTCGAGGCCGGCTGGCGGGCGGAGATGAGCGAGGCGCTGGCGCCGGTGACCACCACGGCGGGCGCGGCGTGGGATCTGCGGGTCACCGACAGCGACGGCTTCGGCTTCTCGCTCGACCCGGGGATCGAGATCGACGGCGTGCGCCACCCGCTGCTGCCGATCCTGGAGCGCATCCTGCAGCGCGGCGGCTACGAGGCGGCGCGGGTGACCGAGGGCGAGCTGATCACCTCGCTGCCGGACGGGCGGGTGCTGCGGCTGCCGGCTGAGCGCATCCGCCGCCTGCTCGCCATCATCGGCGACCTGGTGGAGGGTTCGGGCGGGCGCGACGATGGCGGGCTCGCTTTGCCGAAGAGCGAGGCCTCGACGGTGCTCGAGCTGGAGGACCTGCTGGCGCCGCGCTACGAGGAGGGCGCCACGATCGAGGCCTATGTCGGCCAGTTGCGCGGCGGCGACGCGATCCCCGACGCGGTGATCCCGGCCGGCTTCCGGGCGACCCTGCGCGATTATCAGCTGCACGGCGTGGCGTGGCTGCAGCACCTGGCGCGGCATGGCCTGGGCGGCCTGCTCGCCGACGACATGGGGCTCGGCAAAACGGCGCAGACCATCGCCCATGTGGCGATCGAGCATGCGACGGGGCGGCTTCAGGGGCCGGCGCTGATCGTTGTGCCGACCTCGCTGGTGGCGAACTGGCAGGCCGAGTTCGAGAAGTTTGCGCCGCATCTGGCGGTCACCGTGCTGCACGGCGCCGACCGGCATCGGGCAAGGCGGCACCTGGCCGGCAAGCACGCGGTGATCACCACCTACACGGTGCTGGCGCGCGACATCGCCGAGATGCGCGGCGTGCACTGGCCGATGGTGGTGCTGGACGAGGCGCAGGCGATCAAGAGCCCGGACGCCAAGGCGACACGGGCGGTGTGCCAGTTGCGGGCGGGGCACCGGGTGTGCCTGTCCGGCACGCCGATCGAGAACAACCTCGGCGAGCTGTGGTCGCAGTTCGCCTTCCTGATGCCGGAGCTGCTCGGCGAGCGGGCGGGGTTTCAGCGCCGCTTCCGCACCCCGATCGAGAAGCGCGGCGACCCGGTGCGGCGCACCCAGCTGGTGCGGCGCATCCGGCCGTTCATCCTGCGGCGGACCAAGGGCGAGGTCGCGACCGAGCTGCCGCCGCGGCACACCATCCTGCGCCGGGTGACGCTCGCACCCGAGCAGCTCGAGCTCTACGAGATGATCCGGGCCAGCATGTCGGACCGGGTGCGCGAGCAGGTGGCGGCGCGCTCGCTGGCGCAGAGCCGGATCGTGGTGCTCGACGCGCTGCTGAAGCTGCGGCAGGCGTGCTGCGACCCGCGGCTGGTCAAGCTGGCGTCAGGGCCGCGGGCGGAGCCGTCGAGCAAGCTCGAGACGCTGATCGAGATGATGGAGGAGATGATCCCGGAGGGGCGGCGCATTCTGCTGTTCAGCCAGTTCACCTCGATGCTGGACCTGATCAAGCCGCGGCTGGTGGCGGCGGGCATTCCGTTTGTCGAGCTGCGCGGCGACACGGTGGACCGGGCGCTGCCGGTGCGGCGGTTCGAGGCCGGCGAGGTGCCGGTGTTCCTGATCAGCCTCAAGGCCGGCGGGCGGGGGCTGAACCTGATCTCGGCCGATACGGTGATCCATTACGACCCGTGGTGGAACCCGGCGGTGGAGGACCAGGCGTCCGACCGGGCGCACCGGATCGGCCAGACCAAGTCGGTGTTCGTCTACAAGCTGATCGCCGCGGACACGGTCGAGGAGCGCATCCTCGACCTGCAGCGGCGCAAGGCGGAACTGGCGCAGATCGCGCTGTCGGATGACGGGGAGATCACCGGCGGGCTGGGCAGCCTGGATCAGGACGACGTCGACTTCCTGTTCGGCAACGCGGCGGCGAAGAAGGCGGCTTGAGGCCCCGGCCTCAGCCGACCTTGGCCCGGGCGCCTGCAATCAACGGCTCCAGCCAATCCGGCGCGGCCAGTTCAATGACGGCCAAGATCAAGGGGATGCCCACGATGGCAAAGAAGATCCAGTCGAACCAGTGGTGATGTATTTCCAAAGCAACCGCGAGCTGCGACATGAGGTCTCCATAGCGTGACTGTGCTCGGCTATGGGCGCAGAAGGTCTTTTGAAAGCGAAGTCACGTTTGCGTCGCTCGCTCTGAAGGAAGGCCAGGGGCCTTCCCCCCGTGAGCCTCTCCACCTGCGCGTCCCGCAGTCGGAACCTTTGCTCACTCCGCCCCTGGGCCCCATTAAAGGCGGAGCCTTCAAAATCCATTTCTTAGCCATGATTCCGGGCCAAGATCGGTGGCGTGGGAAGCAGGATTATTTGGCTTCGCCAAGCAAGAAAAACTCCGGTTGACTTCTAACGGGTGCAGGTCTGGGGGCGCCGCCCCCAGCGAGGTCCAGGAGCAGAGCTCCTGGTCTGTCTTATTTACGTCTTAGGCGAACGGTGAGCTGGTGAGGTGCGTGATGCCGGCCAGGGTGACGGTGCTGCCGTCGGTGAGGCTGAGCACGGTCGAGCCGCCGACGGTTTTGGCGCTGTCGTAGGCGGTTTGTGCGGCGCCGGCGGCGTAGCCGCTGAGGGCGATGTGGTCGAGGCTGGAGTTGAAGTTGTCGATGGTGAGTGCGCCGCCTGCGTGGCCGGCGGCGAACAGCACGTTGAACGCGCCGCTGCCGGCGTTGGCGGTGACGGCGCCTGAGTTCATCACCATGGTGAGCGAGCCGGAGCCGCCGGTGACCGTGTCGTTGCCGCTGCCGACGAAGATGGTGGTGCTGCCGGCGCCGCCGATGAAGGCGTTGCCGCTGGTGGCGTTGTTGCCGACGAGCAGGGTGTTGCCGCCGTTGCCGCCGCCGAGCGTGTCGCCGCCGGTGGAGGAGGCGAACAGCTCGTCGCCGTAGCCGCTGGCCTGCAGCGTGGTGCCGGCTGCGATGGCGGTGAGCACGCTGGCGCCGCCGGTGCCGGCGACGAGGGTGCCGCCGCCGGTGCCGCCATAGAGCGTGTCGCTCTCGGTGGCGCCGGTGTAGTTGTTGACCCCTGCGGTGCTGCCGTTGGCGCCGACCAGGGTGACGTTGCCTGAGCTGGCGTCGGCGAAGACGTTCATGACGCCGGTGCCGCCGAACAGCAGCGACTGGCCGGTTCCGGTGTTGATGGTCGCGGTGCCGGAGGTGTTGACGAAGGTCAGCAGGCCGCTGCCGCCGTTGACCTGCACGCTGCCGCCGCTGTTGTAGACGTCGGACTGTCCGCTGCTGGCGTTGATCGTGTCGGCGCCCTCGCAGCTGACGATGTCGTGGCCGGCGCCGTAGTTGATGAGGTTTGAGCCGTCGAGCAGCAGGCTGCTCTCGACCGAGCCGAGGGTGACGGCGAGGCCGCTCGTGGGGGCCAGGTAGTAGATGCCCTGATACATTGAGCCGCTGGTGTCGGTGCCGACGTCGCCGAGGGTGGAGGCGATGTCGCTGCTGACGGCCGTGTGGACGGTGCTGGTGACGATGGGGGTGGCGCTGACCAGGCCGAGGCCGCCGCCGACGGCGCTCTCGAGCGAGCTCAGCCCGCCGAGGAACGAGCTGATGTTGGTCGGCAGGTCGCCGAAGCTGTTGCCGTTGACCGTCGTCGTGGTTGCGGCGGGGACGGCGGCGGTGCTGGCGCCGGTGTCGAGCGCGGTGCTGCTGGTGGCGGCGCCGGTCGAGGACGGGGTGGGGACGACGGAGACCGGCATGGTGGTCGCGGCGGTGGTCGCGGCGGCGCCCGAGGTCATGCCCGAGGTCATGCCCGAGGTGGCGCTGCTGGGGGCGACGGCGCTGCTGATGCTGGCGAGCGCGGTGGCGAGGGATGCTGCCTGCGTGCTGGCGGCGGCGGCCTGCGCTGCGGTGTTGGCGGCGCTGTTGGTCGGCATCGTGATGCTCATGGAAGTCTCCAGGTGGCGGCTGCGTGGGCAGACAGTGTTCGAGGTGCCGCCGTGCTGGCTGCCGAGGGATCGGTGTGTTGGCTGGTGCTGGGCTGGTGGCGATGAGGTCGCCGTTTCCATCCGACACCGGCTTCTCAGACCATGATCCAAGTCTCATCCGGTGAGATGATCTTGACGTGTAAAGGCTACCGAACGGTTAATGGCTCGGGGGAAGTGGGTGGGACTTCATTCACGGAAGCGTGAGCGAGCGTTTGGCAGCACAAGATTTCGTCATCTTGGTTAATGGTGGCGGGGCGACCGGCTTGGTCTTAACGGTTCGGCAATATCGCGGGCTGCCGCGCGCCCGGCCTGGTGCGGCGCAACGCCGCCGTGCATGGCGAGGCGATTGACCGAGCGGTCAGCCGGCAGTTTAGTGCCGTGATCATGCCGGCATCCCAAGGAACCAACATGCTGCGCCTGCCACTCCACCGGGTCGTCCTGATGGTGTGGGGTGTTCACGCCGCGGTGGCTTGAGCGGCCTCGTTTCCATTGTCGCTGGCCAACCCTGGATACCAGCGCTCGAACAGTGATCGGAGCGTGCCGTCGAGGGTGCGCGCTCGAGTTTGCAGCAGCAGATGGGCGCCGCGCTTGGTCCACTGCATCTGCTGCCGCTTGGCGAAGCGCTTGCTGATCCCGGACGGCCGTATCGTGGCGGCCCTAGACGGTGGCTGTGTTCGCAACTGGGAAGATCGCAAAGCAATTTCGAACTCATCGTCGGCCGCTCGGTCCGGGAAGATCGCGCGCCGCGCCATCTTGGCCTGGTGCATGGTTATGATCGCAAACCCAAGCGTCGGCTGTTCGAGGTGCTAAAGAGCCAAGGCCGGCAGGCAAACCAGGACGTGGCCGTTCTGACCGATGGCGGCGAGGAGGTGCGCGCACTCACTAAACGTGTCACCCCGGAGGGCAAGTGTCGGTCTGCAGAGCCGGTTGGGACGGCATGAAGACTGACTAGGCGCCATGGGCACCGAACTTGGAGTGCGTACTGGTCGATTGTGCTGCCTTTGGAATGCGGTCGCACTTCGCCGAAATGGAAGACGCGCATGTCAGCCGCGCTCCGCACGATCGACAAGGGCAATGCCACGAGGGCTTGAATGACTTGGTTTGCTGTCGGCTTGGCCAAATGTATAACATTCTCCCTATTCAATTAAGGAAGACCGCCGTTAGCATTGCACTCTTGCCTGCCGTGTCGGCATCAGTTCGACACGGAGGCAAATAATTATGTCGCCTTTATTGACAGGTTTTGCGCGCAAGACGGCTAGCATTGAGCCGCGTCGTATCCTTGCCATCTCCTGAGGGCCGCCCGGGAGCGGGGCTCATAGGCCCGGAGGGCGCGCGTCCTGCCGGGCGCTGAGGCGGCGGCGCACCGAGGGGTGGACGGCCGAGACCCGGTCGTTGCTGGCAGCCGGGTGCTGACTCAGACCCCCCGCGCTTGACGCGGTCGAGGCGGATATGGACCTCCTGGCCGACTATCGGCGGGCCAGAATCGGCGGACGGGCGTTCAGCCAAGCGTGTAGCCGAGATGTCGCATCGCCGGCATTAGGATCGGGATCACCGGCGCAAGCTGGCTGCGATAGTGGCGCCAGCGGCCGCAGGAGCGGTCATACAGCGGTTCCGTCACCTGGGCGTAACTGGCCGTGCGAGCGTAGCGGCGATGCTTGTCAAAGCGCAGGCAGGCCGGCTCAAACGGCACGCCGACAAAGGCCAGCATCCGGCGCACCTGCCGCTCATGGTCGCGCACGAGGTCCTCGTAGCGCACCGGCAGGAGGCGCGCCGTCAGCTCGGCCTCGTAATGCGCCATCAGCTCGACGATCAGGGCGTAGTGCCGGGCCGCACTCTCCAGCGCATAGCCGCAGCAGAAGCCATGCGTCAGCGCGTTGGCGTGCACCGACAGCATGACGTCGAGCGGGTGGCGTCGCAGGTGGATCATCGGCGCCGCCGGAAACAGTAGGGCGATCAGCCCGAGATGCGTCTCGTTGAGCGGCATCTTGTCGGTAAACAGGTCGGCACCGGTGCTCAACAGCCCGTGCTGGCGGGCGCGCTGCAAATAGAGGTCCCGCAGCACGTCGAGCCCCTCATGGCGGTCGCCCATCCACAGCTCGGCCAGCGCCTCGGGATAGCCGAGCGGGCTGCACAGCAGGCGCGGCGCGAGTGCCGCGAGCTCGCTGATGAAGGGCAGCTCGTCGCCGGCGCCGATGCCGGTATGGGCCGCCAGCGTCTGCTCCACCAGGGTGGTGCCGGAGCGCGGAAAGCCGAGGATGAACACCGGCTGCGCAACGTCGCGGCGGATGCCGGCGCGCGGCAGGCTCGCCAGCCGCCGGGCGGTGAAGAACCCGCGCAGCCTGGCGACGAAGCCAGCCGCCGCCTCCGCCCGGTAGCCGTCGCCGGTCGCCGCCCGAAGGCGCGACTTGGCCGTGTCGAACGCGGTAAAGGCGTCCGCGTGACGGCCGATGCGGTCGAGCAACCGCCCCTTCTCCAGCAGCTCCTCCGCCGTCAAGCCGCCGGTATCGGCTGTCCGGCTGGCGAGGCGCTCGAGCACGCTCAGCGCCGCCTCCGGCCTGCCGGTGCGGCCGTGCAGCACCGCACGCAGCAGCGCCAGGCTTGGATGGCCCGGCGCCACCAGCTCGGCCCGCTCCACCAGGGCGGCCGCGGCCTCGAACGCCCGGTCCGCCTCCTCCAGCCGTGCCCAGCCGAGCAGCGTCTGCAACACTGCCGGCGCCGCCGCGACGCTCTCCTCGTAAAGCGCCCGCGCCTCGGCCAGCCGCCCCTGCCGCGCCAGGCACCAGGCGAGATTGGCCAGCAGGATCGGATCGCGCGCGCCGCTCAGCGCCAGCACCCGGCGGTAGTGAAACTCGCCGGCCTGCGGCTGATGCGCCTCGGTCAGCACCATGCCGAGCAGGTTGTGCGACTGCGCGTCGGCCGGCGCGAGCCGCACCGCGTTGCGGGCGTGCTGCTCCGCCTCGGCCAGCGCGCCGCGCTGCAGCAGCCGCAGCGCCAGGTCCTGGGTCGCCGTCACGTTGTTGGGTTCGGCCGCAAGCAGGCGGCGCAACGAATGCTCGGCCGCCTCCGGCTCGCCCGGCTCGCCCGGCTCGCCCGACTCGCCCGACTCGTGGGCCGCGGCCGCAGCCCTCACGCCGAGCGCGCGACAGGCTCCACGTTCCTGCCTGGCGCCACCCAGAACAGCAGGGTCTGATCGATGCCGACCTCGATGGCAGAGACCGCGCCGCCGTCGGCAAGCTCAGCGAGCGGCAGCAGCGCGTCGCCGTCGGTCCAGCGCCAAATGGTCCCACCGTCCCGCTCCGGCGTGAGAAAGCCTGCGTCCAGCCGCGGGTCGTCGAGCGCCACCTCCCGGCGGCCAGCCTCCCCGATCAGGGCGAGGCTGCGCAGCGACAGGCCGAGCCGCCGCCAGTCAGTCGACGCCACGTCCCCGTCGCGCGGCCGGCCGGCGCGTGAGCGGAGCCTCGCCTCGGTGCAGCCCGCCGGCAGCGCGAACCGGTAGGAGCGGCCGCTCCGCACTGGCTCGACGCGTGCGCCGTCAACCTCCAGCCAGGGATGCGGGTCCGCCTCGCGCCGCCAGCCCAGCGCCTCGGCCCGCAGCGCCAAACGGTGGCGCCACATCTGGCTCGGCGTCTCGTAGGGCAGGCAGGGCCTCGCCGTCGACGGCGCGGGGAGGCCATCCAGCGGCGCGGCCAGGCGCACCAGGCGGGCATCGTCGAAGCCGTCGCGATTGCCGGTGTCCAGGTAGCTCTCCGCCGGCAGGCCCTCAGCCAGCAGGACGTCATGGGCGTCGAGCTCGACATGCCAGTACTCGATCGTGTCCAGGCGCTCCTGGACGATGCTGGCGCCGTTGACCAGGTCGGCGGCGCAGACCAGCGCGCCATCGAGCTGGATGCGATGCCCGGGGCTGACGATCAGGTCGCGATGCGGCTGTCGGTCGGCGAGCGCGCCGGCGCCGATGCGCACCGGCCAGACGCTCTCCGGCCGCTGGTGACGGCCGGGCGTAATGTGGCGCCGGCCGAGCCAGCGCACCGGCTTTAGCGCGGCACCGCGGCCGAGCAGGGTCACCACCAGGTCGCCGCAGCGCAGCGCCTCGACGGCCATCTCACCGCGCGAGGTCAGGATGCGGGTGCCGCGGGCATAGCAGGGCACCTCGGTGATGTCGGTGCCGCCCGCCGCGTCGGCGGCAAGCTGCAGATGCTCGCCGGCGGCAATGTTCCCGAGCTTCAGGGTCGCCGACTCGGCGCCGCTGCTGAGCTGCAGCAGGCCGCTGGCGGGATCGAAGCTGTCGATGGTGGCGCCGGCGCCGGGCAGGCTCGCCAGCTCGATCGTCTCGCCCGGCGACAGGCCCTCGATCGTCGGTCCGGCATACTGCGCGGTGCCGCTGCCGGTGCCGAAGGTCGCGCCGTTCTCGATCACCAGCGTGCCGCCGGTGGCGATCACCGCCGCGCCGCCGCCGGTGACGGCGCCGACAGCGAGGGTGCCGGCGGCGGTGAGCGTGCCGTCCAGCGTCAGGCTGGCGAGACTGCCGCCGGCGCTGGCGGCCGCACCCGCGTCGAGCTCGATGCCGCTGATCCCGCTAAAGCCGAAGCTGCCGCTGGCGCCGGCCAGCGTGCCCGCGTCGCCGCCAAGGCCGGAAAAGGTGGCCGCCGACCCCGCCGCCAGCTCCAGCACCGTGCTGCTGCCGGCGCCGTCATCGCCGACGACGCGGCCAACGATGCTGCTGCCGGCATCCAGCACCAGCCGCTCGGCGCCGGCGCCGAACTGCACCGCGATGCCGCTGGCGCCGCCGCTGCTGACGATGGCGCCAGCATTCGTCACCACGCCGGCGCCCGAGCCGGCGCCGAGATAGAACGAGACGCCGACGCCGCCCGAGATGGTGCCGAAATTGGTGACCTCGCCGGGCCCGCCGGCGATCCGCACGCCATAGCCCGCCGCGGCGCCGACGATGTCCGCGTCCTGCACGCCCGCGGCGCCATTCACCAGCGTGCCGCCAGCCCCGAGATCGACGCCCAGCGTGCCGCTGATGCCGCCGAGGTTGGTGACGCTGGCGCTGCCCGAGGACGACACGCCGAAGCCGTCGCCGCCGAGCGTGCCGCCGACCAGCACGGAGAGGCTGCCGCCGCCTTCGAGCAGGACGCCGACAGCATCCGTCCCGGTCCCGTTGATGGCGCCGGCGTCGGTGACGGCGCCGCTGGCGAGCAGGACGACGCCCTGCCCGGTGCCGGTGATCGTGCCGCCCGCCCCGTTGTCGACCGAGCCGTCGGTGAGGAAGACGCCGGTCGCCACATGGCCGCCGATGGTGCCGAAATTGGTCACCGTGGTGATCGTGGCGGGGTCGTAGCTCGCCACGCCGACGTTCTGGCTGCCGTCCGGTGTCGAGGTCGTGCCGAGCGCGTCGATCAGGGCGGCGTGGTCCGTGGCCGAGCCGTTGACGACGCTGCCGCTGCCGACGAAGACGCCAGGATAGGTGCCGCCGAGGATAGTGCCGAAATTTCTGATCGCGGCCTGGCCGTCAACCTGCACGCCGTCCAGGTCGCCCATCAGGCTGGCCGAGGTGACGGCGGCGCTGCCGTTGGTGACCGTGCCGCCGCCGGCGATATAGACGCCCGCCGCGCTGGTGCCGACGATGCTGCCGAAATTGGTGACGGTGGCGTCCGCGAGCGACGCGCCGGCGCCGGAGAACGAGAGTCCGTAGCTGCCGCTGATCAGCGCCGCCGCATCTGAGGCCGAGCCGTTGGCGACATCGCCGGCGAGCAGCGACACGCCGCCGCCGGCGGTGTCGACGATGCTGCCGGCATTGTCGACCACGTCGCCGTCCGGCGCGATGCCCTGCACGCCGCCGTCGATGCGGCCGCCGCCGTTGTCGGTCGCAAGCGCCGTCGCCAGCGTGCCGCCGCTGAGCGTGATCGTGCCCGTAAACGGCGTCGCCGCGGTAACCGTGCCGCTGACCGTGAGGTCGTCGATGATGGCGGCGCCCGGACCCTCGAGCGTCAGGCTCGACCCCGCCTCGAGCGCCAGCGTGACGCTGGAGAGCGCCACGTTCTGAGCCAGCGCGATGGTGTAGGCGGTCTCCGGCGCGGCGTCGGCGCCGGCGGAGATGTCCTGCAGGGCGCTGGTCAGCTCGGCGCCGGTGGCGACCGTGAACGTCGTGGTCATGCGGCTGATCTCCTGGTGGAACTCACGGCGCGCCCGGCAGGGCAGTGCCAGACTGGGCGGTGCCAGACTGGGCGGTGCCAGACTGGGCGATGGTCGGCGGGTCGGACGGGATCGGTTTGCCGGCGGCGTCCAGCAGGCGGACGATGCAGCGCAGACCGGCCGGGATCGCGCCGTGCGGGTTGGGCAGCACCAGGCGCACGCCGAAGGTGTTGCTGGCGGCGTCGATCACCGGGTCGACCACATCCACCGTCGCCGCGTATTCGCCGCCGACCGGCGCGTCCGGCCGCACCCAAGCCACGGCGCCCACCTTGACCGCGCCGTAGCGCGCGCCGGGCATGATCAGCTCGACGCTGAGCGGGTCGATCTGGGCGATCGTCATGATCGGCGTCTGCTCGTAGACGAACTCGCCGACCGACATTTTGCGCTCCGTCACCACGCCGTCGGTCGGCGCGCGGATCTGCTTGAGGTCGAGCTGGCGTTCGGTGCGCAGCGCCGTGAGCGCGGCCAGCCGCTGGTCCATCTGTGCCTGCTGCAGCCGTAGGCCGCCCTCGCGCACCTTGGTGTCCAGCTCGTCCATCGCGCTCTCATTGGCGTCCTGCTGCTGCACCAGGATGCGTTTGCGCGCCGCCATGCGCTGCGCCATCGCGAGGTCGGCGGTCTCGGCCTGGATCGCGGTGTCGTTGGCCGCCTTCAGGCGGTCGAGCGCGAGGTCGGCCTGCTCGACGCTGGACTCCATGCGGGCGATCACCTGGCCGCGCGTCACCCTCTCGCCGCGGTCGACCAGCTCGTCGCTGAGCAGGCCGGCGACAGGGCTGCCGACCTGCACCACCTGGCGCGGCTTGATCAGGCAGGTCGACGTGGCCGGGGCGTCGGCGGCATCCGGGCCCGAAGGGGCGACCCCGGGTGCGGCTGCCGACAGCATCAGCAGGGTGGCGAGGAGCAGCGGGCGCATCGGCTCAGTCCGGCCGGCCGGCGAAGCAGAGGCTGTCGCTGAGTCGGGTCTCGAACCGCATCATCTCGCGCCGCACCAGGCGATGCCGGCGCTGCGCCCGCCCTTGCGCGACGGCGAACAGCCACCCGCCGAGCCGCGGCCACCGCCCGGCCGCCTGCAGCATCGCCCGGCCGGTGCGCGTCAGCCGAAGCGGGTCGAGCAGCGCGTCCTCGAGCGACAGGATGGCGGCGAACGAGCCGGGCTCGCCCTGGCGCGCGCCGCGGCCGGCGAGCTGGCGGTCGATGCGGCTCGAATCGTGCCGCTCGCTCAGGATCACCGCGAGCCCGCCCGCGGCGGCGACGCCGGCGCCGAGCCGGATGTCGGTGCCGCGGCCGGCCATGTTGGTGGCGATGGTGATGCGGCCCGGCGCGCCGGCCTGGGCGACCACGGCCGCCTCGCCGGCGTCCTGCGCCGCGTTCAGCAGCGCGTGCGCCGCCCCCGCCTCGCGCAGCAGCCGGCTCGCCCGCTCGGAGGCGGCGACCGAGCGGGTGCCGATCAGCACCGGCCGCCCGCTCGCCGCCTCGCCGCGGGCGCGCCCGGCGATCAGCCGCCACTTGGTCGCCTCGTCCGGCACGATCAGCGTCGGCGCATGGACGCGCCGGCACGGCCGATGCGTCGGCACCCGCGCGACGCGCAGCCCGTAGACGACGGCCAGCTCGCCGGCCACCTCGGCCAGGGTGCCGCTCATGCCGCACAGATGGGTGATGCGGGCGATGGCGGCCCGGCCGCGGCTCGGCGCGCAGCCCTCCTTGGCCTCGACCATCTG
>CBDAQG010000002.1:0-2527500 GCA_965198995.1 Acetobacteraceae bacterium
GTATTGCAGACCTCGATGCGTTGTTGGGTTCCGACGCTGCGCCAGACTTCCTGGTGCTGCCGAAGGCGGACAGCCCGGGCCACCTGCACATCCTTGATCGCCTGCTGACGGCGCGGAAGCTTGAAACCCGCCTGGTTGGTTTGATCGAAAGCGCGCGCGGCTTGGCTGCCGTTGAGGCGACCGCGGCGGCAACACCGCGGTTGTTCGGGCTGATGCTGGGGGCTGCCGACATGGCAGCCGATCTTGGTGTCGCAACGGCTTGGCCGCCGCTGGTGGCGGAGCGCAGCCGACTGGTGCTCGCCTGCGCCCTGGCCGGCGTGACGCCGATCGACACGCCGTTCTTCGATGTGCACGACATCGACGGCTTGGCCCGGGAGACGACGAATGTCGTGGCGTTCGGCTTTCCGGCCAAAGCGGCGATCCATCCCGGCCAGGTCGGACCTATCAACAAAGCGCTGACGCCGACCGACGAGGCGGTCGAGCACGCCCACGCGGTGCTGGCCGCGAGCACAAAGGGCGTGGGCGTCGTCGACGGTCAAATGATCGATGAGGCCGTCGCGCGCAAGGCTCGCCGAGTTCTGGCCGCCGCTGGGCAGTGATCAAATACGGCGGTTCGGCCTCTTTAGATAAGAGCGAAAGGGATAACAAAATGGATGGTCTGCTACCTGCCTATAAATCAGTCGGAGATCGCCGCTATCGTGAAACGTCCGGTCTCTACTGGGAAGACTTTGTAGAGGGTGATGTCTTCGAGCACCGCCCTGGTCGCACGGTGCTGGACGTTGATAACACCTACTTCACGTTGCTGACATTAAACGTGCAGCAGGTCCACTTCGACGCCGCCTACGCCGCGAAGACCGAGTGGAAGAAGATGCTGGTAGACAGCACCTTCACTTTGGCACTTCTCACCGGCATGTCGGTGCGCACCGTCAGCGCCAAAGTCGTCGCCAATTTGGGCTGGGACAAGGTGAGGGCGACGCACCCGGTGTTCGCGGGTGATACGCTCTATGCGGAGAGCACGGTGCTCAGCAAGCGCGAGAGCAAGAGCCGGCCGACCCAGGGCATCGTCACCGTGTCCACGCGTGGGATCAACCAGGACGGCCGCGAGGTAATGACGTTCGAGCGCACCATGCTCGTCCATCGTCGCGGGCATTCGCCTGAAGAGGCCGCCGGATACTGATCAGGACGAAGTGGAGTATTCAGACATGAACTTTTTGGACATTTACAAGAGCAAGCTCACCACCGCGAGCGAGGCCGTGGCGGCCATTCCGTCCAACAGCAAGATGGCCATGGGCATGGCCATGGCGCAGCCGCCGGCGCTCCTTCAAGCCCTGGCCGACAGGGCAAGGGCGGGACGGGTCGAGGCGCTGAGGCTCTACTACTTCGAGGCAACAGCGGCCGCCGGCAAAACCGTGCTCGACTTCGACCTTGCGGACCGTATCGAACCCTACTGCATGTTCGTGACCGCGCACGACCGGGCGTTGATCAAGCAGAGCGTCGAGAGCGAGCGCAAGGTGCTGCGCTACGTTCCCAACAACTTCCACCAGGCGCCGCGGCTCCTGATCGACGACATCGGCATCGAAAGCTTCGTCTGCACCGTGTCGCCGATGGACCAGCACGGCTATCTTTCCTTTGGCGTCGGCAACGACTACTCCTCGAAGGTCGCTCGATCGGCCAAGAGGCTGATCGTCGAGGTCAACCGGCACATGCCCCGTGTGGTCGGGTCCGGAGCGCAGATCCACGTGTCCGAGCTGTCGGCGATCGTCGAGAACGATGTGCCGCTGCTTGAGCTCCCGGTGCGCAACGGCGGCCCTGAAGATGAAACCATCAGCAAGCTGATCGCCGAGATGGTGCCGGATGGCGCCTGCCTGCAGATGGGCGTGGGAGCGCTGCCCAACCTGGTGTGCGCGGCACTACAGGACCGCAACGATCTTGGCGTGCACACCGAGGCGCTTTGTCCCGGCCTCGTTGACCTGACGCTCGCCGGCAACGTCAACAACCGTCGCAAGTCGCAGAATTTCGGCAAGACCGTCTACACCTTCGCCATGGGCCAGAAGTCGATGTACGACTTCCTCGACAACAATCCGTCAGTTGAAAGCTGGCCGGTCGATTACGTCAACGATCCGACCGTGATCGCTCGCAACGACGACGTGATCTCGATCAACGGCACGATCGAGATCGATCTCACGGGCGCCTGCAACTCCGAGCACATGCTCGGTCACCAGTACAGCGCGTCCGGCGGCCAGCTCGACTTTGTGCGCGGCGCCTACGCCTCCAAGCGCGGCAAGTCGATCATCGCCGCCAGCGCGACGGCGGCGCACGGCAAGGTGTCCCGGATTGTCGCCAGGCTGACGGGTCCGGTGACGACGCCCCGCATCGACACGAACTGGGTCGTCACGGAATACGGCCGGGCCAACCTGAAGGGCCTGTCCTCGACGGAGCGCGTGGCAGCCCTGGTTGGGCTTGCCCACCCTGATTTCCGCGACGGCCTCATGGCATCGGCGCGTGAGCTGCATCTTGTCTGACATCGGTGCCGACCCCGAGGCGGGAGGTGCGACCGCCGGCGGTGGCGCCCTCGACGCCGTTGAAGGCTGGTCCACCGTCCACACCGACCATAGCCAAATTGAAGAGGTTGACTGATATGACGAAGACCGTAGCGGACCAAATGGTCGAGGTGCTGGCAGCAGCCCAGGTCGAGCGGATCTATGGCATCGTGGGCGATAGTCTGAACGGCTTCACCGACGCGCTGCGGCGCCACGGCGGCATCCAATGGCTGCACACCAGGCACGAGGAGGTCGCCGCCTTCGCCGCGGGTGCGGATGCGCACGTCACCGGCAAGCTTGCCGTCTGCGCCGGGAGCTGCGGGCCCGGCAACCTGCATCTGATCAATGGCCTGTTCGACTGCCACCGCTCGCGCCTGCCCGTGGTGGCCATCGCGGCGCATATCCCATCTCCCGAGATCGGCTCAGGCTACTTCCAGGAGACCCACCCGGAGCAGCTGTTCCTCGAGTGCAGCAGCTACTGCGAGCTGGTGTCGAGCCCAGCCCAGATGCCGCGCGTGCTGGAGATCGCGATCCGCCGGGCCGTCGCTGAGAGCTGTGTCTGCGTCATCGTCATCCCCGGCGACGTCGCACTCCGTCCTGCGTCCGACGCACCAACCTCGTCCGCCGCGGCGCTGCTGTTGCCGGCGCCGACCATCACCCCGCCTGCCGAGGCGATCGCCGGGCTGGCGGACATGCTGAACGGCTGCGAGCGCGTGACCCTGCTCTGCGGCCGGGGCTGCGAGGGGGCGCATGACGCGTTGCTGCAGGTGGCCGAGGCGCTGCAGGCGCCGATCGTGCACGCCATGCGCGGCAAGGAGCATGTCGAGTGGGACAACCCCTACGACGTTGGGATTACCGGGCTGATCGGCTTCTCCTCCGGCTACTACGCCATGGGCAGTTGCGACGGGTTGCTGATGCTCGGCACAGATTTTCCCTACACGCAGTTTTATCCGAAGGGCGCACGGATTGCGCAGGTCGACGTCCGTCCCGAGGCGATCGGGCGGCGCACGCCGATCGAGCGAGGCCTGCTCGGCGACGTGCGCGCGACGCTGCAGGGATTGCTGCCGCATCTGAGGCCCGGGCGGAACGACAAGCATCTCAAAGACTGCGTTGGCCACTACCACGATGCGCGCCGCGGACTGGACGAACTGGCGAGCGGCAAGCCCGGCGGTCGGCTGCACCCGCAACACATCGCCCGTGTCATCAGCGAGCTCGCCTCCGACGACGCGGTCTTCACCTGCGACGTGGGCCTGCCTACCGTGTGGGCCGCGCGCTACCTGCAAATGAATGGCAAGCGCCGGCTGCTTGGGTCGTTCTGGCACGGTTCGATGGCCAATGCGATGCCGCAGGCGCTTGGCGTGCAGGCGGCGTTCCCGGGCCGCCAGGTCGTGTCGCTATCGGGCGACGGCGGGTTCACCATGCTGATGGGCGACCTGCTGTCGGCCAAGCAGCTTGGCCTGCCGATCAAGGTCGTGGTGTTCAACAACGGCACGCTCGGCTTCATCGAGTTGGAGCAGAAATCTTCCGGTTTCGTCGACACCGGAACCACGCTCGACAATCCCGATTTCGCCGCGATGGCAAACGCCGCCGGCATTCACGGCGTGCGCATCGACGATCCGGCGGATGTGGAGACGAAGCTGGCGGAGGCGCTGGCGCATCCAGGTCCGGTGCTGATCGACGCGGCGGTCAATCGGATGGAGCTGGCGATGCCGCCAAAGGTGACGGCCGAGATGGCGAAGGGCTTCACGCTCTACATGCTCAAGGCGGTGATGAGCGGGCGTGGCGACGAGGTCGTCGAGCTCGCACGGTCAAACCTCCTTCGCTGACGCGATCCTTGGCTGCTTCGTATGCGACGGTCGGCAACCATGCCCGTGCCAAAGCTTTTAATACGCCACAAGAGCTTTCTACGCCCCGTCAAATCCGACCGTAAGGGCAGGGCGCGCCCACCTTCCCGTCAGGCGAGACGCCCATGTCCTCTATATACACCGATCAGCGCCGTCTGGGCGCGCAGGGACCGCAGGTGTTCCCCCTCGCGCTCGGCTGTTCGGCCATGTCGGGCCGCATCGGCCAGGTCATGGACGACGTGGAGAGCACCGCGGTGATCCATGAAGCGGTGGAGCGCGGAGTCGATGTGATCTACACGGCTGACTTCTACGGCGCGGGCCACAACGAGCTTCTGATCGGCCGGGCGATCCGCGACCGGCGCGACCGGGTCACGCTGTCTGTCAAGTTCAACGGCCTGAGGTCTCCGGAGGGCGCCTTCCTGGGCGTCGACTCCCGGCCCGCGGCGGTGAAGGCCTTCCTTGCCTACTCGCTGACCCGACTGGGCGTCGACCACGTCGACATCTACCGCCCCGCGCGACTCGATCCAGCCGTGCCGATCGAGGACACCGTCGGCGCCATCGCCGAGCTCGTGCAAGCCGGATGGGTCCGTCACATCGGCCTGTCCGAGGTCGGCCCGCAGACGATCCGGCGCGCCCAGGCCGTGCACCCGATCTGCGACGTGCAGGTCGAGTACTCGCTGATGAGCCGCGGCCCCGAACGCGCCATCCTGCCTGTGGCGCGCGAGCTTGGGATCGGGGTCACGGCCTATGGCGTGCTCTGCCATGGCCTGCTCAGCGGCGGAGCCAGGCAGGCCCAGCCGGGCGGCCCGAACGCCCACCTGCCGCGCTTCCAGCCGCAGAACTTCGCCAGGAACCAGCGCCTGGTCGAAGCGCTCGGCGAGGTGGCGCGCGACAAGGGCGTCACGACCGCGCAGCTCTCCATCGCCTGGGTGCTGGCCCAGGGCCAGGGCATCGTTCCTGTCGTCGGCGCCCGCAAGCGCGGGCAACTGCGCCAGAGCCTGGATGCGCTGGATATCAGCCTCTCGGACGAAGACCTGGCGCGTATCGTCCAGGCTGTCCCCGAGAACGCGGTCACCGGCGACCGCTACGCCGAGCCGCTGATGAAGATGCTCGACAGCGAGACGAACGGTGCATCGGGCTCAGCGGCGACGTAGACGTCCAGCGCAAGTGCTTCATCGCGACTTTCAGCACCTTTACGTTGCCGCAACGAAAGCGGCGAGTCTAGGTGCATGGTCCCGAGGTGAGGTGTGCGGGTTGAGCTTAAACGTTGATGGATCGCGATGCTAAACGTCGCAAATGCATCGAAGCCGGTTTTCCACTGAATCGCCTTGAGAGGTTTGGCAAAGTTGTAGGCTGACACAAACGCAGGGACGTGTACTTTACGTGCGTCGAGCGATCGTCCAGAAGCGACGCGGCCGACCGGTCAGGCGTGAGCGAGGCGGTAAACTCGGCGAAGCGGCTCGCTGCATAAGGCAGAAGGCCGTCGCCGTGCGAGAGAATGACCTTGACGAAACCCGGCAGCCGGAGCCGTTGCTTCCGACACATCGTGAGCTCCCATGACGTCGGTTGATCGTGCCGGAATCCTGTTTCAGGCTTCGGAATACTTGGAACGACCGGCTACAAGGTGATCAATAAAGGCCCGCAGCGCTGGCACCATATGCCGCTGCCGTGGATAGCACAGGAAGTAGCCGGGAAACGGCACCGCCCAGCGGTCCAGGACAGGGACCAGCTGTCCGCTGGACACCTGGGAGACCACGCGTTCGGCCGCGGTGCAGACAAGCCCGACGCCATCGACGGCCGCCTGCTTTTCCAAGTCCCGGTCGCTCACGATCAACGGGCCTGTCACCGGGACGGCGAAACGTCGCCCGTTCTCCCGAAATTCCCATGGTTCCGGGTCCGAGCGCCCCGGCCAGCGCCAGCGGATGCAGCGATGCCGTTCCAAGCCTTTGTAGAAAGGCTGACATTATGTTCCAGGTTCACCGCCTCCATCTTCCATCGTGCTCGCCAGCGTTCGGCGATCCCTGTCCATCCCGGAGATGTTGTGGCCCGCATCCCACTCACCCAGATCGACGACATGACGCCGCAACAGCGGGCCCAGTATGATCGCTTCCCGTCCAACCTGTCGCGAGCTCTCCTGCTGACCGATGACCGGCTGGCCGGCGCCCTGCCCAACCTGGCGAATGCGTTTCGGGCGTCTAGTCTCCATCCCGCCCTGCGGGAAGCCGTCATCCTCCGCGTCGCAGCCCTCACGAGCAGCGCCTACGAGCGGATGCAGCATCTCGAGCAAGCCACGAAGGCCGGGCTGGATCCGGCGACCATCGCCGCCATCGAGGCAGGGGACACGGCGGCGCTGTCGCCGACCATGGCGGCGGCGCTCGCGTTTGCAGCTGCGTGTGTGGCTGCACCGCGCGTCCTAGACGACGTGTTCGAGGCCGCCTAGGCGGTGCTGCCGTCGCGCGACCTGGTCACCGTCATCCTGCTGGTCGGCCACTACATGATGGTCGGACGGCTGCTTGCGACGCTCGATGTCGAGCTCGATTTGCAATGCGGGATCGGGCGGAGGCGGTGCGCCGGGCCGGAATGGCGGCGGTGCTGGAAACTACGATCAAGCGCTGGTTCACAGCAGAGACCGAGCGCGACCGGCCGCAGCTCATCGACCGGGTTTGCAGGACGTTGCTGGCCGACGATCCATTGGTCCATGGCGCCATGTGGGACATGATCGCCGGACTGGACCTAGTGTCCGAACTGCACCGCATCGCATGCCCGACCCTGATCCTGGTCGGCGAGTTCGATCCGAGTTCGCCGCCGGCGGCAGCGCGCGTGCTGGAGGCGAACATTCGAGATGCCGAGATGCACATCATCGAAGGCGCTTCGCGTCCCGCCCAAGCTGGGCCACGGCGGCTCGATCATGAGCGAGACCCGACGACCGGCAAGCTCGGCAGCAGCGGCTACGACCACACCGGGTTAACCCATTCTTAATTCTTTCCTACGATAATCGGAAGTTCTTATCTACGAGGCTGGCATGCCGCGACTGAGTTGGCAGCTCTACCGATCGCCAGGAGCGCCCCACAAGCTGCGCGCGGCGATCCTGCTCATCGCCGTCTTCACGGTTCTCATGCTCGTCACCCGGTTCGCCTGCGTCGATCGTTACAACAGCACCGTCTTCTGGCCGGCCAACGCGGTCCTCGTCGTCGCACTGCTGTCGCTCCCTTGGCGCCTGTCCGTCCCGGTGCTCGCCGCCTGCCTGTCCGTGAACCTCATCGTCAACGCGTTCTCCAACTACAGCGCGCTCGACGACGTCCTCTATTCATTTCTCAACATCATCGCCGGGCTCACCGCGGCACTGCTCACTCGCAATTTCTGCGGCGCCAAGATTGACCTCTCACGGTTCCGGCGCCTGACTAGCTTCGGCATCGTCGCCTTTGCCGCGGCCGGCCTGGAGGCTGTTCTCGGTGAGATCATCGATCCGGGAGGGACCACCAAGGCCGAGGTCTTCGCCGACGGACTGCAATGGACCCTCTGCGACGGCTTCGGACTACTCATTGCAACACCCGCGATCCTGCTCTGCATCGTCGGCACCGATGGCGCCTATCCCTGCGACGCCGGGCGTTTCGAACGCTGGTTCCTCCTCGTAGCGACTGCCTGCCTCACCGCGGCATCGTTCTACGTGACGCGTTCCCCGACCTTCATGCTGGTGTACCCGCTTCTCATCCTGACAGCCTTCCGCGCCGGACCGCCCTGGGTCCTCGCCTCGATCCTGATCACGTCGCTCATCTCGTCCGCCCTGACCGTGCATGGCTACGGACCCCTCGCTCTGCTGTCGTCGCAAGGCTTTCTGCTCAACCAGGGCATGATCCAGCCGTTCCTCATCTCAATCTTCCTCTGCGCCGTCCCTGCCAACAACGCGCTCGGCGAGAAGAGCCGTGTTGTCCGGCGCATCCTGCAGATGAAGGAGGCGGTCGAGCATGCTGCGACCCATGACACCCTGACCACGCTGGTCAACCGTGACCTGTTCCGCCGCCGACTGGGCAGTCTGCTCCGAAACGGCAGCGGTTTCGCGATACTCTATATCGATCTGGACCGGTTCAAGCAGGTCAACGACACGATGGGGCACATCGCCGGCGACCAACTGCTGCGCATTTTCAGCACACGCATCCTGGGGGTCGTCGATCGGGATGTGATCGTGGCAAGGCTCGGCGGCGACGAGTTCGCGATGCTGGTGCCGTATCATCCGGGCAGACCCAACGTCGAGGAGATCTGCCGCAGCATTATCGAAGTGGCGCGCACACCGTTCCTGCTCTCCGCCGGCCCGGCTCACGTCAGCGCCAGCATCGGGTTGGCCATCGGTCCGGGCGGCACGTTCGACCCGAGCGAGTTCATGCGTCGCGCCGACATCGCCCTCTATGCCGCCAAAGCGGCGGGGCGCGGCGGATACCGCCTCTTCTGCGACGAGCTCGACCGGTTCTCCCACGATCGTGTCCAGCTCAAGGCCGACCTGGAGACCGCGCTTGAATGCGGCGATCAGCTCAGGCTCGTTTATCAAGTCAAGGTTGGCGCCGACGACGTGGTGAGGGGTGTCGAAGCCCTGCTGCGTTGGCACCATCCGAAACGAGGTCTGCTACCGATTCAGGACATCATCGTTCTCGCCGAGGAGACGGGGTTGATCATCCCGTTAGGCGCATGGGTCCTGCGCGAGGCGCTCGGTTTCGCCGCGCGCTGGCCCACGCTCAACGTCGCGATCAACGTCTCACCCGTGCAGTTACGTCATCCGGGCTACGCCGGCAGTGTGCTTGAGCTTCTCCGTGCCTCGCTCATTGGCCAAGGCCGGATCGAGATTGAGATCACGGAGACCGCGCTCATGGACGATGTCGATGGCGTCGCCGGTAAGCTGGCCACGCTGCGGGCGGCCGGCCTGCGCATCGCGCTCGACGATTTTGGCACCGGTTTCTCCTCACTGCGTCATCTCCATCGCTGCTCGGTGGATCGCATCAAGATCGACCGTTCCTTCGTCGAAGCATTAGGCCAGAGCGAGAAGGCTGCCGCCATTGTCCGGGCCGTCATCCAGCTCGGACACGCCATGGGTCTGCAAGTGACCGCTGAAGGCGTGGAGACGGAGCAGCAGCGCCTGTTCCTGGTTGCGGCCGACGCCGACGAGTTGCAGGGTTACGTCTTTGCCAAGCCGGTCGACGAGGCGTTCCTCACCACGCACGACGAGAGACGTCGCTCCTGGCGTTTCGAGAGCGACCGCATCGTCGAAACCTCAAAGCCCGGCAATCATGCTCGGATCGGCTCGTCCGTTCTCCAGGGATCACCACGCGATCTGCCCGAGATGGCTCGCTGAGTTCGAGGGCTAGCCTGGAAGAGACCACGATCGGGCAGGATCAGCCGACGATGTCGCTCCGGTCCGTTCAGGCAACGTTGACCTTTCCTGGACGACCACCAAGCTTGCCGTTCTCGCGGAAGGCTGCAGTCTTGGCCGATGTCCGGCAGGCTGATGTCGCGGCCTGGATGCGGGCAGGACCAGAATGCGGCGGTGGATGGTGTCGTGCGTTGGCGCTGCATCGACATCCAGGCGCGGCTTGCGCGCTTTTTCGATGTAGATTTGGCGGAGCGCAGCGTCGGCAAGCTGCTGCACCGGCTGCGCTTTTCTCACATCTCCACGCGCCCGCCTCATCCCAAAACGGACCCCGTGGCACAAGCGTCTTTTGAGATGAATTTATCGCCCGTGTAAGCGCGGCATTGCCCGAGGCTGTGCGGGTTGCAAAGATGCCTATCGAGATCTGGCACCAGGATGAGGCCAGAGTGGGTCAGCAAGGAACGCTGACCTACGTCTGGCCGAAAAGGGCAGCCGTCCCGCCGCCTTGCGCGATCTGCGCTACGAGTGGGCCTACCTGTTCGGTGCCGTGTGTGCCAAGCGCGGCGTCAGTGCTGCGCTGGTGCTGCGCATGCCAATACCCATGCCATGAACCTGCATCTGGTCGACATCAGCCGGAACGTGGCCGCAGGTGCTCATGCTCTTATCGTGCTGGATGGCGCCGGCTGGCATCAGACCGGCGGTGATCTACGCTTGCCCGCAAACATCAGCTTGCTGCACCTGCCGCCCCTTTTCGCCGGAATTGAACCCGGTGGAAAACGTCTGGGAATACTTGCAAGAAAATCAGCTCTCAAAGAGAGTTTATGACAGCAACGACACCATTGTCGACGCCAAGTGCGCTGCCTGGAACGCCCCCATCGCCTGGCCAGATCGCATCCAATCCATCACAACCAGATCCTGGACAAAAGAGTTCATGACGTAGGGCCGTTGGTATGAGTCGTAGACTTTGACGTGGACCGCTGAACGGATCGGCCCGCAGCACCTCCTGAAGCAGCAGGGCAAGGCCGTCGTATTCCTTGCACATGTCAGTCGCGCCCAGTGCCAGGTAGATACGCACACCCGCTGGCACCGTGATCATGAAGGCGTCTCCAGCGCCGGCCCCTGAAGCCGCCCCGTCGCATGCTCGATCGCCACATGGGCGATGGTCTGCGCCGTCTTGCCGAGCCCCATGTCGTCGGCGAGCAGGCCGCCCAGGCCATGCCGCGCCAGGTGCTGCAGCCACGCCACGCCGTGCAGCTGATAATCGCGCAGGGTCGCCCGGAAGCCGGCCGGGATCACCGCGTCGGGGATCGCGTCGCCGCCGCGCAACTGGCCGACATAGGCCTCGATCGTGGCGCCCTCCTCGTAGCGCGGCGCCAGCGCCTCGCTCATCTCCGCCCGCCAGCCGGCCTCGACCGGTGCCGGCACCCGGGCGGGTGGCGGGTCTGGGGCGCGGCCCCTGTCGTGCGACTGCGCGCTGGTGCGTGATGGGTCCAGGAGCAGAGCTCCTGGCCTTTCTACGTCTCAGGCGAACGGTGAGCTGGTGAGGTGCGTGATGCCGGCCAGGGTGACGGTGCTGCCGTCGGTGAGGCTGAGCACGGTCGAGCCGCCGACGGTTTTGGCGCTGTCGTAGGCGGTTTGTGCGGCGCCGGCGGCGTAGCCGCTGAGGGCGATGTGGTCGAGGCTGGAGTTGAAGTTGTCGATGGTGAGTGCGCCGCCTGCGTGGCCGGCGGCGAACAGCACGTTGAACGCGCCGCTGCCGGCGTTGGCGGTGACGGCGCCTGAGTTCATCACCATGGTGAGCGAGCCGGAGCCGCCGGTGACCGTGTCGTTGCCGCTGCCGACGAAGATGGTGGTGCTGCCGGCGCCGCCGATGAAGGCGTTGCCGCTGGTGGCGTTGTTGCCGACGAGCAGGGTGTTGCCGCCGTTGCCGCCGCCGAGCGTGTCGCCGCCGGTGGAGGAGGCGAACAGCTCGTCGCCGTAGCCGCTGGCCTGCAGCGTGGTGCCGGCTGCGATGGCGGTGAGCACGCTGGCGCCGCCGGTGCCGGCGACGAGGGTGCCGCCGCCGGTGCCGCCATAGAGCGTGTCGCTCTCGGTGGCGCCGGTGTAGTTGTTGACCCCTGCGGTGCTGCCGTTGGCGCCGACCAGGGTGACGTTGCCTGAGCTGGCGTCGGCGAAGACGTTCATGACGCCGGTGCCGCCGAACAGCAGCGACTGGCCGGTTCCGGTGTTGATGGTCGCGGTGCCGGAGGTGTTGACGAAGGTCAGCAGGCCGCTGCCGCCGTTGACCTGCACGCTGCCGCCGCTGTTGTAGACGTCGGACTGTCCGCTGCTGGCGTTGATCGTGTCGGCGCCCTCGCAGCTGACGATGTCGTGGCCGGCGCCGTAGTTGATGAGGTTTGAGCCGTCGAGCAGCAGGCTGCTCTCGACCGAGCCGAGGGTGACGGCGAGGCCGCTCGTGGGGGCCAGGTAGTAGATGCCCTGATACATTGAGCCGCTGGTGTCGGTGCCGACGTCGCCGAGGGTGGAGGCGATGTCGCTGCTGACGGCCGTGTGGACGGTGCTGGTGACGATGGGGGTGGCGCTGACCAGGCCGAGGCCGCCGCCGACGGCGCTCTCGAGCGAGCTCAGCCCGCCGAGGAACGAGCTGATGTTGGTCGGCAGGTCGCCGAAGCTGTTGCCGTTGACCGTCGTCGTGGTTGCGGCGGGGACGGCGGCGGTGCTGGCGCCGGTGTCGAGCGCGGTGCTGCTGGTGGCGGCGCCGGTCGAGGACGGGGTGGGGACGACGGAGACCGGCATGGTGGTCGCGGCGGTGGTCGCGGCGGCGCCCGAGGTCATGCCCGAGGTCATGCCCGAGGTGGCGCTGCTGGGGGCGACGGCGCTGCTGATGCTGGCGAGCGCGGTGGCGAGGGATGCTGCCTGCGTGCTGGCGGCGGCGGCCTGCGCTGCGGTGTTGGCGGCGCTGTTGGTCGGCATCGTGATGCTCATGGAAGTCTCCAGGTGGCGGCTGCGTGGGCAGACAGTGTTCGAGGTGCCGCCGTGCTGGCTGCCGAGGGATCGGTGTGTTGGCTGGTGCTGGGCTGGTGGCGATGAGGTCGCCGTTTCCATCCGACACCGGCTTCTCAGACCATGATCCAAGTCTCATCCGGTGAGATGATCTTGACGTGTAAAGGCTACCGAACGGTTAATGGCTCGGGGGAAGTGGGTGGGACTTCATTCACGGAAGCGTGAGCGAGCGTTTGGCAGCACAAGATTTCGTCATCTTGGTTAATGGTGGCGGGGCGACCGGCTTGGTCTTAACGGTTCGGCAATATCGCGGGCTGCCGCGCGCCCGGGATGGTGCGGCGCAACGCCGCCGTGCATGGCGAGGCGATTGACCGAGCGGTCAGCCGGCAGTTTAGTGCCGTGATCATGCCGGCATCCCAAGGAACCAACATGCTGCGCCTGCCACTCCACCGGGTCGTCCTGATGGTGACGCTCGGGCTGATTGCGGCCGTCGCCGGCCGCCTGGACGGGGCGCGGGCGCAGTTCGGGCCGCCGGCGGTGGGGGTGGTGAAGGCCGAGCGGGTGCCGGTGACCGAGAGCGACGAGTTCGTCGGCCGGGTGCAGGCGATCGGGCGGGTGGCGCTGGTGGCGCGCGTCACCGCCTTTCTCGAGCAGCGGCTGTTCAACGAGGGCAGCGAGGTGAAGCGCGGCGACCTGCTGTACCGGCTCGAGCAGCCGCCGTTCGCCGCCGACGTGCAGGCCAAGCAGGCGGCGGTGGCGCAGGCCAACGCACTGCTCGCCAATGCGACGATCACCTTCGGTCGCGCCCAGTCGCTGCTCAACACGCCGGCCGGGCAGCGCTCGACCGTGGACGACGCGACGGCGAGCCAGCGCAGCCAGGCGGCGCAGTTGCTGGCCGCCCAGGCGGCGCTGACGCAGAGCGAGATCAACTACAGCTACACCGAGATCCACGCGCCGATCGACGGCAAGATCAGCTCGACGATCGTGACCGAGGGCAACGTGGTGAGCCCGAGCACCGGGACGCTGGCGATGATCGTCAGCCAGGACCCGATGTATGTGCTGTTCCCGGTTTCGACGCGCGAGGCGCTCGATTTGCGGCAGCGCTACCGGAGCTACAAGGCGATCGTCGCCAAGATCCGGCTCGAGAACGGCGAGATGTATGGCCAGGACGGCGCGGTCGACTACACCTCGCCGACGGTCTCGACCAGCACCGACACGCTGACGCTGCGGGCGGTGTTCCCCAACCCGGTGCGGGCGGGGGCGGTGGCCGGCCAGCCGGGGGCGCGCGAGCTGTTCGACGGCGAGTTCGTCACCGTGCTGGTGCAGGGGGTGGCGCCGATCACCGTGCTCGGGGTGCCGCGGGCGGCGGTGCTGTCCGACCAGGCCGGCGACTACGTCTACACGCTGGACGCCGGCAACAAGGCGGTGCGCACGCCGGTGACGCTGGGGCAGAGCACGGCCTCGACCGCTGCCGTCGTGGCCGGGCTGCAGGACGGCGAGACGGTGATCGCCGAGGGCGTGCAGCGCGTGCATCCGGGGATCAAGGTGGTGCCGGGGCCGGCGAGCCTGCCGCCGAATACAACGATGACGGTCAGCACGGGGGAGACGGGTTCACCCGCGGCCGCCGGGGGGGGCGTGAGCGCGGCGGCCGGCAACAGCTCGGGCGCGGCCGGCGCGATGCCGCTCGGCCCCGCCGCGACCGGCAGCGCCGCCTCGCCGTCGGCCGGGCATTGAGGTAGCCGCGCGATGTTCTCAGCCGTCTTCATCGACCGGCCGCGGCTGGCGATCGTCATTGCGGTGATCATCACGATCGCCGGGCTGATTGCGATGACCCGGATCCCGGTGGCGCAGTTCCCCGACATCGTGCCGCCGCAGGTGCAGGTCAGCGCCACCTATCCGGGCGCGTCCTCCGCCACGGTCGAGGCGTCGGTCGCGCAGCCGATCGAGGCGCAGGTCATCGGCGTCGACAAGATGCTCTACATGCAGAGTGCGAACGGCAATGACGGCAGCTACACGCTGACGGTCAGCTTCGCGCTCGGCTCCAACCCCGACATCGACACCGTCAACGTCAACAACCGGGTGCAGACGGCGCTCGCCCAGCTGCCAGCCGAGGTGCAGCAGGAGGGGCTGAAGGTTCAGAAGACCTCGTCGGCGATCCTGGAGTTCGTCAACTTCTACGCGCCGAGCGGCAATCTGACCCCGCTGCTGATCACCAACTACCTGACCATCAACGTGATCGACGAGCTGTCGCGGGTGCCGGGCGTGGGCCAGGCGCGGCTGATCAGCCAGCAACTCTACTCGATGCGCATCTGGTTCGACAGCAATCGGATGACCAACCTCAACGTCTCCGCCAACGACATCGTCAACGCGATCGACGCGCAGAACACGGTGGCGCCCGTGGGCCGGGTGGGGGCGCGGCCGGCGGCGGGCGACCAGCAGTTCCAAATGAACGTGCAGACCACCGGGCGGCTGTCCAGCCCGGCGCAGTTCGGCAACATCGTGCTGCGCGCCAATCCGGACGGCTCGGTGCTGCGGGTGCGCGACGTCGCGCGCGTTGAGTTGGGCGCGCAGACCCAGGACAGCGAGAGCCGGCTGGACGGCAAGCCCTCGGTGGCGCTGCAGATCAACCTCTCGCCGGGGGCGAACGCGCTGACCACCGCGAGCCTGGTCAACGCCAAGCTCGAGCAGCTCAAGGCGCGCTTCCCGCACGGGCTCGAGACCCAGATTACCTACGACTTCACCGCCTTCGTGCGCGACACGGTGAGCGAGGTGGAGCGGACGCTGATCGAGGCGTTCATCCTGGTCGCCGTGGTGGTGTTCCTGTTCCTGGGCAGCCTGCGCGCGACGCTGATCCCGGTGATCGCCGTGCCGGTGAGCCTGATCGGCACCTTCGCCGGGCTGCTGGCATTGGGCTACAGCGCCAACACGGTCTCGCTGCTGGCGCTGGTGCTCGCCGTCGGCATCGTGGTGGACGACGCGATCGTCGTCGTCGAGAACTGCGAGCGGGTGATCGAGGAGCATCCGGACTGGTCGCCGGCGCGCTGTGCGAAGGTGGCGATGAGCGAGATCACGGCGCCGATCCTGGCGATCAGCCTGGTGCTGCTCTCGGTGTTCGTGCCGATCGCCTTCATTCCCGGCATCTCGGGCCAGCTGTTCCGGCAGTTCGCGGTGACGATCTCGGTGGCGATGCTGATCTCGGCGCTGAACGCGCTCACGCTCTCGCCGGCGATGTGCGCGGTGTTCCTGCGCCATCAGGGGCCGCGGCGCGGTATCATGGCCAGGATCGGCCGCTCGATCGACTGGACGCGCGACCGCTACGCCATCATCGTGCGCCGGCTGCTGCGCTTCTCGCTGGCCGGCCTGGTCGTGGTGGCGCTCGCCGGCGCCGGCATCTTCGTGCTCGGTGGCATCACGCCGAGCGGCTTCCTGCCGAGCGAGGACCAGGGCGGCTTCTTCGTCTCCGCCCAGCTGCCGGACGGCGCCTCGGTGGCGCGCACCTCCGAGGTGATGCGCACCCTGGAGCGCAAGATCTCGCCGCTGCCGGGGGTGCAGGACACCTTCACCATCGTCGGGTTCTCGATCCTGGACAGCGCGCAGGAGCCCAACACCGGCTTCCTCTTCGTCCGGCTGAAGCCGTTCGCCGATCGGACCACCGCGCAGCTCGACGTGAATGCGGTGATCGGCCGGGTGTTCGGCGTCGGCGCGCAGATCCGCGACGCCAACGTCATCGCCTTCAACCTGCCGCCGATCATCGGGCTGTCGACCGCCGGCGGCTTCACCTACATGCTGGAGGGGCTGAGCGGGCAGGACCCGCAGCAGCTCGCCTCGACGATGGGCGGGCTGATCGGGAGCGCCAACGCCAATCCCAAGCTCAGCCGCGTGTTCTCGACCTTCACCGCCGCCAACCCGTCGCTGTTCCTCAACATCGACCGGGTGAAGGCGCAGGCGCTGGGGCTCAACATCAACGACGTGTTCACCGCGCTGCAGGCGACGCTCGGCGGCATCTACGTCAACGAGTTCAACCTGTATGGCCGGGTCTGGCAGGTCAACATCGAGGGCGACGCGCTCGACCGCTCCGACATTCCGGCGCTGTGGCGCATCTTCATCCGCAACAATGTCGGCCAGCAGGTGCCGCTGCGCTCGATTGCCGACCTCTCTGTGGTGCTCGGGCCGCAGCTAATTACCCGCTATAACAACTACCGCGCCGCCCAGATCATCGGTAGCCCCGGCGCCGGGCAGAGCTCGGGCACGGCGCTGACCGCGATGGCGGCGCTGTCGAAGAAGACGCTGCCGGCGGGCTACACTTATGAGTGGACCGGCACCTCCTACCAGGAGGCGGCGGCCTCCGGGCAGACCGGCATCATCCTGGCGCTGGCGCTGCTGTTCGCCTACCTGTTCCTGGTCGGGCTGTATGAGAGCTGGGTGATCCCGATCCCGGTGCTGCTCTCGGTCTCGCTCGGCGTGCTCGGCTCGATGATCGGCATCTACATCGGCGGGCTGGCGCTAGACATCTATGCGCAGATCGGCCTGATCGTGCTGATCGCGCTGGCGGCGAAGAATGGCATTCTGATCGTGGAGTTTGCCAAGGACCGGCGCGAGGAGGGCAGCCCGATCATCGAGGCGGCGGTGCTGGGCGCGCGGATGCGGTTCCGCGCCGTGATGATGACCTCGATCGCCTTCGTGCTCGGGCTGGTGCCGCTGGTGACCGCGCATGGCGCCGCGGCGATCAGCCGGCGGGCGGTCGGCACGCCGGTGTTCGCGGGCATGATCGTCGCCAGCGTGTTCGGCATCTTCCTGATCCCGATGCTCTACGTGGTCTTTGAGGGGCTGCGCGAGCGGACCGGGCGGCGGTTCGGGGCCAAGACCAGGGAGCATGCGGAGGTCGCTGAGTAGAAAGGGTTCTTTTTTGAAAAAAGAACCAAAAAACTTTTGCTCGTACAGGTCCCGCCCACCATGTGACGCGACAGCGAGATAAAGTTTTTTGCTTCTTTTTTTCAAAAAAGAAGCGCTTGCCTTTGCTTAACCATCGGAGCCGAGCCGAATGTCCGAGGCCTTGACCGCTGCCGCCATCGAGACGCCGAAGCACGTGACGGCGGAGACGGTCACCAGCGTGCATCACTGGACCGAGCGGCTGTTCAGCTTCACCACGACGCGTAGCCAGTCGCTGCGCTTCGAGAACGGCCAGTTCGTGATGATCGGCCTGCCGGTGGAGGGCAAGCCGCTGCTGCGCGCCTACAGCATCGCCAGCCCGAACTACGACGACCAGCTCGAATTCCTCAGCATCAAGGTGGCGGACGGGCCGCTCACCTCGCGGCTCGGTGAGATCGTGGTGGGCAACACCGTCTATGTCGGGCGCAAGCCGGTGGGCACGCTGCTGCTGCAGAGCGTGCTGCCCGGCCGCAACCTCTATCTGCTCTCCACGGGCACCGGGCTGGCACCGTTCATGAGCCTGATCCGGGACCCGGAGGTCTATGACCGCTTCGAGCGCGTGGTGCTGGTGCATGGCTGCCGGTTCGCCAGCGAGCTCGCCTATGCCGAATACATCTCGGAGCACCTGCCCCGGCACGAGTTGCTCGGTGAGCTGGTGCACGAGAAGTTGCTCTACTACCCGACGGTGACGCGGGAACGCTTTCGCAATGAGGGCCGCATCACCACGCTGATGCGCTCCGGGCAGCTTTACAGCGATCTCGGCCTGCCGGCGATCGATCCGGCGCTGGACCGGGTGATGATCTGCGGCTCGCAGGAGATGCTGGACGAGCTGAAGACGATGCTGTTGGGGGCGGAGTTCGCTGAGGGGCACAACAACGAGGCGGGCGCGTTCGTCTATGAGAAGGCGTTCGCTGACAAGTAAGGCCTTCGCCCTAAGTCAGGCACCACATCAAGTCGGGCACCACATCCTCCCAGAGCTGCGATCGCAGTCACTCTCATCGTGAGGATAGCGGAATGAGCGAACAGAATTTGGTTCTGGCGCGGCGTCTTCTGGAGAAGATGGGCGGAGGGGCGCCGTTCGACGAGTTCGAGGACTTCGTGAGCGACGATTTGGTCCTTGAAATCGCCGGCGATGCAACAGCTCTGCCCTGGATCGGAGCTCCAAAGATTGGGCGTCAGGCGTTCATCGACTTCATCCGGGATCAGCGCGAGCTGGTGACGGCAGACGCATTTCGGGTCGATGACATTTTGCACAATGACACGAGGGCCGTCGTTCTCGGAGAGCTGTCGTCAACCGTGAAGCGGACCAGGAAGGTCGTCCAGACCCACTTCGCGCTGATACTGACCATCTCCGATCGAAAAATCGTGCGCTTCCGAATGCTGGAAGACAGCTATGCGGTGTCCCAGGCGGCCCGCTGACGGAGCCGGGGTCGACCGCGGCGGCCGGCTCGGGGCATGAGCGCGTGCGGTGACCAGGAGCAGAGCTCCAGGCCTTTCCTTGCCTTAACCCGCGCCCAAGCCGAAACTCGCCCCAGCACGGAACGCTGGAGTGTGTATGACCCAACGCTCGCATTTGACCCCCTCCATCCTGCGCGCGCCTGATGCCGGCGGCGGCGCTGCGGGCGGCGACATCGACCTGCTCTGCATCGACACCATCCGCACCTTGGCGATGGACGCGGTGCAGAAGGCGAATTCCGGGCATCCTGGCACGCCGATGGGCCTGGCGCCGGTGGCCTACACGCTGTGGCAGCGGTTCCTGCGCTATGACCCGGAGCAGCCGAACTGGCCGAACCGGGACCGGTTCGTGCTTTCGGTCGGGCACGCCTCGATGCTGCTCTATGCGCTGATCCATCTCGCGGGCGTGCGCAGCACCAGTGAGGGCGAGGGCGACGCGCCGGCGCTGACCATCGACGATTTGAAGAAGTTCCGCCAGTCCGACAGCAAGACGCCGGGGCATCCCGAGTATCGCATGACGTCCGGGGTGGAGACGACGACCGGGCCGCTGGGCCAGGGCTGCGGCAACTCGGTGGGGATGGCGATTGCGGCGAAGTATTACGCCGCGCGCTACAACAAGCCGGGCTTCGAGCTGTTCGACTGGCACACCTGGGTGCTGTGCGGCGACGGCGACATGATGGAGGGGGTCAGTTCGGAGGCCGCCTCGACGGCGGGGCATTTGAAGCTCGGCAACCTGACTTGGGTTTATGACAGCAACCACATCACGATCGAGGGCGGCACCAACCTGGCCTTTGACGAGGACGTGCCGGCGCGGTTTGCCGCCTATGGCTGGCACACCGAGGTGGTTGAGGACGCCAACGACACGGCGGCGATGGCGGCGGCGCTGGAGCGGGCGCGCGGGGTGACCGACCGGCCGTCGTTCATCATGGTGCACAGCGTGATCGGCTTCGGCGCGCCGAAAAAGCACGGCACGCGCGAGGCGCATGGCGAGCCGCTGGGCGCCGAGGAAATCCGTGGCGCCAAGCGATCCTATGGCTGGCCCGAGGATTCTTCGTTCTTGGTGCCGGACGGGGTTTACGACCATTTCAAGCAGGGTGTGGGTGCGCGTGGGGCGCAGCTTCGCCAGGGCTGGGAGGGCCAGCTTGCGGAGTATCGGCGGACATACCCGGAACTGGCGGCCGAGCTTAATCTGATCCGAGAGCATGACCTGCCGGCGGATTGGGACGCCGACATTCCGACCTGGGAGGCGGACCCGAAGGGCGTGGCCTCGCGCGACAGCTCGCAGAAGGTGCTCAACGCGATTGCCCAGCGAGTGCCGTGGCTGATGGGCGGGGCGGCGGACCTCGCGCCATCGACCAAGAGCGACCTGAAGTTCGACGGCGCCGGCAGCTTCGAGCCGGACAACTATGCCGGCCGCAACATGCATTTCGGCATTCGCGAGCACGCGATGGGGTCGATCTGCAACGGCATGGCAACGACGGCGCTGCGGCCTTACGGCTCCGGGTTCCTGATCTTCAGCGACTACATGAAGGCGCCGATCCGGCTGTCCGCCATTATGGAGCTGCCGGTCATCTACATCTTCACGCATGACAGCATTGGCGTCGGCGAGGATGGGCCGACGCATCAGCCGGTCGAGCAGCTGGTGTCGCTGCGTGCGGTGCCGGGGCTGGCGCTGTTCCGCCCGGCGGACGCCAACGAGGTGGCCGAGGCGTGGCGGGCGATCATGGTGATGAAGGAGAAGCCGGCGGTGCTGGCGCTGTCACGCCAGGCGCTACCGACGATCGACCGGACGAAATATGCCTCCGCCAAGGGGGTGGCGAAGGGTGGCTATATCCTCGGCGATTGTGAGGGCGGCGAGCCGCAGGTGATCCTGATCGCCACCGGCAGCGAGGTGCATCTGATCATCGAGGCGCATGAGACGCTGCAGACCGAGGGCATTCGGAGCCGGATCGTCTCGATGCCGAGCTTCGATTTGTTCGAGGAGCAGCCTGAAGAGTACCGCGAGAGCGTGTTGCCGACGCATATCGGCGCGCGGGTGGCGGTGGAGCAGGCGGCGGCGACCGGGTGGGACCGCTATGTCGGACTCACTGGCTCGATCATCGCGATGAAGAGTTTTGGCGCGTCGGCGCCACTGAAGGACCTGCTGACGAAGTTCGGGTTCACCGCTGCGGCGGTGACCGAGGCGGCGCGCAAGCAGGCCCGGGCATCAGCGCAGGCTGGGGCATCAGCGTAAGACGGATCGGTTCGACCAGCCTCGCGGCGCGGCGGACAGGGAGTAGCACGCATGGACAGCATTCAGACTTCGGCAGAGACCGGCAGCGGCGTCGACAGCGCCGGCAAGCAAAGCCCGCTCAAGCAGCTCGAGCAGTTCCATCAGTCGCCGTGGCTTGATTTCATCCGTCGCGGCTTTATTGCCGATGGCAGCCTGAAGAAGCTGGTCGAGGAGGACGGGCTCAAGGGCGTCACCTCGAACCCGTCGATCTTTGAAAAGGCGATGGGCTCCGGCAGCGACTATGATGAACAGTTCAAGCAACTTGCCGCCGACGGCGAGCATGATGCGCAGTCGGTCTATGAGACGATGGCGGTGGCGGACATTCAGCATGCGACCGAGGTGCTGAAGCCGGTCTACGACGCGACCGAGGGGCTGGACGGCTATGTCAGCCTGGAGGTCTCGCCGTATTTGGCGCTGAAGACCGAGGACACCATCGCCGAGGCGCGGCGGTTATGGGCGTGGGTCGATCGGCCTAACCTGATGGTGAAGGTGCCGGGGACTAAGGAGGGCACGCCGGCGATCCGGCAGCTGATCGAGGACGGGCTGTCGATTAACGTGACGCTGCTGTTCGCGCAGAAGGCGTATCAGGACGTCGCGATCGCCTACACCGAGGGGCTCGAGGCGCGGGCGGCGAAGGGCGAGGACATCAGCCGCATCGGCTCGGTGGCGAGCTTCTTCGTCAGCCGGATCGACGGCGTGATCGACAAGAAGATCGACGCGCGGCTGGCGGCGGGCGACGCGGATGCGGCGGACCTCAAGCGCGTTCGCGGCAAGGTGGCGATTGCCAATGCCCGTATGGCGTATCAGTGGTATTTGGAATTCGTCGGCTCGGATCGCTGGCGGGCGCTGGCGGCCAAAGGGGCGAACCCGCAGCGGCTGTTGTGGGCCAGCACCGGCACCAAGGACAAGGCGTATAGCGACGTGCTGTATGTCGATGAGCTGATCGGCGCCGACACCGTTAACACCATTCCGCCGGCAACGATGGACGCGTTTCGCGATCACGGGCATCCACGGGCGTCGCTGACCGAGGACATCGACGGGGCGCGTGACGTGCTGGCGACGGCGGAGCGGCTGGGGCTGGACCTCGACGGCGTGGCGCATGGCCTGGTCGAAGACGGCGTAAGGCTGTTCGCCGAGGCGGCGGACGCGCTGCTCGGTGCCGTGTCGACCAAGCAGGTGGCGTTGCTGGGCAGCAAGCTGGCCTCGGTGAAAATGGCGCTGCCGGAGACGCTGAAGACGGCGTATGACGCCGAGCTCGACAGTTGGCGCGGCGCCGGCAAGGTGCGCGACCTGTGGGCGCGCGACGCCAAGCTTTGGACCGGCGAGGACGAGGGCAAGTGGCTGGCCTGGCTCGACATTGTTGGTGAGCGGACCGAGCATGTCGACGAGTTGCTGCGCTTTCAGGAAGACGTGAAGACGGCGGGCTTCACCCACGTGCTGCTGCTCGGCATGGGTGGGTCGAGCCTCGGCCCGGAGGTGATCGGGCAGACGTTCGGCCATCGTGGAGGCTGGCCGGAGCTGCACGTGCTGGACAGCACTGATCCGCAGCAGATCGCGACCTTCGAGGGCAAGGTTGACCTGGCCAAGACACTGGTGATCGTGTCCAGCAAGTCGGGCGGCACGCTCGAGCCGAATATCTTGAAGGCGTATTTCTTCGACCGCATGACGCGGGCGGTCGGCGGGGCCGAGGCCGGCAAGCACTTTGTTGCCGTCACGGATCCTGGCTCGCACATGCAGCAGGTCGCCGAGCAGGACGGTTTTCGGCAGATCTTCTACGGCGACAAGGGGATTGGCGGGCGTTACTCAGTGCTGTCCAATTTCGGGCTGGTGCCGGCGGCGGCGGCTGGGCTCGACATCAGGCAGTTCCTGCTTGGCGCTGCGCGCATGGTGACCGCCTGCAGCGCCGGCACGCCGCCCTCGGCCAATCCCGGGGTGCAGCTTGGCGTGCTGCTCGGCGTCGCGGCCAAGGCGGGGCGGGACAAGGTGACGATCGTCGCGTCGCCAGGGATCGCCGATCTTGGGGCGTGGCTGGAGCAGCTGCTGGCGGAGAGCACCGGCAAGCAGGGGCACGGCATCATTCCGGTGGACGGCGAGACGCCAGCGGCAAGCGATAGTTACGGTGACGATCGGCTATTTGCCTACTTGGTGCTGCGCGACGATGTTGACGCGACGCAGAATGCCGCGATGACGGCACTGGAGCAGGCCGGGCAGCCGGTGGTGCGGGTCGGCATCGATGGGCATGGCGAGATTTCGCAGCAATTCTTCCTATGGGAGTTTGCAACCGCCGTCGCCGGGAGCGTGATCGGCATCAACGCCTTCAACCAGCCCGACGTCGAGGCGAGCAAGATCGAGACCAAGAAGCTGACGGATGCCTACACGCAATCCGGCAGCCTGCCGGCCGAGACGCCGTTCGCGACCTATGACGGGATCGCGCTTTACGCCGACGAGACAAATGCTTCGGCGCTGAAGGCGGATGGTCTGGACGAGGTGATGCGCAAGCATCTGGCGCGGGCCGGCGCCGGTGACTACGTGGCGTTTGTCGCCTACATCGAGCGCAATGCGGCGCATCTGGAGTGGCTGCAGTCGTTGCGGCTGGCGGTGCGGGACGCCAGGCACGTGGCGACGGTGGCCGAGATCGGGCCGCGCTTTCTGCACTCGACCGGGCAGGCCTATAAGGGTGGGCCGAACAGCGGCGTGTTCCTGCAGGTGACCGCCGACGACGTGGCGGACCTGGCGGTGCCGGGCGAGAAATACACGTTCAGCGTCGTCAAGGCGGCGCAGGCGCGTGGCGATTTTGACGTGCTGGCCGAGCGCGGACGCCGCGCGCTGCGAGCCCACATCTCGAGCGATTTGGATGCGGGGCTCCGGCGCCTTGGAGATGCGGTCTTGGCCGCGATAACGTGAGCGCTTCTTTTTTGAAAAAAGAAGCAAAAAGCTTTTGTTCATTCGCTAAGGCTCCAGCATTAAAAGTTTTTGGTCCCTTTTTTTAAAAAAGGACGCCTTGCTTTCTCAGGAGCGCATCAAATGGAACTCGGCGTAATCGGCCTCGGCCGTATGGGCGGCAATATCGCGTTGCGGCTGATGCGCAGCAAGCACTCAACCGTCGTCTTCGACGCGAGCGCTGACGCGGTCAAGAAGATTTCAGCCAGTGGCGGCCAGGGTGTCGACAGCATCGGCGCCATGGTCGAGGCGCTGGCCAAGCCGCGGGCGGTTTGGGTAATGTTGCCGGCGGGCAAGATCACCGAGGAGGCGATCGAGACGCTGTCCGGCCTGCTGGAGGCGGGCGACACGGTCATTGACGGTGGCAACACGTTCTACAAGGACGATATCCGACGCGCCAGGCTGCTGCGCGAGAAGGGCATTGACTATGTCGACGTCGGAACGTCTGGCGGGGTGTGGGGGCTGCAGCGTGGCTACTGCATGATGATCGGCGGGCCGGCCGAGACGGTGCAGCGGTTGGACCCGATCTTCGCGACGCTCGCACCCGGCGTCGGCGACATCAGCAAGACCGACGAGCGGCACAATCGCGATCCGCGGCCGGAGCAGGGCTACATGTATTGCGGGCCGGCCGGCGCCGGGCACTTCGTCAAGATGGTTCACAACGGCATCGAATACGGCATGATGCAGGCTTATGCCGAGGGTTTCGACGTGCTGAAGAACAAGGCCTCGGCGGCGCTGGCCGAGGATGAGCGCTTCACGCTGGACATCGCCGACATTGCCGAGGTGTGGCGCCGTGGCAGCGTCATCTCGTCGTGGCTGCTTGACCTGACGGCGGCGGCGCTGGCCGAGAACGAGACGCTGAGCAACTACAGCGGCGAGGTGTCCGACAGCGGCGAGGGGCGCTGGACGGTCGAGGCGGCGATCGAGGAGGCGGTGCCGGTGCCGGTGCTGTCCGCCTCGCTGTTCGCGCGCTTCCGCAGCCGCAGCGGCAACACGTTCGGCGAGAAGCTGCTGTCGGCGATGCGGTTCAAGTTCGGCGGCCACGTCGAGCCGAAGGCCTGACGCATGGAGGGCCTGTCCGGCGTTCCGCTGGCGGCGGACCCTGCCGAGCTTAGCCAGGCGGCGACCGCGCCGGCCTGCAGCATTGTCATCTTTGGCGCGGCGGGGGATCTCACGCGGCGGTTGCTGATGCCGGCGATCTACAATTTGCGCGTCGCCGGGCTGTTGCCCGACAGCTTCCGGGTGATCGGTGTCGATCGGCTGGACGAACAGGACGAGGCGTTTCGCGATCGGCTCGGCGATACGATGCAGCACTTTGTCGCCGAGCGTTCGAAAAAGGCGGTGCCGCTCGACCATGCTGCGTGGGAGTGGCTGCGCAGCCGCATCAGCTACGCGCAGGGTGACTTCGACGACCCGGCCACCTACGAGCGCCTGACGCAGCGGCTTGGCGAGGTGACCTGCTCGGCCGTGTTCTACCTCGCGGTCGCTGATCGTTTCTTCGCCTCCATCGTCGAGCGGCTGTCCGAGGCGTCGCTGACGGTGCAGACGCCGGACTGCTTTCGGCGAGTTGTCATCGAGAAGCCGTTTGGCCATGACCTCGGCTCCGCCCGGGCGCTGAACGCGCGGCTGCTGAAGGTGCTCGACGAGGATCAGATCTTCCGGATCGATCACTATCTCGGCAAGGAGACGGTGCAGAACATCCTCGCTCTGCGCTTCTCCAATGGCCTGTTCGAGCCGATCTGGAAGCGTGACAATATCGACCACGTGCAGATCACGGTCGCCGAGACGGTCGGGGTCGAGCGTCGCGGCAAGTTCTACGAAAGCGCCGGCGCGCTGCGCGACATGGTGCCGAACCATCTCTTCCAGCTGCTCTCGATGGTCGCCATGGAGGCGCCGACCTCGTTCGACGCCGACGCGGTGCGCGACGAGAGAACGAAGGTGCTGAACGCGGTGCATCCGCTGGGCGATCGCGAGGCGCTGCGTCACGTCATTCGCGGCCAGTATCGCGCCGGCATCATGGGTGGCGAGATGCTGCCCGGCTATCGCCAGGAGCCGGATGTCGATCCGAACTCCAGCACCGAGACGTTCGTCGCGCTCAAGCTCGGCATCGACAATTGGCGGTGGGCGGGCGTGCCGTTCTACATCCGCACCGGCAAGCGGCTGGCGCAGCGCAAGAGCGAGATCGCCATCCACTTCAAGCAGGCGCCGTTCGCGCTGTTCCGCGACACGCCGGTCGACAAGCTCGCCGCCAACGTGCTGGTGCTGCACATCCAGCCGCAGGAGAGCGTGTCGCTGCAGTTCAGCGCCAAGGTGCCGGGGCCGACGGTGCGGCTCGGCGGCGTGCGGATGGACTTCAACTATGAGGACTATTTCAACGCCGGGCCGAGCACCGGCTACGAGACGCTGCTGTATGACTGCCTGATCGGCGATGCGACGCTGTTCCAGCGCGCCGACAACGTCGAGGCCGGCTGGCGCATCGTGCAACCGGCGCTGGACGCCTGGCAGGCGGGCCACATCCACGTGCATCCCTACTCAGTCGGCAGCGCCGGGCCGGCCAAGGCGGACGCGTTGCTGGCAGAGGATGGCCGCCATTGGCGGCGGCTCGGCTGATGGGCGAGCGCATCCGGCTGCTGGTCTCCGACATCGACGGCACGCTGGTGACCCGCGACAAGCGGTTGACCGAGGCGGCCATCGCCGCGGCGGGCAAGCTCGGCGAGGCCGGCATCGCGCTGGCGCTGACCAGCTCGCGGCCGCCGCACGGGGTTGCGGGCTATGCCGAGCGGCTGTCGCTCACGACGCCGCGGGGCGCGCTGAACGGCGGCCTGCTGGTGCAGCCGGATGGGCGGATCCTCGAGCAGATCCTGGTCGACGAGGCGGTGGTCGCCGAGGTGGTGGAGCGGCTCGCCGCGCGCGGCATCGCCATCTGGCTGTTCACTGCCGATGAGTGGGTGCTGAGCGACCCGGACGCGCACTACGTCGCCTTCGAGCACCGCACGGTGCAGCTGGCGCCGACGGTGGTGGCCGATTTGCGGCCGTATTACGGGCGGGTCGGCAAGATCATGGCCTCCAGCGAGGACTTCGCCGGCCTGGCCGCCATGGAGGCGGAGCTGCAGCGCGAGCTCGGCGGCCGGGTGACGGCGCATCTGAGCCAGCACTACTATCTCGACGTGACCCATCCGGACGCCAACAAGGGCGCCTCGGTGCGCGCCATCGCCGGGCATCTCGGCATTGACCTCGCCGAGACCGCGGTGATCGGCGACATGACCAACGACGTGCCGATGTTCGACGTGGCGCCATTCTCGATCGCCATGGGTAACGCGCCGGACGCGGTGCGCGCGCGGGCCAGGATGGCGACGCGCAGCAACGAGGAGGAGGGCTTTGCCTATGCCGTCGAGCACCTGGTGTTGCCGCACGCGCCGGCCTGAGGAGCGGTGATGCCCAAGGTTTCGCTGTTGCTGGCCGATGTCGACGGCACGTTGGTCACCAAGGAGAAGTTGCTGACCGACAAGGCGATCGCCGCCGTGCAGGCGCTCGGCGAACGGGGCATCGGCTTTGCGCTCACCTCCGGGCGGCCGCCCAAGGGAATGGCGATGCTGATCGGGCCGCTGGCCGTCACCACGCCGGTCGCCGGCTTCAATGGCGGGTTGTTCGTGCAGCCCGACATGACGATCATCGAGGCGCGCAACCTGCCGCGCGAGGTCGCCGAGACGGCGGTGGAAATGATCGTCAAGGCGGGGCTGGATGCCTGGGTCTACTCCGGCGAGGACTGGATCGTGCACCGCGAGGATGCGCCGCATGTCGCGCGCGAGCAGTGGACGGTGAAGTTTCCGCCGGTCATCCGCCGCGACTTTGGCGACGCGCTGGATGCGGCGGTGAAGATCGTCGGCGTCAGCGACGATCTCGAGCTGATGAAGAAGGTTGAGCACGACGTGCAGGCGGCACTCGGCGAGCGGGCCTCGGCGGCGCGCTCGCAGCCCTACTACCTCGACGTCACCCATCCGCAGGCCAACAAGGGCGGCGTGGTCGAGGCGCTGGCGAAGATGCTGACGCTGCCGAAGGAGGAGATCGCGACGATCGGCGACCAGCCGAACGACGTGCTGATGTTCCGGCGCGGCGGATTGTCGATCGCGATGGGCAATGCGAGCGACGAGGTGAAGGCCGCCGCCGACGAGGTCACCACCTCCTCCGAGGAGGAGGGGTTCGCCAACGCCGTGCATCGCTTCGTGCTGGGAGAGGGCTGATGGATCGCCACAACACGACCGTCCTTGAGGACGCCGAGGCGCTGGCGCAGTTTGTCGCCGACTGGTTGACCGAGCGGGCGCTGCACCGCGCCGGGCGTTTCACGATGTGCCTGTCCGGCGGCTCGACGCCGAAGCGGCTGTTCGAGATCCTGGCCGGCGACGCCTACCGGGAACGGTTTCCGTGGGAGCGCACGCATCTGTTCTGGGGCGACGAGCGCTTCGTGCCCTACGACGACAAGGACAGCAATTACGGCATGACGCGCCAGGCGCTGCTCGACCACGTGCCGATCCCGCCGGCCCATGTCCACCCGATGCCGGTGAGCGGCACCCCCGCCGAGGCGGCGCTCGCCTATGAGCAGCAGCTGCGCGTCTATTACGGTGAGGAAACGCTCGAGTCGACGCGGCCGCTGTTCGACGTGACGCTGCTGGGGCTGGGCGAGAACGGCCACACCGCGTCGCTGTTTCCCGGCACGCCGGCGCTGCAGGAGAGCCTGCACTGGGTGGCGCCGGTGACCGAGGGGGTGCCGCAGCCGCGGCTGACGCTGACCTATGCGACGCTCGCCTCCAGCGCCGTCATCGCCTTCCTGGTCGCCGGCAAGTCGAAATACGAGGTGCTGCAGCGGGTGCTCAACGGCGACCGCGAGATGCCGGCCGCGCGCGTCACCGCGGACGGCGAGCTGCACTGGTTCATCGACAAGTTCGCCGCCGAGGGGCGTGGATGAGCCCAGCCGCCCAGGACGGCTTCAAGCGTGCCGCTGCCGAAGCGGCGGTGACGCTGGTGGAGTCGGGGATGGTGGTCGGGCTCGGCACCGGCTCGACGGCGACGTTTGCCATCGAGGCACTGATCCGTCAGGTGCGGGCGGGATTGCGCATCGAGGCGGTGGCGACCTCCGAGCGCAGCGCCAGCCAGGCGCGGGCCGGCGGCATCGCGGTGTTCACGCTGGAGCAGCGGCGGCGGATCGACCTTACGATCGACGGCGCCGACGAGGTGCAGCGCCATACGTTGGCGCTGATCAAGGGGCTTGGCGGCGCCCTACTGCGCGAGAAGATCGTCGCCGCCGCGTCGGCGCGGCTGGTGATCATTGCCGATGCGAGCAAGCTGGTCGACCGGCTCGGCGAGCACGTGGCGGTGCCGGTCGAGGTGGTGCAGTTCGGCTGGCAGGTGACCTCGGACCGCATCGCCGGCCTTGGCGCCGAGGTGGCGCGGCGCGAGACGGCGCCCGGCGAGGCTTACGTGACCGACGGCGGCAACTTCATCATCGACGCCCGCTTCGGCGCCATCGCCGATCCCGCAGCGACCGACGCGCAGCTGCACCAGGTGGTGGGCGTGATCGAGACCGGGCTGTTCATCGGTCGCGCCGCGGTGGCGATGGTCGCCGGCGCCGACGGCGTGCAGCGGCTCGAGGCGCGCTGAGTGGCGATCCCGTCGCAGGTGCTGATCGCGATGGGGGTTTCCGGCGTCGGCAAGAGCACGATCGCCGAGGCGCTCAACGAGCACCTGCACTGGGCGTTCAAGGAGGGCGACGAGCTGCATCCGCCCTCGAACGTGCAGAAGATGCATGCGGGCATTCCGCTCGACGACGTCGACCGCGAGCCGTGGCTGCGCACGATCGCCGCCTGGATCCGGGCGCGGCGGGAGGCGGGTGAGCCGGGCATCATCACCTGCTCGGCGCTGAAGCGGGCCTATCGCGACAAGCTGATCGACGGCGACGACCACGTGCGGCTGCTCTATCTGAAGGCCGACCGGACGGTGCTGCTGGAGCGGGTGGAGAACCGGGAGGGGCACTTCATGCCGCCCAGCCTGCTGGATAGCCAGCTGGCTACGCTGGAGGAGCCGACGCCGGACGAGCACCCCTATGTCATCCTGGTGCATGGCGACGTCGCGGAGATCGTTGCGGAGTGCCTTGATGCGCTGGAGGGCGAGGCAGGAGGGCCAGAGGCTCTGCCTCTGGACTCCGTCACGCGCTAGCGTGCTTTCGCACGACGGGGCCTGAGGCCCCAGACCCCATTAATTAAAGGCAAGTGGGCGCTTTCTTGCTTGGCGAAGCCGTAATCCTGCTTCCCACGCCTCCGGCTTGGAGGGCGAGGCAGGCAGGCCAGAGGCTCTGCCTCTGGACTCCGTCACGCGCTAGCGTGCTTTCGCACGACGGGGCCTGAGGCCCCAGACCCCCGGTAATTAAAGGCACGTGGGCGCTTTCTTGCTTGGCGAAGCCGTTCAATCCTAACTCCAACGCTCCCGACGCCGGCGTGGGAACACGGATCAGAAATGGATTTTAAAGGCTTCGCCTTTAATCGGGTCCAGGGGCGACGCCCCTGGCCTTGCTTTGCCTAAGCCGCCAGCCCCTGCAGCTGCTTGGCCATGTCGGCCGGGGTCATCGTGTCGCTCAGCACGGTGTCGAAGCTGCCGTCCGGCTTCATGACGTAGATCACCGAGCTGTGGTCCATGTCGTAATCGACCGCGTCGCCCTTGATCGGGTGCTTCTGGGCATAGACGTGGTATTCCTGCTCGGCGGTGCTGATTTCGGCCGGTGTGCCGGACAGGCCGGTGATCTGCGGGTCAAAGGCACGGGCATAGGCGCCCATCAGCGTGGGCGTGTCGCGGTCCGGGTCCACCGTGATGAACAGCGGGGCGATATGGGCGCGGGTGGCGGCGGGCAGCTTGGCGAGGGCGAGGGCGATGGTGTTGAGCGTGGTCGGGCAGACGTCGGGGCAGTGGGTGTAGCCAAAATAGACCAGCATCCAGCGGCCGGCGAAGTCGTGCGCGGTGACGGTGTGGCCGGCGGCGTCGGTGAGCGCGAAGGGGCCGCCGATGGTGATCTCGCCGTTGCCGCCCTGCTCGCCATGGATGAGACCGGGGCCGTATTGGACGACGGCGAAGCCGACGAGCAGGGCGGCGAGGACGGGCAGGGCGACGAGGAGGAGGAGGCGCCTCATGGCGCCGGGGCACCGAGCGGCTCGACGGGGACGCTGATGGTGAGCGTGCCGGCCTGGGCGAAGGTCAGCGCGAGCGGGACGTGGCCGCCGGCGACGAGCGGCTGCTTCAGGCCCATCAGCATGATATGCACGCCGCCGGGGGCGAGGCGGACCGGCTGGCCCGGCGGCAAAGTGAGGCCGGCGTCGAGCGGGCGCATGGTGGTCATGCTGCCGTGGACCACATTCTCGTGCAGCATGGCCATCGAGCAGGCGGGGCTGGCGACGTGGAGCAGGCGGTCACCGGCGGGGCTGAGCAGGGTGGCGTAGACGACGCCGGTGTCCTGGCCGGGCGCGGTGGCGCGGGCCCAGGGATGGTCGATGCGGGTGGGCTCGGCGGCGCAGGCGAGCGCGGGGGCGAGCAGTAGCGCCAGGAGCAGAATGCGCATGAGGCGGATATCGGCATGAGGTAGGAGGGAAGGAAGGGCTTCTTTTTTGAAAAAAAGAAGCAAAAAACTTCTGCTCGCGCTGTCGCGGCGCACGCCGCTACCACCTCTTATCGGGTAAAAGTTTTTTGGTTCTTTTTTCAAAAAAGAACCCCTTGCTGACTTGCCTCAGGAGCGCCGCATGTCCGATGTCCTGACCCGCACGAAGCGCCGTGTGCCGGAGAAGCCGCAGATCGCGCCGCCCGAGGTCGCCTTCGTGCCGCTGCACCAGCCGGTCAAGCCGCGCACGCGGCGGTTTGCCATCACCTCGGAGTACGAGCCGGCGGGCGACCAGCCGACGGCGATCCGGGAGCTGACCGGCGGGATCAGCGCCGGCGAGCGGGACCAGGTGCTGCTCGGGGTGACCGGCTCGGGCAAGACCTTCACCATGGCCAAGGTGATCGAGGCGACGCAGAAGCCGACGCTGATCCTCGCACCCAACAAGACGCTGGCGGCGCAGCTCTACGGCGAGATGAAGTCGTTCTTTCCGGACAATGCCGTCGAGTACTTCGTCAGCTACTACGACTACTACCAGCCCGAGGCCTATGTGCCGCGGAGCGACACCTATATCGAGAAGGACAGCCAGATCAACGAGCAGATCGACCGCATGCGCCATGCGGCGACGCAGGCGTTGCTGGAGCGCAACGACGTCATCATCGTCGCCTCGGTTTCCTGCATCTACGGCATCGGCTCGGTCGAGACCTACTCGCGGATGGTGATCAAGCTGGAGGCGGGGGGCGCGATCGACCGCGACACGCTGGCCCGCGGGCTGATCGAGCTGCAGTACAAGCGCAACGACGTGGCGTTTGCCCGCGGCAGCTTTCGGCTGCGCGGCGAGGTGGTGGACGTCTATCCCAGCCACTGCGAGGACCGCGGCTGGCGTGTCACCCTGTTCGGCGACGAGATCGAGAGCATTACCGAGTTCGACCCGCTGACCGGCGAGAAGACGGCCGACCTTGGCGCGGTGAACATCTACGCCAACAGCCACTACGTGACGCCGCGGCCGACGCTGCAGCAGGCGTTCGGGCGGATCAAGCAGGAGCTCAAGGAGCGGCTCGACGAGCTGGTGGCCGGCGGCAAGCTGCTGGAGGCGGAGCGGCTGCAGCAGCGCACCACGTTCGACCTCGAGATGATGGAGACGACCGGCGCCTGCAAAGGCATCGAGAACTACTCGCGCTATTTGTCGGGCCGTAACCCGGGCGAGCCGCCGCCGACGCTGTTCGAATATCTGCCCGAGGACGCGCTGCTCATCGTCGACGAGAGCCACGTCACGGTGCCGCAGATCGGCGGCATGCAGCGCGGCGACTATGCGCGCAAGTTCATCCTCTCGGAGTTCGGCTTCCGGCTGCCGTCCTGCACCGACAACCGGCCGCTCAAGTTCGAGGAGTGGGAGAGCTTCCGGCCGCAGACGGTGTTCGTGAGCGCGACGCCAGGGCCGTGGGAGATGGAGCGCACGTCGGGCGCGTTCGCCGAGCAGGTGATCCGGCCGACCGGGCTGATCGACCCGGTCTGCGAGGTGCGCCCGGTGGAGCGGCAGGTCGACGACGTGCTGGCCGAGATCCGCGCGACCACGGGGCGGGGCGCGCGCACCCTGGTCACGACGCTGACCAAGCGGATGAGCGAGGACCTCACCGAGTATCTCACGGAGCACGGGGTGAAGGTGCGCTACCTGCACTCCGACGTCGACACGCTGGAGCGCATCGAGGTGATCCGCGACCTGCGGCTCGGCGTGTTCGACGTGTTGGTCGGGATCAACCTGCTGCGCGAGGGGCTCGACATTCCCGAATGCGCGCTGGTGGCGATCCTGGACGCCGACAAGGAGGGCTTCCTGCGCTCGCAAACCTCGCTGGTGCAGACGATCGGGCGGGCGGCGCGCAACATCGACGGGCGGGTGATCCTGTATGCCGACGTGATGACCAACTCGCTGCGGTTTGCAATCGAGGAGACCGAGCGGCGGCGGGCCAAGCAGACGGCGTGGAACGAGGCGCACGGCATCACGCCGCAATCGGTGCGCAAGCATATCGGCGAGGCGCTGAGCTCGGTGTTCGAGCAGGACTACGTGACCGTGTCGCCGATCCGCGACGTGGGCGTGACCGACATGGTGGGGCGCGACTTGAAGGCGTCGATCGCGGAGATCGAAAAGCGGATGCGGGCGGCGGCGGCGGATCTGGAGTTCGAGACCGCGGCGCGGCTGCGCGACGAGCTGAAGCGGCTGGAGGCGCTGGAGCTGGGGCTGGAGCCGCCGCCGGCGGTGGCGCCGCGGCCGAAGAAGGACCGCACGCCGGAGCCGCTGGGGCCGGGCGGCGGTGGCTATGATCCGGAGAAGCGGGCGGCCTCCAGGGGAGGGCGGAAGCGGCGAGGGTAGGCCAGGGCTCCGCCCTGGACCCGCTGGGGGCGGCGCCCACAGACCCGCACCCCGTTAGGGCTAAATGGGCGCTTTCTTGCTTGGCGAAGCCAATCGCTTCAAGTTCCCGCCGCCCCGATCTCGCGCGTGGACCATGAATACCAAATGGATTTTAAAGGCTCCGCCCTTAATGGGGTCGAGGGGCAAAGCCCCTCGCCTTCCCTAACCTGGATGACTTTGCCATGAACGAGCGGCCGCTTGCCGATGCGCGACAGGCTCAGCGCCATGTATTCCTGCGCGACATGGTGCTGAGCGCCAGCATTGGCGTGCATGAGTTCGAGCACGAGGCGCGGCAGCGGGTGCGGATCAACGTGGACCTGGCAGTGGATGACGAGCTGGCTCCGGCGGCGGGCAAGCTGACGCGGGGGGCGGCGAGCCGGCCGATGGTGGGCAGTGACCAGCTGAGCCGTGTCGTCGATTACGAGCAGATCGCCAATGCGGTTCGCGCCATCGTTGCGATGGGGCACGTGAGGCTTATTGAAACGCTGGCGGAGCGAATCGCCGAGTCTTGCCTGGAGGATGCCCGGGTGCGGCTTGCACGAGTGCGTGTGGAGAAGCTTGATATCTTCGCCGACATGACATCGGTCGGCGTCGAAATAGAGCGTCGCGCTTCACTTGTCCACTTTCGGGATTGACTCTGGATAATTACAGTTGCATGGCGCTACACCCACGCCGGCGCCGTGTGGCTCGCGTGACACAGCAGCGAAAACAATGGGTTAGGCGGTATGCCCAGTTTCTGGGCAAAGTGAGCTAAGTCGCGGAAATGTCGTGCTTCCGGTCGCCCGTCACCGACTCGCCCACAGACTTGTCCACAGATTCTGGGGATGATGGCGGGCAGTTTCGAGGCAGCGACGCGAGGGCTGCCGCAGGGTCGCAACCGGGCTGGAAATGGCTGGCGAGATGAGTGAAACCGACGACATCGGGGTGGCTGAGCTGCAAGCGGAGGTTGAGCCCGCCCCAGGGCACGAGGCGGTGGCCGAAGGCGGGGCCGCGGCCGGGGTGCGGGTGATCGAGGCGGCGTTGCGCACGATGCCGCTCGCGCCCGGCGTCTACCGCATGCTCGATAGCCGCGGCGACGCGCTCTACGTCGGCAAGGCGCGCAGCCTGAAGAAGCGGGTGCAGAACTACACCCAGCTGCCGCGGCTGTCCGACCGGCTGCGGCGGATGGTGTCCGAGACGGTGTCGATGGAGATCGTCACCACCCACACCGAGGCCGAGGCGCTGCTGCTCGAGGCCAACCTGATCAAGCGCCTCAAGCCGCGCTTCAACATCGTGCTGCGCGACGACAAGTCCTACCCGTGGCTGATGCTGACCGAGGATAACGGCTTTCCGCAGATCACCAAGCATCGCGGCAGCCACACCAGGAAGGGCAGCTATTACGGCCCGTTCGCCTCGGCTTGGGCGGTGAACCAGACGGTCACCGCGATGGAGCGGGTGTTCCTGCTGCGCTCCTGCGCCGACACGGTGTTCAACAACCGCTCGCGCCCGTGCCTGCTGCACCAGATCAAGCGGTGCTCGGCGCCGTGCGTCGGGCGGATCAGCGAGGCGGATTACGGCACCCTGGTGGGCCAGGCGAAGGCCTTTCTCGCCGGGCGGGCGAACACGGTGCAGCGCGAGCTGGCCGCCGAGATGGAGTCCGCGTCGGCGGCGATGGAGTTCGAGCGGGCGGCTGCACTGCGCGACCGGATCCGCGGCCTCACCCACGTCCAGGGCGGCGGCGTGATCAACCCGGCGAGCCTGACCGACGCCGACCTGATCGCGGCGTGGCAGATCGCCGGGCAGAGCTGCATCCAGGTGTTCTTCATCCGTGGCGGCCGCAACAACGGCAATCGCGCGTTCTTTCCCGTGCACACCAAGGGCGAGGAGGCGGGCGAGGTGCTGAGCGCCTTCATCGCCCAGTTCTACGACGACAAGCCGCCGCCACCGCTGATCCTGACCAACCACGAGCTTGACGAGGCGGCACTGCTCGAAGAGGCGCTCGGGTTGAAGGCGCATCGGCGCGTCGAGGTCTGCCATCCGCAACGGGGCGAGAAGGCGGCGGTGATGCGCCACGCCGAGACCAACGCCCGCGAGGCGCTGGAGCGGCGGCTGGCGGAGAGCGCAGGGCAGGCCAAGCTGCTGGAGGGGGTGGCCAGCCTGTTCGCCCTGGCCGGGCCGCCGGGGCGGATCGAGACCTACGACAACTCGCACATCATGGGCCGCAACGCCTACGGCGTGATGGTCGTCGCGGGGCCCGAGGGCTTCACCAAGACGGGCTATCGCAAATACGCGATCCGCGGGCCGATCGCGCCGGGCGACGACTTCGCGATGATGCGCGAGGTGATGGAGCGCCGCTTCGGCCGGGCGCTGAAGGAGCAGGCGCAGCGGGACGAGGGGGGCGAGCCCGGCACGCCGCCGGACTGGCCGGACATGGTGCTGATCGACGGCGGCGCCGGGCAGTTCTCCGCCGCGCGCAAGATCCTCGACGATCTCGGCGTCACCGACGTGACGCTGGTCGCGATCGCCAAGGGGCCAGACCGCGACGCCGGCCGGGAGTGGTTCCACACCGGCGACGCGCCGCCGTTCCAACTGCCGCCGCGTGACCCGGTGCTCTACTACCTGCAGCGGCTGCGCGACGAGGCGCATCGGTTTGCCATCACCACCCACCGGGCCGGCCGCTCGAAGACGCTGACCACCAGCGAGCTCGACGAGGTCGACGGCATCGGAGCCGCGCGCAAGCGGGCGCTGCTCAATCATTTCGGCTCGGCGCGCGGGGTGAAGCAGGCGGGGCTGCAGGACCTGGAGGCGGCGCCGGGGATCAGCCGCGAGACGGCCAAGCGGGTGTATGAGCATTTTCACGCGCGTGGCTGAAGGCGAAGGCAGGAGCTCTGCTCCTGGACCTCGCACGCGCTAGCGTGCACTCGCACGACCGGGGCGGCGCCCCCAGACCAGCAATCGTTGGAGACCAGACGGTCTCTTTCTTACTTGGCGAAGCCATTCAATCATGCTTCCCACGGCACTGGCCTTGCCCAGGAGTCATGGATAAGGAATGGATTTTAAAGGCTCCGCCTTTAACGGGGTCCAGGGCAGAGCCCCTGGCCTTTCTTGTTCCCTTACTCGAGATCCGCGAAGAACGAGCTGAGCGGCACTTGCAGCAGGTTCGCGATCTTCAGTAGCCGCTCTGGCGGGATGCGCTCGGCGCCGCTCTCGTAGGCGAGGATCTCGTCCGGCGTCGTGTCGATGGCGGCGGCGAGTTCGTCCTGGCTCATCTGTCGTCGCAGGCGCAGGCGTTCCACCATCATGCCGAGATGGGCATTGAGGTCGTCGCTGGGGCCGACGTCCAAACCCCAGTTGGCCGAGGCCGGCCCGGGCGACGAACGGCTTGGCTGGCTGTCGTCATTCTCTGCCATGAGCGGCCTCCCACTGCGGCGGCGCAGTCTTGCACTCGCAAGGCCGGCAACGCCACGACAAAAGGCCGTGCCCCCGCATCTGCTGCCCGGTTTGGCCAGTATAACGGCGATGAGGCCGAGGATTTCCCTTTCCGTGTTGCGACGTCAGGCCCGAGTCGGTGAGCCGGTCGTTGCGCGTCCGTGCGGTCACGAGCAGCTGCGTGAGCTGGTGCGACTGGCCGAGCAGGCCCAGGGCGCCGGGCAGCGCGAGGTGGCAGCGAGCCTGATCCGCCGTGCCTACCTGCTGCACGATGGCGGCCTGGCGCGGGCGACCCACTGAGCCGGGCGCCGCGAGCGCCATCGCGGCCTGTTCATCCCGCAGGGCGGCCCTAGATCAGGTCGCATGACCGTGCCGAGCCGAGCCGACCAGCCGCTGAGCCTGGTCTACCTGCATTTCCTCGGCGGCAGCGCGCGGTCCTGGGATGCGGTCGTCGCACGGCTGGCGCCGTCGCTGCGCTGCGTCGCGATCGACCTGCCCGGGTTCGGCGAGGCCGCCGCTGCGTCGCCGGGCTACACCGTCGCCGACATGGTGGATTGCGTGGCGGCCCGCGTTGCGGCGGCGGCCCCGGGGCGGTGGATGCTGGCTGGGCACAGCATGGGCGCCAAGGTCGCGACCGTGCTGGCGCGCCGGGCTGAGGATGGGCGGGACGGGCTGGCGGGACTGATCGGCCTGGTGCTGCTGGCCGGCTCGCCGCCGGCGCCGGAGCCGATGACCCCGGTTAAGCGGGCCGAGATGCTGGAGTCGTTCGGCGGTCCTGAGCCGGCGAGCGGCGCTGCGGCGAGCCGCTTCGTCGAGCAGAATGTCGGCGCGCCGCTGCCGCCGGCGGCGGGCGAGGCGGCGGTCGCCGACGTGCTGCGGGCGAACCAGGCGGCCTGGCGCGCCTGGCTTGAGGGCGGCAGCCTGGAGGATTGGGCCGGGCGCGTCGGCGTGCTGCGCCTGCCGACGCTGATCATCGCCGGCGAGACGGACGAGGCGCTTGGGCCGGCGGCGCAGCACCGGCTGATGGCGCCGCATTTCGCAGCCCCGGTGCTGGTCGCGCTGGCCGGGGCGGGTCATTTGCTGCCGATGGAGCGGCCGGACGAGGTCGCGCGGCTGATTACGGCGCATGCGGCGCGAGCGGCGAGCGGGCTGGAGCAGGGTTATCAGACGCTGATCGACGGCGTGCGGACGAGCGGGCGCACCCGGGCCGTGCTGCGCGCGCGCGGGCAGCCGGACGAGCCCGGCCGGCCGGCTGCCGCGATGCCAGAGGCGTTGTTCGCCACGCTGCGGGCGGTGGTGGCGCGGGTGCTGCCGCAGCCGGCGCCAGCGGCGTTCGACCTGGCGGCGCGGCTTGATGCGCAGCTTGCCTCGGGCCCCGGGGATGGTTGGCGGTTTGCGGCGCTGCCACCGGACGCCGAGGCCTACCGCCTGGCGCTGGAGGGGCTGCAGGCAGCGGCGCTGGCCGGGCACGGCGCCGGCTTTGCCGAGCTGGACGGGGCGGATCAGGACGCGCTGCTGCGTCGCGCCGGGGAAGGTGGACTGCCGGCTGGCGGGCTTGATGCTGAGGGCCTGCGGTTGTGGTTCCAGGACCTGCGCTCCGACCTGGTGAAGCTCTACGTCGCGCACCCGTCGACGCTGGCGCGGATGGGCTACAGCGGCGTGTTCTATGGCGGCGACGGCGAGCCGAAGCCGGGGTTCACGGCACTCGGCATCGGCGCCCGCGAGGCCTGGGAGCCGCAATCCCTGCCGGACGCGGCCCGATGAGGCTGGCGGGCATGCGTTGCCATGCGCTCACCGACGCGGTGGACGCGGTGGTGATCGGCACCGGCGCAGGCGGGGCGCCGCTGCTGGCGACGCTGGCGCAGGCGGGGCTCAGCGTCGTCGCGCTCGAGGCCGGCCGCAATCATGATCCGGAGCAGTTCACCGCCGACGAGGTGGCCGCGGGCGAGATCTACTGGCTCGACGAGCGGCTTTCCGCCGGCGGCATGCCGCAGGCCTTCGGCGGCAATAACAGCGGCACCGGAGTCGGCGGCTCGACGCTGCACTGGGGCGCGTTCTGCCCGCGCGCCGACCCGCGCGACCTGCGTCTCCGCTCCGAGCAGGGCGTGGGCACCGACTGGCCGCTCGACTACGCCGCACTGGCGCCGTTCTACGGGGAGGTCGAGGCGTTCCTCGGCGTCTCGGGGCCGGCGAGCTACCCTTGGGAGCCGGCGCGGCGCTACCCGCTGCCGCCGGTGCCGCTCAACGCGCCGGCGGCAGCGATGCGGCGTGGCTGCGACGCGCTCGGCGTGCGCACCAGCCACGCCCCGGTCGCTGCCGTCTCGCGCGACTTCGAGCAGGCCGGGCATGGGTTGCGGCACGCCTGCATCGCCTGCGGCTACTGCCATCAGGGCTGCCGCACCGGCGCCAAGGCGAGCATGGACGTGAGCTACCTGCCGCTCGCGGTCGCCGCCGGCGCCGAGATCCGGCCCGAATGCCGGGTGCACGGGCTGGAGCGCGACGCCGCCGGGCGGATCACCGCCGTCGTCTATCGCGAGGGCGGCCCCGGGGGCACCGACAAGCGCCAGCGCTGCGGCGCGGTGTTCCTCTGCGCCGGCGCGATCGAGACGCCGCGGCTGCTGCTGCATCTGGGCCTGGCCAACGGCTCCGGGCAGGTTGGGCGCAACTACATGGGGCATGTGGCGACCCAGGTGTGGGGCACGTTCGGCCCCGAGATGCGGCCGAACAAGGGGTTTCCCGCGTCGCTGATCAGCGAGGACATGCTGCGCGCGCCGGATGCGGATTTTGCCGGCGGCTACATCACCCAGAGCCTCGGCATCGTGCCGGTGACCTGGGCGAGCCAGGTGGCGCGGGCGCGCGGGCTGTGGGGGCAGGCGCTGGTCGACGCGGTCGACGGCTTCAACCACGTCGCCGGCATCGGCATCAACGGCGACGTGCTGGCGTCAGACGAGAACTTCCTCGAGCTGGCCGACGAGGTGGACGAGCTCGGCATGCGCAAGCCGCTCATCCATTTCGGCTACGGCGAGAACGAGCGGCGGATGAGCCGGCACGCGGTGCGCTTCATGACGGCGGTGTGGGAGCAGGCGGGGGCCTCCGACATCTGGTCGATGGACCGAGCCGCGCACACGATCGGCACCTGCCGGATGGGCCGCGACGCCGACCACGCCGTCGTCGACCCGTTCGGGCGCAGCTTCGACGTCGAGAATTTGTGGATCTGCGACAACTCGGTGTTCCCAAGCTCGCTGGCAGCCAACCCGGCGCTGACCATTATGGCGCTGTCACTGCGGACGGCGAGACAATTCGTCAGCAAGTCAGGGGTTCTTTTTTGAAAAAAAGAACCAAAAAACTTTTGCTCGTTTAGCCGTATGGCTCGGCTAACCAATAGAAGTTTTTTGCTTCTTTTTTTCAAAAAAGAAGCGCTTCCTTTGTTCAGCACCTGAGGTCGCAAACCCCGTTACCGACGAACGCACAGGCGGCAGAGGCGTTGCCTACAGCTCAGAGTAGGACATCAGCCATGCTGCAAGACCCCGTTTGGTTCATCACCGGTTGCTCCACCGGCTTCGGCCTCGCACTCGCCACCGAGGTGCTGGCCGATGGCGGACGCGCCGTCGTCACCGCGCGCGACCTCGGCCAGCTCGACGGATTGGTGGAACAGGGCGGCGAGCGGGTGCTGCCGGTGGTGCTGGACGTGACCCACGACGACCAGATCGCCGCCGCGGTGGCTGCGGCGGAACAGAAATTCGGCCGCATCGACGTGCTGGTGAACAATGCCGGCTATGGCTACCAGGCCTCCTGCGAGGAGGGCGAGGAGCAGCAGGTTCGCGCCCAGTTCGACGCCAACGTGTTCGGCCTGTTCGCGCTGACCCGCGCGGTGCTGCCGGGGATGCGCAGCCGGCGCGCCGGGCACGTCATCAACATCACCTCGGTGGCCGGCTTCATCGGCTTTCCGGGCTCGGGCTACTACTCGGCCAGCAAGCACGCGGTCGAGGGGTTCTCGGACTCGCTGGCGGTCGAGCTGAAGCCGCTCGGCATCCAGGTCACCTGCGTCGAGCCGGGGCCGTTCCGCACCGATTGGGCCGGGCGCTCGCTCAAGCAAACGCACACCCGGATCCCCGACTACGAGGAGACCGTCGGCGCCCGCCTCAAGATGACCTCCGGCTACAGCGGCAAGCAGGCCGGCGATCCGGTGCGCGCGGCGCGGGCGATGATGCGGCTGGTCGAGGAGGAGACGCCGCCGCGGCACTTGGTGCTCGGCGCCATGGGGTTCGAGGCGGTGACCAAGACGCTGCGCGAGCGGCTGGAGCAGATCGAGAGCCGGCGTGAGACGGCACTCGGCGCCGACTTCCCGGCCGAGGCCTGAGCCGGTGCCGGACAGCCAGCACGACGCCCTGCGTCTGTCCGGCCACGCGGCGCCCGACCTGCGGCAGACCCGGCTTGTCGACTATCGGCCGCCGAGCTTCCTGGCCGACACCGTGGCGCTGCACGTCACCCTTGATCCGGCGGCGACCGAGGTGCGGGCGCGCATCGCCTTCCGCCGCAATCCGGAGGCGGACGGCGGGGCGACCCTGTGGCTCGACGGCATCGAGCTCACGCTGCTCACCATCAGCCTGGACGGCGCCGCGCTGGCGCCGGAGCATTACCGCCAAGACGCGGCCGGGCTGACGCTCACCGGCCTGCCGGACGCCTTTCTGCTCGAGACGGTGGTGCGCATCGCGCCGGCCGCGAACACCCAGCTCAGCGGGCTCTACACCTCCGGCGGCTCGTTCTTCACCCAGTGCGAGGCGGAGGGCTTCCGGCGCATCACCTTCTTCCCGGACCGGCCGGACGTGATGGCGCGCTACACCGTGACGCTGGACGCCGAGCGCGCCGCCGCACCCGTGCTGCTGTCGAACGGCAACCTGGTGGCGGCCGGCGACGGGGCGGACGGGCGGCATTGGGCGCGCTTCGAGGATCCGCATCCGAAGCCCTGCTACCTGTTCGCGCTGGTCGCCGGCGACCTGCTGGCGGTGCGCAGCGCGTTCCGCACCCGCTCGGGGCGGGACGTGGCACTGGCGATCTGGGTGCGTCCGGGCGACGAGCGGAGCTGCGACCACGCGATGGCCGCCTGCCGGCGGGCGATGCTGTGGGACGAGGACACGTTCGGGCTCGAATACGATCTCGACGCGTTCAACATCGCCGCGGTGGCGGACTTCAACATGGGGGCGATGGAGAACAAGGGGCTCAACGTCTTCAACACCAGCCTGGTGCTGGCGCGGCCCGAGACCGCCACCGACGAGGATTACGCCTCGATCGAGCGGGTGATCGCGCATGAGTATTTCCATAACTGGACCGGCAACCGGGTGACCTGCCGCGACTGGTTTCAGCTGTCGCTGAAGGAGGGGCTCACCGTCCTGCGCGACCAGTTGTACTGCGAGGCTGTCGGCAGCGCGGCGTTGCGCCGCATCCAGGAGGTCGACGTGCTGCGGGCGCTGCAGTTTCGCGAGGATGCCGGGCCGCTCGCCCACCCGGTGCGGCCGCAGAGCTACGTCGCGATCGACAATTTCTACACGCCGACGGTCTATCGCAAGGGTGCGGAGCTGGTGCGGATGATCCGCACCCTGATCGGCGCCGAGGCGTTCGTGCGCGGCATGGCGCTGTATGTCGCGCGGCACGACAACCAGGCGGTGACGATCGAGGATTTCGTCCGCGCCATGGAGGACGCCGCGGGGGCGGATCTGCGCTCGTTCCGGGCGTGGTATGACCAGGCGGGCACTCCGGTCGTCACCGTCGAGCAGGCGCATGACGCGGCGAGCGGGCGCTTCACACTGCGGCTGTCGCAGCATACGCCGCCGACGCCGGGGCAGGCGGAGACGCGGCCGCTGCCGATCCCGGTGGCGCTCGGCCTGCTGGGGGCGGATGGGCGCGAGCTGCCGATCCGGCTGCACGGCGAGGACCACGGCGAGGGCACCACGCGCGTGGTGGTGCTGAGCGAGGCGACGCAGGAGTTCGTGTTCGAGGGGCTGGTGGCGCCGCCGGTGCCCTCGCTGCTGCGCGGCTTCTCCGCCCCGGTGCGGCTGATGGGCGTGCCGGACGAGCAGCTGCGGTTTCTGGCGGCGCGCGACAGCGACTCGTTCGTGCGTCGCGACTCCGCCCAGCTTTATGCCTCGAACGCCATCCTGGCCGCCCTCGGAACATCCGACGCGGCGTTCGCGCCGCTGGCCGAGATCGCCGGCGAGATCCTCGAGACCGCCACCGCCGATCCGGGCTTCGCCGCCGAGGCGCTGCGGCTGCCGTCGCACGGGCTGCTCGCCCAGGCGATGGCGGTGGTCGACCATCCGGCGATCCACGCCGCCCGCGAGGCGGCCCTCGGCGCGATCGGTCGGGCGCATCTGCGTCGCTGGCGGGCGCTCTACGAGGCGTTGGCCGACACCGATCCGGCGGCGACCGACGATGCGGCGGCCGGGCGGCGGGCGCTGCGCAACCTGTCGCTCGCCCGCATCGCCCAGGCCGAGCCCGTCGACGGCGCGGCACTGGCGGCGGCCCAGGTCGCGGCCGGGCGCTGCATGACGGAGGTGCTGGCCGGGCTGCAGGTGCTGTGCGGGCTGGACTGCGCCGAACGGCAGCCGGCGCTCGACGGCTTTGCCGCGCGCTGGCACGGCGACGCGCTGGTGATGGACAAGTGGTTCGCCGTGCAGGCCGGCTCGCCGCTGCCGGACGCGATCGAGCGGGTGCGGGCGCTGATCGCCCGGCCGGATTACGACCGGCGCAATCCCAACCGGGTGCGCAGCCTGCTGGCGAGCTTCATGGGCGGCAACCTGGTGCGCTTCCACGCCGCCGACGGGCAGGGCTACGCGCTGCTGGCCGACGAGCTGATCGCCATCGATCGGATCAACGGGCAATCGGCGGCGCGGCTGTTCGGCGGCCTTGCCGGTTGGCGGGGCCAGGAGCCGGGTCGCCGGGCGCTGATGCGGGCGCAGCTTGAGCGCTTGCGCGAGACGCCGGGGCTGAGTCGATGGACGGCGGAGAAGGTGGCGCTTGCGCTGGCCTAGGTATCAGCGTGACTGCGATCGTAGCGATCTCAGGCTCATGAATTTGCCTGCCGAACACAAGTAGAATGGTGCCACCCCTAAATGGAACCGCTCTCAGTAGTGGATTTTAGAGGCTCCGCCTTTAATGGGGTCAAGGGGCAAGCCCCCTTGCCTGCCTTCAATCGCCAGCCATCGCCTCCTCCAGCGCTGCTAAGGCGGGTAGGCAACGAGCGTGGCCGAGGCTGATGCGGACGCGTTCGCTGGGGACTGTGCCGAGGGGCGAGTTCCACAGCGAGGCGGGCAGCAGGAGCAGGCCGGTCTGGTGGGCCAGGCGGCGGGTGAACTCGGCGGCGCCGTCGGGGCCGAGGTAGCGCGGGAAGGAGAAGGCGAGGTTGTCGGGCAGCTCCGCCTCCAGCAGCAGCGGCAGGCGGGCGAACAGGGTTTGCAGGCGGGCGAGGTTGCGCTGGCCGATGGCGCGGGTGCGGCCGATGATGCGGGCTTCGGCGGCGAGCGCGATGTGCGCCAGGACCTCGCTGGAGGCGGCCAGGCAGCTCGACAGCATGTTCTTGGCGAGCAGCGCGCGGGTCAGCACCGTGCGGTCGCGGCAGGCGGCCCAGCCGACGCGCAGGCCGGGCAGGCCGAAGCTCTTCGACAGGGCGTTGATCGAAACGCCGCGCTCGTAGAGGTCGGCCACCGCGGCGGGGGCGGCGGCCGGCACGGTGGCGGTCTGGGCGTAGACCTCGTCGTTGACCAGCCACAGCCCGCGCCGGCGGCAGAGTGCGACCACCGCGTCCAGGGTTGCGGGGGTGATCGCCGCGCCGGTGGGGCTGTTGGGGAAGTTCATCAGCACCAGCCGGGTGTTCGGCTGCAGCGCGGCCTCGATGGCGTCCGGATCGAGCCGCCAGCCGCCGCCGCCCTGGGCGCTGAGCACGACGCCGGTGGCGTGGCAGAGGGTGGTGATCGCGCGCTCGGACGGCTGGTAGATCGGCAGCACGATGACGGCGTGGTCGCCGGGGTTGAGCAGCGCCGTGGCAATGCAGCTCAGCGCCTCCTGAGCGCCGGCGCAGCACAGTATGTCGCCGGCCTCGAGCCTGGCGTGGCGGGCGGCAATGGCGGCGCGCAGCCAGGGCGCGCCGTGCGGCTGGGTGTAGCCGAAGCCAAGGGCCTGCCAGCGCTCCAGGTCATCCGGGCGCGCCAGGGCGAGCAGCTCGGGCAAAGTGAGCGTCTCGGAGTCGGACGCCGAGAGGTCGTGGCGGGTGGCGCGGCCCCAGCAATCGAGATAGTCCGCCATGGCGAAGGCGGTGGGCGGGCGCGAGCTGTGGCCAACGGGAGCCTGGGCGGCGCTCATGGATGATCGGCGGGCTTGTCGACCTGCACGCCGGGGCCGGGCCGCCGGGCGAGCGGCTGGCTGCTGGTGTCCGTCGAGATCTGCGACCGCGAAGCGGTGCGAGGCGAGCACATGCGGGCGGCACACTTCACAAGTTGCGAGATCTGCTGGATGGCGCGTTCTCCCGAGATTGAGGTGCTATCGTCGTTTTGAGGCTGAAGAAAGGCATGATTCGGGGCGGCCGGCGACCGGGCGCGGATGGCGCCGAGAAAAGCTAGCCGCCCAAATACAGCAAGAACCGCCATCGATCGTGCAACATCATCGGGATCGGGATTTGGGGCCACGGGCCCCAGCGTTGGGTTTCCAAGTGCGATGGGGCCCGTCCAGGGCAGAGCTCTGGCCTTTGCTTACCGCTTTTGCCGCAGCAGGGCCTCCTGCGCCGTCGAGGCGACCAGTTGTCCCGCCCGGTTGTAGACCAGCCCGCGCGCCAGGCCGACGCCGTGCGAGGCGGAGGGGCTGTCGGCGTCGAACAGCAGCCACTCATCGGCGCGGACGTCGCGGTGGAACCAGATCGCGTGGTCGATGCTGCTGATGAACACCCGGGCGGCGTCTGGCAGCGCCGCCGCGTGCGGCATCAGGGCGACGCCGGAGAACCACCAGTCGGACAGGTAGGCGAGCATCACGCGGTGCGCCGCCTGCTCGTCGGTGGCGACCTGGCTCACCCGCATCCAGTAGCGCCGGCGCGCCTGGGGGGCGGCGAACTGCTCGAGGTTGGCGGGCAGGATCTCGATCGGGCCGCCGGTCCGGCCGAGGCCGGCAAAGAACGGCGGCAGCTTGGCCGAGCCGGCGCGCAGCTCGGCGAGCACGTCGCCGAGCTGGTCCGGCTGCGGCACGTCGGGCATCGGCGAGGCGTGCTCGAAGCCATCCTCGGGGGCGTGGAACGAGCATTCCAGGTGCAGGATCGGCAGGCCGTTCTGCAGCGCCACGACGCGCCGGCTGGAGAAGCTGCCGCCGTCGCGGGTGCGCTCGACCTCCAGGATCACCCGCCGGGCGGCGTCGCCCGGGCGCAGGAAGTAGCCGTGGCAGGAGTGCACCGCCCGGCCCTCGACGGTGCCCATCGCGGCGGCGAGCGCCTGGCCAAAGACCTGGCCGCCATACAGCGCGCCGTTGGAGTTGCGCTGGTTGTACTGGCTGCGGAACAGGTTCTCGTCGAGCTGCTCGAGCGACAGCAGCCCGGGCACGTCCTGGCCGTCCCAGGCCAGCGGCGGGGCGTGGCCCGTTTTCATCGGAGCTCCGTTTTCATCGCAGCTTCTGCTTCATCGGAGTTTGCGTCACCCGAACTCGGCGGTGCCGCGGTCGAGCACCACCAGGTCGCGCTCGACCACCAGGGCGCGGAAGCGCACGGCGGTTTCGGTCGGCTCGAAGAACTCGATGCGGATCGTCTCGCCGGGGAACACCGGCCGGCTGAAGCGGGCGAACAGGGCGCGGAAGCGGGCCACGTCGTTGTCGCAATAGGCGGCGAGCACGGCGCGCGCGGCGATGCCGTAGGTGCACAGCCCGTGCAGGATCGGCCGCTCGAAGCCGGCGCGGCGGGCGAACTCCGGGTCGCTGTGCAGCGGGTTCCAGTCGCCGCTCAGGCGGTAGAGCAGCGCCTGGTCCGGCCGGGTCGGGATCTCGACCACGCGGGACGGCGCCGTCTCGCCCGGCAGCGGCAGCGCCGGCTCGACCGCCTCGCCAAAGCCGCCATGCCCACCATCGCCGCGCAGGAACGCCGTCGAGCGCAGGCTCGCCAGGGTCTGCCCGGTCGACGCGTCGACCAGGGTGCGGCGGTGATGCAGCAGGGCGCCGCGGGCCGCCCCCTTGTCCTCGATGCCGCTCACCCCGCCGACGGAGTGCACCGTGCCGGTGGGCGGCAGCGGGTGGTGGATGCGCAGCTCCTGCTCGGCGTGCAGCAGCTTCACCCGGTCGATGCCGAAATCCTGGCGCGCCCACTCGTCGTCATGGCACAGCACCGCGGCGTAGCTCGGCACGCAGCACAGATCGCGCTCGTAGACGAAGCGCAGCTCGCTCTCGTCCATCGGGTCCCGGCCGTAGCCCAGACCAAGCGCGTAGAGGATCGTCTCGCGCTTGCCGTAGCGGCGCTCGACGGGCGCCGCCTTGAACTCGCGGATCTTATGGACGTCCATAGCGGGGCTGCCTCCGACACTGCGCCGTCCGGTTTGCTGCTATCCGGGCCCGGCGACAACAGTGTAGAGCAGCCCGGTTCGGATTTTGGAGATGTCGCGCAATGCCGATGGTGATCGTGGTCGACCGAGCGGGGGAGACGATTGAGGTCCAGACCACGACGAATTTGAGCGTGATGGAGGTGATCCGCGACGATGGCGGGTTCGACGAGCTGCTGGCGGTGTGCGGCGGCTCATGCTCCTGCGCGACCTGCCACGTCTATGTCGACCCGGCCTGGATGGCGGCCGTGGGCCCCGCCACGGCCGATGAGGACGACCTGCTGGAGGGCTCGGCGCATCGCCAGCCAAACTCGCGGCTGTCCTGCCAGATCACCATGACGGCGGCGCTGGACGGGCTGAGGGTGACGATCGCGCCGGAGGACTGAGACTAGGAAGCGGTTCTTTTTTGAAAAAAAGAACCAAAAAACTTTTGTCCGTTTGGTCCGTGTGATTGGCGACGACTTCTGCTGCTGGGGGCAACATGGCCGTTCGGGTGAGTAGTGGCACCGAGGAGCCGAAGCGGCAGGCGCCGTTGGCGAGCCTGCTGCTGGCGTTTGCCGCCACGGTGCCGATGGCGGCGGGCGCCGCCGCGGCGCTGGCGCTGCCCCGGCGGGACGGCGACGCCGTCGAGCAATGGACGGTGCGCTGGGCCGGCGGTGTGCTGTGCTTTCTGTCCGGGGTGCGGCGCGGGCTCAGCTTTCGCCAGCCCGGCGGCAGCACGCTGGGCGAGGTCGGCACCATGTTCTCGATGTTTCTCGCCGGCATCGGCGGGGTGCTGCTGCCGTCGGGTCGTGCGACCTTGTCGGTGCTGCTGCTCGGTTATGCCGGCACCGCGGTGGGCGACGTGCGGGCGGCGCAGCAGGCCGAGGCGCCGCGATTTTTCGCCCGCCTGCGGCCGGCGCAGATGCTCGTGCCGCTCGTGAGCCTGGCACTGCTGCTGGCGCGACGGCGGAGATAAGGCCGCCTTGCGCCACATCGCCCGGAACCCGATCGCCCGAGCGGCATTGTCAGCCGACACGATACCAGGAGCGTTCCAATGCCGCAGTTCGATGCCACCATCAAGCACCTCAAGGATGGCGTGAAGGGCTTCACCGTCGCCGCCGCCGTGAAGAACATCGAGGGCTGGGAAGCCACGCTGGAGAAGGTCGACGCGCCCGGCGTGAAGACGATCCTGCATGACCTCGAGAGCCTCAAGAAGCACCTGCACGCCGACCCGGTGAACGGCGAGCAGATCAAGAAGCTGGTGCTGAAGCTCGGCAAGGAGACCGTCACCATTGCCGGCAAGTCCGACAGCAAGAACGCCGAGAAGATCAAGGCGCTCGGCGAGGCGCTCGAGCACGGCGCCAACGCCGAGGCGTAAGACTTAGCAAGGGAGAACGGCTGGGGGCGGCGCCCCCAGACCCGCATCCATAAGAAGCCCAAGCCGGGTTCTTCCTTGCTTGGCGAAGCCATTCAATCCTGTCTATGACGGCACCGAATTCGCCCGGTGACCATGAATAAGAAATGGATTTTAAAGGCTCCGCCTTTAATGGGGTCCAGGGGCAAAGCCCCTGGCCTTCCTTCCGCCGGTTGACTGCACGACACTGCGGCGATGCCCTCGTCCCCGCGCGAGCCGTTGCTGACCCTGCCTGGCTTCGCGCCTGATGCCCTAGGCTTTGCGTCCCGCACGACGCTGTCGCTGCTGATCGCCTATCTGTTCTCGTTCTACGTCCAGCTCGACAGCGCCTCGACGGCCGGCGTCTGCGTCGCCATCGTCGCCCAGCCCTCGTCCGGGCAGGCGCTGTCCAAGGCGACCTATCGGCTGATCGGCACCGTGCTCGGCGGCATCGTGGCGCTGGTCTTCACCGCGATCTTTGGCCAGGACCGCACCATGCTCCTGGTGGTGTTCGCGCTGTGGCTTGGGCTGTGCACGGCCGTGGCGTCGCTGCTCAAGGACTTCCGGGCCTATGGCGCGGTGCTGTGCGGCTACACCGTCGGCATCATCTCGATCAGCGACATCGACGTGCCGCAGAACGCGTTCGGCAGCGCCGTCAACCGGGTGGCAGCGATCGTGGTCGGGATCGTCGCGGTGGCGCTGGTGAACGTTGCGTTCGCGCCGCGCGGCGCCTGGGAGGGTCTGTGCGAGCGGCTGCGCGCGGCGGTGGAGGCGATGACGCGGCAGGCGGCACGGGTGCTGCGCGGCGAGGCGGCGCTGGACAGCGAGGCGAGCCTGACGCTGGTCGGCGAGCTGCTGCTGCTGCGCACCGAGGCGAGCTACGCCGCGGCCGAGCTGCCGGATGGCGGCTTGCGGGCGGATGGCGCGCGCAGCGCGATCGCGGCGCTGTTCGGCATGCTGTCGGCGGCGCGGGCGATCCAGGCGGCGCTGCAGTGGCAGCCCTCGGTGCCGCCGGCGCGGCTTGGCCTGACCGAGCGCGCCGCCGTGCTCGAGCAGGGCGAGGCGCCGCCGCCGTTGCCGCTGCCGGGCGCGGCGACGCTGCATGACGCCTTCATGGCCGATCGGCTGAACGACCTGCTCGCCCAGCATCGGCTGGCGCAAAGCGGGCTCGACACCCTGGTCAGCGGCGCGCCGCTCGCCCGGCGGGTGCATCTGCGGGTGTATCACGACTGGGTGGGCGCCGGGCTGAACGCGACCCGGGCGATGCTGGGCGTGGGGCTCGGGGCGGTGTTCTGCATCTACTCGGGCTGGAGCGGGTCCACCTCCATGCTGGTGCAGCTGGCCGCCTTCGTCGCCCTGCTGGGCCTGGCGCCGAACCCCTCGCGGGCAGCCTGGGGCGCGATGCTCTCCTTGCCGGGGCCGATCCTGCTGGCGGGGCTGGTGGAGTTCCTGGCCTTGCCGCTGGTATCCGGGCCGGTGCCGTTCTGCATCGCGGTCGGATCGTGCTGCTTCGTGCTGTCGCTGCTGGTGCGCCTGCCGGCCGCCGCGAGTGTCAACACGACGCTGCTGCTGTATTTCTGCCTGGTGCTGGCGCCCGCCAACCCGCAGACCTACGACCTCGCGGGCTTCCTCAACCTGTCGGCGGCGCAGGTCCTGGCGGTGCTGTTCCTGATGCTGTCGTTCTGGCTGATCCTGCCGGTGCAGCCGAACCGCCGGCTGTTGCGCGTCGCCGACGCGATCGGGCGCGAGCTGGCGCGGCGGCTGAACAATCCGGCGCCGCGGCGTCAGCGTGGGCAGGCGGCCGTGCAGTCGCTGCATTACGACCGGCTGGCGGCGGCACAGCTCTGGCTTGGCCGGCGCACGCTGAGCCGGCGACGGCTGCTCGCCCGGCTGCAGGCGTTGAGCGAGATCGACACCGCGTTGTGGCGCGCCGAGACCGGGTTGGACGCGGCCGCGCGGGTGCCGGCGCTGCGATCCCTCGTCGAGCGGGCGCGCCGCAGCCTGGACCAGCCGGAGCGGGGCGAGATGGAGGCGGCGGCGGCGGCGCTGCTGGCGGCGGGGCTCGCGGTCGCGCCGCAGCCGGCCGACCTGCAGCCGATGCTGCTGCACGCCGTCTCCGGCCTCTACGGCGCGGCGCAGGTGCTGGAGGCCGAGCGGTCGATCCTGCGCAAGTCCGGCATCCTGCGGAGCGGCAGCGGCGGCCCCGCCAGACCCGACCCGAAGGTGCCCGAGGCGGCCGATGTGGCGTGAGACCAACGTCGAGGGCGTGCTGATCGCGCCGATCGTGCCCTACGCGCTGGTCGCGCTGGCGCTCTATCTGGTGCTGCGGATGCTGCTGGTGCGACTGCACATCCGGGGCTGGATCTGGAACACGCCGCTGGCGGAAACCGGTATCTACATCTGCATCCTCTCATTGCTGGTGCTGTTCCTGTAACGTGTGGCTCTGATCCGCCCGGCGCCGGGCGTGGCTTCTGGCAAGGACGTCAAGTTTGTTCCACAGCGCGCGACGGCCGGTTCGCGTCGTCCTCACGCTCTGCATCCTGATGGCCGCCGGGTTCGGGCTGGTCGGGCTGTGGGATCATTATCTGACCGGCGCCTGGACGCGCGACGGCCAGGTGCAGGCCAACGTCGTCAGCATCGCGCCCGAGGTGAACGGCCGCATCGTCGAGCTCGCCGTGCGCGACAACCAGTTCGTCCGTCGTGGCGAGCTGCTCTATCTGATCGACCCGTTCGACTACCAGATCTCGCTGGCCGCGGCGCAGGCCAATCTGGAGTCGCGCGCGGCTGACCTCAAGAACCGCCAGCTGCAGGCAAAGCGGCGGACGGAGCTGACCACGCTCAGCACCTCGGAGGAGGAGAAGCAGAGCTACGGCACCCAGGCGGCGATGGCCGAGGCGGCCTACGCCACTGCGATCACCCAGCTCAACCAGGCGCGGATCAACCTGGAGCGCACCCGCGTCGTCTCGCCGGTGAACGGCTACGTCACCAATTTGCTGCTGCGCCAGGGCGACTACGCGACCACGGGCGCGCGCAACATTTCGGTGCTGGACAGCGACAGCTTCTGGGTCGCGGCGTATTTCGAGGAAACCAAGATGCGCCATGTGCGGATCGGCGAGCCGGCGGCGATCGCGCTGCTGGGCTATGCGCCGCCCGTGCTGGGCCATGTCGAGAGTGTCGCCGCCGGCATCAACTCGGAGAATTACGCGCCCGGAACGTTGGGGCTGGCCTCGGTGGATCCGGTGTTCACCTGGGTGCGGCTGGCGCAGCGCATTCCGGTGCGCATCCACATCGACACCGTGCCGGCCGGGGTGATGCTGGCGGCGGGGATGACGGCGACGGTCACGCTCGGGGATCGGGCGCGGCATCCGCTGGGATGGCACGGGCTGATTTCGCGGGTGGTGAGCGAGTAGGCGGCACGGCCACGGGTCTTGCACGCACCGTCCAAAGTCGTAACCCCTCTCGAAAGCATGATCGCCCAACCTGGTGAACGCTCCGCCCAGGCCGGCGTTCGGCGCGCGATCCAAAGGAGACGACCCGATGGCGCCGACACGCAACCAGTACGAGATGCAGGACCCGACCAAGCAGTATCCGACGCCGAAATTCGACGAGCAGCCGCAATCCGCACCGGGCCTGGCGCGCGACATGAAGCCGTCGCCGGACCATGGCGAGGCGAGCTACCAGGGCTTCGGACGGCTGCGCGGGCGGCGGGCGGTGATCACCGGCGCCGATAGCGGCATCGGCCGGGCGGTGGCGATCGCGTTTGCCCGCGAGGGGGCGGATGTGGTGCTGAACTACCTGCCGGGCGAGGAGGCGGACGCGCAGGAGGTGATGCAGCTCGTCGAGGCGGCCGGGGTGCGTGGCGTTGCCATGCCCGGCGACATCGGCGACGAGCAGTTCTGCACCCGCCTGATCGACACCGCGCGCGAGCGGCTCGGCGGCATCGACATCCTCGCCCTAGTCGCCGGCAAGCAGACGGCGGTGAAGGACATTGCCGACTTGACCACCGAGCAGATCGAGGCGACGTTCCGCACCAACGTCTACTCCATGTTTTGGCTGTGCAAGGCGGCCATTCCGCACATGCCGCCCGGGGCGACGATCATCAACACGACCTCTATCCAGGGTTATCAGCCATCTGAGTCGCTGCTCGACTATGCGGCCACCAAGGCCGCGATCGTCAGCTTCACCCATTCGCTGGCCAAGCAGGTCGCCGAGAAGGGGATCCGGGTGAATGCGGTCGCCCCGGGCCCGTTCTGGACGCCGCTGCAGACGAGCGGCGGCCAGCCGCAGGAGAAGATCCCGGATTTCGGCTCGATGGTGCCGCTCAAGCGCCCGGGTCAGCCGGCCGAGTGCGCGCCGGTCTACGTGCTGCTCGCCTCGCAGGAGAGCAGCTTCGTCACCGGCGAGGTCTACGGCGTCACCGGCGGTAACCACCTGCCGTGACAGAGACCGCCGAGCGGCAGGACGGATTTCTGCCGCTCGAGCAGTATGCGGCGCTGGGCGATGGGCGGTCCGTCGCCCTGGTCGGCGCGGACGGCTCGGTGGATTGGTGGTGCGTGCCGAACATGGACAGCGTGCCGCTGTTCGACCGGATCCTCGACCCGCAGACCGGCGGCCGGTTCGAGCTCGGCCCGGCTGCGCCGTTCACCGTCGAACGGGCCTACCGGCCGGACAGCAACGTGCTGGAGCAGGTGTTCACCACCGCCGGCGGCGTCGCCCGGCTGACCGATTCGCTCAACAGCGGGATCTCCGGCCGGCTACCCTGGAGCGAGCTGGCGCGGCGCGTCGAGGGGCTGGAGGGGGCGGTCGAGTTCGCCATCGTCCTGCAGCCCGGCCGCCGGCTCGGCGAGGGCAACCCCTGGCACGAGGACAGCTCGAACGGCGTGGTGATGCATGTGGACGGCATCATCTCCGCCTTCCGCCACGACGACACCGTCACCATCACGAGCCGCACCGATGGCCGGGTGGCGGCATCGCTCACCACCAGCGCCGGCTCGCGCCACGTCGTCGCCCTGCTCGCCTCCGCCGACGAGCCGCTGATCCTGCCGTCGATTCAGACGATCGACGCGCGCATCGACCGCTCCGACCAGGCCTGGCGCGAGTGGTCGGGCAATTTGCACTATGATGGGCCGTATGCGGCGGCGGTGAAGCGTAGCGCGCTGGCGCTCAAGCTGCTGCTGTTCTCGCCGACCGGCGCCATCGCCGCGGCGGCGACCAACTCGCTGCCCGAGCGTATCGGCGGCGACAAGAACTACGACTACCGCTACGCCTGGGTGCGCGACGTCAGCTACACCGTCAAGTCGTTCCTGCGCGTCGGCGCGGTGGAGGAGGCCAAGGCGGGGTTCTCCTGGATGATCGCGACGGCCAGGCGCCATCCCGGCCGGGTGCGCACGATGTATGCGCTCGACGGCAGCCTGGCACCCGAGCAGGTCGAGCTGGACCTGCCGGGCTACCGCGGCAGCAAGCCGGTCTTGCAGGGCAACAAGGCGCGCGAGCAGGTGCAGCTCGGCACCTTCGGCGACGTCATGGAGACGGCGGCGCTGTTCGTCTCCGGCGGCCACATACTCGACCTGGTGACGCGCCGGCTGCTCGGCGATCACGTCGACCACTGCGCCGACGTCTGGCTCAACAAGGACGCCGGGATCTGGGAGCTGCCGCAGCCCGAGCACTACACCTTCTCCAAGATCGGCTGCTGGACCGCGCTCGACCGCGCCGTGACCCTCGCCCGCGCCGGCCAGATCGACACCAGCCACGCCGAGCGCTGGGCGCGCGAGCGCGACCGCATCCGCGACTGGGTCGACGCGCACTGCTGGTCGGAGGCCAAGCAGAGCTACACCCTGCACGCCGGCACCGAGCGGCTCGACGCGGCGCTGCTGCTGGCGCCGCGTTTCGGCTTCGTCCGCCGTGACCGCCTGGCGCTGACCCGGGACGCGGTGCAGCGCGAGCTCGCCAGCGGGCCGCTGGTCTATCGCTACTCCGGCATGCAGGCGGAGGAGGGCAGCTTCCTGTGCTGCGCGTTCTGGCTGGTCGAGGCCTATGCGCTGCTCGGGGAGCAGGCGGCGGCGGTGCGACAGATGGACGCGCTGCTCGCAACCGTTAGCGGCAATCTGGGGCTGCTCAACGAGCAGATGGACCCGGCGGACAGGGCCATGCTCGGCAACGTGCCGCAGGCGCTGAGCCACCTGGCACTGATCGGGGCGGCGATTGCGATTGAGGAAGGGAAGTAAGGACTTCTTTTTTGAAAAAAAGAAGCAAAAACCTTTTATCCGTTAGTCTTTTGCCGTTTGGGAGAGAGAGATCGAGTAGGTCAGCCACCATTGACTGTCCCGCTCTGCACGGTTGGCGTCGCGCAGCATACCTGCTTGCGCATAACTCTCCGCGAGCCACTTCCAGCCGCGCGCGATTTCCTGCGCCGCCTCTGGCGGCATCTTCGGGATGCGTGGTGCATCAGGGGCGTCACTCATGCCGCAAGCATACCAATTAACAAAAGTTTTTTGCTTCTTTTTTTCAAAAAAGAAGCGCTTCCCTACTTGCTATTCTCCACCGCCCGATAGCCGAGCCTGGAGGCCGTCTGGATGATCTCCGTGCCCGCCGGGCCGAGCTTGCGGCGGAGCAGGCCGACGAATACGCGCAGATACTGCACGTCCTCGGCGTGGCCGCTGCCCCAGACGGCGACCAGCAATTGGCGGTGGGTGAGCACGACGCCGGCGTTGCGGATCAACACCGCCAGCAGGTCGTACTCGCGCGGCGTGAGCGCCACGTCGTCGCCGTCGACCAGCACCCGCCGTCGGCTGAGGTCCACCTCGACGGGGCCGTAGCGCCAGAGTGGCACCGTTTCGCCGGCGTCGGCGCGGCGCAGGCAGGCGCGCAGCCGGGCGAGCAGCTCGCCGACGGCGAACGGCTTGTCGACGTAGTCGTCGGCGCCGCGGTCGAGCGCGTGGATCTTCTCGGCCTGGCTGTCGCGGGCCGAGATCACCACGATCGGCACCTGGCTGAAGGCGCGCAGGCGCTGGATGAACTCCTGGCCGTCGAGGTCGGGCAAGCCAAGGTCGAGCAGGATCGCGTCCGGCGCCCGTTCGGCGACCAGGCGCAGCCCCTCCATCGCCGCGCCAGTCTGCACCACCTCGTAGCCGGCGGCCTGCAGCGCCGGCTTGAGGAAGCGGTGCACCTGCGGCTCGTCGTCGATGACCAGCACCCGCTTGCCGCTCATGGCTTGGTTCCTGAGGCCGCCGGCAGGTGGATGACGATGGCGGTGCCGGGCAGGCCGTCGGCGGGCGTGTCCGGGCGTGGGCTGCGGGCGTCGATGCGGCCGCCCATCGCCTCGATCATGCCGCGCGCGATGGCGAGGCCGAGGCCGGTGCCGGGCGCGATGCGGTCGCCGCGGCGGGCGCGGAAGAAGCTGTCGAACACGTGCGGCAGGTCGTCGGCGGGGATGCCGATGCCCTCGTCGGCGACGGTGAGCCGCACCTCGTCGGCCAGGCGCGTGGCGGTGACCAGGATGAGGCTGCCGGCGGGCGAGTACTTCACCGCGTTCTCCAGCAGGTTGACCAGCACCTGCTCGAGCAGGGCGGCGTCGGCGAAGGCGGTCGGCGGCGGCTCGCCGAGCTTGACGGCAACGTGCAGCGCGCTGCCCACCCGCTCCAGCGCCGCCTCGATCAGCGGGCCGAGGTCGAGCCGGGCCAGGCGCGGGTTGATCTGGCCGGTCTCGAGCCGGGTGAGCTCGGTGATGTTGGCGAGGAAGCGCGTCATCCGGCCGACATCCTGCTCGATGCTGTCCAGCAGGTCGGTGCGGATCTCCGCGGTGAGCTGCTCCCAGGCGTCGCGCAGGGTTCCGGCGGCACCCTGGATGCCGGTGAGCGGGGTGCGCAGATCGTGCCCGAGCGAGGCCAGCAGGGCGGTGCGCAGGCCTTGGGTTTCGGCCATCGCCGCGGCGCGCGCCGCCTCGCCGGCGAGGGTGACGCGCTCCCAGGCGATGGCCGCCTGGTCGGCCAGCGCGCCGAGGGTCTGCAGCGAGGCATCGTCCAGCGGCGCCTCGCTGCGCACGCCGAGCACGCCGAGCCGGCCGCGCACGGTGAACAGCGGCAGCAGCCGCCAGGAGGCGGAGGGCAGGGTGCCGGTGCCTTGCCCGGCCGGCTCCTGATGCGCCCAGGCCCAGCGCGCCGCCGCCCAGGCGCCCTCCTCCACCGTGTCGGCCGGCGGCTCGGCGGCGCGGATCACCAGGTCCTCGCCGGCGGCGGAGAACACCAGGCCGCGGCCGGCGATGGCGGCGGCCTGGCGGGCGATCTCGACCAGCAGCTCGGCCTCGCTGCCGGCCTCGCCCAGGCTGCGGCTGAAGGCGCCGATCCGGCGCAGGCCCTCGACGCGCGCCTGCGCCGCCTGCGCCTCGCCGCGCACCCGCCCGGCCATGCCGCCGGCCAGCACGGCGACGATGACGAACACGACGAGGCCGACCACGTCGCGCGCCGAGCTGATCGAGACGGTGTAGAGCGGCGGGATGAAGAAGAAGTCCCAGGCCAGGAAGCTCGCCGCCGCCATCGCCAGCGCGACCTGCATCCCCCAGACGCTCGAGCCGGCGACGATGCCGGCGAGGTAGATCATCCCCATCGCCTCGACCGGCATCAGCGCGCCGAGGGCGCGGCCGAGTGCGGTGATCGTGGCGACCATCGCCGCCGCCCCCAGCCAGCCCTGCCAGGCGACGTCGCGACGCAGCCGCGAGCGCGGCCGGCGGCGGCCATCGAGCGGCGTCATTGTGATCGCGAGGTCGGGCGCCCGGCGCATCAGCTCGGCGCCGACCGAGCGCCCGCTGAGCCGCCGCCAGCGCGCCGTCCTGGCGCGGCCGAGCACCACGTGGGTGGCGCAGGTGGTCTCGGCGACCTGCAGCGCCATGCCGACGATGTCCGAGCCGACCTTGCTCTGCACCGCGGCACCCAGTTGCGCGGCCACCGCCAGCGCCGGCCGCGCCGCCATCAGCGAGTCCTTGGTCTCGACATGCAGCGCCGTCCAGGGCGCATGCAGCGCCTCGGCCAGGCGCTTGGCGTGGCGCACCACGGCGGAGGCCCCCGGGTCCGGGCCGACCAGGGCGAGCACCCGCTCGGCCGAGGGCCAGACGCCGACGACGCCGGTGCGGCGCATGAGCGAGCGCACGTCGCTGTCGACATGCACGGCGGCGCGGCGCAGCGCCATCTCGCGCAGCGACGCCAGGTTGCCCTCGCGGAAGAAGCCCTCGAGCGCCCGGCTGGCGGTCTCGGCGCGGTAGATCCGGCCGTCGCGCAGCCGGGCGCGCAGCTCCGCCGGCGGCACGTCGATCAGCTCGATCTCGTCGGCCCGCTCCAGCACCTGGTCGGGCAGCGTCTCGGACACCCGCACGCCGGTGATGCGCGCGATGTCGTCGTTGAGGCTTTCGAGGTGCTGGATGTTGAGCGTCGCCCACACGTCGATGCCGTGGCGGATGAGCTCGGCGACGTCCTCCCAGCGCTTGGCGTGGCGCGAGCCCGGCGCGTTGGTGTGGGCGAGCTCGTCGACCAGCAGCAGGCCGGGGCGGCGGGCCAGCGCCGCCTCGAGGTCGAACTCCTGCAGGCTCTGGCCGCGATACAGCACCGGGCGCAGCGGCAGCAGCTCGAGGCCCTGCATCTCGGCGATGGTGCCGGCGCGGCCATGCGTCTCGATCACGCCGGCCAGCACGTCGGTGCCGTCGGCGTGGCGGCGGCGCGCCTGCACCAGCATCTGGCAGGTCTTGCCGACGCCGGGCGCGGCGCCGAGGAAGATCTTCAGCCGGCCTTCCCCCTCCGCCGCGGCGGCGGCGAGGAGGGCGTCGGGATCGGGCCGGCGGTCACCTTCCATGACGAAAAGAAAGACCTTCTTTTTTGAAAAAAAGAAGCAAAAAACTTCTGCCCGTTTAGAGGCGCGACAGCCGGACAAAAGTTTTTTGGTTCTTTTTTCCAAAAAAGAACCTTACTTGCTCGATGACCGCCCGCATCACCACCCTCTGTATTTTCCCGGTAAAGGGGCTGCGCGGCGGCGAGGTGGCGCGGGCCAGCGTGGCGCCCATCGGCCTCGCCGGTGACCGTCGCTGGCTGGTGATCGACCCGGCGGGCCGGTTTCGCAGCCAGCGCGAACTGGCGGTCATGGCGCGGGTGCTCGCCGAGCCGACGCCCGCCGGGATTGTGCTCAGCCGCGCCGGCGGTGCGCCGATCGAGATCGCCTGCCCGGAGGCGGGCGCCGAGACGATCCCGGTCAGCATCTGGCAAAGCACGGTGCCGGCGCGGCTGGCCGGCGCGGCGGCGGCGGCCTGGCTGTCGGACGCGCTCGGCGCGCCGTGCCGGCTGGTGTGGCTCGCCGACCCGACCGTGCGGCCGGTCAACCCTGCCTACGGCCAGGCGGCGGACCGGGTGAGCTTTGCCGACGCCTATCCGCTGCTGCTCGCCTCGATGAGCTCGCTGGACGACCTCAACCGCCGGCTCGCCCACCCCATTCCGATGCGCCGCTTCCGCCCCAACCTCGTCGTCGCCGGGACGGCCGCCTGGGCGGAGGATGGCTGGCGGCGCATCCGGGTCGGCGGGGCGAGCTTCCGCGTCGCCGGGCCGTGCGGCCGCTGCGTCGTGCCGTCGATCGACCAGGAGAGCGGCGAACGGCCGGACCCGAAGGAGCCGCTGCGCACGCTGGCCACGTTCCGCCGCCGGCAGGGCGAGGTGGTGTTCGGCATCAACCTCATTCCGGACGGGCTGGGGGAAATTGAAGTCGGGGACAATGTAAGCATACAAGAATAAGCAAGGCTTCTTTCTTGAAAAAAAGAAGCAAAAAACTATTGCTCCGCTTCGCGCCTCCTAACAGGCAAAAGTTTTTTGGTCCTTTTTTCAAAAAAGGACTGCTTACTTCGGCTCCCGCCCATCCGCCGCCGTCAGCGTGCCGTTGAAGCCCTTGCTCAGCTTTGTGGCGAAGCGTTCGCCCCAGTCCTGCAGCCGCGTCACCTGGCCCGGCTCGGTCGCGCGCTGGTCCGGGACCAGGATCATGGTCTGCATGAAGCCGCCATCGCCGGAAATGAAGTAGCGCCAGGCCAGCATGTGGTTGGCCACGCTGGTGCGCAGCAGGCCGAGGCGTTGCAGCGCGTGCGCCTCAAGGCTGTTCTGGCCAGGGGCCCAGGCGCCGGTGGTCATGTCCTCGTCGACGATGGTCCAGCACTCGTGGCTCAGCGGCCTGTCGGGCGTGCTCGGGGTCAGGTGATGCGCGAGCGTGCCGGCCTCCAGGCAGAGCTTCGGCGTCTCGGTGACGCCGGCGATGATGCCCGGGCTTTCCGGCGCGGTGGCGATGACGAGGCCGGTCATCCGGCCATCCTCGATGCGGGCGAGCAGCGAGATCGTCTCCATCAGGCGACCGCGGTTGCGGGCGATCGCCAGCTCCTGCCACTGGCCGGCCGGCAGCGGCAGTTGGCGGCCGGCGAACGGGATGATGCCGCTGCGCATGTGGCCGAAGGCCGGCATCTCGAAGGTCGCATAGGCGGGTGGCGGGGCGTCCGGCTGGGCCACGAAGCGCGGTGCCGGGTCGGCTGACGCGGTGCGCTGCCACGGGTGCCAGCGGGCGAGCCAGTCCGGCGGGGTGGGCGGGAACATCGCCGCCAGCGCCGTCATGCCGACGGCGCCGAACAGGCAGAACCGCCAGGCCGGCGCCCGGCGCCAGAGCCGTCCCCAGGCCGACATCTACTCGCGCATCGGCGCCGCGACGGCCTGCCGGGCGGGGGCGGTGATGTCGGCGATCCTGGTCACGATGCCGTGCTCGCCGCGCTCCAGGCTGATCCGCCGCGCGCCCTTCTGGTGCGCCTCGATCAGCCCGTCGCTCACCATTTCCTCGATCGAGCGCACGAGGTCGCGGGCGCTGGCGCCTTGGCCGAGGCGGTCCTGCTTGAGCATAATGTCGACCAGCAGATGCGGGTCGATGCCGCCGGTGGCGATGTCGAGCCCGTAGGAGGCGATCATCGCCTCGATCTCCAGCGCCGCAACGCGGGCGACGTCGAGCCCGACCAGCGGGCGGAAGACGAAGATGCGATCGAGCCGGTTCAGCACCTCGGGGGCGAAGCCGGCCAGGCGCAGCGCTTCCACCGAGGCGGCACGCATCGCGTCCGGATCCTCGGCGTGGCGGGTGGCGATCTCGCTCAGCGCCTCGGTCGCGATGTTCGAGGTCAGCATGAAGATCGCCCGGGTGGTGCTGACCTGGGCGCCGTTGGAGGCCTCGGTGACGTGGCCGTCATTCCAGGCGGAGAGGAACTTCTTGAACACGTCCGGGTGCGCCTTCTCGATCTCGTCGAGCAGCACCACCGCGTCCGGCACCTCCTTCAGCCCGCCGGTCAGCTTGCCGTAGCTGTCCGAGCCGACATAGCCCTTGGGCGAGCCGAAGAGCTGGGTCGCGGCGTGCGGCGAGCTCATCTGCGTCATGTCGAAATGCAGCAGCTTGCGATCGAGTGCGACCGCCAGGCGCTTGGCGAGATACGTCTTGCCGGTGCCCGGCGGGCCGGCGAGCAGGAAGATGCCGACCGGCTTGCCGCGCACCTGCAGAGCCAGGCGCCGGCGAAGCTGCTGGGCGATGTCCTCGCAGACCTGGTCCTGGCCGATCACCTGAGCCCGCAGCGTCTCGGCGAGCGCCACCGCATCGATGATCGTCGAGCGCTCCTGCTTGGACAGCAGGTCCTCAAGGGCGGCGCGATTGGTCAGCCGGGCCAGAACGTCCATCATCCACCCTCGCTTGCGTCGGCGCCGAGCGCCCGAAAATCTCAGGTGGGGTGGCAGCCGGCGGGCACGGGCGGCGGCGCGCCACTCGTAGCCCAGCCCCGCCAGCACCAGCGTCCAGCCAACCCCGGCGGCGCCGACATAGAGCCAGCCAAACCAGGTCAGCCAGGACAGCATGCCATGCACGAGGGCCGCTGGCGACAGGTGCATCGACAGCAGCAGCTGCAGCGTCGCCAGGGTGAAGAACGCCAGCATCATCACCGGCATCCACCGCGTCGCCGCCGGCAGCAGGCCCTTCATTCGATCATCCCCGACCCGCCATGCCGCACCATGCTACTGCGCCACCACGCCGACGTTGAGCACCCGCCCGGCGGTCAGCGTCGGCAGCGTCATCGGCCCGTTCAGCGTCACCGCGCCGACCGTCACCGGCGCCCCGTCGACGCCGCGGAACGAGACGGTGCCGACGCGCGCGATCGGCAGGGTCAGCACCACCGGCTCACGTCCGAGCCGCACCATGCGGGTGTAGCCGCCCGAGCTGACGATGACGGCGCGGCCAGGCGCGTCCGCAGTCCCCGGGCCCGCATCGAAGATCGGCAGCCGGGCCAGGCGCACCCGCTGCTGCTCGACCGCCTGGGTCAGCGCCGCGAGGTCCGGGGCGGAGAGCTGCAGCGCCGACAGCGCCTGCGTGGTCGCCGCCGGCGCCACCAGGGCGATCTCGACCAGGCCCTTGACCCGGCCACTCAAGCCCGCCTCATCGGCGACGCTCGCCGCCGGCCCGGTCAGCGCCGGCGCGATGGCGCCGATCCGATCATTGAAGCGCACCCAGGCGCCGGCGAGCAGCATCACCGCGAGCAGGCTGTAGACGGTGGTGCGCAGCGCGTCCGCGCCGGCATGCTGCGGCAGCGGCGGCTCGCTCTCGGTTTGCGGCAGGGCGTAGGGCTGCGACGGGTCCACGCTTGCGACTGTACATTGCTGCCCAAGCAGTGCAACACGAACTGCGTATCGGCCTGTGTCGGCCGCCGCCGCCGCGCGCTCTCACGTGAGCGATGGCAGGGCAACCTCTGACCATGCGCGCGGTTAGCCCTCGCACCGATCAACGGCAGGAAGCCACGCACATGTTCATGAAGATCGACAGGCTTTTGACCGAACTGCCGGAGCCGAAGAAGCCGGAGCCGAACGCGGCGGCGGCGCTGCAGGAGCTGCTCGGCGGCAAGTATGGCGAGATGTCGACGCTCGGCAACTACATGTTCCAGAGCTTCAACTTTCGCAACAAGACCCAGCTCAAGCCGTTCTACAGCCTGGTCTCGTCGATTTTCGCCGAGGAGATCGGCCATGTCGAGCTGGTCAGCAACGGCATCGCCATGCTGAATAACGGCCCGGGCAACCCGAAGGAGAACGTCGACATCTCCAAGGCGCCGTTCGCCGAGATGCAGGACGTCCGCCTCGCCGGCAGCTTCCTGGCCAATGGCGGCGGCGCGATGCCGCACAACGCCAATGGTGCGTCCTGGAACATGGACATGGTGACCACCACCGGCAACTTGATGATCGACCTGCTGCACAACTTCCACCTCGAGTGCGGCGCCCGCATCCATAAGCTGCGCGTCTACGAGACGATGAGCGAGCCCACGGGGCGTGAGGTCTGCGCCTACCTGCTGGTGCGCGGCTCGCTGCATGCGCATGCCTATGCGCTGGCGCTGAAGAAGCTCTCGGGCGTGGCCATCGAGAAGATGCTGCCGACGCCGAACATCGACCTGGCCGCCATCCCCGAGTGCCAGAAATATCTCGACGAGGGCAAGCATCGCCGGCTGTATCGCTTCAGCCCCGAGGATTATGCGGAATCCGCCGGCGTCTGGTCGCCCGACGAAGTGGCGCTGCCGGGCGATCCGCCGGGCAGCCTTGAAGTGGTAGACGGCCTGCCGGAAGGCGGCAAGATGCCGGAGCTGCTGGGCAATTACGGCGCCTTCGCACCCGACTACGCGCCGCAGGAGATCTTCGAGATCGCCTCGCAGCTTTATAAGAAGTCGCGCTGAGACAAGTTAAGGCCAGGGGCTTTGCCCCTGGACCCCATTAAAGGCGGAGCCTTTAAAATCCATTACTTTGGTTCCGCCTGTCATCGGCTCACGCGGTGGCAGGCGGACCTAAGTGATGGATTGTAAAGGCTCCGCCTTTACCGGGATCAAAGGGCAGAGCCCTTTGCCTTCCTTACCAAGGTTAAAACCAATGTCCAGAACTGTCGTAATCACCGGAGCCGGCTCGGGCATCGGCCTGTCGGCTGCGTTGCACTTTGCCCGCCATGGCTGGCATGTCGGCCTAATCGGCCGCAGCGAGGCGACGCTGCGCTCCGCCCGGGCGAAGGTCGCGGCGGCCGGCGGCACGGGCGAGTTCGCCGTCGCGGACGTCGCCGACAGCGCCGAGCTCGAGCGGGCGGCGGACAGACTGGAGGCGGCGCTCGGGCCGGTCGACGTCTGGGTCAACAATGCCGGCATCGGCTACTACGGCAAGTTCGCCGACATCTCCGAGGCCGCGTTCCGGCAGGTGATCGAGGTCAACCTGTTCGGCACCGTCAACGGCACGCGCATCGCAATGCAGCGCATGGCCAAGCGCCATCGCGGCACCATCGTGCAGGTGCTGTCGGCGATCTCCTACCGCGCGATCCCGCTACAATCCGCCTATGGCACGTCGAAATACGGGCTGCGCGGCTTTACCGAGGCGGTGCGCAGCGAGTTGCTGCACGACCGCTCCAACATCCACATCACGATGGTGCATCCGCCATCGGTGAACACGCCGTTCTACAGCCATGCCGGCTCTATCCTGAGCCGCGCGCCGCGGCCGCCGCCGCCGATCTACCAGCCGGAGCTGATCGGCGAGGCGATCTACGTCGCCGCCACCGGTGCGCGCCGGCGCGAGTGGAAAGTGAGTGGCGCCAGCCTCGGCTTCGTCGTCGGCAACAAGGTCATGCCGGGGCTGATCGACCGGCTGTCGGGGCGGTTTGCGGTGGCGGTGCAGCAGACGACGGACCCGGCCGTCGTGCAGGCGCGTGACCCGAACACCTTTGGCGGCGCCAAGCGCGACCTCGGGGAGCACGGGCCGTTCGATCCGGAGTCGCTCGCCAGCAGCCTGCAGTGGCGGCTCAACCGCAGCCCGGCGTCGGTCAAGCTCGGTGTAGGGCTGCTGGCGCTCGGGCTGTTCGTGCTGGTGCGGCCCAAGGCCTGAGGGGCCAAGGCCTGAGGGGCCAAGGCCTGAGGGGCTTGCCAGCGCCGCGCGGAGCGGCTTGGTTGCGCGGCGTGACAACCCGCATTGTCTTGCCGTTGCTCGCGATACTCGCCGGAATGATGCCGGCGCTGGCCGAGCCGGCGGCATGCCCGAGTGGCGACCAGCCAGGGCCGGAGCTTGCGCGCACGGCGGCACGGCTGGTGGCCGAGAAGCCGGTCGTCGTGGTGGCCGTCGGTTCGTCCTCCACCCGCGGCTGGCTCGCCAGCGATCCGGCGCACAGCTACCCTGCGGTGCTGCAGGGGCTGCTGAACCAGGCATTTCCGCACGCCGCCTTCAGCGTGATCAACCGCGGCGTGAACGGCGAGGACGCCGCCGAGGAGGTGCTGCGCCTTGATACCGACGTGCTGGCGGTGCATCCGGACCTGGTGATCTGGCAGGTTGGCGCCAACGGAGCGCTCCGCGCGGTGGATCCGGCCGTGTTCGCCCGGCTGGTGAGCGCCGGCATTGCCAAGCTGAAGGCGGCGGCCGACGTGATCCTGATGGACAACCAGCGCACGCCCAAGGTGATGGCGGCGCCGGAGAACGACAGGATCGACCACGTGCTGGCGATGATCGCCAACGAGCAGCGCGTCGGGCTGTTCCAGCGCAGCGTGCTGATGGATGGCTGGAAGGCGCAGGGCCGGTCGCTGGAGGAGTTCACCGCCTCGGACGGGCTGCACATGAACGATCTGGGCTATCGCTGCGTCGCGCAGGCGCTCGCGCGCTCGATCACAAAGGGACTGGAAGCCAGCAAGACAGACAGTCACGTCGCCGCGACGCCGGACCGGCCGCCGCCGCCGTAGGCAAGGCCAGGGGCTTTGCCCCTGGACCCCATTAAAGGCGGAGCCTTTAAAATCCGTTACTAAGGAATCGGGGTCTGGGGCCGCCGGCCCCAGCGGGTCCAGGGCGGAGCCCTGGCCTCGCCTGCTTCCTGACTTCCAAAACCAAGCCCATCAGGCACATGCCTCCCAGCCCGACGACGTTGACGAGCACCTGGCCGGGCAGGCCGGCATCGTGGGTGCGGAACCACAGCCGGCCGCACAGCGCCAGCACGCAGCAGGTGGAGAACACCTCCAGCGAGTGCCGTCCGCAGGCATTGAGCGGCCGCAGCCAGCGGCTGGCGCAGATCCGCCGCGCCCGCTCCGAGCTCAGCACCAGGTACATCAGCGCCAGGATGTCGACGATGCGCGGCCAGGCCAGCGTCGACTTGTCCGGCGAGGCCATGGCGAACAGCTTGTGGTCGGCCATGTTCCAGTCGTTCCAGGGCGCGCCCTGGAAGAAGGCGACGATGAGGTAGGCGACCGCAAGCGCGGTCAGCCAGCGCCGACGCGGCAGGGCGCCGCCGCCGGCCGCCGCGCGCAGGCTGAGCACGGCGCCGATGGCGAACAGGAACTGCCAGGCGAACGGGTCGAAATACCACCGCTTGCCGTCCATCCAGTTCGGCAGGTTGAGCGCCGGCACCTGCCCGGCGATGAACCACAGCAGCGCCGAGGCGGCCAGGCCAAGCCAGACGTTGAGCCGCAGCAACCCGTAGAGCAGCGGAAAGGCGGCGAGCAGGATGACGTAGAGCGGCAGGATGTCGAGGTAGGAGGGCAGCGCGCGCAGCGTCATCGCATGCGCCAGCCCTTGCACCGGCGCCCGCAGCATCGGCGCGATCACCCCCGGCTTGAGGCCGGTGTACTGGCACCAGATCTGCACCGTCGCCATGGTGAACAGCAGCAGGCCGAGCTGGAAGACGTAGATCCTGGCGCAACGCGCGGCGATCTTGCGCAGCGCCTGGCGGGTGCCGTCGCGCTGGAAGGCGCGGCCATAGGCGATCATCGAGGAGTAGCCGGCGAGCAGCACGAACACCTCGGCCGCGTCGCACAGGCCGTAGGCGTGCAGCGTCACGTGGTTGAGCAGGTCGGGCGGCACGTGGTCGGCGAAGATCATCAGCAGCGCCGCGCCACGCATGACGTCCACCCGCGGGTCACGCGCAGACTTGGTCGACGTGGCGTCCATGACACGACAATGCTCCGGCTCGAAGCTGGTTCAAGATGCAAAGCGTGACAGGGGGCGCTGCAATGCGGCATGACGATGGCAGTCCCAGACGCGGCGCCGGTGAGATGCCGGAGGCGGCGGCGCTCTAGGATGGGCAAGGCCAGGGGTGATGCCCTGGCCGGTCTCTGAGCCCGATGTCACATTTCGATAATTGACGAGCCGCGCCTGCCTGCCAAATTCCAGGGCTCGTCAGAACCCTTGTTCCGAGCAGACACCCGCATGCGCAAGATCCTCACCGCCGGACTGGTTGCCGCCTCGCTCGTTCCGCTGTCGCCACGGCCCGCCCAGGCCTGGGGCGGTTTTGGTTTTGGCCTTGCCTCAGGCCTGATCGTCGGCACCGCGGTCGGCGTCGCCGTCACCCATCCCTACGGCTTCTATCCCTATCCCTACGCCTACCCGTATGCGTATCCGCCCTACCCGGCGTACGGCTACCCCTACGCGCCTTACCCGTATGCGGCGCCGGGGTACTACGCCCCGCCGGGCTATGCCCCGCCTGCTTATGCCCCAACAACCTATGCACCGCCCGCCTATGCGCCGCCGTATGGCTACGCGACGGGCCGCATCGTCGGCCCGCCGGTCGCGACTGGCCCGGCCGCCGCGACGCCGCAGGCTCAGGCTCCGTTACCGGCGTGCCATAGCGGCCAGTTTTACAACACCTATACCGGCACCTGCGACCGGAGCTGATCCAGCCGCCGCCGGCCGCGATCCCTCGCACCGCGGCCGGCGATAAGCCTAGGGCGCGTCGGCTGCGGGGCCGGCGGCGCCGCTCTGCTGCATGACGGCGTGCTCCTGCTGGTGCAGCGCCGCGAGCTGGCTGTGCACCGAGGCAGCCTGGCTCAACTGCTCCGGGCTGAGGAGCTGGCGCACCTGCAGCGCCGATGCCAGCTCAGACTGATCAAGCTGCGACTGCAGCGTCTCGGCCTGCTGCTGCTGCGAGGCCAAGGTCGCCGGGCTCACCGCGTTGGCGGAGGCGAGCTCGCCGCCGATCTGCTCGTGCAGCGCCCGCAACTGCTGAAACGTCGACTTCATCTGCTGCATGTTGGCGTGGATGATGCTGTGCATCTGCGTCTTCTGGACGTCGCTCAGGGTGACGCCCTGCAAAAAGCCGAGATAGCCATGCCCGTGCGGGCCGTAACCGCGACCACCCATCTCGTGGGCCGCCAACGGCCCCGCCGCTGCCAGCAGGCCGCCGGCCAGCACCGTTAGTCGCATCATCTTGCGCATCGCACGCTCCTCATCAGGTCACAGACCGGCACAGTCGTGCCGACGGATCGCACACCACAGTATAAGAGTGACTGGCCATGCCGACATCTTGCAACGAAGTGTAAGAAGGCGAGGGCTCTGCCCTCGACCCGCTGGGGGCGGCGCCCCCAGACCCCCATTCGTACGCCCTGCTGTCAACGGCCCCGAGCTCGCCCGCCGGCAATGGATAACAAATGGATTTCAAAGGCTCCGCCTTTGATGGGGTCAAGGGGCAAAGCCCCTTGCCTTTACTTGGCTTTCTTCTCCTCGATCAGCCCCACCATGTCCCCCACGCAGCCGATGCGGTCCATGTCGCGGGAGCCGAAGCGCACGCCGAAGCGCTCCTCCACCGCCATGATGATCTCCACCATCGCCACTGAATCCCATCCCGGCACGTCGGCCGCCCGGGTCTGCGGCGTGACCGGCAGCGACGGGTTGTCGAACGTGGTCCGCACGATGTCGGTGATCGCCGCCAGGACGTCGCTCACGCCGCCTTACTCATCACCTGAGCCCTCCAGCACCTGCATGAACAGCTCCGTCCGCGGCGCCGCCTCGAGTTGCAGCACGAAGCGCGCTGTGCCGTCCTCTGTTGCGCCGTTCTCCCCGGTTTCTGCCACGAAGCCGAGCGAGCGATACAGCCCTTGCACCATGGCGTTCTTGGCCGTGGGCACGTAGCGGCCGATTAGCCGGCGGGCGCCGAGCCGCCGCGCCTGGCCGGCGATCAGCGCCAGCGTCGCCTGCTCCACCTGCCGCCCCAGCACCCGGCAGCTCATCAGCCAGTCGGTGATCTCGAGCGCGCCGCCATCCGCCGACAGGGCGCCGATGATCACGACGACGATGCCGTTGTCGCCGAAGCGGTCGCGCAGCCGCAGTTGGAGGCCGATTTGCCGCGGGTCGGCGAGCAGGGTGCGCATCGCCTCGACGGTGCTGCGCCGGGTGGTCAGGTTGAACTGGTTGGTCTTGTTGACGAGCTGGACGATGCGCAGCAGCCCTGCCTCGTCGAAGCGCCGCCAGACCAGCCGCATTTCGAGCGAGCGCAGGTAGCCGGGCAGGTCGGTGGCCGCCTCGGCGAGCGCAATGCGGGCGCGATTGTCGCGATACTGCGCGGTGCGCGCCCGGTCGTCGGCGGTGACCCCCAGGCTCTCGAAGTAGCCGGCATCGGCCAGGCGCTGCGGCACCAGCGCCGGGTCGTCGTCGATCTCGGGCACCTGCACCTGGGGCAGCTCGCGGCGGATCAGCGCCCGCTCGGCCGGGTTGTCGTCGAGCAGCACCAGGCTGTCCAGGCCGAGGTTCAGGCTGGCGGCGATGCGGCGCAGCCCGGTCGCCTTGTCGTCCCAGTTGGCGACGAAGCAGGCGATGTCGTCGCGATGGAGGCGCATCTCGGGATGGTGGTCGAACGGCGAGTAGGCGTTGGCCTCGTCGTTCTTGGAGCACACCGCGAGGATGACGCCGCGCTGGGCGAGGGCGAGGGCGTAGTCCTGCACGGCGGTGAACGCCTCCCCGGTGGCCGAGCCCTGGCCGAGGACGATGCCGTCCAGCCCGTCATCGCCGATCACGCCGCCCCACAGCGTGTTGTCGAGGTCGAGCACCAGCACCTTGGCCGAGCGGCCGCGGGCGGCGGCGAGCAGGCGCGCGACCAGGTCGCCGTAGAGCAGGGTGGCGCGGCCGGAGACCTCCTGCTTGGCGTGGTGCCAGGCGGCCGGGTCGTGCCAGGCGGCGACCCCGCCCCGGGCGGCGGCGGCGTCCAGCGCCAGCAGGGCCACGCCGTCCTGCTCGGCCGCCTCGCGCAGCTCAGCGTTGAGGCGGCGGACGAACTCGGCCGGCGAGCCGGGCAGTCGCTGCTCGTTCATCCCGAGCAGGGCGGGGTGCACCGGCAGCACCGTCTGCTGGATCACCGCGGCGCCGGGGGCGAGGCGCCGGGCGAGCGCCCAGCTCGCGCGGATCGTCTCCAGCCGCCCCGTGAGCAGCGCCTCGGCGGCGGCCTTGTCCAGCGTCGGCGACAGCCCAGCGGCGCAGTGCCGCGCATCCAGGCTGAGCAGCACCGTGTCCGGCGCGAAGGCGGCGAGCGACGGGTCGGGGCCGAGCAGGTCCTGGCGATACTGGCCGTATTCGCCCTGATGGATGCTGACGTGCAGGCCGCGGCGGAGGGCGGCGACGCGGATCGGCCCGGCCAGATGCTGCACGCTCGCCGAGCCGAGCAAAGCCAGGCGCACCGGCTGGCCGGCGGCCGCCGGTGGGTGGGGGAACAGCCGCAGCAGCAGCCGGTCGAGCCGGCCGCTCATCGGCAGGTCGGGCCGGGCGCCGGCCAGGCGCTGCAGCGCCACCCAGTCGGCCGCCGCCTCGGTGGCGCGCACCCGGGCTGGCCAATCCGGCTGCACGGGCAGCCACGGCAGATCGATCGCCGACATCGCGCTTGCGGCTCCATCGCGTCAGGACGGCCCGGGCGCCGCCGGTGCTGATGCTACCACCGATTGCGTCCGGCCGGTATCGGCCGCGCCGCACCGATCGCGACGGTCGCGCGTTGGCGCTCGCCCGGCTGATCCAGCCGGTGCAGGAGGGCTCGCCATGCTCAAGGCCGTGATCTTCGACGTCGACGGCACCCTGGTCGACAGCGTCGGCTTGCACGCCGCCGCCTGGCACGACGTGTTCCGCGAGTTCGGCCACGCGGTGTCGCTCGAGACGCTGGTCGGCCAGATCGGTAAGGGCGGCGACCAGTTGATGCCGGTGTTCATCGACGCGGCGACGGTCGAGCGTGACGGCGCGGCGATCAGCCGCCGGCGCAGCGAAATTTTACACGCCGACTACCTGCACCGCATCACCGGCTTTCCGCAGGTGCGGGCGCTGTTCGAGCGGCTGCTGGCGGACGGCAAGCAGGTCGCGCTGGCCTCATCGGCGAAGGGGGACGAGGTGGAGCACTATAAGCGGGTGGTCGGCATCGAGGACCTGCCGCTGATCCAGACGTCCGCGGACGACGCCGAGAAGAGCAAGCCGCATCCGGACATCTTCAACGCGGCACTCGAGCGGCTTGGCGTGTCGGCCGAGGAGGCGATCGTCGTGGGGGACACCGGGTATGACGCGGAGGCGGCGGGCAGGGCGGGGATGCGCTGCATCGGTTTGACGTGCGGCGGGTTTGACGAGGCGAGGCTGCGGGAGGCGGGGTGTGTGGCGATCTACCGGGACCCGGCGGATTTACTGGCGCGGTTTGAGGGGTCGCCGCTCAGCTGACCACGCAGCGCAACCTACGGCCACTGTCACAGCGTCCGAGATCGCCGTCTCAGTTGCCATGCTCCAGCAACTCTATCAACGCGTCATAGGCGATCACCGCCTGCTGCAACACGTTGCGCATATACGTGAGGTGAATGATCCTGACCTGATCGGCCTTCGTCTTCAGGAGATCCTGGAACAGCGGCTCGGCAAGCAATTCCGCAACGGAGGTCAGGATCGGATGACCTCCGCCATGGGAGTGCGCGCCATCGGACCCCTGAGTCGGTGGTAGTGGTATTCCGTCCTGCGGCATTGGTTGCTCCTGTCCCTGCGACGCGATCATCCCACAACTCGTTACAATAAAACAATGAGTAGCTACGGCCTAATCGGGCCGATTGTCGACATGCGGATGCCCTGCGGCAACCCAGGCCTCCTCGCCGCCGCGATACCACAGCACCGGCGCAAACCCCTGTTCGACCAGGCTGACCGCCGCGTCGTAGCTCGACCAACCGACAAGGCTGTCCCCCATGACGACGATCGGCACCGACGGTGATCGACGCTGTCTCGCGGCATCAAACAGGATCAGGTTGCGGTCGCCCGCCACGTCCTGAGGCCACGCAAGGATCGCCCCCGGTATCACCGCCGCGCCGCGTCCCACGTCCAGGATGAGCAGCGGCCGGCCTGAGGTCAGCATCGACCACAGGGGCCCGGTGTCGACCCGTCCAGCATGCGGCAGGCTGAGCGGGGTCGGATCGAAATCGCCATGTGACGCGCCGGTCGAGATCGTCGATGGAACGTCTGCGGTCTCGTCGGCGTAGAGCGGCATTCCTGCCGTATGGAGTGCCTCCAGGTATGCGGCATGCGCCGGCATCGCCGACCAGGCGCGGGCATCATAGGAGGCCAGCCGCCAAACGGTCCGATTGGGCCAGCGCTTCTGATAGGCAGCGTAAAGCGCGGCTGCCTCCGTCTGCTGGCCGTCAAGCTCGGTCGCCGCAATGAGGTAGAGCTGGTTCCACTCCCGCGCGCCGAACGTTTCGGGCGCGCCTGACGGCTCGTGTTGGAAGGCAGGACCTCGCCGGAGCCAGCCAAGCGCTTCGTGCGGCTTGCCAAGCATGAGCAGGCCGAGGCCGATCATGCTCTCGCGATAGGGCGTTTGGCTCGAGGCGGGGTCGACGCGCAGGACCTCCTGCAAACCGAGGATCATATCCCGCATGTGACCGCTTTCGCGAAGGCAGGCGACAAGGCCGAGCGTCGCCGACATGGCGGCATGATCAAGCGACAGCGCGAGATGAAAGTCCGGCTCCGCGAGGTCGCAGTGATTGTCCACCCAGGCGAACATGCCCCGCGCCGCGATGGCCTGCGGATTTTGTGGCGATGCGGCCAGCGCCGCCGTAACGGCTTTCCCCGCTCGCTCGTGATCCGACCAGTCGTCGGGATCGTCGAATTCCGCCATCTTGTCGACCAGAACGATGGCCAGCAGCGCCTGCGCGTCGGCAAAGCCAGGCGCAAGTGCGACGGCTTTCTGCAACAGCTCCTGTCCGGCTGCGAAGGTCGCGAGGCTGTCGCCACGATCAAGCAGCGAGCGCGCGCGCAGGTAGTCGTCCACCGCGTCCGCATTGCCCGGGCGCTCATGCAGCGAGCGGGCCGCCTCGATCTGCACCAGGGTGAAGTCAAGCGCCACCGCCAGGTGCCGAACGATCTCGTCACGTGCCGTGCCCAAGGCGTCTTGCGCCACGTCGAAACCGCTGGCCCACAGCTGGCGCCCATCCGCAGCGTCGATCAGCTGAACGTTGACGTGCAGGCCTGCGCCCTCGCGCATCAGGCTGCCATGCAGCAGGTAGCGCACGTTCAGCGCACGGCCGATCGCCTCGGCCCGGACCGGGCGGCCCTTGAACGTCTCCGCGCTCTCACGGCTGATCACCACGCTGCCGGGAAGATGCGACAGGTCGGTCGAGACGTCGTCGCTGATCGCGTCGGCGAGGTAGTCCTGCTGCGGGTCGCCGCCAAGATTACGAAACGGCAGCACGACGATCGACAGCCGCGGCGCCGACAACGGGCTGGCCGGCAGCAGCCTCCACCCGAGGCCGGCAAGAACAAGCAGCAGCGCTGCAAGGCCGCCGGCAAGCCCACCTGCGGACCATCGCCGTCGGGTTGCCGCGGCGGGCGCCACCGCTGGCGTCGCGCTGTCGACCGGTGCGACGTCGTCTTCCAGCGTCGCCACGAACCGGTAGCCGCGGCCCGGCACCGTCATGATGTACTGGCCGCCATCCGGCGCCGGGCCGAGCAGGCGGCGCAGGGCGGAGACCTGAACGGCGAGGTTGTTTTCCTCAACGATGCTGCCGGCCCAGACGGCGGCCAGGATCTCGTCCTTCGTCACCACCCGGTCGTGGCGCTCGATGAGCAGCGTCAGCAGGTCGAGCGCGCGCGCCGAGACGCTGACCGGAACGCCCGCCGCGCTGAGGCAGCGGCGCTCCGGCTGCAGCAGGAAATGGCCAAAGCGGTAGTGGACGGCATCCACGTCGCAGCGCACCAGGATTGAGCGGGCGGCACGCTAGCGCCGGCCTGCCCAGCCGCCAAGAGCCATTCTGATCTCAAAATCAATCATCGGTGGCGCTTTTCCGGCCGGCGGACTGGTCAACCGTCACGGATGCGAACCTTTCAGCTCGCTTCACAACCTTTCAGGGCCTGAAAAAGGACTTTCATCAGCCGCGCCGCCAATCGTCCGCTCCTCGGCGCCGTCCTGGAGCCGATCACGAAGACGGAGTGTCCCCCATGTCGTACGCCGCGCAGCCTGACCTCTCATCCGCGCTCAGCCCGCCGGCGGCGGCCCGTTCCGGCTTCAGGACGACGCTCATCGTGCCGGCCGACTGCGCCCGCCAGCCCGGCTGGCAGCCCAGCGAACTCGGCCTCGGCCACGCGCTCGCGGTGGCGATCATGCTGGTGCTCGCACTCGCTGTGCTGTTCGTCGGCACTGGTGGCCGGACCTGGCTCGGCGCCGCCTGGGTCCAGGCGGACGCGGCGTCCTGGACTGGCCCGTCGCTCACGACGGCATCGTTGCTGTCGCCGCCTGCGGGCAGGTAGGCAATGGGGTCTGGGGCCGCCGGCCGCAGCGGAGTCCAGAGGCAGAGCCTCTGGCCTTACGCCTCCACCCGCATGATCAGCTCGGCATTGCCCCCCGCGGCGGCCGTATTGATGCTGACCGAGCGCTCCAGCACTAGCCGATGCAGCGCCAGACCGCATTGCACCGCGACCAGCGGGCCGTCGCGGCCGGCGAGCTCCTGGTCCAGCGCTGCGAGCGCCGCCGCATCGCCGTCGAACAGCACGTGGTCGGCCGTGCCGTCGTCGGCGGTCGCGATCCCGTCCGGTAATGCCGCCAGGGCCGCCGGGTCGACCAGCACCCGGTTGCCGGTCGCCAGCGCGGCGGCGATGCGGAGCTGCAGCGCCGCCGGGCTTGCCGCGCGGCACAGCACCCGGCCGCGCGGCTGCACCGTGTAGAGGTTGCGCTCGCCGACGGGGCCGGGGAGCACCTGCTCGAGGCCGAGCGGCGTGGCGGCGAGCAGGGCGCGGGCGGCGTTGGCGGTCGCCGGGTCGGCCCCCGCGTCGAGCCAGGCGCAGAATCGCCGCGCCGGCTCGGGCCAGGCTGCCGGCGGCGCCGGCGGCAGCGCCGCGCCGGCGTCGTCCCCGGATTGCGCGAGCAGGCGTCGCAGGGTGAGCGGGCCGCCGGCCTTGGGGCCGGTGCCGGAGCGGCCGTGGCCGCCGAAGGGCTGCACGCCGACGACGGCGCCGATGAGGCTACGGTTGACGTAGAGGTTGCCCGCCGGCGCCAGCGGCAGCACCCGCTCGACCACCGCCTCGATGCGCGTCGCCAGGCCAAAGGTGAGGCCGTAGCCGGTGCGCCTGAGCCCGTCGAGCAGGCCGTCCAGCCCGTCCGGCTCGACGCGCAGCAGGTGCAGCACCGGGCCGAACACCTCGCCGGGAACCTGGTCGAGCGCCGCCACCTCGATCAGCGTCGGCGGCACGAAGGTGTCAGGCAGGCCGGGCGGCAGCGGCGTCTGGTGCACCGGGCAGCCGAGCTTGGCCATGTGGGCGATGTGGGCGCGGACGGCGTCGGCCGCCGCGCGGGTGATCACCGGGCCAACGTCGATGCCGAGCCGGTCCGGCTTGCCGACGGCGAGGCTCGCCATGGCGCCGCGTAGCAGCGTCAGCACCCGCTCGGCGAGCGGGGTGGCGACGCACAGCAGGCGCAGCGCCGAGCAGCGCTGGCCGGCGCTGTCGAAGGCGGAGAGCACGGCGTCGGCCACCACCTGCTCCGGCAGCGCCGAGCTGTCGACCACCAGCGCGTTCATCCCCCCGGTCTCGGCGACCAGCGGCACCGGCGCGCCGTCCTCGCCAAGCCGTCCGGCCAGGCTGCGGCGCAGCAGCCGGGCGACCGGCTCGGAGCCGGTGAAGGCCACGGCGCGCACCCGCTCGTCGCCGGCCAGCGCCGCGCCGAGCCTGCCGTCGCCGACCAGGAGCTGCAGCACCTCGCCGGGCACGCCAGCCTCGTGCAGCAGCCGGGTGGCGGCGGCGGCGGTGAGCGGGCTCTCCTCGGCGGGCTTGGCGAGCACCGTGTTGCCGGCGGCAAGCGCGGCGGCGACCTGGCCGGTGAAGATCGACAGCGGGAAATTCCACGGGCTGATGCACAGCACCGGGCCGAGCGGGCGGCTGCCGGGGCCGGCGACGCGCAACGCCTCGTCGGCGTAGAAGCGCAGGAAGTCGACCGCCTCGCGCACCTCGCCGACGCCGTTGGCCAGCGTCTTGCCAGCCTCGCGCGTCATCAGCGCCAGCAGGGCCGGGCGCGCCTGCTCCAGCCGGTCGGCGGCGCGGCGCAGGATGGTCGCGCGCTCGCTTGCCGGCCGGCTCCCCCAGTCGGGCTGGGCGGCGACCGCCGCGGCCACCGCCTGCCGCGCCGCCGCCTCGTCCGCCTGCCAGGCGGTGCCGACGATGTCGGCCGGATCGGCGGGGTTCACGATGATGATCGCCTCGCCGCGGCCGGGCGTTCCGGCCTCGTGCCGCCGGGTCGCCTCCGGCCCGAGTCCGGCGGCGAGCCGCACCAGGGTCGGCTCGTCGGCGAGATCCAGCCCGGCGCTGTTGAGCCGCTCGCCCAGCATCGCCGGCGGCAGCGGCAGCCCCGCGCCGGGCGGCGTCGCGTCTTGCGCGCGCAGTCGCGCGACCGGATCAGCGACAATCTCGTCGATGCTGATGGCGGGGTCGGCGATGCGGCTGACGAACGAGGCGTTGGCGCCGTTCTCCAGCAGCCGCCGCACCAGGTAGGCCAGCAGGCTCTCATGCGTGCCAACCGGGGCGTAGATCCGGCACGCCCGCGTCTCGCCGTCCGCGGCGCCGACGATGCCCTCGTAGAGCGGCTCGCCCATGCCGTGCAGGCACTGGAACTCGTACTGTCCGGGCTCGAACGGCCCCAGCCTCCTGGCCGCCAGCGCCTCGATGGTCGCCAGCGTCTGGGCGTTGTGGGTGGCGAATTGCGGGTAGATCGCCGCCGCATGGCCCAGCATCGCCGCCGCGCAGGCGACGTAGGACAGGTCGGTGTGCGGCTTGCGGGTGAACACCGGGTAGTCCGCCGCGCCGTCTTGCTGGGCGCGCTTGATCTCGCTGTCCCAGTAGGCGCCCTTGACCAGCCGCACCGCCAGCCGCCGGTCGGTCGCGGTGGCGAGCCCGGCCAGCCAGTCGATCAGCGCCCGCGCCCGCTTGCCATAGGCCTGAACGACGAAGCCGACGCCGTTCCAGCCGGCCAGCGACGGGTCCCGGCACAGACCCTCCAGCAGGTCGAGCGACAGCGCCAGCCGCTCGCTCTCCTCGGCGTCGATGTTGAGCCCGACGTCGTAGCGCCGCGCCAGCCGGGCCAGGGCCAGCAGGCGCGGCAGCAGCTCGTCCAGCACCTGCGCCCGCCGCGCCCGCTCGTAGCGCGGATGCAGCCCGGAGAGCTTGATCGACAGGCCCGGCCGCGGCGTCGCGTTGGCCCTTGCGGCGCCGATGGCGTGCAGCGCGTGCTCGTAGGCGGCGAGGTAGGCGGCGGCGTCCGCTGCCGTCAGCGCCGCCTCGCCGAGCATGTCGTAGGAGTAGGAGAAGCCCTGCCGCTCGCGCTTGCGGCTGCGGGCGAGCGCCGCCTCGATGCTCTGGCCGGTGACGAACTGCTCGCCGAGGCCGCGGATCGCGCTGTCCAGGCAGCGCCGCAGCACCGGCTCGCCCAGCCGCGCCGCCAGCCGCCGCACCGGCGCCCACAGCCCGGAGGCCGGCCCGACCAGCCGCTCGCCCGCCGCAAGACCCAGCGCCGCCGCCCGCACCAGCGCCGGCCGGCCGGCGCCGGCATGGCCCGTCCAGTCGCGCTCGCCGAGCTTGTCGCGGATCAGCGCGTCGCGCGTCGCCTCGTCCGGAATGCGCAGCAGCGCCTCCGCCAGCGTCATCAGCGCCACGCCCTCTTCCGAGGAGAGCGAGAACTCGTGCACCAACGCCGCCAATCCCGCGGCGGGCCGGGCGCGCAGATGCGCCACCAGCGCGCGCGCGCGGGCCTCCGCCTGCGCCGCAACGTCCGGCGGGATCGAGACCTGAGACAGGAGTTCGGCAACGCACGCCGCCTCGTCGCGGCGGTGCCAGCTCGCGATCGCGTCGCGCGCGGGATCGGGAGGAGCGAGATCAAGGTCGAGCATCGAGAATATCTAGGAAGGAAGGACTTCTTTTTTGAAAAAAAGAAGCAAAAAACTTTTATCCGATTGGGGCATGGGCTTAGCGGGCAGAAGTTTTTTGGTTCTTTTTTTCAAAAAAGAACCTCTTCCTGCCGCACCGCCGGCACCGCCAGGTAGGCCATCCGCTTGGCCTCCTTGCGCCCCCGCGCGACGCTGTCGAGCACGAAGCCGCAGGTGGTGGACAGGAAGGCGAGCCCCATCAGCGCGGTCGCCAGGATCGCCGTCGGCAGCCGGGGCACCAGCCCGGTGCGGCGGAACTCCAGCACCACCGGCAGGCCGAGCAGCAGGCCGGCGAGCGCCAGCAGCCAGGCGAAAAAGAAGAAGAACAGCAGCGGCCGCGCCTCCTTCACCAGCACCACGATGGTGCCAAGAATGCGCAGCCCGTCGGCCCAGGTCCTGAGCTTGGAGACCGAGCCGGCGGCGCGCTCGCGGTAGCCGGTATCGACCTCGCCGACCGGCATCGCCAGCTCGAGCGCGTGCACGGTCAGCTCGGTCTCGGTCTCGAAGCCGGTGGAGAGCGCGGGAAACGATTTGACGAACCGGCGCGAGAACGCGCGGTAGCCGGACAGCATGTCGGTCACGCGGTTGCCGAACAGCGCGGCGACGATGCCGCTCAGCACCGTGTTGCCGGCGCGATGGCCGGTGCGGTAGGCCTCGACGCTGCCGCTCACCCGGGTCGCGGTCACCATGTCGAGCTGCCGGCTGACCAGCAGGCGCAGCAGCTCCGGCGCGGCGGCGGCGTCATAGGTGTCGTCGCCGTCGACCAGCAGGTAGGCGTCGGCCTCGACGTCGGCGAACATCCGCCGCACCACGTTGCCCTTGCCGCGCCGCGGCTCCAGCCGCACCGTGGCGCCGGCCGCGGCGGCGACGGCGCCGGTGCCGTCGATCGAGCCGTTGTCGTAGACAAAGATCGCCGCGTCGGGCAGTGCGGCGCGAAAGCCGCGCACCACCCCGTCGATCGCCAGCGCCTCGTTGCGGCACGGGATCAGCACCGCGACGCGAAGCGCCGTGGCCGGCCGCTCGCGCGAGGCGAGCCGCGATGGCAGGCGGTCGATCGAGCCCGCCGTCGAGGCGCCGGGCTCAGCCACGCGGCATCGGCCGGTTGCTCCCGGGCATCGGGGCGATGGCAGCGACGGTCGGCCGCCGCGGCGAGGATGCCGCCGCGCCGGCGCGACGCTGCCGCACGCGGGCGAGGCCGGCACGACGCGGGATCCACCGCGCGGCGACGACGCCGAGCAACGCCAGCGGCGTCAGGATGCCGGCGAGCAGCAACGCCACGTCAGGGCCGGCGGTGCAGACGATGAGCGGCACGCCAAGGATCAGGTCGTCCGGGTCGAAGGCGCGTCGTCCGCGGCGCTGCATCGGGCGGGAGGGGGAACGACCGTCGGGCAGGTTGAGCTGCCAGAACAGCAGCACGGTGCCGAGACCGGCCAGCACGCCGAGCAGCGGTGCGACATTGCCCAGCGCGCCGCCCCAGGCGCCGTAGGCGAGGCCGAGAAAGACCAGGGCGTCACAACTGCAGTCGGAGGCGAGGTCGAGCCAGTGGCCAAGCCGACTGAACTGCCCGCTCTGTCGCGCCAGCTCGCCATCGGCCCGGTCGAACAGCGCCGACAGCACGAACAGCGCGGCGCCGAGCCGCAGCTCCGGCACGCCGACGGCAAAGCAGCCGGCGGCGCCGAGGCCCGTGGTGATGCGCAAGGCGGTAAGGTGGTTGGGCCGCAGCCGACCGGACGCCAGCGCGCGCGTCCAGGGCCGGACGAGCCGGTGCATCAAGGTGTCGTGGCTCACCGGGTTGGCGCGCCTATGAGGCGGTAAAGATCACACAAGGGGTAAGCTTAACAGCGGCCTACGGGTAAAGAAAGAAGGCCAGGGGCTTTGCCCCTGGACCCCATCAAAGGTGGAGCCTTTGAAATCCACTCCTTAGAAAAGGTGGTCTGAGGCCAGAGGCAGCGCCTCTGGCCTTCCTCCCCGTTAGACGAAGTTCGACGCCGTCAGCGACGTCACGCCGGACACCGTGACGTGCGTGTTGTCAGACAGCGTGAATGTCACGCCGCCGGTGACCTTGGTCTGCGAGGCGATGACGCTCGCCGCGGCGGTGCTGGCGTAGCCGGACAGCGAGATCACGTCCGAGCTGGTGAAGCCGAGCGTGTCGGAGCCGCCGGCAGCACCGTTGACGAACTGGAACAGGTTCTCGCCGCCGCCGCCGACCAGCGTCGCCGTGCCGGTGCCGGCGACGAACGCCGAGGCGGTGGTGCCGCCGCTGATCGAGTCGGTGCCGCTACCGGCGAAGAACGTGCTGGTGCCGGTTGATCCGGCGCCCGACAGCGTCTCGTTGCCGGCGCCGGCGGCAATCACGTTGCCGGTGGAGGAGCCGGTGATCAGCAGCGAGCTGCCGCTGCCGCCATAGACGGTGACCGCAGCGGTTTCGGAGGTGATGCTGCCGGCGACGCCGGTGCCGACGGAGGCGTAGACCAGCCCCTTGCTGCCAGCCAGCACCTCATCCCTGCCCGTGGTGGCGAAGATCGTATCCAGCCCCGAGGAGGAGAAGATCGTGTCGTTGCCGCCGGTCACGACCTGATTGTTGCCGCTGCCGAGCTCGATGCGGCTGTTGCCGCCGCTGGTCGCGACGGTGTCGGCACCGTTGCCGGCGATGATCGTGTTGGTGCCGCCGTCGACGCCGACATAGTAGTTGCCGCTGGATGCCAGCACCTCGTTGGTGCCCGCCGCGAGCGCGATGTCGCCGCCGGCAGTGCCGCCATAGTAGGTCATGCCGTTGACGTCGCCCGAGACCGCCTCGAACTGGCTGGCCGCGCCGGTGATCGTCACCGGCGCCGTCGCGGTGTCGATGACGAAGGCGTAGCCGGAGGCGACCGCCTCGCTGCCGTTGACGAACTGGATGCCGGTCTGCCCGGTCGCCAGCGCCCCTGGCGTGGTCGCCTGCCCGTCGGCGCCGGCGATGATCGTGCTGCCGTTGGTGGCAAAGTTGGCCGCCGCGTTCAGCACCGAGCCGACGGCGGTGAGCGGGGCCGCGGTGTTGTCGTCCAGGCCGCCGGCGGCCTCGCCGTAATCGATGATCGCCTGGGCCAGCAACTGCCCCGCCGTCGGCAGCGCCGCCGCAGCCAGATACATCAGCGCCGGATCGGAGCCGGTGGTCAGCTCGGCGTCGAACTGGGTGATCGCGTTCTGGTAGTTGGTGATCGAGTCGCTGGCCAGCTGGGTGTCGAAGGCGCGCCCGGTCAGCGCGCTGAGGGCGGCAATCTGGGCGGTGCTGGCAGCGGTGAGCACGGTCGGCACGGTCGCGTTGCCGACGGCGGCGATCGCCTTCACGTCGGACAGCGCCGGGCCGTCATTGGCGATTTCCCAGGCGCCATAGACCTCGGTGTTCGCCAGCTGGTGGGTCGTCAGCGCAAGCTGACCCTCATTGACGCCGGTGGTCAGGTCGTTGACCGCGTTGTTGATAAAGGTCTGGTCGGCGGGCGTGACCGTCGTCGTCTCGGTGGCGAGTGCGGGGCCGGCCGGGTAGGTGATGGGGAAGGTCGCCGTCGGCGCCGCCGCCCCGAACACGCTCTGGTCGATCGTCTGCAACTGGTTGATGTGGTCTTCCAGCACCGGCGCGCCCTGAGCCGCCAGCAATTGCACGGTCGCGTTCGTGCCCGTCATCGCATACAGGGTCGAGGCCTCGTAGGCGACGCCCTGGCTGGACATGTCGTCGGCGATGTAGGCCTGCGACAACGCCGTGCCGGTCGCCGTGGTGAGGGTGGCGATCTCGGCCGCCTGGGTGCTGTTAAACGTCGGGGCGAGCGTGACGCCAAGCTGGGCCGCGACGTTGGTCACGGCGCCCTGGAGGAAGGTGTGCTGGGTCGAAAACCACCGGCCGAGCTGCGCCACCGCGGCATTGCTGGCCTTCGCCGCCACCAACTCGCCCGCGGCGATCTCGATCGCATTGCCGGCGGCCGTATTGTCGAGATAGGTCATCGTCGTTGTGTCGATGGTCGCCATGTCTTGCCCCGCATGATGGAAGCGGGGGCCAGACGATCTGACCCCCGCTCATTTGTCGCGGTTCAATGCGGCGCGGTGAATGAAGATCCAAAATGAAACGTAACCGGTGGTCACGTTTAGTTTCGAGACACCGACCTTGACAGTAGTCGCCTAGCCAATCTGCACCTTGGCATGGTCGCCAGCCTCTGGCGTCTTGCCGGTCAGTACCGCCTTCACGTAGCCGTAGGCGTGCACGACCGCGCTGTTAGGCGCATCCCAGTATTCGGCCTGCTCGACCGTCACCTTGAGCAGCGCGACGTCCGGATCGTCCTTGCCCTTCGGGAACCAGGTCTTGAGCAGCTCGGACCAGCGCTTGTCCTTCTCCGACGGGTCGCGCACCAGGGTCGCCTTGCCGGACATCGAGAGGTAATCCTGGCTGCTCGGCTCGGCGTAGGTGACGCAAACCTGGTTCTCCGCGCCCACCTCGTCGACCTTGTGGCTGGAGGCCGAGGTGAAGAACCACAGCGTGCCGTCGAACCCGTCCTGGCTCGCCGCCATCGGCCGGCCACGCAGATGGGCGCCGTCACGCGACACGAGCATCGCGAACTTTGCGTCCTTCATCATCGACCAAAGTTTGTCGAACTGTTCCTGCGCCATCGCCGGCTCCTCATGCGGTGTCACGCATGCCAACCCTCGGGCGAGGCAGCGGTTGCAAGAGAGCGAAGGCAAGGGGCTTCGCCCCTCGACCCCATTAAAGGCGGAGCCTTAAAATCCATTTGTTAATCATGCTCACCGGCGAGGTCGATGCCGTGGGAAGCAGGATTGAATGGCTTCACCAAGCAAGAAGGAGGGTGTGTACGCTCCTAACGGCTGCGGGTCTGGGGGCGCCGCCCCCAGCGGAGTCCAGAGGCAGAGCCTCTGGCCTTACCTGCCTCCTAGGCGAAATGCCCCTCGATAATGGCGATGTTCCGCAGGTTCGCCTTCAGCGCCATATCGAACAGGTCGCCGACGATCGGCACGCTGCCGCCGGCGAGCTCCAGCGCCACGTTACCGAGCATCTGCGCCAGCTTCCCGCCCGGCACGCCGAGCAGGTGCGCCTCGTAGATGATCCACAGCGAGATGCCGCCCAGCACCGCGTCACCGCCCACCGGCAGCAGGCCGATGGCGCTGTTCAGCCCGAAGCGGAAGCGGGTACCGGGAACGTGGAACACCCCGTCGATCAGCCAGGCGAGACGGCGCAGGCGTGCCAGGCGCCGGGCCAGCTCGCGCGGCGGCAGTGCGGCGGCGGGCCCGGCGGGGTATGGGGCGACCATGGCGCGAACCCTTTCACAGATCAGAACGACATCGTGCCGGGCGCGATCGGGTTCAATGCGTGCCGTCCGGCATTGCGCGGCGGGACTTGGGCAACCGCCGGTCCACGCCGATATCGCCTCGATGACCCAACTGCCCCGCCTGCCCGACGCCGCCTTCCGCAAGGCCGACCCCTCGCCCGACGCCGCGTTCTACGCCGCTCCCCGCTTCGTCACCCACATCGACGATGCCGCCATCGCCGCGGTGACGCGCTGCTACCGCGCGACCCTGCCGGCGGGCGGCGCGCTGCTCGACCTGATGAGCAGCTGGGTCAGCCACCTGCCTGAGGATGCGGCCTACGCCTCGGTGATCGGCCACGGCATGAACGCCGCCGAGCTCGCCGCCAACCCGCGGCTGAGCCGCTGGTTCGTCCAGGACCTCAACCGCGACCCGACCCTGCCGCTGCCCGACGACAGCCTGGACGGCGCTTGCCAATGCGTCTCGATCCAGTATCTGCAGCGCCCGGTCGAGGTGCTGCGCGAGCTGCGCCGCTGCCTGCGCCCCGGCGCGCCGTTCGTGGCGTCGTTCTCCAACCGCTGCTTCCCGACCAAGGCGGTGGCGATCTGGCAGGCGCTCACCGGCGAGCAGCAACAGGGGCTGGTCGGCGCCTACCTGCGCGAGGCCGGGTTTGCGGAGATCACAGCCGACGCGTTTCTGCCAGCGCGGGGGGATCCGTTGCGGATTGTCGTCGGGCGGGCATCGATGAAGGAAGCGGTTCTTTTTTGAAAAAAAGATCCAAAAAACTTTTGTTTGATTGGTTTAGGGTTCACCAGCGATAGCGGGGAAGCGGTGCATGATCCTGAAGCGCAGCTCTAGGCTCTTGGCGCATCTCATGGTGCTGGTCTGGGTGCTAGCCGACCTCGCCGACAAAGCCGGCTTGCTGTTTGGGAGCCAGGAGACCTGGCATCTCAATGACGCGTTTGGCGCCTACTATGGCGTCCTTATGCTGACGTTGCTCTCCCCGGTGCCGACTCCTTCAAAGCCGACCATGAGCGGCAAGCTGATCGGGGTGACCGTCCTGGTCATTGCTGTCGTCTTTCTGCTGCCGCTCGCCCTCGCAAGACTGTCCGGCATGGCGCCTATCCGAGTGAAGTTCGCGCTCGACCTGGTGTTCGCAGCCACGTTGCCGGTCATGATGTGGCACGTTCCGAAGCACGACCTCGAGCTTGTCGAACGCCGGGATCAAGGCACCGTCATCTCCTCCGCAGCTCCGTGGACAACGTAGGCAGTGATCACCGTCACTCAGAGCCGAACCTCGATCTACATGGCGATCAGCTTCGCCATGCTCGGCACGTTTCTGGACCTGTTCGGCAGCGCCTTAACCTACATGGGCGGCCTTCCGGAGCAGACATCGCCCTGGAGCGCCATCCCCATTACCAGCATGACCTTGGTCAATCTGATGATGCCTGTTCGCGTCGACCCGAAGGCCCGCCTGACCTGGTGGGGGGCGACCCGCAGCCGTCACTACGCCTGTATTACTTTCATCGTAGCTCTTGGCGCGGTGTTCGGCGGCATCCTGATCACTTTGCGTCATATCCCGGGATTGAGCGCCACCATTTTAGACGTCGTCATCGAGGTGCTTTTCATCGCCATGCTGGCGGCCGTGCCAAAATCCAACGCGGCGAGCGAGATGGATGAGAAGCTTCTTAACTAACCGGGGTCTGGGGCCTCAGGCCCCAGCGGAGTCCAGAGGCAGAGCCTCTGGCCTTTCTTTCCGCCGCAAGCCGGGCATGGTGGAGCTGAGCGGAATCGAACCGCTGGCCTCCTCATTGCGAACGAGGCGCTCTACCAACTGAGCTACAGCCCCGCCTTGCGCGGCCGCACTCATGCGCACCCCGCCTGCCGACGTCAAGACCCGCCGGTGACAAGGCAACCCGCCCGTTGCGCCCCGCCGGACGCCCGCATACGGTCCGCCCAGCCAACCAGGAGCCCGCCGGGCGTGCTGACCGTCATCATCTTCCAACTGCTGTTCGTCCTCGTCCGGCTGCTCACCTGGGCCATCATCATCGCCGCCGTGATCAGCCTGCTGATCTCCTTCGGCGTGCTGGACACCCGCAACCGCGCCGTCTGGACCATCAGCGACATCCTGTTTCGCATCACCGACCCGATCCTGCGCCCGATCCGCCAAGTGCTGCCGCAATTCGGCGGCATCGACTTCAGCCCCTGGGTCGCCCTCATCGTGCTGCAGATCGTCGTCACGCCGCTGCTCGACTACCTGTTCCAGGGCATCCACTTCGGCGTCTGGACGTCGCTGATCTGAGGCCGACCCGTTGAGTGCCCGCATCCTCGACGGCCGCGCCCTCGCCCGCACCCTGCGCGCCACCGTCGGTCAGACCGCCGCCAGCCTCGGCCTCACCCCTGGCCTTGCCGTCGTCCTGGTCGGCGAGGACGGCCCCAGCCACGTCTACGTCCGCAACAAGGACCGCGCCGCCCGCGAGGCCGGCTTTCGCGCCGAGACCATCCGCCTGCCCGCCGACACCGACGAGGCCACCCTGCTCGCCACCGTCCGCGCGCTGAACGACGACCCGGCGGTCGACGGCATCCTCGTGCAGCTCCCGCTGCCGCCGCAAATCCGCGCCCGCGCCGTCATCGAGGCGATCGACCCGGCCAAGGACGTCGACGGCTTCCACCCGCTCAACGCCGGCCGCCTCGCCGACGGCCTGGCGACACTCGCCCCCTGCACCCCGCGCGGCGTCATGAAGCTGCTCGCCGAAGCCGGCCACGCTCTACCCGGCGCCCGCGCCCTCGTGCTCGGCCGCTCAGCCATCGTCGGCCGGCCCGTCGCCACCATGCTCACCGCCGCCAATGCCACCGTCACCCTGGCCCACTCCGCCACCCGCGACCTGGCCGCCGAATGCCGACGCGCCGAGATCATCGTCGCCGCCGCCGGCCGCGCCGAACTGATCGAGGGCGACTGGGTCGCGCCCGGCGCCACCGTCATCGACGTCGGCATCAACCGCCTGCCAGATGGCCGCCTGGTCGGCGACGTCGCCTATGCCGCTGCCGCCGAACACGCCGGCGCCATCACCCCGGTTCCCGGGGGCGTCGGCCCAATGACCATCGCCTGCCTACTGGAAAACACCCTGCTGGCCGCGCGCAGCCGCCGCGGAGTGTGAGGCAAGGCAAGGCAAGGCAAGGCAAGGCAAGGCAAGGCAAGGGGCTTTGCCCCTTGACCCCATCAAAGGCGGAGCCTTTGAAATCCACTTGTTAGTCATTTTCAGTGGGCTAATCAGTGGCGAGTGGGCCGGGTTGAATGGCTTCGCCAAGCAAGAAGGCCAAGCTTGGACTCCAAACGAATGGAGTCTGGGGCCGCGGGCCACGTCGTGCGCAGCACGCATTCGCGTGACGTGCGCAGCACGCATGCGCGTGACGGGTCCAGGGCAGAGCAGTGGCCTTGCTGCCTTAACTTTGCTTAACCGCCCGCATCGCCAGAGCCATGCGCGTCTCGTCGGCCGCCGCGATCAGCAGGCCGCGATAGTCTCCCTGCTGCGCGTCCGCGTACAGGATGCTCGGGGCGACCTCGTCTGCGCCGAGCGTGCGCGAGACGTGGCGGGCGTGATCGAGGCCTTCGAGTTGATGGGCGGGGTCGGCGCCGTCCGCGTCGCTGAGCAGGAAGCGGTGCACTGGCCAGTCGGTCGGCTCCTCGGGCGCCGCCGGAAGGCTGCGCAGGCCGAGCGAGGCGGTCAGCGCGTGATAGAGCTCGAGCCCGGCCTTGAGCGCGGCCTCCGGCAACCCGGCCGCATCCGCCTCGGCTTCGAGCTCGATCGGCGAGGCGGCGGCAAGCAGGATGGTCACGGCGGTGCTCTCCATTCAGCGTCAGGCCTTCTACGCCGCGTCGCGCCCGACGTTGCCAGCTAGCCATGCCGCCGACCCTCGCCATCACCGCCGGCGCGCTGCTGTTCGAGGCGGCGTGCGGCTACCCGGACAGGTTGTTCCGGCGCGTCGGCCATCCGGTGACCTGGATCGGGGCGCTGATCACGGTGCTCGACCGGCGGCTGAACGAGGCGCGACTGCCGGCCCCCGCACGTCGCCGCCGTGGCGTGCTGGCGGTGGCGCTGCTGCTCGCCGCAACCCTGCTGCCCGTGCTGCTGCTGCAGGCGGCGCTGCTCGACCTGCTGCCGCGCCTGGCCGCGATCGCTGTGCTGGCGGTGTTGGCGTCGAGCCTGCTCGCGAGCCGCAGCCTGCACGCCCATGTCCGTGCCGTCGCCGACGCGCTCGAGGCCGAGGGGCTCGCGGCTGGCCGGGCTGCGGTCGCCCACATTGTCGGCCGCGACACGGCGGAGCTGGACGAGGCTGGCGTGGTGCGCGCCGCGATCGAGAGCCTGGCCGAGAACTTCTCCGACGGCGTGGTGGCGCCGGCGCTGTGGTGCGCGCTGCTCGGCCTGCCCGGCATCCTCGCCTACAAGGCGATCAACACCGCCGACAGCATGATCGGCCACCGCACGCCGCGCTACGAGGCGTTCGGCTGGGCCGCCGCCCGGCTGGACGATTGGATCAACCTGCCCGCCTCGCGCCTCGCCGCGTTCTGGCTGGCGCTCGCTGCCGGCCGCCGCGCCGGCGCGGCCTGGCGCTGCGTCCGGCGCGACGCCCGCGCCCATCGCTCGCCGAACGCCGGCTGGCCCGAGGCGGCGATGGCCGGCGCGCTCGGCCTGCGCCTGAACGGCCCGCGCCGCTACGGCGCCATTCTGCGCCAGGATGCCTGGACCGGCGACGGCCGTCCCGAGGCGACAGTCGATGATCTCCGCCAGGCGCTGCGGCTTTATCGGCGTGCCTGTGCGATTCAGGTGGTTACAGTAGCAGCGCTTCTTTTTTGAAAAAAAGAAGCAAAAAACTTCTGTCCGTTCACCAAGCCAAGTCGTCGCAATGATGTTACAGGTATAAATGAGCAAAAGTTTTTTGGTTCTTTTTTTCAAAAAAGAACCGCTTCCTTCACTCCCCCGCAATCCTCATCAACGCATCGCACTCCACGTGCTCTTCCAGATGCGCCGCCAGCGCATCGAGCGCCGCCTCGATTTCGGCTTCGTGGTCGAACCCGCCGGCGACCGCGCCGAACCGCGCCAGCCAGGCGCCGCGCTGCCGGTCGTCGGCGAACAGCCCGTGCGCGTAGGTGCCGAACACCCGCCCGTCGGCGGCGCACGCGCCGTCGAGGCGCCCGTCCGCCAGCCGCAGCAGCGGCCGCGCCGTGTCAGCCGGCGAATGGCGCCCCGTCCGCGACGCTCCAGCCGGTGACGGGCGCCAGCCGCTTGTCGCCGCGCAGCACCGTCTCGACGTCGAGCAATCCGAGCCCGGCCACCGCCTGCGCCGGCCCCTCGATGCCGTCCGGATCGGCGACCGCGCGGCCCAGCATCTGGTAGCCGCCGCACAGGCCCAGGATGGCGCCGCCGCGGCGGTGGTGGGCCGCGATGTCGATGTCCCAGCCCTCGCGGCGCAGCGCCGCCAGGTCGGCGATCGTCGTCTTCGAGCCCGGCAGGATCAGCAAGTCGACCGCCGGTAGCGCCCGCCCGGCCGGCACCAGCGCCAGGCTGACGTCGGGCTCGGCGGCGAGCGGATCGAGGTCGTCGAAATTGGCGATCCCCGGCAGCAGCGGCACCGCGATGCGCAGCCGCCCGTCGCTCCGCATTCCGCTCCGTTCGCCCAGGTCCGCCGCATCCTCCGCCGGCAGCCGCCGCGCCGCCTCGGCGTAAGGCACCAGCCCCAGCCCGGGCCAGCCGGTATGCGACGCGATCACCGTCATGCCGGCGGCGAACAGCGTCGGGTCGCCGCGCATCCGGTTGACGATGAAGCCGCGCACCATCGCCCGGTCCTCCGGCGCCAGCACCGCGTGCGTGCCCACCAGGGCGGCGATCACGCCGCCGCGGTCGATGTCGCCGATCACCACCACCGGCGTGCCGCTCGCGCGTGCGAACCCCATGTTGGCGATGTCGCCGGCGCGCAGATTGATCTCCGACGCGCTGCCCGCGCCCTCCACCAGCACCAGGTCGGCGCCGCGCCCGACCTCGGCGAAGCTCTCCAGCACCGCCGGCATCAGCGTCGGCTTCATCGCCTGATAGTCGCGCGCCCGCGCCGTGCCGACCACCCGGCCCTGCACCACGACCTGGCTGCCGACTTCGCTTTGCGGCTTGAGCAGCACCGGGTTCATGTGCACGCTCGGCGCCACCCCGCAGGCGCGCGCCTGCAACGCCTGCGCCCTGCCGATCTCGCCACCGTCCGCAGTCACCGCCGCGTTGTTGGACATGTTCTGCGGCTTGAACGGCCGCACGGCGAGGCCGCGCCGGGTGAACACGCGGCAGAGGCCGGCGACCAGCAACGACTTGCCGACGCTGGAGCCGGTGCCTTGGAGCATGAGGGCTTTAAGCAAGGAAAGGCCAGGGGCTTTGCCCCTGGACCCCATTAAAGGCGGAGCCTTTAAAATCCATTTGTTGGTTCATGACTCATGGCGAGGGCGGTGCCTGACTTCCGGATAAAAGTTTTTTGCTTCTTTTTTTCAAAAAAGAAGCCCTTTCTTGTCTTGCCTTAATACTCAATCCCCTCCTGCGTCGTGACACCCGCCTGAAAATGATGCTTCACCAAAGTCATTTCGGTCACCGTGTCCGCCGCCTCGATCAGCGCCGGCTTCGCGTTGCGGCCGGTGACCACCACGTGCATGTCGCGTGGCCGTTGCGCGAGGGCGGTGAGCACGCTGTCGAGCGGCAGATACTCGTAGCGCAGCGCGATGTTGAGCTCGTCCAGCACGACCAGCGCCAGGTCGTTGCGCTGCAGCAGCGTCTCCGCCACGGCCCAGGCGTGCTGGCAGGCGGCGACGTCGCGGGCGCGGTCCTGGGTTTCCCAGGTGAAGCCTTCGCCCAGCGTATGCCACTCCACCAGCGGGCCGAAGCCTGCCAGCACGGTGCGCTCGCCGGTGCTCCAGGCGCCCTTGATGAACTGCACCACCGCGGTCTTGCGGCCGTGCCCGACCGTGCGCAGCAGCAGCCCGAAGGCGGCGGTGGATTTGCCCTTGCCGCTGCCGGTGTGGACCATCAGCAGGCCGCGCCGCTCGGTCTTGCCGGCCACCTCGGCGTCCTGCACCGCCTTGCGCTTCTGCATCTTGAAACGATGCCGCTCCGTGTCCCCGGGGTCGCTGCGCTCGGGATCCTCGGTCACGCTCATCGCGGCTCCTTCAGCGTCAGCGGCAGCCCGGCGGCGACGAGCAGCACCCGGTCGGCGCGCGCGGCGACCTGCTGGTGCAACGTTCCGGCGGCGTCGCGGAAGCGTCGGGCGAGTGCGTTGTCCGGCACGATGCCGAGGCCGACCTCGCTGCTGACCAGCACGGTGGCGGCCGGGCGCGGCAGCGCGCCGAGCAGGCGCGCGGTATGCAGCGCCACGTCGTGCTCGCCGAGGATCAGGGTGGTGAGCCACAAAGTGAGGCAGTCGACGAGCACGGGCGCGTTGCCGGCCTGCTGCAGGGCGTCGGCGAGGTCGGGGCCGGCGTGCAGGGTGCGCCAGGCGTCGCCGCGGCGGGCGCGGTGGGCGTCGATGCGGGTCCGCATCTCGTCGTCGCCGTCCATGACGGTGGCGGTCGCGATGTAGGTCCAGGGTGGCGGCGCCGCGGTGAGCAGCCGCTCGGCCAGCGCGCTTTTGCCCGAGCGGGCGCCGCCCAGCACCAGGGTCGTCTCTGGACGCGGGCCTACCATCCTGGCACGCCGGGCGGATGAGGGTTCACCTGGTGCGCCACCTGCCGGTCGCGGCGGCCGGCCGCTGCTATGGCCGGCTCGACCTGCCGGCGGCGGCAGACGACGGCGGCCTGCTGGCTCGCCTGGCCGCGACCGGCGCCCATGTCGTCTGGAGCAGCCCGGCCAGCCGCTGCCTGGCCCTGGCGCGCCCGGCGGCCGAGCGGCTCGGCGTGGCGCTGCGCGTCGACGAGCGCCTGCACGAGCTCGATTTCGGCGACTGGGAGGGGCTGGCCTGGGAGGCGATCCCGCGCGCCGACCTCGACCGCTGGGCCGCCGACCCGGCCGGCTTCGCGCCGCCCGGTGGCGAGAGCGGCGGTGCGCTGCTCGCCCGCGTCGCCGCGTTCGCCGCCACCCTGCGTCGGCGCGGCGAGCCCGGCCTGGTGGTCAGCCATGGCGGCCCGCTGCGCCTGCTGCCGGCGCTCCTGCGCGACACGCCGGCGGACCTGCTCGCCGCCACGCCGGCGCCGGGCGAGCTGCTGTGCGTTCACGCGAGCAGGCTCAGCACGACGCACTCGGCCAGCACCGAGCCGGCGCCGAGCACGTCGCCGGTGTAGCCGCCGAAACGCCGCCGGGCGATCGCCGCCAGCAGCAGCGCGGCGAGCGCGGCCACGGCCACCGCCATCGTCGCCCGCATGACCGGTAGCATGGCGAGCGCGACCAGCACGGCAAGCCCGCCGCCGGCCGCCAGCGCGCCTCGAGACGGCCGGCCGAGGGCAGCCGCCAGCCCCTCCGGCCGCGCCGGCGTCAGCGCCGCAATCAACACCAGGATCGCCCCGCGCCCGAGCGCCCCGGCCGCGACCAGCGCCGGCCACACCCGCCCCGGCGCGCCCAGCGCCACCAGCGCGCCGCCGCGCAGCCCCAGCGAGAGCACCAGCGCCGCGGCGCCGAAGGTGCCGATCCGGCTGTCGCGCATGATCGCCAGCCGGCGCTCCCGCGTGCCGCCGCCCGCCGCGTCGGCGACGTCGGCGAGCCCGTCCTCATGCAGCGCCCCGGTCGCCAGCAGCAGCGCCGCCAGCGTCCACGCCGCCGCCACCGCCGGCGCCAGGGCGAGCCGCGCCGCCACAGACCAGGCCAGCCCGCCGACGGCGCCCACCGCCGCGCCAACCAGCGGGTAGGCCCAGACCGCCCGCCCCAGCACCGCGGTGTCGTTCCCGACAAGCCCGCCGACCGGCAGCCGCGTCAGCAGCGCCGTCGCCGCCGCCAGCTCACGCCCAAGACCGCGCCCGAGGTCAGTCCGCATCGGCCGGCCCGCCCGCCGACACCCGCGCCTCGCCGAACGTCGCCATGTCGGCATGGCAGGCGCAGGCGGCGCGCAGGATCGGCACCGCCAGCGCCGCCCCCGACCCCTCGCCCAGCCGCATGCCAAGGTCGAGCAGCGGCGCCAGGCCGAGGGCGGCGATCAGCCGGCGATGCCCCTGCTCGGCCGAGACGTGCGCCACCTGGCAATGCGCCAACCCGTCGGGATGCAGCCGCATCAGCGGCGCCGCAGCCGCGGTGCAGACGAAGCCGTCCAGCAGCACCGGCACGCCGCGTTGCCGCGCCGCCAGCGTGGCGCCGAGGATCGCCGCCAGCTCCCGCCCGCCCAGCGAGGCCGCCGCCGCCAGCGGGTCTTCGCCGGTGCCATGCCGCGCCAGCGCGAGGTCGATCGCCGCCGCCTTGCGCGCCAGCCCCGCCGCGTCCACCCCGGTGCCGCGCCCGGCCCAATCCGCCCCGTCGCCGCCGAACAGCGCCGCCGCCAGGGCCGCCGCCGCGGTGGTGTTGCCGATCCCCATCTCGCCCAGGCACAGCAGGTCGGCGTCCCCGGCCGCCGCCGCCCCGGCGTTCATCGCTTCCAGAAAGCCCACCTCGTCCATCGCCGGCACGGCGCACAGATCCGCCGTCGGGCGATCGAGTGCGATCGGCACCACCCGCAGGCTCGCCCCCGCCACCCGCGCGAGCTGGTTGATCGCAGCACCCCCGGCGGCAAAGTTCGCCACCATCTGCGCCGTCACCGCCGCCGGATAGGCCGAAACGCCACGCTCCACCACGCCATGGTTGCCGGCAAACACCACCACCTCGACATGCGCAAGCCGCGGCACCGCCCGCCCCTGCCAGCGCGCCAGCCACGCCGCGAGGGCCTCCAACCGCCCCAGGCTGCCCGGCGGCTTGGTCAGCTGCGCCTGCCGCGCCACCACCGCCGCCGCCGCCGCATCGTCGCCGGCCGGCAGCGCCGCGCAGGACGCGGCCACCGCCGCCATCGAAGACCACATCACGACCACATCACTCCTGCACCGCAATCGCATGAAAGAAGCTGCCGCTGACACGGCCCCGCCGGCCGCCCGCCTCGCCGAGCGCCGCGCCGTTGGCGTCCGTCAGCGCCGCCAGACCCAGGTCGCCGCCCGCCGCCCCATCCTCCACCATCGTCGCATAGTGGAACTCGTGCCCGCGCAGCACCGTGCCCGCCCGCCCCAGCGCGCACGCGCCGAGCAGCCGCGCCTCACGGTAGCCCAGGTGCATCCGCCGCGCCGCATAGCTCGTCGAGTGGCCAAGCAACCCCAGCATGGCATGCCGCTCGCCCGCCGCGTCGACCAGGCCCTCGCCGAGCACCATGTAGCCGCCGCACTCGCCATGCACCGGCCCGCCGAACCGCCGCATCCCCTCGCCAAACCGCGCGGCCGCGGCAATCCGCCCGGCCTGCAGCTCCGGGTAGCCGCCCGGCAGCCACACCGCATCGGCCGTCCCGTCCGGCGCCTCGTCGGCCAGCGGCGAGAACGGCATCACCTCCGCCCCCGCCCGCCGCCAGCCCGCCAGCACGTGCGGATAGACGAAGCCGAACGCCGCGTCCGACGCCACCGCCACACGCTGCCCCGGCGGCGGCAGCGGCAGCACCGCCGCCGCCGCCGGCACCGCCACCCCAAGCCCGGCCAGCGCGTCCAGATCCAGATGCGCCTCCGCCAGCCGCCCCAACGCCGCCAGCCGCGCCGCCAGATCCTCCGTCTCGGCCGCCTGCACCAGCCCCAGATGCCGCTCCGGCAACGCCACCGCCGCCGCCCGCGGCAACGCCCCCAACACCCGCAGCCCCGCCGCCGCGCAGGCCGACGCCGCCATGGTCCGATGCCGCTCGCTCGCCACCCGGTTCAGCACCACCCCCGCCAGCCGCACAAGCGGATCGAACCCGGCGAAGCCGCACGCCACCGCCGCCGCCGATTGCGACTGCCCCGAGACGTCCATCACCAGCACCACCGGCCAGCCGAACCGCGCCGCCAGATCCGCCGCACTCCCCGACCGCCCCGGCACGTCCCCCGCGCCGTCGAACAGCCCCATCGCCGCCTCGACCACCAGCAGCGACCCATCGCCCGCCGCCCCCGCCGCCACCGCCTCCAGCAGCCGCGGCGGCATCGCCCAACTGTCGAGATTGGCGCTCGGCCACCCGGTCGCCGCGGCGTGAAACGCCGGGTCGATGTAGTCCGGCCCCGCCTTTGCCGCCCGCACCGCGATCCCACGCGCGCGGAGCGCCGCCAGGATCGCCAGCGTCACGGTGGTCTTGCCGGAGCCTGAGCGGGGGGCGGCGATGAGGAAAGCGTTAGGCAAGGGCTTTGCCCTCGACCCACCAAGGGCCGGTGGGCCCTTGGATCCCGACTCGTTTTTCTTGCTCGGCGAAGCCGATCGACCAACCGAGTAAAGAACGGATTTTAAAGGCTCCGCCTTTAATCGGGTCCAGGGCAGACAGCCCTGGCCTTCCTTCTCTTGCCTTCCTAGCTTCCTGTCGATGAACGCCCCGCTCAGACGCGGCTGGACCACCGGCGCCTGTGCCGCCGCCGCGGCCAAGGCGGCCTGGACCGCGTTGCTGACCGGCCACTTCCCCGACCCGGTCGGGCTTACGCTGCCGCGCGGCGAGCAGCCGCTGTTCGCGCTCGCCGAAACCTGGCTTGGCGAGGGTGTCGCCACCGCTGCGATCGTCAAGGACGCCGGCGACGATCCGGACGTGACGCATGGCGCGCTGATCCGGGTGAGCGTGCGGCGTGGCGCGCCTGGCAGCGGTGTCACCTTCCAGGCCGGCGAGGGGGTCGGCACGGTGACCTTGCCCGGCCTGCCGGTGCCTGTCGGCGAGCCGGCGATCAATCCCGGCCCGCGCGCGATGATCGCCGCCGCTTTGGCCGAGGTCGGGCCCGGCGACGTCGCGGTGACGATCGCGGTGCCGGACGGCGCGAGCATTGCGCTCAAGACGATGAACCCGCGGCTGGGCGTGCTCGGCGGCCTGTCGATCCTGGGCACCACCGGCATCGTGGTGCCTTACTCCTGCGCCGCCTGGATCCACTCGATCCATCGCGGCATCGACGTCGCGCGCGCGACCGGCCTCGTCCATGTGGCGGGGGCGACCGGCAGCACCTCGGAGGCGGCGGCGCGCGCCCATCTGGGTTTGACCGAGCAGGCGCTGATCGACATGGGCGACTTCGTCGGCGGCATGCTGAAATATCTGCGCGGCCACCCGGTGGCGCGGGTGACGGTGGCTGGCGGCCCGGCCAAGCTCGGCAAGCTGGCGCAGGGCCGGCTCGACCTGCACTCCAGGCGCGGCACGATCGACTTGCCGGCGCTGGCGGGCTTGGCGCGCGGGCAGGGCGGCGACGCGGCGTTGGCCGAGCGGGTCACCGGCTCGAACACCGCCGCCGAGGCATTCGGCCACGCCGCCGCGGCGGGGATCGACCTGCCCGGCGCGGTCTGCCGCCAGGCCCGGGCGGTCGCCGCCGAGGTGGTTGCCGGCACCGCCATCGCGGTCGACGTGCTGATGGTCGGCCGCGATGGCCAGGTGCTGGCTCACGCGATGTCCGATCCGGGGCCGCCCGGCCTGAACCGCCGCACGTAGTCGGGCGCATAGAGCGCGCTGTCGGCGCCCTCGGCGGTGAGCGCCGCGCCAACCAGGATCAGCGCCGAGCGCCCGACCCCCGCCTGCTCGACCAGGCCGCCCACGCTCGCCAGGGTGCCGCGCAGCACCCGCTGCTCCGGCCAGCTCGCCCGCACCACCACCGCCACCGCCGCCTGCCCGCCGAGCACGGGGGTGAGCTCGTCGACGACCTGCCGGACGGCATGGATCGAGAGGTGGATCGCCAGCGTCGCCCCGGTCGCGGCGTAGCCGGCCAGGCTCTCGGCCGCGGGGACCGGCGAGGCGCGGCCGCCGCCGACCCGCGTCAGCACCACCGTCTGCGCCACGCGGGGGATCGTCAGCTCGCGCCCGAGCGCTGCGGCCGCGGCGGCAAACGCCGGCACCCCGGGGGTGAGCGTGTAGTCGATCCCGGCCGCCTGCAGGCGCCGGAGCTGCTCGGCGAGCGCGCTCCAGATCGACAGGTCGCCGGAGTGCAGCCGAGCCACGTCCTGCCCGGCGGCGTCGGCGGCGCGGAACTCGGCGTCGATCGCGTCGAGGTCGAGCGCGGCGGTGTCGACGATCCGTGCCCCGACCGGGCAGTGCCGCAGCATCTCGGGCGCGACCAGCGAGCCGGCATAGAGGCAGACCGGGCAGCGGCCGAGCAGGGCGGCGCCGCGCAGGGTGAGCAGGTCGGCCGCCCCCGGCCCGGCGCCGATGAAGTGCACCGTCACGGCGGGCCCGCCTGCGTTTGGGCCAGGGCGCAGCTGGCGCCGTCGCCGTCCAGCCGCCGGCAGCGCAGCACCGAAGCGGCCCCCGCCGCCGCCAGCGCCGCCGCCTCGGCCACCGAGGCGAGCCCGGTCGCCGCCAAAGCCGCCGCCGAGTGGCTCTGGCAACGCGGCTGCACCGCCAGCAGCGCCGCCCGATCCACCAGGCGCAGCGTCAAGCCAAGGCTCGCCGCCGCCTCGCGCAGCGCCGCGCCGTCGCGAAACGCCGGCGCCGCCAGCAGGTCCGCCCGACCGCCGGCCTGCCCCTCGGCGGCCCGCACCACGGCGACGATCGCGCTCGCCGCCGCCGCCGATCGGCAGCCGATGCCGGCCACCATCACGGCTTCGCGACGCAGAGCTGGGTCACCGTCATCGCCGGCCGATAGGCCGCCATCCGCCCGACCTGGTCCAGCCGCTCGATGCCGATCCGGGTCAGGCGCCCGCCATGCTGCCCCTGCGCCGCCACCAGCGCCGCCTCGCTGGCCAGCGTGATCGCATTGGCGACCAGCCGGCCGCCCGGCCGCAGCGCCTGCCATGCCGCCTCGATCACACCCGGCGCCGAGACGCCGCCGCCGAGGAACACCGCGTCCGCCGCCAGCCCCGCCAGCGCCGCCGGCGCCCGGCCGAGCCGCACCGCCAGCGACGGCACGCCGAGGCTGTCGGCATTGCGCCGCGCCCGCGCCGCCCGATCCGCGTCCGGCTCGATCCCGGTGGCCCGCATCGCCGGGTGCCGCAGCAGCCACTCGATCGCCACCGACCCGGCGCCCAGGCCCACATCGACCAGGTGCTCGCCCTGAAGCGGCGCCAGCGCGGCGAGCGTCAGCGCCCGGATCTCCCGCCGGGTGAGCTGGCCGTCATGGTCGAACAGCCCGTCCGCGAGCCCGGCGGCGAGCGGCAGCACCCGCGCATCCGCGCCCGCGACGACCTCGAGCGCCACCAGGTTCAGCGGCCCGACCTCGCCCACCCCCTGCGCGGCGGTCACGCTCACCACCTGCTCGCGCGGCCCGCCGAGCGCGCTCAGCACGTGCATCCTGGTGCCGCCGAACCCGTGCGCCACCAGCAGCGCGGCCAGCGCCGCCGGGCTCGCGGCGTCGGCCGACAGCGCCAGGATGCGCGCGCCGGGCTGCAGCAGCGGCAGCACCGGCGCCAGCGGTCGGCCGCAGAACGAGATCACGGCGCAGTCGGCGAGCGCCCAGCCGAGGCGGGCGCAGGCCAGCGCGACCGCCGAGGGTGCCGGCAGGCACTCCATCTCGCCGGGCTCGACGATCCGGGCGAGGCTCACGCCGACGCCGAAGCAGAACGGGTCACCCGAGGCCAGCACCACCACCGGCCGGCCGCGCCGCGCCAGCACTGCGCCGTAGCCCTCGCGCATCGGGCTTGGCCAGGCGATCGCCTCGCCGCGGATCAGCGGCGCCGCGAGCGCGATGTGCCGCGCCCCGCCGAACACCGTCTCGGCCGCCTCCAGCCGCCGCCGGGCGCCGCCGGACAGCCCGTCGACACCGTCCTCGCCGATGCCCAGGATGCTGAGCCATGTCATCGCGAACCGTCCCGGCGCCGCGCATCCTGATCCTGGGCGGCACCACCGAGGCCTCGGCGCTCGCCCGGGCGCTCGCCGGCGCCGACGTGACGCTGAGCCTGGCCGGGGCCACCCGCCACCCGCTCGCCCAGCCCGTCCCGGTGCGGCGCGGCGGCTTCGGCGGTGCGACGGGTCTCGCCGACCACCTCCGCGCCACCGCCACCACGATCCTGGTCGATGCCACCCACCCGTTCGCCGCCACCATGTCGCGCCACGCTCGGCAGGCCGCTGCGACGGTGCCGGGCGTCACCCTGATCACCGTCCGCCGCCCGCCCTGGCAGCCGCAGCCCGGCGACCGCTGGACCGACTGCCCCACCATCGAGGCCGCCGCCGCCGCGCTCGGCGCCGCGCCGCGCCGGGTGCTGCTGACCGTCGGCCAGAAGGAGCTCGCCCCATTCGCCGCCCGTCCGTGGCACCGATATATAGTGCGCAGCGTCGACGCGCCGCCGCCGGCCGCCCTGCCGGGCGCGACGCTGATCGCCGCCACCGGCCCGTTCGCGCTCGCGGGCGAGCTCGCTTTGCTGCGCGAGCACCGCATCGAGCGGCTGGTCAGCAAGAACTCCGGCGGTGCCGCCACCGCCGCCAAGCTCGCCGCCGCCCGCGAGCTTGGCCTGCCGGTGCTGATGGTCGCCCGCCCCGACCCCGAGCCGGCTGGCGCCGCTCCCGACGCCGCCACCGCGCTGGCGCTGATCAAGGCTCACGCCGGCACGCTCCTCGGCGTGTAGACCCAGGCGTCGCCGTCCGGCCGCTCGATCACCCGGGTCGCCGCCGAGCCGACCAGCACCACCGTCTGCATGCTCGCCATCGCCGCCGCCGCCTCGGCGAGCGTCACCCGCGCCACCCGCTCCTCGGCCCGGCTCACCGCGGTGGCGAACATCACCGGCGTCGTGCCCGGCAGCCGCTCACGCAGCAGCGCGAACGCCTCGTCGAGCTGCCACGGCCGGGCCGCCGAGACCGGGTTGTAGAGCGCGATGACGAAGCCCGCCTCCGCCGCCAGCCCCAGCCGGCGCTGCACCAGCTCCCAGGGCTTCAGGTTGTCGGACAGCGAGATGGCGCAGAAATCATGCCCCAGCGGCGCCCCGAGCCGCGCCGCCGCGGCGAACATCGCCGAAATCCCCGGCACCACGGCGATGTCGAGCGCCCGCAGCGCCGCACCGCCGGCGCCAACCCCCTCTGCCTCCACCACCTCGAACACCGCCGAGGCCATGGCGAACACCCCGGCATCGCCCGAAGACACCATCGCCACCCGCGCCCCGTCGAGCGCCAGCCGCAGCGCATGCCGCGCCCGCTCCAGCTCCTGGCGGTTGTCGGTGGGGTGCCGGCGCTGCCCCGGCCGGGTCGCCACCCGGTCCAGATACGGCCCGTAACCCAGCACATCGTCCGCCGCGTCCAACGCCGTCATCGCATCGGGCGCCACCAGCCCCGCCGCGCCCGGACCCAGCCCGATGATCCGGAGCGAGCCGGGCCGCACGACCGCAGGCCGAGCCGGCGCAGCCGGCCCGGAGCGCGCCATCAGCGCCGTGGCGCCGGCATACGCCAAGCCCGCACCGGCCGCGGCCAGGCCAATCATGCCGAGGCTGCCGAGGAGTTCGCTCATAGGAAGAGAGTTCTTTTTTGAAAAAAAGAACCAAAAAACTTTTGCTCGTTAAGCGGGCAGCCAGGCCAAACAGATAGAAGTTTTTTGTTTCTTTTTTTCAAAAAAGAAATGCTTGCTGTCTTCCTCATCGTGAACCCTGCCGTCCCGGCACAAGCACGATCGAGAAGTAGGGTGCCGGCGCGTCGTCCCGTTCCGCCAGCGACATCACCGCCTGCCCGGCCATCGTGCCCTGCTCGACATAGATGGCGCGGGCGAGCCGGCCGGCCTCGGCGAGGGCGATGCGGATCTTGGGCAGGTTGCGGCCCACCTTCATCACCACGGCCGCGTCCGCCTCGGCCAGCCGGCGGGTGAGCTCGCCGGCTGGCAGGGTGCCGGGCAGCACCGCCAGCACGTCGTCGCCATGCGCCATCGCCAGCCCGGCGGCGGTCCAGCAGCCGCTCATGGCGGTGATCCCCGGCACCACCGAGCAGTCAAAGCGCCCCCGCAGCCGGTCGAACAGCGCCATCGACGAGCCGTAAAACAGCGGGTCGCCCTCGCAGAGCAGCACCACGTCGCGCCCGTCGGCGAGCACCGCGGCGAGGCGGGCGGCGCAGTCGTCGTGGAAGCGGTCGATGCCGGCGCGGTAGGCCGGGTCGTCGAGCGCGACCTCGGTGGTGAACGGGTAGGCGAGGTGCAGCGTCTCCGCCTCGGGCCGGACCGCCTCGGCGGCGATGCGCCAGGCATGGCCCGGCCGGCCGTGCTTGCTGAACGCCGCCACCACGCCGGCGGCGGCGATGATTCGGTGCGCCTTGAGCGTCATCAGCTCGGGATCGCCCGGTCCGACGCCGACAATGCAGAGTGCGCCAAGAGGGGGTGTGCCGCTCATTCGGCCTCGCTCGCCAGCGCGTTGACCGCAGCGACCGCCATCGCGCTGCCGCCGCGCCGGCCCTCGACGACGGCGAACGGCACCCGCCCGTCAGCGGCCAGCGCCGCCTTGCTCTCCGCCGCGCCGACGAAGCCGACCGGCATGCCGATCACCGCCGCCGGTGGCGCGACCCCCTCGTCGAGCATCTCGAGCAGCCGGAACAGCGCGGTCGGCGCGTTGCCGATGGCGACCACGGCGCCGGGCAGCAGGGGGCGCCAGAGCTCCATCGCGGCGGCCGAGCGGGTGGTGGCGAGCCGGGCCGCGAGCCCCGCCACCGCCGGGTCGGTGAGGGTGCAGATCACCGCGTTGCCGGCCGGCAGGCGGGCGCGGGTAATGCCGTGCGCCACCATTTGCGCATCGCACAGCACCGGCGCGCCGCCGAGCAGCGCCGTGCGGGCGCGCTCCGCAAAGCCGCCGCCAAAGCGCAGCGCCGCGGCGATCTCGACCATGCCGCAGGCATGGATCACCCGCACCGCCACCCGCGCCTCGGCCGCGCCGAAGCTGGTCAAGTCGGCCTCGGCGCGGATGATCGCGAACGAGCGCGCATAGATCGCCGCCCCGTCATGCTCGTAGGCGGGGATCATGCGGCCAGCACCTGCAGCGCCTCGGCCAGGCTGAGGCCGGTGCGCTCCGCCGCCGCGCCGGCGCGCCCGCGCCGCACCAGGTCGTAGCGACCAGCCCGGCCGACCAGGGTGATCGCCGCCGGCGCCGGATGGGCGCACCCCTTGGCGCAACCGGAGAGGTGAAACGCCCCGTCCCAGCCGCCCGAGGCCGCGACCCGCGCCGCATCCGCCTGCACGTCGACGCTGGCGGACGCGCAGCCCGGCGCGCCGGTGCAGGCGATCACCTTGAGCCTGGCGTCCGTCGCCGCGACGATGAGCCCGAGCCCGGCCGCCGCCGCCAGCACCGCCTCGGCCGCGCCGCCGACCCCGGTCAGCGCCACGCTGCGCCAGGGCGACAGCCGCAACACCCCGTCGCCATGCCGCTCGGCCAGTTCCGCCAGCCCCTCGATCACCCCAACCTCGCCCTGCCCGAACGCCAAGCTCGCCCACACCGCATCGCCGTGCCGGCCAACCGGCCCCTCCGCGATCACCGCCGCCGGCAGCACCACCGCCGCGAGCCCCGCCTCGGCCAGCAGCCGCCCCGCCGGCACGTCGCGCAGCCGGTGCAGCGGCCGCGGCGCGCTGCGGACGAAGGCGGCGAGCAGCGCCCCGACCACCGCCGGCATCGCCGCCGCCGCGCCCCGCCAGCCAAGCGCCGCACCGTCGAGCCGCACCTGCGCCTGGCCGTCGTCGCCAAGCTCGACCCGCAGGTCGGCGGCCACTCCGGCGAGCGCGTCGCCACGGTCGAGCAGCACCAACACCTTGCCCGGCAGCTCGGTCAGCGCTGGGTCGGCCAGCACCCGCTCCAGCGCCGCCGTTGGACGGTCCAGCCCGTCATCGAGCGGCGGCAGCACGAGGTTGCGCCGCCGCTCCTCGCCCGGATCCCGGCTCGCCAGCCCCGCCAGCAGCATCGCCTCGGCGAACGCGGCGGCGCCGGCGCGATCAAAGCCGCGCAGCTGCAGGTTGCCGCGGCCGGTCAGGTTGAAGCGCCCGTTGCCCCACCGCCTCGCCGCCGCCGCCACCGCCCGCGCCTGCCCCGCCGCCAGCCGGCCGCGCCAGGGCTTGACCCGCAGCAGCCAGCCATCGCCGGTCGCCATCGGCTCGAACAGCCCGGGGCACCAGCCGCGCCTCACCCCGCACCCGCCAGTTCGAGCCCGACCGCATTGCGCCGCGGCCGCCAGCGCCCCGCCTCGAGCGCCGCCGCCAGCCTGGCCCGGATCGCCGCCGCCGCCGCCGGGTTGGCCGCCCGCAGCGCCGCCTCCACCGCCGGATCGCCCAGCGTCGCCTCCCACACCGCGTCGAACAGCCGGTCCAGGCGGAACGGCACCGCCACCGCATAGGCGGCCAGCGCGTCCACCCCGCGCGCCACCGCCGCCGCCCCCGCATAGCCGTGCCGGAGCTGCCCGGCGACCCAGCGCGGATTGCCCAATTTCCCCCGCGCCACTCTCGTCAGCGCCTGCGCCAGGTCACGCACCACCGGCGCCTCGGGCCGCGACGTGTCCGGATGGTAGAGCGCCGGCGCCGCCCCGAGCAGCGCCGCCGCGGCGGCAAATCCCCCCTCATGCGCGGCGAGGTCCGGCCCGTCGAGCAGGTCGGCCTCGGCGTGGTCCTCGATCTGCACATGCGCCTCGGCCGCCGCGACCAGCGCCGCCAGCGCCGCCGGTGCGGCCACCCCGTCGAGCCCCTGCCCGTAGGCCGCCGCCGCCCCGTCGAGCCAGGCCTGCCCAACCGCCGCCTGCCCAACCGCCGCCTGCCCGACCGCCGCCAGCCCGGCCTCGGCCGCCAGCGCCGCCTCGGTGCCGGCGCCGTAGCAGCCGGGGGCGGCGCCAAATATCCGCGCCGTCGCCTGCCGCCACGCCGCGCCGGACAGCCCGGCCACGCCGGCCGCCAGCGAGTTCCACTCCGCCGCCTCGTCGCGCCCCGCCACCGCCCGCACCGCCTCGTCGAACAGCGCCATCTGGGCTGGAAAGGCGTCGCGGAACAGCCCGGAGACGCGCAGCGTCACGTCCACCCGCGGCCGGTCCAGCAGCGCCAACGGCACCACCTCGACGCCCGAGACCCGCCCGCTCGCCGCGTCCCACACCGGCGCCGCGCCGAGCAGGATCAGCGCCAGGGCCAGCGCCTCGCCGCCGGTGCGCATCGTCGCCGAGCCCCAGCAATCGACGACCAGCGTGCGCAGCCACTCGCCCTGCTCCTGGCGATGCCGCGCCAGCAGCGCCTCGGCCAGACGCTGCGCCAGCCGCCAGGCGCTCTGCGTCGGCACGGCGCGCGGGTCGATGGCGGCGAGGTTGCGCCCGGTCGGCAGCACGTCCGTCCGCCCGCCGCTCGGCGCGCCTGCCGGCCCGGGCTCGACGAAGCGCCCGTCCAGCGCCGCCAGCAGCGCCGCCGCCTCCGCCGGCGCCGAGCGGTCGATCGCCGCCGCATGCCCGTTCAGCGCGGCGATCAGCGCCGCCCGCCGCGCCGGCTCCGGGCTCTCGCCGAACACGTGCAGCCCGTCGCGGATGCGCAAGCCCTTCACGTCGCACAGATGCGCATCGAGCCGCACCAGTTGCTCCGCCTCGTCGTCGCCCGCCCCGCTTTCCTCCAGCAACCCCGCCGCCGCCGCCCGCGCCAGGATCTCGGGCGCGAGCAGCGCACAGCGCCGGCGGTCGAGCCCGTCGGCGGCGGCGTACTCGTCGAGCAGCGCCTCCACCGCCCGCGCCTCGCCGGTCAGCCCCGCCTCGACCAGCGGCGGCGTCAGGTGGCCGATCGTCACCGCGCCGAGCCGCCGCTTGGCCGCCGCCGCCTCGCCGGGATTGTTGACGATGAACGGGTAGATGACCGGCAGCCCGCCGAGCAGCGCCGCCGGCGCGCAGGCCGCCGACAGCGCCACCGCCTTGCCAGGCAGCCACTCCAGCGTGCCATGCGCGCCGAGATGCACCACGGCGTCGGCGGCGAACACGTGACGGAGCCACAGGTAGAAGCCGACATAGGCCGGGCAGGGCGGCGTCGCCGCGTCGTGGTAGCCAGCCCGCCGATCGCTCATCGCGCCGCGATCGGGCTGCACCGCGACCAGGAGATGGCCCAGGTTCAGACACCGCAGCCGGACCTCGCCAGGCGCCCCCCAGCAAGCCCCGACCGCCATACGCAGCTCGGCCGGCAACAGCTCGGTCAGGCGAGCGTGCTCTGCCGCATCCAGCAGCGGTGTCGCCGGCGCCGCGGTCAGCGCCTCGATGAGCGCCGGTCCGTCCGGCACCTCGCCCACTGCGTAGCCGGCCGCCGCCAGCAGCGCGAGGATGCGGCGCAGCGAGGCGAAGCCGTCCAGCCCCACCGCATGCCCGACCTGCCCGGTCTCGGTGCCGACGCCTGGGTAGTCGGAGAGGATGATCGCGACCCGCCGCGCGCCGGCCGGCGTTCGGCCCAGCCGCGCCCAGCCGGCCGCCCGCGCCGCCACGAGCTCCACCAGGTCCGCGTCCGGCGCAAAGGCACGGCGGGCGAAGTCGAGCCCCCGCGCCGGGGGCAGCTCCGCCTTGAAGCCGACCACGCCGGCGAGCAGCCGTCCGTCCAGCTCCGGCAGCACCACCTGCATGGCGAGGTCCGACTGGCCGAGCCCGCGCGTGGAGGCCGCCCAGTCGTCGCGGCCGCTCGCCGCCAGCACGAGCTGCAGCACCGGCACGCCCGCCTCCAGCGGCGACCCGGCCTCGCCGCGGGCCGAAAACCCGGTGGCGTTCAGCACCACCGCCGGCCGCCACGCCGCCAGCCGCCCGGCGACGAAGGCCGCCGCCGCCGCGTCCTTCAGGCTGCCGACGAACAACCCCCGCGTCCGTAAGCCCCGCCGCGCCAGCGCCGCCGCCAGCGCCTCCAGCGGCGCGATGTCGCCCGCCTGCCGATGCGAGCGGTAGAACACCAGGGCGATGTCGGGCGCGTCGTCGTCCTCGCCGAAGACGTGCTCGCCGCAAGCCGGCACCGCCACCACGCCGGCCCGGTCATCCGGCCCGCGCCCGGCCAGGTGCCACGCCAGCCGGATCGCCGTCGCGCCGTTCTCCGGCCCGCCCTCGCGCAGCAGCGCGTCCAGCCGAGCCCAGGCCGCCGGCGGCACGCTGGAGAGCTCGGCCAGCCGGTCGTCCCGGCGGGTGCAGCCCGGCACGAAGGCGACCGGCACGCCATGCCGCCGGCAGGTCTGCGCGAACTCCTCGGCGCCATAGGCGAAGTACTCGACGCCGCCGAGCAGCCGCACGACGACGCAGCCTGAGCGCGCCAGCACCTGCTCGGCGTAGAGGTCGACCGACATCGGATGGCGCAGCCGCGTGAGGTTCGCCAGGCGCAGGCTCGGCCGATCGACCATCGCCGACCAAGCCGCCGCGGCGGCCGACAGGTCGCTGTCCGAGAACGACAGCAGCACGACGTCCGCCGGCGCGTGGCCGAGATCCTCGGCCGTGCCCTCGTCCAGGCCGCGATGCTCGCGGACTAGGAGGTGCAAGGAAGGGCTTCTTTTTTAAAAAAAAGAAGCAAAAAACTTGCGCCTCCGCTGTCGCGCCTGACCGACGAGGTAGTCTTATTCGAGAAAAGTTTTTTGGTTCTTTTTTTCAAAAAAGAACCTCTTCGATTGCTTCCTTGACGGCCGCCTCGTCCAGCCCCGCCCGCCCGATCACCACCAGCGCCCCGTCTTGCGCCTCGCCGTCCCGCCAGGCGCGCTCGAACTCGTGGCGAAACCGTCCGCCGACCCCCTGCACCGCCAGCCGCATCGGCTTGCCCCGCACGGCGAGGAACCCCTTCATCCGCAGCACGTCGAACCGCGCCGCGACCTCGACCAGCCGCATCGCCTGCGCCGCCTCGCCGACCGGCCTCACCGGCACCACGAAGCTGGCGAAGTCGTCATGCTCGTGCTCGCCGTCGAGCGCGTCGTGGTGCGACGGCCGCGCCGCCAAATCGTCCTCCGCCGCCGCGCCGAGGCCGAGCGCCAGCGCCGCCGGCAGCCGCCCGTCCACCGCCCGGATGAGCTTGACCGCGCGCGGCAGCGCCGCCGTGATCGACGCCTCCACCGCCGCCAGCCCAGCCTCGTCCAGACCGTCCGCCTTGTTCAGCACCACGAGGTCGGCGCTCGCCAGCTGGTCCTCGAACAGTTCGGCCAGCGGGTTGTCATGGTCGAGCGCCCCATCCGCGGCCCGTTGCGCCGCCACCGCCTCCGGGTCGTCGGCGAAGCGACCGGCCGCCACCGCCGGCCCGTCCACCACCGTGATCACCCCGTCGACGGTGACCCGGGCGCGGATCGCCGGCCAGCCAAAGGCGCGCAGCAGCGGCTTGGGCAGCGCCAGCCCCGAAGTCTCGATCAGCAGGTGCTCCGGCGGCGGATCACGCGCGAGCAGCGCCTCGATGGTCGGGATGAAGTCGTCCGCCACCGTGCAGCACAGGCAGCCATTGGAGAGCTCGACGATGTCCTCGTCGCGGCACGCCGGCACGCCGCAGCCGCGCAAGGTCTCGCCGTCGATGCCGAGGCTGCCGAACTCGTTGACGATCACCGCAATCCGCCGCCCGCCGGCATGCGCGAGCAGGTGGCGCAGCAGCGTCGTCTTGCCGGCGCCGAGAAACCCGGTGACGACGGTCGCCGCCAGCCGCGTCACACCGCCAGCCCGGCATCGTCCGCCAACGGCGCGGGCATCCGCCCCAGCACGATGCGCGCCAGCGAAGCCGGCCGGCGCGACGGCAGCACCGCGCCGCGCGACGAGGCCGCATAGGCGGCACCATACAGCAGCAGGTCGCCGGCCAACTCCGGGCTCAGCCGCCCGAGCAGGGTGCTCCACTTGCCGGGGGCAGCGATCGCCGCGGTGCAGCCCTGCTCGCAGGCCGCGAGGCACGTCACCGGCAGCAGCCGCACCGCCGGGCTCGCCTGCTGCCCCAGCGCCTCGGCGACCGCGTCATAGAAACGCTGCCCCGCCACCGGCTCGCCGGCGGCGAGCGGCCGCCCGGCCCGGCAGGTGACGCAGACATGCAGGATCGGCAGCGCCGCCTGCTCAGGACTATCCTGGAACAAGGTCTTGGTAACTCCCGGGAGGGGCGCGTCCCGTAGCGTCGATAGCCAGGTCATGACGGAAGGTCTGACTTCCGGCTCCAGGCGTGTGGAGCCGATTACAGTGGCGCGACCGTGCCGGATGTTCGCCGGCTTCCTCGCATCATGACGCCTGTAACAGTAGCGGTCCGACAGCGAAGCGCAAGGCGAGCGACGCCCCCCAACCGCCCAGATCCGCAACGCCGCACGCACCGAAGCCACACGGCGCGGCCGATCTGCCACGACCCACGAAACGTTCGTGCAGGCTCAGCCGTTGCGGGTATGCGACTAATCCTGGCCAGGATGACGTGCCGATGCCCGACATCATTTCGCCCGCCGCGACCCCGCGCGCGCCGTCGCCCGCTACGCCATCCCCCAGGGCGCCATCTCCCAGGGCGCCATTGCCCCGCGCGCGCGTCCCCGCCGCCGAGGCGCCGCGCAGCGAGGGCACGCTCGGCCTGCTGGTCGGCGTCGTCGTCGTCGCCGCGCTCTATCTCGGCCGCGAAGTCCTGGTGCCGATCACCCTGGCGGTGCTGCTCTCCTTCCTGCTCGCCCCGCTGGTCAACCTGCTGCGCCGGCTGCATTTGCCGCGCGTCGTCGCCGTGCTCGCCTCGGTCGCCACCGCGCTCGGTGTCATCCTGATGATCAGCACCCTGATCGGCACCCAGATCGCCTCGCTCGCCGTCGACCTGCCGACCTATCAGAGCACCATCACCCGCAAGGTCGACGCGGCGCGCAACTTCTCCAACACCGAGGTCGCGGCCCTCACCCGCCGCTTCGGCCGCCCACCCCACAGCGCCCCGCCCCCGGCCGCCACCCGCGCGCCCGGCGAGCAGAAGGTCGTCCCGGTCGAGGTGCAGGAGCCCACCCCCACCCCGCTCGCCCTGGTGCAACGCTTCCTCGCGCCCATCCTCAGCCCGATCGAGACCATCGGCGTCGTCTTCATCGTCGCCATCTTCATCCTGATGCAGCAGGACGATCTGCGCGACCGGCTGATCCGCCTGTTCGGTTCCAACGACCTGCACCGCACCACCGTGGCGCTCGACGACGCCGCCCACCGCCTGTCGCGCTACTTCCTCAGCCAGCTCGGCGTGAACACCGCCTTCGGCATCATCATCGCCGTCGGCCTGTTCTTCCTCGGCGTGCCGAGCCCGGTGCTGTGGGGCGTGCTCGGCACCCTGCTGCGCTTCGTTCCCTATGTCGGCTCGCTGATCGCCGGCGTGCTGCCGCTGGCGCTGGCCGCCGCCGTCGATCCCGGCTGGTCGCTCGCGATCGAAACCGCCGCGCTGTTCCTGGTCGTCGAGGGCGTCATGGGCCAGGTCGTCGAGCCGATGCTCTACGGCCACTCCACCGGCCTGTCGCCGGTCGCCGTCATCGTCGTCGCGATCTTCTGGAGCTGGATCTGGGGCCCGATCGGGCTGATCCTCTCCACCCCGCTCACCCTCTGCCTGGTCGTGCTCGGCCGCCATGTCGACCGGCTCGAGTTCCTCGACGTCCTGCTCGGCGACCGCCCCGCGCTCACCCCGATCGAGAACTTCTACCAGCGCACCCTGGCCGGCGACGAGGACGAAATCCTCCACCAGGCCGAGTTGCTGCTGCGCGCCCGCCCGCTCTCCTCCTACTACGACGACGTGGCGCTCAAGGGCCTCCAGCTCGCCGCCGCCGACGTCCAGCGCGGCGTGCTGCCGCCCTCCGAGATCGAGGAGATCAACACCGCCACCCAGGAGCTGATCGCCAACCTCGAAGGCCACGACGACACCGATCCCAACCCGCCCGGCGACCAGACCGAGCTCGCCGGCATCACCCGCGAGGACCGCCGCGTCATCACCAGCGCCGCCCCGGCCGCCGCCGCCAGCGCCCATGACGAGCTGCCGCCAGCCTGGCGCGGCGCCGGCGCCGTGCTCTGCGTCGCCGGCCGCGGCCCGCTCGACGACGCCGCCGCCGCCATGCTCGCCCAGCTGCTGCGCAAGCACGGCCTCGGCGCCAAGGTCATGCCCCACCGCAGCGTCTCACGCACCGAGGTCGACACGCTCGACGTCGAGGGCGTCGCCATGATCTGCCTGTCCTACCTCGAGATCAGCGGCTCCCAGACCAGCCTGCGCTACCTCGTCCGCCGCCTGCGCGCCCGCGCCCCCGGCGTGCCGATCCTGCTCGGCCTGTGGCCCGCCGAGGAGGAGCTGATGTCCGACCCGACGCTGCAGGCGCAGGTCGGCGCAGATTACTTCGTGACGTCGTTGAGCGAGGCGGTAACCGCCTGCGTGCAGGCCAGCCGCCCGACGCAGGACGCCGCGTGAGGTAGGAAGGCCAGGGGCTTCCCCTCCGTGAGCCTTCCAACTGCGCCTCGCACAGGTGGAACCTTTGGCTCACTCCGCCCCTGGACCCCATTAAAGGCGGAGCCTTTGAAATCCATTTCTTGTTCTTTTCACGCGCCGAGTGCTGTGGCGTTGAGGAGCCGGATTTTGAATGGCTCCGCCAAGCAAGAAACGTGGAGACCTTGCTCATTCATTGGGGTCTGGGGCCTCACGGCCCCAGCAGGTCAAGGGCAGAGCCCTTGCCTTCCTTCCGCTTGCCTTCCTTGCCTTAGTGCGCCCTGACCCCTGACGCGCCGATCCCGGTCTGCGATCGGATATACTGTTCCTCGAACCGATCTTCCTCGCCCAGCCGCGCGGTGCGGCGGTCCAGGACCGAGCCGAGCCAGCAGCCGAGGAACGCCAGCGGCATCGAGAACAGCGCCGGATTGTCGTAGGGGAAGATCGGGTGGGCGTGGCCAAGGGCTTTGACCCAGATGCCGGGGCTGAGCACGGTCAGGGTGACGGCGCTGATCAGGCCGGACCAGCCGCCGAGCAGGGCGCCGGTAGTGGTGAGCTTGCGCCAGAACATCGACAGCAGCAGCACCGGGAAGTTGGCCGAGGCGGCGACGGCGAACGCCAGCCCGACCATGTAGGCGACGTTCTGCTTCTCGAACAGCAGGCCGAGCCCGATGGCGACGATGCCGAGCGCCACGGTGGCGATGCGCGAGACGCGGATCTCCGCGGCCTCGGTGGTGCGTCCGCGGGCGAGGACGCGGGCGTAGAGGTCGTGGCTGACCGCCGAGGCGCCGGCGAGCGTAAGGCCGGAGACGACGGCGAGGATGGTGGCGAAGGCGACGGCGGAGATGAAGCCGAGCAGCACGTTGCCGCCGATCGCCTGGGCGAGGAACACGGCGGCCATGTTGTTGCCGCCGCGCAGCGCGCCGGCCGGCGTGGTGAAGGCCGGGTTGTGCAGCACCAGCACGATGGCGCCGACGCCGATCAGCGCGGTGAGCACGTAGAAGTAGCCGACGAGCGCGGCCGCCCAGAGCACCGACTTGCGGGCTTCGCGGGCGCTGCTGACGGTGAAAAAGCGCATCAGGATGTGCGGCAGGCCGGCGGTGCCGAACATCAGCGCGGTGCCGAGCGAGATCGCCGAGACCGGGTCGGCGGCGAGGGCGCCGGGCCGCATGATGGCAAGGTGCTTGGGGTGGGCGGCGACCGCCGCGGCGAACAGCCCCGGCAGGCTGAAGCCGACGCCGCGCAGCACCAGGAACACCATCCAGGTCGCGCCGGCGAGCAGCAGCACCGCCTTGATGATCTGCACCCAGGTGGTCGCGATCATGCCGCCGAACGTCACGTAGAGCACCATCAGCGCGCCGACGATGATGATCGCGTCGAGGTAGGGCAGGCCGAACAGCAGCTGGATGAGCTGTCCGGCGCCGACCATCTGGGCGATCAGGTAGAAGGCGACGACGACCAGCGAGCTGACCGCGGTCATGCAGCGCACCGGCGTCTCGGCCAGCCGGTAGCAGGCGACGTCGGCCAGGGTGTAGCGCCCGAGGTTGCGCAGCCGCTCGGCGATCAGGAAGACGACGATCGGCCAGCCGACGAGGAAGCCGATCGAGTAGATCACGCCGTCAAAGCCGCTGGCGTAGACCAGCGCGGAGATGCCGAGGAACGAGGCGGCGGACATGTAGTCGCCAGCGATCGCGATGCCGTTCTGCAGCGCCGTGATGCCGCCGCCGGCAGCGTAGAAGTCGCTCGCCGAGCGGGTGCGCCGCGCCGCCCAGGCGGTGATCAGCAGGGTGAGCAGCACGAAGCCGGCGAACATTGCGATCGCCGTCCAGTTGGTGGTCACAGGAAGAAACTTCTTTTTTGAAAAAAAGAAGCAAAGAACTTTTGCTCGTTCTGTGCACCCTTAACGGGAAAAAGTTTTTTGGTCCGTTTTTTCAAAAAAGAACCCCTTGCTGCTGCGCTCATCCGTGCCCGTCCACGATCGCCCGCTGCAGCGCATCGAACCGGCTGTTCGCGCGCAGCACGTAGAGCCCGGTGAGCGCGACCGCGGCGATCATCACCGCGAGCCCGAGCGCGAAGCCGAGGCTGATCACCCCCCAGACCGGCACCGCCATCAGCCCGGGCGCCAGCGCCACCAGGAAGACGAAGCCGAAATACAGCACCACGATAACCCCGGCGAGGCTCCAGCCGAGCTGGGCGCGCGCCCGCACCAGGGTCTGGAAGCGCGGGTCAAGGCGGATGCGCGCGCAGGCTGGCTGGTCCAGCATTCGGTCCCCTCCCGGCGTCCGGCGCGCCTTGCCGCCAAGTTTGCCAGCCCGCCGCGCCAGCGCAAGCCCTGGAGCACGATCAGCCCGGCTGCAATCTCGCAGCGATCTCAGGCTGATGAAATCGCCCGCTCTAAGGGCTGAAGCTCGCCAGCAGCGTCACCAGAACCTCGGCCGAGAACGGCTTCATCAGGCACAGATCGTGCGGCCCGGACAGCCGCACCAGCGAGCGCAGGTCGCCGCTGACGAAGATCACCGGCAGCCCGGCGAAGCGCTCGCGCAGCCGCTGCGCCGCCTCGAACCCGTCGATCGCGCCGCCCAGCTTCACGTCGGTGATCAGCGCCAGCGGCGCCTCGGCGAGCGAGCTGATCAGCCCGATCAGCGCCGCGCCGCTGTCGAGCGAGGTGACGTCGATCGCCTCCTCGGCCAGGATCTCCTCGATCGTGCCGCGCACCAGCGCGTCGTCCTCCACCACGATCACGTGCTGTCTGGCGCCGTCCAGCCGGTCGCTCATCGCCCGCCCGCCGCCAGCAGCGGCCTGAGCTGGCCGACCAGCTCGCGCATGCTGACGCTGCCCTTGCTGACCAGCCGGTCGATCTTGCCGTCGAGCCGCCGGCGGTCCTCGGCGTCGATCGCCTTGGCGGTGATCACCACCACCGGGATCGGCTGGAACTGCGGCTCGGCGCGCAGCGCGTCGAGGAAGCCGAAGCCGTCCATCTGCGGCATCATCAGGTCGAGCAGGATCAGCGACGGGGTGGCCCGCCGCACGGCCGCCAGCCCCGCCAGCCCGTTCTCCGCCGTCTCCACCGCAAAGCCGTTCCGCGCCAGCATGCCGCGCAGCCGCTCGCGGTTGCCCGCGTCGTCGTCGATCACCAGCACCCGCGGCTCCTCGCCCTCATGCGGCGTCGCGTTGGCGCGCAGCCCCCCGAGCACCGCCTTCAGCGCCTCCCACTCCACCGGCTTGGTGAGATACGCCGAGGCGCCGAGCGAGGCGGCAAGCGAGGGCTCGTTGACGAAGCTGATCATCACCACGGGCGTCGCCGCGATCTCCGGGTCCGCCTTGATCGCGCCAAGCACCGTCCAGCCGTCCATCCGCGGCATCATCACGTCGAGCAGGATGACGCGCGGCCTGAGGCTGCGCGCCAAGGCGAGCCCCTTGCTGCCGTCCGCCGCGGTGTGCACCTGGAAGCCCTCCCGCGCGAGGAACCGCCCGAGCAGGTCGCGCACCGAGGCGTCGTCGTCGACCACCAGCACCACCTCGGCCGCCGCGCCGCCGCTGACGGTGGGCTCGGCCGCCTCGGCCTCCGGCTGCGCCGCGTAGATCGCCGGCAGCCGCAGCGTGAAGGTGGTGCCAAGCCCCTCGCGGCTGTCGACCGCGATCGTCCCGCCGAGCAGGGCGACGAAGCCCCGGGTGATCGCAAGCCCGAGCCCGGTGCCGCCGAAGCGCCGCGTCGTGCTCTCGTCGGCCTGGCTGAAGCGCTGGAACAGCCGGCCGAGCTGCTCCTCGTTCATGCCGATGCCGCTGTCGGCGACCGCGAGCTCCAGCCAGTCCAGCCCGTCCACCACGTCGCGTCTGGCGCTGAGCGTGATGGTGCCGTTCTCGGTGAACTTGGAGGCGTTGCCGAGCAGGTTGAGCAGGCACTGGCGGATCTTCACCTGGTCCTGGTGCACCTCGCCGAGCTCGCCCTGCCGCTCGATCACCAGCCGGTTGGCCTTCTTGGCGACCAGGCTGTCCACCGTCGCCGCCACCTGCTCCAGCAGCTCGCCGACATCGACGGTCTCGGCATAGACCGTCATCCGGTTGGCCTCGATCTTGGACAGGTCGAGCACGTCGCTGATCAGGCTGAGCAGATGGCGGGCATTGCTGTTGATCTTGCGCAAATCCTCCAGCAGGTGGTCGTGGCCGAGCTCCTCGACCTCCTCCTCCAGCATCTCGGCGTAGCCGATCACGGCCGAGAGCGGCGTGCGCAGCTCGTGGCTCATGTTGGCGATGAACTGGCTCTTCGCCCGGTTCGCCTGCTCCGCCGCGTCCTTGGCCTCCTGCAGCGCCGTCGCCGCGCGCTTGCTGTCCTCGACATCGGTGTGCACGCCGACCCACTCGATCAGCGAGCCCGCCGCGTCGAGCACCGGCACGGCGCGCACCGACATCCAGCGCCACGCCCCGTCGTGGCGGCGCATCCGGTACTCGATGCTGAACAGCGCCCCGATCGCCATCGCCGCCGCCCATCGCTCGGCGGCCTGCGGCCGGTCGTCCGGGTGGATCACGTCGAGCCAGCCCCAGTTGGTGTACTCGGCCTCGCTCTGCCCGGTGAACGCGCTCCAGCCCGGCTGCTCGCCGCTGAAATGCCCATCCGCCGGCGCCGACCAGACGATCGCCGCCGTCGCCTCCACCAGCGAGCGGAAGCGCCGCTCGTTGAGCGCCAGGCCGAGGTTGAGCTCGCGCCTCTCGGTCACGTCGGTGTTGGTGCCGAACCAGCGCCGCACGGTCACCCCGTCGGCCTCGAAGCTCGGCTCGGCGCGCGAGAGGAACCACCGGTAGCCGCCGTCGCGGCCGCGCAGCGGAAAGGTGTCCTCCCAGGGCTGGTTCGAGGCGAAGGCGGCGTGCAGGCGGCGGACCACGTCGAGCACGTGGTCGGGGTGGTGCACCTCGCGCCAGCCCCAGCCCAGCATGCGCTCCGGCGTCGAGCCGGTGTAGTCATACCAGCGCCGGTTGTACCAGAAAATGCTGCCCTGCCCGTCCGCCATCCAGGCGAGCTGCGGCAGGCTGTCGGCGAGTTCGCGGAAGTCGGCGGCGTCCGGCGCGTTGACCATCCGCGCACTGTCCAGCCCAGGCCCCACTTCGGCAAGTCGGCTTCGGCAAGCCGGCAGGCGGCGACGTGGCAGAGACGTCTTTCGTGCCCGCAGCGCGCATGCGATGAGTTTGCACGGCAGGAGCGGCAGCGTGGCACCAGAGGGCGTGGCGACCGGCGCGGTGGCGCAGCGGCATCCAAAATTCTTCTCGCTCGCCAGCCTGGCGCTGATCACGCCGCTCTGCGTGCTCGGCTCCATCGTCGGCATGCAGGTGCTGGTGCGGCTCGGGGTCACCACCAACACGGCGCTGATCGGCGCGCTCGCCGCGATGGCGCTCGGGCGGGTGCCGATCGCGAGCCTCGCCCGCTACCGCGACGTGCACGTGCAGAACCTCGCCCAGAGCGCGATCTCGGCCGCCACCTTCGGCGCCGCCAACAGCCTGCTGCTGCCGATCGGCATCCCGTTCGTGCTCGGCCGGCCCGACCTGGTGCCGGCGATGCTGATCGGCGCCACCGCGGCGATGCTGCTCGACGCGACGATGCTCTACCGGATGTTCGCCTCCGACGTGTTCCCCGCCCGCGGCGCCTGGCCGCCCGGGGTTGCCGCCGCCGAGGCGATCCGCGCCGGCGACCAGGGCGGCCGCAAGGCCTACGTGCTCGGCGCCGGCCTCGGCATCGGCGTGCTCGGCTCGGCGTTCGGCATCCCGATGGCCGGCTTCGGCGTCGCCTTCATCGGCAACGCGGCCGCGCTCACCGCCTTCGGCCTCGGCCTGCTGCTGCGCGGCTACCAGCACGTCCTGCTCGACCACCCGCCGTTCGCCACGATCGTCCCCGGCGGCAACATCGAGGCCGCGCACATCGCCCAGGGCATGATGCTCGGCGCCGGCCTGGTGGCGCTGGTCCAGGTCGGCTGGACGATCCTCAGGCGGCCGACGCCCGCATCCGGCCAGGCCGACGAGGCCGGCCCGACCCAGACGCAGCTGCGCCTCACCATCAGCCTCGGCTTCGGCATCTACCTGGTGATCGCCGCCGCGATCGCCGCACTCGGCGGCCTGGCCGGCGGCATGAGCCGCGGCATGCTGGTGCTGTTCGTCGTCTACGCCGCCTTCGCCGCCCTGCTGCACGAGCTGATCATCGGCCTCGCGGGGATGCATTCCGGCTGGTTCCCGGCGTTTGCCGTCGCCGTGGTGTCGCTCGCGGTCGGCATCCTGATCGGCTTCCCGCCGCCGGCATTGGCGCTGCTGGTCGGCTTCACCGCCTCCACCGGCCCGGCGTTCGCCGACATGGGCTGCGACCTCAAGGCCGGCTTCCTGCTGCGCGACGCGGGCGAGGATGCCGCCTTCGAGCGCGACGGCCGGCGCCAGCAATACTACGCCGCCATGTTCGCCCTCGTCGTCGCCGCACTCACCGTGCTGGTGCTCTACCCCGGCTACTTCGCCCGCCACCAGGTCGCCCCGGTCGACCGCGTCTTCGTCGCCGCGATCCATGCCGGCGCCAGCCCGGCGATCGCGCACGCGCTGGTCGTCTGGGCGATCCCGGGCGCCGCCCTGCAGGCGCTCGGCGGCGCCCGCCGCCAGCTCGGGGTGATGGCCGCGACCGGCCTGCTGCTCAGCTCGCCGCTGGCCGGCTGGGCGGTGCTCGCCGGCATCGCCTGCCGCCTGGCCTGGCAGCGCCATGCCGGCCCCGCCGGCCGCGGCGACATGGAGGTGTTCGCCGCCGGCAGCATCGCCGGCGACGCACTCTACAGCTTCACCAGTTCCTTGCTAAAGGCGTAGCACTTGCGCCAGGGTAGTCACGAAAGCGTGAGCGGAGGTCGGCTTGCCGCGCCGGGCGTTTGCACCTGATGCAGCCTAAACAGACGCCGTGAGCGGCCGATCCTCATCGATGGGCCGTCGTGAAACCAGGCTTGCTCGCGAGCTGCTTGCGCGCGAGCAGCTGGGGCGCGAGCAGCTTGGGCTCGAGCAGAGGGGCACGCCGGCCGAAACCGGGCTGATGGCCGACGGCCTGGCCGACGCGATCTGCGCCCGCGAACTGGTCCACGTGCCAGGCACCACGCAGCCGCACGGCGCGCTGCTCGCGCTCGACCCGGCGCGCGGCCTAGTCATCGTCGCCGCCAGCGCCAACCTGCCCGGCCTGCTCGCCGGCGGCGACAACCGCGACGCCGGCGCGCTGCTCGGCCAGCCGATCGAACGCCTGCTCGGCCACGACTTCGCCGCCGGGCTCACCGCCCGCCTCGCCGCCGCCGAGCTCGACGGCAGCGCCCCCTGGGAGACCCGGCTGACCCCGCCCGCCCAAGGACATGCGCCAGGAAAGGCGCCGGGACAGGCCCAAGGACAGGCCCAAGGACAGGCCCAAGGAGAGGTGGGGCCGGCCCTCGGCCCGGCCCTGGGCATGACGGTCGAGGCGAGCAGCCACAGCCATGACGGGCTGGTGATCGTCGAGCTGGAGGCCTGGCAGCCCGAGGACGACGCGTCGGCGCTGGCCTCGGCGCGGCTGCTGCAGCGCTCGATCGCCGCGCTGCGCGCCTCGCCCAACGAACTCGAGGCGCTCGCCCGCGTCACCGTCGCCGCCATCCGCCAGCTCACCGGCTTCGAGCGGGTGCTGATCTACCGCTTCGATGCCGACTGGCACGGCCAGGCGATCGCCGAGGACAAGGTGGCGGACTGGACGCAATCGCTCGACGGCTTGCACTTCCCCGCCTCCGACATCCCCCAGCAGGCGCGCGCGCTGTATCGCCGCAGCCTGGTGCGCGCGGTGCAGTCGCGCGACGCCAGGCCGGTGCCGCTGCAGGTGCTGACCGAGCCGCCCGGCCTCGCGGCGCTGCCGCAGCGGCCGGTCGACCTGTCGTTCGCCCGCCTGCGCAGCCTGTCGCCGGTGCACATGCAGTATCACCGCAACATGGGCGTCGACGCCTCGATGTCGCTGTCGATCCTGCATGAGGGCGAGCTCTGGGGGCTCGTCGTCTGCCACCACCGCCGGCCGCACCGGCTGGCGCCCGGCCAGCGCGCCGCCGCCGCCGCCCTGACCGACGCGTTCTCGCTGCGCATCGGCACGGCGGAGCATTCCGGCAGCGAGGTGTTGCGCCGCAACGAGGTCTCGCGGCTGTCGATGTTGATGGCCCACATGGCCCAGACCGAGGATCTCGGCGAGGCGCTGACCGGCGGCGCGGTGACCATGCTCAGCCTGTTCGGCGCCACCGGCGCGGCGGTGATCCTGGGCGAGCGCGTCACCCTGCTCGGCCGCACCCCCAAGGCGGCAGCGATCGGCGAACTCGCCGCCTGGCTGCGCGCCCGGCCGGCCGAGGAGGTCTTCGCCACCGGCTCGCTGCCGGCGCTGCTGCCCGACTGGGCGCCGCACGCGGCGATCGCCAGCGGCCTGCTCGCCATCGCGCTCTCCGCCGAGCGCACCGAGCTGCTGCTCTGGTTCCGCCCCGAGGAGCCGTTCGAGGTGAGCTGGGGCGGCAACCCGAACAAGAACGCCGAGCACGCCGGGACGGCTGCCGACCAGTCTCGCACCCCCCAGGCTGCCGACCAGCCTGGCGCCTCCCAGCCTGGCGCCCCCCAGCCTGGCGCGTCCCAGCCTGGCGCGTCCCAGCCTGGCGCGTCCCAGCCTGGCGCGAAACCAGGCGACGTGATGCCGCGCAGCTCCTTCGAGCGCTGGGTCGAGCTGCGGCACGGCACCGCGCCGCCCTGGCAGGACTGGGAGCTCGAAATCGCCGCCAGCCTGCGCCACGCCATCACCGAGGTGATCCTGCGCAACCTGCGCCGCATCGCCGACCTCAACGAGCGGCTGCGCCAGTCGCAGAAGATGGAGGCGGTCGGCCAGCTCACCGGCGGCATCGCGCACGACTTCAACAACCTGCTCACCGGCATCACCGGCTCGCTCGAGCTGATGCGCACCCGGGTGGCGCAGGGCCGCTTCGGCGAGATCGACCGCTATCTCGGCGCCGCGATGACCTCCTCGAACCGCGCCGCGGCCCTTACCCACCGCCTGCTCGCCTTCTCCCGCCGCCAGACGCTCGACCCCAAGCCGACCGACGTGAACCGGCTCTGCGCCTCGATCGAAGACCTGATCCGCCGGACGGTCGGGCCTGCGATCCATGTCGAGACGGTGATGTCCGGCGGCCTGTGGCTCACCCTGTGCGACGCCAACCAGCTCGAGAACGCGCTGCTCAACCTCGCCATCAACGCCAAGGACGCGATGCCCGACGGCGGCCGGCTGACCATCGAGGCCGCCAACGCCCGGCTCGACGAGGCCTATGCCAGCCGCCACCACGACGTCGCTCCAGGCCAGTACGTCGCCGTCTCGGTCACCGACACGGGCATCGGCATGTCGCCCGAGCTGGTCAACCGGGTGTTCGAGCCGTTCTTCACCACCAAGCCGCTCGGCCAGGGCACCGGGCTTGGCCTGTCGATGGTCTATGGCTTCGCCAAGCAGTCGAACGGCTACGCGCGGATCTACAGCGAGCCCGGGCACGGCACCAGCGTGCGGCTCTATCTGCCGCGCCATCTCGGCGACGCCGCCGACGCCGACGAGCAGCCCGCCGCCGCCGCCGCCGCCACCAACGTCGCCGCCGAGACGGTGATGGTGGTGGACGACGAGCCGGTGGTCCGCATGCTGGTCGCCGACGTGCTGCGCGACCAAGGCTTCGGCGTCGCCGAGGCGGTCGACGGCGCCGACGCGGCGCGCCAGCTCGCCGCCGGCCAGCGGGTCGACCTGCTGGTCACCGATGTCGGCCTGCCCGGCGGCATGAACGGCCGCCAGCTCGCCGAGCTCGCCCGCGAGCAGCGGCCCGGCCTGAAGGTGCTGTTCATCACCGGCTACGCGGAGAACGCCGCGCTGGGCAACGGCGTGCTGGCACCCGGCATGCACGTCATCACCAAGCCGTTCGCCATGGACGTGCTGGCGGCCAAGATCCGCGCCATCCTGTGACCCGCCCACCCATCCTGGAGCAGCTCCGCCAGCACACGCGCGCCCGCCACGACCGGCTGGAGGCGCAGCTCAGCCTGCTCGACGAGACGCTGAGCCCCGCCCGCTACGCCGCCCTGCTGGTGCGCTTCCACGCCGTCTGGCAAGGCCTCGACCCCAAACTCGCCAGCCTGCTCGACCCGGCGTTCTGGACGCCGCGCCGCCGCCTGCCCTGGCTCGACGCCGACCTCGCCGCGCTCCGCCTCGCCCCACCTCCCGCCATCGCCGCCCCCACCCTCGCCAGCGAAGCCGCCGCCCTCGGCGCCCTCTACGTGGTCGAAGGCTCAACCCTCGGCGGTCGCATCATCCTGCGCCACCTGCACCACCTCGGCCTGCAACCCGCCACCTACTTCAACGGCTACGGCGACGCGACCGGCCCGATGTGGAAAGCCTTCGTCACCAGGCTGGACGCCGCCCCACCAGCCACCGCGCCGGCAATCTTGGCAGGCGCCAGCCTCACCTTCGATCACCTGCAGCACGGATTAACGCAGCAAGGCCAGGGCGCTGCCCTGGACCCGCTGGGGCCCGCGGCCCCAGACCCCATGACTGATGGGATGACCGCCTGACTCTGCTAGATATGCGCTGGGTCTAGGCCTCTTGGCGGTGGTTATGGCAATCTTGCCTATTGGCAAGATTTCACATAACTAACTGAAAACACTCAAAATATTATCGGGCAAAGCGCCCCAGGCGCCCGCCCGCCAATCTTGCTGTATTTCGCCTCACACAAAAATCCCCAGCTTTGTAGAAGCTCGTCGGAAAGGGGGTCTGGGGCCTCAGGCCCCAGCGGGTCCAGGGCAGAGCCCTGGCCTTCCGACAACCCCCGCCACCTCCCGAGGCTGCCGGCTCATCTGCGGCAGCCCCATCAGCTCCCCATGCGTGCCGCGCGCCAGCGGCCCGGCGACGAACAGGTTCGCCCACGCCGTCCCGTCCGGCCGCAGCACCCGGCTCTCGCCATCGACCGCGATGCCCAGCGCGAACGGGTCGGCGGCGAGCGCCCCGGCGTCGCGCAGCGCCCGCAGCACCGGGTGCCGTTCCACCACGGAGCGGTGTCCCGGCCCGGTGCAGTTCACGACCGCGGCGACGTCGCGCGTGATCCGCCGCTCGCCTGGCGTGCCGCGCGGGTGCAGGGTGACCCGCAGCGTCTCGCCGACCGGCGTCGCGTCGAGCGGCGTGGCGGCCAGCACGTCGAGCTGCCCGGCGGCCTGGGCGGCGCGCACGGCGGCGTCGATCTGCGGCGCCGACTGGAAGCGGTGCACGTCCCAGAACGGCCGACAGTGGCGCAGCAGGGTGTGCCGCTCGGCGACCGGCAGCGCCCCCCAGACCACGCGCGCCTGCTGGCGCAGCGCGTCGATCACGTCCTCCCAGGGTCGGCCGAGTGCCGCCGCCTCGCGCATGGCGGCGCGCACCGCCTGCAGCAGCGCCAGCGCGGTGGCCGCGGGCGGGTCGTCGAAGCGGCCGAAGGCGGCGACCGGCAGGCTGGTGCGCGGCCGCGGCAGCAGGCCGCGGCGCGACACCGCGACGATCGGCCCGGCATGGCCACGCGCGCGCAGGCTGGCGACGACGTCGCAGCCGGTGAGCCCGGTGCCGACCACGAGCACGGCGCGGTCGGGTGGCACCACGCTGAGCGCGTCCGGCCGCCAGGGGTCGGCAACCAGGCGCGGGTCGCCAGCAAGCGGGGCGAGGAACGCCGGCAGGTCGGGCGCGGTGTGGCTGACGGCGAGCACCAGCGTGTCGGCGCGCAGCGTCTGACCGTCATCGAGCCGCAGCAGGAAGCCGCCGCGATCCGGCACGGCGTCGACCGCGCGGGCGCGGCGATGGATGAGGCGGGCCTGGCGCGCCGCGTCGGCGGCGGCGTGCAGCGCCGCCTGCACGTAGCGGCCATAGAGCGCCCGCTGCGGATACAGCCGCCCGTCCGGCAGCGTGCTGGCGGGGTCGCGCTCGGGGTGGCCGGCGGCGCGCAGCCAGGCGTCAAAATCGTCCGGCGCCTCGTCGAACAGCGACATCCGGCTGGCGGCGACATTGACCCGGTGGGTTGGCTCGGCCGTCGAGTAGGCCAGCCCGGCGCCGAGCGTCTCGCCGGGCTCGACCACGGTGACGTCGACCGCCGGATCGTGGTCGCGCAGCAGGTGCAGCGCGGTCGCCGCACCGGCGAGCCCGCCGCCGAGCACCACCACCTGTCGCCGGACGGTGTCGATGCCGCTCACGCCAGCAGCCGCGCGTGCAGCCTGGCGAGGCCGGCCGCGTCAATGCCGGCCTCGGCGGCGAGATAGGGTCCAACGCCGCCCCAGCCGGCCTCGATCGCCTCGAACGAGGCGGCGAGGTAGGCCGGCCGCACCTCGCACAGCACGTCGACGACCTCGCCGGTGGCGCGGTCGCCGAGCCAGTGGGCCACCGCGCGCGTGGTCGCGGCGTGCATCTCGACGGGGTCGGACTGGGCGGCGGTCGCCATGTAGTCGGCCTCGACGGCCGCCGGCGCGACGCCGGCGGCGTTGAGCAGCAGGGCGGCGAGGAAGCCGGTGCGGTCCTTCCCGGCGGTGCAGTGGATCAGCGCCGGCAGGCCGTCCACGGCGAGCAGCCGGTCGAACAGCGCCGGCAGCTCGGGGGCGAAGGCGGTGGGGAAGGCGCGGTAGAGGGCCAGCATCATCTGGCGGGCGCCGGCGGTCGTCGGGTTGTCGCGCAGCACGCCGACCAGGCTGCGGCCGCTGAGCGCGGGATGGGCCATGACGTCGAGCTCCAGCACGGCGGGGCGGTCCTGCTCCGGCAGCCGCGAGGGATGGATGCGCCGCTCCTGGCCGGAGCGCAGGTCGATCACGGTGTGCAGGCCGAGCTGGCCGAGGCCGAGGACGTCCGCGTCGGTGAGGGCGGAGAGCTTCTCGGAGCGGAACAGCAGCCCGTGCCGGAGCGCGCGGCCATCGGCTGCCGGCAACCCGCCCAGGTCACGGAAGTTCATCGCACCAACAAGCCGCATGTCTAATCCTAACTCGTGGGATCCAAGGGCCTCGGGCCCTTGGCGGGTCCAGGGCAGAGCCCTGGCCTTACCCCGCCCGCCAGCAAGCGACCATCCGCCCATGAGTTTCGGCGAACGGCGGCGTCTCCACCCGGCAGCGCTCGACGGCGAGCGGGCAGCGCGGATGGAAGCTGCAGCCTGGCGGCGGGTGCTCGGGGTCTGGCGGCTCGCCCTGGACGATGGCCAGGCCGTCGCCCGGGATGGCGCCGGGCTCCAGCACCGCCTCGAGCAGCATGCACGCATACGGGTGGGCGGGGCGGGTGAAGAAGTCGTCGGCGTCGGCGAGCTCGACCAGGCGGCCGAGATACATCACGCCCACCCGGTCGCTGACGTGCCGGATCACCGCCAGGTCGTGCGAGATGAACACGAAGGCGAGGCGGAAACGGGCGCGGATGTCGGCCAACAGGTTGAGGATCTGCGCCTGGATGGAGACGTCGAGCGCCGACACCGGCTCGTCGGCGACGATCAGCGACGGCTCCAGCGCCAGCGCCCGGGCGATGGCGATGCGCTGCTTCTGGCCGCCGGAGAACTCGTGCGGGAAACGGCTCAGCGCCTCGCGCGGCAGGCCGATGAGGTCGCACAGCGCCGCCACGCGGCGGGCGCGCTCGGCGCGGCTGCCGACCCGGTGGATGACCAGCGGCTCGGCGAGCGCGGCGCCGATGCGCAGCCGCGGGTCGAGCGAGCCGTTCGGGTCCTGGAAGATCATCTGCATCGAGCGGCGGCGGCGGCGCAGGGCGGCGGGGGACAGGCGCGCGAGCGTCTCGCCCTCGACCAGGACGCGGCCGGTGGTGGGCGGGGTGAGGTGCAGCACCATGCGGCCGAGGGTCGATTTGCCGCAGCCGCTCTCGCCGACGATGCCGAGCGTCTCGCCGCGGCCGAGCCGGAAGCTGACATCGCGCACCGCGCTGAGCGTGCCGCCGCCCGGCAGCCGGTAATCGCGGCCGACACCCTCGACGACGAGCAGGTCGTCGGATCGCTCGCCGGCGGAGCGATCTTCAGCCGGGAGGTGAGCGTCAGGCATCAAGCGGGTACCAGCAAGCGACGGGATGCGGGGTGCCGGACAGCGGCGAGCTGACAAGAGGGGGGCGCTCGGCGGCGCAGCGGGCGTCGGCGCGCTCGCAGCGGGCGGTGAAGGGACAGCCGGCCAGGCGGTCGCGCGGCGGCGGCACGCTGCCGGGGATGGCGGCCAGGCGCCCGCGTGGGCCCGACAGGCGCGGCCGGGCGGCGAGCAGGGCGGCGGTGTAGGGGTGGCGCGGGGCGGCGAACAGGGCGCCGGCGGGCGCAGTCTCGACCACCAGCCCGGCATACATCACGCAGACCCGGTCGGCGTAGCCGGAGATCACGCCCAAATCGTGGGTGATCAGCAGCACCGCCATGCCGCGTTCCCGCCGCAGCCGGGCGATCAGGTCCAGCACCTGGCGCTGCACGGTGACGTCGAGCGCCGTCGTCGGCTCGTCGGCGATCAGCAGCGCCGGGTCGGCGGCGAGCGCGATGGCGATCATCACCCGCTGGCGCAGGCCGCCCGAGAGCTCGTGCTGATACTGCGCCAGCCGCCGCTCGGGGGCGCCGATGCCGACCAGGACCAGCAGCTCGCGCACCCGGGCAGCCAGGGCGGCGCCGCGCAGACCGGTATGCAGGCGCACCGCCTCGGCGATCTGCCAGCCGACGGTGAAGGTCGGGTTGAGGCTGCTCATCGGCTCCTGGAAGATCATGCCGATGCGGCTGCCGCGCAGCGCCTGCAGGCGGCGGCGCGACAGGCTGCCCACGACCTCGTCCTCGAAGCGGATCGTGCCGCCGGCGACCCGGGTCGGCGGCTCGGGCAGCAGACGGAGCACGGAGAGCGCGGTCACGCTCTTGCCGCAGCCGCTCTCGCCGACCAGGCCGAGGATCTCGCCGGCATCGAGCGACAGGGACACGTCGTCGAGCAGCGGGATCGGGGCGCCGGCGCCGGTGACCTCGACGCGGAGGCGGTCGATCTCGAGGAGACCCCGATGCCTACTGGCCATCGGTGACCCAGACATAGGCGTAGTTGATCGGGGTGTAGATCGGGTCGGTCAGCAGCGCGTCCGGGCCGGCGAGGCGGCGGCTCTTCAGCACGTAGTATCGGGTGTTGAGGATCGGCACCCAGGGAGCGTCCTGCATGATCCTGGCGAAGATGGCGTGCCAGGCCGCGAGCCGCTCGGGGCCGCGCGCCGGGTCAGCAATCGCGTCTGCGGCGACGGCGGCGCGGTCGAGGTCGCGATTGCAGTAGAACGGCCAATTCCAGCCGCCGGGCACGGCGCTGCCGCAGGACAGCGTCGGCGTGTAGAAGTCCGACGGGTCCGGAAAGTCGTCCACCCAGGCGTCGCCGCCGGACCACACCAGCGGCGCGCCGCCCGGCGCGCCGGCGGCGGCGTTCACCGTCTGCAGCGCCTGCATGCGCAGGTCGGCCTTGATGCCGATTGCGGCGAGGTCCTGCTGGATCGCCTGGGCGATGCGTGGGTGCGGGTCGGTATTGATCGAGTAGAGCGTCGTTGCGAACCCGGTCGGATAGCCGGCCTGGCTGAGCAGCGCCCGGGCCTCGTCGGGATTGTAGTCGTAGCCTTTGTCGTTCGGGTCGTAGCCCGGCATGCCCGGCGGCAGAATCTGGCCGGTCGCCAGGTCGCGGCTGTTCAGCAGCTTGACGATCCGCGCCTTGTTGATCGCGTGCTCAAGTGCCAGGCGCACGCGCAGATCATCGAACGGCTTCTGGCCGACCTTGATCGCGAGGTAGTTCGTCTCGAGCTTCTGGCCGTGAATGATCTGGCCCTGCAACGACGGGTCGTGCATCACCTCGATGAACTTGGCCGGCGGAATGTCGTCGCCCAGCACGTCGATGTCGCCGTGCTGGAGCTGCAGCAGCTCGGTCAGCGGCTCCTCGCCGATCTCGACCACCAGGCGGTCGAGATGCGGGATGTCGGGCTCGAAGTAGTGCGGGTTGCGCCGCAGCGTGAGGCGGCTGCCCGGCTGCCACTCGTCCAGCATGAAGGCGCCGGTGCCGACCGGATGGCGGCCGAAATCGTTGCCGGGGCGCTCGACCTCCTCGCGCGGCACGGCGGCGGCGAAGTTAAGCGCCACCGCCTGCAGGAACGGCGCGCTGGCATGCGACAGCCGGATCACCAGCGTCTCCGGGTCGGGTGCTTCAAGGCCGGCGACGTGGTCGGCGCGGCCGTGCACGTAGGCGTCGTAGCCGTCGACGGCGGCGAAGAACGCGGCGCCCGGGCTCGCCGTCTTCGGCGTCATCACCCGCGTCAGCGAGTAGACGAAGTCCTGCGCGACCAGTGGCCGGCCATTCTGGAAGGTGACGCCGGGGCGCAGCTTGAAGGTGTAGACGAGGTTGTCGGGCGAGACGGTGTAGCTGGCCGCCAGCATCGGGCGCAGCGTGGTGGTGCCGGGGATGTAGTCGAGCAGGCAATTGAAGATCGAGCGGATGATCGGCCAATTGTTGTTGTCGTAGCCGATCGCCGGGTCGAGGGTCGCCATGTCGTCGCGAAAGGCGATCGTCATGTGACCGCCCTGGAGCGGCGCAGCCGCAAGTAAGAAAAGTAAGGCAAGGGCTTTGCCCTTGACCCACCAAGGGCCGGGAGGCCCTTGGATCCCGAATTCTGAAGGCTTCGCCTTTGATGGGGTCAAGGGGCAAAGCCCCTTGCCTTCTGCCTTGGATCGACGAGCGGCGCGAGCAGGTCCACCAGGAGATTGGCGCCGATCACGGCGACAGCCGCAAGCAAAGTCACAGCCATGATCACGGGAATGTCGATCTGCTGGATTGCCTGCCAGGTGAGCTGGCCGATGCCGGGCCAGCCGTAGACGCTCTCGACGATGACCGCGCCCGACATGAAGGCGCCGATATCGAGCCCAACCATGGCGAGGACCGGCATGATCGCCGGCCGTAGCGCATGGATGAGCACCACGCGGGCGGCGGAGGCGCCCTTGGCGCGGGCGGTGCGGACGTAGTCTTCGTCGAGCGTGCCGGCGAGACTTTCGCGCATCATGCGCGAGTACCAGCCACCGCCGAGCAGGCCGAGTGTCGCGGCAGGGAGGATGAGGTGGGACAGGCCGCCATAGCCACCGATCGGAAACCAGCCGAGCCAGGCGCCGAAGATCGTCAGCAGCAGGATAGCGACCACGAATTGCGGCACCGAGACGCCGAGGAAGGCGAACAGCATCACGCTCCGGTCGGTGGCGCTGCCGCGCCGCGTCGCCGCCAGGATGCCGGCCGGAATGCCGAGCAGTAATTCGGCGACGATGGCGCCGAGCAGCAGCCACAGGGTTGCCGGCAGACGCCCGGCGATCAGCGTCGTGACCGGGCTGCGCTGCACGTAGGAGCGGCCGAGGTCGCCGTGCAGCAGGCGCCAAAGGTAGCCGCCGAACTGCGCGAGCACCGGTCGGTCGAAGCCCATCTCGTGGCGCACCAGCGCAACCGTCTCCGCGGTCGCCGCACGCCCGGCGACGGCGCGCGCCGGGTCGGCGGGCACCAGGTAGAGCAGCGCGAAGGTGAGGGCGCAGACGCCGAACAGCACGAGGACCGAGTGACCGAGGCGCCGCGCCGCCAGCCGGATCAACGGCGCAGCGCCCGCGGATCAAGCCGGTCGCGCAGCGCGTCGCCAAGCAGATTGCACGACAGCGCCAGTGCCACGATCAGCACCGCCGGGCAGAACACGAGCCAGGGCGCGGAGGTGAGATAGGTCTGGTTCTCGAAGATGATGTTGCCCCAGGAGGGCGTCGGCGGCCGCACGCCGATGCCGAGATAGGACAGCGTCGCCTCGAGCAGCACCGTGGTGGCGACGCCGAGGGTGGACCACACCAGGATGGTCGGCACCAAATGCGGGATGATGTGGCGCCACAGGATGCGCAGCGGCCCGGCGCCGAGCCCGCGGGCGGCGGTGACGAAGTCGCGCGCGGCGAGGATGCGGGTCTCGGCGTAGATGACGCGGGCGATCTGCACCCAGTTCACCATGGCGATGACCAGGGCGACGATGAGCAGCGAGGGCTGCAGGATGGCGGCGAGCGCGATCGCCAGCAGCAGGGCCGGGAAGGCCATCATCAGGTCGGTGAAGCGCATCAGCACGGCGGCGACCGCACCCTGCATGAAGCCGGCGACGACGCCGACCAGGGTGCCAAGGGCGACGGCGACGCCGTTGGCGAGCAGGCCGATCAGCAGCGAGGTGCGGGCGCCCCAGATCAGCCGCGACAGCAGGTCCCGGCCGAGCAGGTCGGTGCCGAGCAGGAAGCGGGCGCCGGGGGGCAGCGGGCCGCCATCGTCGCTGATGCCGTCGGCGAACTGCAGGTCGGGCGAGAACGGGGCGAGCCAGGGGGCGGCGAGAGCGGCGCCGACGATGACCGTGAGGATGACGCCGCCGGCGAGGGCGAAAGCGTGGCGACGGAGGATCGCGGTCGGAATGGCGGTGGTCTCCCCGTCGCGGCCAGGCGGTGCAGTGTAGGGGGGCGCCGCTCGGGGCGAAAGGCGGCGGCTGGTCGGTTGAAACCGTTTGAGGGCGGCGGGTTCAGGTCGCGCTAAAGGCGTTGACGGTCAGGCGTAGTAGCGGGCCAGGGACAGGTGCAGCACGTCAACCGCGACGATCAGCATCGCGGCGACGAGCTGGCGCCGGCCGGCGCCGTGCGCCTGATGGCTTGCATAGGCGGTGACGGCGAGGACGAGAAGGCCGATGGCCGGCAGCAGGCTGAACGCCAGCCAGCGCGGCGCAAACCAGGTCGGCTTGCCGTTCAGGCCCCATTGCATTGGCAGCGCACCGTCCCCCGGCCAGCTTCGCCAACCCAGGAGCGCCAAGCCGACGAGGACGATGGCGGCAGCGAGCGAAACCCAGTCAGCCGGCGTGGTGCGGGGCATGGCGGACCTCCTTCGATGGCGTGGAACAGCGATTTGCCGGGTTGCTGCGGCGCACCGGGACAGGACATACCACATCGCCTAAAAGGCGCGCGGGACGTCGTTGGTGCGTCCTGTGTGCGCCGCATACCACGATGACGCTTGTTTGCGGTTGCTGCGCCGCACCTAGAAGGGCAGACACGGCCTCGCGCCGAACGATCCGGCGGCAAGGGGCCTGCACGTCATGCTTTACGACATCTATCAGGCGCAGGCCGACATGAGCCAGCCGATGCGTCGGCTGAGCCGCAGCTTTGCCGGGCTGATGCACGCCATGCCGGGCATGCACGACAACAGCCTGCTGCTGCGCAATCTCACGGCGACGCTGGACCTGATGGCGGACGCCGAGATCACCCATGTCCGTCCGGCCTTCGGCATCGACAGCGTTCGGGTGGGCGACCGCGTGGTCGCGGTGATCGAGGAGGTCGCCATGACCTCGCCGTTCTGCTCGATGCTGCACTTTCGCAAGGAGTTGGCCAGCGAGGCGACGCAGCCGCGGTTGCTGATCATGGCGCCGATGTCGGGGCACTTCTCGACCCTGCTGCGCGGCACGGTGCGGACGGCGCTGGCCGATTACGACGTCTACCTCACCGACTGGCACAATGCGCGGGACGTGCCGCTCGCCGCCGGGCGCTTTGGGCTCGACGAGTTCGTCGGCGAGCTGCGCGCCCAGTTGTCGTTTGGCGGCGGTGGCTTCCATGTGCTCGCCGTGTGTCAGCCGGCGGTGCCGGCGCTCGCCGCCATCGCGCTGATGGCGGCGGACGAGGACCCGGCCGAGCCGCGCTCCGTCACCCTGATGGCCGGGCCGGTGGACACCAGCGTCGCGCCGACCGACGTCGACAAGCTCGCCAGCGAGCACGACCTCGACTGGTTCGACCGCAATCTGGTGACCCGGGTGCCGTGGCGGTTCAAGGGCGCGTTCCGACGCGTCTATCCGGGGTTCCTGCAGTTGACCGCCTTCATCTCGATGAATGCCGATCGCCATGCGCACAAGCACTGGGACCATTTCGAGAACCTGATCCGCGGCAACGATGAGAGCATCGCCGCGCATCGCGCCTTCTACAACGAGTACCTGTCGGTCATGGACATGCCGGCGGAGTTCTACCTCGAGACGCTGGAGCGGGTGTTCATCCGCCAGGACCTCGCGCGTGGCGACTTCACGGTCGGCGGGCGGCGGGTCGAGCTCGACCGCATTCGCAAGCCGGGGCTGCTGACCGTTGAGGGAGCGCTGGACGACATCTGCTCGCTCGGCCAGACGAGCGCCGCGCTGACGCTGTGCTCGGGCATTCCGGAGGGCCGCAAGTCGGGCTACGTGCAGGAAGGGGTTGGTCACTATGGCGTGTTCAGCGGCCGGCGCTGGCAGAGCGGGATCTATCCGCAGATGCAGCGTTTGATCGCCGCCAACGAACGCGCTTAAAGCCGGGATCCAAGGGCCTCGGGCCCTTGGCAGGGAGACCCCGTCGCATTTGTGCGATGGGGTCCCGTCCAGGGCAGAGCCCTGGCCTTTCTTCTTTCCGGAGTTCCGCCGTGCGCACTGCCCTTTTGACCGCGACTGCCCTCTGCGCGCTTGCGACGGCCGCTGAGGCCGCACCGTTCTCGTTTGACAGCACCCCCGGCCAGTTGCCGAAGACCATGCGGCCGACCGCCTACACGATCGACCTCGTGCTCGATGTCGGCGCCGCGACCTTCACCGGACGTGAGGACGTCGCGGTCACCGTCCTCCAGCCGACCGACACGATCGTGCTGAACCAGGCTGGGCTGGCGATCGCGCGGGCGACCCTGGACGGCAAGCCGCTTGCCGTCAGCGAGGACCAGCACGCGCAGACGGCGACGCTCAAGCTTGCCAGCGCTGCCGCGGCGGGCCCGCACGCGCTGCATGTGGAGTATGCCGGCCCGATCCCGCAGACGCCGGCCGGCGTCTACCTCGACGACTACAAGGCGCCGGGCAAGGCCGGCGGCCAGGCGGCAGGCGCCACGCAGCGCATGGTGGTGACCCAGTTCGAGGTCGCCGACGCGCGCCGGATGTTTCCCGGCTGGGACGAGCCGGCCTTCAAGGCGACGTTCACGCTCAACGTGACGCTGCCGGACGACCTCGCCATTCGCGCCAACATGCCCGAGGCGAGCCGCAGCCCGGCCGGGCCGGGGCGGGTGCTTGTGCGCTTTCCGGCCAGCCCGACGATGTCGAGCTACCTGCTGGCGCTGGTCGCGGGCCACATGTCGGCGGTGCAGGGGCGTGCCGGCAGCACCGCGCTCGCGGTCTGGGCGCCGACCGGCGAGGAGCAGACCGGCAAGTATGCGCTTGGCGCGATGACCAGCGTGCTGCCGTACTACAACGACTACTTCGCCACCGCCTTCCCGCTGCCTAAGCTCGACGCGCTGGCGATCCCCGGCAACTACCAGGCCGGGGCGATGGAAAACTGGGGCGCGATGACGTTCATCGACAACGCGCTGCTCTACGACCCGGCGAACTCCTCGCCGGAGACGCAGGAGCTGGTCTACCTCGTGGTCGCGCATGAGATGGCGCATCAGTGGTCGGGCGACCTGGTGACGATGGGCTGGTGGGACGGCATCTGGCTCAACGAGGGCTTCGCCACCTGGATGGAGAACAAGGCGACCGACCACTTCAATCCGGATTGGCAGGTCCGTCCGCGCGAGCATCAGGACCATGAGCGGGCGATGGCGGTGGACGCGGCGCCGAGCACGCATCCGATGCACTACGCGATCCAGAACCCGGACGAAGCGTACACGATGTTCGACCTGATCAGCTACCAGAAGGGCAGCCAGGTCATCCGGATGATCGAGGACTGGTTGGGGCCGGACAGCTTCCGCGACGGCATGCGGCTCTACATGCGTCAGCATGCCTACTCGAACACCACCAGCGACGATCTCTGGGCGGATCTCGCCGCGGTGTCGCACAAGCCGGTCGCCGCCGTCGCCGGCAGCTTCACCGACCAGCCGGGCATTCCGCTGATCTCGGCCGCCACCGCCTGCCGCGCCGGCGCCACCGAGGTGACGCTGACGCAGTCGCGCTTCACCGTGCACGATCCGCATCCCAAGCCGCAGGTCTGGCAGGTGCCGGTCGAGGTGCAGGCGGTCGGCGGCGCGCCGGCCGACGCGCGACAGGTGGTGATCCTGGCCGACCAGCCGGCGCATCTGCGCTTCACCGGCTGCGGCGAGCCGATCAAGGTGAATGCAGACGAGAGTGGCTACTTCCGCACGATGTATGCCGCGCCGGCGCTTGCCGCACTCGTCGACGGCTATGGCGGCCTCGATCAGGCGGACCGCGCCAACCTGCTCGGCGACCAGTATGCGCTGTTCGAGAGCGGCCAGCAGCCGATGTCGTCCTGGCTCGAGCTGCTCGGCCACCTGACGGACGAGCGGAGCTACACGGTGTGGCACGACACGATCGGGCGCATCGTGCAGGTCGACCAGCTCGAGCGGGGCCAGCCGACGCGCGACGCCTGGCGCGGCTACACGCGGGGCTTGCTCAACCCGCTGCTGCGCCGGCTCGGCTGGACGCCGAAGCCGGGCGAGCCGGTGCTCGACACGCTGCTTCGCCCCGAGGTGATCCTCGCACTCGGCCGGCTCGGGGATCGTGAAGTGGCCGTCGAGGCGCAGGCGCGCTATGCCGCCTACCGCCAGGACCAAGCGGCGCTGCCGCCGAGCCTGCGCGAGCCGGTGCTGATGATCGTTGGCATGCACGCCGACCACGCGACCTGGGAGCAGCTCCGCGACGCCGGCCTGGCGGCGACCGATAGCGAGGAGAAGCTGCGCTACTTTGCCGCCATGGGGGCGGCGCACGATCCGGCGCTGATCGAGGGCTTCGTGCCGTTTGCCGGCTCCGGCGCCATCCCCAACGGCCGTATCGACCGGATGCTGCAGAGTGCTGCCGAGTACAGCGATGCGCCGGAGCGCGTCTGGACGGCGGTGCTGGCGCACCAGGCGGCACTCCGGGCGCATCTGACGCCGTGGGGGCAGATCACTCTGCTGCCCGGGATCGCCCGGGCCAGCAACGATCCGGCGACCGCGCAGGCGCTGCTCGCCGATCCGTCCGCCAAGGGGTCCGGCGGCAGGATCGCGGCGACGCGGGCGGTGGACGCGATCGGCGCCAACCAGGCGCTGTCGGCGCGGATGCAGGCGGCGCTGTCGGAGTGGCTGAGCGTGCATCAGGGATAGGCGAAGCCATGCCAGTTCTGTCGGCTTCCCCGGCATCGACCTCGCCGTGGAAATCAGAGATCAGGAATGGATTGTAAAGGCTGCGCCTTTAATGGGGTCCAGGGGCAACGCCCCTGGCCTTTCCGCCCACCTCTCGCGTTATGCCGTTTATGAAAGTCATCGTCCTCGGCAGTGGTGTCATCGGCGTTTCCACGGCCTGGTATCTGAACCAGGCTGGTCACGAGGTGACGGTGCTGGATCGGCAGCCGGCGGCCGGGATGGAGACCAGCTTTGCCAATGCGGGGCAGGTCTCGCCCGGCTACTCGTCGCCCTGGGCGGCGCCGGGCATTCCGCTGAAGGCGCTGCGGTGGCTGGCCATGCGGCATCGGCCGCTGGTGGTCTGGCCGATGCTGGACCTGCGCTTTCTGTCCTGGCTCGGGCAGATGCTGGCGAACTGCACCGAGGCGGCCTACGAGCGCAACAAGCGGCGCATGGTGGCGCTCGCCGAGTATAGCCGGGACAGCCTGGGGGCGCTGCGCCGGCAGACGGGCATCGCCTATGACGGGCGGCAGGCGGGCACGCTTCAGTTGTTCCGCACCCAGAAGCAGTTCGACCATATCGGCGCCGACACGGCGGTGCTGACGCAGAGCCATGTGCCGTTCGAGGTGCTGGATGCGGCCGGCTGCGTCGCCGTCGAGCCGGGGCTGGCCGAGGCGGCGGTGCCGATCATCGGCGGCCTGCGCCTGCCGGGCGACGAGACCGGGGACGCGCACCTGTTCACCCAGCGGCTGGCGGCGCTGGCCGAGGCGGCCGGGGTTGGCTTTCGCTACGGCGTGCGGATCGCGGCGCTCGAGAGGGCGGGCGACCGTATTGCCGGTGTTCGGACCGAACAGAGCGTCGAGCGGGCGGATGCGTATGTGGTGGCGCTCGGGAGCTTCTCGCCGGCGCTGCTGGCGCCGCTCGGGGTTCGCATCCCGGTCTACCCCGTCAAGGGCTACTCGCTCACCCTGCCGGTCGGTGTGGAGGCATCGGCGCCGCAATCGACGGTGATGGACGAGACGTTCAAGGTCGCGATCACCCGGCTGGGCGAGCGCATCCGCGTCGGTGGCACGGCGGAGTTGGCGGGGTTCAGCAGCCGCCTGCGGGCGCCGCGGCGACAGACGCTGGTGCGCTCGCTGACCGACCTGTTTCCCCGGGCGGGCGACCCGACCGGAGCGAAGTTCTGGACCGGGCTGCGACCGATGACGCCGGACGGAACGCCCGTGGTCGGGCGGACGCGCTACCCGGAGCTGTTTCTCAACACCGGACACGGGACGCTGGGCTGGACGATGGCCTGCGGCTCGGCGCGGCTGCTGGCCGACATCATCAGCGGCAGGACGCCGGACATCGATGCTAAGCCGTTTGATCATCGGCGGTATGAAGGCCAGGGCTCCCCCTCCGTGAGCCTTTCCAACTACGCTTCGCGCAGCCGGAACCTTTAGCTCACTCCGCCCTGGACCCGTCACGCGACAGCGTGCTGCGCACGACACGCGACAGCGTGCTGCGCACGACACGCAACAGCGTGCTGCGCACGACGGGGGCGGCGCCCCCAGACCCGCATCCGTTTGGAGTCTAGACGGGCGCTTCCTTGCTTGGCGAAGCCATCGATCCTTCACTCGACCGAGCCGGGTTCGCCCCCGTGAGTTATGAATAAAAATGGATTTTAAAGGCTTCGCCTTTAATGGGGTCCAGGGGCAAAGCCCCTGGCCTTGGCTTCCTCGCTGATCGCGACGGCGGCGTGCCAGAGGTCGGCGTAGCGGAGCGTTAGCGGGGTGATGCCGAAGCGCAGGATGTCGGGGGTGCGGAAGTCGCCGATGACGCCGCGGGCGATCAGGGACTGCATGATCGCTTCGGCGTGCGGGTGGCGGAACGAGACCTGGCTGCCGCGGTGGGCGGCGTCGGTGGGGGTGGCCAGGGTGAGTTCGGGGCAGGTTGCTTCGACGAGGGCGATCAGCAGGTCGGCCTGGTGCTGCGATTTGCGGCGGAGCTCGGGCATCGAGGCGCGCAGGAGGATGTCGACGCCGACGTCGAGCGCCGTCATGGCGATGACCGAGGGGGTGCCGACGGTGGCGCGGGCGAGGCCGGGGGCGGGGGCGTAGGTGGGGTGGAAGCCGAACGGGTCGGCGTGGCCGAGCCAGCCGGTGATCGGGTAGCGGGCGGCCGCCTGGTGGCGGGGCGCGACGTAGAGGAAGGCGGGGGCGCCGGGGCCGCCGTGCAGGAATTTGTAGCCACAGCCGACGGCGAAATCCGCGGCCGCCGCCGCCAGCGCCAGCGGCACCGCGCCGGCGGAGTGGGCGAGGTCCCAGAGGGTCAGCGCGCCGTGGGCGTGCGCCGCGGCGGTGATCGCCGCCATGTCGTGCATGGCGCCGGTGCGGTAGTCGACATGGGTCAGCATGACGACGGCGACGTCCGGGCCGATGGCGGCGGCCAGCCCGGCGGGCTCGGCCAGGCGGAGCGTGTGGCCCTGGGCCAGCAGCTCGGCGAGGCCCTCGGCGACGTAGAGGTCGGTCGGGAAGTTGCCGTGCTCGGAGAGGATGACGCGGCGGTCGGGGCGCAGGCGGAGCGCGGCGGCGAGCAGCTTGAACAGGTTGATCGAGGTGCTGTCGGCAGCCAGCACGGTGCCGGGGGCGGCGCCGAGCAGGGTCGCGATCTTGTCGCCCAGGCGGCTTGGCAGGTCGAGCCAGCCGGCCGTGGTCCAGGAGCGGATGAGGCCGACGCCCCATTGCTGGCTGATTACCTCGGCCAGGCGCGCCGGCGTCGCCTTGGGCAGGGCGCCGAGGGAGTTGCCGTCGAGGTAGACGATGTCGGCAGGCAGCTCGAACTCGGCGCGGAAGGTAGCCAGCGGGTCGTCGCGGTCCAGGCGCTGCAGGTCGGCGAGGTCGAGGGGCAGGGGAGTTCTCCGAAGGAAGGCCGGGCTCTGCCCTGGACCGGTCACGCGCCAGCGTGCATTCGCACGACGGGGCCGGAAGGCCCCAGACCCGACTTATAAGGGGCTTCTTCAACAAAGCTGCGGTTTTGTACTAGGCGAAATACAGCAAGATTTTTGAAGGGATGGGATGAGGGCACTTGCCCGCTTGAACCGCCGAAGAAAACGTTAGTTTTCAATAGGTTGGTGTAAATCTTGCCAATAGACAAGATTTGTACAACCACCTTCGGGAGGCCTCAGCTCGGTGAATTGCTAGCACGATTAAGGCGTAGTCCCATTCAAATGGGGTCTGGGGCCGCGGGCCCCAGCCGGTCCAGGGCAGAGCCCTGGCCTTGCTTTGCTAGCGCGGCCATCACCGCTACGATTGCGCGGTCATCGTCCGGGATTGCCATGCGTCACCTTGCGGCTGTTGTCATCGCCAGCCTGGTGGCGTTCTCGATGACTGCGGTGGCGGCCGCTGTGGTCGGCACGCCTGGGTTTCTGGGCCAGGTCGACGGCAAGGCGGCGCTGCGCTGGGTGCGGGCGCATGACGGGCGCACCCTGGCGGAGCTGCGGGCGGATCCGCGGTATCAGCCGCTGTATCGTCAGGCGCTGGCGCTGGCCGAGACGCGCGACCGTATTCCGGCGCCGCAGATGCTGGGCGGGGACGTCACCAATTTCTGGCGCGACGCGGCGCATACGCGGGGGGTGTGGCGGCGCGCGGGGCTGGCGAGCTATCGCAGCCCGGCGCCGGACTGGCGGGTGATGCTCGACCTCGACGCGCTGGCCCAGGCGGAGCATGCGAACTGGGTGTGGAAGGGGGCGAGCTGCGCCGAGCCGGATGAGCGGCGCTGTCTGATCAGCCTGTCGGATGGCGGCGAGGACGCGGTGACGATGCGGGAGTTCGACCTGGCATCGGGCCGGTTCGTGCCCGGCGGGTTTGCCTTGCCGCGCAGCAAGCAGGACGCCGCCTGGCTGGACGACGACACGCTGCTGCTGGCGCGGGATTGGGGGCCGGGCACGATGACGGCCTCGAGCTACCCGTTCGTGGTCAAGCGCCTGCGCCGGGGCGAGCCGTTGAGCGCGGCGACCGAGCTGTATCGCGGCGCGCCGGGCGACACCGACGTGATGCCGATGCAGCTCGTCGACGGTGATGGCCATCGGCTCACCCTGATCAGCCGGGCGCTGACCTTCTTCACCTTCGAGTATCGGGTGCTGACGCCGGGCGGGCTCAAGCGGCTGGCGCTGCCGCCGAAATCGGTTGTCGATGGCCTGGTCGCCAACCGGCTGATCGTCACCCTCAACCAGGACTGGACTCCGGCCGGCGGCGCGGCGCTGACCGCCGGGAGCGTGATCGCGCTGGACGCGGCGCGGCTCGATGCGCCGCCGCAGGTGGTGTTCGCGCCCGGCCCGACGCAGTCGCTCGACACGATCGGGATCACCCGCGGCCGGGTGGTGGCGGCGATCTACGACAACGTGCGCGGGCAGGCGCGGGTGTTCACGCCGGACGCCGGCGGCTGGCGCCAGACCCGGCTAGCCCTGCCGCAGGACGACAGCATCGACGTCGCCGACACCAACATCCATGACGAGACCGTATTTCTCGACGTGACCGGCTTTCTCGACCCGACGCAGCTCTGGCTCGGCGATGCCGGGACCGGGAGCCTCGCCGCCATCAAGTCGCTGCCGGCGCAGTTCGACGCTGCGCCCTACGTCGTCGACCAGGCGGAGGCGGTGTCGAGCGACGGGACGCGGGTGCCGTATTTCGTCGTGCACCGGCGCGACATGGTGCTCGACGGGCGGAACCCGACGCTGCTCTACGCCTATGGCGGCTTCCAGGTCTCCGAGACGCCGACCTACTCCGGCGCGCTGGGCAGGCTCTGGCTCGACCATGGCGGCGTCTACGTGCTGGCCAACATCCGTGGCGGCGGCGAGTTCGGGCCGCGCTGGCACGAGGCCGGGCTGCAGACGAAGCGGCAGCACGTCTTTGACGACTTTGCCGCGGTGGCCGAGGCGCTGATCAGCCGGCGCATCACCGCGCCGGCGCGGCTCGGCATCCGCGGCGGCTCGAATGGCGGGCTGCTGATGGGGGTGGAGCTCACCCAGCATCCGGCGCTGTGGCGCGCCGTGGTGATCGACGTGCCGCTGCTCGACATGCTGCACTACGAGACGATGGCGGCCGGCGCGTCGTGGGTGGACGAGTATGGCTCCGTCGCGGTGCCGGCGCAGCGGGCGTTCCTGGCCAGGATCTCGCCGCTGCAGGCGCTGCGGGCGGGGGTCGCGTATCCCAAGCCGTTCATCTTCACGACGACCAAGGATGACCGGGTGGGGCCGGTGCATGCGCGGCGGTTTGCCGCCAGGATGGAGGCGCTGGGACTGCCGTTCTACTATTTCGAGCAGGTCGAGGGCGGGCACGCGGCGGGGGCGAACCTGCCGGAGCAGGCCGAGGAGCAGGCGCTGGAATATACGTATCTGAGTCGGGCGCTGATGCCGGCAGCGGGCAAAAAGCTGTTGGAGAATGAGCAAGGCGAGGGCTCTGCCCTCGACCCGCTGGGGGCGGCGCCCCCAGACCCGCATTCAGCCTATCAAATGGCTGCGCCGCTCGCTGTCCGCCCGCCTGAGCCACAGTCCCTTACGAGATGTTTCCAAAGCCTCGGCTTTGGTGGGGTCAACGGGCGGAGTGAGCCAAAAGGTTCCGACTGCGCAGAGCGCAGTTGGAAAGGCTCCCGGAGGGAAAGCCCCTTGGCTTGCCTTGCCTTGCCGGCCCACGGCTGATGGACTTCTCCGGCGTCACCATCCTGTGCATCGGCGACGTCATGCTCGACCGTTTCGTGCATGGCCGGATCGAGCGCATCTCGCCCGAGGCGCCGATCCCGGTGCTGCACCTCACCCGCACCCAGGAGATGCTGGGCGGCGCCGGCAACGTTGCGCACAACATCGCGACGCTGGGTGGGCAGGCGGTGCTGGTGGGCCTCGTCGGGCGGGACAGCCTGGGCGAGACGGTGGTGCGGCTGGCGGCGGGGATCGGGCGGATCCGCTGCGCGCTGGTCGCGAGCGCCGAGCGGCCGACGATCTGCAAGACGCGCTTCATCGCCTCGCAGCAGCAGATCGTGCGTGCCGACGAGGAGAGCCGGCTGGCGCTGCAGCCGGGCGAGCAGGCGGCGCTGCTGGTGGAGATCAGCCGGCTGCTGCCGGGGGCGGGGGCGGTGATCCTGTCCGACTACGGCAAGGGGGTGCTGGCGCCGGCGGTGATCGAGGCGGTGATTGCGGCGGCGCGCAGCCAGGGCACGCCGGTGTTCGTCGACCCCAAGAGCGAGGATTTCGGGCGTTATCGGGGGGCGACCTGCATCACGCCGAACCTGCGCGAGCTGGCGGCGGCGAGCCGGCTGGGGGTGGAGGACGATGACGGCGTGGCGGCGGCGGCGCGGCTTGTGCTGGCGGATGCGGGCGCGAGCGCGATCCTGGCGACGCGCTCGGAGCGCGGCATGATGCTGGTGGAGGCGGACGGGGCGGTGAGCTCGGTGCCGACGCATGCGCGCGAGGTGTTCGACGTCTCGGGCGCCGGCGACACGGTGATCGCGACGATGGCGCTGGCGCATGCCTCGGGGATGTCGCTGGTGCAGGCGATGCGGGTGGCCAATGCGGCGGCCGGCGTGGTGGTGAGCAAGCTCGGCACGGCGACGGCGACGGTGGACGAGGTGCTGCACGAGCTGCAGAGCCGCGACGAGGCGGAGGAGGCGCTGCCCGGGCTGCGGCCGCTGGCGGGCACGCTCGCCCTGGTGCAGCGCTGGAAGGCGCAGGGCCTGCGGGTCGGCTTTACCAACGGGTGCTTCGACCTGCTGCATCCGGGCCATGTGGCGCTGCTGCGGGCGGCGCGCGGGCGCTGCGACCGGCTGGTGGTGGGGCTCAACGCGGATGCCTCGGTGGCGCGGCTGAAGGGGCCGAGCCGGCCGGTGAACCCGCTGGCGGCGCGGGCGCAGGTGATGGCGGCGATCAGCTATGTCGACTGCGTCACCGCCTTCGAGGAGGACACGCCGCTGCAGCTTATCGAGGCGCTGCTGCCGGACGTGCTGGTCAAGGGCGCGGACTATGCGCTGGCCGACGTGGTGGGCGCGGACATCGTGCAGGCGCATGGCGGCGAGGTGGTGCTGGCGACGCTGGTGGAGGGGCAATCGACGACGGCGACGCTTGCCAGGGTGGGGGCGCGGGTTGGGGCGCGGGTTGGGGCCAAAGTGGGGGCGAAGGTGGGGGCGCGGCTGCGGGTGGACGGGTGAGCCTCGTGCTGGTCACCGGGGCGGCCGGGTTCATCGGCGCGCACGTGGCGCGGGCGTTCGGCCAGGCGGGGCGGCGGGTGGTCGGCTGCGACCGGATGCGGGCGGGCGGCAAGTGGCGCAACCTGGTCGACGTGGCGCTGCACGACCTGATCACGCCGGAGAGCCTGCCGGCGTGGCTGGAGCGGCAGGCGGGGCAGGTTTCGCTGGTGGTGCATCTCGGGGCGGTGTCGGCGACGACGGAGACCGACGTCGACCGCATCCTGCGCGACAACGTGCGGCTGACGCTCGACCTGTGGGCGTGGTGCGCGGCGGCGGGGGTGCCGCTGATCTATGCCTCCTCGGCGGCGACCTATGGCGACGGTTCGGCCGGCTTCGAGGATGCCGATGCGCCGGGGGCGCTGGCGGCGCTGCGGCCGCTGAACGCGTATGGCTGGTCCAAGCACCTGGTGGACCGGCGGGTGGCCATGGACCGGGCGCAGGGCTGGCGGATGCCGCCGCGCTGGGCCGGGCTGAAGCTGTTCAACGTCTATGGGCCGGGCGAGGCCGAGAAGGGCGAGATGCGGTCGGTGGTCAGCAAGATCATTCCGCTGGTGCAAGCCGGGGAGACCGTGACGCTGTTCCGCTCGCATCGGGACGGGGTGGCCGATGGCGAGCAGCAGCGCGACTTCGTGCATGTCGACGACGTGGTGGCGGTGATCCGGTGGCTGGCCGAGACGACGGCCGGGCCGAGCGGGCTGTTCAACGTCGGCAGCGGGCGGGCGCGGAGCTGGAACGACCTGGCGCGGGCGACTTTTGCGGCGTGCGGGCAGGCGCCGCGGATTGCCTATGTCGACATGCCGGCCGGGCTGCGCGAGCACTACCAGTATTTCACCGAGGCGCCGGTGGGCAAGCTGCGGCGGGCGGGGTGGGACCGGCCGTTCATCAGCCTGGAGGAAGGGGTGGCGCGCACCGTCGCCGCGTTTGGCTGAGGCAAGCCTGCCGAGGCGGGCGGTGCTGCGACTCTCGGCCGCGGTCGACTGGCGGCGGCAGGTGGGCGGGCGGTCGCTGCTGGGCTGGCAGATGCGCGAGCTGCAGCGCTGGGGGATCGACAGCTTCGTCCTGGTGGCGCCGGCGGCGGGGCTGCCGGAGCTCGGGCGGCTGGCGGCGAGCCTGCCGAAGCGGGCCTACATCACCCTCGCGGCGACGGGCGACGCGGCTGCCGACGAGCCCGTCCTGCTGGTGCGAAGCGAGGGCGTGGCGGCGGGCGATCTGGGGCCGGCGCTGGCGGCGTTCGCGGGTGACCCGGCCGGCGCCGGCCGCAAGGTGATGTTCGCCGCCCACGGGCGCGCGCGGGAGAGCGGGATCGTGCTGGCGGCGTCTGCGCATCCAGGGCACGCAGAGCCGGACGCGGCGACGGTGGTGGCGGGCGAGGTGATCGACGGTGCGGCGGCGGGGTTGGCGGCGCGCATCGGGCCGCTGCGGCGGCCGGCGCTGCTGCTCGACCGCGACGGCGTGCTCAATTGCGACCACGGCTATGTCGGCACGTGGGCGCGCTGGGAGTGGATGCGCGGCGCAGTGGCGGCGGTGCGGCAGGCGACGGCGCGGGGCTGGCACGTGTTCGTGGTGACGAACCAGTCGGGGGTGGCGCGGGGGCTGTTCGGCGAGGACGACGTGGCGGCGCTGCACCGGCGGATGACCGCGGCGCTGCAGGCCGGCGGCGGCACGGTGGACGACCTCCGGACCTGCCCGTTTCACCCCGACGGCACGGTCGGCCGGTATCGGCGGGAGTCCGACTGGCGCAAGCCGGCGCCGGGGATGGTGCTGGACCTGATGCGGGCGTGGGAGCTGGACGCCGCACGCTGCGTGCTGATCGGCGACCAGGCGCGCGATCTTGCCGCGGCGCAGGCGGCAGGGGTGAGAGGACACCTGTTTTCGGGCGGTGATCTCGGCGAGTTTGTCGAGACGGTGCTTAGCGAAGAAAGCAAGGCCAGGGGCTTTGCCCCTGGACCCCATTAAAGGCGGAGCCTTTAAAATCCATTTCTTATTCATGATCCCACGGCTAGGTCCGCAGTGTGGGAAGCAGGATTGATTGGCTTCGCCAGAAAGAAAGAGGTGGGTGTACGCTCCTGACGGATGCGGGTCTGGGGGCGCCGCCCCCAGCGGGTCGAGGGCAGAGCCCTCGCCTTACTTCTTCTGAAGGCTAACAAGGCAGAACACCGTAAACAGCATCTGTGCTGCGATCTGCGCTGTTGCTGTCGTCGCGTCATACTGCGGGGCGACTTCGACGACGTCGGCGCCGACGATGTCGAGGTCGGTGAGGCCGCGCAGGAGTTGCAGCACCTGGTGTGGGAACAGGCCGCCGACTTCGGGCGTGCCGGTGCCGGGGGCGAGTGCGGGCTCGATGCTGTCGATGTCGAAGGAGACGTAGAGCGGGGCGTTGCCGACGACGGCGCGGGCTTGCGCGAGCACGGCGGGGATGCCGCGTTCGTGCACCTGCTCGGCGTGGATGACGGTCATGCCGGACGCGGTTGAGAACTCCCACAGATATTCGGCGCCGCCGCGGATGCCGATCTGCACCGTGCGTTCCGGGTCGAGCACGCCGTCGAGCACGGCTTGTCGGAACGGGCCGCCGTGGTGCAGCGAGGTGCCTTCGTAGGCGCCGGAGGTGTCGCAATGGGCGTCGATGTGGATCAGGCCGACCGGGCGGGTGGCGCCGACGGCGCGCAGGATCGAGCGGGTCATGGAATGATCGCCGCCGACGGAGAGTGGGATGACGCCGGCGCCGACGATGCGGCGGTAGAAGGCTTCGATGTCGGCGTGGCATTGCTCGAGGCTGAAGCGGCTGGCGAGCGGGACGTCGCCGATGTCTGCGGCGTGGACGAGCAGGGCGGGGGCGGTGTGCAGGACGTGGTCCATCGGGCCGATGCGTTCGACGGCGCGCACGGCGCGTGGGCCGAGGCGGGCGCCGGCGCGGTTGGTGACGCCGAGGTCGAACGGGACGCCAATGAGGGCGACGTCGAGGCCGCCGAAACCGGGCAGGTCGGGCGCGTCGGGGCGGTGCGGCAGGCCGAGCAGGGTGGCGGGGCCGGCATAGGGCAGGGTGCGGCGGGCGCCGTCGAACTGGCGCGCGGCGATGGCGCGGAACAGTGGGTTGGTGAAGTCGTCGTCGGTGGTGGTGGTGGGGGTGGTGGCGAAGCGTGCGCGCAGCGCGGCCAGCTTTTGCAAATCCATCTCGCTCGCGCTCCCGCAGTTTGCTTTACGGTATGCCGGCCGCCCTCGAGGCGCCAAAAACGATTGCCGGGAGAACGTCATGACCGAGAACACGCTGTATCACGTGAAGCCCGCGCTGGCTGCTGCGGCGCATGTGAACGCCGAGCGATTCCGGCTGATGACCAATCATGCGGCTTTGGAGCCGGACGAGTTCTGGACCGGCGAGCTCGACCGTCTGGTTTGGTCGCGCCGGCCGACGGTGATCAAGAACACGAGCTTTGTCGACGACGTCTCGATCCGCTGGTTCGAGGACGGCACGCTGAATGCGTCGGTGTGCTGTCTGGATCGGCACCTGGCGGCGCGTGGGGACCAGGTGGCGATTGTGTGGGAGGGCGACGAGCCGGGGATGCATCGCGCGATCACCTATCGCGAGCTGCATCGCGACGTGTGCCGGCTGGGTGCGGCGATGCGTCGGCTGGGGGTTCGGCGTGGCGACCGGGTGACGATCTACTTGCCGATGGTGCCGGAGGCGGCGGTGGCGATGCTGGCTTGTGCACGCATCGGCGCGGTGCATTCGGTGGTGTTTGGCGGGTTTTCGCCGGACAGCCTGGCGAACCGGATCGAGGGTTGCGGCAGCACGCTGCTGATCACCGCCGACGAGGGGCGGCGCGGCGGCAAGCTGGTGCCGCTGAAGGCGAATGCGGATGCGGCACTCGCGGGGCGTTCGGGTGTGGCGCAGGTGATCGTCGTTGCGGTGACGGGGGCGGCGGTGGCGATGCAGGCGGGGCGCGATTTGCGCTACGAGGATTTGCTCGCGCACGAGGAGGCGGTGTGCGAGCCGGCGGAGATGGCGGCGGAGGATCCGCTGTTTCTGCTGTTCACGTCGGGCAGCACGGGCAAGCCGAAGGGCGTGCTGCACACCACCGGCGGCTACCTGATGTGGGCGAGCTTCACGCATGAGCTGGTGTTCGACTACAAGCCGGGCGAGGTGTTCTGGTGCACCGCCGACGTCGGCTGGGTGACTGGGCACACCTATGTCGTCTACGGGCCGCTGCTGAACGGCGCGACGACGGTGATGTTTGAGGGCGTGCCGAGCTATCCGGATGCCGGGCGTTTTTGGCATGTGGTGGACACGCACCAGGTCAACATCTTCTACACCGCGCCGACGGCGATCCGCGCGCTGATGCGCGAGGGCGATGGGCCTGTGAAGAAGCATCATCGCGGCAGCCTGCGCATTCTGGGCAGCGTCGGCGAGCCGATCAATCCGGAAGCGTGGCGGTGGTATCATCGTGTTGTCGGCGACGAGCGCTGCCCGATCGTCGACACGTGGTGGCAGACGGAGACGGGGGGGATCCTGATCTCGCCGCTGCCGGGGGCGATTGCGACCAAGCCGGGTTCGGCGACGCTGCCGCTGCCGGGCATCAAGCCGCTGCTCGTCGACGCCGAAGGGCGGGTGCTGGAGGGCGAGGCGGAGGGCAATCTGTGCCTGGCGGATAGCTGGCCGGGACAGATGCGCACCGTCTACGGCGATCACGAACGATTCATCCAGACGTATTTTTCGACCTATCCCGGTTTGTACTTCACCGGCGACGGGGCGCGGCGGGATGCCGACGGGTACTATTGGATTACCGGGCGCGTCGACGACGTGATCAACGTCTCCGGTCATCGGATGGGGACGGCGGAGGTGGAGAGCGCGCTGGTTTCCAACACGCTGGTCGCGGAGTCTGCGGTGGTTGGTTTTCCGCATGAGGTGAAGGGACAGGGGATCTACGCCTACGTGACGCTGAAGGATGGCGTGCAGCCAAGCGACTCACTCAAAAAGGATTTATGCGCCTGGGTGCGGCGCGAGATCGGTCCGATTGCGGTGCCGGACGTGATCCAGTGGGCGCCGGGATTGCCGAAAACCCGCTCGGGCAAGATCATGCGCCGCATTCTGCGCAAGATCGCCGCCGACGAAGGTGATCAGCTTGGCGACATCTCGACGCTGGCTGATCCGGGCGTTGTCGGCGACCTCGTTGCCGGGCGGCGCGGGTGAATTGTGTTCGGATTGGATCGCTGTGCTTGGGCGTTTTAAGCGCGTGTCGACGAACATTTCGGCAAAAAGCGTAATCGTCGAAGTGAAACCTGACGACATGATACTTGTATTCGTGTGATTGCCGAGCCACACAGATCAGACCACCAGCGAATCGGCAATGCAGGAGCACGGTCAAATGGCGCGAGCAAGCACGGCAACGAAAGCAAAACGAGGCGCTCCGGCGCGCCGGACGGGGACAGCGTCGACGGCGAGAAAGTCGGTGACGGCGAAGTCGAAGACGGAAAAGCCGGTGGCGCCGAAAGCGTCTGCGCCAAAGGGCGGGCGCCCGGCGGCAAAGTCGGTGGCGGCAAAGTCGGTGGCGGCGAAGTCGGTGGCTGCGAAGTCGGTGGCTTCGAAGTCGGGCGCGGCCAAGTCGGTGTCGGCGCCGAAGGTGAGCAAGGACGAGTTGCGCGCTCAGGTCACCAAGCTTGAGCGGACGGTCTCGACGCTGCGGGCCAAGAACAAGGAGCTGACGCGGGCGACCAAGCAGCCGGCGGCGGCGGAGCAGAAGGCCGAGACGGCGCCCAAGCGCGCCGCCAAGACGGCGGCGCCGAAGCCGGCCAAATCCGCGGCGCCAAAATCCGCCGCGCCGAAGCTCACGCCGGCCAAGCGCAGCCGCAAGAACGCGGTCGCCGACAAGGTCGAGACCAGCCCGACGCCGCAGGAGCCGGCGGCGGTCGAGCACGAGGCGTAGGCGCTGGTCTTCGCCTGAGACGGTGATGGTTTCAGGCGAGCGGGTCGCTGGTGGCGGCTGCGCCGTCCTGGTGTCGCCGGTCCAGGCGGGCGAGCCAGGGCAGCAGCGCGAGGCACAGCAGCAGGGCTGACGCGGCGACCGCGAACAGGGTGCGGAACAGCGACGCGTAGATCGCGAGCGTCGCGGTGGCCGTCGTCGGGATGGCTTTGTCGATCGCGGCCAGGTTGGCGATCGTGCTGCCGATGTAGAGGGCGACGCCGATCGCCAGGTAGTACGATCCCATCATGAAGCCCGACATGCGCGCCGGCACGTAGCGGGCGACGACGGCCAGACCAAGGCCGCTGGTCAGCAGTTCGCCGGCGGAAAACAGCCCGTAGGCCCAGACCATCACCCAGGACGAGACCAGCGGCTGGCCGCTGGTGGCGGCGCAGAGCCACCAGACCAGGAACGCGGCCGCGTTGGCGGCAAAGCCGGCGGCGAATTTGAGCGCCACGGGAATGCGCCAGCCGCGCGTCTCGGCGCGATTGTACAGCCAGACCAGGATCGGCGTCAGCACCACGATCCAGATCGGGTCGAAGGCCTGGAACTGCGCTGGCGACCAAGTGAACAAATGATGGCCGAGGATGGCGAACTCGAGCGAGACGTTGCGCAGGGAAAAGAGCAGCAGCGACGTTGCGGTCTGCTGGTAGAAGACGAAGAACAGCAGCACTTCGCCGGTCAGCACGTACATCACCATCAGCCCGGCGCGCTCGGCGGCGTGGCTGCGGCGATAGATCCAGATCCACAGACCGATCGTGGCGAGCCCGGCGACCCAGACGCAGGCGCGCGCGACCTGCGCATGCTGCAGCACCAGGCTGGCGAGCAGCGCGGCGAGGACGATGCCGGCGAGCAGGCCCGCGAGCCGGCGGAGCGGCAGCGGGGCGAGGTCGCGCTGCGTGCCGACATGGGCGAGCCAGCGGCGCAGCACGGCGTAGCTGGCGAGCCCGACCGCGAGGCCGAGGGCGGCGACGGCGAACGCCGGGTGCCAGCCGAAGCGGCCGGCCATCCAGGGGGTGAACAGGATCGAGACGGTGGAGCCCAGGTTCACCGCCATGTAGTAGATCGTGAACGCGCTATCGAGGCGCGCGTCGTCGCCCTCGTAGATGCGGCGCACGAGGTTGGCGGCGTTCGACTTGAACAGGCCGTTGCCGACGATGATGATGGCGAGCGCCCCGTAGAGGCTGGCGCCGTTGGCCGCCAGGCCCAGGCGTTCGGCAGGCACGGCGAGCAGGGCGTAGCCGCTCATCAGCGTGGCGGCGCCGATCAACATCGTGTGGCGGGTGCCGAGCAGGCGGTCGCCGATCCAGCCGCCGAGCGCCGGTGCGGCGTAGAGCAGGGCGCTGAAGGCGCCCCAGAGCAGGTTGGCGTCCGCGTCCGCAAAGCCCAGGCGCTGCACCAGGAACAGCAGCAGGATCGCCTGCATGCCGTAATAGCCGAAGCGCTCCCACAGCTCGATCAGCAGCACGACGGTGAAGGATTTTCGCCGCGAGACGGCTGGTGCGGCGATGATCTGCCTGTTGGTGTCCAATGCCGTTCCCCGATCGTGCGGCTGCAGTGTCGCGACGCCTGGCGCTTGTTGGCAAGCCGGCGAACCCGGCATGCTCCCGCGCCGTTGCAGCAAGGTTCGGCGCCTGGCCCGAACGTCCTGACGCAGCGAGGGGCCGATGTCTGCAAGCGACCATTACGACGTCATCATCATCGGCAGCGGGCCGGGCGGCGGGTCGGTCGCGCACAAGCTGGCGCCGAGCGGCAAGCGCGTGCTGATGATCGAGCGCGGCGACTACCTGCCGCGCAGCCGCGCCAACTGGGACAGCAAGACGGTGTTCGTCGACGGCACCTACCAGGCGCCGGAGACGTGGTATGGCCGCAAGGGCGAGAGCTTCCATCCCGGGCTGCACTACTACGTGGGCGGCAACTCGAAGGTGTACGGCGCGGCGCTGTTCCGGCTGCGGGAGCGGGATTTCGGCGAGGTGCATCACGTCGACGGCGTCTCGCCGGCCTGGCCGCTGGGCTACGACGCGTTCGAGCCGTACTATTGCGAGGCGGAGGCGCTGTTCCACGTGCATGGCCGGCGCGGCGAGGACCCGAACGAGCCGTGGTCGAGCAAGCCCTACGCCTACCCGCCGGTGCTGCACGAGCCGATGATCCAGCAGCTCAGCGACCGTCTCGCCGGCGAGGGTCTGCACCCGTTCCACCTGCCGCTCGGCATCAAGCTCGACCAGAATCCGGACGGCTCGGCGACCACCTACAGCCCCTGCATCCGCTGCGACGCGTTTGACGGCTTTCCGTGCGCGATCAACGCCAAGGCGGACGCCCAGGTGATCTGCGTCGACCCGACGCTGGCGGCGCACTCGAACTTCACGCTGCTGACCAACGCCTATGTCGAGCGGCTGGAGACCGACGCCGGCGGCAAGACGGTGACCGGCGTGCACGTGCTGCGGGCCGGCGAGCACGAGGTGTACTCGGCGGACGTCGTCGTCGTCGCCTGCGGGGCGCTGAGCTCGGCGCTGCTGCTGCTGCGCTCGAAGAGCGACGCCCATCCGAACGGGCTCGCCAACGGCTCGAACCAGGTCGGGCGGAACTACATGCGGCACAACATGACCGTGCTGATGGCGCTGCTGAAAGAGCCGAACCACACGGTGTTCCAGAAGACGCTGGCGGTCAGCGACTACTATTTCGACGCGCCCGGCTTTGAGCACCCGCTCGGCTTGATCCAGATGTGCGCGACCTCGCATGGCGATCAGATCCGCGGCGAGGCGCTGCCGGGGTTCCTGTCGTTCCTGCCCAACATGCCGTTCGACAAGATGGCCGAGCACTCGATCGATTTCTGGCTGCAGACCGAAGACCTGCCGAACCCGGACAACCGCATCATTTATGACGGCGATAAGGTGGTGCTGTCGCTGACCGAGAGCAACGAGCGCGAGGCGCAGGGGCTGAAGCACAAGCTGGAGCAGCTGCTCGAGCCGATGGGCGCGCGCAAGGTGCTGATGGAGCGGCGGCTCTACCTCGGCAAGAACATTCCGGAGAACGGCACCGCGCACCAGGCCGGCACCTGCCGCTTCGGCACCGACCCGAAGGCGTCGGTGCTGAACCTCGACTGCCGGGCGCACGAGGTGGATAATCTGTACGTGACGGACGCGTCGTTCTTCCCCTCGATTGGCGCGGTGAACCCGACTTTGACGATCGTGGCCAATGCGTTGCGGGTGGGGGATCATTTGACGGACAGGCTTAAGTAAGGTGACGGACGGGCTTCAGTCAGGAAGGCCAGGGGCTTTGCCCCTGGACCCCATTAAAGGCGGAGCCTTTAAAATCCATTTCCTTGCGTGATTCCATGGCGAGGTTGGTGGAGGGGGGACGCGGGTTGGATGGCTTCGCCAAAAAAGGTTTAGCCTTACGAACGGGGGTCTGGGGCCTCAGGTCCCAGCGGGTCCAGGGCAGAGCCCTGGCCTTTCTCAAAGGTGCACCATCGTGACGTTCGCTAATCTGATCATCCTGCTCGTTCGCTACGGCCTGGTCGTGCTGTTCTTTCCGGCCAGCGCGCTGGATAAGACCCTGAATTTTCGCGGTGCGGTCGGGCAGGCGAGCGAGATTTTCTCGGCGCCGCTGGCGATTGCGTCGATCCTGGTTGGGCTGGGCATCGAGATCCTGATGCCGATCGGCATCGTGACCGGCGTGGCGGATCGGCTCGCCGCCTTTATCATGGCTGGCTATTGCGCGATGACCGCGGTGCTGTTCAAGCGGTTCTGGATGCCGGGGGATTTCTGGCGGTCTGGGCAGAGCAAGGCACGGGACCTGTTTTGGGATTTTTTGAAGAATTTCTCGCTTGCCTCGGGCTTTTTGCTGATCACGGTCGGGCTTGACGGTCACGGGGCGCACGCTTTCCTGACTGATCCGCTGGCGTCCTCGCACCCCTATGCCGCGTTCTCCCGCATACGCGGCTGACGAAATGGGATTGGGGTCGCGGGCTCCGCCGCGCCGCTTCACGCTCGGGCGTGACGGGTCCAGGCAGAGCCTCGGCCTTTTCTGAGGGCATAGATGATGAGCGATCAGGCAGGTCCTAAGCCGAGCGTGCCGTACTGGCATCTTTGGACCGATGCGGCGGGGGTTAGTCATCAGGCGCAGTGCGCGCTGACCAGCTTCGAGCTGAAGGGGGTCGGTGCGGCGGATCCGCAGTGGAACGACAAGCAGGGCAATAACCCGTCGACGGTGGTGTTTACCGTGCAGCCGGTCGGCTGGGTGGGGGAGTGGCATGAGAACCCGGCGCCGCAATGGATCGTCGTGCTGTCCGGACGGTGGTGGATCGAGAGCATGGACGGCACGCGGATCGAGCAGGGGGCGGGCGAGTTCTCGTTCGGCGAGGACCAGAACTGTGCCGAGGTGGAGGGGAAGCGCGGGCATCGGTCGGGGACAATCGGGGACACTCCGGCGGTGCTGATGACGGTGCAGCTGCACGTCGACCCGCGGCGTGAGGCGTGTCACATCACGTGACGGACGGGTACGAGATCATTGACCGGCGATTTGCCGGGTATGTGCTGCCGAACGCGCGGCTGGAGACGCTGGGCGAGGGGTATCGGTGGCTCGAAGGCCCGGTTTGGTTTGCAGATCAGCAGTGCTTGCTGGTGAGCGACGTGCCGAACGACCGGGTGTTGCGGTGGTCGGAGGGCGGCGGGGTTTCGGTGTTTCGCCAGCCTGCCGGGTTTGCCAATGGGCATGCGCGGGATCGGCAGGGGCGGCTGATCGAGTGCTTGCATCAGGAGCGGTGCATTACGCGGACCGAGATCGATGGGCGGGTGAGCGTGCTGGCGAGCCATTATCGGGGCAAGCGGCTCAACTCGCCGAACGATGTGGTTTGCCGGTCGGACGGGTCGATCTGGTTTTCGGACCCGCATTACGGGATCAACACGGATTACGAGGGCGGCAAGCAGGAGGCGGAGTTGCCGGCGCTGCTCTATCGGCTTGATCCTGATGGGGATCTGCAGGTGGTGGCGGATGATTTCGAGGGGCCGAACGGGCTCGCCTTTTCGCCCGATGAGCGCATTCTCTACGTCGCCGAGACGGGGCCGCAGTTTGCCGCCGCGCCGCGGCGGTGCATCCGGGCGTTCGACGTGAGCGAGGATGGGCGGCGGCTTGGCGGCGGGCGGGACTTCCATGCGGTGTCGCCGGGGTATGCGGACGGGTTCCGGGTCGATGAGCACGGCAACATCTGGAGCGGTGCGGCGGACGGGGTGCATTGCATCGACCCGTCGGGGGCGCTGCTCGGCAAGGTGCTGGTGCCGGACACGGTGGCGAACGTGGCGTTTGGCGGGCGGGAGCGGTCGCGGCTGTTCCTGTGCGCGTCGCAGACGTTGCGGGCGATTTATCTGAACGTGCGTGGCGCCGTCAGACCTTGAGGAGCATCCGGTGAGCGGGCAGCGGCTTCTGCGACTGATCGGCGTTCGGCTGGTGACGGCGGACCTGGCACGGCTCGCGCGGTTTTATGGCTCGGTGCTGGGCTTTGGCCTGGATGGGCCGGAGAGCACGTTCTCGCCCGCCGAGGGCGCGCAGCTTGGGCTGGCGGTAGGTGGGCGGCGGCAGCGCCTGGTGCTGGGCGAGCAGTCGCTGACGTTGGAGCAGTTCGACACGGACGGCGCGCCGTATCCGCAGGAGGGCGACGCGTCGGCGCTGTGGTTTCAGCATTTGGCGATCGTGGTGGCCGACATCGGCGCGGCGTTCGAGCGGCTGGGGGATGTGGCTGGGATCTCGACCGGTGGGCCGCAGCGGCTGCCGGCGCGCTCGGGCGGGGTGAGCGCCTTCAAGTTCCGGGATCCGGACGGGCATCCGCTCGAGCTGCTGCAGTTTCCGGCGGCCGAGCGGCCGGCGCATTGGCGGGGGCGGGTGGCGGCGGGGCGGCAGATCGGCATTGGCATCGACCACTCGGCGATCAGCGTGTCGGACGTGGCGGCGAGCGTGGCGTTCTATGCCGGGCTAGGGCTTGTGGACGTTGGGCGCACGACCAATCAGGGGGCTGAGCAGGGGCGGCTGGACGGCCTGGCGGCGCCGGTGGTGGAGGTGGTGCCGCTGGAGCCTGTCGACCCGACGCCGCATCTGGAGCTGCTGGGCTATCGGCCGGCGGGCGCTTCGGGGCCGGCGCGGCGGGCGAACGACGTGGCGGCGACCCGGCTGGTGTGGCAGGGCAGCGAGCCGGCGGTGTTCGCTGACCCGGATGGGCATGTGCATCAGGTGGTGGTGAGGTGAAGGCCAGGGGCGTTGCCCCTGGACCCCATTAAAGGCGGAGCCTTTAAAATGGGGCTGTGTGACTTCACATACCCAAACCGGGGGGCTAGGACGAGCATCCTACCCCCGTCGCTCGCCATTTTTGGCGACGTTCTACAAGGCACGAATGCTGTGAGATTCGTTTTCATGGATGAGGCGGGGGTCTCCGCTGCTGCTCATGAGGGTTGTCGTATGGTTGCGGCGGTCATCATCCATGCAGACCAGCAACTAAGTTATGCTGAAGCCTTGCTTGAAGAGGCGCTAGCCGCCGTTCCCGTTGAGTTCCGCAAAGGGTTCGTGTGTCATGCCGAAGACATCATGACCAATCGTGCATATAGGAACAGGTGGCGTCTCACTCGGTATTATGTAGCACCCGCCACCACAGCAACATTGAACAAGCTAGCCGGCCCGGTATCCTTTGGGCATGGAACTCAGCAACCCCGTCCTGTCTGGCTTGGTCCGTAAGCGCCAGGAGCTTACCACCGCGCTCGAGGCTGTACAATCGCAGCTTCGCACCCTCACCGGCTCGCTCGACGCGATCGACGCCACGATCCGGCTATTCGACCCGGCGATCGACCTCGACGTGGTTCACGTCCGGCCAGCCCGGCGGCACAACATGCCGCATGGGGAAACGTCCCGGCTGATCCTGGGGCTGCTGCGGGAGGCTGGCGGGCCTATGACCTGCCGGGAGCTTACCCTGGGGGTCATGGAGGCTCGAGGGATCGGCGCGGGCGATCCTGCTAGCGTGCGAACCATGCGGGCGCGGGTGGATAACTGCGCGGCTCGGATGCGCAAGCGTGGGGTGCTGATGACGGAGATCGGAAATGGAAATTCAGTCAAGTGGCGACTAGCTTGAAAACCGGCTGCTACAACAACCCGCGCTCGCTAACTTTTACGAAGACCGACTAGAGACGAGTCTCTCGAAGGCGGTGTCGTAGTAATCACCCATGACAGGATCAACTATAGACTCAGGCAAACAGAAGACATTTGCTAAAGCAGTTGCTGTGACCGTCTTAGAAGACCATTGCGCCTTATGCGTTTCCCTGACCCAAGGAGGCACTAAGCACACCAGAGACTTCCACAACGCGTTACGATCCGCTGCATACGGTTCTGATGCGTCTATTGCCATCGGCGACGATTGAATTTGCTCAAGCAGCTGCTCAAACTTCTGCCGTGTGTCAGTCCGCTGCGACGGCTCGTCAAATACATGCATCAATTCTTTGGCTACGACCAAGCGGGCTAGCGGAAGATCATTTTTGATGCGGTCGTTAAGGAAAACAACAGCATCATTAAAGGACTCTTCGTACGGGCTTGTCCGATCTTCATCAAGCCACAGAAAGTTACCGAGTTGAGCGCCCTCGAAATCAGGCAGTGACTTAAACCTAAGTTCCCCAACTCCGTGATGATAGTTGCGCACGATCCCAATGAGATGATCGACGCGGACGGGAGCCGTTGGCTTATCCCTCTCCAGACACTCGTAGAACTTGTAGAACAACAAGAGTCGGTGCCTTCTTGGAGAAAGAGCACCGACTAAGCTCTGTTGTTTAGACGGTCAAGCTTGAGTCGATGCTCACGATTGTGTAAGCGTCGTCATTCAAAATCGAGAAGCAGACTTCAACTTGACGTGCGAGAGCCGAGGCGCTAGCCCCAGGCTGAAAAAAGAACTTGAGATCCAGCGCCCTTCGACCGCTGTCTGGAAACAGCAGCTCGGCAGCTCGATCTATATCAGAGTTCATCGCGATGCCTCCTAATCTCAAGCGTAGCTCGCTCTAATCAATGTAGCGTGCACGACCAAAGATGCCAATGAATTTTTGATTATAAGGCTAATTAGCTATTGACACACGGTTCCGAGTCTGCAGAACACCCGATCCGATAGACAAAAAGCCTTAAACGCTGCAGTTGCACCATCGCACCCGGTTAGACGCCACGATCACCCTCTACGTCAATCCGGTTAACGCTTCGCTAACGTCAAACAGCCCGCTGCCAGTAGCCGCAGAAGTCCACGCTCGTCCGAGCTGCCAGCGCCAACCCGACCACACCGCGCGCCTGGTCCCCGTTGCTCTGCCGGCGATGACCCTCGCGCCACGCGCTCTCTTGGGCGTAGCGGGCGAGATAGATGCCCGCGATGTGATGATGGTGGCCCTGTTCCGCCCGCCGCAGCCGGCTAAAGAAGCTCTCTGCTCCGTTCGTGCAGGCGCCGTCCATCGAATAGGCGAGCTGGTGATTGATCCGCTTGACGACGTAGTGAGCGTGGAGGTCGTTCCAGGAGTTAGCGTCGTCAGCCATGATCTCGGTGCCGGCCGCGACGTGGCTACGGATGTAGCTGTAAGCCTGAGCCTCAGACCGGAAGGCGGCTGGCATGACCTGGCCGTCGCGCTGGCGAATGACGACGACGCACTGGCGCTTGCCATTCTGGTTGCGGACGAGCCGGCGGTCGCGCCGGTTCTCACGATGGTTGGCCGGCTTAATGTAGCCGCCGAAGTAGGCACCGTCGACCTCGACGACCTTCCCGACACCACCCAGCTTGTAGCCCTTAACCTCGGACGCAAGGGCTTCCCGCAGCTTGTGAGCGAGCACCCAGGCCGTCTTGTACTGGACGCCCAGGTCGCGGCTCAGAGCCAAAGCGGACTTGCCCTTGACCTCGTTGCAGAAAATGACAATCGCCGCGAGGTAGACCCGTAGCGGCAGCTTGTGGAAGGCGAACAGCGTTCCGCTGGTCAGGCTGAAATCCTTGCGGCACGCCTTGCACCGAAAGCGCAGCGCCCCGTTCGGCCGGCGAGCCGGGTAGCAGGTCGGGCAGCCGCAGTGCGGGCACACAGCCTTGCCGTCTGTGTCAGCCCAGCGGATCGACGCGAACATCGTCTCGGCTGCTTCGTCCGTCATGCGGCAGACCTGAGCTACCGAGAGCGTCCGAGCCTTGGCAGAGAGAAGAAAGTGGCTGGCCACCTGTCGCTTCCGCTAGTAACCTAGCGAATATGACAGGCTATGCTGTCATAGGCAACAGCCATCTGTCATTTGTGACAGGATTTGTGAGGTTCTCATGGGGATCGCGTCAAGTGAGAAGGAGCTAGCCGGCAAGGCGGCGCGGTTCCTCAAGGCGGAGATGAAGCGGGCAGGCGTGACCTATGGCGAGCTAGCAAAGCGGCTAGAGGCGCATGGCTTACAGGAGACTGAGGCGTCGATCACTAGCAAGCTGGCACGCGGGACGTTTGCGGCAACGTTCATGCTTGCATGCTTAGCGGCACTCAACTTGGAAGTTATAACATTGGCTGATTTATAGGACCAGTCTACGTTATCTTACTTCTACGTTGTCATGCTTGTTATTCTCTATCTTTACTCCTTTGTTGACAGTCAGGTTAGCACAAACGCCATTTATCTCGATCCCGTCGTGACCTGCGTTTGCAATCAAGACGCCACTGCCAAGGTCGATGTGGGTGCAGTGCGGAGGCGCCAGACGCGAAAGCTGCGCCGGATCGGCTAAGTTTGAGTTTCGATCGGTGAAAGTTCCAGAGGAAGGTATTAGCTTAGTCTGCGGCCAAGCAGACCAAACCGCTCCGCCTCCGAGCAGGAGAAGGCCACATACTAAAAGAGCGACCGTCCTAACCGACATTCGTCTCTGCGCCGCGTCTTTACACGAATGCACGAATACAGCGACAATCGACAAAAGGAATAAGGTCAGTCCTCCATAGAAAATCCATACTGACGCAGCGTGCTTAAGCCCTAAAGCTTCTGGTGCCGCCATCATAGCGGCACCAAATGTAGGCCCACCGACATACGAAGCGGAGAGAGCGATATGGCGGTCGAGCTGCATAGCTCGCAGCCTATGCGCACCCAATACAACTCGTCGATGGCCAAAGGCGCGAACACCTCACACCCCCTTTCGAGGCGTGGAGGCTGCGCCCGCGCTACGCCGCCAGTCTGGCGTTTCGCACAGTGAAACGTGAGGCGCGCCGCAGCTTGTATGTAGGTCCGCCGTGGTGGCGGCTGATACATAATACCGAGGCACGAGCACTGGAGGCACGAGCACTGGAGGCACGAGCACTGGAGGCACGAGCACTGGAGGCACCAGCACTGGTGGTACAAGCACGGGCGGCACGAGCACAGGTGGAACCAGCACCGGCGGCACCAGCGGTTCGTCCGGCGCCAGCGCCGCCAGCCTGCTCGCCGCCTATCTCGCGGCCGAGCCCACCTACCGGGCTCAGGCGATCCAGGCCGGCATCAATTCCCTGACCTCGCTCGGCCAGACTGTCAACATCCTGACCTCGCTCTCGGACACGCCAGGCGCCGTCGACGTCAACCTCGCGATCTTCGACCTCGACAACCAAACGACCAATTACACGATGCAGGCCGGCGTCTCGGGAGTGCTGCTACAGGGCGTGCAGCCAGTCGCGATCGGCGATGGCGGCATTGGCCACGCCTTGCTGGTCGCCAACAACGGCAATGGCTACCTGATCGCCAACGGCGCCAACGACACCCTGGTCGGCGGCGCCAACAACACAACTTTCTACACCTATGGCCCCGCCACCATCGTCGGCGGCAGCGGCCATGACGAGATCGTCGCCAGCTCCGGCAACGCGGTCATCACAACCGGCGTCGGCGGCAGCCTGTTGTTTCTCGGCTCTGGCACCGACAACATCACCGATGCCGTTAGCGACAATGGCAATGACACTGTCGTCGTCGAACCCGGCGGCAACGACACGATCTATGCCAACGCCGCATCGACAGTGTTCGGCGCCTATGGCGCTGAGTTCACCTTATATGAGGGCGCCGGTCATGGCAGCGAGGTCGTGGTGGGTGCCGGCACCGGACTGATACATGGCGGCGCCGGAGCAGGCGGCCTGATCTTCGGCGGCTCGAACTCACTGCAGCTTTTCGGCGGCAGCGGTGCCGAGACCGTCGTCTGCGGCAGCGGCCAGTCGCTGGTCTATGGCGGCACCGGCGGGGACGTGATCTATGGCGGCAGCGGCGCCGGCATCTTCTACGGCGCCAACGCGCCGACCGAGATCGTCGTCGGCAACGGCCCGTCGACCGTGGTCGGCGGCGCGCAGAACCAGGTCTTCATCGGCGGCAGCTACAATAACGAGCTGATCGCCGGCACCGGCAACGAGAGCCTGATCGCCTCCGGCGCCACCGGCAGCAACGAGTTCTATCTCGGTAGCGGCAACGACCTGATCTACGGCGGCAGCGGCGACGACGTCTTCGTCGGCGGCAGCGGCAATGCGACCGTGGCCGGCGACGGTGGTAACAACCTCTACCAGTTCTTTCGCGGCAGTGCCGGTGGCAGCCTCGTCGTCCTCGACTTCACGCCCGGACGCGACTTCATCGACCTCGTCAACTATACCCAGAGCCCAAGCGACGTCCTCGCCACTCAGCTCAATGCCGGCGGCAACACCGGCATAACCCTGCAGGACGGCACCCAGGTGGTGTTCGCCGGCGTCGGCCATCTCAGCGCCTCGGCGTTCCTGTAGGCCGGCGACGGGGCCGAGATGGCGCGCGATCCGGCCGAGACTTGCGACGACTCGCCAGGCATCGTTAAGTGAGTGCCGTCTCGACAGGTGCGACCCTCGCACGCCTCGCCCTCCGCCTTGATCGCCGGCCCGACCTTAAACGGGCAGCGTCAGCCTGGCCTTCCTCCAGCAAGGGGAGACCCTGCCATGAGCGTGCAGTCCCAAGAAGTCGCCGAGACCGCGGCAAATCCGCTCGACATCATGGAGCAGATCGTCGCCGCAAATGACTGGGTGTTCGACCGTCGCAGCGATGCCGAGATGGCAGCCGAGGCGCCCGGCAAATGGTGCGATTACGGCCTCTATTTCAGCTGGTCGCGTGAGATCAGCGCTATGCACTTTACCTGCACCTTCGACCTGAAGGTGCCGGCCAAACGTCGCAATGCCCTGTTCGAACTGCTCGCACTGGCGAATGAGCGGCTCTGGATCGGGCATTTCGGCATGGACGCCGATGACGGCATGCCGCTGTTTCGCCACTCGGTGCTGCTGCGCGGCGCGCCAGGCGCCTCGGCGGAGAGCCTGGAGGACATGGTCGACATCGCCATCGCCGAGTGCGAGCGCTTCTTCCCGGCGTTTCAGTTCGTGCTCTGGGGCGGCAAGACCCCGACCGACGCGCTGGCCTCGGCCATGCTGGAATGCGCCGGCGAGGCCTGAGAGCCCGTTTGATCATGCTGCTCGGGTGGGCAGCTGACGCGCCTTTGTTGCGCGCCGCCGCTCACGGTCATGAAGGCCACGCGGCGTCAGTGCTCGCCAAGACGCGCCAGCCGTCGCTGCCGGGCGCAGTCTCGAACGGGCTCTGCGCGGATGTCTGATCCGGCGATTCTGCTGCTCGGCTGCGGGCGTATGGGCGGTGCGATGCTGGCTGGCTGGCGGGCCGGCGGGCTGGCCCCCTCCGTCATCGTCGACCCTGCGCTTGCCGCGGCCGGACGCGAGGGCGATCGTCTGGTCGCCTCGGTCGAGGCGGTGCCGGCCGGATTCCGGCCCAACGCGGTGGTGCTTGCCGTCAAGCCGCAGATGGCGGAGGCGGTGCTGCCGTCGCTGGCCGGACGGGTAGGCGACGCGGTGGTGATCTCCGTCATGGCAGGGCGCAGCGTCCGGTCGCTGTCGGAGGCGCTGGCGACCGGGACGGTGGTGCGGGCGATGCCGAACACGCCGGCGGCGATCGGTCAGGGCATGACGGTCGCCTTCGCCGGCCCTGCGGTCGACGCCGTACAGCACGCGCTGGCCGAGCGGCTGCTGCGCAGCTCGGGTGAGCTGGCCTGGATCGATGACGAGGCGCTGATGGACGCGGTCACCGCGGTGTCCGGCAGCGGTCCGGCCTACGTGTTCCTGCTCGCCGAGCTGATGGAGCAGGTCGGCGTCGAGCTTGGCCTGCCGCCAGCGCTGGCGCGGTTGCTGGCGCGCCGGACCGTGTCCGGCTCGGGTGCGCTGCTTGCCGCCAGCGACGAGGACGCCGCGGCGCTGCGGCGCGGCGTTACCAGTCCGAACGGCACCACCGAGCGCGCGCTCGCCGTGCTGATGGCGCCCGAGGCTTGGCCGGAGAGCCTGCGGCGGGCGCTGGCCGCCTGCGCCGAACGGTCTCGGGAGTTGGCGAAGTAAGGCCAGGAGGCCTGCTCCTGGACTTCGCTGGGGCCGTAAGCCCCAGGCCTCGTTTGTCGAAGAACATCATTGACGGACGCTGGCGGGATCGGATCTCGTCCGTGGCAGAGCCCTGGCCTTCCTGATGATCTATCCTATTGTCTGGCCATGGATGATTTTGATGCAGCCCTCATCGGCTCCGCCTTCGCCCTCGCTGCCGAGGTTGGCTGGCGCGAGGTCAGCGTCGCCGAGGCGGCGCGCCGTGCCGACCTGCCGCTCGACCAGGCGCGCACCCGCTTTCCCGTCAAGGGTGCGATCCTGGCGCGTTTTGGCGTGCTCGCCGACCAGGCGGCGCTGAAGAGCTCGCTGGCCGAGGGCAGCGTGCGCGAGCGCCTGTTCGATTTGCTGATGAGCCGCTTCGACGTGCTGCAGCAGCACCGCGCCGGCGTGCTGGCGCTACTCGACGCGCTGCCGTTCGACCCTGGCGCGGCGATGCTGCTGGCGGGCGCCACCGGGCGCTCGATGGCCTGGATGCTGGAGGCGGCCGGCTGTCCGGCCTCCGGGCTTGTCGGCATGCTGCGCGTCGACGGGCTGACCGCGGTGTGGCTGTGGACGGTGCGCGCCTGGCGCCAGGACGAGAGCGTGGACTTGTCGAGCACGATGGCGGCCCTGGATCGGGCGCTCGACCGCGCCGAGCAGGCAGCGGGTTGGCTCGGCCGTGGCGGCACTGGCGACGGCACCGAGGCGAGCGCGTCGTTCAACACGCCTGAGATGTCGCCCGAAGAGGCGGCCGAGCTCGGCATTGTCGAGACGGTCGTGCCGCCGCCGCCACCCGACCCGCCGCCGCCGGCGTCGCCACCCTGATCCATCGTTGACCGGATACCCCGTTCGAACAGTGCAGCCGATCGGGCCGGCAGGCGTTCGGCATGCAAGGTGAGCATGCCCCGGCTCGCCGCAGGAGGGTTCCATGGCAGAACAGACCGGTACGCCGATGGCCAAGACCAGTGCGAAGAGCAGCGACGCGGCGCGCACCACGGTGGATGCCGGCGCCGAGATCGCCCGCGAGGCGGCGGCGACCGGCGAGAGTATCGCCGCTGCCGCTAACGACCAGGCCGGCCGCGCCACCCGCCAGGCCGCCGAGATGCAGGGCAGAATGTTTGGCGACTTCACCAAGATGTTTGCCGAGTTGAAGCTGCCGGCGGCGCCGGACATGGAGGCGCTGCTGTCAGCGCATCGGCGCAACGTCGAGGTGCTCTCGGCGGCCAACCGGGTCGCCATGGAGGGTGCCCAGGTGGTCGCCCGCCGGCACATGGAGATCATGCAGCAGACGATGGCGGAGCTCACCGAACAGGTGCGCGAGCTGGCCGCGCCCGAGCCGCCGCAGGTCAAGGCGGCGCGGCAGGCCGACCTGCTCAAGCGGTCCTACGAGCACGCGGTGACCAACATGCGCGAGCTTGGTGAGCTGATCCAGAAGAGCAACGGCGAGGCGCTGATGCTGCTCAACCAGCGCTTCACGGAAGCGCTCGGCGAGGTTCGTGGCATCATCGAGACCTCGGGCAAGCAGGGCTGACGGCACAGCATGGTGAGCTTCGCCGACATCGCCGTCCCGACGCCGACGGCCGAGACGCTGGCCGCCGAGTATGACGCGATCTCGCGCCTGCTCGACGGCGGGCGCGAGGGCGAGGCGCGGGACGCCTTCGATGCGGCGCGGCGCGGCTATGAGAGCTGGAGCAGCCTGGTGTCGCTGCGCTTTGAGCAGGACACCACCGACGCCGCGGCCAAGCAGCAGCGCGACTATGCCGACGCGTTGGCGCCGGTCGCGACCGAGCACGAGATTGGGGTCAAGCGCCGGTTGCTGCAGGGGGTGAGCGCGCCGAGCTACCTGCAGCGGCTGTGGCAGAACGACCTGACCACCTTCGACCCGGCGATCGCCTCCAGCCTGGAGGAGGAGAGCCGGCTGTCATCCCGCTACACCGCGCTGATGGCCTCGGCGGCGATCGAGATCGACGGCGTGACCGTTAACCTGGCCGGCTTGTCGCCCTACACGACCAGCCCGGACCGAGCGCTGCGGGCCCGGGCGCAGCAGGCGCGTTGGGCGTTCTTCGAGGCCAATGGCGAGGCGCTCGATGGGCTCTATCACGAGCTGGTGCAGCTGCGGCATGGCATGGCTCGCACCCTCGGCCTGCCGAGCTATACGCCGCTCGCCTATCGCCGCCTGCGCCGCACCGACTATGGGCCGGAGGAGGTCGCGCGCTATCGCGACGAGGTGGCGACGCATGTAACGCCGCTGGTCGGTAGGGTTCTGGAGCGGCGCCGGGCGGAGAACGGCTGGGACCGGCTGCGGTATTGGGACGAAGGCCTGATTGACCCAGCCGGAAATCCGGGCCCGGCCGGCGATCATGACTTCCTGGTGGCGGCGGCGCAGGGCCTGTTCGACGCCATGGACCCGCGGATGGGGGACTTCTACCGCCGGATGGTCGAGGGTGGCCTGCTCGACCTGAAGAACCGACCCGGCAAGGCCGGCGGCGGCTTCTGCACCTCGTTTCCGACGCACGGGGTGCCGTTCATCTTTGCCAACTTCAACGGCACCGCGGACGACATCAACGTCTTCACCCACGAGATGGGCCACGCCTTTCAGAACTGGGAGAGCCGCCACCAGCCGGGGATCGACATGCTGTGGCCGACCATGGAGGCGGCTGAGATCAACTCGATGGGGCTCGAGTTCCTGTCCTACCCGCAGATCGGCCGGCTGGTTGGCGAGGCGCAGGCGGAGCGCTTCCGCCGCATGCACCTGATCGGCTCGCTGCAGTTCCTGCCCTACGGCGTCTGCGTCGACCACTTCCAGCACGAGGTCTATGCCAACCCGACGATGAGCCCGGCGGAGCGCCATGCGACCTGGCAGCGGCTGGAGCGGCGCTACATGCCATGGACTGATTACGGCGACATCGCCTACCCGGCGAAGGGCGGCCTGTGGCAGGCCAAGCAGCACATCTACAGCTCGCCCTTCTACTATATCGACTACACGCTGGCGCTGTGCTGCGCGATGCAGTTCTGGACCCGCTCGCGGACCGACTATGCCGGGGCGCTCGACGCCTACATCGCCCTGGCCGGACGCGGCGGCTCGGCGCCGTTCGGCGAGCTAGTCGCCTCGGCCGGGCTTACCTCGCCGTTTCAGCCGGGCGTGCTGGCGGCGGCGGCGCGCGAGGCGGCGTCGGTTTTGGGGTTCTAAAAGGTCCAGGGGCCGTGAGGCCCCAGACCCCCATTCACTGCAGTCCAGGGCGACGTTCCTGGTCTTCGCCCTCGGTGTTGTAGCGGCGGAGCAGCAGGATGCCGACGGCGGCGGAGAGCGCAAACAGGAGCAGGCCGATCAGGAGCTGGGCGCCGCGGGCGACGTGGGCGCCGCTGCCGATGAGCGCGAACACCACTGTCTGGGGCAGGTAGCCGAGCGCCGAGGCGGTCAGGAACGGGAGTGCCGGGACGGCGGAGACGCCGGCGAGAAGGTTGAGCAGCAGGTTGTTGCCGACTGGGAGCAGGCGGAGCGTCAGGGTGGCGCTGAACGGGCGGGCGGCGAGACGGTCGTCCAGCCTGGCGAGGCGGGGCGATGCGGCGATGCGGCGGGCGGCCCAGTTGCGGGCGACGGCGCGGGCCCAGGCGAAGTCGGCGGCGCAGCTCAGCACCTGGACGAGCAGCGCCAGCAGGCCGCCGATGGCGGCGCCGAAGGCGTAGGCGGCGGCAAAGGCGACCAGCTGGCGCGGCAGGCCGACGGCGCAGAGCAGGGTGCCGACGGCGACCAGCGCGAGGGCGGCGCTGGGGTCGCGCGAGGCCGAGAGGCCGGCGAGCAGGTGGGCGCCGCCCTGGAGCTGGACCAGACGCAAGGCGGCGCCGGCCAGCAGCAGGCCGACCAGGAGCAGGACCGGCTTGGCCAGGGCGTTCAAGCGAGGATCTTCAAAGCTGCGGATTTTTGCAATGCGTGAAATACAGCAAGATTTGGAAAGGCTTGCCAAAGGCGGCTTGCGCCATGAGGACCGCGGCAACTTTGTTTATTTTCAACACGTTGATTGAAAGCTTGCCTATAGGCAAGATTGCCAGGAGCGCCGCCGCAGGCCTCGGCTCAGGGCATTGCTAGCACGATCATGGGGTCGTCCCATCGACCGGACGCTCGACGATGGGGCGCTTCCAGCGGCGCTGCAGCCAGGATACGCCGACGAGGTCGAAGATGCCCACCCAGAGCCGATCGAGGGTGCCGTAGTTCGAGGCGCCGCTGGTGCGGGGGCGGTGGTCGACGGGGACTGAGATGACCCGGCCGCCGGCGCGGATGAACAGGGCCGGCAGGTAGCGGTGCATGTGGTCGAAGGCGGGCAGCTCGAGGAAGGCGTCGCGGCGGAACAGTTTTAGGCCGCAGCCGGTGTCGGGCGTTGCGTCATGCAGCAGGGCGATGCGGATGCGGTTGGCGGCGCGGGAGGCGAGGCGCTTGGCGAGGCTGTCGCGCCGCCTGGTGCGATGGCCGGCGACCAGCAGGCGGGCGTTGTCGGGCTCGGCCAAGGCGCGGGCGAGCAGGGTCGGGATGTCGGCGGGGACGTTCTGGCCGTCGCCGTCCAGGGTTGCGATCCAGGCGCCGCGGGCGGCGCGCACGCCGCTGACGACGGCGGCGCTTTGGCCGCAACTCGCGCGGTGGCGCAGCGAGCGGACGCCCCGGCTGGCGGCGTCGGCGAGGCGGGCGGGGGTGGCGTCGGTGCTGCCGTCGTCGACGTAGACGATCTCGTGGGGGGTGGCCGCGAGGGCGGCGGTGATCTCGTCGACCAGCGGGCCGATGTTTTCCGCCTCGTTGCGCACCGGGACGACGACGCTCAGCAGCATCGGCGGCTCGCCGGGACTTGGATCGCCTGGGGCAGTGCTCATCTTGATGGGGCGGGTAGCACCGGCGCTCCGGCCACGGCAAGCTGCGCCGCAGGACCGTGCGAGGGGGGTCTGGCCACCGATGCCGTTCGACATGCGTGATTTTCCCTCCCGGACGCCGCTGGTGCGCGAGCGCGACCGGCGGGCGGTGGCTGCCTGGCTGTTCTGCGTCGCCGGGATGATCCTGGTGATGGTGGTGCTGGGCGGGGCGACGCGGCTGACCGGCTCGGGCCTGTCGATCATGGAATGGGCGCCGTTTCGCGGCGTGCTGCCGCCGCTGAGCCAGGCGGAATGGCGACGGCTGTACGGGCTCTATCAGCACATCCCGCAGTACGCGCTGGTGAACCAGGGTTTTGGGCTCACCGGGTTCCAGCACATCTTCTGGCTGGAGTGGACGCATCGGCTGTGGGGACGGCTGATGGGGGTCGTGTTCTTCGTGCCGATGCTGTGGTTCGCGGTGCGGGGGGCGCTGTCGCGGCGGCTGCTGCCGAGGCTGGCGCTGCTGTTCGTGCTGGGCGGGCTGCAGGGGGCGATCGGGTGGTTCATGGTCGCCTCGGGGTTCTTTCCCGACAGCACGGCGGTGTCACCGTATCGGCTGGTGGTGCACCTGGTGCTGGCGCTGTGCCTGTATGCGGCGGTGCTGTGGCTGGGGCTGGCGGTGCTGCAGCCGGAGCGGCAGGGCGGGGGCGGGCCGGTGCTGCGGCGGTTCGCAGTGGCGAGCTGCCTGTGCGTGGCGCTGACGATCGTGGCCGGCGGGTTTACCGCCGGGCTGCATGCCGGGCTGACCTACAACACGTTTCCACTGATGGACGGCCGGCTTGTGCCGGAGAGCTGGGCCAGGCTGGACCCGTGGTGGCGCAACGCGTTCGAGAACGTCTCGGCGGTGCAGTTCGACCATCGCTTCCTGGCGAGCCTGACGGCGGTGGTGGTGTTGTCGACGGTGGGGTTTGGATTGCTGCGGCCGCAGCCGTTGCCGGCACGTCGTGCGGTGGGCGTGCTGGGTGCCGCGGTAGTGGCGCAGTATGTGCTCGGCGTGAGCACGCTGCTCTGGGTGGTGCCGGTCCCGCTTGCGGTGGCGCATCAAACGATGGCCGTCTTGCTTCTAACGGCTAGCTTGATCGTATTGTATTTTACCCGTCGATCTTATTGATCGGGATCCAAGGGCCGCTGGCCCGTCGTGCGTAAGCACGCATTCGCGTGACGCGGGTCCAGGGCAAAGCCCTGGCCTTTTCTACAGGAGTTCGCCCATGTCCGCGCTTGCCGCCACCGACGCCCTGTTCTTCGACCGTCCTGACGCCGCGCTTGATCGTGACGAGGCGGAGCGGGTGGTCAGCCAGACGCTGGGGCTGATGGATGACGGGGAGCTGTTCCTCGAGTATCGCGAGAGCGAGCAGCTGGCGATGGAGGAGGGGCGGATCCGGGCGGCCGGGTTCGACACCTCGCTCGGGTTCGGGCTGCGGGCGGTGCGGGGCGAGGAGGCGGGCTACGCGCATGCCGGGGAGATCTCGGCGGCGGCGCTGCGGCGGGCGGCGGAGACGGTTTCGGCGGTGCAAGGGTCGCGCTCGGGCGAGCGGGCGGAGGCGCCAAGGGCCTCGAACCAGCGGCTGTATTCCGATTTGAACCCGCTGTCGGAGATGGATTTTGCCGCGCGCACCCGGATCCTGGGCGAGATCGACGCCTATGCGCGGGGGCGGGACGGCCGGGTGAAGCAGGTGATGGCGTCGCTGTATGGCGAGTGGCAGGCGGTGCAGATCATCCGGGTGGACGGGGTGCGGGTGGCCGATCTGCGGCCGCTGGTGCGGCTCAACGTCAGCGTGGTGGTGGAGCAGGACGGGCGGCGGGAGAGCGGCAGCTACGGCGCCGGGGGGCGGTTCAGCTATGACCGGCTGGTGACGCCGGAGGCGTGGCAGTTCGCGGTGGACCAGGCGGTGGCGCAGGCGACGCTGAACCTGGAGAGCCGGCCGGCGCCGGCGGGCGAGATGGAGGTGGTGCTGGGCAATGGCTGGCCCGGCATTTTGCTGCACGAGGCGATCGGGCACGGGCTGGAGGGCGACTTCAACCGCAAGAAGACGTCGGCGTTTGCCGGGCTGCTGGGGCAGCGGATTGCGGCACCCGGGGTGACGGTGGTGGATGACGGCACGCTGGCGGACCGTCGAGGGTCGATCACCGTGGATGACGAGGGGACGCCGTCGGGGCGGACGGTGATGATCGAGGACGGCATTCTCACCGGGTATATTCAGGACCGGCTGAATGCGCGGCTGATGGGGGTTCGGGCGACGGGGAATGGCCGGCGGCAGTCGTATGCGCATGCGCCGATGCCGCGGATGACCAACACGATCATGATGGGCGGGCAGCATGACCCGCAGGAGATGATCGCCTCGGTGAAGCGCGGGCTGTATGCGGCCAATTTCGGCGGCGGTCAGGTGGATATTACTTCGGGCAAGTTCGTGTTCTCGGCGAGCGAGGCTTACCTGATCGAGGACGGGCGCGTGACGGCGCCTGTGAAGGGGGCGACGTTGATCGGCAACGGGCCGGATGCGCTGACGAAGGTCACGATGATTGGGAACGATCTGGAGTTGGACCCGGGGATTGGGACTTGCGGGAAGAATGGGCAGGGAGTGCCGGTGGGGGTTGGGCAGCCGACGCTGAAGATGTCGGGGCTGACGGTGGGTGGGACGGCTTGAGGGAAGGCGAAGCTTAGGAGCTGCGCTGGCCCAATCAGACCTCATCAGTATCGCCGAGGCTACGCCGCGAGGTCATACCGGCTTATGTGAGAGTCACGGTAAGAATCTGAGGCACGAACTCTTACCATCCAGGTTTTGACCTCTTACCGCATGGAGGCGGACATGACTGCAAGAGGCGCCCTCGCATCATAATGGGTGCGTAAGGCTAACTGTATAAGACAAGCGCCCAGCCTGCCGCAGGATCAGTGCATCCAAAGCCCAGCCACTTAGCAAAGGTATGTCTTAGGTGGCGAGCGAGATTTCATCTCGTCGCAAGGGCAATCCAAGCTCATCGAGACGTATCTCCATTGCCTTTTCTGACACGTCAAACCGCTCTGCTAACACTGTGATGTTTGGGTTCTGCCTGTAAACACGTTGTACCGCATCGGCCGGCAGTAATAGTTTAGCAGCATAGATGTTCGCCTGACGCTCGTACTGACTGGATAGTTCGCTTCTGTACATCGCATCATCAACGAGATTACCAATGAGATCTCTATGCAGCACGTAATGTGCTATTTCATGAGCCAGTGTAAACCGCTTTCGGCGATGCGGATCCTTTGCATTTATTGAGATTACATAGCCAGATGGCGTATGGCGATCGCGAGAGATTTTGCCTGAAACTTCTTTGGGTAAGCGCATGTCATAGTGAACACCGATGCCCAGTTCCGCAGCCATTGCGTTTAGATCAACCGGAATATCGTGCGCGAAGTTGGACACTACCGCACTCGGACTAACCTGCATCTTTATCCTCTGGCGAGACCCTCCCCGCCTGTAACTCGGCCACTAAATCTCTTCCGGGCTGTCCTGGTTCCTGCCCTTGAACCGCGTTCTCCGCCTCTCGTGCAGCAACAGGAGCCGATACTCGGCGTGCTGTATCCTCCGCAACCTTGGCTGCAAAGTCCTTGAGCGTAGAATAACCGTAAATTGCCAGGGCTCCAACAAATAAAGTTACTGCTGCAAGCATTACTCCCAACGCAGTAAGGATGATTATGACTAGGTCTTTGTACTCGATATTGCTAGAAGCCGTAAGATGATGCGTGGCAAAAAACCAAAATCCTGCGATTAGAAGGGCAGTATTCAGTGCAAGCAACAGGCGGTTCAGCCAACGTGTTACGGACGGCCTTTTCACATGCCTCTCAAATTCAGCTGAAATCTTGACTGCTTTGAATCATTGGACAGGTTTTTGTTAGTTCACTGTCTTATCAGGGAATAGCCTTCTCTCAAAGCCTCTTACGCCACCCGCTTGGCCTCGGCGTTTACTGGGGAGAGGTTCGTTAACACGCTCTTATCGCTTGAAAAGTCACTTTGTGACCCATCCCAGCGCCCTCAGCCATCCCTGAAGCGGGTCTGGGGCCGCGGGCCCCAGCGGGTCCAGGGCAGAGCCCTGGCCTTTCTTCCGCTACTTCTGCCCGAACAGGATCTTGCGCGACTCTTCGGTGACCGACGACACGGTGCTGATGGCTGTGCCTTTGGCGTAGGCTTCGACGGTTGCGGAGCGGGACTGAATGGCTTCGAACCAGCGTTTGACGTTCGGGAATGTCTCCAGCGACTGCTTCTGGCGCTCGTAGGGAACGATCCAGGGGTAGCAGGCCATGTCGGCGATGCTGTACTCGGGGCCGCCGACAAATTCGCGTTTGGCGAGGTTGCGGTCCAGCACGCCGTAGAGGCGGGACGTTTCGTTGACGTAGCGGTCGGTGGCGTAGGGGATGCGTTCGGGGGCGTAGGTGGTGAAGTGGTGGTTTTGGCCGAGCATTGGGCCGAGGCCGCCCATCTGCCAGAACAGCCATTGCAGGACGTCGAAGCGGGCGGCCGTTTCGGTGGGTAGGAAGCGGCCGGTCTTTTCGGCCAGATAGAGCAGCATGGCGCCGCTTTCGAAGACCGAGACCGGCGGGCCGCCTTCGGCTGGGGCGTGGTCGACGAGGGCGGGCATGCGGTTGTTGGGGGAGATGGCCAGGAAGTCGGGCTTGAACTGCTCGCCGGCGCCGATGTTGACCGGATGGATCTCGTAGTCGAGGCCGGCCTCCTCCAGGAACATCGTGATCTTGTGGCCATTCGGGGTGGGCCAGTAATACAAATCGATCATGCCGGGGCTCCGCGTTCGAGTGAGGGGTTAACGCGGCGGGGGAGGGGTCGTCGCCTCGTCACCGGACGGGGCGTGATGGCGCTCGACAACGAGGGCGCGGCGCAGGCGGGCGATGCCGCCGCGCACCTCGCCGCGCTCGCACATCTCCTGGCCCTCGGCGATCAGCCGCTTGACTTCGGCAGACGGGCTGGGCGCCGCGTTGGCCAGGTGCTGCAGGGTGGCGCAGTATTCGGGGGTGTCGGAGGTGACGGCCATCGGGCGGTCGGTGCCGAGCGGGCCGGCACCGGCGATGACGCCGGACGCCGCCACCAACGTCATCGCCCAGCAGAGCAGCAGGGCCAGGCCGAACCTCATGGCCATGCTATACGCATGTCTGCCTATCGGGCGCATGGGGTTGGGATGACGTTGCGTCCATGGGGGCGTCCATTGAGGGCGTCCATGGGGGCGGGGGCGTCCATGGTGCGGCGTTGGGGCGGGGCACGCGGTCAGCCCTGCCGGGAGCGCAGCAGCACCGAGGCGGCGAGGCCCGGCGGGTGGCCGTGCGGCCGGGCCGGTGCGAGCAGCAGTTCGCCGTCATGCAGTTGCGCGACCGCCTGGACGAGCGCGAGGCCGAGGCCGGAGCCCGGGGTGTGGCGGGCCTGCTCGCCGCGGAAGAAGCGCTGGGCGGCGCGGGCGACGTCCTCGGGCGGTATGCCGAGGCCCTGGTCGGCGACGGTGATGCGGGTGGCGTCGGTCTCGGGGGCGGCGCTCAGCGTCACCCTGGTGCCGTCGGGGGCAAATTTGAGGGCGTTGTCGAGCAGGTTGGCGACCGCCTGCTGGATCAGGCTGCGGTCGCCGAAGACGCTGATCGTGTCGGGGCAGGCGAGGCGGAGCTGGATGCCGTGCTCCTCGGCGGCGGCGGCGTAGAGCTCGGCGAGGTCGGCCAGCAAGGGGGCGAGGTCGAGCTCGGCGAAGGCGGAGCGGCGGGCGCCGGCCTCGATCTCGGCGATGCGCAGCAGCGCCTCGAACACCGCGGTGACGCCGTCGAGGTCGGCGACCGCGCGCTCGACGGCGGCGCGCAGGGCGGGTTCGCCGTCGGCATGGCTGGCGGCATCCTCAAGGCGGGTGCGGGCGCGGGTGATGGGCGTGCGCAGGTCGTGCGCGATGGCGTTGCTGACCTCGCGCACGCCGTCCATCAGGCGGGTGATGCGGTCGAGCATGACGTTGATGGCGCCGGCCATGCGGTCGAACTCGTCGCCGCGGCCGGTGAGTGCGACGCGCTGGCCGAGGTCGCCGCCGGCGATGGCGCTGGCGGTGCGCGAGACCGAGGCGACCATGGTGCGGAACAGGCCGCGGAGCAGCATGGCGCCGGCGACGCCGAACAGCAGCACGACGGCGAGCGCCCAGAGCAGGGCGTCGGTCAGCAGGTGGCGGAGTTGCACCCGGGTGCGGGTGTCGCGGCCGACCAGGAGGCGGAAGCCGCCGGGCAGGTCGAAGCGCTGGACGGTGGCGATGGAGCGCAGGCCGGCGCGCTGGATCGACAGCTCATACCAGGCGCCGGCGACGACGACGCCGCGCGGCCAGGCCTCGAGGTTGCCGGCGACGCGGTTCAGGCCGGGATCGACGAGGAGGTAGAGCGCGTCGTCGTCGACGTTCTCGCTGAGGCGCTCCTGGACGGTGAGGATCAGGACCGGCAGGCCGCCCTCGTCCCAGCGCTCGGCGAGGCCTTGCGCGTCGGCACGGATTGCTGCTTCGACTTGACGGTCGAGCAGGCCGGCGCTGGCCCACCAGAGGACCAGGACGAGGCCGATGGCGGAGAGGCCGAAGACCAGGCCGTAGGCGCCGGCGAGGCGGACGCCGGCGGAGCGGATGAGGCGGGGGCGCTTCAAAGCAAGCGCTGCTTTTTTGCAAAAAAGCAGCAAAAAACTTTTGTCCGTTTGGACGCATTAGAGCGCGGCGGCACGGTGCGAACGAGCAGACGTTTTTTGGTTCTTTTTTTCAAAAAAGAACCTCTTGCTTGCCTGACTTACGACTCACCCGGCCGCAGCATGTAGCCGGCGTTGCGGATGGTGTGGATCATTGCGGTGGCGAACGGCTTGTCGATCTTCTGGCGCAGGCGGGAGACGTGCACGTCGATGACGTTGGTCTGCGGGTCGAAATGGTAGTCCCACACGCCTTCCAGCAGCATCGTGCGGGTCACCACCTGGCCGGCATGGCGCATCAGGTATTCGAGCAGCCGGAACTCGCGGGGCTGCAGGTCGATCTTGGAGGCGCCGCGCTTCACGCCGCGCGACAGCAGGTCCATCTCCAGGTCGCCGACGACGAGGCGGGTCTGCGGGCCCTCGCTCTTGCCGCGGCGGGTCAGCGCCTCGACCCTGGCGAGCAGCTCGGAGAACGCGAACGGCTTGGTCAAGTAGTCGTCGCCGCCGGCCTTGAGCCCGGCGACGCGCTCGTCGACCTGCGACAGCGCGGAGAGGACCAGCACGGGCACCGCGTTGTGCTGCGAGCGCAACGTTTCCAGGATGCGGATGCCGTCGATGCCGCCGGGCAGCATGCGGTCGAGGATGATGGCGTCGAAGCCTTCGCTGGCGGCGAGGAACAGGCCGTCGCGGCCGTTATCGGCGTGCTCGACGACGTGGCCGGCCTCGCGCAGCCCCTTGACCACGAAGCCTGCCACGGTGGGGTCGTCCTCGACCATCAGGATGCGCATGGTGCCGATCTCCTTCCTTAACCTGGCGGGCTTGGTCGCAGCCCGGTTGCGACCAGCAGGGCCAGCGTCGCGCCCTGGCGACGCAGTTGGACCTGCAGCACGTGGCGCGGACCGGCGCCGGCGACGAGGCGGGTCAGGGTGCGGGCGCTGTCGAGCCTGGTGCCGTCGATGCTGAGGATCACGTCGCCCTCGCGCAGGCCGGCGCGCGAGCCCGGTCCGGTCTGGTCGATCGCCGTGATGGTGACGCCGTTGGTCGCGCCGTGCGGGTCCTCCAGGGTGACGCCGAGCCAGCCGCGCTCGATGTGGCCGGTGGCGCGCAGCGTCGCGACGATGCCGGCGACGATGTTGGAGGGGATGGCAAAGCCGATGCCGACCGAGCCGCCGGTGGGCGAGACGAGGGCGGTGTTGAGCGCCACCACCTCGCCGGAGAGGTTGAAGGTGGGGCCGCCGGAGTTGCCGGGGTTGATCGGCGCGTCGAGCTGGATGAAGTCGTCGAAGGGGCCGGCGCCGATGTCGCGGCCGCGCGCCGAGACGATGCCGGCGGTGACCGAGGAGCCGAGGCCGAACGGGTTGCCGGCGGCCATGATCCAGTCGCCGATCTGCAGCGCGTCGCTGTTGCCCCAGGGGACGTAGGGCAGGGGGCTCGGGCTTGAGACGCGGATCACGGCGATGTCGGTGAGCTCGTCGACGCCGACGATGCTGGCCGGCAGCTCGCGCCCGTCGGCGAGGGAGACGACGATGCGCTCGGCGTGGCCGACGACGTGGTTGTTGGTGACGATGATGCCGGACGGGTCGATGATGAAGCCGGAGCCGGCGCCGACGACCTGCTCGCGGCGGCGGCGCTGACGGTCGCGGAACTGGCGCTCGACCGGAGTGCCGCGCAGCTCGGGCGGAACCTCGCTGGCGCTGTCGATCGGGTTGCCGTTGCTGTCGACGTTCTCGGTGACGGCGATGTTGACGACGGCAGGAACGACGCGGCGGACCAGCGGGGCGAAGCTGATCGGGCCGGTCTGCACCAGCGGCACCGCAGCGCGCGCCGCCACGGGCGATGCCGCGAGCAGGCAGGCGGCGAGCAGCGCACGGGAGGGCGTCATGATCGTCAGATGGCATGAGCGTTGGGGATCGGCAAGAAAGAGGCGCAGGAAGGAAGCGCTTCTTTTTTGAAAAAAAGAAGCAAAAAACTTTTGTCCGTTAAGCCAAACCACCGATGATTATCCGGAGCTTGGCGACTGTATAACTCTAATCGAGCAAAAGTTTTTTGGTCCTTTTTTCAAAAAAGGACTACTTGCTTGCTTTCTCAAGGCCGTTCCGGCCAGTCATGCTTAGGATATCGCCCCCGCATCTCCTTGCGCACGTCGCTCCAGGCGCCGGTCCAGAAGCCGGCGAGGTCCGAGGTGAGCGCGATCGGGCGGCCTGCCGGCGACAGCAGCGCGAGCTGCAGCTTCAGTCGGCCGCCGGCGAGCAGGGGGGTGGTGCGCAGGCCGTAGAAGGCCTGGGCGCGGGCGGACGCGGTCGGCACCGGTCCGGCGTAGTCGATGGTGGCGCGGCCGCCTGGCAGGGGGAGTTGCGTCGGCAGGTCGCGCTCCAGCCGGTGCGCCGTCTGGCGGCCGAGGCGGTCCAGGAGCAGGGCGGGCAGGTCGAGCGACTTGAGGTCGGCGAGCTTGGTCATGCCGTGCAAGTGCGGGGCGAGCCAGGCGGGCGCGGCCGCGGCGAGGGCGATGTCCGAGAGGTCGGGCACGGTCGGGTCGAGCTGCCGCAGCAGGGCGGCGCGGGTCTGGAGCTGCCGGGCGTCGTCGGTCCAGGGCAGCAGGGTAAGGTCGCGGGCGGCGAGCGCGGCGAGGGCCGCGGCGGCGTGCCCGGGCTCGGCCGGGAGCATTCGATCCTCCAGCACCAGGGCGCCGAGGCGGCGGCGGCGGCGGGCGAGCACGCTGCCGGATTGCGGATCGAGGTTGCCTTCGACCGAGACGGTGACGCGGGCGGCGAGGGCGGGCGGCAGCCGGTCGGGGTCGAGCGGGGCGGCGAGGCGGATGCGGGCGGAGGTTTGCTGCTCGAGCGAGGCGATGGCGAGCAGCGGGCAGCGGGCGAGCGGGTCGTCCGGCGGCAGCCTGGCGCTGCCGCCGCCGGCGAGGCGGAAGGCGCCGGGCTCGCCGCGGCGCAGGGCGATGCGGTCGGGGAAGCCGGCGGCGAGCAGCCTGGCCGGGTCGCCCGCCGGCGCGGCCGCGGTGTCGAGCCGGCGGCGGTAGGCGCTGGCGCCGGTGCGGATGCGGGACAGGGCGGCACGGTCGGCCTGCGGGTGGCCGTGGGCGATTGCCTCGAGGCGGCTGGCGAGCGAGGCGTCGGCGGCGAGGCGCATCGGGTCGCGCTCCTCCAGCAGCGCGGCGAGGTCGGCGGCCAGGGCGGCCTCGGCGGGGGTGTCCGCGGCGAGCATCATGGCGGCGAGGCGGGGGTGGGCGCCGAGGCGCACCATGCGCCGGCCGAGCTCGGTTATCTGGCCGGCCTCGACGGCGCCGAGCTCGGCCAGCAGCGCGCCCGCGGCGGCGAGGGCGCCGGCCGGCGGCGCGTCCAGGAACGGCAGCGCCGAGGCGTCACTGCCCCAGGCCAGGCAGTCGAGCGCGAGGCCGGCGAGCTCGGCGTGGCGGATCTCCGGCGGGTCGAACGGCGCCAGCCCGCGCCCGAGCGCCGGCGTCCAGAGGCGCAGCGCCAGGCCCGGCGCCTCGCGGCCGGCGCGGCCGGCGCGCTGCTCGGCGGCGGCGCGGCTGATCCGCACGGTGGTGAGGCGGGGCAGGCCGCTGGCGCCATCGAGGCGCGGGCTGCGCCGGAAGCCGCCATCGACGACGATGCGCACGCCCGGCACGGTGAGCGACGTCTCGGCGATCGAGGTCGCGAGCACGATCCGGCGGCCCTCGATCGGCGTCAGCGCCCGGTCCTGCTCGGCCAGCGCCATCTCGCCGTGCAGCGGCAGGACGCTGGCCTCGCCGCCGTCGAGCAGGCGCTCGGTGCGGCGGATCTCGGCCATGCCGGGCAGGAAGGCGAGGACGTCGCCGGGCGCCTCGACCATGACGGTGCGGATCGCGCCCGCCATCGCCTCGGGCAGCGCGCGGGCATCGGCGACGTCGCGCTTGGCATGGCGGATCTCGACCGGGAAGATCCGGCCGAGGCTCTCGATCACGGGCGCGTCGAACAGGCTGGCGAGCCGCGCGCCCTCGGCGGTGGCCGACATCAGCACGAGCTTGAGGTCGTGGCCGAAGCTGCGCTGCAGGTCGAGGCAGAACGCCGCCGCGAGGTCGCCCTCCAGGCTGCGCTCGTGCACCTCGTCCAGGATCACGCAGCCGACCCCGGCGAGGTCCGGGTCGGCGAGCAGCCGGCGCACCAGCAGCCCGGCGGTGACCACCTCGATCCGCGTTGCGGCGGAGACGCGGCTCTCGAGCCGGGTGCGGTAGCCGACGCGGGCGCCGACCGGCTCGCCGAGCAGGCTCGCCATCCGGGTGGCCGCGGCGCGGGCGGCTAGGCGGCGCGGCTCGGTCATGACGATGCGGCGGCCGGCGAGACACGGCGCGTCGAGCAGGGCGAGCGGCACCAGCGTCGTCTTGCCGGCGCCGGGTGGCGCGATCAGCACCGCGTTGGCGCCGTGCTGGAGCGCGTCGAGCAGGGCCGGTAGGGCGTCGCGAACGGGCAGGTCTTGGGGGGCGTCCGGCATGCCGCCCTGCTGATGCGGGAGTGCCGCGCGCACCGCAAGCCTCGAGCGGGCGCTTACGGCTGGACAGCGCGGCTCTGCGGGGTCAGGTGGAGGGCATGATCCGCTTGCTGCTCCTGCTCGTGTTGTGCGTGCCGCTTGCCGCGCAGGCGTCCGAGAGCGCGCCGGCGGTCACGCCGCGCTCGACCGCGACCCTGGTCAGCGCCAGCGACGTCTACGCGCCGGGGCGGGCGCTGCGGCTGGGGCTGCGGCTGCGGCTGGCGCCGGGCTGGCACAGCTACTGGTCCAATCCCGGCGATGCCGGCGCGCCGCCGAGCCTGGCGCTCGACCTGCCGGCCGGGGCCAGGGCCGGGAGGCTGCAGTTTCCGGCGCCGGAGTTGCTGCTGGAGGGTGGCCTGGCGGCGTACGCCTATGCGGGCGACGTGCTGCTGCCGGTCAGCGTCACCCTGCCGGCGAGCGGGGCGGTGACGATCGTCGGGCATGCGGACTGGCTGGCCTGCGCCAATGTTTGCGTGCCGGAGCATGCCGATCTGCGGCTTTCGCTCTCGCCCGGCAGCCCGGCGCCGTCGGCCGAGACGGCGCTGTTCGCGGCGGCGGAGCGGCGGCTGCCGCTTCCCTCGCCGTTCAGCGCCGTGATCGCGCCGGATGGGCAGCTCATCGTCCGTGGGCCGGGGCTCAGCGCGGCGACGATCCGCAGCGCCTATCTGTATCCCGACGCGGCCGGGGTGATCGCGCAGGCGGCGCCGCAGCGTCTGGCACTCGGCGAGGGCCGGCTGGCGCTGCGCCTGGCGGCCGCCGGGCCGGGCGCATTCGGGCATGGGATCAGCGGCGTGCTGGCGCTGACCGATCGGGGGGGTGCGACGAGCTGGTACAGCCTGGCGGCCAAGCCCGGCGTCGTCTCGCCCGAGGCCTCGGACGGCATTGTCGCCACCGGGTTGTGGGCGTCGCTGGGGCTGGCGTTGCTCGGCGGGCTGGTGCTGAACCTGATGCCCTGCGTGTTTCCGGTGCTGGCGATGAAGGCGGTGGCGCTGTCGCGGCTGGCGGGAACGGCGCAACGCGAGGTGCGGGTGCAGTCGCTGCTCTACAGCACCGGTGTGGTGGCGAGCTTCACCCTGCTCGGGGCGGTGCTGCTGGTGCTGCGGGTGGCGAGCGGGTTTGCCGGCTGGGGCACGCAGTTCCAGTCGCCGCTGTTCGTCGCCGGCATGGCGTGGCTGCTGTTCGGGGTGGGGCTGGCCTTGTCGGGCGGTTGGCCGATCCTCTCGATGGGCCGGCTTGGCGGGATCGGGGCGCGCGCGTCGGCCGGCGGGCGGGCCGGGGCGTTGGCGACCGGCGGGCTGGCGGTGCTGGTGGCGACCCCGTGCACGGCGCCGTTCATGGCCAGCGCGCTCGCCGCCGCGTTTGCCGCGCCGCTGCCGGCCGCACTCGGCATCTTCGTCACCATGGGCATCGGCCTCGCTTTGCCGACCTTGGCGCTGGCCGTGCGCCCCGGGATCGCCGGATGGCTGCCGCGGCCGGGCGCCTGGATGGACGTGCTGCGTCAGGCGCTCGCCTTTCCGCTGTATGCGGCATCGTTGTGGCTGCTGTGGGTGCTGGCGCGCGAGGCGGGCTCGGACAGCGTGCTTGTCGCCGGTGCGGGGGCGCTGCTGATCGCGTTCGCGGCGTGGGTGCTGAGGGTGAGTGCGGCGGCGGGCGCGCTGCCACGGCGGGTGGGGCGGGGCCTCGCGGTCGGCAGCCTCGCCGCGCTGGGGCTGTGTCTGGCGGTGCTCCATGCGGCGCCGGTGGTGGCGAGCCAGGCGGTGGCGGGGCAGGAGCCGTTCTCGGCCGCCAGGCTGGCGAGCCTGCGCGCCGAGGGTCGTCCGGTCTTCGTCGACCTGACGGCGGATTGGTGTCTGACGTGCGTGGTCAATGAGCGGGTCGCCCTGTCGCCTGCGGCCGTTCGCGCCGCGTTCGCCGCGCACGACGTGGCCTATCTGCGCGGCGACTGGACGCGCGACGATCCGGAGATCACGCGCTTTCTGCGTGAACAGGGACGGCAGGGGGTGCCGCTCTACCTGGTCTACCGCAGAGGCGCGGCGAGCCCGCTGACGCTGCCGCAGATCCTGACCGAGGGTGACGTGCTGAAGGCGTTGGCCGGGTAGGCAAGGCAAGGGGCTTGCCCTCCGTAAGCCCTGCCAACTGCGCGTCGCGCAGTCGGAACCGTTGGCTTACTCCGCCCCCCATGAATGGGGGTCTGGGGCCTCAGGCCCCAGCGGGTCGAGGGCGGAGCCCTCGCCTTGCGGTCACTGGACAAGCCGGCATTACCGACCGAAAAGCGGGACTTGTCGGCCTGATCAGCCCGCCTGGCGGAATGGTAGACGCAGCGGACTTAAAATCCGCGGCTTTCGGGCGTGCCGGTTCGAGTCCGGCGGTGGGCATTCAGTGGTTCAGAGACTGAGAGTGTTGCGCGGTTCGCGAGACTTTCTGCCAATGGGTCCGGACTCACGACAGTGGATGACGGCGGCGAGCGCAGACCTGCCACGCCACCGGCGCCCGCTGTGGCGGACGCCGGCGAGGTCACGGGGTGACCTGAGCCTGACGCGGTCGCGTCAGGTCAGGATGATTTCGACCCGGCGGTTCTGCGGCTCACGCGCGCCCGGGGCGGTGGGCACCAGCGGGCGGGTTTCGCCGTAGCCGTGGATGGCGATCTCGCTGGCGGGCACGCCGTCACGCTGGAGCTCGCTCTGGACCGCCTCGGCGCGCCGCAGCGAGAGGCGCTGGTTGTACGGCTTGGTGCCGGACAGGTCGGTGTAGCCGTTCACCTCGATGCGCGTCGTCTGCACGCGGCTGACGGCCTGGGCGGCCTCGTTGACGATCTGGCGGGCGCGGTCGGTGAGGTCGGCGCGGTCCCAGTCGAAGAACACCAGGTAGGTGCGCAGGGGTGCGGCCGCGGGCACGGGGACGCTCAACTCGGCCGGCACCGGCGGCGGGGCGCGGCGGGCGCCGAAGGCGAGGTTGACGCGCGCGTAGTAGAAGCCGCCGTCGAGGCCGAAGGGAGACGAGGGGATGTACTCGTCGGCGTTGTGGTAGCGCGACAGGGCGGTGGTGTGGGCGGCGTATTTGTCGGTGAAGTTGTTGGCGCCGACCGTCAGCGTGACGCCGGGCAGGATGTCGTAGCTGATGGCGACGTCGCCGATATAGGCCGGCCGGTTGCGGTTGGCGGTGAACGGCGCGCCGCCGGAATCGCCATCCGTCAGCACCTCGGTCGCGGTGCCGTAGCGGGTGACGCGGCCGAGCACGGAGAGCGGACCGGTCTTGTAGATCGCCTGTAGGATGATCTTGTTTTTCGGCGTGTCGGTGGTGATCTCCGACAGCACGTCCGGCGTGAACTGGGCCGAGGCCCGCACGCGGGTCAGCTCGACGTCGTTGAAGTTCGCCGCCGCGAGCCAGGCGATGTTCGAGTCGGGGCCGAGATTGGTGAGGTAGTCGACCGTGATGTCGACGCCGCGGGTCTTGGTGTTGACGCCGTTGGTGAAGAATTGCGCGAACAGGTCGCAGCCGCTGTTCGGCGAGGTGCAGGTCGGTGGCAGGGCGCCGCTGAGCGCGAAGGCCTCGAGCGCGTTGGGACCGCTGATCAGGCCGGAATCGACGATCTGGTCGCGGATGTCGATCTGGTAGAGGTCGACGGCGATGTTCATCCGGTCGAGCGGCTTGGTGACCAGGCCGACCTCGTAATTCTGCGAGCGTTCCGGCTTGAGCGGGATTGAGCCGAGCGCGCGGGCGGCCGCCGAGTCGACGGGGAACTGGCCGCTGGCGTTGGTCGGCGCGACGTTGACGGCGGCGAAGCCTTCCTGCGCCAGGGTCGGCGCGCGAAAGCCGTTGCTGATCGTGCCGCGCAGCGCAAACCAGCTGGTGAAGTCGTAGCGGGTGGTGAATTTGCCGGTCTCGGTGTCGCCGACGTCGCTGTAATGCTCGAAACGGCCGGCGACGTCGACCTGCCAATGCGGCAGCAGGTGGGTGGCGAGGTCGATGTAGCCGGACTCGTTGTTGCGATGGTAGTAGCCGGCGTCGACGTTGGTGAACCCGGGATAGGCCTGCGAGCCGCCGCCGAATTGCGAGGCGAAGTCGCCGGGATTGAGCTGGTAGGCGTCATGGCGGAACTCGCCGCCGAAGGCGATATTCAGCGGCGTCGGCAGCACCGGCACGTCGACCGAGCGGGTGATGTCGAGGTTGGCGGTCGATTCGGCATCGTTATACTCGCCGGCATGGAAGCTGGTCGGCGAGTAGCCGAAGGTGTGCAGGAAGTCGGTGTTGATCGACGCGATGGTGGAGAGGTTGACGACGTCGCCGCCATAGGTCTCGCTGAGGTCGTAGCTCCAGTCGCCGACCGCGCCCTTGACGCCGATGGTGCCGGCGTAATCGTCCTCGTTCGAGGCCTCGAGCGGCTCGAAGCCGTTCGGATACAGGCCGAAGGCGGTCAGGTTGCCGAATGGCGTGCTCGGCGTGATGGCGGTGGGCTGGTAGGTGCCGCTGGTGTTCGGGTCGCGGTAGTTCTCGAACGCCTCGGCGTGGCGGTAGCCGTAGGTGGCGAAGGAGTAGAACGTGACGTCCGGCAGCAGGTTGTAGGCCATGTTGTAGCCGACATTGGCCAGGTTGTAGCGCGGGTCGCCCTCGATCTGGCTGACGCCGGTCTTGTTCGGGACGTTGAAGGGGATCGCGAGATCGGTGCCGGTCACCGCCTCGGAGGGGTAGGTGCCGTCGCGGGCGGTGTGGTCGTGATAGCGGTAGTCGGCGGCGACGTCGAAGAAGCCGTGGCCGAACAGCGAGGTCGACCAGTTGCCGCCGATGTTGTTGGTGAAGCCGTCCTGGACGTAGGTCGCGCCCTCCTGCGCATAGGCCGCACCGCCATGGTCGGCGTGCTTGAGGATGATGTTGACGACGCCGGCGATCGCGTCCGAGCCGTATTGCGCGGCCGCCCCGTCGCGCAGCACCTCGATGTGGTCGACCAGGCTGATCGGGATCATGTCGAAATCGACAGGATCGGAGCCGCCGACCGGGCCGATGTCGGCGTTGATGTTGGCCGAGACGTGGCGGCGCTTGCCGTCGATCAGCACCAGCGTGTCGTCCGGGCTGAGGCCGCGCAGGCGGGCGGAGCGGACGAGGCCGGCGGTGTCGAACCCTTGCTGTGGCAGATCGAAGGACGGCAGCAGCGTGTTCAGCGCGTCGAACACGTTCTGCTGGCCGGTGGCCGCCAACTGCGCCGCGGTGATCACGTCGATCGGGGCGGGGCTGTCCTGCTTGGTGCGGCCGAGCTGGCGGGTGCCGGTCTGGATCGTGTCGATGGCGAGCGGCTGGGTGGAGTCGGTGCCGACCGAGGGCGCTACGACCGGCTGATCCGGGCTCGTGGGTGTCGTCTGCTGGGCGAACTGGTCGGGACCGACCGCCAGCGTGATCGGAGCGGTCGGCTGCGTGTCCGTGCTCTGCGCCGCCGTCTGCGCGTGGGCGGCGGGCAGCCAGAGTTCGAGCGCCGCGCCGATCGTGGCCGACATCAAGGCACGAGCTTTCATCGCATCTCTTTCGTTAGGTGTTGGGTCTGGAGCCGGGCGCGGCGGGCGCCGACTTGTTCGGTCATCTCCGGCATCGCAGAGTTTGCTGTCGCCGTCCGGCATTTGCGGCGATGCCGCTCGCCGCGGCGGGACGCGGGGCGCGCGACCCTGCAGGCGGACAGCAAGCCGGCCGCGCTCGGTCGTTGACATCCAGGCGGCGGAGTTACGTTCCGGGTGTGCATCGATACGGCAATACGATCAAGCCCTTCGCCACGTCACTCGCGACAAACCGGGCGGCCTGCGGCGGCCGGTTTGCAACAATCACGTTACGGTGACAATTTTGGCGGCGGGTTGTCCACTACGAGTTGCACGTGTTTTTCAAAAAAGTCTGGTTGCGGACAGGGTTTGCTCACGCGTGATGCACCGATACCGCAGTGCAGCTACATCTTAGGCAAATGCCTGTCACCGCGGTCGGGCAGCGATTGAACAAGGGGTGTTTATGGGCGGGCCTGATCCGGCGCCAGCCTGTCTGTCGAGAGCGACGGTTCACCCGTGGTAAGGCTGGATCGTTGCCTGGGCGACCTGGACGGGTCGCGTCTGGCGACAGTTACTCTCCCGGCTTGTAATCCGCGGTCGGGCGCGAGGGTGTCACGTCCGCTACCGTCACCGGGTCGGTCCAGTGATTGCCCCAGCTCGTGCGCACGTAGCTGACCACGGCGGCGACCTGCCTGTCATCGAGCGTCCAGCCGACCGCCGGCATGCCGCCCAATCCGTGCAGCACGACGTAGATCGGGTAGCCGGAGGCTTCGAGCTTGTCGTTGCCGGCGAGCGCCGGGATGGTGCCCGCGCCGGTGGCGCCGCGGCCGTTCGGCATGTGGCAGCCCTGGCAGACATGCTGATAGACCGCGGCGCCGTCGGTCACGGCGAGCATTGGCGCTGGCTTGCCGCCGGCGGCCGCGTCCGCCCGTGCCGCGGCGATCTGGCCGATGGCCAACGGCCACGCCAGCAGCGACGCGGCGAGGGCGCGCGGAGCGGTCACGCGGCGTTCGCCCGGCGGCCGAGCTGGCCGATCGCATCCAGCGCTGAGAGCAGCGCGCCCTCCTGCCAGCAGCCCACGTGGGAGGCGTGCTCGCCGGCCAGCACGACCCGCCGGTCCATCGTCACCAGCGTCTTGTAGTGGGCCTGGCGCGTCGCCTCGCTCCACATCGAGCAGCAGCCGAGCGTCCAGGGCACCCGGCTCCAGGCGACCGCGACGCCGGAGCGGTATTCGGACCGGTACTGCTTGTGCAGCACCGAGCCCTGCTGGAGCGCGGCCTCGATCCGCTGGGCGGGCGACATGCCGGCGAAGTCGTAGGCGTCGCGATCAAAGCTGTAGGCGCCGAGCAGCACCGCCGGGCCGGCGTCGTTGTAGCCGTGGCTCGGGTAGGAGATCTGCTCGATACCCTGGCGGGTGAAGCTGATGCCGCCGTAGATCGCCTCGTCCTGCTCCCAGAAGCGGCGCTTGAATTCCAGCCCGATCTTGACCGACGAGGCGTAGGGGACGCTGTTGATCGCCTCCTGCAGCGCCGGCGTCACGTCGACGTCGAGCTCGGCCAGGATCGGCAGCGGCAGCGCGCAGACGCAGTAATCGGCGGTAGCCGTTTTGACGGTCCCGCCTTGGGACTCGTCGGCGTAGGTGACGGTGACGCTGCCGGGGGACTGGCGGATGGCGGTCACCTTGGCGCGGTAGGTGATCACGTCGCCGACGACGCGGGCGAAGGCGTCGCCGATCCGGCCCATGCCGCCGACCGGCTGGAACATCGTCGTCTGCACGTCGTAGCGCATGTGGAAGCCGACATCGGTCCAGAAGCCGGAGCGGAACAGCGCCGAGCGGTCGAGCAACGCGGAGGGTATCCCGGCCCCGTCGACGCCGGCACCCGGGTCGCGCTGCCAGCCGCGGCGGCGGGCGGAGATCTCGCCCATCTGGTAGCGGTCGCTGGCGTCGAGGCCGCCCCACTCGCGCAGGCCTTCGAGCAGCTTGTCGCGGTCCTCGCCAGTGACCTCTTCCTCAAGCGCCTTCTGGTTGATCGCCTTGGCGAGCAGCTCCGCCGAGTGGCCCTGCAGGTCGACCGTGACGTCGCGGTAGCGCTGCGGCACGCCGCCGAATGCCGACGGATCGTGCAGCAGCGCATTGTAATTGAGCTGCACGAACGGCTCGAGGGCGACGCCGAGGGTGCGGCAGTAATGCAGCAGGGCGCGGTGGTGGTAGGGGATGCGCCAGGGGCCGGGGTTGATGTAGTTGCCGGCGGCGAAGCCCACGTCCTGCCGGGCGCCGCCGAGCTCGGTGTAGCTGTCGCCGCCGCGCAGGGACCAGTTCCGGCCGCCGGCGCGGTTCTGATACTCCAGGATGCGCACCTGGTAGCCGGCGCGGCGGAGCTCGAGGGCGGCGACCATGCCGGCGAGCCCGGCGCCGAGCACGATCACCGAGGCGCCGGCGGGCGCGCGGCCGAGATCGGGCGGGCCGGTGAAGTCGGTCGCGGCGGCGTGGCCGAGGCTGGTCATCGCCTGGTAGAGGGCGGCGCTGCCGGCGACGGCGCCGATGCGGGTGAGAAGGGCGCGCCGGGTTGGCGGCATCGGGCTGTCCTGGGTCATCGCCACCAGGCGCTTGCAATGATCGCGCCAGTTGCGTCTGACGCGGCGCGGCGGCTCGCGTCGTCTCGACGAGCAGGGTAGGCGAGGGTCGATGGGAGGCGGTTTAGAAAGCAGGAATTCTGCATACTCTCTGCGAAGCGGGTTCAATCACAGGCTGACTCACGCCACAACGCGACGCCGGGCGCCCTCGACAAGAGGAGATGCCCTGTCGCTGGCTTTGAAGCCAGGCGAAGCGCGATCGTTTGAACTCTCGAGCTGGCCGGTGACCGCTGGCACGCTAATTGGATGAGCGAGCAGGCGCCGGTGCAGGTTCGTCCGGTGGCGCTTTGCTCTTCAGCCGCAATGGCGCGGCGATCCCTCAAGACTTAGCCCGTCATCAAACGATGACAGAACGTCTGTTCCGGGCAGGAACAGACGCGTTTTGTGTTGGTGACTGTAGAAATCATCGTGCTTGTTGCGTAATTACAATAGCCACAGGATTTACATTCAAGGAGAACAAGAAACAGCTTTCCTACACAGGGCGTCTGGGTATCTTCGCTTCGGCAAGCGATCGAGATACTGCTTTCAGCCGCAAGGACCTAGAATGGCGACCCTCAGAGCACGACTCCTAGTCACATGGCGTGTCATGTTGCCCTCCATTGCCGTCACCGTCGCCGGCTTGGCGACGTCGGCGCGAGCACAGGAAGCGGCGCGGCCGGAGCCGGCGCCCGGCTTCATGGACGGTTTTTCCAGCGGCAACCCGTTCGTCGGCGTGGCCGGCGGACCAAGCCTGCTGCAAGACATCGGCGTGCGGCCCAATGACGGACCGTTCGGCCCTGGACCGGCAAAAGAACGTTACGACGTCGGCTTCATCAGCGCCGGCGCCGCGGGCTACGCGTTCTCGAACGGCCTGCAGATCGATATCCTGGGCGCCTACGAGTACAACAACCTGAACAACCTGGTGCCGGTCTCGCCACTGACCGGCAAGCAGTTCGGCCACCAGGAATCCTACGGCGTCTTCCTCGAGGCCGCCTACGCCTTCAAGTTGCCGAACTACGGCATGAACATCACCCTGTTCAGCCCCTATATCGGCGTCGGCGCCGGCGCCCTGTGGACGCATCAGAACTCGCCGGAGTTCCTCTCCAACGGCGACCTCAACCGCATCGGCGGCACCTCGGGCGCAAACTTCGCCTATGAGGGCATCGTCGGCGCCGCCTTCCCGATCACCTCGGTGCCCGGCCTCGCGTTCACCGTCGACTACCGCCTCATCGGCATCCACAACCCCGGCGACCTGACTAGCATTTTCTACAACAAGCCGGACAACAAGATCGTCACCGGCGGCATTGGGCTGCAGAACAACGACTTCGTCCACGTGCTGACGTTCGGACTGGCCTACGCGTTTGGCGTTCACCCGCCGGCGCCGCCGCCCGCACCCGCACCCGTGCCGATCTCGGCGCCGACGCCCGAGCCGGCGCGAACTTACCTCGTGTTCTTCGACTGGGACCGCGCCGACCTCACCGCCAGGGCTCGCCAGATCATCGGCGAGGCCGCGAACGCCAGCACCCACGTGCAGACCACGCGCATCGAGGTGAACGGCTACACCGACCTGTCGGGCACGGCGCGCTACAACGAGGGGCTCTCGGTGCGCCGGGCAAAGTCCGTCGAGGCCGAACTGGTCCGCGACGGCGTGCAGCGCTCCGAAATATCGATCCACGGCTTCGGCGAAAGCAACCCGCTGGTGCCGACCGCGCAGGGCGTGCGCGAGCCGCAGAACCGGCGCGTCGAGATCATCCTGAGGTAAGGCTGGGTGACGGCGCGGGTCGGGGGAACCCGACCCTGCGTCCGATCAGGAGCGTTGTCTCGGCGAGGCGTCCGCCCCGTGCTGACCGACGCGCAGCGAGCCGGGTTGTGGGATGACGGATCCGAGGCCGTTCAGCGTGATTGCGTGAACGGCTCTGGACCGGCGCTGTCGGCGGCTCATGGGTCGCCGTAAGCAGCGCGGTAACGATCCAGGTGCTGGCCGACGCCGAACCGGCTTGCCGCGGCCCCTTCGATCAGGCGTTTCCAGAGCAGGGTTGCATGCATGTCGCTACCTTGGCGACGGGCGAGTTCGCAGGCTTGCGCGGCCTGATGCCAGGCGTTCATCAGGTCGGCATCCGGCAAGCTCATCAGCGCTCGCCATTGATCGGGGTCTGCCTCTACCCGGTCGCTGCGCATCATCTGGGTCTCCGGCTGCAATCCCTCGATTGATGTCTGAGCTTGGCCGCGACGGCGCAAGTGCCGCCGCGAGGTGCGCACGGTCACTTAAGATAGGAGCGGACGACCTCGATGAGTTGTTCGGCCGCAACGTAGGTGTCCGTTGCGGGGTTCAAGCCGGCGAAGTGCGCCCGGACATGATCTTCCACGACTTCCGCCATCAGGCCAGCCATCGAGCCACGGATGCCGGCGATGAGGTGCATCACCCGCTCGCACTCGGCCTCCATCTCGACCGCACGCTCGACGGCCTCGATCTGGCCGCGCACTCTGCGGATGCGCGCGAGCAGCTTGCCTTTCTGCCGGATCGTATGGGTCATGGTCTGCTCATCATCGTCGCGAAGCGTCTCCAGGCTCGGCCGCGTCTCATTAAATTATCACGCCGACTTTAATCAGAGACGTTCGTGCCGTTCAATGCATGATATCGGTGCAGGTGCTTTTGCAACGACCGTAATCGAGTTCCATCGGCCAGCGCGCCGGGTCGCGCCAAATGGCATCGGGGGTGCTGGCCTGATCGGCGCGTCATGATGCCAGGAACGTTCGGATCGCAGCGCTGACGGCGTCGGCGCTTTCCTCATGCATGGCCAGCGCGCCCGGCAGGGTCACGGGCGTCACGCGGCCGGTCATCGCCAGCGCCGTCATTTCGGCGCCCGATCGTGGTGGCGCGCTGGCCGGCATGAGCAGCAGCGTGGGCGGCAGCGCCCCGTCGAACAAGCCGAGGAAGGCGGCGCGCGAGGTGACAGGATCAAGCCCGCCGGTGACGAAGGCGGCGGTTGCGAACCGGGCGTCGCTCTGTCGGGTCACCGCGAGCTTTGCCGCCAGGAGGCTCGGCGTCAGTTGCGAGGCATCGGCCAGCACATGCGCGCGCATCATTCTGCGCACCACCATGCGGCTGACGCTCAACCGGTAGAGCAGTGGCCCGGTCAATGGGTGTTCGAAGGCGCGCCTGATCCGGCGGCAGAGCGCCGCGTGCGCGTCGCCGAACATCGTCGGCAACGGGCCGCGCCAGGTGGGCGCGATCAGCACGAGGCGGTCGAAGCGGGCGGGATGCCGCCGGGCCGCCTCCAGCAGGTAGACGGCGCCGTGACCGGCGGCGATCCCGACAAGCGGCGACCGCACAGTGTCGAGCAGGCTGTCCAGGAAGCGGCGCATGGTCTCCGGTGAGAGCGCGGCACGGGCGCGCGGCCGTGCGCCGAAGCCGGGCCAGTCCGGCATGACGCAGCGCCAGCGATCCGACAGACGCTCGGCCAGCGGCCGCATCTCCCGGCGTGTCGAGATCGATGACAAGGCCGGTAGCAGCAGCATGTCGACGCCTTGGCCGATCACGTCGACATCGTCCTGGTCGCCGTTCGCGCCTGACATGCCCGTCGCCCTCCCGCGGCGCCAACACGACGCCGGCCGCGATGATAACCGTGCTTTTGCACCGACGCACGAGACGGCTCGCCGCCGCGGCGCCAGAGCTGATGAAGGCCTTGACTCGATGCGGTGCGCCGAACAGAGTTCGGGACTGCCGGCGCCAAACTCGAGTTACGGCCTGATCACCGATGACGTTGGTCAGGCTAGAATTACGGTCGCCTTGCGCAATGATGATTGCTGAGCGTGGACGTGGATCGATCCTGGTCGCGATGTCGGCGGGGACGGGTCGATCCCCAGCACGGTCTTCGCGGTCCAAACTCCTGGCGCGCTGCGGGGCCGGGGAGCCGGTGCCGATTGAACGATGTCGGCCCGGCACGAGGTTGGCACGCCACGACTTCAACCAGAACATGAGGGAAACGACGATGTCGCCACAGGCAGAGGCAACGGACGGCGGCACGACGCCGCATTGCATCCACGTGATCGGCATCGGGCGAACCGGTGCGGTCTATGTCGAGGCGCTGCTGCGTACCGGCGAGGCGGAGGACCTGCTCGCCGATCCGCGCGCGCGATTTGCGGCGTTGGTCGTCGATGTCGGGGACACCGACATGGGCATCGCGATGGATTACGGCGCCTCGTTCGCCAAGCGGCTGCAGAGCCGCGGCATCCCGGCCGATCGCTACCATTTCCAGGCAGTCTGCCTGCCGACGCCCTCGCCGGAGCTGATGGCGGGGCTGGTGAGCAGCAAGGCGTTTTTGGCCGAGCACCCGTCGTCGAGCTACGGCGATGGCAAGCTCGACGCGGTGACGCCGGAGCATGCGAGCGTCGGCGGCGACGGGGCGCATCTGTCGCGGGCGGTCGCCAAGGCCGTCTATGCGGAGGCGTATTATGACGGCGAGCGGGTGCTCGCTGGCGCCATCGAGTCGTGGGCCAAGCACGTGGCCTCGGCGGAGCTGCCGTCGCTGGTCACGATCTGCTTCGGGCTTGCTGGCGGCACCGGCGGCGGCATGGCGATCGACATGGCGCGGCATGCGGCGGCGGCACTCGGCTCGGACGTCAAGGTGATCGGCGTCGGCCAGCTTCCCTCGAGCGGCGATCCGGAGGCGGTGCAGACCAGCGCCTCGCTGTATGCCACGCTCAACGACATCGACTGCATGCTGGACGACAGCAAGAACGAGAGGCTCGTCTCGACCTGGGGTGAGCACTACCACTCGCCCTTCACGGGCGGCTTCTTCGTCGTCAATCCCGAGCAGAGCTGGCAGCGGCTGACCGCCTACACCACCACCGGCGAGAAGGCGATCCGTCAGGGCTTCAAGCAGACGGTGACGAACCGTTTCGTTGCGGACTCGTTCATGCGCCTCGTCGTCACCGGCGAGGGGCATGACCTGATGCGCGCGATCGCGCCGACGGTGAAGCGGGACACTGGCGGTCCGTCCTGCAACTTCACCTTGTTCGACGTCGCCAAGCTGACCCATCCCGGCGTGCAGGTGCTGCCGGGAGAGGCACCGTCAAAATGGGCGGCGGTGGTCAAGCAGTGGATCGAGTTCACGCCGAAATACAGCGGGCTGACCGACGGCTTCAAGACCGACTACGCCGAGGTGTTCGCCTACGGCTCGCGCAACATGGGACACGACACCATGCAGGCGCTGTATAAGAAGATGGTCACGGACACCTACCTCTCGGGCGGCAACGCGACGGTCAAGATCTACATGCGTGAGTTTTTCGACACGCTGACCGCCTACGCGAACGTCATTCTGCCGGGCGTCGGCAAGACCAACCTGGCGGCGTTCTGGAGCAGCCAGAAGACGTATGACGCGTTGCCGGCCGCGGGCAAGCTCGCCGCGCAATCCTGGCTGATTGACGAAGGAGCCAAGCTGCCGGCCGCGACGGCGGCGCTTGCGCCGATGGCCGGGAAGGTGGTCTGGGGCTGCAGCGGCTGGAAGGCCATCCCCGACGCCGAGATGAGGGGCGAGGCGCCGGCGCCGGCGGCGGCGACCGAGCTCAAGGCTGCATCGTAGCCCACGACGCGAACGTCAGCCGGCCGAGGATGCTGCCGTCGGCCGGCTGCCAGCGGGTGTCTTGCGTGACGGGGTCGGCTGTAGGCCCGGCCCTTGCACGGTGATGCCGAGCTGCGGGAGCACCCTGTCCGGAGCGCAGAAAAACGCTGGCGGCCCAAAATAGGCGCCGCACATCATATCGATTGTGATATGTAAGCGTCACGCGGCTGCGCGGGCTTTTGGCAGCCGGTTTGGATACGCGACGTGCTCGTAGCTCCTTGAGCTCCGCCATGCTGCGCACCGCTTCGCTTCCGTTCCGGAAGCCTGTCCCGGGTTCAAGCCCGGCGACACTCTGGCCTCGCAACGATGCGGGGCTCCTGACATCAGGCAACCCCTAGGAGAGACAGCATGTCCCTAATTACGGCATTGTCGTTGACGATCGGCATCATCGGCGGATTTCTCACGTATCTGTGCCTGGGTCCCGCCGCCGGGAGCAACATACAGATCTGGGCGATCTTCCTGGCGGCGGCTGGCTTCTTTCACAGCGGCGGCAAGGAGGCGGGCTTGCGCCTGATGATCACGCATAACCTGTTTGGCGTGTTCATGGCCTGGATCGCGCTGATGGCTGTCACCCACATCCCGCTCGGCGCCGCGCTCGGCGTGCCGATATGGGCCGGGATCTGTGTCGGCGTGACCTGCATCATCTTCGTGTTGGCGGCAAACCTGCCCGCATTGGCGACGATACCGGCGACGGTTTACGGCTATGCGTCGACGGCTGCCTTTGCGCTGCTCGCGACCAAGCTCGACACGCTGACCGACGCGTCGATGAAGAACCCGGCGCTGGCGGCCGGCGTGTCGCTGGTGATTGGAGCGTGCTATGGCTACGCCTGCGAGAAGCTTGCCCTGATGATGATCGCCCGGCCGTCTGCGGTGCAGAACGCCTGATCGCAGGCCCGGATCAGCCGGCGGGGAGCCGTCGCAGCGGCGCTTGCCACAAGGTCTGGGTCGGCGGGTAGCGCACCACCTGGAGGGCGTCGAGCAGCCCGGGCAGCGGCGTCCAGTCGGCGGCGACGGCGCTGACCAGCACCTGCTGCGTCGCGGCGTCAGGGCGGACGTTCGACAACTTCAAATGCGGCTGCCAGTAGGCCGGCCGGTAATGCAGGTGCACCGTCTGCTCCGGCACGCCGCTGAACACGGCGTGGTGCAGCGCCAGGAGCGCCGCCTCGGGGCTCACGCGCAGGCTGAGCGTCGGTGGGGAGCCGGCGATGATGCACGGTTCGGTGAGGGTTATGGCGATCGCGGCGGTGCGCGGCGTGTGGCGCGCCAGCAGCTCGGCCATGTCATCGGGATGCACGCTGTCGTCGATCACCAGGAACGTGACGCAGGGGCCGTATTGGGTCACCAATTCCTTGTCGCTGATGCCCAGCCGCGCCAAGCTCGCATAGGCGCGCTCGATCCGCAGCGCGGCGTCGGCGTCGAGCGAGAGGTTGAGTGCATACGGCATGGCCCACGCGATCCCTTCGTCAGCTTACGGTGCCGTGACTGGGGCGCGCAGCTTCGAGCTGCACGGCACGCCGCTGCCCCTGTCCGCGGCCGCCTTGCGGGCTATCGCCGCCATCATGCCGATCGTGCCTGATCCGGCGGAGATGCGCCAACGACTGGACAGGCTGCTGGCGCGCGACTTTGTCGGAGGCTTCACCATGGCTCAATTTGAAGCGCTGCCTCAGATGCGCCAGCGCGAGGTGATGACCACGGTTCACCAGGCCTCGCTCGCCGGTCTGCAGCGTCATCCTGAATGAGCGGCTGCAGGCCCGGGTCCCGCCCGTCGTGTCCAGGCCCGAGCCGATCCCGGTCCACCCGCCAAGCGGCAGGGCTCGACAGATGGATCTGAGCCCGTACCGGATCACCGCCGCGCCATTCTACCTCGAGGCGGGCAACGAGGTGGCCCTGGCGGAGGCGGCCGCGGTGAGCCGGCTGCCGCTGATGCTCAAAGGCCCGACGGGCTGCGGCAAGACGCGCTTCGTGGAGTTCATGGCGGCAAGGCTTGGCCGGCCGCTGGTCACCGTCGCCTGCCACGAGGACCTGACCGCGGCTGACCTCGCGGGGCGCTACCTGCTCGACAGTTCCGGCACTGTTTGGGTCGACGGGCCGCTGACGCTGGCCGTGCGGCATGGCGCGATCTGCTATCTCGACGAAGTCGTCGAGGCGCGCCAGGACGTGACCGTGGTGATCCATCCGCTCGCCGACGATCGCCGTGCCCTGCCGCTCGATCGGCGCGGCGAGCTGGTGCCGGCGCATCCCGACTTCCTGCTCGTCGTCTCGTACAATCCCGGCTACCAGAGCGCGGTCAAGGATCTGAAGGAATCGACCAAGCAGCGGTTCGTCGGCATTGACTTCGGCTACCCGGCGCCGACGGCCGAGGCGGCGATCGTGGCGCGCGAGACGGGTGTCGCCGCGTCGATTGCCGACAGGCTGGTCGAGGTCGGGACGCGGACGCGCAACCTGCGGGGACGCGGTTTGGGCGAGGGTGCGTCGACCAGGATGCTGGTGCATGCCGGACGGCTTGCCGCCGCGGGCATCGCCCTCGATCAGGCGCTCACCGCTGCCATCGTGCTGCCGCTCACCGACGATGCGGACATGCGCGAGGCGCTGCACGCGATCGTCGCCGCCTGCCTGCCGTGAGCGACGCGCTGGCCGAAGCGCCGGCGGCCGCCGTCGCGCCCGGTGAGCTTGAGGCGCTGCGACGCCTGGTGGGCGACCGAGAGGCGCTGCAGCCCGGCTTTGAGGCGGCCTGGCGGCGTCTGCGCGACCGGGCGCCGTCGCTCGTCGACAGCTGGGCCGGGGTGTCGCTGGGGCTGGTGCAGGTCAATGCCGGGCCCGCCTGCCTGGCCGCCTTCTGGCAGCTTTGCGTCGCCGAGGCCGGACGCTTGCCGGCGGTGCTTGAGGCCGGCCGGGCGGCACGGGCGATCTGCCGGCACGCCGGCGCGCGGGCGGCGCTCGCCTGCCTGCAGACCACGCCGACGGCTTGCCGGCTCGCCGCCCGCGGTTGCGGCGGGATGCAGGGCTGGTGGCAAGGGCTGGAGCGGCTTGCCGAGGCGGCGCCGTCGCTCGTCGCGGGGCTTGCCGGCCAGGTGGAGCGGTTGCTCGGCGAGGGCGACGCGGCGGGCTTTGCCGACTTCGTTGCCGCCGGGCTGAAGGCGACGGCGGCCGACCGGGCGCGGCGGCGGGCTTTCTTCACCCTGGCAGACCCGCTCGCCGAGGCGCTGCTGGCGCGGCGGCCGGGCCGGCCGGGCTTTGCCGAGAGCGAGCGCATGCTGGGCGCCTTCGTCACGGGCTTGTGGGGCGGGCGGCCGCGGCTGGCCGCCATCGGGCCCGGCGGTTCGCAGCGCCCGATGATCGCCTCCGGCACGGTGCTGCTGCCGACGATCTTGGCAACCGCAGCCGGGCGGGAGCGGGCGCTGTATCGGGCCGCAGCGGCGCATGCGATGGCTCACCTCACGCGCCCCGCGGTGCGGCTGCCGCTGCTCAGCCTCAAGCCGCTGCAGCGTGCGCTGGTCGGCCTGATCGAGGATGCACGCGTCGAGGCGTTGGCGATCGAGCGCCTGCCCGGGCTGCGCCTGCTGTGGCGGGAGTGGCATGTGGCGCAGCCCGGCCGCGCCAAGACCGCCGCGAGCCTGATGGTCCGGCTCGCCCGGGCGCTGCTCGACCCGGAGTACGAGGACCCGGACGGCTTTGTCGCCAAGGGGCGGGCGCTGTTCGAGCAGGCGAGCGGGCGGCGCGATGATCCGTTGATCAGCCGTGCCATCGGCGGCTTGCTCGGCAACGACCTCGGCCAGATGCGGCTGCAGTTCGACGCCAATGGCTACACCGTCGAGCCGTCCTATCGCGACGACAATATGCATCTGTGGGAGCTGCCCGAGGCGCCTGACGACGCGCTCAGCCTGGCGGTGGAGAGCGCGCGGGCGGCGGAGGGAGAGGACGGCGACACGCCGGGCGAGGGCGCCGCGGCGCCGCGCGCCAGGCCGGCCGGCCACGACGAGCGCGGCGCCGTGCTGGCGACCTACCCGGAATGGGACGCGGCGGCAGGGGTCGAGCGGGCGGATTGGACGACGCTGCGCGACACCGAGCCGGTGCGGCGGGCGCGCCTGCCCGCCGGCATCGAGGACGCGAGACTCGGCGCCGAGATCGCCCGCCTCGTGCGGCGCAGCGTTGTCGGCGAGCGGGTGCGTCAGGCGCGGCGGCAGGACGGCGAGATGCTGGACGTCGACGCCGCGATCACCGCCGCCATCGCGCGCCGCGCCGGCCTGCCGCAGGACGATCGCCTGTATCGCGACCGTCGCCCGCGCGGGCGTGATCTCGCCACGATCGTGATCCTCGACGTCTCGCAATCGACCGCCGCTGCTGCCGCCGACGGCCGCTCGGTGCTGGCGGCCGAGCGCGTCGCCGTCACGGCACTGGCCGAGGCGTTGGAGGCGCGTGGCGATCGTTACGCGCTGCGTGCCTTCGCCTCCGCCGGACGCGAGGACGTGCGCTTGATCCGGCTCAAGGATTTCGACGAGACGCTGGGCGAGGCCGCCCACGCCCGCATCGCCGGGCTGACGTCCGGGCTGTCGACACGTCTTGGCGCGGCGCTGCGACACGCCGGCGCGGAGATCGCGCCGATGCGCACGACACGCCGGCTGGTGCTGGTGCTCACCGACGGCGAACCCTCCGACATCGACACCGCCGCGCACGAGTTGGTCGAGGACGCGCGGCGCGCCGTCGCCGGACTGCGCCTGCGAGGGATCGACGTCTTCGGCCTGGTCATCGACCCCGAGGAAGCCGGCTCCGCAACGACGATCTTCGGGCGCCATAACACGCTGGCGGTGCAGCGCCTGGAAGAGCTTCCGGCACGGCTGGCGGGCGTTTATTTCAGGCTGGCTCAAAGGTAAGGCAAGGGGCTTTGCCCCTTGACCCCATCAAAGGCGGAGCCTTTGAAATCCATTTGTTTTTTGTCGCGAGCTGGGTGTCTGGGAAAGCCGGATCAACGGCTTCGCCAAGTGGTATTTACCCCTAAACGGATGGGGATCTGGGGCCTCAGGCCCCAGCGAGGTCCAGGAGCAGAGCTCCTGGCCTTCCTGTCTCGGCTTACCTGTGCGTCGTCGACGGTATCCCCTCGATCGGGCATTCCTCGGTGCCGACCGTGGTGCGCGTCATCGCCTCGACCATTTCGCGTGTGGCGTCCGGATCGGCGATCCACTTCTTGTAGAAGTCGTAGGGGCACTCGGCCGCGCCCTTGTCGCTCTCGCCGGAGTTGATCATGCCGGTGTAGCCGCGGTGGACGAGCTTAAACAGGTGGTTTTCCGACTGCATGTTGGCGCGCGCGTCGCGGATCAGCGAGGTGGAGAGGGCGGCGTACTGGATGCCCATCTCCTCGGTGCCGCATTCGCCGAGCGTGCGGCCGTCGAAGCCGATGATCGAGGAGTGGCCGAAATAGGAGTAGACGCCGTCGAAGCCGGAGGCGTTGGCGACCGCGACGTAGCAGTTGTTGGCCCAGGCCATCGCCTTGGCCATGATGATCTGCTGCTCCTTGGCCGGATACATGTAGCCCTGGCAGCGGACGATGAGCTCGGCGCCGCGCATGGCGCAGTCGCGCCAGATCTCGGGATAGTTGCCGTCATCACAGATGATCAGGCTGATCTTGAGGCCTTTGGGGCCGTCCGAGACGTAGGTGCAGTTGCCGGGGTACCAGCCTTCGATCGGCACCCAGGGCATGATCTTACGGTATTTCTGCACCACCTCGCCCTTGTCGTTCATCAGGATGAGGGTGTTGTACGGCGCCTTGTTCGGGTGCTCCTCGTGGCGCTCGCCGGTGAGCGAGAATACGCCCCAGACCTTGGCGGTGCGGCAGGCCTCGGCGAAGATCTCGGTCTCGTCGCCCGGAATCATCGACGCCGTCGCGTACATCTCGGCGCTGTCGTACATGATGCCGTGCGTCGAGTATTCCGGGAAGACCACGAGGTCCATGCCGGGCAGGCCGGACTTCATGCCGACCACCATGTCGGCGATCTTGCGGGCGTTCTCCAGCACCTCGGCGCGGCTGTGCAGGCGAGGCATCTTGTAGTTGACCACGGCGACGCCGACCGTGTCTTTGCTGCTTGAGATGTCACCGTGAAGCATTGTGGGTCTCCCTTGTTATCGTCTTGCCCCGGTGCCGATGCGGCCGGGGGTCGCAGCGTCAAGTCTGCAGGCGATCACACGGCCATGTGCCGGTGGACCAGCTGTTCCGTCAGAGCATCGATCGCGCCGCCGGCGGCAACCCGCCCCTTCTGCATCATGACGAAGCGGTGCGCGGCGCGGCGGACGAAGGCGACGTTCTGCTCGACCAGCAGCACGGTCATGCGCAGCTCGGTGTTGAGCCGGATGATGATGCGCTGGATTTCGTCGACGATGCTGGGCTGGATGCCTTCGCTCGGCTCGTCGAGCAGCAGCACGGAAGGTTCGGCGGCGAGCGCGCGGGCGATGGCGAGCTGCTGCTGCTGGCCGCCGGACAGCAGGCCGCCGGCCCGCTCGAGGTTGGCGGTCAGATAGGGGAACAGGGCGTCGACGAGGTCCGGCACCGAGCGCTTGCCGGTGCGGTTGGCAAAGCCGCCCATCAGGATGTTCTCGCGCACCGAGAAGTCGGGGACGATCTGGCGGCCCTGCGGCACGTAGGCGATGCCGGCGCGGGCGCGGCGATAGGTCGGCTCGCGGCCGATTTCACGCGCGCCCAGCCTGATCGACCCGGTCGAGCGGTCGAGCAGGCCCATCAGGGTGCGCAGCAGGCTGGTCTTGCCGACGCCGTTGCGGCCGAGGATGGCGGTGATCTCGCCCTCGACGACCGACAGCGACACGTCGTGCAGGATCTGGCTGCGGCCGTAGAAGGCGTCGACGGCCTCGAATGTGATGCTCATGCTGCGATCGCCTCGCCGAGATAGGCGGCCCTGACGGCAGGGTTGTGCTCGATTGCGGCGAGGTCGCCCTCGGCCAGCACCCGGCCAAGATGCAGCACGGTGATGCGCTCGGCGATGTCGCGCACGAACTCCATGTCGTGCTCGACGACGATCACGGTGTGGGCGGGGCGCAGGCTGCGGATGATGTCAGCGGTGCGGCGGGTCTCGGCGGCCGTCATGCCGGCGGTGGGCTCATCGAGGAGCAGCACGGCGGGGTTCTGCACCAGCAGCAGGCCGAGCTCGAGCCATTGCGTCTGGCCGTGGCTGAGCAGGCCGGCGATGGTGCCGGACGCGGCGGCGAGGCCGATCGTGTCCAGCACCTCGGCGATGCGCGCGCGCGCGGCGGGCGGCAGGCCGAGGCGAAGATTGGCCAGCACGCCGGGATGGCGACAGCTGGCGACCTCAAGGTTGCGCGTCACCGTCATCTCGCGGAACACGCTCGGGATCTGGAATTTGCGGCCGAGGCCGGCGCGGGCGCGACGGGTTTCCGACCAGCCGGTGATATCGGTTTCGCCCAGGCGGACCGTGCCCGCAGTGCTGCGCGTCTTGCCGGAGATCAGGTCCATCAGCGTCGTCTTGCCGGCACCGTTGGCGCCGAGCAGCAGGCGGCACTCGCCAGCCTCGACCACCAGGTCCACGTGGTCGACGGCCTTGAAGCCGTCGAAGCTGACACCGATCCCGGCCAGGGTAAGGGCGGCGGTCATGCGGGACGGCGCTCGGCGACGGTCATACGGAGGGCCGCTCGGCGACGGTCATGCGGAGGGCCGCTCGGCGACGGTCATGCGGAGCGCCGCTCCGCGGCGGGCAGGCGCGCCGGCCGGCGGCGGGCCAGCCACCGGTCGGCAAGGTCTGACGCCAGGCCGGCCAGGCCGCGCGGCAAGTAGAGCACCGCGAGCACGAAGATCAGCCCGATCACCGCGCGCCAGGCCTGCACCAGGCCCAGACCCTCGGAGACGTTCGCCTCGACCACGTTGATCAGGATGGCGCCGATCGCCGCTCCCAGCAGCGAGGCGCGGCCGCCGACCGCGGCCCACACCACCATGGTGATCGAGAACGACAGGTCCATGAACGTTGGCGAGGCGAACTGCGCGACGGTGACGTAGAGCAGGCCGGCGAGGCCGGCGATCAGCGCCGAGACGACGAAGAAGAAGGTCTGGTAGGCCGGCACGTTGAAGCCGAGGGTGCGCACGCGGGCCGGCTCCTCGCGCGTCGCCTGCAGGATCAACCCGGCGCGGGTGGCGAGCAGCAGCCGGGTGAGCAGCAAGGCAAGCGCCAGCGCGCCGGCGACGAGGTAGTAGGTGGCCCGCGAATACGGGTCGAAATCGATGCCGAGCAGGGTCAGGTCGCCGAGGTCGGTGAGGCCGTTGAAGCCATTGGTGAGCGGCTGCGCGTCGACCAGGACGAGGCGCACCAGCAGCATCAGCGCCAGCATGATGATGGCGACGAAGACGCCGGAGATGCGCTTGGCGAACATCACCCCGCCGATCCCGGCGGCGACCAGCGCCGGCAGGGCGAACGACATGGCGACGCCGAACCAGGGATGCATGAACGGCACCCACAGGAACGAGCCGTGATTGATGCAGCATAACTCGGTCGGTGCGCCCGGCTCGGCGTTCCACAGCATGAAGTCCGGCACCGGGCTGCGCGAGCCCTGGCGCAGGCTGGTGGGCGCCGCCAGCTTGAGCGACATCGCCGTCATGTAGGCGCCCAGGCCGAAGAACAGTCCCTGGCCGAGGTTGAGGATGCCGGCGAAGCCCCAACTCAGCGAGATGGCGATGCCGAGAATGCCGAAGACGAGGAACTTGGCGATACGGTTCAGCCAGAACTCGTCGAGCAGGACCGGGGCGGCCATGATCAGCAGCACGAAGGCGGCGTAGGTCGCGACGTCGATGCGGGTGCGTGCGCTCACGCACGGCCGCCGCGCATGTCGAACAGGCCGCGCGGCTTGGCGATCAGCACCAGGATGACGAAGCCGAACACCACCGCGCGGGCGATGATGTCGTTGCTGAAATACGCGGTTACGCCGTCGATCTGGCCGAGCAGGGCGGCCGAGGCGACCGAGCCGATCAGGCTGCCGACGCCGCCGACGACGACGACGAGGAAGCCGTCGACCACCATCGGCGTGCCCATGTCGGGGAACACCGTCTTGAAGCCGGACATCATCACCCCGGCGACGCCGGCAAGGCCTGAGCCATAGGCGAAGGTGAGCGCGTTCATGCGCTGGACGTCGATGCCGCAGGCGGACGCCATCTGCGGGTTGCGCATGATCGCGCGCACCTGGATGCCGAGGCTGGTGCGATACATCAGCGCCCAGGTGAGCAGGGCGAGCAGCAGCGTCACCACGATCACGAACATGCGGTACAGGTTCACCTCGACGCCGAGCACCTGGCGGGCGCCGATCAGCCAGGCCGGCGCCGCGACGTTCTGCAGCCCGGGGCCGAGGCCGGCGATGTGTCGGCTAAAGAACGATGCGCCGAGTTCAAGCCGCACCGCCTGCTGGATCAGGATCGCCACCCCCCAGGTTGCCAGCAGCGTGTCCAGCAGCCGACCATAGAGGCGGCGCACGACGACGCGCTCGATGGCAAAGCCGATACCGGCGGTGACCAGGAAGGCGAGCGGAATGGCGGCGATCAGGTCGAGATGCAGATACATCTCGGTGAGCACGGTCACGTAGGCGCCGAGCATGACCATCTCGCCATGCGCCATGTTGATCACGCCCATGGCGCCGTAGGTGATCGCAAGTCCGAGCGCCACCAGCAACAGGACGGAGGCGAGGCTCAGCCCGATCAGGATGACGCTGATCATCGCGACCGCCTCAGCCCTTCAGCTTGGCGGTGTCGAGCCCGGTCTTGGTGCAGAACAGGTTCTGCGGCGTCTCGCCATAGGCGACGTAGGGCAGCGGCATGATCGGCGCCGGGTAGGCGTCGACGATCTTGCCCTGGCCGTCGGCTTGCCACTGCGCGATGCGCGGGGTGAGCCAGGTGTGCAGGTTTTGCGGCTCGATCTTGACGTGGCCGCCGGGCGCGTCGAACTCCTGGCCGCCGAGCGCGTCGCGGACCGCGATCGGCGCGACCTCGTGCGCGGCCTCGGCTGCCTGCTTCCAGAGATAGACCTGGAAGTAGGAGGACTCCAGGGCGTGATGCGTCACCGCCTTGGGATTATCAACGGAGCGCCGATAGCGCTCGACGAACGCATGGTTGGCCGGCGTGTCGATCGCCATGAAGTAGGGGAACGAGGTGAAGCTGCCGGCGGCATATTGCGGCCCCATCGCCGCGATCTCGATCTCCGAGGTGACCGTGGCACAGATCGGCAGCGTGTCGTGCGACAGGCCCTGGTTCTTGAACTCGCGGTAGAAGGCGACGACGCTGTCGCCGACCACGTTCGACAGCACGACGTCGCAGCCGGACGCCTTGATCTTGTTGACCATGGAGCCCCATTCGGAGTCGCCGAGCTCGAGATACTCGTCGCCGGTCCAACTCGCGCCGTGCTGCTCAATCAGCACCTTGCACACCTTGGCCATCTCGCGCGGGTAGATGTAGTTCGAGCCGACGATGAAGAACTTCTTCTTACCGAGCGTCTTGATGATCCAGGGGATGAAGTTGGACAGCTGCTGGTTCGGCACCGCGCCGGTGTAGCCGACGTTCTTCGAGCATTCGAAGCCCTCATAGTAGGTCGGATACATCAGCAGGTTGCGCCGGCGCTCGAACACCGGCAGCACGGCCTTGCGGCTCGCCGAGGTGTAGCAGCCGAACACCGCTGACACCCGGTCCTGGATCACCAGGCGCGATGCCTTCTCGTTGAACGTCTTGGGGTCGGACGCGCCATCCTCGACAATCGGCTTGATCGGTCGACCGAGCACGCCGCCGCCGGCGTTGATCTCGGCAATGGCCATCAGGGTCGCATCCGCGAGCGACTTCTCGATGATCGACAGGCCGCCGGTCTGCGAGAACAGCACGCCGACCGGCACCGCGTCGGCCGCCTCGGCACCGCGGAGCAGCGTCGGAGCGGCGAGGGCGAGGCCCGAGCACAGTATCGTACGGCGAGACAGGGGCATGGATGGCGATCCGTTAGGTCAAAACAGCGACGAAGGATGGGTGAGCATCGGCAACGATGACATCGTTGCGGTTGCATCATGCGGCGCCAGGCCTACGTTCGCCTGTCGTGCAGCACCATTGGTGCGCGACGGCGCCGGCGCGGTGACGAAGACGACGCCGCTCGAAGCCTAGGCCGCGGGCGGCGTAAAACTCAAGGTCTCATTTCCGAAGCAGGTCGTTCGCACGTGCGTCAGACCGCGTCGCGCAGGGCGCGCCAGACTGCGTCGCGCAGGGCGCGCCAGACTGCGTCGCGCAGGGCGCGCCAGACTGCGTCGCGCAGGCGCGCCAGACTGCGTCGCGCGTGGGGCAGAAACAAAAAGCCGCTTGACTCGGCAGCCGGCTCGAACGCAGATTATTGGCGGTCGCGATGTTGCTCGCCGCAGTCAGCCGAATCACCAATGTTGTTGGTCCGTGCGTCTGAGCGTTGAGCAGTCCTGGGCGTGGTCGCTGTCATCGTGTGACGGCGCTTGTCCCGTCGCCTCATGCTGTTACTCGAATGATCTGAGCCCGATGCCGGGCAGCTGTGCCCGTTGCGAGTCGGCGTCATCAGGTCTCGATGCTGAACCGAGGAGATTGCCCACTCATGAGCGTGTCGATGGAGGACAGGCTGAAGCGGCGCAAGCTCGACGCGCTCAAGCGCGGCGTGCATCGCGCAACCGGAGGCCAGGCGCTGCCGGTCTCAACCCACCTCGTCGGCATCGGCCGGGCTGGCATTAACATCGTTACCGAGGCGTTACGTCGGCTGGAGCCGGGAGCGCCGCGGCTGACGGTGCTGGTTATCGACATCGGCGAGGCTGACCTCGGACCCTTGCGAGCGTTGGCTGACAGCATCCCCACGGAACGAGCGGCCGTGACGATCATCGCCCTGGGGGTGCCGTCGCATACTGCCCTTATCGAGGCGCTGGACGGCTATCCCGAGCGGCTGTCGATTGAATACCCTCGCTATGGACATAAGGAAGATTTCCGGCCCTGGCTGTCCGCCGACGTCGCGATCGCCGCCGAGGGCGGGCATCAGCGCCGGGCTGTCGCCAAGGCGATCTACGGCGCTGCCTACTACATCGATCAGCGACCGGCCGAGCGGGCGCTGCGGCAATTTGCCGATGCGATCGAGGCGACGCAGTCCCAGGCGATGATCGCGATCGTCTTTGGCATGGCCGGCGGCACCGGCAGCGGCATCGGGGTCGACCTCGCCCGCCATCTCTCGACCTGCATCCTGGGACGTCGCGTCCTGGTCGCCGGCATCGGCGTTGCGCCTTGCGCCGGGGACGCGCCGGAGCGCGTGGCGGGTAACATGTACGCGCTGCTCAACGAACTCGATGTGCTGGGCGATGAGGACAAGAGCCGCGGCGTCGTCATGTCCTGCGGCGAACTGTTTCGCAACCCGTTCACCGCGGGCTTCATCATGGTGGCGCAGGATCAGGTTTATCGCTCGACAGGCGACCTGGCGGCGACGCAGAGACGCGGCGACGTCGAGGTTGCGACGCTGCTGACCACGGGCGGCGGGACCAACCTTTGGGAGCTGCTGCGGCTGCTCAACTGGGTTGCCGCGCCGTCGACGCAGCATTCCGCGGCACGCACGCCCTGGGGACCGCGCTGGATCCACATGTTGGCCTTTGCTGACACGGATGGCGGCGGGATCACCGTCGACGACACGCTGACCGCGCGGCTTGGCCTGCTGGCAAGCTACGCTCCGGAGTTCGTTGAGCTGCGGGTGGCGGGGCTTGGGGAGGCGGCGAATGCCGCTTTGGTCGAGGCGATGCAGAACGCGCTGCATCCGGACGTGTCGCCCTCCATCGTGGAGGACGGGCAGGCAGGATCGGTGCAGTTCATCCTGCCTTGCGCCGGCAAGACGCACCTGCAGGGCTTCGCCGGCTGGCGCGCCGCTTATGAGGCGTCGTCGTTGCGCGACAAGCTGCTCGATCATGCGCTGCTGCTGGAGCAGGGCGTCCTGCTCTCTGAACCTTCAACCCGCCTGGTCGGCATGGCGGGCGCCAGCCTGTGGGGCGAGAGCTGGGTTGCCGTGCCGCTCGACGACCTGCGCGGCCACGAGCCGCCGCCGCCGCCGGCCAAGACCCTGCCAAGCCTGCAGCAGCTGCGCGAGGCGGTATGATCGTCCGTTGTCCGATGGTGAGCGAACACCATGCCGCTTGATTGGTCGGTGGTGATGGACCGGTATGGCCACGGCGCGAAGGTGCCCACCGTGACCGGCGGGAAATACTTGCAGGTTGATCACGCCGACGAGCAGGCGATTTACATCTGCTCGCCGATCTGGGAGGCGACGCTGGACCGCAGCAACCTCGAGAAGGGCGTCACCCTGATCGAGGAGGGCCTGATCTCGCGTGATCCAGGCCTCTTCGTTGAGGACTACATGCTTTACGTTGCGAACCAGCGCGCGACATCCGTTGCCCATATCTTGCGCGATCTCGGCTTTCTAGACGAAACCGAAACGTTCTCGATCCGTTGCTGACGACTACCGGTCAGCAAGCCTGAAGTCTGTTTCAGACTGCATGACGATTGCAAACCACCAGCGATAGGAATAACGATGTCCGCATCACTCTATCACAGCGCGACCGGCGTTCAGGCGCCACACTGCATGCACGTCATTGGCATCGGCCGCACCGGTGCCGCCTATGTCGAGGCGCTGCTGCGCACCGGTGAGATCGAGGACCACCTGGCTGACCCGCGCGCAACCTTCGCGGCCATGGTCGTCGACATCGGCGACCAGGACATGGGCCTGGCGATGGACTACGCGGCCTCCTTCAAGAAGCGGCTCGAGAGCCGTGGTATTCCTGGCGATCGCTTTCTGTTCGAGGCGATCAACCTGCCGGTGCCGTCGAAGGAAGACTTCTTCGAAGGCATGAACCGCACTCGCGAGTTCCTCAAGATCGAGTATCCGCGTTACTACTGGAACCCGAACTTCGAGTCCTACGTGCCGAAATCTTACGTGATGCCGAAGGCGGGCGAGCATTTCCCGCGCGCCGTCGCCAAGGGCATCTATGCCAACGCCTATTACGCCGGCGAGCGCCCGCTCGATACGGCGCTGCGCCAGTTCGTCGCCCACATCGACAAGGCCGGCTTGCCATCGCTGGTGACCGTTTGCTTCAGCCTCGCCGGCGGAACCGGTAGCGGCATGGTGGTCGACCTCGCGCGCCACCTGTCGAACGTCAAGCTCGGCCGCCGCATCCCGGTGATCGGCGTCGGCCAACTGCCGCATTCGGGCGATCCGGAGACCTACAAGAACAACCCCACCCTCTACACCACACTCAACGACCTTGACTGCATGCTTGACGACGACAAGAACGCCGGCGTCACGGCGGTTTGGGGCGACCTCTACCGCAGCCCGTTCACCGGCGGCTTCTTCGTCGTCAACCCCGAGCAGAGCTGGCAGCGCCTGACCGCCTACACGACGACGGGCGAGGCGGCGGTACGTCAGAACTTCAAGGAGATGGTGACGAACCGCTTCGTCGCCGACAGCTTCATGCGGTTTTGCGTGGTCGATAACGGCCGCGACCTGTTCCGGGCGCTGCGCCCCTCAGGCCTGACCGGCGCGCCGCACGAGACGGTCAGCGCGAAGTCGCGCAACTGGACGCTATTTGACGTCGCGAAGCTGACGCATCCGGGCGTGCAGGTGCTGCCGGGCGAGGCGCCGTCGAAGTGGGACGCGGTGATCAAGCAGTGGATTGATTTCACGCCGAAATACGCCGGGCTGAAGGACGGCTTCAAGACTGATTACGGCGAGGTCTTCATCTACGGGTCGCGCAACATGGGCCACGTGGACATGAAGGAGTCCTTCGAGAAGATGATGAAGACCAACTACATGCTGGACGCCGACTCGTCCTTGCAGGTCTTCAGCCACGAGTTCTTCGACGCCTTGACCGCCTATGCGAACGTGATCCTGCCAGGCGTCGCCAAGACCGACCTCGTCGCGTTCTGGGAAAGTCAGAAGAACTACGACAAGCTCAGCTGGGAGGATAAGCTCAATGAGCATGCCTGGCTGATCGACATCGGACCGATGCTCTCGGAGCCTGCGATCCGCTTCGAAGGTATGGCCGGCGAGTGCATCTGGGGTTGCGCCTGCTGGGTCGTGGTGCCTTACGACGAGCTGCGCGGCGACAAGCTGCCGCCGCCGAACCGCAAGGTGATCATGGAGCAGGGCATCTCGGCGATGACCAAGACGGTCGTTGCGACGCCGGGTGGATTGGCGCCGATGCCGGCCGGCATGGTGATGGCCGAAGGCTGACACGTCGAACGCTAGGGATGGCGGTCATGACCGCCATCCCTAGCTGTGTTTGGCGGTGCCACTGAGCGGTTTTGACGAGATCAAATTCGCCCGTTGGCGTCGTCCGTGAGGTGTGCTTTCCGGCTCGACAGATGCTGCGCCGCTTGGTCAGCGCCCTACAAGTCGTCCCTAGATGATCGGATCCGGTCTAATGCCTGACACTCAGCCCAGCAGCGCAAAGGTCGATACGCGGATCCCGGCGACTGTCGTCACTGGGTTCCTCGGCTCGGGCAAGACGACGCTGATCAATCGCATCCTGCGCGAGCAGCACGGCCGCAAGATCGCGGTGATCGTCAACGAGTTCGGTGCCATCAGCATTGATGGGCAGCTGGTCGTCAACGACGGCAACGAGCAGCTGGTTGAGTTCAACAACGGCTGCCTCTGCTGCACGGTGCGTGGCGACCTGATCGAGACCCTCGGCCGGTTGCAGGAACGGGCCGGCACTCTCGATGCCATTCTGATCGAGACCACCGGGCTCGCCGATCCAGCGCCGGTCGCCTCGACGTTCTTCGCCGCCGACGAGGTCAAGGCCGGCATCCGGCTCGATGCCTTCGTCACTGTCGTCGATGCGGTCAACCTCGAGCGCAACCTTGAGCAGAGCAACGAGGCCATGGAGCAGGTCGCCTTTAGCGACGTCGTGCTTATCAACAAGATGGACCTTGTGTCGTCCGAGCAGATGGCAACGATCGAGCGCCGGGTGCGGACGCTCAACCCGATGGCGAAGATCTACTACACGAGCAATGCGGAGGTTGATCTTAGCCGGATCATCGATGTCGGGGCATTTGATCTTGCTCAGAAGCTCGAGGTCGACCCGGAGTTCCTGGGCGATCATGAGCATGAGCATGACGCGGCGATTGGCTCTTTCGTTCTCGAGGAGAGCGAGCCGGTCGACATCAACCGGTTGATGCTGTGGATGAACGGCGTTGCCGAGAAGCGCGGCGATGATCTCTACCGAACCAAGGGCATCTTCTATGCCCGCGGTTTTGAGGAACGGCTGGTGTTCCAGAGCGTGCGCATGCTGACGACGCTGCGCCGCGACCGTGTCTGGGAGCCAGGCGAGACCCGCATGACGCAGTTTGTCGTCATCGGCAAGAACCTGGACCGGGAGGAGTTTGCGGCTGGTCTTGCCCGCTGCGTGTTCAAGTAAGCCCTTAATTTCCGACCTAAGGAGACGACGAGTGCCCATCGAACCAGGAGCGCCGCTTCCCGCCGCGACCTTAAAACGGATGACGCCCGAGGGTATCAAAGATGTCACGATCGAGAGCTTGGTGGCCGGCAAGAAGGTCATCCTGTTTGGATTGCCTGGCGCCTACACGCCCGTTTGTTCAACCTCGCACCTGCCTGGCTTTGTCGAACAGGCCGAGCAACTGAAGGCGGAAGGAACAGCGGAGATCGCTTGCATCTCCGTCAATGATCCCTTCGTGATGGGTGCCTGGGGAGAGCAGCATGGTGCCGAGGGCAAGGTGCTGATGCTGTGCGATCCGGGTGCGGAGTTCACTAAAAGTATTGGTATGGGGCTGGATCTGACGGAGTTTGGCTGCGGGGAGCGCTCGCAGCGCTACTCGATGGTGGTCGAGGATGGCATTGTGACGACCGTCAACCTTGAGGCGAGCATTTTCGATCATGGATCGAGTGCAGCCTCCAGTTTGCTGTCGAAGGAGCCAGCCTGAGCAACTCGGCGCCGGTGTTGGGCGAGGCCCCCGGCGCCGAGCCGCTCTATCGTGTGCACGTGTTTTGCTGCATCAATCGGAGACCTGACACACATTGGCGGGGCTGTTGCGGCAGCAAGAACAGTCGCGCTCTATGTGACTACATGTGTCGCCTCGGCATGGCCCTCGGGGTTCGCCGCATTCGGATCAACCATGCCGGCTGTATGAACATCTGCGAGCATGGGCCGGTGATGGTAATCTATCCCGATGCGGTTTGGTACCGTTATGAGACCCACGCCGACATCGATGAGATCATGCGTGGCCACGTCATTGGTGGCCGGCTTGTCGAGCGATTAAGGCTTTCCATCGATCCGTCGACACTGCACGGGTGAAGCCGCCGACGACGCGCGCGGGCTGATGCGTGGTGGCAGCGAGGCTACGGCAGAGCGACCAAGGACCGCTTACCTTTACGTCGGCATGACGCCTCTTCCATCCTTGCCGAAGTTACAGCGTAGGGCGGTCAGATCACGGCCGCCCGCATCATGCAGAGTCGCGCGGCTCAATCGCAAGCCATCTGCTTCACCCGCTCATGCGCGTGAATGATGGCGGCGGCGGCATCTTGCAGGGCCACGCGATGGCTCATGGCATGCCGTCGGATCGTCTTGTAGGCTTCATCCTCGCTCAGCTTCTGGTCGGTCATCAGGATCAGCCGTGCGCGGTGCAGGCACTGCAGGCCCGCGAGCTTGCGCTCGAGCTTCTGCGTCCGGGCAGTGTTCTCCTGCTGCTGCTGCCACAGGCTGCGTGCGACAACCAACTGAGTGAGCAGGCCGAAGGCGTGAATCGGCCGCTCGATTACGGCATGGGCGCCGATCTCAAGCACGAGCTGCAACGTGGATGGGTTCTCGTAGCCAACGACTGCAATCACGGTTGGAGGCGACGCCTGGTTACGTCGACAGAGTTGCCGTAGCGAGTGCCGTGTATCATGGTCGACCGCCAGCACGATCAGGTCAGGTGCGGGCGCATGGACGCTGGGGATAGGCCAGACACTTGTCGCCACGCAGCCGATCCGCTGGAGATGCTCGATGAGGCTGACCCCATCCGCGTCAGGTGGGTGCACGACCTCGACGATTAGGCCACGAAGATCGCGCAGTATCTCGATCGCCATCCTCGCTCCAATCCCGGGGCTAGACTTGCATCGTCACCAGTCGGGCGCCAGGCGCCGACCAGCTGTCGAGATCTTGGTCGATGCAGTACGGATCGGGCCGCACGCGCACGCCTGGATCCCAGACGATCTCAAAACGGCCGGACGCGTCGAGCTTCGCCACACGCGGCCAGAGAGACGTGTGGTTGTTTGCTGCATCGACGGCGATGCGCCCCTGAGGTGCCTCGAACTCGAGGCCGCTCAGCGCCAGGCGAACGAGGTCCGGTGAGTCGGTGCCGATCGTGCTGATGGCCTGGCAGACGAGGCCGAGCTGAAAATAAGCCGCTTCGGCCGCAGCGCTCACCGGTACATCGGAGCCGAAACGGGCACGGAAGGCGCTCAGAAACTCGATTGCCGCCGGGGTTTGAAGCACGCTGAAGAAGGGAGCGGCGCTGATATGGCCGCAGGCCGCCGCTGGCGTCATTTCGGCCACCTCGGCCTCGCTGGTCGTCAGACTGGCGATGGGCATGGTCCGTGAGTCAAAGCCGGCTGCATGGTACGCCTGATAAAATCTTGCGGTTGCGCGGCCGACAACAGTCGAAAAGATGACGTCGGGGCGGAGATGACCGATGTCGCAAATCGCGCCGGAGAAGTCATCAACCTGGGCATTCAATGGAACATACCTGACGCCGACCACGCAGCCTCCGGCCTGCCGCACCAGATCTGCCATAATCCGATTTGATTCGTGCGGGTAGACGTAGTCTGACCCGATAAAGAACACTCTCGTACCGTAATGCTTGAATAGGTAGCAAGCCAGCGGGAGAGAGTTCTGGTTCGGCGCTGAGCCAGTGTAAATGCAATTTGGCGAATATTCAAAACCTTCATAGAGGGTCGGGTACATTAACAGACCGCGGTAAGCCTCAACGATTGGCAACACGGCCTTGCGCGTGCTTGACATGTAGCAGCCGAAAATCAGCCGCACATTGTCCTCTGATAGCAAGCGCTGTGCCAGCGTTTGAAACGCTGGCGGCTCCGACCTTCCGTCATAGGCGACGAGCTCAATCCTGCGGCCGAGTAGACCACCGTTTTGATTGATCGTTTCGGCTGCAAGAATGGTAGCCTGAAGTTGCGTTCGCTCGACCGCCGACGTGACGCCGGATTGCGAGAACAGCACGCCGAAACGCCAAGGATCTCGACCGGCAAGACTCATCTCTTTAGTCTTCCATTACTAAGCGGTGCGCTGATGACGATACACGCCTGAGCAGCACAAGCGAGGTGCACCAGCTCCACAAGGATCACCTTTAGTTGTAGGCGAGGCACGCATCGGACGCAAAGAGGGCGTTGATCGGGGCTCGTTACGAGGGCCTGTGAGGTAGGTTTGAGGCTGACGAAAATTCTAGGCCGGTCATGGCGACTGACAAGTCTCCTGGGCCGCCCGCGCCGCGCCATCGGCTGGTGCGGACACTTGGCACGGCCCAGTCAGCGCTTCTGAGCTATTGGATCTTGAAGGCTCGGTAGGATAGCGCCCGCCGATCTGCGACGAGCCGTCGCGACCGGTATACGGCATTCGTGCGCGGGACGTAATCCGTTCTGCAGGCTGCGAGCCGGCCCGTAGACAGCCCGAGCTGTCGCGCCGCGCGACACATCGTCAGGCTGCCCAGCCCGGCACCAGGTTTGCGCGGATCGACGTCTATGGCCCCAGTTGAGGAGCTGGTAAGTGGCCGCCAGGCGCCGATCGCTGTGAGATGCTGCATACCTTCGGCGAGGCTGTGCCGCTGACGTGTCGGCCTGCCGCGCAAAGCCGTTCCAGAACCGAGACGTCACCGATGGGACTGCTTGACAGTGAAAGGCATGCATCATAGAGACTTATGCGAACGGACTTGAACTGCCTGGTCGTTGCGACAACGGTGTCCAGCTGCCCGGATCCTCCGCATATTAGACATTTTCTGTGCGCCGGGCTTGTTCAGGTCGCCACTGTTCCATCATAGTGACCGACGTCAAGGAGCCATAATCATGTCTGGAACCAGCCTCAGCTCTGGCATTGTCTCGCCCCAAATTCCGGTTCGCGAGCTCGCGCCCTGGATCCTGTTCGGGCTGTTGGCAATGCTGGCTATCTATTTCGTCGGCGCCGAGGAAGGGGCTACGTCGATGATCAAAGGCATGTATGTCCATGAGTGGGTGCATGACGCGCGCCACCTACTTGGCTTTCCCTGCCACTAGACCAGGGCTCTGGCGATGGCGACCACGCTCCTCGTTCGTGGCCTAATCGCTGGTCTGATCGCCGGCCTGCTTGTTTTTGCCATCGGCCGTTTTGTTGGCGAGCCGCAGGTCGACCAGGCCATTGCTTTCGAGACGGCGATGGATGAGGCGAAAGCGAGGGCCGCCATCGCCGTGGGACATCCGGCTGAGGAGCCGGATGTCGAACTGGTGAGCAGACCGCATCAGGCGGGCTGGGGTTTGTTCACTGGAACAATGGTCTACAGCGCGGCGTTTGGCGGCTTGTTCGCCCTCGTGTTCGGGTTCGTGTATGGGCGCGTGGGCGTTGCTGACCCACGAGTGATCGCGTTGTTGCTTGCGAGCGGCGGCTTCATAGCTGCTTTTATCGTTCCCGATCTCAAGTATCCCTCCAACCCGCCGTCGGTTGGCCAGCCCGATACGATCGGGATTCGGACGGCGATGTATTTCCTGATGATGGCGTGCTCAATCGGCGCGCTGATTGGCGCTGTCGCGGTCAGGCAGAACTTGGCGCAGCGGCAGGGCGTCTGGAACGCAACCCTCATCGGGGCTGGGTTCTATACCGTCTTCATGGCTGTTGTGATGGTCCTACTGCCTGTCGTCCAGGAGGTTCCGTCGGGGTTTGACGCGGTCGTGCTATGGCGATTTCGACTTGCCACTATTGCCATGCAGTTTGTCATGTGGACGACTCTGGGACTGTTGTTCGGCGCACTTGCCGATCAGGCGCTTAACGGCCGGAAGACCGCGGCGTCGACCATTCGACCTGAGCGTCTGTTTCGTTAGCGTCGCACCGAGCGTAACGATGGTTGAATGATCGATGCGACTAAGCCTTTGTTCGACGACCTTGATATCCTGGCGCGTGGGTAGAGCCTCTTACTGAGGCCGCGCTGCCAGCGCCCTTGTTACTTGAACTCCGCCGTTTAGATCGGCGATGCCACTCTGTCTGAACAGGCATGAGGGCGTGTTGCTGACGTTTACAGCGGCCGGTTTGTGGCTCGTGGGTGGCACCGGCTTGGCCTCACACAAAGCCCCAAGGTTGGCCCCGTGAAGTAGTCAGACCAACAATGCCGCACGCTCGCATCATGCATCGGGACCTGCCGTCCATCTGCGACTGAGACAATCCTTGCCGCGTGGACGAGGCACGCTTGGTATTGCGAGGCGTACAGTCACAAGCCCCGTCGGCTATGAAATTGTGGCGTCACAGGCGAGATAAACTGGGGCTGTGGAAAGCCACGTAGAACGATCGACGCTATCCGATTGGGTCGACGACCGTGTTGGTTGCTTGAGGCGGTCCATCGAACATCATCAAACTTCTTACAGAATAGAGGTATCGTGGGTGGGCGCGAAGGCTATCGGGCGAGCTACTGCTCGAAAGTATGTTGCGGATTGATCATGAGTATTGAGCATTGCTTATGGAAGCGCTTGAACCATTACATCGTGCGCAGTCGTAAATGCCCGAGACGTGTTATTTAGCGACCGGATGTAGGTGCTTGACCAAATTATACCTTGCAGTAAGCTTTTTGGATGAATACAATCCTACACAATCTTGGCGACGTCGCTCGCTGGTTGCTCCTCACGCTGCCATATGGCTTGCTGACGGGAGGTGCTTTCGCGGCATCGCCGATGCCGGCCGGTGCGCCGGCTCTCTTACGGTGGGAGCCTGCCGATCCTGATGCCGCGCTTTATGCGACCGCCCTGCCCGATGGCGAAGTCGCTGAGTCGAGTTCAGCCGCTCCGGCGATCAGGGCCGACGCATCGCCACCAGGCTCGTCGTCGCCAGATGACGAACCCGGCCAGGAGTTCAGCGCGGCATCACCGGCAACACCGGCCGGCGGGGCAACAGTGCCGGGCCAACCTACGGCTCCCACATCGGACGTCTCAACAGCCGCATCGCCCAGCGCGCCGCCCGTGATTGAGAGATGGGCCGTGCATGCCCAGTCGACGTTCACAGAAATCTATCAGCCCGCATTCCGATCTCCCTACCAGGGCACGCAAAGCCTGGACCCGGGCAGCCGCGGGCGCGAAACCTGGGACGTCACCCTCTATGGCGGCATCCGCCCTTGGCGCGGCGTGGAGATCTGGATCAATCCAGAGGTTGATCAAGGCTTCGGGCCGAGCAATAGCTTTGGCGTTGCCGGCTATCCGACGGCCGAAGCCTACAAGCTGGGGGCTGCGGATCCTTATGTGCGGCTGCCGCGGTTGTTCCTGCGCCAAACGCTTGATCTCGGTGGCGAGATCCAGGGTATCGACCCCGATCTCAATCAGCTTGGCGGCGCACAAACTGCGAATCACATCATCCTGACGATCGGCAAATTTTCAAGTTTCGACGTCTTCGACACCAACAAATATGCACATGATCCGCGCAATGACTTCTTGAACTGGTCATTGATCGATGCCGGCAACTTCGACCAGGCTGGCGACGCGTGGGGCTTTAGCTACGGCGCCTCGGCCGAGTGGTATCAAAACTGGTGGACGATCCGCGCCGGTGCTTTCGACATGCCGACCGTGCCGGGTTACAAGTATCTCGACCGGCGTTTCGGCCAGCAGGTGCAGTACCTGCTCGAGGTCGAAGAGCGTCACACGCTGTTCGGACGGGATGGCAAGCTGAAGCTGGCGGGCTTCTTGTCACGCGGGCTATTCGGCAGCTTTGGTCAGGCCGATGAACTGGCTGCGGCGACAGGAACCGTGCCGAACGTTGAGAACGTCCTGAAGATACGCAATAAAGGCGGCGGCGACGTCAATCTCGAGCAGTCGATCACGTCCGACCTGGGCTTATTCGCTCGTGCCGGAGATGCGGACGGCAGCAGCTCGACGACATCGTTCACCGACATCGACAACACCGTGCAGATCGGCTTGTCGCTCGCGGGCAATCGCTGGCATCGGCCGGACGACACGGTTGGCCTTGCTTTCGTCAGCAACGGCATCTCACGTCACCTCAAGAGTTACCTGAACGCAGGTGGTCTTGGCCTACTCATTGGCGACGGGAAGCTGCCGAACTCTGGCCGCGAAGACATCCTTGAGACCTACTACAGCTATCAGATCGTGAAAGGGATCAATCTCTCGGCCGACTATCAATTCGTGGATAATCCTGCATACAACCGCGACCGTGGTCCGGTCAGTTTCCTGGGCGCCCGTTTGCATGCGCAGATCTGACGCGATCAAGGTTAGCGTCCGGTTTGATATAGTGCCCGGTGAAGTAGGCGTTTGAGCCGATCTTCACAGGTCAATTGCTCGACCGGCGGATGAACGGGCTGCCGCGATCACGCTATGACGGGCATCGCGTGGCGTCCTACGGGCTCGCCCTGCTTGTGGGGCTGGCATTCGTGGCGTGGCTGATCCTGTGGTGGCAGATCCTGCCGCCTGATCCGCTCGGCAGGGTGTTCGATGGTGACGATGCGCAGGCGGTGATCGGGCAACGCTACTTCCTTGGCGAGCCGTGGCGCTGGCCGCTGTTGCAGGTGCAGCGGCTGGATCGGCCAGACGGCGTCAACGTTGCGTTCACCGACTGCATACCGCTGCTGGTGTTGCCGCCGAAGGTGTTTCGGGCGTGGCTTGCCGCCGGGCTTCTTTGTCCGGCTCGCGTGGGTCGCTCTGGCTTGGACGCTGCAGCCGGTCGCGGCGGTGTTTGCTCTGGTGCTGGTGGCGCTCGCCCTGTTCTCGCTGTCCGGCACGATCTATCTCGGCGGCCATCAGCTGACGCGGTTCACCCACCTGCCGGCGGCGCTGCTGCAGTTTCGCGTCAGTGGCCGATTCTTCTGGCCGGTGACCTACGCGTTGCTGGTCTGGGCCGTCGCGACCTGCTGCCGGGCGTGGCGGCCGCGCGTTGCCGCGCCGCTGCTGATGGCGGCTCTGGGGTTGCAACTGGCCGACGCGTCGCGGCTGCTTCGGTTTGACTATGACAGGGCACGGCAGCGGGGCGTCGCGGTGCTCGACCAGACAGTCTTGGCGCCGCTGCTGGCGAACGCGTCGCTGCTGACGCTTTGGCCGCTGCCCGACTGCGGCGCCGAGGTCGTGCATGATCCAGCCACCCTGCAACTGCTGCTCCTGGGATCACGCACGCTGGTGCGGACCAACACGATGTATCTTGCGCGGGCGGATCGGCGGCAGGTCTGCGACCCAGCGGCGGTGCTGGGCGCGGCGTGGCGACCTGGCGAGCTGCGGGTGGTGCTGCCGAGCGGGCGGGCGGCGGATCGACGATGGATCCCCGGATTTCGTGATGCCTGCTGGCGCTCCGGGGTGCTGGTGCTGTGCGGACAGGGTGCACACCCGGCCGATCCGGTGGTCGAGAGTGCGGCGCCGCTGCTGCCGCTCGGCCGAGCGCTGCAGCCGGATGCTGCGCCGCTGGCGGCGGCGTTGGCAGAGGGTTGGGGCATCGCCGGGGCGGACGGTGTGTGGAGTATGGGCCGCAGCGCGGTCATGCGGTTCAGCCTGCCGGCCTCCGGCCCTCTGGTCGTCACCTTGACGGGCTTCGCGGTCGCGCCGCGCGCTGGCTTGCTCCAGCGTCTGACGGTGCTGGCGGACGGGAGGATGGTGGCCGAGGCGGCGCTGCCGGACCTCAAGACGGTGCGGCTGCAGGCGGCCCTTCCAGGCGGCACAACCGAGCTGACGCCGCTGGTCGGGGCGCCCGTGCAGCCGGCGGACCGCGGTATGAACGACGATCTGCGGGTGCTTGGCTTTCACCTCGGGACGGTGCGATTTGAGCCTAGCGCGGGCATGCCGGTGGCTGCGTCACTGCACCGTAGCCCTGACGAGGCGCCGGTGCGGATGGGCCAGTGAGCTGCATGACCATGTCGAACGCGCTGTCAGCACGGCCGTCGTTGCGGCCGCCGGGCCGCGGCCGCCACTGTCCGCGTGAGCCGCGTCGTTGCGGCCGTATCGGTCAGGCCTCCGCTGCCAGATAGCCCGAGAGCCGGCCGTGAAAGGTGTTCCAGTAGTATCGGGCGGTGCCGGCGCGCAGCAGGGCGATGTTGAGCATGGCGCCGCCGAGTGGGCGAACCAGGAAGCGCAGCACCAGGTTCGGCGGGGCGCGATGACGGCGGAGCGCCTGGCCCATGCCTTGGCCGTAGCGCAGCGCCCGCTGCACCGCGACCGGCGTCAGCCGTTTGTCCGGGTGGATGATGAGCAGGGAGGGGTCGTAGAAGGCGCGGCCGGCATTCTCGATGATCCGCAGCACGAGGTCGTTCTCCTCGCACGAGCCGAAGCGGGCGCCGACGCCGAACCGCTCGTCAAAGCCGTTCACCGCCAGCAGCGCGCGCCGGCGAACGAACAGGTTGAAGGCGATCACGCTGTGCCAGACGCTTCGCGGCGTGATTTCGCCGGGCGCCGATCCCCAACGGCCCGAGCCCAACCCGCCCTGTGGTGATTGCGCCGGACCGCTCAGCGCCGACAACCCTGCATCGCTGGCGAAGGCGGCGCGCACTCGGCTCAGGACGCCGGGCGGGTACAGGCAGTCGTCATCGGGGAAGGCGACGATGTCGCCGGCGCTGAGCCGTATGCCGACGTTGCGGGCGTGGGAGTTGTTGCACACCGAGGAGCGTACATGGCGGATCGCCAGGCGCTCGGCGAATGGCCGCAGCACTGCGACCAGCCGGTCGTCGCTGTTCTGGTCGACGACGATCACCTCGAGAGACGCGTCGTGCTGGGCCAGCAGGGACTCGCACAACGCTGCGAGCTCCGTCGTCCGGCCGAGGGTGGCGACGACCAGCGACACCAGGGATGCGGGCGGGCGCCCGGCAGCGTCATGACGGGCGCTGTCCTGCGCTGGCGCGATGGCGCCGCCGTCCGGGCTCATGGCTGCGGCTGACCGGAGACTGCGCGGGCCAGGCCTTGCTGCGCGCTTGCGCCCAGGGCGCGAAGCCGACGCCAGGCCAGCACGACGAAGCCGCCGCGACGGCGCCAGGCGCGCTCGCGCAGCATTCTCGGGGTGACCTTGTCGACCTGCCACGGGAAGTTGCGTGGCGTCAGCCGCGGGATCGGCGGCAGCTCGAACACCATGACGTAGGCGTAGCGCGGCGCGGCGGAGTGGTTGGCGCCGGCGCCGTGCACGGTGCGGCCGGTGTGGACGGTGCAGTCGCCGACATCGAGCGGGCAGGTGACCGCCTCGGCCACGTCGAACCCCTCGAAGCACTCGACGGCGTGCACCCTGGCGTCGCTGTCGGGTGAGCGGTGCGGCAGCACCTCGGCGCCGGTGCCGGGGATGAACTGCATGCAGCCGTTGGCGTCGTCCACCGGCTGCAGCGGCACCCAGATGCTGATCTCGGCATACTGCAGCGAGGGGTCGTGAAACGCCTCGTCCTGGTGCCAGGGCGTCGCGGCGCCGTCATGGGCCGGCTTCTTGATCACGTGGTCGAAGCGGAACCGGGCCTGCGGGCCGAGCAGCTCGGTGGCCAGCTTCTGCGCGTTGGCGAACATTCTGGTGCGGCCGAGCTCCGGCGCGTAGCTGCGCGGGCCGAGGATCTGCGGCAGCCGTGGCGCCGCGCCCTCCTCCTCGGTGCCGGCCATGTCGAACTGGCGACCTTCGCGGAAGCCGACTCGGCTGTCGAAGAGCGGCTCCACCAGGGCACGGATCCGCGCGATGTCCGCCGCGTCGGTCATGCCGCGCAGGACCAGGTAGCCCTGCTCGGCGAGCAGGCGCTGGCTCGCGACTAACTCGGCGGCCTCGCGGTGGGTGACCTCGCAATGGGTGTCTGTCTGCACGGCGCTCTCCGGCCTGTCCTGCCACGGCTCGTTGGCCGACCGGGGGAAGTCTGGACCAAAGGCGTTAACAAAGCGTTTGCGGGGTCGGCGTGATGGCTGCGGACGCGCCGGGCGGCGGCTGGGCGCAGGCGGAGAGGAGCGGGCACGGCGGGTGCCGGTGACGTGAGGATCGAGGCCGCGGCGGCGCGCAACCGAACGCGCCGGACGGCGTAACCGTCAGCTCTCGGGCTCAGCGGAAGGACAGGCGACAATGGACGGCGATGCCAATGGCAACACCACGCATGAGGCCTATCATACCGGCTTGCGCAACCTGCACACGTTGGAGATGACCGCGATCGAGCTGACCGAACGGCAGCTCGAGCGGCTCGAGAACTATCCGGAGATGGGTGCCCGGCTACGCCAGCACAAAGTGGAGTCCGAGCATCAGGCGCAGCGGCTGGAGCAGATCCTGCAGCGGCATGGCGCCGGCACCTCGGCGGTCAAGAACACGGTCGGCTCGGTGATGGGCAACGTCGCCGCGGCGTTGCACGTCGCGCCGGCAGACGAGATCCTCAAGAACATGTTTGCCAACTTCGCCTTCGAGCATCAGGAGATCGCCGCCTACACCAGCCTGATCGAGATGGCCGAGGCGGTGGGGGACGCGGACGCGGTCGGGCCGCTCAGGATCTCGTTGAGCGAGGAGCAGTCGATGGCGGATTTCATCGGCAGCCAGATCGTGCCGACGACGCGACGCTACCTGCAGCTCAGCGAGGCCGGCGCCAAGGCCGGCGTATAAGGCTCAGGTCAGGTCAGGTCGGGGGCCGAGGCGCTGGCTGGCGGCCGGTAGCGGCGGACGTACCAGACGGTCCACAACGCCATCGCGCCCATGGCGCCGTAGCCCAGGAACGGGCTGATGATGAGGTAGTCGGCGATCGAGATGCTGTAGACCAGCACGCAGGCCGCGACCGTCTCGGCCAGCAGGCCGAAGCCCCAGACCAGCGTCATCACCGTCATGGCGCGTTCGAAGCCCGCGTTGCCGCGCAGCGCTTCGAAGCTCGCCATGTCGGCGCCAGGCGCGCGCTGCTTGCCGGCCTTGGCGAGCTGGTAGATCAGCGGCCGGCCGATCGCGGCGGAGCCGAGGAAGACCAGCGCGATCAGGCCGGTCACCAGGTTCTCGCGGAGCTGGAGGAAGCGGACCGAGCCGCCGCCGATGAAGGCGAGCAACGACAGCACGATGCCGGCGAGCACCATCATCGAGATCGCATCGACCCGGCGGCGGCGGGCGAACTCGACCAGGCTCCAGACGATCGGTGGCAGCGAGGAGGCGAGCAAAGCGTGCACGTCGCCGATGCGCGGCTCGGCGCGGACGTAGATGAGGTAGGGCAGGGCGAAGTTCGCCAGGACCTCGACGGCGATGGTCGCCAACTGGCCGGCTCGTCGTGCGACAGCCATGCGGTGCTCCTCGCCGGAAGGAAGGCCAGGGGCTTTGCCCGTGGACCCCATTAAAGGCGGAGCCTTTAAAATCCATTCCTGAGGCGGGTTCAACGGGCGAGGTTCTACAAAGCTGCGGTTTGTACCAGGCGAAATACAGCAAGATTTGCAGCGGGGTGACTGGGGCAGTTGGCCCCAGAGAAAACTTATGTTTTCAATGGGTTAGGGAAATCTTGCCGATAGGCAAGATTGCCAGGGGTGCTGCCGGGGCGGCGCAACCAGGGGCGGATAATCGCACGATATGGGGGTCGTCCCATCGGTGATGGGGTCTGGGGCCGTGGGCCCCAGCGGGTCCAGGGCAGAGCCCTGGCCTTACTTGGGCAGGTTGATCAGGTGCGCGTCGGTGCCGGGCGCCGTGCTGGTGCTCATGCCTCGAACAATCCCTGGCCGACATAGCCGTCCGCGGTGGTGACGCCGCCGGGGCAGGCGAACAGGCCGCCGCCGGTGTGGGTGGCGTACTGGTTCAGCGCGTCGAACTTCGACATCCGGTCGAAGATGCGGCTGAAGCTCGTGCGCGGGTCACGCTGGTAGCAGATGAACAGCAGGCCGGCGTCGAACTCCACGGCCTGGCGCCAGGGCGGCCAGCGCTCGGCGGTGAAGTTGGCGCCGTCATTGTAGCTGTAGGAGCGGCGGAGCATCTGGGCGCCGCCGTTGCTGGCCGCGGCACCGAGGCGGACATGGGCGTTGTCGGCGATCAGCGGGTTGCCGTCGTGGTCGACGGCGTCAAGGTCGAGGGGGTCGAACTCGCCGTCGCGGCCGAGCGGGGCGCCGGAGCGCTTGTGGCGGCCGATCACCTGCTCCTGGAAGGCGACGGGCGAGCGGTCCCAGTGCTCGAGCGACAGGCGGATGCGGCGGGCGACGACGTAGCTGCCGCCCTGCATCCAGGCCGGCCCGTCGGCGCCGACCCACACGATTTCGTCGTCGCTGCCCGGGGTGATGGTGCCGCTCGCGGTCTGCTCGACCGGCTGGGCGGCGATCGGGTTCTGGGTGCCGTCCTTGAAGCCGAGCAGGTTACGCGGCGTGTCGGTGGCGGCGGCATTGGCGACGAAGCCGGTCTGCATCCAACGGAGATCGGCCACGCCGTAGGCCATCTGGGCGAGCTGGCGGATGGCGTGGAAGGCGACCTGCGGGTCGTCGGCGCAGGCCTGGATGGAGATGTCGCCGCCGGTGCGGGCGGGCTGGAGCTGGTCGCCGTGGAAATTCGGCAGCGTGGCCAGGGCTTCCGGGCGATGGCGGGCGAGGCCGAAGCGGTCGTGGCCGTCCTGCTCGAAGAGGGTGGGGCCGAAGCCGATGGTGACGCTGAGCCGGGCCGGGGCGAGGCCGAGCGCGTCGCCGCTGTCGGGCTGCGGCTGGGGGTCGCTGCGACCGGGATCGGGCGGGGCGTCGGCATCCTCGAGCGGGACGGCGGTCTGGCCGGCGACGAGGCGCCGCGTCGCCGCCGTCCAGCGGCGCAGCAGGTCGATCAGGGCGGCGCGGTCGGTGGTGGTGACGTCGAAGGCGGTGAAGCAGGTGTGGTTCTGCAGGGCGGTGGCGATGCCGGCCTGGTGGCGGCCTTCGAAGGGGATGGTGAGCAGGCGGCCGGTGGCCTGGCTGGCCGGGGTGACGCCCTTGGCGGTCGATGCGGCGAGGCTGCCGGCGGTGGTCGACGCCGAGGCGGCGCCGGCGGTGGTCGCCGCCGAGGCGGCGCCGGCGAGCAGGGTGCCGGCGGCGGCGAGGAAGCCGCGGCGCGAGGCGCCGTGATTGAACGGACAGCCGGCCATGGCTAGTGCGCCAACAACAGCATGTTGTTCTCGTCCTCGACGTAATAGAAGCCGCGCCGGTCGGGGGTGAGGGCGATGCCGAACAGGTCGCCCGAGCCGGGCGGGGTCTGCGCGCGGTCTGGATCGACCCATTGCGCCGCCGGCTGGCGGCCGCTGGCGGGATCGATCTCGACCACTTCGCCGTCGAGCCCGTTGACGGCGAGCAGGTTGCCGTTCGGCGCCAGGGTCAGCGCGAGCGGACGGTGCAGCAGGCCGTCGGCGCTGACCGGGCGGCCGGTGCCGGCGCTGCCGGCGCGGGTGGCGGCGTCGGGGATGGCGACCACGCGATTTTCGATCGCGTCCGAGACGTAGAGGGTGCCGTCCGGCGCCAAGGCGAGGCCGGTGGGGCCGATGACGAACACGCTCTTGTCGGCCTGCTCGGCCAGGCCGTCGGCGATCACTGTGCGGCTGACGACGGCGGGCGCGCCGGCGGCCGGCAGGTCGAGCCTGAGGCGCAGCACGGTGGCGCGCCGCACCACGGCCTGGCCGGGGGCGCCGACGCCAAAGCCGGCCATGCTGACGAACAGGGTGGCCCGGTCGCCGTCATCCTGCACCGCCATGTTGCCCCAGGGGCCGTCGATGTCGGCGCCGGCGAGGGTGGCGGCGACGGCGCCCTGATTGTCGAGCACGATCAGGCAGCCCTGACCCTTGGTCGCGGTGGTGCCGTCGCTGCTCGGCAGGCTGCCGACGACGACGTAGCCGCGGCGCAGCACCGCCATCGCCGTGGTCAGCCCGACGCCGCCGGGGCAGCCGGGCAGGTGGCGCGGCAGGGCGGCGAAGGTGGTGACGGCGTGGCTGGCGGGATCCATCGCCAGGATCGTGGTGCCGAGGCCCTGCAGGTTGCCGCTGTCGTTGAAGTTGTCGACCAGCACGTCGTCGCGGCGCAGCTTGCCGCTGCTGGCCGGCACGACGACGACCGCATACGGGTTCTGATCGCCGTTCGCCGGCACCATGGAGGCGAGGACGGTGTGGCGGTGCAGGGTGGCGAGGAAGCTGTCCGCCGCCGCGGCGGCGCCCGAGACGCCGAGCAGGGCTGCCAGGGCCAGCATCGCTGTCGGCGTGACCCTGGGTGCGGTGCGGCGCGCCTGCACAGACATCTGGCCGAAAAACCCCATGTTCGATGGCCGACGGCCGCGTGTGATGATGAGAACTAGTCGCATCACCGGCTTTTCTCAAGGTTTGGTCGCGGCGGCAACGTCACCGGTCGGGCGCATGGCTGCGCTGCGCCGGCAGACGCGCGCGCTCCAGCGGGGTGGAGGCGGGCGCCGAGCCGCGGCGTGCCGCGCGGCTGGGCGGGCAGGGTGGGGAGGCCGGTCATTGCGATGGGAAACGCTTGCTCCCGGCGAAACGTCGTGATTCTCTCGCGCCGAACAAATCCCCGAGAGGAGGGAGACGTCGATGGCGATCAAGAGCACGGCTGCGAAGGCGGCACCGAAGAGCGCGAAGGCACCACCAGCGGCGGCCAAGGCGGGTAAGCCGAAGAATGGGGCCGGTGCTGCTCCGGCGACGGTGTCGCTCAAGCAGATCGCGGCGACGCTGGCCGAGAAGCACGACATGCAGAAGAAGCAGGCGGAGACGATGCTGGGCGACGTGGTCGGCTACCTGGTCGAGCACCTGATTTCGGGCGACCGGGTGCGGATCGGGGGACTGGGCATTCTGGAGGTGAAGTCGCGGCCGGCCAGGGCCGGGCGGAACCCGGCCACTGGCGCGGCGATCCAGATTGCGGCCAGCAAGAAGGTCGCGTTCCGCGCCGCCAAGGAGCTGAAGGAAGCGGTTCTAAAGTAGCGCTGGGCCAGGGGCGCCGCGTGCGTGCGGAGCACGCTTGCGGGTGCGTGCGGAGCACGCTTGCGGGTGACGGCGGGATCAAGGGCGGAGTGAGCCAAAGCCTCCAACTGCACGCAGCGCAGTTGGAGGCTCATGGAGGGAGAGCCCGTGGCCTTGCTAGATCCGGCTGCGCCCTGCGATTGCGTGGTAGATCACCAAGACGACGATGGCGCCGATGACGGCGACGACGATGCTGCGAATATCGAGGCCGGTGACGCCAACGTGGCCGAAGTAGTTGAAGATAAAGCCGCCGACGAAGGCGCCGACGATGCCGAGCAGGATGTCAACGATCAGACCTTCGCCCGACTTGTTGATAATCTTGCTGGCGATGAAGCCGGCGATGAGGCCGAGGATAAGCCAGGCGATGATGCTCACGACGTCGTCTCCCTTGGCGGTGCCGCAACCCGGGTCGGGTCCGTAACAACGCCCTTCGGCGCTGGAACGATGCTGATCCGTCTCGGTTGCTCAGCGGTGCGGCGGGACAGGGCTGCTGTGGCTATCCGGCAATGCCCCAGGCGGCGGCGATGCGGGCCGGGGCGGAGAGGCCGATGTCGAGCATGAACGGGGCGGCGTGGCCGAGGCCGGCGGCGACGTCGATCGGCAGGCCGTGCGCCAGGCCGGGGAGCCAGACCTGCTCCACCACCGTGAGGCCGGCGGGGTTGCGCCAGAGCTGACGCCGGACGCCGGTGTCGCGCGGGAACTCGGCCTCGCGGGCGTCATGCAGGGCGGCCCATTGGCCGGCGAGCGCGGTGGCGTTGGCGGGGACCACGGTGCGGTCGGCGTCGCCCTGCCAGATTTGCAGCAGCGGCCAGCGTGTGGCGGCGCGGGCGGGAGCGGCGGCGCGGACGCGGTCGGCGAGGATGGTTGGGGGCAGGCCGGGGCCTTGGGCCATGCAGTCCAGCGCCTCGGCGGTGCTGCGGGCGACGCCAAAGGGTAATCCGGCGACGATGGCGCCGGCGGCGAAGACCTCCGGGTGGCAGGCGAGCAGGGCGACGGCCATGGCGCCGCCGGCGGAGAGGCCGGTGGCGAAGACGCGGCGCGGGTCGATCGGGTGGCGGGCCAGCAGGGTTGCGACCATGTGGCGGACGGAGCCGACTTCGCCGCGGTCGGGGGCAAGGTCGGCGGCGTTGAACCAGTTGAAGCAGAGCATGGCGTTGTTGGCGCGGCGCTGCTCGGGGTAGAGCAGGGCGAAGCCGTGGCGCTCGGCGAGGAGGGACCAGGCGCTGGCGTGGTCGAAGCCGGCGGCGGTCTGCTGGCAGCCGTGCAGGACGACGACCAGCGGGGCGCCGGGCGGGAGGTGCGGCGGCACGTAGGCCAGCATGCGGAGTTGGCCGGGATTGGCGCCGAACTCGGTGGTCTCGACGAGGCGGGTCGCGGCTGGCTGCTGGGCTTCGGTCATGCTCTCGAGCATCGCGTTGAGGCCGCTCATCGTGCGGCGATAGCGCGTCAGGGAACTGATCGCGGCGCCTAGGGGTCCGCGCATGTGGAGGGCTCCAACTCGGAAAGAGGGACAGAGACGCTTGTTACTTGGGTTGGCTGGTTAGCCACCCAAGAAAGGCGCCTGGCACCAGGATGGGTATCCTCCGCCAGGGATTGAGCACGAGCAGATCGGGGTCTCCAGACACGATGGCTGAGGCTCTGGCGGCATAGGCCAGGTTCAGGACGTTGTTGTCATCGACGTCGCGGCAGTCCGACACCGGCTCACACGCCTCGACCGTGATCGTTCCATTGATTAGTAAGCCGATTAGTTCATCGCGTTTCGCCTGACTGACAGCGCGTGCAAACTTGGGGCGCTCCAGCACACGACGTAGTTCGGCCCACGACCAGGCCGACATGGCAACCTCACCGGTCAACAGGGCGATGTCGAGCGCGGCTCGTGCTGTCCCGCCGGGGGTCAGCGCTGCGGATATGAGGGCGTTCGTATCGAAGACACTGCCTACCTCATTTGCAGCCGGGCCTCCCCTAGTTACGAACATATTACCAGTCATCTGTGTAAATCAGATACTCGTGATAGTAAGGCGTCGTCACATTTGTTACGACAACAGGCTTATAGAATACTTGGATGCTTGCCATTCTAATTCCTTAGCTAACTACTATGTACCTGTCACAAATCGTCCTACAACAATGTGGTCTACGATAGTGCCATTAGGATCAGTATAAACCCCGACCTGCCATTCTATAGTGGAGACAAGGGCCATTAATCCATGACCAGGCCTGCTATACTTGCAGTAATAGAAATAACCTTTAAAATCGACGAAGTCGCAATGTGCCCCTATACCGACGAGGTAATTAACCACCAAGCTTGCGTCTGATCCTTGTGGGAACTGCTCATTGAGTGCGTGCTGAGCGGCCTCTGCGCGACCATCCTTAAGCTTTTCAAAGCGCTCGAAAGTAAACGAAGCACTAGTATTTTCTCTTAAAAGAATTTGTTCTCTCTTCATGTCTACCATGCCCAGAGTTGTTAAAATGGCTATACAGCTTGATCGTAAAAGAAACATTTTGTCCCGCTGATTATTTAGAGCAAGATCATCTCTCTATCGCGGTTTCTCCGATGCGCCTTTCAAATGGCGACAGGAGATAGGATATTATGGCTCTCTTACCAGTCCTAATCTCAACAGTCACTGCCATCCCGGCCTGAAGAGTTTGATTATTACCATCCACTTGTAGGCTTGAGCGATCGAGTCTCACATGACAGATGTAATGCGATGGATCGTTTTGTGGCTCATCACCATCTTGCACTTCTTGACTATCGTTCCCGCTGTATTGAGTATTGCGATGGTCATCAGCCAATGCGTCTCCACTAACATCTACGACACTTCCATGTAGCAGCCCATATCGAGTAAACTGGAAGGTCTCGATTTTAATCGCAGCGGATTGCCCCATGTGCACGAAGCCGATTTCTCGATTGCTGACCATCGCCTCGATAAGCAACGGCCCGCTGTTTGGCACTACCTATAGACAGGCACCCGCCTAGCGGCGGCGTTCACGCTTGTGCGCGGCCAGCTCCGCCTGGACATCTTCCTCGGTCAGGCCAGCCGCCTCGGCCTCCTGACCGCAGGCGTCCAAGGCGGCAAAAAGCGGCGACGTCATGCCACGATTTAGGACGACGCGCTCGAGCAGGCGACCGGCTGCCTCCCGTTTGACGTCGTTCTGAAGAGCGTCTGCGACGGCGTCAGACACCGTCAGGGTCACCTCGCGCATAATGGCTCTCCCGATCCAGGCCCCAGCATACACGCAAGATGTCATAACCGGCGGATTTTGATGCCGGGCAGCAGGACGACCGGCGCCGGCCCGGGGCTGGCGAAGGCCGGCTACGGCTCGGCCGTCAGCGTCCAGGCTTCGCCTTGCGTCGGCGGCTCGCAGAGCATCGGCGTGGCGTTCGGGGTGCGGACGTTGGCGACCAGGCCCATGGCGGAGCGGAGGGCGCGGAAGAGGAAGCCGTGCGCGACGATCAGCACCGGGGCGGGCTGGGCGGTGGCGCGGTTGATTGCGGCGACGGCGCGGGCGCGCAGCGCCTCGAAGGGCTCGGCGTTCGGCGGCAGCACGGTGCTGTTGATCCAGTCCTCATACCAGTCGCCGACCGGGTGGCCCTCCCTGTCGCCGAAGGAGACCTCGCGCAGATCGGGGTCGATCTGGACCGGCAGGCCGAGGCGGGCGGCGGCGGCCTCGGCGGTGACGCGGGCGCGGCTGAGCGGCGAGGCAACGATGGTGGCGAAATGGTGCTTCGAGAGGGCGGCGGCGGCGCGCTCGGCCTGCTCGAGGCCGAGGGCGTTGAGCGGGATGTCGAGGCTGCCCTGCGAGAGGCCCCGCGCGTTCCAGTCGGTCTCGCCGTGACGGAGGAACCAGTAGGGGCGGTGGTTTAACATCGTTGAATATCCAGAAGGAAGCGGTTCTTTTTTGAAAAAAAGAACCAAAAAACTTTTATTTAATTAGGACTATGATTCCGCACTTGGCTTTGTGCCGTGAACCAAGTGAGCAAAAGTTTTTTGCTTCTTTTTTTCAAAAGAGAAGCGCTTGCTTTGCTTAGTCAAACAACGAGCTCACCGAGCTCTCGTCGCTGATCCGGCGCATCGCCTCGGCGAGCAGCGGCGCGATCGTCATTTGGCGGACGTTGGCGGCCTGGCGGACGGCTTCGGTGGCGAGAATGCTGTCAGTGATCGCCATCAGCTCGATCGGCGAGGCGGCGATGCGGGCGACGGCGCCGCCGGAGAGCACGCCGTGGGTGATGTAGACGCTGACCGAGCTGGCGCCGTCGGCGATCAGCGCGGTGGCGGCGTTGACCAGGGTGCCGCCGCTGTCGCAGATGTCGTCGACCAGGATGCAGTGGCGGCCGGAGACGTCGCCGATCACGTTCATCACCTCGGAGACGCCGGCGCGGGCGCGGCGCTTGTCGATGATGGCGAGGTCGGTGTTGAGGCGGCGGGCGAGCTCGCGGGCGCGGGCGACGCCGCCGACGTCGGGCGAGACGACCATCATGTCGCGGTCGGCGAAGCGGGATTGGGCGTCGGCGGCGAACAGGGGGGCGGCGAAGAGGTTGTCGACCGGGATGTCGAAGAAGCCCTGGATCTGCGGGGCGTGCAGGTCCATCGTCAGCACCCGGTTGGCGCCGGCCTCGGTGATCAGGTTGGCGACGAGCTTGGCCGAGATCGGGCTGCGCGGGGAGGATTTACGGTCCTGTCTCGCGTAGCCGAAATAGGGGACGACGGCGGTGACGCGGCGGGCGGAGCCGCGGCGCAGCGCGTCGAGCATGATCAGCAGCTCCATCAGGTTGTCGTTGGCCGGATAGGAGGTGCTCTGGACGACGAAGACGTCCTCGCCGCGGACGTTCTCCTGGATCTCGACGAAGACCTCCATGTCGGCGAAGCGGCGGACCGAGGCGCGGGTGAGGGTGAGATCGAGCTTGGCGGCGACGGCCTCGGCGAGCGGGCGGTTGCTGTTGCAGGCGACGATCTTCATGACACTTCGAAGTCCCTGCGGCGGGCATCGGGCTTCTAACAAGGCGAGCGTGGGAAGGGAAGAAGGGCTTCTTTTTTGAAAAAAAGAAGCAAAAAACTTTTGCCCGTTGGGTTTGCCGGCGTGGGGTGCCTAACGGATAGAAGTTTTTTGGTTCTTTTTTTCAAAAAAGAACTCTTCCTCGAGCTTGATCAGGCAGGCGGCGCGAGGCGCCTCCGCGCCGTCGGTGAGCCACCAGTGTCGCACGGCGGCCAGCAGCTTGCCGACGGCCGGGCCGGGCGGCACGCCGAGGGCGAGCACGTCGCGGCCTTCCAGCGGGAAGAGCGGTTGCGGGGTTTGCAGCAGGCGGTGGGCGAGCTCGGGGTCGCCGCCGAGCCAGGCGCGGCCGGCGAGCAGGCTTGCCGGCGCCTCGGTTCGCAGGCGGCGCAGCTCGGCGGGGTCGGTGAGGCCGCTTAGCGGCGGTGCGCCGAGGGCGATCAGGCGGTCGCGCTCGGCGTTGGAGAGGTTGAGGCGGCGGGCGACGGCCAGGCCGGGCTCGGGCGTGAGGGCGGCGAGGCGGAGGATGGGGTCGGCGGGGGCGCCGAGCGCGACGAGACGGCGCAGGCGGTCGGGGTCGGCGTTCGGCAGGATGGCGTCCAGCACGGCCGTGGCCTGCATCAGCGCCGCCATCTCGCCGGCGCGCGGCTGTTCGAGCAGGCGCTTCAGCTCGCTCCAGACGCGCTCGGGCGAGAGGCGGGCGAGGCCGGGCACCCCGGCCTGGATGGCGGCGAGCGTTGCGGCGTCGGGGGCGTCGCGGCCGAAGCGGGCGAGGAAGCGGAAGAAGCGCAGGATGCGCAGGGTGTCCTCGGCGATGCGGCGGGGCGGCTCGCCGACGAAGCGGAGGCGGCCGGCCGCGAGGTCAGCCTGGCCGGCGAAGTAGTCGTGCACCTGGCCGTCGGCGGAGAGCGAGAGGGCGTTGATGGTGAAGTCCCGGCGCGCGGCGTCCTCGCGCCAGTCGGGGGTCCAGGTGACCTCGGCGTGGCGGCCGTCGGTGGTGGTGTCGCGGCGCAGGGTGGTCACCTCGACGGGGTGGCCGTCGCTGAGCGCGGTGACGGTGCCGTGGGCGAGGCCGGTCGGCAGCGCGCGCAGGCCGGCGGCGGCCAGGTGCTCGATCACGCGCTCGGGTGGGTCGGGTGTTGCGAGGTCGATGTCGGCGGGGGCGAGGCCGGCGAGGGCGTCGCGGACGCAGCCGCCGACCAGGCGGGCGCCGGGCAGGGCGGCGAGCACCGGGCGGAGCCAGGGCGTGGCGAGCAGGGCGGCGAGCCTGGCCTCAGCGTTGGGCGGCATGGTCCGGCTCCGTGGCCGCGTGCCCCGGCACGATTGTGCTGGCGTGCCCTGGCACGATTGTGCTGGCGTGCCCTGGCACGATTGTGCTGGCGTGCCCTGGCACGATTGTGCTGGCGTGCCCTGGCACGATTGTGCTGGCGTGCCCTGGCACGATTGTGCTGGCGTGCCCTGGCACGACCACACCGTTCTCGAGATGGGCCGGGACGTAGGGGCCGGCGCCGAGGTGGCGGTCGAGGGCGAGGATCACCACCGCGGCCATGACGCCGAGCAGGGCCAGAATCGCCGCCGCCAGGACGCGGCGCGAGGCGATGCGGGCGGACAGCCACCAGATCAGCAGGGCCGCCACCGGGACGGCGAACAGCGCCAGCTCGCCGAAGCGCATCAGGCGCGCGCCTGGTCGGGACTGGCGACGGCGCGCAGGCGGGCGGCGAGGTCGACCAGGATGTGGGCGGTGACGCCCCAGATGTAGTGCTCGGGGTGCGGCCAGACCCAGAAATGGCGGGTGGTGCCGCCGATGTCGAGCTGGCCGCGGGCGGGGTTCGCGGCGTCGAGCAGGGTGGCGAGCGGGAGTTGGAAGATCGCCGCCACCTCGAGCGGCGCCGCCTCGTAGAGGCCGCCGGGCTCGACGATGCCGAGCACCGGGGTGATGCGGAAGCCGGTGCCGGTGATGGTTTCGGGGAGGCGGCCGACCAGCTCGACGCGGCTGGGATCGAGCGCGATCTCCTCGTGCGCCTCCCGCAGGGCGGCCGCTTCGGGGTCGGCGTCGCCGGGGTCGATGCGGCCGCCGGGAAAGGCGACCTGGCCGCTGTGGCGGCGCAGGCTGGCGTGACGGCGGGTGAGCAGAACGCCGGGCTCGGGGCCGGGGACCAGGGCGACCAGCACGGCGGCCGGGACCAGGGCGGCGGTGTCATCCGGCGCGGCGTGGACTTCGCGGCTGTCGTCCGCGGCGGATCGGGCCGCCTCGGCGCGACGGGACAGCCGGGCGCGCAGCTCGTCGCGCGTCACTGCGCCGCGGCCCGGTCAGTCGAGCTCGCCGAACTCGGGCGATTCGGACTCGGGCGATCCAGCGTCGGAGAGTTCCAGCTCGGACTCCTCCAGCTCGGTCTCCTCTAACTCGGGGTCCTCCAGTTCGGGGGGCAGGTCGCCGAGGGCGAAGAAGCGGCGGTTGCTCCACACGCCGAGCTTGGGGATGCCGGCGACGATCTCGGGCACGGCGAGGGCGACGAGCTCGTAGTAGACGGCGCGGCTGATGCGGGCCTCGAGCGGCGGTGCGCCCGGCTCGCAGCCGGCATGGATGACGATGTAGGGGGTGGGGTCGCCGAGCTGGCCGGCATGGCTGACGCGGATCGCGTGCTCGGGGCCGGCGGTGACGCACTGGTCGACATTGGTGCGGAAGCTCAGCACCTGGTCGCGGCCGTGGCCGGACCATTCGAGCTCGCCGGCGATCCACGGCGTGTCCTCGACCTCGATGCGGCCGCGCTCGGCGGGGGTCTCCAGCCAGAACGCGCCGTCGGCGGTGCGGCGGAGCACGGAGGAGAACAGGCAGACGAGCTCCTTACGCAGGATCGGCGTGCCGCGATAGAGCCAGGTGCCGTCGCGCTGGACCAGGAACGGCAGGTCGCCGCACTCCGTTCGGACGCGGGTCGGCGCCGCGGCGCCCGGTGTCAGCGCCTGGCGTGACGCTGGGCCGGCAACCAGGTCGGCCGCTCCTGGGCGCTTGGCCTGCATTGGCTGATCGGGGTCCGCGGCCAGGATGGGCCGATCTGGGCCCGCGGCCAGGATGGGCCGATCTGGGCCCGCGGCCAGGATGGGCCGATCTGGGCCCGCGGCCCAAATGGGCCGATCTGGGCTCGTGGCCCGCATGGGCCGATCGCGCCTGGCTTCGTTCACAAGCATCACTCCAGCGCCGGCAGTCCCGGCGTCGCCGTGATATAGGAAGGCGATCCGGGTTGATCAAAGTCCGGCCGGCGGCAAATCATGCGGGTGCCAGCGAACACGGGCTCGCTCGCCGGGGAGGGTCCATCGATGCGCGACGAGGTGCTGGCCGGGCCCGAGGCTTTGCCGGCTGGGGCCGGGGCTTTGCCGGCCGGAGACGTGCTGGCGGAGGCGGCGGCGCTCGGCGAGCGGCTGGCGGCGGCGCGGGCGGCGATCGGGCGGGTGGTGATCGGCCAGCAGGCGGCGGTGGAGCAGGTGCTGCTCTGCCTGCTCAGCGGCGGCCATGCGCTGCTGGTCGGCGTGCCGGGCCTGGGCAAGACGCTGCTGGTGGAGACGCTCGGCACCGTGCTTGGGCTGGCGTCGCGGCGGGTGCAGTTCACCCCCGACCTGATGCCGGCCGACATCACCGGCAGCGAGGTGCTGGACGACGAGGCGGGGCGGCGGGCGTTCCGCTTCGTGCCCGGGCCGGTGTTCTGCCAGTTGCTGATGGCCGACGAGATCAACCGGGCGAGCCCGCGCACCCAGTCGGCGCTGCTGCAGGCGATGGCCGAGAAGCGGGTCGCGGTCGGCGGCGTCGATCATCCGCTGCCGGCGCCGTTCCACGTGCTGGCGACGCAGAACCCGCTGGAGCAGGAGGGGACCTACCCGCTGCCGGAGGCGCAGCTCGACCGGTTTCTGCTGCAGGTGGAGATCGGCTACCCGTCGCTCGCCGACGAGTGGGCGATGCTGCTGGCGACCACCGGGGCGCAGGCGGCCGTGGCGGCGCCGGTGCTCGACGCGGCGTCGCTGCTTGGGGCGCAGGCGCTGGTGCGGCGGATGCCGATCGGGCAGAGCGTCGTCGAGGCGATCCTGGCGCTGGTGCGCGGGGCGCGGCCGGAGAGCGCGGCCGAGCCCTCGATCCGCCGGCAGGTGGCGTGGGGGCCGGGTCCGCGGGCGGCGCAGGCGCTGATGCTGGCGAGCCGGGCGCGGGCGCTGCTGGACGGCCGGTATGCGCCGAGCGTGGAGGACGTGGCGGCGCTGGCGCGGCCGGCGCTGATGCATCGCATGGCGCTGAGCTTTGCCGCCCGCGCCGACGGGGTCGTCCTGCCGGACGTCGTCGACGGGCTGGTCCGACGGCTGCGTTGAGCTTGCTCCGTTGAGCCTGGTGCGTTGAGCCTACTCGGTTGAGCCTCGCGCGTGAGGCCGAGGCGCTCGGGGCGCGGTTTCCGCCGTTGCTGCTGGCGGCCGAGCGGGTGGCGGCGACGGTGGCGCAGGGGGTGCACGGCCGGCGCCGGCCGGGGCAGGGCGACAGCTTCTGGCAGTATCGGCCGTTCACGTCCGGCGACGCGCCGGCGCGCATCGACTGGCGGCGCTCGGCGCGCGGCGACCGGCTGTATGTGCGCGAGACCGAATGGGAGGCGGCGGAGACGCTCTGCCTGTGGAGCGACGGCTCGCCGCGGATGGCCTGGCGCTCGGCGGCGCGCCTGCCCGAGAAGCGCGAGCGGGCGGACCTGCTGATGCTGGCGGTGGGCGCGCTGGCGCTGCGCGCGGGCGAGCGGCTGCGGCTGGCGGGCCTGGCTGGGCACAGCTTCTTTGGCCGCGGCGCGCTGGAGCGCGTGCTGCAGGCCCAGGGCAGGGCCCAGGGCGGAACCCAGGGCGGAACCCAGGGCGGAACCCAGGGCGGAACCCAGGGCGGGGCCCAGGGCGGGACAGGTGACGGGCTGCCCAGCCCGGCGAGCGTTCCGGCCGATGCGCGCGTGCTGCTGGTCAGCGATTTTCTTGCGCCCGAGGCGGAGCTCAGCGTGCTGATCGCCGGGCTGGCGGCGCGGCCGGCGGGCGGGTGCCTCCTGCAGGTGCTGGATCCGGCCGAGGTGGAGCTGCCCTATGCCGGGCGGGTGCGGTTTCGCGGCCTGGCGGGCGAGGCGAGCCGGCTGGTGCCGCGGGTGGAGGCGCTGCGCGAGCGCTACCGGGCGGCGTTGGCCGAGCGGCAGGCGATGCTGGCGCGGCTGGCCGGACAGGCCGGCTTCGGGTTTGCAACCCATGTCACGTCGGTGCCGCCAGAGCGGGCGGTGCTGGCAGTGCACCTGGCCTTGTCGGCGCGCCGCTTGCCGGCCTCGCCCGGGTGAGCTTTGCCGCGCCATGGGTGCTGCTGGCGCTGCTGCTGCTGCCGGGGCTGTGGTGGCTGCTGCGGGCCAGCCCGCCGGCGGTGCGCGAGCAGCTGTTCCCGGCACTCGGCCTGCTCAGCGGGCTGAAGCTCGAGGAGCAGACGCCGGCGCGCACGCCGCCCTGGCTGCTGGCGCTGCGGCTGGCGGCGGCGGCGGCGGTGATCGTCGGGCTGGCCGGGCCGGTGCGGCCGGCGGCGCGGCTGGGGCTCGCCGGGCGCGGGCCGCTGCTGCTGGTGATCGACACCGGCTGGGCGGCGGCGGCGGACTGGCCGGCGCGGCTGCAGGCGGCTGGCGCCCTGCTCGACGAGGCGGCGCAGCAGGGCCGGCCGGTGCGGCTGCTGACGACGGCGGCGGACGGCGACGGCGCGCCGCCGCGGCTTGGCCCGACGCAGAGCGTCGCGGCGCTGCGGCCGGTGCTGGCGGCGCTGCGGCCGGCGAGCTGGCCGGTGGACCGGCAAGCGGCGCTGCGGGCGCTGGACGCCGCGCCCGCCGGCGGCCCGGTCGCCTACCTGGATGACGGGGTGGACACGCCCGGCCGCGACGCCTTTGCCCGCCGCCTCGCCGCGATCGGGCCGGTGGAGGAACTGCGCGCGGTGAACCCGGGCGCGCTGCTGCTCGGCGTCAGCGTCGCCGGCGACGCGCTGGTGGCCAGGCTGCGCGGCTTGCCGGCGCGGACGGCGCGGCGGTTCGACGTGCTGGGCCGCGCCGACGACGACACCGTGCTGGCGCGACGGCCGATCAGCCTGCCGGCCGGGGCGGCGAGCGGCGAGGTGGCCTTCAGCCTGCCGGCCGAGCTGCGCAACCGGCTGGGCCGCTTCACCCTGGCGGCTGCAAGCCAGGCTGGGACCGGAGAGATTGGGACCGGAGAGATTGGGACCGGAGAGATCGGGGCCGGGGAGATCGGGGCGATCGCCTCGGCCGGCGCGGTCGCGCTGCTGGACGAGGGCGACCGGCGCCGCCCGGTCGGCCTGGTCTCGGCGGGCGACGCCGACGAGGCGCCGCTGACCGGCTCGCTCTACTACCTGCAGCGGGCCCTGGCGCCGCTCGCCGAGCTGCGCCAGGGGTCGCTCGCCACGCTGCTGGCGCGGCCGCTCGCCATGCTGGTGCTGACCGGGCCGGTGCCGCGCGCGGAGGGGGACGCGCTGCAGGCCTGGGTGCGGCGCGGCGGCCTGCTGCTGCGCTTCGCCTATCCGGGGCTGAGCGACGCCGCGGCCAGTTCTGGCGCGCTCGATGCTGGCGCGCTCGATGCTGGCGCGCTTGATGCCGGCGCGCTCGATGCCGGAGCGGCCAACCCGGGCGCGACCGACCCGGGTGCGGCCAACCCGGGCGCGACCGACGCCAGCACCGCCAACACGGCACTGCTGCCGGTGCGGCTGCTGTCCGGCGACCGGCAGCTCGGCGGCACGATGTCGTGGAGCGCGCCGCAGCATCTGGCCGGCTTTCCCGCCCATGCGCCGTTCGCCGGCTTGGCGGTGCCGGGCGACGTCACGGTCAGCCGGCAGGTGCTGGCCGCGCCCTCGCCGGAGCTCGACGCCAGGAGCTGGGCGCGGCTCGCCGACGGCACGCCGCTGGTGACTTCGGCCGCGCTCGGCGCCGGGCACGTGGTGCTGGTGCACGTCACCGCCGGCGCCGACTGGTCCAACCTGCCGCTCTCGGGGCTGTTTCCGCGCCTGCTGGAGCGGCTGCTGCGGCTCAGCGTCGGCGTCGGTGACGCGGGCGGCAGCTCGGCGGGCGCCGCGGGTCGCGTGGGCAGCGGCGCGCGGACGCTGGTGCCAGTGCTGGCGTTGGACGGCGGCGGCGTGCTCGGGCCGCCGGGGCCGGCGGCGAGCGTGGTCGAGGCGGGGCTGCTGGCCGGCACCGCGATCTCGCCGCAGCATCCGCCCGGCCTCTACGCGCCGCCGGGCAGCAGCGGCGTCGTCCAGCGCCAGGCGCTCAACCTCGCTTCGGCGACGCCGCTCGCCGCGGCGCCGGCGGTGCCGGGCGCGGCCGTGCGCGGCCTGCAGCTCGGCGCCGCGCGGCCGTTCGGGCCGTGGCTGGTCGGCGCCGCGCTGGCGCTGCTCAGCCTCGACATGTTGGCCTCGCTGGCGTTGCGCGGCGTGCTGGTCGGCGTCCGCGCGGCAGCGCTCGGCCTGGTCCTGCTGGCGCTGGTCGCGCCGGCGCACGCGCAGCCGACCTCGGCGCAAGCGACGCCGGGGCAGCCAACCTCGGCGCAAGCGACGCCGGGGCAGCCAACCTCGGCGCAAGCGACGCCGGGGCAGCCGACCTCGGGGCAACTGACGCCGGGGCAACCCTCGCCGGCGTTGGCGACCCACCTGGCCTATGTCGAAACCGGCGACGAGGCGGTCGACCGGGTGGTGCAGGAGGGCCTCGACGGGCTGTCGCAGGTCGTCAACGCGCGCACCTCGGCGCAGCTCGCCGAGCCAATGGCGGTGCGGCCCGGACGCGACGAGCTGGCCTACTACCCGATGCTCTACTGGGCGGTGACGGCGAGCACTGCGCCCGACCCGGCGATGGTCGCGGCGCTGAACGACTACATGGCGCATGGCGGCCTGCTGGTGATCGACACCAGGGGCGGCGACGAGGCGATGGGGGGCGCGGATGCCGGGTTCGGCGATGTCGGCGGCGAGGCGCTGCGACGGCTTGGCGACGCCCTGCACGTGCCGCCGCTGACGCCGCTCTCGATCGACCACGTGCTGGCGCGCAGCTTCTACCTGCTGCGCGAGTACCCCGGCCGGGTGGTCGGCGACCCGGTGTGGGTGGCGCGCGACGCGGCGGCGGGACGCGACGACGACAGCGTGAGCCCGCTGGTGGTCGGCGCCAATGACTGGGCGGGCGCCTGGGCGGTGGACAGCGCCGGCCAGCCGCTGTTCGAGGTGGTGCCAGGGGGCAGCGAGCAGCGCGAACGGGAGTGAATTTGGTGATGTACGCGCTGACCGGGAACTATAAGCGCGACCAGGTGCACGCGGATGAGATCCTGAAGCGGTTGCAGCAGTGAGGAGGCAGGGAAGGCCAGGAGCTCTGCTCCTGGACCCGTCACGCGCAGGCGTGCATGCGCACGACACGCGCGCAGGCGTGCATTCGCACGACGGGACCCGCGGCCCCGAACCCAATTATCAGGAGTCCCAGGCTCGCTCTGTCTTGCTCGGCGAAGCCAATCAATCCTGCCTCCACACAGCCCAAGCTCGCCGGTCACAATGAATCATAAATGGATTTCAAAGGCTCCGCCTTTGATGGGGTCAAGGGGCAAAGCCCCTTGCCTTTGACTTACCTACCTTTGCTGCCGATCTGGCTGCTGGTTGTTCTTGCGGTCCTTTGCCTGCTGGCGACGGCTGCCGGGGCGATCCGCCACGCTCGTGGTTGGATGCTGCGGGGCCTGGCGTTCCTCCTCCTGCTGGTCTGGCTGAGCGGGCCGTCGCTGGTTCGGGCGCGCAGTGAGGGGCTGGGCGATATCGGGTTGCTGGTGGTCGACCACAGCGCCTCGATGCGCATCGGGGATCGGGCGGCGTTGGCTGAGCGGGCGCGGGCGGGGTTGCTGGCGGCGGCGGCGCGGTTGCCGGGGCTGGAGCTGCGGACGCTGGACGTGCCGGAGGCGGGGCATGACGGGACGCGGCTGTTTGCCGCGGTGCAGGCGGCGCAGGCGAGCATTCCGGCGGATCGGTTTGCCGGCGTCATCGCCGTCACCGACGGGATCGTGAGCGATCCGCCGGTGGCGGCGCCGCCAGGGTCGTCTGCTGTGCCGCTGCAGGTGCTGATCCCGGCGCGGGGTGAGCAGGTGGACCGGCGGCTGCGGCTGATCGAGGCGCCGGGGTTCGGCATCGTGCATCAGTCGGCCAACATCCGGGCGGTGGTGGAGGATTTGGGGCCGGTGCCGGCGGGCGACGCCGACCGCGTGGTCGAGGTGACGGTGGAGCGTGACGGCGCGGCGGTGGAGACGCGGCGGGTGCATCCGGGCGAGGCGTTCGGGCTTGACGTGCCGATCGCGCATGCCGGGCCGACGGTGGTGTCGCTGCGGGCGGCGGCGCTGGCCGGCGAGGTGTCGACGCTGAACAACCAGGCGGTGGTGAGCCTGCAGGGGGTGCGTGACCGGCTGCGGGTGCTGCTGGTGTCCGGCGAGCCGAACCAGGGGGAGCGGAGCTGGCGGCGGCTGCTGCGGGCGGACCCGGCGATCGACCTGGTGCACTTCACCATTCTGCGCCGGCCGGACCAGGTGGACCCGACGCCGATCTCCGAATTGGCGCTGATCCCGTTCCCGATGCAGGAGCTGTTCGAGGACAAGATCGGGCTGTTCGACCTGATCGTGCTCGACCGGTTCGCCGACCAGGACGTGCTGCCGCGGGCCTATCTGGCGCGCATTGCCGACTACGTGCGCGGGGGTGGCGGGCTGTTGCTGACGGCGGGGCCGGAGTTTGCCGGGCCGGAGAGCCTGGACCACACGCCGCTGGCTGACGTGCTGCCGGCGCATGCGGCGGGGAGCACGAGCGAGGGCGAGTTCCGGCCGGCGCTGACGCCGCTTGGGCTGCTGCATCCGGTGACGCAGGACCTGCCGGGCGGGCCGGCCGACGCGGCGGCGATGCCGGGCTGGGGGCCTTGGTTTCGCTCGATCGACGTGCTGCCGCCGGACGCGCCGGGCTCCGGCGGGGGGTCGGCGCCGCAACTGCTCATGCAGACCGGCAAGGGTGCGGGTGGGGGCGAGAGCGGGCGGCCGCTGCTGCTGCTTGACCGGGTGGCGCAGGGGCGGGTGGCGATGCTGCTGTCCGACCAGGCGTGGCTGTGGTCGCGCCGGCTCGACGGTGGTGGCCCGGAGGCGGAGCTGGCGCGGCGGGTGGCGCACTGGCTGATGGCGGAGCCGCAGCTCGAGGAGGAGCAGCTTCATGCGACGATCGGCGGCGGCGAGCTGCGGGTCGAGCGGCGCAGCGTGCTGCAGGGGGGTGCGCTGCCGGCGGTGACGGTGACCTCGCCGGAGGGTGCGACGAGCCGGGTGGTGCTGCAATCGGCGGGGTCGGGGGTGGCGAGCGGGCGTGCGGCGGTGGGTGGGGGCGAGCAGGCGGGGGCGTGGCGGGTCAGCGACGGCACCCGCGTCGCCTTTGCGGTGCAGGGCATGGAGGATCCGGCGGAGTATGCCGACTTGCGGGCGAGTGCGAGCGTGCTGGGGGGTGCGGCCGCGGCCTCGGGCGGGGGGGTGCACTGGCTGGGGCGGGACGGGGTGCCGGCGCTGCGGCGGGTTGAGGTGGGGGCGGCGGCGAGCGGCGACGGGTGGGTTGGCCTGGCGCGTCGGCATGCGCGACGGCGGACCGGGGCGGCGGCGGTGGCGCTGCTGCCGCCCTGGCTCGCGCTGTCGCTGATCGGCGGCGCGATGGTGCTGGCCTGGCGGCGCGAGATGGCTTGAAGCGGGGCTGGCGATGCCTATCCTGAAGCCTGGCCTGACGGCTGGGGCCAGCGATGACGAGGTGGCGTGCCTTCCGCAATGTAGAGCCATCCCCACGCGAGGTCTCGCCCGGCTCGATGCCGGCGCTGTTCGGGCTGCTCGGGCTGTGCCTGCTCGTGGGCCTTTGCGACTCGGTGTTTACCCGCAGCGGCCGGGCCGGCTGGTATGATTTGCAAGCGCATCCGGCCGGCACGCCGCCGGACTGGGTGTTTCCGGTGGTGTGGTCGGCGCTCTACGTGCTGATGGCGGTGGCTGCCTGGCTGGTTTGGCGGCATGCCGGGTTTGCCCGACGGGCGCATTACCGGGGGCTGCGGCTGTGGGGCTGGCAGCTGTTTGCCAATGCGCTGTGGACGCCGGCGTTCTTCGGGCTGCATCAGCCGGGATTGGCGCTGGCGGTGATCGTGGCGCTGTTCGTGCTGGTGGGCGCGACGTGCCGGGCGTTCTGGCGGGTGGACCGGGTGGCGGCGGCGCTGCTGGTGCCGTATCTGGCGTGGGTCGGCTATGCCGGCTGGCTGACGGCGGGTTTCTGGTGGCTCAACCGGGGCTGAGCCTGTAAGACGCGGCCGACCCAGTCAGCGAGCCCGACCGATGTTCCAAGCCGTTCGCCTGAGCCTGCTCTGCGCCGCCCTGCTGACCTGTGCCGCGCCGGCGGCGATGGCGCAGCTCAGCGCCGGAGCGCCGGGAACGCAGGGCCAGGGCCAGGGCCAGGGTAAGAAGGAGGACGTGCCCGAGCCGCCGCCGCCGGCGATCCCGGGCGCGCAGTCCTCGCCCGACCTGGTGGCGCCGGCGAGCAAGCCGGCGGCGGAGATGAACCCGAACGACGCGCTGTTCGACAGCATCAGCCGCGGCGACCTGGCGGCGGCGCGCGACGCCGTGAACCGCGGCGCCGACCTCAACGCGCACAACGTGCTCGGCCAGTCGCCGCTGGACAGCTCGATCGATCTCAATCGGAGCGACATTACCTTCCTGCTGATGTCGCTGCGGCCGAGCACCAGCACGCCGGGCGGCAGCGAGGACGGACAGGCCGAGCAGGCGTCGACGGTGCGGGCGGTCAAGAAGCCGCGGGCGCGGCCGCCGGTGCGGACCGTCAGCCTGCCGCAGCGATCGAGCGATGGTGGGACGCCTAATCCTGCGGTGGGGTTTTTGGGGTTTGGGAAGTAAGGAAGGGCTTCTTTTTTGAAAAAAAGAAGCAAAAAACTTTTACTGATTAAACCAAAGTTTTTTGGTCCTTTTTTTCAAAAAAGGACTGCTTTCTTACTCTGCTGCCATTGCTAGCGGCTCGCTCACCCCGCTGTTGCGCAGTAAGGCCCGCAACTTACGAATAACCGGGAAGACTTCCTGGTTCCAGTCGCCGCCTTGGGCGTCGTGGGCGGCTTGCTCCTGCTCGACGATGTCGCGGTCTTCCTTGAAGATGCGCTCGGTGAAGACGATCAGCAGCGGCCAGAGCGCGTCCAGCAGGCCGGGGATCTTCGGCTTGTGCACTGAGAGCAGGCCGAAGGTGCGCACCCGGCGCTGCTCGCGGTCGAGTGGGGTGTGGGTGATCCACAGGTCCATGACCGGCACGGCGCTGTCGGTGACGATGCGCAGCGTCTGATAGGGGTATTCGGTGCGGATCGTCATGACGTCGCGGTCGCCGGTGGCGTTGCCGTTGCCGCGGCGCTGGCCGAACACCAGCGCCTCGCCGAGCGGCTGCTTGCCGCCTAACCGGGCGAAGGTGTATTTCGCCTCGACCCAGCCCTCGCCGGCGGCCTGGCCGACGAAGCGCGGGCGGATCTGGCCCATCAGGCGGCGGTGCAGGAACTGATGGTTCATGTCCATCAGGTTCTCGTGCATGAAGCTGTAGTGGCAGTCGACCTCGTGGCCGAAGCGGCGGGTTTTGTAGGCCGGGTTGGCGGCCGAGCCGAAGGCGGGCAGCTTTGTGCTCGCGGCCAGCGCCGGGTCGCCGGGGAACACCAGGAGTAGGCCCTCCTGTTCGACCACCGGGTAGGACCGCACACCGTTCGGCAGGCGCACGCCGTCGGCCGAGCGGCCGAGATAGGGCACGTCGGTGCAGGCGCCGGCGCAGTCATAGGTCCAGCCGTGATAGCCGCAGCGGATGCCCTGGCCGTCGATCACGCCGTCGCTGAGCGGCACCTGGCGATGGGCGCAGCGGTCCTCGAGCGCGAAGATCGGGCCGGTGCGGGGGCGGGCGAGGACGATCGGCTGGCCGGCGAAGCTGACGGCGAGCGGCTTGCCGGTCTTGAGCTCGCGCGACCAGGCGACCGGATGCCAGAACTCCGGGCTGATGGCGACGCGGCGTAGGTCGCGCTCGCGTCCGTCTGCCGTTGCGATACCCTGATCCATCAACCCTCCGCCCTGCAGCATCGCTGCGACCTCGGCGCGACCCTAGCCGTACCGTCCGGTCGCGCAAATGGTGGCGAGAGATGGGCGCGCCACCAGTTCAAGGGCGAGATCATGCCCGAATGCCGCACGCCCATGGAGCCTCACCGCATGTCCACGCCGTCTCGCCGCACGCCTCGCCACGCCTTGCCGGGCCCGGCGCGCTGATGCGCGTTCTCGTCACCGGCGCCGGCGGCCTGCTGGGGGGAGAGCTCGCCGGGCTGCTGGCCGAGCGCGGCCACGGCGTGATCGGGCTCGTGCATCAGAACCCGGCGGTCCGGCGCAATGACGGCAGCCCGGTGGCGGCGGCGCCATGGACGGGGATGCTGCCCGAGGGCGGCCGGGTGGTCAGCCTCAAGGGCGACGTGCGGCAGCGGGGCTTCGGCCTGGACGGGGCGGCGCGGGAGGCGCTGGGCGGCATCGATCTGGTGCTGCACTGCGCGGCGCTGACCGGCTTCGACCTGGACGCCGCGACCTATGCCGCCGTCAACGAGCGCGGCACCGCGCATGCGATCGCGCTGGCGCGTGCCGCCGGTGCGCGGCTGCTGCACGTCAGCACGGCCTATGTCTGCGGCCAGCGCGGCGGCGTCGTGCTGGAGCGCGAGCTGGATTGCGGCCAGAGCTTCGCCAACGGCTACGAGGCGAGCAAGCTGCGCGCCGAGCAGCTTGTCGGCGCGGCGGTGGCCGACGGGCTGGACGCCTCGATCGCGCGGCCGTCGATCGTCGTCGGGCGCAGCAGCGACGGCACGGTGGGCGCGTTCGACAACGTCTATGCCTTCGTCCGCCTGGTCACCGGCGGGCATGTGCGGGTGCTGCCGGTGCAGGCCGGGGCGAGCCTCGACATGGTGCCGATCGACCATGTCGCCGCCGGGCTGCTGGCGATGGCCGAGAACGGCGCGGCGGTGCGCGGCCGGACGCTGCACCTGGTGTCGGGTGCGCCGGTGCCGCTGACGACGCTGATCGCGGTCGGCGCCGGTTACCCGCAGTTCTTCGTGCCTGAGGTGGTGGACGAGGCGTCGTTCAAGGCGGAGGCGCTGCGGCCGTCGGAGCAGCGGCTGTTCCGCCAGGTGACGCGGCTCTATGCGAACTACCTGTGCCGGGCGCCGCGCTTCGACGCCGCGGAGGCTCACCGGCTCGGTTTACACTGTCCGCCGACGGGCGAGGCGTTCCTGCGCCGGATGGTCGATTACGGCATCGGCTGCGGCTATTTCAAAGCGGCGCGCAGCGTGGCGGTGTGACGGAAGCGGTCCTTTTTTGGAAAAAGAAGACCTGGCTTGCTTGGCCAAGTCTTCTCAGATGCGAAGCTCGACTACTTGCCGAGGTCGGTGACGAGCTGGTCGACGATGATGGTGCCGAGGCCGGTGGTCAGGTCGTAGCCCGGGCCGGCGGTGTAGGCGCCGTTGGCGCCGAGCAGGATGTCGTGAAAGCCGCCCTCGGGGTAGGTGCCGGTGACGCCGGTGCCGTCATAGAGGCTGTAGAGCAGCGGCGAGGCGTAGCCGACCTTCCAATCTTTGTTCAGCACCCGCGCCCAGGCGCCGAGTGCGAGCGGCGAGGACAGGCTGGTGCCGCCGACGCCTTCCTCCACGCCGTTTACGTAGACCTGGGCGCCGCTCTCCGGGTCGGCGTCGTAGGCGATGTCCGGCACGCCGCGGTCGCCGGTGGTGGCGAGTGCGGTGACCGCCGCCTGCTGCCAGTAGGGGCTGGTCTCGAACTGCGACAGCCCGCCGCCGCCGGCATACCAGGCGACCTCGCTGCTGTAGCTGCCGTCGGCGTTGGTCAGCAGGGTCGTGCCGCCAACGGCGACGACGTACGGGCTGGAGGCGGGATAGTTGACGAACGGTGCGCCGGCCGGGACGCCGTTCACGCCGACGACGCTGACCGGGCAGAACGAGCCGGTGTCGCCGGCGGAGGCGAAGAAGGTCTGGCCCTGGGCGGCGCCCTCGTTGAACATCTCGTCGTCGATCACCATCGAGCCGTCAATGTAGGGGAAGACTTCGCATTCGCCGAGCGAGGCGCTGGCGGCGCGGGCGCGGTCGTCGGTGACGACGCGCGAGAAGTCGAGCGCGAGGTCGGAGTCCGTCAGCGAGGTGGTGGTGTAGAACAGCAGCTCCTTGACCGAGTTCGCCATGCCGGTGGAGTACTGGCTGTCGAGGTCCCACTCGTCCTGGCCGGAGACGTCGGGGCTGGCGAGCCCGACGGTGACCACGCCGACCGGGCTCTGCGGCAGGCCGAACGCCTTTTCGGCGATGCGCAGGTCGGAGATCACCGGGGCCATGTTGCCCTCGGTGATGAGGCCGATGACCGTGCAGCAGGCGGCGCCGGTGTCGGCGGCGTTGTAGATGGTCTGGAACTGCTTGGGCGTGTAGCTGACGGCGTATTGCGGCGGCGTCGGCAGCGCCGCCGGGGATGCAGTGGCCGAGCTCGCCGCGGTCACGTGCTTGGCGAACGGCTTCATCTGGCCGACCGAATTGAGGCCGAGCACGCCGACCACGAGGCCGCCGAGCGAGGACGGCACGGAGGCCGCCGCGGTGTTGATGAACAGGCTCTGGCCGGCCATCGAGACCATCTCGAGCTTGGTGTTGAAGGCGGTCTGCGCCATCGCGGCGGTGCCGGTGGCGCTGATCAGCAGCCCGTTCGGCTCGGCGACGATGTTGGTGAAGCCGGCGTTCTTCAGGTAGGTCGTCACGCTGGCGATCTGGGCGGCGCTGGGGCCGTAGTACCTGGCGAACTGGGCCGGGGTGAGGAACTTGCCGTAGGCCGCGCTCTTAGGGTCGTCCTCGGCCCAGATGTAGGCGTTGAGCGCCGCCTTCTGCTGGATCGCCAGGCCGACGCGCACGGTGATCGGCCGGGTGGATGGCATGGCGCCGAGGTCGGTCGCGCTGAGCAGCTGGCTGACGGCCAGCGCCTTGGTGGCGGTGGGCACCCAGACGGTGGCGGCGTGGGCGGACGCCAGGGTGCTGGTCGCCAGCAAGGCGAGGAGGGCGGTCCTGGAGGAGCGGGCGGGTCCGGTCATATTGATCAGTGCCTCATGGCTGCGTACGGGGTTTCCCCGTTTTGCATACGACCGCATATTCTTTCCGGATGCTGTGCGGTCACGAAGTATCTCGCAACGTGACGGCTTGTGACGAGAGCTCCGCGGCGGGGCGCCGTGTCGATGAAAGGCGGACACTGATGGACTGGCCAACGGAGACCGGCATGCAGCCGCTCGGCGACCTGCGTCTGGGCTCCGGCGAGGTGCTCGCCGACGCGCGGCTGAGCTGGAAGACCTATGGCCGGCTCTCGCCGGCGGGCGACAACGTGATCGTCTACCCGACTAGCTACACCGCCCAGCATGCCGACCAGGAGTGGCTCATCGGCCCTGACGGGGTGCTGGACTCGACGCGCTGGTTCATCGTCGTGCCGGACATGTTCGCCAACGGGCTGTCCTCCAGCCCGTCGAACACCTCCGGCTATCCTGGCCTGGTCAGCGTCGCCGACAACGTGCGGGCGCAGCGGCGGCTGCTGGCCGAGCGCTTCGGGGTGGAGCGGGTGCACGCGGTCTACGGGTTCTCGATGGGGGCGATGCAGGCCTATCACTGGGCGGCGCTGTTCCCCGCGCAGGTGGCGCGCGCCATCGTGGTGTGCGGCAGCGCCAGGACGTCGGTGCACAACCAGGTGTTTTTGCGCGGGCTGCTGGCGACGCTTGAGGCGGCGCCCGAGCATCTCGGCGGCGGCCGGTTCAGCGCCGAGCCGCGGGCGGCGCTGCGCGCCTTCGCCCGCATCTATGCCGGCTGGGCGATGAGCCAGGACTGGTATCGGGCCGGGCTGCACCTGCAGAGCGCGGCCTCGCTCGACGACTTCCTCGACCGGCAATGGGAGCCGGGCTTCACCGCCCGGACGGCGGCCGACCTCTACGCCCAGGCCTGGAGCTGGCACGAGGCGGACATCAGCGCCAATGCGCTGCATGGCGGCGACCTTGGGCGCGCGCTCGGCGCCATCGAGGCGCGGGTGCTGCTGATGCCGGGAAGCACCGACCTCTATTTCCGGGTGGCCGACAACGAGCAGGAGCTCGCCGGCCTGCGGCACGGCGCGCTGCGGCCGATCACGTCGATCTGGGGGCATGGCGCGGGCAGCCCGGGGCGTAGACCGGCGGATGCGGCGTTCCTGACGCAGACAGTGCGGGAGTGGCTGGAGTAAGGACGGCAAAAAACTTTTGCTCTGCTGTCGCGCCTCTTAACGGGCAAACGTTTTTTGGTCCTTTTTTTCAAAAAAGGACTGCTTGCTTACTCAAGCCTGATCCTCGGGTGCCAAGCGAGCAGGCTCGCGACCAGGAGCGCGGCCAGCACGGCCAGGCAGAGCCAGGCGAAGCCGGCGCCGAGCAGCACGCCGCCGAACACGCCGCCCATCGTGGCGCCGAGCGCCGTCGCCGCGTTGAGCAGGCCGACGCTCTCCGCCCGGCGGGCCGGCGACAGCGTCACCGACAGGCGGGTGCTGGCGACCGAGAGCAGCGGCCAGATCACCTGGGTGGCGGCGAAGCAGGCGAGGATCGGCAGCACCGCGCCGTGGCTGCGGGTGGCGAGCAGCGCCATGCCGGCGAGCAGCACCGCGCGGGCGAGCAGGCCGGCGCCGAGCACCGTCCAGGGGCCGAACCGCACGTCCCAGCGGCCGACGACGCGGTAGAGCAGCAGGCTCGCGCCGACGCCGAGCGCGTAGGCGGTGGTCGGCAAGCTGGCCGCGGTGTGGTAGCCGCGCACCATCGCCACGGCGAACATCACCGACAGGCCGTTGGTCGCGGTGTAGGACAGCAGCCAGGCGGCGAGGAACCAGGCGAGGCCGCTGTGGCTGAGGCCGGCGAAGGCGCGGACGGTGACCTTCTGCAGCGAGCGCTGGGCGCCGATGGCGATGGCGTCGCCGCCGCGGGCCGGGCGGGGCGCGAGCGAGGGTCGGGAGACGACGCAGAGCGGGTCGGGCGCGTAGGCCAGCGCGAGCGGCATCGCCGCCAGCAGCAGCCCGGCGCCGATGAGGTAGGCCGCCTGGACATGGTGCAGGCCGAGGGCGCCGGCGAGCAGCAGCCCGACGAGCTGGCCGCCGCTGCTGCAGCCTTGCAGCAGGCTGATCTGGCCGTCCCAGGCCGGCTCGGGGGCGACCTCGACGATCAGCATCGTGCCGACCGTGCTGGCGGCCGAGACGCCGAAGCCGACCGCGGCGGCGCTCGCCATGTGCTGCGCCAGGCCACCCGGCAGGGCGTGCGCGAGCAGCGCCAGGCCGGCGAGGCTGAGGCCGCCGGCGAGCACGGCGCGGTGGGCGCGGTGGCGGTCGCTCCAGGCGCCGATGAAGGGGGCGGCGATGCCGGCGGCGGCGAAGGCGGCGTAGGTGAGGCCGGCCGCGGGGCCAGGGCGGGCGGAGAGCGGCAGGATCACCGGCACCATGCCGCTCTGCACCAGGCCGAGCAGCGCGTAGCAGACCATCCAGCGCGGCACCGCGGTGAACGGGATCATGCGGCCACACGCTCGGTGGGCGCGAGCTCGGCCGGGCGCAGTCGGAGGATCGGCTGCTCGACGAAGCGCCAGGACAGCCATGACAGCGCCAGCACCGCGACGATGCAGCCGGCCGCGATGCCGGGCGGCGACAGGCCCCAGCGCGGTCCGTAGAAGCCGCCGATCTCGAGCGCCGAGAGGTGCGTGAGGTACAGGCAGTATGACCAGGCGCTGAGACGGCGGACCGCCAGGGCGAGCGCGGCGGGCAGGCGGGTCAGCCGCAGGCTGGCCGGCAGGCAGAGGGCGAGGCCGAGCGAGAGCAGGTCGTCTTCCAGGACGTGGCGCAGGCGTGGGCCGAGGCGCGGCCACAGGCCGAGGCCGTCATTCCACACCAGCAGCACCAAGGCCAGACCCAGGCCGAGCAGGCCGATGGCGGAACGCCGGCCCGGGGGCAGCCGCGCCAGCGCCCAGGCGGCGGCGACGCCGGTCGCGATGGCGTCGAACCAGAGCGGCACCAGGTGGTCGTCGAGCAGGCCGGGCGGCGTGGCGCCCAGCACCAGCAGGCGCAGCAGCGGCGGGCTCAGCAGGAACAGCGTGAGCGCGAAAGCGAGGGCGCGGCCGGGCGAGAGCAGGCGGGCGAGGGTGAGCAGCAGGGCCGAGAACGTCAGGTAGAACCACTCCTCGACGGCCAGCGACCAGGAGACGGAGAACCATTCGTCGCGCATCGGCCAGAGCAGGTTCTGCGTCATGCTGCCATAGGCGAGCAGGTCGCCGGCGAGGCGGTGGCTGGTCGGTATCCAGAACTCCGGCGGCCAGAAGATCGCCAGCGCCGCCAGCACCAGCCAGTAGAGCGGCAGGGTGCGCAGCCAGCGGCGGACCATGAAGACGCGCCAGTCGCGCAGCCGGGCGCCGGGGCGGGCGGACAGGCGGATCAGGATGCGGCCGATCAGGAAGCCGCTGAGGACGAAGAAGAGCTGCACGCCGATGAAGCCGCCGATGGCGATCCAGCGCACGATGCGGCCGTGCGACCAGCTGGCCTCCATCAGGTGGGTGTGGCTGGCCAGCACCAGCACGATCGCGACGGCGCGGAGGAGGTCTAGGCCGAGGGAGCGCATGGGGGTGGGCTAGCGTGCAAAAGAAAGTAAGGCCAGAGGCTCTGCCTCTGGACCCGTCACGCGAGTGCGTGCTGCGCACGACGGGGGCGGCGCCCCCAGACCCGCATCCGTTTAGGAGAACATCTTGCTTGGCGAAGCCAGTTGATTCTGCTTCCCACGGCAGCGCACTCGCCCTGGAGTCATGGATGAGGAATGGATTTTAAAGGCTCCGCCTTGAATGGGGTCCAGGGGCGGAGTGAGCCCCAAGGTTCCGACGGCGCGACGCGCCGTTGGAAGGGCTCACGGAGGGAAAGCCCCTGGCCTTCCTTGCTGACCCTGGCCCTGTGGCCCGTGCTGCTGCACTGGCCGGCGCTGACCGGGTGGTTGAGTGAGGATCCGCGCTACGTCGTCTCGGGGCTGACGGCGCATAGCTGGACGGGGAACGGGCTGCTGTCCGGGACGGTGTTTGCCGACGGCAATGCCGGGGTGACGCTGCAGGCGCTGGGGGGGTTGTCGGCCGCGGATTGGCTGGCGGGGCGGGTGCCTTGGTGGAACCCTTACTCGGGGCTGGGCATGCCGCTGGCGGGCGAGGGGCAGACGGCCTCGTTCTTTCTGCCGTTCGTGCTGCTGCTGCGGCTGGCGGGCGGGGTGGTTTGGCTGCGGATCGTGATGCAGGCACTGGCGGGGCTGGCGAGCGCGGCGTTGCTGGGCGAGCTCGGCGTGGGCGGCGGCGTGGCGGTGGTGGGTGGGCTGCTGTTCGAGATGAATGGCAGCTTCGCCTGGTTCGGGCATGCGCCGATCTTGCCGGTGGCGTTTTTGCCGCTGCTGCTGTTCGGCATCGAGCGGGCACGGCGGGATTGGCGTGGCGTTGGCTGGATCGGGCTGGCGGTTGGGCTGTCGCTGCTGGCGGGGTTTCCGGAGACGGCGTTGCTGGACGGGCTGTTGGGCGCGGCTTGGGCGGTGCTGCGGCTGTGGCAGTCCGGCGCAGGCTGGCGGCTGGCGGGGCGGCTGGTGGCGCGGCTGGGCGGCGGGGTGGCGATCGGGGTGGGGCTGGCGGCGCCGGCGTTGCTGGCGTTCCTGGTGACGTTGCCGCACTCGTATCTGGGCCAGCATGACGGGCTGGCGCATCCGCATCTGAGCGCGGCGAGCTACGCCATGCTGCTGCTGCCGAGCCTGTATGGGCCGCCGCTTTACGGCTTTGGCACGTCGGCGGGGGTGGCGGTCTGGTACTCGGTCGGCGGCTATGCCGGGTTGGGGCTGGTGCTGGCGGCGGTGCTGGGAGCGGTGGCGCCGGGACGCGAGGCGGGGCTGCGCCGGGTGTTGGCGGGCTGGGTCGTGGTGACGCTGGGGTGTGCGGGCGGGCTGCCGGTGTTGTCGGAGGTGTCGGAGCGGCTGCCGTTGGTGGGGCGGACGCTGCTGTCGCTGTATGTCGCGCCGTCCTGGTCGATGGCGCTGGTGGTGCTGGCGGCGTTGGCGCTGGAGCGGCGGCGGTCTTGGCGCGGGTCGGGGCGGTTGGTGGCCGGGTGCGGGGCGGGGATTCTGGTGGCGCTGGTCGGCGCGCTGGTGGCGGCGTGGCCGCAGATGGCGGCATTGGCCGCGGTGCGGCCGGGCTACCCGATGTTGGCGGCGGTCTCGGTGGGGATCGAGGTGGGGCTGGCCGGCGGCGCCTGGCTGGCGCTCGGCGCTGGACGGCGGCGGTGGGCGGCGGGGCTGCTGCTGGCGGAGGCGACGCTGCTGTTCAGCGTGCCGCTGGCTGCCGGGGTGCGCGGCGCGGGGCAGGGGGACGAGCGGATCGACGACGGAGCGGTGGCGTTCCTGCGGTCGCATCTGGGGCTGCAGCGCGTCGTCTCGCTGGGCGGCATCGTGCCGAATTACGGCGCGCTCTACGGCCTTGCCTCGGTCAACTACAACGCGCTGCCGGTGCCGGCGGACTGGGTGGCGTTCGTGCGCGGCCGTCTCGATCCGGGGAGCGACCGGGTCAGCCTGTATGGCGGCATTGATGCGTCGAAGCCGGATGGCGGGGCGTCGCTGGCGGCGTTTGCCGGGCGGGTCGGCGCCTATGCGGCGCTGGGGGTGCGCTACCTGGTGGTGCCGCGCGACGCCGAGCCGTCCGCCGAGCCGTTCGGGGCGGCGCTGGCGGGTCATGATGAGGCGGGGGCGGCGGTGGCGCATCCGCTGCTGCCGGGCGAGGGGCTGGGCGGGACGATCGCGGCGGGTCGGCTTGCGGGGGTGCGGCCCGGTTCGGTCGCCATCGGGGCGGTCGGGGTCGAGGTCGGCACCTATGGTGGGGCGGCGGATGGGGCGGTTGGGGTTCGGGTGTGTGCGGCGGCGGGGTGCGCCGAGGGTGTGGCGGGGCTTGGGTCGGCGTTGGACAACGCGCTGCTGACGGTGCGGCTGGGCTCGCCGCTGGTGGTCGGGCGGGGCGAGGCGGTGGGGTGGCGGGTGACGCATCGGGGCGGCAGCGGGCCGGTGGCGGTGTGGTTGTGGCGGGCGGATGGGTCGCTGGAGCCGCGGCTGCGGCTGCAGGCGGCGCCGGTTGGGCCGGTTCTGGTGTGGCATGGCCAGGCGCTGGACGTCTGGGAGCTGCCGGGGGCGGCGGGCTACTGGCAGGCGGCGTGCCGGCTCGAGCGACAGGAGCGTGACCGCGTGACCGCGCGCTGCGACGCGCCGGCGCGGCTGACCCGCCTGGCGCTGGCCTATCCCGGCTGGCGGGCGAGCGTGGACGGGGTGGCGGCGCCGATTACGACCGTTTCGGAGGTGCTGCAGGCGGTCGAGTTGCCGGCCGGGGTGAGCCATGTGCGGTTTGTCTACCGGCCGCCGGGGAGCCGGTTGGCGCTGCTGGTGAGCGGGGGGGCGGCGCTGCTGCTGGGCTGGATTGGCGCTGGTCAGCGCATCAGCATTGCTTTCAGGGCGATGCGGATGCGCCGGCCGTATGGGGGGGCGAGGAAGCCGAAGCCGGAGACGCGGCCGGCCGCATAGACGCCGCGGGCGTGGGAGAAGCGCTTGAAGCCGTCATGGCCATGATAGGCGCCGATGCCGGAGGCGCCGACGCCGCCGAAGGGCAGGTCGTCCTGGATGCAGTGCATGAGCACGCTGTTGACGGCGACGCCGCCGGAGAGCGTGCCGTCGAGCAGGGTGGCGAGCGCGGCGCGGTCGCGGGTGAAGGGGTAGAGCGCGAGCGGGCGGGGGCGGGCGTTGACGAAGCGGACCGCCTCGGCGAGGTCGCTGTAGCCGATGACGGGGAGGATGGGGCCGAAGATCTCCTCGGCCATCAGGGCGCCGTCGGGCGAGGCGGCGAGCACGACGGTGGGGGCGAGGCGGCGGCCGGGGGCGTCGGCGTGGCGGGCGAGCACGGTGGCGCCGGTGGCGGCGGCGCCGGCGATGAGGCCGCGCAGGCGCTCGGCGTGGCGCTCGGAGATCACCGCCGTGTAGTCGGGGCTGTCGAGGTTGGGGTACATCGCGCTGGCGGCGTCGAGCACCGCGTCGGCGAAGGCGCGCGCCTGCTCCTCGGGGACCAGGGCGTAGTCGGGCGCGATGCAGGTCTGGCCGGCGTTGAAGAACTTGCCCTGGGCGATGGTGCGGGCGGCGGCCGACAGGTCGGCGTCGCGGCAGACGATGGCGGGTGATTTGCCGCCGAGCTCCAGCGTCACGGGCGTGAGGGTTTCGGCCGCCGCGCGGGCGACCAGGCGGCCGACGGCGGTGGAGCCGGTGAACAGCAGGTGGTCGAGCGGCAGGGCGCAGACGGCCTGGGCGACCTCCGGGCCGCCGGTCACGACCGCGAGCAGCGCCGGGTCGAAGGCGGCGCCGAGCAGCTCGGCGAGCAGGGCGGCGAAGCGGGGGACCAGCTCGGAGGGCTTGAGGATCACCCGGTTGCCGGCGGCGAGCGCGTCGACCAGCGGGCTGATGGTGAGCAGCAGCGGGTAGTTCCAGGGGGCGATGATGGCGACGCAGCCGAGCGGCTGGTGCTGCACCCAGGCGCGGCCGGGCTGGTAGCCGATGTCGACCTGACGCCGCTCCGGGCGCATCCAGCGGCGCAGGTGGCGGCGGGCGTTGCGGATCGAGGCGAGCGCCGGGACGAGCTCGGCGAGGTCGGTCTCGTTGGCCGAGCGGCCGCCGAAATCGGCGGCGATGGCGGCGGCGATCGGGGCGCGGTTGGCGCGCAGCAGGCGGTCCAGGGTGGCGAGGCTGGCCAGGCGCGCCTCGCGGTCCGGCGCGCCCTGCCGGTCGGAGGCGGCGCGTTGGGCGGCAAGCAGGGCGGCGGGGCTCGTCTGTTCCGGTGTGGCGAGTTCTGAGTTCGCGCGGTCTGATTTGGCCGGGTTTGGGCTGAGCGTGTCCATTATGCACTCGTACTGACTATCGGCGGCCGATGGCTTGCGGACGCTACCAGGCATTTGGCGGCCAACCTAGGGTGGGGTGGGATGCCCGCCGCCGCAGGGTCGAAGCAGGATCAACGATGCGGCCCTTGCTGTCGGTGCTGTTGTTGGGCGTTGTCGGCGGGCTGGCGGGCTGCGCGCGGCCGGACATGCGGCCGAACCTGCAGGCGCTGCGCGGCTTTCACGCGCCGAGCTCGCGCTGCGAGGGGGTCGCCGGCGACCGGCTGCTCACCAGTGTCGGCACGCTGCCGGGCGCCGGCGGCGGCGCCGGCTACGAGGTGGTGGCGGCGGTGAAGCTCGGCGAGGTGCCCGCCGACGGGCGAGCCGGGGACTTCTTCGACCCGTCGCTGACGGTGTTTGACGAGCACTGCGAGCCGGTGTGGCGGCAGAGCTTTCCGGGGCTTGGCGAGGTCGGCTTCGAGGTGCTGAGCGTGCCGGGCGGGCCGCTGCTGCATGTTGTCGGACGATCGGTCTTTTACCCGGTGGGGAGGGACGTGTTCGACCACGAGATCCTCGACGCGTCCTCCGGCTCGGTCGCCGCGGTCTCGCCGGCCGGGCTGCGCTCGGATGGCGCGCGGACGGCCTATGTCGGACCGATTGATCGTCATGCCGAGCTCGGTCTTGTCGTCACCACCTACACGGGCTCGACCGCCGCCCATGCCAGGCTGAGGGCGAGCCGCTCGCTGGTGTATCGGTGGCGCGGCTATCGGCGAGCCGATAGGACGACGATGCACGCCTTTGCCGGCCCGGAGGTTCTTCATGCCAAGCGACTTGCGGCACTCAGGCTTGGCGGCAGCCTGCTGCCGCGCTTTCCGCTCTACGCGTTCATGCTGGGCTCCTAGGGCGGCCTGGCTGGTCGCCGCGGTGCTGCTGAATGCCGGCCCGGTGCTCGGCGCCGACCTCGTGGTCGCCGGACCGGGCGCGGCCAGCACGACGCTCAGCCCTGCCGACCTGGCCGCGCTGCCGCAGGTGACGTTGCGCACCACGCTGGTGGGCGGGCATGGGCCACGGCAGTCGGTGTTTGTCGGGCCGCTGCTGTTCACGGTGCTCGAGCACGTGCACGCGGTCGATGCCGGGCAGATGCGGACGATGGCGGCGCAGACGGTGCGGGTGACCGGCAGCGACGGCTACTCGGCGAGCCTGGCGCTGGGCGAGATCGCGCCCGGCTTCGAGGCCAAGCAGGTGCTGCTCGCCGAGAGCGAGGACGGCAAGCCGCTGGGGCCGGACCACCTGCATCTGGTGGTGCCGGGCGACGCGCATGCGTCCAGGTCGGTGCAGAAGGTGGTTAAGGTTAGCGTTCAGTAAGCGCTTCTTTTTTTGACAAAAAAGAAGCAAAAAAACTTGGTTCCGCTGTCGCGCCGCTAAACGAGCAGAAGTTTTTTGGTTCTTTTTTTCAAAAAAGAACCGCTTAGCTTGCCTTCCTCTGCGACGGCGCCGCGACGTTGGCGATGACTTCCCCAAACGGGCCGCCATGATGGGCGGCGCCGAGGTCGATGCCGGTGGTGGCGCGCAGCGGCAGCAGCGGGAAGACCAGCTCGGCGAAGCGGTAGCACTCCTCCAGATGCGGGTAGCCCGACAGGATGAAGCGGTCGATGCCGAGCCCGATATACTCGCGCATGCGCTCGGCGACCTGCTCGGGGTCGCCCACCAGGGCGGTGCCGGCGCCGCCGCGGACCAGGCCGACGCCGGCCCATAGATTGGGGCTGATCTCGAGCCGGTCGCGACGGCCGTTGTGCAGCCGGGCCATGCGCTGCTGGCCGACGCTGTCGAAGCCGGCAAATGCCTTCTGGGCGGTGGCGATTGCGGCGTCGTCGAGGTGGCTGATGAGGGCGTCGGCGGCGTCCCACGCCGCGCGGGCGGTCTCGCGGACGATGACGTGCAGCCGGATGCCGAAGCTCAGGGTGCGGCCCTGGGCGGCGGCGAGGCGGCGCATGGTCTCGATCTTCTCGCCCACCGCCTCGGGCGGCTCGCCCCAGGTGAGATAGACGTCGACCTGCTCGGCGGCGATCTGCTGGCCGACCTCGGAGGAGCCGCCGAAGTAGAGCGGCGGGTAGGGGTGCTGGACCGGCGGGTAGAGCAGCTGGCCGCGCTCGATGGCCATGTGGCGGCCCTTGAAGTCCACCGTCTCGCCGGCCATCAGGCCGCGCCAGATGCGCAGGAACTCGTCGGTGGCCTCGTAGCGCCCGGCGTGGTCGAGGAAGACGCCGTCGCCGTGCAGCTCGGCCGGGTCGCCGCCGGTGACCACGTTGATCAGCAGGCGGCCGCCGGAGAGCCGGTCGAAGGTCGCCGCCATGCGGGCCGACATCGAGGGCTGGCCGAGCCCCGGGCGCACCGCGACCAGGAAGCGCAGGCGCTCGGTCAGCGGCAGCATCGCCGAGGCGACGACCCAGCTGTCCTCGCAGGATTTGCCGGTGGGCAGCAGGACGCCGAAATAGCCGAGCGCGTCGGAGGCCCTGGCGATCTGCGAGAGGTAGTTCAGGGTGACGTGGCGGGCGCCGTGGTCGGTGCCGAGATAGCGGCCGTCGCCGTGGGTCGGCAGGAACCACAGGATGTCGGCGCGGCCATCGGTGTCGATCGGGGTCTGGGCGGGCGTCATGTCGCCTCCTGCAGGGTGGATGTGGGGCTCCGCGCGGGCGGGGGATCCTCGACGCCGAGGCCGGCGAGCAGGCTCGCCTTGAGGCGGACGAGCAGCGGGTCGGCGATCCGGCGGGGGCGGGGCAGCGGAATCGTCCACTCGCGGGTGATGCGGCCCTGATCGAGCAGCAGCACCCGGTCGGCGAGCAACAGCGCCTCGTCGACGTCATGGGTGACGAGCAGGGCGGCGCAGCGGTGGCGGGCCCAGAGCTCGGCGATCAGGCGCTGCATCTGCAGCCGGGTCAGGGCGTCCAGCGCGCCGAGCGGCTCGTCGAGCAACAGCAGGCGCGGCTGGCGGACCAGGGCGCGGGCGAGGCCGACGCGCTGCGCCTCGCCGCCGGAGAGGGTGAGCGGCCAGGCGTCGATGCGGTGGCCGAGATTGACCTCGCGCAGGGCGGCCTCGGCGCGCGGGCGGGCGCCGGGCCCGTTTGACGACAGGCCGAGGGCGACGTTCTGCCAGACGCGGCGCCAGGGCAGCAGGCGCGCCTCCTGAAAGACGACGGCGCGGGCGGCCGGCACGTCGAGGATGCCGGCATCCGCCGTGTCGAGGCCGGCGAGCAGGCGCAGCAGGGTGGTCTTGCCGGAGCCGGAGCGGCCGAGCAGGGCGACGAACTCGCTGGGCGCGATGTCGAGGTCCACGCCGTCGAGCACGGCGGCGCCGGCGTCGAAACGACGGGTCAGGCCGCGCGCCCGGACGGCGGTGCCGGCCGAGCGTTGCTGGCCGTCCTGCCGTCTTGGCCGCAGGTCGGCGTTCAACGGCGGCCGCCGACCAGCGACGGGCGCCAGGCGAGCAGCCGGTGCTCGAGCAACCGGACCATCTGGTCGGTCGCGGTGCCGAGCAGGGCGTAGACCAGCAGGCCGACGACGATGATGTCGGTGCGCAGGAACTCGCGGGCGTCCATCATCATGAAGCCGATGCCGCTGCTGGCGGCGATCTGCTCGCCCACGACGAGGCTGAGCCAGCCGAGGCCGAAGGCGTAGCGCAACCCGACCAGCAGCTGCGGCAGGGCGGCGGGCAGGATCACCGCGCGGATGACGCCGAGGCGTGACAGGCCGTGCACGCGCGCCATCTCGACCAGCTTGGGGTCGACGCCGCGGATGCCGGCGAACAGGTTCAGGTAGAGCGGGAAGCCGGCGCCGAGCGCCACCAGCACGATCTTGGGCAGCTCGCCGATGCCGAACCAGAGGATGAACAGCGGCACCAGGGCCAGATGCGGCAGGGTGCGGAGCATCTGCAGCGGCGCGTCGAGCAGGTCCTCGCCGGCGCGCGACAGGCCGGCGACCAGGGCAAGCGGCACCGCGACGACGATTGCGACGGTCATGCCGACCAGCACCCGGAGCAGCGAGACGAGCAGGTTGTGCTCCAGCGAGCCGTCGGCCAGCAGCTTGGCCGCGGTGGCGAGGATGGCGCTCGGGGCGGCGAGCAGATGCGGCGACAGCAGGCCGGTCATCGAGGCGGCCTGCCACAGCGCGAGCAGCACCAGCGACGAGGCGAAGCGGCGCAGGGTCGGCCGCGGCAGGCGGGTGCGCGGCCGCATCGCCGCCGGTGCGACGCCGATGGTGATGCTCACTGACCGGCTCCCGGCAGCACGTCGTCCTGCACCCGGACGGGGGCGGGGATGAGGCCGGCCTTGGTCACCGCATCCGCCACCACCTGCTGCTCGGCGACGATCTTGGGGGTCATCGCCCCGATCCCGAAGCCGAGCCGGTCCACCGAGGCCTGCACGACCGGTAGCGGCAGCCCGGTCGAGCCGGCGAGCATGGTGGCCACCTCCGGCTTGTGCTGAGTCGACCAGGCGTCGGCCTCGGTCAGGGCGCCGAGCACCGCCTTCACGACGGCAGGCTCGGACGTCGCCAGAGATCGCGCGGCGATGAAGTATTGGCGGTTTTCCACCGTGCCGGTGCCGTTCTGCAGCACCCGCGTGTCCAGGTTGGCGAGTGCCGAGGAGAGGTACGGGTCCCAGATCGACCACGCATCGATGGCGCCGGCCTGGAAGGCGGCGGGGGCGTCGGCTGGGCTCAGATAGACCGGCGTGATGTCGCTCCATGACAGGCTGGCCTTGGTCAGCGCGGCGAGCAGCAGGTAGTGCGCGTTGGAGCCGCGCGTGAGCGCGACGCGTTGGCCCTTGAGCCCGGCGACCGACGTGATGGCGCTCGCGCGCCCGACGAGGATCGCCTCGCCGGTGGGGGCGGGCGGCTCGGCGCCGACATAGACGATCGAGGCGCCGGCGGCCTGGGCGAAGATCGGCGGCGTCTCGCCGGTGATGCCGAACTGCACCGCGCCGGCGTTCATCGCCTCCAGAAGCGGTGGCCCGGAGGGAAATAGCGTCCAGGCGACGTCGTAGCCGAGCGGCTTGAGGCGCTGCTCGAGGGTGCCGCGCTCCTTGAGGATGAACAGCGTGCCGTAGCGCTGGTAGCCGACCTGCAGCGTCTTGCCGACGGCAGGCGCGGCGACGAGCGTCAGGAAGCCGATCAGGACAGCACGGAGGTGATTTCGGCTGATCGACATTGAGGTAACGTAGATAGGGGGGTTTTACCTTGCAAGGGCGTGTAAAAGGGAGGCCAGGAGCTTTGCTCCTGGACCTCGTCACGCGCCAGCGTGCATTCGCGCGACGGGGGCGGCGCCCCCAGACCCGCATCCCACAGCACTGACCTTGCCCTGGAGTGACGAATAAGAAATGGATTTTAAAGGCTTCGCCTTTAATGGAGTCCAGGGGCGAAGCCCTTGGCCTTCCTTTGCTCAGGACAAATGCGCAGCGATAGCAGCGGTCATCTCCTGGGCGTTGGCGTCGGCGCGGACGGGGGCGAGGTAGTGGCCGTCGGGGGCGATCAGGTAGAGCACTGAGCTGTGGTCCAGCGTCGTGCCGTCGGGATGGGCGGTGCTGCTGGCGTGGTACTCGCGCTCGACCTGGCGGATTTGCTGCGTCGTGCCGGTGAGGCCGAGCAGGCGCGGGCTGAAGCCGGCGACGTAGCCGCGCAGCACGGCGGGGGTGTCGTGCTGCGGGTCGACCGTGATGAAGAGCGGCGCGATCTGGTCGGCGCGCGGGCCGAGTGCCGTCAGCGCCGTGGTGAGAGTGCCGAGCGTGGCTGGGCAGACGTCGCGGCAGTTGGTGTAGCCGAAATAGACCAGCAGGTAGCGGCCGCGCAGGCTGCGGTCGCTGACCTGTGCGCCGGTCGAGGCGGTGAGGGTGAACGGGCCGCCGATCGCGGCGCGAGGCCGTGGCGTGGGGCCGCCGAGCAGCCACAGATAGCCGCCGGCGAGCAGCAGCAGGGCGGCCGCGGTGCAGGCCAGCAGGGCTGCGCCCTGGCGGTCCTGCCCAGGGCTCCGGGGCGGCGGGTTACAGTTGCGAGTGGGCATGATCCGCTCCGGGTGCGGGGCCCATGCTCATGCCGGGACCCATGTCCATGTCCATCATCTTCGGCGCCGCGGTGCTGACCGGGTGGGTGGCGAAGCGCTGCAGCTCGGCGGTGAGTTGCCGCGTGGTGACGGCGTCGACGGGCTCGGCGGCGCGCAGCCAGCCATGCGCGTCGATCAGGATCTGGGTCGGCGGCGGGCCGTTCGCCGGTCGGCCGGTGACGACGGCGTAGGCGGCGACGACCGAGGGATCGTGGGCGACGCAGAGGCCGGCGGCGGGCGTGACGGCGGGCGTGACGGCGGGCGTGACGGCGGGCGCGGCCAGGATCGTGGTGATGCCGGGCAGCGGCGTGGCGGTGGCGGCGCCGATCAGCACCCGCACGAAGCCGCCGCGCAGCTCGGCGAGGCTGCGCGGACCATCGGCGCAGTCGGCCTGCAGCTCGGGCGCGCGCAGCGCCGGGGTCCAGTCGCCGGCCTGGTGGACGACGAGGCCGGCGTTGTGGGCGCGCACGTAGTCGATCAGGGCCCAGCGCTGGTCGTCGGAGAGGGTGGCGGCAAAGCCGGGCATGGCCGGGCCGCCATCGGGGGCGGGGATGCCGTGCGCCAGCCACCAGTAGAGCTCGCCGTCGCTGTGCATCCACAAATGCTCCGCGGTGAGGTTGGCCGGCGGGATCGGCAGGCTGGCGGCGGCGGGGCCGTTGCCGCGGCCTTCGGCACCATGGCAGACGGCGCAGTGGGTGGGAAACAGGGTGGCGCCCTCGGCGATCGAGGTGGCGGCGAACGCGGTGGGCGAGTGGAAGAAGCTGGTCGGGTAGGCGGGCACGAACAGCAGGTCGAGATGCGGCACGGCGAGCCAGGCGATGGCGATGGCGGCGGTGGCTGCGGCCAGGCGGGGCCAGCGGCGCCAGGGGCCGCGCAGCAGCAGCGCGAAGGCGATCAGCACGGCGCTGCCGGCCAGCGCCAGCCCGGCGGCCAGCGCCTCGCGGGCGAAGTCGGGGTCTTCGCTCACCGTGTCGAGGCTGAAGCGGTCGGCGAACGGCCAGAGCGGCTGGCTGTGCATGCCCGGCTGCAGGCTGCTCAGCAGGGCCGCGGCGGCGACGATCGCGAGGCCGACGCCGGTCTGGACCGCGATGCTGCGGCTGAGCCTGTGGCGCGCCGGTTCGGGGGCGGCGCCGAACAGGGCGGGGGCGAGCTGGTAGCGATTGACGCAGGCGAAGGCGGTCAGTGCGCCGAGCAGGGCAAGCTTGATCAGCAGCATCCAGCCATAGGCGGTGCCGACGAAGGCGGGCAGGCTGCCGCTCAGCACCCAGCCCTGGTAGGCGGAGGTCGCGACCAGGGCGACGATGCAGAGCTTGCCCAGCGGCGAGAACCAGCGTGCCGCCAGCCCGGCTGTGCGGGCCGGCGCGTGCCGCACGACGAGGCGCAGCGGCAGCAGGCCGCCGAGCCAGGCGCCGGCGGCGAGCAGGTGCACACTGTCGGCGGTCAGCAAGAGGCTCAGGCCGGCATACATCGAGGCAGCGTGGCTGTGGCCGGCCTGCAGCAGCAACAGCCCGGTCGCCGTGGCGAGGGCGCCACGCCAGCGCCACGGCCCTGGCCGGCGGCCCAGCAGCAAGGCGGTGCAGACCAGGGCGGCGAGTTGCAGCACCATGAGGTGGCCGAAGCTGGTCTGGCTGGCGACGACGGGGACCGCCGTCAGCGCCGCGCCGAGGTCTTTGGCCGACGCCATGTTGGCAGCCTGCCAGACCAGCCAGACCAGGCTTGCGGCCAGCCCAGAAGCCAGGCTGACCTGGATCAGCCGCAGCAATCGCCGATCCAGGTCCGCCAGCAGCGCCTGAGGCAGGCCGGCGAAGGCGCGCGGGGCGACGACGCAGCTGAAGGTCAGGGCGCCGAACACCGAGAGCTGGGTTGCCACCGAGGCGCCGCGGCACAGCGCCAGGCCAATCCCGCCGGCGCCGGCGAAGTCGAAATCCGGTATCAGCATCGGGGCCGGCCTAGGGCTTGATGGTGAAGTTGAACTTGCCCGACGTCTTGTGGGTGTCGGTCGAGGTCGCATGCCAGGCGACGGTGTAGGTGCCGGGCGGCAGCGGCTTCAGCCCGATGGCGAGGTGGTTGTCGTCGCCGGCGAGGTGGACGTGGCCGTCATCGACCTGGCCGCCCGAGGCGTTGGTCACGGTGATGGTGGTGAACAGCGGCTCGACGCCTTCGGTGAAGGTGAGCGTCACCGCGGTGGGGGCTTGCGGGACGGTGCTGCCGACGGCGGGGCTGGCGGTCTTGAGAAAGGCGTGTGCGGCGGCGGGGGTGGACAGCGCGAGCGTGACGAGTGCCGCGGCGGCGGGAGCATGGCGCATGGGGGTTCTCACGGGATGATCGGCTTGCCGATTGTGTTGGGGAACAGGTCGTCGAAGAAGAGGTGGACCAGGCCGACGACGCCGACATTGGTGCCGGTGGCGTGGTTGAGCGGGATCAGCGCCTCGAGGCCGAACTCGCCCCAATCGGTGAGGTAGATGACGCCGGGCGCGGCGGTCCACGTGGTGCCCTGGCTGCTCGGTCTGGACGCCGGCGAGGTCCAGGTGAACTCGACCAGCGGGATCATCTTCCCGATGAAGGAGGGCAGGCCGTAATCCTTCACCTGCGATTGCAAATAGGGGACGCTGTATTGCAAGGTGATGCCGCCGGCCCAGGCGTTGGCGTTGCCGGTGTTGAACGAGGCGGCGATGCCGCCATTGGCGGCGGCGTTGCTGGCCGGCAGGGGCGCCGGCTGGGTCGCCTTCAGCTCGCGGTCGGCGATCGTGTAGCCGAGCTCGCCGGTGAGCGCGAGCGGGCGCAGCAGCGGGATCGGCAGCTCGTTCAGGCCCTTGCCGACATAGGCGGTCGGCGTGGTGGAGCCATAATGGTCGGCGCCGGTGTGGATGGTGCCGCTGCCGCCGAGCTCGCGGATGATGCCGAGCGAGAGGACGAACTCGTGGTCGGCGTTGGTGTAGGCCTGCCACTTGCCGGTGATGAAGATGTTCTCGAAGCCGGTCTGGGTCTTGGCGCCGTTTTGCTGCTGGATGTCGTAGCCGTCGTTGACGATCAGCGCGGTGTTCGAGGTGATCGTCTTGTCGTATTCGAAGCCGAGATCGACCTCGTGGGTGGGGCCGGTACCGCCATCGGCGGGGCCGCGGACATAGGTGAAGGCGGGCAGGGAGGCCTCGTCGGCGACGCCGGGGTCGTCGATGGTCAGGGTGACGGGGAACAGGCGGACGCCGGCGATGACGTGCGCGGTTGCGGGCATGGCGGCAAGGCTCGCCGTCGCGGCAAGCGCGAGCGGCAGGATGGGCGATCGCATGGGGCAAGACTCTCGCAGGTTCGGAGTGTCGTTGGGCGCGGCGATGCCGGCCCGCTGGCAGCAGGACCTCAGGCGAGAGCGGGCGGACCTCGTGGCAGGCCGAGGCAGGAGGCGAGCGAGCTTGGCTGCCGGTCGGCGGCCTCGCGCGGGCGCCAGGCGAGGCGGCGGATCGCCGGGCCGAGCAGCAGCGGCAGCAGGGCGAGCAGGACCAGTGGCAGGGCGAGCGCCAGGCTGAGCGGACAGAGGGCGGGCGCGGCATGATGCCGCGGCGGATGCGGACCGTGTGTGGGCAATGCGGCGGGTCCGCTGACGCACAGGATGCTGACGGCGTCGAGCTCGGCCTGCTGGGCGGCGGAGGCATCGTCCGGCAGCACGGTGGCGCCGAGCGCGAGCAGGCTGACAAACGCCAGCATCGCAAGCAGCAGGCCCAGCCGGCGGGAGGCGCTCGTCATCACGGCCGTGAACATCCGTGGGGAGCACAAGGAAGGCAAGAGGCTTTGCCCCCTTGACCCCATCGTCACGCGAAGGCGTGCTTCGCGCGACGGCGGAGCCTTTGAAACATCGCCACATCGGCAACGTCGGACGAGGTGACGGAATGATCTTACATAAGGGGTCTGGGGCCGCACGGCCCCAGCGGGTCCAGGGCAGAGCCCTGGCCTTTCTTCTAGCGTGTTTCTCGTTTTCTGCTTTTGCCGATGACGTGCCGCGTCAGGGCGGGAGCATGACGATGGCGTTCAAGGACGACCTGTCCACGCTTGATCCGGCGATCGGTTACGACTTTCAGGACTGGGCGGTGATCCGCTCGATCTTCAGCGGGCTGATGGACTACGTGCCGGGCACTACCACGCTGCGGCCGATGCTGGCGCAAAGCTACAGCCTGTCGGCGGACGGGCTGACCTATCGCTTCGCCTTGCGGCCGGGTGTCGCGTTCAGCAACGGGCGGGCGCTGGTGGCGAGCGACCTCGTCTACTCGCTGACGCGCACGCTCGACCCGCGCACGGCGAGCCCGGGGGCGCCGTTTCTGGCGGCGATCGACGGGGTGGATGCGTTCGTGCATGGCCGCAGCAAGGTGGTTGCCGGGCTGTCGGCGCCTGATCCGGCGACGGTGGTGATCCGGCTGTCGCATCCGAGTGCGGCGTTCCTGCAGGCGCTGGCGCTGAACTTCAGCTTTGCGGTGCCGCGCGAGGAGGTGGAGCGGGCGGGCAATGATTTCGGGCGGCATCCGGTGGGCACCGGGCCGTTCGTGCTGGCGGAGTGGCGGCCGGGCGAGGCGCTGACGCTGGTGCGCAACCCGCACTACTTCGAGCCGGGGATACCGCATCTGGACCGGGTGACAATTCGGGTGGGCGAGGAGCCGCTGACGGCGGTGCTGCAGATCGAGCAGGGCAGTGTGGACGCGCTCGGCAACGACATTCCGCCGGCACGCTTCAACCAGATATTGCACGACCCGGCCTGGAACGGGCAGGTGGCGCGGGCGCCGAAGCTCGAGACCGTCTACCTGGCGATGAAGACCAACCAGAAGCCGTTCGACGATGTGCGGGTGCGGCGGGCGGTGGCGGGGGCGATCGACAAGGCGCGGCTGGCGAAGCTGCTGAACGGGCGCTACGTGGTCGCCGACCAGGTGCTGCCGGTCGGCATGCCGGGCTACGATCCGGGCTATGCCGGGGCTCCCTACGATCCGGCCGCGGCGCGGGCGCTGCTGGCGCAGGCGGGCTATCCGGACGGCTTCTCGACGGTGCTGTACTCGAACAACACCGATCCCAACCCGCGCCTCGCCCAGGCGATCCAGCAGGACCTGGCGGCGATCGGCATCCATGCCGAGCTGCGGGCGCTGGCGCTGCAGACGTTCAACGCGGCGGCCGGCTCGCCGAGCGACGCGCCGCTGGTGTGGTCGGGCGTCGAGGGCTGGTCGGAGGACTATCCGGACCCGTCCGACTTCTTCACGCCGATCCTGTCCTGCGGCAGTGCCAAGCCGGGCGGCTGGAACTGGTCGTTCCACTGCGATCCGACGCTGGACGCGGCGGCCGAGGCGGCGGACGCGATCTATCAGCCGGCGCGGCAGGCCGAGCGGCTGGCGGCCTGGCGGGCGGTGTTCGCCGGGGTGATGGCCGAGCAGCCCTGGGTGCCGCTGCTCGATGCGCGCTTCAACACGCTGCATAGCCGGAGGCTGGCCGGGCCGGAGGCGCTGATGGTCGACCCGATCTATACGCCGATCAACTACGCGCATGTTTGGGTGACGGACGGGAAGTAAGGCAAGGCCAGGGGCGTCGCCCCTGGACCCGATTAAAGGCGGAGCCTTTAAAATCCATTTGGTCGTCGGCGGATTAAACGGCGTCGCCAGGTGAGGACGAGCGCATCAGGCCCTCAGTGGATGGGGTCTGGGGCCGCGGGCCCCAGCGAGGTCCAGGAGCAGAGCTCCTGGCCTCGGTCGCCAGCAGACCGTCGCGCGCGGCGCGTGCGATCGTATGGTCGACGTGCCTTGCGTGCTCATCCAGTCGATGGCACGGGTCGTATGTCACCCAGGGGAGGGGACGGTCCGCATGCTTTGGAAAGAGAGCCCGAGCAGCGCCACGGTTCATGCCGCGCAGCCGACGATGCCGGCGAGCCCCGGCATTGCGGCGCTGGCGCTGCCCGAGCTTGACCCGCTCTTTCGCCAGGCCGAGCGGCTTGATCACGAGAGCGCCTGGTTCGGCCACGTGCCGTTCGCGCAGTGGCTGGTGCGGGCGGCGCAGCCGCGTCTGCTGGTCGAGCTCGGCACCCACTCGGGGATCTCCTACGCGGCGTTCTGCCGGGCGGTGGAGGCGGAGGGGCTGGCAACGCGCTGCTACGCCGTCGACACCTGGCAGGGGGATGCGCATGTGGGGGCGCTGCCGGAGGCGGTGTTCGCCGACCTCGAGCGCTACAACCAGGCGCGCTTCGGCGGTTTTTCCCAGCTTTTGCGCTGCACCTTCGACGAGGCGGCGGCCAAATTCGCCGACGGCTCGATCGATTTGCTGCACGTCGACGGGCTGCACACCTACTCAGCGGTGCGGCACGATTTCGACACCTGGCGGCCGAAGCTGTCCGATCGGGCGGTGGTGCTGTTCCATGACACCAACGAGCGGCTGGCCGATTTTGGCGTCTGGCGGTTCTGGGCGGAGGTGGCGGCCGAGCATCCCGGCTTCGAGTTCGTGCACAGCCACGGACTGGGGGTGCTGTGCGTCGGCGAGGCGGCGCCGGCGGCGGTGCGGGCGCTGGCCGAGCTGTCGCCGCGCGAGACGGCGGCGGTGCGTGGCCGGTTTGCGCGGCTGGGCGAGCGTTGGGAGGTCGAGTCGCGGGCGTTGCTGCTGGCGCGCGACGTGGCGGCGCGCGACGGCCATATCGATGGCCTGACGCAAGCGCTGCGTGACGCGACCGTGCGGGCTGGGGAGGCGGCCCGGCTCGACACGGAGCGGGCGGCGCTCGACGAGCGGCTGGCGGCGATGGAGGAGTCGTTGCGCGTTGCCGCCAGCCTGCGGCGCGCGAACACCGAGCTGCGGGCCTCGCACCAGGCGGAGATCGACCGCGTGGTGCGGGCGACCGACGTGCGCCTGGCGCCGCTGCGTGAGCAGGCGAGCCACGCGGCAGCGCTCGAGGCGGCGCTGGCGGCGGCGGACCGGGCGCCGATCCGCTGGTTCATCGTGCGGTTTCTGCGCTGGCATGGCCGGCGGGTCGTCAAGGCGGCGTGGTGGGTGATCACGCCCTGGCGGATGAAGCGGCGGTTTGCCGAGATGCGGGCGCGGGCCGTGGTCGCGATGCCGGCAGTGCCGGCGGTGCGGGTGGCGATGGTCGCAGCACCGGCACTGGCTCCGCCGTCGCCAGCGTCGAGCGCGGAGGAGGCGGCCTATGCGCGCTGGATCGCCGACATCGAGCCGCTGCAGCAGCGTGGCGGGGCGCCGCCGGTCGTCGACGGGCCGGCCGAGCCGGGGGTGCGGTTCAGCCTGCTGATCGGGCTGGTGGAGGCGCCGGCGCTGCTGGAGCGGACGCTGGCGTCGCTGCGCGCGCAGCTCGACGGGCGATGGGAGGTGCTGATCGCCACCCCTGATGGCCAGCGGCGGGCAAGCGAGCGGCTGGCAAGCGAGCGGGTGGTGGGGGAGCGGCAGTTGCGCCGCGTCGGGGTGGAGCCGGATTGGGATCGGGGCGCGGTGCTGCAGCACCTGCTCGGGCAGGCGAGCGGCGCCTGGGTGGCGGTGCTGGACGCCGGCGACGTGCTGGCCGGGGATGCGCTGGGCGTGCTCGACGGCGCGATCGCCGCGGTCGGGGACCTGGCGGTGCTGTATGCCGACGAGGATTTTCTGAGCGCCGACGGGCGGCGGGTCATGCCCCAGTTCAAGCCTGACTGGTCGCCCGAGCTGCTCACGGCCTACAACTATTTCGGCCGGCTCGCCGTGCTGTCGCGGCCGCTGGCGCTGGCGGCGGGTGGCTTTGCGGCGGGTGCCGGTGCGGGCGCCGAGTGGGGGCTGCATCTGCGCCTGAGCGCCGCGGCGGAGGCGGCCGGGCAGCGGATCACCCGGGTGTCGCGGGTGCTCTGCCACCGGGTGGCGGGCGGCGCCGACCGGCCGGCGCCGGGCAGCCTCGCGGCCGAGCAGAACCGGGCGGTGCTGGCGGCGCATTGGCGCGCCCGGGGCGCTGCGGCCGGGATCGAGACGCAGCCCGACGGCACGCAGCGCAGCCGCTGGGCCAGCGCCGACACGCTGGTCTCGGTGATTATCCCCAATCACGACAGTCCGGACATGCTGCGCCGCTGCGTGACCGGGCTGCTGGAGGGCACCGGGCATCGCCGGGTCGAGCTGATCATCGTCGAGAACAACTCGACCGACCCGCGCACGGCGGCGCTCTATGGCGAGCTGCAGGCGCGCGCCGTGCGGGTGGTGCGTCATGACGCGCCGTTCAACTACTCGGCCGCGTGCAACCGGGGTGCGGCGGTGGCGACCGGCGCGCTGCTGCTGTTCCTCAACAACGACATCGAGGTGGTCGAGCCGGGCTGGCTGGGCGAGATGGTGCGGGTGGCCGAGCTGCCCGGGGTCGGCATCGTCGGCGCCAAGCTGCGCTACCCGGACGGGACGCTGCAGCACGCCGGCGTCGCGGTCGGCATCCATCTCTACGGGCTGATGTTCAACCGCGGCGACGAGGCGGCGTGGGGGGTGTTCGGCTCGCCCAACACGACGCGCAACTGGCTGGCCATCATGGGCGCCTGCCAGATGGTGCGGCGCGAGGTGTTCGACCGGGTCGGCGGCTTCGACGAGGCCTACACGGTGGCCAACAGCGACGTCGCGCTGTGCCTGCGCGCCTACAAGGCGGGCTGGCGCACCGTCTACACGCCCTGGGCGGTGCTCGTGCACCACGAGGGGGCGACGCGTGGGCATACCAATCCGGCGGCCGACATGGCGCGCTCGGCGCGCGAGGTGGCCCGGCTGGGCGTGGAGTCGGACCCGTTCCTGCACCCCGAGCTCAGCGGCTTCTTCGCCGTGCCGCGGCTGCGCGTCGCCGCCGAGCCGAGCCTGCGCGACGTGCTGGCGCTGGACGCCGCGCGCCACCTCGCGGGGGTGCCGGCGATCGACCTGCCGTTCGACGCGTTCGACGACGCCGCGGTGCTGGCCCGCACGGCGCTGCCGGCGACCCTGGCGTTCTGGCCGCCGCAGTCGGCTGGCCGCGTCAGCGATGCGTTCTCGGCGGCGCGCTGGATCATCGACCTGCTGCGCAGCCGGCGCGACCTGCGGCGGCGCTTTGCGCATGCGCTGGGCGACGGCGGGGCGGGTGCGTTCGCGGTCTGGCTCGACGGCGCGGGCGGGCGGTCGCTTGGCTTGCCCGAGGCGGCGCGTGGCGCCGTGCGGGAGGCGTTCGCGGCCAACCTTGCGGCCGAGCCGCGGCAGCTCTTCCTGTGGCGCAACGACGTGCGCGAGGCGTTTCCGCTCGGGCTGATGCCGGGCAGCCGGGGCGACCTCGCCTGCTGGATGCTGGGTCATGGGGTCACCGACGAGGGCCAGCGCCCGGAGGCGGCCTGGTGGTTCATCCTGTGCTGTCTGGAGGATCCGGCGGCCGAGCTGGTGCGCACCTACCGCTTCTCGCCCGCTTGGCAGCAGGCCCATCCGAGGGGGCTCACCGTGTTTGGCCGGGACGCGTTCTCCGGCTGGCTGGCGGAGCGTTACGGCCTGTCTGCGGACACCGTCTGGCTTGATCCCGCGGGCTGGCCGACGGGCCTGTCCGCCGCCGACGAGCTGCGCCTCGCCTATGCCGCCGAGCCGGGCTGGCGGGCGGCGCAGCCAGCAGCGCTGGCCGATCGGGACAGTGCGGCGGCGCTGCTGCGCTGGCTCGCCGAACCGGAGGCCGGCCTGGCCGGGCCGGTGCGCGGCTGGTGCCGCGAGCGGCTGGCGGACGGCACCGCGGCGGCGCTGGCCGGGCTTGGCATCAACGTCGTCGGCCATTTCTGCTACCCGTCCGGCCTGCGCGTCTCGGCCGAGGCGATGTGCGGCGCGATGGAGCGGGCGGGCGTGGCCGTCTCCCGACGCGACGTGCGGACCGACCGGCGCGACGACCCGCACCATGCCGAGTTCGGCGGCCTGGAGCTGCACGACGTCACCCTGATCCACACCCAGGCCGAGCCGTTCTTCGACACCTCGTTCGCCCGGGCCGACCTCGGCGAGCGGGTGCCGCGGACCTACCGGGTGGCCTATTGGTACTGGGAGCTGGACAGCGTGCCGGCCTACTGGGCGGAGAAGGCGCGCCAGGTCGACGAGGTCTGGGCCGCCACCGCCTTTGTCGCCGACGCGTTGCGCGGGGCGCTGGACCGGCCGGTGCACACGCTGTTTCCCGGCGTCCAGGTGGGGCGGTTCACGCCGCGGCGGCGCGGCGCCTTCGGGCTTGAGGGCGCCGAGCAGGGGCGCTTCACCTTCCTGTTCTCGTTCCACATGGGCTCGGTGATGGAGCGCAAGAACCCGTATGCGCTCGTCCGCGCCTTTCGCCAGGCGTTTCGCAACGACGAGCCCGTCGACCTCATCCTCAAGACCACCTCGTTCGGCCACGAGGCGCAGGTGCGGGCGCTGCGCGAGGCGGCCGAGGGTGCCAACATCCAGGTGCTGGAGCGGGTGACGAGCCCGGACGAGACGCTGTCGCTCATCGATTGCTGCGACGCCTACGTCTCGTTGCATCGCAGCGAGGGGCTGGGGCTGACGATGGCCGAGGCGATGCTGCTCGGCAAGCCGGTGATCGCCACGCGCTACTCCGGCAATCTCGACTTCATGGACGACGCCAACAGCCTGCTGGTCGACTACAAGCTGGTGACGCTCGGCAAACCGGTGCCGCCCTACGACGCCGCGGCGCGGTGGGCGGAGCCGTCGGTGGATCATGCGGCGAAGCTGATGCGGCGGCTCTATGACAATCAGGGCTATGCGGCGGAACTCGGCGCGACAGCGCGGCGGGATGCGGAGCGGCGGCTGTCGCTGGACGCCGCGGGGCAGCGGTTTGCCCGGCGGCTTGAGGCGATCCGGCAGGAGCGGCGGGCGCTGCGCCCTTGACCGGTCGCACACAAGCGCGCAAGTGCGCGACGGAGCCACAAGCTCCGGATGCCGATGGTTGGTGGGGCGTCGCCAAGCGGTAAGGCAACGGATTTTGATTCCGTCATTCGGAGGTTCGATCCCTCCCGCCCCAGCCAGGCCGCGACCGGTTAATGAGAAGAGACAAGGCCAGGGCTCTGCCCTGAACCCGCTGGGGGCGGCGCCCCCAGACCCGCATCCGTTGGAGTCTAGGCGGCTCTTTCTTGCTTGGCGAAGCCACTCAATCCGGCTTCCCACGCCACCGGCCTCTCCAGGAGTGATGGATAAGGAATGGATTTTAAAGGCTCCGCCTTTAATGGGGTCCAGGGGCAAAGCCCCTGGCCTTCCTGCCTAGGCGGTGCCGTGACTGAACACGCCGCGGGTGGCGCGGCGGCGGGCGGCTGGGGGGCGGGGCTGGCAGGAGACCATGTAGAGCCCGGCGACGAAGGCGATGTTGGAGAGCGCTGACAGGCCGTTTGCCAGGGCGGCGTCGGCGCCGTCCAGCAGGCTGCTGATCACGCTCCAGAGCGCGAAGCCGAGGCCGAACAGTCGCAGGGCCTGGTAGAGCAGCCGCAGCGGGTTCAATCGGCCGGTTTGCACGAGGGTGCGCTGGCGGCCGATATGGACGTAGAACCAGACGCCGCAGGCGCAGCTCAGCCCGTCATACAGCCCGGTCCAGGCATCGAGCATGCCGGCGACGTAGAGGGCGAGGTCGGCGGCGAGCTGGAACACGACGGCGCCGAGCTGCAGGCTCAGCCCGACGTCGAACGCCGACGGGCTTTCGTCCAGCCGGTCGGCGAGCGGCTGGAACACCCGGTCGAGCAGCCAGATGTCGGCGCGGTTGAGGCTGTCGGCGAACCTCATGGTCAGCGTCCGTCTGCGTCGCGGCCGGCACGGTCGTGCCTGTCCATCGTGCCCGTCATGACGCTGGGATAGCGGCGTGCGGGGTGCGGCGTCCACAGTTTGGGCGGGGCGTTTGTGCGGCCGGCCTGTCGCACCTATGCTCGGCGCGGTCATCGCCAGCCGGATCACCCGAATGAGCAGCAGCACCGTGATCCCAGCCGAGCCCCCGCCCGTGGAGACCGGCGTGAGCGAGGCCGCCCGCATCATGGGCTGCTTCGAGAGCCTGGGCGACACCTGCGAGTTCGGCTTTGCGCAGCGCCACTTCGGCATCGAGCCGATCGGGCTGCTGCGCTGGGCCGGGGCGCCGCTGCCGGGGCTGCTCGATGCGCTGGGCGCGCGGTTTGCCGGCCTGTATCGCCGCGACGACCTGGTGGTGATCGATGGCGGTTCGGTGCTCGACCGTAAATATGATCTGCGCTTTCATGCCGGACCCTACACGAATGACGGGCTGAGCGGGCAGCGCGCCGTCGACTGGAGCGAGGCGGCGATGGCCGCGCATGCGCGCGAGCAGCGCCATATCGGCTTCCTGCTGCGCACCACGCTCGACACGCTGGCCAGCCGCAGCCGGATTTTCGTCTACAAGACCAATGCGGGGCTCGAGCTGTTCGACGTGCTGCAGCTCAAGGCGGCGCTTGACCTGTATGGTCCGCAGCGGCTGCTCTGCGTGGTGCCCGAGGCGCCGACGACGCCGGCCGGTGCGGCGAGGCTGATCGCCGCCGGCGTGAAGGTGGCCGGCATCACCCGCTTTGCGCCCTACACCTGCCAGGATGATATCGACGCTGATTGCTGGCTGACGCTGTGCGCCAGCGCGCTGGAGGGCGATTGGGGGGACGGGGCGGCGATGCCGCCGGAGCCGGCTGCGGGCGGCGAGACGGCGGCGCGGCCGCTGGCGTTCGAGCCGACCGACACCGGGGCGATGGTCTACGAGCCGACGCTGGCGCGGGCGCTGGCAACGGCGATCTACCAGGTGCTGCTGCTGCGGCCGCCCGACGATGGCGGCCTGCGCGTGCTGGCCGGCAGCCTGAGCGCCGGGCAGCGCAGCATGGAGGAGGCGATGATCTCGGCGCTGGAAAGCCCGGAGTTCGCCGCGCTGGCGCCGCGCTTTTTGGCGCGTTATGCGAGGAAGTAAGGGGTTCTTTTTTGAAAAAAAGAACCAAAAAACTTTTGCTCGTTAGAGGCGCGTCAGCGGAGCGAGAGTTTTTGCTTCTTTTTTTAAAAAAGAAGCGCTTTCTTTTTCCCAAAGAGTTTTTCTCTGAGAGTTCCTTCCGCATAGTCCTTCTTGAACCGGCCGCGTCTTTGTAGTTCCGGCACCAGCAGGTTGGCGACCTGTGCAAATGTTTCGTGGGCGACGACGTAGCAGAGGTTGAAGCCGTCGATGCCGCTCGTGTCCGCCCAGTGCAGCATGGCGTCCGCGACGTCGGCGGAATTGCCGACGAAGACCGGGCCGATGCCGCCGATGGCGACGTGCTCGGCGACGTCGCGCACCGTCCATTGGCGGTCCGGGTCGGCGCGGGTGATGTTGTCCATGGCCGAGCGGCCGGCATCGTTCTCGATGTGGCGGATGATCGCGTCGAGCGGGTAGTGGGAGAGGTCGACGCCGATCCAGCCGGACATCAGCGCCAGGGCGCCGACATGGCTGACATGGGCGCGATACTCGTCGTGCAGGGCGCGCGCTTGCCCGGTGGTTTCGGCGACGATCACGGTGGCGAGGGCGAAGATGGCGACGTCCGTGCCGGTGCGGCCGGCAGCGGCGACCGCCTCGCGCAGGCCGGCGACGCGGGGGGCGATGACCTTGACGGACGGGCCGGAGACGAAGGCGCACTCGGCGTAGCGGGCGGCGAAGGCGCGGCCGCGGGGCGAGCTGCCGGCCTGGTACAGCACCGGCGTGCGTTGCGGCGAGGGCTCGCAGAGGTGCATCGCGTCGAGCCGGAAGTAAGGGCCGTCGTGGCGGATGCGGTGCACGCGGGCGGGGTCGGCGAAGCGGCGGGTCGCGCGGTCGCGCAGGACGGCGCCGTCTTCCCAGCTCTGCTCCCAGAGCTTCAGGACCAGCGCCATGTAGTCCTCGGCGACGTCGTAGCGGTCATCATGCGCGACCTGACGGTCGCGGCCGGCGGCCCTAGCGGCGCTGTCGAGATAGCTGGTGACGATGTTCCAGCCGATGCGGCCGTCGGTGAGGTGGTCGAGCGTGCTCATCCGGCGGGCGAAGGGGTAGGGCGGCTCGTAGCTGAGCGAGGCGGTGACGCCGAAGCCGAGGTGGCGGGTGACCGCGGCCATGGCGGGGACGACCAGCATGGGGTCGCCGACCGGCACCTGCACCGCGTGCTCGACGGCGGCGTCGGCGCGGCCGGCATAGACGTCGTAGACGCCGAGCACGTCGGCGAGGAACACGCCGTCGAAGCGGCCGGCCTCCAGGATGCGGGCGAGGTCGGTCCAGTAATCGAGGCGGCGGTAGTCGGTTGAGCGGTCGCGCGGGTGGGTCCACAGGCCGGGCGATTGGTGGCCGACCGTATTCATGGCGAAGGCGTTGAGGCGGAGCTCACGCAAGCCGGTGGATCACCGGAAGGCGGCGCCGGAGAAGACCTGGGCGTCGCGGTTATCCTGCATCAGGCGGGCGAAGCCGGGGATGGTTTCGAAGTTGAGGCCGTGCGGGACGCCGGTTTCGGGGTCGGGCGTGATCTTGGCGTAGGTCTCGGAGCTGAACTTTTCCCATTTGCCGGCGGGCTTCTTCACCTCGACGGCGACGACGGTGGCGCGCAGCACCAGGCGCACGATCGCTTCCTGGCGGGAGGAGGGCTTCATCAGGCTGGGGCAGCCGGCGCTCATCTGCCAGCCGTTCGCGAGCGCCCAGTCGGTGATTTCCTGTTTGGTCAAAGAAAAAGTTCTTTTTTGAAAAAAAGAACCAAAAAACTTTTATTCGTTAGAAGAGTCACCTGGTCTGCTTTCTTAATTGGTAAAAGTTTTTTGCTTCTTTTTTTCAAAAAAGAAGCGCTTTCTTCCTAGGACCACATCCGCTGAATTTCAGCCTGTTTATCAACAAACTGGTGCTTCAGCGCGCCAAGAACGTGCAGTGCCACAAGCGCATACAGACCATACGCCAGATAGGCGTGCACGGCGAACCATTGCGCGTGCACCCGCTCCTTGACCGCCGGGTCGAGCGCCATGATCGGGGCGATGCGGGGCCAGGGGACGAGGCCGAACAGGCGCAGCGGGTGGGCGGGGGCGTCCTTGAAGGCGGAGTCGTGGATCCAGCCGGAGAGCGGCAGGCCGAGGATCAGGCCGTAGAGCACCAGGTGGGCGGCGTGGGCGCCGCGGCGTTCGAGGCGCGGCACCTCGGGCGGGAGCGGCGGCGGGCGGTGCGACAGGCGCCACAGGATGCGCAGCAGCACGAGGCCGAGCACGGTGATGCCGATCGATTTGTGGGTGTCGATTGCGGGGCGGACCAGGCTGTCGGGCAGGGAGCCGATGGTCCAGACCAGCATGAGGTTGCCGATGATCAGCGCGGCGACGAGCCAGTGCAGCGCCATCGCCGTGCGCGTGTAACGATCAGCCATGATGCTCCCTCAAGCCGGCCCCGCGTGCAAACCCGCGGCCGTGCGCTACATGGAGAATGCCGCGGCGATCAGCCGGCGCAAGGACTTGCGGGAGCTTTTCGACGATGACGGCGGCGACGATCGTGCAGGACCTCGCCCGCCGGCGCCATCTGACCTCGCCGCGATACAGCCCGCCGGCGCGGCCCTGGGCCAGCGGGATCATCCATGGGGCGGCGCTGCTGCTGTGGGTGCTGCTGTTCGCGCGCGCCTTTGGGCGGCAGGGGCTGTTCGCCTGGTCGGCGGGCCTCGCCTATGTCGGCTACGACGCGATCCTGATCGTGTTCGTCTTCGTCCAGACGCTGGCGCTGCTGCGGCCGGCCAGGGCCGGGCGGCCGGGCGGGGCGCCGGCGGCGATGACGGTGATCGTCGCGGCGCATGACGAGGCGCGGGCGCTGCCCGTGACGCTGGCGGCGCTGGCGGCGCAGAGCCGGCCGGCCGAGGCGATCCTGATTGCCGATGACGGCTCCTCGGACGGCACGGCGGCGCTGCTCCGCGGCCGCTACGGGCTTGTGGCGCCACCGCTGGGGCTGATCAGCGAGCCCAGCCCGACGCATCCCTCGCTGCGCTGGCTGCGGCTGCCGCATGGCGGCAAGGCGCAGGCGCTGAACGTCGCCTGCACGCTGGCCGAGACCGAGCTGGTGCTGACGGTGGATGCCGACACGCTGCTCGAGCCGCAGGCGCTGGCGGCGATGTCGGACGCGTTTGCCGCCGATCCGGGGCTGGTCGCGGCGACCGGGGTGCTGAGCCCCGTGTGCGGCCGCTCGGCCTCCGGGCGGGTGCTGCAGTGGTTCCAGACCTACGAGTATGTGCGCAATTTCCTCTCGCGCTACGCCTGGATGCGGGCCGAGGGGCTGCTGCTGATCTCCGGGGCGTTCGCCTGCTATCGGCGGGCGCCGCTGCTCGCGGTCGGCGGCTTCGACCCCGACTGCCTGGTCGAGGATTACGAGCTGACGCACCGGCTGCGCGACCAGGCGGTGCGGCAGGGCGAGGATTGGCGCACCGCGGTGGTGGGGGCGGCGCAGGCGCGCACCGATGCGCCGGGCACGGCGGCGGCGTTTCTCGGCCAGCGGCGGCGCTGGTTCGGCGGCTTTCTGCAGACCCAGCTCTGGTATCGCCACATGGTCGGCAATGCGCGCTACGGCCGGATGGGGCTGATGATGCTGCCGGTGAAGGCGATCGACACGCTGCAGCCGCTCTACGGGCTGACCGGTGCGGTGCTGCTGGTGGCGAATTTGGTGCAGGGGCGGCTGGTACTGGTTGGCTCGATCCTGGGGGTGATCGGCGCCAAGATCGCCTTCGACCTGTGCTTTCATCTGTGGTCACTGCTGCTGTATCGCCGCTGGCTCGGGCGGCCGACCGGGCTTGGGGCGGGTGCGGCGGTGCTGGCGGCGCTGGTCGAGCCGTTCAGCTTTCAGTTGCTGCGGCATGCCGGGGCGGCGCTGGGGTGGGTTTCTTTTTTGACCAGGACGGCGTCCTGGGGGACTCAGCAGCGGCTCGGGATCGTTGCGGAGGTGAAGTAAGGACGCCATCCGAGGCGCGGCCGGGTCGACCTGACCTCCGTCGCGCTCAGTCCGGAGGTGATCGAGCGCAGCCGTGTTCAGCGTTTCCTGGCCGCGAACGGCGAGCGCCTTTGTCGGCGTCTTGATCATCCAATGTTGATGTTTGTATGCCGGCAACGAGGCGCTGCGTCATCGCAGGTTCGTCCAGTCCGGGATCGGGTCCAGCCCGCGTGGCGCCGCGGCCAGGGCCGCCGCGACGAGGGCGGCGATCGGTAGCAGCGTCAGGTTGCCCAGACGGGGCGTCAGCCAGGCTGCCAGCAAGGCGCCGACGCCGAAGGCGACGCACAGCAAGCCCATCACCAGCGCATGCGCTCGCTCCTCCTGCGCGCCAAGGATGACCTTGCTCAACGCAGTGATGGCAGCGCGCAGGTTTCCGGTGGTCATGCCGGTGTTGAAGGACCATGCGCCGATATGGGACAGGCTGGTGATCTGCAGTCCCGCAATAAAGCCGACGCAGGCGATCACGGCCTGGTCAGACAGGGTGTTCGCGGCAAACCCGAGCGCGGTCAGGAACACGCATTCCAAACCAAGCCGGATGTCGCGCGAGTTGAGCTTCATGGCTTTGACCACGCTGCCGGTCTGCCGCGAGAACAACAGCCCGGCGACGAAAGCGGCGAGCGAGGTGAGGTGATTGCCCGCTCGTGCGAAATCCCCGCCGGACACCGCAATCATCATCAGCACGACGTTGCCGCTCTGGGCGTTCGCAAACACGTGCCCGTGCGCGAGATAGACCCACGCGTCGAGCGCGCCGCCAGCGATCGTGATCAACGTGCTTGATATGACAGCCGAAGCACGCTGGCGATTGAGCTTGGTGGGAGTCATGCTCGCCGTTCTAGCGCCTGGGCCATGCATGCTTCCAGCAAGCAGGTGACGAGAGGATCGGTTGCATGCCGACGGGTCGACATCCAGGCGGCTGAGCAAGAACAAGGAGACGGGATCATGGCGTCGGGCATCGGGCGGCGAATGACGGCTGCGCTTGGGATCACAACGCTCGTGTCGGCTTTGGCAAGCCGGGCGCGGGCGCAAACACCGCCTGCGCCGACGCCGGCGAATTTGGCGCACGAGCTGCCAAGCCCGCGGCCGGCGCCGGCGATCGGTGCAGACCTGCCCGACCTGCCTCCGCCACAGCCGGCCGGTGTGAGCGAGTTGCTGTTTCCCGGCTTCCACTCACAGGATATCCAAACCGGTGGTGCGACCATCCACACGCTGAGCAAGGGTCATGGGCAGCCGCTGCTCCTGATCCACGGCCATCCGGAGACGCACGTCACCTGGCACAAGGTGGCATCAGCTCTGGTGGACGCCGGATACCGGATTGTCGTTCCCGACCTGCGCGGCTACGGCGACTCCTCCAAGCCGGGCTACAGCCCGCAGAACGTCAACTACTCGTTCCGCGCCATGGCGCAGGACATGGTCGACGTCATGAGGCAACTTGGCCACTCGTCGTTCATGGTGGCGGGCCATGACCGTGGCGGCCGGGTGGTGCATCGCCTGTGTCTGGATCACCCCCAATTCGTGCAAAAAGCCGCCGTCCTGGACATCGCGCCGACACTGACGATGTACGATGACACCAGCAAAGAGTTCGCGACACGCTACGTGTGGTGGTTTTTGCAGATCCAGCCGGCGCCGATGCCGGAACACCTGATCAGCCTGGACCCCGGCTTCTACCTGCGTGATCACCTGGCCGTGCAGGGCAAAACGCCGGGCGCGGTCACGCCGGACGCGATGGCGGAGTATATCCGAACCTATTGCTGCCAAGCGACGATCCGCGCCGTTTGCGAGGACTATCGGGCTGCGGCGGGCATCGACCTTGATATGGACCGGACTGACGACAAGGCCGGGCACAAGATTAGGGCGCCGTTGCTGGCACTCTGGGGGGCAAAGGGGACGGTCGGCCAGATGTGGGACGTGCTTGCCACGTGGCGGCCGAAGGCTGACGGGCCCGTGGTCGGTGAAGCCCTGCCATGTGGCCATCTGATCCCGGAGGAACAGCCCGAACTCGTCATCTCCCACTTTCGGCAGTTCTTTAGGGCTTAGGTACGGCCGCCCGGGTCGTATCGAGCTGCGGACCCATGATGAACAGATAACTGCGGCGGCGATGCGGCGTCAGTCCGTGCGGAGGCCCGGGAGGCCGCTGGCGCATCGTCTCGGCGACCGCCGGATCGCAGCGCGTAGGCTGCCGCTACGACCCGGCGGTTACTCACGCGGGCGACACCGCGTGCTCTAGCCGCATTTCGACCAGCCGCAATGGACGCAGCTCAGGCAGCCGGCCTCGCGCACCAGGCCGGGCTGGCTGCATTTCGGGCAGAGCGGGCCGAGATGGGCGGCGGCGAGCGGCGTGACCGTGGTCTTGCCAGGCAGCGTCTCGAGCGGCTGCAGGAAGCCGGTGTCGATCATGTGGCGCTCGATCACGTCGCCGATGGCGGCGACGAGCGAGGGCACGTAGCGGCCGTTGCTCCACTGGCCGCCGCGCGGGTCGAACACCTGCTTCAGCTCCTCGGCCACGAAGGCGACCTCGCCGCCGCGGCGGAACACGGCGCTGATCATGCGCGTGAGTGCTACGACCCAGGCGTAGTGCTCCAGGTTCTTGCTGTTGACGAAGACCTCGAAGGGGGTGCGACGGCCGTCGACCTCGACGTCGTTGATCGTGACGTACATGGCGTGCTCGCTGTCCGGCCAGCGCAGCTTGTAGGTCATGCCGCTGAGCTTCTCGGCGCGCGAGGCGAGCTCGACCACTTCGCCGGCCGACTTGGCCTCGGGCTTCGGCTCGGCGGGCGTCACCTCGAGCACCGAGCCGGTGATGGCGTTCGGGCGGTAGGTGGTGCAGCCCTTGCAGCCGCTGCGGTAGGCGTCGAGGTAGACCTGCTGGAAGGCCGCGAAGTCGATGTCCTCGGGGACGTTCACGGTTTTGGAGATGGCGCTGTCGACGTGGCGCTGCACGGCGGCCTGCATGCGCACGTGCTCGGCGGGTGTCAGGTCCTGGGCGGTGACGAAGTGCTCGGGCAGCGGGGCGGAGGCGCCGAAGCGCTGGCGGAACAGTCGCAGCGCGTAGTCGGAGACCTCCTCCTCGCGGCGTGTGCCGTCCGGCTGCAGCACCTTGCGGGTGTAGGCGAGGGCGAACACCGGCTCGACGCCGCTGCTGACGTTGTCGGCGACGAGCGAGATCGTGCCGGTGGGCGCCACCGAGGTGAGCAGCGCGTTGCGGATGCCGTGGGCGGCGATCTGGTCGCGGACGTCCTGGTCGAGCGTCTGGATCGACTCACCGGCGAGGTAGGGCTCGCGGTCGTAGAGGGGGAAGGCGCCCTTCTCGGCGGCGAGGGCGGCGGAGGCGAGGTAGGCGGCGCGGTTGATCTGGGCCGCCCAGTCGCCGGCCTGCGCGGCGGCCTCGGTGCTGCCGTAGCGCTGGCCGCACATCATCAGCGCGTCGGCAAGCCCCGTCATGCCGAGGCCGATGCGGCGCTTGGCCACCGCCTCCTGGCGCTGCGCCTCGAGCGGGAAGCCGGAGACGTCGATCGTGTTGTCCATCATCCGGATGGCGACGCGGACCAGCTCGGCGAGCTCCTCGGGGTCGATGCCGGCGGCGGGGGTGAACGGGTCGTGGACGAGCTTGGCGAGGTTGATCGAGCCGAGCAGGCAGGCGCCGTAGGGCGGCAGCGGCTGCTCGCCGCACGGATTGGTCGAGCGGATCGTCTCGCAATAGTGCAGGTTGTTCCGCGCGTTGATGCGGTCGATGAAGATCACGCCGGGCTCGGCGTAGTCGTAGGTCGCCTGGGTGATGCTGTCGAACAGGGCGCGGGCGCGGATGGTGCGGTAGGTCTGGCCGGCGAACACCAGCGGCCAGTCGGCGTCGGCGTCGACGGCGGCCATGAACGGGTCGGTCGCCAGCACCGAGAGGTTGAAGTTGCGCAGCCGGCCAACCTGGCGCTTCGCGGCGATGAAGGCCTCGATGTCGGGGTGGTCGCAGCGCATGGTCGCCATCATCGCGCCGCGGCGGGCGCCGGCGGACATGATGGTGCGGCACATCGCGTCCCACACGTCCATGAAGGAGAGCGGGCCGGAGGCGTCGGCGCCGACGCCGCGCACCAGGGCGCCCTTGGGCCGCAGGGTGCTGAAATCGTAGCCGATGCCGCCGCCCTGCTGCATCGTCAGCGCGGCCTCGCGCAGGTGGTCGAAGATCGAGCCGAGGTCGTCGCCGATGTCGCCCATGACGAAGCAGTTGAACAGGGTGACGCGGCGGCCGGCGCCGGCGCCGGACATGATCCGCCCGGCGGGCAGGAAGCGGAAATCGGCGAGGGCGTCGTAGAACGGCCCCTCCCAGCGGGCCGGCTCCGCCTCTGCGAGCGCCAGCGCCCGGGCGACGCGCGTCCAGCTGTCCTCGATGCTGTCGTCGATGGGGACGCCGTCGGCCGTCTTGAGGCGATATTTCGCCTCCCAGATCTGGCGCGAGATCGGGGCGACGCGGTCGGCGGCGGCGAGTGGCAGGGCGCGAATCGAGTGTGTGTCCATGGCGCGGATCATCCTTCTTTCCGTGATCTCGCGCTACGGTGTCGAGGGTCCCGAGCTCGTCACAACTCTCGACATCAGGGGGACGACATCAGCGCCTGCACGCTATCGATCGGGGAGCGATTGAGGATCAGCCCGATGCCCATCCAATTAGAACAATGCGATATCTCCATGATCGAACGCGTCGCTCTGTATTCGAGCTTGAGCTCGCTCCAGGTCCGTCTGATGCCGCCGTTCTGACTGTCATATTCTGCGCCGTTGATGTCGTGGAACGCCACAAAACCGGAGGACCTGCCGACGTTCAGCCAGTCAGTGCGCGATCCGTCGTAGGAGTGGTCGCCGTCGATGAAGGCAACGTCGAAGCGCTCGCCTGCGAACTCTCCGCTTGTGCACGGCGCCGCCTTCGTGATCGGTAGAAGGTCTTTGAAGTAGTCGAAGTCGGTGTAATCGTCGATGACGTCGACGGCCACATATTGGTGGTTCTTGTTCAATCGGTAAAAATACGCCGCCGCGATGTAAGCCGTGGCGCCCCGGAAAACGCCGATTTCAATCGCCGTGCTGGGCCGCGATGCACCAGCCATCATTAGGTAGTCGGCAAATTCCGTCGGAATCTGGATAATGCCGTAATCGACCGAGTTCATGTAGTCGCTGAATGGCGCGAGCCCCCGCCAATCCTGATAGCGGATACCCACCTGACGTATGCAGTCGAGGAGGAAACTCCTGGACCCGATCTCGGCGTTGCTGGCCTCCAGGATGCGCTGGATGCCGACACGGCCCTTCACGATGGCGACATCGAACGCCCGTGCGGCTCCGGTGGAGATCGGATAGCACGATGATCGACGCCGCGGCTCGCGCCCCAGCGCTCCGCGGTCTGGATCGGGGTCGGGATCGGCTTGGGTCTGGATCTCGGGTCCTTGCGGATCGTCGGCAGGCTTGTCCATCCGTCGCCTCCCGTGCCGTTGTTGGTCGGCCGACCGTGCTATTCGTGTTCGGCGCGCGCAAGGTAGCCACGCCAGAACGTGGGCGACGTCAGCTCTGGCGCGGCCTCCCGCCATCGCCGCACCATCCCCGGGCCCTGGCGATAGAGGCGCCAGAGCACGCTGACAGCCTCGCGCGCCAGGGCCAGGAAGTGCGCGCGCGAGCGGGTGTAGACCGGCATGTCGGACTGCCACCAGCTGTCCAGCACGACGCTGTCGCGGCGGCGTAGCGTGATCCAGGCAAAGTCGTCGACCGGCACCCGCAGCGGCGCCGCGGCGCGCGCCGGCTTCAGCGCATTGCGGGCGAGCACGACGACGAACCAGAACAGGTAGGCGGGCCGGCCGCGCGGCAGGCGCGGCATCGCCGCACGCGACAGCACGCTGGCGCGCGGCACGGTGGGACAGTCGAAGCGCTCGCGGATGGCGGCGAGGCTCGCATGCAGCGGCCGCGGGTCGGCACGCAGCACGTCGGGGCCGCGCAGGAAGTCCTCGATGCCGCGCAGGATCAGCGCGCTGCTGTAGTAGCGGTAGGTCAGCAGGTGCAGCAGCAGGTGGCGGAGCTGGCGGCGGACCATGCCGGCGCTGGTGACGTGGCAGTGCAGCGCGCCCAGGGTGAGCAGGTTGCGGGTCTCGTAGTAGAGCTGCCAGCCGCCGAGCTTGAGGTAGAACGGCTCGTGCCAGACGGCGGCACCCGGCAGCGACACGGTGGAAATGCCGTGATGGTAGAGGCGGGTGCCGAACTCGGCATCGTCGCCGCGGATGAAGCAGGGCAGCGGCAGGCCGACCCGGCGCAGGATGTCGAGCGACAGGGCGAAGCACCACCAGCCGTTGTAGTGCATCGCCGGCAGGGCGGCGAGCTCGGCCAGCACGTCGGTGCTGGTGATGTCGAGGTCGTGCTGGATGGGTTGGACGAACCAGCGGCGCTCGTCGAAGATTGCGCCGCCCTCGTAGAGCTTCATCGGCTGCACGCTGTCCAGCATGTGGCCGCCGAGCACGACGTCCTCGCGGGCGAGCGAGAGGAAGGCGGACATGCGGACCAGGGTGTCGGACTCGAAGATCACGTCGTCGTCGAGCAGCATGACGTGGGTGAAGTCGGACGGGTTGGCGTCGCTGCCGAGCGCCTCGATCATGCCGCGGGTGAAACCGCCGGCGCCGCCGAGATTACCCTGCTCGATGACCTGCAGGCGCTCGCCGAGCCGGCGCGCCGCGGGGCTTACGGCCCGGTGCTCGCGCAGGCCGCGTCGGCCCTGGTTCACCACGATGAGCCGGCGCATCGAGGCGGCGGCCTCGGGGTCGGCGACCACCGCGGCGAGCAGCTCGCCGAGTGCCGCCTCGCGGTTGAAGGTGCACACGACGACGGCGAGGCGGCAGGTCGGCGCCGCCTCGGCGGCGTGCCAGCTCGCCTCGATGAAGCGCGCGGTGCCGCCGTGATGGGCCGACACCTCGAGGAACACCAGGCCACGCTGGCGGAAGTTCACGCTGTCGTCGGCGATCAGGAATCGCAGCTCCTGCGGGCCGAACTCGCCGGCCTCGCGACTGTGCTCGTGCAGCAGGTCGTACTGGGCGTCGCAGCGGCGCAGCACCCGCACCGTGCAGGCGCCGTCGACGACGACGCGCAGCACCAGCCGCGCCAAGCGTGTGTGGGCCCACCAATGGCCTTCGAAGAAGGCGGAGAAGTAGGTGTCGAAGCCGAGCGAGGTGGCCGGCGCGAGGCTGATGCTGCCGTCCTCGCCGAGCACGGCGCGGACCGGGCCGCTGCCGTCATCGGTATGGCGGAAGACGCGCCAATAGAGCGGGCGCAGCGCCGGCTTGCACTGGGTTCGGATGCGCTGGAGGAGCAGGCCGCGGTTTGGCGTCTCGATGGTGCCGCGCGGCCGTGCAAACTCGATCTGGTCCAGGCGACGTCTCCTAGCGCGGGCTGATCCGGAGCGGCCCGCGGGCGCGGAACGCCCGACCAGAGCGCATCAATGGCGATTGCAGCCGGGGCGCGCTCGTCACAGCTACGTCATGCTGAGTACGCGAGGCCTCGGCTAACCCGATCGTGATTGGGGGGGCGGCTTGGCTTGGTGGGACGCTATGGCGTTGCGGCGGTCATTGCAATGCCGGGATGATTGCAGGGCGGACGGCAAGGGCTCCCCCGCCGTGAGTTCGCACGACGGGGGCGGCGCCCCCCAGACCCGCATCAGCCTATCAATCCTGCTCCCAAGCCACCGAACTTGCCGTGGAGACAGGGAGAAGTCATGGATTTTAAAGGCTCTGCCGTCAATGCGATCGCGGGCATGCCGCGATGGAGCAAAGCCCCTGGCCTTCCTAGCGCACCAGCGCTGTCGTCATCTGCCCGATGCCCTCGATTGTCATCGGGAACATCCGCTCCTGCATCGCCTCCTGCACCAGCCGCACCGACTGCGTGCCCGGCCAGTAGCGCTGCGGCGCGGGATTGAGCCAGGCGACGGCGCGGAAATGCCGGGTTACCCGGTCCAGCCACACCAGCCCGGGCTCCTCGTTCCAGTGCTCGACGCTGCCGCCGGCGGTGATCAGCTCGTAGGGGCTCATGGTGGCGTCGCCGACGAAGACCACACGCCAGTCCGGGCCGTAGCGGCGCAGCAGCTCCTCGGTCGGCGTGGCCGCCTCGTGGCGGCGGGCGGCGGAGCGCCAGACGCGCTCGTAGAGGCAATTGTGGAAGTAGTAGTGCTCGAGCTGGCGGAACTCGGAGCGGGCGGCGGAGAACAGCTCCTCGCTGGCCAGCACGTGGTCGTCCATCGAGCCGCCGATGTCGAGCAGCAGCAGCACCTTGACGGTGTTGCGGCGCTCGGCGCGCAGGCGCAGGTCCAGCGTGCCGGCATTGCCGGCGGTGGCCGCGACCGTGCCGTCGATGTCGAGCTCGTCCGGCGTGCCGCTGCGGGCGAAGCGGCGCAGCCGGCGCAGGGCGACGCGGAAGTTGCGGGTGCCGAGCTCGCGCGTGTCGTCGAGGTCGGCGAAGGCCCGCTCGTCCCAAACCTTGACCGCGCGGCGATGGCGCGAGCCGTCCTGGCCGATGCGCACGCCTTCCGGGTTGTAGCCGTGCGCGCCGAAGGGGGAGGTGCCGTTGGTGCCGATGTTCTTGCTGCCGCCCGAATGGCGCTTGTCCTGGTTGGCGAGGCGCTCGCGCAGCGCCTCCATGATCTTGTCGAAGCCGCCGAGGGCGCGGATTTCGGCCATCTGCTCCGGCGTCAGCATGCTTTCGGCGAGCTTGCGCAGCCACGCCTCGGGGATCTCCTGCGGCGGCGTGCCGGGCGGGCTCTCGATGCCGTGGAAGGCCTGGCCGAACACGCGGTCGAAGCGGTCGAGATGGCGCTCGTCCTTCACCAGCGCCGTGCGGGCCAGGAAGTAGAAGCCCTCGACGTCATACTCGACGACGCCGGCCCGCATGGCGCCGAGTAGCGCCAGATACTCGGTGAGCGAGGCCGGCACGCCCGCCTCTCGTAGCGCCAGCACGAAGGGGGCGAACACCGGGTCGGCTCAGCCGCGCCGGGTCATGAAGGCGAGGCGCTCGAACAGGTGCACGTCCTGCTCGTTCTTGAGCAGCGCGCCGTGCAGCACCGGCAGCGCCGAACGCTCGTCGCGCAACGCTGCCGGGCTCATGTCGTCCGCCATCAGCAGGCGCAGCCAGTCGAGCAGCTCGGAGGTCGCCGGCGGCTTCTTGATGCCCTGCTGGTCGCGGATGCGGAAGAACACGGTGAGCGCCTCGCGCGCCAGGTCGGCGCGCAGGTCAGGGTAGTGGGCGGCGACGATGCGCTCCATCGTCGCGCGGTCAGGGAAGCGGATGTAGTGGAAGAAGCAGCGGCGCAGGAACGCGTCCGGCAGCTCCTTCTCGTTGTTCGAGGTGATGATCACCACCGGGCGCTGGCGGGCGACGACGGTCTGACGGGTCTCGTAGACGTGGAACTGCATGCGGTCGAGCTCGAGCAGCAGGTCGTTGGGGAACTCGATGTCGGCCTTGTCGATCTCGTCGATCAGCACCACCGAGCGGTGCTCGGCGTCGAACGCCTCCCACAATTTGCCGCGCACGATGTAGTTGGCGATGTCGCTGACCCGCGGGTCGCCGAGCTGGCCGTCGCGCAGGCGCGAGACGGCGTCATACTCGTAGAGGCCCTGCTGGGCGCGGGTGGTGGACTTGATGTGCCACTCGATGAGCGGCAGGCCGAGCGAGCGGGCGACCTCGTGGGCGAGCACGGTCTTGCCGGTGCCCGGCTCGCCCTTGACCAGCAGCGGCCGGCCGAGGGTCACCGCGGCGTTGACGGCGACCTCCAGGTCACGGGTCGCGATGTAGCTGGCGCTGCCGGCGAAGCGTGTCGTCATGGGCGGTGATCTCCTTGCCGACACGGTACAGTGTGCGGCGCGGGAGGCAAGGCAAGGGGCTTTGCCCCTTGACCCCACCAGAGGCCCGAGGCCTTTGGACCGCTTTACAGGAGCCTTCATGTCCGACGCTGCCGAGGACTCGCCGCACCTCAACGAGCGGCAGCAGCGTCAGGCGGCGGAGAGCTCGACGCTCGGCCCGATTGTCATTCATGAAATCGTTCGCGAGCAGGGCCAAGCGGAGATCGCCCGCTCGTTCAGCGGGCTGGCCTGGTCGGGCTTTGCTGCCGGCGCTTCGATCGGCTTCTCCTTTCTCGGTGAGGCCAGGCTGCAGGCGGGGCTGCCCGACACGCCCTGGCGCCTGCTGATCGCCAGCTTCGGCTACAGCCTGGGCTTCCTCATCGTCATCCTCGGCCAGCAGCAGCTGTTCACCGAGACGACGCTGACCGCCCTCATTCCGGCCCTGACCAAACGCACCCTGCCCACCTTGATCGCGACCCTGCGGGTCTGGGCCATCGTGCTCTCGGCCAACCTGATCGGCACCTGGGTGTTCAGCGCGGCGGCCGCTTATGGCGGCGTGTTCAAGCCGGAGACCGATGCGGCGCTCGCCCACCTGGCCGACCTCGCGATCGGCGCGACGTTCTGGCACACGGTCGTGGCCGGGTGCTTCGCCGGCTGGCTGATCGGGCTGATGGTGTGGCTGCTGCCGGCGGCGGGCTCGGCGCGGGTGCTGATCATCATCCTGCTGACCTACATCGTGGCGCTCTGCCAGTTGCCGCACGCCATCGCCGGCTCGGCCGAGGCGGCCTACGCGGTCTATATCGGCCACACCGACGTGCTGGGCTACTTCACCAAGTTCTTGATCCCGACCGTGCTCGGCAACACGTTCGGCGGCGTCGTTCTGGTGGCGCTGCTGAACCACGCTCCGGTCGCCGGGGAACTTGACGGGAATGCGTCGGAGTGAGGCAAGGAAGAGACTTCTTTTTTGACAAAAAGACGCAAAAAACTTCTGCTCGTCAGAGCCGGCGCCTAAGGATCGGGCCAATTGCCGGAGCGGCAGTTAGACAAAAGTTTTTTGATTCTTTTTTTCAAAAAAGAACCTCTTTCTGATGACCCGCCGCCAGAGCTACATCGGCCTGCTGATGCTCGCCGGCTGCGTCAACTACATCGACCGCTCGGCGCTCTCCGTCGGCAACCTGCCGATCAGCCACGACCTCGGGCTCAGCCCGTCCGGCATCGGGCTGCTGCTGTCGATGTTCGCCTGGAGCTACGGGCTGGCGCAGATACCGGCTGGGCTGCTGGTCGACCGGGTCGGACCAAAGCCGGTGCTCGGGGCGGCGCTCGCGCTGTGGTCGGTGGCGCAGATCGGCGCCGGGCTGGTCACCAGCTCGGCGCCGTTCGCGGTGGCCCGGCTGGCGCTGGGGCTGGGCGAGGCGCCGATGTACACCGGCGGCGTGCGGGTCTGCTCGGACTGGTTCGCGACGCGCGAGCGCGGGCTGCCGATCGGGCTGCTCAACGCCTCGTCCGCGCTCGGCCCGGCGATCGCGCCGGCCCTGCTGACGGTGCTGATGGTGGCAGCCGGCTGGCGCTCGATGTTCGTGCTGATCGGCGTGCTTGGTTTGCTGATCGCGGTGGCCTGGATGCTGGTCTACCGCAATCCGCCGCGGGCGGCCGACGCCACGCCGATGGTGCTGCCGAGCCGGGCGGTGTTCGTGGATTTGCTGAAGCAGCGCGCGGTTTGGGGGCTGGTGCTCGGCTCGCTCGGCGTCGTCTACGTCACCTGGCTGTTCGGCACGTGGCTGCCGGCCTACCTCGAAGGCGAGCAGCACATGAGCCTGTATCGGGCTGGGCTGTGGAGCAGCGTGCCGCAGGCGGCGGGGTTCGTGGGCGCCGTGCTTGGCGGCCTGCTGACGGACCGTCTCGGGCGCGCCGGGCTCACGCCGTTGCTGGCCTGCAAGCTGCCGCTCGTCGTCGGACTGGTGCTGACCGCCGGCTGCGTGGCGGCCGCCTCAATGGTCAGTGGCGCGGCACCCGCCATCGCGCTGTTCTGCGGGGCGCTGTTCTGCGCCAATCTCGCCTCATCCGCCGGCTGGGCGCTGGGCGCCGTGGTCGCGCCGGTCGGGCTGGTGGCGACGGTGGAGGCGATCCAGAACGTCGGCGGTTCGGTGGGCGGGGCGCTGGCGCCGGCGGTGACCGGGATCGTGCGGCAATCCACCGGCTCGTTCGGGCCGGCGCTGCAGATCGCGGCGGTGCTGGCCGTGGTCTCGGCGGGTTTGTGCTACCTCCTCGTCAAGGATGTTATCAGCAAGGAAGGCGAGGGCTCTGCCCTCGACCCGCTGGGGCCGTGAGGCCCCAGCCCCCGATCGCCGTTCAATCCTCCGCCCACCGGCACCGATCTTGCCGGTTGGACACGAGTGACAAATGGATTTTAAAGGCGTCGCCTTTAATCGGGTCCAGGGCAGACAGCCCTGGCCTTGCTTGCCTTGCTAAAGCTGAAGCACGTCGAGCGTGCGGCTGACGATGGCGGCTTCGTCGTAGAGCGCCAGGGCGCGGGCGCGGGCGGCGGTGCCAAGGCGGGTGCGGAGCATGGGGTCCGAGGCTAGCCTGGTGAGTGCGTGCGCCAGGGGTGCGACGGTGGCGGGTGGGACCAGCAGGCCGGTCGCGTCGTGCACCACCTGCTCGCGCGGGCCGCGGATGGCGGTGGCGACGACGGGCAGGCCGCACAGCATCGCCTCGATGATCGACATCGGCAGGCCTTCGAAGTGGCTCGGGAGGACGAAGACGTCCGCGGCGGCGAGCAGGGCGGCGACGTCGGTGCGGTAGCCCAGTCGACGCAGCCGTGGGCCGAGGTTGGCGGCGGCGAAGCAGGGCTCGAGGTCCTCGCCGCGGTCCGAGACGAGGCGTTCGCCGACCACCCAGAGGCTGGCCGGCACCTCACGCATCGACGCCAGCAACTCCGGGTAGCCCTTGTGGCGCACCAGGCGCGACACCGCGATCACCACCACCTCGCTGTCGGGCACGCCGAGCTCGGCGCGCACGGCGGCGCGGGCTGCGGGGTCGGGGCGGAAGGTGGACGGGTTGCGGCCGTTGCCGATGCCGATGGCGTGGCGGGCGATGCCGAGGCGCCTTGCGTCGGTGGCCTCCTCGGTCGAGACGGTCATCGTGACGTCGGTGAGGCGGCCGGCGAGCCATTCCATGGCCAGGGAGGCGAGGCGGCGGGTGCGTGGGCCGGGTTGGTTGAACAGGAAGCCGTGGCAGGTGTAGGCGACACGCGGCACGCCGGCGGTGCGGGCGGCGAGGCGGGCGAGAAAGCCGCTGATCGGCATGTGCGCATGCACGAGGTCGGGCCGCTCGGCGCGGAACAGGCGGTGCAGGGCGATGAAGGCGCGCCATTGGGCGGCCGGCGACAGGGTGCGCGCCATCGCCACCGGGGCGAGGCGGAAGCCCTCGGCGCGCACCTCGTCCAGCAGCGGGCCGTCGGCGCAGACGCCGATCACCTCGTGGCCACGCGCCCGGATGCCGCGCATCAGCGGCAGCAGGAAGTGGCGCAGCGAGAAGTCGACGTTGGTGACCTCGATGATTTTCATCGTCGGAAGGAAGGGGTTCTTTTTCGAAAAAAAGAAGCTCTTCCCTATCCTACCTTCGTAATCGCCCACTTCACCTGCTGCGGCCCGTCGGCATGGCCGGTGAGGACGACCTGCTCGGCGCGGCGCGGCTCGCTGCCGCCGAGGTAGACGCTTTCCTCCAGGGTCAGCTTCGCCCCCTCGGCGCGCAGTCGCCAGCCGCCCGAGGCGATGCGCAGCAGCACCGCCTCGCCGCCGTGCTGCAGGCTGGCGGTGACGTTCGGGTGCAGGTGGAAGCGCAGGGCGTAGGGTTGGGTGTGGCCTTCGGCCGGCTCGCCGCCGCCGGCCGCCTCGATCGCGTCCTCGCCGCGGATGTCCTCGCCGCTCTCGGCGAGATAGAGGCGGCGGCGGTGCAGCACGCCGAAGGGCTTGAGGTAGCCGTCATGGCTGGCCTCCAACCAGTGCGCGCCGTTGGCCTCCTGGCGTTGCACCTCGACCGCCTGCGCCCGTCGACCGAGGCCGACGGGCTTGAGCTCGGAGGAGGCGGTGTCGGCGATGGTCAGGGTGGAGTGCGCGGCGGTGGCGCGCATCGCGTCGTACCAGCCGGGCGCGCTGCTGGTGCCGCAATTGACGATCAGCCGGTCGCGGCCGATCGACACCTCGATCGCCAGCGTGCCGGCATGCGACAGGCGGTCCAGGCCGGGGGCGGGCGGGGCGCCGCAGTCGACCACCACCAGGCTGCGGCCGGCGACCAGGCGCTGGAAGCCGCCGTGGCGGAGCTCGACGGGCGCGCGGCCGGCGCGGCCGGCCTGGTTCAGCACCAGCTCGATGAGGCTGCCCTGCTCCTCGCGGGCGCCGTTGAACAACGCAAGGCCGCCATCGCCGTGGCGGAGCGCGCGGAGTGCCAGGGACATGCGCTCGATCGCCGAGGGCAGCGCCGGCGGCAGCGCCACCTGGGCGGAAACCAGCATGGCGCGGATGTCGACCAGCTCCTGCAGCCCGGCGAGCTGGGCGGCGGGGCTGCGCTCCACGTGGCAGCCATCGGCGAGGATGGCGCGCGCGAGCTCCTGCGGCAGGAAGCGCAGCGCCCTGGTCAGGAAGCCGGTGTGCTCCGGCAGCGCGACCGCCGCGGCGACCAGGCCCTTGAGCGCGGTCAGCGCGCGCGCGTCCAGCTCCTCGGTGGGCAGGGCGGCGGCGAGCGCCCGGGCGTCGGCGACCAGGCGGCCCATCAGGCGCTGGCGGAAGGCGTCATCGGCAGAGGCGGCGAAGAAGTCGTAGTGGCCGAGCCAGGCGGCGATGCGGCTGCCAGCGACGTCCGGGCGGCGGGCCACCGGCTCGGCGCCGGCGCCGGCGATCCAGTCGGCGGTGAGCGCGCGGGCGCGCATGCGTGCCCCGTCGGTGCCGAGCGCGCGCAGGTCGCGCAGCCAGACGAAGCCGTGCGCCTGCGCGCGCTGGGTTGCCGAGGCTCCGGGATCGCTCCAGCCGCCCGGCTTGAGCGAGCGGGCGTAGCCGGATTGGTGGCCGAGCCCCTGCAGCTCGCCGCGCAGCAGCCTGGCGCCGCGTGACGGGTCGCCGGGCCATTGGTCGCGCACCGGCAGCGCCGGCGCGTCCGGCACCCGGCCCATGCGCAGGCTGGGCAACCGGGCCGCGGTCAGGCGGAGGTCACGCGCCCAGCGGCTGGGCGCCATCAGGCGCCGCTGCCGCGCAGGTCGGCGATGGCGCGGCGGTAATCCTGGGCGCCGAAGATCGTCGTGCCGGACACCAGGGCGTTGGCGCCGGCCTGCAGGCACGAGCGCGCCGTCGTCGCCGTGATGCCGCCGTCGACCTCGAGCACGATGTCGCGGCCGGTGCGCTCGATCATGGCGCGCAGGGCCGAGATCTTGGCGAGTTGGCTGACCAGGAAGGCCTGGCCGCCGAAGCCGGGGTTCACGGTCATCACCAGGATCACGTCGAGCAGGTCGAGCACGTAGTCGATCACGCCCGGCGGGGTCGCCGGGTTGAGCACGACGCCCGCCTTGCAGCCCAGGGCGCGGATTGCCTGCAGCGAGCGGTGCAGATGCGGGCCGGCCTCGGGATGCACCAGGATGTGGTTCGCGCCGGCCTTGGCGAAGGCTTCGAGGTAGGGGTCGGCCGGGGCGATCATCAGGTGCACGTCGAACGGCAGCCTGGTCAGGGGACGCAGGGCCGTCAGCACGCCGGGGCCGTAGCTGAGGTTGGGGACGAAGTGGCCGTCCATGATGTCGAGGTGGAGCCAGTCCGCGCCGGCCGCCTCGACGGCGGCGAGCTCCTCGCCCAGGCGGGTGAAGTCGGCCGCGAGCAGGCTGGGCGAGATGATCGTCGGCATGGGCTCGTTCTACGGGCCGGCTTCGATGGCGCACAAGCGGCAAGGCGGGCGGGTGGCGCCCCGAGGCCGTATCATGACTTGACGAGACGGGCGGCGAAGAAGCCGTCGAGGCCGCCACGCTCGGGCCACAGCGCGGGGGTCGTTCGCAGGTGACCGTCGGGCGTGCGCGCCGCCGGGATGGCGGCGAGCTCGGCGGGGCTGAAGGGCGACGGGGCGAGGCCGAGTTCCGGCAGGCGCGTGAGGCGGGCGGCACCCTCCTCGGGCTGCAGCGAGCAGACGGCGTAGATCAGCCGCCCGCCGGGACGGAGCAGGGCGGCCGCGGCGGCCAGCAGCCGGTCCTGCTGCGCGGTCAGGGCGGCCAGGTCGGAGCGGCGCTTGAGGTGGGGGACGTCCGGGTGGCGGCGGATGGTGCCGGTGGCGCTGCAGGGTGCGTCGAGCAGGACGGCGTCGAACATCGACCCGGGCTGCCAGGCGGTCGCGTCGGCTTGCACCAGGCGGGCCGGCAGGCGCAGTCGGGCGAGGTTGTCGGCCAGGCGCTTGAGCCGCGCGGGGTCGCGCTCGACGGCGGTGAGGTCGGCGCCGGTGGCGGCGAGCTGGAGGGCCTTGCCGCCGGGGGCGGCGCAGAGGTCGGCGACGCGCTCGCCGGGTTGCGCGTCGAGCAGGCGCGCCGGCAGGGCGGCGGCGGCGTCCTGGACCCAGAACGCGCCCTCGGCGTAGCCGGCGAGCTCGGTGACCCGGGTGCCGGGCGGCAGCCGCCACGAGCCGGTCGGCAGCGGCATTGCACCGTCTGGCGGGCTGGCGTCCGGCCGCAGCGTCAGGTCGAGCCCGGCCTCGGCGAGGTGGCCTTCGGCGATCGCCCGCGCCTGGCTGCCCCAGCTCGCCCAGAGCCAGGCCGGCGTGTCGAGCCGCGGTCCGTCGAGCTCGTCGAGCGCGGCCGGGCCGGCTTCGGCGACGCGGCGCAGCACGGCGTTGACCAGGCCCGCGAACGGCACGAGACGCTGGCGGCGCGCCAGCTCGACCGCGGTGGCGACGGCGGCGTGGGCCGGGGTCGCCAGCAGCAGGAGCTGGGCGGCGCCGAGCCGCAGGATCGTCCGGACGGGGTCTGGCGGCGCCTTCTTGAGGAAGGGCTCCAGCACCGCGTCGAGCGAGCCGGCGCGGCGCAGCACCGCGGCGGCGAGGCGGTGCGCGGCGGCGCGGTCGCGCGGCTCGATCACGGGAAGCTGGTCGAGCGCTTCCTCCAGCGGGCGATGGCGCTCGAGAACCGCGAGCAGCACTTGGAAGGCGCCGTCGCGCGTGGGGTCCATGGAAGGAAGAAGGCTTCTTTTTTGAAAAAAAGAAGCAAAAAACTTTTGTTAGCGCTGTCGCGGGACTCTCAGACGGATGAAAGTTTTTTGGTTCTTTTTTTCAAAAAAGAACCGCTTCCTTGCTTGACGGTGGCCGCCAGGCTGAGCGCGGCCGCGACGCTGAGCCACACGCCCGGCATGGCGCGGCTGCCGGTCGCGTAGATCAGCCAGGTGCAGACGGCCGGGGTGAAGCCGCCGAACACCGCGGTCGCCAGGCTGTAGGCGAGCGAGAAGCCGGTGGTGCGCAGGGCTGGCGGCATGATCTCGACCAGATGCGGGATCATCGCGCCGTTGTAGAGCCCGTAGAGGGCCGACAGCCAGAGCTCGACCAGCAGCAGCCGTAGGAAGCCGGGGGCGGCGACCAGCCAGGCCAGCGCCGGGGTTGCGCTCAGCAGCACCAGGATCGGCAGCCAGATCAGCACTGGCCGTCGCCCGACCCGATCGGACAGGGCGCCGCCGAGCGGCAGCCAGACCAGGTTCGACAGGCCAACGTAGAGCGTGACCAGCAGCGCGCTCGTGGGTGCGAGGTGCAGCGCGTCGCGGCCGAAAGTCGGCGTGTAGCTGGTGATCAGGTAGAAGGCGGTGGTGGTGAGCGCGACGTGCATCGCGCCGCGCAGCACCAGGCGCCAGCTGGCGGCCAGGGCGCGGAGGGTGGTGGCGAGGTCGGTGGCCTTGGCGCCGGCGGTGAAGGCGGCGGTCTCGGTGAGCGAGCGGCGCAGCAGGAGCAGCAGCGGCACCAGCAGGCAGCCGATGCCGAGCGGGATGCGCCAGCCGATCCGGTCCATGAAGTCTGGCGCGACGACGCCGTCGCGCTCCAGCATGGCGCTGGCACTGGCGAGGGCGACGCCGAGCAGGGCGGAGAACACCACCGCGACCTGCTGGCTGGCCGACTGCCAGGCGCAGAAGACGCCGCGCCGACCGGGCGGAGCGATCTCGGCCAGGTAGACCGACACGCCGCCGAGCTCGACGCCGGCGGAGAAGCCCTGCAGCAGCCGGCCGGCGACCACGATCAGCGGCGCGGCGAGGCCGATGCTGCGGTAGCCGGGGGTGAGCGCGATGCTGAGCGTGCCGACCGCCATCAGCGCCAGGCTGAGCATCAGCCCGGCGCGTCGTCCGCGGCGATCCATGTAGGCGCCGAGCACGGCGGCGCCGACCGGGCGCATCAGGAAGCCGGCGCCGAAAGTGACCAAAGCGAGCATGAGCGAGACGAAGGCGCTGCCGGCGGGGAAGAAGGCGGCCGCGATGGCGTGGGCGTAGTAGGCGTAGATGATGAAGTCATACATCTCGAGGAAATTGCCGCTCGAGACGCGAAGGACGGTGAGGATGGTCTGCCGCCGGCTGCGCATAAGGCTGCTTAGAGCGCGTGAGCCTGGCCGGCCAGCCCGGCGATTTCTGATTCGGTGAAATACAGCAAGATCGGTCGGTCCGGCGCGGAGCTCCGCGCGCGGTGGAGCGGCGACAAGATAATCGTTTGTTATCAATTATTTATGTTATTCTTGCCCGTAGGCAAGATCGGCAGGCCCGCTCTTGAAGGGTCCCGCCTCGGGCACTGTGCTAGCACGATCGCCGCGTCGTCCCACGCGCTCTGGCGATCGGCCGCCGCGTTTGGGCGTCATCTTTCGGCGGCAAAAGTTTTTTCGGCGGCAAAAGTTTTTGGTCGTTTTTTCAAAAAGGACCGCTTGGCTCTAAACGTGGCGGATGCTCGGCCGCCCTCGTCTGTGTCTCGTGGTGTTTTGCCTGATCTGCTGGCTGCCGGGCTTCTTCTCCCTGCCGCCTGGCGATCGTGACGAGAGCCGGTTCGCCCAGGCCACCAAGCAGATGCTGGAGACCGGCGACGCCGTGCGCATCAGCAATGGCGGCGAGGCGCGCAACCGCAAGCCGGTCGGCATTTACTGGCTGCAGCTGCCGTTCGCGGCGGCGGCGCGGGCGGTCGGGATCGGGGGGATCTGGCCTTACCGGGTGCCGTCGCTGCTGGGCGGTCTTGTCGCCGTGCTCGGCACGTTCGAGCTGGGGCTGCTGCTGACGGGGAAGCGGGCGGCGCTGTTGGCCGGTGCGATGCTGGCCGGCAGCCTGCTGCTGTGCACCGAGGTGCACATCGCCAAGACCGACGCGGCGCTGCTTGGCGCGACCATGGTCGCGATGGCGGTGCTCGCGCGCGGCTATTTGGCGCCGGAGCGGGTCGGGCCGGGGGCGGCGGCGGCGTTCTGGCTGGCGATGGCGGCGGGGATCCTGATCAAGGGGCCGGTGCTGCCGATGGTGGCGGTGCTGAGCGTGCTGGCGTTGTGGGCGGCGGACCGGCGGGCCGGCTGGCTCGGCTGCCTGCGGGCGGGTTGGGGCGTGCCGCTGCTGCTGCTTGCGGTGCTGCCGTGGTTCGTCGCCATCGGCCTGGCGACGCATGGGATGTTTTTCCGCCAGTCGGTCGGCGGCGACCTGGCCGGCAAGCTCGCCGGCGGCGACGACGCGCATGGCGCGCCGCCGGGGCTGCATCTGCTGCTGCTGCCGCTGCTGGCGCTGCCGGCCGGGGTGGCGATGCTGCGGGCGCTGCCGGATGCCTGGGCGGACCGGCGGTCGGGTCCGACGCGCTTCCTGCTCGCCTGGCTGGTGCCGTCCTGGCTGGTGTTCGAGCTGGTGCCGACCAAGCTGCCGCACTACGTGCTGCCGCTCTACCCGCCGCTCTGCGTGCTCGGCGCGCGCTTTGTGGCCGAGCGCGGTCGTCTCGCGCCCGGCTGGCTGCGGCGGCTGAGCGACGCCGGCTTCGCGCTCGCCTGCGTCGTGCTGGCGGCGGCGCTGGCCGCCCTGCCGGTGGTGGTGGGGGGCGCCTGGTGGCTCGGCGTGCCGGCGGCGTTGGCGGTCGGCGTCATCTGCTATGCCGTGCTCGGCCGGGAGCGTCGGCGCGGCGTCGTGCTGGGGGTGGCGCTGATGCCGCTGGTGACCTGGGCGGCGCTCGGGCTCGAGCTGCCGGGGCTGTCGCCGCTGTGGATCGCGCCGCGCGTCGAGGCGGCGCTCAAGGCGGACTGGCCGGGCTGGAACCGGCGCGGCCAGGGCTTCGGCACGGTCGGGTTCCGCGAGCCGAGCCTGATGTTTTTGGCCGGCACGCGTTTGGCGGTGCTGGCGAGCCCGGCGGAGGGCGCGGCGGCGCTGGCCGGCGGGCGGATCACGGCGCTGCTGATCGACCGGCGCGACGAGGCGGCGTTTGCGGCGGCGGCGGCGCAGGACGGCATTGCGCCGCGGCTTGCCGACAGGGTGTCGGGCGTCAACTACTCGCGTGGTCAGCGCGTCGGGCTTGATCTCTACCTCAGGTAGAATGCTTGTGGGGCGCGCGTGCAGGCGGTAGAGCGGAAGGCCAGGGCTTTGCTCCTGGACCCCATGAAAGGCGGAGCCTTTAAAATCCATTTCTTACCCACGCCACACGGCCACGCTTGGTGCTCCAAGTGATGGGGGTCTGGGGCCTCAGGCCCCAGCGGAGTCCAGAGGCAGAGCCTCTGGCCTTACCTTGCTAACCTTGTCACGGCTGCTGACCGGCCCCGGCCAACGCATCCTGAGCGTGCCGGACGAGGGGCGTCTCGTGCATGGCTTGGCGGGTGAGGGCGGCGCGGCCGACGTGCTGGCGATGGTCTCGACGCAATTCGACCGTCACTGCTTCCTGCTGGATGGCGGCACCCGCACGGCGCCGCTGCGCTGCGGCCACCCGATGCATCGTGCGCCCGCGCTGCCGATGCATCTGCACCGGCAGGCGGCGGGCGCTGCGGTCAGCCTGGTCTATCCGGTCAATCGCAAATATCTCTGCGCCCGCCCCGCCGAGGAGCGCGAGCAGTTCGGCACCGTCTGGGCGGACCATGACGATCCCGGGCCGGGACGGATCTTCGAGCTGGAGGTGGTGGCGGGCGACGAGGCGCCGCCGGCGGCGCGCGCGCTTGCGGGCGCGATCGAGGCCTTGTTCGTCGAGCGGGATGATGCCGTCGGCCTGCTGCGGCGGCTTGACGGCCTGGCGGCGCCGGCAGGGGGCGCGGCTCTGGAGGCGATCCTGCCGGCCTTGACGACGCCGCAGCTCGACCGGCTCGCCGCGGCGCTGCTCGCCGAGCCGGAGCGCATCGCGGTGCTGGCGGGCCTGCTGCAGCCGGACGTCTGGTCGCGGCAGGGCCTGCCGCAGCTCGCCGCCTGGCTGGCGCGGCGACGCCCGGCTGCGGTGGCGGGCGCGGCCGCCGAGGCGGTCTCGAGCCGGCCGGTCTGGCGCCGGCTGTTCGGCCGTGCTGCCGCCGGCACGCACGCCATCCCGACGCCGGCGAGCGAGCCGGCGCCCGATCTGTTCCGCACGGCCGCCGTGCCGCTTGGGCCCGACTACGATGAGGCGGCATTGCCGCACTGGCGCAACGGCTTTGTCTCCTCCTCCCAGGAGCTGGGCGCCGCGCTGCGCCGGGCCGTCGAGCCGAGCCGGCGGGTGTGCCTGGTGGCGCCGGCGCGCAACGAGGGCATCTACCTGCTTGAGTGGATCGCCTACCATCGGGCGATCGGCGTCGAGGCGTTTTTTCTCTACACCAACGACAACCAGGATGGCTCCGACGTGCTGCTGGACGCGCTGTGTCGCGCCGGCGTCATCACCTGGTTCGACAACCAGTCGCCGCCGCGCGGCTCGGCACTCGGCAGGTGCTATGGCCATGCGCTGTCGGTCCTGCCCGAGACGCTGGCGTTCCGCTGGGCCATCTTCATTGATCTCGACGAGTTCGTCGTCGTCGATCCAAACCTGTTCGCCTCGCTCGGGGATTACATCGACTGGCAGGAGCTGCAGGACGTCGACGCCATCGCGCTGAACTGGATGTTCATGCGCTCGTCGAGCCGGGGGGCGCTGGACGGGCTGTTGACCGAGCGCTGCCGGCGGCAATCCGCCGAGTTCGACAGCCATGTGAAGAGCCTCTGCCGGCCGCGCCGCTTCGTTCAGACCACCAGCCATTTCCCGCTCGCCGGCGAGCGCCGCAGCGTGGTCCTGCGCAGCGCCAGCGGCGGGCTGCATCGTCCCGGCTCGAGCGCCGATCTCAGCGCCTTCGAGGCGCCGTCGCGCTCGGCGGTTCCGGACGGCGCGATGGCCTGGGTGAACCACTACTTCTTCAAGTCGGCCGAGGAGTACATGTGGAAGTTCTCGCGCAACCGTGGCGGCACGAGCGCCACCATGGCCGACATCAGCGTCGGCCTCACGCCGCGTTTCCTCGATGCCTTCCTGCAGCAGGCGCATGACCAGCGAGCCAGCGCGGAGACGCCGCTGTTGGCCTGCCAGGCGGCGGCCTCGGCCGAGCTGACCGGGCTGCTGGCGCTGCCCGGGGTCGCGGCTGCGCTCGAGCAGGTGCAGGAGCGCTACCGGACGCGGCTGACGCGGGTGCGGGAGGCGTTTGCCCGGGCGCCGGTGATCGCCGAGGCGGGCCGGCGGGGCGAGGAGTTTCTCGCGCTTGCCATGGCGTCGACCTGAGCGGCCGAGGAAGGCCGGGGCCGGAACGGGCTGGGTGAGAGAGGGAAAGGCCAGAGCTCTCCCTCCGTAAGCCTTGCAACTGCGCTTCACACAGTCGGACCCTCTGGCTCACTCCGTCCAGGACTCGTCGCGCGCGAGCGTGCATCCGCACGTCACTCGCACGCGTGCATCCGCACGTCACGCGTACGCGTGCATCCGCACGTCACTCGCACGCGTGCATCCGCACGTCACTCGCACGCGTGCATCTGCACGTCACGCGCAAGCGTGCATCCGCACGACAGGGGCGGCGCCCCAGACCCGCATCGCCTCGCCGCGTGGCGCGGAGGGGCGTGAGCAAAGGCGCACGGAGGAAAAGGCTCTTGCCTTCTCTTTCAATCAGAGGTTTCAAACGGGATGATGTGCTCTCGGGCCGCATCCGGGTGGCGGTGGAACGCCGCCCTCGTCGCAAGGAGCGAGAAAAATGGCGCTTGAGTGGGTGCGAGAGGCCGGCGGTCCAGCGGCGACGCCGCGCGAGGTTGTCGCCGGTGACCCGGCCGTGCAGCCGGCCGTGGAGCTGGTCGACTATCGCTGCAACATCTGCGGCAAGGTCAACCTCGCCGTGCCGCAGCCGAGCTTCGGTCGGGAGGACGGCTCCTGCCGGTTTTGCGGCTCGTCCGTGCGCATGCGCTCGGTGGTCCATCACCTCGCCATGGGCCTGTTCCAGGCGCCGGTGGTGCTGCCCGAGTTCCCGTCTCGGCCGGAGCTGCGCGGCGTCGGGCTGAGCGACTGGGAGGGCATGGCCGGGCCGCTGGCGCGCAAGCTCGGTTATCAGAACACGTTCTATCATCAGGCGCCGCAACTCGACATCGTGGCGCCGATCCCGCCGCACTGGCGCGGCAAGAATGCGTTCGTGCTGTCCTCGGACGTGCTCGAGCACGTGCCGCCGCCGGTGGGGCGGGCGTTCCTCGGCTGCTTCGAGCTGCTGCAGCCGGGCGGGCTGCTGGTGCTCACGGTGCCGTTCGGTGCCAAGCCGGCGACGGTCGAGCACTTCCCCGAACTCAACGTGTTCACCATCGCTGAGCTCGGCGCCGACAGGGTGCTGGTCAATCGCACCCGGAGCGGCGCCCTGCAGGTGTTCGACAACCTGGTGTTCCATGGCGGCCCCGGTGCCACGCTGGAGCTGCGCGAGTTCGCCCGCGCCGACGTCGTGCAGCATCTGCATGCGGCCGGCTTCGTCGAGGTGCGCGTGCACGAGGCCGGATACCGGCCCTTCGGCATTTTGCACCAGCACATGTTCGGCCTGGCGATCACCGCCTGGCGGCCGACCGCGGGATGAGCCGGCGCGGGGAGCGTGCCTCGACGGTCGGCGGCCGCGCGGCTAGGGTCGCCGTGGTGGCGGGCCGGGACAGGATGGCGCGGATGGTCGGAAGCGAGCGGCATGGCCGATGACGCGATGGCGGCCGCGGCCGCGACGGAGGCGGAATGCGAGCGCCTGATCTGGTCGCTCAACCCGCATGCATTGTCCGAGCAGCCCTCGGCCGACGGGCGTAGCTGGGCCGGGTCGGTGCAGTCGGAGGTGCGGCGGTTCGGCCTGGAGGCGGCGCTGCCGGTGCCGAGCCAGCGGGCCGCGCCGTACTACCGGGCGGCGGTGATCATGATGGCCAAGGACGAGGCCGACATCATCACCGAGAACCTGCGCTGGCTGTATGCGATGGGCATCCGTCGGATGGTCATCCTCGACAACAACTCGACCGACGGCACGGCGACGCAGTTGGCGCTGTTCCGCCACGACCACCCCGACCTCGAGCTGGTGTGCGTGCACGACCCGACGGTGCGCTACATGCAGGCGGAGAAGACCACCGGGCTGTATCGCATGGCGATGTCGCTGTGGCCCGACCTGCGCTGGGTGCTGCCGATCGATGCCGACGAGTTCCTGATCCCGCTGCACGGCCTGCAGGTGTTCGACACCGTGCCGCCGGGCATCGACGCGCTGACCATACCGAAGGTCATCCACTTCCGTCTCGGCGCCGGCGCCGAGGGGGCGGAGCTTGGCGTGATGGCGCGGATGGCCTGCCGCAGCCCGCTCTTCGTGGTGCCGCCGAAGATCGCCGCCGTGCACGATCCGCTGCTGCGGATCACGCAGGGCAACCACAAGGTCGCGCTGCTGGACCATCGGCCGCCACGCTATGAGGGCGGCTTTACGTTCGGGCTGTACTACCGCGAGTTCCCGACCCGGTCGTTCGAGCACTTCCTGCGCAAGGTTCGCAACGGCGGCCAGGCGATCCGCGCCGCCGAGGCCTATCTCGGCCGGCCGGTGGGCGGCGAGCACTGGACGCAGTACTATGACCAGCTCCAGAGCGGCGGTGAGGTGCAGTTGCTGGAGACCTATCGCCGGGAGTGGATCCGCGAGTATGCGCCGGGCTTCGTCTCGGATGCGTTCTGCGGCGCGGCGGCCCTGACCGGCTGAGCTTGTCGAGGCGCCGGATCCTGGCAGCCGTGTTGCCGGTGCTCGGCGTTGCCGCCGCTGCCTCGGCAAGCGGCGGCGAGGCTGACCCGTCGGTAGTGTCGGGCGCGAACTATGCGTCGGGCTCGCCGAGCCGGCGGGCGGGGTTGATCACCACCGACGGGCCGGTGATCGCGAGGAGCCGCACCTATGGCTGCGAAGCGGACGCGGTGACGCTGGCGGCGCTGGCCAATGCGGGGCCGCGCGACCTGAGCCGCCTGGCGCTGCAGGGCGACAGCATCGAGGTCATGGGCGGGCTGTGCGCCGGGTCTTTCGTGCACACCTATGGCGGCCTTGATTCGGTTGCGACGTTCTTCTCCAACCAGGCGCCGGCGCCGATCGCCGTGGACCGCGACGCGCGGTTCGATGCCAGCCACGTCTTTCTCTCCCAGCCGCTGTCGTCGGCGCAGGTCGCGGCGGTGGCGCCCGGGATGGTGGTGCGGACGAACCCGTTGCCGCTCGCCGGCGGCGGACGCTCGCCGTTCCAGGCGGTGATCGGCGCCGTTTCGGCCGATGGCCGGACGTTGAGCGTGCAGCAATGGGCGCAGCCGGGCGATCCGAGTGGTGCGAGCGTGGGGCGGAGCCCGCAGGGCTATGGCGGTGCGAGCGGACCCTATACGGCGATCATCGACCTGGTGCTGAACGTCTACGGCAACAACACGATCGTCAGCCTGGCGCCGGGGTCGGGGCAGGATTTCGCCGACCGGCAGGACAGCTCCGAGCGGGCGGAGATCGGCTACGAGCTGCTGATGGACAACGGCTACCGGCATGATCCGGCGCGGGCGCGTGGCCTGGTCGATCCGTATTTCGACGTGCCGCTCGACGTCGGCTTCCATGTCAACGCCAATGGCGACGGCAGCGTCGGCTTCTCGGCCGATGCCGGGGCGGATGCGCAGCGCCATCCGACCGCGTTCGATTACGGCTTCACCACCCGCGGCGCGCGGTTCGCCGGCTTCGATGCGGTGCCGGTGGGCGCGATCAGCCCGCGCTTCGGCTTCCTGGCCGAGACGCTGGCGGCGCAGACGCCCTGGGCGTTCGCCTACGCGCCGCAGGAGGCCGGCCATCCCGGCGCGCCGCGCTGGGGGGTGGCCGCCGATGGCACGACCTGGGGGCAGGGCTTCATCCTCGCCGGCGCGACGCTGGGGGCGGCGCCGCTGGCCAGCATCCGCGCGGGCGGCACGGCGGCGGCCGGCGCGGTGCTGGACTACGCCGCCGCGGCGCATGACTTCGCCGATGCCGGCGGCACCGCGCATCTTCGGATCGCCGCGAGCGCCACCGGGGTGACCCTGGGGAGCAACACGCCGGCGATCACGGTGACGGCGGCGCTGCGGGCGGAGGGCGGGTTGCGGCCGCCGCTGCTGGCGGCGCGGGCGCTGCCGGCCGACTGCGCCACCGGGGAGATCGCCTATGGCCACGCCATCCGCGCCGGCGGCGAGGCGAGCGGGGCGGGCAGCGGCGCGCCGGTGTATTGCGACGATCAGCGGCGCTGGCGGGTGCTCGGCACCGGGCTCGCGCCGACCTACTGAGCGGGCGGCCGGCGGCACGACCGGCCCCGCCGGGCCTGCTATGGTTGCGCGGCGCCGTCCGGTTGGCGGCGGCGATGCGGAGCGTTGCATGCCTCAGCCGCCCTTGTCCCGCGCCGCCCGGTCGCGGGCGCCCGGCAATCCGGCGACGCTGCTGCGCCATGCGCTGTATGCGCTGCGCGGCGGCTTTCTCATCCGGCCGATGGTGATCGCGGTCGTGCTCGGCGTGGTGGGGGCCGGGCTGTCGTCGCTGGAGGAGAGCTACCCGCTGCTGGCCGCCTGGGTGCCGGCGGTGCTGTTCCCGAGCCGTGTCGACCCGCAGGTCTCGCAGGTGATCCTGGCCGGCATCGCCGCCTCGATCATGACCGTGGTGTCGATCGTGTTCGCCATCCTGCTGATGACGCTGACGCTGGCCTCGATGCAGTTCTCGCCGCGCATCCTGGTGAGCTTCGTGCGCGACCGGACGACGCAGTGGACGCTCGGGCTGTTCCTCGGCACCTTCGCCTACTGCATGGGGGCGCTGCCGGCGGCGCGCTCGCGGCCGGAGCCGTTCGCGCCGGTGGCGGCTACCGCCGGGGCGATGCTGCTGGCGGCGGTTTGCGTCGGCTGGCTGATCTTTTTCATCCAGCACATCAGCGAGGCGATTAGCGTCAACCACATCGTCGATCGGATCGCCCGTGAGACCGAGGACATCATCGACGGCGAGATGCCGCATCGCCGGGCGGTGGCGCACCCCGCCGGGCTGCCGAGCTTTCGCTGGGAGGGTGAGGGCAAGGCGGTGCGCAGCCTGGTCTCGGGCTACATCCGCTACATCGACACCGCCAACCTGGTTGCCGTCGCCAAGTCGGCCGGGCTGCAAATGCGGGTGTTGCGGCGGGTCGGCCATTTCGTGCCGGCGGGCATCCCGCTGCTGGTGACGAGCCACGCCGAGCGGGTGACTGCCCGGCTCGCCATGGCGCTGCTGGCGGCGTTCGACATCGGACCGACCCGCACCCTGCAGCAGGACGTGGAGTTTGGGGTGATCCAGATCGTCGACATCGCGCTCAGGGCGATCTCGCCGGCGGTGAACGACCCGAGCACGGCCATCACCTGCCTGGACCAGCTCAGCCGCATCCTGATCCGCTGGGTTTCGCGGCAGAGCCCGGAGGTGTTGTTTGCCGACCCGCCGCATGTGGTGCGGGTGGTGCTGCCGACGATCAGCATCGGCGGGCTGCTGGACACCGCGTTCGAGCAGGTGCGCCACTACGCGGCCGGCGACGTCGCGGTGAGCGCCAGGCTGCTGCGGGCGCTGGGCGACATTGCCAGCAGCACCGACGATCCGGGCGTGCGGGCGTTGCTGGCCGAACGCGGGCGGCGGGTGGTGGCGGGATGCCGCGGGCGGCTGGACGAGGCGGATCTGAGGATGCTGGGGGAGCGGCTGGGGGTGCTGGAAGGTCAGTAAGGCCAGGGGCGTTGCCCCTGGACCCCATTAAAGGCGGAGCCTTTAAAATCCATTCCTTATCATGTTCACCTGGCGAGATCGGTGCCGTGAGCCTCTAACGGAACCCGTCCAGGGCAGAGCCCTGGCCTTCTTTGAGGCTGATGCCGCTAGCGCCGAGGGCGGCGGCGCCGTGGAGCAGGCGGGCGAGCAGGGCGGCGGCCATCGTCAGCGGCAGGCCGTCGGGGCTGTGGATGTTGGAGACGCAGTTGCGCTCGCTGTCGCGACGGCCGAGCCGGGGCGACCAGGTGAGGTAGGCGCCGAGGCTCTCGGCGACGCTCAGGCCGGGTCGTTCGCCGATCAGCACGATGACCGCGCGGGCGGCGAGGGCTTGGCCGATGTCGTCGCCGATGGCGACGCGGGCTTGGGTGACGATCGCCGTCGGGCCGAGGCGGAGCTGGGGCAGCAGGGCGCGGCAGGCGGCGAGCAGGGGGGCTGCGTGGCGCTGCACGGCGCTGGCGGACAGGCCGTCGGCCAGCACGAAGACCAGGTCGGAGCCGCCGGGCTCGGGGATGAGCGCGGCGCGGCTGGCGGGGTCGAGGCGGCGGCCGAGGTCGGGGCGGCGGAGGTAGGTGGCGCGGTCCGGCGCGCGGCTGCGCAGAGTGAGGCTTGGCCAGGGCGCGAGCTCGGCTGCCAGGGCGGCCGGGTCGAGCGGGGCGTGGACGGCGTCGCGGGCGGCGGCGTGGGCGGCGGCGAGGGCGAGCAGCTCGGCGGTGCAGAGGGTGTCGCCGGCGCGGGCGAGGCCGATGCGGGCGAGGGTCTCGCCGCGCAGGGTGGCCAAAGGCAGGCTGGCCCGGGAGTCGGGGCGGGCGGGTGGTTCAGCCATCGGCGAGTGCGAGCAGCGGGCCGGCAAGGCGGGCGACGTCGGGGCGGGCGAGGATGCGGCCGTCGGCGTCGAGCAGGCCCATGCGGTCGAGCCAGGCCTCGAACTCGGGCGCGGGACGCAGGCCGAGCACGCGGCGGAGCACCAGCACGTCCTCGAAGGCGAGGGTCTGGTAGCCGAGCATCACGTCGTCGGCGCCGGGCACGGTGATCAGGAAGTTGGCGCCGGCGGCGCCGAGCAGCAGCATCAGCCCGTCCATATCATCGCCGTCGGCCTCGGCGTGGTTGGTGTAGCAGACGTCCACCCCCATCGGCAGGCCGAGCAGCTTGCCGCAGCAATGGTCCTCGAGCCCGGCGCGGGTGATCTGCTTGCCGTCACAGAGGTATTCCGGGCCGATGAAGCCGACCACGCTGTTGACCAGCAGCGGGCGGAAGGCGCGGGCGACGGCGTAGGCGCGGCACTCCAGGGTCTGCTGGTCGACGCCGTGATGGGCGTCCGCCGACAGCGCGGAGCCCTGTCCGGTTTCGAAATACAGCAGGTTTTCGACCCCGGGCGGGTGCTGGGAGCGGATGGCGGCGTGGGCCTCGCGCAGCACGGCGAGGTCGATGCCGAAGCCGCGGTTGGCGGCCTCGGTGCCGGCGACGGATTGGAAGACGAGGTCGGTGGGGGCGCCGCGCTCGATGGCGGCGATCGCGTTGGTGACGTGGCCGAGGACGCAGGACTGGGTGGGGATGGCGTAGCGCTGGCGGATGTCGTCGAGCATGTGGAGCAGGGCGACGCAGCGCTCGATGCTGTCGGAGGCGGGGTTGACGCCGATGACCGCGTCGCCGGCGCCGGAGAGCAGGCCGTCGAGGATGGAGATGGCGATGCCGCGGGGATCGTCGGTGGGGTGGTTGGGCTGCAGGCGGGTCGACAGGCGGCCGGGCAGGCCGATCGTCGAGCGGTGGCGCGTCACCACCGGGAGACGGCGGGCGAGGGCGACCAGGTCCTGGTTGCGCATCAGCTTGCTGACGGCGGCGACCATTTCGGGGGTGAGGCCGGGGGCGAGAGGGGTGGGGTCGTTGGCGGGGTCGAGGAGCCAGTCGCGCAAGGCGCCGACGGTGAGCGAGGCGACGGGGGCGAAGGCGGCGGCGTCGTGGCCGTCGATGATAAGGCGGGTGACCTCGTCGATGTCGTACGGGATCAGCGCCTCGTCGAGGAAGCGGCGCAGCGGCAGGTCGGCGAGGCAGTAGCGGGCGGCGACGCGCTCGCGGTCGGAGGCCGCGATGACGCCGGCGAGCGCGTCGCCGGAGCGCGCCGGGGAGGCGGCCGCGAGCAGGGCGCGCAGGTCGGCGAAGCGGTAGGTCTGGCCGCCGAGGGCGTGGGTGAAGGACATGCGGGCAGCTTATCGCGGGGCGGGGGCGATCGACAGGAGGAAGAGGCTCCGCCGGCTGGGGCCTGAGGCCCCAGACCCCCATTCGTTTGGAGCCCACTGTGATCGCGCTGCTTGGCGAAGCCTTCGAGTCAGTCGTCAAGCGTGGCAGTATTATCGGCGATGTCGCCGAGTTGTCTCAAAAATCGGGATCCAAGGGCCGCCAGCGTGACGTGGGTCCAGGGCAAAGCCCTGGCCTTGTCTTGACACCGTCTGAGCTCTGCCAGCGCGGCGCCGCGCTGCTCGACGCACGCGAGCCGAAAGCCGCCTTGGCGATGTTCGAGCGCGCCGCGGCGGCTTCGCCTCGCCTGGCGATGGCGCAGCTTGGCCGGGCGAGCGCGTTGCTGGCGCTCGGGCAGACGGCGCAGGCGGTGGCGGCGGCAGAGCAGGCGGCGCGGCTGGGGGCGGGCGATGCGGGGCTGCTGATGCGGGTCGGGCGGTGTCTGCGCGATGCCGGGGCGGCGGTGGCGGCGGCTTTGGTGCTACGGCGGGCGGTGGCGCTCGAGCCGGGGCTGGCGGAGGCGTGGTATGCGCTGGGGCTGCTGCTGGGGGATGCGCGGCGGCACGGCGAGGCGGCGGCGGCGTTTCGGGCGGCGCTGCGGGCCAGGCCGGGGCTGCATGAGGCGGCGTTCAACCTTGGCGTGGCGTGTGCCGAGGCGGGCGATCTAGAGGGGGCGTTGGACGCCTATGCGGTGGCGCTGCGGTCCCGGCCGGAGAGTTTTGGCCGGATTGCGCAGGCGCTGGTCTCGGCGCCGACGGGGTGTCTATGGCTAGACCCTGCGGCGCTGAGGCGAGCGTTACTCAGCCGAGAGGAACCCACCAACACCTAAAACGAGGTCTCTAAAAGTCATGGGGTCTGGGGCCTCGGGCCCCAGCGGGTCGAGGGCAGCGCCCTCGCCTTGCTTCAGCCTTAGCTTTGTTCGGGGCTCTCACGACGTGCGCGGTGGTGGCGGCGGTAGTGGTGCGGGGTGCCGCCGAGCAGGGCGGCGGCGGTGAGGTCGTAGCGCTCGACGTCGGCGGCGGTGAAGGTGGCGAAGTCGAGGGCGATGGGCTCGCGCGGCACGGGCACGCACTGCGCGAACGGCGTGCCGCGGGGCAGGATGCCGGAGAAGCCGGGATCCACCCAGACGGCGGGGAACAGCACGCCGACGTCGGTGAAGCTGTCACAGTCGACGAGGCCGCTGAGCAGGCGGAAGGGCAGGTCGGGGCGGTTCAGCGGGTGCAGGGCGAGCAGCGACCAGCCCGGATCGAGCGCGATGGTCCAGAAGCTGTTGAACTTCACCACCACCTGGTCGGGCGTGTGGAACGGGGTGCCGGTGAGCTGGGCGGGGGCGTGGAAGCTGATCGGCGCGCGCGGGTGGGCGCTGGCGGCGAGCGGCGGGACGGGCCAGCTCCACGACAGGCGGCCGGCCTCGACCACGACGTCGCAGGCGAGTGGCATGGTGAAGCCGTGGCTCATCGCGTCGATGAAGGGCGGGCAGTGCTTGACGGTGCGGATGTCGGCGCCGGCGTGCAGGGACGAGGCGGCGTGGCGGGGCATGTCGCGCAGCCAGGCGGGCAGGGCGTCGCGGGCGGGGGCGGGGCGGGGAAGGGTAGACTCCAGGGCCGGGTCGCAGCGGAAGGTGACGTGCATGTCAGGAAGGAAGGCCAGGGGCTTCGCCCCTGGACCCCATTAAAGGCGGAGCCTTTAAAATCCATTGGTTATTCATGGTCACTCAGCGAGGTCGGTGGCGCGGGAAGTAGAATTGTAAGGCTTCGCCAAGCAAGCCAGTTGGAGTTTTGACTCCAAACGGATGCGGGTCTGGGGGCGCTGCCCCCAGCGGAGTCCAGAGGCAGAGCCTCTGGCCTTACATCTCATCCGGCGGCTCATACAACGCCTGCCGCACCGCCCGCCGCCAGCCGCGATACCGCGCGGCGCGCTCGCCTGGCTCAAGGCTCGGGGTGAAGCGGCGCTCGAACGGGGTGGGTGGGGTCATCTGGTCGGGCTCGGGGAACAGGCCGGATTGCAGGCCGGCGAGGTAGGCGGCGCCGAGGGCGGTGGTCTCCAGGAAGGCGGGGCGGTCGACGGGGCTGTCCAGCATGTCGGCGAGGAATTGCATGGTCCAGTCGCTGGCCGCCATGCCGCCATCGACGCGGACGGCGTGCCCGGCGTCGGTCGAGGCGGCGCCGGCGTCGTCGAGCATGGCGCCGAGCAGGTCGCGGGTCTGGAAGCCGACGCTCTCCAGGGCGGCGCGGGCGATCTCGCGGCGGGTGGTGCCGCGGGTGATGCCGCTGATCGTGGCGCGGGCGCGACTATCCCAGTGCGGCGCGCCGAGGCCGGTGAAGGCGGGCACCAGGAACACCGGCTGGCGCGGGTCGGCGGCGGCGGCGAGCTCGCCGGTTTCGGGCGCGCTGCCGACCAGGCCGAGGCCGTCGCGCAGCCACTGCACGGCGGTGCCGGCGGAGAAGATCGAGCCCTCGAGGGCGTAGGTGCGCTGCCCTTGGCGCTGCCAGGCGATGGTGGTGAGCAGACGGTGGCGCGAGGCGATGGGGTTGGCGCCGGTGTTGAGCAGGACGAAGCCGCCGGTGCCGTAGGTCGCCTTGATCGTGCCGGGAGCGAAGCAGCCCTGGCCGATCAGCGCCGCCTGCTGGTCGCCGGCGATGCCGCGGATGGCGATCTCGCCGCCGCCGAGCAGGGTGGTGGTGCCGAACTCGGCGGCGCTGTCGCGGATTTCGGGCAGTAGGGGGCGCGGGATGTCGAGCAGGCGCAGCAGCTCGTCGTCCCACGCGCCGGTGGCGATGTTGCAGAGCAGGGTGCGCGAGGCGTTGGTGGCGTCGATGGCGTGCACGCGGCCGCCGGTAAGGCGCCAGAGCAGGAAGCTGTCGACGGTGCCGAAGGCGAGCTCGCCGGCTTCGGCGCGACGGCGGGCGCCGGGGACCTGGTCGAGGATCCAGCCGATCTTGGTGGCGGAGAAGTAGGGATCGAGGCGCAGGCCGCTGCGCTCGGCGACCATCGCGGCGTGGTCGGTCAGCGCCTCGCAGCGCCCGGCGGTGCGGCGGTCCTGCCAGACGATGGCGTTGTGGATCGCCTGGCCGGTGCGGCGGTCCCACACCAGGGTGGTTTCGCGCTGGTTGGCGACGCCGATGGCGGCGATGTCGGCCGCCGTGAGGCCGGTTTGGCGCAGCACGTCCTGCGCGGTGACGAGCGCGGTTTGCCAGAGCTGTTCAGGATCCTGCTCGACCCAGCCGGGCTGCGGGTAGATCTGCGGGAATTCGCGCTGGGCGGTGGCGAGCGGGGCGAGCGCGTCATCGAAGATGATGGCGCGGGTGGAGGTGGTGCCCTGATCGATCACCAGCAGACGCGAGGTCACGATTTGCGCGGCTCCTGAAGGAAGCGCTGCTTTTTTGAAAAAAAGCAGCAAAAAACTTCTTATCAGCGCTGTCGCGATCTCGACACGACAGCACCGATTCTGACGGATTAAAGTTTTTTGGTTCTTTTTTTCAAAAAAGAACCCCTTGCTTGCTTACCCTTTGCTGACCGGGTTGTTCCAGCTCTTGATCAGCTCGTCATAGTCGACGGTTTCGCCCTGCGGCTTCTCGTTGGCCAGGCGCCGTTGCGGCGAGAGGTTGCCGTCCTTCTTGGCCTGATTGTACCAGTACTCGGCGGTCTGCGGCTTGTTCATCACCGGGCCGAGCTCGCCCTGCACGCCGGAGCGCTGCAGGCGTTCCATGATGGCGTCCTGGTCGCGCGCCAGACCGTCCATCGCCTGCTGCGCCGTCTGCTGGCCGGAGATGGCGTTGGAGACGTTCTGCCACCAGACCTGGGCCATCTTGCCGTAGTCGGGCACGTTCACTCCGGTCGGCGTCCACTCCTTGACCGCCGGCGAGCGATAGAACTCGACGAGGCCGCCGAGCTTCGGCGCGATCTTGGAGGCGGCGTCCGACATGATGTCGCTGGTGCGGATGATGTGGTACGACACCAGGAACTTCTTCAGGGTGACGATCTTGGAGGTGGTGAACTGGGCGTAGAGCCAGCCCGCTTTGACCCGCTCCAGCGGCGCGTATTTCAGCATCGTCCAGCAGCCGACGTCCTGATAGCCGAGCTTCATGCCGTCCTTCCAGTATGGGCCGTGCGGCGACGGCGCCATGCGCCATTTCGGCGTGCCGTCCGAGTTCATCACCGAGAGCTTCGGGTCCGACAGGGCGGCAGTGAAGGCGCTGTACCAGAAGATCTGCTGGGCGATGTGGCCTTGCCCGGGCACCGGGCCGGACTCCAGGAAATCCATGCCGGCGGCTTCCGGCGGCGCATACTTCTTGAGCCACTCGACGTATTTGCGGCAGGCGAACTCGGCTGCCGGGCTGTTCGCGTCACCGCCACGGGTGATCGACGAGCCGCGCGGTCGGCTGTCGGTCATGCGGATGCCCCACTCGTCGTCGGGGCGGCCGTTCGGCAGGCCCTTGTCGCCGACGCCGGCCATCGACAGCCACGCGTCGGTGAAGCGCCAGCCGAGCGAGGGGTCCTTCTTGCCGTAATCCATGTGGCCGTAGACGCGCTCGCCGTCGATTGTCTTCACGTCGTTGGTGAAGAAGTTGGCGATGTCCTCGTAGGCCGACCAGTTCACCGGCACGCCGAGCTCGTAGCCGTATTTCGCCTTGAACTGCGTCTTCAGCTCCGGGCGCTGAAACCAGTCATGGCGGAACCAGTAGAGGTTTGCGAATTGCTGGTCGGGCAGCTGGTAGAGCTTGCCGTCGGTGAAGGTGCCGAACGACAGGCCCATGAAGTCGGGCAGGTCGATCTTGGGGCTGGTGATGTCCTTCGCGTCGTTCGCCATGAAGTCGGTGAGCGAGCCGCCGACGATGTCATGGTAGCGCGGGTGGGTGCCGATGAAGTCGCTGTCGTTCATCCAGAAATCGTAGATCGGGCGGCCCGACTGCATCTCGACTTCGATCTTGTCGACGAGCGCGCCCTCGTCCATCAGGTTGTGGTTGACCTTGATGCCGGTGATCTCGTCAAAGGCCTGGGTCAGCACCTTGGACTCGTACTCGTGCACCTTGAGGATCTCGGAGACGGTGTTCAGCTCCATGCCCTTGTAAGGCTTGGCGGCGTGGATAAACCACTCGAGCTCCGCCATCTGCTCGTCCTTGGACATCGTGGACGGCTGGAACTCGTTATCGACCCATTTCTTGGCGGCATCGACCTGCTGGGCGTGCGAGGTGCCGCTGCGGATCAGCACGCCGGCGCCGACCGCGGCACCGACCTTGAGTATTTCACGCCTTTTCATCTTCGCGTTCCCCCGACTGTTATTATTTCCGTCTAAAGCCAGTCCTCATCAAGCATAGCGGAACATCGCTATACCGAACAAGATCGAGATCCCGAGCGGATAGAACAGTTCACCGCCGCCGAGGCGCATCCACAGGATGAAGATGTAGGCGCTGCCGATCAGGCTGATGAAGTAACGGTCGCCGCGCGTCGTGCGGAAGCGAAACAATCCGGCGCGCGGCGTCTCCGGACGGTAGATCGCGAGCAGCGTCAGCACGACCAGGCTGATGGCGATCAGGATGAAGAAGCCGCCGCTCGCCCAGGTCCAGGCCATCCAACCGAGGTTCACGACAGTCTCTCCTCAAACGCGGCCAAGCGCGAAGCCCTTGGCGATGTGGTTGCGCACGAACCAGATGACGATCGCGCCGGGGATCATGGTCAGCACGCCGGCTGCGGCCAGCAGGCCCCAATCGGCGCCGGCGGCCGAGATCGCCTGCGTCATCACCGCAACGATCGGCTCGGCGGCGTTGGCCGTCAGCGTCATCGCCAGCAGCTGCTCGACCCAGGAGAACATGAAGCAGAAGAAGGCGGCGACGCCGATGCCGTTGCCGATCAACGGGATGAAGATGCGGATGAAGAAGCGTGGAAAGGAGTAGCCATCAAGCGCTGCGGTCTCGTCGATCTCGCGCGGCACGCCGGAGATGAAGCCTTCGAGAATCCACACCGCGATCGGGACGTTGAACAGGCAGTGTGCGAGGGCGACCGCCCAGACGGTGTCGAACAGGCCGATCGAGGAGTAGAGGTTGAAGAACGGCAGGGCGAACACCGCGGGCGGCGCCATCAATTGCGACAGCAGCCAGAAGAACAGGTGCTTGTCGCCGACGAAGCGGTAGCGGCTGAAGGCGTAGGCGGCCGGCAGCGCGATGCCGACCGAGATCACCGTGTTCAGCGCCACGTAGCTGAGCGAGTGCATGAAGCCGCGATACCAGATCGGGTCGTCGAAGATGTGGCGGTAGTGCTCGAGGGTGACCGGATGCGGCCAGAGCGTGACCCCGGCATCGATCTCCACGTTGCTCTTGAGGCTGGTGTTGATCAGCCAGTAGATCGGCAGCATCAGCACGATGATGTAGGCCGTCATGCCCAGCGGCCGGCCGAAATTGCGCATCAGGCGGTTCCGGTTTCGGATTGCCGCTGCTCGGAATGCGTTGTGTAGGTGAAGAACACCCAGCAGACGGTCAGCGTGATCAGGTTGTAGGTGAGCGACATCGCCGCCGCGTTGCCGAGGTCGACCTGGCCGAGGGCGAGCTTGACGAGGTCGATCGACAGGAAACTGGTTGCCTCGCCGGGGCCGCCGCCGGTGACGATGAACGGCTCGGTATAGATCATGAAGCTTTCCATGAAGCGCAGCAGCATGGCGATGATCAGCACCTTGCGCAGCTTCGGCAGCTCGATGTTGCGAAACACCGACCAGCGGCTGGCGCCGTCGATGCGCGCCGCCTGGTAGAACGCGTCCGGGATCGCCTTGAGGCCGGCATAGCACAGCAGCGCGACCATCGAGGTCCAGTGCCAGACGTCGATCGTGACGATGGTGGCCCAGGCGGAGAACGGGTCCTCGACGTCGTTGTAGGGAATGCCGATGCGGTTGAGCGTCGAGCCGAGCAGGCCGATATCCTGGCGGGCGAAGATTTCCCAGATCGTGCCGACGACGTTCCACGGGATCAGCATCGGCAGCGCGATCACCACCAGCACCGCGCCGACGCGCCAGCTGTGCCGTGGGATGCACAGCGAGACGGCGATGCCGAGCGGGATTTCGATCGCCAGCACGACGAAGGAGAAGATGAAGTTGCGCACCACGGCGCCGGCGAAGCGGCCGCCGATGTCGGTCGACGGGTCGAGCAGGGCGCGGAACCAGCCGGCGCCGTTCCAGAAGAAGTTGTTCTGGCCGAAGGTGTCCTGCACCGAGTAGTTGACGACCGTCATCACCGGGATCAGCGACGAGAACAGCACGAAGGCGAGCACCGGCAGCACGAACAGCCAGCCGCGATTATAGAACGGCTTGGCGATCACCATCTGGTCGTCGCTCATGCGGCAATGCCCTCCATGCGCCCTTCGACGCGGACGTCGTCGACGTAGACGTGCAGGTGCGCCGGGCTCAGCGTCATCCGCGCCTCCTGGCCGGAGATCGCGTAGCCGGGCGGCACCGTCGCGACCATCTCGTGCTGGCCGAGGCTGACATGGGCGAGGCGCAGCCGGCCCAGGTCGTCGACGCGGCGGATCCGCACCGGCAGCTCGCCCGTGCTGCCGATGGTTGCGTAGTCGGGACGGATGCCGAGCTCGGCGTGACCATCCGGGCTTGCCGCGTAGCTGCCGGCGAGGCGGATCTGATGGTTGTCGACGACCGCCGAGTTGCCGACGATGCGGGCGGGCAGGAAGTTCATCCCAGGCGAGCCGATGAAGTAGCCGACGAACTTGTGGGCCGGGCGCTCGAACAGCTCGGAGGGGGTGCCGATTTGCACCGCCCGGCCGTCATTCATCACCACCACGAGGTCGGCGAAGGTGAGCGCCTCGACCTGGTCGTGGGTGACGTAGATCATCAGCAGGTCGAGCGCCTGGTGGACCTCCTTGAGCTTGGAGCGCAGGTCCCACTTCAGCGCCGGGTCGATCACCGTCAGCGGCTCGTCGAACAGCACCGCCGAGACGTCGCGGCGCACCAGGCCGCGGCCGAGCGAGATCTTCTGCTTGGCGTCCGCGGTGAGGCCGCGGGCGGGGCGGGCGAGCACGGCGGTGAGGTCGAGCATGGCCGCGACCTCACGCACGCGGGCGTTGATCTCGAGCGGACGCATGCGGCGGTTGCGCAGCGGGAAAGCGAGGTTCTCGGCGACCGTCATCGTGTCGTAGATCACGGGGAACTGGAACACCTGGGCGATGTTGCGCTGTTCGGTGGGCAGCCGCGTCACGTCCCGGTCGTCAAACAGGAGCCGGCCTTCGGAGGGAATGACGAGGCCGGAGATGATGTTGAGCAGCGTCGTCTTGCCGCAGCCGGAGGGGCCGAGCAGGGCGTAGGCGCGGCCCTGCTGCCAGACGTGGTTGATCGGCGACAGCGCGTAGTTGCCGCGACCATAGGCGTGGCCTATGCCGTCCAGAGTGATGCGTGTCATCCCGGCTGCTCCTCAGGCCGACGCGGCGAGGCGCGGCTCGGCGACAATCTCGCCCGCGCGGTCGAAGACGAACAGCGTCGAGGGGTCCAGACGCATTTCGGCGGCAGCGCCCGGCTTCCAGTCATGCACGCCGTGCACCAGGCAGACGCAGCTGACGCCGCCGAGGTCGACATGCACGAAGCTCTCCGAACCGCTCAGCTGGGTCGCGATCACCGTGCCGGCGAGACGCAAATCGTTCGCGCTGACGGGGGAGAGGCTCGCGTGCTCGACCCGGAAGCCGAGACGATAGTCGCCATCGGAGAGCCGTGCTAGGCGGCCGGCGGCCGACAGCTCGCGGCCGGTCGAGGTCGTCAGCGCGCCGCCCGACTTGCGCACCGCGAGTTCGTTGAGCGGCGGGTCGGAAAACACCCGCGCCGCCTCCAGCGTGAGCGGCTCGCGGTACAGCACGGCGGAGGGGCCGAACTGGCTGACCCGGCCCTCGGTCATCGTCGCCGTGCTGCCGCGCAGCAGCAGCGCCTCGGTCGGCTCGGTGGTGGCGTAGACGATGATCGAGCCGCTCTCGCCGAAGATGCGTGGCAGCTCCTCGCGCAGCTCCTCGCGCAGCTTGTAGTCGAGATTGGCGAGCGGCTCGTCGAGCAGCACCAGTTCGGCGCGCTTGACCAGGGCGCGGGCGATGGCGGTGCGCTGCTGCTGGCCGCCGGAGAGCTGGGCCGGCAGGCGCTGCAGCATCGGCTCGAGCCTGAGCACCCGGGCGGCGTCGCGCACCCGTCGGTCAAGCTCGGCCGCGGGCACGCGGGCGACGCGCAGCGGCGAGGCGATGTTCTCGTAGATGGTGAGCGACGGGTAGTTGACGAATTGCTGGTAGACCATGGCGACCGAGCGCCGCCGCACCGGCACCCGCGCCATGTCATGCCCGTCGAGCAGGATGCGGCCGCTGGTCGGCTTGTCGAGGCCGGCCATCAGCCGCATCAGCGTCGTCTTGCCGGCGAGCGTCGGGCCGAGCAGCACCGTCATGGTGCCGCGCTGCAGGGTGAGCGACACGTCGTGGATGATGGTGTCGGCGCCGACCTTCAGTCCGACATGCTCAAGCGCGAGGCTCACGCGGCGGCGGCCTCGGTCAGCATCTCGGCGAGCGCGGTGTCGATGGTGGCGATCTCCTCGGCGGAGAGGCGCAGGCCGAGCTTGGAGCGCCGCCAGACGACGTCCTGGGCGGTGCGGGCCCACTCGGCCTCGACAAGGTAGCGCAGCTCGGCCTCGGTCAGGCCGCCGCCGAAATCCCGTCCGAGATCGGCCATGCTGCGGGCGCCGTGCAGGATGCGGCCGACACGGGTGCCGTAGGCGCGCACCAGGCGGCGGGCCAGGCGCTGCGGCAGGAAGGGGTGCACGGATTGCAGGCGGGCGACCTCGGCGTCGTAGCCGGTCATTGGGAAGTCGCCGCCTGGCAGCGGCTCGCGGCCGGTCCAGCCGGCGCGCCGGACGCTGACCGCAGGCAGGTAAGACGCCAGGTCGGCAAGGGCGGCCTCGGACAGCTTGCGGAAGGTGGTGATCTTGCCGCCGAAGATCGACAGCAGCGGCGCCGCGCCAGGTGGGGCGTCGACCTTCAGCACGTAGTCGCGGGTGATCTTCTGGGCCAGGCTGTCGCCCTCGCTGTGCAGCGGGCGGACGCCGGAATAGGTCCAGACGACCATTTCGGGGGTGACCGGCCGGCGCAGGTACTCGCTGGCCGAGCGGCAGAGGTAGTCGATCTCCTGCTGCGAGGCGTGCACCTCGGCCGGGTCGCCTTGGTAGTCCTGATCGGTGGTGCCGATCAGGGTGAAATCCTGCTCGTAGGGAATGACGAAGAAGATGCGCTTGTCGGCATTCTGGAAGATGTAGCACTCGTCGTGCTCGTAGAGTCGGGGCACGACGATGTGGCTGCCCTGCACGAGGCGGACCGGAGTGCGCTCGTTGGAGCGGATCACCTCGCCGGCGACCTCGCTGACCCAGGGGCCGGCGGCGTTGACCAAAGTGCGGGCGCGCAGGCGGCGCTGCTCGCCCGTGTCGGTGTCGCGCAGCACGACGTCCCACAAACCGTCGCGGCGGTCGGCGGAGATGCAGGCGGTGCGGGTCAGCACGGTGGCGCCGAGCTCGGCGGCGGCCATGGCGTTCAGCACCACGAGGCGGGAATCCTCGACCCAGCAATCCGAATACTCGAAGCCGCGGCGGAACTCGGGCTTGAGCGGGGCGCCGACCGGGTCGTCGGTCAGGCGGACGGTGCGGGTCGGAGGCAATGCCTTACGGCCGCCGATATTGTCGTAGAGCAGCAGGCCGAGGCGGAGCAGCCAGGCCGGGCGCAGCTTTTTGTGGAACGGCAGCAGGAAGCGCAGCGGCCAGACGATGTGCGGGGCGACGCGCCACAGCACCTCGCGCTCGGTCAGCGCCTCGCGCACCAGGCGAAACTCGTATTGCTCAAGATAGCGCAGGCCGCCATGGATCAGCTTGGTGGAGGCCGAGGAGGTGCCCGACGCCAGGTCGCGGCGCTCGCAGAGCAGCACCCGCCAGCCGCGCCCGGCGGCGTCCCTGGCGATGCCGCAGCCGTTCACGCCGCCGCCGATCACCGCAATGTCGTAGATGTCCGAGGTGGTGTCGCCAGCCACGTGCCGCCCCCCGCTTGCGAGCGCGCCTTGGACAGCGCGTTTTCGTTTGTAATCAAGACACGAAAATTTGGAACGGGCAAGCGAGCAGGGAAGGCCAGGAGCTCTGCTCCTGGACCTCGCTGGGGCCTGAGGCCCCAGACCCGCATCCGTAAGGGCAGGCGATGCTCTTGCTTGCTTGGCGAAGCTATTTAGTCCTGCTTCCCAGAGCACCGACCTCGCCATGAGCCATGAACAAGGAATGGATTTTAAAGGCTTCGCCTTTGATGGGTCCAGGGCGGAGTGAGCCAAAGGCTCACGGAGGGAAAGCCCCTGGCCTTTCTTAAGGCTCTTCAGCCGCGCCGGCGATGATGACTTCGATGCCGTGGCGTTCGGCCAGAGCGAGGCGGCACTCGGTGGGGAGGTAGTCGGTCACCAGCACGTCGATCTCGTCGAGGCTGGCGATGCGGACCGGGGCGCGGCGGGTGAATTTCGAGCTGTCGGCGACCAGGACGACGCGGTGGGCATTCTCGATGATGGCGCGGGAGACCTCGACCTCGCGGATGTCGTAGTCGAGCAGGGTGCCGTCCGGGTCGATCGCCGAGGTGCCGATCACCGCGACGTCGACGTTGAACTGCTCGATGAGCTGGACCGCGAGGTGGCCGACGATGCCGCGGTCGGCGCGCAGGCTGCCGCCGGCGACGACGACGTTGATCGAGGCGCTGCGGGCGAGCTCGGTGGCGACGTTGATGTTGTTGGTGACGACGAGCAGGCCAGCTCGCCCGGCCAGCGCCCGGGCGACCTCCTCGGTGGTGGTGCCGAGGTTGATGAACAGCGAGGAGTTGTCGGCGATCAGCCTGGCGGCGGCCTGGCCGATGAGCTGCTTTTGCTCCTGGGCGACGAGGCGGCGGGCCTCGTAGGCGAGGTTATGCACCGAGGTTGCAATGATGGCGCCGCCGTGCACGCGAGTGAGCACGCGGGCTTCGCACAGCTCGTTGAGGTCGCGGCGGATGGTCTGCGGGGTCATGGCGAAGCGCTGGGCGAGCTCTTCGACCAGCACCCGGCCGCTGGCGCGTGCGAGCTCGGTGATTTCCGCCTGCCGGCGGACGCTGATCGACTGGCTCACGGGGGAGGCGCCAAGCTGATGGTCCAGGAGGCTGAGAGGACAGGAAGAAAGAGCTTCTTTTTTGAAAAAAAGAAGCAAAAAACTTCTGCTGACTCAGGTCCGCAATGGCTAGCCGGCATTCTTACGGGTAAAAGTTTTTTGGTTCTTTTTTTCAAAAAAGAACCTCTTGCCTTGCCTTACAGGCCAAGGTTGAAGGCTATAGAAATTCGCAGGCTGTCGCCGCGGTAGGGCCGCACCTGGTGCATCAGCCAGGATGGGAACAGGAACAGCAGGCCCGGGCGGGGGCGGATGGTTTCGCCGCTGCCGACCGAGCTGCCGTCCTCGCCGGCGAACTTCAGCGTTGGCGCGTACATCGCCGGGCCGGGGCCGCGCGGGTCCAGCATCTCGAACTCGCCGCCGAGGGACGGGTCGGCGAAGCAGCCGCCGTCGTCGACGTAGTAGGTGCCCGACCAGAAGGCGCCGGGATGGTAGTGGCAGATGTTGCTCGCGCCGGGGCCGTTCACGTTGGCCCAGGCCTGCACGGTCCAGGCGGGCTTGACCGCGGCGCCGTCGCGGTCGGCGGTGAGGCGGGTGGCGAGCTCGCGGGCGACGTCGAGCACCTGGGTGACCTCGGCGCCGCCCCAGGCGGCGATCTCGCGGTCGGAGTGCCAGCCGCCGGCGTTGGAGGCCTGCACGGAGCCGGCCTCGGCGCGGCGGGCCAGGATGACGCGGCGCAGCTCGGCGTTGCGGGCGGCCGCACCCGGCAGCTCCACCGCGGCGACCGGGGTTGCGAACAGTCCCTTGACGTTGATGTCGAGCCGCATCTGCTCCCCGCACCTCGTTCGCCATGCTCGCACATGGCCTCGCCGGTCATGCCGGCCAGAGTTTACCGGCCAGAGTTCGTCGGTTGTTTTCGGCATCGATATGCGGGGCTGGTGCGGCCGGCTGCAAGGGGCAAGGCAGGGGCGATGGGCTCGGCTGTGCGGAAGCGGAACGAGGCGAAGCCGCCGCCGAGCGGCTGGGCGTCGTACTCGATGGTGCCGTCGGCGAAGCTCGGGCCGTTGAGGTCGGCGGTGGCGTCGCCGAGCTTGGGCAGGCCGTTGGGGCAGTCCTCGGTGGGGACGAACTCGGGCTTGCCGGTGGTCTGCCGGCAGGCTCTTGCCAGGATTGATGGCGGGCGTCGTTCGGGTTCTAATCGTTGCTGCGGCAGAGTTGAGACGGACCAGCCGGCGAGCAAGTCGTCTGTCGTCGTGCCGGTCAGCATGCTGTCGACGCCCGAGGTCGCGAGGGGTTGGATCGTCAGGAGCGCGGCGGGCCTGGCGGGGAAGCCGGCGTGTGGTCGAGCCGCCTCATCGAGGAGTTAGCCGTGGCCCGCATCAGCTTTGTCGAGTTTCCGGCGCGAGACCTCGCTGCGGCGAAGTCGTTCTACCGATCGGCGTTCGGGTGGGACCTGACCGATTTCGGTCCGACGTATTCGTGCACCATGACGGGTGATGTCGATCTCGGATTGCAGGGCGACATGACGGAGGCGACGCGGGCGCCGCTCGCCGTCATTGCGGTCGACGACCTGGAGGCTGCGCAGGCCGCGGTCGAGCAGGCGGGCGGGGTCGTCACTCAGGCGATCTTCGCCTTTCCGGGCGGGCGGCGCTTCCATTTCACCGATCCGAACGGACAGGAGCTGGCGGCGCTGCAGGCCGACTAGCCTGTCAGCCGGATCGCCACATCGTCTAATGGGTGGATTTCAAAGGCCCCGCCTTTGATGGGGTCGAGGGGCAAAGCCCCTTGCCTCGCTTCGCCTGGGTGTCTGCCGCCCCGTGTATGAGCCCAAGCAGGTCGAGGCGCTGCGGCGGCTGGTCGAGGGAGCGTTGGGGTGGTGGGCGTTGCCGTCTGGGACGCGGGTTGAGCTGCTGGCGGTCTCGGAGAATGCCACCTTCCTGCTGCGGCTGCCGGGCGGGGAGCGGCGGGTGCTGCGGGTGGCGCGGCCGGGCTATCACACGCTGGCGGAGATCCGGTCGGAGCTGGCGTGGAGCGAGGCGGTGCGGCGCGCGGCGACCGTCTGTTGCCCAGCGGTGATCGGGGGCGTCGATGGCGAACCGGTGCAGCGGCTTGGCGACGGGATGCTGGAGCGGTGGGCGATCCTGTTCGAGCATGTGGACGGGGTGGCGCCGGCCGCGGCGGCCGAGGCGTTCGGCCTGATCGGCGAGGTAACGGCCAGGCTGCACGCGCAGGCGCGGGGATGGGCGCGCCCGGCCTGGTTCGTGCGCAAGGCCTGGACGGTGGAGACGGCGGTGGGCGCGAGCGCGCACTGGGGCTGTTGGCGCGGTGCGGCGGGGCTGGGGGCGGCCGGCGAGGCGGTGCTGGGGCGGACGGCCGAGGCGGTGGCGCGGCGGCTGGGAGAGCATGGCCGGGGGCCGGCGCGGTTCGGGCTGGTCCATGCCGACCTGCGGGTGGCGAACCTGCTGGTGCGCCGGGATGGGCTGGCGGTGATCGATTTCGACGATTGCGGGTTTGGCTGGTTTGCCGCCGACTTTGCCGCGTCCGTCAGCTTCATCGAGCATTCCGCGGTGGTGCCGTCGCTGTTCGAGGCGTGGTGCCGCGGCTATGGGGCGGTGGCGGTGGCGGATCGGGCGGTGATGGGGGCGCTGCTGGTGATGCGGCGGATGCAGTTGCTGGGCTGGACGCGGACGCATGCCGAGACGGCCACTGTCCAAGCGCTGGGGCCGGACTTCGCGCTCCAGACGGTGGGGCTGGCGGAGCGGTTTCTCAGCGGAAGAGATCTGCTCGACGGTCGCGCAGATAGGGGTCGAGGCCGCGCGCGTGGCGGGCGTCGGGACGGATGGTGACGGTGAGCAGGGCTGGCCCGGCGCCGGCGGCGGCGAGGATTTCGCCGTCCGGGCCGGTGATGGAGGAGCCGCCCTGGTAGTGGATGTCGGCCTCGCTGCCGCACAGGCCGGCATAGACGACGAACAGGTGGTTCTCCAGGGCGCGGGCGCGCAGCAGCACCCGGGAGACGGTGACCGAGGAGGGCGCGCGTGGCAGGGCGGTGGGGATCAGCAGAATGTCGGCGCCGGCCAGCGCGGCGGCGCGGGCGTGCTCGGGAAACTCGCTGTCGTAGCAGACCAGCATGGCGGCTTGCAGGCCGCAGACGGCGTGCAGCGCCGGCAGGGCCTCGCCAGGGGTGAAGGCGGCGCGCTCGCCGCGGCCGTAAAGGTGGCATTTGCGATAGAGGGCGGGCGGCAGGCCGGGGCGGAGCAGGGCGGCGGCGTTGTAGATCTGGCCGCCGGCGGCGCGCTCGGGCACGCCGACGACCAGGGTGAGGTCGAGCGCGTCGGTCAGCGCGGCGAGGCGGTGCAGGGTGGGGCCGTCGGCGGGTTCGGCGAGGGCGTGCATGGCGTCGAGCGAGGCGTAGCCGGTGGTGGCGAGCTCCGGGGCGACGAGCAGGCGGCTGCCGGCGGCGGCGGCGGCGCGGGCGGCGTGCTCGATGCGCTCGAGGTTGGCCGCGAGGCCGGCGGAGCTCGGCTCGAACTGGAGCAGGGACAGGGTGAGGGTGTCAGGGCGCATCGGGACCGATCGTGACCATGTTGGCGGCCGCGACAGCATCACCCCGAACGGCTCCGAGGACCACCATGCTTCATCCTGCCTCGCCACTCGGACGGCTGCTGACGGCGCCGATGCGGCCGGGGGTGCTGTGCTGGATCGGGCTGCGGCCGGCGAGGCGCGCGGCGATGGTGGCGGTGGCGCAGGCCGAGCTGGACGTGGCGGCCGGCGTTGTTGGCGACCGCTATGAGGGGCAGAGCGGCAAGCGGCAGGTGACGCTGCTGCAGCAGGAGCACCTGGCGGCGGTGGGCAGCTATCTCGGGATTGCGGCGCCGGAGCCGGCGCTGCTGCGGCGCAACCTGGTGGTGGCGGGGCTGAACCTGCTGGCGCTGGGCGACGGCGCGCTGTGGGTGGGCGAGGTGCGGCTGCAGGTGACCGGGGCGTGCCATCCGTGCTCGCGGATGGAGGAGGTGTTCGGAACCGGCGGCTACAACGCGGTGCGCGGGCATGGCGGGCTGACGGCGCGGGTGGTGCAGGGCGGGCGGGTCCGGTTCGGTGACGGTGTGCGGCGGGGTTAAAAGGAAGGCCAGAGGCTCTGCCTCTGGACTCCGCTGGGGCCCGAGGCCCCAGACCCCACTACTAAAGAAATGGATTTTAAAGGCTCCGCCTTTAATGGGGTCCAGGGGCAAAGCCCCTGGCCTTCCTTTTACTTTTTGATAAATTTTCTGAAGAATTGGCGAGAACTACAGACGCTCAAGGTTCTTCGGTTCTGTGCAAAAATATTAATGTTTATTTTCAGTATGTTGCTTCGTCTTTGATAGTTGGCACGGCTGATGCAAATGCTTCCTGCAGAGAGCCATGAGGCTTTCGCAAGAAGGAGTGTCCGTCATGAGCCATTACGCGACGATCCAGGCCGTTTCTCCTGCCACGGTCAGCCGTCCGGCGCCGGTGCGTGCTGCGGGATCGGTGCTGCCGACCGTGTTTGCGGTGCTGGCGGCGGTGATGTTGGTGCTGGTGCTGTGCTTTGGCTGGGTTGCGGCGCAGGGCTGGACGGAGCGCGGGCTTGATCGTGCGGCGGGTGTGCCGGTGGCGGCGCTGGTCGCCGCTCAGCCGCTGGCCTCGTGAGGGGCCTGGTCGCGGCCAGGCAGCATGTCGTGATTGCGCAGCAGGTGGCGGAACTGGTGGTAGTTGAGGCCGAGCAGGCGGGCGGCGCGGGTCTGACTGTGTTGGGCCGTCGCCAGTGCCTCGGCGAGCAGCCGGCGTTCGAAGCGCTGGGTCTGGCCGAGGAAGTCGCCGGGCTGGAGCGCCTCGGACGGCGTGGCGTCGGCGACCGCCGGGCCTGCCTGGGCAGCGGGCGGCCGCGCGGCGGGAGCGCTAGCCTCGCTTCGCGAGGCGGGAGCGCTGGCCTCGCTTCGCGAGGCGGGCGTGCCGAACGGGTCGAGCAGGATGCGCGGCAGCGGGCGGTCCGGGCGCTCGGCGCGGGCGATGCTGCGCTCGACGGCGTTGCGCAGCTCGCGCACGTTGCCGGGCCAGGCGTGGGCGAGGAGCTGCTGGCGGGCGGCGGGGGCGAAGCCGGGAAAGGCGCGGCCGCCGAGCTCGCCGACCATCCGGCGGGCGAAGTGCTCGGCGAGCAGCAGGATGTCCTCGGCGCGCTGCCGCAGGGGCGGGACGGTGACGACGTCAAAGGCGAGGCGGTCGAGCAGGTCGGGGCGGAAGCGGCCGGCGGCGGCGAGCGCGGGCAGGTCGGCGTTGGTGGCGCCGAGGACGCGGACGTCGACATGCAGGGTCTCGGTGCCGCCGAGGCGCTCGAACTGGCCGTACTCGATGATGCGCAGGAGCTTCTCCTGCACCGGCATGGCAGCGGTGGCGATTTCGTCGAGGAACAGGGTGCCGCCATGGGCGAGCTCGAAGCGGCCGGGGCGGCGGCGCTGGGCGCCGGTGAAGGCGCCGGCCTCGTGGCCGAACAGCTCGCTGTCGAGCAGGCTGTCGGGCAGGGCGGCGCAGTTGAGCTTGATGAACGGGCGGTCCCAGCGCGGCGAGAGGAAGGCGAGGCGGCTGGCGACCAGCTCCTTGCCGGTGCCGCGCTCGCCGATGATGAGCAGCGGGCGCTCGATCGCGGCGACCTGGGAGACGTGCGCCAGCATGGCGGTGAAGGCCTCGCTGGTGCCAAGCGGGGTTTCGACCTCGCCGCGCTGAGTGGCGGTTCGCGCCATCCTGTTCCGCTCTCCGCCATTGCCGCGCGTGATCCTAGGCGCGGCAGGACGGGGTGGCCAAATCGGCGCGACGACTCAGGAGCGCCCGCTGCGCGGGCGCGGGGCCTGCACAGGGTTTCAAAAGCGTGCTCCATTCAACCTACTGGGACAAGGAACTGACGCCATGGGTGTCTTTTCGCGGCTGACCGACATCGTGAACGCCAACTTCAACGCCCTGCTCGCCAGCGCCGAAAATCCCGAGCGGATGATCCGGCTGATGATCCAGGAGATGGAGGACACGCTGGTCGAGGTGCGCAGCCAGACCGTGCAGACCATCGCCGAGCGCAAAGAGCTCGCACGCCGGATCGAGAGTGCCAAGCGCGAGGAGGCGGAGTGGCAGCGCAAGGCGGAGCTGGCGCTGACGCATGACCGGGAGGATCTGGCGCGCGGGGCGCTGCAGGCGCGCCACCATGCCGGGGAGGGACGGGCGGCGCTGGAGCGGCAGCTCGAGCAGGTGGTGTCCGGGCTGGAGGCGCAATCGGCCGATATCGGGCGGCTGCAGGCCAAGCTCGCGGATGCGCGGTCGCGCGAGAAGGCGCTGACGTCGCGCGGACGGATTGCCAGCTCGCGGCTAAAGCTGCGCACCAGCCTGCATGACCGGCGGGTGGCGGACGCGTTCGACCGCTTCGAGGCGGTGGAGCGGCGGCTGGACGAGGCGGAGGGGCGGGTGGAGGCGTTCGACATCGGGGCGGCGCCGGAGGGCTCGCCGCAGGGGTTGGCGGAGCAGCTCGCGGGGCTTGAGGCGAACGCCGCGGTGGAGGACGAGCTGGCGGCGATGCGGCGGCGGCTCGGCAACCGGTTGCCGGCGGTGACCAAGAGCCCCGAGGGCGAGAGCGTCTGAGGCGGCGATGGACTGGGACCTGGTCACGATTTTCGGCTTCGTGCTGGTGCTGGTCGCCATGGTGCGGCTGATGCCACGACGGCCGAGTGCGGGCGGCGTGGACGTGGCGGCGCTGGGGGAGGCCAAGCAGGTGGCGGGGCGGCTGGAGGGCAGGATCGAGGCGCTCGAGCGGATCCTGGACGAGGATTTGCCGGGCTGGCGCAGCCGGTCGCGTTCGTGAGGGCGGGGCTGATCCTGCTGACGGTGGCGTTGGCCGCGGGGCTTGGGGCGACGCTTGGCAGCGCAGCCGCGCGTGAGCCGACGCCCGGCTTCCAGCCGCCGGCGCGGCCCGCCGACGTGCCGGCGGAGGACTGGCCGTTCTCGCCCAGCGGCGCGCTCAAGCGCGGCGGCAACCTCGACATCAGCACGCCGACCGCGCACGTGCTGCGGCATGGCGGCGACGTCGAGGTGACGACGCCGACGGTGACCTACGTGCAGCACGGCACCGACATCACGATCAGCACGCCGACGATGACGATGTCCAAGCACGGGGCGGACATCGTCATCTCGACGCCCACCGGGACGACCCATCAGGCGGCGGATGATGGGGACGATGACGACGATGCGGCTGAGGCCAAGCCGGCGACGCATCATCACAGCAGCAGCAGCAGTAGCGGCAGCCCGGTCATTGGCCTCGGCGTGATTGCGCTCTGCGCCTATTTCGCCCGCAAGGCCTGGCGCCGGCGGCGGAGGCGGCCGTTCGACGCGATGGCGCGGCCGGCGTATCGGCCGCGGATGGCTGATTTCGATCCGCGCGGACGGGAGCGGGTGCCGGGCGACGGGGCGGCCGAGGCGGTGCTGGAGCAGTTGCTGCGGCTGGAGCGGCGGCTGGCGATGATCGAGACGGCGGTCACCTCGTCGGAGTTCGAGCTGCAGCGGGGGTTCAGCGCGCTGGAGCCTGGCAGACGTTCGTAAGGCAAACCTCCGTTACAGATGGAGGCTTTCGTCATCTGTCGGCAGGCCTATGTTGCGCCTGGGCTGGCCGCCGGACCGGTTCCTCAGCAAGGACCGTCGTTGGTTTGGACACTTCGATCGCCTACACGCTGCCGCGCGGGCGCCAGCGGCCGCGCCTGCGTGGCCTCGCACTCCGGCTGATCGCCGGCGCCGTCGCGGCGCCGATGCTCAGGCTGAGCCTGTGGCGATGGCCGAACGCGGCGGAGCGGCGCTGCGCGGTGGCGGCGTTCAATCGCGACGGGGCGACGGTGCCGCCGCTGCTGCGGGGGCTGGCCAGCCTGCCGGCCGGACGGGTGCAGATGCTGCACGCGCTGCTGCGCCACGGCGACGATCCGGCGCTGGCCGAGCAGCTCAGGGCGGCGCTGCCGGGGTCGGCCGGCGCGGTGTGGCTCGGGCCGAAGCTCTCGGTGCTGCACCTCGAGAAGACCGGCGGGCACTCGCTGCTCGCCTGGCTGCGCGGCCATGTGCACCCCGACCAGATCGACCCCGATCCGATGCGCGGGATGCCGCCGGACCGCTTCTCGGCCTTTCCGCCCAGCTTCGCCGGCGCGCTTGACCGCTACCCGCTGGTGTGGGGGCATTACGACCTGCCGGGGCTGCGACGGCTCGGGCCGCACCGGGTGGTGCTGACGCTGCTGCGCGAGCCGGGGGCGCGGCTGGTGTCGCTGTATCGCTACTGGCGGTCGCTGGCGCCGGAGCACCTCGGCACGCTGGCGGGCCATGAGGGGCCGTTGCTGGCGCACCGGCTGTCGCTGCTCGACTTCCTGCGCTGCGACGAGCCGGGGCTGCTCGCCTCGACGGACAACCTGTATGTGCGCCGGCTCACCGGACGCTATCCGAGCGGCGGGCACACCGAGCTCGGCGGGCGCGACGTGACCGACGCGCTGGCGGCGCTGCAGGGGATCGACTGCGTCGGCATCACCGAGGAGCTGCGGCGCAGCCTGGCGCGGTTCGCGCCGCGGCTCGGGATCGCCGCGCCGGCGCGGGTCGCCTGGCTGAACAGCACCGACCGGAACCATCGCGATAACCCGATGCATGCGGCGGCAGTGCCGGTGGAGCTGACGCCCGCCGTGCGCGAGGCGCTGGCGGCGCGGACGGGGCTGGATCGGGAGGTTTACGCAGCGGCCAGGGGGCGGGTGCGGGAAGGGTAGGGCGAGGGCTCTGCCCTCGACCCGTCACGCGCTAGCGTGCAGTCGCACGACGAGGCCGGAGGCCCCAGACCCCATTTCCCAAGGATCTTCTTTGAAGCTGTAGATTTCTATCGACGTGAAATACAGCAAGATTTTGGCAGGTCGGGCAATGGAGGCAAATGCCCCAACTTGTCGCGAGCGCAGTCAACATTATCAATGAGTTATGCGAAGTCTTGCTGATAGGCAAGATTTGCATGACCGCCTCTGCAAGGCCTCGCCTCAGCGGATTGCTAGCACGGTTGGGGGCGTAGTCCCATTCAAATGGGGTCTGGGGCCGCGGGCCCCGTCGTGCGACTGCACGCTAGCGCGTGACGGGTCCAGGGCAGAGCCCTGGCCTTAATCGGCTTGCAGCAACTCAGCCGTAACCCGCCTTGATGCAGGTGTCTGGGTGAGGGTTGCGCGGAGGTGGTCGGCGAGGCGGAGGGCGAGAGCCACGATGGTCAGCGTGGGGTTGGCGTGGCCGCCGGTGGGGAACACCGAGCAGCCGGCGACGAACAGGTTTTCGGTGCCGTGGACGCGGCAGTTGGCGTCGACGACGCCGTGGCGGGGGTTGGTTGCCATGCGGGTGGTGCCGATGTGGTGGTGGGTGCGGAGCAGCTCGCGCCCGACATAGGGGCCGGTTTCGAACAGCCAGGCGGCGAGGCGGGTGTCACCGAGGCGTCGGCGGGACAGGGTGTTGCCGACGAGCTCGGTGAGCGCGCGGGCGGTGCGGCGCTCGAGCGGCGAGATGTGCCAATCGACCGAGGCGCGGCGGCGGCCGAGCCGGTCGAGGCGGTTTGACAGGGTGACGCGGCTGTCCGGATCGGGCAGTTGCTCGAGGTCGGCGACGACGCTGATGCGCGGCTTGAGGAAGGCGGTTTGCCGGCCGCGGGCGAGGCGCCAGGTATTCATTGCGACATCGAACGGGTCGGCGATGAGGTGCTGCATCTCACGCAGCGTTCCGCGACCGAGACGATGCTGGCGGAGGCGGGCGCGCAGCAGCTTGAGCGATTCCCAACCGGAATGAGGTGCCGCTTCGTAAGCCAGCACGGCGCTGGCGTTGAGCAGGCCGCGCTCGCGCTGCTGGTGTTCGGTGAGGGTGAAGCCGACTTCGTGCTGCGCGGTGTGGCGGGAGGCGAACAGGTTGAATTGCTGCTGCAGCGCGCGCGCCTGGGCGGCGGTGGCGGACACGGTGGCGGTGACGCCGCGCGGGTGCTGCATGAAGAAGCGGCCGACGAGGTCGTGGGCGTTGCCGAGGGCGTGCTGTGGATCCTCGGCGCTGTCGAGCAGGAGGCGGGCGTTCTCGATGCCGCCGCAGCACAGGGCGTGGGCGCGGGCGGTGACGCGCAGCTTGGCGCCGGCCAGCGTCTGGGCGCGGATGGTGTGGACCCTGGTGGCCGCGTTCGTTTCCAGGGCGGTGACGTTGGCGTGCTGCACGACGATGGTGTTGGGGTCGGCCGCCAATGCGGCGCGGAAGGTGCGGCTGAAATCCAGACGGGCGCTGTCGGCGCTGCGGGGAAAGCGCCAGATGAAGCTGTCGGGCTCGTCGTTGACGCCGTTGGCGCGGCCGCGCATGGCGCCGCCCGGCTGCGGCCAGTGCGCGCGGAAGCCGCAGATGATTTGCGCGTCCGGGTAGTAGGCGTCGAGACTGGCGGCATTGATCGGCCAGCCGGAGTGGGAGACCCAGGGGCGGGCGGTGAAATCGATCGGGTCGAGCGGGGCGCAGCGGCCGGTCCAGCGGCTGGTTGAGCCGCCGAGGATGCGGTAGCGGCCGACATCCATCTCCATCGGGTGGCCGACGCTGTCGCCGGCGTAGAGGTCCTGGGTCGCGTCCTCGTGGGCGAGGCCGCCGCTTTCGAGCAGGCAGACGCGCAGGCCGCTGCCGAGCAGGCGGTGGGCGATGGCGATGCCGGCCGCGCCGGCGCCGACGATGCAGAGGTCGACGTCAAGACGCTCGGGGACGTCGCCGTCTGCATCTCGAAGCATTGGGTTCAGCCCTTCTGGCCCAACAGAGCTTTCATTGAATAAGCGACGCCGTCCGGCTCGGAGAATAAGCGGTGCCAGCCGGCACCGAGAAGACCGCTGCCGTAACGATGGCGAACATATTTTCGAGAGTGAGTGGTGGCGCGGACGGGCGCCGCCGGGGCTCAACTCAGGATGAAACGTTCCAGCCGGTCCATCGCCTCGTCGAGCAAGGCGGGGCTCTTGGCGTAGCAGAGGCGGATGAAGCGCTCGGCGCCGCCGCCGAAGCTGGTTCCCGGGGCCAGGCCGATGCGCGCCCCGTGCACGGCGCGGCGGCAGAACTCGTGGGTGTCGTCCACGCCGTCGATGCTGAACATGGTGTAGAACGCGCCCTGGGCGGGCACGATCTGGACCCGCTGCATGGCGGCGAGGCGGCGCGTCACGAGCTCGCGGCCGGTGCGGCAGCGGGCGACGAACTCGGCGACGAAGGGCTCGCCGTCATCGAGCGCGGCGATGGCGCCGGCTTGCAGGAATTCGAGGCCGCCGCTGGTGTTGAACTGGATGAGCTTCTCGAAGGACTGGGTGCAGCCTGCCGGGTAGACCAGCCAGCCGATGCGCCAGCCGGTCATCGCCCAGGCCTTGGAGAAGCTGTTGACGACGAAGAGCGGGTCGCTGGGACGGGCGATCTGCAGGAAGCTGAAGGCGGAGGGCTGGTCGTAGACGATGCGGTGGTAGACCTCGTCGGACAGCAGGGCGATGGCGCGGTCGCGGCAGAAGGCGAGCAGCTCGCCGGCCTCGTCTTGGGTGATCATCCAGCCGGTGGGGTTGCCGGGGGAGGCGACGTAGATCAGCCGGGTGCGCTCGTCGCAGGCGGCGAACAGGGTGGGCAAGGAGAGCGACCAGCCGGCCTCGGTGGGGGTGAGCGCGACCTCGCGGATGGTGGCGCCGTTGATCTGGCAGGCGCGCATGACGTTGGGCCAGGAGGGGGTTATGACGACGGCGTTGTCGCCGGCGGCGAGCACGGCCTGGGCGACCTGCATCACCGCCTGCATGCCGGAGAAGGTGAAGGCGAGGCGGTCGTCGTCGAGGGTGACGCCCTGGATGCGGTGGTGGTAGCGGCGGAGTGCGGCGCGCAGCTCGGGAAGGCCGCGATTGGCGGAGTAGAAGGTGCGGCCGGCGAACAGGGCCTGGCTGGCGGCGGCGCAGATGAAGCGCGGGGTGGGGATGTCGGGCTCGCCGGCCCACATGGCGATGAGGTCGGGGACGTCGAAGCCGAGGCGGAAGATCTCGAGGATCGGGCTGTCTTCGAGGGCCTCGATGGCGGGGCGGATGACGGACACGGTAAGCTCCAAGGAAGGAAGGCGAGGGCTCTGCCCTCGACCTGTCACGCGCTAGCGTGCATTCGCATGACGGGGCCCGCGGCCCCAGACCCCATCTAATAAGTCGGTTTCCAAAGGCCGCCGGCCTTTGGTGGGGTCAAGGGGCAAAGCCCCTTGCCTTACTTACAGGGCATCTAACGTCGCGATCTCAGCCGGCGTGAGCTCCAGGCTTGCTGCGGCGATGAGGTGTTCGAGCTGGTCGAGGCTGGTGGCGCTGGCGATGGGGGCGGTGGATTTGGCGGCGAGCCAGGCGAGGGCGATCTCGGTGGGGGTGACGTCGTGTGCGGCGGCGAGGTCGTCGAGGGCGGCGAGCACGGGGGCGCCGCGGGCGCCGATGTATTTCGCGACATTGCCGCCGCGGGCGCGGCCTTCGGCGTCCGACGCGGTGCGGTATTTGCCGGTGAGGAAGCCGGCGGCGAGGGCGAAATAGGGGATGGTGCCGACCTGCTCGCGGGCGCAGAGCGGGCCGAGCTCGGCCTCGAAGTCACGCTCCAGGAGATTGTAGTGCGGCTGTAGGCACTCATAGCGGGGCAGGTTGTGGGCGGCGCTGGCGGCGAGCGCCTCGGCGAGGCGGGCGGCGGTGAAGTTGGAGGCGCCGATGGCGCGGACCTTGCCCTGCTGGATGAGCTTGGCGAAGGCGCCGAGGGTTTCGGCGACGGGGATTTCGGGGTCGTCGAAGTGGGACTGGTAGAGGTCGATGCGCTCGACGCCGAGGCGGGCGAGGGAGGCCTCGACGCAGGCGGCGATGCGGGCGGGGGCGAGGCCCTTGGTGCCGGCGAGCGGGCCGCCGACCTTGGTCATGATGACGACGCGGTGGCGGCGGGAGGGGTCCTGGGCGAGCCATCGGCCGATCACCGTCTCGCTCTCGCCGCCGGAGTGGCCCGGGGCCCAGGCGGAGTAGAGGTCGGCGGTGTCGATGGCGACGAGGCCGGCATCGAGCGCGCGGTCGAGCAGGGCGAAGGAGGTGGGCTCGTCGGCGGTCCAGCCGAAGACGTTGCCGCCGAGGACGAGGGGCGGGATGGACAGGTCGGAGCGGCCTAGGGAGCGGTGCTGCATCGGGTTCTCCAGTCTTCACCACGCGGGGCGTGGCGCGGGACGGCGCCTTTGAAGTCCATAAGGCGCTTGCGTGTCCAACCGGCCAGCCTTCGCGCGGATGAAGGCGGGGCTTTGATGGGGGCTGGGCGGCGTCGAGGGGTGACGATCGGCGGAACAGCAGACGCCGAGGGGCGGTCGTTTACTTTTTGGTCAGACATTCGGCGTACAATGGCCCGGGGGTCGGGTGGTTTGGACGTGTTAGGAGATGGGTTTCGCGTTGTTGATCGTGCTCTTGGGCATCGTTGCTCGGGGTGATCGGCTCGGCTTGACGCTGCGGCTGAGCTGTTGGGGCAAGCCTGTGTGACAGGATCCGGATCCTGGAGTGTGGGCACCGCGGCGACGGGGGGATTTTGAAGGCTTCGGCTTTGACGGGAGCGGAGGGCGGGGCGGGCCGGACGGTTCCGACTGCTGCGCAGCAGGCGGAGGCTCGCGGAGGGGGGAGGCGTTTGGCTTACTCGAACTCCACGATGACCGGGTCGGCGCCTGAGAACTGGGCGACGGCGCGGCTGCCGGGAGATGGGAATGACTTGCCGGTCCAGGAGCCGCAGGTGACGATCTGGCCGGCTTTCAGGCCGCCGGCCCAGACGGCGCCGTGGTCGGCGAGCCAGGCGATCAGGCGGATCATATCGCCGGCGGGGTTGCCGGTGCGCTCGCGGTCGGGGGTGCCGGTGGCGGTCTGGTGGATGGTCATGGCGGCGTAGTCGACGGCGCGCCAGTCGGCGATCGGCGGGCCGATGATGAGGGCGCCGTGCTGGATCAGGTCGGCCAGGTTGGCCAGCGGGGTGACGGCGTCGGGGTCGGTGAAGCGGGACTGCAGCACCTCGATGAGCGGGTGGGCGGCGGCGATGGCGGCGAGGATCTCGTGGTGTGTGTAGGGCTGGTCGCGGGGCGGCAGGTCGGTGGCCAGGCGGAAGGCGATCTCGCTCTCGACGCCGCGGAGGGTGAAGCGTTCGGCGGGCAGGCTGGCGGGGGAGGCGAGCAGGTTGGCGAGCGGCAGCGGGGCGCAGGTGGGCGGGGCGTCGGGTCCGGGGGCGCCGACCTTCCAGCCGCCGATGCCGCCGCCGAGCTTGGCGATGAGGGCGGCCTGGATGGCGTAGGCGTCGGCCTCGGTGGTGGGGCGCAGCGGCTCGGGCAGGTCGGCGAGCGGCTCGGCGGGGTGCTGGATGGCGGCGTGCAGCAGGCTGGCGGCGGCCTCGGCGGTTTGCATGGCGGGTCCTTGGTGTCGGTTTGAGAACTCTCTGATTGGAGGCGAGGCGAGGCAGGCGAGGCAGGGCGATTCAGTCGAGGCGAGGCGAGGCGGGGTAAGGCAGGCGAGGCGAGGCAGGCGAGGCAGGCAGGCGAGACAGGCAAGGCAAGGCAAGGCGAGGCAAGGCGAGGCAAGGCAAGGCAAGGCAAGGCGAGGCAAGGCAAAGCAAGGCAAAGCAAGGCAAGGCAAGGCAAGGCAAGGCAAGGCAAGGCAAGGCAAGGCAAGGCAAGGCAAGGACCTCCCTCCCGCAAGCCCCTCCAACGGTGCTTCGCGCAGTCAGACTTCTGGCTTACTCCGCCTCCTGAGCCCACCAAAGCCTAGGCGCTGGAACAATCTCGTTGGGGACTATGGCTCAGGCCGTTCGACGGCGAGCGGCGCAGCATCTGATATGATGTGCAAGCCAAGACAGAGCCCGCTTGACCACCGAGCCTGATGGATGGTCTGGGCCTCAGGCCGCGTCTTGCGGCTGCACGCTGCGGGTGACGGGGCGAGGGCGGATCCCCCGCCTTGCTGATGCGCTGATTGCCCTGGGTGCGGATTGCGCTTGATGCGCTTGTGGTCGACACAAACCCCGGCCATCTGGTGCGATGGCTGCCGCACGTGAGGTGAGATGAGGGTCCACACCGACTGGCGCGACCTGCCGGCGGGCTCGCGCGGGGCCAGCGTCGCGCTCGGCAATTTCGACGGCGTGCATCTGGGGCACGCGGCGCTGGTGCGGGCGGCGCATGCGGCGCGGCCGGACGCGCCGTTGGCGGTGCTGACCTTCGAGCCGCATCCGCGCGAGCTGTTCCGGCCGTTCGACCCGCCGTTCCGGCTGAGCCTGCCGGCGGAGCGGGCGGGGGCGCTGGCGGCGCTGGGGGTGGAGGTGATCTACCAGCTCGGGTTTGACGCGGCGTTCTCGCAGCTGGGCGCCGAGCGCTTCATCGCCGAGGTGCTGGTGGCGGGCTTGGGGGCGCGGCACCTGGCGTGCGGGCCGGATTTCGCGTTCGGGCATCGGCGGGGCGGGGATGTGGGCGTGCTGGCGCGGGTGGCGGAGGCGGACGGCATCGGGCTCACAGTGGTGCCGCCGCTGGTGGATTCCGGTGGGCCGCTCTCCTCGACGCGGATCCGGCGGCTGCTGCAGGACGGCTATCCGGAGCGGGCGGCGGCGGAGCTCGGGCGGGCGTGGGCGATCCGCGGGGTGGTGCAGCACGGCGACCAGCGCGGCCGGACGATCGGGTTTCCAACCGCCAACGTGCCGCTCGGGCGGCATCTGGAGCCGCAGCGCGGGGTGTATGCGGTGCGGGTGCAGTTGGCGGACGGGACGGTGCATGACGGGGTGGCCAATATCGGGCGGCGGCCGACGGTGGGGGATGCGCTGGAGAGCCGGCTCGAGGTGCATCTGTTTGATTATGCGGGGGATCTGTACGACCAGGAGGTAGCGGTGGCGCTGCACCACTTCCTGCGCAATGAGCAGCGGTTCGAGAGCTTCGAGGCGCTGAAGCAGCAGATCAGGGTGGATGCGCAGGCGGCTCGGGACGTGCTTGGGAAGACTTAAAGCAGGCAGGCGAGGGCTCGCCTCTCGGCTTGACCGCCGAAGGACCTTGGATCTGACTTAACCCTCTGTTACAACCTGGAAGAGAGTGGCTTCCCATAGCCACAACTTAATCCGTGTAGAATGCACACTGAACTCTCAAAGGGTTTTATTCCTGCTCCTTAGTTAAATAGATCAAGGCTCAATGCAGATGGGCTTATTTTTCACTATCATCGCAGCGATTGTTTTAGCGCCAATCTTCTCTGCATTGCTCTGCATACTTATATTTTTGTGCAGCGTACCGTTTGTCTTTCTTTGGTTATCAATCAAAGCACTTGCGATGAGTCCAATGCTGATTAGAGAGGCTTGGAGAGACCCTCAACGACTGAGGAATGCCAAGGCTTACCGGCAACTGCTAAGAGGTGGCGTTAATCCACTGAGAGCACCGCAAAGGGGCTTGGCTGCGGCAAGAGCCATCACGGCGGGTTCTCATCCCGAGACCTAATCGTCAACGATTGCTTTTTGCCAGAGCCAAAAAGACTTCCTGCGGGGCACTTTCAAGTAGGGGTCTGGGGCCTCACGGCCCCAGCGGGTCCAGGGCAGAGCCCTGGTCTTGCTTGACCCTGCCGCCGAGCACTCATTTTATGTCGCCATGAGTGAGCAGACGCGCGACTATCGTGACACCGTGTTCCTGCCGCGGACCGGGTTTCCGATGCGGGGGGATTTGCCGCAGCGGGAGCCGGCGATGCTGGCGCGTTGGGCGGAGCAGGATTTGGCCGGGCGGCTGGCGGCGGCGGGGGCGGGGCGGCCGCCGTTCGTGCTGCATGACGGGCCGCCTTATGCCAACGGGCATCTGCATATCGGGCACGCGCTCAACAAGATCCTGAAGGACGTGATCAACCGTGGCCGGCGGATGGCGGGCTACGACGTGCGGTTCGTGCCGGGTTGGGATTGCCATGGGCTGCCGATCGAGTGGCAGATCGAGGAGCAGTATCGCAAGTCGGGGCGGGACAAGGACCAGGTGCCGGTGCTGGCGTTTCGGGCCGAGTGCCGGGCCTGGGCGGGCAAGTGGTTGGAGGTGCAGTCGGCGGAGTTCCAGCGGCTGGGGGTGCAGGGGGACTGGGCGGGCCGGTATGCGACGATGGATTTCGCCGCCGAGGCGGTGATTGCCGAGGAGATCGGGCGGTTTTTGCTCAACGGGGCGCTGTATCGTGGCTTGCGGCCGGTGCTGTGGAGCCCGGTGGAGAAGACGGCGCTGGCGGAGGCGGAGGTCGAGTATCACGACCACGTCTCGACGACGATCTTCGTGCGGTTCGCGGTGCTGGGCGAGGGGGTGTTTGGCGGCGCCTCGGTGGTGATCTGGACCACCACGCCGTGGACGATCCCGGGCAACCGGGCGATCGCCTATGGGGCGGCGATCGAGTACGCGGTGGTGCGGGTGGACAGCGTGGCCGAGGGGTCATGGGCGGTGCCGGGGGAGCGGCTGGTGGTGGCGCTGGCGTTGCTGCCGGCGGTGTGCGCGGCGGCGGGGATTGCGACGCATCACGTGCTGCGGGTTTACCCGGGGACGGCGCTCGAGGGGGTGGTGTGCGCGCATCCCCTGACGGACCAGGGCTACGCGTTCGACGTGCCGTTGCTGGCGGGGGAGTTCGTCACCACCGAGCAGGGGTCGGGGCTGGTGCATCAGGCGCCGGCGCATGGCGAGGAGGATTTCGCGCTGACCCGGGCGCATGGCATTGCGGTGCCGGAGACGGTGGGCGATGACGGGCGGTATCTGGCGCACGTGCCGCTGTTCGCCGGGGTGCATGTCTACCAGGCGGCGGACCCGGTGTGTGCGGCGCTGGTGGCGGCGGGCGGGCTGCTGGCGCGGGGGGTGCTGACGCATTCCTATCCGCATTCGTGGCGCTCGAAGGCGCCGCTGATCACCCGGGCGACGCCGCAATGGTTCATCCGGATGGACGGGCCGGAGCAGATCCGGGCGCGGGCGCTGGCGGCGCTGGCGGGGACGCGGTTCGTGCCCGAGGCGGCGCGGCGGCGGATCACCTCGATGGTGGAGGGGCGGCCGGACTGGTGCATCTCGCGCCAGCGCGCCTGGGGGGTGCCGATTGCGGTGTTCGTCGAGCGGGCGACGGGGGCGGTGCTGCGGGATGCGGCGGTGATGGCGCGGGTGGTCGAGGTGTTTCGCGACGAGGGGGCGGATGCCTGGTACGCCTCGCCGGCGGCGCGTTTTCTGGGCGAGGGGCGGGATCCGGCGGCGTATGAGCAGGTGATGGACGTGGTCGACGTGTGGTTCGAGAGCGGCTCGACGCATGCGTTCACGCTGGCGGCGCGCGGGCTGCCGTGGCCGGCGGATTTGTATCTGGAGGGGTCGGACCAGCATCGCGGGTGGTTCCAGAGCTCGCTGCTGGAGGCGGTGGGGACGCGGGGGGCGGCGCCGTTCCGGGCGATCGTGAGCAACGGGTTCGTGCTCGACGAGCAGGGGCGCAAGATGAGCAAGTCGCTCGGCAACGTGGTGGCGCCGCAGACGGTGACCGACACGCTGGGGGCGGACATCCTGCGGCTTTGGGTGATGATGGCCGACACGTCGGAGGATTTGCGCATCGGGCCGGAGATCCTGCGCCAGCAAGGCGAGCTGTATCGTCGGCTGCGCAACACGTTGCGCTGGGTGCTGGGCGGGCTGGAGGGGTTTTCGGCGGACGAGGTGGTGGCGTATGGCGAGCTGCCGGCGCTGGAGCGCTGGGTGCTGCACCGGCTGGCCGAGCTCGGGGCGCGGGTGGCGGCGGCGGTGGCGAGCCACGACTGGATCGGCGTGTATCCGGAGCTGCATGCGTTCTGCGCCGCCGATTTGTCGGCGTTCTACTTCGACGTGCGCAAGGATGCGCTGTACTGCGACGGGCCGGGCAGCCCGACGCGGCGGGCGGTGCGCAGCGTGCTCGACGTGCTGCACCGGTGTCTCGCGACGTGGCTGGCGCCGGTGCTGTGCTTTACCGCCGAGGAGGCGTGGCAGGCGCGGTTCGGCGACGGGCAGAGCGTGCATGAGCAGGGTTTCGTCGAGCTGCCGGACGAGTGGCGGGATGCCGGGCTGGCGGCCGACTGGGCGCTGATCCTGGCGGCGCTGCCGGAGATCACGGTGCCGCTGGAGGGCTTGCGGCGGGACAAGCGCATCGGCTCGTCGCTGCAGGCGCAGGTCGGGCTGACGGGGGCGGCGGTGTGGAGCTTGCTCGATGCGGCGCAGTGGGCGGAGCTGGCGATCGTCTCGCAGGTGACGCTGCGGCCCGATGCTGAGGCGGTCACCGTCGAGCCGGCGGTGGGCGCGAAATGCGCGCGGTGCTGGAAGGTGCTGGAGGAGGTGGGGGAGGATGCGCGGCATCCGCAGCTCTGCCGGCGCTGCGTCGCGGTGGTGCAGAGCGGCGTCACCTATCGGGCGGCGGCGGCGTGAGGCGCGCGCCATGAGGCGGCGGCGATGAGGCGGGCTTGATGAGGTGGGCTCGATGAGGCGGGCGTGGCCGGGGCTGGTGGCGGCGGTGGTGGTGTTCATCGCCGACCAGGCGAGCAAGTACTGGGTGCTGCACGGGCTCGATTTGCCGCGTCTGGGGTCGGTGGCGGTGCTGCCGGTGCTGAACTTCACCCTGGTGTGGAACCAGGGGATCACCTTCGGGCTGCTGCAGTCCGGCGGCGGGTTCGGCGCGGTGGTGCTGGCGGCGCTGGCGTGCGCGGTGGTGGTGGGGCTGGGGCTGTGGCTGCGGCGGGCGGAGACCAGGCTGGTGGCGACCGCGATCGGGGCGATCGGCGGCGGCGCGCTCGGCAACGTCGCCGACCGGTGCCGCTACGGCGCGGTGGTGGACTTCATCCACGCGCATCTGGCGGGGCACTCGTTCTACGTCTTCAACGTCGGCGACGCGGCGATCTGCTGCGGCGTCGCGGCGCTGCTGCTTGACGGCGCGCGGCCGCGTGGGCGCCTGCCGGGACAGAGCGGGGCGCCGGACGGCTTGCGGGCGGACGAGCCGCCGGGCTAGGAGACGGGGATGAACCGCGTCCGCACGATCTTTGATCGCCCCGTCCTGGGTCGTCTTGCGATTGCCGCCGGCCTGCTGGCGCCGCTGTCGCTGGGCGGCTGCACCGGCGACCAGATGACGCGCGCCTTTGGCCTCAGCCGGCAGTCGCCGGACGAATTCACCGTCACCACGCGGGCGCCGCTGTCGATCCCGCCGGACTTCTCGCTGCCGCCGCCGAGCCCGGGCGCGGCGCGGCCGCAGGAGGTCTCGAGCCAGTCGGCGGCCGAGGCGGCGCTGGCGCCGCAGACGGCACTCGGCGGCACCGTAGGCGCCGACAGCCCGGGCCAGGACGCGCTGGTGCGCCAGGCCGGGCCGGGCGCGCCGAGCGGGATCCGCCACCAGGTGGACCAGGAGGTCGGGCTGGACCGGCCGCGCCAGGGCTTCGCCGACGCGCTGCTGTTCTGGCAGCCGGCGCCGCCGAGCGGCACCGCGCTCGACCCGGTGGGCGAGAGCCAGCGGCTGCGCCGCGACGCCGCGCTGGGGCAGAGCCCGCTGGCCGGCACCACGCCGATCATCCAGACGACGGCGCCGAAGAGCGGCTTCCTCGGCATCTTCTGAGAGCCCGTCCGACAATGCGGCCAGGGTGGCGCTGCTGCGGCAGCGGACCCAGAGCGGCGTGACCAGAGCGGCGTGACTAGAGCGGCGCGACTAGGGCGGCGCGACTTGGGCGGCGCGACTTGGGCGGCGCACCTGGGACGGCGCTGCTCCAGTCCGGGTCTTGATCGGCGGGCCAGCGGGCCAGCGCTGGTGCAGTCTGGGACGGGCTCCAGGTCGGGGCTGTCGGCAGGGCATCCGACGGTGGCTGCGGCGTCGGCACGCGGGTTCGGCGCTGTGCTATAAGACGGCATGCCGATCGAACTGCTCAGCGACGCGCTGATCAACCGCATCGCCGCCGGCGAGGTGATCGAGCGGCCGGCGGCGGTGGTCAAGGAGCTGGCGGAGAACGCGCTTGACGCGGGGGCGCGGCGGCTCGAGGTGGCGATCGAGGGCGGCGGGGTCGAGCGCATCGAGGTCGTCGATGACGGCTGCGGCATGGCGGCCGAGGAGCTGGCGCTGGCGGTGCGGCGGCACTGCACCTCCAAGCTCGCCGACCCGGAGCTGGTGCGGATCACGACGCTGGGGTTTCGCGGCGAGGCGCTGCCGTCGATCGGCGCGGCGGCTCGGCTGGCGATCGTCTCGCGCACCGCCGGCGCGGCGCATGCCAGCCGGATCGCCGTCGATGGCGGGGTGGTGCGGCCGGTCGCACCCGCGGCCGGACGCCCGGGCACGCGCGTGACCGTCGAGCAGCTGTTCTTCGCCACGCCGGCGCGGCGCAAGTTCCTGAAGTCGGTCCGGGTCGAGGCGGAGCAGTGCGAGCTGGCGCTGCGGCGGCTGGCGCTGGCGGCCCCGGCGGTCAGCGTGCGGCTGGTGAGCGACGGCCGGGTGGTGCTCGACCTGCCGGCGCAGGACCGGCACGCCCGGGTGGCGGCGCTGCTCGGGGCCGCGGCGGCCGAGGCGATGCTGGCGGTCGAGGAGCGGCGCGGCGACTATCGGCTGAGCGGCTATGCGGTGTCGCCGCTGGTGAGCCGGGCGAGCCCGGCCGGCCAGGGGCTGGTGGTGAACGGCCGGCCGGTGGCCGACCCGGTGCTGCGGGTGGCGGTCCGGGTCGCCTATCGCGAGGTGATCGCCGCCGGGCGCCACCCGATGGTGGCGCTGTGGCTCGACCTGCCGGCCGACGCGCTCGACGTCAACGTGCATCCGGCGAAGACCGAGCTGCGGTTTCGCGACCCCGAGCCGGTGCGCGGGCTGGTGATCGGCGGGCTGAAGCGGGCGCTGGCGGGCGGCGCCGGGGTGGCGGCCCGGGTGGCGTTGCCGCCGCGTCGGCCGGCGCGGGCCTCGGTTGGCGGTTGGCGCGGCGGTGGTCAGGATTCGGGCTACGCGTTCGCCGAGGCGCAGCTGCCGCTTGACGGTGCGCCGGCGGCGCGGGTGGCGACGCCGACCTGGCAGCCTGGCGGGGAGGTGATCGAGGCGCAGCACCCGCTGGGCGCGGCGGTGGCGCAGGTGTTGGACACCTACGTGATCGCGGTGGCCGGGGATGGCGGGCTGGTGCTGGTCGACCAGCACGCCGCGCATGAGCGGCTGACGCATGAGGCGCTGCGCCAGCAGCATCTGGACGGTGGCGTCGCGGCGCAGCCGCTGCTGATCCCGGCGGTGGTCGATCTGGCGGCGGCCGACGCGGCGCGGATCGTCGGCGCGGCGGCGATGCTGGGGCGGCTCGGGCTGGAGGTGGAGGCGTTCGGGCCGGGGGCGGTGCTGGTGCGGGCGCTGCCGGCGCTGCTCGGGGCGCCGGAGCCGGGGCCGCTGCTGCGCGACCTGGCCGACGAGCTCGCCGAGGCCGGCGAGGCGGTGGCGTTGGCCGCACGGCTCGACGCCGCGATCGCCCGGCTGGCCTGCCACGGCTCGGTGCGGGCCGGGCGGCGGCTGACCGCGGCCGAGATGAACGCGCTGCTGCGGCAGATGGAGCGGACGCCGCGGGCGGCGACCTGCAGCCATGGCCGGCCGACGTTTTTGAAGCTCAGCCGGGCGGAGATCGAGGCGATGTTCGGGCGGCGGTGAAGGGAGCGGTTCTTTGCAAAAAAGAACCAAAAAACTTTTGCTCGTTTGGGCTGTGGCGGGGCCGGTGTAGACGTCTGAGATAGAGGTTTTTACCTGCTTTAAAAAAAGCAGCGCTTGCTTCGGGAGTCTGCATGCCGATCATCAACCGCATCGCCGCCTTTCACGACGAGATGACCGCCTGGCGGCGGGACCTGCATGCGCATCCCGAGATCGGCCTGACCGAGCATCGCACCGCGGCGGTGATCGCCGAGCGGCTGCGCGGTTTTGGCGTCGACGAGGTGATCACCGGGCTGGCCGGCACCGGCGTGGTCGGCGTGATCCGGGGGCGTGCGGGCGAGGCTTCGATCGGGCTGCGCGCCGACATCGACGCGCTGCCGATCGAGGAGGCGAGCGGGGTGGCGTACGCCTCCGGCACGCCGGGGGTGATGCATGCCTGCGGCCATGACGGGCACACCGCCATGCTGCTCGGCGCGGCGCGGCACCTGGCGGAGACGCGCGGGTTCGCCGGCACCGTCTACGTGATCTTCCAGCCGGCGGAGGAGAATGCCGGCGGGGCGCGGATCATGATCGAGGACGGGCTGTTCGAGCGCTGCCCGATGGACCGCGTGTTCGGGCTGCACAACTGGCCGAGCCTGCCGGCCGGCACCATCGCCTGGCGCGAGGGGCCGGTGATGGCGGCGGTCGGCGTGATCGACATCACGATCACCGGGCGGGGCGCGCATGGCGCCAAGCCGCAGGAGGGGGTGGACCCGATTTTGGCCGCCGCCCACGTCGTCACCGCGCTGCAGTCGCTGGTCTCGCGCGGGCTCGATCCGATGGCCTCCGGGGTGGTGACGATCGGCGCCATCCATGCCGGGGTGGCGGAGAACGTGATCCCCGAGCGGGTGGCGATGCGCGGCACGGCGCGCTGGTTCGCGCCGGAGGTTGGCGACCAGCTGGAGGCGGGGGTGCGGCGGGTTGCCGAGGGCGTGGCCACCGGGCTCGGGGCGAGTGCCACGGTGCGGTTCGAGCGCACCTACCCGGTGACGGTGAACGACGCGGCGGCGACCGGGCTGGCGCGGCGGGCGGCGGCCGGCGTGGTCGGGCCGGCGCGGGTGGTCGAGCTGGCGGCGCCGAGCATGGGGGCGGAGGATTTCGCCTACATGCTGCAGCGCTGCGCGGGCAGCTACGTGATGCTCGGCTCGGGGCGGAGCGAGCACGATCCGGGGCTGCATCACCCGGCCTACGACTTCAACGACGCGGTGTTGCCGGTGGGCGCGTCGTATTGGGTGGGGCTGGTGGAGACGTTGCTGGGCGAGGGCGCGTGACCCGGGGTGGCGGCGATCTTGCCAAGGTTTGACGCGCACTCGAAGGCGGAGGCCGGCCCGGGCGGCCGGGGCGCGTTGATCAGGGCTTGTCGACGGAGGCGGTGTAGATTTCGCTGACGGCCTGCTCCAGGGCGGCATCGAATTCGGCGTCGGTCATGGCGTGCTTGAGGTCCTCGAGCAGGGCGCGGGAGAAGCTGCCGATCATGGCGTGGTTCTCGGCCAGCCGCGCGCAGGCCTGGTGGCGGTCGTAGCCGCCGGACAGGGCGACGACGCGGGCGACGCGCGGGTGCTCGATCAGCGGCAGGTAGAAGTTCGGCTCGTCCGGGATGGTGAGCTTGAGCATGACCTGGCGGCTCGCGGGCAGGGCGTCGAGGCCTTGCAGGAGGGCGCGGCGCAGCAGTGCCTCGGCGGCCGGCTTGTCGGGGCTACGGATCAGCACCTCCGGTTCGAGGATGGGCATCAGGTCGTGGGCGGCGATCTGGTCGGCGACCTCGAATTGCTGGTGGGCGATGGCGGCGATGCCGGCCTCGTCGGCGAGGCGGATGGTGGAGCGCATCTTGGTGCCGGCGACGCCGAGGCCGACCGCGCGCTCGAGCAGGGCGTCCAGCTCGGGCATCGGCTTCATCAGGCTGACGCCGTCCTGCTCGGCCTGCAGGCCCTTGTCGACCTTGACCAGGGGGACGACGCCGCGCTCCTGCCACAGATAGGCCGGCACCGGGCGGCCGGCGGCCTGGCCGTCCATGGTCTGCTCGAACAGGATGGTGGCGACGACGCGCCGGCCGGAAAAGGCGGGCGCCATGACGACGCGCAGCCGCATTTCGTGCATCAGGCGGAACATCTCCGCCTCGCCGTGATAGGCGCTTTCGGGGATGCCGTAGAGCGTCAGCGCGCCCGGGGTGGAGCCGCCGCTCTGGTCGAGGGCGGCGATGAAGCCGGGATTGCTGGCGAGCTGGGCAATCATCTTCGCGTCAGCCATGGCACGTCACCTTTCTGAAGTCGTCGAAACGCTGCCGAGTGAGCTTGCGGGATGCGGCGGTGCGCGGCAACTCGTCTGGCCGACGCCGCGCGGTGAGCGGGACGGAGGCGCAACGTCGCGCCTGGCCATGGGTTGGCCGATGGTCGCGGGCGGGCGCGGGCTCGCCGTCGGCCGGATGGTCAGCGCATGGTCGGGCTAGGACAGGCTGCGCTTGATCATCTGCCGCATGGTGTAGCTGCCGAGCGTCAGCAGGCCGGCCGCGAAGGTCAGCAGGCGGCGACCGCTCGGGTCGTAGATGAGCAGGCCCATATAGGCCGGGTTCACCAGATAGAGCAGCACGCCCATCACCGGCGGCAGCCCCATCAGAACCATGGCGCTGGTCCGCGCCTCCGCCGCCAGCGCCTTGCCGCGCGACTTGGCGGAGACGCGCTTCCTGATCGTGTCGGCCAGCCCGTCGAGCGTCTCGCTCAGGGCGCCGCCGGTCTGGCTTTGCAGCGACAGGGCGGTGGCGAAGAAGCGGTATTCCGGCAGGCCGGCGCGGTCCGCCAGCTCGCGCAGGCTGCGGTCGATCGGGGTGCCGATGGCGGTCTCGTCGGCGACCCTGACGAACTCCTGCGCGGTCGGGTTGTCGGTTTCGCGCCCGACGATGCGGATCGCCTCGCTGACCGGGATGCCGACGCGCACGGAGCGCACGATCATCGCCAGAGCGTCGGGGAATTGCTTGTAGAGGGTGTTCGCCAGCCGCCGGTCGCTGGCCTGGAAGAACACCCGACAGGCGAACACCCAGGCGGCGGCGCCGACCGGCCAGGCCAGCACGCCGACATAGCCGGCGGCGATGCGCTCGGCGAGGAAGGCCGGGACGATGCCGCCGGCGGCGACCACGTACCACGCCACCGGATGATGGTCCTTGCGGGCGGCGTTGTAGCCGGCGAGGCCGGCCAGGCGCTGCGACAGGGTGCCGGTGGTCGGCAGGCGGGCGCCGAGCCGCAATTGCAGGTTGGTCGGCGTCGCGGACCTGAGATGCGGCGTGAACATGCTCTCGAGCCGGGTGCCGTAGCGCTTCTCCCAGCGCTGCGCCGCCAGGAGCAGCATCGTGGAGCCCACGAAGCCGATGAAGGTGAGGCAGGCGCCAGCCAACAGGAGCTGCATGTGCGGACTCATCGCGGGGCCTCACCGATCATCTGACCATCGCCCGGCAGAGGTGCGGGGGGCGCGGGGTGGAGGATGGCGGGTCGGGGTTAAGGAGGGGTTAAGCGGGCGGGATGGGCGGGGCCGGGGATGACGCGGGTGGCGCCGGCTTGCTTGACGGTCCGCGCGTTCAGGGGCGACGTCCCTGGGCTTCGTGCTAGGATGGTCGCATGCAGTTGCACGGCATCCACCATCTGACCGCGATCACCGCCGACGCGCGGGGTAATCATGATTTCTACACCGGCACGCTCGGGTTGCGGCTGGTGAAGAAGACGGTGAACCAGGACGATGTCAGCGCCTACCATCTGTTCTACGCCGACGGGCGGGCGAGTCCGGGCAGCGACATTACGTTTTTCGACTGGCCGGCGGCGGCGGAGCGGGTGGGGACGCGGTCGATCGTGCGGTGTGGGTTTCGGGTTGACGGGGCGGCGCTGGAGTGGTGGCGGCAGCGGTTCACCGAGGCGGGGGTGGCGCCTGGCGCGATCGAGACCGTCGATGGGCGGCGCGAGATGGCGTTCAGCGATCCGGAGGGGCAGCGGCTGGCGCTGGTCGACGATGGCGGCGTGGGTGAGGCGCATGCGTGGGCGGCGAGCGCGGTGCCGGCGGAGCGGCAGATCCGCGGGCTGGGGCCGGTGACGATCAGCGTGCCGCGGCTTGACGAGGCGGGGCGGTTCCTGACCGAGGTCCTGGCGATGCGGGCCGGGCGTGATTACGCGGCGGCTGGTGGGGTGCGGACGCAGGTGTTCGAGATGGGCGAGGGCGGGCCGGCGGCGGAGCTGCACGTGCGTGTCGAGCCGGGGCTGGCGGCGGCGCGGCAGGGCGCCGGCGGGGTGCACCACGTGGCGTTTCGCATTCCGGACGATGCCTATGATGGCTGGGTCGAGCGGCTGGAGCGGCTGGGGGTGGGCAATAGCGGGCCGGTGGACAGGTATTACTTCCGCAGCCTCTACATGCGTGAGCCGAACGGCATTCTCTACGAGATCGCGACCGACGGGCCGGGCTTTGCCACCGACGAGGCGATGGACGCGCTCGGGCAGCGGCTGGCGTTGCCGCCGTTTCTGGAGGGGCGGCGGGCGGAGATCGAGCGTGGGCTCAAGGCGATTTAAGAAAGGGCTTCTTTTTTTCAAAAAAGAACTCTTGCTTGCTGTTGCTTTGACCGGCTGCGTCGCCGCCTCGCGGCCGATCACCATTGCGCAGGCCTTGGACGAGTTGCAGGTGCAGTTGCAGGCGGCTGGGGCGGTGAGCGCGACGGCGGCGGGGGTGGGGCAGTTCGAGGCGGCGGCGTTGGCGGCGCAGTGTGCGGCGCGGACGGCCGATCCCGCGGTGCCGTTTCTGTCGCACGAGATTACCGTGAACCTGACGGGCAGCTTCACCGCGACGGGCAGCTTTGCGGTCGGGCCGCCGGCGACGGGCGGGACGGCGTTTGGGGTTTCGGCCGGGGCGACGAGGGCGCAGACGCAAGGGTTGACGCTGCCGCTGACCTTCGCGGCGCTGTCCGAATTGCCGGACGTGGTGACGGCGCAGCGGGTGGCGCTCTATGCCGGCCTGCCGAAGGCGGCGCGCGATGCCGAGCTGACGCGGCTGGTGGCTGAGCGGGACGAGCTGCGCCGGCGGATTGCGGTGGTGATCGCCGGGTTTGATGTCGGAAAGTGTAAGAAGTAAGGCTTCTTTTTTATAAAAAAGAAGCAAAAAATTTTTGCTCGATTAGTGATGTGACGCTGCTGCTTATGAGCAAAAGTTTTTTGGTTCTTTTTTTCAAAAAAGAACCGCTTTCCGACTTCACGGCGGCGGCAAGTTTTGGCTTTGCACCGGCGCGACCGGCGACGTCTGCGGGGCGTAGCCGGGGGCGTCGCTGTAGGCGGGCGGGCGGACGTAGGCTGGTGGGGCGACGTCGCCGTGGCGCATGAGGGTGGCGCGCAGCGGGTCGGCGCCCGGATTGTTGACGCGCAGCGCCAGCACGACGTCGACGGGGCCGACGGGGGTGCCGTAATAGGTTTGGTCGCCGACGCTGTCCGACGACATGACGCTGCCTTGCAGGGCGACGCCGGCGTAGAGGCCGCGGGTTTTGGCGAAGACGATGATGTCTGAGTTGAACCCGGCGGCGGTGTCGCCCTCGATGCCGCCGCCGACGCTGACGAAGGCGACCGAGGCGCCGGCGCCGATCTTGAACTGGCTGTCCATGACCGCGCGCAGGCCGGCCTCGGTGCGGATCATCATCATCACCTCGGCGTCCTGGATGCCGGCCTGCAGGCCGAACGAGCCGCCGCCCATGCTGTAGAAGGCGGGTGGCGACCAGGTGCCCTGGCCGCCGCGCGCGAGCAGCACGCAGCCGCCGCCTTCGCCGCCGAACAGGAAGCCGGCGCGCAGCACCCGCGGGCAGATCATGACCGCGCGCGCCTGGCGCAGCACGTCGCGCGCCTCCTGGCCGCTGCGGTCACCCAGGATGTCGTTGGCGGCGAGGGTGGAGCGGTCGACCAGCTCCTGCTGGCCGGCTGCGGTCTCGACGTCGGCTCGGGCGGCGGCCGGCAGGACGAGCAAAGCGAGCAGGAAGAGGCGGAGCATGGCGGCGGTCCTGATGCGATTTGGCAAGTGTATGCCATAAGGTGTCGGATTCAGGGCGGAAAAAAGGAATGCCGGTGGGCTGACGCGGGAGCGGACGGGGTTCGGGTACGTGCGCATGCCGGGCGCTCAGCTTCCCAGGACTTCGTCCATCCCGACGACGCGCCAGGCGATGGGGAAGCGCTCGAGCAGGGTGAGGGACAAGTTCTGGATGGCCAGGCGCAGGGCCTGCTCGGCGCTGAGGTCTAGCGCGTGGGCGACGGCGGCGCGGATGGCGCCGCCATGGCTGACGACGACGACGTCACGGCCGCGATGGGCGTCGGCGAGGCGCTCCAGGGTGGCGCCGACGCGGGCGATCACCTGCGGCATGCTCTCGCCGCCGGGGGGCTGCTCGTCGGGGCCGATCGGCCAGAACGGGTGCGACGGGGTGGTGAGCCTGGCCGGCAGCTCGTGGTGGCGCAGGCCCTGCCACTCGCCGAGGTGCTGCTCCATCAGGTCGGGCTCGACGGTGCATTCGGGGGCGAGGTCGGCCTGGCGCCAGATCGCCTCGGCGGTGAGGCGGGTGCGGGAGAGCGGGGTGACGACCCAGGCGGCGTGGCGAGGCAGGCGGGCGCAGAGGGCGCGGTAGGTGGCGACCTGGGAGACCAGGCTGTCAGGGCAGAGCGGCACGTCGTTCTGGCCGTAGAGGCGGGCGCGGGCGTTCTCCTCCACCAGCGCGTGGCGGATCAGCCAGAACCGGGTGCAGTCGGGCTCCGGCTCGGGGATCGGCACGTCGTTGGCCCTGCGGTCGGTGAAGGCTTCGGGGATCGTGGTGGTCATGAGCTACTCGCCGATGCTGACTAGGGCGCCGGAGACGCGGGCGGCGCGGAACTGGCTGGCGAACAGCCAGGCGGCGGCGAGCAGCCAGGCGAGGTTCAGCAGGCTGGCGGCGGCGAGCTCGTTCCAGCGTACCGTGCCGGTGGCGACCACGGCGCGCAGGCCTTCGAAGACGTGGCTCGCCGGCAGGGCGTCGGCGACCCAGCGCAGCGGCCCGGGCAGCACGCTGACCGGGTAGAACACCGCGGCGAAGGGGGTGACGCCGATGAACAGCGACCAGGCGAAGGCCTCGGCGCCGGCGCCGTGGCGGAGGATTACCGACAGCACGCCGAGCGACACCCACCAGCCCATCACCAGCAGGTTGACGACGAACAGCACCAGCACCGGGCCGACGGACAGCACGTCGTAGGCGTAGAGCAGCCAGGTGACCAGGGCGGCCGGGACGATGCCGACGACGGTGCGCAGGAAGGAGACGCCCAGCAGGGCGGCGACCAGCTCGGAGGGGCGCAGCGGGCTGACGAACAGGTGGCCGAGGTTGCGCGACCAGATCTCCTCCAGGAAGCTGATCGCGACGCCGAGCTGGCTGCGCATCGCCACCTCCCACAGCAGCACCGCGCCGAGCAGGGCGCCGACGGTGATGGTGGCGAGGCTGGCACCGGCGGCCGGCTGCCCGGCGGCGTGGGCGAGCCGGCCGGAGAAGAAGCTGCTGGTAAAACCCCAGATCAGCACCTGCAGGGTCGGCCAGTAGGCAAGCTCCAGCAGGCGCGGCCAGGAGCGGCGGTAGAGCGCCAGGTGGCGATACATCAGGCCCCAGACGCGGCGGGTCGCGCCGTTCATGCGCGCCACCGAAGATCGCCGTTCATGCCGAGCCCTCCAGGTTCACCACGTCCTCGGCGACGAGCTCGGCGGCGGCGCGTGGCGGCTCGGCGCGGTGCTGGCGGCGGTCGCGGGCGATGTCGAGGAAGACGGCCTCCAGGTCGTCGCGGCCGTAGCGGGCGAGCAGCCCGGCGGGCGTGCCGCGGTCGACCACCCGGCCCTGGCGCAGCATCAGCACGTCCGAGCACAGGCGCTCGACCTCGGCCATGTTGTGCGAGGCGAGCAGGATGGTGCAGCCGCTCTCGGCCCGGTAGCGCTCGAGCCAGGAGCGGACGAGGTCGCCGGTGTCGGGGTCGAGGCTGGCGGTGGGCTCGTCGAGCAGCAGCAGCTCGGGGCGGTTGATCAGCGACTTGGCGAGGGCGACGCGGGTCTTCTGGCCGGCCGAGAGCAGGCCGGCCGGGCGGTCGAGCAGGGCGGTCAGGTCGAGCTCGGCGGCGAGCTCGTCAATGCGGCGGTCGATGCGGCGGACGCCGTAGAGATGGCCGTAGACGCGCAGGTTCTCGCGCACCAACAGGCGGGCGGGGAGCGACAGGTAGGGCGAGGAGAAGTTCATCCGCGCCAGGGCGGCGAAGCGGTCGCGGGCGATGTCGTGGCCGAGCACGGTGATGCGGCCGCTGGAGGGGATGAGCAGGCCGAGGAGCATCGAGATCGTCGTGGTCTTGCCGGCGCCGTTGCCGCCGAGCAGGCCGAGCGTGCGGCCGGCGGGGACGGCGAAGCTGACGTCGTCGACGGCCAACGTGTCGCCGTAGCGCTTGGTGAGGTGGTCGACGGCGATCGCGTCCGGCATGGCGGGGAGTTAGGGGTTTCAGGGAAGGAAGGCCAGGGCTCTCCCTCCGTGAGCCTTTCCAACTGCGCTTTGCGCAGTCGGAACCTTTGGCTCACTCCGCCCTGGACCTGTCACGCGCCAGCGTGCATTCGCACGACGGGGGCGGCGCCCCCAGACCCGCATCCGTTTGGAGTTCAGGCGGGCTCTTCCTTGCTTGGCGAAGCGGGTCAATCCGACTTCTCGCGGCATCGACCTTGCCGTGGGAACACGAAAATTAATGGATTTTAAAGGCTTCGCCTTTAATGGGGTCCAGGGGCAACGCCCCTGGCCTTCCTTCCTTGGAGCTTCCGCAGGATCCCATGCTTAAGCTGTCCGATGCGCCTGCCACGATCCCTGACGGCCGGCGGGTTTACGCCATTGGCGACGTGCATGGCTGCGACGAGCAGCTTGCGGCGATGCATGCGCGGATTGCGGCTGACTGTGCCGAGCGGCCGGTGGGGGAGGCGGTGCTGGTGCATCTGGGCGACTATGTCGACCGCGGGCTGGACAGCGCCGGCGTGTTGCGGCGGATCGGTGGGGCGCCGCCGGCGGGGATCGCGCGGGTGATCAACCTGTGCGGCAATCACGAGGTGATGATGCTGGACGCGTTGGACGACGCGGACGATCGGACGGCGGAGGCGTGGCTGTTCAACGGCGGGACTGCGACGCTGACCTCGTTTGGCGCCGGCGGGGCGCCGCGTGCCGAGTGGGCGGGGGCGGTGGGGGCGGCGACGCGGGCGCAGCTCGACCATCTGCGGCTGCGCCACCTTGAGGGCGGGTATTTGTTTGTCCATGCCGGGCTGCGGCCGGGGGTGGCGCTGGCGGAGCAGTCGGCGCACGACATGCTGTGGATGCGTGAGCCGTTCCTGTCCTCCGAGGCGGATCATGGGGTGGTGGTGGTGCATGGCCATACGCCGGGCGCGCAGGCGGTGGTGCGGCGCAACCGGATCTGTGTCGATACCGGGGCGGCGTTCGGCGGGCGGTTGACCTGCGCGGTGCTGGAGGGTGGCCGGATCGGGTTGATCGCGGTCTGAGCACCTGGGCAGGCTTGCCGTGGCGGCCCCGGAGCCGCTAGGCGTAACCGATGGATGACGCCGCCGCGCCGCAGCAAAAGCCGGACGACGCGTTCGGCCCGGAACTGGCCGACGATGTTCGCCGGCTCGCCAGGGCCAGCGTGCTGGTGGTCGGCGACGCGATGCTGGACCGTTACCTGTATGGCCAGGTGTCGCGCATCAGCCCCGAGGCGCCGGTGCCGGTGCTCGCGGTGCAGCGCGAGCTGGCGCTGGCCGGGGGCGCGGGCAACGTGGTGCGCAACCTCACGGCGCTCGGCGCGGCGGTCGCCTTCGTCTCGGTGGTTGGGGACGACCAGCCGGGCTCGGACCTGACCGGGCTGATCGGCGGGCAGCCGAACGTGGAGCCGTGGCTGCTGGTGCAGGGGGCGCGCTGCACCACGGTGAAGACGCGGTTCATCGCCCGGGGGCAGCAATTGCTGCGGGCCGATCATGAGGAGACCGGGCCGATCCATCCGAAGATGGTGGAGCGGATGCTGCGCATCGTCGGCGACGCGCTGGCGGCGACGTCGGTGACGGCGCTGTCGGATTACGGCAAGGGCGTGCTGGCGGGCGAGGTGCCCGCGAACATCATGGAGGCGGCGCGGCGGGGCGGGCGGCCGGTGGTGATCGACCCGTTCGGCGCCGACCTGTCGCGCTACGAGGGGGCGGACCTGGTGGTGATCACGGCCGGCGAGCTCTCTGCGTCGTCCGAGGATGCGGCGGGGATCGCGCAAGCGGCGGGACGGCTGCGCGAGCGGCATCGGTTTGGCGGGGTGCTGGTCAATCGCGAGCTGCATGGGCTGACGCTGGTGCAGGCGGAGGCGCCGGCGCTGCATGTGCCGTCGCTGGCGAGCGAGCTGTTCGACAATGCCGGGGCGCAGGACAGCGTGGTCGCCACCATGGCGGCGGCGCTGGCGGCCGGGCTCGACCGCTCGGTGGGGGCGCGGCTGGCAGCGCTGGCGGCCGGCATCGTGATCGGCCAGCCCGGCCTGGCGGTGGCGACGGTCGACGACATGCTGGGCGCGCTGACGCCGCAGGGGCGGGCGCTGCGCAAGATCGTCAGCCGCGACGTGGCGGCCGAGCAGGTGGAGCGCTGGCGGCGGCTCGGCTGGCGCACCGGGTTTGCCGCCGGCATCCTGGACCCGCAGAGCGCGCGCGACCGGCGGCGGCTGGAGCGGGCGCGGGCGGCGTGCGACCGCCTGGTGGTGGGGCTCAGCGCCGAGGGGTTCGAGCCGGCGACGCCGCTGGCCGAGACGCCGCATGCCGAGACGCTGGCGATGCTGGCGGGGCTGTCCTCGGTGGACCTGGTGTGTCTCTACGACGAGAGCGGGCCGGAGCAGACGCTGCAGGTGCTGCGACCGGAGCTGCTGGTGGAGAGCAGCAGGGCGCCGAGCGTGCGCGAGCTGGTGACGAGTTGGGGGGCGGAGGTGCTTGAGGTTTAGGAAGGCCAGGGGCTCTGCCCCCGTCGTGCGAATGCACGCTGGCGCGTGACGGGTCCAGGGCAGAGCGCTGGCCTTACCACCGCTGTGCTGCGGCATCGTCCGTCTCCCGCGCCTCCACCCAGCGTGTCTGTCCGTCTGGCGTCGACTCCGACTTCCAGAACGGTGCGGCGGTTTTCAGCCAGTCGATCAGGAAGCCGGTGGCGTCCAGGGCGTCCTGGCGGTGGGGGGCGGCGGCGAGGACGAGCACGATCGGCTCGCCGGCGGGCAGGCGGCCGACGCGGTGGATGACGGTGCAGCCGAGCAGGCCGAAGCGCTGCTCGGCCTGGGACGCGATGGCGGCGAGCGAGCGTTCGGTCATGCCGGGATAGTGCTCCAGCGTCAGCGCGGTGACCGGCCGCTCGGGGGTGCTGCGCACGGTGCCGACGAAGCAGCCGATGCCGCCGACCTCGTGGCGGCCGTCGGTGAGGGCCGCCAGCTCGCGCGCGACGTCGAACGGCTCGGCCTGGACGCGGATTGTGGGCACTTGCCCTAGCCGCCGGTGACGGGCGGGAAGAAGGCGATTTCGTCGCCGGGGGCGAAGCGGGCGTCGAGCGGGGCGAACTCCTGGTTCAGGGCGACGCGCACGAGGCGGGGGTTCTCGAAGGCGGCGGCGTGCTCGGGGTCGCGCGCGGCGAGCCAGCCGACGAGCTCGCCCAGGGTGGCGATTTCGGGCGGGGCGACGACGCGCTCCGCGGCGAGGCCAACACGCTGCCGCATCCAGGCGAAATACAGGATGTCGAGCGCCGTGCCATCCATCGCGGAGGTCTATTTCGGCGTCGGGATCGTGGTGACCGTGCCGGTCGGGCCGATGACCGTGCTGGTGCCGTTGCCGTTCGGCACCATGATCGAGCCTGGCGCGATGCCCGGCGTGTGGCCGGTCAGGGTGCGGTAGCCCGTGGTGCCGCCGGTGTCGGTGGCGTTGCCGGTGCCGGGGATCAGCACCGTGGTGCCGGTGCTGTCGCGGGTGATGGGCGGCAGCGGCACGTTGGACTGCACGCCCGGGCGGCCGGGCGGGGGCAGCGGCGGCTGGTTGTTCTCGGGCGGGGTCGAGCTGCCCTTCTCGTAGGGGCGGCGTGGCTTGGACGGCGGCGAGCCTTGCCCGCTGATCGGGTATTGCTGCTGCTGGCTGAAATCGGAGTTTTGCTGGCGCTCGATGTCGGCGAGCGAGGGCTGCGGCGGCGGCGGGCCGGGCCAGATGTTGCCCGGCTCGGTGAGCAGCGGCGGCGGGGTCGACATGTCGCCCTCGACCTTACGGGTGTTCTCCGAGGCGCCCGGCGGCAGGTTCGGGTTCGCGCCCGGCACCTCATGGACGTCGCCCAGGAAGCCGTAGAAGCCGGAGCCGGAGCAGCCGGTCAGCAGCAGAGCCGTGGCCAGCCAAAGCACTCGACGCATGGGCACCAGGCTCCCGGAGCAGCATGCGATCAGGCGGCACAACCTGGTCGCATCAAGCTGCTCGTCAAAACAGCGAGCGAGACGTCTCGCTCGGTGGGTCGGCACGTGACGGTTTGCCCGGCCGCGTTGCCACCCGGCCTTGCTTGGCGCCCTGCCATCAGGGACACGCCGGCGTGAGGCACTCTGCCTGCCGGGCCCGGCACACTCAAGCGCGCCGCGGTTGCGACGCGGCACATCACCCCGGGGGTGTATCAAGGCTGCATCGCGCCCGCGCCCTTTGGCCGGACCCGGCCGACATGCTGCAGGCCGGCCATCAGGTAGTCCCAGCCGGTGATCAGGGTCAGCGCGGCCGCGGTCCAGAGCATCAGGCCGCCGATGAGGCCGACCGGCAGGAAGGGCAGGCCGAGCAGGCGGCCGGTGCTGTCACCGGCGAGCAGGGTGCCGAGGGCGGCCATCTGGAAGCCGGTCTTCCACTTGGCGAGCTTGGTCACCGGCAGGCCGACGGCGAGCCCGGCGAGGTATTCGCGCAGGCCGCTGACCAGGATCTCGCGCAGCAGGATGATGATCGCGGGGTAGAGGGCCAGTAGCGGCAGGCGGGCCTCGCCGGCCAGGATCATCAGGCAGGCGCCGACCAGCAGCTTGTCGGCGATCGGGTCGAGCATGCGGCCGAGGTCGGAGAGCTGGGCGCGGCCGCGGGCGATGCGGCCGTCCAGGTAGTCGGTGATGCCGGCGAGGGTGAAGATGACGCAGGCGCAGAGGTCGTAGAGCGGCAGGCGGGCGGCGACGCAGGCGACCAGCAGCGGGATGGCTGCGATGCGGGAGAGGGTGAGCAGGTTGGGCAGGTCGGTCAGCATGCCCCGACGATCGTAAAGGAGAAATCAAGCGCAAGCGAGGCAGGGGGGCCGGGGGAGCGATGCTGACGCGCTGGCTCAGGCGCCTGAGGTGGCAGCGATCGGCGGTGCGCCGGCCTGGTCCGCGGCGTCGAAGGCCGCGCGCGCCTGGCGGATCGTGGCGTAGCTCTGCTCGGCCCAGGCGACCAGGCCGGCGAGCGGGGTCAGCACGGATCGTCCGAGCGCGGAGAGGCGGTATTCCACCTTGGGCGGCTTGGTCGGGAAGACGTGGCGGGTGGCCAGGCCGTCGCGTTCCAGATCGCGCAGGGTTTGCGTCAGCATGCGCTTGGAGATGTCCGGCATGGCGCGATGCAGCGCGCTGAAGCGGCAGGGGCCGGCGGCGAGGGCGACCAGCACGAGCATCGTCCACTTGTCACCGATGCGGTCCAGCACGTTGCGGACCGGGCAGGCGGCGGCGTCGAAGCCGGCGCGGCGCCAGTCTTGGAATTGGGCGGTCAGCGGCGGGGCGTCGTCCATAGGTGGTTACTTTCCAGACGCCTTGCGCGGCGAACCTGCCTCCTTACATCGCCGCCTTGCGGTTCCCATTCAAGACCTGGTCTTCAATCGGAACCATCAGGAGCCGCGTCATGTCAGCCTCTCATCCCCACCTCCTCGTCACCGGCGCCGCCGGGCAGCTCGGCAGCCTGGTCATCGACCACCTGCTCGGCATCGTGCCGGCCGGCGCGGTCGCCGCGCTCGTGCGCCGGGGCGAGGGCGAGGCGGCGGCGCGCCTGCAGGCCCTGGGGGTGGCGCTCCGCGTTGCCGACTACGCCCGTGCCGACACGTTGGACGACGCCTTTGCCGGCATCGAGCGGGCGGTGTTCATCTCCTCCAACGCCTTTGAGGGCCGGGTCGCGCAGCACCGCAACGTCGTCGAGGCGGCCGGGCGGGCGGGCACGGCGCTGGCTTACACCAGCGTGCTGCACGCCGACACGTCGCCGCTGGGGCTGGCGGCCGAGCACCGGGAGACGGAGGCGATGCTGCGCGCCTCCGGGCTGCCGTTCGTGATCCTGCGCAACGGCTGGTACACGGAGAACTACATGGCCGGTATTCCGGCGGCGCTGGCGCATGACGGGCTGATCGGTAGCGCCGGGCAGGGCCGGATCGCCTCGGCCGGGCGTGACGATTACGCGCTGGCCGCCGCCACCGTCCTGACGTCGGGTGGCGACTGGGATGGCCGCATCTTCGAGTTGGCTGGCGACGATGCCTACACGCTGGCCGAGCTGGCGGCGGAGGTCTCCCGGCAGGCCGGTCGGACGATCGGCTACCGGGACCTGCCTCGGGCGGAGTTCCGGGCGGCGCTGCTTGGAGCCGGGTTGCCCATGCCGTTGGCCGACCTGCTCGCCGACAGCGACGCCGGCGCCGCCAGGGGCGCCCTGTTCGACGACGGGCGGCAGCTCAGCGCCCTGACCGGCCGGCCGACCCTGCGGTTGGCGGCCGGCGTCGCCGCCGCGCTCGCGAGGTCTTGATCGGCATGACGAACCTTGTCCTGCACTACATCTACGATCCGCTCTGCGGCTGGTGCTACGCGGCCGAGCCGCTGGTGCAGGCCGCCGCCTCGGCCGGGATCCCGGTGGCGCTGCACGGCGGCGGTCTGTGGGAGGCGCCCGTGCAGGCGCCCGAGGCCAAGCGGCGGATGATGCGCGCCACCGACGGCCGGATCGCCGAGCTGACCGGCCAGGTGTTCGGGGCCGCCTACCTGGACGGGCTCCTCGTCGACCCGGCGACGGTCTGGCACTCCCGGCCGACGATTGCGGCGGTGCTCGCGGCGGAGGAGACGCAGGGCGGGCAGGGCCTGGCGATGCTGTCCGCCGTTCAGCGGGCGCACTACGTGGACGGCCGCCGCGTCGTTCAGGAGCAGGTGTTGGCCGCCCTTGCGGCCGCCATCGGCCTTGATGCGGTGCGGTTTGCGCGCGCCTGGTCGAGGGTGGCGGTCGACCAGCACATCCAGCGCACGCGAGGGCTTATGGACGCCCACCGCATGACCGGCTTCCCGGCGTTTCTGGTGCAGTCCGGCGAGGCGTATGCACGCTTGCGGCATGAGGGGCTGTATGGGCAGCCGGACGCGTTCATGGCGACGCTGACCGGGGCGCCCGGCCGCTCAGATTGAAGGTAGGCCGGGCGCGAGAGCTGTTGTCTCGTGAGCCTTTATGCCGCGGGCTGCGACCCTTGCCCGGCCCCTAGCCCTCGTCCAGCCCGATATCGAGCACGGCGGCGCTGTGGGTTAGCCAGCCGAGGGAGATCAGGTCGACGCCCGAGGCGGCGATGGCGGGGGCGGTTTGCTCGGTGACGCCGCCGGAGGCTTCGGTCAGCGCGCGGCCGGCCACCATGCGCACGGCTTCGGCCAGCGTGTCGGGCGGCATGTTGTCGAGGAGGATCGCGTCGGCGCCGATGGCGAGCACCTCCTCGAGTTGGGCGAGGGTGTCGACCTCGACCTCGATCTTGACCAGGTGGCCGGCATGGGCGCGGGCGGCCAGCAGGGCGGGGCGGATGCCGCCGGCGATGGCGATGTGGTTGTCCTTGATCAGCACCGCGTCGTCGAGGCCGAAGCGGTGGTTGGAGCCGCCGCCGGCGCGCACGGCGTATTTCTGCACCGCGCGCAGGCCGGGCAGGGTCTTGCGGGTGCAGACGATGGCGGCGTGGTGGGGGCGGATTGCCGCGACGATGCGGGCGGTGGCCGAGGCGATGCCGCTCAGATGGCCGAGGAAGTTCAGCGCCACGCGCTCGCCGGTGAGCAGGCCGCGGGCCGGGCCGGTGATCGTTGCGATGACGTCGCCGCGGGCGAGCGGGCTGCCGTCGGGGCGGGCGATGTCGATGGCGAGGCGGGGCTCGATCAGGTGGAAGGCGAGGCGGGCGAGGTCGAGGCCGGCGACGATGCCGGGCTCGCGGGCGACCAGACGGGCGCGTGCCGCGAGGTCGGGTGGGACGATGGCGTCGGTGGTGATGTCGCCGGCGCGGCCGAGGTCCTCGAGCAGGGCGGCGCGCACCTGCGGCTCGAGCATCACGTCGGGCAGCGGTGGCAGGGCGGCCCGCACCGCCATCAGGCGCTGCGGCGTGACGGGGTGCCGACCAGGGAGCGGGCGGTGCGGCGGGCTTCCTCCAGGGTGATGAAGCTGCGGGTCGAGCCGGCGGCGGGCTCGGGGAAGTCGGTGCGGGCGTGGCCGCCGCGGCTTTCCTGGCGGCGCCACATCGACACCGTCATCATCAGGGCGACCGCGGCCGGGCCGTGCTCGGCGTCGGGCAGCAGGGTGGCGATGGCGGCGAGCAGGCCGTCGGCGTCGCGCAGCACGCCGGCGTGCTGTGACAGGATGTCGCGCACGCGGCCGAGCAGGGCGGGGTCGGTGTCCGGCGTGGCCGGCAGCATCAGCGGGCCGGAGGCGGTCGGCGCGAGCGTGCCGGCGATGGAGGCGGCGACGGCGCGGCCGGTGACGGCGGCCTCGGGCAGCGAGTTGCTAGCCAGGCGATTGGCGCCGTGCAGGCCGGTGCCGGCGGCCTCGCCGCAGGCCCAGAGGCCGGGGATCGAGCTGCGGCCCTCGGCGTCGGTGGCGATGCCGCCCATGTGGTAGTGCACCGCCGGGCGGATCGGGATCGGTGCGCTGGCGGGGTCGATGCCGGCGGCGAGGCAGGTGGCGGCGATCGAGGGGAAGTGCTCGGCGAAGTGGACGCCGAGGTGGCGGGCGTCGAGGAAGACCTGGCCGCGGGCCAGGGCCTGCCAGACGGCGCGGCTGACGACGTCGCGCGGCTCGAGCTCGGCGCGGGGATAGACGCCGGCCATGAAGCGCTTGCCGGTGGCGTCGATGAGGATCGCGGCCTCGCCGCGGACGGCCTCGCTGACCAGCGGCATCGGGTCCTGGCCGACGTCGAGCGCGGTCGGGTGGAACTGGACGAACTCGAGGTCGGCGAGGGTGGCGCCGGCGCGGGCGGCGATGGCGATGCCGGCGCCGATGTTGCCGAGCGGGTTGGTGGTGTGGCGATACAGGCCGCCGAGGCCGCCGGTGGCGAGCACGACGGCGCGGCTGCGCAGCACGGTGGTCAGGCCGTCGATCCGGGCTACCAAGCCGGCGACACCGGAGGCGTCGGTCAGCAGGTCGAGGGCGACGGCGTGCTCGATGACGGTGATCGACGGGGTGCGGCGGACCGCCTCGATGGTGGCGCGCATGATCTCGCGGCCGGTGGCGTCGGCGGCGTGGACGATGCGGCGCTGGCCGTGCCCGGCCTCGAGGCCAAGAGCCATTCGGCCGTCGGGCTCGTGGTCGAAACGGGCGCCGAGGGCGGCGAGGGCGTCGACGACCTCGGGGGCGCGGGTGACGATGGTGCTGGCGGCGGCCGGGTCGCACAGGCCGGCACCGGCGGCGAGCGTGTCGGCGAGGTGCTGGGCGGCGTCGTCCGTGTCGCCCATGGCGGCGGCGATGCCGCCCTGGGCCCAGCCGCTGGAGGCCTGCTCGCCGAGCGGAGCCGCCGTCAGCAGCAGCACCTGGCGGGGCGCCAGAGCGAGGGCGGCGGAGAGGCCGGCCAGGCCGCCGCCGACGATGATCGGACGATCTGCGGAAGTCGTCATGGAGAGATGTCCAGTCGAGAAAGGAAGGGTTCTTTTTTGCAAAAAAGAACCAAAAACTTTTGCTCGGTGAGCGAGGCGTCGTGACTAATCGGGTAGAAGTTTTTTGCTTCTTTTTTTCAAAAAAGAAGCGCTTGTCTTAAATCGCCAACATACGCTCGACGGCCTGTCGCGCCCTGACCGCGACGGTTGGGTCGATAGTGACTTCGTATTGGCCTTGTTCCAGCGCGGTGCGGATGTTGGAGAGGGTGATGCGCTTCATGTGCGGGCACAGGTTGCAGGGGCGGACGAAGTCGACGTCGGGGTGCAGCACGGCGAGGTTGTCGCTCATCGAGCACTCGGTGATCAGCACCACCTTCTTGCCGGCGGCGCGGGCGACGTAGCTGCTCATCTCGGCGGTGGAGCCGGAGAAGTCGGCCTCGTGGACCACGGCGGGCGGGCATTCGGGATGGGCGAGGACGATCACGCCGGGATGGGCGGCGCGCAGCTCGCGGATCTGCTCGGGGGTGAAGCGCTCGTGCACCTCGCACTCGCCGGCCCAGGAGATGATCTTGACGCCGGTCTCGCGGGCGACGTTGGCGGCGAGGAAGCGGTCGGGGATCATGATCACCTCCGGCACGCCGAGGCTCTCGACCACGCGCTTGGCGTTGCCCGAGGTGCAGCAGATGTCGCTCTCGGCCTTCACCGCGGCGGAGGTGTTGACGTAGGTGATCACGGGGAGGCCGGGATGGGCGGCGCGCAGCGCGCGGACGTCGGCGGCGGTGATGCTCTCGGCGAGCGAGCAGCCGGCGCGCCGGTCCGGGATCAGCACGCGCTTGTCGGGGTTCAGCAGCTTGGCGGTCTCGGCCATGAAGTGCACGCCGGCCATGACGATGGTGCCGGCATCGATGCCGATGGCCTCGCGGGCCAAAGCGAGGCTGTCGCCCACGACGTCGGCGACGCAGTGAAAGATCTCCGGCGTCTGATAGTTATGCGCCAGGATGACGGCGTCGTGCTGGCGCTTGAGGCGGAGGATGGCGTCGATGTCGTCGGCGAAGACGGGCCACTCGAAGGGTGGGATGACCCGGCTGACGCGATCGTAGAGCGGGCTGAGACGCTCAAGCTGGTCGACGTTCGACATTGGTCGGGGCATCCTCGGAGCAGAACCTTATGCTCATACTGAGCATTGCGTACTCGAATATTATGACGAGGGTGATAGGAGTCAAGGCCGGGGGGTCTGGACAGGGCTTGACGATGCCGGGGTTGCAGTCGACGTGCCATGCAATGTGCGGGAGCCCGCACTGACGGGAATGCGGGGGTCGTGACTGCCAACGCCTCGCCGTGGATCACCTGGGGCATCGCCGGACTGGCGGCTGCCGGGGTGGTGACGCGCCCGTTTGCCTGGCCGGAGTTCGTCTGGCCCGGAGCGGGCGCCGTGCTGCTGGTTGTGCTGGGCTTGTTGTCGCCCTGGGAGGCCTGGTCGGGCGTCGCCCGTGGGGCGGACGTGATGCTGTTTCTAACAGGCATGATGCTGTTGGCCGAACTCGCCCGGCAGGAGGGGGTGTTCGACTGGCTGGCTGGCCACGCCGCCGCGCGGGCGAACGGCTCGGCGGCGCGGCTGTTCACCCTCGTGTTCGTCGTCGGCACGGTCGTGACCGTGTTCCTGTCCAACGACGCGACGGCGGTGGTGCTGACGCCCGCGGTGGCGGCGGTGGTCAAGACGACCAGGGCCGAGGAGCCGCTGCCCTACCTGTTCGTCTGCGCCTTCGTCGCCAATGCGGCGAGCTTCGTGCTGCCGATCTCCAACCCGGCGAACCTGGTGATCTACGGCAGCCACATGCCGCCGCTGCTGCGCTGGCTGCCGCAATACGCGCTGCCATCGGCGCTCTGCATTCTGGCGACGTATGGCGTGCTGCGCTGGACGCAGCGCGCCCGGTTGCGCCAGGCGGTGTCGGCAGAGATCGACAGGCCGGCGCTGTCGGGCGGCGGCCGGATGGCGGCAATCGGCATTGTGGCGACCGCGGTGGTGCTGCTGACCGCGTCGGGCCTTGGCCGCTCACTCGGGCTGCCGACCTTGCTTGCGGCGCTGGCAACTGCGGTGCTGGTGCTGACGCGCTCCCGGGGCGGCATCGGCGGGATCGTGAAGACTATCTCGTGGGGCGTGCTGCCGCTCATCGCCGGGCTGTTCGTGCTGGTGCAGGCGCTGGAGAAGACCGGCGTCACGCATGCGCTTGCCGATGCGACGCAGGGCATCGTCCGCCAGTCCGCAGGGCTCGCCGCTTGGAGCGTGGGCATCGTGCTCGCGGTCGGCTGCAACCTGGTCAACAACCTGCCTGCGGGCTTGGTCGCCGGCCGCGTGGTCGAGCTGGCGCAGTTGCCCGAGCGCGTGCGCAGCGCGGTGCTGATCGGTGTCGACCTCGGGCCGAACCTGTCGGTGACCGGCTCGCTGGCGACCATCCTGTGGCTCGCCGCGCTGCGCCGCGAGGGTCACTCGGTCAGCGCCTGGGCGTTCCTGACGCTTGGCGTGCGGATCATGCCGCCGGCGCTCATCCTCGCGCTGGCGGGCGCGTTCGCCGTGGGCTGAAGCAGCGAAGGACGTCCCATGCAGACCATCAGCCCGGCCTGGCTCTATCCCCTCATCCTGATCGCCGGCGCCCTGCAGGCCTGGGGGCCGCCGATGAACGGCGCGCTGCGCCGGTCGCTCGACAATCCCTGGCTCGCCAGCCTGGTCTCGTTCCTGCCGATCGTAGCGCTGCTGATGGTGCTCTGGCTCTGCCTGCCGACGCCGACGCCGACCGCCCAGGGGCTTGGGACGATGTGCTGGTGGGCGCCGCTCGGCGGCCTCGCCGGCGCTCTCGCCGTGATCATGGGCCTGATGTTCGTGAACAAGGTGGGCGCCGGCCCGTTCGCCGGGCTGACCATCACGGCCAACATCCTGATGTCGCTGCTGATCGACCAGTTCGGACTGTTCGGCATGGGGCAGCACCGCCTCACCCTGCCGCGCGTCCTGGCCGACGCGCTCGACGCGGCCGGCACTATTATTTCGTCATTGCAAGGCGTTTGCCTTCTCGTTGCGGGTATGCAACGCTCTGCTACAGGACGGGCGTTTGGCGTGACAGGAGGATGGCATGCCTAGCGTCACCATTGCCGGCGCAAACACCACGGCGGCGGCGATCTTCCTGACCAACGAGGTGGCGCCCTATGCCCAGACGCTGGCGAGCTCGCTCAGCGCCGGCCTGATAAGCGGCAGCCTGACGGCGTTCAACTATACCGGTGGCCCAAGCGCTCCCGGCCCCGCCGCGGGCACGGCCGGCGTCGTCACGATCACCACGGTTCCCGCAACAACCGTGGCGATCCCGACCGCGGATACCGGCGTCTTCATCACCGCCGGACCGGCGTCGATCACCGGTGGCGGCGCGGGCGAGACGGTCATCGCCGGCAGCAGCGGGCTGACCTACACCAGCATCGCCCCGTCCGGACCCGGCGTCAGCTACATCGTCGCGGGTGACAGCGCGAACCTGATCACGACGACGCCGGACACGACGGGCAATTACGAGATCTTCACCGGTGCCGGCAACGATACGATCGCCGTGAGCGGCAACTCCGTGCTCAACGCCGGCAGTGGCCAGAATTCGATCGCGGTCACCGGCGGCAGCGCGTATATCTACTCCCAAGGCTTCGACAGCATCACCGGCAGCACGGTGGTCGGCGGCGGCGGAACGGATACGGTCGACAGCGGCACCGGTCAGGCAACCATCGATCCCGGCACGAGCAATTTCGTGATCTCCGCGGGCACCGGCGCGAATGCGCTTCTGTTCAACGCAGGTTCCGGGTCCGATACGATCTCGGTCGGCGCGGGCGGCGGCACCGTGACGGCCGGGACCGGCGGCTTCAGCATCCTGTCTGCCGGCGCCGGCGGGCCGAATGGGGCGCCGACCACCTTGTTCGGCACCGCGAATGGCGACCAGCTCTATGCGAGCGGCAACTCCGTGGTCCTGGCAACGGCCGGTGCCGGCAACGAGACCATCAGCGGCGCCGGCGGGACGCCGAACAATGGCGTCTCCGTCATCGGCTCGACCGCCAACAACAATTTTGCGGCCGGGTCCGGCAATGACACGCTGATCGCCGGCGCCGGCCAGGACACCCTGGCCGGCGGCACCGGCAAGGCGCTCATGGTGTCGGGCACGGGAGCGGACGTCTTCTCCTTCACGGCCGGCACGGGTGGCACGGACACGATCACCGGATTTAAAGCCAACGATACGCTGCAACTCGTCGGCTACGGTATCTCGAGCGTGCCGAATTCAGCGTCGGGTGGCAGCACGATCCTGACGCTGGCTGACCACACGACGATCACCCTATTTGGCGTGTCTGCGCTCGATCCGCACCAGGTCGTGTTCAAGTAGCTCGCGGCGAGGGAGCGGCTTGCGGCATTGCTCAGCCGACGTTCTCGAAACCCCCGGATTGTCTGGCCCATAACCGCGCATAGGCGCCGCCAGTGGCGAGCAGGCCAGCATGGGTGCCCTGCTCGACGATGCGGCCGTGGTCCAGCACGATCAGCCGGTCCATCCGGGCGATGGTCGACAGGCGGTGGGCGATGGCGATCACGGTGCGGCCCTCCATCAGGCTGGCGAGCTGCTCCTGGATGGCCGCCTCGACCTCGCTGTCGAGCGCGGACGTGGCCTCGTCGAGGATCAGGATCGGGGCGTCCTTGAGGATCACCCGGGCGATGGCGATGCGTTGGCGCTGGCCGCCGGAGAGCTTGACGCCGCGCTCGCCGACCTCGGCGTCGAAGCCGCGGCGGCCGCGGTTGTCGACCAGGCCCTCGATGAAGTCGAGCGCGTGGGCTTGCGCGGCGGCGCGGCGGACCTGCGCCTCGGTGGCACCCGGGCGGCCGAAGCGGATGTTGTCGCGGATCGAGCGGTGCAGCAGCGAGGTGTCCTGCGTCACCATGGCGATGTGGTGGCGCAGGCTCTCCTGGCTGACCGCGGCGATGTCCTGGCCGTCGATCAGGATGCGGCCGTGCTCGACCTGGTGCAGGCGGAGCAGCAGGTTGACCAGGGTCGACTTGCCGGCGCCCGAGGTGCCGATGAGGCCGACGCGCTCGCCGCCGTGGACCATGAGGTCGAGCTCGTGCAGCACGCCGCGGCCGCCGCCATAGCCGAAGCCGACCTGGTCGAAGCGGATTTCGCCGGGGCCGACCTCGAGCTCGCCGGCGTCCGTGAGGTCCGGCTCCTGGCGCGGCACGGCGATGGAGTTCATGCCGTCCTGCACCATGCCGACGCTCTCGAAGATGCTGGTGACGTTCTGCGACACCCAGGTGGAGAGCGAGGCGACCTGCCAGGCGAGCGGCAGGGCGGTGGCGATCATGCCGACCGGGATGCGGCCTGCCGACCATTGCAGCAGCGCGTCCGCACCGGTGCCGACGATCAGGCAGGCGTTCAGCGCGTTCAGGCAGAACACGAACACGGTGTTGAGCCGGGTCTGGCGGCGGAACAGGTGGGTCTGGTCCTCCAGCGCCTCCTGGACGAAGGCGTCCTCGTCGCGGGCGCGGGCGAACAGCTTGACGGTGAGGATGTTGGTGTAGCTGTCGACGATGCGGCCGGTCAGCGCCGAGCGCGCCTCGGAGGCGCGGCGCGAGCGGTCGCGCATGCGCGGGACGAAGGTGCGCAGCAGGGTGAGGAACAGCGCGAACCAGAGGATCAGCGGGATGGCGAGGCGCCAGTCCGTGCTGCCGAGCAGCAGGAGGGCGGAGATGCCGTAGATCAGGATGTGCCAGACCGAGTTGGTCGAGCTGACGATGGTCTCGCGCAGTGACGGGCCGGTCTGGACCACCCGGTTGGCGACGCGGCCGGCGAAGTCGTTCTGGAAGAAGGTCCAGCTCTGGCGCACGACGTGCCAGTGGGACTGCCAGCGCACCAGGTTGGAGAGCCCCGGGACGATTGCCTGATTGGTGACCAGGCCCTGGGTGAACTGCACCACCGGGCGCACCACCACCAGGGTGACCGCCATCAGCAGGAGCAGGTGCGAATGGCGGGCGAACAGCTCGTTGGGCGTGCTGGTGCCGGCAAGCGAGACGACGCGGCCGATGAAGTAGGGGATCGACAGGTCGAGCAGGGCGACGCAGAGGGCGAGCACCGTGAGGGCGGCGATCAGCGGGCGGATCTGGCGGGCGTAGTACCAGTAGAAGGCGAGCAGCCGGTCCGGCGGCGCCTCGGTGACCGGGTTGCCGATCGGCGGGAGCAGGCGCTCGAAGAAGCTGAACATGGCAGGGAGATGGTGCGGTGCGGTGAGGTTGGTAAGGAAGCGCTTCTTTTTTGAAAAAAAGAAGCAAAAAACTTTTGATGATGTCGGCGAAGCCAGGACCGGCCAAGTCATGGCACTTAATGGATAAAAGTTTTTTGGTTCTTTTTTTCAAAAAAGAACCGCTTGCTTCCTACTCGTCGTAGCTGAGCAATGCTTCGACAGGAACGTCCAGTCTTGCTCTTCCCTGCAGGAAGCTGAGCTCGATCAGCGCCGCGGCGGCGGGGACGACGGCGCCGACGTTGCGGAGCAGCTGGATGCCGGCGGCCATGGTGCCGCCGGTGGCGAGCAGGTCGTCGACGATGACGACGCGCTGGCCGGGGGCGATGGCGTCGGCCTGGATCTCCAGGCGGTCGGTGCCGTATTCAAGCGCGTAGTCGAGCGCGACGGTTTGGCCGGGGAGCTTGCCGGGCTTGCGCAGCATGGTGAAGCCGAGGCCGAGCTTCAGCGCCAGCGGGGCGGCGAGCAGGAAGCCGCGGCTCTCGATGCCGGCGATGCTGTCCGGCTGGTGGCGGGTGACGATCCTGGCGAGCCGGCCCATGGCGACCTGCCAGGCATCGGCGTGCTGCAGCAGGGTCGAGATGTCGTAGAACAGGATGCCGGGCTTGGGGAAATCCGGTATGGCGCGGATGTGGTCCTTAAGGTCCATTGTCGGGCTTGGCTCCAGGGCGTGCTTTCGTCAGGCGGCATCATGGGCTAGGCGGAGGCGATGTCACGCACTCCGATCGCTGTCGTCGCCGGCTTGCTGTTTTTCGCCGCCTGGGTGGTGGCGGCGGTGACGCTGGCGGACGTGCCGATGCACTGGGCGGTGCGGGCGGTTTACTTCCTGGTGGCGGGGTTCGTCTGGGTGTTTCCTGTCCGATGGCTGATGCTTTGGGCGGCGCATCGGCGATAGGCAGCAAGCGGTTGTCCGAGCAAAGAACCGGGAGCGTGCCGTCCGGTGAGAGGTCGCGCGATGGTCTGGGCAAACGCACCGCGACTCGGCTACAACTTGGAGGAGAGGCAAGCCAGGCCAGAACACGGGATACGACACATGAGCGACGTGACACGCTGATGTCGCCGCGATTGCCGGCCGAGTTCGCGACGTGGTCGCTGCCTGATCAACTGACGTGGCTGGCCGACCAGATCCCGGAGACGCGGAACGGCCGGGTGATCATCGCCATGCTCGACGAGGCAGCGGGTGAAATCCGGCTGACGATGGAACAATGGCGACGCAGCGCCGATGCGTTCACGGCGCGCCGTCTGACCCGAAAGAAGCCGGCCACGACCCGAAAGAAGCCGGCCGCGTCCAAATGTACATCAGAGCAGTGCGTCTCCAAGCCGTTGCCGGCCCGTAAGTCCTTATAATCATTGGTCGGAGTAAGAGGATTCGAACCTCCGGCCCCTGCGTCCCGAACACAGTGCTCTACCAGGCTGAGCTATACTCCGGCCAAGGCGGCGGATATACCGCCCGGCCCGGTGTCCGGCAACCCCGTCCTGCGACGGGGCTGCCGGGACGGGGGGCTACTCCTTGACCAGCTCGGGCAGCCAGGGCACGCCGAGGCCGGTCACGTCGTTGTAGCCGGGGGTGACATAGTTGAAGACGTCGTCAAGGCCCTCGCAGATCTTGGAGCCGCACACCTCCAGGGCAAACGGCGCCAGGGTGAGCACCTCGGGCACCGAATTGATCGTCACCACGCGCACCCGGGTGAGGTCATTGGCGTAGCCGCGCAGCACCGCGGTCGGCGCGGTGGGCGGGGTGATCTGGTTGAGGCCGCCGGCCTTGTAGTTGGCGGCGGTGCCGACGCCGGAGGTGTAGAACAGCGGGTTGGCGAAGCCGACGACCGACTTGCCGCGGGCGAGACGAGCCTGGTCCAGCAACGCGATGGCGCCGGCCATTAGCGGCGAGGAGAGCGAAGTGCCGCCGATGGGGTTTTCGCAGTACTCGGTGGTGGCACCCGTCTTGATGCAGCCGGAATCGGCGATGGCGTTGCCGGCGATGGTGAAGGTCTCGCCGAACAGGTAGCCGGTGTAGGGGTCGCCCACCATAGCGACGTCCGGGCTCACGCGCATCGGCTTGGGCAGGGTCACGGTGTTGCCGCTGGCCTCGTTGAGCGAGGTGGCCAGCGCGGCCGGCACCAGCGTTGCCTGGTAGGCGGGCTGGGCCTCGATCAGGCTGATGCCGCCGCCGGAGCCGGAGTAGAAGGCGAAGTCGGAGTAGGTGAGGCCGTCATTGGTGACGGTCTCGAGCCCGGTCGTGGTGATCGAGGTGCCGCTGTTGACCAGGGCGCCGCCGAGATAGTCGCGGTAGTTGCCCCAGCCGTACTCGATCTTGGTGCCGGCGGCGTTCTTGAGGCCGAGCGAGGTGCCGCCGACGCCGGTGACGTAGGCGCTGTCGGCCTCGTAGGCGCCGGTGGCGACACCGTTGTTCTGCGACAGGTCGCCGTCGTCGCCGGAGCTGAACAGCACGCTGATGCCCATCGTCGCGGCGGCCTGGAAGGCCTGGTCCTGCTCGGCGACCGCCGAGGCGGCGATGCTGTCGCCGCCGAAGCTGTAGCTGTTGGTGATGATATCGGCCTGCTTGTTGTAGATCGTGTTGAGCAGGGCGACGGTGAGCGGGGTGCCGTTGTTGGTGGCGCCGACATAGACGACGCTCGCACCGGGGGCGGTGCCGTGCACCGCCGACAGGTCGAGCGACTCCTCCTCCCACCAGCCATAGGCGCCGGCGACCTCGGCGGCCGGCACGGTGTAGATGCCGGCCGGGACGATCTCGCGGAAGTTGGCGCTCGTGAGGGGGGCCAGGCCCTGGTCGCGGGCGTAGCGGTTGCCGTCGGCCTTCAGCGTCGGCGAGGCGTAGGCGTCGATGATGGCGACGGTGACGCCGGCGCCGTCGAAGGCCACCTTGTCGAAGCCGTAGGCGGCTTTGACCTGGGCCGGCGTGTAGCCGCAGATCAGCCAGGGCAGGCTGGCGTTGTAGGGCGCCGGCTTGGTGCTGAGCGCGGCCTTGAGGTCACCGTAATAGGTGTCGCAATAGGGCGAGGGCAGGCTGGCGGCGACCGGCGGCGGGGTGACGGCGCTCGCCGTGGCCCCAGCGGGGGCCCCAGCGGGGGCGACCAGGGCGCCGACGGTCTCGGAGTGGTGCTGCGGCTGCTTGAGGAAGGTGGTGTCGTCGAGCCCCTCGATGGAGAGGATCTTGCCGGCGAGGGCGGCCGGCACGCTGGGCGCCTCCTTGTTCGCGCGCATCGTCTTGCCGCGATAGGAGTAGGTCGCCTGGGTGACGGCGAAGGTCCGGCGGAGCTGCGCCACCGTCGCGCGGGCGGCGACGTAGGCGTTGGCCGGCCCGATCTTGACCGCCGACATGCCGGCCGCGCTCAGCATCGATGCGACCGCGGCGGCGTCGGCGGCGTCGGGGGCGAATTCGGCGCGGAAGGTCGAGGGGCTCAGATAGTGCCCATACATCGGGCTGCCCGGCTTGGCGACCTCGTCGGCGACCTGCTTGAGCTCGTCGCGGTGGCGCAGCGCCATGTGCACGACGATGTCGACGGGCTGAGCGTCCGCGGCGGCGCCGACGACCGGGGCGGTGGCGACCCAGCGTGCGACGTTGCCGGTGATGGTGGCGGTGTCGGCGGCGCGGAGCGGAGCGGCGGCCAGGCCGCTCAGGGCGGCGGTGGCGAGCAGCAGAGTTCTTGTCCTGGTGACCAAGCGGTTAGTCCTTCTTGAGATCGTTCTGAGCGGCTGCGGGGATGACGAGGGTCGAGCCGAACACGTGCGAAGCGATAGGCGTGCCAGCCTGAGGCCGGCGCGCGAGGACGTGTCGGGTTGTTGCAGGGAGGCTACAAACGGCTGGTGTCGGCGCGGCCGGCGGCGGGCTCGGCGAGGCGGGCGAGCACGGCGGGGACGTCCGGCAGGATTTCGAACAGGCGGCGCAGGCCGGGGTCGGTGAAGCCGTCCTCGATCGTGGCGTCGAGTGCGGCGAGCAGGCGGGCGGCCCAGCCGTGCTGGTTGCAGATGAGGATCGGCTTGGAGTGCTGGCCGAGCTGGCGCCAGGTGATGATTTCGACCGTTTCGTCCAGCGTGCCGATGCCGCCCGGCAGGGTGACGAAGGCGTCGGCACGGTCATACATCAGGCGTTTGCGGTCGTGCATGCTGTCGGTGACGATCATTTCGGTGACGCCGGCATGCGCGACCTCGAGCCGGGTCAGGAACTCGGGGATGACGCCGAGCACGTGGCCGCCGCCGGCGAGCACCGCGTCGGCGACGAGGCCCATCAGGCCGATTTTGCCGCCGCCGTAGATGAGAGCAATGCCCTGAGCGGCAAGGCCGGCGCCGAGGGCGCGGGCGGCCTCGGCATGGCGGGGGTCGTTACCGGTTCTGGAGCCGCAGAAGACGGCTACGGTGCGCATTAAGACAGCGCTTCTTTTTTGAAAAAAAGAAGCAAAAAACTTTTGTCTGATAAGATCATTGGCACTGCGGAAAATCCTGATTTGATAAAGTTTTTTGCTTCTTTTTTTCAAAAAAGAAGCGCTTACGCTTGCTTTCTTTCAATCAGCGATCGCCGGATTTTACGCCCGCGCGTCACCTTGTCGGTGATGTAGTCGCCGTCGCCCCAGCGGATGGCGCGGGCCATCGCCTGGGCGTCCTCGGTGAAGCGGGCGAGCATTTCGAGCAGCGCCTCGCGGTTGTTGAGGAAGACGTCGCGCCACATCGTCGGGTCGGAGGCGGCGATGCGGGTGAAATCGCGAAAGCCGGAGGCGGCGAAGTTCAGCACCTCGTCGCGGGTTTCGTCGGCGAGGTCGTCGGCGGTGCCGCAGATGGTGAAGGCGAGCAGATGCGGCAGGTGGCTGACGATGGCGAGCACGCGGTCGTGGTGGGCTGGGTCCATGATGCGGGTCATGGCGCCGCAGCGGCGCCAGAGCTCGGCGACGGCGTCCACGGCGGCGGGCTCGGTGCCGGGCGGCGGGGTGAGCAGGGTCCAGCGGCCGTCGAACAGCTCGGTGAAGCCGGCGTCGGGGCCGGAGTGCTCGGTGCCGGCGAGCGGGTGGGCGGGGACGAAGTGGACGCCGGCGGGGATGTGCGGGCCGACGTCGCGGATGACCGACATCTTGGTCGAGCCGACGTCGGTGAGGATGGCGCCGGGGGCCAGGTGGGGGGCGATGGCGGCGGCGATCCCGGCATAGGCGCCGACCGGGGCGCAGAGCATGACGCAGTCGGCGCCGCGCACGGCCTCGGCGGGGCTGGGCTCGACGCGGTCGGCGATGGCGAGCTGGCGGAGGCGGTCCAGCGTCGCCACGCTGTGGTCGGTGACAACGACCTCGGCCGCAAGGCCGCCGCGGGCGCGGGCGATGCGGGCGACGGAGCTGCCGATCAGGCCGACGCCGACCAGAGCGAGGCGCTGGAACAGCGGCTCAGCCATGCGGCTCCGCCTCGTTGCTGCGGGCGAAGGCCTCGAAGGCGGCGGCGACCAGCTCGACCTCCTCGGTGGTGCCGATGGTGACGCGCAGGTGCGCGGGCAGGCCGTAGCCGCCGACGGCGCGCACGATCAGGCCGCGGCGGCGCAGGCTGGCATCGGCCGCCGCGGCGCGTTCGGGCGAGCCGCAATCGACCAGGATGAAGTTGGCCTCGCTGGGCGTGCTCGGCAGGCCGACGGCGGCGAGGCGGGCGGCCAGGGCGGCGCGAGTGCGGGCGTTGTGCTCGGCGCAGCGCTCGACCCAGCCGGGCTCGCAGAGGGCGGCGATGCCGGCGGCGGAGGCCGGGACGCTGACGTTGAACGGGCTGCGGATGCGGTTCATCGCGTCGACGATGGCGGGCGGCGCGTAGGCCCAGCCGAGCCGGGCGCCGCCGAGGCCCCACATTTTGGAGAAGGTGCGCAGCATCACGGTGTTGTCGCCGGCCTCGACCAGGGCGGCGCCGGGCTCGTAATCGGCCCTCGTCACGTATTCGGCGTAGGCGGCGTCGAGCACCAGCAGCACGTCTTCGGGCAAATGGCGGCGGAGCTGGGTGAGGGCGTCGCGGTCGATCAGGGTGCCGGTCGGGTTGTTCGGGTTGGCGATGAAGACGAGGCGGGTGGCGGGGGTGACGGCGGCGAGCAGGGCGTCGACGTCGGTGGTGAGGTGGCGCTCGGCGGCGTGGATGACGGTGCAGCCGGCGTAGCGGCCGGCGATCTCGTACATGGAGAAGCCGTGCCGGGACATCAGCAGCTCGGTGCCGTGGCCGCCATAGATCAAGGCGAGCTGGTAGATCAGGTCGTCCGAGCCGGCGCCGCAGACCACGCGCTCGGGGTCGAGGCCGAAGCGGGCGGCGATGGCCTGGCGGAGGGCGGCGGCCGAGCCGTCCGGGTAGCGGTGCAGCCCGGCGGCGGCGGCGGCGGCGGCGGCGATGGCGGTGGGCGGCGGGCCGAAGGCGCCCTCGTTGGAGGACAGCTTGATCACCCGCTCGACACCTGCGACGCGGCTCTCGCCGCTGCGGTAGGGCGCGATGGTCAGCACTTCGGGACGGGGCCGCGGGCTCATGAGGCGCTCGACGGGGTGGCGTAGGCGCCGAGGATGGCGGGTGCGGAGGTGAGCGACAGCGCCTGGGCCAGGGCGGCAAGGCGGGTGGCGAGGCGGGGCGCGAGGCCGTCGTCTCCCGCCTCGACGAAGCCATCGAGCTCGACCAGCGCGTGCTCGCCCTGCAGGATCGTGCGGGTGGTGGGCAGGCCGGCGGCGGCGAGGGCGGCGTCGAGGCGGGGCCGGGTGGTGTGCGGCGGCAGGGCGAGGGCGAGCAGGGTGCGGTCGTCGCCGCTCGGGTCGGGCGGGCTCGCGGCCACCACCAGCGCCGTGGCGCCGGGCGCCTCGGCCGGGGCTGCGCGCCAGAACGGCAGGCGGCCGACCACGTGCAGGCGCCCGGCGGCGTGATCGAGCAGCGCCGGCCACCAGGCGGGCGCCGACCCGGCCGGCATCGGCAGGACGGCGACGGTGGCCACACCGGCGCGCAGGTCGGCGATGGCATCGGCGGCGGCTGGCCGGGTGGTGAGCGGGGTCAGGGCGCCGAACTGCTCGCGGGCGAGGGCGATCAGGGCGGGATCGTCGGCGCCGACGCTGATCGAGAACGGGCCCTGCAGCGCCGTCGAGCCGGCGAGCAGCTCGCGCCAGACGCGGATGATGGTTTGCGGCTGCAGGTGGCCGAGATCTTGGCCGAGCAGGCGGCGCAGGATCGTCGCCTCGCGGCCGGGCCGGATCTTGACCGGGCCCTTGACGGCGAGGGCACCGATCCGGGCCGAGAGCGCCGCGCGCTGCACGAGGGCGGCGAGCAGGGCGTCGTCGGTGCGATCGAGCGCGTCGCGCAGCTCTGCTAAGGTGTCGGACATTTGTCGCAGGGATACCTTATGGAAAGCCGGGGTCCTAGGGGAGCGGCCGGCTCCCCTAGCCTTCCTGCCTGTCTACCCTTATCTGCCCTCGGGATGGACCAGCCTGCGCCGCTGCCCGAGGTCGACCACACGCATGTCGACTTTGCCGACGGGCTGGCGCTCGAGTGCGGGCTGGCGCTGCCGTGGCTCAGCGTCGCCTACCGCACCTACGGGCGGCTGAACGCCGAGCGCACCAACGCCATCCTGCTGTGCCATGCGCTGACCGGCGACCAGTATGCCGCCGAGCGGCAGCCGGCGACCGGCCGGCCGGGCTGGTGGGCGGCGGTGGTGGGGCCGGGGCGGACGATCGACACCGACCGCTTCTTCGTCATCTGCTCCAACGTGCTGGGCGGCTGCATGGGCACCACCGGGCCGCGCTCGCCGCGCCAGCCGGACGGCGCCGAGCTGTGGGGCACCGATTTTCCGCCGATCACGCTGCGCGACATGGTGCGCGCGCAGGCCAAGCTCGTTGCGCATCTGGGCATCGAGCGGCTGTTCGCCGTGGTTGGCGGCTCGATGGGCGGGATGCAGGTGCTGGAGTGGGTCGCCTCGTATCCCGAGCGGGTGTTCGCCGCGGTGCCGATCGCGGCGGCCGCCTTCCACTCGGCGCAGAACATCGCCTTCAACGAGGTGTCGCGGCAGGCGATCTTTGCCGATCCGGACTGGGATGGCGGGCAGTATGTGCACTCCGGGCGGATCCCGGCGCGCGGGCTTGGGGTGGCGCGGATGATGGCGCACATCACCTACCTCTCCGAGGAGGCGCTGACGCGCAAGTTCGGGCGGCGGCTGCGGCGCGATCCGTATAATGCGACGTCGCCGGCAGACGGGCCGGTCAGCCTGTTCGGCGACATGTTCGAGGTGGAGAGCTATTTGCGCCACCAGGGCAGCAGCTTCGTGCGCCGCTTCGACGCCAACTCCTACCTGACGATCACCCGGGCGATGGACTATTTCGACCTCTCGGCCGAGCATGGCGGGGACGTGGCCGGAGCGTTCGTGGGTGCCGCGACGCGGTTCTGCATCGTCTCGTTTTCGTCGGACTGGCTGTTTCCGACGGCGCAGTCCCGCGCATTGGCGCATGCGCTGAACCGGGCCGGCGCCAATGTCAGCTTCGTCGAGATCGAGAGCGACAAGGGGCACGACGCGTTCCTGCTCGACGAGCCGGATTTTCATCGCACGGTGGCGGGGTTCCTGGCCGGCTGCGCCGAGCATGCGGGGCTGCGGTGAAGGGCGAGGGACGGGCACGGGCCGGCCATGACGTCCGGCTCGACCTGCGGCTGATGGCCGAGATGATCGCGCCGGGCTCGCGGGTGCTCGACATCGGCAGCGGCGACGGCTCGCTGATCGACCACCTGTTTCGCAACCGTCGCTGCGACGCGCGCGGGCTCGAGCTCGACATGGCGGAGGTCACGCGCTCGGTCGCGCATGGGCTGCCGGTGATGCATGGCGACGCCGACAACGACCTGGCGCAGTATCCCGACGGCGCGTTCGACACGGTGGTGCTGTCGCGCACGCTGCAGGCGGTGGAGCGGCCGCGCGAGGTGCTGCGGCAGATGCTGCGGATCGGCACCCGGGCGATTGTCAGTTTTCCCAATTTCGGCCACTGGCAGGTGCGGCTGCAGCTGCTCGGGCGCGGGCGGATGCCGATGACGCGGGCCTGGGGGCGGCCGTGGCACGAGACGCCGAACATCCATCCCTGCACGGTGCGCGACTTCGTCGAGCTGTGCCGGCAGGACGGCTACGTGGTCGAGCGCTGGCTGGCGGTGGACGAGGCGGGGCGGCGGGCGCCGTGGGCGCGCTCGATCTGGCTGGCTAACCTGTTCGGCGAACAGGCTTTGTTCCTGCTCAGGAAGCAAGCGGTTCTTTTTTGAAAAAAAGAACCAAAAAACTTTTGTATACAGAGGCATTTGCCCTCGACGGTGTGGCGGCGCGAGTACAAGTTTTTTGCTTCTTTTTTGCAAAAAAGAAGCGCTTCTTTTCAGCATGAAATTCGCCTTGCCTGTCGCCCTTTGCCTGCTGAGCTTGCCGCTGGCCGCCCAGCCGGTGCCGCCGCCGTTGCCCGCGACGCTCCAGGAGGTGGCCGACATCCGCGGGCCGGACGGGCCGGGGCTGTGGGACGAGATCAACCTCGACACCACGAGCCAGCGCGCCTTCATCGCCCGCCAGCGCGGCGTGACGGTGCTCGACCTCAAGACGCTGCAGGTGCTGCCCGCGACCATGCCCGGGCAAGACATCCACGTCGCCTTGCCGCTGCCGATGGGACGGCTGCTGACGACCAGCGCCAGCACCGGGCTGGTCTCCATTATCGACCAGTCGAACGGGGCGCTGCGGGCGGTTATCACCAACCTGTCCGACCCGGACGCGGCGATCGTCGAGCCGCAGACCGGCGACGTGCTGGTGGCGGAGAAGCACAGCGGGGTGCTCACCGTGGTCGACCCGCAGGCGGGGATGGCGCTCAGCCGGATCCAGGTCGGCGGCCAGATCGACGGCGTGCAGGCGGAGGGCACCGGCCGCGTCTGGGTGGTGGTGAGCGACCAGGACCTGCTGGCGCTGGTCGACCTGGCGCAGCGCCGGGTGGTTAACCGCTACAAGCTGGCGGGGTGCCAGCATCCGACGTCGATCGACGACATGCCCTCGCTCGGACGCCTCGTCGTCGCCTGCAGCAATGGCGTCGCCAAGGTGCTGTCCGGCGTCAATGGCGAGGATCTCGGCACGGTGGCGGTCGGGCCGAACCCGGGGGCGGTGATGTTCGCCGACGCCAAGGCGTGGGTGCCGAGCGCGTCCGGCCTGCTCACCGCCATCTCGCTGGTGCCGACCGGGGCGCTGGCGGCGCAGTATCGCACCCGGCCCGGCGCGCGCACGGGAGCGTTCGACGCGCTCAGCCGGCGATTCTACCTGCCGTATGGGAGGATCATCGGCAGCGGGGACCGTCAGACGCTGGCGGCGGGTAGCTTTGGCATTCTGGTGTTGCAGGGGCAGTAGGGAAGCGCTTCTTTTTTGAAAAGAAAGCAAAAAACTTTTGCTCATAAGTGACGTATCCACAAGCGAAAGTTTTTTGGTCCTTTTTTTCAAAAAAGGACTGCTTTCTTACTTGGCTCGTATCATCGCGACGTGCGGGATGCCGGCCTCCATGAACTCTTCGCCTTCGGCCGTGTAGCCGAGCCGTTCGTAAAAGCCGAGGGCGTGGGTTTGCGCGTTCAGCGCCAGCAGGGTGATGGCATGGGGCAGCAGGCCTGGCAGCGCGGCCATCAGCGCGCGGCCGGCGCCGTGGCGGCGTCTTGGGGCGAGGACGGCGACGCGGCCGACATGGGCGAGGTCGTCCTCCAGCAGCAGCCGGGCGGTGGCGATCGGCTCGCCGGCGTCGCGCAGCAGGACGTGCAGCGCCTCGCCGTCGCGGCCGTCTATCTCCTCCTCGACCGGAACGCGCTGCTCGCCGATGAAGACCTCGCAGCGGATGGCCAGGCACGCGGCGAGGTCGGCGGCGTCGAACGGGGACGGCTCGGGCAGCGCCTGACCGTCGGCGAGGCGCAGGCGCCAGCCGCGGGCAATGAGGGGCGGGCTCAGCATTGGGTGGGTTGGGCGACCGGCTTGAACTCGTGCAGGGTGCCGTTCATGACGAACTCGTCGAAATCCATCGTCAGGTCGTTGGCGACGCCGTTCAGGTAGTAGCGCATGCCGATCTGGTAGTCCGGCGTCTGCTCGGACGGCGCCAGGCCGAAGAATGCGATGTGGACGCGGCCGAAGGGCTGAGTGGAGAGCGCGGGCTGCGGCTGGTGCGCCGGGTCGTTCCAGTTCTCGATCACGACGAAGGTGTTGACCGCGCCGTCCGGGCCGGTGCCGTCGAACAGCGGCAGGGTGAGGAAGCGCTTGCCCTGGGTTGCGCCGGCGATGATGCTCTCGGTGTGGATGGTCGGCAGGCGGGTGCCGGGCGGCAGCTTGAGCGTCTTGTTGTCGGGGCTCGTGTAGTGGACCGAGCCGGAGCCGTCCGGCTGATCGAGCACTGCGGAGCCCTCGACCTTGGAGGTGACCGCGGTGTCGGTGACCTGGCGCATGTGGAAGTCCAGCTCGCGGCCGTCCTTGGACTCGAAGGTGGCGTAGTCCGACGTCATCTTGACGAGCTGGCCGTCGCGGTTGGTGACGTCCATCTGCAGGCGCTGGCTGGTGGCCCAGCCGCGGCACACGTCCGTCATGTCGTAGGTCATGGTGCCGGTGGCGGCGGCGACCGCACCCTGGCGGCTGGAGGCGAGCGAGAGGGTGTAGACGGCGTGATGGGCGATCATCGGCACCGCGTCGGCGGCGAGCGGGGCGCGGAGCGGGGCGGCGGCGGCGGGCGTGGCGAAGGCAAGCAGGAACAGGGCCGATCGACGCATGCGTACTCTCCAACTCGCCGTCTTCTGACATAGGGGTAAGCGTGAGGCTTGCCCAGGCATGGCAGGACGGGGTTCTTTTTTGAAAAAAGAACCAAAAACTTTTGCCCGTCAGACGGATTGGCCGGCGTGGAGGGCGACAGCGGACCAGAAGTTTTCTGCTGCTTTTTTCAAAAAAGCAGCGCTTGCCTCAACGCCGGCGCCTCGGCGGCAAGGCGGCGGAAGGTGGTAGCGGGCAGCACCAGCAGCTGGCAGAAGCGGGTGGCGCGCAGGGTGGCGAGGCTGCGCCGACGGGTCAGCGCCTCGACGGCGCCGAACACGTCGCCGTGCCGCAGCGTCACCGTGTCGCCGCCTGCCTCGACGCGCTCGATCTCGCCGGAGCTGACGAAGACGACCGTGCGCACCCGTTCGCCGCGGCGCAGGATGATCTCGGCCGGCGCGACGTAGCGCAGCGCCAGGCGGCCGGTGAGGTGGTGCAGCATGGCCTCGGGCAAGCCGGCGAGCAGCGGCATCTGGCGCGCCTGGCGGTCGATCCCGGCTGGCAGGTTGAGCTGCAGCCGGCGCCGGGCGGCCTCGCGGCGATCATCCAGGTCGCGGCCAAGCCGATCGCGCAGCTCGTCGCCGATCAACGAGTCCTGACGCAGCTCCTCGAACGCGTCGCCCTCGAGACGCATGCCCATCTGGCGCAGCAGCCTGGTCTCCAGGGCGTCGGCGTAGCCGGGGTATTGGATGCGCAGGCTGTCGACGGCGTCGTTCAGCAGCATGGTCCGGCGATCCAGGATCTCGCCGACGATCTCGCCGACGCGCGGGCCGAGCACCCGGCGCATGCGGCGGTCGAGGAAGGTCACCAGGGAGACCGAGATCAAGTGCAGGACGAGCAGCGCCTCGAAGCGCTGGGTCATGCAGCGGGCGAGTGGGCGGTCGATGCCGAGGCGCAGATGCAGCCACTGGGCGAGGCGGATGGTGGGGGTGGCGGCCAGGCGCCGGCGGGCGGCGCGCAGGTAACCGGCGCGGCCGCCGGTGCGGGCGCCGTCGATCATCTGCTCGGCCGCGCGCAGCAGCGCCTCCAGCATCGGCCGCGGCAGGTCCTGCACACTGAACAGGTCGAGCAGGATGGAGCGCTCGCGCGAGGCCAGGGTGATCAGCGCCAGGGTCACCCGGTCGCGGTCGCTGATCTCGACGTCGAACGAGTTGCGGTCGGCCTCCTCGGCGGCGCGGGCGGCGTAGCGCTCCAGCACCGGGGTGCGCGAGGCGGCGGTGAAGCCGAGCTCGGTGGCGCGGGCGTCGAGCCGGTCGTGCACGTCGCCGAGTGCGACCGCGAGCACCTGGTGGCGCAGCGCCTGGTCGATCGGCGAGAGCTGGTCGAGGCGGAGGCGGCGCACCAGAGTGCGCAGCGTCGTGCCGTTGACGAACAGGGTGAACAGCACGAAGCCGGTGGCGACCGAGGCGACGACGTGCTTGATCGCCGGGTCGAGCGCCTGGTTCTCCGTCACCGCGAGGGCGAGGGCCAGGGTGATGGCGCCGCGCAGGGCGCCCCAGACGATGGTCACCTTGAAGCCGAAGGGCACCGCCTCGGACAGGCGGGTGAGCGCGAACAGCGGCATCAGGCCGAACAGCACCGCGGCGCGGCCGAGGGTGGAGGCGGCGATCACCACCAGCACCATCAGCACGTCGCGCCAGTTGACGCTGCCCAGCAGCCGGGGCACCAGCATCGAGGCCAGCACGAACACCAGTGAGCTGGCCCAGAAGGCGAGCTGGGCCCAGACCTGCTGCAGGAAGCGCCAGCTTGCCGGGCGGAAGGTGGACGGGCCGTAGGCGCTGATCGTGAGACCGGCGGCGGCGGCGGCGACGATGCCGGAGAAGTCCAGGAACTCGTCGCACAGGATGTAGGCGACGTAGGGCAGCGCCAGGGTCAGGGTGACCTCGCCGGCGGTGATCTCGTCGAGCCATGGCACGGCGAGCAGCAGGGCGCGGGCGAGCAGGGTGCCGATCAGCAGGCTGCCGGCGAAGGACAGCACGAACAGCCAGCCGGCGGTGAGCAGCCCGGCGGCGTGATGGCTCGTCAGGCTCTCCAGCAGCAGCTCGAAGATGATGATGGCGACGGCGTCGTTGAGCAGCGCCTCGCCCTCGACCAGGCGGGTGAGGCGTGGGTTGGCGCCGATGGAGCGGAAGATGCCGACGACAGCCGCCGGGTCGGTGGTGGCGACGATGGCGCCCAGCATCAGGCAGGCGGTGAGCGAGACCGGGGCGATCGGCGCCAGCGCGAAGCCGATCGCGACCGTGGCGACGATCACGGCGACGATGGCGAGCAGCAGCACCGGCACCACGTCGCGGGCGAGCTCGCGCACCTCGATCTGCAGCGCGCCCTGGAAGACCAGCAGCGGCAGGAAAATGTAGAGAAAGCCCTGCGAGGAGATCGGGAAGTTCAGCAGGGTGCGGGCGGCGTCGTCGAAGCGGTCGGTGAGCGGCGTTGCGAGCAGGAAGGCGGCAAGGCCGCCGATGACGACGCCCACCATGGCGAGCAGGGCGGTGTCGGGCAGCATCAGGCGGCGGGCGAGCGGCTGGATGGCGCTGATGACGATGAGCAAGGCGGCGGTGGCGAGCAGGACGTTGGGCAGGCTGATCAGCATGGGCGCTCCAAGGCAAAGGAAGGCCAGGGGCTTTCCCTCCGTGAGCCCTTCCAACGGCGCGTCTGCGCAGTCGGACCCTTTGGCTCACTCCGCCCCCGGACCCCATTAGAGGCGAAGCCTTCAAAATCCATTTCATTCATCCCGAGCGGCGAGGTCGGTGTCGCTGGAGAGAGAATTGAATGGCTTCGCCGAGCAAGAAAGAGCGGCCAGTGGATTCTAAACACATGGGGTCTGGGGCCTCACGGCCCCAGCGGGTCCAGGGCAGAGCCCTGGCCTTGCTTATCCCTTCGCCTTCGGCGGCAAATCCAGCTTGAGGCTGAGCTCCTTGAGCCGGGCGGCGTCGACCGGGGCGGGCGCGCCCATCATCAGGTCCTGGCCCTGCTGGTTGAGCGGGAACAGGATCACTTCGCGGATGTTTGGCTCGTCGGCGAGGAGCATGACCATGCGGTCGATGCCGGGCGCGGAGCCGCCATGGGGCGGCGCGCCAAAGCGGAAGGCGTTCAGCATGCCGCCGAAGCGCGCCTCGACGTCGGCCTTGCTGTAGCCGGCGATCTCGAAGGCACGGATCATCACGTCGGGGCGGTGATTGCGGATGGCGCCGGAGCTGAGCTCGATACCGTTGCAGACGATGTCGTATTGGTAGGCCTTGATGGTGAGCGGATCCTGGGTGTTGAGCGCCTCGAGGCCGCCTTGGGGCATGCTGAAGGGGTTGTGGCTGAAGTCGATCAGGCCGGTATCCTCGTTGCGCTCGTACATCGGGAAGTCGGTGATCCAGCAGAAGCGGAAGGCGTCGGGCTCGATGAGGGCGAGCTCGGTGGCGAGGCGGGTGCGCACGAGGCCGGCGAATTTGGCTGCCTCGTCGGGCTTGCCGGCGGCGAAGAAGACGGCGTCGCCGGGGGCGGCAGCGCAGGCCTCGCGGATGGCGGCGATGCGGTCGGGCTCGAGGTTTTTGGCGATCGGGCCGCGGGCGCCGTCGGCCTCGAAGATGAGGTAGCCGAGGCCGCCGGCGCCTTCCGCGCGGGCCCAGTCGTTGAGCTTGTCGAAGAAGGAGCGCGGCTGGGCGGCCGCACCCGGGGCGGGAATGGCGCGGACGATGCCGCCCGAGGCGGCGATCTTGGCGAACAGGGCGAAGCCGGAGCCGGCATAGTGCGCGGTGACATCACGGATGCGCAACGGGTTGCGCAGGTCCGGCTTGTCGGTGCCGAATTCGAGCAACGAGGTCTCGTAGGGGATGCGGGGGAAGGTTTCGTCGACGGTGCGGCCGCGGCCGAACTCGCGGAACAGGCCGCCGATCACCGGCTCGATGGTCTGGAAGACGTCTTCCTGGGTGACGAAGCTCATTTCGAAGTCGAGCTGGTAGAACTCGCCGGGGGAGCGGTCGGCGCGGCTGGCCTCGTCGCGAAAGCAGGGGGCGATCTGGAAGTAGCGATCAAAGCCGGCGACCATGAGGAGCTGCTTGAACTGCTGCGGCGCCTGGGGCAGGGCGTAGAAGCTGCCGGGGTGGTTGCGGGCGGGGACGAGGAAGTCGCGCGCGCCCTCGGGGCTGCTGGCGGTCAGGATCGGGGTTTGGAACTCGGTGAAGCCTTGCCCGATCATGCGGGCGCGCAGGCTGGCGATGATGTTGGCGCGCAGCATCATGTTGGCGTGCACGCGCTCGCGCCTGAGGTCGATGTAGCGGTGGCTGAGGCGGATTTCGTCCGGGAAGCTTTCGCTGCCGGCGACCTGCATCGGCAGCTGGTCGGCGGCGGACTGGATGGCGACCGTCTCGGCGCGCAGTTCGACCTGCCCGGTGGGCAGCCTGGGGTTGGCGGTCTCGGGGGAGCGGGCAACGACCTGGCCGGTGACGGTGATGACGCTCTCGACGCGCAGCGGGTCGACGGTGGCGAAGGCCTCGGTGCCGCTGGGGAAGACGATCTGGGTGAGGCCGGCGTGGTCGCGCAGGTCGATGAACAGCAGGCCGCCGTGGTCGCGCTTGGAGTGCACCCAGCCGGAGAGGCGGGCTTGCTGCCCGGCGTTTTCGGCGCGGAGGGCGCCGCAGGAATGGGTACGGTAGGCGTGCATGGCTTGATCCTTAACGTCAGGCATACTTACCCCGACGTTGGTTTGAGTTACACCTAGCCATGCCGCGCACCCAACGAGTCGAGTATCCCGCCCCCGTCCTGATCACCGACACGGCAGCACTTGCCGGATTGTGCGAGCGGCTGCGGACGGAGGCGTTCGTCACCGTCGACACCGAGTTCATGCGCGAGCGGACGTACTTTCCGGAGCTGTGCGTGGTTCAGCTCGGGGGCGCCGGCGAGATCGCGGTGATTGATGCCGAGGCGGCGGGGATCGACCTCGCACCGCTCGGCGGGCTGCTGGCCGACCCGGCGGTGGTGAAGGTGTTCCATGCGGCGCGGCAGGACGTGGAGATCTTCCTGCATTTGTTCGGCGCGGTGCCGGCACCGATCTTCGACACCCAGGTGGCGGCCATGGTGGCGGGCTTCGGCGACCAGGTCGGCTATGACCAGCTGGTGGCGGCGCTGACCGGCGGGCAGATCGACAAGGCGCATCGGTTTTCGGACTGGTCGGCGCGGCCGCTCTCGGCGGCGCAGGTGGCCTATGCCGCGGCCGACGTCACCTACCTGCGCGGCGTCTACGAGGCGCTGACGGCGCGGCTGGCGCGCGAGGGGCGGCAGGCGTGGGTGGCCGAGGAGATGGCGGTGCTGGCGGAGCCGGCGACCTACCGTCCGGAGCCGGAGACGATGTGGGAGCGGCTCAGGGCGCGCACCAACAACCGGCGCATGCTGGGCGTGTTGCGCGCGGTGGCGGCGTTTCGCGAGCGCGAGGCGCAGCGGATCAACATTCCGCGCCAGCGCCTGCTCAAGGATGAGAGCCTGCTCGAGATTGCCGCCACGGCGCCGCTGAATGCGGAGGCGCTGGCGCGGGTGCGCGGCGTCGGGCGGGGCTTTGCCGAGGGCAAGTCGGGAGCGGGGCTGCTGGCCGCCATCGGGCAGGCGCGGGCGCTGCCGGAGGACGAGCTGCCGGCCGCGCCGCAGGGGCGCGAGGGCCCGCGGGCCTCGCCGGCGCTGGTGTCGTTGCTCAAGGTGCTGCTGACGGCCAAGAGCGAGGCGCACGACGTGGCGCCGAAGCTGCTGGCGTCGTCGGAGGACATCGACCGGCTGGCCTCGGAGGCGGCGCCGGACATTGCGGTGCTGCAGGGTTGGCGGCGGGAGATGTTCGGTGCCGATGCGCTGGCCCTCAAGGAGGGCAAGGTGGCGCTCGGCGTCGACGGCAAGCGGATCAAGTTGATCAGGCTTTAAGCGCTTCTTTTTTGAAAAAAAGAAGCAAAAAACTTTTGTCTGTTTGGCTCGATACCAGACGAGCGGACGTTTTTATAAATGAAAGTTTTTTGGTTCTTTTTTTCAAAAAAGAACTGCTTGCTTACCAGTTTCCGTAAGCGGCAAAATTTGGATTGCGATACTCTGCCTTGCCGTAGCCGAGTGGGGCGCCCTCCGGCGTGTCGACGTGGCCGCCGGCGGCGAGCAGGATGGCGTGGCCGGCGGCGATGTCCCACTCCATCGTCGGGCCGAAGCGCGGATAGAGGTCGGCTTGCCCCTCGGCGACCAGGCAGAGCTTGAGCGACGAGCCGGCGGTGCGGCGTTCGGCGACGGGGCGGTCCAAGCCGGCCAGAAAGGTGTCGACGGCGGGGTCGTTGCCGTGGCTACGGCTGCCGATGACGGTCAAGCCCGCGGCGGGCGGGGTGCGGGCGGCGATCGGGTGGGAGGACGCCGCCGTGTGCCGGGTTGCGGTGCCGGGGCCGGCGGCGAGGTAGGTGACGCCGGTGACCGGCACGTGGATGAGGCCGAGGGCGGGGCGGCCGTCGCGGACCAGGGCGATGTTCACCGTGAACTCGCCGTTGCGCTTGATGAACTCGCGGGTGCCGTCCAGCGGGTCGACGAGCCAGAACTCGTGGCCGACGACGCTCGGGCTGAGGCCGGCGGCGGCCTCCTCCTCGCTGATCACCGGGATGGCGGGGGTGAGGGCGCGGAGCGCCGGCAGGATGAGCTGTTCGGCGGCCTCGTCGGCGGCGGTGACCGGGCTGCCATCCGCCTTGGTGAGCGTCGCCGGGGCGTCGTAGAAGCGCAGGGTCTCGCGGCCGGCGGCCTCGACCACCGGGAGCAGGGCGGCGAGCATCTCGGCTAAGGTCATGATGGGGGCTGCAGACGGCCGAGCGCCTCCAGCCGGGCGACGATGCTGTCGGCGGCCTCGTCGGCGGCGATGGCGGTGGTATCGATGCGGATCTCCGGCGCCTCGGGCGGCTCGTAGGGCGAGTTGATGCCGGTGAAATGGGCGATCTCGCCGGCGCGCGCCTTGCGATACAGGCCCTTGACGTCGCGGCTCTCGGCGGTGGCGAGCGGGGTGTCGATGAACACCTCGATAAACTCGCCCTCGGCGAGCAGGGAGCGGGCCAGCGCGCGCTCGGAGCGGAACGGCGAGATAAAGGCGGTGAGCACGATCAGCCCGGCATCGACCATCAGCCGGGCGGTCTCGGCGACGCGACGGATGTTCTCGACCCGGTCGGCATCCGAGAAGCCGAGGTCGCGGTTGAGGCCGTGGCGGACGTTGTCGCCGTCGAGCAGATAGGTGTGGCGGCCGGCGGCGTGCAGGCGCTTTTCCACCAGGTTGGCGATCGTCGACTTGCCGGCGCCGGACAGGCCGGTGAACCACAGCACGCAGGGGCGCTGGCGCTTCTGCTCGGCCCGGGCGCGGCGGTCGATCTCGACCGCCTGCCAGTGGATGTTCTGCGCCCGGCGCAGGGCGAAGCGGATCATTCCGGCGCCGACGGTCTCGTTGCTGACCCGGTCGATCAGGATGAAGCCGCCGGTGCCGTGGTTCTCCGCGTAGGGATCGAAGGCGGCGACGCTGTCGAGGCTCAGGTTGCACAGGCCGATCTCGTTGAGCTCGAGCGACTTGGCGGCGACGTGCTCGAGCGTGTTGACGTTGACCTTGTGCTTGAGCGCGGTGATCGAGCCGGCGATGGTGCGCGTCGCGATCTTGATCAGGTAGGGGCGGCCGGGCAGCATCGGCGCCTCGGCCATCCAGACCACCGTCGCCTCGAACTGGTCGGACACGCCGGCGGGGCTGGCGGCGGCGCAGATCACGTCGCCGCGGCTGATGTCGACCTCGTCGGTGGTGCACAGGGTGATCGACTGGCCGGCGACGGCGAGCGGCAGGTCGTGCTCGATCAGCACTCGCGAGACGGTGGTCTCGCGCCCCGAGGGCAGCACGCGGATGCGCTCGCCGGGGCGGATGGTGCCGGACGCGATCTGGCCGGAGAAGCCGCGGAAGTCGAGGTTGGGGCGGTTCACCCACTGCACCGGCAGGCGGAACGGGGCGGCCTCGGCCGCGATCGCGATCGGCACCGTCTCCAGGTGCTCCAGCAGCGCCGGGCCGTCATGCCAGGGCATCTTGCCGCTGCGCGTCGCGATGTTCTCGCTGGCCAGGGCGGAGACCGGGATGGCGACGATGTCCTCGAGGCCGAGCTGCCCGGCGAAGCGGGCGTAGTCGGCGACGATGCGATCGAAGACCTCCTGGCGGTAGTCGACCAGGTCCATCTTGTTGACGGCCAGCACGATCGATTTCACGCCGATCAGCGAGACCAGGAAGCTGTGGCGCAGGGTCTGCACGAGCACGCCGCGGCGGGCGTCGATCAGGATCACCGCAAGGTCGGCGGTGGAGGCGCCGGTGACCATGTTGCGGGTGTACTGCTCGTGGCCGGGCGTGTCGGCGACGATGAACTTGCGCCGGCCGGTCGAAAAGAAGCGGTAGGCGACGTCGATGGTGATGCCCTGCTCGCGCTCGGCGGCCAGGCCGTCGACGAGGAGGGCGAAGTCGATGGCCTGGCCCTGGGTGCCGAGCCGGCGGCTGTCCGCCTCCAGGGCGGCGAGCTGGTCGTCGAAGATCGTCTTGCTGTCGTAGAGCAGGCGGCCGATCAGGGTCGACTTGCCGTCATCCACCGAGCCGCAGGTGATGAAGCGCAGCAGGCTCTTGGACGCGTGCGCGGCCAGGTAGGCCTCGATGTCGGTGGCGATCAGGTCGTGCGTGGCGGTGTCGTGTGTGGCGGTGTCGTGACTGGTGCCGGGCAGCGCGGCGTCCATCAGAAGTAGCCCTCCTGCTTCTTCTTCTCCATGCTGGCGCTGGCGTCGTGGTCGATCGCGCGGCCCTGGCGCTCGGAGGTGGTGGTCAGCAGCATCTCCTGGATGATCGCCGGCAGGGTGTCGGCGCGGCTCGCGACGGCGCCGGTCAGCGGGTAGTCGCCCAGGGTGCGGAAGCGCACCGAGCGGCGTTCGGGCACGATGCCGGCGGGGATGCGCATGCGGTCGTCGTCGACCATGATGGTCAGGCCGGCATGCTCGACCACCGGGCGCTCGGCGGCGTAGTAGAGCGAAACGATCGGGATCCGCTCCAGGCTGATGTACTGCCAGACGTCGAGCTCGGTCCAGTTCGACAGCGGAAAGACGCGCAGGCTCTCGCCAGGGGCGTGACGGGTGTTGAACAGGTGCCACAGCTCGGGGCGCTGGCGCTTTGGATCCCAGCGGTGCTGGCGCGAGCGGAACGAGACGATGCGCTCCTTGGCGCGGCTCTTCTCCTCGTCACGCCGCGCGCCGCCGAACGCGGCGTCGAAGCCGTGTTTGTCGAGCGCCTGCTTCAGCGCCTCGGTCTTCATGATGTCGGTAAAGGCCGGGTGGTCGAACGGGTTGATGCCGGCGGCGATGCCGGCCTCGTTGCGGTGCTCGATGAACTGCAAGCCGAGCTCGGCGACGGTGCGGTCGCGGAAGGCGATCATCTCGCGGAATTTCCAGCCGGTGTTGACGTGCAGCAGCGGGAAGGGCAGTCGGCCGGGGGCGAAGGCCTTGAGCGCCAGGCGCAGCATGACCGCGCTGTCCTTGCCGACCGAGTAGAGCATCACCGGGCGCTCGGTCTCGGCCACGACCTCGCGCATGATCTGGATGCTCTCGGCCTCCAGTCGCTGCAGGTGGCTGAGGGTGGCGGCGAGGGGCATCAGGTATCCAGTTGGCAGGAAGGCCAGGGGCTTTGCCCCTGGACCCCATTAAAGGCGGAGCCTTTAAAATCCATTCATTATCTGTGATCCCACCGCAAGCTCGGTGGCGTGGGAAGCCGGTTGGCTGGCGTCGCCACGTAGGGAAGACGGCGTCTTGGCTCTAGGCGGATGGGGTCTGGGCCGCGGGCCCGTCGTGCGAATGCACGCTGGCGCGTGACGGGTTCGGGGCAGAGCCCTGCCTTCCTTCAGTCCATGTCGTCTGCGCCGCTGCCAGAGCCGGTAATGCCCGAGCGGGACGGGGCGTCGGCGTGCGGCTGAACCTGGGTCGACATCAGGGCGAGCTCCTCGTCGACGTCGTCCGAGCCAGGTTCGTCGGGCTCGCCCTGGGTGCTGGGATCGGCCTCGGATTGCTGCAGCAGGTCGGCCACGGCGTCCGGGTCGGCGCGCCGGGCCTGGTCGAGCAACAGGTCGGCGCGGTCGGGGTCGCCGGCTTCGCGGGCGAGCAGGGCGGCCTCGGCGAGGGCGCGGGCCTCGCCGTGCTTGCTGCGCGGGCCCTCGTCGCCAGCGGGGTTGTTCATCAGGTCCGACATCGTCTGCCCTCCAAGCTGTCGGGGCAGAACAGGTGGCGGCGTGGCGGGTTGCCGTCGCGGCGTCAGGCGCCGCGATGGGCGCCGCTGCGGCCGCCGCCGGACCGTGACTGGCCGTGGCCGGCCGAGCCGCCTGGGCGACCGCGGCCGCTGGACTGGCCCTGATGGCCGCCGCGTCCACGACCGCCGCCGCCGAGCACGGGCGGGCGCATCGTCGAGCTCGAGGCCGCCTCGGAGTGGTAGGGGTGCTCGCGCACCACGGGGATCGGCTTGCCGATCTCGCGCTCGATGTCGCGCAGCCAGGCGCGCTGCTCGGCGTCGCACAGCGAGATCGCCCAGCCCTCGCGGCCGGCGCGCGCGGTGCGGCCGATGCGGTGGACGTAGCTCTCGGGCAGGTTCGGCAGGTCGTAGTTGAAGACGTGGCTGACGTCGTCCACGTCGATGCCGCGGGCAGCGATGTCGGTTGCGACCAGCACCTTGACCGCGCCCGAGCGGAAGCCGGCCATGGCGCGCTCGCGCGCACCTTGCGACTTGTTGCCGTGGATGGCCTCGGCGGAGATCCCCGCCATGGAGAGGAACTCGGCGACCTTGTTGGCCTCGTGCTTCATCAGCGTGAAGACCATGGCGCGGGACACCTTGGGGCTGTCCAGCAGCATCTTCACGGCCTGCTTCTTGTCGTCGGCGTTGACGAACATCACGGCCTGGCGGATGCGCTCCACCGTGGTCGAGGGCGGCGCCACCTCGATGCGGGCCGGGTTGCGCTGCAGGGAGGCGACGAGCTCGGCGATCGAGGACGGCATGGTGGCGGAGAACAGCAGCGTTTGGCGCTCGCGCGGCAGCATGGCGACGATCTTCTTGATGTCGCGCACGAAACCCATGTCGAGCATGCGGTCGGCCTCGTCGAGCACCAGCACCTCGACGGTGGACAGGTCGATATGGCCCTGGTTGATCAGGTCGAGCAGGCGGCCGGGGGCGGCGGTCAGCACGTCGACGCCGCGGCGCATGGCCTCGACCTGGCGGCCCTGGCCGACGCCGCCGAAGATCACGGTGTGGGAGAGCTTGAGGTGGCGGCCATAGGTGGCGAAGCTGGTGTCGATCTGGGCGGCGAGCTCGCGGGTGGGGGCGAGCACCAGGACGCGGGCGCCGCGGGGGGCGTTCGGGCGGCGGGCGGATTGCAGCCGGTGCAGGATCGGCAGCGCGAAGGCGGCCGTCTTGCCGGTGCCGGTCTGGGCCAGGCCGACGAGGTCGCGGCCTTCCAGCAGCGGCGGGATGGCGCCGGCCTGGATCGGTGTCGGCACGGTGTAGCCTTCCTCGGTGAGCGCTCGCAGCAATGGCTCGGCCAAGGCGAAGTCGGAGAATTGTGTGGTCATCGGTGGGGGATCGCGCCTCCTGGCGCGTAAGCGTGCGCCGCTTGGCGCAAGGTCGGGTGCGGAGCGTGACGGAGGCGTGCTGCATCCGACGCGGGCCTGTCAGGACGTCCGCCATCGCGGCGATCATCGGCCTGATCACTCAGATGAGGGGTTCGACGCCGTTGGACAAGCGCTGATTACGCATGCTTGCTGCGCTGCAGCGAAATCGACTGCGACTGATGCTGTCCGGCCACGTGCCGGAGCGGCCCGGAAATCGCCGGCGGTCGGTGAACCGGTGCGGCCGCGCACCGTTGCGCCGATGATCAGTCAGGGAGCGAAATGATGGCCAAGCTGCCGAAGCAGGGTGATGCGGTCACCTGGGACACCGCAAAGGGCAAGACGCACGGCACGGTCGAGAAGGTGGTCACCTCGACGACGAAGGTGAAGGGACATACCGCCAAGGCCAGCAAGGAGGATCCTCAGGTGCTGGTGAAGAGCGGCAAGTCGGGCAAGAAGGCGGTGCACAAGCCGGCGGAGCTGAAGAAGGGCTGACCCTCGCAGCCTCAGCGCGGGCTCAGCCCCCGCTTAAGCTCAGCCTCAGCGCGGGCTCAGTTGCAGCGCTGGTCGCGGCGCGGCGTGACCTTGGAGCGGATTGCCGCAACCAGGCGCGCCGGCAGGAACGGCTTGGCGATCAGCACCTCGCCGGCGGTGACCAGATGCTGGTTGTAGGGCAGGCCGCTGATGAAGATGATCGGCAGGTCGGGCTGGAGATTGCGGGCGTAGCGGGCGACCTCTCGACCGCCCTCGCCGTTGCCGAGGTCGAGGTCGGCGACCAGGAGTTGTGGCGGCGCCTGGTGAGCGAACCAGTCAGCGGCCTCGTCGGCGCTTCTCACCTGGCCGACCTCGAAGCCGGCGTCACGCAGCGACTCCGCCAACGTCACCAGAACCAGGGCGTCATCATCCAGCAGCAAGACATCGCACACCAGATGACGCTCCAAAAATCAGACCATGCAGCGCAGGGGAGGCAGGCGAAGTTCCGCCGGGGTGGGTTGGCGCACTCTAAGGTGCGAAGAGCCGGGTGGCCGGCAGCCTGGCGACGAAGGCCGTGCCGGCCGGTTGGCGTTCGATCGCAAGCCCCGCCCCGTCGCCGCGCAGCAGGCCGTTGATCAGCCGCATGCCGAGGCCGCGGCTCTGCGCCGGGTTGAAGTCGAGCGGCAGGCCGACGCCGTCATCGGCGACGGTCAGCACCGCGCGGCCGTCCGGCGGCTGGCGGAAGCTGACGCGGATCGTTCCGGCGCCGTATTTGAGCGCGTTGGTGACGAGCTCGGTCAGCACCAGGCCCAGCGCCGGCAGCTCGCCGGCCGGCCAGGCGACGTCGTCCGACTCGATGCGGATGTCGCGGCCGTCCAGCGTCGAGGCCATGCCGTCGCTGAGGTCGCTCACCAGGCCTTCGAGGTAGGGGGCGACGTCCAGGGTCAGCGCCGAGCCGGTGGTGTAGAGCCGGTCGTGGATGGCGGCGATGGTGCGCACGCGCGCCGCGCTCTCCATCAGCTGCTCGGCGGCCTGCTCGTTGTCCGCTGCGCGGCTCTGCAGGGACAGCAGGTTCTGCACCAGTTGAAGGCTGTTTTTCACCCGGTGATGCACCTCCAGCATCAGCAGGTCCTTGGCCTGGGTCGCCGCCACGCGGTCGGTGATGTCGTGCGAAATCGCCAGCACGTCGTGGGCGTCTTCGAGCGGGCTGATCTGCACCTCCCACCAGCGGGTGACGCCGTGCACGGGGGCGACGGCGTCAAAGCGGGCGATCTGCCCGGCGCGGGCGCGGGCCAGGCCGGCCTCGATGAGGGGCTGCTGGTCTGCCGGCCACAGCTCCACCCAGGGGCGCCCGACGAGCTGGTCCAAGCTCTCGAAGCCGAGCAGGCAGACGCCGTTCGGGTTGACCCGCGACAGCCGGCCGGTGATGTCGACGACCTTGACGCAGTCCGGGCTCGCGCTCAGCAGGCCCTCGACGAAGCTCTGGCTGCGCTGCAGCTCCTCGAGGCGGCGCAGCTTGGCGATGGCGTGCGAGAGGGTGCCGGCGAGGCCCTGCAGGAAGGCGGTGTCGTCGGCCGAGAAGTCGGTGGCGTGGGAGCTGTCGACCTCCAGCACGCCGTAGGGCCCGGCGGGGGTTTGGATCAGCACGTTGAAGGCGCGCTTGATGCCGTGCTTGCGCAGCAGCTCTGGCGTCTCGAAGCGCTGCTCGCCCGCGAGGTCGTTGGACAGCACGGGCTCGCCGGTGCGCAGGGCGTGGCCGGCGGCGCTGCCGCCATCGGCGGGCAGGCGGGCGTGGCCGACGACGCCGGGATGCCAGCCGACGCCGGCGCGCATCAAGAAGCAGTCGGGCTCGGGGAGGTATTCCAGCACCTTGGCGAAGTGGCAGCCGACGCCCTGCGCGGCGACGGCGCAGGCGCGGTCGAGCACCGGCAGCAGGGCGTCGCTCTGCAGGCTGAAATTGGCGAGGGCGGCGCCGAGCGCCTGCTGGCGCAGGCGCAGCATCAGCTCAGCGTTCGCCTGCTCTAGCAACGTCGTGGCTGACACCGCCCGATCCTCTTGGAGCCGCACGGTTCGCATAGGCGTACGTCGGCCGTGCGGCAAGCAGCATAGACGCGCCCGCGGCAGAGCGCCGGCTTACCTCGCCGCGTGCGGCGCCGGCCGCTACAGCTTGGGCATGGCTGGGACAGAAGCACCGCCGGCGAGGCTGCAGCGGGCGGAGGGATCCTTCGCCCTGGCGGTGGCGCGGCGCGACGGGCGGACGCGGCTGGCGCGGCTCGGCCAGGGCGGCTGCCTGCGGCTGCTGTTTCCGCGGGCGGCGGGGTTCGAGGCGGTGCTGCTCAATACCGCCGGGGGCATCGCCGCCGGAGACCGGCATCGCGGCGCGGTCGAGTGCGGCGCCGGCGCGACGCTGCTGCTGACCGGGCAGGCGGCCGAGCGGTGCTACCGGGCGCGGCTCAGCGAGGCGGCGGCGGACGTCGAGGTCAGGGTGCGGCTGGCGGCGGGGGCGCGGCTCGACTGGCTGCCGCAGGAGCTGATCGTGTTCGACGGCGCGGCGCTGGACCGCCGCCTGCACGTCGACATGGCGGGCGACGCGACGCTGCTCTGCGTGGAAAGCCGCATCCTGGGTCGGCGGCACTCGGGCGAGCGGGTGGGGCGGCTGCGGCTGACCGATCGGCTGAGCCTCCGGCGCGACGGGGTGACGCTGCTGGAGGATCGGCTGCGGATTGTCGGCGATGCGGGAGCGCTGCTGGCCGGGCCGGCGGGCGCCGCAGGGGCGATCGCCTCGGCCAGCGTGGTGTTCGTGGCGACCGCGGCGGCGGCGCGGCTGGCGGCGGTGCGGGCGGCGCTGGAGGGCGAGACCGCGGGCGCGTCGGCCTGGAACGGCATGCTGGTGGTGCGGCTGATCAGCCACGATGCGGCACGGCATCGCGCGGCGCTGCTGCGGCTGGTCAGGGTGCTTCGTGACGGTGCGCTGCCGTCCGTTTGGCGCTGCTAGGGAGGAAGGCCAGGGCGCTGCCCTGGACCCGCTGGGGCCCGCGGCCCCAGACCCGCATCCGTGGCAGCCCGGACGGGAGTGTTCCATGCCCGGTGAGCATGAATGAGGCATGGATTTTAGAGGCTCCGCCTTTAATCGGGTCCAGGGGCGACGCCCCTGGCCTTGCTTTTTCTCCAGCCTGCTGGACCATGCTCACCATGAACCTGACGGCGCGCGAGAAGGACAAGCTGCTGGTCAGCATGGCGGCGATGGTGGCAAGGCGGCGGCTGGAGCGTGGGGTGCGGCTGAACCATCCCGAGGCGGTGGCGCTGATCAGCGACTTCGTCGTCGAGGGTGCGCGGGACGGCCGCAGCGTCGCCGAGCTGATGGAGGCGGGTGGCCACGTGCTGACGCGCGAGCAGGTCATGCAGGGGGTCGCCGAGATGATCCACGATGTTCAGGTCGAGGCCACGTTCCCCGACGGCACCAAGCTGGTGACGGTGCATGAACCCATACGCTGAGGTGCTGGACGCCGGGGCGGTGCCGGGCGAGGTGATCACGCGGCCGGGCGAGATCGAGCTCAATGCGGGGGCGGACGTGATGGTGCTGGTGGTGGCCAACACCGGCGACCGGCCGGTGCAGGTGGGCAGCCACTACCATTTCGCCGAGGCCAACCCGGCGCTGCGCTTTGATCGGGCGGCGGCGCGTGGGCGGCGGCTGGACGTGCCCTCGGGTGGGGCGATCCGCTTCGAGCCGGGGCAGGAGCGCAGCGTGGCGCTGATCCCGATCGGCGGGGCGCGGCAGGTGTTCGGCTTTCGCGGCCAGGTGATGGGGCCGCTGGATGACGGGGTGGCCGCCGCCGCGGCCGGGCCGTGAGGCTGCCGCGCGCCGAGTATGCCGCGAGCTATGGCCCGACGGTGGGCGATCGGGTGCGGCTGGCCGACACGGCGCTGCTGATCGAGGTCGAGCGCGACCTGACGTTGCCGGGCGAGGAGGCGAAGTTCGGCGGCGGCAAGAGCGTGCGGGACGGCATGGCGCAGGGGCGGCTGACCAACGCCGCGGGTGCGGCCGACACGGTGATCACCAACGCGCTGATCCTTGACCACTGGGGCATCGTCAAGGCCGATATCGGGCTGATCGGCGGGCGCATCGCGCGCGTCGGCCGGGCCGGCAATCCGGACACCCAGCCGGGGATCGACATCCCGATCGGGCCGGGAACGGAGATCATCGCCGCGGAGGGGCGCATCGTCACCGCCGGCGGGGTGGATGGGCACATCCACTTCATCTGTCCGCAGCAGGTCGACGAGGCGCTGGGCTCGGGGATCACCACCCTGGTCGGCGGCGGCACCGGGCCGGCGACGGGGACATCGGCGACCACCTGCACGCCGGGGCCGTGGCATCTGGCGCGCATGCTGGAGGCGGCGGAGGCGTTGCCGGTCAACCTCGCCTTCGCCGGCAAGGGCAATGCGTCGAGCCCGGCGGCGCTGGAGGAGATGCTGCGGGCGGGGGCGAGCTGCCTAAAGCTGCACGAGGATTGGGGCTCGACGCCGGCGGCGATCGAGTGCTGCCTGGCGGTGGCCGAGCGCTACGACGTGCAGGTGATGATCCACACCGACACGCTGAACGAGAGCGGCTTCGTCGAGGACACCATCGCGGCGTTCGCCGGGCGGACCATCCACGCCTACCACACCGAGGGCGCGGGCGGCGGCCACGCGCCGGACATCATGCGGGTCGCCGGCCTGCCGTATGTGTTGCCGTCGTCGACCAACCCGACGCGGCCGTACACGCGCAACACCATCGACGAGCATCTCGACATGCTGATGGTGTGCCATCACCTGGACCGCTCGATCCCGGAGGACATCGCCTTCGCCGAGAGCCGGATCCGGCGCGAGACGATCGCCGCCGAGGACATCCTGCATGACATCGGCGCGCTGTCGATGATCTCGTCGGACAGCCAGGCGATGGGGCGGGTCGGCGAGGTGATCATCCGGACCTGGCAGACGGCGCACAAGATGCGGGTGCAGCGCGGGCCGCTGGCGGGCGACGAGGGCGGCGCGGACAATGCGCGGGTCAAACGCTACGTCGCCAAATACACCATCAACCCGGCGATCGCGCAGGGGCTGGCGCACGAGGTGGGGTCGGTGGAGGCAGGCAAGCTGGCCGACCTCGTGGTGTGGAGCCCGGCGTTCTTCGGCGTGAAGCCGGACCTGGTGATCAAGGGCGGGGCGATCGCGCACGCGCTGATGGGCGACCCCAACGCCTCGATCCCGACGCCGCAGCCGGTGCATAACCGGCCGATGTTCGGAGCACTCGGCGGGGCGCTGGCGGCGACCTGCGTCACCTTTCTCTCGGGCGCGGCGATGGAGGCGGATCTCGGCCGCACGCTCGGGCTGCGGCGGATGCTCTCCCCGGTGCGCAATACCCGCGGCGGCATCGGCAAGCGCTCGATGGTGCATAACGACGCGCTGCCGGTGATCGAGATCGACCCGGAAACCTACGAGGTGCGCGCCAACGGGGTGCTGCTCACCTGCGAGCCGGCCGAGGTGCTGCCGATGGCGCAGCGGTATTTTTTGTTTTGAGGGTAGGCAAGGCAAGGGGCTTTGCCCCTTGACCCCATCAAAGGCGAAGCCTTTGAAATCCGCTTATTATTCGTGACCCACACGCAAGGTCTGTGGCGTGGAAGGTGATTTTTAATGGCTTCGCCAAGTAAGGAAGAACAAGCCTGTTTCTTATCGGACGGGGGTCTGGGGCTTACCGGCCCCAGCGGGTCCAGGGCAGAGCCCTGGCCTTGCTTGATGCGCGCCACCGCTGTCCTGCTGGCTGGCGACTGGGATGCCGGTCGCGAGGTCGACCGGCTGGTCGCTGACCATGACGACCGCCATCGTCGGCGCCTGCTGATGACCACCGAGCAAGGCGCCCGGCTGATGCTCGACCTGCGCGAGACGACGCGGCTGCGGGACGGCGACGGGCTGCTGGTCGAGGGGACGGACGACGTCGTGCGGGTGGTTGCGGCTTCCGAGGCGCTGCTGGCGGTGACGGCGCCAGGCGCGCCCGGCGTGCTGCTGCGGCTGGCCTGGCATTTGGGCAACCGCCATTTGCCGGCGATGCTGGGTGCCGACCGGCTGTTGATCCGCGACGACCACGTGATCGCCGACATGCTGCGCGGTCTTGGCGCGATGGTCACGGCGGTGGTCGAGCCTTTTGATCCGGAGGGCGGCGCCTATGCGGGTCAGGCGCTGCATTACGATGCGCACCGGCATGACCACGCGCACGTCCACGGGCATGACCACGGGCATGGCTGAGCCGGCGACGCTGCTGCGGCTGCTCGCTTGGTGCTCGCCGGCGTTTCCGACCGGCGGCTTCGCCTACAGCCACGGGCTAGAATGGGCGGTGGAGGCGGGCGAGGTGGTTGATTGGGCGGGCGTGGTCGACTGGGTCAGCGCCCTCGTCACACAGGGCAGCCTGTGGAGCGACTGCGTGCTCCTGCGCCATGCGGCGCGGGCAGCGGGCGACGGCGCGGCGCTGGCGGGGTTGGCCGAGCTTGGCGCGGCGCTGGCGTGCTCGCGCGAGCGGCAGGAGGAGACCTGCGCGCAGGGTGCGGCCTTCGCCCGCGCCACGGCCGCCTGGGCGGTGCTGCCCGATGCGTGGCGGCGGATGGCGGAGGCGGGATGGCCGCTGCCGGTGGTGGCCGGGGCGGCGTTGCGGCTGGCTGGCGTCGAGGAAGACGAGGCTTGCCTTGCGTGTCTGCAGGCGGCCTGCGCGAACCTGGTTTCGGCGGCGGTGCGGCTGGTGCCGCTCGGGCAGTCGGACGGGCTGCGGGTGCTGGCGGCGCTGGAGCCGGTGATGGCCGGAGCGGCGGCGCGGAGCCGATCCGCAAGCCTTGACGAGCTGGGCGGGTGCTGCCTGGCCGCCGACATCGCGGCAATGCGACACGAGACCCAGGTTACGAGGCTGTTCCGGACATGAGCGAGGCATCACGCGCGCGGCGGAGCGTTAACGGGCCGTTGCGGGTCGGCATCGGCGGGCCGGTCGGCAGCGGCAAGACGGCGCTGATGGAGGCGCTGTGCCGGCAGTTTCGCGATCGCTACGAAATCGCCGCGATCACCAACGACATCTATACCCGCGAGGATGCCGAGTTCCTCACCCGCGCCGGGGCGCTGCCGCCCGAGCGCATCCTCGGCATCGAGACCGGCGGCTGCCCGCACACGGCGATCCGCGAGGATGCCAGCCTCAACCTCGCCGGGCTCGACGAGCTGAGCCGGCGGTTTGCCGGGCTTGACCTGGTGCTGATCGAAAGCGGCGGCGATAACCTGGCGGCGACGTTCAGCCCGGAGCTTGCCGACCTCACGATCTACGTCATCGACGTCTCCGCCGGCGACAAGATCCCGCGCAAGGGCGGGCCGGGGATCACCCGCAGCGACCTGCTGGTGATCAACAAGACGGACCTCGCGCCGCATGTCGGCGCCAGCCTCGCGGTGATGGAGCGCGATGCGCGGCGGATGCGCGGCGAGCGGCCGTTCGTGTTCAGCAATATCCGCGCGCAGGAGGGGGTGCGGGCGATCGCCGACTTCGTGGAGGTGAAGGGAGGTCTTCTTTTTTGAAAAAAAGAAGCAAAAAACTTCTATCCGTTTAGGTGTACGTTGGGCGCGCCCGCGGCCTTATGGGCGCAAGTTTTGGTTCTTACTTTTAGAAAAGAACTCTGCTTTCGCTTGAAGGACGGCGCATGGACAACGTTCCGCACCCGCATACCGCCGCCCAGCGCGCCTCTGCGATGGAGCACTGGGGCGGCAAGCTGATCAAGCATGCCGAGCACGTGACCTACCTGGTGCTTGGGCTGATGCTCACGATTGCCTTGGTGCTGGCGATTGCCGGTGCGGCGCGGCTGCTCGTGGTCGGGCTTGGCGACTGGAGCGGCACGGATGCGATCTTTCACCTGATCGACCGGCTGCTGTTCGTGCTGATGCTGGTGGAGATCCTGCACACGGTTGGCGCCTCGTTCCGCTCCGGCACGCTGGTGTGCGAGCCGTTTCTGATCGTCGGCCTGATCGCCTGCATCCGGCGGATCCTGGTGATTACGCTGGAGACCTCGCAGGTGACGCAGCCGGAGCGCTGGTCGGGAGCGGATGCCGGGCTGTTTCACGCCTCGATGCTGGAGCTTGGCATCCTGGGCGGGCTGATCGTGGTGCTGGTGGGCTCGGTCTACGTCATCCGGGTGTCCGACCGCCACGTGGCGGGCGGCGGCCGCCCGATCGATGCCGTCTGAGACGGTCTGGGTCTGCTGCCGGTTGACGCTGGAGGGGGCGGCGGACGGGTTGGACGCGTTTGCGCTTGCCGCTGCGGGCGCTGCCGCCATTCCGTGGCCGCTCGATGCGGAGGCCGAAGAGGAGCGGCTGCTGGCGCCGATGGCGGCGATCGGCGCCGATGCGCGGGTGCTGGCCGCCGAGCTGCGCGAGGCGGTGGTGGCGCATGCGGAGCGCGCCGCTGAGCGCCGCGGGGCACGGTATCCGCTCGATCTGCACCGGCTGCTGCCGCTGCCGGCGGCGCTGCTGCGGGCCGGTCCGCACGATCCGGCGAGCCGTGCCTGGCGGCGGCGGCACTGGGGCACGCCGCAGCCGCTGCGCCATGCGCGGCGGGTTGAGGCGCGCAGGGGGCGGCTGGTCTACGACTGCTACGCCGCCGAGGCCGCGCCCGAGCCGGCGGTGGTGCGGCTGCGGCGCGCCTGGCCCGAGCTTGCGATCGCGCTGCGATGGAGCCTGCTGCCTGGCTGAGGTGACGCCATCGGTTGAGGCCGGCGTCGCCGCCGGGCTCGAGCGGCGGCTGGCCGAGGCGGAGCGGCAGGAGGACGCGCCGAGCAGCCGGTGGCTGGCTGGGTTCGCGGCCGAGCTGGAGGCGGCGCTGGAGCGGCTCGCGGCCGAGGTGGCGATCGAGCGGCGGGCGGACTGGCTGGTGCTCGCCTCGCGGCTGGTGCTGCTGCGGTCGCGCGTCGCCTGGATGGAGAGGGCGCCGTTGGTGGCGGCGCCTGCGGTCACGCCGGCGGCCGGGCTGCCGGCGGCGACGTGGCTGGAGGCGCGCCCGATGTTGGGCCACGACGTGTTTGCCCGGCCGCGGCGCGCCGAGCCGCGCAGCCACTCCTATTTCGGGCTGATGCAGGCCTGCCTTGACCTGCTGCGCGCGCCAGTTGCAACGGTCCAGGCTGACGCCGAGCCGCGGCCGGTGCTCTGGCGGGTTGCTGATGCGCTTGGCCGCATCCGGTTACTGGTCGAGCAGCATGCGGCAGGGGCGCCGCTCGCAGCGTTCCATCCGACGGACGTCCGGCGGGGCGTGGCGGCGCGCGCGGTGGTTGCGAGCACCTTGCTGGCCGCGCTCGAGCTGGCGCGCGATGGGTCGGTTGGCCTCGATCAGGGGCAGGCGTTCGGGGAGATACGGCTGCTGCCGCGGGATGAGGCCGAGCCTTATTAGATGGGGTCTGGGGCCCGCGGCCCCAGCGGAGTCCAGAGGCAGAGCCTCTGGCCTGCCTAAACGAGAAACGCCACGTCCGGTCCGTGCGCCACGATGCCGGACGGGTCGAGCCACGGATGGCTCAGGTAGTAGTGCCGTTTGATGTGGCCGTAGTCGATGGTCTCGCGCACGCCCGGGGTTGCGGCGAGTCGGCGGGCGTAGGCGTGCAGCGCCGGGTAGTCGGCAAGGCGGCGGCGGTTGCATTTGAAGTGGCCATGATAGGCCGGGTCGAAGCGAACCAGGGTCGTGAACAGGCGCCAGTCCGCCTCGGTGACCACGCCGCCGACGAGGGTGGGCGCCTCGCGCAGCCGCGCCTCTGCCCAGTCCAGGGTGGTGAACAGCGCATCGATGGCCTCGCCATGCGCCGACTGGGTCTTGGCGAAGCCGGCGCGGTAGACGCCGTTGTTGACGTCCTCGTAGATGCGGGCGTTGACCGCGTCGATCTCCGGCCGCAGCGCCTCGGGATAGACATCTCCGGGCAAGGCGCCGACCGGGTCGAAGGCGCTGTTGAACATGCGGATGATCTCGGACGATTCGTTGCTGACGATCGTCTGGGCGACGTTGTCCCAGAGCACCGGGACGGTGACGCTGCCGGAGTAGGTCGGGTCGGCGCGGCGGTAGACCTCGTGCAGGGCATGGGCGCCGCCGGGATCGGCGATCACGCCGTCGCCGGCCTCGAAGGTCCAGCCCTGCTCGCCCATCAGCCAGTGGGTGACCGACAGGCCGATCATGCCGGTGAGCCCCTTGAGGCGGCGCAGGATCAGCGTGCGGTGCGCCCAGGGGCAGGCGAGCGAGACGTATAAATGGTAGCGGCCGGGCTCGGCGGGGAAGCGGGCGTCGCCGATCCGGGCGCGAAAGCGGCTTGGCGCCCGGTCGAAGCTGCCGGACGGCGCGTTGGCCACTTCCTGCGTGGTGTGCCAGCTGCCGTCGACCATTTTGCCCATCGATATTCCTTGTCATGACAACGGTTTGTTAACACTCCGCCGTCAGAATGGCGGCATGGGACAGGTCGTGCGGGATCAGGTGATGCGATGATGACGCTCTCCGAACGCCGGCTGACGATCCGCTACGTGGCCGCGCTGTCGATCATCGCGCTGCTGTCGATCGCCTCCCACGTCATGTTGTTCGACGTGATGCGCACCAATGACGGTTCCGCGGCGACCATCAACCTGACCGGTCGGCAGCGCATGCTGTCGCAGCGCATCACCAGCATGGCGGCACAGTACACGCTGGGCGACACGACGGCCCGAGAGCCGCTGGTCATCGCAATCACGCAGATGGAGGCTGCGCATCAACGATTGATGCGGGATTTCGGCGTCGACGGCCGACTGGCGCACGGGTTGCCGGCCTTGCAGGCGCTGTATTTCGGTGGTGCGACGCCGCTGAACACGCAGATCCACGACTTCATCGCCAATGCGCGAGCCGTCGCTAATGCGCCGCCGGGCGCCGCCGCGAGCCGGGCGCCACTGAGCCGCGTCTTTGCCGCCAGTCGGGCGGCGCTGCTGTCGCAGCTGGAGCTGGTTGTCAGCCTGCATCAACACGTGAGCGAAGGCCGGCTGTCGACACTGCGGCGATTGCAATGGCTGACCCTCATCATTGTGCTGACAACGCTGTTGCTGGAGGGGATCGGCATCTTCCGGCCGATGGTGCGGCGGGTGGCGCGCTACACGAGCGAGTTGACGCGTCTCGCCACGATCGATCCGCTGACCGGAGCGCTGAACCGCCGCAGCTTCCACGAGCAGGCGAGCGCCGAGGTCGACCGCTCCGCTCGGCACGGGCGCCCGCTCTGCCTGATGATGCTCGATGTTGACCACTTCAAGTCGATCAACGACCTGTATGGCCACCCCGCCGGCGACACGGTTCTGATCGAGCTCGCCGCGCTGCTGCGCGGGGCGATCCGCACCAGCGACCTGCTGTGCCGCTTCGGCGGCGAGGAGTTTGCCCTGCTGCTGCCGGAGACGACGCTGGACAACGCCAGCATCCTCGCCCACCGACTGCGTCACGAGCTCGGCGAGCTGCACATCGACGCTGCGGGCCTGGTGCTCCGTCTCACGGTCAGCATCGGCCTGGTGACGTTGGTCGGGACCAGCCTGGCCGACGCGCTGGCTGCGGCGGACGCCTCGCTCTACGAGGCCAAAGCGGCTGGTCGCAACCGCGTCGTCGTCGCTGAAGCCAGGCCGGCCGTGGCACTGGCGAGTTGACGCGCGCGGCCTCTGCCGCCGCTGCACAGGCGCTCGAGTTGATGATCATCGGGCCGTCGGTGTCGGATTTCCCGCTGACGATCACCTGCTGCGGATCTGTGACGCCGCCCGGCCGCTCTGATCGAGATACTTGCGGGATGGCATGTCGGTCTCTGAGTGCCCGGTCGAGAACTCTGACTGAAGGCAGGGGCAGGGCAGCAAGGCAAGGGGCTTTGCCCTTGACCCCACCAAAGCCGCGGCTTTGGAAACATTGACTGAGGGACTGTGGCTTAGACCGTCGGAGAGATCGCGGCGCAGCCATTTTGTAGGCTGGCAGGCAAATTTGTAGGCTGTGCAGGCAAAGAAGAGCGCTGGACGCCGATCCTTCATAGATGGAGGGTTTGGGGCCTAGAGCAGTATCAGCCTGACTGCGATCATGGAGCGATCTTAGGCTGATGGAATTGCTCGCCAAAGACAATGAGAGTGGTTCCATTCTGAGTGGAACCGCTCTAGGCCCTGTCTTGCCAATGCAGGCTGCACATGACGGGTTGAGGGCGGAGCCCTCGTCTATCTTGGTGACACCGATAAGCCGAGTTGCGTTGGTGAGCCGGCGAGCCACCCGCTTCGGATTGGATCAGGCGTCGTCTTTCGGCGACGTGGTGGAGCAGGCAGTGGGTGAAAGAGCCCGGTTGCTGTGGCCGGCGCTTGCCTTCCGTGGCCGCGTGCGGCACGCAGCCGCATGAGCGATCGTGTTGCCATCCGCCGCGCCATCCTGTCTGTGTCAGACAAGGCCGGGCTTGTTCCGCTGGGCCAGGCCCTGCACGGATTTGGGGTCGAGATCCTGTCGACCGGCGGCTCGGCGCAGGTGTTGCGGGATGCGGGCGTGCCGGTCCGGGAGGTCAGCGAGGTCAGCGGCGTTCCGGAGATGCTGGACGGGCGGGTCAAGACGCTGGTGCCGCAGATCCATGGCGGCATTCTCGGCCGGCGCGACCTGCCGGCGCATCTCGCGCAGATGGCCGAACACGGCATCGCGCCGATCGACCTGGTGGTGGTCAACCTCTACCCATTTGAGCGGACGGTCGCGGCCGGTGGCGACTACGATGCCTGCGTCGAGACGATCGACATCGGCGGCCCGGCGCTGATCCGAGCCGCGGCGAAGAACCATGCGGACGTCGCGGTGCTGACCGATGCGACGCAGTATGATGGGCTGCTGCACGAGGTGTCGTCATTGGGCGGCACCACGCTGGCGCTGCGGCGGCGATTGGCCGGCGAGGCGCTGGCGCGCACGGCGGCCTACGACGCGGCCATCGCCGGCTGGTTCGCGCGCGAGCAGGGGATTGCCTTTCCGCCGCGCCTGGTCGTCGCGGGCGAGCTGCGGCAGGAGCTGCGGTATGGCGAGAACCCGCATCAATCCGCCGCCTTCTACATCGGCGGCACGGCGCGGCCGGGGCTGGCCAGCGCCCGACAGGCGCAGGGCAAGGCGTTGTCCTACAACAACCTTAACGACACCGACGCCGCGTTCGAGTGCGTCGCCGAGTTCGAGGCGCCGACCGTCGTCATCGTCAAGCACGCGAACCCCTGCGGCGTCGCCTCGGCGGCCGACCTCGCCACCGCCTGGGAGCGGGCGCTTGCCTGCGATCCTGTCTCCGCGTTCGGCGGCATCGTCGCCGTCAACCGCACGCTCGACGCGGCGACGGCCGAGCGCATCGCCGCGATCTTCACCGAGGTGATCGTGGCGCCGGATGCGAGCGAGGCGGCGATGGCGATCCTGGCGCGCAAGAAGAACCTGCGGCTGCTGCTGACCGGCGGGCTGCCCGACCCGACGGCGCCGGCGCTGATGGTCAAGAGCGTCGGCGGTGGCTTTCTGGCGCAGTCCGCGGATCGCGGCCGCGTCACCCGCGCGATGCTGCGCACGGTGACACGGCGGGCGCCGAGCGAGGCGGAGCTCACCGACCTGCTGTTCGCCTTCATCGTCTGCAAGCACGTGAAGTCGAACGCGATCATCTACGCGCGCGAGGCGGCGACGGTCGGCATCGGCGCCGGGCAGATGAGCCGGGTCGACAGCGCCCGCATCGCCGGCTGGAAGGGCGGCGAGGCGGTGCGCGGGTCGGTTGCGGCGTCCGACGCGTTCTTTCCGTTTGCCGACGGGCTCGAGGCGACGATCGCGGCCGGTGCGACGGCGGTGATCCAACCTGGCGGGTCGATGCGCGACGAGGAGGTGATCGCGGCGGCGGACAAGGCGGGGATCGCCATGGTGCTGACCGGGATGCGGCATTTCCGGCATTAGAGCCAAGGCGAGGGGCTTTGCCCCTCGACTCCATTGAAGTCGGAGCCTTTAAAATCCGCTTGTTACTCATGCTCGCGCAGCGACGTCGGTGCCGCGGGCAGGATTGGGGTCTAGGGCCTCAGGCCCCAGCGGCGTCCAGAGGCAGAGCCTCTGGCCTTCTGACGCGAACGCGACGCAGTCTCATTGCGAGCTCGGCTTGATAATTCGGGCTGTCCTGCCAGATTTGTGACATGCGCGCCTTTACCGATCTTGCCGAAAACGAAGTGTTGGCCCTGGCGATCAGTAGCGAGGAGGAGGATGGGCGGATCTATGCCGACATCGCCGAGGGTCTACGGCAGGACTTCCCGGACAGCGCGGCGATGTTTGCCGAGATGGCGGAGGAGGAGAGCGGGCATCGGCGGGCGTTGCTCGACCTCTATGTGCAGAAGTTCGGCAGCCATATTCCGCTGGTCCGCCGGGCCGACGTGAACGGGTATTTGCAGCGCAGGCCGGTCTGGCAGATGCGGCCGCTTCGGATCGAGGCGATGCGCAAGCAGGCCTGGCAGATGGAGCAGGAGGCGAGCCGGTTCTATCGGGCGGCGGCGCAGCGCTCGACCGACGCGTCGATCCGCAAGCTGCTTGGCGACCTGGCGGAGGCGGAGGCGCAGCACGCCCGCACCGCCGACAATGCCGAGGATCGCAACCTGACCAGCGGCAAGCGGGAGAGCGAGGACGAGGTGGCGCGGCGGCGCTTCGTGCTGCAGGTGGTGCAGCCTGGCTTGGTCGGGCTGATGGACGGCTCGGTCTCCACCCTGGCGCCGGTGTTCGCGGCGGCTCTTGCGACGCAATCGACGTGGAGCACGTTTCTGGTGGGGCTCGCGGCCTCGATCGGGGCTGGGATCTCGATGGGGTTTGCCGAGGCGCTCTCGGATGACGGCAAGATTTCCGGGCGTGGGACGCCGCTGCTGCGAGGGGTTGTGTGCGGGCTGATGACGGCGGTCGGCGGCATCGGCCACACGCTGCCGTTCCTGATTAGCAACTTTCGCGATGCGCTGGCCTTCGCGATCGTCGTCGTGATCGTAGAATTGGCGGTGATCTGCTGGATACGCTGGCGCTTTATGGCAACGCCGCCGTTGCGGGCGGCGGCGCAGATCGGGCTCGGCGGGGCGCTGGTGTTTGGCGCGGGGATCCTGATCGGGAGCTCGTAAGGCGGGCGGGGTCTTGGATACTAAGGCCGGCGCGTGCGCCGGAACTTGGTTCCGTTCGTCCGCGGCACCGGATGCCGTTAGTTGTACAAGTGATTTGCATTATCATGTGGGTAGCGTTGGGACTGCACGGGAGATGCCAACGACCGAGCGACATCATGCGTGCCGACCGGGTGCGGCGCGTGACGAGCGCCTGGCACTGCCTATCGAATAGGGATGCTGCTGTGGTGCATGCGGCTCTGAGTCGTCGTGGGCGACTTCTATTTGCAACCTCAAGGACGCGTTTACGATCGTGACCGTCGAGCTAGCGGTGACTTCTACCTCGCTGGCGCTTTGTGGCGCCGGCTCTATGACAGGCCGGCGGAGACTGCAATCGGCGGTAGCTGTTTGGCGCGGGCGCTCGGATTGATAGCTCTTGAGGCAGGCAGGGGACGGACGATCGGTGTCTTGATTGCGGCGGCTGGCCTTCCGTTAAAGGTCGCACTGCCTGGCAGCCGCTGTTTTACTGAACCTCTATCCAACCAGGCCCCGCCTTCCTGAAACGCGCCTCGACGGTCTTTTCCTGCCCCATGTATGACAGCAGCACAGAGCACCTGTAGGCGCCTCCCGTTGCCGAGGAACACGTCCGTGACTTGACGTCGAGCTCCGGCATGATCTGGTCCGGCGGCAGTGTTCGCATGAGCGGCTTGTCTGCAGTCGCTTCGGCGATAATCGCCCGCCTGATGTCGACGGTGCTTGGCCCTCGATCGCAGGCCGCAAGCGGCATGACAATGACAACCATGAGGGCCAGCCGTCGGTGAGTAAGTGCTGTGCGGCTTCTCATCTGGTTCAGCGCGCTCCGACTTTTGATGCCATGGCTTGTAGTATGCAGTCATCGGTCTCGCCCGCTCCCCCAGTACCGTCTTGCGCATACTTGGCTTCGCAGGTGTTGTTCGTCTTCGACAGCCACGCCGCTGAGCCGGTTGGCAGACGACCTGCCAACCGTTTGATTTCTGTCTCAAAGCAACCGCCGTTATCTGCCGTAGACCGAACGTTTGCCTGGCACGCCGTCAACGAAGCGGGATGGTACTCGTGTGCAGCTGCCTCTCCGGCAGTTAGAAGAGTAAACGTCAACGCGGCAGTCAGGCAAAGCTCTTTTGTTGTCATCCCAAGTCCTCGTTGTGATGCGCGGGTACGTCTTGAGTGCGAGATGCGTCTAGAAGAAGCCTGTTGGCCTTGCGATGGCGCGACCCTCGATTGCCGCGACAAAGGCGCGCACGAGCCGGATCAAGTACCAGACGGTCGAGAGCGCTAGGATGACGGTGCCGACCAGCACGAAAGTCAGGACGATGCCGGTCACGAGCAGGGTGACGCCGATCCAGAAGGTTCGGATGGCGTAGGTGATGTGGCTCTCGTAGACTGTGCCCTGAGCATCCGCGCGTTTGACGTAGGCTAGGATGACGCCGACGAGAGCGGTAATGCCGGTCAGCATCCCGAGGGCGTAGAGACCGTGCACGATCAGAACTGTCGTCTTCATGTCCACGCTTGGAGACGGCGTGCTCGTTGTCAGCTCGTTGGTTCCTATCGAGGTTGGTATTGCCTCATCATTGTGGGTCGCGATGTTCATCTTTCTAACCTCTTCCTCAGGATGCGTCTGCACCAATACTTGCTGACGTAGATATCTTGAAACCAGAACACTTGCGCTGACGCTGAGAGATCGAACTTGGATGCCGTCAGGCAAAAACAGAATTCCTAGAACTGCCCGATTGGCTCGCGGCTACTTTAAAAGTCTGTTGCACAGCATTGGCCCTTCGTAAGATCGATGACACGTCATCCGCATGTCGGCTTGGCCCTGCGACGTCGTTTGCATTATTGCTGGACCGCGATGACAGAGGTAGTGCATGGGAGGACGGCAGGGTTGTGCACCTTTGCACAACCTGATGACGCAAGGGATTACAGTGCCGAGCCTTAACGACGCCGCTGCCGACAAACGATTGAATTGGGATGATGCGAGATGGTTTCTTGCGGTCGCGCGAGCACGCTCGGCACACAGAGCCGCTGCGGAGATGGGCGTCAGCCACACGACTGTCGGCCGCCGCATCGGTCAACTTGAGGCGTCGCTTGGCGTCGAGTTGTTCGCGAGGAGGGGTAATGCTCTGACTCTCACGAACGCGGGCACGGTGGCCCTGGCACGTGCAATTCGAATGGAGAGCGCTGCGGCGGCGTTTAAAAACGACATCACATCGTCCAGCAACCGGCTTCAGGGAGAGGTCAAGATTAACTCTTCCGAGGGGCTTGGGACATTTTGGCTGACACCCGGACTGCAGGGGTTTTTCGCTAGAAATCCTGGACTGGTGCCGAACTGGATCACCACCAACACTAAATTGCCTAAGTACCTGTATCGTGACGCAGTTTCTGTCCCCTGGTGGCGCCCGGAACATCCATCCGTCGTCGCGAGGAAGCTTGGTGAGGTGCGTTACAGCCTCTACGTGGGTCCTAGCTACGAAGAGCGCTTTGGACTACCCCGATCCGAAGACGACCTCGCCGCCCACAACGTGCTTCAATTCAATGGCTATGAGATCAATCCAAGCTTTGCGGCCTGGAATGCCTTGCTGGGTCGGTTTCCTCCGACGATAAGGATGGAGAGCGCAGCCGCGGCCGTTCCGGCTATGATGTCCGGGAATTTCCTCAGTCTGCTTCCCGATTATGTCTCTTACATCGCGCCTGCACTGCAACGTGTCGATGTTGACTTCGCCATCCGTACGGAGCTGTGGGTTGCCTATCACGAGGATAACCGGAAATCGGCGGCGATCACGTCTGTGGCTGCTGAAGTCGTCAAGTTAGCTCAGCATTCGCGAGGCACCTGGCTGTCGAGGTAGGCCGTTGCCAGACCCCGCCATGCGAGCCCTTCTGCTCGCCACCAGCGATCCAACGCTCCCGGTCGGAGCAATCGAAGGCAGACGACTTACCTTCAGTCGGTCAGCAGTGCCGCACGCGCCGCGATCAGGGAGTGGATGGCGGCGAGGCAGGCGCGGATCTCGCCGGCGGCGCCGAGCATTGTTGGGGCGGTGAGGGTGGATAGCAGGGAGCGGAGGTACTCGGCGTGGCCGACCATGGCTTCGTCGCACTCGGCAAGGCGCGCCAGGGTCGCGGCTTCTTGGCGGAAGCGTTGGGTCATGCGGTCGGATTCAGGGGTTGGGAGGGCGCGGATGGCGCCTTCGAGGGCGCCGAGCTCGGTGCTGAGGGACTCCAGGGTTTGGGCGTCTGCGAGGGCGGTGGGGGCCGGGCGGGGATTGGCGCGGGTCGGTGGGGGGAGGTGGTCGCGGCGGTAGGCGGTCTCGGCGGCGGTGACGGTGGTGCGGGCGGCGCCAAGGAGATCGCAGATGCGGGCGCGGATGAGCAGGTCGTCGGCGCGGAGCTGGTTTTCGGCGCGGTAGAAGTTGTAGCCCCAGCCATGGAACAGGTTGGTGGCGAGGCGGCGGAGGGCGCCGGCGTCGTAGAAATCAGCCATCAGGGCTCGCCGCCGGTCGACCAGGGGCTGGCGAGCGGGATCGCGACGGGGGCCGGCGTGGCTCGGGGCGGCCTGGCTCCGGGTGGCGGGGCGGCGGTCAGGCCGGCGTCGATGCCCGGGTAGGTGCCGAGCTGGGGGCCGCCGATCTGGAAGGGGACGCCGGCGGCGGCGTTGGGGGCGGAGACCAGGCCGCGCTCGGCCATCTGCAGCGCCAGGTAGTAGCGCACCGCCTCGATCGGCGAGAGGCCGAGGGCCTGCAGCGAGATCAGCTCGCGCATCCGCTGGTCGCGCGGCAGGATGAGGATCTTCAGGTCGTTGAGCAGGATGCCGTAGACGCGCAGGAAGTCGGTGAGGTGCGCCTTCACCCCCTCGCGCAACTCGTTGATGTGCTCGTTGATGTGCTCGAGCCGGGTCACCTGGACCACCTGGTTGATCGCCTGCTCGATGGCGGGGCCGGCGTAGTCGGCGATCTCCTGGGTGTCGATCACGGTGCCGGTGAAGGGGAGATGGGTGATCAGGGCGAGTGCCGCGTCGCGGGTGTCGACATGGATGTAGTAGTCGGCCTGGTAGGAGACTTCGGCCATCTCGGCGCTGGTGGCGATGCCGCTGGAGCGGACCAGCAGCTTGGAGCGGTTGATGTAGATGACCTCGTAGACCCAGGGCGAGGTGCCGCCGAAGAAGCCCTGGACGATGGAGCCGACGATCGGCTTGTCGGGGGTGACCAGGGCGTATTGGCCGGTCTCGTAGACCTGCAGCACGGCGCCGCGGGACTTGAGGATGCAGAAATGGTTGCTCTCGACGGTGAGCAGCGAGCCGGAGACGATGCTTTCGTCGACGATCTTGATGGCGACGTTCTTGGTGCCGAGCATGTCGGTGCCGTCGCGGTTCAGGGCCGTTATGACCTGGCGGGTGAGGGCCACTTGGGGAGCTCCGGGTGGGCAGGAAGGAAGGGTTCTTTTTTGGAAAAAAGAACCAAAAAACTTCTGTCCGTTAGGCGGGCGGGTTCGACCAGCGTACACCTAACAGGATAGAAGTTTTTTGCTTCTTTTTTTCAAAAAAGAAGGCCTTGCTTCCTCAAGGAGACGACCGGGATGATACCGAAGGCGATCCTGTTTGACACCTTCGGCACCGTCGTCGATTGGCGCGGCAGCCTGATCCGGCTTGGCGAGGCGTTGCGTGCGGACGCGGACTGGCCCGGCCTCGCGGATGCCTGGCGGGCCGCCTACAAGCCGTCGATGGACGCCGTGCGGAGTGGGGCTCGGCCCTGGGCGCGGCTGGAGGTGCTGCAGCGGGAGTCGCTCGCCGGGCTGGCGGCGCGGTTTGGGCTCGGCGGGCTCTCGGACGACGCGCTGGACGTGGTGAACGGGTTCTGGCGGCGGCTGTCGCCTTGGCCGGACGCGGTGCCGGGCCTGACCAGGCTGCGCGAGCGCTGCGTGATCGGGCCGCTGTCGAACGGCGACACGGCGCTGCTGGTGGGCATGGCGCGGGCGGCCGGGCTGCCGTGGGACATCGTGCTGGGCAGCGACGTGTTCGGCCACTTCAAGCCAGATCCGGAGACCTATCTTGGCGCCTGCCGGCTGCTGGCGCTGGAGCCGGGCGAGGTGATGCTGTGCGCGGCGCATCATGGCGACCTGGCGGCGGCGCAGTCGCATGGGATGGCGACCGCGTTCGTCGTTCGGCCGACGGAGCACGGGCCGGGGCAGACGACGGACCTGCGGGCGGCGGGCGACTGGACGTATGTGGTCGGCGGGCTGGACGAGCTGGCGGGGCGGCTCGCCTGACAGCCCTCAACCATTGCGGCGACGGCTAGGGCTGAGCGGTGGCGCCGTCGTCCTTGAGGCGGAGGAGTGCTTCGGAAGCCAGCTTGTTGCCGCTGCGCGCGGCTTTCTCATACCACAGAATGGCGTCGGCATAGGACAGCGGCACGCCGCGCCCGCGCTCGTACATGCGGGCAAGGTTGGATTGGGCCTCCGCGGTGCCCGCGTCCGCGGCGAGCCGGTAGAGCCGAACGGCTTCGTCATCGGACTGCTCGACTGCGCGTCCATCTTCATAGAGCGTGGCCAGGTTGTTGCGCGCCGAGTTGTAGCCTTGCGCGGCGGCGAGGCGATACCAGTGCAACGCCTGAGTGTCCGAGCGCGCCAGGCCTCGGCCGTTCGCATAGCACACGCCGAGATTGAACTGACCGGGCGCGCTGCCTTGGTCGGCGGCGAGTTGAAACCAGCGCACCGCCTCCTCGTCGGAGCGGGTGACGCCGTCGCCGCGGGCGAGCAGCAAGCCGAGCTCCAACTGCGCGCCGCCCTGACCTTGGGTCGCCGCAAGCCGGAACCAGCTGACCGCTGCGACCACCGACTTCTCCGTGCCGGAGCCGCGCAGGCAGGCGAGCCCGAGCGAGAACTCGGCCGCGGCATTGCGGTGGGTGGCGGCCCGGCGGAACAGGTCGATGGCCGCGACGGGATCCTTCGCGACGCCGCGACCCTGCTGATACAGCTGGGCGAGTTCGACCTGCGCGGTGTCGAGCTCCTGGTCGGCGGCAAGGCGGAGCAAGCGCGCCGCCTCGGCCTCGTCATGCTTCTTCAGATGGAGCCTGGCGAGACGGAGCTGGGACGGCGCGTGGCCGGCCTCGGCCGCGGAACGATACCAGTGCGAGGCTTCGTCGCTCGACGCCTCGGTGCCCCGGCCGGTTTCATAGAAGATGCCAAGGCTGTGCTGAGCGTGCACGTTGCCGTGCTGGGCGGCCTGGCGATACCAGTTCAGCGCCTCGGCGTCGGACTGCGCCACGCCCTCGCCGCGCTCGTATTGCCGACCCAGCCCATCCAGCATCTCGCCCTGATCGAATTCGGCCATCGTTGCAGGGAGAGCTTCTTTTTTCAAAAAAAGAAACAAAAACTTGCGCCGGCGGTCGCGGCGAAGCGTGCAAAAGTTCTTTGGTTCTTTCTTTCAAGAAAGAACCGCTTGCCTACTCGTGCCGGAACGTCACCACCAGCACGTCGCGAAACGCCGGCTGGTCGGGGTCGAGCGGCACGACGGCGGTGACGCCGTGGAAGACGCGGTGGTCGTCGACGAGGGCGGCGTCGAGCGGCTCGGTGAGGGTGAAGCGGCCGACTTCGTGGCGGGCGTTGTCGTGGATGGTGGTGACGCCGCTGGCGATGTTCTGCCGGCGGATCAGCAGCACCAGCACCCAGTCCACGCCGTCGCGGTGCAAACCCTCCGGGGTGGGTTGGCCAAGCGTGCCGGCGGCGGTCTCGATGCGGAACTGGTGCAGCTCGACATGCCAGATCTTTGGGCGCTGGCTGGGTGGGGTCTGGCTGTCGAACAGCTCGTGGCAGGTGCGCAGGATGGCGGTGAGCGCCGGGTGGGCGGCGACGGCTGGCTCGACGGGCTCGAACCAGCGGGCGATGCCGCCATTCAGCGCGTTGTAGTCGCGGCTCTGGTAGTGCGGCTGGTGCGGCTTGCGGCGCTCGCCGGCCGGGTCGGCGGCGAAGGCGGCGAAGCGGCGGCGGCGGTAGCGGCCGCCATCGGCCATGTAGGTGTCGAGGCCAAGGTCGTTCCAGCTGGCGGCGAAGCCCGCGAAGTCGGTGAGGCCGTTGGCTTGCAGGGCGGCGCGCATCTGCGGCGCGTGCACGAAGGCGTAGCCGTCGCGCGCGAGCGGGGCGCTGAATGGCGGGGCGAGGGTCACTGCGTGTTGCCCAGGGCGGAGGGTGGCGGCGAGGCGATCAGCGTTTCCTCGGAGGGTGCGTCCTCGTTGGCGCCGCGGCGCGGCTGGGGCAGCGCGACCACGCGGCTCGGCGGCGGCGCAGGCGGCGGCAGGGTTTGCTGGACCGGCACGGCGAGGCGGATGCCGAGCTCGGCGAAGCTGCGGTGTAGGCGGCGGTTGAACTCGCGCTGCACGCCCCAGCGGCCGCTATCGGTGCAGGCGATCTGACCGACGATGGTCACCCCTTGGCCCTCGACGCGGTCGACGCCCCAGAGCGCGAAGTCGCTCAGGATCATTGCCGCGTAGGCGGGCTCGGCGCGCAGGTCGCGGGCGATCTCGACCAGGGCGTCGGCGGCCGCGTCGGCGTCCTGGTCGGCGGCGATGGTGACGCTGACGGCGGCGTTGCCGTGGCCGCGATTGCTGTTGGTGACGGTGCTGACCGAGCTGAACGGGATGATGTGCACCGAGCCGTCGCCGGCGCGCAGGCGGATGGTGCGGATGGACAGCGTCTCAACCACGCCGGACAAGCCGGCGAGGGTGACGGTGTCGCCGACCTGCATGGCGTTCTCGAGCAGCAGGAAGATGCCGGTGATGAAGTCCTGCACCAGCTTTTGCGAGCCGAAGCCGATGGCGACGCCCAGGATGCCGGCGCCGGCCAGCAGCGGCGCGATGTTGACGCCGATCTCCGACAAAGCGGTGAGGCCGAAGATGACCAGCAGGGCGACGAACAGCGCGGTGCGGAGGATCGGCAACAGGGTGCGAATGCGGGCGAGGCGGACGAGGTGCCCGTCGCGGGCGAGGTGGGCCTGCTGACGGTCGAAGCCGACGTTGATCGCCTCCCAGGCGGCGACGGTGAGCAGGGCGGCGACCGCGATGGTGAAGCTGGCGGAAACAATGTGGGCGCCGAGGTGGCTGCGCTGCAGCCAGCTCAGCGCGTGCAGCCCCCAGGCCTGCAGCAGGATGAGGACGGCGAGAACGGAGAGCAGGGCGCTGAGCCCGCGGCGCAGCAGGCCGTAGGTGTGGTTGGCGCGGCGCTCGATGCCGGGATAGCGGTCGGCGAGCTCGGGCGAGACGCGGAACAGCCGGTCGAGCAGGCCGAGGGCGACGACGCCGACGAGGCGGGCGGCGAGCAGCACCGCCGTGGTGATCAGGAACAGGCGCCAGATCTTGCTGTAGCCGTCGCGCACCTCGGCGGCCCAGACGACCCACAGCGCCATGATGTAGAAAATGGCGATGATATGCCACACCGCGGCGAGGCGGTTCTGCACCTGAACCAGCACGCCGGAGCGTCCGGCGCGGGCGTGGATGCGCTTGGCGACCGGGGCGCGGATCTGCAGCACGATCACCACCAGGGCCAGGTGGTCGACCAGGAAGATGAGCTTGAGCAGCGCCGCCTGGGCGGGCGGCGGCATGCCGTAGAGCAGGCAGATGGCGGCCAGGCCGATGCCGAAGGCGGCGACGGCGGCCAGGCGACGCACCCAGCGCACGGTGTAGGCGGCGGCATCGTCGGTCATCCGCACCAGGCGCAGCTGCGGCGCGTCCGGCGAGACGACGATGCGGGCGAGGGTGGTGGCGAGGCGGCAGATGACGTAGGCGTTGATGACGGCGAGCAGCATCAGCCGGGTGACCGGCTGGTCGGCGAACTCGGTGCCGCCGACGGCCAGCGCGGCGAAGACGCCGAGCGGGATCAGGTCGAGCACCAGGCGGAGCAGGACGAAGGGCAGGCGGGCGAGCCCGTGCCAGGCGCGGTCGAGCCGCAGATGGCCCTGATGGCGCTGCTCGGCGAGTTCGCCGCCGACATCCGGCTCGTCCTCGGCCGGGTCGTGGTGGTCGAGGGCGCCGCTTGGCGCACGGTCGGCGATCAGGCGGATGGGGCGCCGCAGCAGGCTTATGCAGAGCGCCTCGGCGAGGCCGGCGACAAGCAGGACCAGCGCGACGTGCCAGGCGGCGGCGAGCAGCAGCGCGCCCCTGGCGGGATCGGCGGCGAGCCCCGCGGCCCAGCGCCAGGCGAGCGGGAAGTTGGCGAAGGTGCGGCCGAGCGCGTCGGCCTGCCGCGACAGGTTGCCGAGCCAGTTGGTGAGCTGCAGCAGCAGCTCGGCGCCGAGGCTGTCCGGGGCGAGCGGCAAGGTGGGTTTGGGCGCGGCGACGGGCGCGGTCTTGGCCAGGGTTTGCAGCGTCTGGGTGAGGGCGGCGCGCTTGTGCGGGTCGCTCACCGTGTCGAGGAGTTGCTTGGCCTGGGTGGCGGTGGCGGCGGGCACGCTCGCCGGAGCGGGGGCGGGCAGGCCCTGGGCGCGCGAGGGGCTGGCGGCGAGTGCAGCGACGAGGCAGGCGATCGCCAGCAGGCGAGACCGGAACGGATGGGCAGGGCGGCGCGGGCGGGAGGTGGCTGGCATGCGGTGGTGGTCCGCGCTCATCCAAAAAGAGTCAACGGCGGCGCTTTGCGCGGCGCGCGGCGGGCTTATCTCTTGGCGATGGTCACCCTGGTCGGCATCCTGCTCGTCATCTCCATGCTCGGCGTCGTCGGCGTGCTGTTCGCCGGCATGCTGGGGCTGGCGCGGGGGCCCTCCGACCCGCAACGATCGAATGCGCTGATGCGGTGGCGCGTCATCCTGCAGGGCGTGTCGCTGGCGTTGTTCGCGCTGTTGCTTGCGATACGGTGAGGAAGAAGCAAGGTCCATTAAAGGCGGAGCCTTCAAAATCCATCCCTTTTCGCGTCGCGGTTTCGCCGGGTAGGCCTGGTGGGAGGACGCTAAGTGGTGGATTTTAAAGGCTCCGCCTTTAACGGCATCAAAGGGCAGAGCGCTTTGCCGTCCCGCCTCGTTTGACTTCGCTCGAAGGCGCTCGGTAGATGGACTTCAGGCATAGAGATTGCGTCCCATGAAGCTGCTGGTCCCCGTCAAGCGGGTCGTCGACTACAACGTCAAGGTGCGGGTGAAGTCGGACGGCTCGGGCGTCGAGCTTGCCGGTGTCAAGATGGCGATGAACCCGTTCGACGAGATCGCCGTCGAGGAGGCGGTGCGGCTGCGCGAGAAGGGTGTGGCGAGCGAGATCATCGTCGTCTCGCTCGGCGTGGCGCAGTGCGCTGAGACGCTGCGCACGGCGCTGGCGATGGGGGCGGATCGGGGGATCCTGGTCGAGACCGATGTCGGGCTGGAGCCGCTCGCGGTCGCCAAGTTGCTGGCGGCGATCGTGCGCCGTGAGGGCCCGGAGCTGGTGGTGATGGGCAAGCAGGCGATCGACGACGACATGAATGCGACCGGGCAGATGCTGGCCGCATTGCTGGACTGGCCACAGGGGACCTTCGCCTCCAAGCTCGACATCGCGGACGGCACGGCGACGGTGACGCGCGAGGTCGATGGCGGGCTGGAGACTGTCGCGCTGAGCCTGCCGGCGGTGGTGACAGCCGATTTACGGCTGAACGAGCCGCGCTATGCGTCGCTGCCGAACATCATGAAGGCGCGCAAGAAGCCGATCGAGACGCTCAAGCCGGCCGATCTCGGTGTTGACCCGGCGCCGCGGCTGACCACGTTGAAGGTGGCCGAGCCGGCGACCCGCAAGGCGGGGCAGAAGGTCGGCTCGGTGGCCGAGCTGGTGGCCAAATTGCGCAACGAAGCCAAGGTAATCTGACCGCCATGACCTGCCTCGTCCTGCTCGACCATGAGAAAGGCCTGATCAAGCAGCCATCGCGCAGCGCGGTGACGGCGGCCGGGCAGCTTGGCGAGGTGCACGCGCTGGTTGCCGGCGGCAGCGACGTCGAGGCGGTGGCGGCCGAGGCGGCGAAGATCGTCGGCGTCGCCCGCGTGCTCACGGTGTCGGGTGAGGCATATGCGCATGCGATGCCGGAGGCGCTTGCGAGCCTGCTGCAGTCGCTGGCGCCGCAGTACAGCCACCTGCTGGCGGCCTCGACGGCGGTCGGCAAGAACGTGATGCCGCGGCTGGCGGCGCTGCTCGATGTGCAGCCGATCAGTGACATTGCCGGCGTGGTGGACGCCAACACCTTCGTGCGGCCGATCTATGCCGGCAATGCGCTGGCGACGGTGCGCTCCTCGGACGGCATCAAGGTGATTACGGTGCGGGCGGCGAGCTTCGACCCGGCGCCGGCGGAGGGCGGGTCGGCCGGCATCGAGGCGATCGAGGCGGCGGGCGAGGCGGGCCGGTCGCGCTTTGTTTCGGCGGAGCTGTCGAAGTCCGAGCGGCCGGAGCTGACGGCGGCGCGGGTTGTGGTCTCGGGCGGGCGCGGCATGGGCAACGGCGACAACTTCTCGCTGATCGAGCCGGTGGCCGACCTGCTGGGCGCGGCGGTAGGCGCCTCACGCGCGGCCGTGGATGCCGGCTACGTGCCGAATGATTACCAGGTCGGGCAGACCGGCAAGATCGTCGCGCCCGAGCTCTACATCGCCATCGGCATCTCCGGCGCGATCCAGCATCTGGCCGGGATGAAGGACAGCAAGATCATCGTCGCCATCAACAAGGACCAGGAGGCGCCGATCTTTCAAGTGGCCGATTACGGCCTGGTCGCCGACCTCTTCACCGCGCTGCCAGAGATCAAAGCGGAGCTGGAAAAGGCCGGCTGACGGATGCCGGTCCAGGGGCGCCGCCCCTGGCGGGTCCAGGGCAGAGCCCTGGCCTTCCTTTTCGTGTTCGGCTAAGCGGCACGTTCCTTGCTGCGCGTGGCGCAGCGCAGGATTGGAGCCGCCATCGTGCACATCCGTATCGGCTACAAGCTGACCTACAACCACCCGGCGCCGACGCCGATGCTGCTGATGGCGACCGTGCACCATACCCGCATCGCCGACATCATTACGCCCGACGTGTTCCACGCCACGCCCAGCGTGCCGGTCACGCCGTATTACGACGCCTTCGGCAATTGGTGCACCCGGCTGGTCGCACCTGTGGGCCAGATCCAGATCACCACCGACGCGCTGATCCGCGACAGCGGCGAGCCGGACCCGGTCGACTGGGACGCTGAGCAGCACGAGGTGCAGGACCTGCCCTCGGAGACGATCATCTACCTGCTGGGCAGCCGCTATTGCGAGACGGACAAGCTGTCGAACGTGGCGTGGGACCTGTTCGGCAACACGCCGAAGGGCTGGCCGCGGGTGCAGGCGATCGTCGACTTCGTGCATAACCACGTGACGTTCGGCTACCATTTCGCGCGCTCGACGAAGTCCGCCTGGGACGTGTTAGAGGAGAAGCAGGGTGTGTGCCGGGACTTTGCGCACCTGGCAGTGACGCTGTGCCGCTGCATGAACATCCCGGCGCGCTACACGACCGGCTATCTGGGCGACATCGGGGTGCCGGTGAGCGCCTCGCCGATGGATTTCTCGGGCTGGTTCGAGGCGTATCTGGGTGGGCGGTGGCACAGCTTCGACGCGCGGCATAACCAGGCGCGGATCGGGCGGATCCCGATCGCCTACGGGCGGGACGCGACGGACGTCGCGATCAGCATCTCCTTTGGGCGGAGCGACCTGGTCGGCTTCGAGGTGACGACCTACGAGGTGCCGGAGGGGCTGACGCTGGAGCAGGCGCAGGAGCGCGAGATGGCGCGGATCCAGGCGGTGGCGACCAACGCCGCCGACTGAGCGTGGCCCAAAGGCCTGTCATGAGGATGTCGCCCAGGCATGAGCTCGACGATCGCTGAGACCACGCAGCCCGGCCGGGCTGCGGACACGACCCCATCGCCGCTGATCCTGATGACGGATCCGGAGCATTTCCAGGTTTCCTACGCGATCAATCCGTGGATGCGGCCGGGGGTGTGGGCCGAGGACGCGGCGGGGCATCGGCGCGGAGCGCGGGCGGCCTTCGAGGCGCTGCGCGGGGCGCTCGGCGCGGCGGGGGCGCGGGTGGAGACGATGCCGGGCAGTCCGGGGCTGCCGGACATGGTGTTCCCGGCCAACGCCGCGGTGGTGCTCGGGCGGCGGGCGGTGATGGCGCGGTTTCGCCATCCGGAGCGGCAGGGTGAGGAGGCGCCGTTCCGGGCGGCGTTCGAGGCGTTGGTCGAGCGCGGGCTGCTGGATGAGGTCGTGGTGCTGCCGGAGGGCTGCCTGCAGGAGGGCGCGGGCGACTGCCTGTGGGATGCGGGGCGGCGGCTGTTCTGGGTTGGGCATGGGCCGCGCTCGACCTTGGCCGGCGGGCAGGCCGTGGGGGCGGCGTTCGGCCGCGAGGTGGTGCCGCTGGAGCTGGTGTCGGAGCGGTTCTACCACCTGGACACCTGTTTCTGCCCGCTCTCCGGTGGTGAGGTGCTGTTCTACCCGCCGGCGTTCTCGGAGGCGTCGCTGGCGCGGCTGCGGCGGGTGGTGCCGGATGGGCTGCTGATCGAGGCGAGCGAGGAGGATGCGGGGCGGTTCTGCGTCAATGCCGTCTGCCTTGGCCAGACGGTGGTGATGGCCTCGGCAGCGCCCACGCTCCGGCGGCGGCTGGCGGAGCGGGGCTACACGCTGCGCGAGGTGGACCTCGCGCCGTTTATCCTCTCGGGCGGTGGGGCGTTTTGCATGACGTTGCGGCTGGAGCAGTAAGGAAGAGGTTCTTTTTTGAAAAAAAGAACCAAAAAACTTTTGCTCGTCAGTTTGAGCGGGACGTGAGTTCTCATGAGTGAAAGTTTTTTGCTTCTTTTTTTCAAAAAAGATGCACTGCCTTACGGGCCCAAGCCGATCGTCCAAAGCAGCAGGGCGAACAGGTTTGGCGGGGCGTGGTGGTGGTGGGTGATGTAGCTGCCGTGTTCGTACCACAGAAATACAGCAAGAGTGAGCAGGAAGCCGAGCGAGCATCCCCAGACCGTCAGCACGACGCGCCACTCGCCCTGCTCGTGCTCGGCATCCGGGTCGAGCTCGGGGGAAAACGGCATCATGGGCGGTCGTCGTCCGCCAACGGGGTGTCGCCTGGGGCCTCGGGGCCGCCGCGGACTTCGCTCTCGGGGCCGACCTTGTGCAGGTGCTCGCTGGGCGGGACTGGCTTCACGCCCTCGCCGGCAGGCTGGTCGATCTTCAGGTCGTCCATTGCCTACCAATCTTTTCAATGAGTTAGAGGAAAGTTTCCCATAGGCAAGATTTGCTTGTCTTGCGGATGGATTTTAAAGGCTCCGCCTCTAACGGGGTCAAGGGGCAGCGCCCCTTGCCTGGCCTAGAACAGCGCCAGCTGCGCTGATTTCGCCGGTTGTACGACAGCGAAGTGCTTCGTCTCCAGGGCCCCGCGCAGCTCGAAGCCGTGCGCCTTGGCGGCGCGGTCGAAGCGGCGGGCGAGCAGCTCGGCGTAAGGGCCCTGGCCGACGAAGCGGCCGTGGAACTGGCTGTCGTTCAGCGCGCCGGCGCGGGTCTGGCGGATCAGGCTCAGCACGTGGCGGGCACGGTCCGGCTGGTGCTGCTGCAGCCAGGCCTCGAACATCGAGCGGAGCTCGAGCGGCAGGCGGAGCAGCACGTAGCCGGCGTGACGGGCGCCGGCCGTCGCCGCGGCGGCGAGGATGCGCTCGAGCTCGGCGTCGTTGAGGCCGGGGATCATCGGCGCCGCCAGCACGCCGGCGGGCACGCCGGCCTCGGCGAGGGCGGTGATGGCGGCGAGGCGGCGGCTCGGCGCGGCGGCGCGGGGCTCCATCTTGCGGGCAAGGGCGCCGTCCAGCGTGGTGACCGACAGCCAGACGCGGACCAGGTTGCGGGCGGCGAGGCGCTGCAGAATGTCGAGGTCGCGCAGCACGCCGGCGGACTTGGTGACGATGGAGAGCGGGTGGCCGGTGCGCTCCAGCACCTCGAGCACCGAGCGGGTCAGGCGCAGGGTGCGCTCGACCGGCTGGTAGGGGTCGGTGTTGGAGCCCAGCGCGAGCGGGCGGACAACGTAGTTGGGGCGGCTGATCTCGCGCTCGAGCTGGGCGGCGACATCCGGCTTAAAGGTCAGCTTGGTCTCGAAGTCGAGGCCGGGGGAGTAGCCGAGATAGGCGTGGGTCGGGCGGGCGTAGCAGTAGATGCAGCCGTGCTCGCAGCCGCGGTAGGGATTGACCGCACGGTCGAAGCCGATGTCGGGCGAGCTGTTCCAGCTGATGACGGTTTTGCTGCGGTCCGGCGTCAGCGTCGTCGGCAGCGGCGGCAGGGCCTCGAGCAGGCCCCAGCCGTCGTCGAACGGCTCGGTGCTGGCGGTCTCGAAGCGGTTTGCCGGGTTGTCCAGCGCACCGCGTCCGCGGTGCAGACGCGCATCAACGTGGGCCATGAGTTCACCTTGCGTTCTGGGTAGACTTTGGCGCGGGCGTAGGCGGGCGTCAAGAACGGAGTGGGAACAAAAAAGGCAAGGGCGGATGCTGCATCGGGGCTCGGCCTGCCCATGCTTGACCCGGCGCACTGAGGGCTTCAGACCCTGACAAATTGGTTTCCAAAGGCCGCCGGCCTCTGGTGGGGTCAAGGGGCAAAGCCCCTTGCCTTCTCTCGCTTTGCGGAAGGACAGCGATGAAGGTCAATCGCAGGCTGCGGGCGCTGCGGCGTTCGCCGTTGCTGTCGCGGCGGATTTGGGCGCGGCGGGTGGCGTTCTGGTTCGGCGCCTTGCTGGTCGGGCTGGTGGCGCTTGGGTTTGCGCAGATGGCGAATTGGGCCGACGCGCTGTTCCATCGCGTCACCCTGGCGAGCCCATGGCTGGCGTTGGTGATCTGCCCGGCGGGGCTCGCTTTTTCGGTGTGGCTGACGCGCACCGCGTTCCAGGGCGCGCAGGGCTCCGGCATTCCGCAGGTGATCGCGGCGTTGCATACGCGCCGGCCGGAGGTGGTGCGCACGGTGCTGTCGTTGCGGGTGGCGCTCGGCAAGGTGCTGCTGACGACGGTGGGGCTGGCGTCGGGCGCCTCGATCGGACGTGAGGGGCCGACGGTGCAGATCGGCGCGGCGGTGATGTCGCAGCTTGGGCGGGCGCTGAACCTGCCGCGGCTGTCGGAGAGCCGGGCGCTGGTGCTGGCCGGCGGGGCGGCGGGGATCGCGGCCGCGTTCAACACGCCGCTCGCCGGGATCGTGTTCGCCATCGAGGAGCTGTCGCACTCGTTCGAAAGCCGGGCGAGCGGCACCGTGCTGACGGCGGTGATCGTCGCCGGGCTGACGACGCTGGCGTTGGTGGGCAACTACCCGTATTTCGGCGTGACGCCGGCGAGCATGGACGTTGCGCGGGACTGGCTCGCGGTGCCAATAGCGGCTGTGCTCGGGGGGCTTGCCGGCGGGCTGTTCAGCCAGGTGCTGATCAGCGCGGCGCGCGGCGTGCCGGGGCGGGCGGGGCGGGTGATCGCGGCCCGGCCGGTGGCGTTCGCGGCCTGCTGCGGACTGGTGATCGCGCTTGTCGGGCTGATCTCGGGCGGGGCGACTTACGGCACCGGCTACACGGCGGCGCGCGACCTGGTGCGCGGGCAGGCGCAGGCGGTGCCGTTCGGTTTTTCGGTGCTGAAGATCATTGCGACCCTGGCCTCCTACCTGAGCGGCATCCCGGGCGGGATTTTCGCGCCGTCGCTGTCGATCGGGGCGGGGATCGGGCGGACGATCTCGCATTTGCTGCTGCCCGGATTGCCGACCGCGCCGGTGGTGCTGATCGGCATGGTCGCCTACTTCTCGGCGGTGGTGCAGGCGCCGATCACCGCGGCGGTGATCGTGATGGAAATGACCGACAACCAGCAGATGACGGTGCCGCTGATGCTGGCCTCGTTCCTGGCGTTCGGGGTGTCGCGGCTGGTGTGCCGGCGGCCGATTTATGGGGCGCTGGCGGCGGGGTTTCTGCGCTCGGTGGAGCAGACGGGGGTGGGGGCGGGGGAGTGAGGTGAGGCAAGGCCTTCTGTTTTAAAAAAATAAGCAAAAAGCTTTTGTCGGTTTAGGGCGAACGTTTCGGGCGTTTTACGAATCTTGCCAGCGCGCGTAGGGGTGCCGTGAGTTGCCAGGAGGTGCTGGATCTTATTTCATGGAGGGCGCGTTCCAGGTTTCTCACCTGGTCGTCGCGAGTGGCGGCAGGCTTTTGAGGCTCGATGCTGAGAGGAAGTCCTTCGCTGTCTACGCCTTGGTTAAGAAGATGACGCACGAGGCGGCGAGGCTCGTCAGGTGCCTGGGTTGAGGTGCGGCTCATGACGAGCGACATTTCGTTGGTGCCGATCTCGGCGACATGAAATCGCTCGACGGCAAAGGGTAGAAGTTCAAGCTCCAGCAGACCGTCGAGCAGTCTCAGCAGCGAAGCGGCCGTGAACACGGAGCAGTGGACATCGAGGTAGACGCCGGAGGCGCTTTCCTTCGCCTGTAAAAAGGCGAAATTTTTCGTTACGTAATGAGCAAGCTCCGCGTGTTCGCCGGATTGTTTCCAGGCAGACCGGAAATCGAAATCGACAGCGTTGGCGTTGAAGTCAAACACCTGCCCAGGCGTCGGCCGTCGCGCGCGTCTCAGGTGGTTGTCGATCAGCTCGGACAGGCTTGTTTCGCGCCGGAGCACATCGAAGCTGTAGCGCCGATCCGGTATCGCCAGGATCAATCGGCCTCCGGGACGCAGGATTTCCGCCACCTCGGAGAACCATCCGATCAGGTCCGGCACGTGCTCGGCGACATGGCTCGCGATGACGTAGTCAAACAGTTCGCCATTGAGGCAGTGTGAGAGCGTCTGCTCGCCCCAGACCGCGTCGACGTTGACGATGTCATCGATCCTGACGTTTGGGTCGTCGGCGTATTTCAGGCGGAGCGTCGCTGTGTCGGCATGGTCGACGTAGCGAATGTTGGCGTCCGGCGAGGTGACGAGCGGGCTTGTCAAGGCGCCGATCTCCACTCCGCGTGTGTTCGCCATGTCCAGCCCACCGAGGAGTTTCTCGGCGCGGCTGAAGCGGCTGACCGGGCCCGCCGCGTTCCCTGCGTCTTCGGTGGCCATCTTCGCGGGTAAAAGTTTTTTTGTTCTTTTTTTCAAAAAAGAACCGCGTCCTTCTTCAAAGCCCCAACTCCGAAAGCCCCGGATGCGCGGCCGGCCGCGGGCCGAGGGGCCAGTGAAACAGGCGGTCGGCGGCCTTGATCGGGAGATCGTTGATGCTGGCGTCGCGGCGGCGCATCAGGCCGTGCTCGTCGAAGGCCCATTGCTCGTTGCCGAAGGAGCGGAACCAGGCGCCGGACGGGTCGTGCGACTCGTAGACGAAGCGGACGGCGATGTGGTCGGCGGTGTGGGCCCAGACTTCCTTGATCAGGCGGTAGTCGAGTTCGCGCTGCCATTTGCGGGTGAGAAAGGCGGTGATGGCGTCGCGGCCGGCGAAGAACTCGTCGCGGTTGCGCCAGCGGCTGTCGGGTGTGTAGGCGGCCGCGCAGCGGGCGGGGTCGCGGCTGTTCCAGGCGTCTTCGGCGGCGCGGGCCTTCTTGGCGGCGGTGGCGGCATCGAAGGGCGGCAGCGGTGGGCGGGGCTCGGTCATCAGGCGCTCCTGAGTTGCTCGTTCAGGCGGTGCTCGTCAGGCGGTGCTCGTTCAAGCGGGGCATCAGCTCGACGAGGTTGCAGGGGCGGTGGCGGCTGTCGAGCTGGGAGAGGAGGATGTCGTCCCAGCCGTCGCGCACGGCGCCGGTGCTGCCGGGCAGGGCGAAGAGGTAGGTGCCGTTGGCAACGCCCGCCAGCGCGCGGGACTGCATCGTGGAGGTGCCGATCTTGGCGTAGCTGAGCATGCGGAACAGCTCGCCGAAGCCCTCGATGCGCTTTTCCAGCACCCGGTCGAGGGCTTCGGGGGTGACGTCGCGGCCGGTGATGCCGGTGCCGCCGGTGCTGATGACGACGTCGACGGCGGGGTCGGCGATCCAGCGGCGAAGGCGAGCTTCGAGCGCGGGGACGTCGTCGCGGACGATGGCGCGGTCGATCAGGCGGTGGCCGGCGGCGGTGATGCGGGCGGCGAGGATGTCGCCGGAGGTGTCGGTTGCCGGGTCGCGGGTGTCGGAGACGGTGAGGACGGCGATGTTGACGGGGGTGAAGGGGCGGTCGGCGTCGATGGGCATGCGGGCACTCCGGAGGGCGTCATCATGACGAACCCGCGAGAGGTGGGTCGGGATGCGGCGGCGTGGCCGGCGGGGCCGAGTTTTGGTCCGCCGGGGGCGTCGGCTCAGGATTTGGACGGCCGCCGGCGCAAGGCTGGCGGTTCGAGGCGGCGGTTGGCGACCCGGCCGAGCAGGGCCTGCGAGACGGCGATCCGGTCGCGGGTTTCGTCGGACAGGGTCTCCAGGCTGTTGATGCATTCGTCCGCGGTGGCGCGATGAGCGACCTTCGTTTGCCTGATTTCGATCAGGATGGCGACTGGGTTTGGCCTTGCGAGCTGCGTCATCGCCCTCTCCATCACTGGAGGATGTGTGAGCCCCGCGTGCCAACGGTCGATGGCGGGTCTGTCAGGGTGGTCGCAGCATAGGCGTCATCCCGCGGCACCGTGAGGCTTAATTCAGAGACCACGGAACAGAGTCAGGTTGTATCGGCAGCGACGGTTGCAATCTGGGGGTTGATCTGGACAGAAGCAGAACGTAGCCGAGCCGAACTGTTCTCGGCGTCGCTATCAGTGCAGCAGGCCGCGGTCGAGTTGCGGCCACAGGCCGGCGGCGAGGGCGGCGCGGGTGGGCGAGGGGAGCTTCATGCGGGCGGCGTAGATCCAGGTGTAGGCGAGCACGCTCTGGACGAAGCGGCGGGTCTCGTCGAGCGGGATGGCTTCGATGAACAGCAGCGGGTCGCCGCGGTCGTCGACGGACCAGCGGGCGGTGCTGGCGGGGCCGGCATTGTAGGAGGCGAGCAGGCGGAGCAGGTCGCCGTGGATCGGCGTGCTGTCGGCGAGGTAGCGGACGTATTTCTGGCCGAGCTGGAGGTTGAGCGCCGGGTCGTGCAGGCGGGCTGCGCGGCCGGTGTAGCGGGCGGGATCGCCGGCGATGAAGCCGGCGGTGAGCGGCATGATCTGCATCAGGCCGTGGGCGCCGGCGCCGGAGACGGCGGCGGGGTCGAAGTTACTTTCGACGCGGGCGAGGCCGTAGACCATCGCCGGGTCGATGGTGAAGCCGCCGCGCGGGGCGAGGGCGGGCGGGCGGTCGGCGGCGGGCGGCGGACTGCCGGGCAGCAGGCTGGCGAACTGCTCGGCGAGGTCCGGCAGGGCGGCGGCGCGCAGGCTGAGCAGTAGGGCGCGGCGCAGCGCCGGGTCGGCCTCGACCTGCGGCCAGAGCAGGCGGAACTCGGCGCGGGCGCGGTCGGGTTCGCCGACCTGCAGCAGGGCGAAGGCGCGGCGGCCGGCGGGCAGGGCGGCGATGGCGTCGAGGTCTGCCTCGCCGGGCAGCGCTTGGTCGGCCTCGCCGGGCAGCGCTTGGTCGGCCTCGCCGGGTGGCGCTTGGTCGGCCTGGCCGGGTAGCGCTTGGTTGGCCTCGCCGGGTAGCGCTTGGTCGGCCTCGGCATGCAGGGCGTGGTCGGTCGCGCCGGGCGGCGTGGCGGGCCGGTCGAGGCGGCGGGCGCGGCGGCGGCGGCGCGCAGCAGCCAGGCTCGGCTGCCGGCCGGGTCGTCGGCGCGGCCGCGAACGCGCGCGGCCCAGAAGGCGGCGGCGGCGCGGGCGTCGGGGGTGGCGAGCGGCGCGGTCGAGGCGGCCTGGAACAGCCGGCCGGCGGCGTCCGGCTCGCCCGCCCGCCAGGCGGCGAGGGCGGCGACGTAGGCGGGTTGGCCGAGCGCGCCGTCGGCGTGCTGCCAGCCGTCGCGGCCGGTGCTGAGCGCCTCCCGGTCGCGGCCCTGCTCGAGCAGGGCGGTGGCGACCTCGCCGCGCAGCATGGCGCCGTAGAGGGAGGGGATGCGGGCTCGGGCGACGAGGTGCAGGGCGGCGTCGGCGTGGCCGGCGCGGGCGGCGGCGAGCACGGCGGCGTCCAAGCCCGGCTGGCGCGGCGGCAGCGACGGCTCGGCCGCGGCGGGCGCGGGGATGGCGGGCAGGAAGGCGGCAGGGCGGGTGTTTGGCGCGGGCAGCAGGCGGTAGACCGTGGGGGCGTCGGGCAGGTCGGCGTAGCGGCCGAGCCAGGCGGCGAGCTCGGGGGCGGTGGCGCGGGCAGGCGCGGCGATGAAGCGGTCGGCGAGGAGATGGCCGAGCAGGGTGTCGTCGGTCAGTTCGGCGGTCGCGGCGATGGCGGCGGGCATGTCGCCGGCGCGCTGCAGGGCGAAGATGCGGCGCAGGCGGGCGGCCTCGCTGGGCGCGAGAGGCTGCGGCAGGCCGACGCCGGACGGGCCGCCGGGCAGCGCTCCTGGGAGATGCACCCTGGGCACCGCGAGCGCGGTCTCGTCAGGTCCTGATGCCTCCATGGGCGCTGCCTGCGACATGCCTGGGCGCACGGCGGTGCTGGCCAGGAACGCCGCGCCGGCCAGGAAGGCGCGGGCAGCCGGAAGGCGGGAGAGCGTCGAGCCGATCCCTCGCATGGACGGCGGCGCTACAGAGGCGGGGGCCGAGCTGCAACCTTATTGAGCAAAAATTAACGGTGCGGCACCAAATTGAGACGTGCGATCAGGTGGTTAAGGTTTTGGTGCTCACGGCTTCGTGATCACCCGCTCCGGACGGGTGGCTGCACGGCGGTGCCGAGGCGGCGGCTGAGGGTGAGCAGGTCGGCCCAGGCCTCGGCCTTGCAGGCGGGCTGGCCGAGGAGCAGCGACGGCGACAGCATCGGCAAGGTGGGGATCGGCTCGGGCAAGCCGGGGATCGTGGTCTCGAGCCAGCGGCCGCGGCAGCGTCTGAGGCCGCTGGCGTTGCCGTTGATGGTGCGCAAAGCGAGGTTGCCGAACAGCACCAGGTGGCGCGGCGCCAGCAGAGCGAGCTGGCGCTGCAGGAAGGGCAGCGCGGCGGCCACCACCGCCTCGGAGGGAGCGCGGCCGCCGGGTGGGCGCCAAGGCACCAGCAAGGTCAGCGCGAGGCGGCTGCGATCGAGGCCGATCGAGGCGAGCATGCGGTCGAGCAGCAGGCCGGCCGGGCCCTGGAAGGGGCGGCCGGCGCGGTCCTCCTCGGCGCCGGGAACCTCGCCGACCAGGACGAGGCCGGCCTCGGGGTTGCCATCAAGGCTGACCAGGTGGCTGGCGGTGGCGCGCAGCGTGGCAAGCTCGGGCGGCAGGTCGCCCTCGGCGAGGGCCTGGCGGAGGGCGTCGAGCGTCGGGCAGGCGGCGGCGGCGGCGCGGGCGCGCTCGGCGGGCGTGCCGATGACGGCCGGGGGCGAGCGGGGCTGTGGCGCGGGGGCAAGGCGGCGGTCGATGGGGCAATCGGCGATCGCCTCGTCGGCGCCCCAGGCGATCTGAAGCTCCAGCAGGGCGAGGGGCGACAGGGGCATGGGGGTTCCGAGGACAGGAAGAAAGCGGTTCTTTTTTGAAAAAAGGACCAAAAAACTTTTGCTCGTGAGGGACGCGACAGCGCGGGTGAGAGTTTTTGGCTTCTTTTTTTCAAAAAAGAAGGCCTTCCTTTCACGGACCGGCTCCAGGCCCTAGTTTAAGGGCCAGGAACGGGGAGTGGAAATGGCTGAGCGCGAGGCGATGGAGTTCGACGTGGTGGTGGTGGGCGCGGGGCCTGCCGGGCTGGCCGCGGCGATCCGGCTGAAGCAGCTTGCCCCGGAGGCGAGCGTGTGCGTGGTGGAGAAGGGCGGCGAGGTCGGCGCGCACATCCTGTCCGGCGCGGTGATCGAGACGCGGGCGCTGGAGGAGCTGCTGCCGGATTGGCGCGAGCGCGGCGCGCCGCTGACGACGCCGGCCGGGCAGGACAAGTTCATGTTCCTCACCGAGCGCTCCGGCTACACGCTGCCGACGCCGCCGCAGATGCACAATCACGGCAACTACATCGTCAGCCTGTCCAACGTCTGCCGCTGGCTCGCCGAGCAGGCGGAGGCGGCCGGGGTGGAGATCTATCCGGGGTTTGCCGCCGCCGAACTGCTGGAGGAGGAGGGACGCATCGTCGGCGTCGCCACCGGCGACATGGGGGTGGGGCGCGACGGCGAGCCGGGGGCGAACTACGCGCCGGGGATGGAGCTGCGGGCGCGCTACACGCTGTTCGGCGAGGGCTGCCGCGGCTCGCTCGCCAAGCAGGTGATGGAGCGCTTCAACCTGCGCGACGGGGTGGATCCGCAAACCTACGCGCTCGGGGTGAAGGAGCTGTGGGAAATCCCGGCGGCGAACCACAAGCCCGGGCTGGTGATGCACACCGTCGGCTGGCCGCTCGACCAGGGCACCTATGGTGGCTCGTGGCTGTATCACTGGGGCGAGAACCTGGTGAGCTACGGCTTTGTCGTTGGGCTCGACTACAGCAACCCGTGGCTGGCGCCGTTCGAGGAGATGCAGCGGCTGAAGACGCACCCGCTGATGCGGCCGCATTTCGAGGGCGGCAAGCGGCTTAGCTACGGGGCGCGGGCGCTTTCCGAGGGCGGGCTGCAGTCGATCCCGAAGCTCAGCTTTCCGGGCGGGGCGCTGATCGGCGACGCGGCGGGATTCCTCAACGTGCCGAAGATCAAGGGCACGCACGCGGCGATGAAGTCGGGCATGCTGGCGGCCGAGGCGGTGGCGGCAGCGATGGCGGCGGCGGTGCCGGAGGCTGAGCCTTCGAGCTACCGGGCGCGGTTCGAGGCGAGCTGGCTGTATCCGGAGCTGAAGCGCGAGCGCAACGTGCGGCCGGCCTTCGCCCGACTCGGCCTGCTCGGCGGCATCGCCTACTCGGCGCTCGACACGATGGTGCTGCGCGGGCGGGCGCCGTGGACGTTGCACCATAAGCATGGCGACTACGAGACGCTGCGCCCGGCGGGCTCGGCGCCGCCGATCAGCTACCCCAAGCCGGACGGCAAGCTGACCTTCGACAAGCTGTCCTCGGTGTTCCTCTCCAACACCAACCACGAGGAGAACCAGCCGGTGCACCTGAAGCTGCGCGATCCGGGGCGGTGGCTGGGGGTGAACTGGGAGACCTACCGCAGCCCGGAGAGCCGCTATTGCCCGGCCGGCGTCTACGAGGCGGTGGGCGTCGAGGAGGGAGCGCCGCGGCTGCAGATCAACGCGCAGAACTGCGTGCACTGCAAGACCTGCGACATCAAGGATCCGACGCAGAACATCGATTGGGCAGTGCCGGAGGGTGGCGGCGGACCGGTCTACCCGGGCGGCATGTGACCCGCGCGCGCACCCTGGCGGCGGGGCTGGCGCTGCTGCTGCCGCTGAGGGCGCAGGCGGTGGCGGAGCCGCAGGGTGGGACGGTGCCGGTGACCGCCGCGGTGACGGAGCCGCTGCTGCCGGCGGGCGTGCCGGGGCTGTATCTCGAGGCGCGGTTCGCCATGCAGGCGGGCGACCAGCAGGTGGCGGCGGCCGACTTCCAGAAGCTCGCCGATGCTGACGGGCAGGACCTGACGCTGCGCCGGCTGGCTTTCGAGGCCAGCCTGCTCGCCGGCAGCCCGCAGGCGCCGCGGTTCGCCGCCGGGCTGCCGGACGACGTGCTGGCGCAATTGCTGGTGGGCGACCAGCGGGCGGCCTCCGGCGACTGGGCGGGGGCGCGGGCGACGTTCGACGCGCTGCCAGGCAACGGGCTGGGGCAGGTGCTGCAGCCGATCCTGCTCGCCTGGTGCTACGCCGCGGCCGGCCAGGCGGACGCGGCACTGGCGCTGCTGCGCACGGCGGCCGGGGCGCAGCATGCCGGCGGGCTGTATGCCATGCACGCGGCGCTGGTCGCAGACTATGCCGGGCGCGAGGATGCCGGCGGGCTCTACGAGCAGGCGGCGGCGCGGGCCGGCGGGCTGAACCTGCGCCTGGCGCAGATGCTGGCGAGCTGGCAGGTCCGGCAGGGCCATCAGATGCAGGCCGAGCAGTTGCTCGACCGGTTACTCGGCAACAGCCGTGACCTCGCGATCGCCGCACCCGACCTGGTGGCGGCGGCGGCGCGGCGGCCGGTGGCGAGCCCGGTCGACGGCTTGGCCGAGGGCTACCTGCAGATGGCGGTGGCGCTGCAGCAGCAGCAGCCCGAGCCGGCGCTGCTGCTGGTGCGCCTGGCACTGGCGCTGCGGCCGCATTTCGACGCCGCGCTGCTGCTGGCGAGCGAGCTGGAGACGCAGATGCATCGGCCGGCGCTGGCGCTTGAGGTGCTGGACGCGGCCTTGCCCGATACCCCGCTGCACGCCGTGGTGGACATGCAGCGCGGCAACCTGCTGGCCGCGCTTGGCCGGTCCGACCAGGCGCGGCAGGTGCTGCAGGCGGTGGCGGCGAGCCATCCCGCCAGCCCCGAGCCGCTGATCGCCCTTGGCGACCTCGACCGGCAGGCGGACCGCGACGAGCGGGCGGTAGGGCTGTATGACCGGGCGATCGCGCTCGTGCCGTCGCCGGGCGCGTCGGATTGGGGGCTGTTCTTCGACCGCGCGATCGCCCTGGACGGGCTGCATCGCTGGCCGGCGGCGGAGGCGGATCTGCGCCACGCGCTGGCGCTGGCGCCGGACGAGCCGACGGTGCTGAACTATCTCGGCTACTCCTACGCGGTGCAGAACCGCGAGCTGCCGCAGGCGCAGGCGCTGATCGAGCGGGCGCTGGCGCATGAGCCGGATGACGGCGCGATCATGGACAGCCTGGGCTGGGTGCTGCTGCGGCGCGGCGATGCGGCGGGGGCGGTGCACTGGCTGGAGCGGGCCTCGGCGCTGGGCCCGAGCGACCCGACGGTGACCGGCCATCTCGGCGACGCCTATGCGGCGGCGGGCCGGCCGGTGGAGGCGCGCCAGCAATGGCAGCGGGCGCTGCTGCTCAACCCCAACGCCGAGGACCGGGCGCATTTCGAGGCCGAGCTCGGGCATGCCGCGTCGGCGGTCTCCGCCGCCTCGCTGGTGCGGCCGGCCCACGCGGCGGGAGCCAGCCCGGGACCGACCGCGGCGCCGTGACCGGCTTCGCGCCGGCCAAGATTAACCTGCATCTGCACGTCACCGGCCGGCGGGCGGACGGATACCATCTACTCGACAGCCTGGTGGTGTTCGCCGATGTCGGCGACACGGTGAAGGCGGTGGCGGGCGAAGGTCTGCGTCTTGCGATCGACGGGCCGTTCGCGGCCGGACTGACCGCAGGGCCGGACAACCTGGTGCTGCGCGCGGCGCGGCGGCTGGCCGAGGCGATGGGGGTGGCGCCGAACGCGGCGTTGACCCTGACCAAGCGGCTGCCGGTGGCCTCAGGGATCGGCGGCGGCTCGGCCGATGCGGCGGCGGCGCTCAGGGTGCTGGCGCGGCTGTGGGGCGTCGGCGCGCTGCCCGACGGGATCGCGGCCGGGCTTGGCGCCGACGTGCCGGTGTGCCTGGCCGGGCGGCCGGCGCTGATGCAGGGGGTGGGCGAGACGCTGGTTGCGACGCCGGCGCTGCCGCCGTTCGGGCTGCTGCTGGTCAATCCCGGGGTGGCGGTGTCGACGCAGGCGGTGTTCGCGCGCCGCGAGCCGGGCTGCACGCCGGGCTGCACGCTGCCGGCAGGCTGGGCGAGCGCTACTGCGCTAGCAGACTGGCTGCGCGGGTTACGCAACGATCTAGCGGTGCCGGCGCGGACGCTGTGCCCGGCGATCGGGCGGGTGCTGGCTCTGATCGAGGGGCTGCCGGGCTGCCGGCTGGCCAGGATGAGCGGCTCGGGGGCGACGTGTTTCGGGCTGTTCGACACGGCGCAGGCCGCCGAGATGGCCGCGGCGGAAATCGGGCGCGAAGGTTGGTGGGTTTGGGCAGGAAGGGAAGCGCTTCTTTTTTGAATAAAAGAAGCAAAAAACTTTTGCTCCTTACGGATGAAAGTTTTTGGTCCTTTTTTAAAAAGGGACCGCTTGCTTATCCTGCCACGTGCTGCAGCCCGTAATACATTCCCGCGATCGTTACGAGCATGGCGACGTAGGCCAGGCCGACGCGTGGCGGCTCCAGCAGGCTGATGGCGCCGCGGATCCTCGCTTGCAGGGGCGTCGCGCCGTGCAGGATGATGGCGGCCAGGGCGGCGACGAGCGGCAGGTGGCCGGCGGCGTCGAGCCGGCCGAAACTCGGGATGGCGGCGACGAAGACCAGCATCAGCAGCGCCGCGTCAAGCCGCAGCAGGGTGGCGCCGGCGATCAGGTAGAAGGCGAGGCTGAACTCGACGAAGCCGGCGACCACGGTGACCAGCGGGATCGGCAGGCCGGCGGTGATCTGCGGGTGGATCAGCAGCACGATGCCGGTCCATTGCGGGTAGAGGAACTTCTCCACCGCCGTCCACATCAGCGCGAAGGAGAGGCAGGCGCACAGCACCGGCATGCGCGTCGCCACGATGGCGGGACGGGTGGCGCGGAGGCTCAGCAAGTACCAGGCGATGCCGACGAAGTAGGTGTAGTCGACCATGTGGAAGAGGCCGGCCTCGGTGATGCCGACGGCGATGAGGGCGACGAGGCCGGCGCCGGCGAGCGGGCAGGTGCGGCGGCTCAGCGTCATCAGCCCGGTGGCGGCCTGGAGCAGGGCGACCGGACCGAGGCCGAAACGATGGAGCGGGATTAGCAGCTCGGGGGTGAGGATGGCGCGCGCGCCTTGCCCCCAGGGGACAACGGCCATCCGGTCCCACAGCGAGAGGCAGTAGCCGGCGACGCCGAGACGGATCAGCAACGCCTCGACGCGCTGGCGGCGCGCCGGGCCGGCGGGCTCGACGAGGCGGCGCCAGAGGGCGCGGGCGGCGGGCGGCAGGACGAGGCGGGAGAGGCCGGCATCGAGCACGGCGCCGGAGAGGACGAGGGCGAGGAAGCCGACGAGGCAGAGCAGGAAGAACGGCTGCAGGACGGCGGCGGGGCTGCGCGGCGGCAGGCCGAGATCGACCGGGCCGCAGAACCATTTGACGTGGGCGGCGGCATGGCCAGGGAGCAGCAGCACGGCCAGGCACAGGGCGCGTTGGCGCCGGCGCCGCGGGGCGCTGAACAGGTTACGCAGCATGCCCGTTCTGGCTCCCGCTCGCCTGGTTGATCTACGGGGCGGGAAGAGGGGTGGATGCGATCGTAAGGGGAAGCGCTTCTTTTTTGCAAAAAAAGAAGCAAAAAACTTTTACCCGTTCGGTGCCGCGACAGCGCTCACAAAAGTTTTTTGGTTCTTTTTTTCAAAAAAGAACCGCTTGCTTACGCTGTCCTATCTCCCCCCATTCCAAGGGTGGCCTGCGCGGCGGCGAGGCGGGCGACCGGGACGCGGTAGGGGCTGCAGGAGACGTAGTCGAGGCCGAGCTCCTCGCAGAAGGCGATCGAGGCCGGATCGCCGCCGTGCTCGCCGCAGATGCCGAGCTTGATCGAGTTCTTGGTGGCGCGGCCGCGCTCCACGCCGATGCGGACCAGGGCGCCGACGCCGTCGATGTCGATCGAGACGAAGGGGTCCTTGGGCAGGATGCCGGCCTCGACGTAGTGGGGCAGGAACTTGCCGGCGTCGTCGCGCGACAGGCCGAAGGTGGTCTGGGTGAGGTCGTTGGTGCCGAAGGAGAAGAAGTCGGCGACCTCGGCGATCTTGTCGGCGGTGAGTGCGGCGCGGGGCAGCTCGATCATGGTGCCGATGGTGTAGTCGAGCGTGGCCTGGGCATCGAGCAGCACCTGCTCGGCGACGCGGGTGACCTGGGCTCGAGTGATCTCGAGCTCGCGCTTGGTGCCGACCAGCGGGATCATGATCTCGGGCACCACCGGCGAGCCGGTCTCGCGGCCGATCGCGAGCGCGCCCTCGAAGATCGCGCGCGCCTGCATTTCGTAGATCTCGGGATAGGTGATGCCGAGGCGGCAGCCGCGATGGCCGAGCATCGGGTTGCTCTCGGCGAGGTCGGCGGCGCGGCGGCGGATCTGCTCCATGTCCATGCCCAGCGCCTGCGCGGCCTCGGCGAGGTCGGCCTCGCTGTGGGGGAGGAACTCGTGCAGCGGCGGGTCGAGCAGGCGGATGGTGACCGGCAAACCGGCCATGATGCGGAACAGCTCGATAAAATCCTGGCGCTGGAAGGGCAGCAGGATGGCCAGGGCCGCGCGCCGGCCGGCCTCGTCGCGGGCGAGGATCATCTGGCGGACGGCGCCGATGCGCTCGGGGGCGAAGAACATGTGCTCGGTGCGGCACAGGCCGATGCCCTCGGCGCCGAACTTGCGGGCGGTCTCGGCATCCAGCGGGGTCTCGGCGTTGGCGCGGACCTTGAGGCGGCGGATGGCGTCGGCCCAGCCCATCAGCACCTCGAAATCGTCCGACAGCAGCGGCTCGACGGTGGCCACGCTGCCGACGAACACCTCGCCGGTGGCGCCGTCGAGCGTGATCGTCTCGCCGGCGCGGATGGTGTGGCCGCCGGCGGCGAGCGTCTTGGCGCCGTAATCGACCTGGATGCCGCCGGCGCCGGCGACGCACGGGCGGCCCATGCCGCGGGCGACGACGGCGGCATGGCTGGTCATGCCGCCGCGGGTGGTCAGGATGCCGCGCGCGGCGTGCATGCCGTGGATGTCCTCGGGGCTGGTCTCGATGCGCACCAGCACGACGGCCTCGCCCTTGGCGGCACGGATCTCGGCCTCGTCGGCGCTGAAGACGACGGCGCCGGAGGCGGCGCCGGGGCTGGCCGGCAGGCCCTTGGAGAAGGCGGTGCGGGGGGCCGCCGGGTCGAGCATCGGGTGGAGCAGCTGGTCGAGCGCCTGGGGGTTGACGCGCTTGACGGCTTCCTCGCGGGTGATCAGGCCGGCTTGCGCCATTTCGACGGCGATTCGGAGCGAGGCGGCGGCGGTGCGCTTACCGTTCCGGGTCTGCAACATGTACAGCTTGTTGCGCTGCACGGTGAACTCGATGTCCTGCATGTCGTGGTAGTGGCGCTCGAGGGTTTCGCGAACCTGGAGCAGCTCGGCAAACGCGGCGGGCATCGCCTGCTCCATCGGCAGCTCGCCGGGCTTGGCACCTTGGCTGCTCATCGGCTGCGGGGTGCGGATGCCGGCGACGACGTCCTCGCCCTGCGCGTTTACCAGGTACTCGCCGTAGAACATGTTTTCGCCGGTCGACGGGTCGCGGGTGAAGCAGACGCCGGTGGCGCAGTCCTCGCCCATGTTGCCGAACACCATGGCCTGGACGTTGACGGCGGTGCCCCAGTCGGCGGGGATGTCGTGCAGGCGGCGATAGGTGTTGGCGCGCGGGTTCATCCAGGAGCCGAACACGGCGCCGATGGCGGCCCAGAGCTGGTCGTGCGGGCTCTGCGGGAACGGGCTGCCGGTCTCGTCCTGCACCAGCTCCTGGTAGGCCTCGGCGACGCGCTGCCAGTCCTCGGCGGAAAGCTCGGTATCCTCGACCGCGCCCTGGTCGAGCTTGGTCTGCTCGATGATCTCCTCGAAGCGGTGATGGTCGACGCTGAGCACGACGGAGGCGAACATCTGGATGAAGCGGCGGTAGCTGTCCCAGGCGAAGCGCGGGTCGCCGCTGGTCTCGGCGAGGCCGGCGACGGTCTCGTCGTTGAGGCCGAGGTTGAGCACGGTGTCCATCATGCCGGGCATCGAGACGCGGGCGCCGGAGCGGACCGAGACGAGCAGTGGGTCGTGACCGTCACCGAACGTCTTGCCGACGGCGGTCTCGATGTGGGCCAGGGCGGCGCGGACCTGCGGCTCGAGGTCGGCGGGGTATTGGCGGCGGTTGCGGTAGAATTCGGTGCAGAGCTCGGTGGTGATGGTGAAGCCGGGCGGGACGGGCAGGCCGATGGTGGCCATTTCGGCCAGGTTCGCACCCTTGCCGCCGAGCAGGTTGCGCATGTCGGCGCGGCCCTCGTTGTGGCCGGCGCCGAAGCTGTAGACCCATTTTGCCATATGAGCGGCTCCTTAAGGGTGGTGTGAGGCTTAGGCAAGACAGTAAGACCTTCTTTTTCTGAAGAAAAAGAAGCAAAAAGACTTTCATTTCGTTATTGTAGTTACCGCTTATCGAGCAAAAGTTTTTTGGTTCTTTTTTTCAAAAAAGAACCCTCTTTCTTAATGGGACAGGCTTTAACCATGACACCCGCTAGCCTTCCAGGGCGGAAAAATCGGCGACCTGGTTCATCACGGCGCGGACGCTTGCGAGCAGGCGGAGGCGGTTGGCGCGCAGCGCCGGGTCGGGGTCGTTGACGGTGACGTCGGTGAAGAAGGCGTCGAGCGGGACGCGCAGGCGGGCCAGGGTGTGCATGGCCTCGGTGAAGCGGGCGGCGGCGAAATCGTCGGCGATTTGGGCGGGCAGGCCGTCGAGCGCGTCGGCGAGCGCCTGTTCGGCGGTGGCGGCGAGGAGGTCGGGGTCGGCGCCTGGCTCGGCGGGGTGGGCATCGCGTTTTTCCTCGGCGGCGAGGATGTTGGCGGCGCGACGGTAGGCGGTGGTGAGGTCGGCGCCGTCAGGGCTGGCGAGGAAGGCGGCGATGGCGAGCGCGCGGTCGGCGTCGCGCTCGATGTCGAGACCGGCGGCGGCGAGGGCGCGCGGCAGCACCGCGGCGACCATGTCGTGGCGCAGGCCTTCGGCGCGAAGCTGGATGCGCAGGCGCTCGGCGATGAAGGCGAGGACGTCCTGCTTCAGCGTCTGCGCGCTGGTGATGCCCTGGTCGGACAGGCGTTCGATCGCGGTCTGCACGGCGGCGGCGAGGTCGAGGCCCGGGCGCCGCTCACGGACGATGCGGATGATGCCGAGGGCGGCGCGGCGGAGCGCGTAGGGATCGCCGGAGCCGGTCGGCTTCTCATCCACGGCGAAGAAGGCGGTGACTTGGTCGATCTTGTCGGCCAGCGCCACGACCATCGAGACAGGTGCTGTCGGCACCGGGTCGGTGGCGCCGCGTGGGGCGTAGTGGTCGCGGACGGCGTCGGCGACGGCGGCAAGCTCGCCGTCGTGGCGGGCGTAGTAGCCGCCCATGACGCCCTGCAACTCAGGGAACTCGCCGACCATGCCGGTGGTCAGGTCGGCCTTGCAGAGGCGCGTTGCTCGCACAGCCTCGCCAATCTCGACGCCAATTTTGGGGGCGATGGTCTGTGCGAGGGCGCCCATCCGTTCGGCGCGCTGCGCCTGGCTGCCGAGCTTGGCATGGAAGGTCACGCTGGCGAGTGCCGGGATGCGGTCCTCAAGGCGAGTGCGACGATCGAGGTCCCAGAAGTGCCGCGCGTCCGACAGGCGGGCGCGGAGCACGCGCTCGTTGCCGGCGATGATGGCGGTGCCGCCATCCAGCGCCTCGATGTTGGCGGCGAAGCCGAACCAGGGGGCGGCCGCGCCGGCAGCGTCGCGGGTGACGACGTAGCGCTGGTTGACGCGCAGCGAGACCTGCATGACCTCGGGCGGCAGGTTCATGAACTCGGCGTCGATGCGGCCGAGCAGCGGCACCGGCCACTCCACCAGGCCGGCGACCTCGTCGACCAGGCCGGGATCCGGCACCACCGTCAGGTCGTGCTCGGCGGCGAGGCGGGCGAGGCCGTCCTCGATCAGACGGCGGCGGTCGTCGGCGGCGACCACCACGCGGTTGGACGCCAAGGTCTCGCGCCAGTCGGCGAGCGAGGTGACGGGGTGTGGGCCGGGGGCGTGGAAGCGGTGGCCCTCGGTGAGCGCGCCGGCGGTAAGGGCGTGGCCGTCATCGGCGCCCTCGGCCAGGGTGAACGGCACGACGGCGCCGTCGAGCAGGCACAGGATACGGCGTAGCGGGCGCACCCAGGTGAAGCCGCTGGTGCCGCCCCAGCGCATCGATTTCGGCCAGGCGAAGCGGCGCAGCAGCGCCGGCACGGCGCGGGCGATCAGGGCGGCGGCTGGCTCCTCCGGCACACGGCGCTCCAGCACCCAGTAGCCGCCCTCCTCACGTAGCGCCGCGCGTGCCGCGCCGTGCTTGCGCAGGAAGCCGGCCAGCGCCTGCTCGGGCGCCCCGGCGCGCGGGCCGCGCTCGGTGCTGGCGGCGGCGGGGACGGCCGGGTTCAGGCTCGCCGCCAAGGCAAGGCGGCGCGGGCCGGCGAACGTCGTGACGTCGGTTGGCGCGAGCGGGGACAGCGCGTCGCCGACCAGGCGGGCGAGCTCGGCGGCGCCGCCGGCCTGCATGCGGGCCGGGATCTCCTCGCCGAACAGCTCCAGCAGCAGCTCAGGCATCGTGGCCCAGTTCTTTTGGCTTCAAGGCGGGCTCGACGTCCGTGCGGGCGAAATCCTCGCCGGTGAACAGCAGCGTATCGCCCTCGGTCTTGGCCAGCGCGTAGGCGAAACAGTCGCCGAAATTGAGGCGCGCGGTGTGGCGGTGGCGGCCGAAATGGCGCCAGGCAATGCGGGCCGCCTCGGCCTGGCCTGCGGTCACCGCCATCACCTCGATCTCGGCGGTGCGGACGAACTCGTCGAAGCGCAGGCTGGCCAGGCGGCCGCCGCGCTCCTCGATCACCATCGCCGCCTCAAGCCAGCTCGCCGCCGACATGCGCGGCCGGCCGGCGCCGACGATCGCCTCCAGCAGCCGCGGCGCCTCGTCGTCGGCGAGTAAGATCGCCAGCAGGGCAGAGGTGTCGACGATCAAGCGGGCAGGCCCTGCTCGTCGTAGAGCTCCACCGCGCGGAGCGCCGCCGGGCCGCGCAGGCTCGCCCGGGTCTCGGCCGCCAGCGCCGACAGGCGAGCCAGCTTCAACGTGTGATCGCGGGCGCGGCGCTCACGCTCCAGGCGCTCGCGAATGGCTGCCGTGACCGCCGTGGTCAGGCTTTCGCCGGTGAGCAAGGCTAGCTCGGCCGCCAGGCGGTAGCTGTCTCCGCTTTTGATGTTGAGCTGGGCCGCCATCGTCATCCTAGGTAGAAAGACTGTTCAATATGGTAGAACTACCGTATTTGGCGCGGCCTGTCACGCCATTCAATTCTGCCCCCCACGCCACCGACCTGGCGATGGAGTCATGAACAAGAAACGGATTTTAAAGGCTTCGCCTTTAATGGGGTCGAGGGGCAAAGCCCCTCGCCTTAACCTACCCGGCGAGCCAGCCTTCGCAGCAGGCCTTTGCCAATGTCCGCACGCGGCCGATATAGGCGGCGCGTTCGGCGGTGCTGACGACGCCGCGGGCGTCCAGCAGGTTGAACAGGTGGCTGGCTTTGATGCACTGGTCGTAGGCCGGCAGGGTCAGGTGCTGCTCGAGCAGGGCCTGGCACTCCAGTTCGGCGTCGCGGAAATGGGCGGTCAGGCGCTCGACGTTGGCGTGCTCGAAATTGTGGGCGCTGTACTCGCGCTCGGCGCGCAGGAAGACGTCGCCGTAGCGCACGCCGGCGCCGTTGAAGTCGAGCTCGTAGACGTTCTCCACACCCTGGACATACATCGCCAGGCGCTCCAGTCCGTAGGTGAACTCGACGCTCGGCAGCGCCACGGGGATGCCGCCGACCTGCTGGAAGTAGGTGAACTGGCTGACCTCCATGCCGTCGCACCAGACCTCCCAGCCGAGGCCGGCCGCCCCCAGAGTGGGACTCTCCCAGTCGTCCTCGACGAAGCGGAAATCGTGCAGCAGCGGGTCGAGGCCGATCTCGCGGTAGCTGTCGAGCAGCAGGCGCTGGGCGTCCGCGGGACTGGGCTTGAGGATGACCTGATACTGGTAGAAGTGCTGCAGGCGGTTCGGGTTGTCGCCGTAGCGGCCGTCGGAGGGGCGGCGGGAGGGCTGCACGTAGGCGCAGCGCCAGGGCTCGGGGCCGAGGGCGCGCAGTGTGGTGGCGGGGTGAAAGGTGCCGGCGCCCATCTCCATGTCGTAGGGCTGCAGGATGACGCAGCCCTGCCCCGCCCAGTAGCGGTGCAGGCGCAGGATGATGTCCTGAAAGCTTGGCGGCTGGGTCACGCGGGCGGGGCTCCATCAAGGCAAGGGGCTTTGCCCTTTGACCCCATCGTCACGCGGAGGCGTGCTGCGCCCGACGGCGAAGCCTTTGAAATCCATTTACCATCCATCTTCCATAGCTGGCGAGGTCAGTGCCAAACGGGAAATGGACATGATTGGCTTCGCCAAGGAAGAACACGGCTAGGCGTTAAGCGCATGGGGTCTGGGGCCGCAGGCCCCAGCGGGTCAAGGGCAGAGCCCTTGCCTTGCCTCAGTGCGCCGGTGGCGCCCCTTCGCCGTCGGCTTTGCTGGGGGAGAACAGCAGGGCCAGGGGGACCATGGTGAAGGCGAGGAGGGAGCACAGCGCGAACACGTCCGAGTAGGCGAGCACGGTGGCTTGCTGGCGGAATTGCTGGAAGACCTGGCCGACGGCCTCCGAGTGCACCATCGACGAGGCGCGGCCGAGCGATCGCAGGGCGGCCTCGTACTGGGCGACAAGGGTGTTGTAGGGCTGGTTGAACGGCGTGGTCCAGGCGCTGAGATGGGCTTGTCGGATCTGGCCGCGCTGGGTGACCAGGGCGGTGGCGGTCGAGATGCCGACCGCGCCGGAGACGTTGCGGAACATGGTGTAGAGTGCGGCGGCGTCGCCGTTGAGGCGCTTGTCGAGCGTCGTGTAGGAGATCGTGCTGATCGGCACGAAGAGGAAGCCGAGGCCGGCGGTCTGGGCGGCGCGCATGCTGACCAGGGTCCAGAAGTCGACGTCGGGACTGAGCGTGCTCGAGTAGAGGAAGGCGCAGCCCATGACGGCGAAGCCGGCGAGGATCAGCAGCCGGGTCTGTACGAGCGGCAGCAGGCGGCCCATCACCGGGATGATGAGGATGATGCCGACCCCGCCGGGCGAGAGGATGAGCCCGGCGAGGGTGGCGGTGTAGCCGATCACCTGCTGGGCAAATTGCGGGATCACGATCGAGCCGGAGTAGAGGATGAAGCCCATGGCGGCGATCATGGCGATGCCGAGGGCGAAGTTGCGATCGGCCATGACGTAGAGGTTAACGACCGGATTCTTGGCGGTGAGCAGCCAGCCGATGGCGCCCAGGATGCCGAGCACGGCGAGCAGCAGCATCACCCGGATGAACGGCGAGCCGAGCCAGTCGGCGTCCTCGCCGCGGTCGAGCGCGACCTGCAGGCTGCCGAGGCCGATGGTGATGAGGGCGAGGCCGATGGCGTCGATCTTGCGCCGGCGGCCCTGGATCCAGGGCGGGTCCTCGACTAGGGCGCCGACGGCGAAGAAGGCGAACAGGCCGACCGGGATGTTGATCAGGAAGATCCAGCGCCAGCTCGCATTGTCGGTGATGTAGCCGCCGAGGGTGGGGCCGACGATCGGGGCGATGATCGTGGCGACGGCGACGATGGAGAAGGCGCGGCCACGCTGGGCGGGCTCGAAGGTGTCGAGGATGATCGACTGCTGGTTGGGCTGCAGGCCGCCGCCGAAAAAGCCCTGCAGCAGGCGGAAGACGATAAGCTGCGGCAGCGACTGCGACAGGCCGCAGGCGAAGGAGCAGACGGTGAACATCAGGATGCAGGTCATGAAGTAGCGCTTGCGGCCGAAATAGTCCGACAGCCAGCCGCTGATGGTCAGCACGATGCCGTTGGCTACGAGGTAGGAGGTGAGGCACCAGGTGGCGTCGTCGTAGGACGAGGACAGGCTGCCGGCGATGTGCGGCAGCGAGACGTTGACGATCGTCGTGTCGAGCACTTCCATGAAGGCGGCGAGGGTGACGACGACGGCGATCAGCCAGGGGTTGGCCTTGGGGCGCCAGGTTTGGGTATCGCTGCTCGGGGTGCCGGCGCCGGTGGCGGTTGGCGCGGCCTGGGAGGCGCTCAAGCGGGCGTCACTTCAGCCGGACGGAGGGCTCGACGGAGATGCCGAGCGGCAGCGGCAGGGCCGGGTCGAGGCCGCTGTCGATGACGATCTTGACCGGGACGCGCTGGACGATCTTGACGAAGTTGCCAGTGGCGTTCTCGGGCGGGAAGGCGGTGAACTTCGCGCCGGTGCCGAGCTGAACGCTGTCGACGTGGCCGGTGAGCTTCAGGGTCGGGTAGGCGTCGACGCTGATGTCGACCGGCTGGCCGGGGCGCATGCGGGCGAGCTGGTCTTCCTTGAAGTTGGCGGTGATCCAGACGTCCGGGGAGACGATGGAGAAGATCTGCTGGCCGGCGTCGACGTAGTTGCCCTGCTCGACGTTGCGCTTGGTGATCCAGCCGTCCTGCGGCGCGCGCACCACCGTGCGCTCGAGGTCGAGCTGGGCCTGCACGAGCTGGGCGCGGGCCTGGTCGATGCTGCCCTGCACCTGGCTGACATTGGACGTCGTCTGGTTGATGTTTGGTTTGATCGGCAGCGCCTCGCGCACCGAGGCTTCGGCCTGAGCGACGCCGGCGACGGCGGCCTGCTGGGCGGCGGTGGCGTAGTCGACATCCTGCTGGGTGCGGGCGGCGACCGGCAGGTTATGCTGGCGCTTGTAGTCGGTGTTGGCCCGGAACAGCGTCGCCTGGGCGTTGGCGAGCTGGGCCTGGGCCTGCTGCAGGCGGGCCGGGAAGTTGATCTTGGCGACCTCGACGGCGGAGCGGTTGCCCTCAAGCGTGCCCTCGGCGGAGGCGACCTGGCCGGCGGCGCGATCACGCGCGGCGATGTAGTCGCGCGGGTCGATGTGGATCAGCGGGTCGCCCTTGTGGACGAAGGCGTTGTCGTTGACGTCAAGGGAGACGACGTAGCCGTTGACGTGCGGGGCGATGGTGACGGCGCGGCCGTCGGTGAAGGCGTCGTCGGTGGTGGCGATGTCCTTGGTGGCGAGATAGTACCAGACGCCGCCGGCGATCAGCGCGATCAGGATGACGACCATCAGCACGCGCACGACGGGGCGGGCGGCACTGCGGCGGCGCTCCTGCGTGGCCTGCGCCTGCTGGTCGGCGGCGGGCTTGCCGTTGCCGGCCGGGCGGGCGGGCGGCGCGGCCTCGCCAGGCCGGCCGGGCTGCTCGGCGCGGCTGAGCTGGCCGGCTTCGAGGTCTTCGTCAGTTCGCACCGGACCCTGCTGCGTATCCATTTCGCTCACCTGCCCGGGCCGTCCACGGATGGATGACCGATCGGTCAGTTACGACGGGCCGGACGGCCAAGGCAAGGGGCTAGTGGAATGGCAGGCCCGCGATGGCGACGCTCAGTGGCTGAGCGCCTGGCTGCGCACCAGGCGGGCGTAGAAGCCGTCGGCGGCGATCAGCGCGGCGTGGGTGCCGGACTCGACGGCGCGGCCCTCCTGCATCGCCACCACCAGGTCGGCATCGCGCACCGTGGACAGGCGGTGGGCGACGACGACGGTGGTGCGGCCGGCGCGCAGCCGGGTGAGCGCCTGCTGCACCAGCACCTCGCTCTCGGCGTCGAGCGCGCTGGTGGCCTCGTCGAGCAGCAGGATCAGCGGGTCGCGCAGCAGGGCGCGGGCCAGGGCTACGCGCTGGCGCTGGCCGCCGGAGAGGCGCTGGCCGCCGGGGCCGACGACGGTGGCGAAGCCCTCGGGCAGGTCGGCGACGAAGCCGGCGGCGGCGGCGGCGTCGGCGGCCCGCTCCATCTCGTCGCGGCTGGCGCCGGGGCGGCCGAGCAGGATGTTGGCGCCGATGCTGTCGTCGAACAGGAGCTGCTCCTGGCCGACATAGGCGATGGCGTCGCGCAGGCCGGCGAGGCCGAGGGCGCGCAGATCCTCGCCGTCGATGCTGATGGCGCCGGCGGCGACGTCGTGCAGGCGGGGGATCAGGGCGAGTGCCGTCGACTTGCCGGCGCCCGAGGCGCCGACCAGGGCGACGGTCTGGCCGGGTCGGGCCTCGAAGCTGAGGCCGCGCAGGCCGGCGCGGCCGTCGGGATAGATAAAGTGGACGTCATCGAAGCGCACATGGCCGCCGCGGCCGGGCCTGGTCACCGGCAGCGGCCGGGGCGCGGCGGGGTCGACGATGCGGGGCTCCTCGTCGATCACCGAGAAGACGCGGGCGAGGCCGGCCATGCCCTCCTGCAGCGCCGCGTTCAACGATCCCAGGGCGCGCAGCGGGCGGGAGGCGAGCAGCAGCGCGGCGACGAAGCCGGTGAAGTCGCCGAGCGTGTTGCCGCCCATCGCGGCACGCCAGCCGGCAAAGCCCAGCACCGCGGCGACGGCGGCGCCGCCCAGCACCTCGAGCACCGGGTCGACGCGGGCGCGGCCGCGGGTCATGCGCAGCAGCGAGCCGTAGAGCCGGTCGAAGGCGTGGTCGGCGCGGGCGATCTCGACCTCCTCGAGGCGGTAGGCGCGCACCGTGCGGGCCTGGGCGAAGCTTTCGTGCAGCATCGCGGCGGCCTCGCCCATGCGCTCCTGCATGCCGCCCGAGGCGCGGCGGACGCGGCGGCCGATGCGCTGGATCGGCACTGCGGCGAGCGGATAGAGCGCCACCGCGATCAGGCTGAATTGCCAGTCGAGGTAGATCATCGTGCCGACCAGGCTCACGACCGTCACGCCGTCGCCGAGGCTGTTGACGGCGCGGATCATCGCCTCGCGCACCGTGGTCGCGTCGGTGGTGAAGCGGGCGGACAGGGTGGCCGGGGCCTCGCGCTCGAGCCGGGCGAGGTCGGTGTGGACGAGGTGGATGAACATCCGACGCTGCAGCTCGCGGATGACGCGCAGCACCAGCTCCTGGACGAACACCGCCTGGCCGTACTGGGCGGCGGCCTTGGCGGCGGTGACCGCGAGCACGATCGCCGGGATCTGGTAGAGGATGCGCGGGTCGTGCGCCTCGAACATCGAGAGGGCGCGCTGGATCACGATCGGATACAGGCCGGTGAGGCCGGCCATGATGGCGGTGAGCAGCAGCACCAGGAGCAGGCGGCCGCGGTGGCGGCGGATGTGCTCGCGCCAGAGCCGCCACATCAAGGCGCGGGTGGTCGCCTCGGGCGGTGCCGCAGGGGTCGGGGCGTCCATTGGTTGGGCTGTAGCTTAGGCGAGGCGAGGATGGCCAGGGGGCCGGTTTTGCGTTGCGGCGAAATACCGCAAGATTGAGATGTTGTCGTTGTTTGTCAACGAGTTAGGCAAAACTTGCCTATAGGCAAGTTTCCTCGGCCTTGCGCGAGGGCGGCGGCCCTTGAAACCTGCTAGCACGCTCGGGGCTTCGTCTCATGGGTTCTGAAGGAAGGCTTCTTTTTTGAAAAAAAGAAGCAAAAAACTTTTACTTGCTAAGTAAATAAAAGTTTTTTGGTCCTTTTTTCAAAAAAGGACTGCTTACTGCGCTGCTACTGCAGGATGTCGCCCGGTCCAATTAGTGATGACTTCGTGCACGCCGGCGGCGGCCTCGTTGGCGACCACGGAGGCCACTTCGCCCCAATCATGATCGAGCGAGCCGGCGTCGATGTCGTGGCCTTGCGCGACGTCGCCGGCGACCTTGCCGGTGGCGGCCTCGGTCACCGTCCAGTGGATCTCGACCTGCTGCTGGCCGCTCGGCACGGTGCTGACCGCAACCCGGCCGCGCAGGATGAAGTCGGCGTTGCCGATGCTGTCCTGCACGATGTCGCCCCGGTCAGGCAGCTTGAGGCGGAGCTGCTGGGCGAGCACGCGGTTGCCGTCGCCGGGGGCGCCGACGACGCCGGTGAAGAAGATGCGGGCGGGGCGGTTGACCAGCGAGTGGGGATCGCTCTGGCGCAGGCTGGCCTGGATCGCGGTCAGCGTGGTGACGATCTCGGGGGCGGCCTGCACCGCCGAGGCGGTGATGACGGCCGGGTCGCCATTGGCCCAGGCGGCGGCCGGGACGGGGGCGCCGTCGACGCTGCCAAGCGTCTTGCCGCTCGGATCGAGCACGATGTAGCGCGGCTGGACGATGGCGCCGGTGAGCTGAGCATCCAGGCGCAGCGCCCAGTCGGCGGGGCGGGTGGGAGTGGCGACGGCCGGGATCTCGCGGGCGGCCAGGGCGCGGGCGGTCTGGATCGACCAGAAGGTGCTGGCCTGAGCGCCGAGCAGCGAGGTGGAGGGGATCGGCACGGTGAGGCGCAGCTCGGTGGGCTGGGCAAGGCGCATGGCGGTCGCACCGGGATTGCCGGCGAAGGGCTGCGGAAAGGCACCGCAGCCGGCGAGAGGGAGGAGGATCAGGGCGCACAGGTAACGCACGTGGCGTGCTTAGGCAGGTTTTAGGCAAGTAAGGCAAGGGGCTTTGCCCCTTGACCCCATCAAAGGCGGAGCCTTTGAAATCCATTTATTATTCATGCTCAGCGGCGAGCTCGATGCTGTGGGAAGCAGGATTGAATGGCTTCGCCAAGCAAGGAAGTGCGAGTTTGGACTCCAGGCAATGGGGTCTGGGGCCGCGGGCCCCAGCGAGGTCCAGGAGCAGAGCTCCTGGCCTTCCTTAGATCCTGATCGCTGACAACTGGTGCCCGAGGACGCCGCCGCCGGCGAGGGTGCGGCGGCGATGGCTGAAGAAGCGGGCTTCCTCGGCGCAGGTGTCGAGATGGAGCGCGTCGGCGGGGATGCCGGCGGCGGCGAGGCGGTGGGCGCAGTAGCCGGCGAGGTCGAAGTGCCAGTGGCCGGGGCGGCCGGGGGTGAAGAGGGTGGTGGCGTCGGGGCTGACGGCGAGGACGGCGTCGTGGAGGTCGGGGCCGACTTCGTAGCTTTGCTGGCCGATGCAGGGGCCGATGGCGGCGGTGATGCGGGTGGGGTTGGCGCCGAGGGCGGTCATGGCGGCGAGGACGGCTTCGAGCACGCCGTCGGCGGCGCCGCGCCAGCCGGCATGGGCGGCGCCGATGATCCCGGCCCCGGGGTCGGCGAACAGGACGGGGGCGCAGTCGGCGGTGATGATGCCGAGGGCGAGGCCGGGGGTGGCGGTGACCATGGCGTCGGCGGGCGGGCCGGCGGCGTAGGGCCAGGGGGTGCTGACGGTGATCACGCCGCGGCCGTGCACCTGCTTGCAGCCGAGCAGGTGGTCGGGCTCGACGCCGAGGGCGGCGGCGATGCGGTCGCGGTTTTGGCGCACGTGGGCGGGGTCGTCCTGGCCGGAGAGGCTGCAGTTCAGGCTGGCGTAGCCGCCCGACGAGACGCCGCCTTGGCGGGTGAAGAAGCCGTGCGGGACCGGCAGGCCGGGGCTGGTGAGGCGGGGTGGGATCATGGTGCGGCGGGGGTCTTGGTGCTGGAGGTCGCGAAGCCGGAGTCTTCGAAGCCGGCGTTTTCCAAGCCGGCGTTTTCGAAGCCGGGCGGGGTCGGGGCGTTGGGGGCGGTGAGGGCGAGGGCCTTGAACAGGGTGCCCATCTGGTCGGGGTGGCAGAGGCGGTGCTGGGCGGCGGCGAGGGTCTCGGCCTTGTCGGGGCGGGCGCGGGCGAGGGCGGCGGTGCGGGCGGCGATGCCGAGATGCCCGAGCAGGGCGGCCTGGGTGATCGGGCCGTGGGTGGCGGCGCCGCCGGCTTTGGCGGCGTGGGCGAGGGCGGCGAAGTCGACATGGGCGGTGAGGTCGGCCTCGCCGGGGTCGGCCAGCGGGTCGGCGGGCTGGCCGTGGCGCAGCGCCTGCAGGGTTTCGCCGGGGGCGCTGGCGGTGTGGCCGTAATCGATGAGCAGGGCGACGCCGCCGGAGCAGGCCAGGCGGGCGCCGAGCAAGGCGGCGACCTGCTGGGCGGCCTCGCCGACCTCGACCACGGCGTCGAGCGGGGCGGCGAGGCCGAGCGGCGCGGTCAGGCGCTCGACGAAGGTGCCAGGGGCGCTGGGGGCGGCGGCGGGGGTACCGGCGGCGCCGGGGGTGCTGGGGGCGCCTGCGGCGCCGGGGGCGACGTGGCGCTCCATCCAGCCGGCGGCGCGGCGGACGAGCTGGCGGATCGGCAGGGCGTCGAGGAACTCGTTGGCGAGCAGGATGAGCGGGCCGGGCGGCAGGCCGGCGAGGTCGTCGTGCCAGGTGGCGTCGGGCAGGGCGCGCGCCTGTTCGGCGCGCAGGCGTGGGGAGGACTCGACCAGGTGCAGGCGGGCGGCGGCGGCGAAGGCGGGGGCGACGCGTCGGGCGAGGCGGCGGGCGTCGGCCATCAGGGTGCCGCGGCCGGGGCCGAGCTCGGCGAGGATGAACGGGGCCGGGCTGCCGAGCTGCTGCCAGGTGATGACCGCCCAGGCGCCGAGCAGCTCGCCGAAGACCTGGCCGATCTCGGGGGCGGTGGCGAAGTCGGCGAACGGGTCGTGGCTGGCGTAGTAGAGGGCGTTGGCGCGGGCCATGAAGGCGTCGAGGCGTTCTGGCTCGCCGGTGGGCGATTGACGGTCGGGCGGTTCGGCAGGGTCGGGCACCGTCAGGCGGCGACCGGGGGGCGGCGGTAGGCGTAGGCGGCCAGCGCGCCGCCGGCCAGGATCATCGGAATGCAGAGCAGCTGGCCCATCGTCGCGCCCTGCCAGAGGAAGCCGAGGAACGGGTCCGGCTCGCGGAAGAACTCGGCGATGATGCGGGCGATGCTGTAGCCGATGAGGAACAGGCCGGTGAGCAGGCCGAAGCGCTCGCGCAGGGCTTGGCGGTGGACGAAGAGCTGCATCGCGATCAGCAGCAGCAGGCCTTCGAGCAGCGCCTCGTAGAGCTCGCTGGGATGGCGCGGCACCATGTCGACGCGCGGGAAGATCATCGCCCAGGGCAGGGCGGCGGGAGCTGGGCGGCCCCACAGCTCGCCGTTGATGAAGTTGGCGCAGCGGCCGAGGCCGAGGCCGATCGGCACCACCGCGGCCAGGCGGTCGGCGAAGCCGAGCAGCGGGATGGCGTGGCGGCGGGTGTAGATCAGCAGTGCCACGACGACGCCGAGCACGCCGCCGTGGAACGACATGCCGCCGTTCCAGACCGTCAGGATGCTGAGCGGGTGGGCGAAATAGAGGCTCGGCTGGTAGAACAGGACGTAGCCGAGGCGGCCGCCGAGGACGACGCCGAGGGTGGCCCAGGTGAGGAAGTCATCGGTCTGCTCCAGCGTGGCGACGGCCGGGGCGAGGCGGACCATGCGGCGCATGACGCGCCAGCCGATGATCAGGGCGACGATGTAGGCGAGCGCATACCAGCGGATCTGCAGCGGACCCAGATGCAGCAGCACCGGGTCGAAATCGGGGAAGACGAGGACGGGGATCACGGCGACGCGACGAACGGCATGGCGGCAGTCTCGAATGGCATGGCGGCAGTCTATAGGGTTCGAGGTGATGAACCAGATGGGGGTTGTGAACCAGATGGGGCGGTGGACCAAATGGGACGACAGCAACGGGAGTTTAGCGACATGAGCGACAGGCCACGCTTTTTCGACGACATCGCCGGGGTGGCCGGGGGGGCGTTCTCGGCGCTGGCCGGGCTGCGCGAGGAGATCGAGGCGACGGTGAAGGCGCGCATCGACGAGATGGTGCGGCGGCTGCAACTGGTGCGGCGCGAGGAGCTGGAGGCGGCGCTGGACATGGCGGCGCTGGCGCGGTCGGGGCAGGAGGCGGCGGAGGTGCGGCTGGCGGCGCTGGAGGAGCGGGTGGCTCACATCGAGGCGGCGATGGAGAGCGAGGAGGAGTGAAGGCGAGGCGAGGGGCTTTGCCCCCTGACCCCATCGTCACGCGACAGCGTGCTGCGTACGACGGCGAAGCCTTTGAAATCCATTTATTATTGATTTCCTGCGGGCGAGCCTGGTGCGGTTGGAAGCACGATCGACTGGCTTTGCCAAGCAAGGAAGACTGAGGTTAGACTTTCAGTAACTGGGGTCTGGGGCCTCACGGCCCCAGCGGGTCCAGGGCAGAGCCCTGGCCTTCCTTACTTTCTTGCGAATTGCGCGAAAGCGGTCGTGATGGCCTCGTAGACCGGGCGTTTGAACGGCACGGCGAGGCTGGGTAGTTCTTCGAGATTGACCCAGCGCCAGGCGTCGAACTCGGGGTGCGGGTCGCGGTCGAGGGCGATGTCGGTGTCCTGGCCGTCGAATTTCAGGGCGAACCAGCGTTGGCGTTGGCCACGGTAGCGGCCGCCCCAGGCGACGCCGATCCGCTCCGGCGGCAGGTCGTATTGCAGCCAGGCATCGTGCTCGGCGAGCAGGCTGGCGTTGCGGGTGCCGATCTCCTCCTCGAGCTCGCGCAGCACGGCGGTGGCGGGGTCTTCGCCCGGGTCGATGCCGCCCTGGGGGAGCTGCCAGCAGCCGGGGATGTTGGCGCGATGGCCGACGAAGACCAGGCCGTGCGGGTTGAACAGCACGGCGCCGACGTTTGGGCGATAGGGCAGGTCGGCGTGGGGGTCGGCTTGTGGGTCGGTCATGGGGTGTCCGTAGGTTTGGTGACCAGGGCGCTGATCGGGGCGAGGACGATGCCGCGGCTGGCGAGGCCGTGCGCCCAGAGGGCGATGCGCTCGATGGTGAGCGGGCGGAGCGGGCCGGCGAGGCCGATGGCGGCGCCGCGGGCGCGGGCGATCAGCTCGAGGGCGCCGAGGCGGGCGTCGATCTGGGCGGCGTTCGGCTCCTCGTCGACCACGATGTCGACCGAACGGCCGGCGATGCGGGGTGGCAGGGCGGCGGCGGGGCGCGGGTCGAGGTAGAGCAGGCCGTCGGCGGCGATCTGGTTCAGCGCGTCGCTATAGGGCTGGCCGGACTCCGCGAAGTGCTCGCCGCGCAGGCCGTCCGAGGCGCCGGTGGCGCCGACATAGCCTTGCAGGCGGGTGAGCGCCCAATCGAGGTTGCGGGTGTTGGTGGCCGGGTCGGCGCTGACGAGGAGGGAGCGGAAGCCCTCGTCGTCCTGCGGGTAGTTGTGCGGCTCCATCGGCACCGAGATCAGGTATTCATGGCCGAAGGAGCGGGCGGCCAGGGCGAGCGGCCCAGGGTCTGGCGAGTAGGCGGAGAAGGCGAGGTCGACCGGGCCGGGCAGGCGCTGGATGGCGTCCAGGCTGTCGATGTCGGTAAGGCCGATGCCGTCGACCAGCAGGGCGACGCGGGGGCGGCGGTCGGGGGCGAAGGGGCGGGCGTAGACGTGCATCGGCAGGCTGTCGCCGGCGGGGGTGGGGAGTTGGCGGCCGGGGATGGTGGCGGCGGCGCGCAGCAGCGATGGCTGGGGGTCGGCGATGCGGAGCCTGCGGTCAATGTCGTTCTCGACGTTGGCGAGGGCGGGCGGGGACGGGGCGGAGGCGGCGGGAGATGGGGCGGGCGGGGCGAAGCCGGTGATGCGGGCGGGCGGGTGGACGGGCGGCGACACCGGGCCGAGCACGGCCAGCAGCACGGCGAGGCCGAGCAGCGCCGCGCCGACCACGGACCAGAACCGGACGAGGACGCGCAGCGCCGGATGCATCCGCCGGCTCCTGCCTCCGGGCCGCTCCTACTGGCTCGGCGCCTTCGGCGTGCCGGCGGGCGTGGTTGCCGGCTGGGCGGTGGTCTGGTTGGAGACCGTCGGGTGGGTGGGGTCGGCCATGGCGCGCACCAGGGTCAGGCCCTGCTGGAGCTGGAAGTCGGTGGTGGGGACCGCGGGGTCGAATTTCGGCCAGTCGGTGGGTGGGATCTTGGGGATCGAGGCGGCGACGGCGGGCAGGTCGTTGCGCGGCAGCGGCGGGGTGGTGGGGGCGCTCGCCCCCTCGTTCTTAAGCACGTGGTTGAGGTCGGCCTCGCGGTCGGGCAGGAAGTGCGGCTGCGGCTCGCGGGTTTCGGCGACGATGACGTCGGGCGAGATGCCGAGGCCCTGGATGGAGCGGCCGGAGGGCGTGTAGTAGCGCGCCGTGGTGAGCCGGATGGCGCCGTCGCCGGGCATCGGGATCACCGTCTGCACCGAGCCCTTGCCGAACGAGCGGGTGCCTTCGATGACCGCGCGCTTATGGTCCTGCAGGGCGCCGGCGACGATCTCGGAGGCGGAGGCGGAGCCGCCGTTGATCAGCACGACCAGGGGCGTGCCGGCGATGAGGTCGGTGTGGGTGGCGTTCCAGCGCTGGCTGTCCTCGGGGTGGCGGGCGCGGGTGGAGACGATCTCGCCGTCGGGGATGAAGTCGGCCGAGACGTCGACGGCTTGGTCGAGCAGGCCGCCTGGGTTGTTGCGCAGGTCGAGGATCATGCCGCGCAGGTGGCCGTGCGCTTGGGCGCGCAGCTTGGTGATGGCGGCGCGCAGGCCCGGGTCGGTCTCCTCGTTGAAGGAGGCGAGGCGGACGTAGGCGACGTCGCCGTAGAGGGCGGATTTGACCACCTGGATGTGGATGATCTCGCGGGTCATGGTGACCGAGACCGGCTTGTCGATGTGCTCGCGCTTGACCACCAGGGTGATGGTGCTGCCGGGCTTGCCGCGCATGCGATCAACGGCGTCGTTGAGCGACAGGCCTTCGACGGTGGTGCCGTCGAGCGAGAGGATCAGGTCGCCGGGCTTCATGCCGGCCCGGGCGGCGGGGGTGTCGTCGATCGGGCTGACCACTTTAACCACGCCGTTGTCCTCGGTGACTTCGAGGCCGAGGCCACCGAAGGCGCCGCGGGTCTGGACCTGCATGTCGCGATACTGCTTGGCGTCCATGTAGGAGCTGTGCGGGTCGAGGCCGGAGAGCATGCCGTTGAGCGCGTTGTCGACCAGGTCCTTGTCGGCGACCGGCTCGACATAGTCGGCGCGGACGCGCTCGAAGACGTCGCCGAACAGGGTGAGCAGGCGGTAGGTGTCGGCGCGGGTGCTGGTGGCGTCCTCGGCGTGGGCGCGCGGGATGGCCAGGGCGGGGATGGCGCGATGCAGGCTGGCGGAGGTCGGGCCGAGGGCGGGGCCGGCGACGACACCGGCGGCGAACGCCGTGCCGAGCAGCAGGCCAGTGCGGAGCTTCATGCGTCAGTCCCTCGTTGCGGCCCTCATCAAGGGACGGTGCGTAGATAGTGCAGGCCGCACGTTAACCGATGGTGGCCGCGGGGTAAAAACGCGTTGGGGTCGCGAGCGGACGCTGGATCGCCGGCATCGCCAGCAGCAGGCCGGCGGCGACGGCGACGAGGCCGACCGGCAGGCCGGCCAGCACCAGCATCGGCACGCTCAGCACGATGGCGAGCAGTGCCAGCTCGACCGGCGCGCGCGTGGGCAGTTGGTCGATCAGGCAGGCCAGCATCGCCGCGGTCAGCAGCGGCAGGTCGTAGACGAAGGCGTAGGGCGAGACGAGGAAGGTGGCGGCGGCGAGGGTCAGCAGCGCGCGCGGCTGGTGGTGGCGGGTGCTGCGCCAGACGAGGACGACGCCGAGCACGGCGCCGGCGGATTGCAGGGCCAGCACCAGGCGGCCGGGCAGGCCGAGCAGGGTGGCGGCGGCGGTGAGCGTCGGCATCAGGTGCCAGAGCGGGCCGCTGCCGGCGCGGAACAGGGCGGCGTAGGCCAGCAGCGCGCCCGGCCAGGCGAGACAGAGTGCCGGGCCGTAGACGGCGGCGGCGAGCGCCATCAGGGCGGCGGCCGAGAGCAGCATGGCGGCGAGCGCACGGCCTTGGCCAGCCGCCAGCAGCGCGACCGGCACCAGCACCGCCAGTTGCGGCTTGCAGGCCAGCAGGCCGAGCACGGCGCCGCCGAGCCAGGGATGGCGCTCGGCAAGCCGCATGCCGCCGACCAGCACCGCGGCGAACAGGAAGCCGGTCTGGCCGTAGATCAGGCCAATGGCGGTGGACGGCGCGAGGAGGAGCAGCAGCGTTGCGACCAAGCGTGGCTCGCGGCGGCCGGCCAGCACCGATGCGAGGCAGAGCAGCAGGGTGGTCAGGCTCCAGCAGGTCGCGGCGAGCCAGTACGGCAGCCCGGCGAGCGGGGCGAGCAGGAGCAGGAATGGCGGCGGGTAGCCGAACGGGAACCAGGCGTCAGGGTGCAGGCCGAGGGTGATCTGGTAGGCGAGCAGGGCCTGCTGGTCGTAGATGGCGGCCGGGCGGTGGGTGCTGACGAAGCGGGCGAACGACCACAGGCCGTAGCTGTCCGCCATCAGGCCGGAGGCGGTGGCGAGGTAGTGGCCGAGCAGGCAGGCGGAGTAGGCGCCGAGCGACAGGACGAGCGCGAGCAGGACCGGCGAGTGGCGCGGAGTGGGGGTCATCGACAGGGAGGATGACCGGGGTGGGTTTAGGAAGGGTTAAGGGCTTCTTTTTTGAAAAAAAGAAGCAAAAAACTTTTACTCGTTAGGATCTTGGCGGCCGGGCGGCGGGATCGGGAAGCAGAAGTCTTTTGGTGCTTTTTTTCAAAAAAGAACCGCTTCGCTTCGCTTGGGAACTTGCCGGCCTACCGGGCGTGAGGGAATGCGTGCCAGGCAATGATCCCTATGCCGCGTTGGGCGTGAAGCGCGATGCCAGCGCCGACGAGATCCGGCGTGCCTATCGGGCGCTGGCCAAGAAGCATCATCCGGACCTCAACCCCGGCGATGCGGCGGCGGAGGCGAGGTTCAAGGACATCGCGGCCGCGGCCGACCTGCTGGAGGACGCCGACAAGCGGGCGCGGTTCGACCGCGGCGAGATCGATGCGACCGGGGCGCCGGTGCCGGAGCGGGGCTTTTACCGGGGCTATGCCGAGGGTGACGGTGCGGCGCGCTATCGCGGCGGCGGCGGGTTCGGCGACAGCGATGGGGCCGAGCTGGGCGACATCTTTGGCGAGTTCTTCAATCGGCAGGCCGGGGCGGGCGGTGCCCGTGCCGGTGCGGGGATGCGCATGCGGGGGCGGGACCAGCGCTATGAGCTGGGGGTGGACTTTCTGGACACCGTCAACGGCGCGACACGGCGGCTGGGCCTGCCGGACGGGCGGGACCTCGACGTCGTCATCCCGCCCGGGATTGAGGACGGGCAGGTGCTGCGGCTGCGCGGCCAGGGCGGGCCGGGTGCCGGTGGGGCGCCCGCCGGGGACGCGCTGATCACCATCGGCGTGTTTCCGCACCCGTTCTTTCGGCGCGAGGGGGCTGACCTGCACGTGGCGCTGCCGGTCAGCCTGCGCGAGGCGGTGCTGGGGGCGAAGGTCACGGTGCCGACGCCGCGCGGGTCGGTGGCGATGACGATCCCGCCGCGCTCGGATGCCGGGCGGCAGCTCAGGCTGCGCGGCCGCGGCGTGGCGGCACATGGCAAGCAGGCGGCTGGGGACCTGTATGCGACGTTGGCGGTCGTGATCGGGCCGGTCGACGAGGCGCTCGAGGCGTTTCTGAAGGACTGGGCGGCGGCGCCGGGCGAGGATCCGCGGGCGGCGATGCTGGAGACGACTGGATGACGCGCGCGGGAGGCATGACGCGGGCGGGCGAGCGGCTGATCACGCTGGCGGCACTGTGCCGCGAGCTTGGGCGGGTGCAGGAGAGCGAGCTGCAGCGCTGGATTGCCGCCGAGTGGGTGCGGCCGGCGACGCGCCAGCCGGAGCTGCGGTTCGGCGCCGTCGACGTCGCGCGGGTGCGGCTGATCGTCGAGTTGCGCGACGATATGGAGGTGGGCGAGGCGGCGATGCCGGTGGTGCTGTCGCTGCTCGACCAACTCTATGAGACGCGGCGGCAGATGCGGGCGCTGTGCGCCAGGCTGGAGCGGCAAGGGCTGAAGGTCAGCGAAGACTAGTGCAGGGTTCTGGCCTAGACCCATCACGCGCTTACGCGGCGAAGCCATTCAATCCCGATTCCTACGCCACCGCCCTGGCTAAGGAGGCAGGAATGACGAATGGATTTTAAAGGCTCCGCCTTTTATGGGGTCCAGGGGCAAAGCCCCTGGCCTTCCCTCCTAAGCAGCCACCCGCAATGCTGACTGCGCGGCGACGGCGTCGCGGAAGGCGGTGAAGATGCCCCGCGAGATGGCGTCGTGCGGGAAGTCGTATTCCGGGTGCCATTGCACGGCGAGGGCGAAGCTGCCGGCCTCGGTGCGGACGGCTTCGATGGTGCCGTCGGGAGCGGTTGCCTCGATGGTGAGGCCGGGGGCGAGGCGGTCGATGCCCTGGTTGTGCAGCGAGTTGACGAGGATGCGGTCGCGGCCGGCAAGGCGGGTGAGCAGGCCGCCGGGGGCGAGGGTGACCTCGTGCGCCTTGGCGATGCGCAGCTCGGCGCTGCCATGGGCGGGGGTGGAGTGGTCGAAATGGTCGGGCAGGTCCTGCAGGCGCTGGTGCAGCGAGCCGCCGAGGGCAACGTTCATCTCCTGCAGGCCGCGGCAGATGGCCAGCAGCGGCTTGCCGGCGGCGATGGCGGCGCGGATGAGCGGCAGCGTCACGCCGTCGCGCTGCTCGTCCTCGGGGGTGCCTTCGGCGTGGGATGGGCCGTCATAGTGGCGGGGCTGCACGTTGGAGCGGCTGCCGGTGAGGATGATGCCGTCGAGGCGGGCGAGCAGGGTGGCGACGTCGGCGGCGGGGCCGTTGGCGGGCAGCAGCACCGGCACGCCGCCCACGACCTGGTCGACAGCGCGGACGTAGGTGTCGGAGGCGGCGTGGTTCGGCGTCATGTAGACGCCGAACGGCTTGGTGCAGCAGGAAATGCCGATGAGTGGCTTCATGGGGTCGCCGGGTGCTGGAGAGGCCTAGAGTAGGCGTGCGGGATGGCGGTTTGAAGGCGCGATCAGCGCACCCGGCCGTAGGTGGGCCGGCCGTAGCCGGGACAGACGCAGCGGGCGCCGACCGGGGCGGGGCGCTGCAGGCCGCAACTGGTCTGTGGGCCGGTGTCGCAGAAGGCGCCGTACGGCGCCGGCGGTGGCGGCGCGCCGGCGTTGGTGGCCGGGCTGGGCGGTGGGTAGCCCGGTGGCGGCGGATAGCCGGATGGTGGGTAGCCGTTGGGCGGCGGGTAGCCTTGAGGGGCGTAGGTCTGGGGCGGGTTGTCGGACTGGTCCGGCGCGGGTCCGAATCCATCGTCGGCCGGCGCGATGGAGCGGTAGGGGGATGGCTGGGTGGATTGATAGGGCGAGACCGCGCCGCCCTGGTCCTCCGCGGTGCCGACGGGCTGGCTGCGGCCGGCGGTCGGCATCAGCGCCGCGGCAAGGCAGAGCAAGGCGGCTGACAGGCGGGCGTTCGGCATGCGGCGAGCGTGCTCCGAACCGTCGCGCTGAGGCAAGGGGCGAGGCAGCGCTCAGCCGCCCTTTGCATCAGGGTCGGTGAAGGTGAACAGGGCTGGGTCGAAGCGGCCGCCGAACACCACCTGGCCGAGGCTGATGCGGGTGAGCCGGCCCTGCGCGTCGATCACCGACCAGCCGCGCAAGGCGAGCGGCGGGTTGGCGAAGATCAGGGTCAGGCTGCCGTCGCTCGGGGTGCTGGTGCGCACCAAGGTGAGCTGGACGGTGGCGGGGCCGCGCTCCAGCGCCGTGACCGTGACGTCGCCGGACAGGCTGAGGCGGTCGGCGAGCAGCAGGCCGAGCGGGGTCTGGTCGACCGGGATGTTGGTGGTCTGGTCGAGCTCGCTGTCATGGAAGGTGACCTGGCCGTGGCCGGCGACCAGCAGCAACGGGCTCGGCGGGTCGTAGGCGAAGCGCATGCGGCCGGGACGCTGCAGCCAGGCGGTGCCGGTGGAGGTGCGGCCGTCAGGGGCAATCTGCAGGAAACGTGCCTTCAAGGCATGCACCTGGTCGAGATAGGTCTGGACCTGCTGGATGAGGGCGGCGTCGGCATCGCTCAAGACTGCGGCGCGCGGCGCCGTCCGGGCGATGCCGGGTGGGGGCAGCGACAGGGCCTGGGCGCAGGCGGCACCGGGCAGGCTGAGGGCGGCGAAGAGGAGCAGCCGTTTCATCAGGCCGGGTGTGGCATTGGCGCGTGGCGAAAGGAAGGCGAGGGGGCAGGGCAAGGCAGGGAGAAAGGCAAGGCCAGGGGCTTTGCCCCTGGACCCCATTAAAGGCGGAGCCTTTAAAATCCGGTTTTTATCCATGAAACGATGGCGAGTACGTTGCGTGGGAAGCAGAACTTGAATGGCTTCGCCAAGGGAGAGCCCTGGCCTTATGCTGCCGCCGGGACACCCTTGCTGGTCGAGTACTCGAAGTGCAGCGCCATGTCGGGGTTGAGCAGCGGGTGGATGGCGTGGGCGGCCATGGCGGCTTCGGAGAAGCCCTGCAGGATCAGCTTGAGCTTGCCGGGGTAGGTGGCGACGTCGCCGATCGCGAACACGCCGGGCAGGTTGGTGGCGCAGGTGGCGGCGGTCACCTCGACGTGGTGGCGCTCCAGCGCCAGGCCCCAGCCGGCGAGCGGACCGAGGTCGGTCGACAGGCCGAAAAAGGCGAGCAGGGTGTCGGCGGGGATCACGCGGGTGTTGCCGTCGAGGTCGGCGAGCTCGACGGCGCTGAGCGCGCCGGCTTGCCCGTGCAGGGCGTGGAGCTGGTAGGGGGTGACGATGTCGAGCTGGCCGGCGGCGGCGGCGGCCTGGAGCTGGGCGGCGGTCTCGGGGGCGGCGCGGAAGCGGGCGCGGCGGTGGACGACGATGACGCGGGCAGCGACGTCGCGGAGTTGCAGCGCCCAATCGAGCGCGCTGTCGCCGCCGCCGGCGATGACCACGGTGCGGCCGCGGAAGTCCTCGCGGCGGCGGACGTAGTACTGCACGGCGCCGGTGGCCTCGTAGGCGGGCAGGTCGGCGAGCGGCGGGCGGTTCGGGCCGAAGGCGCCAGCGCCGGCGGCCAGGATGACGGCGCGGGCGCGCACGGTCTGGCCGGCATCGGTGGTCAGGGTGAAGTCGCCGGCCTCGCCGGTGAGGCGGTCAATGCGGTGACCGAGCAGGCGGGGGGTGCGGAAGGGTGCGAGCTGGGCCTCGAGCTGGGCGACCAGGGCGCCGGCCTCGATCGCGGGGTGGGCGGGAATGTCGTAGATCGGCTTCTCGGGATAGAGCGCTGCGCACTGGCCGCCGACCTCGCCGAGCGCGTCGATCAGCACGGCGGAGAGCTTGAGCATGCCGCACTGAAAGGCGGCGAACAGGCCAACCGGGCCGGCCCCGATGATGGCGACGTCTGTGTCGTGGGTCATGGGAAGGAAGTATCGCAGGCGAGGCGAAAGACAAGACAAGGCCAGGGGCGTCGCCCCTGGACCCGATTAAAGGCGAAGCCTTTAAAATCCATTCGTTTATCATGCTCCCGCGGCGAGGTCCGTGATGTGGGAAGCAGGACTGACTGGCTTCGCCAAGCCAGGAAGAGCCCTGCTAGACTCCCATGAGATGGGGTCTGGGGCCGCGGGCCCCAGCGGGTCCAGGGCAGAGCCCTGGCCTTACTTCCACTTGCCTGTCTTCTCCCGATTTCGACGCGTCGGTGCGTGGAAGTCGTCGGGCTTGGTCCTCACCCAGGTGATGAAGCTGCTCAGTTCGGGATCTGCGCGCAGGGCCACGGGGTCGGCGAGGCGGCGGGCGAGTTCGGACTCGGTGTAGCGGGCGTGGATGGCGGAGTGGCAGATCTGGTGCAGGCGGACGGTGCCGCGGTGGGTGCCGCCTTTCAGCTTCGGCGTCAGGTGGTGCAGCGAGGAGCGGGCGTGGGGTGGGATCGGGCGGTCGCAGAGCGGGCAGATGGGCACAGAATTCGGCTCGGGCGGGCGGGGCATGCGGCGCAGATGGGGGTGGGTCGTCGAGGTTGAAGCGGCTCGGCGGGCTCGGGCAGGATGGGGCATGCCGGGGATGGTGATCGAGTTGGCGGATGAGGCGGCGACGGCGGCGCTGGGGCGGCGGCTGGCGAGCCTGATCGTGGCGGGCGACGTGGTGCTGCTGGAGGGCGTGCTGGGCGCGGGCAAGACGACGCTGGTGCGGGCGCTGCTGCGGGCGGCGTGCGGGCAGGCGGGGCTGGAGGTGCCGAGCCCGACCTACACGCTGGTGCAGAGCTATGAGGCGCCGGGCGGGTTGGTGTTGCATCACTATGATCTTTGGCGGCTGGCGGGGCCGGGGGGGCTGGCGGAGCTGGGCTTCGAGGAGGCGTTGGCGGGGGTTGTGCTGGTGGAGTGGCCGGACCGGTTGGGTGGGCTGCGGCCGGCGGCGGCGCTCACGGTGACGCTGGAGGTGATGCCCGGGCTGGAGCGCGCGGGCCGGCGGGCGCGGCTGTCTGGTTGGGAGGGGCGGCTCGGGTGAGTGGTGCTGCGGGAGCGATCGTGTTTGCGGCGGGGTTGGGCACGCGGATGCGGCCGCTGACCGAGCATCTGGCCAAGCCGCTGCTGCGGCTGGGCGGGGCGACGCTGCTGGACCATGCGCTTGACCGGCTAGCGGCGGCGGGGGTTGGCCGCGTCGTGGTCAATGCGCATTGGCAGGCGGACGGGGTGGCGGCGCATCTGGCGGGCCGGGCCCAGGCGCCGGCGACGGTGGTGCGGCGGGAGGCGGCGCTGCTGGGGGCGGCCGGGTCGGTGCGGGCGGCGTTGGCGGAGGGGTTGCTGGGGCCGGCGCCGTTCTACACGGTGAATGGCGACAGCCTGTGGCTGGACGGGCCGGCCTCGGCCCTGACGCGGCTGCGCGAGGCGTTCGTGCCGGACGAGGGGGTTGATGCGGTGATGCTGGTGCATCGCAGCGCGCAGGTGCAGGGCGAGCTCGGGGCGGGCGACTTCTTTCTCGATCGCTGGGGGGTGCCGCGGCGGCGTGGGGAGCAGGAGATTGCGCCGTACGTGTTTGCCGGGGTGCAGCTCGTCGGTGCCGGCGCTTGGGGCCAGGGCGGGGAGATGAACGCGGTGTGGGACCGGCTGATCGCGGCGGGGCGGCTGCGGGCGGTGGTGCATGACGGGCTCTGGTATCATTTGTCGCGGCCGGCGGATTTGGCGGAGGCGGCGGAGGCGCTGGCGGCGCAGGACACCGGGGTGACGACATGAGAGACGGCGCTATGAGAGACGGCGCTATGAGAGACGGGCGCTATGAGAGACGGGCGCTGAGCGGAGTGTCCGGGGCGCCGGTCCTGGGAGTGCGGCTGGCCTCGATCCCGCCGCAGCTGCCGTTTCTCGACACGCTCGCTGGGCGGCTGGTCGGGCGCGCGGACTTGCCGGATTGCCTGGTGCTGCTGCCGACCCGGCGGGCGGCGCGGGGGCTGACCGAGGCGTTTCTGCGGGTGGCGGACGGGCGGGCGATGCTGCTGCCGCGGATCGGCGCGATCGGCGCCGTGGACGAGGCGCCGCTGGTGCTGGCGGGCGGGGCGGCGCTGGAGCTGGCGCCGGCGGTGGCGGCGGCGGAACGGCTGGCGGTGCTGTCGCGGATGATCCTGGCGATGGGCGGGCGGTTTGGCGCGCCGCGGTCGCTCGATCGGGCGTGGCCGCTGGCGGCGGAGCTGGCGCGGCTGATGGACGAGGCGGCGCGGGCGGAGGTGGACCTGGCCGCGGCGCTGCCGGGGGCGGCCGGGATCGGCTGGGCGCAGCACTGGGAGGTGACGCTCGAGTTCCTCGGCATCGTGACGCGGCTGTGGCCGACGTGGCTGGCCGAGCAGGGGCGGATGGACGCGCAGGTTCGGGCCGGCGCGCTGCTGGATGCGCAGGGGGCGCTGTGGACGGCGAGGCCGCCGGCCCATCCGGTGATCGTGGCGGGGACGACGGGCGGCATTCCGGCGGTGGCCAGGCTGCTGCGGGTGGTGGCGCGGCTGGAGCAGGGCTTGGTGGTGCTGCCGGGGCTCGATTGCGGGCTGGACGAGGCGGCGTGGGCAGCCGTGGGCGAGGCGGCGGGCGGTGGGGCGGCGCATCCGCAGGCGAGCCTGAAGGCGCTGCTGGCGCTGATCGGGGCGAGCCGGGGGGATGTCGAGGAGTGGTCGGGCCGGTCTTCGGACGTGCCGGCTGGGCGGGTCGGGCTGCTGCGGCTGGCGTTGCTGCCGGCGCCGGCGCTGTCGCGCTGGGGTGAGGCGGGGGCGCTTGAGCTGGCCGGGATGAGCGTGATCGAGGCGGCGGACCAGCAGGAGGAGGCGCTGGCGATCGCGATCCGGCTGCGCCAGGCGCTGGAGACGCCCGGGGCGCGGGCGGCGCTGGTGACGCCCGACCGGGCGCTGGCGGCGCGGGTGACGGCGGAGCTGCTGCGCTTCGGCATCGTCGCCAATGACAGCGCCGGCGAGCCGCTCGCACAGACGCCGGCGGGAGTGTTCCTGCGGCTGCTGGCGGCGGCGGCGACCGAGGCGGCGGGGCCGCCGCTGTCGCCGGTGCCGCTGCTGGCGTTGCTCAAGCATCCGCTGGCGGCGGCGGGGTTGGCGCCGGCGGCGTGCCGGGCGCAGGCGCGGGCGCTGGAGCGGCGGTGTCTGCGTGGGCCGGCGCCGACGCCGGGGGTGGACGGGCTGCTCGCGGGCGGCGGGGATGCGGGGTTTCTCGGCCGGTTGGGCGAGCGGCTGGCGCCGCTGCTGCGGCTGGAGCGGCAGGAGGTGGCGCCGGAGGCGCTGATCGCGGCGCTGCTGGCGGCGGCCGAGGCGATGGCCGAGAGCGAGACCGCGGCGGGGGCGGCGCGGCTGTGGGCCGGTGAGGAGGGGCAGGCGCTGGCGCGCCACCTGAGCGAGGCGGCGGCGGCGTTGGGAGGCTTGCCGGAGCAGCGGGCGGGCAGCCTGCCCGGGTTGCTCGACGCGTTGCTGGAGGGGGCGAGCGTCAATGGGCGGCGGGCGCTGCGTGGGCGGGACGGGGCGAGGGGCGAGCATCCGCGGGTGTTCATCTGGGGGTTGCTGGAGGCGCGGCTGCAATCGGTCGAGCTGGTGATCCTGGGCGGGCTGGCCGAGGGGGTATGGCCGCCGGCGACCGATCCCGGGCCGTGGCTGAGCCGGCCGATGCGGCGCGCGGTGGGGCTGCCGTCGCCGGAGGAGGCGGTGGGGCTTTCGGCGCATGACTGGGCGATGGCGGCGTGCAGCGCGCCGCTCTGCGTGCTGTCGCGGGCGCGGCGCCACGATGGGGCGCCGGCGGTGCCGTCGCGGCTGTGGACGCGGCTCGCGGCGCTGCTGAGCGGGCGGGGGGGTAGGCTGGCGGCCGACCCGGCGCTTGGCTGGGCGCGGCTGCTGGATCGGCCGGAGGGCGTGCCGCGGCCGGTGGCGCCGCCGCAGCCGCGGCCAGCGGTGGCGCTGCGGCCGCGCAAGCTCAGCGTCACGCAGGCGGAGAAGTGGATTATCGATCCTTATGCCATCTACGCGCGGCACATTCTGCGGCTGCGGCCGCTCGAGGCGCTCGACATGTCGGTGGACGCGATCGAGTACGGCGACGTGGTGCATGACGGCATCAGCCGGTTCCTGGCGGAGCAGCCGGTCGGCGCGCTGCCGGCGGACGCGGCGGCGCGCCTGGAGGGCTGTCTTGCGGCGGCGTTGGCGGACCGGCGGCTGCGGCCGGCGATCGCTGCGTGGTGGTCGCCGCGGCTGCGGCGGATCGCGGACTGGGTGGCGGGCGAGGAGGCGCGGCGGCGGCGCGAGCGGCCGGTGCGGGTGCTGGCGGCGGAGGTCGAGGGCGCGTGGGCGCTGGAGGGTGGGGTCGGGCCGTTCACGCTGACCGCGCGGGCGGACCGGATCGAGTGCCATGAGGACGGCACGGTGTCGATCCTGGACTACAAGACCGGGGTGCTGCCGAGTGCCGGCGAGGTGAGGGCCGGGCACAAGCCGCAACTGCCGCTGGAGGCGGCGATGGCCGAGCATGGCGGCTTTACCGGCGTCGCCGGCGTCGTCAGCGAGTACGCCTACTGGAAGCTCACGGGCGGGCGCAAGCCGGGGGAGGCGTGCTCGCCGGTGAAGGCCGACGAGGTGGGCGACGTGACCCGGATGGCGGCCGAGCGGTTTGCCGCGTTGGTGCGGAGTTTTGACCGTCCTGAGCAGCCCTATTTGTCGCAGCCGCATGCGGGGCGGCCGCCGCGGTTTTCCGACTATGCGCAGCTCGCGCGGGTGGGCGAGTGGGCGGCGGCGGTGGAGGAGTGAGGGCGCGGGCGGAGCCGGCACGCGCCGGCGTGACGGAGCACGCGCGCACCGGTGGCGTGACGGAGCACGCGCGCGCCGGTGGCGTGACGGAGCACGCGCGCGCCGGTGGCGCGACGGATCAGCTCGTGCTTGACCCCTCGGCGCTGGCCGATGCGGAGCAGCGCCGGGCGTCGGATCCGGCGGCCTCGGTGTTCGTCTCCGCCAATGCGGGGTCGGGCAAGACGAAGCTGCTGGTCGACCGGCTGCTGCGGCTGCTGCTCGGCGGGGCGGAGCCGGGGCGGATCCAGTGCCTCACCTACACCCGCGCGGCGGCGGCCGAGATGGCGGTGCGGCTCAATCACCGGCTTGGGCAGTGGGTGGCCTCGGAGGACGCGGTGCTGGATGCGGCGCTGCTTGACTTGTCGGTGAGGCCGGACGAGGCGGCCAGGGCGCGGGCGCGGGGGCTGTTCGCGACCGTGCTCGACCTGCCGGGCGGGATGCGGATCGGCACCATCCATGCGTTCTGCGAGGGGCTGCTGAAGCGGTTTCCGCTGGAGGCGAGGCTGTCGCCGCATTTCCGGCTGATCGAGGACGCCGACCGGGCGGTGGCGCTGCAGGCGGAGGGGGAGGCGGTGCTGTCGCGGGCGGCGGCGGCGGCGATCGCGGTGGTCGCGGGGCTGGTGCGGGCGGCGGAGTTCGACGAGCTGGTGCGCACGCTGGAGGCCGAGCGGGCGAGGCTGGCGGCGCTGCTGGGCCGGCCGGAGGCGGCGCGGCGACGGCTGGTGTGGCTTGCGGCTGGGGCGGTGGATGTGGACCAGGCGGCGCTGACGCGGCGGGCGGTGGCGGGTGTCGATGAGGCGGCGATGCGGGAGGCCGGTCGGCTGCTCGCGGCGGATGATGGCAAGAAGGCGGCGGCGCGCGGCGAGGCGATGCTGGGCTGGCTGGCGCTGGATGCGGCCGGGCGGGGCGCGGACTGGGCGGAGTGGGCGGGGCAGTTCCTCAAGAAGGATGGCGACCCGTTCAAGGAGGTCTGCCCGGTCGGGATGGTACGGCGGCGGCCGGAGTTGGGCGAGGCCCTGCTGGCCGAGCGGGACCGGGTGGCCGCGATCGAGCAGGCGCGCATGGCGGTGCTGCTGGCGGAGGCGACGGCGGCGCTGCTGGAGCTGGCAGCACCCGTGCTCGAGGGGTTCGCGGCCGGCAAGGCGCAGGGCGAGATGCTCGATTTCGGCGACCTGATCGATCGCGCCAGACGGCTGCTGCGCGACGAGCCGGGGGCGGCGTGGGTGCTGTTCAAGCTCGATGGCGGGCTCGACCACCTGCTGCTCGATGAGGTGCAGGACAGTGCGCCGACGCAGTGGGACATCGCCGGCGCGCTCTCCGAGGAGTTCTTCGCCGGGCTCGGGGCGCATGAGGATGCGGGGCGGCAAAGCCGCACGGTGTTCGCGGTGGGCGACCCGAAGCAGTCGATCTACTCGTTTCAGGGCGCGGTGCCGGGGGCCTTCGAGGACGCGCGCGGCCGCTTCCGCGCCCTGGTCGAGCGCGGCGGGGCGGCGTTCCGCGACGGCACGCTCGACGTGTCGTTCCGCTCGACGCCGGCGGTGCTGCGGCTGGTCGACGCGGTGTTCGCCGACGGGATTGCGGGGGTGGGCGCGACGCGGCACGTGGCGCATCGGGCCGACGCGGCGGGGGTCGTGACGCTGTGGCCGCTGGCGCCGCGGCCGGACCAGCCGGAGCTGCTGGAGTGGTCGGCGCCGGCGCGCAACGAGGGGCTGGAGACGGCGCCGCAGCGGCTGGCCGACAGCCTCGCGCGGCATGTGCGCGGGCTGATCGAGGCGGGGGTGGCGCTGCCGAGCCGCGGCGGGCGGGCGTTGCGGGCCGGCGACGTGCTGGTGCTGGTGCGGGCGCGCAGCGCCTTTCAGCGGGCGCTGGTGCGGGCGCTGAAGGTGCAGGGCGTGGCGGTGGCCGGGCTCGACCGGATGCAGCTCACTGAACAGCTCGCGGTGCAGGACCTGATGGCGCTCGGCGACTGGCTGCTGCTGCCGGAGGATGACCTCGCGCTGGCCTGCGTGCTGACCTCGCCGCTCGGCGGGTTGAGCGATGACGAGTTGATGGCACTGGCGGCCGGGCGGCCGCAGGAGCGGCTGTTCGCGGCGCTGCTGGAGCGGGCGGACGAGCGGCCGGCGTGGCGGGCGGCGCTCGACTTCCTGACGACGCTGCGCCGGCGGGTGGACTACGTGAGCCCGCATGCGCTGCTGAGCGAGGCGCTGGGGCCGCTCGGCGGGCGGGCGCGGCTGTTCGCCCGGCTCGGACCCGAGGCGGCCGAGCCGGTGGACGAGCTGCTGGCGGCGGCGCTGCGCTTTGCCCAGAGCCATCCGGCGTCGCTGCAGGGCTTCCTGCACTGGCTGCGCCGGTCGGGCACCGAGGTGAAGCGCGAGGCCGAGGGGGCTGGCGACGCGGTCCGGGTGATGACGGTGCACGGGGCCAAGGGGTTGCAGGCGCCGCTGGTGATCCTGCCCGATACGGTCGGCATGCCGCCGCAGCCCAGGGCGCTGCTGTGGGGCGAGGCGGACGGCGTCGCGGTGCCGCTCTGGGCGCCGGGCGGCGAGCACAGGGCGTCGGTGTTCAGGGCGCTCCAGGAGCGGGAGAAGCAGGCGCAGCGCGCCGAGTACAACCGGCTGCTCTATGTCGCGCTGACCCGGGCCGAGGACCAGTTGCTGGTGTGCGGCTGGGAGGGCGGCACCAAGATGGATGCGGGCTGCTGGTATCAGCTCGTCGAGAACGGGATGCAGCGGCTGGCGGCGGAGCGCGTGCCCTGCGCGCTGTTCGACGGGCGGCCGGAATGGGTGCATCGCGACGCCGTCCCGGGCACGCCGGCAGTTGCCGAGCCGGCCCCGGTCATGGCCGGGCCGGCGCCGTCCTGGCTGGGGGTGGCGCCGCATTGGCGGCCGGCGCCGCTGCCGACGGAGCCGGTGCGGGCGCGGCCGCTGGCGCCGAGCCGGCCCGATGGGGTGGAGTTCGGCGAGGCGCCGGACGCCGCCTCGCCGCTTGGCGCCCGCCGCGGCCACGACCGGTTCAGGCGCGGACGGGTCGTGCATGCGCTGCTCGAGCACCTGCCGGCGCTGCCGCAGGGCGAGCGTCACGGCGCGGCGCGGCGCTACGTCGCGCGTGAGGGCGAAATAGCGGCGTTGGCCGAGCAGGTGCTGCGCATTCTCGAGGACCCTGAGCTCGCGCTGCTGTTCGGGCCCGGCAGCCGGGCCGAGCAGCCGCTGGTCGGGCTGGTCGGCGAGCGGGTGGTCTGCGGGCAGGTGGACCGCATGGTGGTGGGCGCAGACAGCATCGAGGTCGCGGACTTCAAGTCGAACCGGCTGCCGCCCGCGCGCGTCGAGGACACGCCGGTGCTGTATCTGCGGCAGATGGCGGCGTATCGCGACCTGCTGCGGCTGATCTATCCCGGGCGGACGGTGCGCTGCCGGTTGATCTGGACGGAGGCGCCGCAGGCGGTGCTGCTGCCCGACGGGTTGATGGATGGGGTGGGCAGCAAGGAAGCGGTTCTTTTTTGAAAAAAAGAACCAAAAAACTTTTGCCCCACTGGATGATCGGTCGGATCCAACACCGAACGGGTAGAAGTTTTTGGCTTCTTTTTTTCAAAAAGGAAGCGCTTGCCCTTGCCGCTTGATGCGGCGTGCCGAATGGCCCATCTCGATGGTTGACGAGCAGGAGAGACGACGATGAGCGCCAACACCGTGGCCGTGACCGATGCCAGCTTCGAGGCCGACGTGCTCAACGCACCAGGGCCGGTGCTGGTGGATTTCTGGGCCGAGTGGTGCGGCCCGTGCAAGATGATCGGGCCGGCGCTCGAGGAGATCGGCGCCGAGATGAAGGGCCAGGTCACCATTGCCAAGGTCAACATCGACGAGAACCCGATGACGCCGAACAGCTACGCGGTGCGCGGCATCCCGACGCTGATCCTGTTCAAGGACGGCAAGCCGGCGGCCACCAAGGTCGGCGCGCTGCCGAAGAGCCAGCTACGGGAGTGGGTCAAGACCTCGCTTTAGGAAGGAAGGCCAGAGGCTCTGCCTCTGGACTCCGCTGGGGCCTGAGGCCCCAGACCCCCATTCGTTTAGGACGTAGCCGGGCGCTCTCTTGCTTGGCAAAGCCATTCAATCCTGGCTCCCGGTTCTCTGGCCTCGCCCTGGAGTCGTGGATAAGAAATGGATTTTAAAGGCTCCGCCTTTAATCGGGTCCAGGGGCAACGCCCCTGGCCTTTTCTTGTCTCAAGCTAGCGAAAGTTATCTTTGCCCGTGCGGATCTTGGCCAGCTGCTCGACTGAGCTGGCGCGTAGGAACGGGTTGGCGGCTTTCTCCTCGCCGAGGCGGGAGGGGATGGTGGGTTCGCCGCGGGCGCGCTTGTCGTTGACCTCGCGCGCCATGGCTTGCAGGGCCTGGTTGTCGGGGTCGACGGTCAGGGCGTAGCGGGCGTTTGACTGGGTGTATTCGTGGCCGCAGCAGACGAGCGTGTCGTCGGGCAGGGGGGCGAATTTCTGCAGGCTGGCGAACATTTCGGCGGGGGTGCCTTCGAGCAGCTTGCCGCAGCCGAGGCTGAACAGCGTGTCGGCGCAGAGCAGCACGCCGCCGCCGGCGAAGTAGTAGCTGATGTGACCGCGTGTGTGGCCTGGGGTGTCGATGACTTGGGCGGTGCTGTCGCCGAGGCGGATGGTGTCGCCTGCATGGACGGCTTGGTCGAGGCGGGGAAGACGGTGGGCGTCGGCGGCGGCGCCGGCGACGGGGACGGGGTAGCGGGCGCGCAGCTCGTCGACGCCGGCGATGTGGTCATCATGGTGGTGGGTGAGGATGATCAGGTCGAGGCGGCCGCCGGCTTGCTCGATGGCGGCGGCGCAGGCGCGGGCGTCGGCGGGGTCGACGATGGCGGTGGCGTTGGTGGCGGTGTCGCGCAGCAGCCAGGCATAGTTGTCGGCGAGGATCGGCACGGGTTGGGCGGTGACGGGCATGATGGGGTCTCCTCTGGCGGCTGGCGCTTCGTGGTAGGATCGTCGCCATGAGTAGCGGCGGGCAGGCGGCGGAGTTCTATCAGACCGCGCAGGGCGCGATGGCGGCGCGGCTGCTGCGCGAGCGGCTGGCCGAGCTGTGGCCGGATGCGACCGGGCTGTCGATGCTGGGGCTCGGCTATGCGGCGCCGTTTCTGCGGGTGTGGCGCCAGCAGGCGGCGCGCACGGTGGCGGCGTTTCCGGAGCAGACCGGCGCGGTGGCGTGGCCGAAATCGGCCAGCGCGTCGTGCCGGGTGGAGGAGCATGCGCTGCCGTTCGCCGATTTGTCGTTCGATCGGGTGCTGCTGGTTCATGGGCTGGAGGTGGCGCAGACGGTGCGGCCGCTGCTGCGCGAGGTGTGGCGGGTGCTGCGCGACGACGGGCGGCTGCTGGTAGTGGCGCCGAACCGGGCCGGGCTGTGGGCGCTGTCCGAGCGGACGCCGTTTGGGCATGGCCAGCCGTATTCGCAGGGGCAGATCGGCGGGCTGCTGGCGGCCTCGCTGTTTCGCGTCGAGCGCTGCGACGGGGCGCTGTATGGGCCGCCGAGCCAGTGGCGGGTGCTGCTGCGCACGGCGCGGGTGTGGGAGCGGGCGGGGCATCGGCTGCTGCCGACCTTGTCGGGAGTGACCTGCACCGAGGCGGTCAAGGACGTCTATGCCGGCGTGCCGGTGGGGGCGCCGAGCCGGCGGCGCCTGGTGTTCGTGGACGCCGGCTGATGGCGCGGGGATCCTTGCCGCTCGGGTTGGCGCTGGGCGGGGTGACGGTGCTGGTGGTGGCCGGCATCGTCACGCTCGAGACGAAGCTTGGGGCGCCGCCGCAGCCGACGCGGGTTGCCGCCGTGGCCAAGCCGGACGCGGCGCCGGCGCATCCGCCGTTCCGGCTGCTGGCCGAGGTGCTGGTGCTGACGCCGCCCTCCTTCGAGGTGGCGGGCATCGGGCCGGAGCGTAACGTGGTGGCCGCGGGGCTGGGGGCGCCGGGGGCGGTCGTCAGCATCCTGGACGGTGCGCGTGAGATCGGCCGGGTGCGGGCGGACGGGTCGGGGCGGTGGGCCTACAGCGCGACCGCGGCGCTGGCGCCGGGTGGGCACGAGCTCGGCCTGGCGGAGCGTGCCGCTGACGCGCCGGCCGACCGGCCGCCGACGCTGGGGGCCGGGCCGATGATGCTGGTGGTCGAGGACGCGGCCGCCGCGGCGCCGGCGCGCCCGACCCCGGCGGTGGTGCCGCCGGCGGTGGCGACGCGGCCGATGGCGTACGCTGCCGGGGCTGGGCGGCGCGACGCGTCGATGCGCTCGGCGCTGCGCATCATCACCGCGTCCTACGACGTGCTCGGCACGCCGCGGCTGAGCGGCCGGGCGGCGGATGGGGCGCCGCTCGTCGTGCTGCTGGACGGGCGGCGGGCGGGGCGGGCCAGTGCGGATGGTCGCGGACGGTGGGCGGTGGCGCTGGCCGGGCGGGTGAAGGCGGGGCGGCATCGGGTGCAGGTGCAGCAGGTGGCGGCCGGCGGGCGGGTGCTGATGGCGGCCGAGAGCCCGCTGGTGCGCGACTGAGCCTGCGCGCGGCGGCGCGACTGAGCCTGCGCGCGGCGGCGCGACTGAGCCTGCGCGCGGCGGCGCGACTGAGCCTGCGCGCGGCGGCGCGACCGAGACGACCTACGCGGCGATTGACCCTCTGTCGCCAAGCCGCCATCTAGCACAGGTGTCGTTGATCCAATCCTTCAGGCTGGTGCTGGCCAAGCCGCATCCGGCGGCCCGGCCGTTCCTCGCCGGCGGCGTCACGGTGGCGGTGATCGGGCTGGTGTTGCGGCTGGCGCATGGCGGCTGGCTCAGCGGCTGGCTGCTCGGCGTCGGCGTCGTCTTCACGACGTTCTGCCTGTATTTCTTTCGCGACCCTGAGCGCACGCCGCCGCCGCGCGGCAGCCTGGCGCTGGCGCCGGCGGATGGCCGGGTGGTCTCGGTCGAGCGGGCGGTGCCGCCGGCCGAGCTCGGGCTGGGCGAGGCGGCGCGCTGGCGGGTCGGGATTTTCCTCTCGGTGCTGAATGTGCACGTCAACCGCGCGCCGGCGGCGGCGACCGTGTCGGCGATCAGCTATCGGCCGGGCAAGTTCGTCAATGCCAGCCTGGACAAGGCCTCGGTCGACAACGAGCGCAACGCGCTGGCGCTGCTGCTGCCGGACGGGCGGTCATTGGTGGTGGTGCAGATCGCCGGGCTGATCGCGCGGCGCATCCTGTGCGACGTGCGGGTGGGCGACCGGCTGGCGGCGGGGGCGCGGTTCGGGATCATCCGGTTTGGCAGCCGCACCGACCTCTATCTGCCGCCGGGGGTGGCGCCGCTGGTCGTCGTCGGCCAGACCATGGTGGGCGGCGAGACGGTGCTGGCCGACCTCGGCGGGTGAGCGGCGGGGCGGCCGGATGAACGAGTTCATGCCGGTTGCGCCGCGCCGGCGACTGCGGCGGTTGCGCCGGCGGCCGCGCCATCACGGACCGTCGTTCAACCGGATCGTGCCCAATCTGCTGACGATGGTCGGGCTGTGCGCCGGGCTGACGGCGATGCGCCTGGCGCTGGATGCGCGGTATGGGGCGGCGGTGATCGCCGTGGTGGTGGCGGGCTGCATCGACGGGGTGGACGGGCGGCTGGCGCGGATGCTCAAGGCGACGTCGCGGTTTGGCGCCGAGTTCGACAGCCTGGCGGACTTCCTGTGCTTTGGCGTCGCCCCCGCCTTTATCCTGTATCTCTGGTCGCTGCGGGTGGCGGGGGGCTACGGCTTCGTGCCGTGCCTGATGTTCGCGGTGTGCATGGCGCTGCGGCTGGCACGGTTCAACGCCTCGCTGGGCGAGGAGAGCGGGCCCGGGCCGGCCTATGCGCACAGCTTCTTCACCGGCGTGCCGGCGCCGGCCGGGGCGGGGCTGGCGCTGTTCCCGCTGTTCGCGGCATTGGAGGCGCATAGCCTGGGATGGCCGCGCGTGGTGATGGTGATGCACTACCCGCTGCTGTGCGCGGCGGTGCTGATCGGCTGCGCGACGCTGCTGGTCTCGACGTTGCCGGTGTGGAGCTTCAAGAACTTCAAGGTGCCGCGCCACCTGGTGCGGCCGCTGGTGCTGGGCACGGCGTTCTTCGCGGCGTTTCTGGTGGCCGACCCTTGGGGGGCGTTCGCGCTCGCGGGGGTGATCTATGTCGGCATGCTGCCGCTGAGCCTGCGCAGCTTCCAGCGGTTGCGGGATGAGGCGGAGCGGGTGGAGGACTAGGACAGAAAGCGAGGCCAGGGCTCTGCCCTGGACCCGCTGGGGGCGGCGCCCCCAGACCCGCATCCGTTGGACACCGCATGCGCCCTGGAGTCGTGGATAAGGATCGGATTTTAAAGGCTCCGCCTTTAATCGGGTCCAGGGCAGACAGCCCTGGCCTTCCGTCACCTAGGCCGAAAGCGTCGGGTCGCGACGGGGTTGCGATGTTAGGTCCGGGCTTGCGTTCGCTTCCAGCAGGGTCAGTAAGCCTGACAGGATGGCCTCCGGGGTTGGTGGGCAGCCGCGGATGGCGAGGTCGACGGGGACCACCGCCGACGCGCCGGCGTGCACGGCGGGGCTGTCCTTGAAGACGCCGCCATCCACCGCGCAGTCACCGACCGCGATGACCCAGCGTGGTTCGGGCAAGGCGAGCCAGGTGCGTTCGAGCGCCTCGCGCAGGTTGGTGGTGACCGGGCCGGTGACGAGCAGCACGTCGGCGTTGCGGGGATGATGGACGAAGCGCAGGCCGAGCCGCTCGAGCTGGCGAACCAGGTCGTTCAGCGCCTCGACCTCCAGGCCGCAGGCACCGCAGTCGCCGGCGTCCATCCGCTCGATCAGCAGGGCGCGGCCGAGGCGTAGCTGCGAGGCGAAGTTCAGCTGCGCCAGCAGGGCGGCCACGCCGCCGGGCGCGGGCGCCGGCGGCTCGGACGGTGGGTGTCTGCGGAAGCGCTGCATTAAACGCATGACGGCATGCCTCCCTTGATGGCATCAGGCGTCCAGGCCGGCTGACCATACGCCGTGCAGGTTAACAGTGTGTTTCAGATCGTCGACTAATTGGCCGGTGAGCGCCTGTTCCACTGTGGCGAGGCTGAACAGGCCGGGGTCGAACGGGCTGGCGGCGGTGATCAGGCCGTGCTCGATGCGCAGCCAGTGCAGGGTGCGGCCGCGGCTGGCGAGTGCCTCGCCGAAGCCTTCGCCGCTGCGCCGGGCGACCTCCTCGGGCAGGCTCGCCATGACCGGGCCGTCGGGCAGGCTGGCGAGGGTGGCCGCGGCGGCGGCGAGGTCGGGCCCGATGCCGGCGAGCAGGGCGGCGAGGCGGCTGGCCGCGGGATCGTTGAGGCGCGGTGCCGGCGGGCGGCGGCGCCAGGCGTCGGCGAGCGCGGCGAGGCTGGCTTGCAGGCTGGCGCGCTGCGCCGGTGATGGGTCGGCGGTGACGCCGCCGGGCAGCACCAGGTCCATCATCAGGCGGTGGCCGAAGGCGGCGGCGGCGGCGCGCAGGAGCTGCTCGCGCCACAGTCCGCAGGCGTTGGCGAGCCGGGGTGAGGCGGCGTCGGCGGCGATGGCGGCGAGGCGCGACCAGCCGATGGCGACGCGCTCGAGCGCCAGGGCGGCGGTGATCAGGGCGGCGGCGCGTGGCGGCGGCGGCAGGCCGGTGGCGGCTTCGGCGGCGCGGGCGAAGGCGGCGCCATGGGCGACGGTGGCGTCGCCGGCGAGGCGGGCGGCGTAGCGGGCGGCGGCGCGGGGGGACTTGCCGCGCATCATCGCCGCGGCGCCGCGGTAGCAGTAACCCATCCGCCACTCGGCGCTGGCGATGCGTTCGCCGGCAAGGGTGAGGCGCAGGTGGGCGGGGCCGCCGGGCACGTCGCCGGCCGGGCCGAGGCCGAGCTGGTGCAGCGCCGGCTGGTGGTCCGGCCGTTCGGCGGGCTCGCGCAGCTCCGGCGGTGCGGCGGCGGCGCCGGCGACGAGCGGGCGTGGCGACAGCGGCCGGCGTTGCGGCCAGCGGTCGTGGTCGAGCCAGGCGCGGTCGTCCAGGCCGCCCTCGGCGCGATGGCCGAACAGGTCTTGCACGATGCGCTCGAACAGGGCGGCGTGCGGGTGCAGCGGTGAGAGGGCGGTGTAGCGGCCCTGCTCGACCGGGACGGAGGCGACCAGCGGCTCGCCGGGTGCGGCGCCGAGTGGAGCGTTGGGCTCGAACAAGGCGTGGACCTGCTGGGTGTCGGCCCAGAGCGCGGCCAGGCGGAGCGTGGGGTCGGCCAAGGTGGCGAGGCGGTCCCAGTTTGGCGGGCTCAGCACGTGGCGTGGCCAGGGCCGGGAGGGCACCGGGACGCCGGCCAGGATGATGGCGCGGGTGCTCATCCGCCGGTGGTGGCGGCGCGGGCGAGCCAGGCCAGGGCGGCCGGCGGCAAGGCGAGGCCGATCAGCAGGTTGCTCAGCAGCAGGGCGGCGACCGGCCAGGGTCTGGCGGCGGGATGTAGGCCGCCGGCATCAGGCCTTGCGATTGGCTCCGCGCGCGCGAGGCGCAGGCAGACCAGCGCCAGGCCGGCGGCGAGCGGCAGGGCGGCGACGGGCGCCTCGCGCACCGCGTCGGCGAGCAGCAGCAGGGCGGCGGCGAATACGCCGAAGGGTGGCAGCAGGGCGAGCACGGCCGCAGCGAGCCATCGCAGCCTTTTGTCGGGCGAGAACCCCTGGGCGAGCGCGCAGGCGGTGGCGGCGAGCAGGCTCGTGGCCAGGAGCAGCAGGCCGGCCACCGACGCCGCGCCGCCGATGCCGAGGCCGGCCAGCGCAGCGCCGCAGAGCGCGAGCGCGCCCGGGCCGGCGGTGGCCTCGCCCGGCGGCAGTCGCCACAGCTCGAGCGCCGCGGCGAGCAGCCAGGCGAGGCCGGCCAAGACCAGCATGGCGGGCGGCAGGTCGCCGGAGACGCGCAGGCGGAGCAGCACCGCGAGGGCCAGGGCGACGAGGCCGCTGCCGGCGGCGAGCTCGGCGACCGGGCGGCCGGTTGCCTGCAGGCCGGGGCTGCGTAGGCCGGGCGCCAGCAGGCCGAACCCGCCGAAGCCGAGGCCGAGCAGCAGCGCGCCGGCGGCTGGCGCGCCGGCGGCTGGTGGGGCGGCGAGCAGGGCGGCGCCGAGCAGGGCGATCGCCTGGCAGGCGCTGCCGGTCAGCAGCGCCTGCCGGCCGGCAAAGCGCGACCAGCCGCCGCGCTCGGTCAGGGTGGCGAGCAGCAGCAGGGCGAGCTGGCTCAGCGCGACGGTGGCGAGCGGCGAGGCGGCGAGGGCGGCCAGCGCGACCACTGCCGGGATCGCCAGCGCCGCCTCGCGCCATCGGCCGTGCGCGCCGGGACGCGGCTCGTCGGCGGTCGCGGCGGCGGCGGCCAGCGCGTAGGCGAGCAGCACGGTGAACAGCGCGGCGCTGCGGCCGAGCCAGGGGGCGCCGACCGGGTCGCCGTCGATGGTGACGGCGAGCGCCAGCAGCAGCGCGGCGAGCGCGCCGGCAAGGCGCAGCCATGGCCGGAGCGCGCCGGCGCGCAGCCGCTCGGGTAGCAGCGCCAGCAACAGCCCGGTTGCGAGCGGCAGCAGCAGCATCGCCGCGGTCATGCGGGCGTTGGCGCCGGCGCGTCGAGCAGCAGCGTGATGCTGGCGGCGGCGAGCAGGGCCAGCAGCGCCGGCAGTGGGCCGGGGCCGGTGAGGGCCAGCACGCCGAGCAGGGCGGCGTTCTGCGCCGTGGCCAGGCAGGCGGCCTGCAGGGTGCCGGTCGCCAGGGCGGCGCCGCCGACGCCGACGGCGAGGCTGGCCAGCAGCGCGGCGGCGAGCTCGGGATCGTTCGGCAGCACCCGGCTGGCGGCCAGGCTGGCGGCCAGCACCGCGGCGGCGAGCAGGACGAGGGTGGCGGGCAGGCGTGGCCGAGGCGGCGGCGCGGGGCCGCCGATGCGCCACGGCACGACGGTCGCCGGGCCGAGCAGCGTTGCGGCCAGGGTGAACGCTTCGGCCAGGATGGCGCCGCCTGAGGTCAGCGTGGCGAGCAGGAGCAGCAGGCCTTGCAGGGTCAGCAGCAGGCGCAGGTGGCGCCCGATCAGCAGGAGCAGGCCCGCATCGGCGAGCAGCAGGCCGGCGATGGCGTCGCGAGCGCTCATGCCGCGCGCTGGGCCGCGATCAGCAGGCAGCCGGCGAGCAGGGCGGCGAGGGCGCCGAGGCCCAGCAGCGCCGGCACGCGCAGGGCGCTGCGTCGGGCGAGGCCCTGCACGGCGCCGAGGGCGGCGGCGAGCAGCGGCACTTTGATGGCCCAGGCGGCGAGGCCGGCCGCGAGCGCGGTCAGGCTGGTGGGCAAAGGCACGGCGGGCGGGATCAGGTCGGCGAGCAGGGTCAGCCAGAGCAGACGGCGCAGCCAGGCGGCATGGCTGGCGACCAGCAGGTCGGCGCCGGCAAAGGCGTCGAGCGCGGTGGTCCCGGCGTGGCTGTCGGCCAGGGCGAGGGTGGGGAGGGCGAGCAGGGCCAGGCTGGCGGCGCCGGCGGGCAGCTCGCCGGTGGCGGCGAGCAGGGCGTCCAGGTTGGTGGTGCCGGTGGCCAGCGCGAGCGCGGCGAGGAGCAGCAGCCAGCCGGGCTGGAGCAGGCCGGCGGCAGGCAGCAGGCGGCCGGCGGCAAGCCCGCTCGGCGCCTCGCCGTCATCGAGCGCGGCGAGGGCAAGGGCGAGGCGGGCGGCGACGAGCAGGCCGCCCACCGCGACCAGGTCGGACAGCAGCGCGCTGGCCATGCCGCGGCAGAACGAGGGCACGAGCAGGCTGGCGGTGACGGTGAGGCTGCTGGCGGCGAGCAGCGCCGGCTGGCGCAGCGGCGAGGCGGTGCTCGGCGCCAGGGTGGTCTTGCGGCTCAGCCGGACCAGCTCGCGCCAGGGCTGCAGCAGCGGCGGCCCGACGCGGCCCTGTGCGAGGCTGGCGGCGCGGTCGATCACGCCCTGGACGAGAGGGGCGGTCGCCAGCATCAGCGCGGCGTGGACGAGCAGCAGCAGCGCGGCGAGGGTGTCGCTCAACGGAGCGCGCCGGCGGGCGACAGCCAGAGCCAGGCCAGGGCGGCGATCAGCAGCGTCGGCAGGACGAGGCGGCCGGAGAGCGGTGGTTGCCGGCGTGCCCATCGGCGGAGGCGCCGGCCGAGCGGCCAGGCGGGCTGGCGGGTCAGCCAGCGCGGCAGTAGTTCGGCAAGCGGCCAGGCGAGCGCGGCGGCGTTGGCCTGCAGCGCCGGGTCGCCGAACGGCAGCCAGGGCGGCGGGCGGGCGAAGCCGCTATCCCAGCTCTCGGCCGCCACCGGCGGCCGACAGCGCGACCGGACCAGCCAGCGCAGCGCCAGGGCGAGCGCCAGCACGCAGGCGAACAGCAGCAGCGGGGCGAGGCCGACCATGTCGAGCCCGACTGCGTCAAGGTTGGCGGCTTGGCGGCCGTTGCCGAGCAGGCCGCGACCCTCAGGCAGCAAGGCGGCGAGCCCGGGCAGCACCAGGCCGAGGCCAAGCGACGGGGCGAGGCCGAGCAGGCCGAGCAGGGTCGCCAGACCAGCCAGGCAGAGGCGCATGGCGACGGGCGGCGCGTTCGCGCTGGCGGCGCGCGGGGTGCGCGGGCGACCGAGGCAGGTGACGGCGAACAGGCGGGTCGCGGCAGCAGCGGCGAGGCCGGCAGCGGCGGCGAGGCCGGCGACGGCGAGCAGGACCAGCAGCGCCGGCGCCGGGCCGGCGGCGCGCATGGCGGCGAGGGCCGCCTGCAGCAGCAGCCAGGCGGCGGCGAACCCGGCCGTCAGCGGCAGCGCGGCCAGCGAGGCCAGGCCGAGGAGCAGGGCCCAGGCGGCGTTCGGCAGGCAGTGGATCAGGCCGCCAAGACGGTCGAGATGCTGCGAGCCGGCCTCGCGGCCGATCGCCTCGCCGGCCAAAGCGAGCAGTAGTAGGCCGAGCGTGGCGATGATGAGCTGCAGCAGGGTGCCGGCCAGCGCCAGGGTGGCCAGCAGCGGCAGGTCGCTGGCGCGCGCCAGCAGCGTCAGGCCGAAGCCGACCAGCGCGGCGCCGGCGGCTTGCCGGGCCAGGCCGGCGGCGATCCGGTCGAGCCGGGTCTCGATGAGGGCGGTGGCGGCGCCGCTGGCCGCGGCGAGGGCGCCGATGGCCAGTGGCGCGGCGCACCACCAGGCCGGCGGCGCGGCGGCGGGCGCGACGAGGAGGCGCAGCAGCAGCGCCGAGCCGAGCAGCGGCCGCAGCGCCACGGCGATCGCCGGCGCGATCGAGGCCGGCGGCGCACTAGGTGGCGACGCCGTGAACGGCGGCAGCATGGCGAGGCATAGGCCGGCCAGGAGCGCCAGGACGTAGGCCAGCACGCCGCTCACCGTGTTCCAGTCGAGGCCTGGCGGATTGGGCAGCAGCGCCAACGCGGCGGCGAGGCAGGCGCCGATCAGCAGCGCCGCAAGCGGCCGGACCGGGCGCGCCGGACGGGCAATGCGGCCGAGCAGCAGCAGGGTGGCCACCGCGGCAAGGCCGAGCGTCGGCGGGTCGGCGGCGAGCAGCAGGAGCAGGCTCAGCGCCACCAAGGCGCCGAGCTCGGCCGCCGCCAGGCCGTGTGGAGCGGCCACCAGCGACACGGCGGCGGCGAGCAGGACCGGGAGCAGCAGCAGGGCCGCGAACGGGTCGAGCGCCAGGCTCGCCGGCGATCCCGGCAGGCCGAGCGGCAGGACGAGGGTGGCTGCGCCGCCGGTCAGCAGCACCGCCAGGCAGGCAACGGCGCCGATGCCGGCCAGGGTCGCCAGGCCGGCGGCGAGCGGCTGCGCGCGCGTCAGCCGCGAGCGCGGTCGGAGGTCGATCAGCGCCGGCAGTCCGGACAGCGCGCCAACCGCGAGAAGCAGGGCAAGGGCGATGACGCTCATCGTTGGACGCTAGCAGGCCGGTGGAGAAGACTGAAACAAGACGTTGAGAAGAAAGGCCAGGGGCTTTGCCCCTGGACCCCATTAAAGGCGGAGCCTTTAAAATCCATTCCTTATTCATGCTACTATGGCGAGTTCGGTGGCCTGGGAAGCAGGATCGAATGGCTTCGCCAAGCAAGAAAGCGCCCGCCTTAGTCCCTTACGGATGCGGGTCTGGGGGCGCCGCCTCCGTCGTGCGACTGTACGCTCGCGCGTGACGGGCCCAGGAGCAGAGCTCCTGGCCTTGCTTTACCTGTCCGCTCGGCCGATCTCCCGGCACAGGAGGCGTTGCCGGTGACTGAGATCTACGTGGATGGAGACGCCTGTCCGGTGCGCGAGGAGGTGTATCGGGTGGCTGGGCGGCTGCAGGTGCGGGTGCATGTTGTCGCCAATGGGTCGCGGCCGATCCGGCCGCCTGGCCTGCCGTTTGTCACCATGGTGACGGTCGAGGCTGGGGCTGACGAGGCGGACAACTGGATTGCCGAGCGGATCGGCCCGGCTGACGTCTGCATTACCAGCGACATTCCGCTGGCGGCGCGGTGCCTGGCGCAAGGCGGGCAGGCGGTGGCGCCGAACGGGCGGGTTTGGACTGCGGATAATATCGGGTCTGCGTTGGCGGGGCGGGAGATTGCGCGGCATTTGCGCGAGATCGGCGCGGGGGGTGGCGGGCCGGCGCCGCTGACGCGGGCGGACCGGTCGCAGTTCCTCTCCAGCTTGGACGCGGCGGTGCGGCGGGCGCAGCGGCCGGCGCGGGCGCCGCTGGCGGTTCGGGCTGATCCGGCATGAGCGGCAAGCCGAAGATCGCGGCGGGCGCGGTGATGACGGTGGAGACGGGCTGGCGCGAGACGGTGCTGATCTGCCGCAAGTGCAGCAAGAAGCTGGATGGCGGGTTCGGCGAGGACGGCGAGCAGACGCTGCGGGTGGCGTTGCGCGAGCGGCTGCGGGAGACGGGGCAGCGGCGGGCAGTGCGCATTATCGAGACGGGGTGCTTTGGGGTGTGTCCGAAGCGGGCGGTGGTGGCGTGCCTGGGACGGCAGCCGGAGCGGCTGCTGGTGCTTGGTGAAGGGGCGGATGTGGGTGTGCTGGCCGGGGCGATGCCGCCGGGCGGCTGAGGCGTGGCGGACCCGAAACGATTCGAACGTTCGGCCTCTGCCTTCGGAGGGCAGCGCTCTATCCAGCTGAGCTACGGGTCCGTGCCGGGTGTCGGTTTAGCAGGCTGGTGAAGACCAGGGAAGAGAAGGCCGCGGTGTGTCGCCAAACGAACGGGGTCTGGAGCCTCGGGCCCCAGCGGGTCCAGAGCAGAGCCCTGGCGTTTCTTAAAGCGGCCGGTCGCGCGGCATGAAGGCGCCGTCGAGGGTGTAGCCCGGCACCAGGGGCGAGGTCGTGTCTTCCCAGCTTCGCTCGGCGAACCAGGCGGCGGCGGTGAGGTCGGCGCCGGAGGGGAGCCAGGCGTCGGGGGTTTGCAGCCAGGCGAGGATGTCGGTGGTGACGCGGTCGCGGTCGTTGTCGCGCAGGAGGAGGTGGTAGCCGGCGAGGTAAGTGCCGTGGCGGACGGTGGCGGGAAGGTGGGCCGAGAGGGCGGCGGTGGCGGCGGGGGGGACGAGCTGGTCGCGTTCGCCGTTCAGCACCAGCACCGTGCCGTGCACGGCGGGGGCGGCGCGGCTGGCCTTGTCCATCATGTCGACAAGGCCGCTCAGCATGTCGACGCGGGTCCGGCGCAGGGTCAGCGGATCGTTGGCGAGGCGGAGCAGGGCGGCGCGGTTGTCGGTGGCCTGGATGTGCAGCGGGATCTCGTTGCCGGTGAGCTCCCAGCCGGGCGAGACGGTGGCGGCGACCCACAGGCCGGTGCGCAGGGGGATGCCGATCTCGGCGCGGTTCCAGACGGCGGGGGCGAGCAGGACGGTGGTGCTGTTGGCGGGGGTGTCGGGGCGGGCGGCGAGCAGCAGGGCGACGGCGCCGCCCATGCTCTCGCCCATGACGATCACCGGGACGCCGGGATAGCGGGCCTGCAGCTGGGCGCGGAGGGTGGCGGCGTCGTTCACCATCGTCGCGCTGCCGGCCCAGCGGCCGCGGGTGGCGGTGGCGCCGAAGCCGCGCTGGTCGGGCGCGTAGACGGCGTAGCCGGCGGCGGCGAAGTGCGGCGCGGGCGTCTCCCAGGCGTCACGGCTGTCGCTGAAGCCGTGCAAAGCGAGGATCACACCGCGCGTGGCGATGCCCGGTGGCGGCAGCCAGGCGCGCGCCGGCAGCACGGTGCCATCGGGCAGGTTGAAGCTCAGGTCGGGCGGCACGAGGCGGCTATCCTCGCTGGACGCGGGCGGGGTGGGCGGGGTGGCGGCGCAGCCGGCGAGGGCGGCGGCCACCATCAGCGACAGGAGGCGCATGGTTGAAAGCATGGTGGCCATCGCTATCATCCTCCGGCGCCGGGAGCCACTCGGCGACACGGGAAGGTCAGCATCATGCCGTTCGGCGCCTCGACCCCGACACCGGCCTTTGGGCTGACGGAGACGTTCCACGTCGACAGCCGGGTGGTGGCCTGCGACGGCGGCGACGGGCCGCTGGGGCACCCGCGGGTGTGGCTGCGCATCGTCGAGACGCAGACCTACTGCCCGTGGTGCTCGCGCATCTTCGTGCTCAATGATGGGGCGCGGGAGGATGACGAGCATTGAGTAGTTCTCTTTTTGAAAAAAAGAACCAAAAGACGTTTGCCCGTTCAGAACGCGATCACAGCCGTGTGCATCCGAATGGATAAAAGTTTTTTTCTTCTTTTTTTCAAAAAAGAAGTCTCTTTCTTCCGGAAGTCATGATGGCCGCTGCCAAGCCGAGGCCGATGCATCTGGTGCTGGTGGACGGCTCGGGGTTTATTTTCCGGGCGTTTCACGCGCTGCCGCCGATGAACCGGGCCGATGGCACGCCGATCAACGCGGTGTTCGGGTTTACCAACATGCTCGCGCGGCTGGTGCGTGACCATGTCGGCACGCATCTGGCGGTGATCTTCGATGCCGGGCGGCATACGTTCCGGGACCGGATCTATGACCAGTACAAGGCGCATCGGCCGGAGCCGCCGGAGGAGCTGACGCCGCAGTTTCCGCTGGTGCGCGAGGCGACGGCGGCGTTTGGCGTGGCGGCGGTGGAGCTGGAGGATTGGGAGGCGGACGACCTGATCGCCACCTATGCGCGGGTGGCGGTGGAGGCGGGCGGGCGCGTCACCATCGTCTCCTCGGACAAGGATTTGATGCAGCTGGTGCGGCCGGGCGTGGAGATGCTGGACCCGATCAAGCAGAAGCCGATCGGGGTGGCCGAGGTGATGGAGAAGTTTGGCGTGGCGCCCGACCGCGTGGTCGAGGTGCAGGCGCTGATGGGCGATGCGATCGACAACGTGCCGGGGGTGCCGGGGATCGGGCCGAAGACGGCAAGCCAGCTGGTTACCGAGTTCGGCGATTTGGAGGGGGTGCTGGCGGCGGCGCCGGCGATGAAGCCAGGTAAGCGGCGGGAGATGCTGATTGCGCATGCCGAGGCGGCGCGGGTGTCGCGGCGGCTGGTGCTGCTGTGCGACGACGTGCCGCTGCCGCAGCCGCTGGAGGCCTTCGAGACGCACGATTTCGACGTCGTCCGGCTCAGCACCTGGCTGCTGGCGCAGGGCTTTCGCAGCACCGCGACCCGACTGGGCATGGAGCTTGGGCAGCCGCGGCCTGCGCCGCCGGCAGAGTCCGGCGACGGGGTGCCGGCGGAGCAGGCGGCGTTCGGGCCGTATGAGACGGTGCGCGACGTGGCCGTGCTCGATGGCTGGATTGCCGAGGCGCGGCTGGCGGGGGCGGTGGCGCTGCACCTGCGGACCGACGACCCGCGGCCGCATCGCGCCCGGGTGTTGGGGTTGGCGATGGCGACGGCGCCGGGACGGGGCTGCTACGTGCCGTTCGGGCATGAGCAGGACCTGGTGGAGGTGGCGGGGGCGGAGGCGGCCGGGGAGGCGCTGCCGGAGCGGGCGGCGGTGCTGGCGCGGCTGTCCGAGTTGCTGGTCGATCCGGGTGTGCTGAAGCTGTTCCACAATGCCAAGTTCGAGACGCAGGTGCTGCTGGCGCTCGGGGCGACGGCGCCGAGCCCGGCGGACGACGTGGCGCTGATGTCGTTCGCCCAGGCGGCGGGCGCGCATGGGCATGGGCTCGACGAGCTGGCGCCGCTGCATCTTGGCCACACGCCGATGACGCTTGATGAGGCGACCGGGACGGGGCGGGCGCGGCTGGTGTTCGCGCGGGTGCCGCTGGAGCGGGCGACGCGCTATGCGGCCGAGTTCGCCGACATCGTGTTGCGGCTGGCCGCGGTGCTGCGGCCGCGGCTGCGCGAGGTGCGGAGTCTGGCGCTCTACGAGCAGATGGAGCGACGGCTGATCCCCGTGTTGGCGGCGATGGAGCGCGCCGGGGTGCGCGTGGACGCCGACGAGCTGCGCCGGCTGTCGGCGGATTTCTCGACCCGGATGGCGGCGATGGAGATCGAGGCGCACCGGCTGGCCGGGCATCCGTTCAGCCTCGGCAGCCCCAAGCAACTCGGTGAGGTGCTGTTCGACGAGCTGAAGCTGCCGGGGGGCAAGCGCGGCGGCAGCGGGGCGTGGGGGACGGACGCCAACGTGCTGCAGACGCTGGCCGAGAACGGCTACGAGCTGGCCGCACGGGTGCTCGAGTGGCGGCAGCTTGCCAAGCTCAAGACGACCTATGCGGACGCGCTGGTGGAGGAGATCAACCCGCACACCGGGCGGGTGCACACCAGCTTTGCGATGGCGGCGACCAGCACGGGGCGGCTGTCGTCCAACGATCCGAACCTGCAAAACATCCCGATCCGCACCGAGGAGGGCGGGCGGATCCGGCGCGCCTTTGTCGCCGAGCCGGGGTTTCGGCTGGTCAGCGCCGACTACTCGCAGATCGAGCTGCGGCTGCTGGCCCATGTCGCCGACGTCCCCGCGCTGAGCGAGGCGTTCCGCACCGGGCAGGACATCCACGCACGCACGGCGAGCGAGGTGTTCAACATCCCGCTCGAGCAGATGGACGCGCTGACGCGGCGGCGGGCCAAGGCGATCAATTTTGGCATCATCTACGGCATCAGCGCCTTTGGGCTGGGGCGGCAGCTGCAGATCGAGCCGGGCGAGGCGAAGCTCTACATCGATGCGTACTTCTCGCGCTATCCGGGCATCCGCGACTACATGGAGCGGACCAAGGAAGAGGCGCGCATCTCCGGCTACGTGCTGACGCCGTTCGGGCGGCGCTGCTGGATCCCCGGGATCGCCGACCGCAACATGGCGCGGCGCGCCGGGGCGGAGCGGCAGGCGATCAACGCGCCGCTGCAGGGCGGCGCGGCGGACATCATCAAGCACGCCATGGTGCGACTGCCGCGGGCGCTGGCGCAGGCGGGTCTGGAGGCGCGGCTGCTGCTGCAGGTGCATGACGAGCTGCTGTTCGAGGCCTCGGAGGCGGAGGCGGAGCAGGTCGCCGCGGTGGCGCAGGAGGTAATGCAGAACGCGGTGACGATCTCGCTGCCATTGGTGGTGGAGACTGGGATTGGCCACAGTTGGAGCGAGGCACACTAGGAAGGAAGCGCTTCTTTTTTGAAAAAAAGAAGCAAAAAACTTCTGCTCACCCAGGATCCTTTGTAATTCAAAATACAACTGATGCTGGATCGTTGGCTCCAATAAAGTAAAAGTTTTTTGCTTCTTTTCTTCAAAAAAGAAGCGTTTGTCCTTCACGACAACCGTGGATCCACCGGCTGGCCCCTATGTCTCACTTCCAAATAAAGCCGCTGCTCCGACGCATGCCCGATTGGCTGGCCGGCCAGCACGGCCGTGCCTGGCTTGGCGTCCAGTTGGCCGAGGCCGGACAGGACGACGTGCCAGCCGGCGCCGCAGTCCAGGATGGCGAGCAGGCCGAGGCCTTGGACGTCGGCGCCGAAGACGATGCGGCCGCGGCAGGGGGCGACGATGCGGGCGCCGGGGGTTGGCTGGTAAGACAGGCCGGTGGCGGGGCCGGCCTCGGTCGGGTCGCCGAAGCGGCGCACCAGCGGGGCGGCGACCGGGGTCGTGAGATGGCTGCCGCCGGCGAGGCCGGGCGAGGCGGTGCTGGCGGGCAGGCGGGTGGTGGCCGCGTCGGCCTGGGCGATGGCGCTCTTCAGGGCGTCGGCAAGGGCGGCGGCTTGCTGCTCGGCCTGGCTGGCGGCGAGGGCGCGTCGCTCGGCCGTGGCTTCGCCGGTGCGGGCGGTGGCGAGAGAGTGGTCGAGCGCGACGACTTCGCTTGACTGTCTGGCCTGTGCGGCCTGGAGCTTGGTGGCGGCCTCGACGGCTTGGCGGTGGAGGGCGGCGACGGCGGCGCGCTGCGCCTCGATCGCGGCCGCTTCGGCCCGGACCTGGTCGGCCAGGCCCTCGACGACGATCAGGCCGGTGATCGCCTGCTCGGCCGGCAGCGGCGCGGCGAGCAGCGTTTCTGCCGGGTACAGGCGCAAGCGCTGCAGCAGCGGCAGCAGGGGCTCGATCTTGGCTTGCAGGATGGCCAGGCGGGCTTCGGCGTCGCGGCGGGACGCCTCGATCGCGTCGAGCCGGGCGCTGGCGGTGGCGGTGGCGGCCTGGGTGTTGCGCAGGGCGGTGCCGGCGGCCAGGCGGTCGGCGGCGAGGCGGGCCGCCTGATCGGCGGCGGCGCGGGCGTGCTGCTCGGCGGCGCGCTGTGCGGCGGCGCGGGCGGCCTCGTCGCGCTCGGCCTGGATGAGGTGGCGGTGCGCGTCGTCGGGCGAGGCGGCGAGGAGGGGAACAGCAAGCAAGAGGTTCTTTTTTGAAAAAAAGAACCAAAAAACTTTTGCCCCGAAAGGCAGGCGCGACAGCGCGAGTAAAAGTTTTTTGCGTCTTTTTTTCAAAAAAGAAGCGCTTGGCCTGTCATCTCGATGGGCGCAGGCAGGCCCATCAGCGCCAGCAGGGTCGGGGCGATGTCGGCCAAGCGACCGTTGCGCAGTGTCGTTCCCGGGGCACCCGCGAGCAGGATCGGCACGACGTTGGTGGTGTGGGCGGTGTGGGGCTCGCCGGTGGCGGCGTCGCGCATCAGCTCGGCATTGCCGTGGTCGGCGGTGACCAGCAGAGCGCCGCCGGCCGTCGCGATCGCGTACGCGATTTGGCCAAGCGCCTGATCGACGGCCTCGACGGCGCGGATGGCCGCCGGCAGGCTGCCGGTGTGGCCGACCATGTCGGCGTTGGCGAAGTTCAGCACGATGAGGTCGAAGCCGCCGCCGGCGATCGCCGCCACGGCGCGGCTGGCGAGCTCGGGCGCGGACATCTCGGGCTGCAGGTCGTAGGTCGCGACCTTGGGCGAGGGCACCATGATGCGGTGCTCGCCGGGGTAAGGGGCCTCCTGGCCGCCGTTCAGGAAGTAGGTGACGTGAGGATACTTCTCGGTCTCGGCCATGCGGAGCTGGGTGCGGCCGGCGCGGCTGACCACCTCGCCCAGGATGGCGGCGAAGGATTGCGGCTGGAACAGCGGGTCGATGAACGGGGCCAGGGCGTCGCCGTAGCGCGTCATGCCGGCGGCGGCGGCAAAGCGGATCCGGTGCGGGCGGGCGAAACCGGTGAAGGCGGGATCGAGCAGGGCGGCGAGCAGCTCGCGCACCCGGTCGGCACGGAAGTTGAAGCACAGCAGGGCGTCGCCGTCGGCCATGCCCTGGTAGTGCCCGCCGATCACGGCGGGAACGACGAACTCGTCGGTGATGCCCTCGGCGTAGCTGCGCTCGAGCAGTGCGGCGACGCTCGGCGAGCGCGGGCCAGCGCCGCTCGTCATCACCGTGAGCGCGCGCTCGACGCGCTCCCAGCGGTTGTCGCGGTCCATGGCGTAGTAGCGGCCGCTGACCGTGACCACCGGGATTGCGGGCGGCAAGGCGGCTTGCAGCGCGGCGAGGAAGCCGGCGGCGGAGGAGGGCGGGGTGTCCCGGCCATCGGTGACGGCGTGCAGCACCGTGGGGATGGCGGCGGCGTGCAGGATACGGGCGAGGGCGACGGCGTGGTCCTGGTGGGCGTGCACGCCGCCGTCGGAGACCAGGCCGAGCAGGTGGCAAACGCCGCCGCTCGCCTGCAGCGCGGCGACCAGCGCGCAGAGGGCCGGGGCGTCGGCCAGGGTCTCATCCTCGATCGCGGCGGCGATGCGGCCGAGTTCCTGGGCAACGATGCGGCCGGCGCCGATGTTGAGGTGGCCGACCTCGGAGTTGCCCATCTGGCCGCCGGGGAGGCCAACCTCGCGGCCGTCGGTGCGCAGAAAGGCATGCGGGCCGGCGGCCCAAAGGCGGTCGAAGGCCGGGGTGGAGGCTTGAAACACTGCGTTGTCGGAGGCCTCCTCGCGCCAGCCGAAGCCGTCGAGGATCACCAGCATGACGGGGCGCGGCGGCATGGCTAAGCGGCGGCGGCGGGCGCCTCGCCGGACGCGGACGGCTTGATCGTCTGCAGCACCTCGAAGCCCTCGAACTCCGGGTGCCCCAGATACATCGGCTTGTTGCCGCCGGCGCCGGCATGCGCACGGCGGAACGCCTCGGAGGTCGTCCAGGCCTCGAACGACGCATGGTCGCGCCAGATTGTGTGCGAGGAGTAGAGCACGTGGTCGTCGCGCGTCGGGCCGCGGAGCAGGTGGAACTCGACGAAGCCGGGCACCGTCTGCAGCTGCGAGTCGCGGCCGAGCCAGACCTGCTCGAAATCAGCCTCGGCGCCGGGCAGCACGCGAAAGCGGTTCATGGCGATGAACATGGGCAACGCTCCTGTTGTCGACGGCAATATCGCGGCTGGCGCCGAGCCGGCAAGGCCGGGCGGCGCTTCAGCTTGCGGTGACGCCGGCGACGTTGCCGGTCACCGCCTCGATTTGTTCGAGCAGCTTGGAGAAGTCGACCGGCTTGGCGTGGTAGTCGTCGCAGCCGGCGGCGAGCGCCTTTTCCTTGTCGCCCGACATCGCGTGGGCGGTCAGCGCGATGATCGGGATGGTGGCACCCTGGCTGCTGGCCTTGACCTCGCGGGCGACGGTCCAGCCGTCCTTGAGCGGCAGGTTCATGTCGAGCAGCATGACGTCCGGGACGTCGGCCAGCGCCTGGGCAAGGCCGGCCTCGCCGTCATGGGCGAGCGCCACCTCGTAGCCGCGACGCTTCAGGCGGCGTGAGAGGAAGTCCCAGATTTCCTCGTGATCCTCGACCAGCAAGATGCGCGTCATCGTTCAAACCTTTCTTGCTGCGGCCGACGGCCCACCGGCTGGCAACGCAGCGCTGCCGCACAGGCTGCGGATAAAAAGCGAGCGGGGCGTTTTAAGGAAGGCCAGGGGCGTCGCCCCTGGACCCCATGAAAGGCGGAGCCTTTAAAATCCGTTCTTAGTTCATGTTCCCATGGGGGGAACTCGGTGGCGTGGGACGCGGGCTCATAGGCTTCGAGGGCGAGTGGGCCAAAGGTTCACGGCGGGGGGGCCCTGGCCTTCCTTAGACGAAGTGCATCTGCATCGCCTCGAGGAAGTTCAGCCGCGAGGAGATGTCGGCGTGCGGCACGCAGACCATGTTGAGGAAGCCGACGCCGATCTGGCGGTTGTCGGCGCCGCCCGTCTTGAGCGCCAGGTTGACCGGATTGTGCACGATCATTCGGATGACGTGCTCGTTGCGCGGCGAGGTGCCGATGTCGGCGCGGAAGATCACCCGGTTGTCGGGCGCGATCTCGCGAGACATGCGGGTTTTGCGGTCGACGGTGAGGGTCACGTTCAACGGCTCGCTGCCGCCTTTGACCACCAGATAGAGGTAGCGGTCGGCGGTGGTGGCGACGCGGAACTTAAGTTCCGTGACGCCCGGGGCGGACCAGGCGCCCCACTCTTCCAGATGATGCCAGCCGGCGCCGGAGCGGAAGGGCAGGGCGCTGCAATCGTAGTTCTTGCGGGCGGTGACGATCCGGAAGTCGTAGATCGTGCCGTCCTGGATCATCGTCGTGTGCTGTTCGGCGACGCCGCGGACCGAGGTGCGGGCGGCCTCCAGGATGTCGTTGGCGACGTCGGCCCAGCGGCGGATGTCGGCGCGCTCGCGGCTGATCCGGGTGCTCTGGGTGAGGAAGGCGTCGTCCGAGACCAGGCGCAGGATGGTGTCGCGCCAGCTGCTCTGGTCGTGCGGGTCGATCAGGATGTCGCCGCGCGAGGCGGCCTCGGGCACCGAGGAGTTGTTCGAGGCGACGGTGAGCTTGCCGTATGAGACGGCCTCGGTGACCGGCAGGCCCCAGCCTTCGTAGAAGCTCGGATAGACGGTGAACAGCGCGCCGCGATAGAGGTCAGCAAGCTCCTGGTCGGACAGGTTGTGCAGCTTGATCACCAGCTCCTTGAGTGCCGGGTCGCGCGAGAAGACGGCGCGCGCCAGGTCGAACATCCAGCCTTCCTTGCCGACCAGCACCAGCTTGGGCACCCGCTCGCGCGGCAGCATGCGGGCGAGATCGGACCAGATCTGGAACAGCAGGGCGTGGTTCTTGCGCGCCTCGAGCGTGCCGACGCACATCACGTAGCGTTCGATGTCGAGGTTGAGGCGCTCGATGATGCCGGTGCGCAGCATCGTCTCGGGCTGCGGGAAGGCGGCGTTGAGGCGGGCGATCGAGATCTCCGCGCAATCGCCGGTGAGCTCGCGGGCGCAGCGGTCGACGTCGGCGCCGCTGCAGCTCGAGTTGACGATGATGTGGTCGGCGATCCCGACCGCGCCGCGGAACCACAGGCGGAACTCGTCGACCAGGCCGGCATCGCAGAACTCGGGGGTGACCAGCGGGATCGCGTCGTGGATGAACGGGATGTAGCGGATGCCGTATTCGAGGCGCAGGCGCTGCACCTTGTGCAGGTAGTCCGGGATCCACCAGGAGCTGCCGAGATTGATGATCGCGTCGCCGGCCATCGGCGTGTAGGTGCGGGCGGAGAGCAGCGCGTCGTCGAGGTCGATCAGCCACAGCTCCTTGGTGATCGACGGGGTGTAGGAGGTCTTGATCTGCTGCAGCAGCCGCTCGTTCGGCAGCGACTTCCACGAGTGCGAGGCGCCGTCGAAGAAGATGGTGGTGAACGGCGCGTCGGCGAACTCCGGATCGATCTCGCGCTCGATGATCGAGCGCAGCACTTCGATCTGGACGCGCTGGATGCCGGTGGGGCGGACGTTGTCGCGCCAGAACTGCATCAGGTCGCTGATGTCGAAGACGTAGCGGGCGCTCTGCTCCATCGTGGTCGCGGGCGCACGGGCGCGCGAATGGCGCAGTTGCGGGGACTCGTAGAGTGCCACCGGCTCGGCCGGCGCGGGCGGGCTTGGCGCCGGCGGGGTGGCGGGCATGCGCGGCGGCAGCGGCGCCTCGACGCGCGGCGACTGCAGCTCGGCGACCACCATCTCCGAGCCGCGCTCGTGGAACCAGAACTCTGCCTCGCGGACAAAGTCGAGCATCAACTCAGCGTCGCGGACGGTGCGCTCGAGGGCGGGAATGTTGATGGTGAAGCCGGTCCAGTGGTCCGGCGTCAGCGTCGAGGCGAGCAGGAAGGCGCGATCCTCGAAGATCACGTCGCCGCTCTGCTTGTCGCGCACGCGAAAGCCGAGGTTCAAGGCGCCCGGCCGGTTGCCGCCGGTGACGGTCGGACCGTCGGCGTCGATTTTAACCCGGCCTATGTAGGTGGTAGGTTGGTCATGCGAGAAGCCCGCCTGGATGTTCTCGAAGTCGATGGCAAAGGTGAAGATGTCGCTCATCAGTGCACTTTGCATCCGGACGTTGGCTTTCGCGTAAGGCGCGGCGGGATGGGGGGGTGTATAGCAGCCGGCCGCAAGATTGATATGCTTTACCGCACTGCAATAACGGTGCCGAGGCAGGGTGCATCAGCGTGCCGCAGCATTCCATCGCGAGCGCCGAAAGGGAAGTCGGGCGTGGCGCCGGGCGGCAAGCCGGGCTTCCTGCTGGCCGGTCTGAGGGACGCCGGTGGCCGCCGCCGGCCTTGAAGCGGAGCTGATTGCGCTGTTGGTGGCGGTGACGGCGGGGGAGCCGCGGGTGCTGACCATCGACGGCGGCGCGAGCCTGCCGTCCGGCCCGTTCGAGGACATGCATCGGTCGCTGCAATCGGGCCTGCGCTCCTGGGTCGAGCAGCAGACGCAGCACCCGCTTGGCTATGTCGAGCAACTCTACACCTTTGCCGACCGCGGGCGCACCGGGGCGGAGGGGCGGGCGATCTCGGTGGGCTATCTGGGGCTCACGCGCGAGCTCGGCGGCAAGGCGGCGAGCGCGGGGGCGGGCTGGCGCGGCTGGTATGAGTATTTCCCGTGGGAGGACCATCGCGAGGGGCCGCCGGGGATCATCGCCGAGCGCATCGCACCGGCGTTGGCCGCCTGGAGCGAGGCCGGCGACACGCCGACGCGGCGCCAGCGGGCGGAGTTCGCCTTCGGCCTTGGCGGGCGGGCTTGGAACGAAGAGCTGGTGCTGTCGCGCTACGAACTGCTGTGGGAGGCGGGGCTGGTTGCGGAAAGCCGCGCCGCCGTGCCGCTGCCCTCGGGCGCCGAGCCGGCGAGCTATGGGCGGCCGATGGCGCATGACCACCGACGCATCCTGGCAACCGGGCTCGCCCGGCTGCGCGCCAAGCTGAAATATCGGCCGGTGGTGTTCGAGCTGCTGGGCGACACCTTCACCTTTTTGCAACTGCAGCGCAGCGTGGAGGCGCTGGCCGGGCGGCGGCTGCACAAGCAGAACTTCCGCCGGCTGATCGACGGCCAGGAGCTGATCGAGGAGACCGGCGCGCTGACCGGCGAGACGGGCGGGCGGCCGGCGCGCCTGTTCCGCTTTCGGCGCGACGTGCAGCTTGAGCGGGCGCTCGGGGGCGCGCGGCTGCCTTTGGCGCGGCCTTGAGGCCAGGAGCTCTGCTCCTGGACCTCGCTGGGGCCTGAGGCCCCAGACCCCCGTTCCGCGCAGATCTCACGCGTCGGGTATGATCAGGAATGGATTTGAAGGCTTCGTCTTTAATCGGGTCCAGGGCGACGCCCCTGGCCTTGCTGGGGTCCGCAACTTCGGATCGTGCCGTCTGTTCGTTCCTGCAGCATCACGACGCATGGAGCGCGACAGCCATGGCAGACACCTCAAGCCTGTTCGAGCCGGTCACCATCGGCGGCCTGAACCTGCGCAACCGCATCGTCATGGCGCCGCTGACCCGTAGCCGCTCGAGCACGGCCGGCGTGCCGCCGGACTTCGCCGTCGACTACTATGCGCAGCGTGCCAGCGCCGGGCTGATCATCAGCGAGGCGACCAACATTTCACCTCAGGCGGTCGGTTACGCCTACACGCCGGGGATCTGGACCGACGAGCAGGTGGCGGCTTGGCACCGCGTGACGGCGGGCGTGCATGCCAATGGCGGGCTGATCTTCCTGCAGCTTTGGCACACCGGACGGATCTCGCATCCCGACGTGCAGCCGGATGGGCAGTTGCCGGTGTCGGCCTCGGCGATCCGGCCGACCGGGCAGGCGTTCACGACGGGCGGCATGAAGGACCATGTGACGCCGCGGGCGCTGGAGACCGACGAGATCCCAGGCATCGTGCAGGACTATGTGCGGGCGGCGCGTCATGCCCGCGAGGCGGGGTTCGACGGCGTCGAGGTGCACTCGGCCAACAACTACCTGCTGGAGCAGTTCATTCGCGACAGCACCAACCAGCGCACCGACCAGTATGGCGGCTCGATTGAGAACCGGCTGCGCTTTCCGCTTGCCGTGGTGGAGGCAGTGACGGAGGTCTGGGGCGGCGGGCAGCGGGTCGGCATCCGGATTTCGCCGGCGACGACGATGCCGGGTGTGACGCCGCTCGACAGCCATCCGATGGAGACCTACGGGCGCTATATCGAGAGGCTGAACCGGTTCGGGCTGCTCTACCTGCATGCGATCGAAGGGGTGACGCAGCAGTCGCGCGAGCCGACGGAGGGGGTGGATTTCGCCGCGCTGCGCCGGAGCTTCCGGGGCGCCTATATCGGCAACAACAACTATACGCGGGAGCTGGCCGAGGCGGAGATCGCCAACGGCGACGTGGACTTGGTCAGCTTCGGCCGGCCGTTCCTGGCTAATCCGGACCTGGTGTGGCGCCTACAGCATGGCGCGCCGCTGGCGGAGGCGCCGAAGGCGACGTGGTATGGCGGCGGCTCGGCTGGTTACTCGGATTGGCCGGGCATGGAGGGGCAGGTGGCGGTGCGGTCGGCGGCTTAAAGGGAAGCGCTTCTTTTTTGAAAAAAAGAAGCAAAAAACTTCTAGCAGTTAGGCCAGTGCCCATCAGCATCTTAATGAGTAAAAGTTTTTTGGTTCTTTTTTTCAAAAAAGAACCGCTTCCCTGCTTCTAGTCTAATCTAACTCTTGGTTTGACCGCCGCATTGACCGACCCTGCGAACCAGACCAGCAATCCGCGCAACAGCCCATTCAGCATGATCTGGTGCTCGCGATACAGCATCTGGTGTCCGGCGCTGGCGAGCCAGCCGCGGAACTCGCGGCCGCTGAAGAAGCCGTAGCGACCGAGCGTGCCCCAGCCGCCATAGGGGCCAAGGGAGACGATCGAGCCTTTGTCGCTGTAGCGGAACTCCGGCAGCGGCGTGGCCGAGCGCAGCCAAGCGGGCAGGTGGCGGGCGAGGTGCTTGGCCATGGCGTGCGCCACCTGGGCGGTGGCCGGCACCGGGCGTTGCTCGCCTGGGTAGATGAGTGTCGCGCAGTCGCCGATGGCGAAGACGTGGGGATCCTGCGTCGTCTGCAGGGTGGGGCGGATGGCGAGCTGGCCGAACTTGCTGGTTTCCAGGCCGAGGCGTTGCAGGATGTCGGCGCCCTTGATGCCGGCGGCCCACACGGTCAGCTCGGATTGCAGGCGCTTGCCGTCTTTCAGCACCAAGCCGCCGGCGTCGACGCTGACGACCTGGGCGCCGGTGAACACGCCGAGGCCGAGGCGCTTCAGCTCGGCGGTGGCCTGGTCGGAGACGGTGGAGGGGAAGGCCGGCAGGATGCGCGGCCCGGCCTCGATCAAGGCGAGGCGGAGGCGGTGGCGGATGGCGCCGTGGTCATAGCTGTCGGCGATCTCGAGCGCCCGGCTGATCTCAGCGGCAAGCTCGGTGCCGGTGGCGCCGCCGCCGACGATGGCGATGTCGAGCCCGTTCTCGCTGCCGGCGGCGGCGGCCAGCACGCGGGAGCGGAAGTAGTCGTTAAAGCGCAGCGCCTGGGTGAGGTCGTCGACGAACAGGCAGTGCTCGACCACGCCGGGGGTGTCAAAATCGTTGGCGCGGCTGCCGATCGCCAGGATCAGGGCATCGTAGTCGAGGGTCGCGCCGTCGAGCACCTGGCCGTCTTCGAGGTGCAGCTTCTCGAGCGTGACGATGCGGCGCTCGCGGTCGACGGCGGCGATCTCGCCGGGCCAGAAGCGGAAGGCGTTGCGGCGGGCCTGGGCGATGTAGGCGACTTGCTCCTGCGCGGCGCTCGATGTGCCGGCGGCGAAGGTGTGCAGCATCGGCTTCCACACATGCGCGAGCGCGCGGTCGACCAGGGTGATCTCTGCCTCGCCGCGCCGACCCATGCCGCGGCCGAGCCGGGTCGCTATTTCGAGGCCGGCGACGCCGCCGCCGACGACGAGGATCTTGAAGCCTGCCATGATGCCTCCGGAGCTGCCTGCCCAGAACGCGGCGCGGGTCGGGCGGTGCCGCGGTGAAATGGTGGCGGACGAAGATGGTGGACGGCAGCGCTGCCTTGCGCGCCGGCGCTGCGATGGGCTAGACCGCGCCGGATCGTCGGCACCCCTGGAGGCCGGCGTTTTTTGATGTACCGGAGCAGTGTTCCATGGCCGATTTCGTGACGATCGAGGCTGAGGCGCGCGACCGTGCAGGTAAGGGGGCGGCACGCGCGACCAGAAGGGCCGGCAAGGTGCCGGCGGTGATCTACGGCGCCAAGCAGGAGTCGACGCTGATCGCGCTCGACCCGCGCGTCGTGGTGCGCGAGATCAGCCGGCCGGGCTACCGCTCGCGGCTCTACGAGCTCGACGTCGCGGGAGCCAAGTCGCGGGCGCTGATCCGTGAGGTGCAGCTCCATCCGGTCAGCGACAAGCCGATCCATGTCGACTTCCAGCGTCTGGCCGCCGGCGAGCAGATCCGCGTCGCGGTGAGCGTGCATTTCATTAACGAGGCGACCTCGCCGGGGCTGAAGCGCGGCGGGGTGCTGAACGTCGTTCGCCACACCGTCGAGGTGTATGCCGATCCGGACCACGTTCCGGAGTTCTTCGAGGTCGACCTCGGCGCGCTCGACATCAACGACAACGTGCGCTGGCACGATCTGACGGGCGTCACCGAGATTCGGCCGACGATCACCGACCGCGACTTCGTCATCGCCACCATCGCCGCCCCCTCGAAGCTGCCGGACGCGCCGGTCGAGGCGGGAGCGGCGCCGGCGGCGGCGGCGGCGCCGAAGGGCAAGGCGGCACCAGCGGCGGCCAAGGCGCCGGCGGCGGCCAAGGCGCCGGCCAAGCCTGCCGCGAAGAAGTAGCCGGGCGCGCCCGGGGCGCGGGCGTGCTGCTTTGGGTCGGGCTCGGCAACCCCGAGCCCGCCATGGCGCGGCAGCGGCACAATGTCGGCTTCATGGCGATCGACCGGATTGCCGCGCGGCACGGCTTCTCGCCCTGGCGGTCGCGCTTCAAGGGGCTGGTCGCCGAGGGGGCGGTCGGCGGCGAGCGGGTGCTGGCGCTCAAGCCGATGACCTACATGAACGACAGCGGCGCGTCGGTGCAGCCGGCGGCCGCTTTTTTCAAGCTGCCGCCCGAGGCGATCACCGCGCTGCATGATGAGCTCGACCTCATCGCCGGCAAGGTGCGGGTAAAGCGCGGCGGCGGGGCGGCGGGGCATAACGGGCTGCGCAGCATGGACCGGCTGCTTGGTAGCCAGGAGTATTGGCGGGTGCGGCTCGGCATCGGCCATCCCGGCAGCAAGGAGCGGGTGCTGGGGCACGTGCTGGGGGATTTTGCCAAAGTCGACCAGGAGTGGCTCGCCGGCATGCTCGATGCGGTCGCGGATGCTGCGCCACTGCTTGCCGGCGGGCGGCCTGAAGAGTTCATGACGCGGGTGGCGCTGCTGTCCCAGGAGACACGCTGATGGGCTTCAACTGCGGCATCGTCGGGCTGCCCAATGTCGGCAAGTCGACGCTGTTCAACGCGCTGACGGCGACGGCTGCGGCACAGGCGGCGAACTATCCGTTCTGCACCATCGAGCCGAATGTCGGCCGGGTGGCGGTGCCGGACCCGCGGCTGGACGCGCTGACGCGCATCGGCAAGTCGCTCAAGACGGTGCCGACCAGCCTGGAGTTCGTCGACATCGCCGGCCTGGTGCGTGGCGCTTCAAAGGGGGAGGGGCTGGGCAACCAGTTCCTGGCCAACATCCGCGAGGTGGACGCGATCATCCACGTGCTCCGCTGCTTCGAGGATGACGATGTGACCCATGTCGAGGGCAGCATCGATCCGCTGCGCGACGCCGAGACGGTCGATACCGAGCTGATGCTGGCGGATCTGGAGAGTCTGGAGAAGCGGCTGCTCACGGCGCAGAAGAAGGCGAAGAGCGCCGACCGCGAGGCGCTGACGCTGGTGGCGCTCATGGAGCCGATTGTTGCCGCGCTGCAGGCGGGGCGGCCGGCGCGCACGGCGGTGGCACCCGGCGACGAGGCGGCGGTGGCGCGGTTGCAGCTGATGACCAGCAAGCCGGTGCTCTACGTGTGCAACGTCGAGGAGGGGGCTGCGGCGACGGGGAACGCGCAGTCCGAGCGGGTGGTGGCGCAGGCGGCGCGCGAGGGGGCGGGCGTGGTGGTGGTCTCGGCGGCGATTGAGGCGGAGGTGAGCCAGCTCGCCGAGGCGGACCGGCGGGAGTTTCTGGACGGGCTGGGGCTGAACGATAGCGGGCTCGATCGGGTGATCCGGGCTGGGTATGCGCTGCTGGGGCTGGTCACGTATTTTACGTGTGGGCCGAAGGAGAGCCGGGCCTGGACGATCACGCGTGGGACCAAGGCGCCGCAGGCTGCCGCCGTGATCCATAACGATTTCGAGCGCGGGTTCATCGCTTGCGAAACGATCGCCTATGAGGATTATGTCGCCTGCCATGGCGAGCAGGGGGCGAAGGAGGCGGGCAAGATGCGGGTGGAGGGGCGCGAGTATGTGGTCAAGGACGGCGACGTGCTGGAGTTCAGGTTCAACGTTTGAGGCTGGGCGCCTAGCTTCTACGAACGCGGGTCTGGGGGCGCTGCCCCCAGCGGGTCCAGGGCAGAGCCCTGGCCTTTCTTCTTCCCGCCATCGCTTTCTTACGCCATTCTCGCCCCATCATGAACACTCAGACGGACATCGCCGCGACGCAGATGCGCACCCTGGCCGAGGCGGCGCGGGAGGCGTCGCGGGAGCTGGCGCGGGTTGGCGAGGCGGCGCGCAACGCGGGGCTGCGGCATATGGCGGCGGCGCTGAGGGCACAGGCGGCGCCTATCCTGGCCGCGAATGCTGCTGATGTGGCGGAGTTTTCCGGCAGCACGGCGTTTCGCGATCGGCTGACGCTCGACCCGGCGCGGGTTGAGGCGATGGCGACGGGGCTGGAGGAGATTGCGGGGCTGGCGGACCCGTTGGGGCGCACGCTCGCGGCATGGGATCGGCCGAACGGGCTGCGCATCCGGCGGGTGGCGGCGCCGATTGGCGTGATCGGCATGATTTACGAGAGCCGGCCGAATGTCGGGGCGGATGCGGCGGGGATCTGCCTGAAGTCGGGCAATGCGGTGATCCTGCGCGGCGGGTCGGACGGAGCGCGGTCGGCGGGCGTTATTCATGCGGCGCTGGGCGAGGGGCTGCGGCGGGCGGGGTTGCCGGAGGCGTGCGTTCAGGTGGTTTCGGGGACGGACCGGGCGCATGTGGCGGCGATGCTTGGGGCGGCGGGGCTGATCGATTTGATCATTCCGCGCGGCGGACGGTCGCTGGTGGAGCGGGTGCAGGCGGAGGCGCGGGTGCCGGTGCTGGCGCATGCCGAGGGGCTTTGCCACACTTACGTGCATGCGGCGACGGATTGGGAGATGGCGCGGCGGGTGCTTCGCAACGCCAAGCTGCGGCGGCCGGGGATTTGCGGGGCGACCGAGACGCTGCTGATTGATGCGGCGATTGCGCCGTCGTTGCTGCCGGTGCTGGTGGCGGATTTGCGGAAGGGCGGTTGCGAGTTTCGGGCGGATGCGCGGGCGCGGGCGATCGTTCCCGCCCTGCCGGCGGCGTCGCAGGTGGATTACGATACCGAGTGGCTTGCGCCGGTGCTGTCGATTGCGGTTGTCGACGGTCTGGAGGCGGCGCTGGCGCATATCGAGCGGCATGGCAGCGAGCACACCGAGGCGATCGTCACTGAGGACGCGGCGGTGGCGGAGCGCTTTTTGCGCGAGACCGGCAGCGCGGTGGCGATGTGGAACACCTCGACGCAGTTCTGCGACGGCGGCGAGTTCGGGTTCGGCGCCGAGATCGGGATTGCGACCGGGCGGCTGCATGCGCGCGGGCCGATCGGCGTCGAGCAGCTCACAACGTTTCGGTATCTGGTCGAGAGCGACGGGCAGATTAGAAAGTAGAAAGAAGTTCTTTTTTGAAAAAAAGAACCAAAAAACTTTTATCCGGTTAGAGTACGTCGCTGGAGCAGAGCCCTTAAGAGATGAAAGTCTTTTTGCTTCTTTTTCTGCAGAAAAAGAAGTTTCTTCCTTCTTTCTCCCTGCAACATGTTTGATCCGGGCCGGTTCGGCGATCGGCGGCGGGTGCGGGTCGGGCTGCTGGGCGGGTCGTTCAACCCGGCGCATCGTGGCCATCGGCACATCGCGACGCTGGCGCTACGGCGGCTGCGGCTCCACCAGGTTTGGCTGCTAGTGTCGCCCGGCAACCCGCTCAAGCGGGCGCAGGGCATGGCGCCGCTGGCCGAGCGGCTGGCCTCGGCGACGGCGCTGGTCGCCCACGAGCCGCGCATCCTCGCGACCGCGATCGAGCGGCGGCTTGGCACGCGCTACACCGTCGACACGTTGGCGCGGCTGCGACGGCTGTTCCCTGGCACGCGCTTCGTCTGGCTGATGGGGGCGGATAACCTGCGGCAGTTGCCGGCCTGGCGGGGCTGGCGGAGCATCGCCGCGAGCACGCCGTTCGCGGTGCTGCCGCGCCCTGGCTACAACGCCGAGGCGCTGGTCGGCGCGGCGGCCTCCCGCTGGCGCGGGGCGCGTCGGCCGTCGGCGCAGGCGAGCCTGCTGGCCGATGCTGCGGCGCCGGCCTGGTTGTTCCTGCCGGCGCGGCAGGACGCGTCGTCGGCCACCGCCTTGCGGAGTGCGGCGGCGGCGTCTACTTCCCCGAAGTGTTCCTAGCCAGCGCCGACATCAACAACAGGACAACCTCGATCGCACGCAAACCGCCGACGGAGAGTGCGAGCAAGCTGGCGCGGGGGGCGGCCGGCGAGGCCGTGAAGCGTCGCGGTCCGGTGCGCCCGGCGGCGACGCTTGCCGAGGCCGCCAAGATCGCTGGGACGCCACGCAAGAAGGCTGCCGCCGCCGGGCCGCGCAGCAAGGCCAAGCGCGAGGCCAGCGCCGAGACGGGGACGGAGACGGGGGCGAAGACGCGGGCGGAGATGCGGGCGGAGACGGGGCGGCTGGACCAGATGCAGGCGGTGATCGTGTCCAGCCTGGAGGACGACAAGGCCGAGCAGGTGGTCACACTCGACCTCGCCGGGCGGGCCTCGTTTGCCGACCGGATGGTGATCGCGACTGGGCTCGCCGACCGGCAGATCAGCGCGATGGCGACCCATCTCGAGCAGAAGCTGGAGGAGATCGGCGTCCGCCGGGTGCAGATCGAGGGGCTTGGCGGCTCCGACTGGGTGTTGATCGACACCGGCGACATCGTTGTCCACCTGTTCAAGCCCGAGGCCCGCTCGCTCTACGCGCTCGAGAAGATGTGGGGGCCGGACCTCGACGAGCGGCGCGACGAGGTGGTGGCCGAGCCCGCCTGAGCCGGGATGCGGCTGCTGGCGGTCGGGCGGCTGCGCGACGGGCCGGAGTTCGAGCTCTATCGCCGCTATGCCGGCCGGCTGCGCCCGGCGTTGACGCTCACCGAGGTGGCCGAGGCGCGCGGCGGCAGTGCGGCGGAGCGGCGCCGGCGGGACGGTGAGGCGCTGCTGGTGCTGCTGCCGGCCGCGGCGATCGTGGTGCCGCTCGACCTCGGCGGCGTGCAGCCCGACAGCGAGGGCTTGGCCGCGCTGCTGCAGCGCTGGCTCACCTCGGGCCGCGAGCCGTGCTTCCTGATCGGCGGGGCGGACGGGCTTGCACCTGGGGTGCTGGCGCGCGGCGAGCTGGTGCTGTCGCTCGGGGCGCTGACCTGGCCGCACATGCTGGTGCGCGCGATGCTGGCCGAGCAGCTGTTTCGCGCCCAGGCGATCCTGTCCGGGCACCCCTATCATCGCGCCGACCGGCCTTGAGAACGACGGCGCGCAAGCCGCTGGCCGAGATCAAGCCGTCGCTCCTAGACTGGTCCTGATCCGGCGCTCGACCGGGGATCAGGGGGCGAGGCGATGTCGGGCGTTACGGCGACGGATCCGGGGCAGCAGGCGCTGATGGACCGAGCGGTCAACCACCTGGTGACTCATTACAGCCCCAATGGCCGTCGTGTCGGCTGGCTGATGATCGCCTCGATCCTGGTGGAGGCGTGGGACCTCTACTCGATCGCCTTCGTGCTGATCTTCCTGCGCGAGCAGTTCCATCCGTCGCCGGCACTGCTCGGCCTGGCTGGCGCCGGCACTCAGGGCGGTGCGATCCTCGGCTCGCTGCTCGGTGGCTGGCTATCGGACCGGATTGGCCGGCGAGCGATCTTTCTGACCACCATGGTCATGTTCGTGGTGTTCGCGGTGGCGCAGGCCTTCGTGCCGAGCATGGCGTGGCTGGTGGTGGTGCGGCTGATCCTGGGCATCCCGCTCGGCAGCGACATCTCCAACGGCTACACCTACATCATGGAGTTCCTGCCGCGCGGCGAACGCGAGGTGATGGGCAACCGCTGGCAGTTCATGTTCGCGGTCGGCGAGGTGCTGGCGCTGGCGGTCATCGCACTGCTGCTCTGGCTGGGGCTGCCGCACTGGCTGATCTGGCGCGTCACGCTGGGGTTCGGTGCGGTGCCGGCGGCGATCATCTTCATGCTGCGCTACAACCTGCCCGAGACGGCGATCTGGCTGATCCGGCGCGGCCGGTTTCGCGAGGCCAAGCTAGTGTCGGCGCAGATGTATCAGGACCGGCTCGACTTCCTGCCGAACCAGGACGTCGTGCTGCCGCGGCCGCGCGCGCGGGACTTCCTGACCCACATCCGCCGCGACCCGATCCGCTGGCGCGCCACCCTGTTCGGCTGGATCGCCTGCTTTGCGCAGGGCAGCGAGTTCTCGACCTTCGCCTTCTACATCCCGGTGCTGTTCGTGCTGGTGGGCGTGTCGAGCGTTCTCGGCACTGACCTCGTGACGTTGCTGCTCTACGTCGTCGCTGCGATCTCGGGGTGGATCGGCCCGCTGATCACGCCGCGGATCGGTCAGCGCGGCCTCAGCATCGCCGGCTTCGGCATCGTGCTCGCCTCGCTCCTTGTCGCCGGATACGCGATCAAGACCGGGCACACGATCATCCTGCCGTTTGCCGCCGCCGCGATGCTGTGGGGACACTACTGGGACGCCGAGAACGTCGTCACCATCCCCTCGATGGTGGCGCGGCCGGAGTATCGCGGCATTGCGTCAGGCGTCGCCTACGTGTTCGTCAAGCTGCCGTCCTTCCTGGCGATCTTCCTGTTCCCGGTGCTGTTCAGCGCCATCGGCCAGGGCAACGCGACCCTGTTCGTCGCGATCTTCCCGCTGATCGGCCTGCTCGCCGCGATCTTCATCCTGCCGGAGGTGTACGGCTACCACGACGATTAAGGCGGCCCGCCCGCTACCGGCTGAGCAGCAGCGGCAGGTCGGCGTGCTCCAGCACGTAGCGGGTGTTGCCGCCGGCGATCATCTGTAGCAGGCGGGACTTGGAGTAGGCGCCCATGCCGAGCAGGTCGGCATGAAAGGCGCGGGCGGCTGTCAGCAGCCCGGCGCCGACGCTGCGCTCCACCAACGGGAACACCGTGGTGCCGGCGTGGATGCCGTGCAGCTCCAGATAGCGCAGCAACTCGGCGACCGGTGGGCCGGGACGCGAATACTCGTCCGAATGGATCACCTGCACCGCCTCCGCCCGCTGCAGCAACGGCAGCATCGCGGCGACCATGCGCGAGGCCTCGGCGGTGCCGTTCCAGGCCAGGCAGCAGCGCCGACCGACGCTGGCCGGTGCGGCGAGCGGCGCGATCACCACGGGACGGCGGCTGTCGAACAGCACCGCGTGCAGCGCCTCGGAGGCGGCGAGGTCCTGGCCGGCCTCGCCATGCGGCACCACCACCAAATCAGCCAGCCGCGAGCGCTGGGCGATCATCTCGTCGGCGCGGCCGACCAGGGTGGTGAAGCTGGCGCTGGCCGCCGCAGCACCGGGCTGGGCCGGGCCGACGGCAACCCCATGCTCGGCCACGCAGACGTCGAACAGCGCCCGGACGCTGCGACTGCGCTCCGAGCCCTCGTTCTCGGTGGCGGTCATGATGTCCTCGATCATCGCGCCGGACAGCCCGTCGCCGGCGAGCGGCGAGACGTCGCGACTGTCGAGACGGACGTGCAGGACGTCGACATGGGCGCGCCAGGAGGCGGCGAGCACGAGGGCGGTGCCAAGCGCGGCGGCGCCGGCACGCGTGCTGGCCAGCGGCAGCAGGATCTTGCGGATCGACATCCTCGCGTTCCCCTTTTCTCCGAGCCTAGCAGGGAAAGGCGAAGGCCAGGGGGGTCGCCCCTGGACCCGATTAAAGGCGGAGCCTTTAAAATCCATTCCTTATCCATGACCCTCATGGCGAGGCCTTCGGCGTGGGACGCGGGGGATTCGTTGGCTTCGCCAAGCAAGAAAGAGCCCTGCCTGAATTCTAATGGGTACGGGTCTAGGGGCGCGGCCCCGTCGTGCGACAGCACGCTGGCGCGTGACCGGTCCAGGAGCAGAGCTCCTGGCCCTTCCTCTAAGGAAACAGCTTTCCCACCCTCCAGCCGGTCTCGGCGCGTTCGTAGAGCGTGCGGTCGTGCAGTCGGAACTCGATGTCCTGCCAGAACTCGAAGCGGTCCGGCACCACGAGCAGGCCGGTCCAGTGCGGCGGCCGCGGCACTGGACCGCCGGGGAAGCGGGCGTCGAACTGGTCGAGGCGGGCCTGCAGGGTGTCGCGGCCGGGGAGTGGCCGGGACTGCTCCGAGGCCCAGGCGCCGAGGCGTGAGACGCGCGGACGGGTGGCGAAGTAGGCGTCCGCCTCGGCGTCCGGGACGTGTTGGACGGCGCCTTCGATGCGCACCTGGCGGCGCAGCGACTTCCAGTGGAACAGCAGGGCGGCCGTCGGATGGCCTGCGAGGTCGCGGCCCTTGCGGCTCTCCAGATTGGTGTAGAACACGAAACCGCGCTCATCGCGCGCCTTGAGCAGGACGATGCGGGCCGATGGGCGGCCATCGGCGCCGATCGTGGCGAGGGTCATGGCGTTGGGGTCATTGATCTCGTGACGCTCCGCCTCGGCGAACCAGGCGTCGAACTGCTCGAACGGCGCCGCATACGGGCTCGGCGTGTCGCTCTGCTGCTGCATCGTCGCTCCTCGTGCTGGCTTGGGCGGCCGGGTGCAGCAGGCCCTGCGCCTTGCGTTGCTGCAAGGGCCTGTGTCACCACGCCTGTCAGTGCACGGCTCTCGACGCCGCCGGCGCTGACAACCCGATTAGAGATGCATCATGGCCGACACCCCCATTCCAGCCGACGCGGCCTTGCCGCAGGCCGCGGCGGCAAACCAGACGATCCGCGGCACGCTGATGCAAGGGCGGCGCGGCCTGGTGATGGGGGTCGCGAACGAGCGCTCGCTGGCCTGGGCGATCGCGAGGGCGTGCGCCGCGCAGGGCGCGGAGGTGGCCTTCACCTACCAGGGCGAGGCGCTGGGCAAGCGGGTGCGGCCATTGGCGGAGAGCATCGGCTCCAGCCTCGTCCTGCCGTGCGACGTCGGCGACGATGCCGCGATCGAGGCGACGTTCGCGGCGGTGGAGCAGCATTGGGGCGAGCTCGACTTCGTGGTCCACGCCATCGGCTGGGTCGACAAGCAGTTCCTGCGCGGGCTCTACATGGACACGCCGCGCGCCGCCTTCCTGACCGCGCTCGACATCTCCTGCTTCTCGTTCACGGCGGTGAGCCGGGCGGCGGCGCGGCTGATGAAGCCGGGTGGCTCGCTGCTGACGCTCACCTATCTCGGCGCCGAGAAGGTGATGCCGCACTACAACGTCATGGGTGTGGCCAAGGCGGCGCTGGAGGCCTCGGTGCGCTACCTCGCCGCCGATCTTGGGCCGCGCGGCATCCGGGTCAACGCGTTGAGCGCCGGCCCGCTCAAGACGCTGGCGGCCAGCGGCATCGGCGACTTCCGCTACATCCTGCGCTGGAACCAGCTCAACGCGCCGATGGAGCGCAACGTGACGCTGGACGACGTTGGCGGCGCGGGGCTGTATCTGCTGTCAAACCTGGCGAGCGGGGTCACCGGGGAGGTGCACCATGTGGATTGCGGCTACCACATCGTCGGCATGAAGAACCCGAATGCGCCGGACATCGCAGTGGCGCCGGAGCCCATTTCTTAATGCGACCGGGGCGGTCATCTGACGCGCCTGCACTGCGCTCCGATGCTCACGGCCGGACGGCCGCTCCGCGTCGAGGCTCGCACAGACGCGCCAGCTGACTGAACCCTAGCGCATTCTCGAACGGGCTCTGAAGGGACGGCGGAGGGGATGAGTCACAACAGCTTTGGCCATCTGTTTCGGGTGACGACCTGGGGCGAGAGCCATGGCGCGGCGATCGGCTGCGTGATCGATGGCTGCCCGCCGCGCCTTACGCTCGACGCGGCGGACATCCAGCCCTTCCTGGACCGGCGGCGACCGGGCCAGTCGCGCTACACGACGCAGCGCCAGGAGGCCGACCAGGTGCGCATCCTGTCCGGCGTGTTTGAGGGCGTGACCACCGGCACCCCGATCTCGCTGCTGATCGAGAACACCGATGCGCGCAGCCGCGACTATGGCAACATCGCACAGAGCTTCCGCCCGGGTCATGCCGACCTGACCTACCAGCTGAAATACGGCGTGCGCGACCATCGCGGCGGCGGCCGCAGCTCGGCGCGCGAGACCGCGATGCGGGTGGCGGCCGGCGCCATCGCGCGCAAGATCCTTCCCGCGGTGCGGATCCGCGGCGCGCTGGTGCAGGTCGGTCCCGACGCGATCGACCGCGCCGCGTTCGACTGGGCCGAGGTGGAGCGCAACCCGTTCTTCTGCCCTGACGCCGCGGCGGCGGCGCGCTGGGCGGCGCTGCTGGACGCGGCGCGACGTCGCGGCTCGTCGCTCGGCGCCATCGTCGAGGTGGTGGCCGAAGGCGTGCCGGTGGGGCTGGGGGCGCCGCTCTACGCCAAGCTCGACGCCGAGCTGGCGGGCGCGCTGATGGGGATCAATGCCGTGAAGGCGGTCGAGATCGGCGACGGCCTGGCGGCGGCGGCGGCGAGCGGCGAGGACGCCGACGAGATGGTGCCGACGGCGGATGGCGGCGTCGGCTTTGCGTCGAACCACGCTGGCGGCATCCTCGGCGGCATCTCCACCGGGCAGCCGATCGTGGTGCGCTTCGCGGTCAAGCCGACGAGTTCGATTTTGACGCCGCGGCGTTCGGTCGACATCGCCGCGCGTGCGGTGGAGGTGTCGACCCGCGGGCGGCACGATCCCTGCGTCGGCATTCGCGCGGTGCCGGTCGGCGAGGCGATGGTGGCCTGCGTGCTCGCCGATCACCTCCTGCGGCACCGGGCGCAGAACCCGGCAGCGACGGCGACGGCGCGCCTTGATCAGCCTGGCGAAGCGCAGAATTTTTGAGCCTGCTCACTTAGACGTGACGAACACTCCGTCCTGGGTTTGCCGATCTAGGGGTGATGGCACACTGCTCCGACGCACAGACGGTAGAGGCCCTCGAGACCTTGGTGGGCTTTGCGGGCAAACGGCTGTGGAAAGAGCGGATGGCGTTCCTCGAACGCGGGGCGACGCCGACGCTGGCTGGGCGAGCGCTGCTGCGCCGGCATGCCGTGGAGCGGGTGATCGAGCGCTTCCGCCGCGGCGGCGGCCTGCAGCGCGAGGCGGACCGGCACGTGCTGCGCCTGGCAGTGCTGGCCTCGCAGCTGATCGATCGGCTCACGATCCCTGGGCGGGCGCGCTATGCGGCCAGGCTGCGCGAGGCGCTGAGCGGCGATGGGGTGCTGATCGGGCTGTTTCATCTCGTCGCGACTGCGGAGAGGCAGCGTCAGCAGGGCTTCGAGATCAGCTATGCCGGGCTGGACGAGGGCGCGCCGTTTGACCTGCTGCTGATGCGTGACGGGCTGGAGGCGGAGATCGTCTGCGACGTCATCTCGGCCGAGGCGGGACGCGACCTACACCGTTACGCCTGGTTCCAGCTCGTGGACCGGGTGGATCCTGACCTGCAGGTCTGGCTGGCCCAGCATCCCGGACGCTACCTGCTCAAGATGACGCTGCCGAACGGTTTGCGAGCTGACCGCAATCCGGCCGAGCCCTGCGTGCTGGCCTCGCTGCACCGGCGGATCAACGCTCTGCTGCTCGAGCGTCGCCGGGCCTGCCATGATCAGGCGGCGGTGCTCAGGCTTGATCCACTGGTGCTGGCGGCCGCGCGCGCCGGCGAGGTTGACCTGCTCGGCCGCCTACGGCGCGAGTTCGGACCGGAGGCGCACCTGGCGGTGACGGTGGAGCGCGGCTCAGTGTTCGTCATGGCTGCACGGGCGGCGCGCGAGGACGAGATCGCCCGGGCGGTGCATCGCCACATGGCGGCGATTGCACCGGCCCGGCTGACTGGGACACGGCCGGGGATCCTGGCAATGTTTCTGGAGGATCTCGACCGGGCTGATTGGCGCCTGCTGTGCGAGCGGCTAGACCTCGAAGGCGAGGCGCGGCAGTTCCTGACCCGGCCGGAGGCCCGCTCGGTGGTCGCGATTACCTTCACCTCGCGACGCCAGTTGTTCGGCGCGCCGAGCGAGGATGACGGCTTGCGCTTCCGCAACCAGGCGCATCCCGCCGCCAAGCTTCCTGCGCTCGCTGCGGCCGTGCTGTCGACGGTCTGATCCAGCGACCTACGGACGTTTAAAATGTTGCGTTTTGTTTATCTATGCGTTTTGCTGCAGTGCGAAGACGGAGGGTGGCTGTGACCGAGGCGGACTACGAAGCCAAGCTGCGCGAGCTTGACCGCCTGCTGAACGATCCGGGCGTGGACATGGAGCCGTCGCGCGTCTGGTCGTTGCTTGACGAGGTGGCCAGCTACGACGGCGGCCAGAGTTAAGGAAGACCTGTTTTGAATAAAAGACGTAAAGACTTCAGCACTTAAGAAGCGAAAGTTTTTTGATCCTTTTTTTAAAAAAGGATTGCTTCCTTACTTCCTCGGCGTCGTATCTCGCAGATCCACTGCGGGCGCCGGCAGGGTGTCCACGTAGCTGGTGCCGTTCCAGATCCAGCGATCATGCGTATGCACCAGCAAGTCGTGCATGCCGGCATGGCTTCTGGCGTCTACCTTGATAGGTCCGCTGATCGAATCCAGCACCTTCCGCCAGCCATTCCGGTCGCCCACGTAGACCGACGTCGAGCAGCCCGCAGAGCCGCAGAGGCTGGCGGACTGCACCTGCACGAACAGCGCCGACTTGCCGCGGCGGTGCGGGCCGCTCGCGAGCGGCGCCGAGCCGACCAGCAGCAGCGGCGTGTCGCCATGCGCTGCGGCGTCCTTGAGGTCGCCAGCGGCCAGGGTCCGCGCAGTCGCTTCGAGCGCGGAGCCGGGCTGCTGCGTCAGCGCCACGGTGCGGGCGGCGGGCATGGTCGCGGCCGTGCCCGTCACCAGGATTGCGGCGAGGGTTGCTCGATGGAGGGGTCGCATGATGCTCAACCTTTGCCGCTGACGCTCACGCCTGTCGCCTGTTCGGCCTCACTGGTCAACCGTTTCTCATTGCGCTTGACGAAGAGAAACAGCGTCGCGACGGCAACGGCGGCGACACTGCCGACGCCGATGCCGATCGGGCCCGACAGATGCCGCGCCGCGTCGCCAAGCGCATAGGCGCCGCCGCCATAGAGCAGGCACCAGCAGATCCCGCCAAGCGCATTGCAGGCGAGGAAGGCCGGCCAGGGCATCTGCGTCGCGCCGGCAAGCAGCGCCGCCAGGGTGCGCAGCAGGACGACGAAGCGGCCGAGAAAGACGACGTAGCCGCCGTAGCGCTGGAACAAATAGCGCGCCAGCGTCAGCCGATCCTCGGTCAGGCCGATGCGGCGGCCATACCGCGTCAATACCCGCAGGCCGACCTTGCGGCCAATCAGGTAGCCGGCATTGTCGCCGAGGATGGCGCCGACGCTGGCCACCAGCAGCACGATCCGAATGTCGAGGCGCCCGGTCGTCGCGCAATAGATAGCGGAGCCGATCATCAGGCTCTCGCCGGGCAGCGGCAACCCCATGCTCTCCAGCATGATGACAACGCCGACAAGGCCGTAGCCGTAATGAGCGAGCAGACCGTCAAGCGTGCCGAGGAGATGCACGGTGACGATGCCCCCTCAGAAGGGTGGTGGAGCCAATCGGGATCGAACCGACGACCTCCTGAATGCCATTCAGGCGCTCTCCCAACTGAGCTATGGCCCCGCCGTCGCTTGGGAGGCGGGCTTATAGCGGCCGCGCCGGTGCACGCGCAAGGGGCATCGGCTCCGGAGGAGGAGGACGGGAGAAAGCAGTCCTTTTTTGCAAAACAGGACCAAAAAGCTTTTGCTCGTGAGACGCCCAGCGACAGCGAGCAACCGCTTTTTCCTTGTTTTCAGAAAAGCAGCGCTTCGCCGACTTCGAACTCGGCGGCCGTCACCTTGCGCAACGCCTCGACGGTCATGTCTGGCGCCATGTCCACCAGCACCAGGCCCGGCCGTCCCACGTCGAACACGGCGAGCTCGGTGATGACGAGGTGCACGACGCCGGCGCCGGTCAGCGGTAGGGTGCAGCGCGGCAGGAGCTTCGGCTCGCCCTTGGCGGTATGCTCCATCAGCACGACGACGCGCGGCACGCCGGCAACCAGGTCCATCGCCCCGCCCATGCCCTTGACCATCTTGCCGGGCACCATCCAGTTGGCCAGGTCGCCGTTTTCGGCCACCTGGAGGCCGCCGAGGATCGAGAGCTGAATGTGGCCGCCGCGGATCATGCCGAACGACTGCGCGCTGTCGAAGAAGCTGGTGGTCGGCAGCACGGTGACCGTCTGCTTGCCGGCGTTGATGAGGTCGGCGTCCTCCTCGCCGGGATATGGGAACGGGCCCATGCCGAGCATGCCGTTCTCGCTGTGCAGCTTGATGTCCATGCCGGGTGGGATGTGGTTGGCGACCAGCGTGGGGATGCCGATGCCGAGGTTGACGTAGAAGCCGTCCTGCAGCTCGAGCGCGGCGCGGGCCGCCATCTGGTCGCGCGTCCAGGGCATCAGGCGCTCGCCTCCACGGGGCGCGTGCGCGTTGTGCGCTGCTCGATGTGCTTGGCGGCGGTGGCGAGCTGGAGGATGCGTCCGACGAAGATGCCGGGTGTGACAATGTGGTCGGGATCGAGCGTGCCCGCCTCGACGAGCTCTTCGACCTCGGCGACGGTGACCGCGGCGGCGGTGGCCATGATCGGGTTGAAGTTGCGCGCCGTCATTCGGTAGACGAGGTTGCCTTCGGTGTCGCCGCGCCAGGCGTGGATCAAGGCCAGGTCGGCGACCAGGCCGCGCTCCATGATGTAGTCATGGCCATCGAAGCGGCGCGTCTCCTTGCCCCCGCCGACGAGCGTGCCGGCGCCGGTGCGGGTGAAGAAGGCGGGGATGCCGGCGCCGCCGGCCCGGATACGCTCGGCCAACGTGCCCTGCGGGTTGAACTCGATCTCCAGCTCGCCGGCGAGATACTGGGCGGCGAAGGTCTTGTTCTCGCCGACGTAGGAGCTGACCATGCGGCGCACCTGCCTGGTCTTGAGCAGCAGGCCGAGCCCGACATCGTCGATGCCGGCATTGTTGGAGATGATGGTGAGGCCGGTGACGCCACTGTCGCGCACGGCTTCAATCAGCGCGTCCGGGATGCCGCACAGGCCGAAGCCGCCCGACATGATAGTCATGTCGTTGCGCAGCAGGCCGGCCAGTGCGGCGGGCGCGTCCGGATAGACCTTGCTCGGCATGGCGCGCGGCCGCTCCGTGCTCGTGGCCTGGATCAGTTGCTTTGGTCGTCCCAGCCGCCGCCGCCATCGAAGCCGCCGGCGTCGCCGCCTTGGTCAAAGCCGCCACCGCCGCCGCCGAACGGGTCGGACTGGCCGGGATCGACGCCGGCACCCGGGTCGGTCGCCTGGTAGTCCTGGCCGGAGCCGCCCCAGGGATCGGCGCCGCCCGGAGCGGCCGCGTCGCCGTAGTTGTTGACCGTCTCGTTCACGGTCTCGCCGCCACCGCCGAAGCCGCCGCCGAAGCCGCCGCCCATGCCGCCGCCATGGAACATCGAGCTGATGGCGTCGGCCGCCAGCACGCCGCCGGCAACGCCGGTCGCGGTGCGCAGGGCAGAGCCGAGGAAGCCGTTGCCGCCGCCGCCGGCCCCGGTCTGGAACATGCCAGGCTGGTAGTTCGGCGGGTATTGCGGCGGCGGCGGGCCAGGCTGGTAGCCGGGCGAGGGTGCGGATTGCTGAGCGTAGGGGCCGCCTGGAGCGGTCTGCGGCCGCGCCGCGCCGCCGCCGAGCAGGCGGCTGAACAGGCCGTGCTGCTCGGGCTGGGCCTGGGCCTGGCGTGCCTGGTTCAGCTCCCACTCCATGTGGCGCAGGCGATTCTGCGCCTCGGTCAGCGCCGCCTGCTGAACGAACGCCATCTGGGTGATGCGGTAGCGCGCCTCCGGGTAGCGGGCGAACTGCTCGGCGATGAACTGGTCAGCCTGCGGGTCGACCGGCGGCAGGTCTGGCGAGGCGGTCGTGGTGGGCACACTGCCCTGGAGGAAGCCGCTGCCGGCTGCCGGATGGCCGCCCACCTGGGCGACGAAACGTTGAATGAGGTCGCGTTCCTGGTCGGTCATGGCGCTCACCCTGGTTTTAAATGACGATCCATCAAAGCGGCTGACGACGCAACACGGCGCGCGGAGGCCGGTTCAATCCGAGCCGCGGCCACTCGATCGCCGGGCAGCGGTCCATGACCACGGTGAGGCCGGCGCGGCGGGCGCGCGCGGCCGCTGCGTGGTCGACGACGCCGAGCTGCATCCAGATGCTGCGGGCGCCGAGCGCGATCGCCTGGTCGACGACCGGGCCGACATGCTCGGGGGCGCGGAAGATGTCGACCATATCGAGCGGGGCGGCCGCCTCAAGGCTGGCGACGCACGGTCGGCCGAGCAGTGGCCGCCCGGCATGGGCCGGGTTGATCGGCGACACCTCGAAGCCGCGCGCGAGCAGGAAGGCGGTGACGCCGTAAGAGGGCCGGGACGGGTTGGGCGAGGCGCCGACCACGGCAACGCGGCTCGTCGCGGTCAGCAGCCTGCCGACCGCCTCGTCGCTCAGCCCGTCGGCGCCGCTCAGGAGCCGGCCTCGAGACCGGCGAGCGGCGTCGATGGACTGTCGGCCGGCGCGAGCAGGAGCTTGACGAGCTGGTCGGCGAGCTGCCCCAGCGCGGCGCTCATCGCGGCCACCAGCGCCGGGGTGGTCGGGCCGCCCGGGGTGACGGCGAGGCTGACCCGACGCTGGGCAATGAGGGCGTGCCCGATGCCGGCCTCAACCGCCACCTGGGCCACCAGCCGGACGACGCCGTCCGGGCCGGCGCTGAACTGCAGGATGTCGATGTCGGCACGGGCGTCCGGCGTCGCGCTGATGGCGCCGGCCTCGGTGTAGACGCTCATGGCGGGCAGGCGCTGCGACAGGTCCTCGGCCAGCACCCGGCCGGTCATGTCGGCGAGCGGTTCGGCCCAGCTCTGGAAGTGGCCGACCTGCAGCCGGTAGTCGACATTGCGCAGCACGATGTCGGTGCGATCGAGGTAGCCGGGGATGCCGGGGGTGCGCAGCTCAACCGTGCGCGGCGTGCCCTGCGGCAGGGCCGCCATCGGCGTGCCCGGCGCCACCGACAGGATGAAGAAGGTCGTCTCGGGCGAGGCGCAGCCGGACAGCGCGAGCAGCGCGATCGCTGCGGCGGCGAAGGACCGTCGGCGAAGGGTCGGAACCATGCTCATTTTCCCGTTGCCTGTCCGGTTCTGCCGCGCAGCAGCGCCTCGGGATGCCTGGTCAGGAAGTCGGCCAGCAGGCGGACCGAGCGGACGGTCTCGTTCACCTGGTCGAGCGTGCGCTCGGCGCTGCGCTGGAAGTCCGAATTGCCGCCATAGCCGCTGGCGCCGAGCAGGTCACGCGCCCGGGCCAGCGTCTGCTGCAGCTCCGCCGACAATTGCGGCAGCTCCTTGAGCACCGGCGTCGCGCCGGCATCCGCCTTGCGCACCAGCTTGCTGGTGTCGTCGAGCACTTGCTGGAGCGACTGGATGGCCTGCTTGACCTGCGGGCTGCCGACCGTCTGGTCGAGCGTGCTCACCAAGTGGGAGACGTTGTGGCCGATGTCGGCGAACGGGATCTCGTCCAGCTTGGTGGTGATGTCGGACAACGAGGTCATGATGTTGTCGAGCCCGCCGGATTGGCTCGGAACGACGATGATCTTGTCCTCGAGCTGCAGCGGCGAGGCCTTGGCGTTGGGGACGTATTGCAGCGAGATGACCTTGGTGCCGGTGATGATGCTGCTGCTGTCGAGCACGGCGCGCAAACCAAGCGCGACCATCTTGCCGGCGACCAGGATCGGGTCGAGCTGCTCGGTGTCGCCGATGCCGAAGATGCGTTCGGGCTGGATCTCGTAGGCGACGCGCACCCGGGCGTGCCCGGTGGAGGTGTCCAGCTCGAGCTTCACGTCGGTCACGTTGCCGATCTTGATGCCGAAGATCTCGACCCCGGAGCCGCGGTCAAGCCCGCGCACCGCGGTGTCAAAATAGGAGACGAAGGCGATGCGGGCGCGAAAGCCGGCGGCGTCGGCCTCGGACTTGTCACCGTAGAGGTGGAACTTGGCGTCGTTGGGGCTCTCAGGGCCGTTCTCGGCGTCCTCGGCGGTGCCGAAGGCGATGCCGCCGGAGATCACCGCCTGCAGCGATTCCAGCTCCAGATGCAGGCCTTGCGGGCCGGTGTTGAGAGACACGCCGGAGGCGTTCCAGAACCGGGTTTGGGGCCTGATGTAGGAGTCGAACGGCGCGCGCACGAAGATGTTGACCGCGATCGGGTTCATGCCGCGGGTGAGGTCATAGCTCAGCACCTCGCCAACCGCGACGTCGCGGTAGAACACCGGCGAACCCGGGCCGAGCGAGCCGAGCTCGTCGGCCTGCAGGACGAAGGTGTGGCCGGGTTCGTCGGAGCGGATGCCGGGCGGATCCTCGAGGCCGGTGAACTTGGTTTGCGTGTGGCCGCCGGGCGCGCCGGGGTCGATCTCGATGTAGGCGCCGGTCACCAGCGTCTCGAGGCCGGAGATGTTGCCTGGCGAGAGCCGCGGCCGAACCACCCAGAAGCGGGCGCGATCGGTGATGTAGTCGGCGGCCTGCCGGGTCATGCGGATGCGGACGACCACGTGCGACATGTCGTGGCTGAGCTTGATCTCCTCGACCGTGCCGAGGCCGACATTCTTGTGCTTGACCTGGGTCTGCTGCTCGCTGAGGCCGTTTGCGGTCTTGAAGGTGATGGTGATCAGCGGGCCGCGCGAGGCGAGCGCGGTGTAGCCAAGCCAGATGGCCAGCCCGAAGGCGATGATCGGGATGATCCAGATGACCGAGAAGCGGCTGCGTCGGCGGACCCGCGCCTGCGGCGGCTGGTCGGCATCCTCCTCGTCCGGCGACGGCCCTTGCGAACCGCTCACGCAGGCCGGCTCCGTGAGCCAGCGCGGCGGGGAGTGGGGCGGGAGGCATCGGCACGGCTCGGCGCGTTCCTGTTGAGGCCGGCGGCATCCCACATCAGGCGCGGGTCGAAGCTGGAGGCGGCGAACATCGTCAGCACGACGACGGCGGCGAAGGCGATGGCACCGGGCCCGGGCGAGACCGAGGCGATGATGCCGACGCGGACGAGCCCGACCAGGATCGTGATCATGAAGACGTCGATCATCGACCACCGGCCGATGAACTCGACGACGCGGTAGGCGGCGGTCAGGCGCGGCAGGCGCCAGGCCGAGCCAAAATGATGCACGAGCAGCATCGTCGTCAGCGCCACAAGCTTGAAGCAGGGCACCAGGATGCTGGCGAACAGCACGAGCAGCGCCAACGGCCACATCTGCGCGTCGGCAAGCTCGACGACACCGCCCATGATGGTGCTGGGCGCGCCGCGGCCGAAGCGCACAACCGTTAGCACCGGCAGGATATTGGCCGGCACGTAGAGCAGCCCGGCCGAGACGAGCAGCAGCCAGGTGCGTCCGATGCTCTCCTGCTTGCGCGCCCAGAGCCGCTGGCGGCAGCGCGGACAGGACAATCCCGGGGCGCTACGGCTCACCATGCCGCAGGTCTCGCAGCCGATCAGGCCATAGCCGGCCATGCTGCGCGGCCGGTCACGCAGGCCGTGGCGCTGCATTTCCTCCCACACCGCCTCATGGTCGAGCGCGGCGTCGGCTGCGGTCATCGCCGCCATCACGCCGCCGAGCGCGATGAGCGCCGGGCCGACCTGGACGGTCGCGATCGCCGCCAGGCGCGTGTAGGCGACGAACACGCCAAGCAGGAACACCTCGACCATCGCCCAGGGCCCGATCCGGTGCAGCCATCCGAAGATCGCCGGCAGCCAGGCGTGCACCGGGCGGATCTTTACGCCGATCAGCACCGTCATCATCAGCAGCATCTTGAGCACCGGCATCGCCACCAGCACCGTCAGCACAACCAGGGTGAGCTCCCACATGCCAAAGGCCTGGAGCTTCTCCGGGCCGGTGAAGATCGTCGCGACCTCGCGCCGGCCGATGACGGACATCTCTAGGAACGGCTCAAACAGGCAGAAGGTGAACAGCACGGCGGCGGCGATGGTGCACACCAGCGCACGGTTGATCGGGTTGCTCTTGCGCCGCCGCAGCACGGCGTTGCACCGACCGCACAGGGCGCGGGTGCGGATCTCAAGCGGCGGGATCACCTGCATCAGGCCGCAATCGCCACATTCATGCAGGTGAGAGAGCTGCTCGACGGCGCTGTCGGAGCTGCTGGTGGCCGGCGGCGGCACCCGTTCGGCAACGCGCGGAGGTGCGTTCATGAGGTCTCTGTATGATAAAATTCGCGTCGTGTCATTGGCTTGGCTGGTGGCGGTCTACCGAAGGTCAGGCCGGGCGGGCTTCGGACGGACTTGGCGAGACTCGCTTGTGTCTGGCATCTAGTCTGCGGCAGGACCGGAGAACCACAGCGTTGGCAGGCGATCGTCGGGCGAATGTCATCGTGCTGGGCAACGAGAAGGGCGGCTCGGGCAAGTCGACGACGGCCATGCACGTCATTGTCGGCCTGCTCAGGGACGGCTACCGGCTCGGCGCCATCGACCTGGACGCGCGGCAGGCAACGCTGGCGGCTTATCTCGCGGCGCGCGTCGCTTTTTCGGCCTCCCGCCAGGTCGCCTTGCCGGTGCCGCGTTATGCCAGCGTGTATCGGAGCGATCGCGACAGCCGGGCCGACGCGGAGGCGGAGGAGCGCGACGCCTTCGGTGCGGCGCTGGCTGATCTGTCACGGGACTGCGACATCGTCGTCGTCGACTGTCCGGGGGCGGACACCTACCTCAGCCGGCTTGGACACTCTCATGCCGACACGCTGATCACGCCGATCAACGACAGCTTCGTCGACTTCGCCATGCTGGCGCAGGTCGACCCGGAAAACCACGAGGTGATCCGGCCGAGCATCTACAGCGAGATGGTCTGGGAGGCGCGCAAGCAGCGCTTCGCCCGCGACCGCGGCCGCATCGACTGGATCGTCATGCGTAACCGGATGGGTGCAAACGAGGCGCGCAACAAGCGCGACGTCGGCGCGACGCTGGAAAGCCTGGCGCGGCGCATCGGCTTTCGCACGGTGAAGGGGTTCGGCGAGCGGGTGATCTTCAGGGAGCTCTATCTGCAGGGCCTGACGCTGATGGACGTGCGCGAGGCGGGACTGGGCATCCAGCTTGGCATGAGCCACGTCGCCGCACGGGCCGAGGTTCGAGCACTGGTCGGCGCGATCCGCAAGCCCGTCGGCCTCGCCGAAGCGGCGCCGGTCGGGTCGGCCGCCTGAGGCGAGCGGGACCGGGTGGAGTTGCGGCCGCTGAGCACGCTTTGTATATCCAGCTGCCAGCCCGTCGCCGACATAGCTCAGGGGTAGAGCAACTGATTCGTAATCAGTAGGTCCTCGGTTCAATTCCGAGTGTCGGCACCACTTCCACTGCGAAATGGCGTGTCGCGGGCCGCTGTGGCAACTCCAGTTTCGGTGGCGCGCTGTGCTGAGGCTTGAGAACCCCAGCACGAACGGACCTCATCTTGGCCAATCGGATGCGTCTTACCGAGGGCAACCCTTTTCCCCGCGGTGCAACTTGGACCGGCCGGGGCGTGAATTTCGCGCTGTTTTCCGCCTCTGCGACGAAGGTCGAGCTGTGCATCTTCGATGATCACGGCGAGACCGAGATCGAGCGCATCGTCATGCCGGAATACACCAACGAGGTGTTCCACGGCTTCCTGCCGGACGCCCGACCCGGAACGATCTATGGCTGGCGGGTGCACGGCCCCTACGAGCCGGAGAGCGGACATCGGTTCAACCCGAACAAGCTGCTGATCGATCCTTACGCCAAGGCGATGGTCGGACAGCTCACGCATGGGCCCGAACTTTTCGGCTACGTGATGGAAAGCGGCGACGACCTGACGTTTGACGAGCGTGACAGCGCGAAGCTGATGCCTAAGGCGCGGGTCATCGATCCTGCCTTCACCTGGGGCGAGGACCGGCCGCCGAACACGCCGTGGGCCCGCACGGTGATCTACGAGGCGCATGTCAAGGGCATGACGATGCGTCACCCTTCGGTGGCGGAGCCGTTGCGCGGCACCTATCGTGGCCTGGCCAATCCGGACGTGATCAGGCACATGAAGTCGATCGGCGTCACGGCTGTCGAGCTGTTGCCGACACACATGTTTATCGATGACGACTACCTGGTGCAGAAGGGCCTGGTCAACTATTGGGGCTATAATACGATCAGCTTCTTCAGTCCGGCCCGGCGCTACGCCAGTGTTCCTGACTTCGCGTTCTCGGAATTCAAGGAGATGGTGAGCCTGTTGCACGCCGAGGGCCTCGAGATCATTCTCGATGTCGTCTACAATCACACGGCCGAGGGCAATGAGCGCGGACCGACGCTGTCCTTCAAGGGAATCGACAACGCGTCGTACTACAGGCTGATGCCTGAGCAGCCGCGCTACTACATCAACGACACCGGGACCGGGAACACGGTCAATCTGAGCCACCCCAAGGTCATCCAGATGGTGACGGACAGTCTGCGCCATTGGGTCCTCGACATGCATGTCGACGGCTTCCGGTTTGACCTCGGCACGATCCTGGCGCGTGAGCCGCATGGCTTTGACCAGCAATCCGGGTTTCTGCGTGCCGTTGGGCAGGACCCGGTGCTGTCGCGGGTCAAGATGATTGCCGAGCCCTGGGATTGTGGACCGGGCGGCTACCAGGTTGGCGGCTTCCCGCCTGGTTGGGCGGAGTGGAACGATCGCTATCGTGACACCATGCGCAAGTTCTGGAAGGGCGATGAGGCGACGCTGCCGCAATTTGCCACGCGCCTGACCGGCAGCGCGGATTTCTTCAACCATCACGGTCGCCCGGGGTGGTCGACGATCAACTTCCTGACCGCGCATGACGGCTTTACCCTCAACGATCTCGTCACGTTCAATGACAAGCACAATGATGCTAACGGCGAAGACAATCGGGATGGTAACAGCAACAACGAGAGCTGGAATTGCGGCGTCGAGGGTCCGACCGATGACGCCGACATCAACCTGCTGCGCGAGCGCCAGATCCGAAACATGCTGGCGACGCTTCTGCTGTCGCGCGGCACGCCGATGATCCTGGCTGGCGATGAGTTTGGCCGGACGCAGCAGGGCAACAACAACGCCTACTGTCAGGACAGTGAGATCTCCTGGCTGGACTGGGATATCAAGGGCAAGGGCGAGAGCCTGGTCAGCTTCGTCGGCCGGCTGGCGGCGATCAGGCAGCGCTACGGCGTGCTTAATCGTCCGCGTTGGTTGACCGCCGAGTGGAACGACGAGCTCGGCATCAAGGATGTGACCTGGCTGACTCCTGTCGGGACCGAGATGCACTCCGACAACTGGTCAGAGCCCGATGCCCATTGCCTTGGTGTGCTGTTGGATGGCAGGGCACAGGCGACCGGCATCACGCGACGTGGCAGCGACCTGACCATTCTCATCATCGTCAACTCGTATCACGACGTCGTCGGCTTCCAGTTGCCGGCGGTGCCGGGCGGGCATGCCTGGACGCGGATCGTCGACACTAATCTTCCTGACGACGACGCAAGACCGCGCTGCGAGTTCGGCGACAACTACGACATCACGGGTCGCTCGCTGCTGCTGTTCGAGCTAGAGCTGGAGAAGGACTACCAGACGGCTCGAAACAATGCGATTTCGTAATTAGCGAAGGCAAGGCAAGGCAAGGCAAGGGGCTTTGCTTCTTGACCCTACCAAAGCCGAGGCTTTGGAAACAGTTACTTAAGAAAGTGTCTTTCAAGTCGTCAGGCGAAGAGCGCATCCACTGAAAATGCTGCGCAACCCAAACGGAGCTTGCCGACCATAATTTGCAAAATGATGGGGGTCTGGGGCCTCAGGCCCCAGCGGGTCGAGGGCAGAGCCCTCGCCTTGCTTGCCGCTCCAACCCCTATCTCTCTAACGTCAGTTGATCAGGTCGCGAGCGCTTCGAAGGTCGGCAACGAAGGCTGCAAACTCACGCTGTTTGGCGTCTTCGTCCGGTAGGCGTAGGAGGTATGACGGGTGGACAGAAACGAAGGCCTGTGTGCCGTCACTCAGGGCGATCGCTCGGCCGCGCTCGCGGCTGATGGTGACAGCCCGGCCCAGGACTGAGCGCGCGGCCGTTGCGCCCAGCAACAGTGTCAGTTTTGGCGCTACGGTGGCCCGCTCCTGGTCGATCCAGACCTTGCAGGCGGTGATCTCGGTGGTGTCGGGCTTGGCGTGGATGCGTCGCTTGCCGCGCGGCTCGAACTTGAAGTGTTTGACCGCATTGGTGACGTAGGCGCAGGCTCGGTCGATGCCGGCCTCCAAAAGTGCGCGGTCGAGGAGTTGGCCTGCGGGGCCGATGAAAGGACGACCGGCGAGGTCCTCCTGGTCGCCGGGCTGCTCGCCCACGATCATCAAGTCCGCATCCGCCGGACCTTCGCCGAACACCAACTGGGTTGCCGGCTGCCAGAGGCTGCAGCGGCGACACGCCTCCGCCTGTTGCGCGACGCCAGCTAGGCCGCTGGCAGAGGCGGTTGGCTCCGGCTTCAGGAACGATGTCTGGTCAATCGGGCGCTCGGACAGGTTGGTTGCCTCCACCATGCGGTCGGTACGCGCGCCGGCGCTTCGAATAAGGTCTGGGATCAACGCGGCTTCCGGCAGGTTGCGCCAATATTTTTGCGGCATCTCGCTGCGCATTGCCGTGATCTTCAGTCGTGCCGGATTGAAGATGCTGCTGTAATAAGTCCGCCAGTAGGCTTCTAGCGCGTCGTCATCGGGAACATCGGCGCGCTCGGCGCCGGCGGCAAAGCGCAGGTCTTGGCCGGTCCAATGCACGCTGCGATAGGGCGTCAGGATCGACCACACCATCGTTGCGAACCGACGGACAAAGAACTCCGCATTGGCTTCGACGATGTAGTGGTCGGGCTCGAACCAGGCCACATAGCGGGTGGCGTCCTGGTCAGTGACGGCGCGGAAGCGGACGAAGGCGCGCATCTTGTGGGTGTCGCGTCGGACCGCCTGAGCTAGCCGGAGCGCGCGCTGGACGGCGGGGTCGGCAAGGTCCTCGAGCAGATGTCGCTCGCCCTGATGGGCACGCCAGACCAGGGCGTAGAGCAGCGCAAACCGCTCGGAATCACGCGCCTGGACAACCGTTTCGGCCAGAGCGAGCAGGCGACGCGAGACGGTGAAGGAGGCTGAAGGCTCGCCGGCGTCAGGCAGCGTTTCAGAGTCGGTTCGTTCAGCAAACAGGTCCTTGGTGGCGCCGACGGACCAGACGATGTCGGCCGGGCCTATGCCGGCGAGGGCGTAGCGGCGGGCGGCCGCGCGCCAGCCGGTGAAGTCGACTTCATGCGCAAGGACAGCGGCAACGCTCACAGCAGCGCGAGCTGAGCCGGTTTGACGAGGCGGGACACGAGCAGGGTGCTGTCCAGCGTGCCGCGCGGTTGATGGTCGGCGGCCACGATGAAGGGGCTGATCTTGCCGAGCGGCAGGCGCAGGCGGCCCAGATCCTCCAGGCGGAGGAGGCGATGACGGCGAGCGAGCAGGAGGCGGTCGACGGTCTTCACGCCGAGGCCGGGCACCCGCAACAGGCTTTCACGCGGGGCGAGATTGATGTCGACGGGAAACGCCTCGCGATGGGCCAAAGCCCAGGCGAGCTTTGGGTCCATCTCGAGCGGCATGTTGCCGACGGCGTCGGTGGTCAGCTCCTGGCCGGCGAAGCCGTAGAACCTGATCAGCCAGTCGGCCTGGTAGAGACGATGCTCGCGCAGCAGCGGCGCTGGTCGCGGCGGCAGTACTGCGGAGGCGTCCGGGATCGGGCTGAAGGCTGAGTAGTAGACGCGTCGTAGGCCATAGCTGCTGTACAGGTTGCTCGACATCGACAGGATGGTTCGATCAGAGCTCTCGTCGGCGCCGATGATGACCTGCGTGCTTTGACCGGCCGGCGCAAAACGCGGCGGCTTCGACTTGGTCGACGCCTTTTGCGCGGCACGGCTCTCATCGATGCGCAGCCGCATACGCCCCATGCTGCGGCGAATGCCGATCAGATCTTTCTCCGGCGCCAGCGCGTCAAGGCCTTGCTGCGTTGGCAGCTCGACGTTGATGCTGAGGCGGTCGGCGTAGAGTCCGGCCTCGGCGAGCAAGGCGGGGTCGGCATCCGGTATGGTTTTGAGGTGGATGTAGCCTCTAAAGCCGTGGGTCTCGCGCAGGATGCGGGCGACGGCGACAACGCGCTCCATCGTGTAGTCGGGATTGCGGATGATCCCGGAGCTGAGGAACAGGCCCTCGATGCAGTTGCGACGATAGAAGCCCAGGGTCAGGGTGACGATCTCGTCGACGGTGAAACGGGCTCTTCGCACGTTCGAACTGCGCCGGTTGATGCAGTAGACGCAGTCGTACATGCAGAAATTAGTGAGCAGTATCTTGAGCAGCGAGATGCAGCGGCCGTCTGGCGCATAGGCGTGGCAGATGCCCATGCCCTCAGTGCTGCCGATACCTGTTGTCGCACCTCGCGAGGAACGCTGCTCAGTGCCGCTCGAGGCGCAGGACGCATCATATTTGGCGGCGTCGGCCAGGATCTCGAGTTTTTCGATGAGCTCCATGCGGTCCTACTAAGACGCCTGCCAGGAGAACGAAGAGCGCATCGTTAGATCGCGAAGTCCGGCGCCGGCAAGGACTGATCCATCGTCAAGGCCGGCATCGTGGTGTGCCGGGTGCCGACGACGCGCGCCGGATTGCCGACCACCGTGGTGAACGAGTGCACCGTCTCGAGCACGATGCTGCCGGCGCCGATCTTCGCACCCTGGCCGATCTCGATGGCGCCGAGGATTTTGGCGCCGGCCCCGATCAGCACGCCGCGCCGAACCTTCGGGTGACGATCGCCGACCGCCTTGCCCGTGCCGCCAAGGGTCACGCCCTGTAAGATAGAGACGTCATCCTCGATGACGGCCGTTTCGCCGATGACAATGCCGGTTCCATGGTCAAGCAGTATGCCCTGGCCGAGCGTGGCGGCGGGATGAATATCGACGGCGAACACGTCCGACGAGCGGCCCTGCAGGTGCAGCGCCAGGTGGATCCGCCCTCTGCTCCACAGATGGTGCGCGAAGCGATAGGTCTGCAGAGCGTGGAAGCCCTTGAAAAAGAGAAAGGGCGTAAGAAGGTCGGGACAGGCGGGGTCACGGTCGCGGATCGCTGCGATGTCGGCCATTGCCGAGGCGCAGATGGCTGGCTGCTCGCGCATCGCCTCGACAAACAGCGTCGCCAGGCTGCCGGCGGAGATGGCGTGGTCGGCAAGCTTGCGCGACACGATGCGAGCGAGCGCTGCAGGAAAGTCCGAATGGCGCAGGACGGCGTCGCAGACCGCCTCGGCCATCAGCCGGTCACGCTCGACGGCAGCGATCCCGGCTTCGCGGATGGCGGCCCACAGCTCATGAGCATCGGTGACGACCGCCGCTTCGGCGCAGAAGGCAACCTCAGGCATTGCTTGCTCCCGTAACCCCCATGGCAGTGCGCATGAAGCGGCGCTTCAGCCCGTGCAGGCCGTTGACGGCGCTGATCCCGGCGTCGCGGCCGGCTCGCAGCACCGCATTGTCGCTGCTAAACAATCGGTCGAGGGCGTCGGTTGCCACCAGCATAGCCATGTTATCGGCGCGTCGTCGGCGCTGATAGTCCGCCAGCAACCTGGTACTACCAAGATCCACACCCTCGGACGCCGCTGGGACCAGAATGGACGCGAGCGCCTCGACGTCGCGAAAGCCGAGGTTCAGGCCTTGTCCGGCGATGGGATGGATGCCGTGTGCGGCGTCTCCGATCAGGGCGAGGCGAGTGGCGACGTAGCGATGGGCATGCAGCGCGCCGAGAGGATAGCTCCAGCGCCGGCCAACCGGCCGGATGGCACCGAGATGTCCGCCCAGGCGGCGGGCGATCTCGCGGGCGAACACCGCATCGTCTAGCCGCAGCAGACGCTCGGCAAGCGGCGTGCGCTCCGTCCAGACGATGGCGGAGAGGTTCGGCTTGCCGTCGGAGGGCGCCATCGGCAGTTGTGCAAAGGGGCCGCCCGGCAGAAAGTGCTCCAGGGCGGTTTGCTGGTGCGGACGCTCATGCGTGATGGCGGTGACGATCCCGGTCTGATCGTAGGGCGCGCGGGTGACCGCGATGCCAGCCTCGTCTCGAGTTCGGCTGTCGCGACCATCGGCTGCCACAACGAGTTCCGCCGCGATGGATCGGCCGTCCGAGAGACGGATGTGCGCGCGGCTTTGGTGGTTGTCGATCCCCACCACCCGCGCTGGCGCGAGGACGGTGATGCTGGGGGAGGCATGCAGTTGTGTGTTCAAGGCGACGCGCAGGCTGCGCGCCTCCATCATCCAGCCGACCGGGCCGGTCTCGGCGTCGCGGTGGTCGAAATGCAGGTGCAGTCTGGAGGCCCGGCGACCAACACGGCCATCCGAGACCCTGATGTTCATGATCGGGCCGGCGGGCATCGGCAGGGCGTGCCACACGCCGGCGGCTTCGAGCACCGCGCGCGAGCCGGCCGCAATCGCAAAGGCGCGCCCGTCAAAGTCCGGATGCTCCAGCGGCGGCAGTGCCACCCGATCGACCACGGCTACCCTGAGCCCGGCCGCCGCAAGACGACAGGCCAGGGTTGCTCCCACCGGGCCGGCACCGACTACGCAGATGTCGGCAGACAGGATGGAGGTCGATCCGGCGTCGCTCATTCATACTGATGTAAGACTGCACAAACACTGTGCAATCCCGATCATCGCTCCCACGGCGGCGGACGTGGGGGTCGTTGTAGTTGCGGGATCGGCACGGTTTCAGGCTTGCGGGCCGCAGGCAGGCTGGTCGGCATGCTTCTTGAAGGCAGCCGCCCAGCTCCCTCAGACCCGAGGGGCGGGGAGAGGATGCTGGGATGAAGCTCGTGATGGCTATCATCAAGCCCTTCAAGCTTGATGATGTGCGTGAAGCACTCACGCCACTCGGCGTGCAGGGGCTCACCGTGTCAGAGGTGAAGGGGTTCGGGCGGCAGAAGGGCCAGACGGAGATCTACCGCGGCGCGGAGTACCATGTGAGCTTCCTGCCTAAGGTGAAGGTCGAGGTGGCGGTGCAACTGGAGCAGGTCGAGCAGGTCGTGGAGGCCATCATGCGTTCGGCGCACACGGGCAAGATCGGCGATGGCAAGATATTCGTGCTGGACATCGAGCGCGCCGTGCGCATCCGCACTGGCGAGTTGAATGAGGCCGCGCTGTGAGAGGATCGGAGATGAGGAGCTACCGCCTGGGGACGCTCGGCCTGTCGGTGTCCCTGCTGTTGCTAAGCGCGCTGCCGGCGCTGGCTCAGGCGCCGACGAGCGCCACGCCCCCGGTGGCTGCAGCGCAGACTGCGGCCGCTGCCGCCAAGCTCGACAGCGGCGACACCGCCTGGATGCTGACCAGCACCGCGCTGGTGCTGATGATGACGATCCCGGGGCTGGCGTTGTTCTATGCCGGGATGGTGCGCAAGAAGAACATCCTCGCCACCGTCATGCAGTCGTTCGCAATCTGCAGCCTGATCACCATCGTCTGGATGGTGTGCGGCTACAGCCTCGCCTTTACTAATGGCAATCCGTATGTTGGCGACCTGTCGCGCTTCATGCTGAACGGGATCGGGGCCGGCATTAGCAAGGGGAACGACGTGCCGTTTGTGCTTGGCGCCGGCAGCGCCAACGCGACGACAACGACGATCCCCGAGACGGTCTACATGATGTTCCAGATGACGTTCGCGATCATCACGCCGGCGCTGATCGCCGGTGCCTTCGCCGACCGGATGAAGTTCTCCGCCATGTGCATCTTCATGGTGCTGTGGTCGATCCTGGTCTACTGCCCGATCGCGCATGGCGTATGGAGCGCCACCGGCTGGATCGGGCTGTTTGGCGCCATTGACTTTGCCGGCGGCACCGTCGTGCACATCAATGCTGGCGTTGCCGGGCTGGTCTGTGCGCTCGTTCTCGGCAAGCGCGTCGGTTATGGCCACGACAACATGTCGCCGTACAATCTTACTTATGCCGTGATCGGCGCCTCGTTGCTCTGGGTCGGCTGGTTTGGCTTTAATGCCGGCTCCGCCGTCGGGGCGAACGGGCGCGCCGGCATGGCGATGGCGGTGACGCAGATCGCAACCGCTGGGGCAGCCGTGGCGTGGATGTTCGTGGAGTGGATGGCCAAGGGCAAGCCGTCCGTGCTGGGCATCATCTCGGGCGCGGTCGCGGGCTTGGTCGCGATCACGCCGGCCTCGGGCTTCGTGCTGCCAGGAGCGGGGCTCATCATCGGCATCGCCGCCGGCGTCATCTGCTATTGGTCCGCGACCAGCCTGAAGCACATGCTCGGCTACGACGACAGCCTTGATACCTTCGGCGTGCATGGCATTGGCGGGATCGTCGGAGCGCTGCTCACCGGGGTTTTTGCCTATGGGCCGCTTTCGGCGACCGATGCCAACCCGATGGGGACGGTGGGTGGCCTCGCGCAGTTCATCATCCAGTGCAAAGCGGTCGCGATCACGCTGATTTGGAGCGGCGGCGTCTCGTTTCTGCTGCTCAAGCTGATCGAGCTGACGATCGGTATTCGCGTCACGCGTGACGAGGAGATTGAAGGCCTTGACGTCGTCCTTCACGGCGAGCAGCTCGGCTAGCGCAGTATCGGAGCGGGCAGGTGTCTATCTTGACACTCTGTTTGAAGGCAAGGCAAGGGGCTTTGCCCCTTGACCCCACCAAAGCCGCGGCTTTGGAAACATCTAGTTAGGAATTGTGGCTTAAGGCCCCCGGATGCGGGTCTGGAGCGTTAGGCGCCATCGGGTCAAGGGTAGATCCCTTGTCGCTTTCCTCCTCATCAGCGGAGACGCTATGGCTGCCGCAGGATTTGATAGTACGGCGAGGTTTGGACGTCACCAGAGAGCACGCGTCCAAACGCGAGCATCATCCGGTTCGCTACATCGACGCGGTAATGCAAGGGATCCCAGTACTCCGACCGGTCGCGGGTGATTGCGTCGGGAATCATGAAGTCGACGACGCTGGTGTTTGGCTTGCCGTCGACGACCCGCAGGATGTCCGTCTTGCAACGTGCCCAGCGCCGGGCGAGCTCGCTGCCTGGTGTGCCCTGCTGCTCGGCCGTGATGGGCGGGAAGAACAGAAGCTTGCGAGTTTGTGGCTTTGTCGCCGCCAGATCGTCCGCCAGCAGGGCGCTGGTGGCGAATGTCAGCGGCGCATCGGTGGCGCGGGTTGCGTCCGGCGGGCCCCAGGAGCGGAAGATCTTGGCCACGCGAGCGGGATCGTAGCGGTCGTCAGGCGGCAGGAAGTCGGTGTAGCCGTCACGTCCGTATTGCGGATGCTTGAGGCCGATCAGGACGGCGAGTTGGTTGGCTGCTTCCTGGACTGCGTAGAGACTGAGAATGTGGGCATAGCCCTGATAGGGGGAACCTCCATACATCCAGCCGGGGAATGGCCGTGCGATCTCCTCGATCGGCACGTTCGGGTGGCACCAGGACGCATCGAGGCCGATCAGGATGAGCTTCGGCGCAGGATGATGATGCAGATAGAGCATCAGCATTTGGCTCTGCTCCCAGGCGGTGGCGCTGTTCATGGCCAGGTTGGCCAAGCGCACGCCAAGCAGCGGGTCCAGCTGGTCTGGTCGCATCAGCCGCGCGGTGGAGGTGCCGATGAGGACTGCGTCGAAGCGGCTTTCACGCGCCAGCGCCGGGAACGAGAAGCGAGCGTTCGTCGAGATCGGCACCCGTGCGAGCGGCGGCGACAACGGCAGCACGTTCCAGGGATCGACGACGGCAACGAAGGCGAAGGCGGCCGCGGTTGTCGCGGCGGCGGTCAGCACCATCGTCGTGACGAAGCGCCGCCACGCTGACGGCTTAGAAGCGGAAGTAGATAAAGGCATTGGGCAGGCGACCGCCGACGAGAAGCAGCAGGCATGCCAACCCGACGCCGGCTGGCACGGCAAGCCAGCGGCTTGGATGCAGCTTGCGCACGGCAGCCTGGCTGCTTGGACCAAGCACCGCGACGGCGCAGGCGATGGCGACAATGGCGCGGTTATCCAGGTGATAACGACCTTGGCCTGCCAGACCCGCCATTGAACACAGGATCGACCAGGCCTGGGCGAAGCTGACGGCGCGGAACAGCACCCAGCCGCACAGCACGAACAGCATCGTCAATACCCAGCCAAGCAACCTGGGCATCGGTAGACTGGCGCGGTGCCAGGCGCTGTTGACCGCCAATGCGAGGCCGTGCAGGCCGCCCCAGACGACAAAGCTCCATGCTGCGCCGTGCCACAGCCCACCCAGCAGCATGGTCAGGACGACATTCACGCTTTGGCGGACTGGCGCCACACGGTTGCCGCCGAGCGGGATGTAGACGTAGTCGCGCAGGAAGCGTGACAGCGTGATGTGCCATCGGCGCCAGAAATCACGGATCGACAGGGCGCGATACGGAGCGTTGAAGTTGACGGGTAGGCGCAGGCCGAACATCAGCGCAAGCCCGATCGCCATGTCCGAGTAGCCGGAGAAGTCGTAGTAGATCTGCAGCGTGTAGCAGAGCGCCGCACTCCAAGCCTCGGCAAGGTTCAGCGGCGCGACGGCGGCCTTGGCAAACAACGGATCCACGCTAAGGGCGAAGGTGTCGGCAAGACAGGCTTTCTTGGCCAGGCCGATGATGAACAGCACGGAGCCGCGTGACAGGTTTTCCCACATGGCCGGTCCGCGCGGGTCGATCGCGAATTGCGGGATGATCTCGTCATGCCGCACCAGCGGACCTGCGATCAACTGGGGAAAGAAGCTCACGAACTCGGCGAAGTCGAGCAGGCCGTAGATCGGGCGGGCGCCGCGAGACAGGTCCATGAGGTAGGAGATCTTCTGAAAGGTGAAGAAGCTGATGCCAATTGGCAGCACCAGCGACCAGCGCACGGGCGTCAGCCCCAGTAGCGAGCCGGCGCTGTCGGCGAAAAAGTTCAGGTATTTGAATGAGCCAAGCGCCAGCAGGTTGAGCGCCACGCCGACATGCAGCAACCGTCGCCACTGTAAGCGTGCATAGGCCTGGACGATGAGCCAGTTCGCCAATGTCAGTCCGACGAGCAGAGGGACAAAGCGCCAGTTCCACAGACCATAGAACAGCATCGACGCGGTGATAATGACCAGCTGGCGAGCGCGGCGGTCGTGGGCGGCCAGGTAGAAGACGACAAGCGTCAGCGGAAGAAAGACGAGAATGAAGCTCTGCGAGCTGAACAGCATGTCGGGTTCAGGACGTCGTCAGCGGCAACGCCACGCGCCCGCAAGGCTCACGCGGCACGGATAAACAGCCCGGCGGTCAGCGCGATACCAATCACGACCACGGCGATCCGCAAGGTCTTCTCGGCAATTCGGATGACGAGCCAGGCGCCGAACTGGCCGCCGGTGATGGCGCCGAGGCCCAGCGCCAGTGCGGCAAGCCAGCGCACGTCCGGCGAGAACAGGAAGATCAGCACCGCCGAGGCGTTCATGACCCCAGCCAGCACGTTCTTGGTTGCCGCGGCGTTGCGCACCGGCAAACCGGCCAGGCTCAACGCGGCCAGCATCAGGAACCCGATGCCTCCTCCGAAATAGCCACCATAGATCGCGATCATGAATTGCACGAGCGACGTTGGGGTCCGACCGAGATGGGCCGTCGCTTGGATCGGGCGCTTGCGAAAGGTGCCGAGCGCGAACATCGACGTTGCAAACAGCACCAGCCATGGCACGAGCCGGGCGAAGATCGTCGCCGGCGTTGCGAGCAACAGCCAGGCGCCGAGGCTGCCGCCCAGCAGGCTGATCAGGATGAAGCCGAGAAAAGGCACGTTGCTAGTGCCGGCGACATAGCGCCGGCCGGCAAAGCCGGTCGCGAGCTGGCCTGGAAACAATGCGATCGTCGAGGTGATGTTGGCCGCCCGGGCGTCGAGTCCGAACAGAAGGAGCGCTGGAAAGGTGATGAAGGAGCCACCCCCGGCAACAGCGTTTTGGGTTCCAGCGGCAAAGCCGGCAAGCAGCAGCAGGAACAACAGCATGCCGCATCATGCAGTAAAGGCTTACGGGTGACACCACCACGCTGCGGCCGTTAAGGTTGTGTATCCAGGCGGAGGTTCGTGCGCGGTGGGAGATTTGGCGCAGGCTGAAGTGCCGGAGCAAGCGCTCGCGCGTGCTCTGCTGGCGGCGCAATCCAAACGACCGCATGAGGCGATCGGCATCTGTCGCGACGTGCTGGCTCAGGCGCCGCACACCGCCGGTGCGTTCGGGCTGCTGGGCGGGCTGCTCGGCAGAATGGGACAGATCGCCGAGGCGATCGACTGTTTGCAGCAGGCCTTGAGCCGGCAGCCCGGTGTTGCGAGCTGGCACGGCAATCTCAGCGCCCTGTTCCGCAATGAGGGTCGCCTCGAAGAGTCGCTTGCGGCCGCCGATCAGGCAGCTCGACTGCAACCAGAAGCGGCCAGCCATCATCTTGAAACCGGCCTGACATGCCTTGCCATGGGGCGGCACGAGGCGGCGGCTGATGCCTTTCTTGCCGCGATCCGATGGGAGGAAGACAACGCCAATGCGCACATGGCGCTTGGCGAACTGCTGCTGGCGCTTGGGGAGTATCGTCCGGGATGGGTGGAATATGAGTGGCGCAACCGTCTTGAGCAGGCGCGCGGCACCCTGCCGAGCATGCCGGCGCCGCGCTGGAACGGCATGGCGATGCCAAACAAGCGCCTGTTCCTGGTCGCCGACCAGGGGTTTGGCGACATGATCCAGTTCGCCCGCTATATCCCGCGCGTCGCGGCGCTCTGCGGCGAGGTCATCACCGGGTGGGGGCCGGAGGTGGTTGCGTTGCTGGGGCCTATGCCGGGGATCACCGCCGCCTATGCGAGTTGGCCGGAGATCTCAACGCACGACGCCTACTGCCTGCTGTCCAGCCTGCCCGGCCTGTTCGGCACGGATGCCGACAGCATTCCGTGGCCGGGCCCCTACATTCCGCTGGCGAGAGACAAGGCCAACCGCTGGACGCAGGAACTTGACAGGCGGTGCAGTCCCGGCACCATGCGTGTCGCGCTCGCCTGGTCAGGGCGGCCCACGCATCCCAACAATGCGCGTCGCTCACTGCGCCTGGAGCAGCTCTCGCCAATTGCCGAGGTCGAGGGCGTGACCCTGGTGTCGGTGCAGAAGCCGCTGCCGGACAACGACCGCAGCTTTGCTCAGACGCTGCCGCACTTCGTGGATCTGTCCGGGGAGCTGCAAAGCTTTGCCGACACCGCGGCGGTGCTGATGTCGGTCGACCTGCTGATCAGTGTGGACAGCGCTGTCGTCCACTTGGCCGGAGCGCTGGGTCGGCCGTGCTGGGTGCTGGTTCCTACGCCATCGGACTGGCGCTGGCTGCTCAATCGAACGGACAGCGTTTGGTATCCGAGCCTGCGCCTGTTTCGCCAACAGCGCTTCGGCGACTGGCAGCCCGTGATCCAGGAGGTGGCAGCGGCGGTTCGCTTGCGACGGAGTTGACGGATCCCGTCGCAGACAGCGAGTTCGTTGAAGGCCCTAAACCCACCAAAGCCAAGGCTTTGAAAACATTCTGCTCAAGGGACTGTGGCTCAGGCCGTCTGATAGAGAGCGGCGCAGGCGCTGTGGAGACACCGATCCTTGATGGTGTGGTCTGGGGCCTCAAGACCCCAGCGGGTCAAGGGCAGAGCCCTCGCCTAGGCGGCGACCCAGATCGGCTCCTTCAAACGGCTGACGAGGCGCGTGTGGGCCGCCAACTCGTCCTCGGTGGGCGTGATGATGCGCGGCGTTCGCGGCCCATGCAGCACGTAATGAACGCTGGCCAGCGTCGCTGACGGCACAGCGAGCGACAGGCCACGCTGGCGTCCGCCGGTCAGCTCAAGATAGACCTCAGCCAGCAGGCGGCAATCTAGCAGCGCATTATGCGTTGTGCGTGCGGAGAGGTCGACTCCGAAGCGGCGGCAGAGTGCGTCAAGGCTGTTCGGCATGCCTGGAAACCGGCTCTTGGCCAGCACGAGCGTGCAGATCATACGGCTGCTCGCGAGCCGCGGCAGGCTGAGTCGGCCCAGCTCCATGTCGAGGAAGCCGAAATCGAACGGGGCATTATGAGCGATCAGCGGCGCCTCGCCGACGAAGCCGAGCAACTCGTCGGCGATGTCGATGAAGCGCGGCTTGCCGATCAGGTCTCCGCGGGTGAAACCGTGCACACGCGAGGCCTCCTCCGGTATGTCCCGCTCTGGATCGATGAGGCGGTGGAACTGGCGACCGGTCGGCAGGTCGTGCTCAAGCTCGAGCGCCGCAATTTCAATGATCCGGTCGCCGTTCAGCGGGTCAAGCCCGGTGGTCTCGGTGTCGAAGAGGATGGAGCGGGTCATGCGGCGAGGCTCCTGCGAATCAGGCGTCGGACGGCGGCGTTGGCGTGGGCGCGGGAGAGCCCGGTGTGGATGACGACGTCGGCAAGACGACGTTTCTTGGCATCAGGCATTTGCCGGCTGATCAGGGCGTCGATCTGTGCGTCGGACAAGGCGCGACGGGCGCGGACCCGATGGCGTTGGACGTCGGGTGGCGCGGACACCACGATGACGAGGTCGATCCGGGATTGGCCGCCGCCCTCCAGCAGCAGCGGAATATCGAGTAGGGCAAGGCGGGCGCGGCGGGCGTGAGCGCGGGAGAGAAAACGTTGCTGCTGCTCGCGCACCAATGGATGCATGATCTGCTCGAGTCGCCGCAGCGCCGCGTCATCACCGATTACTTGGCGACGCAGCATGGCGCGGTCCAGCCTGCCGGCAACGACGCAGCCGGGGAAGGCTGCGGCAAGTGCGGGGATGGCACGGCCGTGCACCGATTGCAGGTCGTGCACAACTTGGTCAGCGTCAAACACCGGGACTTTAGCTTGGCGGAACACGTTGGCGGCGGTGGACTTGCCCATGCCGATGCTGCCGGTGAGGCCGAAGATCTTCAAAGCGCGTGCGGGATGTCGCTTGCGGTCGCTGCCGCGAGCGCATCATCGACGACCGGATCAATGCCGAACCATGCCAGGAAACCTGGTCTTGCCTGATGCAGCAGCATGCCCAGGCCGCCGACACTGCGCAGACCGTGTTCGACCGCCTGTTTCAGAAGCAGTGTCTGGCGGGGCGTATAGATGATGTCAGCAACCACGAGGCTGGACGGAGCCTTGCTCAGCTCGATCGGCGAGGCAAAGGGGTCCTGCAGGCCGACGCTGGTCGTGTTGACAAGCAGGTCGACCTCACGCAATGCGGCGCTCCGTCCCTCCCATGGGATGGCGGAAAGCTGCGGCAAATCGGCGCAGAGCCGCTCTGAGCGACCAGCGTCGCGATTGCTGATGGTGACGGTGCAGCCGTGATCGAGCAGGCTGGCGGCGATGGCCCGCGCTGCTCCTCCGGCGCCAAGCAAGAGCACGCGGCCGCCGAGCTGAACGTTGTGGGCGTGGAGATTGGCGACAAAGCCTGCGCCGTCGGTATTGCTGCCGATGGCCTGATGTTTCTCGAAGACGACCGTGTTGACCGCGCCGCTGCGCTCTGCCGAGCGGTCGCGACGATCGACGAGGCGAAATGCCTCCTCCTTATGCGGCAGCGTGACATTGAGCCCGACGAACCCGGCTGCGCCGAGGCCGGTAAGGGCGGCGGCAAAGGAACCTGGCGCGACTCGCAATGGCACGTAGAGAGCGTCAATGCCGTAGCGTGCCAGCCAATGATTGTGCAGCTGCGGTGAGCGCGAATGGTCGACCGGATCACCGACGACGCCGGCGAGCTTGGTGCGGCCTGTGAGCTGATTCATATGACGAAAGAGCATGTCGTCGACGTTACGGGCAAGTTAAGGATGCCGCCTGATCGGGTGGGGGAGATCGCGTTGCAGGATCTTGCATCCTGGGCTTCGGCTGATCACGACGCTGTCATCATCGGCGCCGGACCTGCCGGCCTTATGGCGGCTGAGCGCTTGGTTGGGGCGGGACTCAGCGTCACCATTGTTGAGCAGATGCCCACACCGGCCCGCAAGATGCTGCTCGCCGGGCGGGGCGGCCTCAACATCACGTCTGCGGAGCCGCTGCAGACCATGCTCAGCCGCTACGGGGCAGCCTCCGATCGGCTGCGCCCAGCGTTGACCGCGTTTTCGCCTGACGCCCTTCGGCAATGGTGTGCGGAACTTGGTGAGCCTTGCTTTGTCGGATCCTCCGGGCGGGTGTTTCCCGCGTCTTTCAAGGCGACACGTCTCCTGCGCGCCTGGCTGAGCCGTCTCGATGCGTCGGGAGTGACGCTGCGCACCCGCTGTCGTTGGCTTGGCTGGGCCGGTGAAGCGCTGCGGATTGAGACGCCTTCCGGCGAGGTGTTGCTGCGACCGCGCGTCGTCGTGCTCGCGGTCGGTGGCGGCAGCTGGCCACGTCTTGGTTCGGACGGGCGATGGACCGCGGCCGTGAGCGCGGCCGGCATTGCGGTCCGTCCGCTCAGGCCGGCGAATTGCGGCCTGCGCATCACTTGGTCAGCGTTTTTTCATGATCGTTTTGCCGGGATGCCGCTCAAACGCGTCGCGATCACGCATCAGGAGCAAACCGCGCGCGGCGAGGCGATGATCGATCGAGATGGGTTGGAGGGTGGCGCGGTTTACGCGCTCTCCGCGTCTATCCGCGACGAGTGTGCACGCGCTGGAGCCACGCGGATTACGATCGATTTACGGCCTGACATCTGCCTTACATCGCTCACTTCGATGCTGACCGCCTGCGGCAGCTCGACCAGTCTCGCTAACCGCCTGCGTCGAGCCGGCCTGTCGCCGGCAGCCGCTGGCTTGCTGCGCGAGCAGGGAGACGTGCCAGCGGCACCGGCTGCACTGGCGAACAGGATCAAGGGTGCAACGTGCAGCGTTATCGGCGTGCAGAGCTTACCACGCGCAATTTCCTCGGCCGGAGGTATTGCGTTTGAGGAGCTAGACGAGGACCTGATGGTGCGTCGCCGCCCCGGCGTCTTCGTCGCGGGAGAGATGCTCGACTGGGAGGCGGCAACCGGAGGCTACCTATTGCAGGCCTGCCTAAGCACCGGCTACTACGCCGCCGGCTCGGCACTTGCCTGGCTCTCTGCCGGCGTAAATCGACGGCGCTGATCATTCAGGCACGCCAGCCTGTTAGAGGCTGTTGCGAACTCTAAGGAGGGCGAGGGCTCTGCCCTCGACCCGCTGGGCCTGAGGCCCCAGACCCCCATCTGTTAAGGATTTTCGTTCGACGGGCTCTTTGTTAGCTCGCAACAGAGAACGAGGCTTCGGTGGTCGTTGTCGGAGCACCAGTGGCGCAACCGCGCGTGAGTGTTTCCAGAGCTTAGGCTTTGGTGGGGTGGAGAGCCCCTCGCGTTTCCTTCAATCAGAGCCTGGAAACGGATGCTTAGGTCGTGAGCCGCGACTTCAGCTTATCGAATAATTTCTGCGACAAGACCTTTTTGGTGACGAGCTCGTCGATGCTCTTATACGGCCGCCCTGCAACGATCTTGGCAGTGCGTACCTTGCCGATCTGCGGCAGGGAACCAAGCTCTGTGGCCGTGCCGGTGTTAACGTTGACAACGCTGGTCGAGTCCGCCTTGGTCGACTTGGCCGTTGCCGTTGCCGTTGCCGTTGACGTGGTGTGGGCGCTCGTCATTGCCGGCTTAGTAGCTGACCCTGCTGCTCCAGTGGTCGTTTGCGCTGTGGCGTTCAACCCCGGGAGCAACAGGCAGGCGGCCAGGAGCGCCGAGGTGATGCTGGGTAATTGCACGAATAATCCTCCGCCAGTTCGCATCGGCTTGGGGCAAGCCGACTCGGGTGAGCACCGCATCATCAATGCGGCAACGCAATAGGGTCAAGCGATGTGGCGGGCGTGACTGGACGGATGCAGCGCAAGAGCGACCTGCCGAGCAAGCTGTGTCCGGTGTGCCACCGGCCATTCACCTGGCGACGCAAGTGGGCGAAGAACTGGAACGAGGTGCGTTACTGTTCTGAGGCCTGTCGAAGGATTGGAACGGGGCGGAAGCGGCAGCAGGATCCAGCCTGATCGATGGCTAGATCAAGCAGAGTGTGCGGAGCTGCAATCTCAGACTGTCCGAGGCGCTGACCGAATCCGGTATGCCGTCCACGAGGTCATCCGGTGCAGCGGCAGGCTCGAGGTAACGCCAGCCTTGAAAGGCCTTGAGCGGGCGCGGGTCGACGAGGATCAGCGTGGGATCCAACCTCAAGTCCGTGCAGGCGCGACCATCGTCATGCATTGCGGCGACGATGTCGACGACCTGTTGGCGGACCAGGATGAAGCCGCCGATGACCCAGTAGATCGAGCCGCCATCGATGATTTCGCTGGCTCGTCGGGGAGAGCTGCGGGTGCGATGGCGTAGGGGTGGGAGACGCCTGGCATGTTCGGACTGCCATTGCCGGAGGTGAGCCACGTCCGGCGTGCCGACCGAAAGCTTGACGAGGTGAAGCATTCCACGTTCCGGACGGTGATGGCTGGCAGGCAGAAGACAACATTGTACTAGGTCGATGCGGCAAACGCCTCCGCGCGACGCATCAGGCGCAGGAAATTGCCACCCCATAGAGCGCTAATCTCATGTGCCGAGAAGCCGCGCTTGACGAGTTCCATCGTGACGTTGCCGCTTTGTGACGCGTCACGCCAATCTTGCAAGGCTCCGCCGCCATCGAAATCCGAGCTGATCCCGACATGCGCGAGGCCACAACGGTCGACCACGTAGGCTACGTGATCGACCAGATCGGCGACGCCGACCTCTTCGATCCGGCCCTTTGGCCGCAAGAAATATGGCATCGCGGTGATCTGGATGAGGCCCTCACCATCGCGTAAGGCGTCAAGTTGGACGTCATCTAGGTTGCGCGGATGCGGGCAAATGCGGCCGACACAGGAATGCGTTGCGACGACAGGCACGCGCGAGGCCATGGCAGCCTGCAGCATCGACTTGCGCGACAGGTGCGACACGTCAACCAGCAGGCCGAGGCGGTTCATCTCGGTGACAGCTTCCCGGCCAAGCCCTGACAGGCCACCATGTAGCTCCTCCGGATCACCAAGGTCGCGCCGAGGTATGGCGCTGTCAGCCAACGCGTTGTGGCCGTTATGGGTGAGCGTCACGTAGACAGCACCGAGCGCGCGCATGCCGGCAAGCGCGTCCAGGTCATCGCCCAGTGAGTGTCCATTCTCGACGGCGGGCACAACCGCGATCACACCGTCGCTCTTAGCGGCTTCGACGGCATCCGCGGTCCCGCAGATGCGGGCGGACAAGCCGGCCTCGGAGCGTTGCATGCTGTTGATGGTCTCGAGCATGGCGAATGCCCGTTCCCGCGCCTGCAGGAACCCGCGAGGGTCGCGTGGCCCTTGCGGCACGTAAGCGACGAAGCAGCCCGCATCCAGGCCACCCGAGCGCATCTTTCTCAGGTCAACGTGGCGCTGCGTCGACTGAAACGGATCCTGATCATGCGGCCACGGGATGTCGATATGACTGTCCAAGGTCAGGCAGTCGCGGTGGATCGCCTCGGCGTCCATCATGAGAAACAAAGGTCCTGTGAAAGTTCAAAGCAGGAACACCGGCCCAAGGGCTGATGATCCTGCTTTAAGATGGTGTCCCCGGCGTGATTCGAACACGCGGCCCCAGGTTTCATCCCACTTCGGCTTTCGCCGCCACATCACTGCGATGTGTTCGTGGTCTGGACTATCCCTCCGCCATGGCCGTTGGTGGCTTTAGGCGCCGCCCGTCTAGTCTCTACACCTTCCCGGATTGCCCGGGCTTGGCTCGGGATCGGCATGGCCAAGTGGCCGAAGCTTTCCCCGAATTTGAGCGGATACGCTGCGACGTTTCCATCCGCAGCGCCCAATCACAAGGAAACCTGTGCTCTATCCGGCTGAGCTACGGAGACCCAACTCCGTCATAGCCCACGATATCGCCGTCTGCCTAGTCCGCCGCTAGTGCCATCGTATGTCGGGCCATGATGCGGCTGACGTAGTCTTCGACATCTTCGCCGATCTTGTCAGCGTGCCCACCGAAGACGTGGTCGGCGCCGGCGTAAACGCGATAGTCGACCTGAACGCCTTTTTGAGTGTTCAGCTTGTCAACAAGCTTACGCACCGACGGCTCAGGCACCAGTTCGTCCGCATCCCCATGCAGGAGTAAGCCACCGCAAGGACACGGTGCCAGGAAGCCGAAATCATAGTGGCTTGCTGGCGGGGCCACGCTGATCCAGCCGGAAATCTCGGGCCGTCGCATTAGCAACTGCATTCCGACAAACGCGCCAAACTGATAGCCGGCCATCCACAAGCCGCTTGCCCCAGGATTGACCATCTGCATCCAGTCAAGGGCGGCTGCGGCATCGCCGATCTCGCCCATGCCACCGTCATAGCGACCCTGGCTTCGACCCACGCCACGGAAGTTGAAGCGCATGACTGAGAAGCCCATGCGCTGAAACGACTGATACATCGTGTAGGCAACCCGATTGTTCATGGTTCCGCCATGCATCGGATGCGGATGAAGGATCAACGCAAGTGGCGCACCTGGGTCTTTGGCATGATGATAACGGCCTTCAAGCCGGCCATCAGGACCAGCAAACATCACCTCGGGCATCGTAGACTTCGTTCTTTCATCGCCCCTCAACGAGGCGGCCAATGTTGACTGGAGGGTGCCATATGGGGGCGCACGACGGCATCGTCTCTGATCCTACCGATTGAACCACCGGGTTGATCAGGTTGCTAAGCGGTCCCTCTGGATTGAGACGCAAGGGGCTGTAACGCGTCCGAGCCTTGCTCGAACCGAGATCTATATAAGCGCTCGGACTGCGGAACTGATACTCAATTGTCGTGCCGCCGGCATGTTTCTGCTGCCCCTACGAGTGTGCTCATCGTTGTTTCAACGCCTCCCGAAGGTCGGAGCTGATGACGGTCTACCTTGACGCGAACGCCAGCGAGCCAATGCGACCAGAGGCTGTTGACGCGCTCGTCGTTGCGTTGCAGCAGGCTGGTAACCCTGCCTCGATCCATACGGCTGGACGTGCTGCTCGGCGCCTGCTGGAGGGGAGCCGGGCGACCGTTGCCCAGCACCTTGGCGGACGGGCCAGCGATCTTGTATTTACCTCCGGCGGCACCGAAGCCAACAACCTCGCTGTGATGTCGCTCGGAGCTGATCGGCAGGTCATCTGCAGCGCTATTGAACATGAAGCCGTGCGCGCACCTTGCGCGGACGCGATTGTGGTGCCTGTCGACACCGATGGCGTCGTCTGTCTTGACGCCATGGCGGCTGCGTTGGAGCGCTCCGGCCCGGCGTTGGTCTGCCTGATGCTCGCTAACAACGAGACAGGTGTCGTCCAGCCGGTGGTGGAAGCGGCTCGGCTCTGCCGATTAGCTGGGGCGTGGCTGCACGTCGATGCGGCACAGGCAGTGGGTCGATTGCCGGTTGACATCAGAGCTCTTGGTGCAACGAGCATTGCCCTCTCAGCTCACAAGAGCGGTGGCCCCAAGGGGATTGGAGGTCTTCTTGTTGACGAGTCTGTGACCTTGGAGCCTCAGATCCGTGGTGGTGGTCAGGAGCTCGGCCGTCGTGGCGGCACTCCGAACCTTGCTGGCATCGCGGGCTTCGCGGCGGCCTTAACCGTCAAGGACCACGGCTACGCCGTCCGACTGACCCGCCTGCGTGACAGGATCGCCGACGCGGCGGCGCAATCAGGCGCCGAAGTGTGTGGAGTAGGTGCGACACGTCTGCCGAATACGGTGTGCCTTGCATTAGCAGGCGTTCGAGCCGACCTGCAGGTTATCATGCTAGACCAAATGGGTTTTGCTGTTTCTGCCGGCGCAGCCTGCAGCGCCGGCACGATCAAGGCCAGCTATGTGCTGGCAGCTATGGGTTATGGCAAGCGCGCAGGTGAGGCCATTCGCGTCTCATTGCCCTGGAACATCACCTCGTCAGAGGTCGACGCGTTCATCGTCGCCTACATACGCATGGTTGAAGGGGCGCGCTCTTGAGCGATCCTACGTCCGACAGCGTCGAGGCCCGGACCGAAGTCTACCTTGACAACCAAGCGACCACACCCTGCGATTCTGAGGTGGTGGCGGCCATGCTGCCTTTCTTCACCCAGGTCTTTGCAAATGCTGCAAGCGAGGAGCACGCGGCCGGGCGTCGCGCTCGTGACGCCGTTGAAGAGGCGCGTGGCGAGGTGGCGGCGCTGATCGATGCTGAGCCGCGCGAGATCATCTTTACCTCCGGCGCCACGGAGGCGAACAATCTAGCAATCAAGGGGTATGCGCGGGCGGCACGAGCCCTACACGAGCCTCGTAACCGTATCCTCACGTTGAGTACTGAGCACTCATGCGTGCTTGAAAGCGTCAGGTCGCTTGGTGCTGAAGGCTTTGAATCGATTGTTCTGCCGGTGCTGCCAAGCGGCCTGTTGGACCCGGGCGTTTTTGAAGCTGCACTCACCACACCCACGCTGTTGGTCAGCGTAATGGGTGCCAATAACGAGATCGGCGTGCTGCAAGACCTCGCCACGTTGACGTCGTTGGCTGCTCGCCATGGGGCTGCATTGCACAGCGACCTGGCGCAACTGGCCGGCAAGCAGCCTATTTCCGTCCGTGATGCAGGGCTGACGATGGCGTCGCTCAGCGCCCACAAAATTTACGGGCCGAAAGGCATCGGCGCCCTCTACCTCCGTCGGCGTCCGCGCACACGCCTGGCGCCGTTGTTGTCGGGTGGTGCACAGGAACGCGGCCTGCGTGCGGGCACCGCGCCTGTGCCACTGATCGTCGGGTTCGGTGCCGCGGCACGGATTGCACGGCGATCAATGGCCGCCGAGGCCCGCCGCATTGAGGCGTTGCGGGACCGCCTCTATGCCGGCCTGAGAGCCGCCATACCTGAGATCGTAGTGAATGGCAGTCTCGAGGCTCGTCTGTCCGGCAACCTCAACGTCACCTTTCCCGGGAGGGATGCTGCATCGCTGATGGCCGCCTGCCCGCTGCTCTGCGTGTCCACTGGTGCCGCCTGCTCGGTGGCGGAGCTCTCACCCAGTCATGTTCTTCAGGCAATCGGCCTCGACGACGATGCCTGCCGACGCAGCTTGCGCCTCAGCGTCGGACGCCTTAATTCGGCCGACGATGTCGACAGGGCAACCGCCATGCTCGTTGCGGCGCATGAGGAACCCATGGCGTGGCGCCGATCGCCGCATACTCACCGACCGCTCGCCGCGACTGGGGCTTGATCTATGCCGAAGATGGTGTTTGTCGATCAGGATGGTTCGCGTCGGGAGGTGGAGGCAGCAGCCGGGTTGTCGGTTCTGGAGGTCGCGCACAAGCATGGCGTCGACATCGAAGGTGCGTGCGAAGGGTCACTGGCCTGCTCGACCTGCCATGTAATCGTCGATCCAGCCTGGTATGCGAAGCTTGCTAAGCCAACCGAGGACGAGGAGGACATGCTCGATCTCGCCTTCGGCCTGGAGAAGACGTCCCGGCTTGGCTGCCAGATCGTGTTGACGGAGGCGCTTGACGGCCTGACCGTGCGGCTACCAAGCGGCAGTCGAAATCTGCTCGGCTAGGCACCCTTGACCGTCGTTGTGGCAATGTCGGGCGGCGTCGACAGCAGCGTCGTGGCTGGGCTTCTGCACGAGGCAGGGGAGCACGTCATCGGCGTGACGTTGCAGCTCTCCAATAAGGCACCGGCGGCGAGCAGCCGGGCCAGAAGTTGCTGTGCGACCCGTGATGCGCAGGATGCGCGGGCCGTCGCGGATCGTCTTGGCATAGCGCATTATGTCATCGATGCGGAACAGCGGTTCCAGCAGACAGTCATCGAGACCTTCGCTCAGAGCTACGCCTCGGGCGAAACCCCGGTGCCGTGCATACGGTGCAATCAGGGGGTTAAGTTCATCGACCTGCTCGGCATTGCGCGCTCGCTAGGCGCCACTGCTTTGGCGACGGGCCACTATGTGCGGCGGGTCGAGGGTGAGCACGGTGCCGAGTTGCATCGACCAATCGACCTAGATCGCGACCAAAGCTGGTTCTTATTCGCAACAACGTTAACGCAGCTCGCCTTTACGCAATTTCCCCTGGGTGAGCTTAATAGCAAGGCGGCGGTGCGCGATCAGGCACGGCGCCTCGGCCTTGATGTGGCGGAGAAAGCCGATAGTCAAGACATTTGCTTCGTGCCGGATCGCCACCATGCGGCGCTCGTCGGCCAACTGCGGCCGGACGCGGTAATGGCGGGTGATGTGGTGTCAACGACAGGCGAGGTGCTCGGCCGTCATGCCGGCATCGCACGGTTCACCGTCGGCCAGTCCCGCGGACTTGGTCTGCCCGGCGCTCATGGTGAGCGGCCCGTTGTGATCGCTATCGAGCCGGAGACCCGCCGAATTGTGGTCGGACAGCGATCCAATGGGATCCGCAGATTGCGCCTGCGCGAAGTCAACTGGCTGGGACGCTCCGAAGCGTCTAGCTTCAGGTGTCGAGTTCGCCTTCGTGCCCGCGACGTCATGCGTGAGGCTGCGGTTGAACTCCATGGTGACGCGGCGGAGGTCGTGCTGGACGAGGCAGCACTACCCGCACCTGGCCAAGCCTGTGTCTTCTATGAAGGCACCCGTGTGCTTGGCGGAGGCTTCATAGAGCGCGCTTGACGTTCAGCCGGACAGCACTGCGCCGATCAGGAACTCTCGATTGCCCTCCGGTCCGGTGATTGGACTTGGATGGATGCCGAGCACGTGCCAACCAGGCTGCGAAGACCACCAAGCCTGTATGTCGGCGCATACGCGAGTATGCACTTCTGGGTTGCGGACAACGCCTTTGTGACCCACATCGGCGGCTCCGGCCTCAAACTGAGGCTTAATCAACGCGATAGCCCAGGCGGCAGGCGCACATATATCTAGGCAGGCGGGCAGCAAGGTGCGCAGACCTATGAAGCTAGCATCGCAGACGAGGACGCTCACCTGTTCGCTGATTGCTTCAGCCGTAAGGTAACGCGCATTCACGCGCTCATGAACGACGACACGAGGATCGGTCCGTAGCCGCCATGCGAGTTGCCCGTGACCGACGTCGACGGCATGCACTCGGCTCGCACCGTGCGTCAGCAAGACGTCGGTGAAGCCCCCCGTCGAGGCGCCAACGTCAAGCGCAATGCGCCCGAGGGGTTGCAAACCAAAGACGGTAAGCCCATGCGCCAGCTTTAAACCGCCCCGACTGACCCAGGGATGGTCCGGGCCGCTCAGCGTCAGAACGGCATCGCCGACGACCTGATCGCCCGCTTTAGCAATTCGGCGGTCACCGCACATAACTCGACCAGCCAGAATGAGCGACTGTCCACGCGCTCGACTCTCGACCAGGCCAAGCTCCACGAGGCGTTGGTCGGCACGGACTTTATGCTTAATCGGCATGCTTGCTCCGCGTGGATCAGCGATGCACGCCTGCGTCATCATGTTAACTAAGTTAGACGAGGACGTCGTGCTGGGATGAGTTCACTCCGCAATATGTGACCGTTTGGCAACATACGAACCACCGACTGCGGAGCAGTGCGCTGCGAGCAGTCGTTCGCGCGTTTAGACTTTATGATCTAGAATGAGGTTGACGCGCGCGCTAAACCGCCGCGTCTCACGTCATCGGGCGCTCCGAAACCGTCCGGCGGCTCGTTTGAGAGGAAGCAAGTTGGCCGTTCCCATGATGCAGGTGCTGCGTGTCGGTGCCTATGTTGTCAAGCAGCACCTGATGCGCCGTGCTCGCTATCCGCTGGTCCTCATGCTTGAGCCGCTGTTTCGTTGCAATCTTGCTTGCTCCGGCTGTGGCAAGATCGACTATCCAGCACCAATCCTGAATCAACGGCTGTCGGTTGAGGAGTGTCTCTCGGCAGTCGATGAGTGTGGGGCGCCCGTTGTTGCGATTGCCGGCGGCGAGCCACTTTTACATCGAGAGATGCCTGAGATCGTTGCCAAAATTCTTGCCAAGAAGAAGTTTGTTTACCTTTGCACAAACGCGCTTTTGCTCGACAAGAAGATGGACCAGTTCAAGCCGAACCCATTCTTTAGTTGGGACATCCATCTGGACGGCGATAAAGAGATGCACGACCACGCGGTGAGCCAGGAAGGTGTGTTCGAGAAGGCAGTTGCCGCTATCCGGCGTGCTAAGGAGCGTGGGTTCCGTGTATCCATCAATTGCACCTTGTTCGATGGCGCTCAGCCGGAACGGGTTGCGAAGTTCTTCAACGACGTGATGGCTATGGGCGTTGATGGTATAATGACTTCGCCCGGCTACGCCTACGAGCGCGCGCCGGACCAAGCCCATTTCTTGAGCCGCCAGAAGACAAAGCAGCTGTTCCGCGATATTCTTACCTTAGGAAAGGGGAGGGGATGGAAGTTTACTCAATCCCCTTTGTTCATGAGCTTTCTAGCTGGTAATGAGGCCTATAAGTGCACGCCATGGGGAAAGCCTACTCGTAACGTTTTCGGTTGGCAGCGTCCTTGCTACCTGCTGGGTGAAGGCTATACTTCAACGTTTGCGGAGCTGATGGCCGATACGGCCTGGGACGATTATGGCACCGGCAACTACGAGAAGTGCGCCGACTGCATGGTGCATTCGGGATACGAAGCTACTGCCGTCGTTGATGCAGTGAAGAGTCCAATCAAGACGATGATGGTTGCTTTGCGCGGCCCGAAGCTGACGGGCGAAATGGTTGAGGAAATCGACCTGTCAAAGCAACGACCGGCGAGTTACGTTTTTAGCCAGCATGTCGAGCAGGCTCTTACAAAAATCAGCCGTTCTAAAAGTACCAAGCTTGTCGATGCTGCCGAATAGCTGACCATCGGGGCGGCTCGTGATAGCTCCACGAGCCGCATCCTGAAGTTAATTTTTGCGGACCTTTGACTTGGCTTGCTGAGTTGACACGGATTCTGAAGCGACAGCCGTGAGCTTGCGCTCTAGAAACGCCGCGACTGCGATCTCCTCCGCAGTGAGCAGCCCCTTCGTTGTCGTTGTGTCGGTCAAAACCTCTGTCGCTCGGTCGGCAAGGCCGCTGACTAGCGAGCCGTCCAAATAGCCTTCAAAGATAGCTGGATGGATGTAGCACTTGCGGCAAATAGCCGGTGTGTTGCCCAGCAACTTTGAAACGGCTTCGATCGCATGCAGCACGTTCTTCTTGGCCTTAGCCTTGCTGTCAAAAGCTTCAAATTCCTTCAGCGCTAAGGCGGCAAGATTTGTTGCCGCCCAGGTGCGGAAGTCTTTCGCGGTGATGTTTTGGCCAGTCACCTCATGCAGGTAGGCATTGACGTCATCCGATCCGATGCTGTGCTGCCGCCCATCCGCATCGAGGAACTGGAAAAGCTCCTGGCCAGGAAGATCATCCAATCGCCTAACAATGTTGGAAAGCCGTCGGTCGGTAAGCTCGATATGACGCTGGATGCCGTGTTTGGCGCGAAAGTCCAAGGTGACGCGGCTACCACTTACCTTGACGTGACGATGGCGCAGCGTCGTTAAGCCAAAGCTGTTGTTAGTGCGCGCATACTCCTCGTTTCCAATACGCGCGAGGCTTCGCTCAAGCAGGCGGACGATCGCCGCAACAACCTTACGTTTGGGCATTCCAGCGAGGCCGAGGTCATGGTCCACACGCTCGCGTATGCGCGGCAACTGAGCGCCGAATATAAGCATCTTACCATACTTCGCCTCATCGCGGATTTCTCGCCAGCGTGGATGATATCGATACTGCTTACGGCCACGAGCATCGCGGCCAGAGGCCTGCAAGTGGCCATTCCGATCCTTGCAAATCCAGACGTCAGTGTAAGCTGGCGGTACTGCGAGCTTGTGGATCCGCTCAATCTCGAGTGGGTCTGTGATTTGGACGCCTTTGACATCTTTGTAGATAAAGCCGCCAGCCACAGCTTCGCGCTTGATGCCCGGGCGGTCGTCCTGCACGTAGTGCAGCCTGGCTGCCTTCGCCGCCGCTCTGACGTCAAGCAGGTCGCTACCGGGTGGCTCCTTGTGGTCGACCCGTCCATCCATGCAAGCCCGCTCCCTAATCTGGCGACACAACAACGTCGCCTGGATCTGGTTGCAGAACCTAGTCGTCGCTGCGCCTTACCAGCACTTCGCGGCGGCCAACATGATTAGCCTGACTGACGATCCCCTCCTTCTCCATCTGCTCGATGAGCTTGGCGGCGCGATTGTAGCCGATTGAAAGATGGCGCTGGATGAAGCTGGTGCTGGCTTTTCCCTCTCGGGAGACAAGAGCAACCGCTTGGTCAAACAGGCCCTTCTCGCCATCGCTTGCCCCGGCTATGCCTGAGAGCGCAGGGCCATCATCCTCGTCGAGCTGTTCAGTTACTTCCTCGATGTAGGCTGGCTCGCCCTGCTCACGCAGGAAGGCGACCACATCCTCCACCTCACGGTCAGTGACGAAGGGCCCGTGCACGCGTGCGATCCGCCCGCCACCGACCATGTGCAACAGGTCGCCTTGACCGAGCAACTGTTCGGCACCTTGCTCACCCAGGATTGTGCGGCTGTCGAACTTGCTGATGACTTGGAAGCTGATGCGGGTCGGGAAGTTCGCCTTGATTGTGCCGGTGATAACGTCCACGGACGGGCGCTGGGTTGCCATAATGACGTGGATGCCAGCTGCCCGCGCCATTTGCGCCAGCCGCTGCACCGTCGCTTCGATCTCTTTGCCGGCCACCATCATCAGGTCCGCCATCTCGTCAATTACAACGACAATAAACGGCAGCGCTTCGAGTGCGAGCGGCTGATCCTCAAAGGTGGGCTTGCCGGTCTCGCTGTCAAAGCCAGTCTGCACCCGCCGCGTCACGATCTCACCGTCGGCTCGGGCAGCAGCTACCCGTTCGTTGTAGCCGCCAATGTTGCGCACGCTGAGCTGGCTCATTGCACGGTAGCGTCGCTCCATCTCCCGGACCGTCCACTTCAGTGCCGTCACGGCTTTGGCCGGCTCGGTCACAACCGGCGCCATCAGGTGCGGTATACCCTCATAGACCGACAGCTCGAGCATCTTGGGGTCAATCAAGATTAGTCGGCACTGCTCGGGCGAGAGCCGATAGAGCAACGACAGGATCATTGCGTTGATGCCGACCGATTTGCCGGATCCGGTCGTGCCGGCAATCAGCAGATGTGGCATCCTGGCGAGGTCCGCAACGACGGGGGCGCCGCTGATATCCTTGCCAAGGGCGAGATTGAGGCGCCCTGGACTGCGCATCCAGTCGTCATTACCCAGAAGCTCGGACAGAAAGACTGTCTCGCGCTTGGCATTCGGCACCTCGATCCCGATGGCATTGCGACCGGAGACCGTTGCGATGCGCACGGCGCTAACCGACAGGCTGCGAGCAACGTCGTCGGCCAGGCCGACCACACGCGCCGAGCGTATGCCTGGTGCGGGTTCCAGCTCATAGAGCGTGACCACCGGTCCAGGACGGATCTCGCGGATGGTGCCTTGCACGCCGTAGTCGGCGAGCACGGATTCGAGCAGGCGAGCATTATTTTCAAGGGACTCCTCGCTTGGACCGCCAGCGAGGCGCGTGGGGGGCGCAGTCAGCAGCGATAGCGGCGGGACCACCCAGCCGTCTTCCGGAAGGGCGAGAGTGCTTTGTTGTGGCTGTACAGCAGGTCGTGGCAGCACCGGTATGCGCATCCGCGTTTTACTGACTGGACTGAGCTTCGCCGCCGGTGTGGCCTGATTTCGGGCCTTCGTCTGCTCTTGTGCCGGTGCAAGGGTCGTCATTGGAGCGTCGAGCTTAGAGGGCATCGCCTCTGCCGGCTCGGCTTCGTCCATCGGACGTCCAGCCAAGCTGGGCAGGGTCTCACTTAGCCGGCCGACAAATAAGCCGACGCTGTGACCACCCTTGATAGAGCGACGCGCTGCTGCGCCAGCGCCCCGTCCGGCGGCTCGCCATTCATGGAGCGAAAGCCCGAGGGACATCAGAGTTGACAGCAACCCCAACGCCATCAGAAGCAGAAGGCTGACCTTTGCACCCGCTGCGCCGGCAATGCTCAAGCCCAGAAGACGGATGTGGTCGGCGGCGGCAAAGCCAACCGCCCCACCTGAACCGGCTTCGCTAGGCCAACTCGGCATTCGGCGGGCCAGCGCCGGCATGATGAGCGGCACGGCCGCAAGGGCGGCCGCCACGACCGGCACGGCGGCGGTTAAGCCGCCGACGCGCAAACCGATCCGTCCGAGCTGCCCATGCCAGGCAATCCGCCAGGCCCAAGCCAACATTGCCAGGCCAGGTAGAATGCCCGCCAAGCCAAAACCCTGGAGAAGCAGGTCTGAGAGCAGGGCGCCAGGCGCCCCGGCAATGTTGGTCGGCAGCAGCGAGGTCGCGGTGTCGAAGGAGGGATCGCGAGGGTTATAGGTGGCAAGAGCCAGCAACAGCAGGATGCCTACCAGGCAGAGTAGCAGACCAAGCATCTCACTGAGCCTTCGCCCGGCAAGCGCTCGCAGCGTCGGCGAGACGAAATGCCGCGGCCCTGCATGGCTGTGAGTGACGCCTGACATCATGGCTCCGGCGAAAGACGGCGCGCGAGGTTCGTTCACGCAGCACGTGAAGCATAGGTCATAACTGACCGACGAGCCACGCTTAACTAGTCGGGCAACAGCTTGTAGATGGTGACGAGACGCTCCTCACGATCTTCCAGTTCCAGGCTTGTCGGCACTTGGTAACTGACGATTGGCGACAATCCGGAAGCGGGAAGGTAGGCGCGGCCTGGATCGGCAACCCACACATCAGCACATGCGGCGAGTCGGCGCAGCCATGGCAGGATGTGCTGCGTCATTGGCGCTTCATAACAGACGTCGCCGCATAGGATCACGTCCCAACGGCAAGGGCAGCCAACCAGATCGTCACCGATTGCAGTGATGTCGAGGCCATTCAGCCTGGCGTTCAACGCGATCGCGGCGACCGCCAGCGGGTCGATCTCGGCCGCGTCTACGCGCTTGGCGCCGGCGCGACTCGCCGCAAGCCCGGACAGGCCGCAACCGGCGGCGAAATCCAGCACATGACGACCCCGCACGACGTCAGGCTGATCGATAATGAAGCGCGCCAGAGCCTGCCCGCCAGGCCAGGCGAAGGCCCAAAATGGTGGCTCGATATTGTTCTGCTGGAGCGCCGCCTCGCTGGCTTGCCAAATCGGCGTAATCTCGGTTGCGAGCATCAAGCTGAGTTCCGGCACCAGCGCCGCCGAGCCAACGCTCGTATTGGCCCTAATAAAGGTTTCAGGCTGTATCACACCAAGCCGACCAGTAAGCTCAGTGCGATCGTCAAACCAACCTCGCGATTGGATTTGAACAGCAACAGGCACAAGGCTGGATCCGTGATGTCGAGGTAGACAACCTGTCGTGCCAGCAGCAGGGCTGGAAGCGGCAAGGTTAGCCAGAAGCCGAGCGACATGTTGGCCACCCAGCCTGCCAAGCCTAGAAAGACGATCGTCATGCCGTAGCAGCCCGACAGAAACGGTCTTGCCGACGCGGCGAAGCGGCGCGAGGTCGAGCGGATGCCGACCAAAGCGTCATCCTCGATGTCCTGAAAGCCGTAGATGGTGTCGAAGCCGAGGACCCAGGTGATGGCGGCGGCGTAGACGCAAAGGCCCGCAATGCCAGGTCGGGCGGTCGCGGCGATCCAGCCGAGCCAGGCGCCATAGCCAAACGTGAAGCCAAGAACGAGTTGCGGGTACCAGGTGACCCGCTTGGCAGCCGGGTAGAGGGCTATGAGCACCAGCGATGCCGCACCCCAATGTTGCGCCGCATCGTTGAGCTGCAGCAGCACGGCAAGCCCAAGGCTGAGCAAGACCGTGAGTAGAACAAGCGCTTGAGGCACATTCAGCGCGCCCGAGGCGAGTGGCCGCATCGCTGTGCGGACGACCAGTCGATCAAGACGACGGTCCCAGATGTCATTCACGACGCAGCCCGCCGAGCGCATGACTATGCTGCCGATGGCGAAGAGAGCAACGAGCAGCGCCGAACTGCCGATCCTGACCGGCAAGGCTGACCGAGCAAGAAGGATGCCCCAGAGTCCTGGCAGGAAGAGCAGCCAGGTGCCGATGGGACGGTCCAGGCGCATGAGCTTCCAGTACTGCTGGAGAATGCCCCGAGGGAAACGCCCGGCGACGTCATGGTCTGCGGCTCGCGACACTGGTGCTATGATCGTGCTGATGTCGGACGGGTGAGCATGGGAAAAGCGTCCTCGACCAAGCCGCGGCTGTTTGTCGAGGCCGATCTCGTTTACGACGTGTCAATCCCGCTTTCGAGCGGGCAAGCGCATTATCTTGGCGCCGTTCTTCGGCGCCAGCGCGATGACGAGGTGCGGCTGTTCAATGGCCGTGACGGCGAATGGTCGGCTGCGATCACGCTGCTGGAGCACGGTCGGGCTCAGGTGCGGACCACGACGGCGTTGAGATCCCAGTCCGTCGAGCCGGATCTGGCCATCCTATGCGCTGTGCTGAAGCGGGAGGCACTGGAACTTGTCATGCAGAAGGCAACCGAGCTGGGTGTGACACGACTTCAGCCTGTCGTGACGGAGCGCAGCCAGCGTCAGCCGATCAACACCGCGAGGTTAACAGCCATTGCGATCGAGGCGGCCGAACAGAGCGAGCGTTTGACGGTGCCGCTGCTCGTGCCGTCGATCCCGCTTTGTGAACTTCTGGATACCTGGCCACCAGGCCGGCCGCTGGCTATGGCAATCGAGAGAAGCGGGATCGCCCTTACGCCAGTGCGGGCGAACGCGCTGCTCGTTGGCCCCGAGGGCGGTTTCTCGCCGCGAGAGCTTGACGCCACCATCCGCCACCCCTTTGTTCTGCCAATGTGCCTTGGTCCTTCCGTGCTCCGGGCGGAGACTGCAGCGATCGCGGGTCTGACGTTGCTCCTGGCTGGGCGCTCGTCCGCCGATGGCTGGTTCGGCTAGCCGGCACGCATCTTAGAGAGGCCAATGTCAAACCCGGGGGATGAGGACACGACGCCGATCGTGTCGGTGCGTCAGCTAGCCGATTACATCGCAGCGGGATGCAAGCCCCCGGCGGAGCATCGTATCGGCACCGAGCACGAGAAGTTTGGCTTTCGGCGCCCGCCCTGCGCGGACGGCTCGGACTTCGCTCCGCCGCCATACGAGCCTCGAGGCATTCAATCGACGCTGCTGGGGATCGCCGAGCGCGGCTGGAACCGCATTGACGAGAACGGCATGCCAATCGGCCTCAAGCGCGGGGGCGCGTCGGTGTCCCTGGAGCCGGGTGGCCAGTTGGAGCTCTCAGGTGCGCCGCTGGAGACCTTACACGAGGTCGAGAGCGAGTTGCTGCGACACTACGAGGATGTGCGAGCCGCTGCCTCGCCTCTCGGCCTCGGCTTTGCGCCGCTAGGCTTCCATCCGCTGGCCACTCGGGCTGAGATTCCATGGATGCCGAAATCCCGCTACTCGATCATGCGGCGCTACATGCAGCTGACCGGCAAGCTTGGTCTCGACATGATGCAGCGAACCTGCACCGTGCAGGTCAATCTGGACTACGCATCAGAGTCGGACATGCGACGCAAACTGCATGTTTCGCTGCTGCTGCAGCCAGTCGCGACGGCGTTGTTCGCCAATTCTCCGTTTACGGAGGGCCGTCCGAACGGCTTCCTATCAGCGCGAGCCAACGTGTGGACCGATACTGACGCCGATCGCACTGGCATCCCTGCCGTCATGCTGGAGGCCGGGTTCGGCTTCGAGCGCTACGTCGATTGGCTCCTCGATGTGCCTATGTACTTCTTATATAGAGATGGCCGCTACATCGACGTAGCAGGCGCCTCATTTCGCGACTTCATGGCTGGGCGACTTGCCGCCGCGGATGGCCAGCCCGCGACGGTCGGAGACTTCGCTGACCACATGACAACAGCGTTTACCGAGGTGCGCCTCAAGCGATTCTTGGAGATGCGGGGTGCCGATGCAGGCCGTGCCGACATGATGCTGGCTCAGTCAGCACTCTGGGTTGGCCTGCTCTATGATCCGGCAGCGCTTGAGGCTGCCTATTCGCTGGTCTGCAGTCGTCCTTGGCAGGAGTTTGCCGCCCTGCGCGCGGTCGTTCCGACACAAGGCCTGTCTGCTACTTGGCACAATGGCACGCTGCGCGCCTTGGCTGATGAGATGATTGAGATCGCTCTTGGCGGCCTTGCAGCTCGCGCTCGTTCCGGGCCGGGCGGCCTGGATGAGCGTCGCTTTCTTGAACCGCTTCGTGCTGTCGCAGCAGGTGCGCCGACTCAAGCCGAGGTCTGGTTGGACCGCTATCACCACGCATGGGCAGGCGATGCCAGTCGTATCTTCGAAGAGGCCGCGATATAGGTGCTGACGCGTCAGGCTTGCGCGTTGGAAGGTTTCGGCCACAACCAAGCGGCTCCCCGCACGCCCGAGCTGTCGCCGAAGCGATTGCGCAAGATGGGCGTGGTCACTGTGTCGGCAACCACGTTTCGCGCCACAAGCCCGGGGAGCACATCATACAGGTGCTGCATGTTTGATAAACCGCCGCCCAGCACGATGACGTCGGGATCCAGCAGGTTGACAACCTGAGCAAGCCCACGCGCCAGGCGGTCGGCATGTCGGTTTAGCGCCGCTGCAGCTGCTTTATCGCCAGCAGCCGCTCGGCTCGGCAGCCCGCTAGCGTCCCAGTGACCCGGGCCGTCGCAGTCCGCTGCCAGCGCGGGCCCAGCGACGAAGCGTTCCAGGCAGCCGGAGTTGCCGCAGAAGCAGCTTGGCATCGGCAGGTCGTCCTCACACGGCCACGGCAGGGGATTGTGGCCCCACTCGCCCCCAATGCGATGCAGCCCATCCAGCAATCGGCCGTCCACCACGATCCCGCCACCCGTGCCGGTGCCGATAATAACACCGAACACGACCCGTTTGCCGGCTGCAGCGCCGTCCACAGCCTCGGACAAGGCAAAGCAATTGGCGTCGTTCTGCACCCGCACGGGGCGCTGCAGCGCATCGGCGAGGTCGACGTCGAACCTCGTGCCATTTAGCCAAGTTGTGTTCGCGTTCTTGATCCGACCAGCCGCCGGATCAATGGCGCCTGGGATGCCAATCCCGACTGTTAGCGTAACACCAAGCTCGCTTTCGGACAGCCGCACCAGGTCGCGCACGACCCTCACGGCGGCCTGGTAGCTTCCTGGGTTTGGTGCCCGACGCCTCCAGACGACCTCGCCAGCTTTGCCAAGAACAGCGACCTCAATTTTGGTGCCGCCGAAATCTACCCCAGCCTGCAGGATCGTCATGCCGTTCTTATGGGTGGGGCGACGCGAGTCCTCAAGTTCAAGGTTGGGTTTGCGGTCACGGCCATGGCGCGGCATAGTTGGGTGTGAGCGAGACTGTGCTGGACGTGAAAGGGCTCCGGTGTCCGTTGCCTGTCCTTCGGGCAAACCGCCTCTTGCGCGACATGGCCCCAGGAGCGCGTCTACGCGTGCTTGCGACAGATCAGGCTGCTGCAGCGGACTTCCGAGCTTACTGTCGAGAGACTGGACACGCCCTGTTGGCGGCCAGTGAGGAGAGCGGCGTGCTGAGCTTCATCATTCGCCGCTGCGAGGTGGCGGGCTGATGGCTCGTGTCGCCCTAGTGTCGCACCCGGCATGCCAAGGCCACGATCCCGGCGCCTGGCACCCGGAGCGGCCGGGTCGCTTGACGGCTGTTCTTGACGCGCTTGCTGAGCCAGAATTTGCGGAGTTGAGGCGACACGAGGCGCCGTGTGCCAGCGATGACGCGATTAAGCTCGTCCATTCGGCAAGCCATTTGGCAAGGTTGCGCGGGTTGCATGAGACAGGCGCCCGGGTCGACATAGATGCCGACACCGTGATGATGAAGGCGAGCCTTGATGCCGCGCTGCGGGCTGCCGGCGGTGGGGTACTCGCGGTCGACCTCGTTATGACGGGTCGTGTCGAGCGTGCTTTCGTCGCCAGCCGGCCACCGGGCCACCATGCCGAGCCAGACGTGGCGATGGGTTTTTGTCTGCTCAACAATGCGGCAATTGCAGCACGTTACGCCCTGACCCACCACAATCTTCGTCGTGTGGCGATCGTCGACTTCGACGTCCACCACGGCAACGGCACGCAAACCGTCTGCGCCACCAACCCAAACTTGCTCTATGTCTCAAGCCATCAGATGCCGTGCTATCCCGGAACCGGCAGGCGCGAGGAGACCGTAGGCGGCCGCCTCGTCAACATGCCGCTGGCTCCAGGCAGCGGTTCAGAGACGTTTCGCTCGGCGTGGACCACCATCGGTCTGCCGGCTGTGGCTGCCTTTGAGCCCTCGCTGCTGGTGGTGTCTGCCGGCTTTGATGGCCATCTCGATGACCCGCTGGCCCAGCTCGCCTTGCAAGTCGATGATTTCGGCTGGCTGACAGCAGCCCTCGTCAAGCTTACTAGGACGTGCTGCGCCGGTCGTATCGTCTCCCTGCTCGAGGGCGGTTACGACCTGCAGGCCCTTGCGGCAGGCGTGTCCGCCCACGTCGCTGCCTTGATGCAAGACTAAACTAGGGCTAAGCCACGCGAAGTCCGCCGTTCGTCACTGCGTCCTTGCCGCTACAGTGTGGCCTCATTGTGCTAGGGGCGCTTTCTGTTTGCCGTAAGGCGCGTTACCACCGAGAGCAGTATACGAGGTCGCTTGATGTCGGAGCCTATCTCGAGCCTGTCGTTCGAGGATGCCCTGGTCGAACTCGAGATGCTGGTTAAGAGCCTTGAGGGAGGGCAGCAGCGCCTGGAGGATGCTATCTCCTGTTACGAGCGGGGCGCTGACCTGCGTCAGCATTGCGAGACCAAGCTGGCTGAGGCGGAAGAGCGGATACAAACCATAGTTGGTACTGTCGAAGGTGCCACCGTCTTGGGTGCCGGAGAGTCCATGTGAACCATTCCGGCGTCATCTCCTCTCCTCGGGAGAGGTTACAAACGTCATTGTCGGCGGCGGCGAGCGTCATTGAGCAGACCATCGAGTCGCTGTTGCCGCTGACGGACCAGGCTGAAGGTCGACTTGTCGAAGCAATGCGTTATGCCAGTCTTGGCGGTGGCAAGCGGTTGCGCGGCTTCCTAGTCATGGAGGTTGCCGCGTTGTTGGGTGGTCCGCCGTCGGCAAGCGCGAAGGTGGCGGCGTCTGTAGAGATGCTGCACGCCTATTCGCTTGTGCACGATGACCTGCCGTCGATGGATGACGATGATATGCGTCGCGGTCGAGCCTCGACCCATCGCGCATTTGACGAGGCTACGGCCATTCTCGCCGGCGACGCTTTGCAAGCACGATCGCTCGAGGTCATCGCCGACCTTGATGGCGAGCTTAGTCCGATGACGAGATGCGAACTCATTCTTGCTCTGACCCGAGCATCTGGCATGCAGGGGATGGTCGGTGGCCAAATGATCGACATGCAAACCGAAGGCGCACTCGTGTCGCTTGATGACGTCATGCGCCTTCAGTCCATGAAAACGGGACGGCTGATCCAATATAGCGCTGAGGCTGGCGCGATCCTGGCCGGCGCTGACCCATCGACACGGAAGCTCATTGTGGAATACGGGCGCGCGCTTGGAGCGGCATTTCAGATCGCTGATGATGTGCTTGACGCAGTCGGCGACGCTGAAACATTGGGTAAGACGGCGGGTAAAGACAAAGCTGCCGGTAAGGCAACCATTGTGAGCGTGCTCGGTGTCGAGGCTGCGCGTGATGAGGCTATTTCACTTGCCAACCATGCCTCAACCCAGCTGACAAGCTTCCATGACAACGCTGACATGTTGCGAACGCTCACATTGTATGTCGTTGAGCGTAGGAGCTGACGAGATGAATCATTTACCGGCCTCGTCGACTGTCGCTCCAAGCGGGCCCGTTGGCAACCGTCCTGTAACGCCGTTGCTTGACCGCGTGACTGTACCGTCCGACATGCGTAACTTTTCAACTGAACAGCTAATTCAACTTGCTGACGAGTTACGAGCCGAAACCGTTGACGTTGTTTCGACGACTGGTGGGCATCTTGGCGCAAGTCTGGGTGTTGTCGAGCTGACTGTTGCAATACACGCTGTCTTTGATACGCCAACTGATCGTCTTATCTGGGATGTTGGTCACCAAGCCTATCCCCATAAGATCCTGACGGGTCGGCGCGACCGTATCCGGACACTACGTCAGCCCGGGGGGCTGTCAGGCTTCACTCGTCGCGCCGAGAGCGAGTATGATCCGTTCGGCGCTGCCCATTCCTCCACATCTATCTCTGCCGGCCTTGGCATGGCAGTCGCACATGAACTGCACGGTCGAACAGACCAGCACGTCATTGCGGTGATCGGCGATGGCGCCATGAGCGCCGGGATGGCCTATGAGGCGATGAATAATGCCGGCGCTCGTCACTCGCGCCTGCTTGTCATTCTGAACGACAACGAAATGTCGATTGCTCCGCCGGTCGGGGCAATGAGCTCCTATCTTTCCCGGCTGATGTCTAGTCGAAGTTTTCTCAGTCTACGCGAACTTGCTGGAAAGATGGCTAAGCGATTTCCACGTGGAATCGAACGAACGGCTCGCCGAGCAGAAGAACTGGCGCGCGGCATGCTGACAGGTGGCACGCTCTTTGAGGAGCTTGGTTTTTATTACGTCGGTCCAATAGACGGACATAACCTTGAGCACCTGCTGCCGATCCTACGGAACTTGCGCGATGCAGAAGAAGCGGGCCCTATTTTGCTGCACGTTATTACCCAGAAGGGCAAGGGTTACGCGCCGGCGGAGGCCTCGTCCGACAAATATCATGGCGTTTCCAAGTTCAACGTTGTTACCGGGGAGCAGGTCAAATCGCCAGCAGGACCACCGAGCTATACTCGTGTGTTTGCTGATGCGTTGATTGCCGAAGCTGAGCAAGACGGCACCATCGTAGCTGTAACGGCGGCGATGCCCGCAGGCACTGGGCTTGATAGGTTTGCCAAACGATTTCCAGAGCGGTGTTTTGACGTCGGCATTGCAGAGCAGCATGCGGTTACGTTTGCCGCAGGCATGGCTACCGAAGGAATGTCGCCGTTCTGCGCGATCTACTCGACGTTTTTGCAACGCGCTTATGATCAGGTGGTCCACGACGTAGCGCTGCAAAGCCTTCCAGTGCGTTTCGCGATAGATCGAGCCGGACTGGTGGGCGCTGATGGTGCTACTCATGCTGGTAGCTTTGACGTCTCCTATTTGGGTTGCCTTCCCGGCATCGTGATTATGGCACCGTCCGACGAAGCCGAGTTGATGCACATGGTTGCCACCGCAGCAAAGATCGGCGATCGTCCTAGCGCAATCCGTTATCCACGCGGCGAGGGGACCGGTGTTATGCTCCCTACTCGCGGCAAAGTTCTTGATGTTGGACGTGCACGCGTTCTGCAGGAGGGCTCTTCCGTCGCGATCCTAAGCCTGGGCACCCGGCTGGCCGATAGCCTGAAGGCCGCAGCGGCTTTGGCAGCTCGTGGACTAACGACAACTGTGGTCGACGCTCGGTTTGCCAAACCGTTCGACATCGCTCTGGTTGAGCAGCTTGCTCGGCACCATGAGGTTCTTATCACGGTTGAGGAAGCCTCGATTGGTGGCTTCGGCGGCATGGTAATGCATCACCTAGCCTGGGCGGGCCTGCTGGATAATGGCTTGAAGTTTCGTCCTATGGCACTCCCCGATCGCTTTATCGACCACAATGGCCCAACAGTCCAAATAGCTGATGCGCGCCTGTCCTCAGGGGACATCGTGCGCGTCGCTTTGGAAGCGTTAGATCAAGGTGACAGCCGGGTATCGGCCAGACTGTGACGGACTTACGGGCATGGCGTGCTGTGCTGGCGACGACGCTTTTAACTAGCAGCGCCGCTCTTGCGCAATCGCGAAACCCTGTCGACCCGGTCAGCATCTTAGACCAAGGCTTAACCAGTCTCCTAGCACTGCCCAGCACGACGCCTTTCGAGCGTCGCTACACCCAGCTGCTACCGGTCATCGACCAAGCATTTGATCTTTCTGCAACGCTCCAGGCGATTGTCGGACCGACTTGGGCTACTCTACCGGCAAATGACCAACAGACACTCCTTGAGTCATTTCGGCGCTACACAGTCTCAAGCTATGCGGTCAATTTCTTCGCTGGTGGCGGAACAACGATCAAACTCCAGCCGGGTAGTCAGTCGATTGGTAGTGGCCAGCTCGTGTCAACTCTTATCGTTCCCGCGAATGGTGAACCCACTAAAATTAACTACGTTGTCAAGCATAGTTATCAAGGGTGGCGTATTACCGACGTCTACCTTGATGGATCGATCAGCCAAGTCGCTGTCCAGAGATCCGATTTTCGCAGTTTATTGACGTCCAACAACGCATCGGCTTTGACCCAGCGCTTGAACAGTAAGGTAGCGGAGCTTTCCGGCGGAGCTGTAAAGCCTTGATCGTGGCCTCCGGAGTCACGAGCGATGCCGCGGTATTTGCCGTGATACTTGCTTTCGCCGGACTGCTTCAGGTCGGCGTGGGATGGCTGCAGCTCAAGCGTTTTCTTCGGCATCGGACCCAACCGCTGGTGGTTTATCCTCCGGTCACAGTGCTGAAGCCACTTCATGGTGACGAGCCGATGTTGGAGGAGGCTCTCGCGTCATTCTGTCTTCAGAACTACAGCTCGATGCAGATTGTATTTGGTCTACAAGATCCGGCCGATCCCGCATTAGGCGTCATCCAGAGGCTGATCGCTCGCTTTCCGCAGCTCGAGATTGACGTTGTAGTCAATGAGATCTCGCACGGCGCGAACCGGAAGATAGCGAATCTAATCAACATGCTGCCCATTGCGCGCCATGACGTGTTGCTGATTGCTGATAGTGACATGCATGTCGCAACCGATTACGTGCGTCGGGTCGTGGAAGCGTTGGACCGCCCTGGCACCGGACTGGTTACTTCTTTGTACTCGGGCATCGCGGCGGCTTCTGGCGTTGCGGGGCAACTCGGTGCAGCGCATATCAATCACTCTTTCACGCCTGGCGCTTTGATAGGACGTTTGCTTGGTCGTCAGGATTGTCTTGGCGCTACCATGGCGTTGACACGTAAGACCTTAGCGACTGTCGGCGGGCTCGACGCGCTTGCCGATAACTTGGCAGACGATGCCCTATTGGGACGGTTGATCAACAAACTTGGCCTTCGGGTCACGCTCGCAGCCACACTGCCTGCAACGACGGTGGCAGAAAACACTATATCGGCGTTGTTCGCTCACGAGCTACGCTGGGCTCGGACGGTAAGATGCGTCGCACCGATCGGGTTTATTCTTTCAGTCGTGCAATATCCATTCATATGGTCGTTTGCAGCAATCTTACTGTCCGGGGCAGCCACATGGTCGATCACGTGGATGTTGGTGGTCTGGTTGGTCCGCTATATTGTTGGCAACGAGATCGATCGGACAATCGGTCTGCACCACAGGACACCGGCGTGGTTGCAACCTCTACGAGATGTCCTGTCTGTAGCGGTGATGTTGACAAGTTACATGTCCACAAACGTGGCATGGCATGGACACACACTTACGTCCCGCATGCGCCCGGCTATGCAACCGCTTGCGGCTAAGTTTGCGCCGGGTAAAGGATAAGCTTTGTATGATGAAGACATTGTTCCTGCAGCCCCCATCATTCGATGGTTTTGACGGCGGAGCGGGTTCACGCTACCAAGCCAAGCGTGAGATCAGGTCGTTCTGGTATCCCACATGGCTCGCGCAACCAGCAGCTTTAGTGCCAGGCAGCAAGTTGATTGATGCGCCTCCTGCAGGTGTGCAATTACAGTCCATACTTCAGCAAGTTAAACTATATGACCTCGTCGTAATCCACACGTCTACTCCGTCCTTTTCATCGGACGTAAAGGTCGCTGATGCGATCCGCGCCGTGCATCCCACCGTCAAGATAGGTTTTGTAGGTGCAAAGGTTGCAGTGCAGCCGGAGGAAAGCTTGCGCAAGGGGACAGCCATTGACTTCGTGGCGCGAAATGAATTTGACTTTACAATCAGGGAAGTCGCTCAGGGAAGAGGCTTCGCGGATGTTGATGGCATCAGTTATCGAAGCCCCACAGGTGCCATTAGTCACAATGCTGATCGGGCAGTGCTCGAGAACATGGACCTCCTTCCGTTTGTAACGGACGTCTATAAACGCGATTTACACATCGAGGACTACTTCATTGGCTATCTATTACACCCGTATTTATCCTTGTACACGGGCCGCGGGTGCAAGTCACGGTGCACATTCTGTTTGTGGCCGCAAACAGTAGGTGGCCATCGATATCGAACGCGTAGCCCTGCGCACGTTGCGGCGGAAATCAAGCTCGGTATGAGCCTTTTTCCTCAGGTACGAGAGTTTTTCTTTGACGATGACACGTTTACGGATGATCTCCCGCGCGCCGAAGCCATCGCGTCTGAGTTGGGTAAGCTTGGAGTAACTTGGTCTTGTAATGCGAAGGCGAACGTCCCGCGCAGTACTCTGAAGATATTGCGCGAGAATGGCCTCCGGCTGTTGCTGGTTGGTTATGAGAGTGGCAATCAGCAGATTCTCCACAACATCAAGAAGGGTATCCGCATAGAGGTCGCGAAGCAGTTTACCAAGGACTGTCACGATCTAGGTATAAAAATCCACGGGACATTTATCCTTGGATTGCCCGGAGAGACGAGAGAGACTATTCAAGAGACGATCCGTTTTGCAACTGAGATCAATCCTCATACCGTTCAGGTTTCCTTGGCTGCGCCATATCCGGGGACCTTCCTCCACAAGCAAGCGCTGGATAATGGATGGCTTGACACAGAACATGCTGAGCTGATCGACGAGACGGGTGTCCAAATGGCACCGCTGCACTACCCCCATCTCTCGCATACTGAAATCTTCGACAATGTTGAGACTTTCTATCGTAAGTTTTATTTTAGGGCGCCGAAAATAGCATCGATCGTAACGGAGATGGTGACCAGTCCGCAGATGATGAGGCGCCGGTTGCGTGAAGGCGTCGAGTTCTTTCAGTTTTTGCGTGAGCGTCGTACTGCGTAAGCCACAAACTGAACGCCAACTTATCGTTACGGCGGACGACTTTGGATTGTCCGTCGGCGTTAACGAGGCGATAGAACTTGCGCATACTGGTGGTGTACTCAGTACTGCAAGTCTAATGATGGCTGGAGATGCAACAGCAGACGCGGTTTCAAGAGCTCGACGATTGCCGGACTTAAGAGTAGGGTTGCATCTCGTGCTTGTTGAAGGTGCTACCGTCTTAGGCCAGGAACTCATACCCGACTTGCTTGATGAGAATGGCCTGTTACCGTCAGCGCAGGTTCGTCTTAGCCTGAAATACTTCATGCAGTTGGGGGTCCGGCAGCAGTTGGCAGCGGAGATCCGTGCCCAGTTCGAGGCGTTCCGCTCTACGGGTCTGGCGCTTGACCATGCGAACGCCCATAAGCACATGCATCTTCATCCGACCATTGGCAAACTACTAATCTTAATTGGCAGGGAGTATGGCTTGCGAGCAGTTCGCGTTCCAACCGAGCCGCTCGCATTACAAGCCGCCTCCGGTCGCATCGCAGCACTCGGCGCGTATGCCTTGCAGCGGTGGAGTGCAGTGCTGAGGTATCAAGCCCGACGTGCCGGCTTGGTGGTGAATGATCACTTGTTTGGAATCGGTTTTAGCGGACACATGACAGCTAGCCGAGTGATTCCGGCGCTGCCCAAATTGCCTGTTGGATTAACAGAGGTCTACTTCCATCCAGCATCCGTTCGTGACTTGTCGTTGAAGCGGCTAATGCCCGAATACGAGCACGAAGCTGAGTTCGCCTGCCTGACGTCTTCTGATTTCAAGGCTGGCATTCGGGCATCAAGACTTGAGCTGACCACCTGGGCGGAGCAGTGTTGCTCATAACAGCGCAGTGGTTGCTACGTCGATTGAGGACATCTCGCAGCGTTCTGCGACGTGGTGGTTTCGCCAAGCGTTAAATGCTTCGTGATCACGGCCGCGCGTGGCGACGGGCAAGCCAGACCAAAGCACTGATGCCGACGATGGTCATGACGCCAGCAAGACGAAGAACCTTGATGATGTCAAGACTATAACGACCGACGCTAGCATCATAGTGAAAGCAAAGCAGTAAAACCGGGTTGTCAGGCTGCTCGACAACACCAATGCGAGCCTCGTTAAGCGCTTTCTTCACGTCAATCGGGGCGAAGCCGACACCAAGCAGGTAACTCGACACTCGGCCATTCGGCGAGACAATGACGAGCCCTGCAGGATGCAGAAACTGCTTGAGAGCATCGCTATAACGAGCGTGAAAGCCAACGGCGTTCTCCACCGCATCAATATCTAGCTGCTGGCCAGTCAAGAAAACCCAAGCTGTGTTGTCACCACTTAATGGGAATGTCTTCAGGTCGGTGCTTTTTGCCGAAGCTGCGATGGCTGGCGTCTCAGCAGCGTCGATACTGAGGAATATTAACCTGTAGTCACGTCCGGCGACGAGCCCCGCTTGGCTGATGGCGTCCAATGTGTCGTCGCGTATGATCCCACAGAGGCTGGGACAGGCGTAGTAGCCGAGGATCAGGAGAGATGGCTTGTCGGCTATTGCCGATCGAAGGTCGATTAGTTGGCCGCTCGCTGTCCGGAAGCGGCGCGTGAGTGGAAGAAGTGCGCCTGGCTGCGGCTGATATCCAAGACCCGTAATGTCTGGCGCCGCGGCGAAGCCCGATGACACCATCATGCACGCCACTAACCCGGCAACCAAAGGTTGTATATAGGCCTTCAAAGACTGTCTTCTTTGCGAGACGCGACAGCTCCACCAGTTGTTAGGCTCACATCAAAATCTTTCACGTAGCGAGCAAGGCCGCGCCGGGCGGCAAAAGCATCTGAGGCAAGCTTGATCATGGAGATGACTTCGCCCGGACGTCGCGCAAGGGCTGCAAGCAGCGACAGAAGTTTGACACGCCCTTGTTCATCGAGGGCTACGAGAGCGGCGGCGGGCAGTGCGCGCGTCGCCGGATCGCAGATCGCACGGACGGCAGCAAACGGTAGTCCCCTAGCAAGCGCGCTCATCGCCACAACCCCAGACTCAAGGTCGATGGCAACTGCCCCAGTGTCGGCGTGCAATTTAGCCTTCTCAGTCACACTCCGGGCGACCATACCGAGATCAAGTATGGAGCCTGCCAACGGCCCGCCCAGCTGACGCACCAGCTCGACGTCACAGGGGATTTCACCGGCTGTTGTCAGGACAGACCTTGGAATGATGAGGTCGCCTGCGCTCAGGTCGGGAGCAAGTCCTCCGGCGATACCAAAGCTCAGCAATGCTGTGACACCGCTGCTAACAAGGTCTTCGACAGCTTGCTGCGCACCGGCTGCCGTCCCGTTGCCAACGCAGACGAGACCGCCAAGCCTTCGGGCGAGCTTTGCTTCCTCAGCCAAGCCCACCAAGATGCCGATCACCACTCGACCTGGTCGGACATGCGCGATGATGTGGAGCGTCCGAGATACCTGACGCTAGAAACCGTAGGTGACCTGACTCTCGTTCGTGTCCATCAAGGTGCGATAACGGGCCAACGCCAGTAGTGGGAAAAACAATCTGTATCCGTGATACCGCAGGTAGAACACACGCGGAAAGCCAGTTGCCGTGTAGGCCTGTTCGTCCCACTCGCCGTTTGGACACTGAGTCCGCTGAAGATAGGAAATACCACGGCTAACAGCACGATGATCAACACAGCCTACCGCCATTAAGCCGATCAAGGCCCATGCCGTCTGCGAAGGAGTGCTGATCGTAAACACACCATGCGCAGCGCCGCGGTAGGTCTCCTCATCCTCGCCCCAGCCACCATCGTCCCGCTGTGTCGCCAGAAGGAACTCAACCCCGCGGCGTACACACTCATCCTCTATCGTCAGGCCAACGGCGTTAAAGGCACATAGGGCAGACCAAGTTCCATAGATGTAGTTCGTTCCCCAACGACCGAACCAGCTCCCGTCTGCCTCCTGTTCCGCCTTAAGGTAAGCAATCCCCCGTTCAATCGAGTCATGCTTGAGCGACAAGCCGATCTGGGCAAGGAACGACAAACAGCGCGCCGTCACGTCGGCGGTGGGAGGATCAAGCAGGGCACCGTGATCGGCAAATGGGATAGCGTTCAAGTACATCTGGGTGTTTTCAGGCTCGAACGCGCCCCAGCCACCATCGCGGCTCTGCATGCCGATGATCCAGACACGTGCCCGCTCGATGGCCGCCGCGTAGTGAGTATCACCCGTGCGATGCAACAACATACCAACAACGGCAGTGTCATCGACGTCAGGGAAGTAGTCGTTCGCATATTGAAAAGCCCAACCGCCGGGCGGCAGCTCCGGCCGACGTACCGACCAGTCGCCATGCACCGAGGTAATCTGCCGAGCGAGCAGCCAGTCGCAGGCCCGCTCTACTATCTTGTTCGGGGCGTTTAGCGCTGCAGCTTCCGCAATGGCGTGGCCCGACAGGGCGGTGTCCCAGACAGGCGAGAGGCACGGCTGGCAGTAAGCCTCATGCTCGCGGACAATCAGGAGTTTACGAACAGCCCGCCAGGCCATCGACGCGTCCGGATGGTCGGATGAGTATCCGAGCAGGTCGAACATCATCACGGTATTGGCCATGGCCGGATAGATGCCGCCAAGGCCATCCTCGCCGTTCAGACGCTCCTTGACAAACGCGACCGCTGCTTCAGTCGCACGATGACGGCTACGCCGCGGAAAAAAGCGCTCACTGGCCCGAAGAACTCGATCAAGCAGAGTGAACGCCGTCGCGATCGGGCCACCGCCCGTGCTGCCAGTCCATTGGCGAACCAGCTCCGCGGGTTCGACAAACAGTTCACCGACCTGAACGCCGTTGGGATTGCGGGCTCGAGGCCGATGAGCCGCCAGAACAAGCAATGGCACCATCACCGTGCGAGACCAGTAAGAAACCTTCGATAAATGGAAGAAAAACCAGCGCGGGAGCAGCATGATCTCGACAGGCATGACCGGCACCGCGCGCCACGGCACTGCCCCAAATAAGGCAAGTTGCATTCGCGTAAACACGTTGCTCTTTGCGGCTCCCCCGGCAGCCAAGATCGCGTCGCGTGCCCGGACCATATGGGGGGCTTCCGGATCGTCGCCGATGCACTTCAGTGCGAAATACGCCTTTACACTTGCCGACAGATCGAACGCGCCGTCGTGAAACAGCGGCCAACCACCATGTCCCTCTTGAATGCGTCGCAGGTAGACGCCGATTTTCTGTTGGAGCGGCCGGTCCATCCGGTCGAGATAGTGTTCGAGCAGGACGTACTCGGCGGGGATGGTTGCGTCCGCTTCGAGCTCAAAAAGCCAATGTCCGTCAATGTTCTGGCGCGCCTGCAGCGCTGACGTCGCTTGCGCGATCGCCTGATCGAGCAGACCGACTGCCTCTAGAACGCACTCGCTGGGCATTGCTCGGTACTAGTCTCCAACGGCAGAGGTGACTATTTCCCCTGCAGTAAAGCCTGACCTGATTGCACCTTCGATCGTGGCCGGCAAGCCTGTCGCCGTCCAGTCACCTGCCAGGAAGACATTTGGGAGCCAGGTGCGGCAACTAGGTCGCTGTCGAGCCTGTTCTGGCGTGGCTGCGAAGGTCGCTCGCTTCTCCCGGACCAAGCGGTGCGGGGGCAGCGGATCGCCTGAACCGCAGGCAGCCTGGATTTCACGCCACACCTGCTCGCCAAGCGTTGCAGCCGAAACGCCTGATAGTCGGTTGGCCGCGCTGATCGTCACAGACACGATGCCAGGTTTAAAAAACAACCATTCAGCCAAGCCGCCAACCAATCCGAGAAAGCCAGCCTCTGGTCCGATGAGCGTCGCCTTATAGTGCAGGTTGACGATACTTTCGTGCTCTTGCGGGCGCAGCAATCCCGGCAGCAGGTCGGACGCGCGCTCTGCAGGTACTGCCAGAACAACCTGGTCCATGGGGCTCAGCGTGGTCGACCGTCCCTGCTCCTGCAAGGCGATCGCACGCCCGTCCTGCACTACGACCTGGGTGATGCGCCGGCTGGTCGAGACTTGCTGACCGGCGGCGCGCAGGCTGTCGAGCGCCGGATCGGCAATCGACTCTGACCAGCCTTGACGTGGAAATGCTGCTAGACAGGACCGTCCGCCACGCATCAACGTCTCGCGAATTATCGCTCCCAGCAACGCTGCACTACCCCGACTGGCAGGTGTGTTCAACGCGGCGACCGCAAGCGGTTCGACCAAGCGGTGAAACAGCACCCCGGGTGGAGCAACCTGTCGGACAGTTGCGTGTGGACTTGCACGAAGCAAATCGCGCAAGCCTAGGTAATCGGTCACGGTGGTGCCCGGTACGCGACGTCGGGCGGATAACAGCCACCAAGGTATACGGCCGGCATTGGGCCGCAACGTCCAGCTCTCGCCCGTCGCCAGGTCGTGGAAGGGAAACGCTGGCTCGGACGGGCTGCGGAAGGTGTGGCGACTGCCGATACGGTCAATCATGGCGAAGCTTGCCCGATTGCCGGACAGCAACAGGTGATTGCCATTGTCGAGCCGACAATCTAGCTCGCGGTCATAGTATGAGCGGCAACGTCCACCGCAGGCGGGCCCAGCCTCGTAGACGCTGACAGCACGACCAGCATCGCTCAAGGCTATAGCGGCCGACAGTCCAGACAAACCGCCGCCGATCACGTGGACGGTACTCACGCCAGACTATGTTTCAGCGCGATCCAGAGCTTACGACGGCGTGATACCGAGACTGGCTGCTGGATCTGGGCCCATCCCCGCCATTCTAACCGTTCCAATATCGCCAAGTAGCTCGCGGCCATAATCCTGGCGGGGCGCATCGCCTGACGTTCACACAGCGCCATCGCCTGGAAGGCGTCTGCAAAATACCTGTGTGCCTGCGCCGCCATGCGGCGGCAGACCGGTTCCAGGCCCGGAGAGACGAGCGCCGGTGAAGGCGTTGGCGGCACGCCTTCGGCGGCAAGCCATTCGGCCGGAAGATACAGTCGTCCGCGCTCGGCATCCTCCGCCACGTCGCGCAGGATGTTTGTCCATTGCAGTGCCCGCCCGAGATGCCAGGCGACAAGCTGACCGTGCTCAGACGCTTCGCCAAATGCGCGCACGGCAAGGCGACCTACGGCGGCCGCAACCTGGTCGCAGTAGGTGTCCAATGCCTCCAGGCTCGGAGCGACAATCGCCTGCTCCGCATCGGTTTGCATGCCGTCGATAATGGCGAGGAAATCCGGCTCGCGAAGATCGAACCGCACGATGGACCAGGCAAGCATGCGTGTGAGAGGGTCGTGGCCGACGCCAAGAAAGGCTTGCCGGATCCAGGATCGCCAGCAGGAGAGCCTGAGCCGCTTGTCGGCGATGTCGCCGGGTTCGTCTGCGACATCGTCGACGACGCGGCAGAAGGCGTAAATGGTGTAGAGGGCGCTGCGCTGGTCACGCGGCAGAATGCGCATGCCATTATAGAAGGAGGTGCCGGCGCCGCGCACGATCGACGCAACCGCAACGCGGTCCTCGTAGGCCGGTGCCAACAATGTGTCCGACATCATGTAACCGCTGCCGGTTGGGGTAGGTGTCGAAATGCCGTGGGCAGCATGCGCAACGTGTCAAGCCGCGTCAGCTTGACGCGCCGTGCGAGTGCATCCTGGTGTCGCAGCCGGCGCTGCAGCCGATAGCTCAGCGCGCTGATCACCCCGGTCTCGAGCCTAAGCCGACGATCCTGCACGAACCGAGGCAGTGTAGCGCCTGCCTCATTCCAGGCGTCTGTCAGATCCAGCAGTTGATCAAACACGCGTCGTAGCGCCGTGCTCAGCCCCGGACGCGCCAAGTCTTCAACCGTCGCGCGGGCTGAAGCGAGCATATCGCTGGGCAAATAGCAGCGGTTGAGTAACCGTAAGTCAATCGCGGCGTCCTGCAGATGGTTCAGCAACTGCAGCGCTGCGCACAGTGCGTCGGACGGCGCATAGCTGTCCATGTGCTCGCCATGCAGGTCGAGCACGTGGCGGCCGACAGGCATCGCTGAATAGCGGCAATATGTTGCAAGCTCGCTCCAGTTGGCATAGCGCAGCTTCGTGGCATCTTGCCGGAACGCATGAAGCAGATCACAGGCATGCTCCGCCGTTACGCCGGTTTGTGTCAGGCTCTCGCGTAGTCCGAGCGCTGCCGCCGAGCCATCCTCCCGCTCATGCCGCAACACGGCCTCCATGACGTCAAGCCGGCGCAACTTCTCGGTCGGTGCGAGGTCCGGACTGTCGGCGATGTCGTCGGCGATGCGTGCGAAGCGGTAAAAAACGTGCACGTGACGCCGCAGGTCACTGCGGATCAACAGTGAGCCCACGGGGAAGTTTTCGTCAGGTCTGTCCTTGCCCGACCAGAGCTCGACGTCCTCGGCTGATGAGGCACTGGCGCTCACGATGCAGTTCGCTGATAGCTGCGTTGTTTCCAGACAACGCCTCGGCCACGGTAATGGCTGACCGCTGAGCCGATCGTCGCCGCGGTGTAGAAGATCCCGATGATCGGCAGCAGGAGAGCTCGTAGCGGAGACAGGCGAAATCGATGCAATGTGGGTATATAGGATGCGGTCGAGATCGCGAACGCGGACAGACCGATCCAGCGTGTGACGCCAGAGCCAAGCAGCAGCATCAGCAACGGTATTATCCAGACGATGCCCATACCGAGCACTGTTCCCAATAGGAGTAGAGGCGAGTAGCGCAGTTGCACGTAGGCCGTTCGCGCGACCATGCGCCATACGTCAGCGACATGGGGATATGGCCGGACGCTTGTCGCAAGATTACTGTGGCCGAGCCATATCTGCCCGCCCCGCTTCACTGCAGCAGCCAATGTCACGTCGTCGATTAAGGCATTGCGGATGCTGTCAATGCCGCCGATGCGCGTCAGGACGGTCGCCCGCAACAGCATCGTGCCGCCAGCGGCGGCGGCAAGACGATAACGTGGCGTATTTACCCAGGCAAATGGATACAGAAGCTGGAAGAAGAATACGAAGGCCGGCACAAGCAAGCGCTCCGCCTGGCTGTCGCAGCGCAGCCGAACCATCTCAGACACAAGGTCAAGATTATCCCGTTCGGCTTTACTGACCAAGGTGGCGAGATGAGCTGGCTCATGTTCAATGTCGGCATCAGTCAGCAAGACGTAGGCTGCATTGCCCATATGCTGCAGACCTTGCGACACAGCCCAAAGTTTTCCGCTCCAGCCGCTTGGGCGTGCCTGGCCATCGATGACAAGCAGTCGCGGATCCTGAAATGCCCGAGCGACTTCGCCCGTGCCGTCCACGCTGCAATCGTCAACGAGCACGACCCTCAATGCGCCGGCGTAATGCTGCGCCAGCAAGCTTGCCAAGCATTGCGCCAACACCGGCGCCTCATTGCGAGCAGGAATGACAATCGTGACGCTCGGATAATCGGCACGATTCGCAGCAGCTGACAGCACCGGGCCTGCCGACCAGAAGCGGCCATGCGCGACCAGCAGGTAAAGCCAGCAGATGAGCGACACGCAGGCGAGCACGATCATGCGGTGCGGTAGTCCGGCGAGCGGAACCAAGTCACTGCGTCGGCAATAGCCTCGAGCGCCGGGCGTGGTGCGTAGCCGAGCTCCGCGCGCGCCTTGGCGGAGGAAAAGAACATTTTCTTGCGGGCCATGGCCAACGTGTCGCGCGTCACCAACGGGTTCCACCCGGTGGCTCGGGCGGTCCACTCGCATGCCACGGCGAGCGGGATCAGGACGCTTGGATGAAGCCGGACGCGCGGAGGCGCCCGGCCAACCAGCTTGCTGATCTCAACAAAAATGTCCCGCAGCGACATGTCATCACCGCCAAGTATGTACCTCTCACCGATCCGACCGCGCTCAAGGGCCAGGGCGTGTCCTTCGGCGACATCGTCGACATGCACGACGTTGAGGCCCGTGTCGACATAGGCGGGCATGCGCCCGGACGCGGCATCAGCAATCATCTTGCCGGTAGGTGTTGGCTTGACATCGCGAGGCCCAATCGGCGTTGATGGGTTGACAATCACCGCCGGCACTCCTCGCTCACGGACGAGCTCAAGCACGGCCTGCTCTGCCTGATACTTTGAGCGCTTATAGACGCCGATGATCTTATTCACCACAACCGGCGTAGCTTCATCAGCAATCGAGCCGTCGCCGACCAGTCCAAGGGCTGCCACGCTCGAGCAGTAGACGACCCGTTCTACACCGGCTGCTTGCGCGGCGAGCAGCAATGCTCTGCTGCCGGCGATGTTGACGCGGTTCATGACCTCGGGATCCGGCACCCAGAGACGGTAATCAGCCGCCACGTGGATGACGTAGCGGCAGCCCGCAGTCGCTGCAGTCAGCGAAGCCGGCGATCCGAGGTCACCCTCCACAATCTCGGCATCAAGCCCGTTGATGTTGCGACGGTCACCTCCTGGCCGGGCGAGCAATCGCAGGCGGTGACCACGGGCGAGAAGCGCACGAGTGACTGCCGAGCCGACAAACCCCGTGGCGCCGGTAACCAGGGTAGGGGCGGCGGCTAGGCTCAACGATCCACTCCAAGATGTCGTGTTGATATAGCGCGGCCTCTAACGTGGGAGTAGGCCGTCCCCCCGAGCGGCGCGCCGCTGTCGTTGTCGCGTCCGCGCGGGTCGAGGTATCAACCCGGTTGGCTGAGCAGCGAGATCGCGACGAAGGTCGATCTGCATCACACGTGGTGGTTTGTCGCGACGACAGCCGACGTCCTCGCGCGCGACATGGTCCTGAGTGCTCTGACTAAGGTTAGGGTTATAAAACGGATCTCCCGCAGCGAGCAGGCTTGCATAGGTCAGCAATAGCCGAGACGTGTCCTCTGGATGAAACACCTGCTTGGTCTCGCTTCTGGTGGCGGACTCGTAGTGGTAAAGGACAGTATGTCCGTCATAGAGGATCTTACGACCCGTCGCGCCGATGCGCAGGCATAAATCGGTGTCGTTGAAGCCAATGCCGAAATCTGGGTCGAAGCCGCCGACGGACAAAAAGCTCTCAGCCGATAACATCAGGCAGGCCGCAGTCACGGCTGAAAACTCGCGCACCGATGTGAGTGAGCAATTATAGCCCAGGTTGCGTCGTCCGTTCTCGTCGAGCCATGCGTCCTGGAACTTAAGCGCATGGTCGGCTGAGCCATTAAAGCCCAGGATGACGCCGGCATGCTGCACCCGGTGATCGGCGTAAAGCAGCATTGCACCAACCGCGCCGACGTCGCGACGAGCGGCAAGACTGGCCATACGGTCGAGCCAACCCTCCTGGGTTGCCTCGACGTCGTTGTTGAGGAACAGCACGAAGCCGGCAGTGCCGAGGTGTTTGCGCACGGCCGTATTGTTGATGCGGGAGTAGTTGAACGTTCCCTGGTAGGTCATCACGGTGTGACGGGACGCGATTTGCTTGAGGTAACGCTGGGTCGACACCTCGTCTGACTCGTGGTCCACAACGACAATGCGGAACTTTGAAGTTCCTGCGGTCCGCTCGATCGACATGATGCAGGTCTTCAGCAACTCGACCTTGTTCTTGGTCGGTATTACTATGAGGATCTCGCTTGTCGGCACTGGCCAATCTACTCGAAACTGGTTGAACCAGGCACCATCCGAGACAATGGCCTCGGTGCCGAGGCGATCGAGATGGCGCTGTAGTGACGAGCCGGTCGCCGCCATCACCTCGGACTGCTTGGCATGCCCGGTGCTCATCGCCTGAGTGCGCCATCTGTACAATATATAAGGTACATGTGCGACGACCCTGGCCTGCTCCAGCACGCGCAGGACGAAGTCAACGTCCGCCGAGATCGGCATCGTCTCGTCCCAACCGCCCACCGCGCGGGCAAGCGACGTCCGCACGCAGAGCAAGTGAACGAAGTAGGGGTGGGATAGATAGTAGTCGTGCGAGAAGGCGGGCCTGCCGCGGACTTCCATCACGTCGTCCAGCGTGTCGCCGGTGATGACCTCGTCGGAGTATAGGAAATCCGCGTCGCTTCGGCGAATCGCCTTGATCAGCTGCCAAACCGCGTCCGGTTCCAGGTAGTCATCATGGTCCATGAAGGCGACGTAGGAATATCCTGCGGCGCGTATCCCGAAGTTTGTTGCTCGTGCAATGCCGCCATTTTCGCTGGCAGTCAGGACGCGGATACGCTGATCGCGGGTGGCATAAGCGGCCAGCACGCTGGTCACCCCTGGCTGCAACGAGGCATCATCAACGCAGATCAACTCCCAGTTGTCGCACCACTGCCGAGAAACGCTGTCGATTGCATCACACAGCTGTCGCAGGTCAGTTTTATACACAGGCATGACGAGCGAAATGCCGTTCTGGCCGGCGGCATGGTTGAACCGGCGTCGTAGCCGGCCAACAACAGCCTCGGCCACGATGCGGTCGCGCTCCAGGAAGGCCAGCAGGTTCGGATTGACGGTGACAGCCTTCGGCGAGCCATAGAGCGGCATCGTCGAGCCGGCGACACGGACCGAAATCTCTGTTCCGATCAAGCGCTTGAAGTGCTTGGACAGGTCGAGCTTGAAGGCACAGAGGCCTCGAGCGAACCCGGCATCGAGCAGGTCGCCGCGAAACAACTTCGCCTCCGCGGTTTGTAGCACTCGCCCGTTCGTATCGACTGCCTCGACGATCACCGGCTTGTCGGGATTATGCCGATCAATCGCCCAGCCATACGCCGACATGCCATGGAAGGTGTCAAAGCAGCCGGCGAGGTCGTGCTGCATCACCACGCTGATGGGACTGCCGGCAAGATGGGTCGGTGTGCCGGCCAGCGTCACGGCGACTTCGGTCGTCGTGTACTCGCGCAAGATCAGGTCGAGTGGAAGATCAAAGCCGCAGCGTCCGCCGCCAATGCCGAGCTGCCTGACGTCCTCGCGAAGCTGGTCTGCGGTGATCGTGCTGACCGCTTCCCCGTCGACAATGATGTCAAGCGACAGGGGTGCATCGGGCTCTCTAAGGTTTGCGGCCCAACCGCTGATCCGGCCGGGAGCCGCCTCATCAAGATGTCCAACAATGCCAATCGCGGCATCGTCCAGCAGCGAGCCGCGCGCAAGCATGACGCTGCCGCCGATCCGCGGAAACACGGTCCACTGATCACCTCGCCGCAGCAAGCGCAGGAGCGGGGCCTGCGCTGCATACTGGCGCCGCCCATCCGCAAGCCGGCTGCCGGCAATCGCCACGCCCTGCGCGATCGGACCCGCCATACCAAGCCACTCGAAGCCGAGGTGTCGATCCAGGCCATCACGCACGCTGAACGACACATCAAGCACGGCTTGAGCGACCGTGACCCGCTCAAGCCGCAGGTCATACCAGCCATCTAGGTTCAAAGGCCTGGCTAACAGGCTGACGCCACTTGCCACGTCGACAAGGTCGATTTCGGCAGCGATGACGTGTGACGGCAGAGTATAGCGCAGTACGCGCGCAGGCCCACTGCCTTGAGGCGTGATCACCGCAGCGACTTGGTGATTGAGGAACACGGCGACGTTCGCCGGAATCTTCTGTCCGTCACGAGGTCGGGCCACGAGTTCGCCGCTATCGGCGATCAAGGCATCGACGATGGCGACCAAGCGCGTGATCCCCCTGCTTCCGACCAGCAGCCGCGGCAAGGTTGCTCCGGCAGCCGGCTCCTGCCACCTTGTGACGCCTACGTGATTTAGACGTCAAGCGGAGCAGGTGCACCGATGAAATTACTCGTCACCGGCGGTTGCGGGTTTATCGGATCTGCCGTCATCCGCTACATATTGCGTGGCGAGACACACCAGGTCGTCAATCTGGACAAGCTGACCTATGCAGCGTCGCGTGAGGCACTTGAAAACGCGGCGGGCAATCCCCGTTATGACTTCGTTCAGGCTGACATCGTGGACCGCGAGCTGGTCGACACGATTTTGGCCGAGCATCAGCCGGATGCGATCATGCACCTAGCAGCCGAGAGCCACGTCGATCGATCGATCGACGGTCCCGGCGACTTCATCAGGACCAATATTACCGGCACATTCGTGTTGCTGGAGGCGGCACGAGCCTATGTTTCAGGCCTCACCGAGCCGCGACGCGCCCGGTTTCGTTTTCATCACGTTTCGACCGACGAAGTCTTTGGCGCTTTGGCAGTCGGAGATGCCCCATTTACTGAGCATACCGCCTACGATCCTCGCAGTCCCTACTCTGCCAGCAAGGCCGCGTCTGACCATTTGGCGCGTGCCTGGTTACACACCTACGATCTTCCAGTCATCGTCAGCAATACAACGAACAATTACGGCCCTTGGCAATTTCCAGAGAAGCTGATCCCACTGACGATCACCAAGGCGCTCGCGGGTGCGCCTCTCCCAGTCTATGGCGACGGCAGCAATCAGCGCGACTGGTTGTTCGTCGATGATCATGCAGAGGCGCTTGTCGGCGTCATCGAGCGTGGCGAGATTGGGCAGACATACGCGATCGGCGCCCGTCAGCCGCGCACCAACCTTGAGGTCGTCTTAGCGATCTGTCGGCTGCTCGACGAACGTGTTCCAGCTGCCAGGCCTCGCGCCGAGCTGATCACTTTCGTGACTGATCGGCCCGGGCACGACTTTCGCTACGAGATTGACCCGACGCACGCCGAGACAGCGCTTGGATGGACCGCAGCCCACGACTTTAATCGCGGCCTTGCGGCGACCATCGACTGGTACCTGGAACATCGCACCTGGTGGGAGCGCATCCAGCAGCAGCGCTATGCCGGCGTGCGGCTTGGTGCCGCTTAGAGGGACTGCAGCATGAAAGGCATTTTGCTCGCCGGCGGCTCAGGCAGTCGTCTGCACCCGATGACGCTTGCAGCGTCCAAGCAGTTGCTGCCCGTCTACGACAAGCCAATGGTCTACTACCCACTCTCGGTCCTGATGCTTGCCGGCATACGCGACATCCTCATTATCTCGACGCCGGCCGACATTCCACAATTCCGGCGGCTGCTTGGCGACGGGTCGCGATTGGGAGTGAGCTTTACCTATCGCGAGCAGCCTAGGCCGGACGGTATCGCCCAGGCGTTCCTGATTGGTGAAGACTGGCTTGGCGGCGAGGCCTGCGCGCTTGCGCTTGGCGACAACCTGATCTTTGGGGATCATCTTTCCACAGTGCTGCAGTCCGCCGCCTCCCGGGCGCACGGTGCCACCGTGTTCGCCTATCAGGTTCGCGATCCTGAGCGCTATGGCGTCGTCTCGTTCGATGATAGCGGCCAAGCACGTGAGATCGTCGAAAAGCCGGTTGTGCCAACGTCTAACTGGGCCGTGACAGGCCTATACTTCTATGATCAGCGCGTAACCGGCTTTGCGAGGGACATCCAGCCGTCGGCGCGTGGAGAACTCGAGATCACAGACTTGAACTTGCGATACCTCGAAGATGGCACGCTGCAGGTCGAACGTCTTGGCAGAGGTTGCGCATGGCTTGATGCCGGCATGCCGGACAGCCTGTTGCAGGCGGCGACGTTCGTCCAGACCATCCAGTCGCGTCAAGGAATGTTGGTCGGCTGCCCTGAGGAGGTTGCCTACCGCATGGGCTTCATCGATGCCGATGCCTTGCGGGTGCAGGCGCGTTTGCTAGCCAAAACCGAGCTCGGCCGTTTGCTCCTCGAATTAGCGGACGCAGCGCAGCCGTTGTAGGAGGTCATCCTGGCCACTAAACGGCCCAAAGATCGATCGCGAGGGTGAGGAAGACGCGTGAAAGTTGAACGCCTGAACATCGCCGACGTCGTTCTAGTGACCCCGCCCCGCTTCGGTGATGAGCGGGGCTTCTTCTCGGAGACGTTCAACGCTGAGCGTTTGGCGGCCATCGGCATCGATCAGCCCTTCGTTCAGGATAATCAAAGCCTGTCGGTGGTGAGAGGTACGGTGCGCGGCCTGCATTGTCAGGTAGGTCCGCACGCCCAGGGTAAGCTCGTGCGCTGCATACGAGGCGCGATATTTGACGTAGCCGTCGACGCTCGAACCGGCTCCGATCATTACGGCCACTACGTCACGGCAGTGTTGAGTGCGGAGAACTGGGCCCAGCTTTGGGTTCCTCCCGGCTTTCTGCATGGCTTCTGCACCCTCGATCCTGATAGCGAGGTGATTTACAAGGTGACCGGACGCTATAACCGCGCGGCTGAGCGCGGCGTCGCGTGGGACGATCCGGAACTCAACATCGCATGGCCGGTTCCCGCCGGCGAAGCTCTCCTCTCAGACAAGGACCGGGTGCTCCCAGGCTTTGCCGCCGCGCATGGTTGGTTTGCTTGACGCTGCGCCCCGAACTCGGCGGCATCCTGGTCACGGGGGGGTCCGGCATGCTGGCAACGGCACTGGCGCGATGCAAAGCCGCCCGGGTGCATGTGGTCGGACGGCCGGATTTCGACTTCGATCGGCCAGACACCATCGACCGTTGCATGCAGGCGACAATGCCAGCGCTGGTCATTAATGCCGCGGCCTGGACTGGGGTCGACCTTGCCGAGAGTGAGCCGGCGGCAGCGGCTCGCGCCAACACGGATGGTCCGGCGCGCCTCGCCAGGCTCTGCCAGGCAGCCTCGATCCCCCTGATCCACGTCTCGACGGACTACGTGTTCGATGGCTGCAAGGGCAGTCCATACCTGGAGGCTGACCCGACAAACCCGACCGGCGTCTACGGCCGAACTAAGCTCGACGGTGAGCTTGCGGCTATTGCAAACTGCAGCAAGACCGTGATCGCACGCACCTCATGGGTCTATGCGTCGACAGGAAAAAATTTCGTGCGCACGATGCTGGCCGCAGCGGACCGCCACTCGACCCTCAAGGTTGTCGGGGATCAGCAAGGTTGTCCCACCGCGGCGACGGACCTCGCGGGAGCGCTGCTTGAGATGGCGCTGGAGCTACAGACAGGCTGGCGGCCGGACTTGGCCGGCGTCGTGCATGTCGCCGGCACTGGGTCGACGACGTGGCACGGCTTGGCAGTAGCAACGTTCCAGGCGGCCTCGATGTATGGGCGCGCAGCACCCGACGTTCTGGCGATCACGACGGCGGAGTGGCCGACGCCGGCACATCGCCCGGCGGACTCGCGTTTGAACTGTGATCGGCTGGCGCGCGTCTTTGGCATCACGTTGCCAGCCTGGCAGCAGAGCCTCGACACCGTGGTGGATGCGCTGCTGTCGAGCCAAGCACCGAGAGAGAGGCCGGCCTCGGCCGATTGAGCCGCCTTGTTAGGCCTAGCGATCGAAGAGGCCGACAAAAGACGGCCTGACATAGCGATCCTGCTGTCCACCTTTAACGGCGGCCGCTTCCTGGGTGCACAGCTTGAAAGCCTGCTCAATCAGACACATGGCGGCTGGGAGCTGTGCTGGCGCGACGACGGCTCGGACGACGACACCGTTCGGCTCATGCAGGCCTTTACCGAGGGATCCGGACGCGGCAGATGCCGCAGAACCGATGCCGGCGTACGTCGCCTTGGCATCACGGCAAGCTTCATGCAGTTGCTACGCGCAGCGCCTCCCTCGCCATGCGTCGCCTTCGCCGACCAGGATGACGTTTGGCTGCCGGAGAAGCTGGCTCGTGGCGCCGACCGCCTTGCCGGCGTCGCGCCTGACCTTCCGGCGCTGTATTGCGCCCGACAGGTCCTGGTGGATGCGACGTTGCATACTCTCAGGCTGTCCTCCATCGTCCTGCAGCAGCCGAGCTTTCCGGCGTCTCTGACCCAGAACGTGGCGACAGGGTGCACGGTGATGCTGAACCAGGCTGCCGTTCGGCTGATCGCGAGCAGCACACCGCCTCCGGGAAGCCTCCATGACTGGTGGTGTTACCTGGTCGTTTCAGCCTGGGGCGGTCCCATCTTTGTCGATCCCGTGCCGACGGTGCTGTATCGTCAGCATCACGCCAACGCCGTCGGAGCGCCAAGCACGATGACGCGCCGCGCCATCGCGGCCGTTCGACGCGGGCCGGACATCTTTATGCAATTGTTTCGCGCCCATGTAGGTGCTCTGCGAGGCCAGCCTGGCTTGCTGTCGTCCGACGCGCAGCATGCTCTCGACATCATCGCTGAGGGCCTGAGCGGCAATATCGTGGCGCGCCTGCGCGCTCTGTTGCTGCCTGGCCTCAAACGGCAGAATTGGCAGGAGACGGCGCTGTTTCGGCTTTGGTTTCTGCTGGGCTGACGCCGCAGGCGTCAAACAGCGCGCGCATGTGGTCGGGTAGAGCTGCCGTCGCTCTCACCGGTGAGGTGGGACCAAGTATGAGGCTACGCGCAAGGAGTTGCAGGCCATGCCCGTGCGGCCGTCCGTAGACGGCATCGCCGACGATCGGGTGTCCCAGCAATTGAGCGTGCACGCGTAGCTGATGGGTTCGCCCTGTGGTGGGGCGCAGCTCGACGGCCGTGTAATCCGAAGCGCAGCCCAGCACGCGCCAGTGTGTGACGGCAGGCGATCCGCGCTCGTCGGCAATCATGCGCCAACCGCTTGCGTCATTGTGTTTGCTCAACGCCTGGTCAACGATCCCTGCATCGGCGCTCGGTCGGCCGCACAGCACCGCCCAGTACACCTTGATAACCCGACGTTGCTGAAATGCAGCCTGGGCGGCCAGCAGCGCTCCGCGCCGAAGCGCGATGAGCAGGCATCCAGCGGTGTCTTGATCAAGGCGATGCACCAGCCATGGGCCCTGCCGACGTCTCGACAACAGCGGAAACAGCGTCTCCACGCTTGGACCGTCGCCGTTTGCGTAGCAGGGCAGGCCCGCCGGCTTGTCGAGGATCAGCAGGTGTCCGTCATCATAGAGGATCGGCGGCAGGTCGCGCGCGTGGGGACCTCGAATGGACACCAGCCGGCTCGTGGCGCTAAAGCCGGCACGCCGAGAGCCTGGAGCCGCCATATGAAGCCCGTCCTTCTTGCCATCGTGTCGGCTTGCTTGCTGGCCACCCCGACGTCACCGACGCTCGCGCATGCCATCCTGCTTCGCAGTGACCCAGCGCCGGCGACGAGCGTGCCGGTTGGGCCGCTCAGGCTTACGCTTGAGTATAACAGCCGCATTGACTTTGATCGCTCCATCGTCCGGCTGAATGCGCCGGACGGCAGCCAGACGGTTCTCAAGCTCAACCCGTCGGCAGCCAACATAGCCGCCGCTAAGACCATGCTCGCCGTGCCTGGCGCCTATACTCTCCGCTGGCAGGTTCTGGCCACCGATGGCCATATCACCCGCGGCGTCGTGCCGTTCACCGTGACCGGCACCACCACGGCAGCCGCTGCTGCCGAGTGAGCTTCCTTGTCGACATCTTCGGCTATCTCAGCATCCTGCTGCATGGTCTGGTTCTGGTCACCCAATCGGCTGCCCTGGGTGGCATGCTGTTCCTGGTGTTCCTCGCCCGACCGCTCGTCGGCATCGTGCCGGCCGGGGAGCGCCTCATTCCGCGCACCGCAAGGCTTGCCGGCTGGAGCGCAGTGGGCCTGGCCACATGCGAGGCGCTCAATGTAGCGCTGCAGACGGCAGTGATCGTCGCCACAGTCTCCTTGTCGCCGCTCGACGTCCTGTCGGCCAGCTTTGCTGTCGCGGGCATGGTCAAGATCGCCGCGGCGCTCCTGCTTGCCGGGCTGCTGCTGCGGCCTGGCCGCACTCCCAACGCCATCCTGCTTGGGCTTGGCGTGGTAGAATTGCTAGCGGCTGTCGCCACGACGCACGCGGCGGCTAGGATGACCGACAACGGCGTTCTGCTGTTTGCCGAGGGGGTGCATCAGCTCGGTGCAGCCATCTGGATTGGCGGCATACCCTGCTTCATCATGGCGCTCTCGCAGGCTGTGACCAGCAGCGACTGGCGTGCGATCGGTGGTCGCTTCTCGCGAATGTCGATGGTCGGCGTGGCGTGCCTGCTGCTGTCTGGCATCACCATGTCGCTGTTCTACATCGGTTCATGGGCCGGCCTCTACGGCACCGCCTACGGTGTCATGGTCGCGGCCAAGGTCGGCATGTTCGTGATGCTGCTGGCGCTCGGCTTTGGCAACCTGCTGGTGACGGAACGGCTGCGATCGTCGCCTGACGCGCCAGTACAGCGCCTGCGACGCTTCGCCGAGGTCGAAATTGGCATCGGCATCACCGTGCTGTTTACCGCAGCCTCGTTGACCTCCGTGCCGCCCGCGATTGACCTCACCCAGGATCGTGCAAGCTGGCAGGAAATCGTCGCCCGAGATCTCTCGCCGCGGCTGCCCACCTTGCGCTCACCTGACTATGACAAGCTGGGCATACCGGCACTGCAGGCACAGCTCGACCGCGAGGCGGCAGCGCGGCGCGCCAAGCCGCTTCCGGCGTTCATCGAGGGTGCGGGTGACCTGCCGCCGCGAAATGCCGAAGACATTGCCTGGTCGGAGTATAATCATCATTGGGCCGGCATCTTCGTCATCCTGATCGGCCTGTTGGCCGGCCTGAATGCGCTCGGCTTGAGATGGGCCCGCCATTGGCCGCTGCTGTTCTTCGGCCTGGCTGGCTTTCTGCTGCTGCGCTCCGATCCCGAAGTCTGGCCGCTCGGCGACATCGGCTTCTTCACCAGCCTGCGCGATGTGGAGGTGGTGCAGCATCGCATGTTCGTCGTTCTGCTCGCCGCATTCGGCTGGTTCGAGTGGCGGGTAAGGACCGGTCGGGACCGCCGTCCCGGCGCGGCGCTCGTCTTCCCGATCCTGACGGCCGTTGGCAGCGCCTTGCTGCTGACGCACTCGCACCAGATCGCCAACGTCAAGGATCAATTGCTGATCGAGATCACCCACACGCCGTTGGCGCTGTCGGGCCTCGCGGCAGCGTGGGCGCGTTGGCTGGAGCTGCGACTTTCGGGCAAAGTGTCCCGGCTCGCCGGCTACGTGTGGCCGATCTGCTTCGTCCTAATCGGGCTTCTGCTGTTCTTCTACCGAGAGGCCTGATCTAGAGGACGCCAACCTGGAAGCGGATCTTGGCCTCCAAACGACCCCCGGGCGCCAGTGCGACAATCCCGTTCTCGGCAATCTCCAGATGGTTAACGCCGTTCGACATGTTGCTCACCGGCTCGATGCCAAAGTAGTCGCGTCCCTCGGGAGTGAACAGCACAAGGTGGCGCAGCGTCGTCGGCGCCGTGATGGTCAGTGTCTCGCCTCGGTTTGGCCAGCCGATCAGGACCGAGCCGTTCCAGCCTTCGTAGCAGTTATCGATCTTCGGGCCGACGATCTGCCGCGTCGTCCGGTAGTCCCAACCTCCTTCGACCGACAGCCGGCGCTCCGGTAAGCCGTCATCACCACTCTGCCACACCGCCGTCGCGCCGAACTGCAGCGTGGTGCCAGCTTCGCGGGTCACGTAAGGGTGCAGCCCGATGCCCGCCGGCATTACCCGCGTATCACGATTGGTGATGCCGATGGTAATTTCGACCGACGTCTCGTCAAGACGATACATCTGGTCGGCAGCGTAGCGGAACGGCCACTGCGCCATCGGGTCGGCCGGCGGATTGTGCTCCAGGCTGACCTTGGCCTCGCGCGCACTTGCCGCATCGACGTGCCAGCGTCGCATCCATCCATTACCGTGGATCGTGTGCGGCTCGTCATCGAAGTTCGGCGCCAGCTGGTAGGCCGCACCGTCCCAGGTAAAGCGGCCATAGCCTATTCGATTCGAGAACGGCACCAGCGGGTAGGCGGCAAGAGGACCTGGCTGCGCAATCAAGTTTGGATCTGCAACCGGATGGAACAACGGCCGACCGGCGCTGGTAAAGCTGGCGATTGCGCCACCCCGCTCCGGCGCCAAGGTCAGTTCAAGTCGGCCTGCCGAAAGCGTGACCATGATGCGATCCTCATGGCTGGGCTCGACGCGTTCGCAGCGCCGCTGCCAGCGTTCCTTCATCCAGCAACTCCAGGGCGCCGCCGATCGGCAGACCCTGACCAACCTGTGTCACCGTCACGCCGAGCCCCGCAAGACGTTCCGTCAGCCAGTGCGCCGTGGTCGCCCCCTCGATCGTCGCCGAGAGTGCCAAGATCACCTCCTCGACACCGCCGGCGCCGATGCGCGTGAGCAACGGACCTACGGCAAGATCATCCGGACTGACGCCGGCTAGCACTGAAAGCGTCCCGCCCAGCACTTGATAGACCCCGTCGTAAACCCGGGCTCGCTCCAGCGCCCAGAGGTCTGCTACCCCTTCGATCACGCAGATCGTACCGTGATCCCGAACGCGATCGCTGCAGATGCGACATGGCGACACGCTATCGAGGTTACCGCACGTGTCGCAACTGCGCACAGCCCGTGCGGCCGCATTCAGTGCCGCCGCCAGCGGCACCATTCGCGATTGCGGCTGCTGCAGTAACTTGAGCGTCGCGCGTCGGGCGCTCCTTGGGCCAAGGCCCGGCAACATCGCAAGCAGGGTGATGAGGTGCTCGACCTCCGGGCCGCCCATGTCTGATGACCTTCAGATCGTTCAATCACGGCCGACAGGTCAGAACGGCAGCTTCATGCCGCCGGGCAGCTGCATGCCACCGGTGACCTTCTGCATTTCGTCAGCCGTCATCGCCTCGACCTTGCGGCGCGCGTCGGCATGGGCGGCCACGACGAGGTCCTCCAACATCTCGGTCTCCGCCGGGTCTGCCAGCTTGGGATCGATCTTGATGCGGGTCAGCTCGCCTTTGCCGGTCATGGTTACGAGGACCATGCCAGCGCCGGCCGCCCCCTCGATTTCTATCGTCTCCAGCTTTGCCTGCATCTCCTGCATCTTGGCCTGCATCTGCGAGGCCTGCTTCATCAGCCCGGCTATGTTCTTCAAAGGTCGATCTCCATCAAGTCTGTCACGTCGGTGTCCAACGACCCTGTGACGTCGGCGGCTGCCGACCCTGTGATGTCGGCGTCCGCCGACTCTGTGGCGTCGGTATCCGAAGTCTCTGTGGCGTCGGTGTCCGAAGCCTCTGTGGCGTCGGTGTCCGACGACGCGAGTGGAGGCACCACGTTCCCGTCGATCTCCCCGGCGACAACGGAAATACCTCTTGCCTCGTCAAGCTCGATGCTGCGCAGCACGGCGCCCGGGAATGCCTCGAGAACAGCGCGGATGAGCGGGTGTTCTCCGGCGTCACGCCGGGTGGCAAGCGCCTCTGCGGCGTCCTTGGCTGCGAGCGTCGGCTCACCCGGTGCGTTCGATAAGGCGATCGTCCACCGCACGCCAGTGGCATCAAGCAGCAACGCGGCCAACTTCGTCGCCAGATCCCGCGGCGCCGCCGCATCCGGACGAAGTTCAATGATGGGTGGTGCATAACGAACAAGATGCACCGATTGCTGCAGGTGGCCGCCAAGCAGAGGTTCGCGCGCTGCGACAGCGAGCGCGATCAGGTCACGAAACCGCGACGGCATTGCCGCACGGGGAGCAGCTATCGCCTCACGGCGAAGGGCTAATGCTCCGGCACGTGCGATTGGCGCCGGCGATATGCTGTCCTGACGCGCCAATGCCAAGGCGGCACTCGCAGGCGCCGTGGGCGAGCGCCGCAGCTCGGAGACGAGCTCGCCCGGGGACGGCATGTCGGCAACGTGGCAAAGCCGGATCAGCACCATCTCGGCCGCGGCGCGTCGGTCCGGTGCAATGTCGAGCTCGGTGAGACCCTTCAGCAGCATCTGCCAGATGCGAGTGAGCGCCGGTATGCCAAGCCGGCCGGCCAGCGCGGCGCCACGCACGCGCTCCAGCTCCGTCAGCTCGTTGCTGCTGCGCAACGCCGGCACCGATCGCAGCCGCGTCAGCAGGTGGCTGAGCTCGAGCAGGTCGCCCAGCATCACTCCTAGATCGGCGCCGCGTTCATGAGCGCGGTCGGTGATTGCGAGCACCGCCTCCAGATCGCCGACGACCACAGCCTCCATCAGGTCGAAGACGACAGCACGGTCAGCCAGGCCCAGCATGTCGGCGACCAGCGCGGCACCGATCTCCGGCTGGTCCTGATCAGTCGACCCCCCGCCACCAAGCGCGATCGCCTGATCGAGCAGCGACAAACCGTCGCGCACGGAGCCGTCCGCAGCCTGAGCGATCATCGCCAGCGCGGCAGGCGCGACGCTGACGCCCTCCAGCCCGGCGATCTTGGTGAACCGCGCCGACATCTCGGCAATCGAGACCCGCCGCAGGTCGAAGCGCTGGCAGCGGGACAGCACGGTCACTGGCACCTTGCGCCACTCGGTGGTCGCGAAGATGAACTTCACATGACCGGGCGGCTCCTCAAGCGTCTTGAGCAGCGCGTTGAAGGCATTGCGGGACAGCATGTGGACCTCGTCCACAATGAAGACCTTGGTGCGCGCCTGCATCGGCCGGAACCGCGCCGCCTCGATGATCTCGCGCACGTCGTCCACGCCGGTGCGCGACGCCGCGTCCATCTCGACGACATCGGGATGGCGGTCGACCAGGATCGCACGACACTCGGCGCACACTCCGCAGGGCGTCGCCGTCGGGCCGCCATCGCCGCTCGGGCCGGTGCAGTTCAGGGCGCGCGCCATGATGCGCGCGGTGCTGGTCTTGCCGACACCGCGCACGCCAGTGAGCATGAACGCGTGCGCGATCCGACCAAGCGCAAAGGCGTTGCGCAGGGTCCGGACCATGGCATCCTGGCCGATCAGATCCGCAAGGTCGATGGGCCGATATTTACGCGCCAGCACGCGATAGGCGACCGCCTCCGGTCGCGCCACCTGAACCGCGACGTCCTGGCTGAAGAGGCCTGACATCGTCCTCGGCCGCTCCCCTGTCCGTCGTCCTGGCCGCGCGAGGCGTTCTAAGCGTAAGTGGGAGGCCGGCAAGCAACCCGTGCGGAAACCCGCTGCGGCTGCTTCCTTCCGGACCTGACCGGGTTGGCGAGGCGCACGTCCACCGCCGACCTCCCGAGCCGAGCCTACCACAGCCAGGCGGGGGTGCGGCAAGTCCGGCGCGGGTGCGCGTCACCCCGCCATCGTGGCGAGTGAGTTGCCGCCCAAGGCGGCGATGTGCGATCGACATGGCATGAGCATGCCTGTCAGCCGCCACACTCACTTCTATGCCGGCAACGGGCTCGAACGCGTTGACCAGCAGCGCGACGACCCCGACTGGGTGACGGCTCGGCTCGTGGATCCCGCCAGCCTCTTCCTGCCGATCTGGCGCGAGCGGTCGCTGGTCCTGCCCTCAGCACCAACGATGCTTCAGCTCAGCAGGCGGCATCTGGAGGAGCTCTGCCCCGGCGGTGATTGGGTCCTGCTGGGTATGCAGGCGGGGCAGGCGGTGTTTGCGGTTGACGTCTCGGCCTACGACGCGCCAGCCCGCCTCGCCCGGGACGGCGCCGTCTTTGAGGATCTGCGTCGGGTCGGCCCGCGTCTGCCACGCGAAGAGGCAGCCCTCCTCGCGCAGGCCCGCGCCCTGATCTATTGGCGAAGCCGTCACCGCTTCTGTCCGGCTTGCGGCGCCGGCGTGACGCCACGGCGTGCCGGCATGATGCTTGCCTGCTCCGGCTGCGGCGCGCATCACTTTCCGCGCACCGACCCTGCCGTCATCATGGCCGTCACCTTCGGCGAGCGCATCCTGCTGGGCCGATCGCCGCGCTTCCCGCCAGGGCTGTTTTCAACCTTGGCCGGCTTCGTCGAGCCGGGCGAGAGCCTGGAGGAGGCAGTTGCCCGCGAGGTCTTCGAGGAGGTTGGCGTGCAGGTGCGCGACGTCGTCTACCACTCAAGCCAACCCTGGCCGTTTCCGGCCTCCATCATGCTTGGCTTCACCGCCACGGCCGAGAGCCAGGCGATCACGATCGATCCGTCCGAAATCGTCGAGGCGCGCTGGTTTGACCGAGCCAGCATCGCTGCCCCCGATCAGCACGGCTTCGCCCTGCCCGGAGCGGCCAGCATCGCCCGCCAACTGATAGAGGATTGGCGTGCCGCATGAACCTGGTGCGGCCAATCTACACGCCTGGACGACACATCAGCCGGTTGGATGCGCACCCGCGGGCTGCCGCTGGCTGGCGCGCTCATAGACGCCCAGTATGCGGATTTCGCGCGAAAAGAATGAAAGCTCTTCCAGCGCTAGTCGCAGCGCCGGCTGCTCAGGGTGGCCCTCGACGTCGCAGAGGAACTGGGTCGCCGTGAACTGGCCGTCGACCATGTAGCTCTCGAGCTTGGTCATGTTGACGCCGTTGGTGGCAAACCCGCCGAGTGCCTTGTAAAGCGCCGCCGGCACATTGCGCACGTGGAACATGAACGTCGTGACCAGCCCGGCCGTCTCTGGTGCGGCGGCCTCGGAGCGGCAGGCGGCAATGTAGAAGCGCGTCGTATTGTGTGCGGCATCCTCAATGTTTCGCCGCAGGATCGTCAGCCCGTAGATCTCTGCCGCCAGCGACGAGGCGACGGCTGCCTCGTCAGCGCGGCCCCACTGCGCAACCGAGCGAGCCGCACCGGCGGTGTCGGCGGCAACGATCGAGGCGATGCCAAGCTGCTGCAGCGTACGCCTGACCTGTCCGAGTGCGACGGCATGCGAGTGGGCGTGCCGGATCGTCTGCAGCGTCGCTCCCGGAACGCCCAGCAGACAGTGCTCGACGCGCTCGTAGTGCTCGCCGACGATGAACAGGCCGCTACCCGGCAGCAGGGCATGGATATCCGGCACTCGTCCTGCCAGCGTATTCTCGCAGGGCAGCATCGCTAGCGTCGCAGCGCCGGACCGCACGGCCTCAATCGCGTCCTCGAACGTGTCGCAAGGCATCGTCGGCGCGCCGGGATAGCGGGCGCGGCAGGCGAGGTCGGAGAACGCGCCCGGCGCGCCCTGGAACGCGATCGGGCCCATCATTTGCAGTCGCCAAGCTGCTGCCGCGCGCGCTGGAGGTCCTCGGGCGTGTCGACACCAAACGGCGCGGCGTCGACCAGGGCGCAGCCGATGCGCAGGCCCGCCTCCAGCGCGCGGAGTTGCTCAAGCGACTCGCGACGCTCCAGACCACTCGGCGGCAATGCAACGAAGCGTCGGAGCACGCTGCGTCGATAGCCATAGAGGCCGATATGGTGGAACAGCGGACCGCTCCCCCACGGAATGGCGGCGCGGGAAAAGTACAGCGCCGGCCCGACCGCGCTGTCCGGCCCCAGCGCTGCGGCGACCTTGACCACGGCGGGGCTGGCTGCCTCAGCCTCGCTGCGGATCGGGGCCGCAAGCGTCGTAATGTCAAACTCCCGATGCTGCAGCGCCTCCAGCACGCGGGCGATATAGTGGGGCGGCACCGTCGGCAGGTCGCCCTGCAGGTTCAGCACCGTGTCAAAGGCGCCGCCGGTATCGAACGCCTCAAGAGCCGCGCTGATGCGATCCGAACCGGATGGCAGCGCCGGGTCGGTCAGCATCGCTGTGCCGCCGGCGGCACGGACAATTTCTGCGATCTCGATGTCGGCACACGCGACCAGCACCGGGCCGATTGCGGCCTGCTGAGCGATGGCGAGCACATGCAAGATCATCGGTCGTCCGGCGATCATCGCCAGCGGCTTGCCGGGTAGCCGGGCCGACGCCATCCGGGCCGGAATCACGATGATCGGCGTCACGTCGGCATGTCCCCGATAGGCCGGCGGGTTGTGAGGCCTGCACTGTATGCATATAGACTACTTGTCATCATAGATGGACGTTCGGGTCGGTGCAACGCGCCGGGCCTGCCGTGACCAAAGCATCGAGGCGCCGAGACAGCATGGACAGTCTGGAATCCAACAAGCTTTATGCGGCCGTGCTCACGGCCGGCATCTTGTTCAGCGTCGCCGGCATCATCGGCGGCATCGCCGTGCACCCGCAACGTCTCGACAAGACAGTGCTGAAAATCCAGGGCGTCGCCGAGACCGGTTCATCCGCGCCGGAGGCGCCGAAGCCGCTGGCGCCGATCGGGGCTTTGCTGGCCAAGGCCGATCCGGCTGCGGGCGACGCCGACACCAAGAAGTACTGCGTATCCTGCCACAATTTTGCTGAGGGCGCAGGCGCCAAGATCGGCCCCGACCTCTACGGCGTGGTCGGGCGTCCGGTGGCCAGCGCCGCCGGCTTCGACTACTCGAGCGCCATCAAGAAGCATAGTGGCCCTTGGACCTTCGCTGAGCTCAACGAGTGGCTGTACAGTCCGCGTGCCTATGCGCCCGGAACCAAGATGTCGTTTGCCGGCATCGAGAACGACAAGGCTCGAGGCGACGTGATCGCCTACTTGCGCACGCTGTCGGCAAATCCCGAGCCGCTACCGCCGGTCGAGGCGACGCCGGCGGCGACGGCCACGCCGGTGGCAGCCAAGTCGGCGGTGGCCAAGTCGGCCGCCACGAATGCGGCCGCTGGTCAGCAGCTGAACCAACCAAGCGCCAATCAGAACCAACCGCAAACCCAGCAATCGGAGTCCGAGCAGCCGCCGCAGGCACATGCCGTAGGCGCCAGCGACGCTCCAGGTGGCGCGCAAGGCAAGCCGACCACGGTGCCATCGCCGACCACCGACGCGAAGACCTCACCCAATGCAACAACGCTCCAGCACTAGCGGGTGGAGCAGCGCGACACCCTGGTCGCGGCCGCAGAACTGCTGGCCGACGTCGCGGGCCCGATCCTCCGCCGTCACTTCAGGGCAGCCCTGACGACCCTGGTGAAGTCTGACGACAGCCCGGTGACGGTTGCCGACCGCAGCGCCGAATGTGCGATGCGGGCGGTGCTCGGGCAGATTTTCCCTGCGCATGGCATCATCGGCGAGGAGTTCGGCGACGAGCGCGAGGCCGCACAATTGCGCTGGGTCTTGGACCCGATCGATGGGACACGCGCCTTCATCACCGGTCGCCCGACCTTCGGCACGCTGGTCGGGCTGCTCGATGGCGACGAGCCCGTCCTCGGCGTCATCGATCAGCCCGTGACCGGCGAGCGCTGGGTGGGCGTGGTAGGCGAGCCGACGCGCTTCCGCGGCATGCTCGGCGGCGTCGTCGGCAGTCGCCGCTGTCCGTCCCTGAGCGACGCCGAACTGTCCTGCACGACGCCGGACATGATGCAGGATCCGCCGCGGCCAGCGTGGCAACGTCTGGCCAGCGCCGTCGGCCGGGTCTCGTGGGGCGGCGATTGCTACGCCTACGGTCTGCTCGCGCTCGGGCAGATCGACGTCATCGCAGAGGCCAAGCTCAAGCTCTGGGACTGGGTGCCCTTGGTGCCGATCATTGAGGGGGCCGGTGGTCGCGTGACCGGCTGGCAGGGCGAGCGCCTCGCTCCGGGCCATGCGGGAACGGTGCTGGCGGTCGGTGATGCCGGCTTGTTGGACGAGGCCGTCGCCTGCCTCGCCGCCTAGACAACGCCGGCCGACAGGGTTCAGCCGCGCCTGACGCCGCCAGCCTGCGCGATGCGGCTCTCCGTTATCTCGGACGCTATGCTAGCAGCGAGGCTGGCTTGCTGCGCGTTCTTGACCGGCGCATCGGTCGATGGGCTCGCGAACAAAACGACGGCGCTGATCCGACGATCGTCGAGGCCGCGGCAGCGGCCGCTCGGCTGGCGGCTCGCAACGTCGTGCTGCAGTTGAGGTCAGCGGGGGCGCTGAACGATGCCGCCTTCGCTAACCAGCGCGCCGGCAGCCTGGCGAGGACAGGCCGCTCAAGTCGCGCCGTTCAGAGCCACCTCTTGGCCCGCGGCGTCGATGCCGGCCTCGTCACCCAGGCAGTCGCCGAGCAGGTTAGCGACGAGTTGCCGTCCGCCTTGATCTACCTGCGCCGTCGCCGGCTGGGCGGCTTTCGCTCTGGCCCCGCCGATGAGGACACCCCACGCGGGGAGCTTGCAGCGCTCGCTCGTGCCGGCTTCACCGCCGAGGTCGCTCGCCAGGCCTTGCGCCTGTCGAGCGAGGAGGCCACCGACATCATCGCCCGATTTCGCCGCGGCGAGCCGATGTTGTAAGCTCGCCACCATCGCGCCACCTGTCGGTGATCGCGAGCTCGTTCGTCGCGGAAATTGACGAGCCAAAACGTGGTGGAGGAACATGATGGGCGGTTTGAGTATCTGGCATTGGCTGATCGTCTTGCTGGTCGTGATGCTGCTGTTCGGCACCGGCAAGGTCAGCAACCTGATGGGAGACTTCGCGAAGGGCATCAAGGCCTTCAAGAAGAACATGGCTGAGGATGACGACGTCAGCATGCAGGACGCCCATCCGCGTTCGCCGGGATCGATTGCGGCGCCCGGTGTGATGCAGCCAGGCGAGCAGGCCTCGGGCGTGAAGGCTGATGTCCACGCGTCGGCGCCTCGTTCCTAAGAGGTTGTAGCGTCGCGAGACTGCACAGCCTGAGCGGGTTTAAGATCTGATAACCATCACCGGCAGTTTTCGCGATCCAAAGTAATTCGACTTCTGCGTCATTGTCGATTGAGTGTTCCGCCGGCCCTCGTTATAACCGCATTTAGTGGTTAGCAGGCGAGGGACCCCAATATGGAGTGGAACGAGGAAACCATCCTGCGCTTGAGGGGCTTGTGGAACGAAGGGCACTCCACAGCCGAGATCGGCCGTCGGATGGGGATTACCAAGAATGCCGTCGTCGGCAAGGCCCACCGTCTGACCCTGCCGCCGCGTCCGTCGCCAATTCGCTCGACGCCTGGTCGGACTTTAACCCGGGTCTCACGCCGGACGAGCGGACCAACCTTGCCGCCGCTCGCCGCCAGCAACGTCGTTGCGCTAGGCCTGGAACAGTCGCGGACTGAGCGCCCTCCTACCACGTCGCGCCCGGGCTCCGCCCAGCCAATGCGTGTGGGGCGAAGGATCAGTAGTTGCTGCTGGCCGATCGGCGAGCCTGGCACGTCAGCGTTCCGCTTCTGCGACAGTGACGCATCGCACGGCAAGCCATACTGCCGCGACCATGCCCAGATCGCCTACGTAAAGACGCGCGACCGTAAGGATGAGGTGGCGTAATCGCGCATCAAACGCCATCAGTCCACGTCTTGCTCGTCTACCCGCCACGTCGCCACGGCGTCGTGTAGCGTGAGCCGGCTAGGCCGATGCGCCTCGATCCAGTAAAGCGGCCGATGCTTCGTCTCGTTAAACACTCGCCCTAGGTACTCGCCGATGACGCCGAGCGTGACCAGTTGTGCCCCACCCAGAAACAGGATCACCGCCATCAGGCTCGGATAGCCCGGCACCGGGTTGCCGAACAGCAGCGTCCGCACAACTAGCAACCCGCCATAGAGCAGCGCCAGCGTCGCCACGAGCAGGCCCAGATAGGTGGCGGCCTTGAGCGGCATCACCGTGTAGCTGGTGATGCCTTCAACAGCAAAGTTCCAGAGTTGCCAGTAGCTCCAGCTGCTGCTGCCGCCGGCGCGGCGAGCGCGATCATAGGGCACACCCTTGCTCGGGAAGCCGATCCAGGTGAACAGCCCCTTCATGAAGCGATGATGCTCGCGCATCTGCAGCAGCGCCGACAGCGCGCGCGCGCTGAGCAACCGGAAGTCGCCGGTGTCCCTGGGCAGGTGAACGCCACGGGCGCCGAGATGCTGCATCAGCCGGTAGAAGCCATCCGCCGTCTTTCGCTTCAGCCAGGTCTCGCCGTCGCGCGTCCGGCGTTGCGCGTAGACAATGTCATAGCCCGTCCGCCATTCGGCGATCAGCGACGGGATGAGCTCCGGCGGGTCCTGCAGGTCGGCGTCGATCACGACCACGGCGTCGGCCGAGACGTGGTCAAGCCCGGCCGTCAGCGCGATCTCCTTGCCGAAATTGCGCGACAGGTTGATCAAGCCGACCCGAACATCACGCGCCTGCAGCGCTTCAAGACGGAGCAGCGTCCTGTCGTTACTGCCGTCATTGACGTAGATCACGGTCCATGGAATGCCGAGAGGCAGCATCGCGCCGGCAAGCCGGTCGTGAAACAGCTCGACGACGGCCTCCTCGTTGAAGCACGGCACGACAACAGCGATCGTCGGCCGTCCGCTCATCCGGTCTTGCGTTCCCAGCCGCGTGCGCCTTCCTGCCAGTAGTTGGGCGTGTGCCCAGCCCGCGTCGCCGCCTGCCAGCGCCCTCGTGCCGCACTGACGATCGGCTGCGAACTACCATCAAACACGTCGAACACGCGTGTGAAGCCGGCCAGCGACACCGAGCCGGTGCCGTTGATCAGGAACAGGAAGCGCGCGCCGTTGATCGCCTCAACGGCGGTCGAGAGGCAGACCGGTTGGTCCGCCGCGTGCCCGCCGGCCGCCGCGCCATGCGGCAGCCAGTCAGGCTCCTCACCAAGCCAAAGCGCGGCGTCAAGCGCCTCAACCTCCGCTTCATCCCGGCAGGACACCAGCGCCCGCTCACCCGTCTGCAGGGTGCGTGCCAGCAGACGAGACAGCGCCCGCGGCATTGGCGTGCGGCTCAGATGATAGAAGCCGATCTCCGGCATCAGCTCTCGAAATGGTCTCGGACCAGGCGGTCAAGCAAGCGGACGCCGAAGGCAGTGGCGCCCTTCGGCGTGATCGCCGAGTCCTTGGTTGCCCAAGCGGTCCCGGCAATGTCCAGATGCGCCCAGCTTTTGCCGTTCACAAAGCGCTGCAGGAACTGCGCCGCCGTGATCGAACCGCCCGCTCGCCCCGCGCCGATGTTCTTCATGTCGGCGATGTCCGACCGGATCTGCTTGTCATAGGCCTCGCCCAGAGGCATCCGCCACAGCCGCTCGCCGGTGGCGATGCCGGCGCCCAGTAGCTGAGCGGACAGCGTGTCGTCGTTGCTGAACAGTCCGGCATGCTCGTGACCCAAGCTGACGATGATGGCGCCGGTCAGCGTCGCCAGGTCGATCATGAAGCGCGGCTCGAACCGCTCCTGCGCATACCAAAGCACGTCACCCAGCACGAGCCGACCCTCCGCGTCGGTGTTCAGCACCTCGACCGTCTGCCCCGAGTAGCTGGTCACGACGTCACCGGGCCGTTGCGCCGTCGAAGACGGCATGTTCTCGACCAGACCGACAAGCCCGACAGCGTTCACCCGCGCGCGCCGCCCGGCTAGCGCTGCCATCAGCCCGACCACCGCGCCGGAACCGGCCATGTCCCACTTCATGTCCTCCATCCCGGCTGCCGGCTTGATGCTGATGCCGCCGGTGTCAAAGGTCACGCCCTTGCCGATGAAGGCGACCGGCTTGCCCGCCGGACTGTCAAACGCTGCTTCCAGCCCACGCCACTGCATAATGACAACCCGCGGCGCCCGCGCACTGCCTTGGCTCACGCCCAGCACCATGCCGAAGCCGAGTGCCTCGAGCTCCTGCTGGCCGAACACCTCAATCGCCAAACCAAGCTCGGTGAGCGCCTGAATCCGATCGGCCATCTCTGCCGGATACAGCACGTTGGGCGGCTCGGAGACGAGATCCCGCGCCACGGTTACGCCATGCGCCACCGCCTGCAGGCCGGACCAGGCGGCGCGCGTATCGTGCAATGCGGCCTCATCCACCAGCACCGTCATCGCGGCAAGCCGCGACTTCTCCTCGGCACGCTCTCGGGTGCGATAGCGATCGAACGCATACGAGCGCAAAACAGCGCCGAGTGCGACGTCGGCGACGCGGTCGGCCGCCAGCCCGTCGGTCGCGATGACGACCGCAGCGTCTCGGGCGAAGGCCGCAGCCAGCAAGCCCCCCGCCTCCTGCGCCGCCAGCGCATCGATCTCGGAGGCCGGGCCAAGCCCGACCGCCACCACCCGCCCGAGCTCCGCTCCCGGCGCCAGCACGACGCAGCTCTGACCCTTCTTGCCGGTGAACTCCGCCAGTCTCAGGGCGCGCGAGATCGCCCCTCCGGTCGCCTCGTCGGCTTGCCGCGCCATGCCGCTCAGTTCTGCGGCCTCAGTGACCAGCAGCCCGATTGCGCCGGACGCCGGCAGGCTGGTCGCGGCAAAGCTGATGTCGAGCATGATGAGGTTCCGGTTCAAGACGGCCCGCTGACGGTGCTGAGCACAACCGCAGCGGCGAGGGCGATGATGGCCGCAGTCTATCAGCGCGCGATGGCTTTGCCAGAGCGAGCTCAGCGGCCTATTCGACCGCATGCCCATCCGTCTTCATACCCGGCGCAGCGGCGGCCCGGCCAGGCATGACCGAACGGCTTGATCCCAGCCCGGCGGGGCTGCGTCGCGCGGCCGACCTGCTTCGTGCCGGCAAGCTCGTGGCGTTCGGCACCGAGACGGTCTACGGCCTCGGCGCCGACGCCACCAACGACGCCGCAGTCGCACGGATCTTCGAGGCCAAGGCGCGTCCGCGCTTCAACCCACTGATCTGCCACTATCCCAGCGCCGATCTCGCCCTTCGGCACGGCCTGGCAAACGCCGTCGCCGAGCGCCTCGCCGCCGCCCTCTGGCCAGGTCCGCTCACCCTGGTGCTGCGCCGCCGGACGGACTGCCCGGTCAGCCTGCTTGCCGGCGCCGGCACCGACACGCTGGCAGTGCGAGTGCCGGCCCATCCTGGCGCGCGGGCGCTGCTGGCGGCCGTCGGGCGACCGGTCGCCGCACCCTCCGCCAACCGCTCGGGTGGCGTGAGCCCGACGACGATGGCGCACGTTCTGGCCGACCTCGACGGCCGCATCGACGCGGTGCTCGACTTCGGCCCCGCGACCGTCGGCCTCGAAAGCACGGTGATCGACTGCACCGGCGAGACCTTGTCGCTACTCCGGCCCGGCGGCATCACGGCCGAGCAGGTAGCCTCGCTGTCGATCACGCTTGCCCCCGATGACCCGTCGGGCAGCCTGCGCTCCCCTGGGCTGCTGGCCTCGCACTACGCGCCAAGTCTGCCAGTGCGGTTGGATGCGGCCACGCCGAACACGAACGAGGCGCTCCTCGCCTTCGGCCCGCCGCCGCCCGCGGCCGGCCCGGTCGAGCAGCTCAGCGCCGCAGGTCAACTCGATGAGGCGGCGGCAAGGTTGTTTGGCTGCCTGCGCCGGCTCGACGCCGCCGGGCTTGCCGCCGGAATGGTCGGCATCGCCGCCATGCCCATCCCCGATCACAGCCTCGGCGTTGCCATCCGCGACCGACTGACGCGAGCCGCCGCACCCCGGTAGGCGACGATGCTGGCTCAGAGCGCGCTTCGCGTTCCCGCCACCGTCTCCTAGACTGCGGCCATGCACTACATCTCGACCCGCGGCTCCGCTGCCCCGTGCGATTTCGCCGGCGTGTTGCTGGCCGGCCTGGCCGAGGATGGCGGCCTCTACGTACCGGACACTTGGCCGCATTTCGCGCCCGCCGACCTGCGCGCCCTGCGCGGCGTGCCTTACGCCGAGCTCACCGCCCGCGTGCTGTCGCCGTTCGTCGGCGACGCCGTGCCATTCGCAACCCTGCAGCGCCTCTGCGCCGAGGCCTATACCGGCTTCGACCACCCCGCCATCGTGCCGCTGGTCCAGCTCGAACCCGGTCTATTTGTCCAGGAGCTGTTCCACGGCCCGACCCTCGCCTTCAAGGACCTGGCGATGCAGCTGCTCGGCCGGCTGTTTGACCACGTGCTCGCCGGCCGGGATCAGCACGTCACCATCGTCGGCGCCACCTCCGGCGACACCGGCTCGGCAGCAATCGAGGCCTGCCGCGGCAGCCGGCGCGTCAACGTCGTGATCCTGCATCCGCAAGGCCGCACGAGCGAGGTGCAGCGCCGCCAGATGACCACCGTGCAAAGTGCCAACATCGCCAACATCGCCGTCGACGGCACCTTTGATGACTGCCAGGACCTGGTCAAAGCGATGTTCGCCGACGCGCCGTTCCGCCGCGAGCTGCACCTGTCCGCCGTCAACTCGATCAACTGGGCCCGGATTGCCATCCAGATCCCCTATTACGTCGCCGCCGGCCTCGCGCTCGGCGCGCCGGACCGCGAGGTGAGCTTCAGCGTGCCAACCGGCAATTTCGGCAACGTGCTGGCCGCCTGGGCGGCGCGCCGAGTCGGCCTGCCGGTCAGTCGGCTGATCGTGGCAGCCAACCGCAACGACATCCTGACCCGCTTCCTGGCCACCAACGACATGAGCGTGCGCGGGGTGGAGGCGAGCCTGTCCCCCAGCATGGACATCCAGGTCAGCTCAAATTTCGAACGCCTGTTGTTCGAGCTGCAGGATCGCGACGCCGCATTGACCGCCAGCACGATGCTCGAGTTCCGCCGCACCGGCCGCATGCAGGTCGCCCACGCCGCCTGGCAGCGCGCCAGCAGCCTGCTCGCCGGCTTCACCCTAGACGACGCCGGCACCCTCGCCGAGATCCGCCGCCTGCATGCCGCCAGCGGCTACCTGGCCGATCCACATACCGCGATCGGTATCGCCGCGGCGCGCGCCAATGCGCACCCGCATGTGCCGACGATCGCGATGGCGACCGCCCATCCCGCCAAGTTCCCCGACGCAGTGGAACGGTCGGTCGGCCTGCGCCCACCCCTGCCGCAACGCCTTGCGGACCTATATGATCGCCCGGAAAGCTACATCACCGCGCCAAATGACCTGGCCAACATCCAGACGCTGGTCCGCGCCGCCACCATGAGGAACGCCGCATGAGCACGCCTGACACAGACGGCGCCGTCCGCCTGACCCATCTTCCCTCCGGGCTCATCGTCGTTACCGAGACGATGGATCGCGTCGAGACGGTCTCCTTCGGCGCCTACGTCGCCACCGGCACCCGCAACGAGGCGCCGGCCGAGAACGGCGTCTCCCACTTCCTCGAGCACATGGCCTTCAAGGGCACATCCCGACGCTCCGCGATGCAGATCGCCGAGGCGGTTGAGAACGTCGGCGGCCACATCAACGCCTACACGGCGCGCGAGCAGACCGCCTACTACGTCAAGATGCTCAAGGAAGATTTGGCCCTCGGCGCCGACATCATCGGCGACATCCTCAGCCACAGCCTCTTCGCCCCCGACGAGATCGAGCGCGAGCGCGGCGTGATCCTGCAGGAGATCGGCCAGGCAAATGATACCCCCGACGACATCATCTTCGACCACTTCCAGCAGACCGCCTTTCCCGGCCAGGCGATGGGCCGGCCGGTGCTCGGCACCGAGGCGATCATCAAGAGCCTCGATCGTGACACCATCGCCGGCTACATGCGTCGCCACTACGGGCCCGGCAACGCGGTGATCGCGGCCGCCGGCGCGCTCACCCACGAGCAGGTGCTCGGCCTGGTCGACGCGCATTTCACCGATCTGCCCGAAGTCGCCCCGCACGTCGCCGAGACCGCGCGCTACGCCGGTGGCGAGTTCCGCGAGACGCGCGAGCTCGACCAGGTGCACGTCGTGCTCGGCTTCCCCTCCGTCGCCTATGGCGATCCGGACTACTACCCCGTGCTGCTGCTCAGCACTCTGCTCGGTGGCGGGATGTCCTCGCGGCTGTTCCAGGAGGTGCGCGAGAAGCGCGGGCTGGTCTACTCGATCTACTCGTTCACCGCGCCGTTCCTCGATTCCGGCCTGTTCGGCATCTATGCCGGCACCGGCGAGGAGGAGGCCGAGGAGCTGATCCCCGTCACCCTGGAGGAGTTGCGCCGCGTGCAGTCCGGCGTCACCGTCGACGAGCTCCGCCGCGCCCGCGCCCAGGTCAAGGCCTCGCTGCTGATGTCGCTCGAGAGCACCGGCAGCCGCTGCGAAAGCCTGGCCCGCCAGCTCCAGGTGTTCGGCCGCATCGTTCCCGTGGCCGAGACCATCGCCAAGCTCGACCGCGTCACCATCGCCGACGTCGAGCGCGCCGCCGCGCGCCTGTTCCACGGTCGTCCGACCCTGGCGGCCATGGGTCCCGCCGGCCGCGTGCCCGGCCTGCCGTTGATCGCCGAGCGGCTCGCCGCATGAGCCTCGACCTTCTCACCGAGCTGCTCGACCGGGCGCGCGGCGCCGGTGCAGACGCCGCCGACGCCGTGTTGCTGAGCGGCACCTCGCTCTCCATCCAGCGTCGCCTTGGCCGCACCGAGCATCTCGAGCGCGCCGAGGGCCGCGATCTCGGCCTGCGCGTGTTCGTCGGCCAACGCGCCGCCATGGTGTCGGCCAGCAGCGTCGACCCGGCGCAGTTCCGCGCCCTGGCCGAGCGCGCCGTCGCCATGGCCCAGGTTGTCCCCGAGGACCCGTATGGCGGCCTCGCCGAGCTCTGGGCGCCGCCCCAGGACGCCTCCCGCCTCGACCTCGCCGACACCGCCGAGCCGGACGCCTCGGCGCTCACCGCCCGCGCCGCCGAGGCTGAAGAGGCGGCGCTCGCGGTCGCCGGCATCACCAACTCCGAGGGCGCGGACGCCGGCTACAACCGCACCGAGATCTATCTCGCCACCTCTGCCGGCTTCTCCGGCCACTACGTGCGCACCAGCCACTCCACCTCGGCCACTGCGCTCGCCGGCGCCGGCACCGACATGCAGCGCGATTACGACTACACCAGCGCCAGCCATCTCGCCGACCTCGACAGCCCGGCCACCATTGGCCGCAGCGCCGCCGAGCGCGCCCTTGCGCGGCTCAACCCGTCGCGTCCCCGCACCGCCAAGCTGCCCGTCCTCTATGATCCGCGCGTCTCCTCCAGCCTGCTCGGCGCGCTGCTTGGCGCGATCAACGGCGCCGCCGTCGCCCGCGGCACCTCCTTCCTCAAGGAGCGCCTCGGTGATCAGTTGTTCTCGCCCGGCATCACAGTACGCGACGACCCGCATCGCCGCCGCGGCCTGCGCTCGCGACCGTTCGACGGCGAGGGCGTGCCGACCACGCCGCGTGCCCTGGTCGAGGACGGCCGGCTCACCACCTGGCTGCTCGACAGCCGCTCGGCCCGCCAGCTCGGCTTGCGCTCCACCGGCCACGCCGCCCGCGGCACCGGCGGGCCACCATCTCCCTCCGCCACCAACCTCTACCTCGAGCCCGGCGAACAGACTCCCGCCGAGCTGATGGCCGACATCAAGGAGGGCCTTTACATCACCGAAATGATGGGCGGCGGCGTCAACGGCATCACCGGCGACTACAGCCGCGGCGCCAGCGGCTTCATGATCCGTGACGGCGCGCTCGCCGAGCCGGTAGCCGAGATCACCGTCGCCGGACACATCCTCGAGCTCTTCCGCACCCTTCGCCCGGCCAACGACCTGCGCTTCCGCCGCGGCACCGATGCGCCGACCGTACGGGTCGAAGGCCTCACGATGGCCGGCGCCTGACAGGGGAGTAAAGGCCAGGGCGCTGCCCTGGACCCGCTGGGGCTCTAGGCCCCAGACCCCAATTTCAAGTGACGTTCTGCGCTCCGATGCTTTGAGGCCGAGCGCTTCCCATATGTCACGGTAGACAAATTCGGGTTTGCTTCCATGCGCCGCCTGCTTGCCACCACCTTGTTGGCCATCGCGATCATCCTCGCCCCCGGCGTCGGCTATGCCCGCGTCGGCTCCGGCGCCTCGTTTGGTAGCCGCGGCCTGCGCACCTACGTGGCGCCCCCAACCACCAGCGTCTCACCCTTCACCGCCCGGCCGATCCAGCGCAGCCTGACCGCGCCTGCGCCAGCCTTTGCCTCGCCCGGCACGGCGCCATCCTATGGTTACGGCCGCCGCTCCGCCTTCAGCTCTGGCCTGCTCGGCGGGCTGCTTGGCGCCGGCATCGGCGGCCTGCTGTTCGGCGGCGGCTTGTTCAACGGTCTGCACGGCGGCGGCAGCCTCATCGGCCTGCTGATCCAACTGGCACTGCTCTATTTCGTCGGACGCTGGCTTTACCGCCGCTACGTCGCCGGCGGCGCCCGCCCGGTCTTCGCCGGCCTTCCCACCGGCTCCCCCGCGGCAAACCGGTTTGCCGCCAGCGGTAGCGGCGGCTACGCCGGCGCCTCATCGCCGGCCCGCAACTCGCTGGCGCTGAGCCGGCAGGATTACGACGCCTTCTCCAGCCTGCTGCAGGAAATGCAATCCGCCTGGAGCCATGCCGACCTGCCCCGCCTGCAACACGTCGCAACGCCGGAGATGGTCAGCTACTTCGCCGAGCAGCTTGCCGAGCAGGCCAGCCGCGGCATACGAAACACCGTCAGCGACGTCCGCCTGGAAAAGGGCGAGCTTAGCGAGTCCTGGTCCGAGGCTCGCCGCGACTACGCCACGGTCGCCATGCGCTTCTCCGCCATCGACGTGACCCGCGACCGCGGCGGCCGCGTCATCGACGGCAGCGACGTCGAGCACGTAACGACCAGCGAGCTGTGGACCTTCGTCAGGTCGCGTGGCGACGGCAACTGGCTCCTGAGCGCCATCCAGCAGCTAGGTTAAGGCAAGGCTAGGCTCTGCCCTTGACCCGTCACGCGTCAGCATGCATCCGCGCAACGGTTGCGACGCCCCCAGACCCGCATCCATTAGGGTGCGCGTCGCTCTTCACGCGCTTGGCGACGCCATTCAACCCTGCTTCCAAGGCTCGGACCTCGCCGTGGGATCATGGATAAGGAATGGATTTTAAAGGCTTTGCCTTTAGTGCGGTCCAGGGGCGAAGCCCCTGGCCTTCCGTCTCATCCAGTCACAATAGCAATTGGCCCCGCGGCGTTGCGCACCACCAGCGGCGTCACTCCGGCCGCATCGCCGTCGCTCTGCGCCGGTAGCGTGCTCTCAATGACGACCTCCGCATCCGCGCGCAGCAGCAGGATGCCCGGTGCATGCGGCAGCAGGTTCAGCGGCAGCGCGGCTCCATACATCAGCGCCGAAATCGGTCCGCGATGGCCGAACAACGCGACGCTGAAGCCTGGCAGCTCCGGCCGCGCCGCCGGCGCCAGCGTGTAGCGCCCGCCATAGAGGCGGCCCTTGCTGACGATCACGCTGCCCGCCTCGGCCGCCACGCCGTCGATCAGGATGCGCACCGGCGCATAGTCGTAGCGCGCCAACTCGCGCAGCGTCTGCACCACGTAGGCGCCGCGTCCGAGCGCCCGCTTCAGCGGGAACGACAATCGATGCACCACCTGCGCGTCAAGCCCCACGCCCAGCATCTGCACGAACAGCCGCTCGCCCTCCGCCCCGCGAGCGATCCCGGGCCACAGCGGCAGCGTGCGCCCGAACGCCAGCGCCTTGGCCACCGCGGCCGGCGCGAACGGCAGCGCCAGCTCGTGCGCCAGCACGTTCGCCGTGCCGATCGGGATGACCCCGAGCGAGACCGCGCTGCCGACGAGCCCGTTGGCCACCTCGGCGATCGTGCCGTCTCCGCCGGCTGCCACGATCATCCGCGCGCCCTGTTGCGCCGCCTCGCGCGCCAGCTCGATGGCATGTCCCGCATGCGTCGTCTCGGCCAGCTCGATCCGCATGCCGCTGGCGATCAGCACATCGAGCACGCGCCACAGCGCATGGCCGCGCCGGCGCCCGGCTGTGGGATTGTAGATCACGATCATGCCGGCTCGTGCGGCGGGCGAAAGGGCAGGGACAAGACCGTGTCACATACCCGACCTCGATGACAAAGTAATGACTAAATCAAGACAATCCAACTATCTTGCACGCCACCTCTGACTCTGCTGCTCGTCATCCAATCTTCATTCACGCGACGCGTGAGACTTGATGTCAGGTGCCGCCTGAGACGAACGCAGAAGTAAAGAGAGCCGGCATGACGGCAAGCCCACTCACGGCTTCGATGCGCTACCGGACAGTCTTTGTCTCCGACGTGCATCTCGGCGCCCGCGGCTGCCACGCCGACTTCCTCGCCGATTTCCTCGCCAGCATGGCCGCCGAGCGGATCTTCCTGGTCGGCGACATCATTGACGGCTGGCGGCTGCGCAAATCGTGGTTCTGGGACGAGCACCACGATGCGGTCATCCGCCAGCTGCTGCGCCACGCCCAGTCCGGCGCCGACATCACCTACATCCCCGGCAACCACGACGAGATGTTCCGCGCCTGGCTGCCGATGGAAATCGCCGGCATTCACCTCGCCGAGCAGGCCGAGCACGTCACCGCCGACGGGCGTCGCCTGCTCGTCATCCACGGCGACAGCTTCGACAGCGTGGTGCGCTACGCCAAGTTCCTCGCCCTGCTGGGCGACGGCGCCTACACCCTGGCGCTGGCGCTGAACCGCTGGTTCAACTCCATCCGTCGCCGGCTCGGCTATCCATACTGGTCGCTGTCGGCCTGGCTGAAGCGGCAAGTCAAAGGCGCGGTCAAGGCCATCGACCGCTTCGAGGTGGCGCTCGCCGACGAGGCCCGCAGACGCGGCTTTGACGGCGTCGTCTGCGGCCACATCCACCATGCCGAGATGCGGGTGGTCAACGGCATTGAGTACCTGAACGACGGCGACTGGGTCGAGAGCTGCACCGCCCTGGTCGAGCACCACGATGGCCGGCTCGAACTGATCGACTGGGCGGCGCTGAACCGCCTGTCCTTCCTGCCGCCGCGTAACGCGCCGGTCGACAAGCCGCCGGCAAGGCACCCTCAACCTGCCTGAGGGCGTCGCCTCGCCGGCGGGGGTTCGCCTCGCCCGTATCCTCATCGTCTCGGACGCCTGGCAGCCCCAGGTCAACGGGGTCGTGCGCACCCTCGCCACGGTCCAGCGCGAGCTCACCGCACTCGGCCACCAGGTCGAGGTCATCGGGCCGGACCGCTTCCGCACCGTGCCGTGCCCGACCTATCCGGACATCCGCCTCTCGCTGCTGCCCGCCCGCCGCCTCGCCCGCCTCGTCGACGCCTTCCGGCCCGACGCCCTGCACATCGCAACCGAGGGTCCGCTAGGGCTGGCCGCCCGCCGGCTATGCCGCCGCCGCGGCTGGCACTTCACCACCGCCTTCCACACCCGCTTCCCGGAATATCTGCACGCCCGCATCAGGCTGCCGCTGGCGCTCAGCTACGCCTGGATGCGCCGCTTCCACGCCGCCGGCAGTGGCATGATGGTGGCAACCCAGAGCCTGCGCGACGAACTCGTCGCGCGCCGCTTCAGCCACGTTTGCGCCTGGACCCGCGGCGTGGATCTCGACCTCTTCACCCCCGCCGCGCCCGAGCCATGGCAGGGCCTCGCGCGCCCCGTCTTCGCCTGCATCGGCCGGGTCGCGGTCGAGAAGAACATCGGCGCCTTCCTTGCGCTCGACCTGCCGGGCAGCAAGGTGGTCGTCGGCGACGGCCCCGCCCGCCCCGCCCTGCAGCGCGCCCATCCCGAGGTGCTGTTCACCGGCGCCCGCTACGGCGCCGAGCTCGCCCGCTCCTTCGCCGGCGCCGACGTCTTCGTCTTCCCCTCGCGCACCGACACCTTCGGCCTGGTCATTCTCGAAAGCCTCGCCAGCGGCACCCCGGTTGCCGCCTTCAACGTCACCGGGCCGAAGGACGTGCTGCTCGCCGGCAGCCCGGCCATCGGCGCCGTCGACACCGATCTGCGCCGCGCCGCCTTGGCCGCCCTCGCCGAGGGGGAACGCAAAGCCTGCCGCCGCTACGCCGAGCGCTTCTCGTGGCTGGCCTGCGCGCAGATGTTCCTCGACAATCTCGTCCCGCTCGCCGGCGAGCCGGCGATGAGCAAGAGCGGTTGAGCAATGCCAGCCTGAGTGCGGTCGTACCGCGATCAAGCCAAGGCAAGGGGCTTTGCCCCTTGACCCCACCAAAGCCTAGGCTTTGGAAACATTGACTTAAGGGACTGTGGTCCAGGCTGCCGGACAGCGATCGGCGCAGCCACTTTACAGGCTGCGCAAGCCGAACAGCCCCGCTGAAAGCCGCTCCTGACTGCGTGGGGGTCTGGGATATCAAGCCCTGACGGGCGACTGCGCATGATAGGTCGCGGGCTCACGGAGGGAGAGCCCTCGCCTTGCTTGAACAGGATCCCCCGCTCGTCAGCCTGGATAATTCACCTGCACAGCGACCACGCGGCCGGGGCTGCCGGCGCCGTCGTGCTCGTAGTCATTATAGATGATGTACTGCCCGTCCGGCGTGAAATGCGGATGCGGGTGCCACGGGTGGTGCAGCGCGGCATGGCTTCGCGCCAGCCAGGAGCGCCTGCCGCTCCGCATGTCCACAAGCACCACGTCCGAGATCGTCCTGCCGTCCGGCTCAAGCCGGGCGCCATGCGCCACCGTCGTGTCGACGACCGCCCAGCGGCCATCACGGCTGACGTTGCAGTGCCAGTCATAGTCGGAGGCTGAGACAAGCCCCGTGCGCCCGGCCACCGCGTCAACGAAATACAGCCCGCGCGGACGACCCTTGCTCGCCGGAAACGCCACGACCAACGCTCCGGCGCGGTGGAAGGCCCATCGCTCATGGCCGACGATCAGGTCGCCCATCTCCCCTTTTTCATCCCAAAGCCGCCGCGGTGGCCCGGCCGACGCCACCCTGTGCACGCCCCACACCCGGTCGAGCGTCTTGCTGATGTCGCCCTCACGCGCGAAGCCGACCCATCGCTCGTCATACGGGCAATATTGCTGGTGGTCGGCAAAGAACGGCTCGGCAGCGACCGCCACGCTGGCGCCTGTCCTGACGTCGAGCTCGAGGAAGCGTGCCGTCTGCACCGCCTTGTCCACGCCCAGCGTGTCGACGGCGTAAAGCACCTTATCGCCGGCGTGATTGACCGAGAGCAGCTCCTCGACGATCTGGGTCGGCGCCAACTGGATCTCGGCGTGCCGTTGCTCGCCACCCGCGAACCCGTCGACCGACGCGATGCGCAGCCCGGCATCCGTAAAGAACAGCCGACCAGTCTCCGCCGCGATGTCATAGTACATGTTCCTGACGTCGGTCCGCGCAATCAGCCGCGAGTGCCCGGCCTTAAAATCCCACTCGCTGTAGCTGACGGCGTGCCCCTCCCGCTGCGCGATGACGGGACGAGGCTGGGCCGTCAGGAAGCCGTTATTGTGCGGGTAGGTGAAGTAGGTGTTTGGCGGACCGACCCATTGCTGTCCCGCGACCTGCCCGGCGGCCTCGGCGCTGGCCAGCGTGTTCTCAGCACCGTCCGGCGACGTCGAGGCCTCCAGACGCTCGCAGGTGGCCGCAGCCACGGAGGCGGCCATGGACGCGGCCATCGCTGCAAGAACGTCCCGCCGTTTCGTCATCACCACCCACCTCGCCGATCCGGACGGCAAGCGGCTTTGCTCGCCGCCGCCGGTTGCAAGCACCAGCCTCAGAGGCTGACACGGTTGTCGTCCCGACTTCCAGCGCTTTCGTGCCCGGCCGGGACGGACCGGCATGGCCTGGCCGCCACATCGCATCAGCGCAGGCCGGCGAAGCTGAACCGGCCCCGCTACTGAGCCTCTTGTTAACGTTTGCTCAATAGTTCGCGCGCACTATTCAACAGACCTTCCACACGAGTGAAGTCTTGAATAACGATCGAGCTCGCCTCAGTCTCGTCAAGCCGCATTTCTACGTTATTGCATTCGCATTAACGGCCTGCGCCATGCTTGTCGGCACAGATAGCTGGCGGACGTGGCAGGAGCACGGCTTGATCATCCGTGCCGACAAGGCCGAAACCACTAATCTCGCCCGATCACTCGCCCAGCAGGCTCACGACACCATCCAGTCGACCGACGCCGTCATCATCGGCATCCGTGAGCAGGCCGAGGCCTTCAACGGCTCCGCCAGCCGGCTCGTCAAGCTGCAGGAGATGATCGACAGCGAAGTTGCCGCCCTGCCGACCGTCGGCGCCATTGCGGTGCTGAGCTCGACGGGCCGATGTCTCCTGAGCATGGCCGGCGGCACCGAGGCGTGTAGCGACAATCGTAATCAAGGCCTGTACGACTTCCACAAGGCGCGGCCGGACCGCGGCGTGCATGTCGGCAGTCCTGTCGCGAGTGACCATGGTCATTGGTTCGTGACGGTCTCCAGGCGCCTGGATGACGAGTATGGCGCCTTCGCCGGAATCGTCGTCGCGAACATCTCGATCGACAAGCTCCAGGAGTTTTACAAGACGTTCAATGTCGGGCCGGGTGGGTCCATCTCGCTGTTTTCCGCCGGCGCGATCATGGTTGCCAGGCAGCCTCCAGCGCCGTCACGCATCGGCACCAGCTTCGCGCAGACCTCCATGTTCCGCGACCTGCTGCCAAAATCGGCCACCGGCAGCTACGAATACTATGCCAAGAGCGATGCGCTTTGGCGGCTGGGGAGCTACCGAACGGTTGAAGGCTATCCCCTCGTCATCAACGTCGCTCACGCCCTTGATGATGTTCTCGCATCCTGGAGGCTGGACGCGTTCGCCCACTGCCTCATCAGCCTGATGGCCGCGTCGGCTTTGCTGAGCATGAGCAGCCGCTTCGCCAGGCAGATCAGGATCCGACAAGAAACTGAAAAGCGCTATCGTTTGCTGGCCGACAGCTCAAGCGACGCCATCATCAGCTCGGATTGTCAGGGCGTCTGCGACTACGTGTCTCCAGCCTTCAGCAGGCTTACCGGCTGGGAGGGCGCCGAGATACTGCAGGCCGCATCCGGACAACTGATCCATCCCGAGGATCGCTCGCGCTACCTGGCCAGCCTCGGCGGGCTTTGCGATCGCGATCCGGCGATCACCACGTGCTTCCGCTACCGGTGCAAGGATGGCTCCGCCCTGTGGGTCGAGGCCAGCATGCGAAGCGTTGCCGCCACGACGGGCACGGGCATGTCGATCGTCTCGAACGTCCGCGACATTTCGGAGCGCAAGCTGGTTGAGGACAAGGTCGCGGCCTTGAACGAGAAGCTCGCCCATCAAGCCTCGACGGACCCGCTGACCGGGCTGTCCAACCGGCGCCGGCTGGACGAGGCCATCAGTCAGGAGTGCCGGCGCGCGTTCCGCGAGGTCAGAGAGGTGTCCTTCGTGATGATCGACGTCGACCACTTCAAGGCCTTCAACGACCGTTACGGCCACCAGCAAGGCGACGTTTGCCTCAAGGTCGTGGCGGAGATCGTCGCGACCTTTGGCAGGCGTCCCGGTGACGTCGTCGCCCGCTACGGCGGTGAGGAGATGGCATTGCTCCTCCCCGCCACCGGCCTGGCCGGAGCCTCGGCTTTGGCATACGGGATTTGCAACGCCGTGCGCCTCCGGGCGCTGGAGCATCTCGGCAATCCCGCGGCCGGCGTGGTGACCGTCAGCGCCGGAGTGTCAACCTTCGACACGCAGAGGGCCGACATCGACGCGAGCATCAAGGACTTCGTCGGCGCCGCAGACATCGCCCTCTACAAGGCAAAGCGGAGCGGGCGTAACTGCGCCATGGACGAGAACGGTCTGCGGATCATGCTCACCGAAGCCGAAGCCAGCTTCGTAAGCTGACAACAACCCGCCATCCCGACGCCATCGCTGAGAACTACTGGCCTGGAGGCCGTTCAAAAACTCAAAGCAAGGCAAGGGCTCTGCCCTCGATCCGCTGGGGCCTGAGGCCCCAGACCCTTTCTATAAGGCATCTGTGCTCTCTTGGCTGGCGCAGCAGCTTGCGGAGGGAAAGCCTCTTTCTCAAGCGGACAGCTCTAGAAGTTGATGTTGGTGCGAAAGCCGAGCGCTGCGGCATCCCGGGTGTTGGTCGTCGCGCCCGGGCGGATGAAGTACTGGAAGTCCGGCTGCAGCGTCACGCCGCGAAACACGTGGATGCTGTAGGTAAGCTCCACTGTCTGCGCGGTGTTCTGCGGCCCGTAGGCGGCGCCGTTGCCGTCGACATTGAACGGCAGCGACCCTCCCGTCTCAAGCGCGAGCTCCTCGGCCCGAGTGAACGCGCCGCTCATCTCATACCATTGGAACGACGCGCCGAGCGTGTCGTGCGGCCGCCCCCAGGCCGCACCGGTCGTCGTCGTGGCGACAAAGGCATGCTGGGTCAGCGGCGTCACGCTGTCCGTCGCATGCACCCAGCCGCCGAGCACGATCAGCCCGTCGGTGTCGCCCGGCCCCTGACGCATCAGCATCTGGTCGAACAGCACGTAATACTCGTCCCGATCGCTGCTCGCGAACGCCCCGCCATCGATCACCTGCGGCAGGCCCTGCCGGTTATCCAGCACGTTGGCATAGCGATGCGTGTCGCGGTCATAGCCGACCTTGTAGTGGCCGATCAGGTTCGTGCCGAAGCGCGGCACCCAGCCGAGCTCGACCGGCACGGAGACGCCGGACTTCTTGGTATCCGCCCAGGCAAAGCCGGAAATGCCGCCGCCGCCACTGCCGAAATCGGTGTCGACCTGAAACACGGCGAGCTGCAGGTAGATCTGTCGCGTCAGCAGGGCGCGCGCCTGCAATCCGAAATCCGCCTGCGGCCAGTCGTTCTCGCCGGGCGTGTTCGGCAACGGATGCGGGTTGCCGCAGAACAGCACGTTCAGGAAGTCGCAGTACAGCGGCGAGGATGCGAAGAACGTGCCGACCGGCAGCCAGCCGCCCACCAGGTCGAGCCTGTTCTTATACAGTGCCTGATCGAGGTAGGCGTAGACCAGGTGAGCGCCCACGTTGCCGCCGCCGCCGTAGATTTCCTGGAACGTCGCCTCGTCGTCGCCGATCGCGTCGTGCGAGACGTTGCGGCCTTCGCGGTTGACGGTGATCGAGTGGAACGCGGCGCCGCTCCAGCCGAGCAGCTTGTCGAGGTCAAGGTCGACCTCCAGCCCGATCTGCCCGGCGGTCGCGAAGCTCTCGCGCTGGCCGCCGGTGATGTTGCCGCCCTCCTCCGTCAGATAGTCAAGGTTGACGGCGACGCCACGCTCCAGCAGCCATGTCCTCGCGCCCCCCACATCGCCGAACAGGTGATCAGCCCCGAACGGCGCGCCGAACAGTGGCCCGACACCGGGCTCGGCCACCTGCTGCGACGGCCCTGTCGCAAAGCTCGAGTTCGAGGTGCCGCTGATCTGCGGCGAACTGGAGGTTGGAGCCCCCTGCGCCAGCAAGGATGCCGCGTTGAGCAGCATGAAGAGTGTCGACGCGATGCCGGCGAACGTGATCTGGCGCATCGATCCCCCTTCACGCGGCACATCGATGCCAGACGGATCTTGCAGCTACGCCGTTTTGTAGGCGATGCGTGTTCACCGTCGCGGCAAGCAAGGCGGTGAGCCCGCTGGTTGACAAATTTGCCACGCGGAAGGCGAGGGCAGGGCTTTCCCTCCTGGCTGACCATCAGTTCCCAAACGGGTAGTAGCGAAAGCTGAACAGCACGACGTTGTTGGCGACCGAGGGCGCGTCCGCAGTGCCGGCAAAGTTCGAGCGGCGCAAATACTCATACTGCGCGCCGACCTGCACGGTGCCGTATGGCCCCTTGATCGGGCGATACCAGGCGCCGATCGTGCCTTCGGTCAGGCCCTTGGTGTTGGCAACGCAGGTCGCCGCCGCGCTCAGCTCGATGTCGCACCCGGTGTCGCTGTAGAGCGGGCTGCCGTAGCCGTAGCCCTTGGTGCCGACGTTGAAGTCGCGCCGGCCGATCTGCTCCGTGCCGCCATAGGCGTAGAGGTCGACGCGCGGCCCCAGATGCGCCTCCAGCCCAACCAGCCCCTCCACCTCGGGCAGCGGGTCGGGTGCGCCGTCGCGGCCGACCACGGCGTCCGGCAACTGGCCCGAGCCGTAGCGGCCGATGCCGTCGCCAGCGAGCGCGCTCACGCGGAAATCCAAGATGTGGGAGATCAGCGGCAGCACCGCGCCCACGCCGCCACCACCCGCCAGCACCGTGTCGCTGTTGCCGCTGCCAAGGTGGCTCACCCGGTCGTGCAGGAAGCGCAGCAGGCCGTCGATCTCGAAATGCCCCCAGCCGGGATCGGCCGCCGCCTTGACGATGACGTCGGGTGCGATGTCGTCCGAGTAGTTGACCGTCGAGGCCAGCGCGCCGATGCCCGGGTTGGTGATGTTGACGGTGCCGGTTGAGGCCGGCGCTAGCCCGTTCGGCCCGGTGTAGTAGGCGACCTGCGGCTCGGCGGCGGCAACGGCAAACCAGTACTTGTCGTGGTCGAAGCTCTTGGCGATGCGGAACTCGACCTGGCGCGCCCAGTCGAACCCGACCACGTACTGCGCGTCGATCGTCAGCGGAACGTCTTCCTGACGCGCGATGATGCCGTGCTTGTCCATCGTCAGCAGCGACCAGGACTGGCCAGCCTCCAGGTGCAGGCCCCAGTTCTTCTCGTCGAGCGTCGCGTAGGCCTGGCGTAGCCGCAGCGTGTAGCTGTTGGTCTCGACCGAGTTTGCCGTCGGCGAGCCACCCTGGAAGTCGGTCTCGAAGTAGGCGGCGACATGGGTCTCGTCGTTGACGTCGGCCTGGGCGAGCAGCGACAGGCGGCTCTGGCGCGCCGATTCGCGGAACTCGCCCTCGTGATAGGTCTGCTGGTAGGGCAGCGGAATGCCGGTGTTGAAGTTGCCGGCGACGTCGGCGACCTCGTTGCGGGTGCGATAAATGCTCGCCCCCTCAACAAAGGCGCCCAGGGTGACGGTGACGGCACCGAGCTTGAAGGTGCCGGGCGGCAGCGGCTTGCCCTCCGGCCCGGTCTCCTGCTGGGCCAGCACGACCGTGCCGGGTGCGGAGCCCGGCTGCGCCGGCACCAGCGCGTAGCCGGGCGGGATCGCCGGAATGATCGAGCTGCCGCTGGCATAGGCGCCGGGCGCCCCACTGGCATAGGGTCCGCCGGGCGTCCCACTGGCATAGGGTCCGCCGGGCGGCGCGTTCTGCGGCGCCAGCGGGCTCTGGCTCGGATACCCCTGCCTGGTCGCCGCCGCACGGGCGCGACTGACCTCACGGTCACGCGCGGCGAGGTCGCGCTTCACGTGCTTCAGCTCGGATTGCAGCGCCGCAATCTCTTTCTCGATGCGCGTCAGCTCGTCGCTCGCCGCGTGCGCCGGTCGCGGCGCCAGCGGCATCGCCAGCGCGGTGGCACCGAGAAGAAGTGTCCGAAAGCCGCGCCTCATGGTAACCTCGTGCCTTTGCTGAAATTCGAGCTACCCGGCGAACGATGACAAATCATCTGACAAAACGATGACAGTCGGTCGTGCCGGCCGAACGTGGCGCCCGCGCCACAATCAGCGCGCCATTCCGCCTGGCGATCAGGCAACTCGTGCTAAAATCATTATGACAAGAGTATAGTCTGGCCAAGTCAAAGCAGGCGGAAACCACTGCCACGACTACGGGTCTACGCCTGAAGCGCGGAATGCATCATCGATACTCCGGCTTTCGTCTACACGAGGCCAGCGTCTTGTCGGTCCGGGCGCATGTAACTGCAGCTCTACTCCAGCCTGTCGCAGCGCTTCTGAGTGAGGAGCAAGGCAAGGGGCTTTGCCCCTTCACCCCACCAAAGCCGAGGCGTTGGAAACATCTCATGAGGGATGCTGGCGCGGGCCCACGCATAGCGGGCGGCGCCCTCGCCTTGCCGCCATGTTGCCTCCCGCCGGCTTTGATCGCAGGATCGTCCACGAGGCCTCGTCTGAAGGCCAGGGGAAACACCGATGTCGAACGGGCAGGTCTCTTGTGACGTGGTCGTCAGCCGGATCGAGCACGGGCTGCACGTCCACATGGACCGCCCGGCCAAGCGCAACGCGCTCACCCGCGCCATGTATGACACCATGGCCGAGGCGCTCGCCGAGGCCGAACGCGACGACGCCGTCCGCGTCGTGCTGTTCAGCGCCGCCGGCGCCACCTTCTGCGCCGGCAACGACATGAACGACTTCGTCGCCCACGCGCCCGACGAGGCCGACCGCCCCGCCTTCCGCTTCATCCGCGCGCTGTGCGAGGCCAGCAAGGTGCTCGTCGCCGCCGTCCAGGGCCCGGCCGTCGGCATCGGCGCGACGATGCTGCTGCACTGCGACCTGGTCGTCGCCGCCCGCAGCGCCAGGCTCTCGATGCCCTTCATCAACCTCGGCCTGGTGCCGGAGGCGGCAAGCTCGCTGCTGCTGCCGCGCGCGGTCGGCCACCGCCGCGCCGCCGAGATGCTGCTGCTCGGCGAGCCGGTGGATGCCGAAACGGCGCTGCACTGGGGCCTGGTCAACCGCCTGGTCGACGACGAAGCCCTGCCGCAGAGCGCGCTCACCCTCGCGCAGTCCGTCGCCACCCGCCCGGCGGCAGCCCTGCAAATGACCAAGCGGCTGCTGCGCGGCGATCTCGCGACCATGGAGCGGCGCATCGCCGAGGAGAGCGAGATGTTCGCCCGCCAGCTCGCCTCGCCCGAGTTCCGCCAGGCCGCCGCCGCCTTTCTCAACAAGCGCGCCGCCGCCTGAGCCGGAGCCGCCGATGAACGACCTCTCGCCCATCCCCGCCGCCGCCATGGCGCGCGCCTGGCCCGCCTGCTCCATCGCCGAGGCCCATGCGGCGCTGACCGCCCCCGGCGCGCCGTTCGAGCTGGAGCTGGTCGAGCACGCCCCCGACCCGGTCCACGCCTGGAAGAACGGCCCCAAATCGCTCGCCGACATCTACGAGCTGGCCCGCACCTTCGGCGACCGCCTCTACGTCGTCTACGAGAACGACCGCGCGAGCTACGACGCCTTCGCCCGCGCCACCCACGCCCTCGCCCTCGCCCTCATCGAGCGCGGCATCCGGCCCGGCGACCGCGTGGCGCTCTGCCTGCGCAACCTGCCGGAATGGCCGGTCGCCTTCTACGGCGCCGCCATCGCCGGCGCCGTCGCCACCCCGCTCAACGCCTGGTGGTCGGCCGCCGAGCTCGAGTACGGCCTGCGCGACAGCGGCGCCAGCCTCGCGCTGTTCGACGCCCAGCGCCTCGACCGCATCGCCCCCCGCCTCGCAGCACTGCCCGAACTCCGCCACGTCCTGGTCACCCGCTGGACCGAGGAGCGCGCAATGCCGGCCCCCGGCGTCGAGCGCCTGGAGGACGTCATCGGCCCGGTTGCCCGCTGGCCCAGCCTGCCGCCCGCCGGCGCACCCCCGGTCGCGGTGTCGCCGGAGGACAGCGCAACGATCTTCTACACCTCCGGCACCACCGGCGGCCCGAAGGGCGCGCTCGCCAGCCATCGCGCCGCCACCACCGCCGCCGGCGTCAACGGCTTCGCCCAGGCCCGCGCCTACCTGCGCCGCGGCGAGCCGATCCCGCCGCCCAACCCCGACGCCCCGCAGCGCCGCGCCCTGCTCTCGGTGCCGCTCTTCCACGTCACCGGCTGCTTCTCCACCCTCAACAGCGCCACCGCCAGCGGCGCCGCGCTGATCCTGATGCACCGCTTCGACCCGGTGGAGGCGATGCGCCTGATCGAGCGCGAGCGCGTCACCAGCGCCGGCGGTGTGCCCACCGTCGCCTGGCAGATCATCGACCATCCGGACCGCGAGCGTTACGACCTCTCCAGCCTCGAAGCGATGTATTACGGCGGCGCCCCCGCCGCCGCCGAGCTGGTGCGTCGGCTGCGCTCCGACCTGCCCACCTCCCATGTCGGCTCCGGCTGGGGCATGACCGAGACCTGCTCCACCTTCACCAACCATGTCGGCGAAGACTACGAGCACCACCCCGAAAGCTGCGGCATCGCCGCCCCGGTCGGCGAGATGAAAACCGTCGGCCCGGACGGCGAACGCCTGCCGGCCGGCGAGGTCGGCGAGCTCTGCGTCCGCGGCGCCCACGTCGTCAACGGCTACTGGAACAAGCCCGAGGCCACCGCCAAAGCCTTCCGCAACGGCTGGCTGCACACCGGCGACCTCGCCCGCATCGACGCCGACGGCTTCTGCTACATCGTCGACCGCATCAAGGACGTGATCATCCGCGGCGGCGAGAACATCTATTCGGTCGAGGTGGAGGACGTGCTCTACACCCACCCGGCAGTGATGGATTGCGCCGTCGTGCCGCTGCCCCACCGCACCCTCGGCGAAGAACCCGCCGCCGCGGTCACCCTCCGCGCCGGCGCCACCGCCACCCCTGAAGAACTACGCCAGTGGGTCGCCGACCGCCTCGCCGCCTTCAAGACACCAGTCCGCATCGTGATGCGCGATGAGCCACTCCCACGCAACGTCAACGGGAAGATCATGAAGCCCGTAGTGAAGACGATGTTTGAGTAGCGAGAAAGCGCTTCTTTTTTGCAAAAAAAAGCAAAAAACTTTTGCCCTGCAACCGAACCGCAGGTCGAGGTGATCCCCCCAACGAGCAAAAGTTTTTTGGTCCTTTTTTTCAAAAAAGGACTACTTGCCTTCGCCCATCCTCAACAACTCCAAAGCCGCCTCCCCAAGCGGCCGGGACCCGCCGTCCTGCCGATGCACATGCACCAGCGTCCCGTCGCCCGTTCCGATGCACTGCCCAAGCTGGAATAGCGCCTGCGCGATGGTGAACGAGCTGCGCCCCACCCGCAGCACCATCGACCCGACAGTGACCATTTCCGGCCAGCGCCCCTCCGCCAGATAGCGGATCGTCACCTCGCCGACGACGAAGCCGTGCTCCCGCTCCAGCACCTGGCGCAGGCCGAGCTCGTTGAGGTAGCGCACCCGGCCCTCCTCGTAGAAGCGCGCCAGCGCCGCGTTGTTGAGGTGGCGCAGCGGGTCGAGGTCGCCAAAGCGCGGCGGCATCTCGAAGCGGTAATCGTATGTCTCCAGCGCGAGCCGCGCGGCGTCTGGTCTCGGCATTGGTCGGTGGGTCCCACACGAGCGGCCTTCGCTGCTGAGCATGCCGCGCCGGCGAAGGCAAACCGCGGCCTTGACCGCCCGCGCCACACGGCCCCAGCTTAGCTCAGGCGCGACGGCGGCGCCCGGGAGGGCTGGCACGATGCCGTTCGACGACAGCGGGCAGGGCGGCCCCGGCGGCGGCGCGCCGCGCAACGTGCTCGGCGGCGCGCTCGAGCCCTGCGCCGGTGGCACCGGCTTCTACCGCAACGGCCGCTGCGACACCGCCGCCGAGGATGGCGGCTGCCACAGCGTCTGCGCGGTGATGACCGACGCCTTCCTCGCCTTTACCCGCCAGCACGGCAACGACCTGTCGACCCCGCGCCCCGAGTATGACTTCAATGGCCTGGCCGCCGGCGACCGCTGGTGCCTTTGCGCCGGCCGCTGGCAGGAGGCGTTCGCGGCCGGCGTCGCCCCGCCCGTGGTGCTCGCCGCCACCCATGCCGCAACCCTCGACCACTGCGCGCTGCCCGACCTGCAGCGCCACGCCGCCGAGGCAGGCTGAGCCATGCCGTCGCCCTCGCTGCACGCCCCGCTCGCCCGCCACGCCATGGCCTACATCCTGGCCGGCGGCCGCGGCAGCCGGCTGATGGAGATGACCGAGCGGCGCGCCAAGCCGGCGGTCTATTTCGGCGGCAAATCGCGCATCATCGACTTCGCGCTCTCCAACGCGCTGAACTCCGGCATCCGCCGCATCGGCGTTGCCACGCAGTACAAGGCGCACAGCCTGATCCGCCACATGCAGCGCGGCTGGAACTTCTTCCGGCCCGAGCGCAACGAGAGCTTCGACATCCTGCCCGCCAGCCAGCGGGTGAGCGAGGGCAACGGCTGGTACGCCGGCACCGCCGACGCGGTCTACCAGAACATCGACATCATCCAGGACTACAAGCCCCGCCACATCGTGCTGCTCGCCGGCGACCACATCTACAAGATGGACTACGAGCTGCTCCTGCAGGAGCACGTCGACAGCGCGGCCGACGTCACCGTCGCCTGCATCACCGTGCCGCGCGCCGAGGCCTCGGCCTTCGGCGTCATGGCCGTCGACGACCAGGACCGCATCACCTCGTTCCTCGAGAAGCCCGCCGACCCGCCCGGCCTGCCGAACGCACCGGACCGCACCCTCGCCTCGATGGGCATCTACGTCTTCGACGCCGCCTTCCTGTTCGACCAGCTCCGGCGAGACGCCGCCGAGCCCGGCTCGAGCCACGATTTCGGCAACGACATCATCCCCCACATCGTCCGCCACGGCCGCGCCATGGCGCACCGCTTCGAGCGCTCCTGCGTCCGCGCCGGCCCCGACGCCGAGGCCTACTGGCGCGACGTCGGCACGGTCGACGCCTACTGGTCCGCCAACATCGACCTCACCGACTTCCTGCCCGGCCTCGACCTCTACGACCGCGCCTGGCCGATCTGGACCTACGGCGAGATCACCCCGCCGGCGAAGTTCGTCCACGACGAGCCGGGCCGCCGCGGCGTCGCGGTCAGCTCCGTCGTCTCCGGCGGCTGCATCATCTCCGGCAGCAGGGTGCACCGCTCGCTGCTCTCCACCGGCGTGCGCGCCCACTCCTACGCCCAGGTCGAGGCCAGCGTGATCCTGCCCTACGCCGACATCGGCCGCCGCGCCCGGCTGCGCAACGCGGTGGTCGACAGCGGCGTCAGGATCCCGCCCGGCCTCATCGTCGGCGACGACCCGGAGCTGGACGCCAAGCGCTTCCGCCGCACCGCAAGCGGCGTCTGCCTGATCACCCAGCCGATGATCGACCGGCTCGCTTGATGCCGGAGCTCACAAAAGTCCTGCTGCTATCGAAGGAATATCCGCCCTACGTCTATGGCGGCGCCGGCGTCCACGTCGAATACCTCAGCCGCGCCATGGCCCGCCACGTCCCCGTCGAGGTGCGCTCCTTCGGCGACCAGGCCGGCGCCGACGGCCAACTCGCCGTGCGCGGCTACCCCGCCTGGAACGACGCCGGCCACGACACCGACCCGCGCTTCGTCGCCGCCATCGACGCGCTCGCCCGCTCGCTCGCCATGGCGCGCGACCGCATCGACGCCGACATCGTGCACTGCCACACCTGGTACACCGACCTCGGCGGCGTGCTCGCCGCCCAGCTCTGGGGCATCCCCTTCGTGCTCACCATCCACTCGCTCGAGCCGTTACGACCGTGGAAGGAAGAGCAGCTCGGCCGCGGCTACCATTTAAGCGCCTGGATGGAGCGCACCGCCATCGAGCAGGCCGACGCCATCGTCGCCGTCTCCGAAGAAACCAGGCAGGACGTCCTCCGCCTGTTCAACGTCAAGCCCGAGCGCGTCCAGGTCATCCATAACGGTATCGATCCGAATGAGTATCGCCCCGTCACCACCACCGGCGCACTCGTCCGCCACGGCATAGACCCATCGCAGCCCTACCTGCTGTTCGTCGGCCGCATCACCCGCCAGAAAGGCATCATCCACCTGGTCCGCGCCATCGAGTGGATCGACCCGTCGCTGCAAATCGTGCTCTGCGCCGGCGCCCCCGACACGCCCGAGATCGGTGCCGAGATGGCCGCCGGCGTCGCCGCCGCCGCCACCACCCGCCCTGGCGTGATCTGGATCCGCGAGATGGTCTCCCGCGCCGAGGCGATCGAGCTCTACAGCCACGCCGCCCTGTTCTGCTGCCCCTCCGTCTACGAGCCCTTCGGCCTCATCAACCTCGAAGCCATGGCCTGCGAAACCGCCGTCGTCGCGGCCGCCGTCGGCGGCATCCCCGAAGTCGTCGTGCACGAGCAAACCGGCCTGCTGGTCAACCCCGACATCGTCGCCGAAACCTTCGAGCCCGCCGACCCAGCCGCCTTCTCCCGCCAACTCGCCGACGCCATCAACCGCCTCGCCCGCAACCCGGCCCTCGCCGAGCGCTTCGGCAAAGCCGGCCGCGTCCGCGTCCTCGAAGCGTTCAGCTGGGACAGCATCGCCGAGACCACCTTGGCCCTGTATCGCTCAATCCTTCGACAGACAGCTTAGCGAAGCCCAGGGCTCTGCCCTGGACCCGCTGGGGGCGGCGCCCCCAGACCCGCATCCGTTAGAGGCAAAGGCTCCGCCTTTAATGGGGTCCAGGGGCGGAGTGAGCTGAAGGTTCCGACTGCGCGAAGCGCGGTTGGAAAGGCTCACGGAGGGAACGCCCCTGGCCTGGCTTCAGCCTGCGCCGTTGACGCCTCCCCAACCCGGTGACACGATCGCAGTCAATGCGAAGTCGCGAGACAGCGGCTCCATGAGGATCGTGCCGGGAGGACCTCCATGGCTCACCAAATTCGTCGCCTGACCGGCCTGCTCGCGGCTTTGTCGGCCGTCGCGTCGTGGCCGGCCGCCGCCGCCACGCTGACGATCGCGACGGTGAACAACAGCGACATGGTGACGATGCAGTCCCTGTCGCCCGCCTTCGAGGCGTCGCATCCCGGCGTCCATCTTCGCTGGGTGGTGCTGCAGGAGAACGACCTGCGCGCCCGCGTGACCGCCGACGTCGCGGCCAAGGGCGGCGAGTTCGACGTCGTCACCATCGGCAATTACGAGGTGCCGATCTGGGCCAAGCAGGGCAAGTTGCTGCCGCTGCCGACGCTGCCGGAGAGCTACGATCTGGACGACCTGCTCAAGCCGGTGCGCAAGGCGCTCGCCTATCACGGCCTGCTCTACGCCCTGCCGTTCTACGGCGAGAGCGCGATGACCTTCTACCGCACCGACCTGTTCGCCCATGCCGGCCTGACGATGCCGGCGGCGCCCACCTACGACGACATCCGCAGCTTCGCCGACAAGCTCAACGACCGCGCGCACGGCGTCTATGGCCTCTGCCTGCGCGGCAAGCCGGGCTGGGGCCAGAACGTCGCGGTGCTGACCGCGATGGTGAATGGCTTCGGCGGCCAATGGTTCGACGCCGATTGGCGCCCGACGCTCGACACCCCGGCCTGGCAGCACGCGCTCGGCTACTACCACGACATCCTGGCCGCCGACGGCCCGCCGGACGCTGCCGAGCGCGGCTACAACAAGACCCTGAAGCTGTTCAGCGACGGCCATTGCGGCATGCTGATCGACGCCACGGTGGCGGCCGGCGCGCTCTATGACAAGGCGCGGTCCCAGGTCGCCGCGTCCGTCAGCTTCGCGCCCATGCCGACCGGCAGCGACGCCAGTGCCCCGACCTGGCTGTGGAGCTGGAACCTCGCGATCCCCGCCGGCACGCGCAAGAAGAGTGCGGCGACCGACTTCCTGATCTGGGCAACGTCGAAGGAGTATGTCGCCCTGGTGGCCAAGACCAAGGGCTGGGTCTCGGTGCCTCCCGGCACCCGCCATTCGACCTACGACAATCCCGAGTATCGCCGGGTGGCGCCGTTCTCGCGTGCGGTGGAGGCGGCGATCGACAACGCCAACCCGACCGGCCAGACCGCCAGCCCACGGCCTTACACGGGCGCGCAGTTCGTTGCCATTCCGGAGTTCCAGGACCTCGGCAACGAGGTTGGCCGCATCGTCGCCGCGACGCTGACCGGCCAAAGCACGCCCGACCTGGCGCTGCACGAGGCGCAAGCGGCGGCCGAGGAGATGGTGCTGCAGGCCGGCTACGCAAAACCGCCCAGCACCGTCCTGCAGGCCTCCGGCGCACCCCCGTAACGGTGCCGGCGAACGCATGGGACGATGCGCCCGGTGTGCTAGCACAGTCCGCAGGCGGCGGCAGCGGCGGTCCTAGCCATCTTGCCCATCGGCAAGATCACGCTAAACCACTGATAAGAAACGCTTTACAAGCCGACGCCCGCCCCAGCCGTCGACTGGCCAATCTTGCTGTATTTGGCCTGATAAGAATTCGCCGGCCTCGACCAGCCGCCCTCGCCAACGCCGGCAGAGAGTTGTTCCGCCCTCCAACAATCTTGGCCTAAACTGATTTGGCAGAGCGGACCTGCGGATAGCTCATGCGACGTCCGACCCCGACTTCAATCTCGCCCGCGGCGCCCTCGGGCTCGACAGCTAGCCTCTTGACCGCACCGCAACAAACATCGCCGCGCGGAGCTCAGCCCGGCTCGCCGGGCTGCGGCTTGATCCCCAGTGAGCGGAACAGCGTCGCCACCTCCTCGATCGCCGACTCGGCCAGCCCCGCATCGCGCCCTTTGCAGACGATCGCGACGCCACCACCGGTTCTCCGATAGTAGGGATAGCTGCCGACGTCGATCGCCGGGTAGCGCCCCTGGATGGCGCCCAGCCCCTCGGCGATCTGGCCCTCCTGAACGCCGGCGGCGTGCAACGCCTGCGAGGCGATCGGCGCGCCGCCCTGCAGGCTCGGCGCCAGGCTGTCGAACATCGACTGCATGATGCGCGGCACCCCGGCCATGACGTGCACGTTGCCGATCGTGAAGCCGGGCGCGACCGAGACGGCGTTCTCGATCAGGGTGGCGCCGCGCGGCATCGTCGCCATGCGCTGGCGGGCGGCGTTGAACTCGCCCGGCTTGTAGGAGGCATCCAGCCGCGCCCAGGCCTCCGCATGCGGCTCCCACGGCACGCCGAACGCGGCGGCGACGCACTCGCTGGTGATGTCGTCATGTGTCGGCCCGATGCCGCCGGTGGTGAACACGTGGTCGAAGCGCGCGCGCATGTCATTGACGCTGGCGACGATCGTCTCGGCGACGTCCGGAATAACCCGCACCTCGCGCACGGGGATGCCGATCGCCCCGAGCCGCTTGGCCAGGAACTGGATGTTAAGGTCCTGGGTGCGCCCGGAGAGCACCTCGTTGCCGATGACCAGCAGGGCGGCGGTAGGATCCATGATTATCTCCAAGAAAGGCGAGAGGCTTTGCCCCTCGACCCCATTAAAGGCGGAGCCTTTAAAATCCATCAGTAAGTGGGTCTGGGGCAGAGCCCTGGCCTCTCTTCGCTACAGGAAGCCCCGCAGCAACGGCACGATCGGCTTGTCCGCCGCCGGCATCTCGTACTCATGCAGCCGGTCCGGCCGCACCCAGGCCAGCGTCTGCCCCTCCAGCGGCTGCGCGAAGCCCGTCCAGCGCCGGCACAGATACAGCGGCATCAGCAGGTGAAAACGCTCATAGGCGTGCGAGGCGAAGGTGAAGGGCGCCAGGCAGGCGCTCGAGACGTCGATGCCGAGCTCCTCGCGCAGCTCGCGGATCAGCGCCAGCTCCGGCGTCTCGCCGGGATCGACCTTGCCGCCGGGAAACTCCCACAGCCCGGCCATCTTCTTGCCCTCCGGCCGACGCGCGAGCAGCACCCGGCTGTCGCTGTCGACCAGCGCGCAGGCGGCGACCAGCAGCACCCGCTTGGCCGAGAGGGCGGCCGGCGTCGCCGGGCACTCCGGCTCCCCGGCCTCGACGGCGCCGAACACGTCGTCCCGCGTCGCCTCGAACAGCACCACCGCCTGCTTGCCGCCGCGCGCCAGGAAGTCCTGCTCCCCGGTGCCCACCTCGCGGAACCCGGCGCGCCGCAGCACCGCGGCGGAGGCGGGGTTATCAAGCGCCACCGCCGCCTCCAGCCGCTGGATCGCCAAATTCGCCAGCGCCCAGCGCGACAGTCGCGTCGCCGCCTCGCTGGCCACCCCATGGCCCCAGAACTTGCGCCCCACCCAGTAGCCCAGATTGCCGGTCCCCGGCTTGAGGTCGAGCCGCAGCCCGACGCAGCCGATCAGCATTTCGCGCCCGTCCTCCACCCCGGTGATCGCCAGGTGGTAGCCGGTGCCGCCGGCGATCTGGCCGGCGGTGGAGGCGATCCAGTCATCGGCCAGCCGGGCAGGGTAGGGGAACGGCAGCCGCGAGAGCATGCGCACCACCTCCCAGTCATTGACCAGGCGGTGGATGGCGGGCGCGTCGGCGGGCGCCAGCGGCCGCAAGGTTAGGCGCTCGGTGGTGAGCGGCACGAAGCCGGCCGCCAAGAGGGGGCCGGGCGCCAGGGTCGGGGCGGCCGTCACGGCGGGCATGTTCCTAGGGGTTAGCTGCGGTAGCTGCCGTTGATGTCGATGTAGCCGTGCGTGAGGTCGCAGGTCCAGGCGGTGCCCCGCCCGGCGCCGAGCCCCAAATCCACCGCAATGCTGATCTCCGCCCCGCCCATATGGCCCACCACGGGCATCTCGTCATAGCCGGGAACAACGGCGCCGTCGCGCGCGATCACCGTGCCGCCGATGGCGACCGACAGCCGGTCCCGCTCCGCCGGCTCCCCGGCCTTGCCGACCGCCATGACGATGCGCCCCCAATTCGCATCGCCCCCCGCGACCGCGGTCTTCACCAGCGGCGAGTTGGCAACCGACATCGCGACCCGCCCGGCCGAGGCGTCGCTCACCGCGCCGGTCACGTCGATGCGGATGAGGTGCATCGCCCCCTCGCCGTCGCGCACCACCATCAGCGCCAGCTCGAGCAGCAGCCCGGCCAGCGCCGCAGCGAAGCCGGCGGTGTCCGCCGCCGGGTCGTTGCCCGCCGCGCCGGTCGCGAACAGCAGCACGGTGTCCGAGGTCGAGGTGTCGCTGTCCACGGTGGTGCGGTTGAAGCTGGCGTCGGTGCCGGCGGCGAGCAGCGGCTGCAGCGTCGCGGCCGGCAAGGCCGCGTCGGTGAAGACGAAGCACAGCATGGTCGCCATGTCGGGCGCGATCATGCCCGACCCCTTGGCGATGCCCTCGATCGTCACCGCCCGCCCGCCCAGCATCGCCTGGCGCCTCGCGACCTTGGCGAACGTGTCGGTGGTCATGATGCCGGCCGCCGCCGCCGCCAGGCCATCGGCGGTCAGACGCGCATGCAGCGCCGGCAGTGCCGCGGTGATCCTGCCATGCGGCAGCACCTCGCCGATCACCCCGGTCGAGGCGAGAAACACCTCGCCCGGCGCACAGCCAACCAGGCCCGCCGCCGCCGCCGCACTCGCCTCGACGGCCTCGACACCGGCCCGTCCGGTAAACACGTTGGCATTGCCCGCATTGACGACGAGCGCCCGCGCGGAGCCGCCGCTCAGGGCGGCGCGGCACCAATCGACCGGCGCGCCGGGGCACTTGTTGCGGGTGAAGACGCCGGCGACCGTCGTGCCCGGCGCGAACTCGGCCATCACGAGGTCGGTGCGGCCCTGGTAGCGGATGCCGGCCTCGGCGGCGGCTAGGCGGACGCCGGGGACCATCTCAGCCTCCGTAAGCAAGGCCAGGGCGCTGCCTTGGACCCGCTAAGGGCTCGAGGCCCTTGGATCCCATCTCGAAGGCCGCTGGCGCGTGACGGCGGGTCAAGCGCAGAGCCCTGGCCTTACTGCGCCGTCGGCTTGCCCGGCGCCGGCAGTCCCGGGTCCGGCTTCGCCGCGTCATCCTTCATCGGCGTGCCGTCCGGGTTGAACTTCTGGATCTTCACCTGGCTGCGCGCCTGCGCCAGCACCACCTGGACCTGCGCCTGGATCAGCTGCTGGCGCAGCTCGTCATGCGCCTGCTCGAACGTCTTCGGCTTGGCCACCCGCGTCTCGATCACCTGGATCACGTGCCAGCCGTAGCGGGTATGCACCGGCGTCTGCGACACCTGGCCGGGCTTGAGCGCGAAGGCGACGTTGGCGAACTCCGGCAGCATGTCGTCCTTCTTGAAGAAGCCGAGGTCGCCGCCCGACTTGGCCGCCGGGTCGGTGCTGTACTTTTTCGCCAGGTCCTCGAACTTGGCGCCGTGCTTGAGCTGCTCGATGATCGACTTCGCCTGCTCCTCGGTCGGCACCAGAATGTGGCGCGCATGCACCTCGGTCTCGCCGCCCTGAGCGGCGATGTCGGTGTCATACTTGGCATGGATTGCCGCCTCGGTGATCTTGGGCGCGACGTCGCGCTGCAGGATCGCGTTCTCCAGCACGGTGTCGCTCGCCTTGGCGATCTGCCGCTGCACCGCCGGATCGTTCTGCAGCCCCTGCTTCTTCGCCTCGATCACCACCGCATCGCGGTCGACCACCTGCTCCAGCAACATCGGGAACAGCACCTGCGGCGGCATCTGGCGCAGCTCGGCCGGCAGGCCCTGGGCGGCCGCCTGCAGGTCGGTGAAGTGAACCTCCTGGTCGTTGACCTTCGCCAGCACCGGGTCGGGCGGGATCTTGCTGGCCGTCGCGCCACCCGGCGCCGCACCCGCCGCGGCCGAGCCGGTGGCGGGCGTCGCGGCCGAAGGTCCTGCCGGCGTGCTTTGGGCGAGCGCCGGCAGGCTGAGCGCCAGCAGCGCCCCGCAGGCGGTGGTGAGGAGGGAAGGCCGCATCGCATACCTCGGAGTGTCGGGTCAGAACCACTCCGGGTCCGGAGCGCAGGCGGATATAGCCCGTGCATCGCATGGCGAACAACCGCGCCCAATGATGAATTTACGGAAGGAAATCAGCCGTTTTCCGGCCTGTTCACGGCTGCCGGCCAGCCGTCGCTTCGGTTGACCGGGCGTGCCCCCGGTCCTATCTCACGGGATGCGCGGCTGCCTCGCCGCGCACCCTTGTTGGCTTTGCGCGGGCTCTGCGGCCGGCGCGCGCCACCCTCCTGGTTCAAGGCCGCGTCGATGTTCGGATCCCTCGCCCGCGCCGTGTTCGGCACCGCCAACGACCGTGCGCTGAAATCCTATCAGCGCCGGGTGCCGCAGATCAACGCGCTGGAGCCGGCCATCACCGCCCTCGACGACGCGGCTCTGGCGCACAAGACCATCGAGTTCCGCGAGCGCCTGGCCGGCGGCGCGAGCCTCGACGACCTGCTGGCCGAGGCCTTCGCGGTGGTGCGCGAGGCCAGCCGCCGGGTGCTCGGCATGCGCCATTTCGACGTCCAGCTGGTCGGCGGCATGGTGCTGCATGACGGCAAGATCGCCGAGATGAAGACCGGCGAGGGCAAGACGCTCGTCGCCAGCCTGCCGGTCTACCTCAACGCGCTGGCCGCCGGCGGCGTCCACGTCGTCACTGTCAACGACTACCTGGCCCGGCGCGACGCCGAGCAGATGGGCGCGCTCTACGGCTTCCTGGGGCTGTCCACCGGCGTCATCGTGCATGGCCTGACCGACGGCGAGCGCGCGAGCGCCTATGGCTGCGACGTCACCTACGGCACCAACAACGAGTTCGGCTTCGACTACCTGCGCGACAACATGAAGTATCGCCTCGAGGACATGGTCCAGCGGCCGTTCGGCTACGCCATCGTCGACGAGGTCGACAGCATCCTGATCGACGAGGCGCGCACCCCGCTGATCATTTCGGGCCCGTCCGACGACAGCTCCGAGCTCTACCGCCATGTCGACGACGTCGTGCGCGTGCTGGTGCGCGACGCGACGACCTACGAGAAGGACGAAAAGGCGCGCTCGGTGCACCTCACCGAGGAAGGCTCGGAGACCGTCGAGCAGATGTTGCGCGATGCCAACATCCTCACCGAGGGCAACCTCTACGACATCTTCAACGTCAGCGTCGTCCACCACGTCCAGCAATCGCTGCGCAGCCACACCCTGTTCGCCCGCGACGTGGACTACATCGTTCGCGACGACAAGATCGTCATCGTCGACGAGTTCACCGGCCGGATGATGGAGGGCCGCCGCTACTCGGAGGGCCTGCACCAGGCGCTGGAGGCCAAGGAGCACGTCACCGTCCAGCAGGAAAACCAGACGCTGGCCTCGATCACCTTCCAGAACTATTTCCGCCTCTACCCCAAGCTCTCCGGCATGACCGGCACCGCAATGACCGAGGCCGACGAGTTCGCCGAGATCTACAAGCTCGACGTCGTCGAGATCCCGACCAACGTGCCGGTCGGCCGGGCCGACAGCGACGACGAGGTCTACCGCTCGGCGAGCGAAAAATACGACGCGGTCGCGACGCTGATCGAGGAGGCGCAGCAGCGCGGCCAGCCGGTGCTCGTCGGCACCACCAGCATCGAGAAGTCCGAGACGATCAGCGCCATCCTCAAGAAGCGCCGCATCGTCCACTCGGTGCTGAACGCGCGCTTCCACGAGCAGGAGGCCAGCATCGTCGCCCAGGCCGGCGCCCCCGGCCGGGTCACGATCGCGACCAACATGGCCGGGCGGGGAACCGACATCAAGCTCGGCGGCAACCTCGATATGCGGCTGAAGAACGAGCTCGACCCCGCCGCCGCAGCCGAGGCGCGCGAGGCCGCAGCGGCCAGCATCCGCACCGAGATCGACGGCTTCCACGAGGCGGTGAAGACCGCCGGCGGCCTGTTCGTCATCGGCACCGAGCGGCACGAGAGCCGGCGCATCGACAACCAGCTCCGCGGCCGCTCCGGCCGTCAGGGCGACCCGGGCGCCTCGCGCTTCTTCCTCTCGCTTGAGGACGACCTGATGCGCATCTTCGGCTCCGAGCGCATGGGCGGCATGCTGCAGCGTCTCGGCCTCAAGGAGGGCGAGGCGATCGTCCACCCCTGGATCAACAAGGCGCTCGAAAAGGCGCAGAAAAAGGTCGAGGCGCGCAACTTCGACACCCGCAAGAACGTGCTCAAATACGACGACGTGATGAACGACCAGCGCCGCGAGGTCTATGCCCAGCGGCGCGAGTTCATGTCCGCCGCCGACGTCTCCGCCGCGGTCGCCGACATGCGCCACGAGGTGATCGCCGGCCTCGTCGTCCGCCGCATCCCCGAACGCGCTTTCGCCGAGCAGTGGGAGACGGCCGAGCTCGCCGGCGACGTCCAGCGCCTGCTCAACCTGAGCCTGCCGGTCGCCCAATGGGCGGCGGAGGACGGCATTGCCGAGGAGGAAATCCGCAGCCGCATCGAGCAGGCCGCCGACCAGATGATGGCCGCCAAGGCGGCCAATTTCGGCCCGGAAATGATGCGCTTCGTCGAGAAGTCGCTGCTGCTGCAAGTGTTCGACGCGGTGTGGAAGGAGCACCTGCTGGCGCTCGACTACCTGCGCCAGGGCATCGGCCTGCGCGCCTACGGCCAGCGCGACCCGCTTAACGAGTACAAAACCGAGGCGTTCGCGCTGTTCAACGCCATGCTCGACGACCTGCGCGAGCGCATCACCGCGCTGCTCGCCCGCGTCGAGCTCGGCGCCGACCCGCTGCCCCAGCCCGAGCCGATCCGGCTATTCGAAAGCCATCCGCCGCCGCCCAGCGCCCTGCCGCATTTCGGCCACCAGGCCGAAGAGCTGGCCGTCGCCGAGCTGGAGCCGATCCGCATGACGGTCGCCGCCGCCGCCGCGTCCGTCGACCCGAACGATCCGACGAGCTGGCTCAGCACCCCCCGCAACGCGCCCTGCCCATGCGGCTCCGGCAAGAAGTACAAGCACTGCCATGGACGAGCGGCGGGGCAGTAAGCAAGCGTAAGCGTTGGGAAGGCCAGGAGCTTTCCCTCCGTGAGCCCTTCCAACTCCGCGTATGCGCAGTCGGACCCTTTGGCTCACTCCGCCCCTGTACCCCATTAAAGGCGAAGCCTTTAAAATCCGTTTCCATCCATGACGCAGGGCAAGTCCAGTGGTGTGGAAAGCAGGGTTGAACGGCTTCGCCAAGCAATAAACAGCGCCTGGATGCTCATGGATGCGGGTCTGGGGGCGCCGCCCCCAGCGGGTCCAGGGCAGCGCCCTGGCCTCACTCCCCGCTTAGATCCCGCCGCCGCCGCTCCAGCTCCTCGGCATAGCGCCGCAACGCATACTGCTCGCTGAGCACACCGATCACCCGCATCGATGCCTCCGCATCGACCACCGCCAGCGCGTCCGCCTCCGCCCGCTCGAACATCGCCGCCGCCTCTTTGACCGACATCTGCGGCAGCAGCACGGTCCCCGTCTGCTGCAGCACGTCGCCGACGCTGCCCACCGTCTCATCGTCGACGGCATGCACCTCCGAGGGCATGACGAGGCCGGCGTAGCGCCCCGTCTCGTCGAGCACGATCACCCACTTCTCCGAGCCCAGCGGGAAGTCGCGGCGGAAGTTGTGGATCGGCAGGTCGGCTCGCACGGTGCGGATCTCGCGCCGCATCATCCGGCCCACGCTCAGATTGCGGATCCAGCCGATGTCGACGGCGCTGCGGATCGCCTCGCCGCGCAAATGGAAGCGCCAGGTGGCAAAGGAGTAGCCGAACGTGCGCCGCACGGTGATCGCCGACACCACGGCCGCCGCCAGCACCGCCACCGTGATCGGCAGGCTGCCGGTGCTCTCGAGCGCCAGGAACGTCATCGTCAACGGGCCGCCGATGATGCCCACCGCCATCGCGCTCATGCCGATCAGCGCGTAGACCACTTCGGGCTGCGCCAGGTGGCTGTGCGTCAGCAGCATCAGCGCGCCGAACAGCTTGCCGACCAGGGCGCCGAGGAACAGCGAGGCGAAGAACAGGCCGCCGCGAAAGCCCGAACCGATCGAGATCGCCGAGGCGGTGGCCTTCAGCACCAGCAGCAGCGCGACGAGCTGCAGCGAGTAGGGCGCGTCGATGCTCTGGCGCAGCGCCGCATGGCCAGAGGACAAGACGGCGGGCGAGACCAACGCCAGCATCCCGACTGCCAGCCCCCCGATCGCCGGCCGCGCCCAGCCCGGCACCCGGCTGCGCCGGAACAGCGTCTCGGTCAGGGTGACGCCGCGCATGATGCAGATGCCGACCAGGGCGCAGATCACGCCGAGCACCAGCACGGGCAGGAAGTCCGCGGTGCCGAAGGTCGCCGGCAGGCTGAGCGCGAAGCCGGGCTCGTCGCCCTCGAACAGCCGCATCATCAGCACGCTGCAGATCGCCGCGACGACCACCGGCGCCAGGTTTGCCAGCGTATAGGCGCCGATCACCAGCTCGAAACCGTAGAAGGCGCCGGTGAGCGGCGCGTTGAAGGCGGCCGAGATCGCCGCCGCGGCGCCGCAGCCCACCAGCAGCCGCAGGTCGTTGCGCCGCACCCGGAAGCTGCGGCCGAACTTGGAGGCCACGGCGGCGCTGATCTGGGTGTAGCCCGCCTCCAGGCCGATCGAGGCGCCGACGCTGTTCGAGAGCAGCGTCTGACCGACCACGACCAGGCTGTCGGTGAGCGACATCACGCCGCCATACAGCGCATTGGCCTCGATCGGGTCGACCGCACGTCGCGGCCACACCCGCGCGAGGCACAGCCCGCCCAGGCCGAGCATCAACCCACCAACGCTGGGCACGAGCAGCGCTGCCTGGGTGCCGATGCGCGCCGCCCCCGACAGGCGCTGGCCGGCCGCCAGATGGAAGAGCTGACGATGCGCCAGCAACGTAACCTGGTTCATGCCGACGACGATGAGCCCCGCCGCAACGCCGACCATCGCCGCCAGCAGCACCAGCCACAGCTCATCGGCGCGCACCAGCACGCGCAGCTGCTGCGGCGCGTGCAGCACCCATCGCTGCAGCGGCCGCCAGGCGCGCGTCGCCGGCCTGACCGCCTCGCGCACCGTCGGGCGGCTCATGCCGGGTTGCGCCAGCCACAGGCGGCTCGGCAGCAGCGTGCTCATCAGGGGCTTCATGGCGTCATCGGTCCGGAACTGGCACCTCGATTGCGGCGGCTGTACGGCGATTGATGCGCCGCGGCTCAGCGAAGGCTGCCGTGTCTTGCGACCCGCCAGCCGTGGTTGCAAGCGCCAGCATGCCTGCGCGGCGTTAAGGATCCGTAAAGATGGCGATCTTCCTCGCGCCTGACGCCTCGCCAGGAACCGGAATTGACGGCCTCGTGTTACGCCCCAAGCGGTCCGGCCGATCGCGACCGGAGTAACTGACGATGCAAGGCACATCCCCGCCCACGCGCCCTGAGCGTCATGCCCAGTCCGACGTCCCGCACCCGCCACCCGCGCCGCCGGTCGACCTGCCCGACCCGGACGCGCCGCCGCCGATCGAGGAGCCGCCGGACATGATCCCGGTGCCGACCGACCCGCCCTCGCCGCCAATGCAGATGCGCCTGCAGTGATAACCGAGGCCCTGCCGACATCGATGCGCGTGGTCCACGTCGCCGCCCCGGGCGGCCCGTCCACGATGACGCTGGTCGAGCGCCCGCTGCCGGAGCCCGCCGCCGGCGAGGTGCTGATCCGCGTCGCCGCCGCCGGCGTCAACCGGCCGGACGTCGCCCAGCGCGCCGGCCTCTATCCGCCACCACCCGGCGCCAGCGCCGTGCTCGGCCTCGAGGTCGCCGGCGAGGTCGTCGCCTGCGGCCCCGAGGCGCGCCCCGAGGCGGGCTCCGAAGCGGGCTCCAAGGCGGGCGCCGCGACGAGCCTCGCGCCCGGCGAGCGAGTCACCGCCCTGGTCAACGGCGGCGGCTACGCCGAGTACTGCACCGCGCCGGTCGGGCAATGCCTGCCCTGGCCGCGCGGCTTCGACGCGATCCACGCCGCGGCCCTGCCGGAAAACCACTTCACGGTCTGGCAGAACGTCTTCCAAATCGGCCGGCTGGCGCCCGGCGAGCGCCTGCTGGTGCATGGCGGCACCAGCGGCATCGGCCTGACCGCGACCATGCTCGCCGCCGCCCGCGGCAGCCGGGTGATCGCCACCGCCGGCTCGCGCGAGAAGTGCGACGCCTGCCTGCGCCACGGCGCCGCCGCCGCGATCAACTACCGGCAGGCGCAGTTTGCCGACGCGGTGCGCGAGTTCACCGCCGGCGAGGGGGTCGACGTGATCCTCGACATGGTCGGCGGCAGCTACCTGCCGGCCAACCTGCAGAGCCTGGCCGAGCGCGGCCGGCTGGTGGTGATCGCGGTCATGGGCGGCCGGATGGGGGAGGCGGACCTGGCGCGCATCATGCAGCGCCGGCTGACGCTGACCGGCTCGACCATGCGGCCGCGCACCCGCGCCGAAAAGGCGGCGCTCGCGGCCGAGCTGAAGCGCGAGGTCTGGCCGCTGCTGGACGCCGGCCAGTGCCGCCCGGTGATCGACACCGTGCTGCCACTCGACCAGGTGGTGCAGGCGCATGAGCGCATGGACGCGGACCACATCGGCAAGGTGGTGCTGGACCTCACCGCATGATCCTGGCCGGCGTCGCGGCCGGTTCGGGTGCTGGTGCAAGCGGGGCTCCGAGCCTGGTGCTGTTGCACGGGCTGTTCGGCCAGGCGCGCAACTTCGCCACCGTCCAGCGCCGCCTCGCCGAGCGCCGCCACGTCCTCGCCCTCGACCTGCGCAACCACGGCGCCAGCTCACACGCCGACGGCATGGCTTACGTGACCCTGGCCGACGACGTCGCGGAGACCCTCGGCAGGCTCGGCCTCGGGCGCACCGACGTGGTCGGCCATTCCATGGGCGGCAAGACGGCCATGGCGCTGGCGCTCACACGGCCGGAGCTCGTGCGTCGATTGATCGTCGTCGACATCGCGCCCGTCGCCTACAGGCACGCCAACGCAGCCCTCGTCAGGGCCTTGCGGGCCCTGCCGCTCGATGCGCCAATGACTCGCGGCCAGGCCGACCGCGCGCTGGCCGGCGCGATCCCGGATGCCGTCATCCGCGGCTTCCTGTTGCAGAATTTTCTGAGTGGCGAGCGTCCAGGTTGGCGCTGCGGCTTGGCCGAGATCGCAGCCGCCATCCCGCAGATCGAGGGCTGGGGTGTCGCCGCCTCAGCTCGCTTCAACGGCGAGACGTTGCTGATCCGTGGCGGCGCGTCCGACTATGTTGGCGAAACCGAGGCGGCATCGTTCGAGGTGACCTTTCCACAAAGTAAGATCGAGACGGTGGCCGATGCCGCGCACTGGGTGCACGCGGACGCACCGGAGCGCTTCGTCTCGTTAGTGAGTGAATTTCTCCCCTGAGCTGACGGTCTCTTGATAGACCTGGGACGCGTCTCGGATCGGCCGATCATGCGCAGAGGTGTCAATGTCGACGTCGATAGGCCACCGTGCTCGACCCAGCGTGTTCGGCACCGCGGCGCAAGCGTGGCGCAGCGCGTGGCTGGCCGTGCTGCGCATGCCGCTGCTCATGCTGGTGGCGACCCTGGTGCTGATGGCGTTCTATGTGTGCCAGCAGGCGCTGGCCGGCGCCGTGGGTGAATCGCAACACATCTACCAAGTCGTTTTATCGGCACTCATTGGCCTTGTGCCGCCCGTTCTGCTGGCGCCGGTTGCTGTCGCAGTGCACCGGTTTGTGCTTCTGGGAGAGCAAGCAAGGTTATGGCCTCACGTGCCAACACGGGTGGTGCTGTTTTTCGCCAGCTGGCTCGTCGTCTCGTCACTCGCTAATAGCCTGGCGGCATCTCTCACGCAGCTTCCCTATGCCGGGATGACGTTCACCGCAGAGGCGGTGCAGATCGGGCTATCCATCCTTTACATACGGCTTGTGCTGATGCTCCCAGCAATTGCGGTGCAGTCAACGCAGCCAGCCGCCCCACGCAGCTGGCGCCAAACCCACCATCGCTTCTGGCGGACGACGGCGGTCATGTTCGTGGCCGAGGTGCCGCTACTTGCGCCAGTCACGATAGCGGTGATGCTGGTCTGGCTTGATGGTCTCCCTCATCACTTGCCATCAATGCTGATGATCCTGGGTGCGCCGCTCGACGTGGCATGTGCAGTGGTCGGAGCCGCTGCTCTGTCCTGGCTGTTCCGCCGCTACGACGTTGCCGACGAGCCGAGTCTCATTCCGGCTGCGACTTGACGGCCTTGCCCTCGTCGGCCGCGCGCCAAAGGTACCACGCCGCCGTCGACCGGTATGGCCCCCAGGCAGCGCCAACCTCGGCTAGCGCCCTCGGCTTTGGCTGCACCCCCAGGCCGTTAATGCGCCGATAGCCCTCGCGGACGCCGAAATCATCAACCGGCAGCACGTCCGGCCGTCCAAGCGTGAAGATCAGCAGCATCTCGACCGTCCAGCGCCCGACCCCGCGCACCGCCGAGAGACGCTCAATCAACGCGTCGTCGGGCAGCCGGGCCGCGGCAGCCCGGCTCGGCACCACGCCGGCCAGCCGCTTCTCGGCGAGGTCGCGCAGCGCCGCCGTCTTGCCGGCGGAGAAGCCGCAGGCGCGCAGTGCGGCGCCATCCAGGGCGAGCAGCCGCTCGGGCGCCGGATAGGCGCCGCCGCCGTGCGCGGCCAACCGGCCGAGGATTGCCTCGGCGGCGCGGCCATGCAGTTGCTGATGGGCGATGGCGTGCACCAAGGCATCGTACGGCTCGCGATCATGGGCGGGCGCGAGCCCGCACGGGCCGATACGCCCGATCAGCAACGCCAGCGCCGGGTCAGCAGCGGCCAAATGGCGGCAGGCGACGGAGCGGCGCCGGCCCGCCCAGAGGCTCACGACCGGCGGCCGGGCACCCGATGGCGGAACGCCAGCGCCTCGGCGATGTCGGCGCGCCGGACCCGCGCCGCGCCGGCCAGGTCGGCGACCGTTCGAGCGACACGCAGCACCCTTGTATAGCCGCGCGGCGACAGACGCAGCCGGTCGGCCGCCTGCTCCAGCAACGCCCGCCCCGGCTCCTCCACCTCGATGCGTCCGGCATCCGCCTCGGCATTGGTGGCGTCGCCACGCGCCCGCTGCCGCGCCCGCGCCGCGCTCACCCTGGCCGCGACCGCCACACTCGGCTCGCCGTCCGGCGCCCGCGACAGCTCGGCGGCGGTCACCGGCTGCACCTGCACGGTCAGGTCGATGCGGTCCAGGAACGGCCCGCTGATCCGGCCGAGATACGCCTCGCCGCAGCGCGGCGCCCGGTTGCACTCGCGCGCGGCGTCGCCGAGATAGCCGCAGCGGCACGGGTTCATCGCCGCGATGAGCTGAAACCGCGCCGGGTAGGTGACGTGCGCCGCGGCCCGCGAGACCGTGGTGCGGCCGCTCTCCAGCGGCTGGCGCAGCGCCTCCAGAGCCTGGCTCGGAAACTCCGGCAGCTCGTCCAGGAACAGCACGCCCCGATGCGCCAGGCTAACCTCGCCCGGCCGCGCCCGCTGCCCGCCGCCGGCGAGCGCCGCCTGGCTCGCGCCATGGTGCGGCTCGCGATAGGGCGGCCGCATCAGCAATCGACCATCCTCCAGCAGCCCGGCGACGGAGTGCACCATGCTGACCTCGAGCGCCTCCTCCGGCAGCAGGTCGGGCAGCAGGCCCGGCAGCCGCGAGGCCAGCATCGACTTGCCGGCTCCGGGCCAGCCGATCAGCAGCAGGTTGTGCCCGCCGGCGGCGGCGATCTCCAGCGCCCGGCGCGCGCTCTCCATGCCCTTGACCGCCGCCAGGTCCGGCGCCGCGGGGGCCGCCGCAAGCCCCGCCGGCGCCGGCGGCAGCAGCACCGGGTCGCCCTTGAAATGATTGATCAGGCTCAGCAGGTCGACCGGCGCCAGCACGTCGAGCGCCCCCGCCCAGGCCGCCTCGCCACCCTGCGCCGCCGGGCAGATCAGGCCCAGATCGGCGGTCACCGCCGCCATCGCCGCCGGCAGCACCCCGGCCACCCGGTTCAGCGACCCGTCCAGCGACAGCTCACCCAGCGCCGCATACTCCGCCAGTTCCTCGGCCGGCAGCACCTCCATCGCCACCAGCACGCCGAGCGCGATCGGCAGGTCGAAATGCGAGCCCTCCTTCAGCAGGTCGGCCGGCGCCAGGTTGATCAGCACCCGGCGTGGCGGCAGCGACAAGCCCATGGCGGTGAGCGCCGCCCGAACCCGCTCGCGCGCCTCGCCAACCGCCTTGTCGGGCAGCCCGACGACCAGGAAGGCGGGCAGGCCGGGCGAGATCTGCACCTGCACCTCGACCGGCACCGCCTCGATGCCGGAGAAGGCGAAGCTGCGCATGCGGGCGACGGTCATGGCTACACGCGTTACGCGAGTATGCGGAGGTGAAGCAAGCAGTCCTTTTTTCCAAAAAAGAAGCGCTTCCTTCCTTACTGAAGCCCCCGCAAGACCTCGCCGATAGCTGTCGCCAAAGCCTGCTTCAACGCCGCCACCTTCGCCGCCGGCTGCTGACTGGCAAGCGGCGCGGTGCCCGTCTCCACCGCCTGCAGCAGCACCGCGCCGCCGGGATTGACCAGGGTGATCGCCAGGCTGGCCCGCGCCTGGCCCGGTTCGGCGACGAAGGCGGTCAGCGTGGCCTCGAGGATGAGGTCGGCATGGGCCCGGCTGCCCGGGCTCAGCACGGCGGCGTAACGGCCGGACGCCGCGAGCCGGGCGAGCAGCGCCTCGGTCGCGCCCTCGGCCGGCGTCACCGTCCATTCCTGGTAGAGGTCGAGGAACTGGCTGCCGTCAGGCCGCAGCGTCAGCAGGCCGCGCTCTTCCACTCCCGGCGCCGCGGCGACGTTGCGCAGCAGCAGGACCGGCGCCTGCGCCGGCGCCACCCGGCTTGCGACCGGCGGCAGGGTGAGCGGCCACTCGACGACCTCCTGGTAGGGTCGCACCGGCACGACGCTGCAGGCGCCAAGCCCCGCCAGGCACGCCGCCAGCAGGGTCGTTGCAGCGTAATGTTTGCCTCCGCCGCTCATCGTGCGACCTTGTCGGCCGGCGGCGCGGCGGACAGCACGAGGCCGGGATCCTGGCGCAGCCGGGCGGAGAGGTCGCGGAAATTCTGCATGGTGGCCTGTGCGTCGGTGAGGATCGGGCCGAGCTGCGCCTGCAGGTCGGCCGCCGTGCTGTCGGCGCGCCCAGTGGTCGCCTGCAGCGCCGCGATCAGCGCCGGCAGCGCGACCGCGGCGTCCGACAGCCGCGTCACCGCGGCGTCGGCATGCGCGAGCAGCGCCGGCAGCCGGCGGTCGGCGGCAACGCCCTGCAGCGCCGCCAAGGTGGCGCGCGCCTGGCGCGACAGCTCCGGCAGGTCGGACTGCGTGACCGCGGCGTGCAGCGCGGCCAGCGTCGCCTGGCTCTCGCCGAGCAGGGCATGCACGTCGCCGCTCTCCAGCTCGCCGCGCACGTCGCGCAGCGCCGCGGCGGCGCTCGTCGCCAGCCCCGCGTAGTCAATCTGGTCGAGCTTGCCGAGCAGCTCCTCGGCCCCGGCCTTGACCACCGTGAGCGTGCTCGGCACCGACGGGATCTGCAGCACCGCCGGCGTCCACGGCACCGGCACCGGCGGGTAGTCCGCAGGGCTATGATAATCGAGCTCGAGATAGACCAGCCCGCTCAGCCCCTGGCTCGCCAGCCGCGCCCGCAGCCCGGTGCCGATCGCATGCTCGATGTCGCCCAGGCTGCCGGACGCCGCCGGGTCCACCGTGTAGCGCACCAGCACCAGCCGCGCGGCGGCGCTGTCCCCGGTCATCCCGCCCGGCGTCGCATACACCGACGCCGCCAGCGCGATCCGCGTCACCTGGCCCAGCGTCACCCCGCGGAACCGCACCGCCGCGCCGACGTCGAGCCCCTGCACGCTCTCGGAGAAGTAGCTCTCAAGGATGCGTCCCTGGCGCGCCTCGCCGCCAGCGAACAGCAGCACCAGCCCAATCAGCAGCGCTGCCGTCACCGCCACCAGCAGGCCCACCCGCAGCGCGCTGCCCGCGCTCGCCCGCATCATGGTCCCCGCCCCAGGCCGCCATCGCCCGCCATCTCGCGGTGGAAAAAGGCGTGCACCCGCGGGTCCGGGCTGCTGTCGCGCAGCACCCGCGGGTCACCGGTCGCGATCATCCCGCCGGCCGTCCGGTCGAGCATGATGCAGCGGTCGCCCACCGCCAGGATCGAGGCCAGCTCGTGCGAGATCACCACGAAGGTGGCCCCGAGCGCCGCGCGCAGCTCCAGCAGCAGCGCGTCCAGCCCCGCCGAGGTCACCGGGTCGAGACCCGCACCCGGCTCGTCGAGAAAGACGATCGTCGGGTCGAGCGCCAGCGCCCGCGCAATCCCCGCCCGCTTGACCATGCCGCCGGAGAGCGCCGAGGGCTGCTTGGCCGCGGCGTCGGCCAGGCCAACCAGCGCGAGCTTGGTGCGCGCCACCGCCTCGCGCGCCGATTGGCACATCCTCGTATGCACCTGCAGCGGCAGCATGACGTTCTCCAGCAGGCTCATCGAGCCGAACAGCGCGCCGGACTGGAACATCACCCCCAATCGGCGCGCCAGCCCCCGCACCGGCCGCCGCATGTCGTGGCCAAGCACCTCGATGCGGCCGGAGAGCGGCTGCTCAAGCCCGATCAACTGCCGCATCAGCGTCGACTTGCCCGAGCCCGAGCCGCCCAGAATGACGAAGATCTCGCCCGGTCGCACCTCGAACGAGACGTCGCGATACAGCGGCCGCCCCTGATAGGCGTGGCCGACCCCGGTCGCGCAGAGCGGCAGCGCGTCCGAACGGCAGGCAAGCGGCGGCCGCTGCGCCAGCAGCTTCATAGGTCGAGCCGGAAGTAGAGCGCCGAGAACACCGCATCGAGCAGCATGCAGCAAACCAGCCCACCAACCACCGCGCGGGTCGCCGACAGGCCGACCGCGCGCGGCCCGTCGCCGGTCGCAAGCCCCGCCCCGCAGCCGATCGCCGCCGCCGCGACGCCGAACACGCAGCCCTTGAACAGGCCGCCGAGCAGGTCCTCCGTATAGTGCCCGCTGGCGACCTGATGGATCACCGCGGCGAGCGGATAGCCCAGGCCCAGCACCACCCCGGTCATGCCCGCCAGCGCCGCCAGCTCCAGCGTCAGGATCAGCGCCGGCATCACCAGCAGGGCGGCGACCAGCCGCGGCAACACCAGCATCGTCACCGGGTCGGCGCCGATGGTGGCCATCGCGGCGATCTCGGAGTTGACCGTCATCGTGCCGAGCTCGGCGGCGTAGGCCGAGCCGGTGCGCCCGGCCAGGATGATCGCCGCGACCAGCGGGCCGAGCTCGCGCAGCACCCCCGCGCACACCAGGTTCACGACGTAGATCTCGCCGCCGTAGCGCCGCAGCGGCAGCGAGGACTGGAACGCCATGATCAAGCCCAGCAGGCCGCCGACCAGCGCGCAGAGCGGCAGCGCCCGAAACCCCGCCTGGTCCATCAGCAGCAGCAGCTCGCCCAGGCGCAGCATGCGCCGCCGCGCCGGCAGCCGGCTGGTGGCGATCGCGATCTCGCCGACAAAGCCGATGCCGGCCACCCCGGGGATCGGCGCCGATCGGGCCGCCACCTCGACCTTTGGCGCCGCCGCGGGCGACGTCTCGAGCCGGCGCACCGTGTCGATGAGCTGCTGCGCCCCCGCCGCGCCGCCGCGCAGCTCCGCCGGCGCGCCATGCGCCGCGTCCGCCGCCGCGATCAGCGTCGCGCCCGAGGTGTCGCACATCCGCAAGCCGCCAAGGTCGAGCACCAGCCGGCCGCCGCGGGCGCCGCGCGCCGCCTCGATCAGCCGCGGCCACACCGCCGCCACGCCCTCGGCGTCGAGGTTGCCGGCCAAGGTGAGCACGGTCGCACCAGCCTCCCGGCGGGCGCTGAACGAGGCGGTCACGGCCGCACCCGCCCGCCCTCGCCCGGCAGCCGCGTCGGCCAGGCCGCCAGCAGCGCCAGCAGACAAACCAACGCCAGCAGCATCGCCGCCGCCGCCGCCGCCGGGTCGCCGGCCGCCGCCCCGTCGATGATGCGCACCGGCAGCGCCCGATGCGCCGGCGCCGCCAGCAGGCGCGCCACCGTCACGTCGCCGAACGGCAGCAGCACCGCGCCGACCAGGCCGAGCCGCAGCCCCGGCCAGGCCAGCGGCAGCAGCAGCAGCCCGCGCCGCATCGGCCCGGCGCCAAACGCCGCCGCGGCGCTGAGCAGCACCGGATCGACCCGGCGCAGGAACACCACGCCGGCCAGCGCCACCAGCGGCGCGGCGAACACCAGCTCGGCCAGCGCCCAGGCGGCAAAATCCTGCTCGCCGCCAAACCGCGACGCGAGACGCATGAGCCCCGGCGCCAGCGCCGCATGCGGCAGCAGCAGCGGCAGCCCCAGCATCACCAGCACCGGCGCCCGACGTCGCCGCTCCAGCCGCCAGGTCCCGAACGCGGCGACGGCGCCGAGCGGCAGCGCCATCGCGCCGACCAGCGTGCCGACAATGAGGCAGTCCACGCTGCCGGCCAGCCAGCCCGGATCGGCGACCAGCCGGCGCAGCCCGTCGAGCCAGGCCGCATCAAGCCCGCCAAGCCCGGCAAACGCCGCGCTCACCAGCGCCAGCAGCGCCAGGCCGGCCACCGGCAGCAGGCCGATCACGAGCGCAGCCAGCCATCGAAGCGGGCGGCGAGCCCGGCCGCGTTGGCGGCCCAGAACGCCTCGTCGATCCTGAGCGCCGCACTCACCCGCGCGGCATCGGCCGCCGAGCCCAGTCCCGCCGCCGACGCGTAGGCGGCCAGCCGTCCGGGCGACACGAGCTCGGCGCCGAGCCGACGCGCGAGCGCCTCGCCGGCCGGCCCCGCCAGCGCCCACCCATCCACCGCGAACAGGCTCTGCCCGTATGTCAGCGCCAGGTTCGCATGCGCCGGCCGCGCCTGCAGGATGCGCTCGGCCGGCGCCGTGGTCAGCAGCACGCCGCCGCTCGCCAGCAGCCGCGCCGGCTCGTCGTCGCCCCGCCACCAGACGATGTAGGGTCGTAGCTGGTCGAGCTTGCGAAACGCCCGATCGAGCCCGGCGGGCGTGGCCAGGGTGCGATAGACGTCGCCGGCGGCAACCCCGTCGGCCAGCAGCGCGATCTCCAGGTTGCCGCGCGGCCCACGCTGCAGCCCGCGCCGGCCGGGATGCCGCGCGACGTCCCAGAAATCGCCCCAGCTCGGCGTCGTCGGCAGCCTGTCATGGTCCCAGGCGAGCACGGTGGACCGGGTCGCAACCCCCAGCACGCAGCCGCCGCCAGAGCCGGCGATCAGCCCGGCCCGCAGCGGCGCCGGCCAGGCCGCGGCGTCGAACCGCCCGGCCGCGCAGCCCGCCTGCAGCGTCGCCGCGTCGGCCTCCACCAGCTCCGGCCCTGCTTTCGGCAACCTGCCCGTTGGCAACCTGCCCGTTGGCAATCTGCTTGTCGGCAACCCGCCCGCCGGCAGCCCGCCATCCCAGCGCACCAGCACGATCGTCACCCCGGCGGCGTCAGCCGCGGGCTGCAGCACCAGCCGCCGCAGCTCGGCCAACGCGGCGTCCGGCCGCAGCGCCACCGTCAGCGCGCCGGCGGACGCCACGGGCAGCGCGCCGACGCGCGACGCCGGCGCGGCGGTCGCGACCGGGCCGAACGCCGGCAATGCCGCTGCCACCAGGAGCAGCAAGAGGTGGTGTCGGTGCATGCGGGCGGACCCTAGTCCTGTGCCCTCGCACCGAGCAATCGGCGAGCGCGCCCCGGCCTCACCGCCTGCAGATCACCGCGTGAGGATCACCGCGTGAAGATCAGGCCGTGATGCGGCTGAAAGGCGATGGAGGCGACCCGCCCGGGCGCCAGCCCGCGCAATCCCGCCGCCGCCGGGCGCAGCACGACGACCTCGGCGCCGGCGCCCACCAGCAGCCGCAGCCGTAGCTGCACCCCCAGGTCGACCGCCTCGATCAGCGTCGCGGCAATGGCGCCGCCGCCCTCCTCGCCCATCTCCTCGGGGCTGATCGCCGCCACCGCAATGCGCTCGGGCGGCACCACGAGGGTGCAGGCCACGCCCGCCAGGCGGCTCGCCTCCGGCCCACCGCCGGCCCCGCCCGCCGCCTGCGCCTCTGGCCCACCAGCCTCCGCCCCGGCCAGCTGCGCCCCGGCCAGCTGCGCCCCGGCCAGCTGCGCCCCGGCCAGCCGCGCCTCGACCAGCGGGCCGCACTCCAGGCGGACCTGGGCGATGTCGTCCTCCACCCGCTCGATCCTGCCGGCTAACCGGTTGGTGAACCCCAATGCGGCGGCAACCGCGGCACTCGCCGGCTCCCCATGCAGCTCGGCCGGACCGCCGATCTGCGCAATGCCGCCGCCCGGGCTCAGCACCACCACCCGGTCCGACAGCGCCAGCGCCTGCGCCGGCTCGCCGATCGCGGCCAGCGTGGTGGCGCCGAGCCAGTCATGGATGCGGCGCAGCGCCTGCTGCAGGTCGTCGCGCGCCGCCAGTCCCAGCCCGGCCAGCGGCTCGTCAAGCAGCAGCAGCGTCGGCTCGCCCACCACCGCCCGCGCCAGGCTCACCCGCCGCCGCGCCGCACCGTCCAGCGACGCCGGGTAACGCCCGAGCAGCGGCTCCAGCTTCAGCAGCGCCGCCACCAGCGCCACCTGCCGCCGCCGCGCCGAACGCGCCGCCGCCGACAGCCGGCCGCCCCAGCGGCCCGACGCCGCCAGCGGGTAGCCGATGTTCTGCCGCACGCTCAGATGCGGAAACAACGCCTCCGGCCGGAACATCACGCCAAGCCGCCCGGCACGGCGCTGCAGCCGCGGCGACTGGCCGTCCACCAGCACCTGCCCGGCGGCAGGGTCGCCAAATCCGGCCGCCAGCATCAGCAGCCGAGTGCCCACCACGCCGGTGGCGCCCAGCACGCTCACGAACTCGCCCGGCGCCACCTGCAAGGAAAGGCGCGGCCGCCGCCCGTCCGCAAGGTTGAGGTCGACGGCGCGAAACTGCAGGCTCGGCGGGTGCGGCGGCATCGGCGTGTCGTTCTGCACCTGAAACCGCCTTGCTGAAACCGCCCGGGCAAGGCGGCGTTGGTCCACCCATCACGACCTACATCGCCAAGCAGGAGTGCCTCAGCATGGCCATCACTGACAACCTTCCGAGCACGGACGACGCCCGCGACCAGATCCGCGAGCTGCGCGCCCAGGTTGAGCACCTGATGTCCGAGCGGGTGACGCCGGCGCTCAGCAACGCCGCCGGCTACGCCGAGGACTACTCCAAGAAGGCCCGCGCGATGACGTCGGACGGCGCCGACAAGGTCTCCGAGCGGGTGCGCGACCAGCCGCTCGTCGCAATCCTCGTCGCCGCGGGGCTCGGCTACCTGGTCGGCCGCATCAGCGCCTGATGATGCGCACCGTCCGGCTCGCCAAGGTTGCGGCGCGAGCCGAGACTGTCCGCCTGCGCAGGCTGTTGCTGCGCAGCGTCCGCCGCGTCGCCTATGCCGCCGTCGCCCTGGTGTTCGCCATCGCCTGCCTGGTGCTGATCCACGCCCTCGGCTTCGAGGCGCTGACCCAGTTCGCCGGCATGGCGCCGTTTTGGGCGGCGCTGATCGTGTTCGCCGTCGACCTCGTGCTCACCGCCATCTTCGGCATCCTGGCCGCCGGCGTGGTGCCCGACCCGATCGAGCGCGAAGCCCTGGCGCTGCGCCAACGCTCGGTCGGCGAGCTGCGTGGCGCGTTGGCACGTGACGCCATTCTGGGCAGCGCCAGCGGGATGTTCGGCCGGCGCAGTCAGGGCGGCCTCGGCGTGACGCTTGGATCATCCCTGATGCGCAGCGTGCTGCGGCGGGCGCGGCGATAAGGCAAGTCCAGGGCTCTGCCCTGGACCCGTCACGCGATAGCGTGCTGCGCACGACGGGGGCGGCGCCCCCAGACCCGCGCACAGGGGCAACACCCCTGGGGTGCTGACTGCAGATCCACTATCCACGCTACGGCCTTGCGTCTCGCCGGCTGCGCTCCTAAGCCGCACCCGACGTAAGCGAGGACAGGCATGGCCAAGATCAAGGTAAAGACCCCCGTCGTCGAGCTCGATGGCGACGAGATGACTCGCATCATCTGGGGCTTCATCAAGGACAAGCTGATCGTCCCCTATCTGGACGTCGACCTGCGCTACTACGACCTCGGCATCGAGTATCGCGACGAGACCAACGACCGCGTGACCGTCGACGCCGCCAACGCCATCAAGGAGTTCGGCGTCGGCGTGAAGTGCGCGACCATCACCCCCGACGAGGCGCGGGTGAAGGAGTTCAGCCTCAAGAAGATGTGGCGCAGCCCGAACGGCACCATCCGCAACATCCTCGACGGCACGATCTTCCGCGAGCCGATCATCTGCAGCAACGTGCCGCGCCTGGTGCCGCATTGGGACCAGCCGATCGTTATCGGCCGCCACGCCTATGGCGACATCTACCGCGCCGTCGAGATGAAGATCCCCGGCCCGGGCACCGTGCGGCTGATCTACGAGCCGGCCGACGAGGAGCAGGGCAGGGCGCAGATCCTCTCGGTGATGGAGTTCAAGGGCCCCGGCATCGCCATGGGCCAGCACAACACGCGCCGCTCGATCGAAGGCTTTGCCCGCGCCTCCTTCAACTACGGCCTGGCGCGCAACTACCCCGTCTATCTCTCGACCAAGAACACGATCCTGAAAGCCTACGACGGCGCCTTCAAGGACATCTTCCAGGAGGTGTTCGACCAGGAGTTCGCCGACCAGTTCAAGCAGGCGCAGCTCACCTACGAGCACCGGCTGATCGACGACATGGTCGCCTCGGCGCTGAAATGGTCGGGCGGCTACGTCTGGGCCTGCAAGAACTACGACGGCGACGTGCAGTCCGACATCGTCGCCCAGGGCTTCGGCTCGCTCGGGCTGATGACCTCGGTGCTGATGAGCCCCGACGGCCAGACGGTCGAGAGCGAGGCGGCGCACGGCACGGTGACCCGCCATTTCCGCGAGCACCAGCGCGGCCGCGAGACCTCGACCAACCCGATCGCCTCGATCTTCGCCTGGACGCGCGGGCTGATCTACCGCGGCCGCTTCGACGCCACGCCCGACGTCACCGCATTCGCCGAGACGCTCGAGCGCGTCTGCATCGAGACCGTCGAGGACGGCCACATGACCAAGGACCTCGCCGTCCTGGTCGGTCCGCAACAGAAATGGCTCAACACCCAGGACTTCCTCGGCAAGATCGACAGCAACCTGCAGCTCGCGATGGCCAGGGACTGAGCATGGAGCGTCGCCGCTTCGTCAAGACCTCGCTGATCGCCGGCTTCACGCTGGCCACCGGCGGGCCCACCGAGGCGGCGATCACCACGCCCGCCACCGGCCTGCGCGCCGGCCCGGTGCAGATCCCGGTGAGCGACGGCCACCTGCCCGGCTACTACGCCCGCCCGGAAGGGCCAGCCGCCGTGCCGATCGTCCTCGTCATCGAGGAGATCTTCGGCGTCCACGAATACATCCAGGACGTTTGCCGGCGGCTCGCCAGGCTCGGCTACCTGGCCGTCGCGCCGGAGCTCTACGCCCGCGTCGGCGACCTCTCGACCATGTCGGACCCGCAACAGATAATCCACGACGTCATCCTGCGCGCGCCGGACGCCCAGATGCTGTCCGACCTCGACCACGCCGCCGCCTGGGCGGCCGGGCAGGGCGGCGAGCCGGCCCGCCTCGGCTGCATCGGCTTCTGTCGCGGCGGCCGTGACGTCTGGCTCTACGCCGAGCACAGCACGGGCTTGAAAGCGGCCGTCGCCTTCTACGGTCCGGTCGCCGGCGCGACCAGCGCCATCCAGCCCAAGACGCCGCTCGACCTCGCCGCCGGCCTGCATGCACCGTTGCTCGGCCTCTATGGCGGGCAGGACCACAGCATCGACATCGCCGACGTCCAGCGCGCCGCCGCGCTGGCGCGCGCGGCCGGCCAGACGGTCGAGATCGTCAGCTACCCGGATGCCGGGCACGGCTTTCACGCCGATTACCGCCCCAGCTACAACGGGAAGGACGCCGTCGCCGCCTGGGCGCGTGCCGTCGACTGGCTGCGTGGTCATGGGGTTTAGCAAGCAAGCCATCCTTTTTTGAAAAAAAGGACCAAAAAACTTTTGCCCGTTTAAGGGTGCGTCAGCCGGATAAAAGTTTTTTGCTTCTTTTTTTCAAAAAAGAAGCCCTTCCTTTCTTCGTAGGCCGATGATGAAAACCTTGCTTGCCGGCCCCGCAGCGCTGCTCCTCATGGCTGCGACGCTCGCGCCTCCGCCCGCCGCGCCCCGCGTCAATGCCTCCGACACCTTCTTCGGCACCACGGTGCAGGACCCGTATCGCTGGCTCGAAGATCCCGCCGATCCCAAGGTGCAGGCCTGGAGCGACGCCCAGGACGCCCGCACCCGCGCCTATCTCGACGCGCTGCCGGTGCGCGCAAGCCTGCACCGCCTGGTCGAGACGATCATGTCCAAGACCTCGCCCGCCTATCGTGGCCTGTATCCGGCCCGCGGCAAGATCTTCGCCACCTACACCCAGCCGCCCAAGCAGCAGCCGATGGTCGCCGTGCTCGGCCAGGATGCCGATCCGGCGGGCGCGCGCGTCGTCGTCGACCCGAACGCGCTCGATCCCAGCGGCCACACCGCAATCGACTGGTGGGTGCCCTCGCCGGACGGCAGCAAAATCGCCGTCTCGCTGTCGCAGAACGGCAGCGAGGACGGCACGCTGCACGTGTTCGACGTCGCCACCGGCAAGGATAGCGGGCTGTTGATCCCGCGCGTCCAGTTCCCGACCGCCGGCGGCTCGCTGGCCTGGCGACACGACGGCAGCGGCTTCTGGTACACGCGCTTTCCCGGCGCCGACGAGCCCGCCGAGCGCCAGCACTTCTACCAGCAGGTGTTCTACCACCCGCTCGGCGCCGACCCTGCCAAGGATGCCTACGTCGCCGGCCGCGACTTTCCGAAAGTCGCCGAGATCGCGCTGAGCAACGCGCAGAGCCCCGGCCCGGTGCTGATGTCGGTCGCCAACGGCGACGGCGGCGAGTTCGCGCAATACGTGATCGCCGAGGACGGCTCGGTCACCCAGGTGACGACGGACGCCGACAAGGCGATCGCCGGCGCCTTCGCCCCCGACGGCACGCTCTACCTGATCTCACGGCAAAACGCGCCGCACGGTCAGTTGCTGGCGCTGGCGCCCGGCACGCGCACCCTCAAGGACGCCCGCGTGCTGGTGCCGCAGGATGACGGCGTGATCGAGGGCGGCGGCGAGTTCGGCGGCGCGCCGGTCGCAGTGACCAAGAACGCCCTCTATTTGCGCGAGCTGGTCGGCGGCCCGTCCCGTGTCACCGCCTACGGCCATGACGGCAAGCGGCTGGCCGACCTGCCGCTGCCGCCGGTCGCCGCCGTCAGCGAGGTCGCGGCGGTCGGCGATGCGCAAGTGCTCTACAGCGTCACCACCTACCTCAAGCCGCCCTTCTTCGAGCGCTACGACGAGACCACCGCCAAAGCCAGCCCGTCCAAACTCTTCGAGACCAGCCCTGCCAGCTTCGCCGATGCGGTGGTCTCACGCGGATACGCGACATCAAAGGACGGCACCAAGGTCCCGCTCAACATCATCGCGCTGACCGGCGCCAAGCACGACGGCCGCAACCCGACCCTGCTGTACGGCTACGGCGGCTACGGCGTCAGCGAGGTGCCGTTCTACCTCGGCGCGCTCGGCCGCAGCTGGCTCGACGGCCACGGCGTGCTCGCGTTCGCCAACCTGCGCGGCGGCGGCGAGTACGGCGAGGCGTGGCACGACGCCGGCGCGCTCACCCACAAGCAGAACGTCTTCGACGATTTCTACGCCTGCTCGCAATATCTGATCGCCCAGCACTGGACGACCCCGAGCCACCTCGCCGCACTCGGCGGCAGCAATGGCGGCCTGCTGATGGGCGCGATGATGACCCAGCATCCTCAGACCTACCGCGCCATCGTCTCGCTGGTCGGCATCTACGACATGCTGCGCGTCGAGCTCGACCCGAACGGCGCCTTCAACATCACCGAGTTCGGCACCGTGAAGAACCAGGCGCAGTTCAACGCCATGCTCGCCTACTCGCCGTATCAGCACGTGCAGCCAGGAACCGCCTATCCCGCGATCTTCATGGCGACCGGCACCCATGACGGCCGGGTGAACCCGCTGCATTCCCGCAAGATGATCGCCGCCCTGCAGGCCGACAGCACCTCCAACCTGCCCATCCTGCTCAGCATCAACAGCCACGCCGGCCACGGCATCGGCAGCTCGATGAGCATCCGCGTCGACCAGACCTCCGACTACCTCGCGTTCCTGTTCGACCAGCTCGGCATGACGGTGAAATAGGAAGGCCAGGGGCGTGGCCCCTGGCCCCCATATAAAGGCGGAGCCTTTAAAATCCGGACGCGATCGCCTGCCGCACCGCCGCCAAAGCCTCATCCGCCCGACTGCCATCCGGCCCGCCCGCCTGCGCCAGGTTCGGCCGTCCGCCGCCGCCCTTGCCCCCGATCGCCGCACTCGCCAGCCGCGCCAGATCCACCGCGTTGAACCGCCCCGTCAGCGCCTCCGAGACGCCGACGACCAGGCTCGCCTTGCCCTCCGCCGTCGACACCAGCGCGACGACGCCCTGCCCGAGCTGCGCCCCGATCGCCTCGGCGATCCCCTTCAAATCCCGCGGCGCCACGTCGCCCAGGTTGCGCGCCGCCAGCGCCACGTCGCCCACCATCTCGCTCCCCGTCGCGCCCTCGCCGGTGGCCAGCTTGCGCTGCAACTCCGCCACCTGCCGCTCCAGACGCCGGCGATCCTCCAGCAGCGCCCCGACCCGCTCGGGCAACTCCGCAGCATTCGCCCGCAGCATCCCGGCAACCTCGGCCAGCCGCCGGTCGGCCTCGATCAGCAACGCCTCCGCCGCCTCCCCGGTCACCGCCTCGACCCGACGCACCCCCGCCGAGACCGCCGCCTCGGCAACGATCCGGAACAGCCCGATGTCGCCGGTCCGCTTCACATGCGTGCCGCCGCACAGCTCGATCGAGTAGGCCGGCCGCGTCGCATTGCCCACCCCCATCGAGACGACGCGCACCTCCTCGCCGTATTTCTCGCCGAACAGCGCCATCGCGCCTTGCCCCACCGCCTCGCCCGGCGTCATCAGCCGCGTCGTCACCGGCGTGTTCTCGCGAATGCGCGCATTCACCTCGGCCTCGGCCGCGCGCAGCTCCTCCGGCGTGATCGGCCCGGTGTGGCTGACGTCAAAGCGCAGCCGATCGGGCGCGTTGAGGCTGCCCTTCTGCGCCACATGCGCCCCGAGCCGCCGGCGCAGCGCCTCGTGCAGCAGGTGGGTCGCGCTGTGATGGGCGCGTATCGCGCCGCGCCGCGCGTGCTCAACGATCGCCTCGACGCCCGCACCAACCCGTAACGTTCCGCCCTCGACATGGCCAACATGCACGAACACGTCGCCAAGCTTCTTCTGCGTGTCGTGCAGCGCAACCTGCAGCCCGTCCATGCCGACGAGCCGCCCGGCATCACCCATTTGCCCGCCGCTCTCGGCATAAAACGGCGTCTGGTTCAGCACGACGCCGACCGTCTCGCCCGCACCCGCCTCGCGCACCGCGGCGTCGCTGGCGATGATCGCCAGCACCTCGGCCTGCGCCGTCTCGGTCTCATAGCCGAGGAACTCGGTCGGCCCGACGCTCTCCCGCAGCTCGAACCACAGCCGGTCGGTCGCCGCATCGCCCGAGCCCGACCACGCCGCACGCGCCCGCGTTCGCTGCGCCGTCATTGCGGCATCGAAACCTGCCACATCGACCGTGCGGCCCTGCTCGCGCAGCGCGTCCTGGGTGAGGTCGAGCGGAAAGCCGAAGGTGTCGTAAAGCTTGAACGCGACCTCGCCCGGCAGCGCGCCGCCGTCGGCCAGCCGCGCCGTCTCCTCGGCCAGCAGCCCAAGGCCGCGCTCGAGCATCGCCTTGAAGCGCGTCTCCTCGAGCCGCATCGTCTCCTCGATCAACCGCTCCGCCAGGCCCAGCTCCGGATAGGCCGCGCCCATCTGCCGGATCAGCGCCGGGACGAGCTTGTCCAGCACCGGCCCGTCCGTGCCCATCATGTGCAGGTGCCGCATCGCCCGGCGCATGATCCGGCGCAGCACATAGCCGCGACCCTCGTTGCTCGGCAGCACGCCGTCGGCGATCAGGAACGAGGTCGAGCGCAAATGATCGGCGACCACCCGGTGGCTGTTGCGAAACGGCCCGTCCGGCGCCTGCCCGGTCGCCGCCGCGGAGGCCGCGATCAGCGCCCGGAACGTGTCGATGTCGTAATTGTCGCTCACCCCCTGCAGGATGGCGGCAAACCGCTCAAGCCCCATCCCGGTGTCGATCGAGGGTCGCGGCAGCGGCGCCCGCGTGCCCGGCGGCCCCTCGACGAACTGCATGAACACGAGGTTCCAGATCTCGACGAAGCGGTCGCCATCCTCGTCGGCGCTGCCCGGCGGCCCGCCCGCCACCTGCTCCCCATGGTCGTAAAAGATTTCCGAGCACGGCCCGCACGGCCCGACATCGCCCATCCGCCAGAAATTATCCGCCGTCGGAATACGGATGATCCGCCCGTCCGGCAGCCCGGCGATCTGCCGCCACAGCGCCGCCGCCTCCTCATCCTCGCTGTAGACGGTGACCAGCAGCCGGTCGGCGGCAATGCCGTAGTCGCGCGTCAGCAGCGTCCAGGCCAGCTCGATCGCCAGCGGCTTGAAGTAGTCGCCGAACGAGAAATTGCCGAGCATCTCGAAGAAGGTGTGGTGCCGCGCGGTGTAGCCGACATTGTCGAGGTCGTTATGCTTGCCGCCCGCCCGCACCACCTTCTGCGCCGAGGCCGCCCGGCTGTACGGCCGCCGCTCCTGGCCGGTAAAGACGTCCTTGAACTGGTTCATCCCGGCATTGGTGAACAGCAGGGTCGGGTCGTTGCGCGGCACCAGCGGGCTCGACGGCACGATCTGATGCCCCTGGCGCGCAAACGCGTCGAGGAAGGTTGCGCGGATGTCGTTGCTGCTCGGCATCCGGGTCAGTTAGCGCGCGGAAGCGAGGAAGGCCAGGGCTCAGCCAAGCCACCCCGCCGGCCGCCCGTTCAGACGAACGTCGACGCTGGGAGGCCGTTGACGCCCGCCAGCGTCACGGTCGTGTTGTCTGTGAAGGTGAGGGTGGTGTTGCCACCGGCGAGCGTGATCCGGGGCGCGCTCGCGTAACCCTGGGCGTGCACGAGGTCGATGCCGGGGCGGAAGCCGACGATCGTCAGCGCGCCGCCGGCCTGCCCGTTGATGACGCCGAAGAGGTCGGCGCCGCGGCCGGCAAACACACTCGCCTGTCCCGCGCCGGCCTGGATGTAGTCCTGGGCGCGGCCGCCGACGATGATCTCGGGTCCGGCGCCGGCGAAGATGTCGGCCACGCCCGAGCCGCCGAAAATGGTCGCCGCGCCGCTGCCGCCGACGATGGTGTCGTTGCCCGAGCCGGCTGCGATCTCATCGGCGCCAGCGCCGGCGAAGAAGGTGTTGTTGCCGGTCGCCCCGGCGCCGGTCAGCGTCTCGTTGCCGCCGGCCGCGGCGATCACGTTGTTGAGGTCGCCGGTGGCGACGAGCAGGTCGCCATTGCCGCCGCCAGCGAGGGTGACCGGCTGGGCGAACCCGAGATAGGGTGACCCGCCGGGCTGTGACGACCCGGCAACGATGACGTTGCCGCCCGCCGCGCCACCGAAGATCGCGCCGCCGTCATCCTCGCCGTAAACGGTCACCCGCCCGCTGCCGCCCTGCACGTCAAGCCCGCCATAGGTGTTGTCTTCCACGGCGTAACTCGGTGATCGGCCAACCTCGCCGATCACCGTCGCATCGCCGCTGCCGTTGATGACGGTGAGGTCTTCACCGCTGTGAAAGATAGTGGTGTTGGCGGACACCGCGCTGATGGTGTCCTCCCCACGGGCCAGCACCGTGACGCTGCCGAGCGAGCGCCCGGCCAGCACCACGGCGTCGTTCTCGACGTCGAGGATGCCGGCGAAACGGCTCAAATCGTCGACGACGATCGAGCCGGTCACCGAATTGTCGCGCGGGACCGAGCTGCCCAGTTCGAGCACGTCAGCGCTGGACCCGGTGATCGCGCCGGCCAGCGTGCCGGTGACGCTGGTGATCTCGGCCGTGCCCGAGATCGCGAGCGGGCTCGAGAACACGCCGGGTTCGCCGCTCAACGTGCCGCTCAGCGCGACCGACGGGCTGGCGAACGCAGCGTCAGGAGCGAGCGCAAGCGTAGCGTCCGCCTCGATCGTCGTTGAACGCAGCACGGTCAGGCTCGCCGTGGAGCCAAGCAGCAGAGTGCCGCCGGTGACGCTCACATCGTCGACGGTGTGGCTGCCGGTCAACGCGAGGATCGGGTCGTGGGCGCCGTCGACCTCGATGGCGGCGGCCTGGCCGTCGCCGGTCACATCGTACTGCAGGTCGGTCGATTGCGGCCCGAGCGCGAATGCCACGGCGTCGACCGAGGTCGGCACGCCGTCGGACCAGTTCGAGGGCTTGTTCCAGTCGCCCGATGTCGCAATCCAGGTCGTTGTCGCCATGGCCTTGCCCCCCACCCACGATGCGGTCTGCGTCTGCCTGCCGACTTAGCCACCCAACGGCGTGTCGCACAACCGGGCGCTGTTATTTGCCCCAGGTTGCTCGCGGTCGGTCGACGAGGGCTGGTCCACAGGCCACCGGGCAGCGCGGTGTCAGGGGCAGAGCCCGTCGCCCAGAGCCGCGGCGATGCCGAGCTCGCCCGGCAGCGCGCCGCGCGGAAACAGCCGCGTCACGTGCCCCATCTTGCGCCCCGTCCGCGCCTCCGCCTTGCCATACAGATGCGGGATCAGCCCCGGCGTCGCCAGGATCTCCGGCCACAGCGCCATCTCCTCGGGCCCCACCAGGTTCTTCATCACCGCGTCCGAATGCCGCCCCGCCACCGGCAGCGGCAGCCCGGCGACGGCGCGGATATGCAGCTCGAACTGGCTCGCCGGGCAGGCGTCGATCGTCCAATGCCCGGAATTATGCGGCCGCGGCGCAATCTCGTTGACCAGCACCCGCCCCGCCGCATCGACGAACATCTCCACCGCCAGCAGCCCCACCAGGCCCAGCGCCTCGGCCAGCCGCCGCGCAATCCCGCTCGCCGCCTCGGCAATCCCCGGCGCCACCGGCGCCGGCGCCAGCGTCAGATCGAGGATGTGGTCCCGATGCCGGTTCAGCACCGGGTCGAAGCTCGCCACCTGCCCATCCGCCCCGCGCGCCACGATAACGCTGATCTCGCAGGCGAAATCGACCAGCCCCTCAAGGATCAGCGGCCGCGGATCAAGCCGCCGCCACGCCGCATCGAGCGAGGCCACATCCTCCACCAACGCCTGCCCCTTGCCGTCATAGCCAAGCCGCGTCGTCTTCAGAATGGCCGGCAGCCCGAGCGCCGCCGCCGCCTCCGCCAGCTCGGCGCGCGAGCCGACCGCCCGCCAGGGCGCGGTCGGAATGCCGGCCGCGTTCACCCGCGTCTTCTCCGTCACCCGGTCCTGGCTGATGCGCAGGATCGCCGGCGAGGGATGCACCGGCCGCAGCGAGGCCAGCAGCTCGAGCCCGGTCGCGCTCACGTTCTCGAACTCGAAGGTGACCACGTCCACCGCCTCGGCAAAGGCGCGCAGCCGCGCCCGGTCGTCGTACGAGCCGAGCGTCACGCCATGCGCCACCTGGCCCGCCGGGCAATCCGCCTCGTCGCTGAGGATGTGGCAGCGATAGCCGAGCCGCGCCGCCGCCAGCGCCGACATCCGCCCAAGCTGGCCGCCGCCGACGATGCCGATGGTGGCGTTCGCCGGCAGCGGCCGGAGCGGGACGACCGTCATGGGCGCATCAATCAGCCGGGATCTCAGCCACCGCGGCGCTCTGCGCCGTCCGCCACGCCCGCAGACGCTCGGCCAGCGCCGCGTCGCCGCTGGCCAGGATCGCCGCCGCCAGCAGCGCCGCATTGATCGCCCCGGCCCGGCCGATGGCGAGCGTCGCCACCGGTATCCCGGCCGGCATCTGGACGATGGAGAGCAGGCTGTCGAGCCCGCGCAGCGCCTCGCTCTCCACCGGCACGCCGAGCACCGGCAGCTCGGTCCAGGCCGCGCACATGCCAGGCAGGTGCGCCGCCCCGCCCGCCCCGGCGATGATCACGCGCAGGCCACGCTCCCGCGCCCCGATGGCATAGTCGCGCAGCCGCTCCGGCGTGCGATGGGCCGAGACGATCCGCCGCTCATGCGCCACCGCCAGCCGGTCCAGCGTCTCGCCGGCATGCCGCAGCGTCGCCCAATCCGACTGGCTGCCCATGATGATGCCAACGAGCGGGCCGCCCATCAGCCGGTCACGCGATGCTGTCCGGGATCAGCCGGCTCTCCAGCCAGGACAGCTCGTCCTTGAGCAGCAGCTTGCGCTTCTTGAGCCGCTGCAGCTGCAACTGGTCGAGCTTCTGGTCGGCCAGGCGCGCGATGACGGTGTCGAGGTCTCGATGTTCGCTGCGCAGCTCATGCAGCTTGCGCAGGAGCGAGTCGCGGTCGGTCAGCATGGCGCTCCATACCACGTCGCGGCGGCCAGGCCATATGCCGCACGCCCCATTCGCAGTGGCATCGCCGGCCCGGAAGGGTCTAGGCTGCGCGGTCGGCGCCCCTGTCGCCGACACGACCACCTTTGGCTGAGACAATCCAAGGAGGCATCATGACCCTGAGCACACGTCTGGAAAGCCTGAAGACCCGGCACGCGACCCTCGACGCCCGCATCGAGGCGGAGGATCACCGACCGAAGCCGGATGATCAGGCGGTGGTGCACCTCAAGCTCGAAAAGCTGCGGCTCAAGGACGAGATGGAGCGACTGAGGTTTAAAGTCGCAGCGGAGTAAGGCAAGGCCAGGGGCTTTGCCCCTGGACCCCATTAACAGGATGCGGAAATTCGGCTTCCCGAATCGGTTGCGAGACGATTCAATAGCTTATCTGAATTGAGCTGAGGACGTTGCGAGTGCGTGGTGCCGATCGTCAGACTGCTGCGATGTTCAGCTACGTCAGCCCCGAAGGATTGGTGCCGCAAAATCACCCGTTGCGGGCCATTCGCCCGCTGGTGAACGCCGCATTGCAGCGTCTGTCGCCGCAGTTCGATAAGATCTATGCCCCGGGTGGCCGTGATTCGATCGCGCCGGAGCGGCTGCTGCGGGCGCTGTTGCTGCAAGCCCTGTTCTCGGTGCGCTCAGAACGTCAGCTAATGGAGCAGATCACCTACAACATGATGTTCCGCTGGTTCGTCGGCCTGTCGATGGATGCGCCGGTGTGGGACGTGACGGTGTTCACCAAGAACCGCGAGCGCCTGTTGCGGGGCGACATCGCGCGCGGCTTTCTGGCCGCGATCCTGGTGGACACCCAGGTCAAGCCGCTGCTGTCGGACGAGCATTTCTCGGTCGACGGCACCCTGATCGAAGCGTGGGCCAGCATGAAGAGCTTTCGTCCCAAGGACGGGTCGGGCGAGCCGCCGACATCCGGCCGCAACGGCGAGGTCGACTTCCGTGGCGAGCCACGCAGCAACCAGACGCATGCCTCGACCACGGACGTCGACGCGCGGCTCTATAAGAAAGCAGCAGGCCAGGCTGCCAAGCTCTGCCATATCGGGCACGCGCTGATGGAGAACCGCAACGGTCTGGTGGTGGACACGTCGCTGACCAAGGCCACCGGCACCGCCGAACGTGAAGCCGCCATCGCGATGATCGCAGACCTGCCCGACGACGGGCACATCACCTTGGGCACGGACAAAGGCTACGATACTCAGGAGTTCGTCGCCGAGATGCGTCGGCTCGGCGTCACGCCGCATGTCACGCAGAACACCAAAGGGCGGCGTTCGGCCATCGATGGCCGCACTACGCGCCATGTCGGCTACGCGGCCAGCCTCAGGATTCGCAAGCGCATCGAGGAGGTGTTCGGCTGGATGAAGACGGTGGGCGGCCTGCGCAAGACCCGCCATCGCGGCACCGACCGGGTCGGGTGGATGTTCACGTTCGTCGCGGCTGCTTACAATCTGGTCCGCTTGCCCAAGCTGCTGGCTGGGCCGGTGTAGCCATGCCCGGAGTCTGTCCGAAGGCGTCGCTCAGCCCTTCAGAATAGCGGAAAACGGCTGAAATCTCCGTGCGGCGCGCGGCCTAAACCGCCGGGACTGAGGAAATCCGGCCAATTTTCCGCAGCCTGTTAAAGGCGGAGCCTTTAAAATCCACCACTTAAGTTACGGGGGTTTGGGGCAGAGCCCTGGCCTTCCCTACGCGGCTTCTTCCGTCTCCGGCACCGGCGGCGCCGGCACTGCCCGCCCTTCGCGCACCAGCCGCTCATTGGCCTGCGCCACCGCCGAATTCAGGTCGGTCTGGCTGCACAGCCCCAGGATCACCGGATCGCGAGGCTTGATGTTGGCGCTGTTCCAATGCTGCCGGTCGCGCACCTTCTGGATGGTGTCCTTGGTGGTGCCGAGCAGCTTGATCACCTGCGCCTCCGACAACTGCGGATACGACCGCAGCACATAGGCAATCGCGTCCGGCCGGTCGTTGCGCTTGGCGACCGGCGTGTAGCGCGCGCCACGCTGCTTCTTCGGCATCAACTGCGCCGTCGCGTGCAGGCTCAGCCGCTGCTCCGGATCCGCCTCGCAGCGCGTGATCTCCGAGCTCGACAACTGCCCGTTCGCCACCGGGTCATAGCCGACAATGCCCTGCGCCACCTCGCCATCGGCAATCGCCTGCACCTCCAGCGGATGCATGCCGACGAAATCGGCAATTTGGGTGAAGGTGAGGGCGGTCTTGTCGATCAGCCACACGGCGGTGGCCTTGGGCATCAGCGGAAGCGTCATGACACTCATCCTCGGCGCAGCACCGGGACGCGGTCGTCGCCGGAAAGCACCGGGAGCGGCCGCTCCCGGCTGCGCACCTGCAATCCTTGAGACAGGGGCTGATATGGGGTTGGCGCAGCCAACCGGTCAAGGGCGCGTGAGCGCAGGCAGGCCCAGACGATAATGGCCGGAGGCTTGCGCCCCCGGCCACTCGTCACATCGACCAGCCGGCCGATCAGGCGACGCTTGAGGCGCCGTCCACCGTCGCGGCGTCGTTCGCCGCACTGTGATCGATCGTCGGACGAACGGTCGTGCCGATCTGCACCCGGCGCGGCTTCAACGCCTCCGGCACCACCCGACGCAGGGTCACGTGCAACAGCCCAAGGCTGAGTGACGCATCCTCGACGACGATGTGGTCGGCCAGCGCAAACCGGCGCTCGAACGCACGGCCGGCAATGCCGCGATGCAGCAGCTCCGCACCCGCCTGCTCGGCCACCCGGCCGGTCACCACCAGCGTGTTGTCACGCACGGTGATCTCGAGATCCTGCTCGGCAAAGCCGGCCACCGCCATCACCAGGCGGTAGCTGTCCTCGCCAACCTTCTCGATATTGTAGGGCGGGTAGGTCTGCGCCGAAGCGGTCGCCGACGCGGTGTCTGCCAGGCGCGCCAGACGATCAAACCCGATCGCGGAACGGAACAGCGGCGTAAAGTCGTAAGTCATGGAAAACCTCCTGCAAAGCAAGGTCCGTTATGCCGTCCCAAAGGGCCCGGCGAGTATTCGTCCAAAGCCCCATCAGGGCGCCTTGGACGCACAAGAAATTAGGCAGCAGGAGGCCAAGGTTCAAGCCAGAAAAAAGGCCAGGGGCTTTGCCCCTGGACCCCATTAAAGGCGGAGCCTTTAAAATCCATTCCTTACCCATGACCCTGTGGCGAGGTCGGTGGCGTGGGAAGTAGGATTGAATGGCTTCGCCAAGCAAGAAAGCAGGCTGATCAGGCCCTGACAAATGGGGGTCTGGGGCCTCAGGCCCCAGCGGAGTCCAGAGGCAGAGCCTCTGGCCTTGCCTTACGCCTTCTTGATACCCAGCCCGGCGAACTTCTTGTTGAACTTCGCCACCTGCCCGCCGGTGTCCATCATCCGCTGCACGCCCGTCCACGCCGGGTGCGACTTCGGGTCGATGTCGAGCCGCAGCGTGTCGCCCGGCTTGCCCATGCAGGAGCGGGTGCGGAACTCGGTGCCGTCGGTCATGATGATGGTCACGTCATGGTAGTCGGGATGGATGCCGGACTTCATGGTCTCGCCCCTCGTGCTGGCGCCCCCGATGCCGACCGGGCGCGCGAGCCGGCGTCATAGCGTCTGCCCCGCCCCGCCGCAACGCCGCCGTCCGGCAAGCAGTGGGACGACGCGCCGCCCATGCTAGCAATGCCTGAGCTGAGGCCTCCCCGGCGGCAACTCCGGACATCTTGCCTATAGGCAAGGCCTCCATAAACCTTTGAAAACAAACACAATCGCTGCTGGCGGCACCGGGAGCAAACGCCCCGGCCACCCCTGCAGAAATCTTGCTGTATTTCGCCCTTTTCAAAACGCGCAGCTTTGTTGAAGCTGCCAGCTCGCCTCAGCCGGGCCGCCGTCCCGCCGAGGCCTGGCTCTGGAACGCCTTGAACGCCGCGTCCGCCTGCTTCTTCTGATCGTCGGGCATGGCGTTGTAGAGCACCGCAAAGCTTGAAACGAGCCGGCTCATCTGCGCCGCATGCATCTGCGCGATGTCGGCGTAGGACTGCATGTCGGCCAGCGCGGTCATGCTCTCGGCGCCATGGCGGCGCTGCTCGGCGGCGGCGTCCATGTCGCGCGCATTCTGCCGCATGGTCTCGGCGAAGCCATCCCACAGCGGCTGCTGCGCGGCGGTGATGTGCAGCTTCTCATGCAGGTCGGTGATCCGCTTCTCGACCTGGCTGAGCGTCGCCCGCACCTGCGGCGAGGGCTTCGCCGTGCTCGCCGCCGCGGCGCTGCCCGACGGCGCCGGGGTCGTCGGCGCCGGCGTCGTGCCGGCCGCGTCCGGCGCCGGCGTCACCGTGCCGGTCCCCGCCGGCGGCGCGCTCGGCGCCGGCGGGTTTGATGATGGCGGGCTCGATGACGGCGGGCTCGCTGACGGCGCCGCAGCCCCGTTGGTCGGCTGAGCTTGGCCTGCCGGGTCGGCCACGGCCACGCCCGCGGCAAGGCACGCCGCCAGCAGAACGCCGGCCGGCAAGCGGCCAAAGGAAGCGGACAGGCGACGTGACATGATGCTGCTCCGGGCGGGGTAGCTCCGCCTGCTACGCCGCCGCCGCGCCGCCGGCAACCGGCCGCAGCCCCGAAGCACGCCAGGCCGCCCGTCAATGACGGCGCTGGCCGCGCTCGGCCTGGTGGTCACCTGCTTCGTCTGCGCCGCCGCCCGCGTAAACGCTTTGTTAACCCATCCCGTCTTAGCCTGCCGGCTATGGACAGCACCGCTCAGCGTCGCTTCGACGATCCCGCCGGCCCGATCCCCGGCACGCCGTCTCCGCAGCATGACTTTGCCCGCCTGACCGACGTGCCGCTGATGCGGCCGAACCCGGCCCGGCTCAGCGAGCACACCGAGCTCCTGCGCCAGATCGAGCAGAGCGGCATCTTCTCGAATTACGGCCCGGTGAACACCGAGCTTGAGGCCGGCTTCATCGCCCAGGTGTTTGGCGGGCAGGGCAGCTGCGTCACCGTCTGCAACGCCACCATCGGGCTGATGATGGCGATCCGCGCCGCAATCGGGCCGCGACCGGACCCGCGGCGCCGCTATGCGCTGATGCCGTCCTTCACCTTCGCCGCCACCGCGCATGCCGCGCAATGGGCTGGGCTCACGCCGCTGCTTTGCGACATCGACCCGCTGCATTGGCTGCCCGATGCGGCTGACGAGGCACGCCTGCTGGCCCAGCATGGCGACGAGGTCGCGGTGGTGATGCCGTATGCGACCTTCGGCAACAGCCTCGACCTGCAACGCTACGACGCCTTGTCGGCCCGCACCGGCATCCCCGCAGTGATCGACGCCGCCGCCTCGCTCGGCTCGCTCGATGCGAGCGGCCGGCAGTTCGGCGCCGGCTCGCCGCACAGCATCGTCTTCTCCATGCACGCGACCAAGACGTTCGCCGCAGCCGAGGGCGGGCTGATCTACTCCAACCGCGCCGAGACCATCGACACGCTGCGGCTGATGGGTAATTTCGGCTTCGGCGCGCCACGTGCCGCGACGATGCCGGGCATCAACTCCAAGCTGGGCGAGATCAGCGCCCTGCTCGGCCTGCTCAAGCTGCGCGAGTTCGACGCCATCATCGCGCATCGCGAGGCGATGACCCGCCTCTACCTTGAGAACCTGCCCGAGCTGCAGTTCCAGCGTCTGGTCGGCCTGCGTCAGGCCGTCGCCTTCGTGCCGTTCCTGCTGCCAAAGGAGCTTGCGCCGGCCCGGTCGGCGATCATGATGGCGCTCAAGGCGCGCGGCATCGGTTCGGGCGCCTATTTCAGCCCGCACCTCGCCGAGCAGCCCTGGTTTGGCGAGAGCTGCCGGTTCGAGGCGTTGCCGGTCAGCGACGACGTCGCCGGCCGGATCGTCACCCTGCCGATGTCGGACATCATCACCCGCGACAACGTCCTGCGCGCCTGCGACGCCGTCCGGCACGTGTTGGCGGAGTTCACCGGCAGGCTGTCGTCGAACCGCTCGCGACGCGACCCGGCCTGGCATCCTGGCCAGGCACGGCCGTCAAGCCCGAGGCTGCACGCATGAACGCCATGCTCATGGCCGATTTCCGCCCGCAGGACGGCAACGACTTCGGCCGCGACTGGCAGCCCTGGCTCGCCGCCCAGACGCTGATTGTCGGCGGCGGCCCAGCCGGCTTCGCGCCGCTCGTCGCCGCCAGCAAGACCGGCAGCCTGGATGCGCTCCTGGCGCGCGGCGTCGTCATCGTCGAGCGTGGGTCCTCGACCGGCGGCGGCCGCATCGGCAACTACCTGATCAGCTCCGATAGCGCGGCGGAGGCCTTCCTCAGCGCCGTGATCGGCAACCCGGATCCACGGCTCGCCGCCCTGGCCGACCATCCCGCAACCCGGGCCATCGAGCCGTTCCGCGGCGGCCCCGTGCCGCTGCCGCTCGTCGGCGACTTCATGACGATGATCGGCACCGCCCTCACGCGCATCGTCGACGCGTCGCCGGCTGGCAAGGTGCTCACCGGCTGCGAGGTGCTCTACAGCCGTCGTGACGATGGCGGCGTCTGGGTGTCCAGGCTGCGTCGGCTCTCCGACGGCCTGGAGGCCGATTGCGTCTCCCGCCAGCTCGTCATCGCCGCCGGCGGCCGTCAGACCGAGCAGCGCCTGCGCGAGGAGCCCGTCGTTGGCGAGCCGCTGCTGCCACGCTACCAGGATCAGGTAACTCAGTCGGACGAGGTGCTGACAGCCGCCGGGCTCGCTCGTCTGGCAAGTCGCCTTGCTCGCAAGCCGCAGCCGAAAGTCGCCATCGTCGGTGGCTCAACCAGCGCGGTTGCGGTCGCCCACGCCCTGCTCACTCGCACGGCGCTCGACTTCGGCCCAGGCGACGTCACCATCCTGCACCGCCGTCCCCTGCGCGTCTTCTACCCCTCGCCCGGAGCGGCCCTTGCCGACGGGTATAACGAGTTCGGCCCTGAGGACATCTGTCCGATCAGCGGTTTCGTCTACCGCCTGGCCGGCTTTCGGCTGGATTCGCGTGAGTTGGTCATGCGCCTGCGCGGCATCGGCAATCGGTCGGCCGAGCCGCGACTGGTGTCCCATCAACTTGGTCGTGAGGATGCGGCATCAAGCCGCGCCGCCCTCGATGCCGCTGACAGCATTATCGCCTGCATTGGCTACGTCCCTGCGGCATTGCCGCTGTATGAGGCCGACAGCTCCCGGATCACCCTGTCCTGCGCTCGCGGCACGCCGCTCGTCGACAGCCTCTGCCGCGTCCTGAACGTGACCGGGCAGCCGGTCGGCGACGTGTATGGCATCGGTCTTGCCGCCGGCTTCGTGCCGCGGGGGCGGTTAGGCGGCGAGCCAAGCTTTACCGGGCAGGCGAACGGACTATGGCTCTGGCAGAACGACATCGGAGCACTCATCGCCGAAGCGATGCTCAGCCTGGTAGATTGTGGCCGGAGCAAAATCAGTCTGGCTGCGATCGCGTAGCGATCAAGGCAAGGGGCTTTGCCCCCCTTGACCCCCCAAAGCCCAGGCTTTGGAAACCCTCACTTGAAGGATTGCGGCTCAGGTCGTCCGCATTGAGCGTCGCAGCCACTAATACGCTGCGCCAACTGAAAAAAAGCCGAGTGTTCCCCTGCTAGATATGGGGGTCTGGGGCCTCAGGCCCCAGCGGGTCGAGGGCAGAGCCCTCGCCATGCTTAGCCTCCAAGCAGCCTCATCCGCATCAGAGGTTCTGCACGATCGCCTGAGAGCTCGAAGGCTCCTCCAGCTCCAGAATGCTGACCCCCTCGATCCCCAAAAGCCGTGCTTCGCGCTGCATCTCGGCGCCGATTTCAACCGGGCTCATGCCGCCGTTCACCCGTTCGACGTAGCTTTGCAACGTCTTCGCATCAATCGGCTTCTGGATGACTTCCAGATAAAGCCGCGAAATGAACGCCTCGGTCGTCATGCTCAGCATCGGCCGAAGGCGGATGCGTCGAGCCTCAACGCGCGATGGAGCAGGCCGCGACGTGGCGGGCTGGATGCCGATGCGGCCAGACTGCAGCACCAGACGCTGCGAGAAGATCGCACCCGGCGCCTCGGCAGCGCTGATACGCCGGCGCCTATACTCATCGGACTCAAGCAGGCTGTGCCGCACGTCGTTGAAGTTCCGGCTGTCCGTCTTCAGCCGCTGCACGTAGTTCAGCAAGCCCGGCGGATCGGCATGCCGCCCCAGGATGTCACGATACAGCAGATCGATGATGTCCTCGATGCTGAGTCCCGCCGCCTCCGCCTCGTGATGCGTGGCTCCCGTCACCCAAGGACGCGGCGTGTTAACCGCCAGGATTTCCTCAAGCGTCAGCAGCGTGTCGGGCGCCGGCGGCGAGGGCGCGCCCTTTGGCGGCAGCAGCCGCTCATCCGTCTCGCCGATGACGAACCGCAGTTTGCCGAGCGCGTCCTGGTCCATCGCCTGGGCTTCGAACTCCAGTGCGAACCAGATGCGCCGCTTGGCCTCGGGATGAGGCACGCCGTCATCCCGACCGCATTCCGCCTGCAGCTTCTGCGCGATCGCCGATGCAACGACGAGGTTATCCAGAATGGCGCTGACCGTGACCGGATAGTCCGCCCGCGCATCATGACGCGCCCAGCCGACCGCCGCCGCCACGTCAAGCCGGGTGATCGCGCCTGGCAACTCAGCTTACCGACGCATCAAGGCGGCCATCCTGATCACGCCGGATCGCCGCCATCATCCGCTGGTAGGTGCGTGCCCAGGAAAATTGCGACGCCCAGTCCAGCGAACGCGAACGCACCTCCGCACGCCGAACCTCAAGATCGAACACGGCCGTGAGCAGCGCCCGCTCGAAGTCGGTCTTGCTGAACGGGTCGAAGTAATAGGCGCAGTCCCCACCCACCTCAGGGATCGACGAACTGCGCGTGGTCACGCAAGGCACGCCAGCCGACAGCGCCTCCAGCACCGGCAAGCCGAACCCTTCAAACAGCGAGGGATAGACGACGATGGCGGCGTTGCAAATCAGCGCGATCTTGGCGGCCTCGTTGACGAAGCCGGGAAACAGGATGCTACCCGCCTCGTATTGCGCCTGCAGGCCAACCTGCCCGAGCAACGTCTCAACACTCTCACCCCAGCCGAAGCGGCCCAAAAATACAACCCGAAAGCGCGACAGTATGTCAGGGTTTGCACTGATATAGGCTAGCACCTGGGTGATGTTCTTGCGCGGCTCGATCGTGCCGAGCACCAGCATGTAAGGCTCAGCCTGACGAGCCCCCGGCGCCGGTGCCGAGATGCCGCTGGCGGCGAGCGGCATCGCCACCACACGCTCGGGCGGCACCTCGGGGAAATAGCGCAGCACGTCCGACCGCGTCGCCTCGGAGACGCAGAACGTCACGTCGTTGGTCAGGATATCGGCTTCCATCGTCAGCGCGTGGTACTCGATGGTGTCCTGATGATGAAACTGCGGCGTCAGCAGCGTGCTGAGGTCATGCACGATCTGATATTCGCGGGCAAAACCACGCCGGCAGGTTTTGCGGTTCGGGAACAACGCCGCGTCGTTCGGCCCCAATGCGCTCGGCGCCGGCCGCAGCGGCGCTCGCTGCAAGTGCCAGACCAGCATTTCACCGTTGCGCCGGTAGAGCAAGTCCTCGACCACCTGCCGCTCTACGAGCATTCGGCCAAAGAAGAACTCCGCCTCGCAACCGCTATCGCCAAGCATCTGCTCCGCGATGGCGGCCGTCACCTGTGAAATGCCGGTGTACTCGCGCTCGCGCAGCGGACCGATCTCGAGGTGCAACGGAATGGTCAGGCTGTCGGCCACGCTCAGGCGGCGGCCCGGTCGGCGTTTGCGACCTCTCTGCCTGCCTTGCCGCACAGCGTCGCCAGCCGCTCCTCGATGCGCGGCCAAACCGCCTCGTAGGAGTAGCGCTCGCGCACGGTCGCGCGGCAGGCAGTCGCCATTGCGGTCCGGTCGGCGCTGCTCAGCACCTGGCTCCTCGTCAGCGCCTCATGCACGTCGGCCATCTCGCAGCGATGGATTTCAAACGGCCGTCCGGCGATCGTTCCAGCCAGATGCTGCGTATCGTTCGGCACCTTGCGATCCTGGATGATCACGGCGTTCTCGGCAGTTATGTAGTCCGCCATTGCGGTGTTGGCGGTTGTGACCGGCACCGTGCCATGCGCCATCGCCTCGAGCAGCGGCAAGTTCTGTCCTTCGGCAAGCGACGTGCAAAGATAGAAATCCGCCAGCTCGTATAGCGCGTCCATCTGCGGCTCGGACAGGTAGCTGTTGAAGATCACGATGTTGCCGCTCGAAAGCACAGTGCCGGATTCGAGCTTGTGCGGGATCACGTCGGAGATCACGTCCAGTAAGTGGAACCGGGTCGCCGAGGTGAGCACCTTGACGATCAGCAACGCCTCCGGATGCTCGGCGCTGAAATAGTAGAAGCCACGCAGCAACGCGTCGAGGTTTTTGCGGAAGTCTTCAGGGTTCAGCACGCTCAGGTAGATCGTCGGTCCCGCAGGCTTGCGCATCCACGGCGCGATCCACCCGAGCAGCGTATTCGACCCCGCCTGAGCCAGCTTGCGATTCTCGCCCGGTGAGAGAAGAAAATGGTATGACAGTGGAACAACGGCGAGCGAGCCAAGCAGGATCAGCGCCTGCTCACGCGACAGTCGTGGTCGGCGCGGCATCGGCACCGGCGCCGGAATGCAGACGCTGTGCGTCAGCCCATGCGCGCGCAGCACGTCGCCAGTGTACTGCGACGGTACCCAAACCTCGTCGCACAACTCCAGCATCCGCTTTTGGTTGAGGAACGGATGCTCGTTGACGAGCGTCGCGTCCTTCAACACGTCGAACTCCCAGGCGAAGCAGCAGATGTTGAGGGCAAACTTCAGTAGCCTGATCTGCTCGGTCGAGCGGAAGATCAGGTGCAGCGTCGGCAGCGCCGCATCGAACGTGCCGGGCGCGAAGGCTTGCGGACCATTATAGTACTCGGGCATGACGAGCTTGCCCGGTGTCAGGTCACGACGATCGAACAGCGCCAAGAACTTGGCCTCGGCGAAACGATAGGAGTAGTGCGGGGCGCCAAGCACCGCCGGCATGTCGCCCTCGACCGCGCTCGAATAGAACAGGTTGCACTGCACAGATGACACCTGAGGCTGGGTCGGACGCTTCGTCATCCATAGTCCGGCTGGCCCCTGCTCACAAGTCGTGCGCGGCTCCTGGTCAAGGTGCGCGTTCGCCCACCCCTGTGCTACAGTGAGGCGCACAGCAGCGCGGATCAGCGATGGACCACGATAACAGCGAGGCTCCAGGCGATGTCACGGAGTGGCCGTCGCGCGGCATGCCGGTGGCCAGCGCGCAGAGCCTGGTCGGCGCTGTCTACCGTGCGCTGTTGCTGCGCGAGCCGGACGCGGCGGGCCTCGCCGACTGGTCCCGCCTGCTGGCCGATGGCGAGCTTGATCTCGAGACGATGCTGAGACGCACCCTGGCGGGCGAGGAGTTTGCCGAGCGCTCGGCCGACTTCATGATGACCTATGTGGCGCCGACGCGATCGCGGCTCACCAACGACGTCTCGCAGTTCGGTGAAACCTGGCTAGTGCTGCGCGACATCGTCAACCGCGCCGCCAAGCATCGCATCGTCGTTGACGTTGGCGCCCGCGGTCGCGAGAGGTCTAATTCCTACGACCTGATGCGCCATCTTGACTGGCGCGGCATCCTGGTCGAGGCAAACCCGCGCTTGATCCCGTCGATCAATGCCGAGTTCTCCGGCCTGAACTACCGGCTGATCAACTGCGCCGTGTCCGACTACAGCGGCACGGCAAAGTTCTTCCTCGGTGTCAACGACGACGTCTCCTCGCTGACGCAAGACGCGGCGCAAGGCTGGGGGGAGGTGCAGGGCGAGGTCGAGGTCAAGGTTGAGCGGCTCAGCCGCATACTCGGCCAGAACGGTATCCCGCACGATTTCGACCTGCTGTCGATCGATGCTGAGGGCGAGGACATCAACATCCTCAACGAGGTGGTGCAGGCTGGCTACGTGCCGACCTACATCGTCATCGAGGCCTCGAACGACTACCGAACCAAGTCTCTGAGCGACCTGCCCCTCACCGCCGCGGTGCTCGAACGATACGCGATCGTGGAGCAGACCAGGGCGAACCTGATCCTTCGCCGCCGCTAGAGAAGGCAAGGCCAGGCAAGGGGCTTTGCCCCTTGACCCCACCAAAGCCTAGGCTTTGGAAACGTTCACCAAGAACTGCTAATCAGGCCCTCCGAGAGCGAGGGGCACAGCTATCAGTAGCTGCGTAAGCTATAGGTGAGGGCAGAGCCCGTGCTTGCTGAGAGGCTATCCGGTGGCAGCGCCTCCGGCCTTTCTCCATCTCCCGCCTTGTTGTATAGTTGGATCAATATCAGGGAGATTTTAGACAATGGCGGACAGCACCGACATGGCCACCGCAGCGGCGATCCTCGCCTGCGAGGCCTCGCGTCAGCAATTAGCGATGGCGCCGTCGAGCACTGCCCCGCGCGACGTGCCCGGTGAGCTGCTGCAGCTTTACAAGTGGTACGCGAGCAAGCTCGACGAGACCCCCGCGCGCGCCGGCACCGCCCCACGTAGCTGGTAGGCGGTTAGGCGAGCCGCCAGTTGCCACTCGCCTCCGACTTGTAGGCCAGACTGTTGCGTGGCGAGCACAGCCGCCGCCATCCAAACTCGCTGAGCAGCGCCACCCCACCAGTGGTGCCATGCTCGCGGAGATGCCGCACCAAATTGCGGGTCAGCAGGCCGGGGCCGGTCGTTTTCCAGATGTCGGCCCGCCTCTCGGCCGCCAGCAGCAGCCCGACCGCCTCTTCCAGGCAGGCCAGCATCACGGCGTGCTGCGGCATAGCGGCGATCAGCGCGTTGTTCGCGTAGGGCGTCACCTGGTCGAGCACGGTGCAGACCAACTCGTGCCCTGCCACCGCGCGCAGCAGATCGCTTGGCTGGTCTCTGCAAGCCTCGTCCACGTCGAGGTAGATCCCGCCCTCACGAGCGAGCACGCAAAGTCGAGCGAAGTCGGACCGCATGGCAGCATGGTGGCAGCGCTCGAACGCCGCCAGGTGGGCCGGCGGATAGTGCTCAGCGATGTAGTTGCCCGCCGCCGCCCGGTCGAGTAGCCGACGTTGCAGGCTCCGCCCCGACCAACTCGCGACGACGCCGGCCACGTCGGGCGGCAACGCGCCCTCGTCCCAATACTGGATCAACACGGGAGGAATGCGGTTGAAGCCGACGGGCAGCGCTGCATGGATCCCTTGCAGTGGCCGGATGGCGCCGGCAGCGAGCAACGCCCCGAGCGCCACCTGATACGGCAGCGTCGCGGCCGGCGCGTCGTCGACCATCTGTCCGGCCAGAGCGAGGCATGCCGGGAAGTCCCCGGCAGCGAACCGCATGCGCGCGGCGAGCGGCCGCGCGGCCGGATGATCCGTCGCCAGCAAGCCGAGCAGCGACGTCGCAGCCTCCGTCGCACCCTCGCGAAACAGCGCCTCGGCCAGCCCGATGCGCTCAAGCTCATGGCCGGGCTGCTGGCCAGGGCCCGTCGACCAGGCATCTGCAGCCGCCTGCAGCCCGCCCAGCGCGCCGGCCGGATCGTCACGCCGTGCCAAATGGTAGCGCGTGATCGCCTGGCCGACCGGGTCGAAGCCCGCCGGCAACGCGTCAAGCTGGCTCAGCGCCTCGGAGCAGCGCCCGAGGCTCGCCAGCGTGCGGGCGAGCGACAGGCGGTCTGCCGAAGTCGAAAGCGCGGCTGCGTCCGATATGCGCCACGCCGTTGCTGCCTTGGCGGCGGCGCTACGCAGATCCTCGATCTCGGCGAGCCAGTAGCCGTCAGTGATCGGCGTGCGTAGGCGCTCCAGCAGCTCCAGCGCCCGGTCGAAGGCCTGCTCGCCGGCTTCCAGTCTGGCCAGCTCGAACCAGGGCTGATCAAGCTCCGGCTGCAGCCGGGCGACGATGCGCCAATAGGACAGGCTGACGCCGTCCTGGCCGAGCAGCCGGTGCAGCAGCGCCAGCTCCATCGCCGCTTCGCCAGAGCCAGGATCCAGGCTCAGCACCTGGGCGAAAGCGCGCGCCGCGTCGTGCAGCTTCCAGGCGCGGGCGGCGAGCTGGCCGCGGCGCAGCGTGAGTTCGGCCTCGACACGGTCGAGGAGCGCCAGCTCGGCATCAATCCGGCCTTCCGCCTCGGCACGCGCCGCGGTTTCCAGCAGCGCCGCCGCGCCAGCCAACATGGTCGAATTAGCCATCGAGACGCCCGTTCCGCATGCCTCATCTATACGCCGAAACCAGCCATCGTCACGTCCCTGCCATGGTCCCGCCTGGTCGCGACGCGCGCCGGACCGGCACGGTGGCATCATGATCAAGGCGGATGGCTCACAGGGCTGGTCGGCTGCAGCATTCGACGCCCGATGGTATGCCATTGCTGAGCAGAGGCCGGCGCCTTGCCAAGGCGCCAATGCCGGTCAAGCTGTCGTCACAGCATCGACGGACGGGACCAGCCAGGCTGAGCCCATGTCGCCGGTGTAGGGCGGCAGCGGCGCGGCCAGCCAGTGTCGATCGAACTGATGACGACAAGGCTGGCTCAGCTTGGCTGACATCGCTGAGCCAAGCCGGATCACCTCACAAGACGAGCAATGCCCCAATTAGGAGCACGCGCTAGCTGGCGGCGGAGAACACCCGAAGGTCGGTGCCCGCGCCGGTGGCGCCAAAGCGCAGCTCGTCGATCGCATCGTGCACGCGCGTCCAACGCAGGTAGCCGTCAGGGTCGCCCTCTGCCAGCAGCTTCGTCGCCCGCTGTCGGGCACGGGCCTGAGCGTTCGCACCATGCTTCTGCAGCATGAGCCGTGCCGCGCTCTGATAATCGATGCCAGACATGTCATTGCCTTTCGTCTTGCTTGGCCGCCTCGGTTGCGTCGGACCAGCAAGCCGCAAGCGGGTTAGCAGTGGTCGGGTCGCATCAAAGCCGGCGTGTCGCCTGTGGTCCTGGCGGAGGGAGTGGGATTCGAACCCACGGTACGCTTTCACGCACACACGCTTTCCAAGCGTGCGCCTTAAGCCGCTCGGCCATCCCTCCGCGCTCGGAGCGGAAAATAGCAGCACGATGCGGCTTCGCAAGCACAATGCGACAAGCGCATGACTGCCACCCACAGTGTCGCAAGGATGTGTTGGCAGACATTGTCGCCCATCATCACGAAGCCGTGACGTAGATGAAGGCTGCGTCAAGTTTGCGCATCAGTAACTCAGGCGTCCATCTTCAGCGCCGCCAGAAAGGCGGACTGCGGAATTTCTACCTTGCCGAACTGTCGCATCCGCTTTTTGCCCTCTTTCTGCTTGTCCAGCAGCTTGCGCTTGCGGCTGATGTCGCCGCCGTAGCATTTGGCGGTGACGTCCTTGCTCATCGCCCCGATCGTCTCGCGGGCAATCACCCGGCTTCCGATCGCCGCCTGGATGGCGATCTTGAACAATTGGCGGGGGATCAGCTCCTTGAGCTTGGCGCAGATGCTCCGCCCCCGGGCCTCGGCAGCCGAGCGATGGGCGATGAACGACAGCGCATCCACCGGGTCCTGGTTGACCAGGATAGAGATCCGCACGAGGTCGCTCTCCTCGTAGCCGTCCATCGCGTAGTCGAAGCTGGCATAGCCACGCGAGACCGATTTCAGCCGGTCGTAGAAGTCGAACACCACCTCGTTGAGCGGCAGCCGATACACCGCCATCGCCCGGTTGCCGACATAGGTGAGGTCGGCCTGCTGGCCACGCCGGTCGCTGCACAGCGTCAGGATGGAGCCGAGATAGTCGTCCGGCACCATGATCGTCGCCCGAATCCACGGCTCCTCGATCCTGGCGATCGCCATGCTCTCCGGCATGTCGGCTGGGTTGTGCAGCTCCTCGATGACCCCGTTGGTGCGCTCCAGACGATAGACCACCGAGGGCGCCGTCGCGATCAGGTTAAGGTCGAACTCACGCGACAGCCGCTCCTGAATGATCTCGAGGTGCAGCAGGCCGAGAAAGCCGCAGCGGTAGCCGAAGCCCAACGCTGCCGAACTCTCCGCCTCGTAGTGGAAGCTCGCATCGTTCAGCCGCAACTTGCCCAGCGACTCGCGCAATTTCTCAAAATCGTCGGCGTCGACCGGATACAGGCCGCACCACACCACCGGGATCGACGGCTTGAAGCCGGGCAGCGCCTCGGCCGCCGGCGCCCGGTCATCAGTGATCGTGTCGCCCACCGCCACGTCCGCCACCGTCTTGATCGCCGCGGTGATGTAGCCCATTTCGCCCGGCCCGAGGTCGTCCACCACCACCATCTTGGGGGTGAACACGCCAACCTGCTCGACCGTATGGGTCGAGCCCTGCGCCATCATCCGGACCTTCTGGCCGCGGCGGAGGCGCCCGTCGCGCACCCGCACCAGGATCACGACGCCCAGATAGGCGTCGTACCAGCTATCGACCAGCAGCGCCTTGAGCGGTGCCGCGGCATCGCCGGTCGGCGGCGGCAGACGCGTGACCAGCGCCTCCAGCACCCCCTCGATGTTCAGCCCCGTCTTGGCCGAGATCATCACCGCGTCGTCCGCCGGCAGCCCGATCACGTCCTCGATCTGCTGGCGCACGCGTTCCGGCTCGGCCGCCGGCAGGTCGATCTTGTTCAGCACCGGCACGATTTCGTGCTTCGCCTCGATCGCCTGGTAGACATTGGCCAGCGTTTGCGCCTCCACCCCCTGCGAGGCGTCCACCACCAGCAGTGACCCCTCGCACGCCGCTAGCGACCGGCTCACCTCATAGGCGAAGTCGACATGCCCGGGCGTGTCCATCAGGTTCAGCTCGTAGGTGATCCCGTCCTTGGCCGGATAGGACAGGCGAACCGTCTGCGCCTTGATGGTGATGCCGCGCTCGCGCTCGAGCTCCATGTTGTCGAGCACCTGGTTGGTCATCTCACGCGCCGTCAGACCGCCGGTGTACTGGATCAGCCGGTCAGCGAGCGTGGACTTGCCGTGGTCGATATGGGCGATGATCGAGAAGTTGCGGATGCGGCTGAGCGGGACGTCGGTCATGCAAGGGGATGTAGGGGAGAGAGCGAGGAAAGTCAGTAAGGAAGGCGAGGGCTCTGCCCTCGACCCGCTGGGGCCCGCGGCCCCAGACCCCTATTAATCGAAGTCCTACTTCACTCTGTCGTGCCTGGAGACGCTGAAGGTCTAGTTCCCCGGCGTACTAGTTCCGACGCAGGCAAATGGATGACGAGTGGATTTCAAAGGCTCCGCCTTTGATGGGGTCAAGGGCAAAGCCCCCTTACCGTAAGACCCCGCCCGCCTTGCTCACCGCCGCAATCACCTTGCCCGACAGCGCCTCGATCTCCGCCTCGCTCAGCGTGTGGTCACGCGGCTGGAAAGTGACCTCGAGCCCAAGCGACTTCTGTCCGACCTCGACCTGGTCGCCCTCGTAGACGTCGAACAGGGTCACGCCGGCCACGAGGTCGCGCTCGGCGCCCCGAGCCGCCCTGAGGATGGTCTCGGCCGGCATCGCGGCGTCGACGGTAAAGGCGAAGTCGCGCTTGAGTGGCTGCAGGGCGGGCAAGTCCGGCGCGGCGCGGCGCCGCCGCCTGGGCTCGGCGACGGCGTCGAGGAACAGCTCGACAGCGATGGCGCTGTCGCCGAGGTCGAGTGCGGCGAGGATCGTCGGGTGCAGGGCGCCGAAGCGGGCGAGCACTGTCTTCGGACCCTGCCGGACCTGGCCCGAGCGGCCCGGGTGGTAGTAGGAAGGCGCGTCCGGCGTGACAGAGAGCGCGGCGAGCGGCACGCCGAGGCTGGTGAGCAAGGCCAGCGCATCGGCCTTGGCGCTGAGCGGGTCGAGCGGCGCCGGCCCGCCCGCCCAGTGACGCGGCGTGCGCCCGATACGCAGGCCGGCAGCCATCAGCACCTGTCCGGCATCGCTCCAGCCCGGCCCGACCTCGAACAGGGCGCCATCGGCCAGCCCCCGCGCGGCGTTGCGGGCGGCGGCCTGCGCCAGCGTCGCCAGCGGCGTCGGACGGAGCTGGTCGAGGTCGGCGGCAATCGGGTTGAGCAGCCGGCTCGCCTCCCCCGCCTCGCCAAAGCGCGCAGCGGTTGCCTGGTCGAGAAAGCTGAAGGTGACGCACTCGGCAAATCCCCGCGCCGCCAGGCCGCGGCGGGCCAGCGCGGTGCGGCCCTGGCGCAGGCTGAGCGTCGCCTCCGGCACGGCGGCGAGCGGCGGCAGCGACACCGGCGCGATCCGGTCGAGTCCGGCGATGCGCAGCACCTCCTCGAGCAGGTCGCATTCCGGCTCGATCAGCACCGCGCCCTCGAGCGCGCCATCGGCACGCGCCGCGTCGAGCATCGCGTGCTGGTCGAGCGGTAGCGCCGGCGCCACATCGTTGCGCCAGGACGGCACGGCGACGGTGATGCGCTCGCCGTCGCGATGCAGCGCCGCAAAGCCGAGCCGCGCCAGGATCCCGCTCGCCTCGTCGGCGCTCACGTCGGAGCCGCCGAGCCCGGCAATGCGCTCGAAGCGCAGACTGGCCTGACGCTGCCAGCCCGGCTCGGCACCGGCGGCGACAACCGTGCTCGCCTCGCCGCCGCAGAGCTCGATGATCAGCGCCGTCGCCGCGTCGAGTGCGGCCGGCAGCAGGGCAGGGTCGATGCCGCGCTCGAAGCGGGCACGGGCGTCGGAGTTGATCTGCAGGCGCCGTCCGGTCAGCGCCACGGCGACGGAGTCGAACAGCGCGCACTCGATGAACACGCTGGTCGTCGCGTCGGTCGCGCTCGTCGCCTCGCCGCCGATCACGCCGGCGAGCGACTGCACGCCGGCCGCGTCGGCGATCACGCAGTCCGACGGCCCGACGGTGACGTCGCGGCCGTTCAGGGCCCGAAACGTCTCGCCGGCGCCGGCCCGCACGCTGAGCGTTTCGCCGCTGATGCGCCCGGCGTCGAACACGTGCAGCGGCCGGCCGAGGTCGAGGGTGAAGAAGTTGGTGACGTCAACCAGCGCACTGATCGGCTTCTGCCCGACCGAGATCAGGCGCCGCTGCAGCCAGTCCGGCGACGGTCCGTTGCGCACCCCGCGCACCGTGCGCCCCAGCACCCAGGGACAGGCAGCGCCCATCTCGATCGACCAACGGATCAGGCTGGTAAACGAGCCAGCCACCGGCACGGGCTCCCAGGCCCGCAACGTGCCGAGCCCAGCCGCTGCCAGGTCACGCGCGACGCCGCGAACCGACAGTGCGTCGCCCCGGTTCGGCGTCACGCCGATCTCGATCACCGGGTCGGCGAGCCCCGCATAGGCGGCATAGGGCAGGCCCACGGGCGCGTCGGCCGGCAGCTCGACAATGCCGTCATGGTCCTCGCCGAGCGCCATCTCGCGCAACGACAGCAGCATCCCGGCGCTGACCACGCCGCGGATCTCGCCGGTCTTCAGCGTCGCACCGGTCGCCGGGATAACGCTGCCGGGCGGTGCGAAGACGACGTGCAGACCGGTGCGCGCGTTCGGCGCCCCGCACACCACCGAAACCGGCTCGCCGGCGCCGATATCGACCCGGCAGGCGCGCAGCCGGTCGGCATTGGGATGCGCCACCGCCTCGACGATGCGCGCCGTGCGAAAGGCGGCCAGCGCCGCCGCCCGGTCCTCGACCCCTTCCACCTCAAGCCCGATGGCGCTGAGCGTGCCGGTGATCGTCGCCAGCGACGCCGTGGTGTCGAGGTGGCTGCGCAGCCAGGACAGGGTAAACTTCACCCGGCCACACCCTCGTGCAGCGCCGCCGAAGCAAGGGCGGAAAAGCCGTAATGCCGTAGCCAGCGCAGGTCGCTCTCGTAGAACGGCCGCAAATCGGCGATGCCATGCTTGAGCATGGTGACCCGCTCCACCCCCATGCCGAACGCAAACCCCTGCCACTCGCGCGGGTCGATGCCGCAATTGGCGAGCACCTTGGGGTGCACCATGCCGCTGCCGAGGATCTCCAGCCAGTCCGACCCGGCGCCGAGCTCCCCGGTCCGCCGGCTCCAGCCGATGTCGACCTCCATCGAGGGCTCGGTGAACGGGAAATAGCTCGCTCGAAACCGCACCGGCAGCGTCGCAATGCCGAAGAACGCGCGCAGGAAGTCGATCAGGCACCCCTTGAGGTGCCCGAGCGTGATCGCCCGGTCGATCACCAGCCCCTCGCACTGGTGAAACATCGGGCTGTGCGTCGCGTCATGGTCGGCGCGATACGTCCGCCCGGGCACGATGACGCGAAACGGCGGCGTCCGCTCCAGCATCGTCCGCACCTGCACCGGCGAGGTATGGGTGCGCAGCACCCGAGCGGTGTTCGAGCCCACCGCCGGCGGCAGGTAAAACGTGTCATGGTCCGCCCGCGCCGGGTGATGGCTGGGAATGTTGAGCGCCGAGAAATTGTGCCAGTCGCTCTCCACGTCCGGACCCTCGGCGATGCTGAACCCCATCGCGCCGAAGATCGCGTGCATCTCCTCAAGCGTCCGGCTGATCGGATGGATCGAGCCCGCCGTCTCCGGCAGTGGCGGCAAGGTGACATCGATGCGCTCGGTCGCCAGCCGCTGCTCCAGCGCCGCAGCCTCTAGCACCACCCGCCGCGCCTCGATGGCCGCGGCAAGCTGCTCCTTCAGCCGGTTCAGCGCCGCCCCACGCTCCCGCCGCTGCTCCGGTGACGCGCGCCCCAACTCCTTCAGCAGCGCCGTCAGGCTGCCGCTCTTGCCGAGCACGGAGACGCGCACTGCGTCCCAGGCGCGCAGGTCGGCGGCGGCGTTCAGCCTTGCCGTGGTTTCCGCGGCGAGTGCGTCCAGGTCATTCATTGAGAGCCTCAAGGAAGGCCAGGGCTCCACCCTGCACCCGCTGGGGCCCGCGGCCCCAGAGCCCATTAACTGAAGTAATGGTTTCTAAAGGCCGCCGGCCTTGCGTGGGGTCAAGGGGCAAAGCCCCTTGCCTTACTCCGCCGCCGGCTCCATCACCGCCTGCACGGCCTTCACGATCTCCGAAAATGCCGGCGCATCGTCATACGCGATCGCCGCCAGCACCTTACGGTCGATGACGATCCCAGCCTGGTTCAGCCCGTGGATGAACTTGCTGTAGGTGATGCCGTGCTCGCGCACCGCAGCATTGATGCGCTGGATCCACAGGCCACGGAACTCCCGCTTCTTCACCCGCCGATCGCGATACGCATACTGCAGCGACTTCTCGAGCCGCTCGATCGCAATCCGATAGTTCGTCGACGAACGGCCGACGAAGCCCTTCGACTGCGCGAGAACCTTCTTGTGCCGGGCGTGTGTCGTCACACCCCGTTTGACGCGTGCCATCTATGCCGCTCCCTACTCGAGCCCGTAGGGCGCCCACTGCTTGACGGTGATGCCGTCAGCATGGGTCAGCGTCTGGCTGCCGCGGTTGGAGCGGATCGCCTTTTGCGGCCGCGCGCTCAAATTGTGGCGCTTCTTGCCGGGGCCGGCGAGCACCTTGCCGGTGGCGGTGATCTTGAACCGCTTCTTCACCGACGATTTCGTCTTCAGCTTGGGCATTTCACCACTCCTTACGCGGATCCTGGCCAGTCCACGGCGGACGGGAGCACAGGCGTCGCGGCCGGGCATGCCCATTCCAGGCCCGGACGCGCGATCAGGGGCGGGTGTATACGGGCGCCGCTTGCCGCAGGCAAGAGCCCCCCCATCCAGCGCCCAGCTACTGCTGCTGCATCGCCTCCAGCGACGACAGACGGCTGCTCGCCCGCGGGTCACCGAGCTCGGCGCCGCGGCGATACCACGCCTCGGCAAGCTTCGGATCCGGCTGCACCTCGCTCGCATGCATGTTGGCCAAAAACAGCGGATCGTAGGTCTTGCCCACTGCGGTCGCCGCCGCCGCATCGCCGCTGGCCGCGGCACGCTCATAGAGCGGCCTGGCAGCGGCGATCCGACCCTGTGCCAGCAATTGACCGGCCTGCTGCGCCGGCGACGCCGCGTGCTGGCCGGCAAGTGCCTGATTGCTCGCCGCCTGAGGTTCAATGGCCTGCGCGGTCGATCTGGCGACCGTCGCCGCCGCGGCCGGCGCCCCAACGCCAGCCGATGCCGGCGCCGCGGCCGATGCCGTGGCGGCTGGCGGCGCCGTTGGAGCGCCGGCGGCAGGCGCTGGCAGGGCCTCACTCGCCACTGGGGCCGTCGCGTCGTCCGGGGCGGGATGCCGTGCCGCGCGAGACGCGCGCAATTGTGCCAGCAACGCCGCAAAGCGCGCCTGCCGGGAATAATCCTCGTCCGACAGCGCGTCCGCATCTGGGGCGGCCACATCGCCGGGCGCCGGCGGCGGCGCGATCACGGGGCGAGGCGTCGCCACGCCCGCCACCGCATGCGGCACCCCCAACGCGGACGGTATCGACACGCCGCCGTGCCGCAGCGCCAGGTCGTAGGCGCATCGACCGCCGGAAATTGTGCCGGCAAAACGACTAGCCGCCAGCCGCCCCTCAAGCCGGATCGAACCATGCCGGATGTCGACACGCCCGCCCGGCCCGACGACGCCGTCGATCATGCCGTTGGCGGCATCGCTGTAGCGCACCGCCCCGCGCGAGACGGTCAGCACGCCGGTGTCGGGCGGGCAGGCGCCGCTCTGGGCAATCAACCTGGTCGCGCCGGCATATCGGCCGGCCTCGATGCCGCCAGACGGCTGAGGGACACGGTAGTTATTAGCTGGTGGCCGATAGCCGTACTCGGTCAGGGTGTAGCGATCGAACAGGCCGTCGGCTCCGGCGCAGCCGGCCAGCGCCACGCCCGCCATCGCCAGCACCACGGTCGCCGAGTATCGCACCCGTCCGCCTCCAAAAATGTGCACGCCGCGTCTCGTGCCAGTCAACCTATCACTGCCAGCCCTCCGGGCGCGTTTCAATCCGCTCGGCGATCAGGGCCGCCGACCGGGCGCGCAAGCCCCCCAGCGCGCCGTCGCCTTTCGCCACTGCCGCGCCGGCCATATAACCCGCCCATGCCGACCCGCTTCGCCAAGATGCACGGCGCCGGAAACGACTTCGTCATCCTCGACGGTCGGACAGCCGCCCTGCCGCCACTCACCCCACGCCGGATCGCAGCGCTCGCCGACCGCAGGCGCGGCATCGGCTGCGACCAGTTGATCAGCCTCGAGCCCGCGCCTCACGGCGAGGCCGCGCTGATGCGCATCCACAACCCGGACGGCAGCGAGGCCGGCGCCTGCGGCAACGCCGCGCGCTGCGTCGCCGCCCTGCTCGCCGCCGACGGCCCGATCCGCCTGCGCACCATCGCCGGGCGGCTGGAGGCGGAGGCGCTTGGCGACAGCCAGGTCCGCGTCGGCATGGGCCGACCGGGTCTCGCCTGGCAGGACCTCCCGCTCAGCCACGCCGCCGACACGCTGCACCTGCCGCTTCCCGGCGACCCGGCCGGGCTCTCCATGGGCAACCCGCACGCCACCTGGTTCGTCGACGACGTGGATGTCGTCGAGCATCGCGGTGCCGCCGCCGAGACCGACCCGCTGTTCGCCGACCGCGTCAACGCCGGCTACGCCCACGTGCTGGCGCCCGACCGCATCCGCCTGCGCGTCTGGGAACGCGGCACCGGGCTCACTCTGGCCTGCGGCTCGGGCGCCTGCGCCGCGCTGGTCAACGCCCACCGCCGCGGCCTGGCCGGCCGCCAGGCGACGCTGGTGCTTGACGGCGGCGAGCTGCTGATCGAGTGGCGCGCCGACGGCACGGTCTGGATGACTGGCCCAACCGTGACCGCCTTCACCGGCGAGCTGAACCTCGCGGACTATCCAGCGTGATCCGCCGCCCCATCTATGGCCTCCAACCAGCGGAGCCACCCCCATGTCGGACACCAACTCAGGGCACGCCTCGGAGCGCACCACCGGCAACGAGCCCGTCGAGGGCCTCGATCCCGGCGGCACTCACTCGACGCATCCCGGCAAGTCGGGTCCTGATGGAACGCGCGTCGTGGAGGAGCACGTCGAGACGGGCGACCAGCACGACGTGCCGAACCGAGCTTGACGAAAGGGCAGGGGCTTTGCCCCTGAACCCCATGCAAGGCGGAGCCGTAAAATCCATCCCTTAGCGAAATCGGCGCTGGGGCCGCGGGCACCAGCCGGTCCAGGGCAGCGCCCCGGCCTTCATGTCCACCGCATGATCATAGCCTGATGGCCGGCTTCTTTTCCCGCCTCAAGCAGGGCCTTTCCCGCAGCACCCAGAAGCTCACCGGCGGCCTGACGACCGGCTTCACTCGCCGCAAGCTTGACGATGCCGCCCTCGATGAGCTGGAGGACCTGCTGATCGGCGCCGACCTCGGTCCTGCCGTCGCCCGCCGCGTCATCGCCGAGTTCCGCCGCACCCGCTTTGGCCGCGACGTCACCGACGAGGAGGTCCGCACCGCGCTTTCCGGCGAGATCGCCGCCATTCTCGACCCTGTCGCCAAGCCGCTCGTGATCGACCCGGCGCACCGCCCGCACGTCGTCCTGGTCGTCGGTGTCAACGGCACCGGCAAGACCACCACGATCGGCAAGCTCGCGCTCGACTATGTCGGCCAAGGCCTGCGCCCGATTCTGGTTGCGGGCGACACCTTCCGCGCCGCCGCCGTCGAGCAGCTCCAGGTCTGGGGCGAACGCACCGGCGCCCGCGTCATCAGCGGCAAGCCCGAGGCCGACGCCGCCGGCCTAGCCTACGACGCCCTGACCCAGGCCACCGCCGAAAACGCCGACATCCTCCTCATCGACACCGCCGGCCGCCTGCACAACAAGGCGGCGCTGATGGAGGAGCTGCGCAAGATGATCCGGGTGCTGCGCAAGGCCGACCCGACGGCGCCGCACTCGGTGCTGCTGGTGCTCGACGCGACCACCGGCCAGAACGCGGTTAACCAGGTGCGCGTGTTCCGCGACATGGTGGACGTCACCGGCCTTGTGGTCACCAAGCTCGACGGCTCCGCCCGCGGCGGCATCGTCGTCGCGCTGGCCGAGGAGTTCGCCATCCCCGTCCACGCCGTCGGCGTCGGTGAGCAAGCCGGCGATCTCAGGCCGTTCGAAGCCCTGGACTTCGCCCGTGGACTGGTGGGGTCGGGTGACTAAGCGCGCGCTTCTCTTTTAGAAAAAGAAGCAAAAAACTTCTATCCGTAAGGCGCGCCGGCTCAAGTGCTACTAACGAGCAAAAGTTTTTTGGTTCTTTTTCCAAAAAAGAACCTCTTACTTCAAGCCCACAACGAACTCTTCCAGCCCCGACTGTCGCGCCCGCACCAGCCGCGATGCGCGCAGAATGGCCGTGACATCGGCCACGGTCTGCTCCAGCGCGTCGTTCACCAGCACGTAGTCGAACTCGCGCCAGTGACTGATTTCGGCGCGGGCGGCCGACATCCGGCGGCTGATCTCGTCCGGCCCGTCGGTGTTGCGCCCAGCCAGCCGCCCGGCCAGCGCCTCCAGCGACGGCGGCAGGACGAACACCCCCACCGTGTCCGCCGGCAGCGCCGCCCGCAATTGCTGGTAGCCCTGCCAATCGATGTCGAACACTACGTCGCGCCCGGCCGCGAGCGCAGCCTCCACCGGCCGCCGCGGCGTGCCGTAGGATCGGCCAAACACGTGCGCATGCTCGAGCAGCTCGCCATCCGCGATCATCCGGGTGAACGTCTCGGCGTCGCGGAACAGGTAGTGCACGCCGTCCTGCTCGCCCGCCCGCGGCGCCCGCGTCGTGACGCTGATCGAGAACGACAGCGCCGGCTCCTGGGCCAGCAGGGCGCGCGTGATGGTGCTCTTGCCGGCGCCCGACGGCGCAGCGACGACCAGGCACACGCCACGACGTCGTGTCTGAAGCACGCTGCGCTGGGATGCCTGAAGCACGCTGCGCTGAGCTGCGGGAAGCACGCTGGGCGGGGGCAGCTCACTCGACATTCTGCACCTGCTCGCGCATCTGCTCGAGCACCGCCTTGAGGCGCAGCCCGATCGCCGTCAGCGGGGTCGACGCCGACTTGGCGCAGAGTGTGTTGCACTCGCGCACGAACTCCTGGACCAGGAAGTCGAGCCGCCGGCCGATCGCCGCACCCTCCACCAGCAGGGCGCGTGCCGCGGCGATATGGCTCGCCAGCCGGTCGAGCTCCTCCCGCACGTCCGAACGGCTGGCCAGCAGCGCGACCTCCTGCGCGACGCGGTCCTCGGGCAGGCGCGGCGTCGCCTCAAGCAAGGTCGAGATCGCCTCCAACATGCGGGCGCGCTGCGCCTGCGGCTGCAGCGCCGCCTCGACCGCCGCTTCGGCGCACAGCGAGGCGACCTGGTCGACCTGCGCCGACAGCACCTGGCCCAGCCGGCCGCCCTCGGCCTGGCGTGCCGCGGCCAGCGCCTGCAAAGCCGCGACGAAGCCCTCCGTCGCGGCCATGCGCTGCCCCTCGCTCACGCCCTCGGCCTCGCCGCTCGTCGCCCGCAGCACGCCGGGCAGGGCAAGCAGCAGCTCCGCCCGCGGCGGCGGCGCGCCGGGAATGCGCGCGGCCGTGTCGGCCGCCAGCCGCAACAGCATGTCGAGCATCGGCTGGTCGACGCCGAATTGCCGCACCTCCTCGCGCCGTGCGGTCAGCACCGCGCCGACATTGCCGCGGCTGAGCACCCCCGCCGCCGCCTCGCGCAGCCGCGGCTCCAGCGCGTCGAAGCCATGCGGCAGGCGAAGCTTGAGATCGAGGCCGCGCCCGTTGACGGAGCGCAGCTCCCAGGCCCAGGACAGCCCCTCCGCAATGCCGCTGGTGCGCGCGAATCCGGTCATCGAGGCGATCGGCTGGGTCATGCCCGCTTCCTACCAGCGGCCGCGTTGGGAGGCGACAAGGATGTGCACCATGCTGTCCACCACGCCCGGCGCCACGCTGATCACCGGCGCCTCAAGCGGCCTCGGCCGCGCCCTCGCTTTGGCCCGCGCCGCGCCTGGCGCCACTCTGCACCTTGGCGGCCGCGACGCCGCGCGGCTTGGAGAGACCGCGAGCACCTGCCGTGCCAAGGGCGCCACGGTGCTCGAGGCGGTGCTGGACGTCACCGACGAGCCGGCCATGGCGAGCTGGATCGCCCGCTGCGGCCGGCTCGACCTGGTGATCGCCAATGCCGGCCGCTCCGGCGGCACCGGCACTGGCGAGGAGCCCGCCGACGTCGCACGCGCCATCTTCCGCACCAACCTCGACGGCGTGCTGAACACCGTGCTGCCCGCCATCGCCGCCATGCGCGCCGCACCCGCGGCCCCGGATGGCCGACGCGGCAGCATCGCCGTGATCGCTTCCGTGGCCGCACTGGTCAGCGTGCCCGGCGCCCCGGCCTACTGCGCCTCCAAGGCCGCCGTTGACCGCTGGGCCGTCGCCCTGGCGCCAAGCCTGCGCCGACATGGCATTCAGCTCACCAGCGTCTGCCCCGGCTACATCCGCACTGCCATGACCGCACGCAACCGCTTTCCGATGCCCGGATTGATGGACGCCAATCAGGCCGCCGCCATCATCCTGCGCGGTCTCGCTGCCGGTGCCCCGCGCATCGCATTTCCAGGCTGGCTCGCCGCTCTGGCCATGCTGGGCAACCTGCTGCCACCGGGAGCGGTCGCCGCGGTGAGCGGTCGGCTGCCCGGCAAGGATTAGGCAAGGCCAGGGCTCTGCCTTGGACCCGCTGGGGGCAGCGCCCCCAGACCCGCGTCCGATAGGGACCAGATGATCTCGCCCGGTGAGCATGGATAAATAACCGATTTTCAAGGCTGCGCCTTTAACCGGGTTCAGGGGCGACGCCCCTGGCCTTACTTTCCTTCGCTCCGCTCCCGATACGCCCGCACGTGACGTTCGTGCTCAACAAGGCTTGCCGAGAACGCGTGGCCCCCGGCTCCAGTGGCGACAAAGTACAGGTCCGCCGAGGCCGCCGGATGCAGCACCGCCTCGATCGCCGCCGTCCCCGGGCTGCAGATCGGCCCGGGCGGCAGGCCGGCGATACGGTAGGTGTTGTAAGGGTCGTCCAGCTCAAGGTCGTCACGGGTCAGCGGGCGATCCAGGCTGCCGAGCCCTTGACTGGCGCCATACAGCACCGTCGGGTCCGACTGCAGCCTCATTCCCAGCCGCAGCCGGTTCAGAAATACCGCCGCGACATGCGCCCGCTCCTCCGCGAGCCCCGTCTCCCGCTCGACGATCGAGGCCAGGATCAGCGCCTGGCGCGGCGAGGTGAGGGGGCTCGCCGCGTCGCGCCCGGCCCAGGCGTCCGCAAGCGTCCGCTGCATCGCCGCCTCGCTGCGCGCCAGCAACGCCGCGCGCGTGGTGCCATAGACGTAGTCATAGGTCTGCGGCAGCACCGCACCCTCGGCCGGCTTGACCGCCTGGCCGTCAAGCGCCTCGGCGCCGTCCACCAGGGTGACGATCTGCGCCGCGGTCAACCCCTCGGGCAGCGTCAGTCGATGCTGCACCGGCCGCGCATGGCGCAGCATGTCGAGCACCGCCCTCAGGCTCGCATGCGCCGGAAAGGCGAACTCCGCGGCATGGATCGGCCCGTCGCCGGGCGTCAGCAGCGCCGCCAGCCGCAGCGCCAGAGGCGATCCCACGACGTGCGCTTCGAACAGCACCGCGGCCGCATGCCGCATGCCGCGCGGCACCACCACGGCCGTCCCTTGCTCCAGCGGCCCCGGCGCGTGATAGACCTGCCGACCGATCGCACCCGCCCCGACCAGCGCCGCCACCATCGCCAGCGCCAGCAGCCGCCGGACAAGCCTCAGCTGCCGGCGACGCAGGCCTGGCGGCGGCGGGTCCTCAGACGGCGCGGAAGAGGATGGAGGCGTTGGTGCCGCCAAATCCAAAGCTGTTCGACAGCGCCATGTCGACGCGCCGACGCTGCGCCTCCTTAGCCACCCGATCGATCACGCTGTCGCGGCTCGGGTGCTCAAGGTTCAGCGTCGGCGGCACGACGTCGTCCCGGATCGCCAGGATCGAGAAGATCGACTCGATCGCGCCCGCCGCCCCAAGCAGGTGCCCGGTCGCCGACTTGGTGGAGGACATCGCAATCGTGCGCGCCGCGTCGCCGAAGAACGCCTCGACTGCCTCCAGCTCCAGATCGTCGCCCATCGGCGTCGAGGTGCCGTGCGCGTTGATGTACTGAACGTTCTCGGGATGCACGCCGCCATTCCGGAACGCCGCACGCATCGCCCGATACGCCCCGTCATGTCCCGGCGCCGGCGCGGTGATGTGGTGCGCATCGCCCGACAGCCCGTAACCGACGACCTCGGCATAGATCTTGGCGCCGCGTGCCCGAGCGTGCTCGTACTCCTCGAGCACGACGATGCCGGCACCCTCGCCCATGACGAAGCCGTCGCGCTCGCGGTCCCACGGCCGCGACGCCACCGCCGGCGTCTCGTTGAACCCGGTCGACAGCGCCCGCGAGGCGCAGAACCCGGCAATCCCCAGCGCGCACACCGCCGCCTCGGCGCCGCCCGCAATCATCACCTCGGCGTCCCCCAGCATGATCAGCCGCGCCGCGTCACCGATCGCGTGCACGCCCGTCGCGCAGGCGGTCACGGCTGAATGGTTCGGCCCCTTGAAGCCATAGCGGATTGAGACGTGGCCGGAGACCAGGTTGATCAGCGCCGAGGGGATAAAGAACGGCGACAGCCGGCGCGCACGCCCGTCATGCACCATCACCGAGGCCTCGTAGATCGACTGCAGCCCGCCGATCCCCGACCCGATCATCACCCCGGTCGCGCATCGGTCCTCGTCGCTCTCCGGCATCCAGCCGGAATCCTCGACCGCCTCGACGGCGGCGACGATGCCCAGATGGATGAAGCGGTCCATCTTCTTCACGTCCTTGACCGGCAGCCACTCGGCGAGCGTCAGCCCGCCCTCCGCGCGCGCGCCCTCAGGCACCTCGCCGGCGACGCGCGCCGGCAGGTCGCCGGCATCAAACGACCGGATCGCCCGGATGCCGCTATCGCCCCGGATCAGCCGCGCCCAGACATGCTCCACGCCAAGCCCGAGCGGCGATGCGATCCCCATCCCGGTGACGACGACCCGACGCGTGCTGCCCGGCATGGACGCTCCGCCGTCTCCGATCGCGATCCGCTCAGGCCGCCTTCTGCTTCTCGATGTAGTCGATCGCGTCCTTGACGGTGCTGATCTTCTCGGCCGCGTCCTCAGGGATCTCGACGCCAAACGCCTCCTCGAACGCCATCACCAGCTCGACCGTGTCGAGGCTGTCCGCCCCCAGGTCGTCAATGAACGACGCCTCCGGCGTGACCTTGCTCTCCTCGACGCCGAGATGCTCCACGACGATCTTCTTAACTTTCTCGGCGATGTCGCTCATCGATCTCAGATCCCTGTCTCTAGTACTGTTTGCGTCAATCTGGTCCGGCCGGTCGATGTCGCCGAGCGCAGCCCGACCGGGAGTGTCCCGAGCGAGGCCGCGTGGCCCTAGCATGGTTCCAACTGGCCCGCCAAGGCAATGCGGCAACCGTGCGACCACGCTGTGGCGATGTGGTGACGGCACGCCTGGGCAAGCCGTCCTCGGCCACCCTTCGCCACCCGAACAGGGAGCGGCAGGCATCGCCCATCTGTTCAGATCATCGCCATCCCGCCATTGACGTGCAGCGTCGCGCCGGTCACCCAGCCCGCCTCGTCCGAGGCGAGATACACCACCGCGGCGCCGACATCTGCCGGCTGGCCCATCCGCCCGAGCGGTATCGCGCCCAGCAGCCGTTGCCGCTGCACCTCGCCGAGCGCGTCCGTCATCGGCGTCTCGACGAAGCCGGGTGCGACGACATTGACGGTGATGCCGCGGCTGCCGACCTCCTGGGCCAACGACTTGCTCATCGCCACCAGCCCGGCCTTCGCGGCGGCGTAGTTCGCCTGGCCGGCATTGCCGGTGCTGCCGACGATGCTTGAGATGCCGATGATCCGCCCGGCTCGGCGCTTGAGCATGCCGCGCAGCGCTGCCCGCGCCAGCCGAAACGGCGCCGTGAGGTCAACGTCGAGCACCGCCTGCCAATCCTCGTCCTTGAGCCGCAGCGCCAGCATGTCGCGCGTCAACCCGGCATTGTTGACCAGGATGTCGATCGGCCCGGCCGCGCGCTCCGCGTTGGCGATCAGGCCGTCGGCCGCGGCCGCCTCGGCCAGGTCAGCGACCACGACGTGCGCGCGCTCGCCAAGCGCCGCCGCCGAGGCCTCCAGCACCTCACGTCGCGTCCCGGACAGCACGACCTGCGCGCCCTGAGCATGCAGCGCCCGCGCGATCGCGCCGCCAATGCCGCCCGAGGCACCGGTCACCAGAGCGGTCTTGCCGGTCAGGTCAAACATAACGGCTCCATGGCCTCAGTTGCGACGGTGGAGAGTGTTGGTCAGGAGGCCCATCTCCTGGCGGGTCAGAGGGCAAAGCCCTCGCTTCCACGCCGATCGAAATTGACACCTCCGCCAGCGCGGCGCTCGCTGTCGCAGATGACCCCGGCCTCTGAGGAAGCGCAGTACGCCTACGACGACACTCTTGCCCATCAGCTGGAGCATGAGGATGGCTTGATGGTCAATCGCCTGTCCTGGCTGGTCGCGTCGCAGTCGTTCCTGTTCACGGCCTATGCCATCACGCTCAACGGGGCGCCGCTGGCGCAGAGCGTCATGGCGCTGCGTCATGCCGAGCTGCTGCGCATCCTGCCCGTGCTCGGGTTCACCACCTGCGGCCTAATCTATCTTAGCCTGCTGGCAGGTGCCCGGGTCACGATGGCGCTGCGCCACGTTCTGGTCGGCAATTATCGTGCAGCCGTCGGTCTGAGGCCGCCCCTCCAGGGCACACGCATGACCCACGCCTTTGGCCTGGCAGCGCCGCTGCTGCTGCCGCCGCTGTTCTTGCTTGCCTGGGTGATCCTGCTGCTGGGACGCCAAAGCGTCTAGACACTTGCCCTACAGCGTCTTCAACAGGGCTTCGATCTCGTCCGGCGTCGCCGCCGAGGCGGTGCGAGCCGCCGGCGCGATGCGCTTTACCAACCCCGCCAGCACCTTGCCGGCGCCGACCTCAACGAAGCTGTCAACGCCCATCGCGAGCGCGGCGATGACGCTTTCGCGCCAGCGCACCGTTTGCGTCACCTGCTGGACGAGCAGCTGGCGGATCTCATCCGGGTCGCTCGCCTTGCTCGCCGTCACGTTGGCGATCAGCGGCACCACCGGTGCCGCCATCGGCGCCTCCTCCAGCGCCTCGGCCATGACGGCCGCAGCCGGCGCCATCAGGGCGCAGTGAAACGGTGCCGACACCGGCAGCAGCATCGCTCGCTTCACGCCCTGGCCGCGCGCGATTTCGATGGCCCGCTCCACCGCAGCGCGGTCGCCGGAGATGACCACCTGGCCACCGCCATTGTCGTTGGCGGGGGCGACCACCTGCTGGATCTTGCTGCCGTCCTCGCGGGTGAATGGCGCCGCCTGCTCGCAGATCGTCATGGCCTGCGCCATCTCGATGCCGAGCAGCGCCGCCATCGCGCCGGCACCGGCCGGCACCGCGGCCTGCATCGCCTCGCCGCGCCGGCGCAGCAGCGCGGCAGTGGCATTGATCGGCAGGCTGCCGGCCGCAGCCAGGGCGCTGTACTCGCCGAGCGAGTGGCCGAGCACCATGATCGCACGATCGGCCAGCGCGAAGCCGCCTTCCGCCTCCAGCACCCGCAGCACCGCCAGCGACATCGCCATCAGCGCCGGCTGAGTGTTGCGGGTGGCCGTGAGCTCCTCGGACGGTCCCTCGAACATCAGCTTGGACAGCCGCTGCTTGAGCGTCTCGTCGACTTCCTGGAACACCTCGCGCGCCGGCGCGAAGGCGGCCGCGAGGTCACGCCCCATGCCGACGATCTGACTGCCCTGGCCGGGAAAGATGAACGCATGGACAGGCATTGAACATGGTCCGGACATGTGGCGTCGCGGACATGGAGCGGGCGACATCCCCTGTCAAATACCCCTTGCAGGTCGCCAGGCGGCGATCGGCGCGCCGGCAGCGACGCCGTGCAGGGCTGGCGCGCGGCGCGCGGCTTGCGCAACCGGGCGCCCCTGTGCTGTAAGCCCCGCTCCCTGCCGAGGCGTGGCACGCCCCGGCTATGCCCCCATGCGCGCCTGATGACGACGCGCGTGGCTCAAGCCTCGCCGATCTCGGCGCGGCGGGCCGATCCAGCCATGGGGAGACCACATGCCCTTATATGAAACCGTGCTGATCGCGCGGAATGACGTCACGCAGCAGCAGGTCGAAGGCCTGGCGGACACGGTCGCGACCCAGCTCGAGGGCGACGGCGGCGCGATCAAGAAGCGCGAGTACTGGGGCCTGCGCACCCTGTCCTACCGCATCAAGAAGAACCGCAAGGCGCACTACATGCTGCTCGGCATCGACGCGATGCCCGCCTCGGTCAACGAGATGGAGCGCCAGCTGCGCCTCAACGAGGACGTGTTGCGCTTCATGACGATCCGGGTCGACGCGATCGACGAGAACCCCTCCGCGGTGCTGAGCCGCAAGTCCGACGACCGCGAGCGCGGCTTCCGCGGCCCCAAGCCGGCCGGGCGCTTCGAGAGCGGCCGTCGCCGCAATTTCGACGACCGCGAGGAGTATCGCGCCCGCGACGGCTCGGGCGAGCCTGCCACGGCCGAGGAGTAAGAGCATGTCAGACCGTCCAGACCGCGAGCGCCCCGGCGCCACCGACGACCTCAACCCGGCCGCCCGGCGCTCCGCCGTCGGCGCCCGCCGGCCGTTCTACCGCCGCCGCAAGTCCTGCCCGTTCTCCGGGCCGAACGCGCCGGTGATCGACTACAAGGATGTCCGGCTGCTCAGCCGCTTTCTCTCCGAGCGCGGCAAGATCGTGCCGAGCCGGATCACCGCCGTCAGCGCCAAGAAGCAGCGCGAGCTCGCCCAGGCGATCAAGCGCGCCCGCTTTCTTGCCCTGCTTCCCTACGTGCTGAGCTGAGGAGCTGAACCGATGGCCGTCGTCGAACTGATCCTCCTGCAGCGCGTCGAGAAGCTCGGCCAGATGGGCGACCTCGTGCGCGTCAAGCCCGGCTACGCGCGCAACTTCCTGCTGCCGCAGAAGCGCGCCATCCGCGCCAACAAGGCGAACGTCGCCAAGTTCGAAGAGACCCGCATCCAGCTCGAGGCGCAGAACATCAAGCGCCGCGAGGAGGCCGAGCGCGTCTCCGAGCGCATGGGTGGCTTGACCGTCGTCGTCATCCGCCAGGCCGGCGACAGCGGCAGCCTCTACGGCTCGGTCAGCAACCGCGACATCGCCGAGCAGGTGACCGCTGCCGGCCTCACCGTCACCCGCCAGCAGGTGGTGCTCGACCATCCGATCAAATCCCTCGGCCTCGCCAAGGTGCGCGTCGTGCTGCACCCCGAGGTGACCATGCAGGTCACCGTCAACGTCGCGCGCAGCCCCGAGGAGGCGGAGAAACAGGCCCGCGGCGAGGCCGTCGGCCTGGCCGCCGAGGACGAGCAGGACGAAGCCGACGCCGCCGAGCTGTTCGAGCAGGGCGCCATTCCGACAGGCGAGGCGGCTCAGGCGTAAGCAAGGAAAGGCGAGGGGCTTTGCCCCTCAACCCCATCAAAGGCGGAGCCTTCAAAATCCATTCCTTACCCATGGCTTCATGGGGGAGTTCGGTGCTGTGGGAAGCGGACTCGGATGGCTTCGCCAAGCAAGGACGATGGCGACTGAACGCCAGACGGATGCGGACCTGGGGGCGCCACCCCAGTCATGTGCGGCACGCTGGCGCGTGACGGGTCCAGGGCAGAGCCGTGGTCTGCCGTTGCTCCGGCGCCTCTTCGTTCGCTCGATCACCCAGCTCATCGTCGAAGGCCGGCTCACCATCCAGTTCCCGGACGGCACAAGCCACGTCTTCGAGCGCCACCCGGGCGCCGTTGGCGCCTTCGCCGTTGCTGACTGGCCGCTGGTCTGGCGCCTGATGACCGACCCCACCATGGCCTTCGGCGAAGGCTGGATGGACAGTCGGATCACCTTGATCGAGGGCAGCACCCTGACCGACGTGCTGGACGTGGTTTACGGCTCAGCCAAGGCGGGCGGCACCAACGCCCTTTGGCGCGGCCTGCGCGCCGCCCGCCGAGCCACCCGCAGCCTGCGCCAGTTTAACCCGCGCCCCCGCTCACGGCGCAACGTTGCCCGCCACTACGACCTCAACGGCCGCCTCTACAGCCTTTTTCTCGACCGCGACCGGCAATACTCCTGCGCCTACTTTCCAAACGGCGACGAGACCCTCGACGAGGCGCAGGCCGCCAAGAAGCGCCACGTCGCCGCCAAGCTGGTGCTCGACCGTCCGGGCTTGACGGTGCTCGACGTCGGCTGCGGCTGGGGCGGCTTGGCGCTCACGCTGGCGCGCGAGCATGGCTGCCGCGTCACCGGCATCACCCTGTCCGCCGAGCAGCTCGCCGAGGCGCAGGCGCGCGCCGCCGCCGAGGGCCTGTCCGACCAGGTCCGCTTCGAGCTCGCCGACTACCGCACGATGACCCGCCGCTTCGACCGCATCGTCTCGGTCGGCATGTTCGAGCATGTCGGCATCGGCCATTACGACGCCTTCTTCGGCATGCTGAACCGCTGCCTCGCCCCGGACGGCGTGGCTCTGCTGCACGCTATCGGCCGCGTCGCCGGGCCCGGCAGCACCGACCCCTGGATCGCGCGCTACATCTTCCCCGGCGGCTACGCCCCGGCGCTGAGCGAGGTCTTCGCCCCGCTCGAGCGCACCGGCCTGATGACCACCGACCTCGAAATCCTGCGCCTGCACTACGCCGAGACGATCCGCTGCTGGCGCCGCCGCTTCGCCGCCAACTGCGACGCCATTCAGGCGCTCTACGACGAGCGCTTCTACCGGATGTTCGAGCTCTACCTCGCCGGCGCCGAAACCTCGTTCCGGCGCGCCCACTCCATGGTCTTCCAGCTCCAGCTCGCCCACCGCCTCGGCGCCGTCCCGCTCACCCGCGACTACCTGCTCGACCGTGAGAGCAAGAACGCAAGGCCAGAGGCTCTGCCTCTGGACTCCGCTGAAGCCTGAGGGCTCAGACCACCATCTCTCGAGTGGCCGCTTGTCGGAGAACAACGTGAACCTGGATCTCACTGGCCGCCGTGTGCTCATCACGGGTGCTTCGCAGGGCATCGGAGAAGGTCTCGCGCACGCCTTCGGCGAAGAAGGTTGCGACCTGATCCTGGTGGCGCGCAGCGCCGAAAAGCTCGCCGGCCTCGCAGATCAGGTGCGCTCCAGGTGGAACGTGTCCGTGGACGTCTTGGCCCTCGATCTCACGGCTGCCGGATCACAGGAGCGATTGAACGCGCTCGAACGTGTCGACGTCCTGGTCAACAACGCGGGCGCGATCCCCGGCGGAGACTTGCAGACCGTGCAGTCGCTGGCGTGGCGCCGGGCGTGGGACCTCAAGGTCTACGGCTACATCGATCTTTGCCGCATGTTCTACGCCAAGATGAAGCAGCATGATGGCGGCGTGATTCTCAATAACATCGGGGCCAGCGCCGAATTTTTTGACCCGACCTACATTGCGGGAAGCACCGGCAACGCAGCCCTCGTGGCGTTCACCCGCGCGTTGGGTTCGAGAAGCCTGGACGATAAGATCCGGGTTGTCGGCGTCAGTCCGGGCCCGGTGGCGACCGACCGCATCGAGCGTCTGCTGAACGAGCGCCGCAAGGCGTCCGGCGAGGAACGAGCGAGTGCAGCCTTCCCTCTTGGTCGACCGGCTACTGTCCGGGAGGTCGCCGACCTGTTCCTCTTTCTGGCGTCGCCGCGCTCCGCCTACACCACCGGTGTCGTCTTCACGTTGGACGGCGGACTGTCCGCCCGCCACGCGCCATAATCCCGGCAGCGAACGCCCGGCCTTGCTTCCGGTAGCTGCCTTAAAGCCTGTCTAAAAGCTGCTCGAACTCGGCCACCGACAGCGTCTCCCCCCGTCGCTCCGGCGCAATCCCCGCCCGCTCCAGCAGCCCCGCCCCGCCCAGCGGCCGCAGCGCCACCCGCAGCATCTTCCGCCGCTGCCCGAACGCCGCCAGCGTCAGCCGCTCCATTGCGATAAACCGCTCCGCCGTCGGCTGGCTCGCCCGCGGCACCAGCCCCACCACGGCGGAGTGCACCTTCGGCGGCGGCGTGAACGCGGCCGGCGGCAACCGCAACAGCAGCGTCGTCTCGCAAGTCCACTGCGCCAGCACCGAAAGCCGCCCATACGCCGGCGTGTCCGGCCGCGCCGCGATGCGCTCAGCGACCTCGAGCTGAAACATCAGCGTCAGCCGCTCCCATAACGCCGCCTCCCGCAGCCAGCGCACCAGCAGCGGCGTCGCCACGTTGTAGGGCAGGTTGGCAACGATCTGCCGCGGCGCCGCGGTCAGCGCCGGCAGGTCGATGCGCTGCGCATCGCCGAGCAGCACGCTGAGCCGTCCCGGCGCCTCGGCCAGAAGCTCCTCGATCGCGGCGACCGCCCGCGCGTCCACCTCTACGGCCAGGATGCTCGCGGCCGCGCTGTCGAGCAGCGCCCGCGTCAGCCCGCCCGGCCCCGGCCCGACCTCCACCACGTGCCGCCCCTCGAGCGGCCCGGCAAGACCCGCGATCCGCGTCGTGATCCCGCCGTCGAGCAGAAAATGCTGACCAAGCTTATGCCGCGCGGCGAGCTGGTGGCGGGCGATCACGTCGCGCAGCGCCGGTCGTGCGGGAGATGTCACCCCTCGTCATAACACCCCCGTCGCTCCGGCCGCGAGCCCGGCAATCGTTGCGGCACGGCAGCCTCTATTGCATGGTTGCACCGGTTCCAAAGGTCACGGGGGAGGCGCAAGGCATGGCGGAGGGCGGCACCCGGCTGGTCGGCGACATCGGCGGCACCAACGTCCGCCTGGCCCTGGTCGAGGGCGACGGCGAGCCGCATGACGAGCGCAAGCTGCCCGTCCGCCAGTTCCCCGGCCTCGCCGAGGCGGCGCTCGACTACCTCGGCGACCGGCATGTCGACGAGGCGGTGTTCGCCGTCGCAACCCCGGTCGCGGGTGACGCCGTCGCCTTCACCAACAGCCCCTGGCAGTTCTCGCAACGCGAGTTGAAGGCCCGGCTCAAGCTCGAGCGCCTGGCCGTCATCAACGACTTCGTCGCCCAGGCCGCCGCCATCGAGACGCTGGACCCGGCGGACCTGCACACCATCAAGCCCGGCGCCCGCGAGGCCGATAAGCCCGCCGTCGTGCTCGGCCCCGGCACCGGCCTCGGCGTCGCCCTGATCGTCGCCGAGGAGCACCGCCGCGAGATCCTGCCGAGCGAGGCCGGACACATGTCGTTCGCCCCCAACACGCCGCTGCAGACGGCGATCCTGACGGTGCTGATCGGCCGCTTCGGCCACGTCTCAACCGAGCGCGTGCTCTCCGGCCCAGGCCTCGTCAACCTGGCGACCGCGCTAGGCGAGATCCACGGCACGCCGCTTGGCGCACTCACCCCGGCCGAGGTCTCCGAGCGCGCCGCCGACGGCTCCTGCCCGCTCTGCCGCGAGGCCTTCACCGTGTTCTCCCAGGTGCTGGGTGCCGCCGCCGGCGACCTGGTGCTGGCGGTGCTGGGCCTGGGCGGCGTGTTCCTGACCGGCGGGCTGAGCCGCAACATCGCGGCGCTGCTCGACATGCCGGCGCTCTGCGAGGCCTTCCTCGCCAAGGGCCGGTTCCGCGACCGCCTGTCCAGCGTGCCGATCGACCAGGTGATGCGCGCGCATAGCGGCCTGGCTGGCGCCGCCGCCTACGGCCGCACCCGAGTGCGGCCAATCACCTATCGCTAGACGGCCTGCAACCGGCCGCAGACCACCTCTGCAACCGCCTGCCCGCGCCGGCCGTTGCGTGCGTGTCGGTCGGCGCAGTGCCGCTCTGGAGTGCAAGCCATGCGCATCGTCGCGGTCACGGCCCTGCTGGTGACCCTCGCCCTTACTCCGCTGAGCGCCGCGGCGCAGACGGCACCCTCCGGCAAGCTCACCAATGCGCCCATGCCGGACGACGCCGTGGGCGACAGTCGCGGCGGGCCCGCCGTCGGCACGGTCGGCCGTGCGGCGCCCGATGCGACCGCCGGAAGAAGCCTCGGCAATGGCAATGCAACCCGCCCCAACGTGCTCGCGCCGGACGGCGCCGGTGCTTACAACAGCGTGACGCCGACGACGAGCGATACCCGAGTTCTGCCCGGCACCACCGGGGCCAGCGCGACGGTCGGAAGCTCGGCCGGCGGACCAGGCGCGATCGGCCTTGGCGGCACCGGCGCTGGCGGCAGCACCGGGCTCGGCGCCATCGGCACCACCAACAACAACACCAACCTGCATTAAGAACGGGCGACACGGACAACCGTCCACGTCGCCCGCCTGAAGGCCGTCACACCGGCCCGACGGGTCTCACCGCCGGGCCGGCCTGGCGTCAGACCTTCGGCAGCACCGTGTCCGTCGTCATCGGCCGCGTCGTCGTGGTCGTGGTCTGGCCCGGGATCTGCTCGATCTCAACCTCTTCCTTGCGCACCGTGTCGCGCACGGTCTCGGTGCGATCGATGGCCTCCTTGCGCAGGCCCACCTCCTCGTAGACACGCGCCGTCTTGGAGACCACCGCCTCCTCGGCCGACGCCGTCATCTCGATCGTCTTCTCGGAGAACTCGTCGGCGCCAAGCTGACGACCATCGGTCACCGGCCGACGCTCAAGCGTCACCGTCTCATCATGCAGGCTGACGTTCTCGACCACCGGCGTCTCGACGACGTAACGACGAATGCGCGTGCCGCCCTTGTTGATGACGCGCTTGCCGACAGCAAGGTTCTCTTCCGACAGTTGCAGCGTATCGCCGCTCCCCGCGGTGATGCCGCTGGCAGCGACAGGGGCGGCGGTCGTCGCCGTCGTCGCCGTCGTGGCGAGCCCGTAGCCAGCCGTGCGCTCGTCGATGTCGATCGGGTTGTGGCTCTCGAGGATCTCCATCACGCGCGTCACATGCTCGTCGGGCGAGCGAACCGTAACGACGGTCGAGCCGCTCTCCAGGCTGCGGTCATAGACGGCGCTGTCGGTCTCCGTTTCGCCACCGAACAGGCTGGACCAAAAGCCCTTCTCGCGCACCGGCTGGGTGCTCGTCATGCCGGCCGACAGCCCGGAGGTGTCGCCCGCCATCGTGCTGGCGGTGCCCGAACTCATGCCGGAGGCCGCAGTGCCGGCATGCAGGCTGATGGCGCCGTCCGGAACACCGGCGGTCTTTAGGTCGCTGACGGCCGCCTCGGCATGGGCAGCCGTATCGTAGATCGCAACAATCGTCTCGTCAGCCATTGTGATACCCTCATTGCTTCAGTGAATACTCGTTACGACATCGCCGCGAACGGACCGCTCAATCGTCAAGCTCGGTCCGCGTCACGTCAACGTCCTGTCGACGCAGCACAACGCGCTCAACGTGGTGCTCCGTCTTCTGCACGCGACGGATGTACACTTCCTCCTTGAGAACCAGCCGTCGCGTCACGACGACCTGCTCCTCGACGATCGGCAGGATCGTCATGTCAGCCTCCTGCCGTATCGGCGGCACCTCTGTCACCACACGCCCGATGGCGACACGCTCCACGATGACGTCTTCATGGTTGAGCGCTTCGTCGACATCCACCTCGCTGGTGCGCGTGACACGTGTCGCGCGCACCAGCGTCTTGCGCCTCCGCTTGGTGACTTCAAGCTCCTCGACGTGCAGCAGCAAGGACTGAAACTCTTCAGTTCCCGCCGCGACCGTTCCGGTTGCAGAGACAGGGTGATCGCGCGTGATCAGCGGAGCGTCAGCCATCGCCTAGATGATAACGGCCTCGTGAGCCGCATCCTTCATCGTGCCGGCCGTACTCTGCGCCATCCGCTCTCTCCGTGATCTTGGTGTCGACGTGCCGGAACGACCGTGTGTCGCTTACGCCGCGCAACACGCCCTGTTGCGCACACCGCACGTGAATGTTCGATGCGATGTCCCTGATCAAGCCGGTTCTTTTCGATCAGGCCAGCGTGACAAAACGCCTATCGGGATTTCGCCGTGCGCGATTTCGGCTGCCTTGTCTGTGACTTGGACGGTGCGCCCAGACCGCGTTCGCGGGCCCAGACCACCAGCGCGCTGCGTTTATGCACGCCAAGTTTTTTGTAGATCGCGGCGATGTGATTGCGCAGCGTCGTCGGCGCGACGCCGAGCCGCGCGGCCACGTCGTCGTCCGGCAACCCCTGCGCCAACAGCTCCAGAACCTCGCGCGCTCGCGCCGGCAAGCTCGACAGCTCCGCCTGGTTGCTCGCCGAGCCTTTCGCACGCGTCAGCGCCGTCAGTCGCTCAACGATTGCCTGGCCGAGGAACGAGCTTTCGGCCAGCACCGACTGCACGGCAGCGAGCAGCTCCATCTCGGTCTGCTTGCGCTCGGTGATGTCGAGCATGACGCTGAGCACGCAGCGCTCGCTGCCGATCTGCACCGTGTCGGCGGAAACCAGATAGTCGCGCAGCCCGCCATCCTTGTCCTGCAACTGGATGTCGCAACCCCGCAGCTGGCCCGTCTGCCGGATCTGCCGCTCCAGATCCTCGCGCGCCTCGCCCGTGCCCCACAGCCGCAGCTCCGCCTCGCTGCGGCCAACCACCTCCTCGCGCCGCCAGCCTGTCGCCGTCGTGAAGGCGTCGTTGACGTCAAGCACCCGCAGGCCGACAAGCGTCAGCACCGCCATCGGCCCGGGCGCCAGGTGGAACGCCTTGCTGAAACGTTCCTCGCTGGCGCGCAGCGCATCCTCGGCCTGCTGGCGCGGATGCAGGTCGGCGAACGTGAACAGCATGCACGCCTCGTCGCCGATCTGCAGCGGCTGGCCACCCAGCAGCACCGTCCGCTCCCGCCCGTCCGGCAGCACGAGGTAACCTTCCATCTGCGGAATGGTCTGTCCCGCATGCAGTCGCCGGATCGCCAGCTCGCGCCGATCCATGCCGTGCAGCACGTCGACCTCGTGCATCGAGCGGCCGATCAGCGCCTCGCGCACGTAGCCGGTCAGCTCCAGGAAGCCGTGGTTCACCTTCACGTAGCGCATGTCCGACAGCCGCACGATGATCGCCGGCGCCGGGTTGGCCGCGAACGCCCGCTCGAACCGCTCCTCGGCGTTGAAGCGCTCGGTCTCGTCGTCCAGGATCACCACCAGACAGTCGGGCGCCCCCTCGTCGTCGGTCAGCGCCATGGTGCGAACCTCATGCACCCAGCGCCGCCCATCCGGCCGCCGCGTCACCTCGATCAGCGCCCGGTCGATCACCTCGCCCCGCACTAGCCGCTGGATCGGATACGCCTCGAGCGCCAGGCGCTGGCCGCTGCGGTCGGCCAGCTCGAAGCGCTCGGCATAGCCCGCCGCCGTGCCGCCGAGCTCGTCCAGCGCCCGCACCCCGTGCAGCGCCAGCGCCGTCTCGTCAGCCCAGTGCAGCACGCCGTGGCGCGTCACGATGATGATGCCCTCGGTTAGCGCGGCGATGATCTGCTGCAGGTGGGTGAAGGCGCCACGCTTGTTCGGAATGCTGCCGCTCATCGGGGCCTCATGGTTGAGAAGGCGAGGCAAGCGGCTTTGCCCCTTGACCCCATCAAAGGCGGCGTCTTTGCAATCCATCCAGTATTCGTGCGTCCTTGGCGAAATCGCCGCGGTGTTGAACAGCGATGATCGGCTTCGCCAAGCCAGACAGACCGAGTTACGACGACAAACCGGTAGGGTCCCGTCAAGGGCACAGCCCTTGCCTTACACGGTCCGAAAGCGGCCCGCGACCTCCCGCAACTGCCCCCGCCGCACCAGCAGGTTCACATGCGCCATCGCTTCGCTGAAGGCGAAGCCCATCTGGTGCGGATCCTCGATCCGGCGGGCGAACACCACTGGCACCAGCTCCGCTCCGCTATGGTCCCGCTCGGCGCAGGCGCCCAGGACCGCCGTGCAGCGCGCCTCATGGTGCGCCGCCAGCTCGTCGAGCCGCGCATGCAGCCCGACGAACGGCCGCTCATGGCCGGGCAGCAGCAGCGTCTCGTCCGCGAGCTCGCGCCGCAGCGCCGCCAACGAGCGCAGGTAGTTGCCGAGCGGGTCACCCTCCGGGTTCATCGCGAACACGCTGATGTTGGGCGAGATCCGCGCCAGCACCTGGTCGGCGCACAGCAGGATGGCCTCCGCCGCGCAATGCAGCATCACCTGGTCGGGCGAGTGGCCGCCGCCGGTCAGCACGTCGAACCGCCGCCCGCCCAGCCGCAGCGTCTCGCCCGCGGCAATGCTGTGAAAGCTCTGCGGCAACCCGGTGACCAGCCGCAAATAGCGCCGCCCGTCCGACACCAGCACCCGCGTCGTCTCTTCGTCCAGGCCGTGGCGCCGGTAGAAGTCGCGATGCGGCCCGTCCACGGTGTGCCCGGTGTCGATGGTGAGCAGCCGCGCATGCAGATACTCCACCTCGCTCATCAGCAGCGTGACGCCGAGCCGCTCGCACAGCCAACCCACCATGCCGACGTGGTCGGGATGGTAGTGGGTGCCGATGATCCGGGTGAGCGGCCGCTGCCGCAGCACGCCTGCCAGCAACGCCTCCCAGCGCGCGATCGTCGCCGCATTGCCAAGCCCGGTGTCGACCACCGCGTAGCCGTCACCGTCCTCGACCAGATAGACGTTCACATGGTTGAGCTGAAACGGCAGCGGCAACTGCAGCCACAGAATGCCCGGCGCGACCTCGATCATCTCGCCGGGCGCGGGCGGGGACGGATGCGGAAAGCTGGCGGTCAAGCTCATCGGGTTAGGTAAGAAAGGCCAGGGGCTTTGCCCCTGGACCCCATTAAAGGCCAAGCCTTTAAAATCCATGTCTTGATCATGTTTCCACGGCGAGTTCGATGCTGTGGGAAACTGGATGGAATGGCGTGGCCAGGCAAGAAAGCCACCATCGAGGCGTCAGGCGATTGGCGGTCTGGGGCTTGCCGGCCCTTTACCCGTCCTAAAGGATAAACCGCGACAGGTCCCCCCGGCGCGCCAGCGGCGCCACGCGGTCGTTCACCGCCGCCGCGTCCACCCGGATCGTCTCGCCCGAGCGGTCGGCGGCGGAGAAGCTGATCTCCTCCAGCAGCTTCTCGAGCACGGTCGCAAGCCGCCTGGCGCCGATATTCTCCACCCGCTCGTTGATGTCGGCCGCCAGCTCCGCCAGCGCGTCCACCGCGTCGTCGGTAAAGTCGAGCGTCACCCCCTCGGTCTGCATCAGCGCCGCATACTGGTCGATCAGCGAGTGCTCCGGCTCGGTCAGGATCCGCCTGAGGTCGGCCCGCGAGAGCGGCGCCAGCTCGACGCGGATCGGCAGCCGCCCCTGCAACTCGGGCAGCAGGTCGGAGGGCTTGGCCACATGGAACGCGCCCGAGGCGATGAACAGGATGTGGTCGGTCTTCACCGGCCCGTATTTGGTGGTGACGGTGGTGCCCTCGATCAGCGGCAGCAGGTCGCGCTGCACGCCTTCGCGGGAGACGTCGCCGCCGCGAAACCCGCCCTCGGTCGTGCGCGCGCAGACCTTGTCGATTTCGTCGAGGAAGACGATGCCGTTATTCTCCGCGTGGCTGACCGCGTCGCGGTTGAGCTGCTCGGTGTCGAGCAGCCGGTCCGCCTCGTCGCGCGCCAGCAGCGGCCGCGCCGCGGCGACCGTCAGCCGGCGCTGCTGCTCCTTGCGGCCGAACATGCCCTTCATCATCTCGCCCAGGTTGATCACCTGGCCGGGCGGCATGCCGGGCATGTCCATCTGGCCGACCGGGCTGCTGCCGGTGTCGGCGACCGCGATCTCGATCTCCTTGTCCTCGAGCTCGCCGGCCCGCAGCATCCGCCGGAACTTGCTCTTGGTGTCGGCCGACGAGCCCGCCCCCACCAGCGCGTCAACCAGCTTGTCCTCGGCGCTGTGCTCGGCCCTTGTCTGGACGCTCTTGCGGCTGCTCTCGCGCAGCATGGTGAGGCTGATCTCCACCAGGTCGCGCACGATGCTCTCGACGTCGCGCCCGACATAGCCGACCTCGGTAAACTTCGTCGCCTCCACCTTGAGAAACGGCGCCTGCGCCAGCCGCGCCAGCCGCCGCGCGATCTCGGTCTTGCCGCACCCGGTCGGCCCGATCATCAGGATGTTCTTCGGCACCACCTCCTCGCGCATCCCCTCCGGCAATTGCGCCCGCCGCCAGCGATTGCGCAGCGCGATGGCCACCGCCCGCTTCGCGTCGTTCTGCCCGACGATGAAGCGATCGAGCTCGGAGACGATCTCGCGCGGCGAGTAGGTCGGCACGTCGATCCCGGCCATCACGGCATCTCTCGGCATCAGCGTGCCTCCCCACCATCACTCGTGCCGATCGTTTCGACGATCACCGAGTGGTTCGTATAGACGCAGATGTCGGCCGCGATCCGCATCGCCCGCCGGGCAATCTCCTCCGGGCTCAGCCCCTCGACCTCGAGCAGCGCCCGCGCTGCCGCCAGCGCGTAGTTGCCGCCCGAGCCGATGGCGATCACCCCATCGTCCGGCTCCAGCACGTCGCCGGTGCCGGTGAGCGTGAACGAGTGGTCGGCGTCGGCCACCGCCATCATCGCCTCGAGCCGCCGCAGGTAACGATCGGTACGCCAATCCTTGGCGAGCTCAACGCAGGCCCGCTCGAGCTGGCCAGGATGGCGCTCCAGCTTGGCCTCGAGCCGCTCCAGCAGGGTGAAGGCGTCCGCCGTCGCGCCGGCGAAGCCGGCGATGACCCGCCCGTCATCGCCGATGCGCCGCACCTTGCGGGCGTTGCCCTTGATCACCGTCTGCCCGAGCGTCACCTGCCCGTCGCCCGCCATCGCAACCTGGCCGCCGCGACGCACGCAGAGGATGGTGGTGCCGTGCCAGCCCGTCGGATCGTGTGGAGTTTGCATGACGCAGAAATGGGCGCGCGCCGCGACAAACCCAAGAGCGTAGTCGGCGTCCAAGTCGGCGTCCAAGTCGGCGTCCAAGTCGGCGTCCAAGTCGGCGTCCCCAGTCGCGTCCCAGTCGGCGGTCTCAGTCGGCGCTGATCGTCGCGCCGAGCACGGTCGCCCGGTCCTTGCCCGGCGTACCGGCAACGCCGACCAGCGTCACCGGCGTCGGCGGCCGCAGCCGCAGCGTCAGCGCTCCCGGCTGGTCGACGAAGTGGCCCAGAATGGCGGCCGCGTCCGGCTGATCCGGCAGCAGTCTCGGCGCCACGGCGTCGATCTGCGCATGCAGCTCAGCCCGGACCTGCTCCGGCGTCTGCTGCTGCGCCGCCGCGGCGCCGTTGATCACCCGGCCGAGCAGCGACGCATCCTCGTAGCGCAGCGTGGCGGTGCCGATCGTGGTGACGGCCAGCGTCGCCGTCAGCGGCCGCTCGGGATCGAAATCGTCGAAATGGCCGACGAGCTGCAGCGCGAAGTTGCCCTGCAGGGTGACGCGCAGCCGCTCGAGGTCGAGCGTCCTGGTCGTCGGGCTGGAATGCTGATCGTCGTCGACGTCGAACACCATCGTCTCGCCGCCGACCGCAGCGATCGCCCGGTCGCGTCCGACGCCGGCCGGGAGCTGCCCCAGCGGGAAGGCAAGGCCGCGCAGCCGAGCGTGCCGCTCGATGGTCTCGCCGCCGCCGGCCGGCTTGCGGCTACTCTCGTCGTGCAGCGAGGCGAGGCTCACCCGCACGACGGTGCCCGTCTGCGCGACCCCGCTTGCGACGACGTTGCGGATGTCGGTGCGCGTCGCCGACAACACGCGCAGCAGCGCCGTGGCAGCGTCGCCGCGGGTAGCGACCTGCTGGGAGAGCGGGTGGCCGCTCAGCCCGTCCAAGGTGGCGGCGTCGAACCGCAGCGCTCCGCTCGGCAGCGTCGAGGTGAAGCCGTCGAGCTCCAGGTGGCCCAGCAGCGCTCGGTCCTTGCTCCAGCCCGCCGACCCGTCCGAGGCGCCCGACCTGAGCACGGCGTCCAGATCGTCCGTCGCGACGCCGGTGACGGCGGCGTGGGCGAGGCTGCCGACGCCTGCCACCGTGAGCCCGTCGAGGCTGGCGCCGCCGAGCCGTCCCGGGGCCAGGTCGGTCAAGCCCAGATGGGCGATGGTTGCGCTGCCCTGCGTCAGCGCATCCGCCTCGATCCGCCGCGCCGAAACCAGCCGCGGCTCGCCGGCCAGCTGATAGAACCGCGCCGCCCCCGCCGGCACGCTCGCCGCGTCGGGCGCCAGCACCACCAGGTCCTCCGCATCCAGCCGGTCGATGCTGAGCGGTACGCCCGGCCACGGCAGGCCCACCCCGCGCAGGTGCAGGGCGCCGAACCGCCAGGGATGCGCCGCGCTGCCGTCGCCATCGACCTCGCGCAGCCGCAGTTGGTCAATGCTCACCGCCGGCGCGCCGGCGCGCGTCACCGTCAGCCCGTCGACCTCTACCGTGCGGGTCAGCGGGCTCATCCGTGCCCGTCGATACTGCGCCGTCGTGCCCGGCGGCAGTGCCGCCATCGCCGCCTCGATCTCCGCCCGCGCCTCGTGCTGGCCGTAAAGGAACACCGCCCCATAGGCCGCCGCGACGACCACGCAGACGCCCGCGATGCCCGTCACCACCCGTCCGGCCCTGGTCATTCGCGTCCCCTCCTGCCGCGACGGCGGTCCCTCGTCTGCGCCCGCACCGCGGCGCGCGGAACACTTCCTTGCCCGGCTCGAATAATCTACTGATCCGCCATGGACGCCGCCATACCTCCCGCCGAGGACGCACTCGTCTCCAACGCCGCCGCGCGCGCCGCCCGCCTGGCCCGCCGCACCGCCGAGACCGACATCGCCGTCGCCCTAGACCTGGACGGCAGCGGCCGCACCCGCATCGCCACCGGCATCGGCTTCCTCGACCACATGCTGGTAGCGCTCGGCCGCCACGCCATGCTCGACCTCGAGATCACCGCCCGTGGCGACCTGCACGTCGACAGCCATCACACCACCGAGGACGTCGGCATCGTGCTCGGCCAGGCCGTAGCCGCCGCCCTCGGCGACAAGCGTGGCGTGCGCCGCTACGGCCACGCCGTCGTGCCGATGGACGAGGCCCTGGTCGCCGCCTCGGTCGACCTCTCCGGCCGCGGCCTGCTCGCGTTTGACGTGCGCTTCACCAATGCCCGGCTCGGCCAGATGGACACCGAGCTGTTCGAGGAGTTCTTCCGCGCCTTCGCCACCAACGCCGCGCTGACCCTGCACCTGCGCCAGCAGGCCGGCGCCAACAGCCACCACGTGGCCGAAGCCTGCTTCAAATCCCTCGCCAGGGCGCTGCGCGAGGCGATCGCGCCCGACCCGCGCAGCGCCGGCCATGTTCCATCGACCAAGGGGTCGCTGTGATGCGCCGCCAGGCGCAAGCGTGAACGTCTACACCGTGCACGAGGCGCCCGACGCGGCGCCGGTGCTGGTGCCCGAGGGCTTTAGCTGGGCCGCCCTGGTCTTCGGCTGGCTCTGGCTTGCCCTGCACGGCGCGCTGCTAGCCGCCCTGGCGTTGTTCGTGCTCCTGCTCGTCCTGTCGCACGCCCCACCCGGGCTGCGCATCCCCCTCGTCGTCGGCCTGACCGTCGCCCAGGGCGTGTTCGGCCGCGACCTGTGGCGCCTCAGCCTGCACTGGCGCGGCTACGTCGAGACCACCGCCATCGCCGCCGCCAGCCACGACGCCGCCCTGCTGCGTCTCGCCGACCAGAGCCTGCCCGACCTGCGAACGCCCGACCTGCAAACGCCCGACCGGAGCGCGCGCAGCCCATGAAGGTCGTCGTCATCGACTACGGCAGCGGCAACCTGGCCTCGGCCTCGCGCGCCCTGGCCGTCGCCGCCGAACGCGCGGGCCTGCCCGCCACCATCACCGTCACCGCCGACCCCGACGCCGTGCGCGACGCCGACCGCCTGGTGCTCCCCGGCCAGGGCGCCTTCGCCGACTGCCGGCGGGGGCTGGACGCCGACCCCCGCCTGCGCCCAGCCCTGGAGGCGGCGGTCGATGCCGGCGCCCCCTTCCTCGGCATCTGCGTCGGCATGCAGCTCATGGCCGAGCGCGGCCTCGAGCACGGCCAGACGGCGGGCCTCGGCTGGATCCGCGGCGAGGTCGCCCGCATGGCCGCCCCCGGCCTGAGGCTGCCGCAGATGGGCTGGAACGCGCTCAACTTCGCCGTTCCACACCCCCTGCTCGACGGCCTGCATCCCGGCGACCACGCCTACTTCGTGCACAGCTACGCCCTGCATGACCCCGAGCCGGCCGAAATCATCGCCACCACCGAGTACGGCGCCGTCATCCCCGCCTTCGTCGCCCGCGGCAACCGCGCCGGCACCCAGTTCCACGTCGAGAAGAGCCAGGATGTCGGCCTGCGCATCCTCGCCAACTTCCTGAGCTGGACGCCCTGACCGCCGGCCGCTTCGTCGACGAGGCCGGCCCCGACACGGCGCCCAGCCCCGTCGACGTCCGTGCGCCAACCCTCGCGGTCGAGCGCGTCCAAACCCTCGGCGACGACGACCTCCACGCGCTGTGCGAGGCCACCGACGCCGCGATCATCGACGGCGGCGGCTTCGGCTGGGTCAACCCACCCGGCCGCCAGGCGCTCGCCAGCTACTTCCGCGGCGTGCTGCTGGTGCCCGAGCGCGAGCTGATCGTCGCCCGCGTCGACGGCGTCATCGTCGGCTCCACCCAGCTCGTCCGCCCCGCCCGCAACAACGAGGCGCAAGCCTTCGCCGCCACCATCATGCACGCCTTCGTCGCCCCCTACGGCCGCAAGCACGGCCTCGCCCGCCGGATGACGCTGCGCGCCGAAGCCGCCGCCCGCGCCCTCGGCTACCAGGTCATCAACCTCGACGTCCGCGAAACCCAAACCGCCGCGCTGGCCATGTATGAGCGCCTCGGCTACGTCCGCTGGGGCAGCCACCCGGCCTATGCCCGCGTCGGCGGCCGTCTGATCGCCGGCATCTTCTTCTACAAACGCCTGCGCGAGGACGTCGCCCGACACGCCGACCGCGCCCAGGACGACCCACGCTGAGCCTGACCCTCTATCCCGCCATCGACCTGAAAGACGGCGCCTGCGTGCGCCTCCGCCGCGGCGACATGGCCGACGCCACCGTCTTCTCCGACGACCCGGCCGCCCAGGCCGGACAATTCGCCGCCGCCGGCTGCCGCTGGCTGCACGTGGTCGACCTCAACGGCGCCTTCGCCGGCCGCTCGGTCAACATCGCCGCCGTCGAGGCCATCCTCGCCGCCGTCCACGTGCCGGTGCAGCTCGGCGGCGGCCTGCGCGACCGCGCCGGGATCGAGCGCTGGCTCGCCGCCGGCGTCAGCCGAATCATCCTCGGCAGCGCCGCGGTGACCAACCCGACCCTGGTCCATGAAGCCTGCCGCGCCTACCCCGGCCAGATCGCCCTCGGCATCGACGCCCGTGCCGGCCAGGTCGCCACCGAAGGCTGGGCCGAAACCTCCACCCTCGACGTGCTCACTCTGGCCAAACGCTTCGAGGACGCCGGCGCCGCAGCAGTGATCTACACCGACATCGCCCGCGACGGCATGCTCGCCGGCCTCGACCTCGCCGGCACCGCGACCCTCGCCGCCAGCACCACCCTGCCGGTCATCGCCAGCGGCGGCGTCGGCAGCCTCGCCGACCTGCACGCCCTGCGCGAAGCCAGCCCCACCATCCACGGCGTCATCATCGGCCGCGCGCTCTACGACGGCCGAGTCACCCTTACCGACGCACTCGCCGCCTTGAAGTAGGCAAGGCAAGAGGCTTTGCCCCTTAACCCCATCAAAGGCGAAGCCTTTGAAATCCAATTATTATCCATCTGCTCGATCGACAAACTAGCGGTCATTTTGACGAAGTCCGCCCGGCTATCGTCGTCGATAACCCGTCCACGCTATCCCCGTCATCCGTCACGACCTAATTGGGGGTCTGGGCCTCAGGCCCCAGCGGAGTCCAGAGGCAGAGCCTCTGGACTTTCTGGCCACACTTTCATCTTGCGCCAGACTCGCCAAATCGTTTTATGCCTCACCGCTGGAGGCGGACGATTTGCTCAAGCTGCGTGTCATCCCGTGCCTCGACGTGAAAGACGGCCGCGTCGTCAAGGGCGTCAACTTCGTCGCCCTGCGTGACGCCGGCGACCCGGTCGAGCAGGCCGCCCTCTACGACGCCGCCGGCGCCGACGAGCTCACCTTCCTCGACATCACCGCCAGCCATGAGCAGCGCGACACCATCCTCGACGTCGTCGCCCGCACCGCCGCGCGCGTCTTCCTGCCGCTCACCGTCGGTGGCGGCATCCGCGCCACCGACGACATCCGCCGCCTGCTGCTCGCCGGTGCTGACAAGTGCTCGATCAACTCCGCCGCCGTCGCCCGTCCCGAGCTCGTCGGGCAAGCGGCGCACAAATTCGGCAGCCAATGCGTCGTCGTCGCCGTCGATGCCCGCAAGCGCATCGGTGCGCCAGGCTGGGAGGTGTTCACCCATGGCGGCCGCACCGCCACCGGCCTCGACGCTGTCGACTGGTGCCGCCAAATGGCCGAGCGCGGCGCCGGCGAGATCCTGCTCACCTCGATGGATCGCGACGGCACCGGCGACGGCTTCGATCTCGCTCTGCTGCGCGAGGTGTGCGCCGCTGTCCCGGTGCCGGTGATCGCCTCCGGCGGCGTCGGCGCGCTCGCCCACTTCGTCGAGGGCGCCGAAGCCGGTGCGAGCGGCCTGCTCGCCGCCAGCGTCTTCCATTTCGGCCGCTTCACCATCGCCGAGGTCAAGGATGCTCTGGCCGCCGCCGACCTGCCGGTGCGCCGAACCCAGCCGCGTGCGGCCGCCTGAACCGATGGCCAAGCTCCTCAAGCCGGCCAAGATCCTCAAGCCTGCCAAAAAGGCCGCCAAGAAGCCGCCGCTGCGCCGCCAGCGTCCGCCCGATGCCGCCGGCGAGCCCGGCGCCGACGTGCTCAACCGGCTGCACGCCGTGGTCCTGCAGCGCCGTACTGCCTCGCCGCAAACCAGTCACTCGGCCCGCCTGCTGTCGCGCGGCGTCGCCAAGGTGGCGCAGAAGTTCGGCGAGGAGGCGGTCGAGTGCCTGATCGAGGCAGTGGCCGGCAACGCTGAAGCCTTGGTCGCCGAAAGTGCGGACGTGCTCTACCACATGCTGGTGCTCTGGGTCGCCGCCGGCGTGCGGCCGGAGGAGGTCTGGGCCGAACTGGAACGCCGTGAAGGCGTGAGCGGCATCGCCGAAAAAGCCGCCCGCAGCCTCAACGTCAATACGACGAAAATACCGTAAGGCAAGGCAAGAGCTTTCCCTCCGTGAGCCTTTCCAACTGCGCTTTGCGCAGTCGGAACCTTTGGCTTACTCCGCCCCTTGAACCCCATCGTCACGCGAAGGCGTGCTGCGCACGACGGCGCAGCCTTTGAAATCCATCATATTATTTATGCTCTGCGGGCGAGTTCGATGCCGTCGGAGGCAGGACTGAATGGCTTCGCCAATCAAGGAAGAACGAGTTTAGACTCAAACGGCAGGGGTCTGGGGCCTCACGGCCCCAGCGGGTCCAGGGCAGAGCCCTGGCCTTCCTTGCCTTACCTTCTTTAGGGAGATGCCAGTCGTGGCCATCGACGCCTTGGCGCCTTACGACGATGCCAACATCTTCGCCCGCCTGCTGCGCGGCGAGATCCCCTCGCGCCGTGTCTACGAAAACGAGTGGGCCGTCGCCTTTCACGACATCACCCCGCGCGCGCCGGTGCACGTGCTGGTGATCCCGCGCGGCCGCTACGTTTCGCTCAGCGACTTCACCCGCGACGCTTCGGCTGAGGAGATCGCCGGCTTCTTCCGCGCCGTCGGTGCCGTGGCGACGGCGCTGAACCTGGAGCAGCCCGGCTACCGCATGCTGGCCAACATGGGCGCGCATGGCGGCCAGGAGGTTGCGCATTTCCACGTCCACCTGTTCGGCGGCGCCCCGCTCGGCGCCATGCTGGACGCCCGTGTCGCCCCCAGCGTGAGCGCGGGTTCAACGCCGGCCTGATTGACAGTCCGCCGTCTGGGCGTGGAGAGTGCGCAGCACCGAGGGGAGCTCCGGCAAGGAGCTGAGAGGCCGATGGCGGAACCGATCCGCAGCGCGGCGACCCTTCAAACCTGATCCGGTTCATACCGGCGGAGGGACGGTTGGCCCGCTGGCCGGGCCCGTCTCCTTCCTCGAAGGAGGATTGCGGCATGACATACCAGCAGAACCCGCGTGAGCTCGGCACCGTCACCACCGGCCCGATCACCGGCTCGCACAAGGCGTACTCCACTCCCGTCGGGCACCCCGGGATCCGGGTGCCGCACCGCGAAATCCCGCTCGACCCGAGTGCGGCCGCGCCGCCGCTGCGCGTCTACGACACCTCCGGCCCGTTCACCGACCCGTCGATCACGATCGACCTTGCCGCCGGCCTGCCGCCGCTGCGCGCCGCCTGGGTCGCGCGTCGCGAGGTTGACGCCGCGGTCCCCCGCGCCGTCCGCCCCGAGGACAACGGCGGCGCCAGCGGCGACCGCCTGGTCGCCCCCTGTCCGGCCGGGCTCGACGTGCATGTCGGCCGCGAGGGCCGCCCGATCACCCAGTATGAATTCGCCCGCGCCGGCGTCATCACCGAGGAGATGATCTACGTCGCCCATCGCGAGAACATCGGCCGCAGCGAGGCCTGCGAGGGGGCGGCCGCCCGGCGCGCCGACGGCGAGGATTTTGGCGCCGAGATCCCCGAGTTCATCACTCCCGAGTTCGTCCGCAACGAGATCGCAGCGGGACGCGCCATCATCCCGGCCAACATCAACCACCCCGAGCTTGAGCCGGTGATCATCGGCCGCAACTTCCTGGTCAAGATCAACGCCAACATCGGCAACTCCGCCGTCACCTCGTCCGCCGCCGACGAGGTCGAAAAGCTCGTCTGGGCGATCCGCTGGGGCGGCGACACGGTGATGGACCTCTCCACCGGCCGCAACATCCACAACATCCGCGGCTGGATCCTGCGCAACTCGCCGGTCCCCATCGGCACCGTGCCGATCTACCAGGCGTTGGAGAAGGTCGACGGCGAGCCCGAGAAGCTCACCTGGGAGATCTTCCGCGACACCCTGATCGAGCAGGCCGAACAGGGGGTCGACTACTTCACCATCCACGCCGGCGTGCGCCTCGCCCACGTGCCGCTGACCGCCAAGCGCATGACCGGGATCGTCTCCCGCGGCGGCTCGATCATGGCGCGCTGGTGCCTGTCCCATCACCGCGAGAGCTTCCTCTACGAGCATTTCGAAGACATCTGCGACATCATGCGCCGCTACGACGTCTCGTTCAGCCTCGGCGACGGCCTGCGCCCGGGCTCGATCCACGATGCCAACGACGCCGCCCAGTTCGCCGAGCTCACCACCCTCGGCGAGCTGACCAAGATCGCCTGGGCGCGCGGCTGCCAGGTGATGATCGAAGGGCCCGGCCACGTGCCGATGCACAAGATCAAGGTCAACATGGACAAGCAGCTGCGCGAATGCGGCGAGGCGCCGTTCTACACCCTCGGCCCGCTGACCACCGACATCGCGCCCGGCTACGACCACATCACCTCGGCGATCGGCGCGGCGATGATCGGCTGGTTCGGCTGCGCCATGCTCTGCTACGTGACGCCGAAGGAGCATCTCGGCCTGCCCAACCGCGACGACGTGAAGACCGGCGTCATCACCTACAAGATCGCCGCCCACGCCGCCGACCTCGCCAAGGGCCATCCGGCGGCAAAACTGCGCGACGACGCGCTGAGCCAGGCGCGCTTTGACTTCCGCTGGGAAGATCAATTCAACATCGGGCTCGATCCGGACACCGCACGCGCGTATCACGATGAGACGTTGCCGAAGGAGGCGCACAAGGTGGCGCATTTCTGTTCCATGTGCGGTCCGAAGTTCTGCTCCATGCGGATCAGCCAGGATTTGCGCGTCGAGGCCGACCGGCTGGCCGGGCTAGAGGCGAAGAGCGCCGAGTTCGTCGAGGCCGGCGGCTCGCTCTACGTGGCTGAGCCGGGCGCGCCGGAAGCCCTGACGGGGTGAGCATCGACGCCCGCGCGGCCCTCGAGGCAATCGGCCAGCTCCCCGACACCGAGATCGACATCGCCGACGCGGCGCTGCAACTCGCCCGCGTCGACGCGCCGGAGGCCGATTGGCAGGCGGCCCGCGAGCACCTCTCGGCGCTGGCGCGTGATGCGGTCATGTTCTCCGTCGGCGACAAGGCGAGCGACCTCAAGCACCAGGCGCTCAGCCTCGCCGGCCTGATCTCCGGCCGCTACGGCTATGCCGGCGACGTCGAGCACTATGACGACCTGGCCAACGTCAACCTGATCCGGGTGATCGAGCGCCGGCGCGGCATGCCGGTCGCGCTGGGCGTGCTGTGGCTGCACTGCGCCCACGCCGCCGGCTGGAACGCCTACGGCATCGACTTTCCCGGCCACTTCCTCGTCGGCCTACCCTCCATCATCAAGCCGGAGCGGCTGCGCCCGCCCCGCCAGGGCGCCCCCGGCCGCGCGACACCCGCCGGCGCCCGCCCTGCCGACCGGGCGCAGGCCCGATCCTCCGGCCAGGCGGTGATCGACGTCTTCCGCGGCGGCGCCGGCCTCGACGCGCCGCAACTACGCGAGCTGATCAAGCGCATCGAGGGCCAGGAGGCGGAGCTCCGCCCCGGCCTGCTGAAGCCGATGAGCACCCGCGGCGTGCTGCTCCGCCTGCAAAACAACATCAAGCTCCGCCGCCTGCGCGCCGGCTCGCTGTCCCCCGCCCTGGACTGCATCGAAGACATGCTTCGCTTCGCCCCGGACGAGGTCGGCCTCTGGCGCGAAGCCGGCCTGATCAACCAGCGCCTCGACCGTGTGCCAGCGGCGTTGGGCTGCTTCGAACGCTTCCTCGACCTCGTCCCCACCGGCGAAGCCGCCACCCGCGTGCGCACCACCATGGACGAGCTTCGCGCGCGGCTGCACTGAAGCAAGCGGTTCCTTTCTGAAAAAAAGAACCAAAAACTTTTTACGCAAAAAAGGTTGGTGGTCTCTCGCGCGGCGGGTTGAAGCACATACTGCGCAAGGCTCTCCACCAAACCACACTGTTGGCGACGTCTATCTTCCCGGCGGAGAGCTTGACAGTGCAATCCTACCCGCCTGCCGCTCCAGCAGAGAGCGTTGCTTGAGGAGGTCCACCTCAGTCCATCTCGTCGTCACGCAGCGCGCCTAGCGCGCCGTGCCGACGGACCGCGGCGAACCGGCGATGGCGGCGGCGAACGTCCGCAAGGTCGGCCGGGGCGGCTACGTCGCGCTGGGCATCGTCCAGCACCAGGTCGGCGTGGCGCTGCAGCTCGGCCAGGCGGCCGGCGTCGCGCTCGCAGCCGGCGACAGCGGTCAGCACGTCGAGCTGGTGGATCAGCACCGCGGCGCTGCCGGCGGCGTTCTGCCGCAGCATGTGGAACATGGCGTCCGTCAGGCCGCCATAGAGGATGGCCGGCACGACAAGCACGGCCCGCCTGTCGTGCAGGCTCACGCCACTCGCCAGATGCAGCGCGGCCGCGTCGCACAAGGCCGCTCCCAGGCGGTCGAGCACGCTCATCGCCGTGTGCGGGTCGTTGATGCCGGGCGACAGCGCCCGCACACCCACCTCGACAAGCTGGCGTATGGCGTATTCCAGGTCGCCGGCGCTGACCCGCTCGCCGCCGACGGCGGTCGCGGCACGGATCGCCGACGCCGCACCGTCCACTGCCGGTGTCATCACCGCGATGGCGGCGCCGGGGAAGACGTAGTCGCCGGGCCGCACCAGCAGACGCAGCGCGGTGCCATGCGCCGCCGCCCAGGCAGCCAGGCCAGTGTCGTCGAGCTGCTGCAGGTAGCCGCGACGTGGGTCGGTGACCGGGGTGCCCGTACGCCAGGTCGCCGGCGGCGGCGGTGCAGGCTGGGGCGCCGCGTGCATCAGCCGGCCGATCGCCCGGTGGACGTCGTCGCTGACCAGCTCGATGACGGTGTCGACGTTGATCCGGCCTGCCATGTGGCCGACGAAGAACACCAGCGTCGCCACGCAGACGAAAGCCAGCAGAATGGCGATGCTGAGCGAGAGGTGCGGGACGAACTCGCCCTCGCTCTGCGTCCGCACGGAGCGGAGCACCATCAGCGCGTAGGAGAACGTTCCGAGAAAGGCGCCAAGCGTGAGCTGGTTGCCGCGGTCGCGGGTGAAGTTGCGCAGCAGTCGCGGCCCCATCTGGCCGGCGGCGAGCGAGAGGGCCGCGATGGTGATGGAGAACACCGTGCCGGCGACGCCGATCGTCGAAGACGCCACCGCGCCCAGCAGCGTCCGCGCGCCGGTGCCGCCGCCGTTGTACAGCCAGGGGCTTTCGATGAGCCATTGCGGCACGGCGCCGCTGCGGTCGACCGCCACCAGGCCCACGCCAAGCAGGATGCCGCCGACGACCATGCTGCCTGGCAGCAGCCAGAACGTATCGCCCAGGATGGCGAGCAGCTTGTGAAGGCGGGCTTTCAAGCGGTGTCAAGTCCGGCCCGCGCCCGCGGCGCTACCGGTGCGGTCTCCCGCAGTAAAGTGATGCTTGCCTTGCTGACCATCGCTCCCGCGATCGCATAAGCCGGCACCAGCATCAAATTATACCGCGGCTGGTTCACCGCCACCGCCGCGTTGAACGCCAGCATGAACCAGCCGGGCAGGGCGATCACCCGCAGCGCCGGACGCCGCAGCGTCTGCCACAGGCAGACCGGCGCCAGCACAACCCCCCAGTAGCGATCGATCCACGCCCCCCGCAGCGCCAGCGGCACCGACGTCGCGACGTGCCACAGCGCATGCGGCCAGATGTAGGTCCGCAGCAAATACCCCAGGTGATGCTCGTAGCCGCCCGCCGCGAGCAGCGTCTGCTGCAGCATCGGCCCGATCCCAATGGCGTAGAACGTGTCCGCCCGATCGCTCCACCCGAACCGGTCACACGCCGCCGCACCCGCCAGCGACCGCCCAAGCGCGTTGCCGTCCGGCAGCCAGCACACATAGCTCAGCCCGTATTCCCGCCACGTCATCGCGTCGAACGAAATCCGCTGCACCAGCGTGTGGCTGTCATAGCCATGCGTCAGCGCCAGCCGGTGCATCACCACCAGGTTGCGCGCGAGCCAAGGCGCGATCACAGCGACCAGGCACAGCGCGAACCCGCCCCACGCCCGCCCATCCCGCCGCCGCAGGGCGACCCCGCCACCCACCACCAGGCAGGCGAGCCCAAGATAGAGAAACCCCGGCTTGCACAGGATCGCCAGCCCTAGCAGCGCTCCGGCCACCGCGTATCGCCGCCCCACCGCCGCCGCCGTCGCCCCGGTGGTCAGCGCCAACGCCAGCGTCTCGGTCATCAGCCAGTCCGCCGTGTCCAGCATCGCCGGCGCGGTCAGCAGCGCCAGCCCCAGCGCCACCCACCCCACCGCCGCCCCGCCCACTGCGTCCGCCATCCACCAGGTCAGCCAGTAGACCACCCCCAGCAGCCCCACCTGCACCGTCCGCACCACCGGCGCCGCCCGGCTGCACCCCGCATCATGCCCCTCGGAGCTAACGACGCACCGCATCGCCGCGGCAAACGCCGGGTCCACCGCCGCCGCCCCCGCCAGCACCGCCGGATACAGCGGCGCGAACCGCATCCCCGATGGATGCACCCCCGGCCCGGCAAATTGGTAGCCGTCGGTGAACCGCCCGTGATCCCGCAAATCCTGCGCGATGCCGAGGTAAAACTGCTGATCGAACAGCGCCAGCGGCTGCACCCGCCGGGTCGGCCAGACCAGGGCCAGCACCAGGGCGATCACCGCCAAGGCAGCAAGCGGTTCTTTTTTGAAAAAAAGAACCAAAAACTTTTCCTCACTAGAGCCCGGCGTGGGCGCGATAGCGTGTCCAAAAGTTTTTTGCTTCTTTTTTTCAAAAAAGAAGCCCTTTCTTCCCCCTGTCGTGACGAGAAAGCCTGCATGCCCCGCCGCCTGACCGAGGCGGACCGCGCCGAGTGGAGCGCCTACGCGCGCGACCTCCGCCTGCTGCCCGGCCGCCCCACGCCCGCCGCGCTCCCGCCGCCCGCCGCGCCGCCCGTCGCGCCGCCAACGCCTCGCATCCGTGTCCGCGGCGCCGGCCCGCTCGTCATCGGCCCCCTTGTCGTAGGTCGGCGCCCCACCGGCATCGACAGCACCAGCTGGACCCGCTTCGCCGGCGGCAAGCTGCGCGCCCAGCGCCGGCTCGACCTGCACGGACGCACCGCCCAGCACGCTTACGCCGCCCTCGAGCCCTTCCTGCACGCCGCCCGCGCCGACGGCCTGCGCTGCGTCGAGGTGATCACCGGCCGCGGCTCCGGCGAGGCCGGCGGCATCCTGAAGCGCGAGCTGCCGCACTGGCTGAACGCGCCGACGCTGCGCCCGCTCATCCTCGCCGTGCTCCACCCGCACGCCGCCAACCCCGGCTCCGTCCGCGTGCTGCTCCGCGCCCGCCGCGCATGAGCGTGAGCACGCCCAACCGGGCTGACGGCGCCTCGCCCGCCATCGCCCAGTGGTTCGCGCTGAAGGCCGAGCAGCCCGAAGCGCTGCTGTTCTTCCGCATGGGCGACTTCTTCGAGCTGTTCTTCGAGGACGCGCAAGCCGCCGCCGCCGCCCTCGACATTCAGCTCTCCGCCCGCGGCGAGCACGCCGGCGCGCCGATCCCGATGTGCGGCGTCCCGGTCACCACGGCGGAGATCTACCTGCCGCGGCTGATCCGCGCCGGCTTTCGCGTCGCCGTCGCCGAGCAGATGGAGGCCGCCGCCACCCGCGCCGGCAAGGCGCCGCTCGCCCGCGCCATCGTCCGCCTGATCACCCCCGGCACCCTGACCGAGGACACCCTGCTCGACGGCCGCCGCCCCAACCTGCTGCTCGCCCTCGCCCCAGGCGCCCCAACCGAACCGCTCGGCGCCGCCTGGCTCGAAATCTCCACCGGCCTGTTCGAAACCGAGTCCGTCGCCCCCGCCGCCCTGCCGGCCCTGCTCGCCCGCCTCGACCCGGCCGAGATCCTCGCCCCGCCCGACCTGCCGCTCGGCGACTGGACCGCCCGCCGCGCCCCCGAGCAGCCCCGCCTGCCGGCCGCCGAGGCCCGCCGCCTGTTCGAGGGGCAAGCCGGCACCGCCACCCTGGACGCCCTCGGCGGCTTCTCCGCCCTCGAGATCGCCGCGGCCGCCGCCGCCCTCGACTACGTCCAGCTCACCCAGGCCGGCCGCATGCCCCGCCTCGGCCGCCCCCGCCCCGCCGGCGGATCGGACCGCCTGCAGCTCGACGCCGCCACCCGCGCCTCGCTCGAGGTCACCCTCGCGCGCGACGGCTCCTCCCGCCACACCCTGCTCGCCGCCGTCGACCGCACCGGCAGTGCGGCCGGCGCCCGCGCCCTGGCCGCCTGGCTCGCCGCCCCGCTCACCGATGCCGCCGCCATCGCCCGCCGCCAGGATGCCTGGTCCCACCTCGCCGCCCTGCCGCCCGCCGAGGGCGCCACCCTGCGCCGCCTGCTCAAGCGCTGCCCGGACCTCGCCCGCGCCCTTGGCCGCCTCTCGCTCGACCGCGCCACCCCGCGCGACCTCGCCGCCGTGCGCGACGCGCTCGCCGTCGCCGACCTCGCCGCCACCACGCTGCCCGACCCGCCGTCCTGCCTCGTCGCCATCACCGAGGCCCTGCGTCCCGCCCCCCACCTCGCCGCCCGCCTGCGCGACGCGCTGGTCGAAGCCCCGCCGCCCCGCTTCGAGGATGGCCTGGTGATCGCCCCCGGCCATGACGGCGAGCTCGCCGCCGAGCGCGCCCTGCGCGACGAGGGCCGCCAGGCGATCCCCCGCCTGCAGCTCGACTATGCCCAACGCTTCGGCGTCGCCGCGCTCAAGATCCGCCACCACGCCCAGCTCGGCTACGTCCTCGAAGCCCCGACCGCCGCCGTCGAGGCCCTGCGCGCCCATCCCGCCCTCACCCTGCGCCAGGGCATGGCCAACGGCGCCCGCTTCCAGCTCGCCGAGCTCACCGAGCTCGACCGCCGCATCGCCGAGGCCGGCGAGCGTGCCGCCGCCCGCGAGCGCGCCATCGTCGCCGCGCTCTGCGCCGCCTGCCTCGCCGCCGCCGCCCCGCTCGCCGCCTGCGCCGAGGCGCTCGCCGAGCTCGACGTGCTGCTGTGCTGCGCCGAGCTCGCCCAACGCACGGATTGGTGCCGCCCGACCGTCACCACCGACCAGGCCTTCGTCGTCGAGCGCCTGCGCCACCCGATGGTCGAGGCCGCCGCGAGCGGCCGCGCCGCCGTCCAGCCCAACGATTGCGACCTCTCGCCCGAGCGCCGGATGATGCTGCTCACCGGCCCCAACATGGCCGGCAAGTCGACCTTCCTGCGCCAGAACGCACTCGCCATCATCCTCGCCCAGGCCGGCCTGCCGCTGCCCGCCGCGTCCGCCACCATCGGCATCGCCGACCGCCTGTTCAGCCGCGTCGGCGGCGCCGACGACCTCGCCCGCGGCCGCTCCACCTTCATGGTCGAGATGACCGAGGCCGCCGCCATCCTCAACCAGGCCGGCCCGCGCTCCTTCGTCGTCATCGACGAGATCGGTCGCGGCACCTCGACGCTGGATGGCCTCGCCATCGCCTGGGCGGTGCTGGAGGCGCTGCACGCCACCGCCCGCTGCCGCACCATCTTCGCCACCCATTTCCACGAGCTCGCCGGCCTCGGCGCCACCCTGCCGCGCCTGCGTCCCGCCACCATGCGGGTCAAGGAGTGGCAGGGCGAGCTCGTCTTCCTGCACGAGGTGGGCGAGGGCGCCGCTCGCCGCAGCTGGGGCGTCCACGTCGCCCGCCTCGCCGGCGTCCCCGCCGCCGTGGTCCGCCGCGCCGCCGCCCTGCTCGCCAACCTCGAACGCACGCCGCGCCCCATCGAGGCCGAACTCCCCCTCTTCGCCCACCTCGCGACACCAAGCGAGCCCGCCGAAGCCGCCCCGGTCAGCGAGACGCTGGAGCTGGCCCTGGCCGCCATCGACCCCGACGCGCTGACCCCGCGCGAGGCGTTGGAGGCGCTCTACCGCCTGAAGTCGCTGCGGCGGGGGTGAAGGAAGCCCAGAGGCGCTGCCTCTGGACTCCGCTGGGGCCCGAGGCCCCAGACCCCATTCGTTGACGCGTCAACGGGACTTGGCGACGCCATCGTCATGGCGCCATTCCCAGGATCTGGCCCTCAACCATATCTGAGAGCATCACCGGTCAGGTGCAGCCACCTGAACGGTCAGGATGCTCGCTCAAACAAGAAATGGATTTTGAAGGCTCCACCTTGCATCGGGTCCAGGGACGGAGTGAGCCCGAAGGTTCCGTCGGCGCGAAGCGCCGTGGGAAGGGCTCACGGCGGGAAGCCGCTGGCCCGGCTTTCTTGCTCCGGGTCTAAATCCCCATCTTCGTGTTAGCAGTTGCGAAATGTCGCTGTCGCGTGCGCGTGCGACCCGCTACGATGTTGTCAATGCTGAGCGTCCCGCCATTGTCTGACCTGTGCGCTGACCGTGCGTCCGGCCTGGTGGCGGCCTTGGCCAACCTGCCGCCAGGCCCCGAGGAGTTCGAGCGCGAGCGTGCGCTCGGCGTGTTCCGCCGCCACATCGCCCGCGTCCAGGCGCAAGTGCGCGACGGCTTCGAGCAGGGCCAGCTCACCGGCCTACGCGCCGCCGAGCAGCTCTCCGATCTCACCGACGGCGTCATCGCCGCCCTGCTGTCCCGCTCCCTGCCCGAGAGCGACCAGGCGGGCGGCGAGACGCTGGCAATCGTCGCCACCGGCGGCTACGGCCGCGGCACCCTCGCCCCGTTCAGCGACGTCGACCTGCTGTTCCTGATCACCGACGCGCCCAGCCCGGCCGTGCTCGCCGCCATCGAGGCGATGCTCTATTTTCTCTGGGACCTCGGCCTGAAGGTCGGCCACGCGACCCGCTCGGTGGCGGACTGCCTGCACGACGCCGAGGCTGACCTGCCAACCCGCACCGCCCTGCTCGACGCCCGGCGCGTCGCCGGCGAGCCCACCCTGTTCGACGCCTTCGAGGCGGCCTTTTGGGCGCATAATGCCACCGGCGGCGCCGCCGGCTTCATCGCCGGCAAGCAGGCCGAGCGCGTCGCCCGCCACCGCCGCTTCGGCGAGAGCGCCTTCATGGTCGAGCCGAACATCAAGGAGGGCCGCGGCGGCCTGCGCGACCTGCAGACCGTCTACTGGCTGGCCCGCCAGGCCTTCCGCGTCGACGGCCTGGGCGACCTGATGCGGCCGGACCTGGCCGCCGGCGCGCTGCTCACGGCGCAGGAGCATCGCCACGCCCGCCGCTCGCAGGAGTTCCTGTGGACGGTCCGCCTGCACCTGCACTACGTCGCCGGCCGCGCCGAGGAGCGCCTGACCTTCGACCTGCAGCCGGTGGTCGGCGCCCGCATGGGCTACACGCGGCATGGCGTGCAGGACGGCGTCGAGCGCTTCATGCGCCACTACTTCCTCACCGCCCGCGACGTGGTGCGCCTCACCTTGGTGCTGGAGCCGGCGATCGAGCGGGCCGCGCTCGGGCCGCCGGCGCTCGCCGGCCAGACCGATGCGGCGCTGATCGCCGCCGGCTTCGTGCTCGCCGACGGCCAGCTCGCGCCCACGCGCTCGGTCGACTTCGACGAGCACCCGATCCGCATGCTGCAGATCCTGCGCCTCGCCCGCGACCGCGGCCTGGCGCTGCACCCGCTGGCGATCCGCGCGCTGATCCGCCACGAGCGCCGCGCCGTCGAGCTGCGCGGCGACCCGGTGGCGGCGGCGGTGTTCCTCGACCTGCTCTGCGGCACCACCGAGGGCAACGACCCCGCATCCTGGCACGCCGACGCCGAGGCGACGCGCCATGACGGCGCCAAGTGGATGCACGTGCTGAACGAGACCGGCATCCTCGGCCGGCTGCTGCCCGACTGGGCGCGCATCGTCGGCCAGATGCAGTTCGACACCTACCACGTGTTCACCGTCGACGAGCACAGCATCGAGGCGATCCGCGTCCTCAACACGCTCGAGCAGGGCGAGCTGTCGGAGGCGCTGCCGATCGCCAGCTCCATCGTCGCCGACCTGCAATCGCGCCGCTCGCTCTACGTCGCCACCCTGATCCACGACATCGCCAAGGGCCGCGGCGGCGACCACTCCGTGCTCGGCGCCGAGATCGCGCTCAAGCTCGGCCCGCTGCTCGGCCTGTCGGTCGAGGAGACCGAGACCGTCTCCTGGCTGGTCATGCACCATTTGCTGTTCAGCCAGAGCGCCTTCAAGCGCGACATCGACGACCCCAAGACCATCCTCGACCTCGCCGACACCATCCAGTCGCCCGAGCGGCTGCGCCTGCTGCACGTGCTGACGGTCGCCGACATGCGCGCCGTCTCCTCCAAGGTGTGGAACGGCTGGAAGGCGACGCTGCTGCGCGAGCTCTATGCCCGCGTCGCCGAGGTGCTCGCCGGCGGGCTCGCCACCACCGAGCGCGACGTGCGCGTTGCCCACGCCAAGTCGATCATCGACGAGGTGTTGCGCTCGTCCGGCTGGAACGAGCCCGACCGCAAGCGCTTCCTCGGCCTCGGCTATGCCGGCTACTGGCTGTCCTTCGACCCCGACACCCATCTGCGCCACGCCCGGCTCACCCGCGATGCCGACCACGACGGCGCCCCGCTCACCGTCGACACGCTGGCGCTGCCGGCCCGCGCGGTCACCGAGGTCACGGTCTACACCGCCGACCACGCCGGCCTGTTCAGCCGCATCGCCGGCGCCCTGGCCGTCGCCGGCGCCTCCATCGTCGACGCCCGCATCCACACGCTCACCAACGGCATGGCGCTCGACACCTTCTGGGTGCAGGACGCCTCGGGCGGCGCGTTTGACGCCGGGCATCGCCTGGCCAAGCTCGCGGTGCTGATCGAACGCGCGCTGACCGGCCGCGTCGGCTTGCCGGGCGAGATCAGCCGCGTCAGCCGCGGCCTGGTCGGCCGCCGCATGCGGGTGATCCACGTGCCGCCCCGCGTCGTCATCGACAACAGCGCGTCCAACACCCACACCGTGCTCGAGGTGAACGGCCGCGACCGGCCCGGCCTGCTGCACGACGTGACCGCCGCAATCAGCGAGCGCGGCCTGCAGATCGCCTCGGCCCACGTCACCACCTACGGCGTGCGCGCCGTCGACGTGTTCTACGTCAAGGACGTGTTCGGCCTGAAGGTCGAGAACGAACGCAAGCTCGCCGAACTCCGCGTCGCCCTGCTCTCCGCCCTGTCCCAAACCGACGAGGCCGCCCCGACCCCGACGCCCGTCACCCGGCCGCGGCGCACACAGGCGGCAGCATAGGCCAGGCCGGGAGCTCTGCTCCTGGACCCCTCACGCGCAAGCGTGCATCCGCACGCCACGCGCAAGTTATGCCTCTCTCACACAGCACCGCTCTCGCCGATCGAAAAAGAATAATAAACGGATTTCAAAGGCTCTGCCTTTGATGGGGTCAAGGGGCCAAACCCCTTGCCTTCCTTGGTACGATGTCTCAACCGCGCGATGATCCATCACGTGACGCAAGACCAGTCCTGATAGACACGTCTGCAGAGGTATGTGGGAGATTTCAGAGGGTTAAAGTAATCTTGCCTATAGGCAAGTCGGCCGGCAGCGCACAACGGCGCGTCAGATGACCACCGTGGTCGCGGTATCAGACGGGACCGTCCGGTGGCCGCTCATCTGGTCGCCGGCGTTGCGCGGCAGCAGGGCGCAGACCGGCGAGGCGCAGAACGAGATCAGCGCCACGACGAGGAAGGCGGCGGAGAAGTCGATCAGCGCCGGGGTTGCGTGCCCCGTGATGTGCCGCGAGGCCTCGAGCGCTGCCGCCGAGACCGCGATGCCGAGGCTGAGCATGAGCTGCTGGAACGTCGCGTAGAAGCTGGTCGCCGCACTCATCCTGGCGCGCGGTATCTCGTCATAGGCGATGGTGTTGTAGGCCGTGAACATCAGCGAGGTGAAGAAGCCGCCGACCAGCAGCACGACGTAGATCGCGGCCATCGGCCAGCTGGGGCGGAAGGCGGCGCAGCAGGCCAGGCTGCCGGTGGAGAGCACGCCGTTCCAGATCAGCGTCGCCCGGAAGCCGAAGCGGCGCAGCAGCGGCGTCGCGGTCACCTTCATCGCCATCGCGCCCACGGCGCCGGTGAAGGTGATCAGCCCGCTCTGCGCCGCCGACATGCCAAAGCCGAGCTGCATCATCATCGGCAGCAGGAACGGCATCGCGCCGACCGTCACCCGGGTCAGCGACCCGCCGAACACGGAGAGCCGAAAGGTCGTGTAGCGCATCAGCGTGAGGTCGAGGATCGGCTCGGGGGTGCGCCGGGCGTGGCGCAGGTAGGCCCACCCGGCCGCGAGGCCGACGCTGACGATCGCCAGCGTGGTCACCGGCGAGGTGACGCCGCGGCTGCCCATCTCGAGCCCGAAGGTGAGGCAGGCGAGGGTGGTCCCGGAGAGCAGCAGCCCGAGCAGGTCGAAATGCCCGCCGACATCCTCGCGCACGTCGGGAATGTAGAGGGTGGCGAGCAGCATGCCGAGCGCCCCGATCGGCACGTTGATGTAGAAGATCCAGCGCCAGTTCAGGTAGGTGACGAAGAAGCCGCCGACCGGCGGTCCGGCGATCGGCCCGATCAGCGCCGGGATCAGCAGCCACGACATCGCGCTGACGAGCTGCGACTTCTCGGTCGTGCGCAGCAGCACCAGCCGCCCGACCGGCACCATCATGGCGCCGCCGATGCCCTGCAGTATGCGCGCTCCGACGATGAACAGCAGGCTGTCCGCCTGCCCGCACAGGATCGACCCGAGCGTGAACAACCCGATCGCGGCGCGGAACACGATGCGGGCGCCAAACCGGTCGGCAAGCTTGCCGCTCGCCGGGATGAATACGGCGAGGCTGAGCAGATAGGAGGTCAACGCCACCGACATCGCCAGCGCCGGCACATGGAAGCTGCGCCCCATGGCAGGCAGGGCGGTCGACAGCACCGAGGCGTCGAGCTGCTCCATGAACAGGGCGGAGCCGACGATCATCGCGACAAGGCGGAAGCTAACCATTTCGATGGCTAGATGAGAGTCTTGCCGTATTTCAGGAACCCACAAATCGCGCATGGCAGGCAAAGCGCTTCTTTCTTGAAAGAAAGAAGCAAAGAACTTTGCTCCGCTATCGCGCCTTCTAGCTGTCTAGACCATTGATAATGAAAGTTTTTTGGTTCTTTTTTTCAAAAAAGAACCGCTTTCTTACGCCCGCCCAATGCCAAGGTAATGAAGCCCCGCCCCACGCATCGTCTTCGGATCAAACACGTTGCGCAGGTCCACGACCACCCGCCCGCGCATCGTCTCGGCCAACCGCTCGGGCGACAGGGCGCGGAACTCGTTCCACTCGGTGACCACCACCAGCGCGTCCGCCCCGGCCAGCGCCGTCGCCGCATCGGCGCAGAACTCGACGCTGCCTGGCAGCAGCGGCCGTGCCGCCGCCATGCCGATGGGATCGTAGGCGCGCACCGTGGCGCCGCCATCAACCAGCCGGCCGACCAGCGACAGCGACGGCGCGTCGCGCATGTCGTCGGTGTCCGGCTTGAAGGTCAGGCCGAGCACGGCGATGGTTTTGCCATGCACGGAGCCGTCGCAGGCGCGGATGACCCGCGCCGCCATGCTCGACTTGCGCGCGTCGTTCACGCCCACCGTCGCCTCGACCAGGCGCGACGGCGCGCCGGCGTCCTGGGCGATGCGCATCAGCGCCAGCGTGTCCTTCGGAAAGCACGAGCCGCCGAAGCCCGGGCCGGCATGCAGGAACTTCCGCCCGATCCGCCCGTCCATGCCGATCCCGCGTGCGACGTCCTGCACGTCCGCGCCGACCTTCTCGCACAGGTCGGCCATCTCGTTGATGAAGGTGATCTTCAGCGCCAGGAACGCATTGGCGGCGTATTTGGTGAGCTCGGCGGTCTCCAGGTTGGTGAACACGATCGGCGTCTCGATCAAATACAGCGGCCGATACAGTCGCCGCATCACCTCCTGCGCCCGCTCGCTGTCGCAGCCGATCACCACCCGGTCGGGCCGCATGAAGTCGCCGATGGCGCTGCCTTCGCGCAGGAACTCAGGGTTGGAGGCGACGTCGAACTCCGCCTCCGGCCGCGTCCGGCGCATGATCTCGGCGATGTGCCGCCCGGTGCCGACCGGCACCGTGCTCTTGGTGACGATCACTGCATACTCGCGCAGGTGGCGCACCACCTGCTCCACCGCGGCGTTGACATAGCTCACGTCGGCATGGCCATCGCCCCGCCGCGTCGGCGTGCCCACGGCGACGAACACCACCTCGGCGCCGGCAATCCCGTCGCCGATGTCGCCGGTGAAGGCGAGTCGGCCCGCGGCGACATTGTCAGCCACCAACTTGTCGAGCCCAGGCTCGTAGATGGGGATGCCGCCCGACTGCAGCGAGGCGAGCCGGCCCTGATCGGCCTCGATGATCGTGACGTCGATGCCGAGCGCTGCAAAGCACGCCCCCGAGACAAGGCCGACATAGCCGCCGCCAATAACCGCGATCCGCATCCCTCACTCCACCTGCCCACAACACAACCATAGTGCCGCAAGCCTACAGAGATGCAACCAAGGCGGGAGCGCGTCTATGGCGTCAAGCGAGTGCCCGGCTCGAGCTTAGCCGGCCGACGTCAGGACCGCGCGCTCGTACAGACGGCTTTGCCGTGCGCATGGTGGCAGATTGCGCGCGGCGACGGGCTGACGACGCGTGCCGGGTAGAACCTGCCGTGCAGCGCCTCCGCGGCGGGATGGCGCACTGTGGCGAAGGTGTTGCCCCAGCCGGCATGCGGCACCCGCTCAGCCGCGCTGGCGGTGGCGATCAGCCGCGGCCAATCGCGATGCGCGCCGCCAAGCGCCGCGTAGGACGCGGTGCGCAGGGTTGGCGCCGGATGGGCCCGGCCGCGCCCGGTCTCGGGCAGCATCGCCACCTCCTCCTCGGCGGCGCGCTGGCCGCTCTCGCGCACCATCGGCGAACGCCGCGCGGCGTAGGCGTAGCGCACCGCCGCCCGGGCGCGCTCGCGCCGCAGCGCCTGCGCGGTCAGCACCCGCCGGGGTGGGCTCGGGTCCGGCGTGTTGATCGGCAGGCTGTGCATCGCATAGAGGTCGGCATCCGAGCGCGCCGCCGGATAGATGCCGGCGATCTCCTCGCCGACCCGCGCCACGTAGCGCCGCGTCTCGGTCGGCAATTGGCGATGGCGATGGAAGTAGTCGTCCAGACGCGCTGGCCCGGCGTCATAGGCGGCCAGGAAGCCCGGCGTGCCGAACACGTCGTACATCTCGCGGATGTAGGCGGTGCCGGCCAGGATGTTGTTGTGCGGGTCATAGGCGTCGTCACCCATGCCATACTTGGCGCGCATTTGGTCGTAGGTGTCCGGCATCAGCTGCATCAGCCCCATGGCGCCGACCGGTGAGGTGACCAGGGCGCCGCCATGATACAGTCGCCCGCTCGATTCCTGGCCGATGACGGCGCGGATCCAGGCGTCCGGAACGTCATACTTCGCCGACGCCTCGGTGATGTAAGGGCCCCACGGGTCGTCCGGCGGCCCCGGCGGCGTGTAGTCGCGCTTGGCATGGCTCTGATAGACCGCCGCCTCTTGCGTCGCCGTCAGTTGCGGCCCGCTGGTGGCGCAGGCGGCGAGCGCGGCCAGCAACGCGATCGGCCCGGCCAGACGAAGCCATCGTCCCACCCACCGCGACGAGCTCTCCGGAGGCAGCAAGGTCGATCGCGATAGGGCCGGGTCAGCTTGCGACATCGCGTATTGCTCTCCGTCGTGGCTCGGCGGCGTCCTGCGGCCGGTGGTCACGACCGCCAACACGGCCGCCGTCGTTCGGACAGACCCCGGCAATGACCTTGCCGTTCGTGCAGAACCTCAGAAACTCTGCCTAACCCCTAGCTGCTGCTGCCGGCGCCCGCAACATGAACCTTCATGGTGACCGCAGGTTAATGCCGCGTCGACCGGCCTGTGCGATCGCGGCCACAGCCGCCGACAATCACCGGCATGGTCAATGGCGCGCCGGCATCCCGCCGTTGTTGCGGGACGATCAGGGATGGAGTAGCCGACCAGGCATGAGCGTCACCGCCGAGCACCATGCGAGCAGCGTGGCGTCGACCAACATACAGGTCGATGCCGCCGTCAACCTGTCGGCTCGTCAACGGCTCGCGCTACGCGACCTGTTCGACGGCAGCCGGCTGTGGCGCCTCGCCCTCACGCTGGGCTGGCTCGACATCAAACTGCGCTACCGCGGCTCAGTGATCGGCCCGTTTTGGCTCACCCTCTCCACCGCGGTGCAGATCGGCGCCATGGGCGCGGTCTACGGCACCCTGTTCCATCAGGACCTGCACGACTACCTGCCTTTCCTGGCCGTTTCGCTGGTGATGTGGAGCGCCGTCACCTCGATCTCGGCCGACGCTTGCACGACCTTCCTGCAGGCCGAGACGACGATCCGCTCGATGCGCATGCCCTACTTCGTCCACGTGGTGCGGGTGCAGGTGCGAACGGTGCTGACGCTTGCGCACAACCTGCCGGTGCTGATCGTCGTCGGGATCGTCTATCATGCCTGGCCGGGGTTGCACGTTCTGGCCGCCGTGCCGGCGCTGCTGCTGTGGCTCGTCGATGGCATCGCCGCCTGCATGCTCCTCGGCTCCTTCTGCGCCCGCTTCCGCGACGTGCCACCGATCGTCAGCTCGATCATGCAGATCGCCTTCTTCATCACCCCGATCGTCTGGAAGCCGGACCAGCTCGGCAAGGATGGATGGTGGCTGCCCTACAATCCGTTCTACGCCCTGCTCGAGATCGTCCGCGGTCCGATGCTCGGCCATCTCGCCAGCCCCATCATCTGGATGTCGGCGCTGGTGTTCAGCGCGGTGCTCACCGCGGCTGCCTGGATCCTGTTCGTCCGGGTGCGCGGCCGCATCGCGTTCTGGATCTGAGCCGCCCGCCGCCATGGCTCGCATCGAGGTCAGCCACCTTTCGGTGGATTTCCCGCTCTACCATGGCAGCGCGCGCAGCCTGAAGAAGACGCTCGCCGCCGCCGCCTCGGGTCGCTTCGGCCGCGACACGTCGAGCCGTGTCGTCGTGCAGGCGCTGCGCGACATCTCGTTCACTCTCACGCGCGGTGACCGGCTGGGGCTGATCGGCACCAACGGCGCCGGCAAGACGACGCTGCTGCGCACGCTCGCCGGCATCTACGAGCCGGTGGTCGGGCGGGTGCGGATCGATGGGACGCTGAACGCGCTGCTCGACCCGAACAGCGGCATGAACATGGACCTCACCGGCCGCGAGAACATCATGCTCCGCGGCCTCTACAACGGCTACTCGGCGGACGAGATCGCCAGCCTCGAAGAGGACGTCCAGCTGTTCGCCGAGCTCGGCCACTTCATGGACCTGCCGGTGCGCCTCTACAGCTCGGGGATGGTGGTGCGGCTCGGCTTTGGTCTCGCCACCGCGATCAAGCCCGAGGTGCTGCTGATGGACGAGTGGTTCCTCGCCGGCGACCAGCGCTTCATGACCAAGGCGCGCAGCCGCGTCGAGGGGATGGTGCGCGGCGCCGACGTGCTGGTGCTGTCGACCCACCAGGCGCCGATCCTGGTCGAGTGGTGCAACCGGGTGATCTGGATGGACCACGGCCAGGTGCGCGAGGACGGCCCGGCCGAGGCCGTCGTCGAGCGCTATCTCGGCCGCCAGATGACGCCGGGCGACTTGGCGTTGACCGGTTGAGGTGAGGCCAGGGCGCTGCCCTGGACCCGCTGGTGCGTCGCCCCCGGACCCGCATCCGACAGCACCGAGCCCTGGCCCTCCTACGGCGAACAGTGTGTCTCAGAGTCTCGAGTTCTGCTAAGTAGGCTTGCATGGACAGCATCGACACGCCCGGCCTTGACGCCACGCGCCGGCAGCGGACGGCGCGCATGCTCATGGCGCTGGCCCTGGTGCTGCTCGGCCTGTGGACGCTGCAGGGCTTCCTGCCGGCGTTGGTTTGGGCGGCCATCTTCGCCATCGCCCTGTGGCCGCTCTACCAGCGCATGCTGCAGCGCTGGCCTTCGGCGCGCCACTCGCACTGGCTGCCGGCATTGTTCACCCTCGCGGTGGCGCTGGTGTTCATCGTCCCGTTCGGCCTGGTCGCCCTGGAAGCCGGTCGGGAGGCGCATGCGACGTTGGACTGGGTGAACCAGGCGCGTCAGACCGGCGTGCCGGTGCCGGACATGCTGCACCGGCTTCCTGGCCTCTCCGGCCAGGCGGTCAACTGGTGGCAGCAGAACCTGAGCAATCCGAAACAGGCCAACGAGCTGCTGCACCGCCTCGTCTCCGGCGGCATGGCCGAACGCGGACGGCATGTCGGCTCGCAGGTCGCGCACCGCCTGGTGCTGTTCGGCTTCACCCTGCTGACGCTGTTCTTCCTGTTCCGCGACGGCGACGCGGTGTCGGAACAAATGCTGGTCGCCTCGCGACGCAGCTTCGGCGCCGCCGGCGAGCGGGTCGGCCGGCAGATCATCGCCTCGGTGCACGGCACGGTGGACGGGCTGGTGCTGGTGGGCCTCGGCGAGGGCGTGATCCTCGGCATCGCCTACGCCGTCGCCGGGGTGCCTCACCCGACGCTGCTCGGCCTGTTCACGGCGGTCGCTGCCATGGTGCCGTTCGGCGCTGCGGTCGTGTTCTGCATCGCCGCCGCGCTGGTGGCGGTGAGCGGCTCGGTGGTGGCAGCGGTGGCGATCCTGGTGCTCGGCTTCATCGTGACCTTCGTCGCCGATCACTTCATCCGTCCGGTGCTGATCGGCGGTGCAACCCGGCTGCCGTTCCTATGGGTGCTGTTTGGCATTCTGGGCGGGGTGGAAATCTGGGGACTGCTCGGCCTGTTTCTCGGGCCGGCCATCATGGCGGCCCTGATCCTGCTGTGGCGGGAATGGACGGCTCCGGGCGCCGATGCCCCGCAAATGCTGACCTTCCCCGCCGCCGCACAGCGCTCGCCACCCTGAGGCGGCTGCACCCGCTCGTTCGTCGGGCGCCGGCGTCCGCACGCGCAGGACATCGCACCGGGCTGCCCCGCTGAGGGTCATGGGCATCTGCGGGTGGAGCGGCAGCGGCAAGACGACGCTGATCTCCAGGTTGCTGCCATGCCTGACAGGCCAGGGCCTGCGCGTCTCGACGATCAAGCACGCCCACCACGCGTTTGACGTCGACACGCCCGGCAAGGACAGCCACACCCACCGCCTGGGTGGCGCCGAGGAGGTGCTGGTGAGCTCAACCCTGCGATGGGCACTGATGCACGAGCTGCGCGGCGCGCCGGAACCCTCCCTGCCCGAGCTGCTGGCGCACCTCTCGCCGGTCGACCTAGTGCTGGTCGAGGGTTTTAAGCGCCACCGCCACCGCAAGCTCGAGGTGCATCGGCCATCGGGCGGCAAGACGGTGCTGGCCCGCGAGGACCCGGACATCGTCGGCGTGGCGAGCGACACCTCGCTGTCTGACCTCGCGGTGCCGGTGCTCGATCTTGACGACATCGCCGCAATCGCCGCCTTCGTGCTGGCCGAGGCGGATGGTTGAGCCGCACCCCGTGGTGGTGCTCGCCGGCGGCCAGGCGCGCCGAATGGGTGGCGGCGACAAGGCGCTGCGACTACTGGGCGGGCGACCATTGCTGACGCACGTGCTGGCGCGCCTCGACCCGTCAGGCCAGCGCCGGGCCGCCGGCCATGTCGCGCTCAGCGCCAACGGCGATCCCGCCCGCTTCGCCGGCTTCGGGCTGCCGGTGCTGCCGGACACGACCGGATCCGGGCCGCTCGCCGGCGTCTGGGCCGGGATGGAGTGGGCGGCGGCGACGGGCTGGCAAACCCTCCTCAGCGTGCCCTCGGACTGTCCGTTTCTGCCGCCCAACCTGGCCGAGCATCTCGGCGAAGGCCGGTCTCTGATCACCTGCGCCACCTCGAACGGCCAGGTGCACCATGCGACGGCGCTCTGGTCGGTCTCGCTGCGAGCCGAACTCGCAACGGCCCTGGAGCAGGGCGTTCAACGCGTGTGGGCGTTCGCCGCTGGTCGCGTCGCGACGGTCGGGTTCGCGCCCGTCCTGATAGGCGGTCGCAACGTTGACCCCTTTACCAACCTCAACACCTTGGCTGACCTGTCGTCAGCCGAGGCGTTGCTGGCGGACTGAGGGCTACTCCGCTGGCGGCGGGCTGTCGGGCGTGCTGGTGACCGACGGCTGACTGGCTGCGGCATGAGAAGCCGCCGCACGCTGCGCCTGCCGATACTTGTGCCGCTTATAGGCGCCGGCAGCGCAGCCACCGGCCGCGCCCAGCACCCCGTGATGGACCAGATGGCCGCCGACCGCGCCGGCGGCGCCGTATTTGAGGCATCCGCCCGGCTCGGCCTGCGCCGGCCCGGCCAGCGAACCTGCGACCACCGCAGCAGCGGCAAGCGTCGAGATGATCTTCATCGTGGGAGCTCCGTCATTTCGGCAGTATCATATCCGTATTGGCGCCGTGGGACCAGCAACGAAGCAAGCCCAGGAGCTTCGCCCCTGGAGGGGGGTCTGGGGCCTCAGGCCCCAGCGGGTCCAGGGCAAAGCCCAAGCCTTTATCCTGCTACACTCCAGGGCCAGGTCGCCGCGCATCGATCAACCGCGAGGCGACGGCGCCGAACAGCATCAGCAAGGCCATCGGCCGCGGCGTGCCGTCCACCAGCGCGCCGACCGCCTCGGCGCCGACCGCGCCCAGCACGAAGGACAGCGTGCCCATCAGCGCCGACGCGCTGCCCGCCATCGCGCGATGGCGGGCCAGAGCGCCGACGGTCGCGTTGGGATTGATCAGTCCGATGCTGAACATCGTCACCGTGAGCGGCAGCAGGATGCCGAGCAGGCCGCCAAAGCCGGTGCAGGCATCCGCCGTCAGCACCAGGGCGGCAGCCACCTGGAGGTTTGAGGCGCCACGCAGCACGCGGTGCGCGCCGAAGCGCCGCAGCAGGGTGGCATTGATCTGTGAGCCGAAGATGTAGGCGGCGGCATTGACGCCAAACAGGCTGCCGAACGCCGTGGGCGAGACGTGAAAATCGTCAATGAACACGCCCGGCGCCCCGCCGAGATAGCTGAAGACGGCGAACATCGCGAGTGCGAACTGCAGCGCGTGGGTGATGAAGTGGCGCTCACGCAGCACCGCATTGTAGCGCCGCAGCATTGCCAGCGGATGCAGCCGCGCGCGCAGCGCCGGCGGCAGGGTGTCCGGCATCGCCCAGACGACGGCGACCAGCGCAACCACGCCGTAGCCGGTGGCGATCCAGAAGATCACCCGCCAGTTCGCCACCTGCAGCATCAGCCCGCCGAGCGTCGGCGCCAGGATCGGCGCCACGCCCATGATCAGCATCAACTGGGCGATCAGCCGCGCCGCCTCGGGACCATCGGCGATGTCGCGCACGATGGCGCGCGGCATCACGGTGCTCGCCGAGCCGCCGAGGGCGGCCAGCAACCGGTAGACCGACATCGTCAGGATCGAGTGCGACAGCGCGCAGCCGGCCGAGGCGAGGGTGTAGAGCGCGGTGCCGAACAGCAGCGGCAGTCGGCGGCCAAATCGGTCGGCGAGCGCACCCTGGGTCAACTGGCCGACGGCGAGCCCGACGAACCAGGCAGCGAGGGTATACTGCGCCGTGCCCTGCCCCGAGCGCATCGACGCCTCGATGGCCGGGAAGGCGGGCAGGTACATGTCGGTCGAGACCGGGCCCACCGCCTGCAGAAAGCCGAGCAGCAGCGGCAGGAAGCGCGGCGTCGAGGTGCCAAGCGCCGGCCGCGTGGGCGAGCCGGCCGGCGTGCTGTCGACGCCGTCCATCACCGCCTTGTCACGGCTGGCGGGCAAGCGGTACGACGAACAGCGGCGCGGTGTCCCAGGGGAACAGCACCCAGGTCTCCTGCGCCACCTCGGCGACGAAGTGGTCGGCAACCGCCCGACCGGCGGGCTTGGCGTAGAGGCAGGCGAACGCGGCGCGCGGCAGCATGCGCCGCACCAGCGAGGCGGTCACACCCGTGTCCACCAGGTCGTCGACGATCAGGAAGCCCGCCCCGTCGCCGGCGGCCACCGGGGCCTTGAGCACGCTCGGCTCGCGCGGCGTCTCGTCGTCATAGGCGAGGATGCAGACGCTCTCGACCAGCCGGCAGTCAAGCTCGCGGGCGATGATCGCAGCCGGGATCAGGCCGCCGCGCGAGATCGCCACGATGCCGCGGAACGGCGTCTGCCCGCCGGTCGAGCCGATCAGCCGGCGCGCCAGGTCACGGGCGTCCCGATGAAGTTGATCCCAGGTGACGGTCGCATAGTTGGTCGAGGTCACCGGCTCGCGCTTCACGCCATCCGGGCGCCGGGAGACACTGGAAAGTCGGGCCGCAGCAGCACCGCATCGCCCGCCTCGTCTGGCACGCCGAGCACCAGGACCTCGCTTGCCACCGTGCCGACCTGGCGGGTCGGCAGGTTCACCACCGCCATGACCTGACGACCGATGAGCTGGTCGGGCGTGTAGTGGCGGGTGATCCGGGCGGAGGAGCGGCGGATGCCGAGCCCGGGCCCGAAATCCAACCAGAGCTGGATCGCGGCTGGCTGGGCCTGGGGCGCGGGCTGGGCGTCGGTGATGGTGCCGACCCGGATGTCCAGCCGGTCGAACTCCGCCATCGTGTCGCTGCTGGGATCGCTCATGCCGCCGTTCTAGGACATTGGCGGCCGGAGTGGAATGAAGCCGTCGCCAGCGCCTGGAGTGCCGGCGGGAGGTTCCACCACCATTCCCATCAAACCAAAACAATACGGGAACATCGGTGCGCCTGCGGCGTTCGCCAGGTCATGAGCAATACATCAAAAACCTCGTCTGACACCGCCGCCTCCGACCCGCAGGTCGACGAGGCCAATCCCAAGCAGAGCCTCGCCTCGCGCGATCCCGAGGCGGATAGCGGGCCGCCGTCCAACACCGTCAAGGACCCCGACAACTGGACAACCGGCGACGAGTCGATGACCGGCGCGCAGGCCTCCTACCTGCAGACGCTGAGCGAAGAGGCGGGCGAGCCGTTCGACCCGTCGCTGAGCAAGGCCGCCGCGTCTAAGCGGATCGATGCCCTGCAGTCCAGGACCGGACGCGGCAAGAACCACTAGCCGGTTCCACACTGCCGGGGCCGCAATGCAGCCCCGGCGCTATCCTTCTGTCGCCACATTTTGTTGCAGCTATATGGGCAGCAGGGTGTCGTTCCGACCGCTATGGTTGTGGACGTGGCAAGGAGGGTGGCGGCGTTGATACGAGTAGGCCGGTCGAGGTCGATCGGGGCCCGGATCGGGCGTCTGCCAATCGATCTGCCCACCTGGCTTGGTGCGGCGCTTGTCACCCTCATCGGCTTTGCCGCCAGGCTGAACGCGATCAGCGCCAAGCCGTTCTGGATGGACGAGGTGACAACCCTCGACCGCTCGGCGCTGCCGTTGCGCGGCCTGCTGCAAAGCTCGCTGCAGAATCATCACCTGCCCACCTACTTCCTGCTCGCCGGCGCCGTCGAGCACCTCGGCAACAGCGAGCTTTGGCTGCGGCTGCCGTCGGTATTCTGTGGCGGCCTGTGCTGCGGCCTGGTCGCGCTGATCACCCGCCGGCTCGGCGGGAGCAAGGCCGGGCTGCTCGCCGGGCTGCTGATGGCGCTCTCGCCGCTGCAGGTGCAGTACGGCCAGGAAGCGCGATCGTACACGTTGGTCACGGCGCTGATCCTGCTGGCGCTGCTGGGCCTGGTTGGGCTGGCGCTGCATCCGGAGCGTGCGGCGCTGCCGCTCCGCACCCCAGGCGCACCGCGCCGCGACTGGGGGCTGCTGCTGTTCGGCACGGCGGCGGCGCTCAACACCCTGAGCGTGGCGCTGTTCTGGTGGCTCGCCGTCAACCTTGCGGCAGTCGCCATCGCCTGGCGGATGGGCTCACGGCATGATCCGGAGTGCCGCGCGCGACGGCATGTGTTCCGGCGCAACTGGCTCACCGCCCAGGCGATCGTCGCAGCCTCGTGCCTGCCCTGGTTCGTCGCGATGTACTGTTCGGTGCGCGGGCACGACATGCGCGCCGGGCTCGACTGGGTGCCGCCGGTGAGCGCCAAGCGCATCTGGTCGGCCGTTGCAGCAGTCTACCTGCTGCGCGACTCCAGCCTGATCAGCGGTCGGCTGCTCTACGGCATGGTGCCTCTGGTAGGTCCACTGCTCGAGGTTCTCGCCGCCCTGCTGGCCGGTTGCGGCGTCGCCTTCCTGGCGCTTCGTCGGCCCGCCGGGCTCGCGCCGATCATGCTCGCCGTGCTGACGCTGCCCTTGGCCCTGCTGGCGTTCTCGTCGGTGCAGCCGATGTGGATGCCGCGCTACATCCTGTGGTCGGGCGCGCCCTTCTTCATCCTGGCCGGGCTCGGACTGGCGGCGCTGCCGGCCCGCCTGCGCACCGGGCTGGTGCTTGGTACCGCCGCACTCGCCGCGATCAACCTATGGCCATATTACGCCGCCGAGACGAAGCCTCGCTGGGACTTGGCCGCGGCCGAGCTGCATGCCGGGCGCCAGCCGGGCGACCTGGTGCTGGTCAGCGATTACTGGGGCACGCGCCTGCTCAACGTCTACCTGAACCGGACCGGCGATCCGCTGGTCGGCAGCGGCGTCAGCCTGCAACTGAGCGATGCGCCGGCGCGAATTGCCCAGGGCGACCGCGTCTGGGTGGTGCTGGGCAGAATAGGCCAGTCCGAGGACGTAATCAGCCCGAGCTTCCGTCGTCAGCTCGCCGCACTCGGCACGCCGGCTGTCGACCTGCAGGCCGGACAGGACGTGACGATCCGCCGTTATGATCCACCAGTATCATCGCTGGCCTGCGCGGCGAGCGGGTGCGACAGCAGCAAGTCTGATTAGCGAGGCCAGCGCTCTGCCCTGGACCCACCGGGGGCGGCCCCAGACCCGCATCACGCCTGGACAGAACAAGTCACAGATTTTAAAGGCTTCGCCTTTAATGGGGTCCAGGGGCAAAGCCCCTGGCCTTGCCTTACTTGAGTGCCCCCGCCAAAGCCGCCGTGACCCGCCGGGCGAATGCGGCCGGGTCGCGCGGTGCCTCGCCATCCTGCACTCGAGCCAGATCGAGCAGCGTGCGCGCGCTGTCCGCAATATCGGCATGCGCGGCGGCGCGGTCGGCCAGGCTGCGGATCAGCGGGTGGCGCGGATTGAGCTCCAGCACCGGCGCGCTTGGCGGCGCGGCTCGGCCGGAGCGGCGCATCAGCCGCAGCATCTGCAGGTCGGGTCCGGCCTCGGAGGCGGCGAGCACGACGGCGCTGTCGGTCAGCCGATCGGTGACCCGCGCATCGGCGATGTCGGCACCGAGCGTCGTCTTGAGCGCCTCGATCAGCGCCGCCGCGTCGGCGGGCTCCTCGGCGCTCTGGCCGTCCGCCTTGAAGTTCGACAGGTCAGCCGCGCCCTGAGTGACGCTACGCAGCGGCTTGTCGTCGAATTTGTCGAGCCTGTCGGGCCAAAAGGCGTCCACCGGGTCTGACAGCAGCAGCACCTCCAGCCCTCGCGCGCGGAAACCTTCGAGCTGCGGTGAGGCGGCCAGCGCCTCCTGGCTGTCGCCGAGCAGGTAGTAGATCGCCTCCTGGCCCGGCTTCATCCGCGTCACGTACTCGGCGAGCGAGGTCAGGCCGCCGTCACCGGACCCGGCATTGCTGGAGCGGAAGCGAAGCAGCGGCGTCAGGTCCTTCTCGACGTCGATGCCGGCAGCACCCGCCTCGTAGGCGCCCTCCTTGAGGACGGACCCGAAATTATCCCAGAACGGCGCATAGCCGGCCGCGTCGACGCTGCGGGTCTTGAGCTCGGACAGCACCCGGTTGGTGACCGCCTTGCGGATGCGCGCCAGCACCGGCGTTGCCTGCAGCATCTCGCGGCTGACGTTAAGCGGCAGGTCCTCGGTATCGACCACGCCCTGCACGAAGCGCAGGAAGGGCGGCAGCAGCTCCGCCTCATCGGTGATGAACATCCGCCGCACATGCAGCCGCACCTTGGATTTCCGCTCGCCCTCCAGCGGGTCGAACGGCTTGGCGCCCGGCACGAACAGCAGCGCGGAGAACTCGATGTTGCCCTCGGCGCGCCAGTGCAGCGTGGCCCAGGGCTCGTCGAAATAGTTACCGAGATGCTTGTAAAAGCTCTTATAGGCTTCCTCGTCGACCTCGGACTTGCTTCGGCGCCACAGCGCGGTGCCCTCGTTGGCGGCCTGCTCCTTGCCGTCGCGGGTGAGCAGGATCGGCAGGGCGATGTGGTCCGCCCATTTGCGCACGATCGTCTCCAGCCGATAGGGCTCGAGAAACTCGTCGGCATCGGACTTGATGTGCAGGGTGATCGTCGTGCCGGCGCTCGCCCGCTCGGCCGGGCTCAGCGTGTAGTTGCCCGCGCCCTCGCTCGCCCACAGCCAGGCCTCCTCGCTGCCGGCCCGGCGCGAGACCACCTCGACCCGGTCGGCGACCATGAAGGCGGCGTAGAAGCCGACGCCGAACTGGCCGATCAGGTTCGGGCGATCCTCGGGCTTGGCATCCGCCAGGCTCTGGCCAAAGGCGCGGGTGCCGGAGCGGGCGATGGTGCCGAGGTTCTGCACCAGCTCATCGCGGCTCATCCCGATGCCGTCGTCGCTGATCACCAGCGTCCGGGCATCCTTGTCGGGCACGATGCGCACGGCCGCACCCTCGGGCGCGGCGACTGACGCGTCGGTCAGGCTCTCGAAGCGCCGACGGTCGGTGGCGTCGGCCGCGTTCGCGACCAGCTCGCGCAGGAAGATCTCGCGCTCGGAGTACAGCGAGTGCACCACCAGGTCGAGCAGCCGCCCAACCTCGGCGCCGAACTCATGCCGCTCGACGGGCTTGGTGTCTGTATCGCTCATCGTCTGGATGCCTTTGCAATGGGCGGTGGGCCGGCGAGCGGCGATATGCGGCAGGCCTCGGCCGAGTTCAACAGCACGCGCAGTGAACCGCCGTCACGCCACGTCGTTCCGCCCGCGCAGGGAGGCGATGATGAAGCGGCTATGGCGGCGCAAGGCGGCACGACAAACGCCCGGACGAGCCGCGTCCGGCATGCGCTTCATCACCGAAGTCGCGCTCGGCGCCGCCACGGCGCTGCTGGAGGCGGCGCCCGCCCCGCCGGCCGGCGGGGCCGCCGCCCCCGCTCCGGGCTCATCGGACCGACCGCCCGGGTCGCGGGGCGAGCCTCCCGCCGAGGTGCCGGCCGAGCGCCCGGGGATGAAGGCGGAGAGCCCGATCGAGATCCCGCCGCGCGGCTGGTGGCAGATCGGCAAGCGGGTTGCGGTCAACTTCTCCAGCCATCGCGTGATGGCCGAGGCGGCCAGCGTCACATTCTACGGCCTGCTGGCCTTGTTTCCCGCACTGGCCGCGTTCGTCTCGCTGTACGGCTTCGTCGCCGATCCGGTGAGGCTGAACGACCAGCTCACCACCTTGCACGGCGTGCTGCCGAGCGGCGGTCTCGACATCATCTCCGAACAGCTGCACGCGCTGACCAGCAGCTCGAAGAAGGCGCTGGGCTTCGGCTTCCTGGTCGGGCTTGCGACGTCGCTGTGGAGTGCGAACGCCGGCGTGAAGTCGCTGCTGGACGCCTTGAACATCGTCTACGGCACGGACGAAAAGCGTGGCTTCATCAAGCTGACCCTGGTTTCGTTCGCCTTCACGCTAGGCGGCGTCGTCTTTCTGATGGTGGCGCTCGGCAGCATCGTGGTGCTGCCGGTGGCGCTGCACTTCCTCGGTCTCGACAGCCTGGCCAAGACGCTGCTGGGGTTGGCGCGCTGGCCGCTGCTGTTCCTGGTCGTGGCCAGCTTCCTTGCCGTCGTCTTCCGCTGGGGACCCTGCCGGGCGATCGCCAAGTGGCGCTGGGTGACGCCGGGCGGCCTGGTGGCGACGGTGCTGTGGATTGCGGTGTCGGCGTTGTTCTCCTGGTACGTCGCCAGCTTCGGCAACTACAACAAAACCTACGGCTCGCTCGGCGCCGTGATCGGCTTCATGACCTGGCTATGGTTGTCGCTCTCGGTGATCCTGACCGGCGCGCTGCTCGACAGCGAGCTGGAGCGGCAGACCGCACAGGACACCACCGCCCCTGCGGCGGCGGCCGCGTGACAGGCTGGCATGACGGACGCGAGCGGGTGCCGACGATCGCGATCCCCGTGCATGACGAGGTCGACCGCATTGGCGGCTGTCTGAAGTCGATCGCCAGGCAGGCCGGTGCGCCGCCGCCCAAGGTTTTGCTGCTGCTCAACAACTGCCGCGACGGCACGGCGATCGTCGTGCGCTCGCTGCGCCGGCAGTTGGCGCTGGACGTCGAGGTCATCGAGCACGACTTCGCGCCTCCATCCGCCAATGCGGGGCACGCGCGGGCGCTCGCGATGACCCTCGCGGCAGAGCAGGCCGGCCCGGCCGGCGTGTTGCTGACGACGGATGCCGACAGCCTGGCGCCAGCGGACTGGCTGGCGCGCAACCTGGCCGCGCTCGCCGGCGGGGCGGAGGTCGTGTGCGGCCAGGCGGTGATCGATCCGGTGGAGGCGCTGGCGATCCACCCCAGCCTGCATGAGGACGACCGCCTCGAGATCGCCTACGGCACGCTGCTCGACGAGCTCGACTCGCTCATCGACCCGGATCCGGCCGACCCATGGCCACGGCATGGCGAGGAGAGCGGCGCCAGCCTGGCGGTGACCGTCGAGGCCTGGCGGCGCGCCGGCGGCGTGCCGAAGCTGCCGCTCGGCGAGGACCGCGCCTTCATCGCCGCCCTGCGCCGCGTCGACGCCCGCATCCGCCACGACCCGACCGTGCACGTCATCGTCTCCGGACGGCTGCAGGGACGGGCCGCCGGCGGCATGGCGGAGACGATGGCCCGGCGGATGGTGCGGCAGGACCCGGCGATCGACGACCGCTTCGAGCCGGCCGAGGCCTGCTGCCGGCGAGCCACCCTGCGCGCGGCGTTCCGGCGCCGCACCTCTTCCGACAGCCTCGCCGAAGCCCTCCAGGTGGCGCCGCGACTGGTGCGCGGGGCGGCAGCAGCCCGGTATTTCGGCGAGGGTTGGGCGATGCTCGAGGTGGCGAGCCCCGTTTTGGTGAGGCGGCCTGTGCTGCGCTCGGAGTTGGCGGCGGAAACCGCTCAGGCCAGGGCAAGGGTCTGGTCGCTCGTTGCGACGAGAGGCGAGCCACTGAGTTCGAGCAGTCAAGGCCAGGGCTCTGCCCTGGACCCGCTGAAGCCCGTGGCTAGAGACCCCTTACGTTTTTAGTCGATCGATGCGGTAGGTGGCCTCGATTGCCACGCGCTCATGTTTGAGCGTTGAGGCCTTGATGAATAGCTCTGCTGCGCGGTCACCGGTGCACGGGGCGTCGTTCGGGCCGGTCCAGTTCACTAAAACGACCGTGCCGTCCGGCGTGAGCGCTGCGGCGGCGCGTCTGGCGGTCGTCTCGATGTCGGCGGGCGAGAGGAAGTAGAGCACCTCGGAAAACAGGATCACGTCGAAGCGGCCAGCCGGCCAGCCGGCCGGAACGCCCGCCTGCAGGAAGCGGACGTTGCCACAGGCGGCGCAGGTCGCACGGGCCTGTGCGAGGGCGGCCGCTGCGAAGTCGAGCGCCAGCAGGTGGTCGCAGCGCGGCGCCAGGCGGCTCGTCAGCACGCCGATCGAGCAGCCGACCTCGAGCAGGTCGCCGCAGCGCGCCGGCAGCGCGGCAAGCGTCGCCTCGTATTTGGCACGCTCATAGGCGCTGCCATGGAAGTCCCATGGATCGGGATTGCTGGCGTAGAGGCGGTCGAAGGTGGCGGCGTCCCACGAGCCGGTCATCGCCCGGCCTCCAGGTACACCTCGTAGGGGCGGCGGAAGAGGCCGAGCAGCGCCTCGGGCAGGCGAAATCCCGCGGGGTCATCATCGATCAGGCCCGTCAGTTGCGAGGCATGCGCTCGGATCGCGGCCGCCTTGGCGGCCAGCCGCGCGGTGATGTCGAGCCGCCAGCCTGTCCACGCCCGCTCCGGCAAGAGGGTGTCGTTGGGCAGCGTCCAGCCCCACACCGGATAGCAGAGCAGGCGCAGGGCCGCCCGGTCGGCGGTCGCGACAGCCAGGTGCCAGGCGGCGAGGTGGTCGCAATGCGGATCGTGTGGCCAGGTGGTCAGCAGCGTGGCGGCGCGCGCGTCGCTGGCCAGCATCGCCAGCCGGTCGGCCAGGCGTTCCAGCGCCGGTCCGCCATGCGGCGCCGCCGTGTCGGTGGCGCCAAGATGGTGCAGCCGCCCGGGCGGCAGGCCGAGTGCCGCCACCGCGGCGGCGGCCTCGTCGGCACGCAAAGCCGCGAGACGTGCCGGCGGATAGCGGCGCGAGTTCGGGTGCGAGCCGACGCCGTCGGTCAGGATGACGACGACCGGCGGCCGGCCGGCGGCGCAGAGCTCGGCGATCAAGCCGCCGCAGCCCAGGCTCTCGTCGTCGGGATGCGGGGCGAGGATCAGGCAGATCCCGCCGGCGATGCTGGCGGCGTCGGCGAAGGGCAGGGCGGCAAACCCCTCGAGCAGCGGCCCGGCCAGCATCAGGGCAGCCGACGATTGGCGACGAACCAGGCCGCTGCCTCGGTCAGCGTCTCGTCCGGCGCCGGCTGGCGCAGGTAGGTCGCGAGATCGCGCAGGATGCGCTCCACCGGGTTGGGCGCGACCAGGCCGGCGAGGCCAAGGCTGCGGGTCACCAGGCGCATGGCGTCGAGCGCTGCGGCCTCCACGGCGATGCGAGCGAGGTTCACGGTGGCCGCGACCTCCTCGGCGTCGAGTTGGCCGAGCTCGGCGGCCTCGGCGGCCCGGGTGGTCCAGAGCCGGGCGGTGCCGGCGGCGACCAGCGCCTCGCCGAGCCGGGCGAGCTGCAACGGCGCCTCGGCCCGGCGGCGTGCGACGAGCTGCTCGCCGGCCAGGGCGACGAGGCTGTCGAGCCCGCCAAGCGCGACCGCCGAGCCGCGCCAGGCGCCCGCGGAGAACTCCGGCTGGCGAAGATAGTCGCCCGGCGCGCCGATCAGGCTGTCAGGCTCGACGGCGAGATCGTCCAGGCTCATCGAGGCGGTCACCGCCGCACGCACGCCATGCAGCCTCGTCGCCGAGCCCGGCACGACGCGCTCGCCCGGGGCGAGGCGCAGCACCAGCATCTGCTCCGGCTCATCGGGCCGGCGGGCGGTCACCAGCGGGCGGGTGACGTAACCCGCGCCGGAGCAGACGATCTTGCCGCCCGCCAGGACGTCGCCGCGGTTGAGGCGCAAGCCGGGTGGCGGCTCGGTGTTCCAGATGGCGAACAGATGGCCCGCGGCGGCGTCCGCGGCAGCCCGGCGGCGCTGGTCCGCGCCGCCATAGAGCGCAATCAGCTTGAGCGCGTTGACGTGGCCCTCGTAGAGCCGCCCGACGGCGATGCTGCCGCGCCCGAGCGCGCCCAGCACCGCGACTAGCCCCGCGACCCCGCCTGGCTCCGTGCCAAAGCCAAGGCCGCCATCAGCGCCCGGCATCGGCGCCAGCAAGGCGCCCGCCGCGCGCAACGCGGCGATCGAGCGGGCCGGGAACGCCGGCGCCTCGTCGCAGATGGCTGCCTCGTCGCGCAGCAAGGGCACCAGCGCCTCGATCGCGCCAACGAGGCGATCAGGGCCGACCTCGAGCTTCGCGGCGGGCGACGTCATCATGTCCGGCATCGTCGGCGAACGCGCCACTCGATCGCAGTGTTCCTTGCCGGTCTGCAGCCAGGACGCTGCTGCATTGCACAATGGCGCTTGCTCAGCGGCGGGAACTCGCTAATTTTTGCACTGCAGCACGCTGCGGTGCGCTGTAGTCTTGGACGTTTCCTCCCTAAACTTGGCGGTGCTTCGGCACCGCCATTTTTTTCGCCCGACATAGACCAAGGCCAGGGCTCTGCCCTGGACCCGCTGGGGGCGGCGCCCCCAGACCCGCATCCGTTAGGGTCTCCTGGCTGGGCGACGCTATTTAGACCGGCTTCCATGACACCGACCCCGCCGAGGAGTCATGGATCGGAAATGGATTTTACAGGCTACGGCTTTAATGGGGTCCAGGGACAAAGCCCCTGGCCTTCCTTTTAGCCGCTCAACCCTAGCAGCGTCGGCGCGGTCGTTGCCAGCAGGGCTATGAGCGCGGTCAGGTCGGTGTGCAGGCGGCCGAAGCCCGGTCGCTTCTCGTTGGTCTGCTCGTCCATGTAGAGGCCGCGCGCGACCTCGATCTGCAGCACGTGGATGCCGTCGCGTGGTTTGCCGTAGTGGCGGGTCACGTAGCCGCCGGCATAGGGGTCGTTGCGGCGGACGGTGTAGCCCTGCGCCAGCAGCGCCTGCTCGACGCTGCGGGTGACGCCGTCGGCGCAGGCGGTGCCGTGCGCGTCGCCGAGCACGATGTCGGGCGGGAAGCGGCGCTCCTCGACGGCATGCGCCGGCATCGAGTGGCAGTCGATCAGCAGGCAGGCGCCGTGCCGGGCGCGGGCATCCCAGATCAGCCGGCTGAGCGCGTCGTGATAGGGCTGCCAGAGGTCTCGGATGCGGGTTTCGGCGTCGGCGAAGCGGAGCTTGTCGCGGTAGATCGGCTCGCCCGAGGCGACGACGCGGGCGATCGTGCCGAGGCCGGCCTCGACGCGCGGGCTGCTGGTGTTGACCCAGGCGGGCAGGGCGCCGTCGAACATCGCCGGGTCGAGCTCCCAGGCCTCGCGGTTCACGTCGCAGTAGGCGCGCGGGAAGCTGGCGGCGATCAGCGGTGCGCCGAGGCCGGGCGCGGCATCGAAGAGCTGCTCGACATGGCTGTCCTCGCTGCGCCGGAGCACCTGCGGGTCGAGCCTGGTGGCGGCCAGGAAGTCGGCGCTGTAGTCGTGGCCGGAGTGCGGCGAGGCGAACACCAGGGGAACGCTGCCGCACTCCGGCATGGCAATCGTGAACGGGGCGGGCGTGGCGGCGGCAACGGGTGGCGGGAGGGTGTCCATTACCAATATAGTTACCGCAGCCTGGCGCTCTGTCACGATGCCGCCCGATGATAACGATGTGCGCCGGCCTGTCCGCCGCGGGGGACCAGGAGCATGCGGCGCACGGTTCTGCTGATCGCGGCGCTGGTGTTCCTCGCCGGGCTGTTTCTCGACACCGCCGGGCTGATCGAGCTGTCCTGGCTGTGCGTGAGCGGGCGCTGCGGGCTGCCGGTGCGCTTCGCGCTGCCGGGGCTGGGGCTGCTGCTCGCCGGCGGCGCGCTGCTGCTCGGGCCACCGCCGGCGCCGGTGGCGACGGGCAAACGCAAGCCGGGCGCCAAGGCGAAGCCAAAATCGACGCCCAAACCGAAGCCCGCCGGGCAAAAGCCGAAGGCCGCGGGCAATCGCGCCGCGCCGGCGCGGCAACCTTCCGCCGCCGCGGCGCTTCGTCGTCGGACGGCGGCGAAGGCTACCAAGTAGGGCGGTGGAGGCAGACGCGTGATGAAGCTGATGTTCTGGCGGCCCAAGCAAGTGCCGGTGTTGCGGCTGCACGGCCTGATCGCCGCGCGCGCGGATGCGCTCAACATCGACAGCGTCAAGCCGGCGCTGCTCAAGGCCTGCGCCGCCGCGGCCGGCGCCACCCTGGTGCTCGACATCGACAGCCCAGGCGGCTCGCCGGTGCAGTCCGACCTGATCGGCCGGGCGATCCTGCACGAGGCGGAGCAGAAGCGGGTGACGCTCGTCGCCGTGATCGGCGAGGCGGGCGCCTCGGGCGGCTACTGGCTGGCCTGCGCGGCGGGCACGATCCGCGCCAACCCGATGAGCATCGTCGGCTCGATCGGCGTGCGCGGCGGCAGCTTTGGTTTGAGCGACCTGCTGGCGCGCTACGGGGTGGAGCGGCGGCTCTACACCGCCGGCGAGAACAAGGCGCGGCTGGACCCGTTCTCGCCGGAGAAGCCGGAGGACCGCGCCTTCATCCAGACCCTGCTCGACGACGTGCACACGCAGTTCAAGGACTGGGTGCGCAGCCGCCGCGGCAGCCGGCTTTCGGACGAGCCGAAGGTGTTCGACGGCAGCTTCTTCCTCGGCCAGGAGGGCGTGGCGCTGGGCCTGGTCGACGCGCTCGGCGACCTCGACACGGTGGTGCGCGAGCTCGGCGGGGAGACGGCGAGCGCGCAGGTGTTCCGGCCAAGGCGGCGGCGCAGCGTGGTCTCCCGGCTGACCGGGGCGGCGGTGCGGAGCGTGCTGGAGGGATAGGAGAGGCTGCTTTTTTGAAAAAAAGCAGCAAAAAACTTTTGCTGGGCTCGCCGGATTTTTTTGAATCGCGTGAAATACAGCAAGATTTGGCGCGATCGGGACCGACTGGTTTTTGGGGCTATCGCAAAACGCAAAATAGAGCGTTTTCAACGACTTATGTCAAACTTGCCAATAGGCAAGAGCCTCAGTTTCCCGTGCGAGAGGGGTTGCCCGACGGCCTTTCCTAGCACAAACCCCGACCTGTCCCATTCTTCTCGAGCAAGAGTTTTTTGGTCCTTTTTTGCAAAAAAGGACCGCTTGCTTACTGCGGCAGCACCCGCCGCACCTCAGGCTCGATCTGCCCGGCGATGCGCGCCTGCGCCTGCGCCGTTGGGTGCAGCGGCGGGTCGGGCGGCTGCAGATGCGGATCGATGAAGTTGGCCGCGTCGACCTGGCCGTTGGTCAGGAACAGCGGGGTGACGTCGACGAAGGTGGCGTCGCCGTGGTGCGTGGCCAGTTCGCCATCCAGGATCGCCGTCTGGGTGCTGACCCAGGGGCTGCGGATGCTCGGCAGCACTGGCAGCAGGATCACCCGGGTGGTCGGCCAGCGCTGGTGCAGGAGCGCCAGCACGGCCTCGATGCCGCCCAGGGTCTGCTCGGCGGAGTTGTGCACCAGGCCGAAATTGTTGGCGCCGATCAGCAGGATGGCGAGCTTGGGGGGCGCGATGTCGAGCTCGCCGTGCAGCAGCCGCCAGAGCAGGTGGGCGGTGCTGTCACCCTTGAAGCCGAGGTTGACGGCGTGGCGGGCGCCGTAGAAGCGCTGCCAGACCGGGGCGAAGTCGCGCCACGGCTCGGGGCCGGCCAGTTCCCAATCCTGGGTGATGCTGTCGCCGAGCCAGACCAGGTCGACATGGCCGCGCTGCAGGACCGCGCGCTTCTGCTCGAAGCGCTCGCGCCACCACGGCGTGCCCATGCGCGAAACCGGGATGGTCGCGGGGTCGGGCGGGCTTGCGGCGGCGGCGGCCGGGGCCGCGAGCAAGGCCGCGAGCAGCAGCCAGGCGAGGCGGGTCACGCGAGCGCCAGGTAGGCCGCCGAGCCCAGCCCGGCGGCGATGCAGTAGACGGCGAACGGGCTCAGCGCCCATTTGTCGTTGTGCCGGAAGTAACGCATCAGGAATGCGGTGCTGAGGAAGGCGACGACGCCGGCGACCACGGCGGCGAGCAGCGCCAGATGCAGCGTCGCTGCCGGCACGTTGGCGTGCAGCAGCTTGGGCACCTCGAGCGCGGTGGCGCCGAGGATGATCGGGGTGGCGATCAGGAACGAGAAATGCGCCGAGCCGGCATGGTCGATGCCGCGCAGTAGCCCGCCCACGATGGTGGCGCCGGAGCGCGAGAAGCCGGGGATCAGCGCCAGGCACTGCCAGACGCCGATCACCACCGCGTCGGTCGGCGTGAGGCCGGACAGCGCCCGCGGCTCGCCGAGCGTGACGCGCGCGCGCAGCCGCTCGCCGAACAGCAGCAGCACGCCGTTCAGCGCCAGCACCACCGCGATGATGAGCGGCGAGGCGAACAGCGCGCGCAGCCGGTGCTCCAGCACGAAGCCGACCAGGATCGCCGGGATGGTGGCGATGATGATCAGCATCAGCACCCGCCGGCTCTCGCGCGCCTGGTGCGGGTCGGCAAAGCCGAGCACGCCGCGGATGAGCGCCAGCCAGTCGCGCCAGAAATAGCCGAGCAGGGCGACCGCGGTGCCGACATGGAGCAGCACCAGGAAGGGCAGGAAGATCGCGCCGGCCTGGTCGAGCTGCCAGCCCAGCACGGCCGGCACGAGCACGGCGTGGCCGAGGCTGCTGACGGGGAACAACTCGGTGGCACCCTGGATGAGAGCGATCAGGAAGGCGGAGGCAGCGTCCAAGGGTGTGCTCCGAAGAAGGAAGGCCAGGGGCTTTGCCCCTGGACCCCATTAAAGGCGAAGCCTTTAAAATCCATTTATTATGGATGCTCAACGGGCGAAGACCGGGCAGGTGGGTCGAGGTTTGAGTGGCTTCGCCAAGTAGAAGGAGCTGTGCCTTACGGATGCGGGTCGGGGGGCGCCGCCCCCGCCGTGCGAATGCACGCTGGCGCGTGACGGGTCCAGGGCAGCGCCCTGGCCTTGACTAATCCCAGAACACGTCCGCCTTGAGAAACCGGTGCCAGGCCGTGCCCACGCGTGTGGCGGCGTCTTCCGCGTGGGCGGCCAGCAGGCCTTGGACCACGCCTGCGCCGAAGGCGAGGTCGCGGCTGCGGTCGTGGCCGAGTTGGCGCATCAGGCGGCCGGCGGTGTGGCTGTCATTGAGCAGGCCGAGCTCTTCCTGCAGGTGTTCGAGCCGGGTGAGGAAGCGTTTGACCGTCTTGCCGGCGTAGAGCGGCGCGAAGAACTCCGCGGCGTAGCGCAGGCGCTTGCCCTGCTTGCGGATGGCGTGCAGGGCGTCGGCGTCGAGGCCGTCGAGGCTGTCGCCGACGGCGGTCATTTTGCGCCGCCGGCGCGACAGGGTGTGGGTGGCGTAGCGGCGCACCGGCTCGGCGAGCAGGGCCTGCCGGGCGGGGTCGGCCTGGTCGCGCCAGGGGGCGAGGTCGGGCAGCAGGACGAGCTCGACCAGCAGGCGGCGACTGGCGGGCTGTTTGAGCGTCGCGGCGAGGTTGGCATAGGCGTGGCGGCGCTGGGCGGCGGCGGCGGCGAGCAGGGCCTTGATGCGGTGGTCGTCGGGGAAGGCGTGGCCCACGGCGGCGCCGGTGCCGGCGAGGAAGACGTCCCAGTCGCGCGCCTGCCCGAGGGCGCCGGCGAGGTCGCGCAGCTCGCCCTGCAGGCGGTCGAAGCAGGGGCCGCCGGCGGCGCGGTTGAAGACGCTGAGGGCGGAGCGCAGGCGGCGCACGGCGACGCGCATCTGGTGCACCGGCTCGGCGGCGGTGCCGAGCGGCGCCAGCGGCGCCCAGCCGCAAATGACGGCGGCGAGGTGGGCGAGGACAAGCTGCAGCGCCGCGGCGACGTGCTGGCCGGGCGAGACGGCGGGGCCGCCATGCGGCGCCGCGGCGGGCGGGGCGCCGTCGGCGAGCGCCAGCGCCTCGGCCGCGAGGCTGAACGGCGGCGGGGTGAGCGGCAGGGTTTCGGCCAGCGCCAGCGCCAGCCTGGCCAGGTCGGCCGGGGCGCCGGACAGGCGGAGGCGGCAGGCCGGCCGCTCGTCCGCCACGCCGCGCAGGGTGCCTTCCAGCAGCTCCAGCTCGAGGCCGTCGGCGAGCGACAGCAGGCGCCGGCGGCCGCGGAAGGCGGCGATTGGCGGCATGCCGTCAGGGGGCGCGGTGCCGTCCGGCTCGGTGATGGAAGAGCCGGCTGCGCCGGCGGTGATGGAAGAGCCGGCTGCGCCGGCGGTGATGAGAGCGCCGGCGGCGCTGGGGGTGACGAGAGCGCCGGCGGCGCTGGGGGTGATGAGAGCGCCGGCGGCGCTGGGGGTGATGAGAGAGCCGGCGGCGCCGGCGGGATCGGCCACCAGCCGCTCAAGCCGCCAGGCGCCGCGTTCCAGTGCGAGCGACTGGTTGTGGTGCGCCAGGCGGCGCGCGCCGGTGTCATGCCAGGTGATGGTGCAGGCGGCGCTGCGCAGCCGGCCGCGGCGGCGGATCGCCGAGTGACGCAGCAGCGCGGCGGCCTCCGACGGCTCCAGCTTCAGCTCGAGCAGGACGGGCGCGGGCGATGCCGGCGGGAGCGGGGTAGCCGGCTCCGCCGGTGGGTGGGCAGCCTCCGGCGCCGCCGATGGGTGCCCAGCTTCCGGCTCCGCCGGTGGGTGGCCAGCTTCCGGCTCCGCCGGTGGGGGCGCAGCCTCCTGGTCGAGCTGGGCGCTCAGCTTGCCATCTCCGGCAGGTCGCGCGGGCAGAGGAACTGCACGAGGCGCACGCCGGCGCCCGGCTGCAGGGCCGACCACTCGGTGCCGACGGCGAACTCGGCCAGCGCGCCGGTGGGGAAGCGCTGGCCGAGCTGGTCGGCGCCCTTCGCTCCCGCCTCGGCGGGCGGGCCGAGCAAGGCGAGGGCGAGCTCGTGCAGGCCGGGGTTATGGCCGATCACCATCACCCGCCCGGCCAGGTCGCCGACCTGGCGCAGCACCGTCAGGATCTGGTCGCCGGAGGCGAGATAGAGGCTGTCCAGCACCCGCACCTGCGGCGGCGGGGCGGTCCAGGGCTCCAGCGCCTCCAGGGTCTGGCGGGTGCGGCGGGCGGAGGACACCAGCACCAACTCGGGCGCGACGCCGAGGCCGCCGATCGCGCCCCGCATCAGCCGGGCGGTGCGGCGGCCGGCGGCGTTCAGCGGCCGCGCATGGTCGCTCAGCGTCGGGTCGTCGGACGGCGACTTCGCGTGCCGTAGAAGCAGGAGCTGGCGCATGGGTCCCCGGTGGCGTGCCGGCGCTGAGTGTTCCGCTCTGCCGCCGTCGTTGTCGATAGCCTCTTGTGGCGGGCCGATCCGGCGCCACAGCTAGGGCTGGCCTGCGCCGGCGGGTCGAGCGAGGAGATGGAAGTGGCCGGAACGCTGCGCATGGTGCTGGGCGACCAGCTTTCCGACACCCTGTCGGCGCTCGCGGACTGCGAGGCTGGCGACGTCGTGCTGATGGTCGAGGTGGTGGACGAGTGCACCTATGTGCGCCACCACAAGAAGAAGATCGTGCTCGTGCTGTCCGGCATGCGGCACTTCGCCGAGCGGCTGCGCGGGCGGGGGATCACGGTCGACTACGTGCGGCTCGACGATGCGGGCAATAGCCAGACGCTGCAGGGCGAGCTGCTGCGGGCGGTGGCGCGGCACCGGCCCGAGCGGGTGGTGCTGACCGAGCCGGGCGAGTGGCGGCTGCTGGTGCGCATGCGGCGCTGGCACGAGCTCACCGGGCTCGAGACCGAGATCCGCAACGACGATCGCTTCCTGTGCTCCACCCAGGCCTTCGGGCACTGGGCCAGCCGCCGCAAATCATTGCGCATGGAGTTCTTCTACCGCGACATGCGGCGGCGCTACGACATCCTGATGGACGGCCAGGAGCCGGAGGGCGGGCGCTGGAACTTCGACCCCGAGAACCGCAAGCCGCTGCCCAAGCGGGTGCAGCCGCCGCCCTTGGTGCTGTTCGAGCCGGACGCGACGACGCGCGAGGTGATGGCGCTGGTCGAGGAGCGCTTCGCCGGGCATTTCGGCAGCGCGGCCGGGTTCTCGCTGCCGGTGACCGCCGAGCAGGCGGAGCAGGCGCTCGCCGCCTTCATCGCCGGGCGGCTGGCGCTGTTCGGCGACTGGCAGGACGCGATGCGGACCGGCTCGCCGGTGCTGTTCCACGCGCTGGTCTCGACCTCGATGAATTGCGGGCTGCTCGACCCGCGCCACGTCGTCGCCGAGGCGGAGGCGGCGTATCGGCGCGGGGCGGCGCCGCTCAACGCCGTGGAGGGGTTCATTCGCCAGATCATCGGCTGGCGGGAGTATGTGCGCGGCGTCTACTGGATGGGGATGCCGGGCTACGGGCAGCGCAACGGCCTGGAGGCGCGCCGGCGGATGCCGTGGCTGTACTGGTCGGGCGAGACGCGGATGAACTGCATGGCCCAGGCGATCGGCGACACCCGCGAGCACGCCTACGCGCATCACATCCAGCGGCTGATGATCACCGGCAACTTCGCGCTGCTCGCCGGGCTCGACCCGAACGACGTCGATGAATGGTACATGATCGTCTACGCCGACGCCTATGAGTGGGTGGAGATGCCGAACGTGCGCGGCATGGCGCTGCACGCCGATGGTGGGGTCATGGGCAGCAAGCCGTATGCGGCCTCGGGCGCCTACATCAACCGGATGAGCGACTACTGCGGCCGCTGCACCTACAACGTGAAGGATGCGACCGGGCCGGACGCCTGCCCGTTCAACTTCCTCTACTGGGACTTCATGGCCCGCCACCAGGCGCGCTTTGCCACCAACCCGCGCATGGCGTTCCCGAATCGCACCCTGGAGCGGATGGCGCCGGCCCGGCTTGCCGCCATCCGCGACAATGCGGCGCGGTTTCTGGATGCGATGGATGCGGGGGAGGGCGTGTAAGGTCAGGCAGGCCAGGGGCGTCGCCCCTGGACCCGATGAAAGGCGGAGCCTTTACAATCCATTCACTGTTCATGCTCACCGGGCAAGGACGGTGCCGGTGGAGCGAGGATGGGGTCTGGGGCCTCAGGCCTTCCTTGCTTCCGTCGCCACAGCGCCTCGACCGCCTCCAGGCTGAGCCCCTTGGTCTCCGGCACCAGCCGATACGAGAACCACAGGGCGCCGAGGGTGAGCGCCGCGTAGAGGCAGAACACGCCAGGGCGGCCGAGCAGGTCCACGAGGTCGAGGAAGGTCAGCGCGACCGCGAGGTTGGCGAGCCAGTTGGCGATGGTCGCGGCCGACATGCCGCTGCCGCGCACCGCCAGCGGGAAGATCTCCGAGATCAGCAGCCAGAACACCGGTCCGAGCCCGATGGCAAAGCACCCGACATAGGCGGTCAAGCTGGCCGCCGTCAGCCAGCCGAGTGCGGCGCCGTGGCCGAGCAGGAAGGTCAGCGCCAGCAGCGCCAGGCTCGCGCTCATGCCGGCAAGCCCGCACAGCAGCAGCACCCGCCGGCCGACGCGGTCGACGAGCCAGATCGCGGCCAGGGTGGTCACGACGTTGACGACGCCGATCCCGGCGGTCGCCAGGATGGCCGCCGAGGCGGAGGAGAGGCCGGCGGCCTGGAAGATGACCGGGGCGAAGTAGGTCACCGTGTTGATGCCGGTGACCTGCTGGAACACCGCCAGGCCGATGCCGACGATCAGCGGCAGGCGGGTGGCTTCGTGGTTGAGACGGCTTTCCGGCATCGACCGCGAGGCCGCCGTCAGGTCGTCGCGCAGCTCCGCCATCTCCGCCTTGATGTCGAGGTCGCGGCCGCGCAGCCGGCGCAGCGCGTCCTGCGCCCGGTCGGCATGGCCGTGGCCGGCGAGCCAGCGCGGGGTCTCCGGCAGCAGCAGCATGCCGATCGCCAGCACCACGCCGGGCAGGGCGCCAAGGCCGAGCATCCAGCGCCAGGCGCCGGCGGCCGACAAGGCGTAGCCGACCAGGTAGGAACTCAGGATGCCAAGGGTGATCGCGAGCTGGTTGAAGGAGACGAGGGCGCCGCGCTGCTTCGCCGGCGCGATCTCGGCGAGGTAGAGCGGCGTGAGCATGGAGGCCGCGCCGATGCCGACGCCGACCAGCAGCCGGCCGGTGAGCAGCACGGCCAGCCCGCTCGCGACGGCCGAGAGCAGCGCTCCGGTGACGAACACGGTGGCGGTGATCAGCAGGATCGGCCGACGCCCGTGCCGGTCGGCCAGCCGCCCGGCGAATGCCGCACCGACCGCCGCTCCGGCGAGCGCGATGCTGGTGACCACGCCCTGCATCAGGCTCGACAGGTGAAAGGCGGTGCGCAGGAACAGCAGCGCGCCCGAGATCACGCCGGTGTCGTAGCCGAACAGCAGGCCGCCGAGGGCCGCCGTGGCGGCGACGAGGGCGAGGTGCATGGGCGTGGTCCTCGCGCCGGACTGGCCGGCCTGCATGCGCTACGGGGAGGAGGAAGGCCAGGGCTCTCCCTCCGTGAGCCTGTCCACCTGCGCGTCGCGCAATCGGAACCTTTGGCTCACTCCGCCCTGGACCGGTCACGCGACAGCGTGCTGCGCACGACACGCGACAGCGTGCTGCGCACGACACGCGACAGCGTGCTGCGCACGACACGCGAGCGGCGCCCCCAGACCCGCATCCGTTGGAGTTTAGACGGGCGCTTTCTCGCTTGGCGAAGCCATTCAATCCTGGCTTCAGGGCATTGGCCTCGCCCAGGAGTCATGAATAAGAATGGATTTTAAAGGCTCCGCCTTTAATGGGGTCCAGGGGCAAAGCCCCTGGCCTTTCTTCCTCGTGACGGCCACGCTATCTCTCGCTCATGACCGGAACATTGCCGGAACCCTTTGCCGGCTGGTTCGCCGCCCGTGGCTGGTCGCCGCGGGCGCATCAGCTCGCCATGCTGGAGGCGGCGCGGGCCGGGGAGAGCGCGCTGCTGATTGCGCCGACCGGTGGCGGCAAGACGTTGGCGGGCTTTCTGCCGAGCCTGATCGACCTGCACGACCATCCTGACCGCACCGGGCTGCACACGCTCTACGTCTCGCCGCTCAAGGCGCTGGCGACCGACATCGCGCGCAACCTGACCGCACCCGTGGACGAGCTGCATCTGCCGGTCGCGATCGCCACCCGCAGCGGCGACACGCCGGCCGACAAGCGCCGGCGCCAGCGCGACAATCCGCCCGACATCCTGCTGACCACGCCCGAGAGCCTCGCTTTGCTGCTGTCGCTGTCGGATGCGGGCACGCACTTCGCCGGGCTCGACACCATCATCATCGACGAGATCCACGCGCTGGCCGGCACCAAGCGCGGCGACCAGCTGGCGCTGTGCCTGGCGCGGCTGTCGACGATCGCGCCGGCGGTCCGGCGCGTCGGGCTGTCGGCGACCGTCGCGCACAAGCAGGCGCTGCTCGACTATGTCGGGCTCGCGGTGACGCCGCGGCTGGTAGAGGTCACGAGCGGTGCGCCGCCCGAGATCAGCATGATGCTGCCGGAGCACCGCGTGCCTTGGGCCGGGCGGATGGGGCTGGCCGGCGCCTCGGTGGTGCTGGCGCGCATCCGCCAGGCGGGGCTGACGATCGTCTTCGTCAATACCCGGGCGCAGGGCGAGATGCTGTTCCAGGAGCTGTGGCGCCTGAACGAGGAGACGCTGCCGATCGCGATCCATCACGGCAGCCTGGACATCGGGCAGCGCCACCGCGTCGAGGCGGCGATGGCGGCGGGCAAGCTGCGGGCGGTGGTGGCGACCTCGTCGCTCGACCTCGGCATCGACTGGGGCGGGGTGGACCAGGTGATCCAGGTCGGCGCGCCGAAGGGGGTCTCGCGGCTGCTGCAGCGGGTGGGGCGGGCGAACCACCGGATGGACGAGGCGAGCCGGGCGATCCTGGTGCCGGCCAACCGCTTCGAGGTGCTGGAGTGCGAGGCGGCGATCTTGGGCGTGGCGGCGCGCGAGATCGACGGCGAGCGGCCAGCGGCCGGCGGGCTCGACGTGCTGGCCCAGCACGTGCTGCTGACCGCGGCCGCGGCACCGTTCGACATCGCCGCGCTGTTCGACGAGGTGCGCACGGCGGCACCCTATGCCGGGCTTACGCGGGCCGATTTCGACGACGTGCTGGAGTTCGTCGAGAATGGCGGCTACGCGCTTTCCGGCTACGAGCGCTACCACAAGCTGTTTCGCGACAGCAACGGCCAGGCGCACATCATGTCCGAGCGCCTGGCGCGGCAGGCGCGAATGAACATCGGCACCATCGTCGAGGCGCCGCTGCTCAAGGTGCGGCTGGGCGGGGCCTCGACAAGAGGGGGTGGGTTTACCCTGGGCGAGGTGGAGGAGAGCTTTGCCAACATGCTGCGCCCCGGCGACACCTTCATGTTCGGCGGCCGGCTGCTGCGGTTCCTGCGCATCCGCGAGACGACGCTGGAGGCGGAGGATGGCGGGCAGGGCGAGCCGATGGTGCCCGCCTATGCCGGCAGCAAATACGCGCTGACCACCAACCTTGCCGCCCGGGTGCGCGCCATGCTGAGCGACCAGGCGAGCTGGCACCTGTTTCCCGATCCGGTGCGCGAGTGGCTGGCGCTGCAGGCGGCGCGCTCCGAGCTGCCGGGGCAGGACGATCTGCTGGTCGAGACGTTTCCGCGCCAGGGGCGGTGGTTCACCGTCGCCTACTGCTTCGAGGGCCGCAACGCGCACCAGACGCTCGGCCTGCTGCTGACGCGGCGGATGGAGCGCGCCGGCTTGCGGCCGTTCGGCTTCGTCGCCACCGACTACGTGATCGCCGTGTGGTCGGGCGAGGAGCCGACGGACATCGCCGGGCTGTTCGCCCAGGACATGCTGGGCGACGACCTGGAGGCCTGGATGGCGGAGAGCTCGATGCTGCGGCGGGGCTTCCGCAACGTCGCGGTGATCGCCGGGTTGATCGAGCGCAACCTGCCGGGGGCGGAGAAGAACCGCCGCCAGGTGACGGTCAGCTCGGACCTGATCTACGACGTGCTGCGGCGCCACCAGCCCGACCACATCCTGATGCGCGCCACCCAGCGCGACGCCGCCGGCGGCTTGACCGACCTCGGCCGGCTGTCGGCGATGCTGGCGCGGGTGGAGAACCACGTCCGGCATTGCCGGCTCGACCGGGTCTCGCCGCTCGCCGTGCCGGTGCTGCTCGACCTCGGGCGCGAGAGCGTGCGCACCGCCGACGACGAGGACGCGCTGCTGGAGGAGACCGAGGCGGAGCTGGTCGCCGAGCTGATGGCGGCGGACGCGCCGGCGGATGGCGGCGCGCCGCGGCACTCGGACGCCTATGTGCCGCATGTGCTGCGCGCCAACGTCCGGCGGCGCGACCGCGACGGGCGGGACCGGGTGCGCGCCGGGTGATCGCAGCACCGCTGCACTTCGCCGGCGAGCGGCTGCTGCTTGACCCGACGGGCGCGCTGATCTGGCCCGAGGCCGGGCTGCTCGTCGTCGCCGACCTGCATCTGGAAAAGGCGACCGCCGCCGCCCGCCGCGGCAGCCTGCTGCCGCCCTGGGACACCCGGATCACGCTCGACCGGCTGTGGCAGGTGCTGCGGCGCTGGCGGCCGCGCGTGCTCGTGGCGCTCGGCGACAGCTTTCATGACGCCCGCGCCGCCGCCCGCCTGCCGGCGGCTGAGCGGGCGCGGCTCGTCGCGATCACCACCGCGCACGACACCGTGTGGGTCGCCGGCAACCACGACCCGGGCCCGCCCGCCGGGCTTCCCGGCACCGCCTGCAGCGAATTCGCCCATCGCGGGCTGGTGTTTCGCCACCAGGCCGAGCTCGCGCGCATCGGCGGCGAGGCCGAGCTGGCGCGCGTCGGTGGCGGGGCTGAGCTGGCGCGCATCGGCGGCGGGGCCGAGCTGGCGCGCGTCGGTGGCGGGGCCGAGCTGGCGCTCGGCGGTGGCGGGGCCGAGCTGGCGCGCGGCGGCGCCGGGGCCGAGCGGACGCTCGGCGGCGAGGTCAGCGCCCACTTTCATCCCAAGGCGCGGGTGCTGACGCGCGCCGGCGCCGTCTCGCGGCCCTGCTTCGTCGCCTCGTCGCAACGCCTGCTGCTGCCGGCGTTCGGCGCCTATGCCGGCGGCCTCGACGTGACCCATCCGGCGCTCGCCGCGCTGTTCCCGCGCGGCGGCCGGGTGTTCATGCTCGGCCGCGAGCGGCTGTTCAGCTTCCCACTCGCGCAGGCCGAGCGCACCGAACCGGCCACCACTCGCCGCGTTGCCCCCCCTGTAACCGGTGGATCCAAGCGCACGTCGACGTCGCCGCCCTGAGCGTTGCTCTCAGCAGCGTCAAGCGGTGAAGACAGGCAGAACGGTTCAGAACGCCATCGGGCGACATGATCGTAACCGATGGCGACCGTATATGCAGCCTCCCCGACCTGGCTCCCGCGACCGCCGCCCGCACCGAGGCCCCGGTCCGGGATGATCCCGCCGATGCCTGTCGGCCGATTGCGCCTTGCAGCGGCGCACGGCCTGCGCGTTGTGGGTGACGTGCATGGCGACCTGCGCGCCTTCGCCTTCGCCGCCGACACCGACCGCTTCGTCATCCAGCTCGGCGACCTCACCGATGGCGGCACCGACAGCGCCGGCGCCCTGCGCCTCGCCTTTTCGCTGATCGACGCGGGGCGCGGCCTGTTCATTCTCGGCAATCACGACCGCAAGCTCGGCCGCGCGCTCGGCAACCAGCCGGTGCGCATCGACGCGCCGCTGGCCCAGACCCTGGCCCAGCTCGATCCCCCGCTGCGCCAGCGCGCGCATGCCGAGATCGCGCGCGCGCCGGCCTGGCTTGCGCTCGGCCAGCGCTTCTTCGTGCATGGCGGCTTTCACACCGGCATGCTCGACCACGCGCCGCCGGCGCCGCTCGAGCGCGTCGACCACCTGCTGTCGCGGGCGCTGTTCGGCCAGACCACCGGGCGCACGCAGCGCGACGGCTTCCCCGAGCGCGTGATCAGTTGGGTGGACCACATCCCGTCCGGCCTGACGGTCTATTGCGGACATGACCGCCGCAGCACCGACGGCCGGCCGGTGGTGCGGCACGGCACGCAAGGCGGAACGGCGGTGTTCGTGGATACCGGGGCGGGCAAGGGTGGGCATCTGTCGTGGATTGATCTGGATTGAGGAAGCGGTTCTTTTTTGAAAAAAAGAACCAAAAAACTTTTGACCGATCAGAGGAAGGCTCCTTCAATGATCAAAATTTTTTGCTTCTTTTTTATAAAAAAGAAGGCCTTCCTTCCTTGATGCTTGTCGAATCCTGGCTCCGCGTCCTCCCCGAAGGCCTCTACTGCGAGCCTGGCGACTTCTTCATCGACCCCGTCGTCCCGGTCGCCCGCGCCGTCATCACCCACGCCCATGCCGACCATGCGCGCCCCGACCACAGCCACGTGCTGGCGACCGCCGAGACGCTCGCCATCATGCGCGTCCGCATGGGCGAGGACCGTGCCGGCGCGGTTCAGCAGGTGCTCGCGCTGGGCGAGGCGTTGACGCTGGGCGAGGTGCGGCTGCGCCTCGCGCCGGCCGGCCACGTGCTCGGCTCGGCGCAGGTGGTGATGGACCATCGCGGCGGGCGTGCGGTGGTCAGCGGCGACTACAAGCGCCGCGCCGATCCCACCTGCGAGGGCTTCGAGCCGGTGCCCTGCGACGTCTTCGTCTCCGAGGCGACGTTCGGCCTGCCGGTGTTCCAGCATCCGCCGGCCGAGGGCGAGGTGCAGCGCCTGCTCGACAGCGTGGCGCTGTTTCCCGGCCGCACCCACGTCGTCGGCTGCTACGCGCTCGGCAAGTGCCAGCGGCTGATCCGGCTGCTGCGCGCCGCCGGCTGGGACCGGCCGATCTACCTGCACGGCGCGCTCGCCCGCGTCTGCGAGGCCTATGAGACGCTGGGCGTGGCGCTCGGTCCGCTGCTGCCGGCGACGGTTGCGGCCAAGGCCGACCTGGCCGGCGCCATCGTGCTGGCGCCGCCGGGCGCGATCGCCGACCGCTGGGCGCGGCGCCTGGCCGAGCCGGTGGTCTGCCTCGCCTCCGGCTGGATGCGGGTGCGCCAGCGGGCGCGGGCGCGGGGCATCGAGCTGCCGCTGGTGATCTCCGACCACGCCGACTGGCCCGAGCTGAACGACACGATCGACCAGGTGCAGTGCGCCGAGGTCTGGGTCACGCATGGCAGCGAGGAGGCGCTGATCCATGCCGCCGGGCTGCGCGGGGTGCGCGGGCGGGCGCTGCGGCTGATCGGCTACGGCGAGGAGGACGCCGCGGAAGGCGTCGCCGATCGCGTCGGCGCCGACGGCGGCACCGGCGAGGCGGCGTGATCGCGTTCGCCGAGCTGCTCGACCGGCTGACGCTGAGCCCTGGCCGGCTCGCCAAGATCGCCCTGCTGCGACGCTTCTTCGAGACCGAGACGGATCCGGACCGCGGGCTTGCCCTGGCCGCCCTGACCGGCGGGCTGGAGTTCCGCCTCGCCAAGCCTGGCATCATCCGCACCGTGGCCGAGAGCCGGGTCGATCCGGTGCTGTTCGGCTGGTCGCACGACTTCGTGGGCGACCTGGCTGAGACGGTGGCGCTGATCTGGCCCGCCCGCCCGACCAACCGGCCGGTGCCGTTGCTCGCCGATGTGATCGCCGACCTGGAGACGACGGCCAAGGCGGAGCTGCCCGACCTGGTCGCCGGCTGGCTCGACGCGTCGGAGACCAACGTGCGCTACGCGCTGCTCAAGCTGATCACCGGCGCGCTGCGTGTCGGCGCCTCGGCGCGGCTGGCCAAGACGGCGCTGGCCGAGCTCTCGGGCGGGCGGCTGGCGGCGGACGACGTCGAGGAGGTGTGGCACGGGCTGGCACCACCCTATGCCGGGCTGTTCGCCTGGGTGGAGGGGCGCGGGCCGCGGCCGGATGCGGCCGGGGCGCCGATCTTCCGCCCGCCGATGCTGGCCCAGCCGCTCGAGGCGGCGGACCTCGCGGCGCTTGATCCGGCCGCCTTCCGGGCCGAGTGGAAGTGGGACGGCATCCGCGTCCAGCTCGTGGCCGCCGCCGGCGGCACCAAGCTGTTCTCGCGCGGCGCCGACGACATCTCCGCCGCGTTCCCGGAGATCATCGAGGCGCTCGCAGCCCAGCCCGGGCTGCTTGTGGTGCTGGACGGCGAGCTGGTCGTCGAGCGGGAGGGCGTGATCGCGCCGTTCGCCGACCTGCAGCAGCGGCTCAACCGCAAGCTGCCCGGGGCGAAGATGCGCACCGAGTTTCCGGTCGCCGTGCGGCTCTACGACATCCTGTTCGATGGCGAGGCGGACCTCCGTCCGCTCGGGTTCGACCGCCGGCGCGCCTGCCTCGAGGCGTGGTTCGCCCGCGTCCGGCCGCCGCTGATGTCGCTCTCGGCGCTGATCCCGTTCACCACCGTCGAGCAGCTCGGCGCCTTGCGCGACGGGGCGCGCGCCGCCTCGATCGAGGGGCTGATGCTGAAGCGCGCCGACAGCCCCTACGTGCCCGGGCGGCCGAAGGGCCAGTGGTGGAAGTGGAAGCGCAACCCGCTCTCCATCGATGCGGTGCTGATGTATGCGCAGCGCGGCTCCGGCAAGCGCTCGTCGTTCTACTCCGACTACACGTTCGGGCTGTGGCGCGAGGACGGCGAGCTGGTGCCGGTCGGCAAGGCCTATTCGGGCTACACCGACCAGGAGCTGGTGGTCATCGACCGCTGGATCCGCAACCACACGGTGGGACGGTTCGGGCCGGTGCGCGAGGTGTCGCGCGGCCTGGTGATGGAGCTGATCTTCGACGCGGCGCAGCTCAGCAGCCGGCATAAATCGGGGGTGGCGCTGCGGTTTCCGCGCATTGCCCGGCTGCGTCCGGACAAGCCGGTGGAGGAGGCGGACCGGCTGGAGACGCTGATGCAGATGGTTGAAGGGGTTGAAGGATGAAGGATGAAGGAAGGCCAGGGGCTTTGCCCCTGGACCCCATTAAAGGCGGAGCCTTTAAAATCCATTTCTTATTCATGACTCCACGGCAACATCGGTGCCGTCGCAGGCGGGGTTGAATGGCTTCGCCAAGCAATGAGATCCTTACGGATGCGGGTCTGGGGGCGCCGCCCCCGTCGTGCGAATGCACGCCGGCGCGTGACGGGTCCAGGGCAGAGCCCTGGCCTTACGCGGCCCTCGAAAACGATTCGATTGTGCTATTGCCGCAACGGCAGGCGGCAAAACCTTTGGACGACCTCGTCAAGCGGCCTACTCATCCCGTAGCAGCTTCGTTGTAGACACAGCGGCCCGATTGCCGGCCAAGGAAACACGCATGCCGTCCTGCCGTTTGCCCGCCTCGACAAGCACGCTGCTCACCGGGAGTGCTGCCGGCCTCGTTGTCGGCGCGGTCCTGGGCCTGACGCTTGCCGGCGCCGGCACGGCGGAGGCGCAGCCGGTGACCGGGCTTTATGTCGGCGCCGGCGGCGGCGCCAACTTCCTGCAGGACGAGACGGTTCGCCTCTCCCCCGAGTTTCCCGGCGGCAAGGAGCGCTTTGACGTCGGCCTGACCGGCCTTGGCAGCATCGGCTACGGGTTTGGCAACGGTTTTCGGGTCGAGCTCGAGGGCAATTACCGCTACAACGGCGTGCAGCATTTCCTCAGCGACTTCGCCTCCAGCGCCGGCGGCGAGCAGCAGAATTACGGCGTCATGACCAACGTCCTGTTCGACTTGGACATTGGGAAGAACTGGATCTACCCGTATTTCGGCGCCGGCGCCGGCTATAGCTGGACGCGCTGGGACCATGTGCAGGACGTCGCGCCGGGCTACGAGCAGACGGCGTCGGGCACCTACGGCAACTTCGCCTACCAGGGCATCTTCGGGCTGTCGTTCCCGATCGCCTTTCTGCCCGGCCTGTCGGCGACCGCGGAGTATCGCTTCCTGAGCGTCCAGGGACCCGAGCAGTTCAACGCCAGCTCGGACGGCACCGAGGGCGCCTTCGGGCCGAAGCCGCAGGGTTTCGCCCGCGGCAACACCGACGTCTCGACCGACTACAACCACTCGCTGATGCTCGGCCTGCGCTACGAGCTCAACCCGATGCCGCCGGCACCGCCGGCGCCGGCGCCGGCGCCGGTCGCGGCACCCGCGCCGGAGGCGGCCCGCACCTACCTGGTGTTCTTCGACTGGGACCGCGCCGACCTCACCGACCGCGCGCGCCAGATCATCGGCGAGGCGGCGAGCGCCAGCACCCGGGTGGAGACCACCCGCATCGAGGTGGACGGCTACACCGACCTGTCCGGCACGGCCGCCTACAACCAGCGCCTGTCGGTCCGCCGTGCCGACGCGGTGGAGGCCGAGCTGGTGCGCGACGGCGTGCAGCGGGCGGAGATCTCGGTGCACGGGTTCGGCGAGAGCGCGCCGCTGGTGCCGACCGCGCAGGGCGTGCGCGAGCCGCAAAACCGCCGGGTCGAGATCATCCTGAAATAGGCTGGCTGGGGCGTCGCGCCGCTCGCGCGTGCGGCCCGCGCGGGGCGGGGGGCGGCCCTCGTCAGGACTGGCTAGAGCGCGCCGCTCGCATAGACGCGCCAGAGGCCGGCGAGCCCGGCCAGCGCGATGCCGCTCAGCATCCAGGGTCCGGCATGGCCGGCATCCTCGTCCGCGGCGTGGGTGGCCGCGCGATAGATCCCGAAGGCGAAGCTGACGGCGCCCAGCAGGATCAGGACTAACGGGATCATCGCGCCTCCGGGTCGCTCGCCGCCAGGCGCGAGGGGTGACAAGCGGCCGGATGGTGGGCGCGACAGGGATTGAACCTGTGACCCCCGCCGTGTCAAGGCGATGCTCTCCCGCTGAGCTACGCGCCCATCCGGCGTTTGCGTGCCGCCGTTCCTAGTGGCTCGGTTCCGCCCGCGCAAGAGCTTCGGCCTGGCTGCAGCAGAGCGCGGGCGGCGGCATTATCCTGCGCCGGCGGTTCGGGTTGAGACGATGCGAGGCGGTGCTGCATGGTCGCGACCGCTGAGGCGCACGCCGACGCCGCAGCCGCGAACGAACCGTTAAGTCATCTCACCGACAGAGCCTGGTCGCAAAAAAAGTATGGTTTGTTAACACCTCCGGTGTGGCGGCAGTGTACGGCAGTGGCCATTAAAGCCGCGGAGTTCTACCCGATGATCAGTTTCGCCTCCGAAGGGGTCACCTGGGCCAGCCGGACGATCACCTGGAGCTTCGTCGACGTGACGGCGCCAGCCGGCGGGTCGTCGCCGTTCACCAGCGGGCTGGATGCGGCCGAGCAGGCCACGGTGCGCGGGGCGGTGGCGCAATGGGCGGCCGCCTCGGGGTTGACGCTGGTCGAGCTGCCGGCGGGCGGTGCCGCGAGTGCCGACATCAGCATCGGCTTCGGCGCGCTCAGCGGCGCCGCGGTCGGGCCGCAAGCCAGCAGCGACGGCGGCGGCGAGGTCGGCGAGACGGATTGGCGCGACGCCAATGGGCATCTCCAGCCCGGCGTCGTCATCCGCTTCGAGGATCCGGCGCTGCAGCCGCTCGTCGATGGCACCGGCACGCTGACCTATGCCGGAACGCAGACCACGCTCTACCAGGTTGCCCTGCACGAGTTCGGCCACGCGCTCGGCCTCGCCCATTCGGCGGACCCGTCGGCGGTCATGAACGAGGATCTGGGGCCGATGAATGACGGCCTGGATGCCAACGACGTCGACGGCATCACCTGGCTGTATCCGGCGACCGTGCGGGTGACCGCGCGCCCTGGCGGGGCCGACGCCGCCGACCCGACCACGCTTGCGGTGCCCGGCGGCGGCACGGTCAGCCTGCCTGGCGCCGCGCTCGAGGGCCTGGCCGCCACGCTGCTCGCGCCGTCGCTCGACGGCACGACGCCGATCACCTGGGTCGAACCCGGCGCCGGGGTGTCGCCGGGCGAGCCGGCGCTGCCGCCCGGCCAGCTCGGCCTGCTGGCGAGCGCGGCGAGCGGCATGGTGGCGCTTGGCGACGGCTATGTCGGCGTGGTCGCGCTCGACACCGCCCGGGCGGCCTCGCTCGTCGTGTCGGGCGGCCGCGCCGATGGGCAGGCGATCATCGGCGGGCAGACCGACATCGCGGTCATCGCCGGCCTGGGCGGCGGCAGCCTCGTCGGCGGCAACGGCAATGACAGCTTCCGCGCCGCACCCGGCGGCGACCCCTGGCAGGTCGTCCTCGGCGACGGCCGCGACACGGTCGTGACCTCGGGCCGGGACACCGTCATGACCAGCGTCGGCGAGCCGGGGCTCGGCCATGCGGCGCTCTTCCTCGGCGCCGGCGCCACGCTGGTCGTCGCCGGCGGCCTCGACACCGTGGTCGCCGGTGCCGGCGTCGACACCGTGTTCACCACCGGCGACGCGCTGGTCTATGGCGGCACGGGCGCGCTGATGCTGGTGGAGCAGGCGGCGGCGACCCTGGTGGGCGGAGCCGGCCGGGCCACCGTGTTCGGCGCCGCGGCGGACGGCGACGTCGTCTATGGCGGCAGCGGCAGCACCGAGTTCGTCGGCGCCACAGGCCGCGCCAGCGTGATCGGCGGCAGCGGCGCCCTGACCGTGTTCGCCGGCACTGGCGGCGGCATGGTCGTGGCCGGGCAGGGTCCGGCCGAGGTCTACGCCGGCACGGGCATGCTGGTGCAGGCGGGGCAGGGCGACAGCACCATCACCGGCGCGGCCGGCGTGCGCGTCGCCCTGGCCGGCGACGGCAGCGCCGAGGTGGCGCTCGGCGGCGGTCCGGAGACGATCGACGCCTCGGCGGCCGGCGGCAGCAACGCCCTGTTCGCCGGTAGCGGCGCCGACGTCGTGCTGGCCGGAGCCGGCCATGACACCCTGTTCGCCGGCAGCGGCGCGGCCACGCGCACCGGCGGCGGCGGCACGGTGTTCGACTTCGCCGCCGCCGTGGCGCCCGGCAGCACCGTGATCAACGATTTCAGCTTTGGGCACGACCAGTTGCTGCTGGCCGGATTTGGCGCTGCTGCCAATGCGGCGGTCACGCAGTCGGCCGTCCAGGGGGCGGCGGGATTGATGCTGACATTGCCCAACGGCAGCACGGTGCTGCTCGCCGGCGTGCACAGCCTGGCGAATGGGCTGTTTGGCTGAGGCAGGAAGCTTCGCCCGTTGACCCGATCAAAGGCGGAGCCTTTAAAATCCATACTTGGCTGGTAACGACGAGGGTCAGTGACCTTACGGATGGGGGTCTGGGGCCTCAGGCCCCAGCGGGTCGAGGGCAGCGCCCTCGCCGTCCTTTCTGTCATCGATCCTTCATCAAACTGCAATAGACACGACCCGATCCCTGGCTAGTGTCCGCCCGCCGCAGGATTGGCGAGCGTTCACCCAGAGGTCTTTGATGAGACGTATCCGCGTTGCCCCGATCGCCGCTGCGGTCGGGTTTTGCCTCGTCGGCGCTGCCGCGGCCCATGCCGAGGCGATTACCGGCGCCGGCTCCAGCTTCGCCGCGCCGATCTACGGCAAATGGGCCGAGGCTGCCGCCAGCAGCACCGGCATCACGCTGAACTACCAGTCGATCGGCTCGGGCGCCGGCCAGACCCAGATCATCAACCGCACGGTGGATTTCGGCGCCTCCGACGCGCCGGTCAGCGCCGACCGCCTCTCCACCAACCACCTGGTGCAGTTTCCCACCGTGATGGGCGCCGTCGACCTGATCGTGAACGTCCCCGGCATCAGCGTCGACCAGCTCAAGCTCGACGGTCCGACCATCGCGGCGATCTATCTCGGCGACGTCGTCAAGTGGAACGACCCCAAGATCGCCGCCCTCAACCCCGGCGTCACGCTGCCGTCGATCGCCATCGCCCCGGTCTACCGCGCCGACGGCTCCGGCACGACCTACGTGTTCACCGACTACCTCGCCAAGGTCAGCCCCGGCTTCAAGACCAGGGTGGGCTCGGCGACCTCGGTCAAGTGGCCGGCGGGCTCGGGCGCCAAGGGCAGCGAGGGCGTCTCCGGCACGGTGAAGAACATTCGCGGCGGCATCGGCTACGTCGAGAGCGCCTACGCCAGCCGCAACCGCCTCGTCACCGTGCAGCTCCGGGCGCATGACGGCGGCTTCCTCAAGGCGAGCCTCGACAGCTTCGCCGCCGCCGCCGCCGCCGCCGACTGGACCCACGCCACCAACTTCGCCGTCGACCTCAACGACGAGCCGGGTGCGACCAGCTGGCCGATCGTTTCCGCCACCTTCGTGCTGCTGCCCGCCAACCCGACGGACGCGACGAAGTCCGCCGCGGTGCTGAAGTTCTTCGACTGGGCGTACACCAGCGGCGACCCGGTCGCGCACGACCTGCAATACGTGCCGCTGCCCGCCAGCGTGAAGTCCGCGGTGCGCGAGGTCTGGCGCGCCCAGGTGCACGGTCCGGGCGGCGCGGCGGTCTACAAGTAGGCCGGTGTCCGCCACCCTCCGATCGCCCGGCGCACGGGTGGGGCACGCCGGCGCCGACCGCGCCTTCGCGCTGCTCGCCCGGCTGTGCGGGCTATTCGTCCTGGTGCTGCTCGGCGCCATCATCCTGATGCTGTTCGTCGGCGGCCTGCCGGCGTTTCGTCATTTCGGCTTCGGCTTCCTGGTCTCGACCGACTGGGACCCGGTGCAGATGATCTACGGCGCCGCCGTGCCGGTGTTCGGCACCATCACCACGGGCGTGGTGGCGCTGGTCGTCGCTGTGCCGCTCGCCTTCGGGGTCGCCTACACGCTGACCGAGCTGGCGCCGGCCTGGCTGCGTCGGCCGGTCGGCGTCGCCATCGAGCTGCTCGCCGCCGTGCCCTCGATCATCTACGGCATGTGGGGCTTCTTCGTCATCGTGCCGATCATGGGCCAGACGGTGGAGCCGTGGCTCACCGACCATCTCGGCGGCGTGCCGGTGATCGGCGGGCTGTTCCAGGGCGCGCCGTTCGGCACCGGCATCCTGACCGCGGCGCTGGTGCTCGCCGTGATGATCATCCCGTTCGTCGCCGCCACCATGCGCGACGTGTTCCTGACCGTGCCGCCGATGCTGAAGGAGAGCGCCTACGGCCTGGGCTGCACGAGCTGGGAGGTGATGCGCTCGATCACCCTGCCTTACACCCGCAGCTCGGTGGTTGGCGGCATCATGCTCGGGCTCGGCCGGGCGCTGGGCGAGACGATGGCGGTCACCTTCGTGATCGGCAACACCAACCGGCTGCCGAGCAACCTGTTCGGCGCCGGCAACACCATCGCCTCGCTGGTCGCGCTCGAGTTCCCCGAGAGCCAGGCGGGGTCGCTGGCGATGTCGTCGCTGCTGGCGCTCGGCTTCATCCTGTTCGTCATCTCCTTCGCGGTGCTGGCGATCTCGCGGCTGATGCTGCGGCCACATGCCAGGACGCGGCCGGCATGAGCATCACCGCCATCGCCACCTTCGAGCGGCGCGACCTCGCCACCGGCGAGCGCCTCGGCCGCCGTCGCCGCACCGCCAGCCGGGCGGTCTCCGCGCTGTGCTGGGCCGCGACCGCGCTGGCGCTGCTGCTGCTCGCCTCCATCCTCACCACGCTGATCGTGCGCGGCGCCGCCGGGCTGTCGCTGCACATGCTGGTGACCAGCACCCGCGCGCCCGGCTCCAATGGCGGCCTGCTCAACGCGATCGCCGGCAGCCTGATCCAGACCGCCATCGGCACCGCTTTGGGCACCCCGGTCGGGCTGATGGTCGGCACCTACCTCGCCGAGTATGCGCGCGGCTCGGCCCTCGGCAACGCGGTGCGCTTCGTCTCCGACATCCTGCTCTCCGCCCCCTCCATCCTCATCGGCCTGTTCGTCTACAAGCTGGTGGTCGAGCCGATGGGCGGCTTCTCCGGCATCGCCGGCGGCGTGGCACTCGGCATCATCGTCGTGCCGATCGTCGTGCGCACCACCGAGGACATGCTGCGCCTGATCCCGGACACGCTGCGCGAGGCCTCGATCGCGCTCGGCGCGCCGAAATGGCGGACCATCGTGTTTGTCTGCTATCGCGCCGCGCTGGACGGCATCATGACCGGCGTCCTGCTCGCGGTGGCGCGGGTCGCCGGCGAGACGGCGCCGCTGCTGTTCACCTCGCTCGGCAATCTCACCTGGTCGGTGGGCCTGACCCACCCGATGGCCAGCCTGCCGGTGACGATCTACCAGTATGCCGGCTCGGCGTTCGACGACTGGGTGCAGCTCGGCTGGACCGGGGCGCTGCTGATCACCGCCGGCGTGCTGGCGACCAACATCATCGCCCGCGTTGTGATACGCCGTCGCTGAGATGACGGTCGCGAACACCGCGGGGGCGGCAGGAGTGAGCATGATGGGGCACGCGACGACCGGCAAGATCGAGGCGCGCCCGGCGCAGGCCCTGGCCGCCGAGGCGTCGGCGCGGCTGACGATCCGCAACCTCGATTTCTTCTACGGCGCCAACCAGGCGCTGAAGTCGATCGCGCTCGACCTGCCCGAAAAGCGCGTCACCGCCATGATCGGCCCGTCCGGCTGCGGCAAGTCGACGCTGCTGCGGGTGCTCAACCGGATGTACGACCTGTATCCGAACCAGCGCGCCACCGGCGAGGTGATGCTCGACGGCCAGAACCTGATCGCGCCGAAGATCGACGTCAACCTGTTGCGCAGCCGGATCGGCATGGTGTTCCAGAAGCCGACGCCGTTCCCGATGTCGGTCTACGACAACATCGCCTACGGGGTGCGCCTGCATGAGCGCCTGTCGCGGTCGCAGATGGACGAGCGGGTCGAGTGGTCGCTCACCCGGGCGGCGCTGTGGACGGAGGTGAAGGATCGCCAGACCTCCCCCGCCGGCAGCCTGTCCGGCGGCCAGCAGCAGCGTCTGTGCATCGCGCGCACCATCGCCACCCGCCCGGAGATCATCCTGCTCGACGAGCCGACCTCGGCGCTGGACCCGATCAGCACGCTCAAGGTCGAGGAGCTGATCGACGAGCTCAAGCGCGACTTCACCATCGCCATCGTCACCCACAACATGCAGCAGGCCGGCCGCTGCGCCGACCAGGTCGCCTTCTTCTACCTCGGCGAGCTCGTCGAGGTGGCGACGGCGAGCGACATGTTCACCGCCCCCAAGCAGCGCCGCACCCAGGAATACATCACCGGTCGCTTCGGCTAGGCGGCAGGAGCGCACCATGTCGGAACCATCCGCCCACATCGTCACCAGCTACGAAAGCGAGCTCAAACGCCTGCGCGACCTGCTGACCGAAATGGGCGGCCTGGTCGAAAGCCAGGTGGCGACGGCGGCGGCCGCGGTCGCCGAGCAGGACAACGACGCGGCGATGCGCGTGGTCGAGCAGGATGTCGGCGTCGATGCGCTGGAGCGCGAGATCGAGCAGTTCGTCATCCGCCTGCTGGCGCTGCGCCAGCCGATGGCGCAGGATTTGCGCCAGGTGATCTCGGCGTTGAAGATCACCGCCGCCCTCGAGCGCATCGGCGACTACGCCGCCAACGTTGCCAAGCGCAGCGTCGTGCTCAACCAGTACACGCTGCCGTTCTCGCTCGGCGGGCTGTCGCACATGGCTCGGCTGGTGCAGGAAAACCTGCGGCTGACGATTGATGCCATCGGCGACGCGGATGCCGGCAAGGCGATGCAGGTCTGGCGCGCCGACGAGGCGGTCGACGACATCTACAACGCGATCTTCCGCGAGTTCATTACGTATATGATGGAGGATCCACGCAGCATCACGCCCTGTGCGCACCTGCTGTTCATCGCCAAGAACCTGGAGCGCATCGGCGACCATGCGACCAACATCGCCGAGACGGTGCACTACATGGTGACCGGCGCGCAGCCGGCGGAGGCTAGGCCCAAGGGCGATAAGTCGGCGTATGCGGTGGTGCGGCCGCAGGGTGAGTAGCAAGCAAGGCGTCCTTTTTTGAAAAAAGGACCAAAAACTTTTGCCCATCAAGGATGCGTCAGCCGGATGAAAGTTTTTTGCTTCTTTTTTTCAAAAAAGCAGCGCTTCCTTTTTCCACGGAGCCAAGATGCAAACCGCCATCGGCACCAGCCCGTTCTCGCTCGCCAAGCCGCTCGTGCTCCTGGTCGAGGACGAGGCGGCGCTTGCAACCATGCTGCGCTACAATCTCGAGAAGCAGGGCTTCCGGGTCGAAGAGGCGGTCGACGGGCAGGAGGCGATGACGCGGATCGCCGAGACCGTGCCCGACATCGTGCTGCTCGACTGGATGCTGCCGGTGATGTCCGGCATCGAGGTGTGCCGGCAGATCCGCCGCCGACCGGCCACGCGCGACCTGCCGGTGATCATGGTGACCGCGCGCGTCGAGGACCAGGATGCGGTGCGCGGCCTGAACACCGGCGCGGACGACTACATCACCAAGCCGTTCAACATGGAGGCGCTGCTCGCCCGCATGCGCGCCCTGCTGCGCCGCGCCAGCAGCGTCGCCGTCAAGGGCTCGCTCACCTTCCACGACATCACCATGGACCTTGCCGCCCACCGGGTGAGCCGCAACGGCCGCGCCGTCCATCTCGGCCCGACCGAGTTCCGGCTGCTGGAGTTCCTGATGCAGCACCCACGCCGGGTGTTCTCGCGCGAAGAGCTGCTCGACGCCGTCTGGGGGCCTGACATTCACGTCGAGCCGCGCACCGTTGACGTGCATATCCGCCGACTGCGCAAGTCGGTGAACGACCAGGGCGAGTTGGACCTGGTGCGCACGGTCCGAGCCGCCGGGTATGCGCTGGACACGGATCCTGTGTGAAGGAAGGCGAGGGGCTTTCCCTCCTTGAGCCTTTCCAACTGCGCTGTGCGCAGTCGGAACCTTTGGCTCACTCCGCCCCTCGACCTCATCAAAGGCGGAGCCGCACGCTGGCGCGTGACGGGTCCAGGCCAGAGCCCTGGTCTTCACGAATGCTGCCGAAAGACAATCCGTTTTGATAGCGTAAAGTTCGCTCCCATGCCGCACAGGGCGCCGGCGGCTTGCGGCAGGATGGGATGGTGGAAGCAGAGCGGAACCAGCGCCGTCAGGGCGGCGAAGGCGCCGTAGTTCAGGCTGGCGCCGGCGGAGTTCGCCATCAGGTAGAGCGCCCATTGCCGCACCAATGAGCCGTGCATGACGCCGCGGAAGGTGATGGTGCGGTTGAGCATCCAGGCGGTGGTGGCGGCGACGAGCAGCGACATCAGCTTGCCGCCGTAGCGGCCGAGCAGGGGCAGGGCGGCGTAGAGCACGGTGGAGTCGACGACGAAGCCGATGACGCCGACGATGCCGAAGCGAAAGAAGCGCGAGGTCAGGAAGCGCCACAGCAAAAGGGGGACGCCTTTCGGCGCCCCCCTTGAGCCAGGCTTGCGCATGGTCCGGTCGAAACCGGGGGTTGATTATCTCAGGATGATCTCGACCCGGCGGTTCTGCGGCTCGCGCACGCCCTGGGCGGTCGGCACCAGGGGGTTGCTCTCGCCGTAGCCGTGGATGCCGATCTCCGAGCGCTGCACGCCGTCGCGGATCAGCTCCGCCTCGACCGACTTGGCGCGCCGCACGGACAGGCCCTGGTTGTAGCGAGCCGTGCCGGAGAGGTCGGTGTAGCCGTTGACCTCGATGCGCGTGGTCTGCACGTGGGTGGAGGCCTGGGCTGCCTCGCCGATGATCTGGCGAGCGCGCTGCGTCAGCTCGGCACGATCCCAGTCGAAGAAGACGAGGTAGGTGCGTGCCGGCTCGGGCGCGGGCGCTGCGACCGGCTGCGGCGGCGCGGGCGGCGGCGGCGGCGCGGGCTGGTAGAGCGCGTAGCGCAGGCCGATCATGAAGGTGTGGTTGAAGCTGTCGGTGAAGTCGGCATTGCCCTTGTTGACGCCGAAGGGCTGGTCGTGCGTCTCCGAGTAGGCCTGCTGGTTCAGGTCGCCGACGAAGCGATACTCGAGGGTGGCGGCCAGGCCCGGCACGCCGAACGGGTAGGCCACGCCGACGATGCCCTGGTAGGCGAAGTTGCCGTTGGTGCCGCCGACGCGATCAACGGAGTTCGCCGCCACGGTGGTCAGCGGCGACAGGTGCGTCCAGTTGTAGCCGGCGCCGACGCCGACATACGGGGTGACGCCGAGGGCGTTCAGACCAAAGGCGTTCAGGTCGAAATCATACAGCACGTTGACCAGGGCGCCGTAGCTCTCCTGGCGGCCGGTGGTCGACCCGGGGGCGCTCGCGCCGCCGAGCTCGCGCACGCTGCTGTAGAGGTAGTCGCCCTCAAGCTCGATGCGCAGGCCGTTGCCGAGGCCGTAGCCGACCGACGCCTGCCCGGTTGCGCCATCGCTCCAGGAGTAGTGTCCACCGGTGGCGTTGGTGACGGGCGAGAAGTGGACGCCCTCATCCATCAGGATGTTGTAGCCGCCGCCCAGGCTGATGTAGGGCCCGGTGATGGTGTCGGCGCTCGCGGCACCGGCATAGCCGGCCGCAATCACCGTGCTCGCCAGAAGAAGATTTCGCATACGCATCTCTATCAGTCCTTCATTCGTCAACGCGGCGGCGTCCCGTGGTTGGGCTGCGACACGCGAGCTACTGGGGTAAGAACAATCAGGTTCGAGTGGTTGCTGCTTTGAAGGGCTTTCCGCACTGTTCAGTGCCATCGGCAAGTCACTGTGGTACCGCTGTTACACTCCTCCCGATCGGCCTCCCCATCCGTGCCCAAACCTGTCCAGCGTTGGGGGGTGTGCCGAGGCCGACGACGTCATACAGGATCGAACAGGTTGCGTCACGAAGGCTGTTGCTGCGCGATATCATGTCTGCCGAGCGCCGCGCGACGCCAGCTTGACCATGCGCTGCGCCGCCGCCGATCGCAGCGGCGCGGGCACCAGACCGCCGTTGTTGGGTCGGTAAGCCATTGTGCAATATGGTTTTTCGGTCTAAAACCCGGCGGCTGACTCGTTCCGGTGTCTGATGATCTCCGCCCCTGTGACGAGTTGCGTTTCGTTACCGGTATGGACGAAAAGACTTGACTGTGTCGGCGGCAACTCAAATCGCCGCCGATACAACTAGAAAGTGTGGCCGATCCGCATCAAACCGGAGGTTGTATCACGGCGTTGTGACAAGTATTGCCGCGCGTTCAGGCCACCAGTACTCGTGTCGTTCAAGTCTGTGACAGAGAAGCAACACCCGAGCAACACGTTGCGTGTTCGTAACGTAACTGCTTAGCTACTAAGCAGGTTTGCCGTCGGCGCATGCACGCCGAGGAGCGTCAGGCTCGCCCCGTCGGCGAGCGTGAACACGGTGCCGCCGGCCGTGTTTGCCACCGTGTAGCCGGCGCCGAGGCTCGACTGCTCGACATGGTCGACGCCGACCTTGAAGCGCGAGACCTGGCCGACCGCGGTCGAGGCCGCGCCGGCGGTGAATAAGTCGGGCCCGCTGCCGCCCTTCATGATCGTCAGGCCCGAGCCGCCGACCAGCGTCGCGGCACCGGTCTCGCCCACCAGCGCGCAGGTCTCGGCGCCGCCGGTCAGCGTGTCGTTGCCGGCGGAGGCGTAGAGCCGGTCACCGGCGCCGACCGCATACATCGCGACGTTGCCGTCGCCGCCGTAGAGGATGCTGTTGCCGCCGGCGCCGGCGCGCAGCATCCCGCCGCCATAGCCGCCGTTCATCGTCGTCGAGCCGGAGCCGCCATCCACCGTCGAGGATTGCGTGCCGTTCAGGAACAGCAACGACCCGTGGCCGAACTCGACCAGGCTGTGGCCGCTGGCCTTGATCGTGTCGGCGCCGTTGCCGCCGGTGATCGTGTCGGTGCCGCGGGCGGCGACCGCCTGGTTGCCGCTGACCAGCGAGACGTGGGTCGCGCCGGCCAGCGCGGTCTCGATGCTGCCGCTGCCGGTATAGTTGTAGGAGCCGTCGGCGAGCTTGCTCAGCGTGCCGCTGCCACCCGTCACCGTCGCCCCCGAGCCGCCACCGCCACCGCCGCCACCGCCGCCGCCGCCGCCACCGCCGCCGCCGCCGCCGCCGCTCACGGTGTTGCCGCTGAACTGCACGATCAGCGGGTCGCCGGCCAGCGAGAGCTGAACCGAGCTCACATCCGTATAGGTCTTGATCGCGTTGGCGCCGAGGATCGGGTCGAAGATCGAGACCGACTGGTAGGTGGCGCCGAGGTTCACCGTCACCGTGCTTGCCGGGATGGTGATCTGCGTCTGCGTCGCCGGGTTCCAGAACGGCGCCTCGTTCCACAGCACCAGGTCCTGGGTGCCGTTGGACTTCTCCAGCGCCAAGGTGAGCGCCGTGCTCGGCAACCCGGCCTCGCTCGTCTTGGCCAGCGTCGGCGTGAAGTTCGCGGCCGTGCTGCCGCTGTCGGCGAGGATCGTCGTCAGGTCGTGGATTGCCACCGCCACCGGCTTGGCCGTGCCGCTGTAGTTGAACAGGCCGTACTCGGCGTCGGTGTTGGAGCCGTTGTCCGGATAGGCGGTCAGCAGCTGATACAGGTATGTCGCCCTGATGCCCTGCCGCGCGCCGTCGAGCAGGATCTCCACGTCGCCGACCGCCTGCACCGTGTCGTTCACCCCCGAGCCGGCGGGGTTGGCCGGATTGTCGAAGTAGCCGGTCTCGGTCACCACCTGCGGCAGCGCCCCGGAATTCAGATACGTCTGCGGAAAGCTCGAGCTGATCCGCGCCCCCGGCTGCTCGCCATTGTTCGGGTAAGGGTGGCCGTTCTCGACGTCGGCCAGGCCCGGGGTGGCCGCGAGATTGATCTGGCTGCCGCCGGTCAGGTAGTAGACCTGCACGCCGGCCAGCTTCGGGTCGGCATGCACGGCGGCGTCGAGGTCGTGCTGATACGCCTTGGCCGCCGCCTCGCCGGTCAGCCCGTCATAGGGGCCGAGATTGAAGTTGTTGATCTCGTTCTCGCCCTCGACCGCGACCACCGCGCCGGGATGGTCGGCGGCGACCGCATCGATCTGCGCCATCTCGCTCGACAGGTTCAGCGTGCTGACGAAGACGTCGAACGCCACGCCGGCCTTGGCGAGCGTGCTGATGGCGTTGACCTGGTCGAGAAAAGGTTGGCCGCCGGCGGCGTTCGGCACCGCATCCCGCACCAGCTTGACGCCAAGATATTGCAGGTCGGACAGCACATTGGCTGTATTGGCATACAACCCATCAGTGTATTCGAGATGAACGTTGATGCCGACGGTCGACAGGAAGTCCTGCGCGCGCGCGGGAATGGTCATCGTTACGGATTCTCCGTGTGTCATCTGCCTTTGGGCAGACGAAATGTCCTCAATCGCACCATGTCGACCGACAGGTGCACGAACGGCCGTGCCGACGAGCAGCAACGTCGCCAAACTGCACAGAATTGTGGGGTCGATGCTACCCGTTGAACCAAGAAAGTTTAGCTTTGGCCAAACTCTAGCAGCATAGGGCATGTCTGTACTACCATTGTGTTTTTGAGGAAGCGTTGAGGACGAAGCAAGGCCAGGGGCTTTGCCCCCTGGACTCCATTAAAGGCGAAGCCTTTATAATCCGTTACTGAAGTACAACGGGATTTGGGGTTGGGGCCTTGGCCGACGCGTCCAGCGCTCCCTGCAGCATGTAAGCGGCCGCCGCCTGATCGACCGCCGCCGCACGCCGGGCCCGGCTCGCATCCATCTCGCCGATCAGCATCCGGTTCACCGCCGCCGAGCTGAGCCGCTCGTCCCACAGCGCGTGCGGCAGGCCGGTCGCCGCCGAGATCGCCCGCGCCCAATCGCGCGCCGCCTGCGCTGCCGGGCCGAAGCGGCCATCCATGCCGAGCGGCAGCCCGACCACCAGCCCGCCGGCGCCATGCCGCCGGGCGAGTGCCGCGAGCTCGGCCGCGTTCTGCGCCAGCTTGCGGCGCGACAACTGGGTGAGTGGGCTCGCCAGCATCAGCCCGACGTCGGACAGCGCGACGCCGATCACCCGCCGTCCCGGGTCGAGCCCGAGCAGCCGCGCCCCGGCCGGCAGCGCCGTCCGCAGCGCCCGCAGCTCGCCCGCCAGTCCGCTCAGGTTGAACACCGCCATGCCCGCCGGTATGGTCCGCCGCCTCACGCCCTATCAAGGACCAGCGCGCTTGCTCGAACCCGCGACTGTCCGCCGCATCGCCCGTCTGGCCCGCATCCGGCTGGAGGAGGCCGAAATCGCCCCCCTGCAGCAGGAGCTCGGCCGCATCCTCGGCTGGATCGAGCAGCTCGCCGAGGTCGACGTCGAGGGTGTCGCCCCGCTCGCCGGCGGCGCCCAGATCGCGCTCCGCCTGCGCGAGGACAGGGTGACCGACGGCGCCATCACCGAGCAGGTGCTCGCCAACGCCCCCGAGCGCGCCGGCGACTTCTACGCGGTGCCGAAGGTCGTCGAGTGAGCAGCCTCACCGACCTCACGCTCGCCGCCGCGCGCGACGGCCTGCGCCGCCGCGACCTCTCGGCCCGCGAGCTGACGAGCGCGCATCTGGCCGCGATCGAGGCCCTGAATCCGCGTTTGAACGCCTTCATCACCGTCACCCCCGAGCGGGCGCTGAGCCAGGCCGACGCCGCCGACGCCGCCTATGCGGCCGGCAACGCCGGCCCGCTCGCCGGCTTGCCGATCGCCAACAAGGACCTGTTCTGCTCGGCCGGCGTGCGCACCACCGCCGGCAGCCGCATCCTCGCCCCCTTCGTGCCGGCCTATGAGAGCACCGTCGGCGCCCGCTTGCTCGCCGACGGCGCGGTGATCCTCGGCAAGACCAACCTCGACGAGTTCGCCATGGGCTCCTCGAACATGACCTCCGCCTACGGCCCGGTCGAAAACCCGTGGACGCATGGCGACGCGCCGCTGGTGCCCGGCGGCTCCTCCGGCGGCTCGGCCGCCGCCGTCGCCGCCCGCCTGGCGATGGCCGCCACCGCGACCGACACCGGCGGCTCGATCCGCCAGCCCGCCTCGTTCTGCGGCATCGTCGGCGTGAAACCGACCTACGGCCGCTGCTCGCGCTGGGGCATCGTCGCCTTCGCCTCCTCGCTCGACCAGGCCGGCCCGCTCGCCCGCACGGTGGTTGACGCCGCCATCCTGCTCGGCTCGATGGCCGGCTTGGACCCGCGCGACAGCACCAGCGTCGACCTGCCGGTGCCGGACTACGAGGCCGCCTGCGCCCGCGGCGTGCGCGGCTTGCGCATCGGCGTGCCGCGCGAATACCGCGCCGACGGCATGCCGGCCGAGATCGAGCGGCTCTGGCGCCAGGGCCTCGACTGGCTGGCCGGGCAGGGTGCGACGATCGTCGACGTCTCGCTGCCGCACACCAAATACGGCCTCGCCACCTACTACATCGTCGCCCCGGCCGAATGCTCCTCGAACCTGGCGCGCTACGACGGCGTGCGCTTCGGCCAGCGCGCCGCCGGCGGCCACGACCTGATCGAGCTCTACGAGCGCAGCCGCGCCGAGGGCTTCGGCCCCGAGGTCAAGCGCCGCATCCTGATCGGCACCTACGTGCTGAGCGCCGGCTACTACGATGCCTACTACCTGCGCGCCCAGAAGGTGAGGGCGCTCATCCTGCGCGACTTCACCGACGCCTTCCGCGACGTCGACGCGCTGCTGACGCCGACCGCGCCGTCGGCCGCCTTCGCCCAGGGGCAGAACATGGACGACCCGATCAAGATGTACCTGAACGACGTGTTCACCGTGCCGGCCAGCATGGCCGGCGTGCCGGGCTTGTCCGTGCCGGCGGGGCTGGATGCGAACGGCCTGCCGCTCGGGCTGCAGGTGATCGCGCGGCCGTTCGACGAGGAGACGCTGTTTGCCGTCGGCGCGGCGATCGAGCGGGCGGCGGGCTTTTCGGCGTTGCCGGCGGTGCGGGCTGAGTAAGGAAGGGCTTCTTTTTTGAAAAAAGAAGCAAAAAACTTTTGCTAGAAAGTCGAGCCATGACAATCCAACGAGCAAAAGTTTTTTGGTCCTTTTTTTCAAAAAAGGACCGCTTCCTTTGACTTATGCCATCGAAGGCAGCACCGGCGCCTGGGAAGTTGTCGTCGGCCTCGAGGTGCACGCCCAGGTGACCAGCGCGGCCAAACTGTTCTCCGGCGCCTCCACCGAGTATGGGGCGCCGCCAAACAGCCAGGTCAGCTTCGTCGACGCCGCTTTTCCGGGCATGCTGCCGGTGGTCAACCGCGAATGCGTCGCCCAGGCGGTGCGCACGGGCCTCGGCCTCGAGGCGCAGATCAACGTCATGAGCCGCTTCGACCGCAAGAACTACTTCTATGCGGACCTGCCGGCCGGCTACCAGATCAGCCAGTTCGAGCACCCGATCGTCGGCGCCGGCATCGTCGCAATCGAGCTCCCCGACGGCTCGACGCGCCAGATCGGCGTCACCCGGCTGCATCTGGAGCAGGACGCCGGCAAGTCGCTGCACGACCAGGATCCGTCACGCTCCTTCATCGACCTCAACCGCGCCGGCGTGGCGCTGATGGAGATCGTCAGCGAGCCCGACCTGCGCTCGCCCGAGGAGGCCGGCCTTTATCTGCGCAAGCTGCGCACCATCCTGCGCTATCTGGGCACCTGCGACGGCAACATGGAGGAGGGCTCCATGCGCGCCGACGTCAACGTCTCGGTGCGCCGCCACGGCGAGCCGTTCCGCACCCGTTGCGAGATCAAGAATGTGAACTCGGTGCGCTTCGTCATGCACGCGATCGAGGCCGAGGCGCGCCGCCAGGTGGCGCTGTGGGAAGCCGGCGACACGGTGCAGCAGGAGACCCGCCTCTACGACCCGGCGCGCGGCGAGACCCGCTCGATGCGCTCCAAGGAGGACGCGCACGACTACCGCTACTTCCCCGACCCCGACCTGCTGCCGCTGGTGCTCGACGAGGATTGGATCGCCGAGCTCAAGCGCGCCCTGCCCGAGTTGCCGGACGCCAAGCGCGACCGCTTCGTCGCCCAGTACGGCCTTGCCGTCTACGACGCCACCGTGCTGGTCGCCGAGCAGCCGGTCGCCGACTTCTTCGAGACCGTGGCTGCCGGCCGCGACGCCCGCCTCGCCGCCAACCTGATCACCGGCGACCTGTTCGCCGCCCTCAACCGCACCGGCACCACGATCGCGACCTCGCCGGTCTCTGCCGCCGCGCTGGGCGGCCTGCTCGACCTGCTGGCCGACGGCACCCTCAACGGCCGCCTCGCCAAGGAGGTGTTTGAGGCGATGGTTGAAACCGGCGAACCCCCAGCCGCAATCGTGGCCAGCCGTGGCCTGCGCCAGGTCACCGACACCGGCGCCATCGACGCGGCGGTGGACGCCGTGCTGGCCGCCAACCCGGACAAGCTGGCGGAGTACCACGCCGGCAAGGACAAGCTGTTCGGCTTCTTCGTCGGGCAGGTGATGAAGCGCATGGCCGGCAAGGGTAATCCGGCGCTGGTCAACGAGGCGCTGCGGCGTCGGGTCTGAGCGAAGACGAAAGGCCAGGAGCTCTGCTCCTGGACCTCGCACGCGCTAGCGTGCATTCGCACGACGGCGGCGCCCCCAGACCCGCATCCGTGGGAACTCACCGGGCGCTTTCTTGCTTGGTGAGGCCACTCGGTTCTGCCTCTCCCACCGCCCTGTCCTCTCCAGGTGACCATGAATAAGGCATGGATTTGAGAGGCTTCGCCTTTGATGGGGGCCAGGGGCGGAGTGAGTCCCGGGGTTCCGACGGCGCGAAGCGCCGTTGGAAGGGCTCACGGAGGGAAAGCCCCTGGCCTTGCTTCCGTTTGACGCCCCATGCCTCGATCCGTAGAAAGGACACGCAAACGCCGTGTTGCACCTTCCGGCGGAGGGGTGGCCGAGTGGCTGAAGGCGGCGGTTTGCTAAACCGTTGTACGCTGTCAAGGCGTACCGTGAGTTCGAATCTCATCCCCTCCGCCAAGGTGCCTGACCGATTGGGTGCCTAACGGCCTGGGGGCGATGGTTTGGACGAGAGCGCCGAGGCTGACCGCATCCTGCCATTGCTGCGCGCCGCCATGCGCCGGCTGGTCGCCGGCGTTGCCGTCATCACCACTTACGACGGGCGCGAGCCGCATGGCATGACCGCGACGTCGGTCAGCTCGCTCTCCTTCGAGCCGCCCTCACTGCTGGTCTGCATCAACCGCTCCGCCTCGATGCATGACATCCTGGAGGCGTCCGGCCGCTTCTGCGTCAACCTGCTCTCGCGCAACCAGGAGACGCTCGGCCTGCGCTTCGCCCAGAAGCCGGACGGTCCGTCCCGCTTCGACACCGTCGACTGGACGAGCCTGCACGGCCTGCCGCGCCTGGGCGGGGCGCAGGCCAGCATCTTCTGCACCAAGGCGGCATACCTGCGCTTCGGCAGCCACACGATCTTCGTCGGCACCGTGGACGACGTCGAAGTCGGCGCCGCGGTCGACCCGCTGACCTATCTGGACGGCAAGTTCCTGCCGTAAGGCAGGCCAGGGCTGTCTGCCCTGCACCCGATTGAAGGCGAAGCCTTTAAAATCCACGCCTTATTCGTGTTCCTACGGCGAACCCGAGGCCGTGGCTCACGCGTGACGGTGACCAGAGGCAGCGCCTCCGGCCTTGCCGCGAATTGTTTCTTTACAGCGACATTGCGACGGTGCGTGGCGGCGAGGCAGCCACCCGCTGCCATCCCTCGGCGCCACGTTCACGCTCGGAGACTCGCTTTGGCTCAACTGACCCGTTTGCACGCGCGGCAGGCCCGTTCCTCGGCGGTCGCCGAGACGGCGCGCGCCTACGACGCCGCAGGGCGTGACTACCTGACCTATGCGGACGGCGACGGCGCCGAGTTGTTCAGCTTCAACAGTTGCTACAGCTTCGCCGACCGTGAGATCTGGCGCCGGCTTGACGCCACGCTCACGCACCTGGCGGCGAGCGGGCGGCGCACCGTGCGGCTGCTCGACGTCGGCTGTGGGCCTGGCACCTGGCTGCGCCGGATGGCGCTGCGCGCCCGCCAGCTCGGCTTCGTCGACGTGGTGGCGCATGGGTTGGACATCTCGCCGGCGATGATCGCGCTGGCCGAGGCCGACGCCGCCATGCTGGCCGACCGCCCGATCCGGCTCAGCGTCTCGCTCGACGACGTGACGCAGGGCCTGCGCTACGCCGACAACAGCTTCGACATCACCGTCTGCCTGTACGGCGTGCTGAACCACCTGCCGGTGGCGACGCACGACCACGTCGCGGCCGAGCTGAGCCGGGTCACCGCCGAGAGGCTGTTCGTCACCGTGCGCACGGTGGGCAGCCTGCCGACGATCTATGTCGACGCGCTCGAGCATGCCTGCGCCTTTCATCAGGACAACAAGGCCGACCGGATGGATGTCGACCTGGTCGACGGGCGCCATCTCGCTTTCACCTCGCACCTCTTCACCGGGCAGGATCTGCGCCGGGTGTTCGAGCCTTACCTAGCGGGCTCGGCCCTGGTCGGGCTCGACGTGTTCCACAGCCGCTTCGCCTCGAACCCGCACTGGAATCCGCCGGCGATCGCCGACCAGGACGCCTTCGAGACCGACCTCGACGCGCTGGAGCAGCGTTACGCCTCGGACCCGCACTTCATCGACCGCGCGGCGCACATCCTGCTGATCGGCGAGCGCGGCGCGGCGGCGCCGGTCGGCCGTGCCGGCAGGAGCCGCATTTGACCGGGCGTGTGCAGCCCTGGCGGCTGGAGGAGGCGTCGCGGCGCTGCCTGCACGGTTGCCTGCGTCGCGGCCTGATGCTGGCCACGGTGTCGCTCGCCGCCAGCCTGGCCGGCGCGCATGACGTCATCCGCACCTGCAACGACCTGACGGGCACGTTCACCTTCGCGTCGCTGATCCTGATGGTCATTGCGCTGTATCGCCACGAGCAGGCCGGACGCGGCAGCCTGAACCTGTGGGACGAAGCACTGGCCTTCAACGCCTTCGCGCTGCTGGCCCACTTAGTCAGGCAAGCAGTCCTTGTCTGACAAGAACCTTCATCTTGTAAATTGATCCAGCCAACCCCCTAGCCCGCATGCCAAAGGCGCCGTCCCGGCGGCGGCGCGACAGCGAAGCAAAAGTTTTTTGCTTCTTTTTTTCAAAAAAGAAGTGCTTGCCTCCCTCCGCATGCAAAAGCTCCTCGCCTCCGGCGCCCTCCTCCTGCTCGCCGCCGCCTCGCCGGCCGAGCTCTACGCCCCGGTCGAGCTGCCAACGCCGGCGGGCGTCACGCGCTCCGCCGGCGGCGCGCCCGGTGCGGGCTATTGGCAGAACCGCGCCGACTACGACATCGCGGCGCGCATCGATCCGGCCACCAAGACGCTCAGCGGCACCGAGCGCATCGCCTACGCCAACAACTCGCCCGACACGCTCGACGTGCTGTGGCTGCAGCTCGACCAGAACATCTACCGCCCCGACGCGCGGGCCGCCCTGGTCTCGCCGTTCCGCACCGGCGGCTTCACCCAGGGCGACGTGATCGACAGCGTTTCGGTCGAGCAGGGTGGCCGGACGCTCGCGCTCACGCCGCTGATCTCCGACACTCGCATGCAGCTCCGGCTGGCCGAGCCGCTGGCGCCGCATGGCAGGCTCGTCCTGCGCATTGCCTGGCACTACACGGTGCCGGGCGCCTGGGGCGGCCGCACCGCGGTGACCTCGACCCGCAACGGCGACATCTACGAGATCGCCCAGTGGTATCCGCGCATGGCCGTCTATGACGATTTGCGCGGCTGGGACACCGCGCCCTATCTCGGCCAGGAGTTCTACCTCGAATACGGCGACATCAGCTACGCGGTGACGGTGCCGTGGAACTACCTGGTGCTCGGCTCCGGCGCGTTGCTCAACCCTGAGCAGGTGCTGACCCAGACCGAGCGCGACCGCCTCGCCCAGGCGGCGGCAAGCGACCGCACGGTGATGATCCGCCCGGCCGGTGAGGTGCTGGACCCGGCCAGCCGGCCGACCCAGGACGGCCTGCTCATCTGGCGCTACCGGATGAACAGCACGCGAGACGTGGCTTTCGCGGCGTCGCCGGCCTTTGTCTGGGACGCCGCGCGGCTGAACCTGCCGCCGGTCGCGCCCGCGCCCGGCGCCGATCCCGGGCCGCGTCTGGCGATGTCGATCTACCCGGTCGAGGGCATCGCGCCGGACGGCTGGACCCGCTCCACCGAGTACGTGAAGGCGGTGATCGAGTATTTCTCGGCCAAATGGGGCTTGCCCTACCCGTGGCCGAACGCGATCAACCTGGGCGGCCACGGCGCCGGCATGGAGTATCCGGGCATCGTCTTTGACGACAAGGCGGATCGCGGCCGCGACCTGTTCTGGATCACCGCGCACGAGCTCGGCCACTCCTGGTTTCCGATGATCGTCGGCTCGAACGAGCGCCGGCACGGCTTCATGGACGAGGGCTTCAACACCTTCATCGACGTCTACTGCTCCGACGAGGTGCTCGGCGGCGAGTTCGGACCCAAGCGCGACGCCGAATACGCGCCGGGCAGCGGCACGCCGGCCGACCAGATCGCGCCGCTGCTCGCCGACCCCGAGGCGCCCAGCCTGATGGTGCCGACCGACATCGTGGCCGAGCGCTACCGCCATCCGGTCACCTACTTCAAGTCGGCGTTCGGCCTGATCCTGCTGCGCGAGCAGATCCTCGGCCCGGCCCGGTTCGACGCCGCCTTCAAGCGCTACATCGCGCTCTGGGCCTACAAGCATCCCACCCCGTCGGACTTCTTCCGCCTGATGGACAGCGAGGCCGGCGAGGACCTCGCCTGGTTCTGGCGCGGCTGGTACTTCAACAACTGGCCGCTCGACTACGCCGTCAGCGGCGTCGCCTATCCAGACGGCGACCCCGCGCACGGCGCCCGCGTCACCCTGGTCAACCGCGGCCGCCTGGTTCTGCCGGCGACGCTGGAGGTCGCCTTGGCGGACGGCCGCACCCGCCGGCTGCGCATTCCGGCGGAGCTGTGGATGCGCGGCAACCGCGTCGAGGTGCCGGTGCCAAGCGACCAGGCCATCACCAGCGTCACCATCGATCCGGACCATGCGCTGCCGGACGGTGACCGCTCGAACGACCGTTTTACGCCTGCGGTGCCGTAAGGCAGGTAAGGCGAGGGGCTTTGCCCCTCGACCCCATTAAAGGCGGAGCCTTTAAAATCCATCAGTGAACGCTGGTGCATTTGTCACGGTCAACTAATCACTCAATAACGTTCAGACGTAATATCAAACTTTATTAACAGAAAACTCTTTTTCTGAATGAACGCTAATCCGGGATGAGCGTAGTGGCCAGGACGGCAAGCATTGTCCTGCCGCAAGCTGACGTTCAACTGGAGGCACCATGAGGTCCATCGCTCTCGGCGTGGCAGCGGCGACGTTGCTCGCCGGCGTCGCCGCCGCTCAAACCACCGGCACCGCAACCACGGCCGGCGGCGCGCCCGTTGTCGTGCCCGGCACCCCGGCCGGCACTGCCGCGGCGTCCGGCAATGCCAACCAGGCGGTCGCGACGACCCAGGCCAACGCGCTGATGCCGGCCCGCGGCCGGAACTCGTTCTCGCGCGGCGAGGCGCGGCGCCGGCTGGAGCGGCGCGGCTTCACCGACGTGTCGGACCTCAGGAAGGACGGCGACGGCGTCTGGCGCGGCCAGGCCAGCCATGCCGGCGCCGCGACCGGCGTCTGGCTCGACTACAAGGGCAACGTCGGCACCAGCGCTCCCTAGCGCCCTACCAGCCTGGCTGTGATCGCGGTGCGATCTTAGGCCGATCAAATTGCTCGCCAAAATCGATTGGAGCGGTTCCATCCCGAGTGGACCGCTCTCATCACCAGCATCGAGGAGACTGCACCGATGGATACGCACGTGATCAGCCATCTCTACGACAGCTACGACGAGGCGGCGCGGGTCGTCGCGGCGCTCGAGGCGCACGGCGTTGCCCGTGAGCGCATCAGCCTGGTCGCCAACAGCCACACCGCGCGCGACGCCGCGTTCGCCGCCGGCCGGCCGGTGGAGCCCTCGGCGGGCCCGGCCGGGGCGAGCCTCGGCACGCTGCTTGGCGGCGGCGCCGGCCTGCTCGCCGGCCTCGGCGCGCTGGCGATCCCCGGCATCGGGCCGGTGGTTGCCGCCGGCTGGCTGATCGCGACGCTGACCGGTGCTGGCGTCGGCGCCGGTGCGGGCGGCCTGCTCGGCTCGCTCATGCATGCCGGCGTGCACGAGGACCACGCGCATCTCTACGCCGAGGGCGTGCGTCGCGGCGCGACCCTGGTCAGCGTGCAGGCGAGCGCGCTGGACGATGCCGGCATCGAGGACGTGATGGGCAGCAGCCCGAGCCGCATCGCGCCTGCCGCGCTCCGCCGCGGCTACGAGAGCGATGGCTGGACCAGCCACGACACCACCGCCGGCGCGATGACCGCGAACGAGGTCAACGCCGCGCGCAGCCGTCTGCGCTCGGCCTGATCGCCCACCCTTCTGCAAACGACCTTCAGGAAGTTATCATCATGTCCATCATCGCCTGGCTCATCCTCGGCCTCATCGCCGGCTTCATCGCCAGCCAGATCGTCAACCGCAGCGGCGAGGGGATGCTCCTCGACATCGTCCTCGGCATCGTCGGCGCGTTTGTCGGCGGCTTTCTGTTCAGCCAGTTCGGCGCCGCCCCGGTCACCGGGCTGAACCTCTACAGCATGCTCGTCGCCGTCGTCGGCTCGGTCGTCGTGCTGTTCATCTACCACGCGATCGCCGGCAGCCGGCGCCGCATCTGACCCGGCCCGCCAACCGCGGCCGGCCCACGCAAGATCGCGTGACCAACGGCCGGCCGCGGTTGCGGTGACTTGGCGGGCTGGCAAGCTGAGGGGGCCGGTCCCCTCTCGGCCAGGCCTGAATTGGATGCCCGCCCATGACCGAACTGTCGCGTAAGATGAGCGCCCTGGCGCCGGCCGGACCCGCCTCGGCGCTGAAGCTGGCCCGCGCGCTGGGCTGGTTCAGCCTCGGCCTGGGGGCGACCGAGCTGTTCGCCGCCCGGCCCCTGGCGCGCCTGCTGGGGATGACCGGCCGCGAGTGGCTGCTGCGCGGCTACGGCCTGCGCGAGGTGGCGGCCGGCGCGATGTCGCTCTCGAGCATGGTCGAGCCCGGCATCACCAGCCGCATCGCCGGCGACGCGCTCGACGTTGCGACATTGCTGCCGTTCGCAGGCGCGGCCAACCCCAAGCGCGTCAATGTCGGGCTGGCGCTCGCCGCGGTGCTCGGCGTCACGGCGCTGGACGTTCTCTGCCGACGGTCGCTGTCGACCTCGGCCTGAGTGGGCCTGGCCGGCGACCGGCTGCGGCGGTGCGGGCGCGCTCTCAGACTTTCGGCTCAGGCGCATCCGGCTGATCAATCGAGTTGTGCTGACCTCTGATCGCCACGTCGCGGCCTGCGATGAGATGACAGCAAATTGGATTTATCTCAAACTCGGTATGGGTTGACGCCGGGACCTGCGTCACGACCTGGAGTGCGAATACCCGCAAGTCCGCTAGCCTAGAGCGGCCCGTCATCCGCCACGCGCTGATGACGAAACCGCCGTCACGGCAATGCAGTCGCGACCGCTTGAAGCATTGCCGAGCCGGCCGGCTGATTGTTACGATGTCGATGCTGCGTGTGTAGCCTATCGCGCGTGTCGGGTGCGGGCGGTGACCTGATCGGGCGGTTCCACGGCGCGATGAGACTTGGCGACGCTGGCTTTCACGCTTCTTTGCCGGCCCGCCCATCCCGGCGCAATCATCAACCATCCGGTTCGATCCGGGTGCAGATACAACCTAGAGTTTTAATGAACGAAGAATATGAGACGAAGGTTGTAGAATAATCTGGATGATTACTACAGCATAGCTCTGCAGATTGCACCTCTACCTATAAAAAAACGTGTTCCGCCGGTGAACTTTCCCGTTGCGGCTGTATTGAGTCCGTGCTTATACAGAGTTCACGGCCTTGCCCATTATCGGGTTGTATCGGGAGACTTTCATGAGCGTCATCGTTTCACGGATCGTTGCAGCCTGTGCCGGTACGGCGTTCGTTTTCGCAGCCGCGGTGGCGGTTCCGTCGGCAGGCGTGCAACTGGCGATCGAGCATAACGGCGTCGGCACCGGCAAGCTCAGCCAGCCGACCCGGGTGGCGATCGAGCACAATGGTGTTGGCACCGGCAAGCTGACCCAGGTGGCGATCGAGCATAACGGCGTCGGCACCGGCAAGCTCAGCCAGCCGATCCAGGTGGCGATCGAGCACAATGGTGTCGGCACCGGCAAGCTCAGCCAGCCGACCCGGGTGGCGATCGAGCATAACGGCGTTGGCACCGGCAAGCTGACCCAGGTGGCGATCGAGCATAACGGTGTTGGCACCGGCAAGCTGACCCAGGTGGCGATCGAGCATAACGGCGTCGGCACCGGCAAGCTCGGCCAGACAACCCAGGTGGCGATCGAGCACAATGGTGTCGGCACCGGCAAGCTCGGCCAGCCGACCCAGGTGGCGATCGAGCACAATGGTGTCGGCACCGGCAAGCTGACCCAGGTGGCGATCGAGCATAACGGCGTCGGCACCGGCAAGCTCAGCCAGGTCTAGCGCCGCCCTGGCCGCAGGCGCTAGCGACACGGCCATCGCGGCGCCGCGCCACTATCCAGGGTTGATCTGCCTGGCCAGCGACGACGGACAGGCAGTTCAATCTTGCTTGTTGGTTGTCGTGTCGGGTAGTCTGCAACCTGGCATACCCAGGCCCGCATGATTCGTCACGCAGCCTGGGGCGATGATAGGCGGCAGGCGAGACACTCCTGAGTGAGACGATGGTGTTCTAGGCATACGATCTTGCGTGGGCTGATGTCGACCAGCGTCGCGCGGGCCTTGATGACTACGATCGTATTGATCGGTCTTCAACTGAGCAGCGCCGCCCGGGCCGAGCGCATCGCGTTGCGCAGCTACGGCGACGCTGACGGCCTGAGCAACCTCGACGTGTCGTGCCTGCGTCAGGACGTCGCCGGCTTCCTGTTCGCCTGCAGCAGTCACGGCGTCTTCGTCTATGACGGCCGCAAATTCATCAATCTCGGGCCCGATCAGGGGCTGCCCGAGGGCGGCGACGCGGTTGACGTCGCCTTCATCGCCGACGGCCGCGTCCTCGTTCGCTACCTGAACGAGACCTTCGTGTCCCGCAGCGCCATCGGCGCCTCGCAATCACCCCGTAATTTCCGGTTTGTGCTGGCGCTCGGCGTGAACCAGGCGCGCAACGCCAAGAACAAGGAGGTCGCCCCCTGGCGCAACGGCGCGATGCTGATCAGCGACGGCAGGCTGGCGTTTCTGGATGTCGACGATCCGGACCGGCCGACGCTGCGGCCGCTGACGCTGCCGCCGGCCGAAACGGCGGCGTTGCGCGGCGCCAACGTCCTGAGCGCGATCGGCAATCGGCTCTGGCTCGGGCTCACCGACGGCCGGGTTTGCTCCTACGATGACAGCGGCTACGTCTGCTACGGCGCCGCGCAAGGCCTCCCGGCCGCCGCCTGGGACGCGTTCGTGGCCGGTGACCAGGGCCGCGTGCTGGTGCGTTCGCCGACGGATCTGGCCACCATCGACCCGGTGCGCCACGTCGCGACGCTCAGCCCGCTGCCGTTCCAGGACGGCAGCTTCCAGCGTGACCCGAGGCTGCTGCAGATGGAGCGGCTGCCCTCCGGCGGCCTGGTGACGCAGTCTGCCAACGGCTTCATCGTTCGACAGCACTCGGACTGGACGCAGGTTTCCAATGCCGACGGGCTGCCGGACGCCAGAATACGCATGGCCCTCGCCGACCAGCAGGGCAATTTGTGGTTCGCGGCCGAAGGGCACGGGATCTATCGACTGCTCGGCTTTGGCGAATGGGACAGCCGGGATCATCGTGACGGCTTGATCGAGGACCTCATCTGGCAGGTCGTGCGGCAGCCGGGTGGCCCGCTCTGGGCGGCGACGGATCTGGGGCTGGACGCGGTCCAGACGCCTGGTGCGGTGATGCCGCCGAAGTCGCGCTACCTGGGACCGACCTTCTCGATCGCCTTGGGCGCGCCGGACCATCTGTGGCGAACGGACGGAACGAGCGGCATCTCCTGCATCGACATGCGCACCGGCGCCATCGAGAGCTTCGCCACCGCCGTGCCCAACCAACTGGCGCGCGGCAATGACAACCGGATCTGGCTGGCGACCGAGAGCGGCCTGTTCTACATCGACGACGTTGATGGCCCGCGCCGCGTGCGCGCCGTGCCGAGCGTCCTGCAGCACGTGTCGGCCGTGGTGCCGGATCGCGACGGCAGCGTCTGGCTGCTGACGACGACGATGCTGAAGCACTGGCACCCCGACGGCTCGGTCGCGACCGTGGTGCAGTCCTGGCAGCAGCCGAATTTCGAGCCCAGCGCACTCACTCTGGGGGCGTCCGGCGAAGTGTGGGTCGGCGGCCCCGGCGGCGGCCTCTACCGGGTGTCGGTGGCGGGCGACCAGCTGCTGGGGCTCGAGCATTTTGGCCTGCCGAAGGTGCTGTCGAGCACGGTGCTCTCCGTTCTGGTCGACCGGCGCGGTTGGGTGTGGGCAGGCACCGACCGCGGCGTCTCGGTGTTTAACCGGACGAACTGGGTCTCGGTGACGACCGATAGCGGGCTGGTCTGGAACGACACCGATTCACTCGGCCTTTACGAGGACACGGACGGCTCGGTGTGGGTGTCGACCAGCCAGGGGCTCTCGCACCTGCAGCATCCGGAGACGCTGTTCGAGTTCAAGCCGGTGCGCGCCGTCATCAGCTCGCTCGCCCTGGGTGACCGCCAGTTCCCGGCCCGCGCCGTGCCCTACACGAGCGACCCGCTCGAGGTGCAGTTCGGCACCCTCGACTTCAAGGCGGAACGCTCGATCCTGTTTCGCTACCGTCTGGACGGCGTTGACAACGCCTGGGCCACCACCGCCGTGGCCAGCGCGCGCTACCCGTTCGTTCCCTCCGGTCATCACCGGTTTACCGTCGTCGCCTACGATCCGCTCACCGGCCAGGCCTCCAAGCCGGTGTCGTTCACCATCCGCATCCGGCGGGCCTGGTGGGCCTCCTGGCCGGTGATCGTCGGCTATGTCCTGGCCTTCGCCCTGCTGATGGTCAGCAGTTGGCAGGCCAAGAACCGCCATCTGCTGCACCGCCAGCATGTGCTGGAGAAGACGGTCGCGCTGCGCACCGAGCAGATCCGGGTCGCGCAGGAGGCGCTCATCCTGCAGGCGACCCGCGACGGCCTGACCGGGCTGCTCAATCGCGCGGAGATCCAGAAGCGGTTCACCGACATGCTCAGGGCCTCCAACGAGGCCGAGCGGCTGGTGGTGAGCCTGGTCGACATCGACCACTTCAAGAGCATCAACGACACCCACGGCCATCTCGCCGGCGACGCGATCCTGCAGGGCATCAGCGAGCGCATTCGCGAGGGTCTGCGCCCGGGCGAAAGCGCGGGCCGCTACGGCGGCGAAGAGGTGCTGATCCTGATGACCGACTGGGACGGCATGGCCGCAGCCCGCGTCCTGGACCTCAATGAGACGATCCGCAGCGTGCCGTTCCAGGCCGATGGCCGCGAGGTGTCGATCACCTGCAGCATCGGCGTCGGCTGGGCCGAGGCGGATGACGACTGGAAATCGTTGATCGGCCGGGTCGACCAGGCACTCTACAAGGCCAAACACGCCGGACGCGATCAGGTCATGGAGGCTGAGACAAGCCTGCGCCTGCGCCGCGGGTGAGCCTGCTGCGAGCTTCAAGCAAGGCGAGGACGCTGCCCTCGACCCGTCACGCGATAGCGTGCTGCGCACGACACGCGATAGCGTGCTGCGCACGACACGCGACGGCGTGCTGCGCATGACGGGGGCGGTGCACCCAGACCCGCATTCATGAAGGCTAGGTGGTCAAACGGGCTCTGTCTTGGCGTGCGCAGCCTATTCAATGGCGGCGCTGCTCGCTGTCCGACCGCCTGAGCCACAGTCCCTTACGAGATGTTTCCAAAGCCTCGGCTTTGGTGGGGTCAAGGGGCAACGCCCCTTGCCTTTAGTCACCCGGCCGAGCCCGACAAACTCTGGATCATGCTGCGGCGTTCGTTTGACTCGGCCGTCGCATCGCCGACCGTGCCATGCCTCAGCCCTAGGATCCGCCCCGAATGTTCATCTGCACCGGCTTTGCCGCAGAATCTGCAACCACGCCGCTCGCCCCTTACACCTTCGAGCGGCGCGACCCGGGGCCTGACGACGTCCGCATCGACATCGCCTATTGCGGCGTTTGTCACTCCGACCTGCACACCGCGCGCAGCGAGTGGGGGCCAAGCCTCTACCCTTGCGTGCCGGGCCACGAGATCGTCGGCCGGGTCAGCGCCGTCGGCGGCAACGTCACCCGCTTCCGCGCCGGCGACCTGGCCGGCGTGGGTTGCATGGTCGACAGCTGCCGCAGCTGCGCCACCTGCCAGGAGGGGCTTGAGCAGTATTGCGAGCGCGGCTTCATCGGCACCTATGGCGGCAAGGAGCGCGGCGGCTACACCTTGGGCGGCTACAGCAAGGCGATCGTCGTCGACCAGCATTTCGTGCTCAAGCTGCCGACAAACCTCGAGCTGGCGGCGGTGGCGCCGCTGCTCTGCGCCGGCATCACGACCTACTCGCCGCTGAAGCACTGGGGCGCCGGCCCGGGCAAGCGCGTCGGCATCGTCGGCCTCGGCGGCCTCGGCCACATGGCGCTGAAATTCGCCCACGCATTCGGCGCCGAGACGGTGCTGTTCACCACCTCGCCCGGCAAGGAGGCCGATGCGCGCCGCCTTGGTGCCGACGAGGTGGTGCTGTCCAAGAACCCGGCGGCGATGCGCGCGCACGCCACCTCGTTCGACCTCATCATCGATTGCGTCTCGGCCGAGCACGACATCAACGTCTATCTCGGCCTGCTCAAGCGCGAGGGCACCCTGGTTCAGGTCGGCGCGCCGGAGAAGCCGCTGCCGGTTGCCGTGTTCAGCCTGATCGGCAAGCGCCGCTCGTTCGCCGGCTCGCTGATCGGCGGCATCGCCGAGACCCAGGACATGCTGGATTTCTGCGGCGCGCACGACATCGTCTGCGACGTCGAGATGATCCGCATGGACGAGATCAACGGAGCCTACGAGCGGATGCTGAAGAGCGACGTGAAGTACCGCTTCGTCATCGACATGGAGACGTTGCAGCCGGCCTGAGCGCAAGCCGTGCGCCGCCCGTGGGAGCCCGGCCGATGAGCGGCGGGCTCGGCCTGCTCACCGAGGCGGCGCCGGCGCGCGACGTGCCGACGGTGTCGGCACCCGGCGTCCTGCGCCTGGTGGCCGACAATCCGTCGGCGATGACCTATCACGGCACCAACACCTACCTGGTCGAGCAGTCGGACGGGCTCGCCGTCATCGATCCCGGGCCGGACCTGCCGGCCCATGTCGAGGCGGTGCTGCGGGCCGGGGCAGGGCGCATCCGGCGCATCCTGCTGACCCACACGCATCGCGACCATGTCGGCGCGGCGGCGGCGCTGGCGGCGGCGGCCGGCGCCCCGCTGCTGGGCCTGCGCCGGCCATCACCGGACGAGGCGCTCGTCGACGGCCAGGCCGTGGGCGAAGGCGCGCGCGCCCTGATCACGCTCCGGACGCCCGGCCACGCCGCCGACCACCTCTGCTTCCGCCTTGGCGACACCCTGTTCAGCGGCGACCACGTGATGGGCTGGTCCACCAGCGTGGTGTGGCCGCCCGACGGCGACATGGCCGACTACATGGCCAGCCTGCGGCGGCTGCTCGCCGCGCCCGACCGGCTCTACCTGCCCGGCCACGGCCCGCCGATCAGCGAGCCGCACCGCCTGGTGCGCGCCCTGCTGACGCATCGTCAGCAGCGCGAGAGCCGGCTGCTCGCCGCGCTGACGCCGGACCTGCCGCCGCGCCAGCCGGCGGAGTTGCTGGACACGCTCTATCCCGGCCTGGATCCGGCCCTCCGCCTGCCCGCCGAGCGCGTGATCCTGGCCCACCTGCTGAAGCTGGAAGCGGAGGCCAAAGTCAGCCGCGTGGACGACACCGCCTGGCGCCGCGCCTAGCTAACAACCGAATTTCAAAGGCTCCGCCTTTGATGGGGTCAAGGGGCAACGCCCCTTGTCTTTCCGGGTCGCCACCGCCGATCGGCCTTGACGCCCGTCCCCACCTACCTCATTTGCCGTAAACCGGACCAGCATGGTCCGAAACCGATTAGGTCGTAATGCTCAGGCTCTCCAAATTGACGGACTATGCCGTAGTCGTCCTGGTCCGCCTCTCCGGCGATCAGCCGTCGGCACGCGCGATGGCGTCTGGCGTGCTGGTGCAGACCTCGACCGGGATTGCCGCCGCCACCGGCGTGCCGGAGCCGACCGTCGCCAAGGTGCTCAAGGCGCTGGCCGGCAAGGGCCTGGTCGTCTCCCAGCGTGGCGCCCGCGGCGGCTACCGCCTGGCCCGCTCGCTCGACGCGATTGCGGTCGCCGAGGTGATCGAGGCCATTGACGGTCCGATCGCCATTACGACCTGTGTGGACGGCAATGGCGGCTGTGAGGCCGAGCGGCTGTGCCCGATCCGCGGCCGCTGGGATCCCGTCAACACCGCCGTGCGCGAGGCGCTTCGCACCATCACCCTGGGCGACATGCGCATGGCCGCTCCGGTCCGGCTGCGCGCGCCCGAAACCGTCCGCCCTGCCACCCCGATTGCCCAGATGCCCGCCGCCGAGTGAGGGATTGATTCCATGCCTGCAGTTGCCGAGACCCTTGAGACCGTCCAGTCGCTCACCCAGTCGAGCTACAAGTGGGGGTTCACCACCGACATCGAGATGGAGATCGCCCCGCGCGGTCTGAACGAGGACATCGTCCGCCTGATCTCCGCCCGCAAGGAGGAGCCGTCCTGGATGCTGGATTGGCGCCTCAAGGCCTATGCCGCGTGGCTGAAGATGGAGGAGCCGGTCTGGGCGCTGCTCGACTTCCCCAAGATTGATTACCAGGACGCGCACTATTATGCCGCGCCGAAGCGCAAGCCCGGCCCGATGAGCCTGGACGAGGTCGACCCCGAGCTGCTGCGCACCTACGAGAAGCTGGGCATCCCGCTGCGCGAGCGTGCCATCCTGGCCGGCGTGGAGGGCGCGAGCGTCGAGAACTCCGGCTTGGGTGACGCGGCGCCGCGCGGCAGCAACATCGCCGTCGATGCGGTGTTCGACAGCGTCTCGGTGGCGACGACCTTCAAGTCGACGCTCGCCGAGGCGGGCGTGATCTTCTGCCCGATCAGCGAGGCGATCCGCGAGCATCCGGAGCTGGTGCGCCAGTATATCGGCAGCGTCGTGCCGGCCGGCGACAACTACTTCGCCGCGCTCAACAGCGCCGTCTTCACCGACGGCTCGTTCGTGTTCATCCCCAAGGGCGTGCGCTGCCCGATGGAGCTCTCCACCTACTTCCGCATCAATGCGAAGAACACCGGCCAGTTCGAGCGCACGCTGATCATCGCCGAGGCCGGCTCGGACGTCAGCTACCTCGAGGGCTGCACCGCGCCGATGCGCGACGAGAACCAGCTGCACGCCGCCGTGGTCGAGCTGGTCGCCATGGACGACGCGCGCATCAAGTACAGCACGGTGCAGAACTGGTATCCGGGCGATGCCAACGGCAAAGGCGGCATCTACAACTTCGTCACCAAGCGCGGCGCCTGCCGTGGCGCCCGCAGCAAGATCTCCTGGACCCAGGTCGAGACCGGCTCGGCGATCACCTGGAAGTATCCGAGCTGCATCCTGCAGGGTGACGGCAGCGTCGGCGAGTTCTACTCGGTGGCGGTGACCAACAACTGCCAGCAGGCCGACACCGGCACCAAGATGATCCACATCGGCAAGAACACCACCAGCACGATCGTCAGCAAGGGCATCAGTGCCGGCCGCAGCAACAACACCTATCGCGGCCTGGTGCGCGTGTTGCCGAAGGCGTCGGGCGCGCGCAACCACACCCAGTGCGACAGCCTGCTGATCGGCCAGGAGTGCGGCGCCCACACGGTGCCCTACATCGAGAGCCGCAACCCGGGTGCCAAGATCGAGCACGAGGCGACCACCAGCAAGATCGCCGAGGACCAGCTGTTCTACTGCCGCAGCCGCGGCCTGTCCGAGGAGGACGCCGTCGGCATGATCGTCAACGGCTTCTGCAAGGACGTGCTGAAGGAGCTGCCGATGGAGTTTGCCGTCGAGGCGCAGAAGCTGCTCGCCGTCAGCCTGGAGGGGAGCGTCGGCTGATGCTGCAGATCCGCGACCTGGCCGCCAGCATCGGCGAGACGGAGATCCTGCGCGGCATCACGCTCGACGTGCCGGACGGCGAGGTGCACGCCATCATGGGGCCGAACGGCTCCGGCAAGTCCACCCTGTCCTACGTGCTGTCTGGCCGCGAGGGCTACGAGGTGACGGCGGGCACGGCGATGTTCGACGGCCAGGACCTGCTGACCATGGAGCCGGAGGCGCGTGCCACCGCCGGCCTGTTCCTCGCCTTCCAGGCGCCGGTCGAGCTGCCCGGCGTCGGCAATGCGAACTTCCTCCGCACCGCGGTGAACGCCCAGCGCCGCGCCCGCGACGAGCCGGAGCTTGACGCCGTGCAGTTCCTCAAGCTCGCCAGGGCCGCGGCGCGCGCGCTGTCGATGCCGGACGACATGTTGAAGCGCAACGTCAATGTCGGCTTCTCCGGCGGCGAGAAGAAGCGCAACGAGGTGCTGCAGATGACGATGCTGCGCCCGAAGCTGGCAATCCTCGACGAGACCGATAGCGGCCTCGACATCGACGCGCTGCGCATCGTCGGCCAAGGCGTGAGCGCGTTGCGCGCGCCCGGCTTCTCGGCCTTGGTCATCACCCATCACCAGCGCCTGCTCGACCACATCGTGCCGGACCGGGTGCACGTGCTGGCCGCCGGCCGCATCGTGCGCAGCGGCGGCCCGGAGCTCGCCCACGCGCTCGAGGCCAACGGCTACGCCCAGGTGATTGCGGAGGCGGCATGAGCGGCACCGCTCCGGCGCCCAACGCGCTCGCGGTCGGCTCGGACGCCTTCCTGCGCCGCTACGAGGGCTTGGCCGAGCGCCTGCCCGGCGAGCGCGAGCCGCGCCGCCTGGCCGCCGAGAGCTTTCGCCGCCACGGCCTGCCCGGCCCGCGCGACGAGGCCTGGCGCTACACGTCGCTGCGCCCACTGGCCGAGACCCGCTTCTACGAGGCGCTGACCGAGGTCGCCGACACCGCCGAGCCCGCCGGCCCGCGCGAGGCCCGACTTGCCGCCCTGCTGGCGGCCCTGCCGGCGGTCGAGAACACCCGGGTCGTCTTCGTCGACGGCCGCTATCGCGACGACCTCTCGTCCGGCGCCGGGCAGACGCGCCGCTTCGGCGATGCCGGCGTGTTCGGCCGGCTGGCGCGTCCGGACCTGCAGCCGCTGGTCGCGCTGAACACGATGCTGGCTGAGGACGGCATCGTGCTCGACGTGCCCGCAGGCGTGGACGGCGGCACGGTGCAGCTCGTCAGCATCGGGCTGGACATCGGCCACACCTCGGTCGCCTTCCACCCGCGCCACTCGATCCGGCTTGGCAACGGCGCCAGGCTGGCCCTGCTCGACATCTCGGTCGGCGAGGGCGTGTATTTCCACAACCCGGTGCTCGAGATCACCGTCGAGCCGGCAGCGGTGCTCACCCATGTGCGGCTGCAGGCCGAGGCCGTCGGCGCCTTCCAGCTGGCGACGATCTACGCCGACATCGCCGCCGACGCGACCTATGACAGCTTCAGCCTGAACCTCGGCGGCCGGCTCACCCGCACCGAAATGCACGCGACGCTGCAGGGGGCGGGCGGCCAGGCGCATCTGAACGCCGCCCAGATGCTGCGCGGCAGCCAGCATGCCGACTTCACCACCGTGGTGCGCCATCAGGCGCCGCATTGCGCCTCGCGCCAGACGGTGAAGAACGTGCTGGACGGCCATGCGCGCGGCGTTTTTCAGGGCAAGATCGAGGTCGCCCGCGGCGCCCAGAAGACCGACGGCTACCAGATGAACCAGGCGCTGCTGCTCTCGCCCGACGCCGAAATCGACAGCAAGCCGCAGCTCGAGATCTTCGCCGACGATGTGAAGTGCTCGCACGGCGCGACCGTCGGTGAGCTGGACGCCGAGCAGCTCTTTTACCTGCGCAGCCGCGGCGTGCCCGAAGCCGAAGCGCGCGCCCTGCTGGTGCGCGCCTTTCTCGTCGAGGCCTTCGAGCCGGTGCAGCACGCGGCCGCCCGCGCCATGCTGGAGCAGGCCGTCGATAATTGGTGGGACGCAGCATGAACCAAATCTCTTCGATCGCGCCGGCCGAGTTCGACGTCGAGCGGATCCGTGGCGACTTCCCGATCCTGGGGGAGCGCGTGCGCGGCAAGCCGTTCGTGTTTCTTGACAGCGCCGCCTCGGCGCAGAAGCCGCGCGCCGTCATCGACGCCATGGTGCACACCATGGAGCACGAATACGCCAACGTGCATCGCGGCCTGCACTGGATGAGCGAGCGCGCGACGGACGCCTATGAGGGCACGCGCGACCTGGTCGCCCAGCTGCTGAACGCGCCCTCGCGCAACGAGGTCGTCTACACCCGCAACAGCACCGACGCGATCAACCTGGTCGCCCAGAGTTACGGCCGCACGGCGCTCAAGCCGGGCCAGGCGGTGCTGCTCAGCGAGATGGAGCACCACTCCAACATCGTGCCCTGGCAGATGCTGCGCGACAGCCACGGCATCGAGCTGCGCGTCTGCCCGGTCACCGATGCCGGCGAGCTCGACATGGCGGCCTACGAGGCGCTGCTCGCCGACGGCCGGGTCGGCCTAGTCGCCATCACCCACATGAGCAACGTGCTCGGCACCTATACGCCGGCCGAGCGCCTGTCGCGGCTCGCCCACCAGCACGGCGCCCGCATCCTGCTCGACGGCAGCCAGGCGGTGGTGCATCGCCGCGTCGACGTGCAGGCGCTCGACTGCGACTTCTACGTCTTCACCGGCCATAAGCTCTACGGCCCGACGGGGATCGGCATCCTGTGGGGCCGCGCCGAGCTGCTTGAGCAGATTCCGCCGGTCGCCGGCGGCGGCGACATGATCGCGACGGTCAGCTTCGAGCGCTCCACCTGGGCGCACGTGCCGCATAAATTCGAGGCCGGCACCCCGGCGATCATCGAGGCGATCGGTCTGGGTGCGGCGATCCGCTACGTCGAGGCGATCGGCTTTGACGCGCTGGCGGCGCACGAGGCGGCGCTCACCGAGCACGCGTTGTCGCGCCTCTCGCGCATCGAGGGCCTGCACGTTGTCGGCCAGGCGCAGGACCGCGGCGGCGTCATCTCCTTCACCCTGGACGGCGCCCACTCGCACGACGTGGCGACGTTGCTGGACCGTAACGGCATTGCGGTGCGCGCTGGCAACCACTGCGCCGAGCCGCTGATGCGCCGCCTCGGCGTCGATAGCACCGCGCGCGCCAGCTTCGGCGTCTACACCTCGCTCGACGACGTCGACCGGCTGGCCGACACGCTGGACCGCATCAGAGGCTTCTTCGCCTGATCATGTTTGACGAGCTGCGCGACCTCTACCAGGACATCATTCTCGAGCATGGCCGCAACCCGAGCCATCGCCGCCGGCTCGAGGTGTTCGACGCCGAGGCGGTCGGCGACAACCCGTTCTGCGGCGACCGGGTGACCGTCCGGCTGCGCCGCGACGCTGACGGCCGTCTCGCCGAGGCCGGCTTCGAGGCGCGCGGCTGCGCCATCAGCATCGCTTCGGCGGATCTGATGGCCGGCCTTGTGGAGCATCGCGACGATGCTGAAATACGGCTGGCCGGCGAGGCCTTCGAGCGCATGCTCGAGACCGGCGACGCCGCCGCCGCCCCGGCCCTGATCGAGCCGCTGAAGCCGCTGGTCGGCGTGCACGAGTATCGCAGCCGCATCCGCTGCGCCACACTGCCATGGAGCGCGCTCAGGGCCGCGCTCGATCAGGAGCGCCCGCAATGACCGAAGAGACCGCCGCGCTCGCCCAGCCCGCCAATGTCGGCACCTGGACCCCCGATGGCGAGGTGCCGGCCGAGATCGCCGAGACCGCGCTGATCGACGCCATCGCGACCGTGTTCGACCCCGAAATCCCGGTCAACATCTACGAGCTCGGCCTGATCTACGCGATCGACATCCGCGACGACGGCTTCGTCAGCGTCGAGATGACGCTCACCGCGCCCGGCTGCCCGAGCGCCCAGGAGCTGCCGGTGATGGTGCGCGACGCCGTGCTGACGGTGCCGGGCGTCAGCGGCGCCGACGTGAAGACGGTGTGGGATCCGCCGTGGGACCAGTCGCGCATGACCGAGGAAGCGCGCCTCGCGCTCAACATGTACTGAGAGGTGACGAGATGAGCACCACCACGACCCAGGCCTCGCCGTCGCGTCGCGCCCTGCCGCCGCTGCTGACGATGACCGATCGCGCCGCCACCCGCCTCGCCGCCCTCTACGCCGGCGGCCAGGCCGGCATGCTGCTGCGCGTCGCCGTCAGCACCAAGGGCTGCTCGGGCATGTCCTATGACATGAGCTGGGTCGGCCAGGCCGGCCCGAACGACGAGGTCGTGCGCGATCGCGGGCTCACCCTGCTGGTCGACCGCAAGGCCACGCTGTTCCTGATCGGCTCGGTGATGGACTACGAAACCCAGCTTCTGAGCGCCGGCTTCAGCTTCACCAACCCGAACGAGAAAGGCCGGTGCGGGTGCGGTGAGAGCTTTCATGTTTAGCATGTTGGGTCATGACTTACGGAGGGACTTAACCAGGGTGCGGAGCGGTGCGGTCAACCGCCACGAGCTGGAGCGCTCAAGCGCGCGGATGTAGTCGGCTTGCTGCTCGATGATAGCCTGAGCCGCCTCATACCGACCTTCGGCATGATGGAGCGCGTCAGAGGCCGTCTGCAACTGCCTGGCGCTGGTGGCGTCGGCAAGGGCTAGGGCTTCATCCGCCGCGACCTCAGCTGGCGACGGTTTTGGTGCTTCGGCGAACTGACGAGTTCGAAAGGCGTAGTCCGGCTCCACCGGCGACCGATCAAGATCACGGACGACATCGCCCAACCAACTCGGCTCAGCCTCGGGGTCCCGAACAGAAGCCTCAGCGGAGCGGCTACGATAGTAAACGTTGTCGCTACGAGGGCTTTTCGTGAAGTAGGCTAGCATCATCGTCGGCTTTACGAGGCCGGTGTCCAAAAGGACCTCGTTCAGAAAGCCGAGCCGTCTTATCAGGAACAGGTCGTCGGGCTCGGTCACACGAAAGCCAGGGCCGAAGCAGCGGTCCACAAAGACATCGATCATGCCGCCAAAGCCAAAGAACTTCCACGGATGAAATCCCTGCCGCAGCATGAGCGGCAAGACGTCTTGGGCACGGATACCTTCAAAACCCACCGTCGAACAGTCGTGGTCGATGAAGGCATGTTCATCCCGCCGTAGCAGGACATTGTGCCGCTGCTGTTGGGTCAGGAGCGGCCAAAGAAAATCCACAAACAGTCGGGCTTCCGGCCAGCGCAGGTGGCCGTTTCGGCCAATCATGTCGCTGGTCACGAAGACGCCCGCATCGGTCAGACACTCGAACGTTGTGCGGAAGACGCCCTCCAGGTCGACAATGTGGTGCAGACTGTGGTTGGCCATGACGGCATCGAACTTGGCCTCAAAGACATGCGCATTGAGGTCGCCCGCCACCAACTCGAAGTAGGTGCTCAAATCCGCCGGAAGCGCCTTGCGGAACCTGTCCAGCAAGATCTCGGCGAGATCGTAACAGACAAAGCGGAAGCGGGTGACGCCGCGCTGCAGGAGAGTTTGCGCGATGGTGATCTCGACCGTGCCATCGCCGCACCCCAAACTGAGGAAAGCTGGGATGTCTGGATTTGACCGGGACGCCGCGATGAACGCCTCGACGTAGAAATGGTTGATGTCGTCCACACCAAAGACGTGCTTCAGTCCTGGCAGGACATATGTCGAACTCCACTGCGAGAAAATCGGTGGGAGTGCCTGCATGTCTTCGGTGTCACGGTATTGTTCGATCTGCTGTCGAACTTGATCTGCGTAGGTCTGGGTCAAGGGGCACCTTTGGATGGGTTCGATCGCGACCGCCTCAGCGAGCGGTCGGTCCGAACTTTGGAAAGCCGGTTGGTGCGACGCTCGACAGGGAGCCTTCTCGGACCAAGTGGCGCATGATCCTGGACAGACGTGGTCTCGCCTGACTCTACTTGGCCGATAGCCTTGAGAGATTGATTACTGCGTAACAACTTTGCTCCTCAGGACAGCGAAGGCCCGCTCGTCGTGAGCATTGTCGTTCGGGGTCGAGGCTACCGTGTCTCCCACGGTCCGAAAGCCGACCACGTCCCAGCCAGTGCGTTGAAAGATGCGGTTGAGACCACTTTCGGTGAAAATCCAGAAGTTTGTGGGATCGTTGTTAAGCTCGTCCGGCGCAACCAAATACGCCAGTGGCACGCCTGAGACGTCAGGTGAAGAGTCGGTAAACTGGCGCGCAATTCGTGTGCTGACGAACATGTATTTGGTTAAGGTTGCCAGCTTTTCCAAGACAAAGAACGGGTTCTTCAGGTGATACAGAATGCCAAGAAATATGATCAAGTCGTACTTCTTCGAAATCTCGAACTGGGTGTCCAAGTCGCAACTTATAATCTTGACGTCGCTTTGGAAAACTTTCTTCAGCGCTTCTGCGCCTCGAAGGCCGTTCATATTCGTCGCCGGATTATCGTAGATGTCGCAGCGGTGGCCGAGCGTCTCCAAAAAGAACGATAGATCGCCATCCGCCGCACCGATGTCGGCAATGGTTTTCGCAGGTTCCAAAAGGTTGACCAGATCGCCAACCAGCATGGGATCAATGTGCCAGATATTGGAGATGATATCGTATGGATACCAGGGAAAGTCGACGACTAAGGTTTTGCGCAGTTGAGCCATTTTCGAGTGGAAACTGGCAGCTTCGTTCTTTAGCTGCTCAAGCGAGAATGTCATCTCGATCTGACTCCAGTCAACGTGTTCTTCGGTCTCAAACACGAATAGCACGTTAGTCGAAAGGCCCTTGATTTGGAATATCCGGTGTGGATGATCCCGGCTCTCAATCTGTTGGTCGACAAGCCACCAGAGGCCAGGAGCTCTGCTCCTGGACCTCGCTGGGGGTGGCGCCCCCAGACCCGCGTCCTTACCAGGCGATCACCTGATTGCGGTAGTCCACGAACACCGCGCCGCGGCCGCTCCGGCGCGCCGCGATCATGTCGACCATCCCCCTTGTGCTCGTTTGCACATCGAGCGGTGCGCCAGGCCCGCCCATGTCGGTGCGCACCCAGCCAGGATCCACCACCAGGATCGCCACCGCATCGCCCTCATGCCGCGCCGCAAACGAGCGCATCAGCGTGTCCAGCGCCGCCTTGCTGGCGCGATACGCCTCCCAACCGCCGCTCGTGTTGTTGGCCACGCTGCCAAGCCCCGACGACATCGCCGCAATCACCCCGTCCGGCCGCCGCACCAGCGGCGCCAGCGCCTCGATGGCGCGCAGCGGACTCAGCGCGTTGGTCAGCATGATCTGGCCGAACCGCTCCGTCGACACCGTGGCGACGTTGGCCGCCGCGCCGTCCGAGATGCCGGCGACGACGAACAGCAAGTCCAGGGTTCGCCCCGCCAGCCCCGTCTGCAGCGCCGCGACATGCTCCGGCTCGTTGATGTCGGCCCGCACGATCTCGAGCCGACCGTTGGCCTCACGAGACAGCGCCGACAGCCCGTCCGTCCGCGCCGCGTCCGCCGCCTCGTCGCGCAACGTCGCGATCACCCGCCACCCTTGCCGCAGATACTCACGCACAAGCCCCAGCCCAAGCCCACGCGACGCGCCGAGAATGAGCGCGAGCTGAGCGTCCTGTTCCGCCATCGTTGTTCGTCCTTTGGTCGAAGGAAGGCCAGGGGCTTTGCCCCTGGACCCCATTAAAGGCGGAGCCTTTAAAATCCAGTTCTCAATCATGGTCATCTGCCGAGATCGGGATTGCGGGAAGCAGAACTTATTGGGGTCGCCGAGAAAGATCGCGCGGTGCCTGTACAAATGCGGGTCTGGGGGCGCCGTCCCCGTCTGGCGACTGCACGCTAGCGCGTGACGGGTCCAGGGCGGAGTGAGCCAAAGGTTCCGACTGCGCAAAGCGCAGTTGGAAAGGCTTACGGAGGGAGAGCCCTGGCCTTAGGTCCTCCTTCTTCGGCTGAAACAGCATACGCTCTCCACCCGTGCCGACCACAGGAACTGGTCCACCGGCGTGCAGCGCTCGAGCGCATAGCCTGCCGCGTGCAGCACCGCCGCGTCGCGCGCCAGCGCCGCCGGATTGCAGCTCACATAGGCGATGCGGGGCACGCCGGACGCCGCCAGCGTCGCCATCTGCGCCGCCGCCCCGGCATAGGGCGGGTCCAGCACCACCAGCGCGGCGCCGGCGAGCTCGCGCGCGCCGAGCGGCTGGCGCACCAGGTCACGCTGCGTCACCACCAGCCGTCCCGGCGGCGCCGCGGCGCGCAGCGCGCCGACCGCCGCCGCGTCCGCTTCGAAGGCGAGCACCCGCAGCTGGGCCGCCAGAGCCAGGCTGATCGTGCCGATGCCGGCGAACAGCTCCACCGCATGCGCCCGCGCGGCGAGCCGTGGCGGCAGACACGCCAGCACCGCCTCGACGATCGCCCGTTCGCCCGCCGACGTTGCCTGCAGAAAGGCGCCCGGAGGTGCCGCGACCGGCACGCCGGAGAAGGTCACGACGGCGGGCCGCAGCTGGCAGGCGGTCTCGACGGCGAGCGGCCCGGGCGCGAGGCCCTGCGACCAGGCGATGCGGCCGATACCGGCCGCCGCGGCGAGTGCGGCCAGCCGCGTGCGGTCGGCGGTCGTGAGCGCGCCGTCCGTGCGCAGCAGCAGGTCGGGCCCACCATCCAGCAGGTTGAGGATCGCCGAACCCTGCCGGCGCAGCCCGTCGAGCCTCGCGAATGCCCGGCGCAGCGGCGCGAACACGGCCAGCAGCGCCGGCGCGACCACGTGGCACTCATGCAGGTCGACCACGCTCTCGCTGTGCCGGCGATGCAGGCCGAGCGCGAGGCCGCCCGGGCCGCGCCTCAGGGCGAGGTCGACGCGGCGGCGCGTGCGCGGTGCGCTGCGCACCAGCGGCGCCATCGACGGCTCAGCATAGCCGGCACGCTGCAGCGCGGCCCGCACGAGCTCCGTTTTCCAGGCGGCATACGGCGCATCGGCCCAGTGCTGCAGCGTGCAGCCGCCGCAGCCGCCGCCCGGGGGTGCGAAATGCGGGCAGGGCGGGGTGACGCGCTCGGCGCTCGCCGACAGCACCGCGCCGGCCGCACCGGCGACGCACTCGCCCGGCAGCGTGTAGGGGATGAATACGGTGCGGCCGCGACCATCGACGGCCACCCCGTCGCCGTCAGCGCCGACGCGCCCGATCCGGAGCGGGCCGCCCGCCGGCGACGCCTCAGACGTCGCTGTCGACGACCGGCTCGGCGGCCCAGGCACGACGCCGCGGCAGGGTCATGAACGCCGGGATCTCCTCGCCGAAGCCCAGCACCGCCGGACCGAGGTCCTCGTCGCGGCGGCGGCCATCGCGCGGCCGCATCGGCCGGTCGCGGAAATCGCGCTCCGGCCGCGCCTCGACCGGCGCTGCGACGACTGGCTCCACGCTCTCCGGCACGGCGTCGCGCTTTGGCCGACGCTCGCGCCGCACCGCCGGCGCCTTGTCCGCCGTCTCGCCGGCACCACCCCGACCGCTCGGCCGGGAGGCCGCACCCGCCGTCCGCCGCCCACCCCGACGCTTGCGCCCGTCAAAGTCGGACCAGGGTAACTGCGCCACCCCGTCGACCTCGATGCGCGGGATCGGCGATCCGGTCAGCGCCTCGATCGCCGCCACTGCCAGCTTGTCGTCGGGCGTCGCGATGGTGAAGGCGCGGCCCTCGCGCCCGGCGCGCCCGGTGCGGCCGATCCGGTGCACGTAGTCCTCGGCATGATGCGGCACGTCGAAGTTGAACACGTGCGACAGCCCGCCGATGTCGATGCCGCGCGCCGCCACGTCGCTGCACACCAGCAGCCGCAGCGCCCCCGCCTTGAACTTCTCCAGCGTCGCGAACCGCATCGATTGGGCCAGGTCGCCATGCAGCGCCCCGGCGGAAAACCCATGCTTGTTCAGCGACTTGTTGAGGATGTCGACCTCGGTCTTGCGATTGCAGAAGATCAGCGCGTTCTGCACATCCTCTGCGGCGATCAGCCGGCGCAGCGCCTCGCGCTTGTCCATCTCGTCCACCACCGCGAGCCCGGCGGTGATCGTGGTCGCGACCGAAGCGGCGCGGTCGACCTTCACCTCGCGCGGGTTCTGCAGGAAGGCGTCGGTGAGCCGCTTGATCTCGGGCGCCATCGTCGCCGAGAAAAACAGCGTCTGCCGGTTGGCCGGCAGCAGGCCCACGATCCGCTCGACGTCGGGGATGAAGCCCATGTCGAGCATCCGGTCCGCCTCGTCGATCACCAGCAGCCGGCAATCGGTGAGCAGCATGCCGCCGCGCTCGAACAGGTCGATCAGCCGGCCAGGGGTCGCGATCAGCACGTCGACCCCGCGCATCAGCGCCTCCTTCTGGTCGTTCATGCTCTCGCCGCCGATCAGCAGCGCATGCGTCAGCTTGAGGTACTTGCCATACTGGACGAAGTTCTCCGCCACCTGCAGGGCCAGCTCGCGCGTCGGCTCCAGGATCAGCGAGCGCGGCATGCGGGCACGGGCCCGACTGCCGGAGAGGATGTCCAGCATCGGCAGGGTGAAGCCGGCGGTCTTGCCGGTGCCGGTCTGCGCCACCCCCATCACGTCGCGGCCCATCAGGATGATCGGGATCGCCTGCGCCTGGATCGGCGTCGGATGCAGGTAGCCCTTCTCGGTCACCGCCCGCAGGATCGGCTCGGAAAGCCCCAGGTCGAAGAAGGTGATCGGCGTCTCGAGCCCCAACGCGCCCGGCTCGGCCGCCTGCAGCGCCTCGAACTCGGCCAGGTCCGGCAGGTCCTCCTCCGACTGTGGCTCCTCCAACTGAAGCTCCGCCGACGGGGCCTCCGCCGGGGCCTCCGCCGATGGGGCTTCCTCCAAGTGCGGTCTCGCATCCGACACCGGCTCATCTGCCGCCTCGCCGGCGCGTGCATCGAGCGGCAGCACCTCGTCAGCCGCCGCGCCACCGATATGCCGCGGCCGGCTCTCCTCCGCCGACAGGTCCGCGCCGGCCGCGCCGCCGCCCGGGGGCTCGACCGGCATCGCGCCGGCCTGTTCCCGCTCCGGGCTGTCCGCCGCGGCGCCGGCCACGTGCAAGGGATGCGTGTCGGTCAGGTCCAGCGCGGCTTGCGCGCTATCGTCCGCCGGAGCGGCACTTGTATCGTTCAACAATGAGTCTCTAACTTGATGGTGTGACGATCGGTCACAGCGTGAAGCGGCCGCGACATGCGACCGCCGCGGCATCGACATCGCCAGCCAATCACGAGACGCGACGACGCGCAGGCGCGAGCGCCACGCTGCTGATATCGGCAAACCCCCCTTAAGTGTCAAGCCGCAATGACCGGTCAGGCCGATCGAGGCCGATCACCAGCCGCCCGGCCGCGCGGCAACCATCCGGCCACCCGACCACTTGTGCATTGCAGAACGCATCACGGGAAACCGAACGACCATGGTCGAAGCCGCGCAGCCACTCCCGATCGAGGACTACGCCATCATCGGCGACTGCACGACGGCAGCCCTGGTCGGGCGGAACGGCTCGATCGACTGGCTGTGCTGGCCGCGCTTTGACAGCGCCGCCTGCCTGTCCGCCCTGCTCGGCACCTCGCGGCACGGCCGCTGGCTGATCGCGCCGAGCGAGCCGCCGACCGCCACCCACCGCGCCTACCACGCCGGCAGCCTGGTGCTGGAGACGGTGTTCGAGACCTCGACCGGGAGCGTCGCCGTGATCGACCTGATGCCGGTCAACCAGAAGAACTCGACGATCCTGCGCCTGGTGCAGGGCCGCACTGGACACGTCGCGATGAGCCTCGAGCTGGTGCTGCGCTTTGACTACGGCGCGGCCATCCCCTGGGTGGAGCAGCTCGATGAGGAAACCGGGCTCTGCGCCATCGTCGGCCCCGAGCGCGTCGTCCTGCACACCCCGATCAAGCTCTACGGGCAGGACCTGACGACGCTCGCGAACTTCACCGTCAACGCCGGCGACACCGTGCCGTTCGCGATGACGCACAGCGCCTCGCATCTGCCGCTGCCCGACAAGATCGACGCCATGGCGGCGCTGGCCGAGACCGACGCCTTCTGGACGGAATGGAGCGGCCGCTCGACCTACAAGGGCCGCTACGCCGCCACCGTGAACCGCTCGCTGCTGACCCTGAAGGCGCTGACCTACGCCGCCACCGGCGGCATCGTCGCCGCCGCCACCACCTCGCTGCCCGAGCAGCTCGGCGGCGAGCGCAACTGGGACTATCGCTACTGCTGGCTGCGCGACGCGACGCTGACGCTGTTCGCCATGATGAACGCCGGCTACGTCGAGGAGGCCGGCGCCTGGCGCGACTGGCTGCATCGCGCCGTCGCCGGCTCGGCCGACCAGGTGCAGATCATGTACGGCCTGGCCGGCGAGCGGCGGCTGGAGGAATGGACGGTGCCCTGGCTGCCCGGCTACCAGGGCGCTGCCCCGGTGCGCATCGGCAACGCCGCCGCCGGCCAGCTCCAGCTCGACGTCTTCGGCGAGGTGATGGATTGCCTGCACCAGGCGCGCCGCAACGGCCTGTCCTCGGTCGAGGAGGGCTGGGCCCTGCAGCGCAGCCTGGTCGAGCGGCTCGAGGAGGTCTGGCGCGAGCCGGACGAGGGCATGTGGGAGGTGCGCGGCGGCCGCAAGCACTTCACCGTCTCCAAGGTGATGGCCTGGGTGGCGTTCGACCGCGCCATACGCGACGCCGAACGCCACCACCTGCCGGCCCCCATCGAGCGCTGGCGGGTCGCTCGCGACGACGTCCACCACATGGTGCTGGAGCAGGGCTTTGATGCCGGAATGAACAGCTTCACCCAGAGCTTCGGCGCCAAGTCGCTCGATGCCGGGCTGCTGCTGCTGCCGATGGTCGGCTTCCTGCCGGCCGATGACAGCCGCGTCCTCGGCACCCTGGCCGCCATCGAGAAGGACCTGCTGGTCGACGGCTTCGTGCTGCGCTACCGCACCGAGGACGGCGCGGACGGGCTGTCCGGCAGCGAGGGCGCGTTCCTGGCCTGCACCTTCTGGCTCGCCGACGCCTACACCCTGTGCGGCCGCCACGACGATGCGGAGGACGTGTTCGAGCGCCTGCTGACGCTGTGCAACGACGTCGGCCTGCTCAGCGAGGAGTATGACAGCACTGCCAAGCGCCAGGTCGGCAACTTCCCCCAGGCCTTCTCGCACGTCGCCCTGGTCGGCACGGCGATGAACCTGCGCGGCAGGGGCCCGGCCCAGGTGCGCGCCAAACTCGAGGGCGCCGCCTGAGCGCGGTCCGAGCCTACTCCGCTGCCAGTCGGACCTTGCGGTTGGCTTCGGCCAGCAGCGTGTACGACCGTCGCCGCGCCGCCGCCTCAGGCACCGCCGTCACCACCGCGATCTCGTCCGCGCCGTGCGTGCTGGCAATGGCGCCGAGCCTGCGCAGCACCTGCTCGCCGGTGCCGACCGGGTCGCGCGACCGTCGCTCGGCCTGCAGCGCCCGCTCCTGGTCGGTGAACGTGTAGGCCGCCGCCGCCTCGAGCGACGGCAGCGCGACGTAGCGGCCACGATTGCGCTCCGCCGTCCAGACCTCGCGCGGGCCGACCAGCCGGTGCGCCTCCGCCTCGCTCTCCGCCGCCAGCGCGAACACGCACAGCGCCACGTGCGGCACCGGATGCTGCTCGCTCGGCCGATACGTCGCGCGGTAGGCGTCCAGCGCCTCCTCGGCGCCGCGCCCGTCGGCAAAGAACCAGGCGTAGCAGTAAGGCAGCCCGAAATAGGCCGCGACCTGGGCGCCATAGGTCGAGCTGCCAAGCATCCACACCTCCGGCCGCGTCGGCCCGGCCGGGCTGGCGACGATGGCGCCGAACGGGTGGTTCGCCACCAGCGGCGCGCCGCTCACCCAGGCCATCACGTCGCGCAACTGCGCCGGAAATCCGTCCGCCGCCTGCGCCGCGTTGGGGTTGAGCGCATAGGCCGTCAGCTGGTCCGAGCCCGGCGCCCGCCCGAGCCCCAGATCGATCCGTCCGGGCGCAATCGCCTCCAGCGTGCGGAACTGCTCGGCAACCTTCAGGCTCGCATAGTGCGGCAGCATGATGCCGGCCGCGCCCAGCCTGATCCGGCTGGTCGTCGCCGCCAACGCGCCCAGCAGGATCTCCGGCGCCGCGCCCGCCGCCGCGGGCGAGTTGTGATGCTCGCTGACCCAGTAGCGATGATAGCCGAGCGCCTCGCAATGCACCGCCAGCGCCAGGGTCTCGCGGATCGACTCCGCCGGCGTGCGGCCGGAGACGATCGGCGACTGGTCGAGCACGGACAACAGCATCTCGCGTAGATGGGGAGGTCGCGTAGGGGACCGCAAGGGCCTGGGTGACGAAGGCAGGCCAGGAGCCTTGCCCCTGGACCCCATTAAAGGCGGAGCCTTTAAATCCATTTCTTATCCATGGCTCCAGGCAAGTCCGGTGCCGTGGGAAGCAAGATTGAATGGCTTCGCCAAGCAAGAAAAAGTGCCCAGACCCTTAACGGATGCGGGTCTGGGGGCGCCGCCCCCAGCGGGTCCAGGGCAGAGCCCTGGCCTTCCTACACCGACGCGAACCCAAACAGCGCGCTGAGCAGCATGAACACCACCCCGCCCAGCACGAACCCCACCAGCGTGCCGTTCACCCGCACGAACTGCAGGTCGCGCCCGACGCGCAGTTCCAGCCGCTCGACGATCGTGTGCTCGTCCCACCCGGCGACGACGCTGCCGATGAAGCCGGCGAGCTCGCCCTGCGCCAGCGGCAGCACGAACTGCACCAGCCGCTCGACCGCGCCGCGCAGCCGCGCCTGGGTTTCGGGATCGGCGGCGATCATCGCGCCGAGATTGCCCAGCGCCCCCTCGATCAGCAGCGCCGTGTGCCCGCCCGGCTGCGCCGCGTCCGCCTCCAGCGCGCCGCGCAGCCGCAGCCACACGTCGGTAGCCCAGGCCTGCACCGTCCCGTGCCCGACCACGTCGCGGATCGTCCGCCCGATCTCGGCCGCCCGCGCCGGGTCGGTCTCGATCAGGTCGATCTCGCGCCTGGCCCACTCGTCGATCGCCTGGCGCAGCTCCGAGCTGTCGGTGCCCACCTTGTCGAGCTCGTCGTTCAGCGCGTGCAGCACCCGGCTTGCGACCTGCGCGCCGATCGCCCAGCCGACCAGCCGGCCGCCCTGCTCGCGCACCCGCTCCTCGATCATCAGCCGCAGCTGGTCCTCCTTGGCCGCCATCACGTCGCGCAGCCGCACCAGCAGGAAGCCGACCATCTCCTGGTGCCGCCCGCCATCGACCAGGCTGCGCAGCGCCCGGGCGAACAGCCGCCCGGCGCCGGCGCCGCCGACCAGCCGCGGCATCAGCCGCCCGAACAGCCGCTGCGCCCGGCCGTTGCCCACGCCGGCCAGCAGCCGCGGCAGGTTGGCCGCGATCCCGCGCGCCAGCGGCCGGGTGATTTGCGGGTCGGCGAGCAGCCGCGCCAGCACTGCGGCGGTGTCGACCCGCCCGAGGATGCGGGAGAGTTCGGCCTGGGTGAACACGTGGCTGGCCAGGAACCGCCCGAGGGCTGCGCCCAAACGCTGCTTCTGCGCCGGGATGATGGCGGTGTGCGGGATCGGCAGGCCGAGCGGATGGCGGAACAGCGCCACCACGGCGAACCAGTCGGCGATGCCGCCGATGAACCCGGCCTTTGCCGCCGCCTGCAGCAGCGAGGCGGGATAGCCGGCCGGCAGCGCGAAGCTGCCGACGGTCAGCGCCGCCATCACGCCGAGCAGCGCGGTCGCGAACCCCCTCGCGCGGCGCAAGGCGGCCCTGGAGAGGCGGTCTGCTTCGGCCCGTGCGGCCTGGTCGGCGGCGGCCCGGGCGGCGCGCTCATGAGCGCGCGTGGCGGCGGTGCTCAGCCTGTCTTGTCGCAGGGGTAGGCCGCCTTCAGCGACTGCAGTGTCATGTCGATGGCCGAGCGGCCGCTGTCCTGGGGATGCGCTCGCAGCCAAGAGATCACCGTTTCACGCAGTGCTACGCTCTTGGTCGGCTTGGGAACGCAGATGCCGAGCTTGCGGCCACTGAGCTCGGGCATCGAGTCGATCGCCGCCGCGCTGTCGGTGACGCCGTTGATGTAGGCGTCGCACAGTCCGACCTCCCGTCCCGTGCAGATCGCCAGCAGTTTGCTGCCATCGACGGTGGAGACGCGCTGCGCCAGAGCGACAGGCGCGGCCGCGAGCAGGATCGCCGCGGCGAACAGCAGGCGGATCACGGGGCGATCTCCACGCTGTAGCTCTCGATGACGGTGTTGGCGAGCAGCCGCCGGGCCATCTCGGCGGCCGCCGCGCGCGCCGCCTCGGCGTCGGTCTCGGCCAGCTCCAGCTCAATGCGCTTGCCGGCGCGCACCTCGCCGATGCCGGCAAACCCCATCGTGCCGAGGGTGCGCCCGATCGCCCGGCCCTGCGGGTCCAGCACGCCGTCCTTCAGCATCACGGTCACGATCGCCTTCATCGGCGCGCTTTCATCTGGGGTGCCGTCATCGAGCCCGGCTCACTGCATCATCTCCGGACCCTTCATGTCGCGGGTGCCGGCCTCGGGCAGGATGCCGAGGCGTTTGGCGACCTCCTGGTAGGCCTCCTCGACCCGGCCGAGGTCGCGGCGAAACCGGTCCTTGTCCATCTTCTCGTTGGTCTTGCTGTCCCACAGCCGGCAATTATCCGGGCTGATCTCGTCGGCGAGCACGATGCGCATGTCCTCGCCCTCCCACAGCCGGCCGAACTCGAGCTTGAAGTCGACCAGCGAGATGCCGACGCCGAGGAACAGCCCGGTTAGGAAGTCGTTGATGCGCAACGTCAATGAGACGATGTCGTCCATGTCCGCGGTGTGCGCCCAGCCGAAGGCGGTGATGTGCTCCTCGGCGACCATCGGGTCGTTCAGCCCGTCATTCTTATAGTAGTACTCGATGATCGAGCGCGGCAGGCGGGTGCCCTCGGGAATGCCGAGCCGGGTCGACAGCGAGCCGGCGGCGATGTTGCGCACCACGATCTCGAGCGGGATGATCTCCACCTCGCGGATGAGCTGCTCGCGCATGTTGAGGCGGCGCACGAAGTGGGTCGGGATGCCGATCTCGCCGAGCTTGGTCATCAGGTACTCGCTGATGCGATTGTTCAGCACGCCCTTGCCGGTGATGATGCCCTTCTTGGCGCCGTTGCCGGCGGTGGCGTCGTCCTTAAAATACTGCACGAGCGTGCCCGGCTCGGGACCCTCGAACAGGATCTTCGCCTTGCCTTCATAGAGCTGCCGGCGGCGGGCCATGGCGGTTGCATCCTCGGATTCAGGCTGGCCTATAGCAGCCGGAGCGAAGGCAAGGCCAGGGCTCTGCGGAGGGCCGACATTAAGGAAGGCAAGTCGTCCTTTTTGGAAAAAAAGGACCAAAAAACTTTTATCTCTTGGAGGCGCACCAGCCGGACGCCGCCCAGGGCACCAATATTGGCAGTCAAAAGTTTTTTGCTTCTTTTTTCAAAAAAGAAGTCCTTGCTTCCTTCCTCCGCGGACGACGGCACAAGAGCATGGGACGATGCGCCGAGCATGCTAGCACAATCCTCGAACGGCCATCGCGGGGGCACGCTTGGCACTCTTGCCTATTGGCAAGTTTTCATCAAGCCATTGAAACATGAGAGGATAGAAAGTTACTGTCGCACCGCGACGGCAAAAGCCGGCCCAGCTCAATCTTGCTGTATTTGGCCCGACTCATCTCTGCCCGCGCGCCAGCCGGTAAAAGCTTTTTGCTTCTTTTTCTCGAAAAAGAAGTCCTTGCTTTTGATCCGGGCAGTCAATCCTCAGCCGGCTGAAGGCAGGCCGCGGTCGCTAACATCCTCGAAGGCGACCTCATCCGGAGGTCCGGCCGCGAATCGGAAGCACACCCGCTCGCCGAGCGCGACCAGGCTGGCGCAACTGGTGCCGAAGCCATCCTCGGGGCGGACGTTGAGCTGCGCGTCCCGGGGCCCGCTGCGATCGGCCAGCAGCCGGCCCCACTCCGACCAGCCGGCGGCGGCAAAGCGCGGCAGGTGGCGCGCCGTGCGTGGGCTCGCCGGGTCGTCGATGTCGAGCGCGGTCGCCATGTGCAGCCCGGACGCCAGCGCCACCAGGTCGATCCGCGGGGCGCCGGTGCCGCGCAGGAAGAACGCGCCGAGGCGGTCGGCCACCAGCAGGTTGAACGGCCGCCAGGCGCTGCCGTCCAGCGCCTGGACCGCCTGCGCGGCTGCGGCCGCCGTCGGATGCCGCAGGGCGAGCAGCGGCAGCTCGCCGCGGCTTGCCTTGCCAGCCGCGGGGCCAAGCGAGTTGGTGCGGTTCAGCACCGCCGCGACAACGCCGCCGTCGCTGACGCCGAGCCAGGTGCCGCCGGCGCTCCGGTCACGCCCGGCGACGACGTCCGGCTGCTCAGGCCAATGCCGGCCCGGCGGATCCCAGCCACGGTCGAGCCGCTCGTCGCGATTGGCGGCGAGCCACAGCGGCCACGCCGTTCCCGGACGGCTGAGCAGGATGACGGTGCACATCGGTCGCCAGATGGCACCTCGCCCACTCAGCCGCCAGGGTGGTCACCTGGTCTTTGGCGCTCAGTAGCCGCGGTGCCAGTGATGCCAATGGTGTCAGTGGTGCCAACGGTGGTGATAGTACGGACGGCCATAGCCGTAGTACTGCACGGTCTGCACCGCAGCGTCGGGCACGGCGGCCGTCGTGCCCGGCATCGCGACGACGGTGCCGAGCGGCGCCGCCTCGACGCTACCCACGGTGCCGGCGCCGAGCGCCGCGACCGCGGCAAGCGACAGCATGATCTTACGCATGTGATAAGCCTCCTTCATCGTCTATCGCAGAGTAGGCCCGGCAAACTTGCCAATCTCTTAACGGCCGGATGGCAAGATAATGGCGGCGCGGCATGATGGCGGTGCGGCGGGGCGCGCGTCAGACTGGTCCGGCTGCCGGGCCGGGCTCGCCGAAGACGCGCGTAAAAGCGTGGTCCAGCGCCCGCAGGTGCAGATTAGGGTCCATCGCCGCGGCAAGCGTCGCCGGGTCGACGCGGGCGGCGACGTCCGGGTCGGCGTCCAGAAGCGTGCGGAAGTCGCGTCCGCCAGGAGTGCCGAGCTCACCCCAGGTCGCCATCGCCCGCGCCTGTACGATGCGGTAGGCCGCCTCGCGCGAGATGCCGGCGCGGGCGAGCGCCAGCAGCACCTCGCCGCTATGCACCACCCCGCCGAGGCTCTCGAGGTTGGCCAGCATGCGCTCGGGATAGACCACCAGCGTCTCGATCATGCCGGCCAGCCGGGCCAGGGCGAAGTCCAGCGTCACCGTCGCGTCCGGCCCGATCGCGCGCTCCACCGAGGAGTGGCTGATGTCGCGCTCGTGCCACAGGGCGACGTTCTCCAGCGCCGGCGCCGCGCAGGCCCGCACGATCCGCGCCAGCCCGGTGAGGTTCTCGCTCAGCACCGGGTTGCGCTTGTGCGGCATCGCCGAGGAGCCCTTCTGGCCGGGATGGAAGAACTCCTCGACCTCGCGCACCTCGGAGCGCTGCAGGTGGCGCACCTCGGTCGCAAGGCGCTCCACCCCGCTCGCGACGACGGCGAGCGCGCAGAAGAACGCGGCATGCCGGTCGCGCGGGATCACCTGGGTGGAGACCGGCTCGGCCACCAGGCCTAGTCTCGCCGCGACGAACGCCTCGACCCGCGGATCGACATGGGCATAGGTGCCGACCGCGCCCGAGATCGCGCAGGTCGCGACCTCCGCCCGGGCCGCCACCAGCCGGGCGCGGTTGCGATCGAACTCGGCATAGTGGCCGGCGAGCTTCAGGCCGAAGCTGGTCGGCTCGGCGTGGATGCCGTGGCTGCGGCCGATGGTCAGCGTGTGCTTGTGCTCCAACGCGCGGCGCCGCAAGGCCGCCAGCACCGCGTCGACGTCGGCGATCAGCAGGTCCGCCGCCTGGGTGAGCTGCACCGCGAGGCAGGTGTCGAGCACGTCGCTGCTGGTCAGCCCGAGATGGACGTAGCGGCTCTCCGGCCCGACCTGCTCGGCAAGCCAGGTGAGAAAGGCGATGACGTCGTGGCGGGTCTCGCGCTCGATCGCGTCGATGCGCTCGATCTCCGCCGGCCCGATCGCCGCCAAGGCGACGTCGCCCCGTTGGCGGATGGTCCGCGCCGCCTCGACGGGCACGTCGCCGAGCTCGGCCATCGCCTCGGCCGCCAGCGCCTCAATCTCGAACCAGATGCGGTAGCGGTTTTCGGCCGACCAGATCGCGGCCATCTGCGGGCGTGTGTAGCGCGGCACCATCGGCGGCCTCGGTCGGTTACATTGATCGAGCCAACGCAGTAGGCACCCCAGGCGATGGCCGCAAGCGCCAAGGATCGCCAGGGGACGAGGACATGTCGGCGGAGCTGCTGCGCCATCTGAGCCTCGACAGCCTGGTGGCGCTGCTCCAGGTGGTGCTGATCGACGTGACGCTCGCCGGCGACAATGCGGTGGTCGTCGGCCTCGCGGTCGCCGGACTGCCGGCCGCGGTGCGGCGACGGGCGATCCTGTTCGGCGTGCTCGCCGCCACCGCGATCCGGATCGCGCTGGCCAGCGTCGTGGTCAGCCTGCTGACCGTCATCGGGCTGACCCTGGCGGGCGGGCTGTTGCTGCTGTGGGTGTGCTGGCGGATGCTGCGCGAGCTCGGCGCCCGGCATCGGGCGGCACGCGGCGAGCCGGCGGCGCGCAAGACGCTCACCCAGGCGGTCACCCAGATCATCGTCGCCGACCTGTCGATGAGCCTCGACAACGTGCTCGCCGTCGCCGGCGTCGCGCGGCTGCATCCCTGGGTGCTGGCGGTCGGGCTCGCGCTCTCGGTCGGGCTGATGGGCCTGGCCGCCGGGCTGCTGGCCAGGCTGCTGGAGCGGCGGCGCTGGATCGCCTGGATCGGGCTGCTGATCGTCGTCGTTGTGGCGCTGCGCATGATCGCCGCGGGCTGGCACGAGGTCGTGCCGGGGCTGAGCGGGTGGGCGAGGGGCCTGCCCATCCCCTGGCAACACGCCCTGGCTCGGCTCGCCGACGCCTGGCACGCCGCCCTGCACTGGACGGGTGCGCTCGGCAACTCGGCGATCGACCGGGCCGGTCGCGCGGCAGCCCGGCTCAGATCAGCCCTTCACGCCGGAAGCTGACATGGCGGCCGTTGCCGACGATGATGTGGTCGTGCAGCGTGATCGACAGCGCCTCGAGCGCCCGGCGGATCTCCTCCGTCATCCGCACGTCGTCGCGCGAGGGCGCCGGGTCGCCGCTCGGGTGGTTGTGCACCAGGATCAGCGCCGTCGCGTGCAGCTCCAGCGCCCGCTTCGCCACCTCACGCGGGTAGACCGGCGTATGGTCGACGGTGCCGCGCGACTGCGCCTCGTCGGCGAGCAGCCGGTTGCGGCCGTCGAGGAACAGGATGCGGAACTGCTCGACCCGCTCGCGCGCCAGCACGGCGTGCAGGTAGTCGATCAGCCGCTCCCAGTTGCTCAGCACCGGCGCCGCCTGCACCTCGGCGCGGGCAAGCCGGAGGGCTGCCGCCTGCACCACCTTGAGCGCCGAGAGGCCGGCGTCGCCCACCCCGTCGACCTCGCGCAGGCCGTTCGGCGGTGCAGCGATCACCCCGGCGAAGCTGCCGAAGCGGGTCAGCAGCGCCCGCGCGATGACCTTGGTGTCGCGCCGCGGCAAAGCGAGGAACAGCACCATCTCGAGCAGCTCATGGTCGGCGAGCGCGTCCGCCCCGGCGCTCAGCAGCCGTCCACGCATCCGTGCCCGATGCCCCTCGGCGCCGACTGGGGCGCCAACTGGGGCGCTGAGCGGGGCGTGAGCCGGCGCGATCAGCGGCAGTTGGCCGCCCGCCGCCGACAGTCCGCGCCGGCTTGCCAATCGTCGCGCGGCCCAATCAGGCGGCGTAGGGTGGGTGGTGCAGCCCGGCCGGCGAGATGGTGAACACCTCGCAGCCGGTCTCGGTGACGCCGACCATGTGCTCGAACTGCGCCGACAGGCTGCGGTCACGCGTCACCGCGGTCCAGCCATCGTCCAGAACCTTCACCTCCGGCCGGCCGGCATTGACCATCGGCTCGACGGTGAACACCATGCCCGGCCGCAGCATCGCGCCCTCGCCGCGGCGGCCGAAATGCAGAATGTTCGGCGGCTCGTGGAAGCGCCGGCCGATGCCGTGGCCGCAGAAATCCCGCACCACGCTGAAGCGCTGCGGCTCGACAAAGGCCTGGATGGCATAGCCGAGGTCGCCCAGCGTCGCTCCCGGCTTCACCGCCGCGACGCCGCGCATCATCGCCTCGTAGGTCACGTCCATCAGCATGCGCGCCCGCGTGGACGGCGTGCCCGCGGCATACATCCGGCTGGTGTCGCCATGCCAGCCGTCCAGGATCACCGTCACGTCGATGTTGATGATGTCACCGTCAAGCAGCTTCCGCTCGCCCGGAATGCCGTGGCAGACGACGTGGTTGATCGAGGTGCAGATCGACTTCGGATAGCCGCGGTAGTCGAGGCAGGCCGAGGTGGCGCCGTGCGCGTGCATGAAGTCGACGCACAACCGGTCAAGCTCGTCGGTGGTGACGCCGACCTGCACGTGCGGCGCGATCATGTCGAGGGTGGCCGCGGCCAGGGCGCCGGCGCGATGCAGTCCGACGAAATCGTCCGGCTTGTGGATCGTGATGCTGCGCTGGTCTGATCCGCCGTCCATGTGGGTCCCGTGGTGCCTGCCTGGCGAAATTGAGGATGCCGAGGCCTGGTTCAAGGCGCAAGCGGGGAAGGCCAGAGGCTCTGCCTCTGGACTCCGCTGGGGGCGGCGCCCCCAGACCCGCATCGACTTGAAGACAGCGATCGACGGTGGAAGAACGGCTAGATGATGGATTCTAAAGGCTGGCCAGCCTGCAGCGCCCATGCCGATGCGCGCAGCTTCCGCCCCCACTGGCGTGCAAGATGCGGCCGCGCGCGACCGCCATCTGCACCCGCGGCTGCGGCGACCAGGAGGCATGCGAGCCATAGTGACGGAGATGCACAAGCTGGCGCCTGGGCTCGGCGGCGGCGTAGACGCGCCGCTCGCGCCGGCCATGCCGCCAGCGCGTCACCACCGGCAGCGTCTCGGCCTCGGCCGCGGCCATCAGGCTTGGCAGCCGCGGCGGCGGCGCGGCGCGGCGCATGACCGGCACGCCCATGCTCTCGAAGCCGTCGTCGAGCAGGCTCGCCATCTGCACGTCGCGCTCCGGGTTGGAGGCGGCGCCCATGACAACGCCGATCAGTCGGACACCGCCGCGCATCGCCGAAGTGACCAGGTTATGGCCCGACAGCACCGTGTAGCCGGTCTTCAGCCCGTCGGCGCCGTCATAGCTCTGCAGCATACGGTCGTGATTGAAGATGACGCGACCGTGGAAGGTGAAGCTCGGCGTGCTGAAGTAGTGGTACTGGTCGGGAAAGTCCGAGATCAGATGGTGGGCCAGCACGGCGAGGTCACGTGCGGTCGTCATCTGCTCCAGGTCGGGCAGGCCGGAGGCATTGCGGAAGGTGCTGTTGCTCATGCCGAGCGCCCGCGCCCGCAGCGTCATCATCTGGGCGAAGCGCTCCTCGTCGCCGCCGAGCAGCTCGCCCAGCGCGCATGCCGCATCGTTGGCCGACTTGGTGACGATGCCGTTGATCGCGTCCTCGACGGTCAGGTACGTCCCCGGCACCAGGCCGAGCTTCGACGGCTCCATCGATGCGGCATGGGCCGAGACGGGGACCGCCTGGTCGAGCCCAACCCGATGATCACGCAGCGCCTCGAAGGTGACGTAGAGCGTCATCAGCTTGGTCAGGCTGGCCGGGTAGCGCAGATCATCCGCCGCGTCGGACTGCAGCACCTTGCCGCTCGCCTGGTCGACGATGATCGAGCTGTAGCGGGACGAGCCGACCTGCGCCCTGAGCGCACCCGGCAGGCTGATCATCAGGGCCAACACCAGCAGCCCGGCCTGCAAGAGCCGCGTCGGCAGGAGTTTGGTCGGCCGCCGCCGGCGAACGGCCATCAGGCGCGCAACTCGGGCGACGGGCCGAACAAGCGCTCTGCAACCGTCATTTGCCTGTCCCCTGGTCGTGCCGTCGGCGGAAGCTATCAAGGCGCCTCGATCGATGTCCAGCATTGTTGATATACAATGCTTAATCGACCGTTACCAAACCAACGCCTTCGGTGCCGCAGCTAGCGGCCTGTTGGCGGCCCCGATCCCGCCGCCGCCTCGTCCCGACGCCTTGTCGAAGGTTTTCGTAATCACGGTACGGAAACAGGTTGACGGCGTGCGGCGCCCGACCGTAGATCCCGCGTGCACTGCAGCATGCCGTGTTGATGCGTGGTGAGCCGGCGGGTCTTGGACTTGCCGTAGCCGACCCAGAAACCGCCCACCTCGGGCACACCTTCCCAGCGTGCGGGTCACGCAGCACAGGATACCATCACATGACCACAGCAGAGCAGTTCGTCTCGTTCGGCCAGGCCAATTTCGAGGCGATGATGAAGTCAGGCCAGATCTGGACCGTCGGCGTGCAGGAATTGTCGGCCAAGATGGCGGCCAGCGCCCAGGCCTCGCTCGACGAGACGTTGTCGACCATGCGGGCGATGTCGGGCGTAAAGTCGCTGCGTGACGCCGTCGAGCTGCAGAGCGGCTTCGCCCGCTCGGCGATGCAGAAGACGGTCAGCGAGACCGGCCGCCTGGCCGAGACGTCGATCAAGCTGGCCGAGCAGGCCGCCGCTCCGATCACGGCGCGGCTGACGGCGGCTGTTGACATGGTGTCCCCGCGCGCCTGATAAGCACGCCAAGCGATCCGGCGCCTGGCGACCGGATCAAGCCTCGCATCTTCGGGTGCACCTGAAGGCCCGGTTCACGCCGGGCCTTCTCTGTTTCAGCACCGTTATCGCGTGACCCAGAGGCCGCTCGGCCGCCACCCAGAGGCCGCCGGGCCAGCCGTTACGCAAAGCCCGCCAGGCCACCTTTACGCGAAGGCCGCCAGGCCACCTTTTCCCACGCTCGCACGTTCCGATATGCTGACCTGGACGCCGACACGCTGGCCGAGGCAAGCGTCGCCGCAGCGTCCGATGCTTGACATGAGGTTGGCTGGCAGCGGCCGGCGACTGCAGTGCCGGCGCCCCCCCGGCTCGCGACTGGAAGAGTGACGATGAGCGACGACAACAAGAAGGGCGACGGACCGAATACCGGCGTGGTCGTCAAGGCGCGGCCCAAGACGCGCAAGCCCGCCATGTACAAGGTGTTGATGCTCAACGACGACTACACGCCGATGGAGTTCGTCGTCCACGTGCTCGAGCGCTTCTTCCAGAAGACTCGCGACGAGGCGACACGGATCATGCTGCACGTCCATCGCCGCGGCGTCGGCGTCTGCGGCGTGTTCACCTACGAGGTGGCGGAGACCAAGGTCACCCAGGTGATGGACCTGGCGCGCCAGAACCAGCACCCGCTGCAATGCACAATTGAGAAGGAGTAGCGGGCGACGCAGCGTCCCCGCACGCTGATCCGAGTGCCGCACCACACCGCAGGGGGGATTGGATGCGGCGCGGGATGAACCACATTGATCGTTGACGACGAAAGATCAGCGTGGTCCGCCTCGCCAATCGCTCTTGTGCAAATGCGATTGGCGGTGGAGCATCCCGGGTCCGCGAAGGAGCGTCATTGATCATGCTGTCACGCAATCTCGAACAGACGCTGCATCGTGCCCTCTCATTGGCCAGCGAGCGTCGACATGAATACGCAACCCTGGAGCACCTGCTGCTCGGGCTGGCCGACGACAGCGACGCCGCCACCGTGCTGCGCGCCTGCGGCGTTGATTTGGACAAGCTGCGCCAGGACCTGATCGAGTTCCTCGACAAGGACCTCTCGGGCCTGGCCACCGACCGCGCCGCCGAGCCCAAGCCCACCGCCGGCTTCCAGCGCGTGGTGCAGCGCGCCGCCATCCACGTCCAGTCCTCCGGCCGCGACGAGGTGACTGGCGCCAACGTGCTGGTCGCCCTGTTCAGCGAGCGCGAGAGCCACGCCGTCTACTTCCTGCAGCTGCAGGACATGACCCGGCTCGACGCGGTGAACTTCATCAGCCACGGCATCGCCAAGGCGCCCGGCCGCACCGGCTCGCGCCCCGCCCAGGGCCAGGGCGGCGGCGACAAGGAGGAGGGCGAGCGCGACGAGCGCCCCGGCCGCAAGAGCCAGGACGCGCTGTCGAACTACTGCGTCAACCTCAACAAGAAGGCGACCGCCGGCAAGATCGACCCGCTGATCGGCCGCGAGAGCGAGATCGAGCGGACGATCCAGATCCTCTGCCGCCGCACCAAGAACAACCCGCTCTATGTCGGCGACCCCGGCGTCGGCAAGACGGCGATCGCCGAGGGCCTGGCCAAGCGCATCGTCGAGGGCGACGTGCCCGAGGTGCTCGCCAAGAGCACGATCTTCGCGCTCGACATGGGCGCGCTGCTCGCCGGCACCCGCTATCGTGGCGACTTCGAGGAGCGTCTCAAGGCGGTGATGACCGAGCTTGAGAACCACCCCGGCGCGGTGCTGTTCATCGACGAGATCCACACCGTGATCGGCGCCGGTGCGACCTCCGGCGGCGCGATGGACGCCTCCAACCTGCTCAAGCCGGCGCTCGCCAACGGCTCGATGAAGTGCATCGGCTCCACGACCTACAAGGAGTTCCGCAACTACTTCGAGAAGGACCGGGCGCTGGTCCGCCGCTTCCAGAAGATCGACGTCAACGAGCCGTCGATCGAGGACGCCATCAAGATCATGCGCGGCCTGAAGGCGAACTACGAGAAGCACCACAAGGTGCGCTACACCGACGAGGCGATCCGCGCCTCGGTCGAGCTGTCGTCAAAATACATCAATGACCGCAAGCTGCCGGACAAGGCGATCGACGTCATCGACGAGGTCGGCGCCTCGCGCATGCTGCTGCCCGAGAACAAGCGCCGCAAGACGGTGACGCTGCGTGACGTCGAGGAGATCGTCGCCAAGATCGCCCGCATCCCGCCCAAATCGGTCAGCAACGACGACAAGGAGACGCTGCGCAGCCTCGAGCGCGACCTCAAGGCGATGGTGTTCGGCCAGGATCGGGCGATCGAGGCGCTGTCGGCGGCGATCAAGCTGTCGCGGGCCGGCCTGCGCGAGCCGGAGAAGCCGATCGGCAACTACCTGTTCTCCGGCCCGACCGGCGTCGGCAAGACCGAGGTTGCGCGCCAGCTTGCCTCCACCCTCGGCATCGAGCTGATCCGCTTCGACATGTCCGAGTACATGGAGCGGCACTCGATCTCGCGGCTGATCGGCGCCCCGCCGGGCTATGTCGGCTTCGACCAGGGCGGCTTGCTGACCGACGCGATCGACCAGCATCCGCATGCGGTGCTCCTGCTCGACGAGATCGAGAAGGCGCATCAGGACCTGTTCAACATCCTGCTGCAGGTGATGGACCACGGCAAGCTGACCGACCACAACGGCAAGCTGGTCGACTTCCGCAACGTGATCCTGATCATGACGACGAATGCCGGCGCCTCGGACATGGCCAAGGAGGCGATCGGGTTCGGCCGGACGACGCGTGAAGGCGAGGACGAGGAGGCGATCAAGCGCCTGTTTACCCCCGAATTCCGCAACCGCCTGGACGCCATCATCCCGTTCGCCGGCCTGACGCCGGAGATCGTGGCGCAGGTGGTCGAGAAGTTCGTCATGCAGCTCGAGGCGCAGCTTGCCGACCGCAACGTGACGATCGAGCTGTCCTCGGGCGCCAAGGAGTGGCTGGCCGAGCGTGGCTTCGACCCTCTCTACGGCGCGCGCCCGCTCGCCCGGGTGATCCAGGACCACATCAAGAAGGCGCTCGCCGAGGAGCTGCTGTTCGGCAAGCTGGTCAAGGGCGGCGCCGTCAACGTGACGGTCAAGGAGGGCAAGCTCGACTTCGCCTACACCGAGGCGGCCCAGCGCGCGACCCCGGTGGAGGATGACGGCGACGAGAGCGGATCGACGCGCGAGCCGGAAACCGCGGAGTAGCCGTTCGGCACGGGACATGATGCAGCGCCGCGGGGCGTTCCCCGCGGCGTTTGCGTCTTCAGGGAGACAGCAGCGATGAAGGCCATTTGGAACGGCAAGACAATTGCCGAGAGCAGCGACATCGTCACCGTCGAGGGCAATGCGTATTTCCCGGCCGACAGCGTGGCACAAGGCGTGCTGCAGCCCAGCGAGCACACCTCCATCTGCCCCTGGAAGGGCACGGCGCATTACTACTCGGTGTCGCTGGACGGGCAGGTGAACAAGGACGCGGTCTGGTACTACCCGGAGCCGAAGCCGGCGGCCAAGGAGATTGCCGGCCGCTTGGCGTTTTGGAAAGGCATCACCGTTTCAAAGTAAGGCCATAGCCCCCTTCTAATCGGTTTCCAAAGGCCGCCGGCCTTTGGTGGGGTCAAGGGGCAAAGCCCCTTGCCTCAACGCGCTCAACCAGCCGCGCCGCCGCCGCAGGATCATCAAGGTCCAAGACGTCGATCAGGGCGCCAACGGCACGAAGCTCCTCCAGCCTCCGCAGCCGCGCGGCGTCCGGCGCGCCAGGTGCGAGCTCCACGAAAACGTCGCCCGCATGGACCTCAACCGGCTGGTCCTCCCCGCTCGGCGCCGGCAGCCCGAGGATGCGGGCAGCGCAGTGATGCGCCAGCAGCAGCCCACCCGCCGGCTCCCGGCCGTCCACGCCCGTCGCCGCCGGCGCGTCATTCGCCTCGCCAAGCCTGACCAGCTCGATGCGCGGCGCTGACGGCAATCGGCAGAGCGCCCGCAGCACCGTACCGACCGACTGCTCGAGGAGCGGGTCGAAATCCGGCCCGACCAGGCCGCTGACGTCGAGCAGCAGGCTGCGGCGCTGTGGCCTGAGCCGATACGTGGCACTCGCCGCCGCGGCGGCCGGGGCCAGCTCCGACCGCTTGAGCCCGGCCTCGCTGAGCGCCGCCAGACACGCCTCGTAGCCGGCGCCGTCGCCCTGCGCATAGGCATCCTCGATCGCCGCCCCGAGCCGCGCCGCCTCAAGCGCACCCAGCCGACGCAGCCGCGTCAGCCCGGCCTGGTGCGGCCGCTCCTCGCCGACCGCCAGAATGCCGACGGCCCGCCGCGCCAGCGCCTCCTCGCCGGGGTAGCGAGCCCACGCCGACCCATCATCCGACCCATTATTCGCCGCCGCATCCGCCGCCGCCACGACCGCCTGCCAGCCATGCAGCTCGACCAGGATGTCCTGCCGCGCCGCCGCACCGCTGCCGCCCAGCATTTCGCCCAGCAGCCCGTTCAGCGCCCGCTCGCCGAGCAGCACCACCCCGGGATGCTGGTCGAGCAACTGCAGCGTCCGCAGCGTCGCCCGCGGTTCGTCGCCGGGGCAGTACAGCACCCGGTCAAACCGCACCGCCGCCAAACGGTCGATCCCGCCGACCTCGATGTCTGCAACCTCGAGGTCGGCGGCAAGCCAGGCCTCGGCGGCGGGCTCGTCGTCACTGAGCACATCGATCCGGTATGACGTGGCAAGGCCGGACAGCACCGCGCCCGGCAGCGCGTGGCCCGACGTGAGCGGCATCACCACGGCCAGACGCGGCCGCCGCTCGCCAGGCCGCACGCGCGCCCGCCCAGCTGCCCGCACGCGCGCGTCCACCGCCTCCAGCGCCCGCCAGGCCCGCCGCGCGGTCTCCGGCCAGGTGAACAGCCGGCTGCGCTCGAGCCCCGCCGCCGCCAGCGCCGCACGCGCCGCCTCGTCGCGCAGCACCGCCGACAGCCGGCGGGCGATGTCGGCCGGGTCCATCGGGTCAAACAGCGCCGACGGCGTGCCGATCACCTCCGGCAGGCTGGTCGTGTTGCTGCCGAGCACGGCGACCCCGCACGCCATCGCCTCCGCCGCCGACAGGCCAAACCCCTCATGCAGCGACGGGCAGACCACGACGGCCGCGGCCCGATACAGCCCCGGCAGGTCCTGCTCCGGCACGAACTCGCTGAGCAGCCGGAGCGCCTGCTGATCAAGCCCGAGCCCGCTCGCCAGTGCCCGCAGGGCGCGCACCTGGCCCGCGTCGTTCCAGCCCGTCGCGACCAGCGGATGGGCGCGGCGCAGCGCTTCGGGCAGCAGCGCATAGGCGCGGATCAGCCCGTCGAGGTTCTTGCGTGCCTCGATCGCGCCGACGCACAGGATCGCCCCGGCCGGCAGCCGGTAGCGCGCGAGCAGCGCCTCCGGCGCCTCGTCGCCCGGCCGTGCCGGGCGAAACTGCGGCGCCACCCCGGCCTGGATGTTGCGCACGAGCGCCTCGGGCAGGGCCAGCTGCTCGGCAGCCTCCCGCCGCGCCGAGTCGGAGATCGCCATCACCCCGGCGGCGCGCCGCATCTGCAGCAGCCGCCGGTAATACCACTGCCGCGCCCGCGCGCTCGCCAGGTAGCTCTCCGGCCGCATGAGCGGGATCAGGTCGTAGCAGATCGCCACCATCGGCGGCAGCACCACCCCGGGCGGCACCCCGGTCACCGCGTCGTCGGCCAAGCCCTCGAACAGGCTGCCCACCAGCAGCAGGTCGGCGTCGAGCGACTGCAGCAGGCTCGCGCGGACATGCTCGGCGGCGCGCCGGCGCCCGTCATTGGCCGGCTCGCCCGCCGCCTGCCGGCCCGGCCCCTGCCACAGCCGAATGGCCGCCGGCGGCAGCACCCCGGCGACCGCCTCGCGACACTCCGCCAGGGTGTCGGCAAACCCGGCGTTCAGCACCAGGATGAGCTCGTGCCCGCACGGCTCGGCCGCCATCGCCTGCACCAGGCTGCGGCAGTAGCGGCCGATGCCGCGGTTGCGGCTGAGGCTTTGGGCCCCTTGGGCGTCGATGATCAGGCGCATGCGAGAAGGAAGCGGTTCTTTTTTGAAAAAAAGAACCAAAAAACTTTCGCTCGATAAGCGGGGAGGTTCGCGACGGCGCGGGTAAAAGTTTTTTGCTGCTTTTTTTCAAAAAAGAAGCGCTTGCCGTCCTTCACTCCGCCTCTCGCCGTAGCCGGCGCAGCGCCGCCTGGCTCCGCGGGCCGGCGATCCCCAGGATGGGCGGCTGCGCGGGCCGCGCCGGCTCGGCCAGCGCGTCCTGCAGCGCCAGCTCCAGCGCGTCGCCGCGCCCACGCTGCACCGTGCCGGCGAGCTTGCGCACCGGGCGCGACAGCCGCCACGACGTGCTCTGATAGGTGCGGGTGAGCAGGCCCTGCAGGTGCGCGGTGTGCGCCGCCGCCGCCGCCACCTCCTGCTCGGCCCGGCGCAGCGCCGCGTCGCGCTCCCGTCGCGCCCGCTCGGCCGCCTCCAGCGCCCGCTCGGCCCGCCGCCCGGCTTGACCCACCTGCCGCTCGGCGGCCAGCAGGCCGCGATGCAGCGCGCTCTCCGCCTCCGCCACCCGCCGCGCCGCCGCCAGCGCCTGCCGCCGCGGCTCGTCGTCGGCGCGGACGAAGCGGTCGAAGACGTTGGGCGGTGCGGCAAAAGCCGGCCGCAGCGCCGAGTGCTCCTCGGCCAGCACGTAGAAGCGGTTCAAGCCGTCGAAATACACCTCCACGTAGCCGCCGGCCGTGAGCACGTCCTCCCACTCGGCATGGGTCTGCACCTGGCTGTTCGGCTTGGTCGCCTCGATCAGCACGATGCGCGGCCGCAGCCGCGGCAGGTCGGCACCCGTCAGCACCGCCCGCTCCATCCCCTCGACGTCGACCTTGAGGAAGTCGATCGGCCCCAGCCCGTGCGCTGCCGCCAGCCGGTCGATCCGGTGCACCGGCACCTCGAACGCCACCGCCTCCAGCCCGTCCGCCCGATGCTGCGCCGCGGTCGCCGCGTCGCCGGTCGACAGCCCGCTGGCCGGGTAGGCCCAGAAGCTGAGGGTGCCCTCGGCGTCGCCCGCCGCCGCCTGGATGTTGACGTCGCCTGGCCGGGCGCGCGCCAGGCGCGGGAAATACTCCGGGCTCGGCTCGATGTTCAGGCCGCGCCAGCCGCGCAGGTGGAACGCCTGGGTGACGTTGTCCAGCACCGGGTCCCAGGCGCCGACGTCGATCCAGGTGCCGGGCCGACGCCGCGGCGAGCCGTCCGGCTCCTGGCCGAGGGCGCGCCACAGCATGACGTCCTCGAAGTTCTGGGCGTAGGAGACGAACGGGTCGGACATCGCCCCGCCCTGGTAGATCAGCCGCCGGCGCCACGCCAGCGCATCATGCGGAAAGCCCCGCACTGCGACGCGCCCGCCACGCCGCGGCACTCTGCCCCCACAGCTCAACCTCGTCCTGGCCATACGGCTCGGGCAGCCGAGCCGAGCCGAGCGGCGCCGAGCCCAGCCGCACCGCCACCTTCGCCGAAGCGGGATTGCGCGGATCGATCAGGTGGATGAACCGCTCCCAGCCCTGCGTGTCCAGCGTCCAGTCGATCGCCGCCGCCGCCGCCTCGGTGGCGTAGCCCTGTCCCCAGGCATCCCGCACCAGTCCCCAGCCGATCTCGCGATCGGGCCAGCCCTCCGGGAACAGCGGGCCGACGCGTCCCATCCAACGGCCCGAGCTGCGCTCGACCACCGAGAACATGCCGTAGCCGCGCAGCGACCAGCAGCCGGCGTTCGCCATCAACCCCCGCCAGACCGTTGGGCGCGGCTGCACGCCGCCGATGAAGCGCGCCACCGGCTCGTCGGCCATCATCGCCGACCAGGCGTCCAGATCCGCCTCCAGCGGCGGCCGCAGCACCAGCCGCGCGGTTTGCAGCGAGACGATCACCGGCTCCTCTACTCGGATGCTTCGAGGGTCTTCCGCGCCTCGTTGAGCCGCGACGTCTCCTCCGTCGACAGCTCCGGCACCTGCAGGTCGAGCCGCTCCAGCGCATGGATCAGCGCCTCGACGACGACCAGGTGGGCGTACCATTTGTGGTCAGCCGGCACCACGTACCACGGCGCCTGCTTGCTCGCCGTCGCCGCGATCGCCGCCTCGTAGGCGTCCTGGTAATCCTCCCAGCGCTCGCGCTCGTGCAAATCCGCGGCGCTGAACTTCCACAGCTTCTCCGGATCATCCAGCCGCGCCAGGAAGCGCCGCCGCTGCTCCGCCTTGGAGAGATGCAGGAAGACCTTGACGATCGTCGTGCCCTGCCGCGCCAGGTAAGCCTCAAAGTTGGCGATGTCGGCCAAGCGATGCCGCCAGAACGCCGCACTGCCGCTGCCCTCGGGAAGGTGCTGCGCCTCCAGCATCTCGGGATGCACCCGGCAGATCAGCACCTCCTCGTAATGGCTGCGGTTGAAGAGGCCGATCATGCCGCGCCGCGGCGCAGCCGCATGCACCCGCCACAGAAAGTCATGCGCCAGCTCCACCGGCCCAGGTGCCTTGAACGCCGTCACCTGCACGCCCTGCGGGTTCACCCCCGTCATCACGTGCTTGATCGTGCCGTCCTTGCCCGCCGCGTCCATCGCCTGCAGCACCACCAGCAGCGCATGCCGCCGCTCGGCGAACAGCTTGCCCTGGAGCGCCGACAGCCGCTCGATGCCCGCCGCCAGCAGCGCCTCGCCGGCCGCCGCATCGACGCCGTGCGCATCGGCCGGATCATGGTCGCGCAGCCGAAAGCCGGCCCCATCGCTGATGCGGTAGCGCCGGAGCGGAACCGGCCTGCTCACGCCTGCCGCTTGATCGCGAAGGGGGCCGAGGCCTGGCAGGTCGGCATCAGCTCGATCCGGTTGACGTTCATGTGCCGCGGCAGCGACGTCGCCCACGCCACCGCCTCGGCGATGTCCTCCGCGGTGAGCGGCTCGGTGCCCTGGTAGACCGCCGCGGCGCGCCCGGCATCGCCGCCGAACCGCGTCTGGCTGAACTCGGTGCCGCCGCACAGCCCCGGCTCGATGCTGGTGACCCGCACGTTGCTGCCGACCAGGTCGGCCTTCAGGTTCAGCGTGAACTGGGTCACGAACGCCTTGGTCGCGCCATAGACGTGCCCGCCGGGATACGGGTAGGTCGCCGCCACCGAGGACAGGTTCACCACGTGCCCGCGGTCGCGCTCCACCATCCCCGGCAGCAGCGCCCGGGTCAGCCGCGCCAGGCCGGTGACGTTGGTGGCAATCATCCGCTCCCAGTCCGCCGGCTCCGCCTGCCAGGCCGGCGACAGGCCGAGCGCCAGCCCGGCATTGTTCACCAGCACGTCGACCTCGCGCCACTCCGCCGGCAGCGAGCCGGGCAGGGCGGCGACCGCCGCCGCCTCGGTCACATCGAGCGCCAGCGGCAGCAACGCGGCTCCCAGCTCGTCACGCAACGCCCCGAGCTTCTCCACCCGGCGCGCGGCCGCAACGACACGGTGGCCGTCGGCGACGAAGCGCCGCGCGATCGCCGCGCCAAACCCCGCCGACGCGCCGGTGACGAGCACGATCATCCTGAACTCTCCTGAGGTGCGGGGAAGGAAGGGCTTCTTTTTTGAAAACAAGAAGCAAAAAACTTTTGTCCCCTGGAGTGTGCCCCGGCCGAATGATTTCCTCTACGGGCAGAAGTTTTTTGGTTCTTTTTTTCAAAAAAGAACCGCTTCCTTCTAAGGCGGATCAAGCCGCACCGAGACCGGGCAATGGTCAGACAAGCGATCCTTGTAGTCCGCCGTCTGCTGATAGGTCAGCACGCGCAGGCTGCCCGGCTGCAGCCAGCCGCGCGCCGCCCCGCCCAGCAGCAGGTGATCGATGAAGTCCTCGCCGCCCCAGCACGGGCTCGCCTGCCCGGCCGTGACCAGGGTGAGCGGCGCCGCGGCGTCCAGCGCGCCGAGCACCGGGTCGCCCGGCAGGTCCATCCGCCGGTTGAAGTCGCCCATCACCAGATAGGGCACGCCCTCGCTCTGCCGATGCGCCACCCAGTCCGCGACCACCGGCACCTGCTCGGCGAGCGTCTGGCAGGCGCGCCGCCGGCTTGCCAGCGCGTCCGCCCAGCAGCCGGTCTTGAGATGCACCACCAGCACCCGCAGCCGCTGGCCGTCCGGCAGGCCGAGCGTCACGTCCAGCCCGTTGCGCAGCCGGTGCTTGGCCTCCGGCGTCGTGTCGAGCGCCGTCACGTCCGGATTACGCGTGAGCGTGATGCCGCGCCGCACCGCGATGCCCACCTGCTGCGTCACCGCCTCGTCGATGAAGGCGAGCTGATAGCGCGCCGGGTCGAACAGCCGTCCGGCCGCCGACGCGCCGTCCACCTCCTGCAGCCCGACCACGTCGGCATCCAAGCGCTCCGCATAGCCCCGCAGCAGGCCAAAATCACCCGCCGCACGCACCGTGACGTCGTCCGGCAGGTCGGCCTCGTCATGGCCCCGCGCAGTCAGCCAGTTGAGGTTCCAAGTCGCCACCTTGATCGGCGCCGCCGCCGCATTGGCGGCAAGAAGGAGAAGCAGAATCAGAGTTTTCACAGGTGTTCGCGTCCAGCTTGCACACATCTGTGCACCGGTTCGCCCCTGGATCAAGGAAGGTAAGGAATGGGGTCTGAGGCCTCGGCCGTGACGGGCGGATGCACGCTGACGCGTGACGGCGGCCAGAGGCAGAGCCTCTGGCCTTCCGGCTACGCCGCCGGCCGATACTCAAATCGCCCCGGCCCGAAATCCGGATCGCGCCTCAGGTTGTGCAAATCCAGCACCGTGAGCTGGTTGTTGCGGTCCCTGATCGTCACCCCGACCAGCGCCAGCGGCTGGTCGCTGAACCGCAGCGTCAGCGTCCCCTGTCCCGGTGTCGCCGCCTTGACGAGGCTGAGTTGCAGGCTGCCGGGCTGGCGCTGCAGCGCGGTCACCAGCACCGGCCCGCTGAACGGAATGTGCTGGGCGAGCAGGATGTCGAGCGGCGTGCGCGCCACCGGCAGCGTGGTGGTGGAGTGGGTCAGCGGGTCCGCCACCAGCAGCCGCCCGCGCGCCGCCAGGATGGTTCGCGGTCCCGGCCGGTCGTACTCCACCCGCAGCCGTCCGGGCCGGTCCACCCAGACGAAGCCGCGCGCGTCCCCCTCCGGCCCGACCTGGCTGAAGTCGCCGGCGAAGCGCTGCAGCCCGTCCATGTAGGCCGAGATCTGCGCCAGCGCCGTCTGGTCGTCCGCGCTCAGCACGGCGGCCGGCGGCGCCACCGCGCAGCCCGACAGCAGAACGGCGCCGAGCAGCACCACCCAGCCCATCACCCCCTGCAAGCGCATGAAAGAGCCCTTAATCCTGCGACGCGGCCGCGCCAATCCGGCCGGCTCCACAGCGGTGCAGGAACGCGGCCACCCTGTCCAGCACGGCCGGGTCGCGCGTCGGGTCGGCCGCATCGCCGGGCGGCACGAACAGCACCGTCTCATAGCGCGCCCGGGTCATCAGCACCCGGTAGGTGTTGCGCTGGTTGGCCGCCGCCTCCTCGCCGCGCACCACCTGCCAGCGTGTGCCGACGAAACGCCGCGGCTGCCAGGCCGCCTCGCCCGGAACGCGGATCAGGTCGGCGTCCCAGCACAGCCCGGCGACGTCGAGCTCGAGCCCCTGGCAGGAGAACTCGGTCGCCACCAGCTCGAGCGCGTCCGAGGCGCGCACGTCGGCTGGAAAACGGTCGAGGAACCAGCGCGCCACCGCCTTCTCGTCCATATGCGGCAGCTCGGCGCCCAGCCCCTCCGCCCGCAGCCGCCGCGCACCCGAGCTCGCCAGCAAGCCGCACCGGCGCGTGCCGCGCGCAAGGCGACGCAGCGCGCTGCGGGTCTCGCGCAGGCTCCGACTGATCAGGAACGGCACGCCGCCAGCCGCCTCGGCAATCGCGCGGGCTTGGCCGTCATCGCCCCGCAGCACGGCATCCGCCCAGCTTGGCGCCGCCGCGCTGCGGATCGCCCGCATTGGCACCGCCAGATGCAGCGCCGGCGTCACGGTGAGCCCGGGCACGGCGCCGAGGCGCTGACGCGCATCCGGCTGGGTCAGCAGGTCGGGCGCGGCATGCGCCATCCAGTCCGGCCGCCGCCGCAGCGCCCGCCCCCATTCGGCCAGCCCGCCTTCGCCGTCATGGATCTCCTGCCCGCCACCGACCAGGCAGATGATCACGCACCAGGACTCCGCCGTGCGATCATGCCGCGCCAGCGCGTCCAGCAGGTGGCCGGGCTCTGAGTCGGTCAGCCGCGGCACCCGGTCGCGCGATTTGCGCACCGCGTGCGCGACAGACCAGCTCCGCTGCGCCTCATCCACCACTACCACCCGCTCGGACGGCACGTGGTCATGCAGGACGTAGTGATCGCGAAATCGCGGCAGCGCCTGGATCAGCCCCTCCATCCGCTGCCGCGCCACCCGCGCCGGCACGCCACGGCCGATCGCATCCCGCGCCAGCGCCTCGCGCAGCACGTGCACCAGGGTTGGGTTGCCGGTCAGGAAGGTGGCCTCGCCAGCGAACGCGGCGTTCAGCCCGCACAGCGTCTTGCCGGCGCCGGGGATGCCGGTGACGAACACGATGTGCCGCTCGCCGGTGTGCCGCGCTCGCTCGATCACCGCATCGAGCGCGCGCGAGGTTGTGCCGAGGCTGTCCGCATCGGCGCGCGCGGCCGCGATCTCGGCGACGCCGTGGCGGCTGTAGAGCATGCGCGCCGCCTCGATCAAAGTCGGCACCGGCCGATACGCCGCCGCCATCCAGACCGCTGGCTCGAGCGGTCGCGTGGGTGCGGCGAACATCGCCCCGAGCTCGGCCAGCAGCGCCGGCAGGTTGGCCGCGTTCGCCCGCTGCACCGGCAGCACCGTGCCCGGCAGTGCCAGCACGCCGGCGCTCGGCGCCATCCGCCCCTGCGGCGCCACCAGGATCGGCACGATCGGCCAGCCACGGCTGCCGGCATGGAAATCCTGCAGGTCAAGCGCGGTGTCGTCGGCCTGCTCAAGCCCGGCGCGGCTGAAGCCGGCGGTCAAGCCCGACTTGATCTCGATCACCAGCACGGCGCGATCGGTCAGCAGGATCGCATCCGCCCGCCGGCCCAGCCGCAGCAGCGGATACTCCAGCAGCAGGTGCCAGCTCGCCGCCGCCGGCAGGGCCGACAGCGCCGCCCGCAGCACCGCGATGGTGGTTTCCCAGGCGCGTAGCTGGGCCGCCTCGCCGGTGCGGTAGTGACGCTGCTGCGCCAAGGCCAGCGCGCCGACGATCGACGCCGGCTCGGTGCGGAGAAACTGGTCGACGGCGGCGTCCCAGAAGGCAGGCATGGATGCGTCCGATCACCGCGCTCGTGCCGCCCAGCCGATCACCCCGCCGACCCGATCCGCAAGTCGCGGCAGCGCGGATGATCGGCACGGCGCCGACCACGGCCTGCGGGACGCGCCGCTCGTTCAGCAATTTGACGCAAATGGGTGCGACAATTCGGTGCATGATTGATCATCGTATGTGCCGGCGCATCGACCGCCCGGCCGCCGCAGCGTAATCGAAGCGCGTGTTCGATTACGAAATCCTGCTCGATGGCGTGCGCGACAGCCCGGACGAGGCCGGTCACCTGGTGCTGGTCGGCCGTCTGCGCGGCTTTGCCGACGTGCCGATCGCGCTCGGCGGCACCGAGCTCGGCGCGCTCAACCTGGGCTTCCGCCTGCACGACGAGGCCGATGGCCGGTTCCTGATCGAGAACCGCGCCGCCCTCGGCGCCGCCGAGCTGCCGCCGCTCGCCTGGATCGGCTTCGGCGTCGAGATCCCGCCGCTGGCCGTCGGCGTCAGCCGCCTGCAGGTGACGCTCGACCTAGTGTTCGAGCAGGATTATTGGTTCCACGTCCGCGGCCTGCCGCTGTTCGAGACCGTGCTTGACCTCGCCAGCCGCAGCCTGACCGAGCGGCGCTTCACCACCCGCCACGCCAATGCCGGCGGCGCCTTCGCCCCCGACCCGGACGCCGAGATGCGCCGCGCCGCCGAGCGCGCGGAGCAGGACGCGCTCGCCGCCCAGAAGCTCCGGCCCGGCATCGCACGCCACGTGCTCGACGTCAGCGACCTGATCCAGTACTGGCAGCACAGCATCCGCCCCACCGGCATCCAGCGGGTCCAGATCGAGGTCGTCCGGCAGGTCTTCTCCGGCCGTCCGCTGGCCGGTGTCACCGGCCAGGTGATCGTGGTGTTCTTCGACCCCGATGCCGGTTGGTGGCAGGTGCTGGAGCCGGACCGCCTGCTGCGCCAGGTCGGCCTGTCCTTCCAGGTGTCGCTCGCGCCCACGCTGTGGCATCGCGAGCTGATGCGCTGCCTGCTCTTGGCCCGCCAGTACCTGCCGCAGCTCGGCGACATGCTGGTCAACCTCGGCACCTCATGGTGGCTGCCAGACTACCACTACCGGGTGCGCCAGCTTCGCCTCGCCTTCCGCGCCGGCTACGTGCCGTTCATCCACGACGTGATCCCGCTGGTGGTGCCGCAGCTCTGCGACGTCGGCCTCACCGAGGAGTTCCGGCTGTGGTTCCGCGAGGCGATCGCGGTTGCCGACCACGTCGTCGTCAACTCCAGCTTCTCGCGCCGCGACATCATCCAGGCCGCCGAGCAGCTCGGCGGCCGCGAGCTTGATCCCACCGTGGTGCGGCTCAACGCGCTCTATCCGCCGCCCAGCGCCGAGGTGCCGAGCGCCATCGTCGAGCGCCACGACCTCGACATCGGCCGCTACGTGCTCTGCGTCGGCACCCTGGAGGGCCGCAAGAACCACAGCCTGCTGTTCCAGGTCTGGCTGCGCCTCGCCGAGCGCCTGCCGGCCGAGCGCCAGGCCCGCCTGGTGCTGGTCGGCAAGCGCGGCTCGCTGTTCGAGGAGGCCGGCGCGCTGCTCGAGCGCAGCGCCGCGCTGCGCGAGCAGCTGCTGATCCTGACCGAGGTGTCCGACCTCGAGTTGGCCGACCTCTACCGGGCTGCCGCCTTCACCGTCTATCCGAGCTTCTACGAGGGCTGGGGGCTGCCGGTCACCGAGGCCACCGGGCATGGCAAGCTCACCGTCGCCTCCACCGCCTCGTCGCTGCCCGAGGTCGTCTCGCCCGGCGACATCCTGCTCGACCCGAACGACGTCGACGGCTGGACCGAGACCATCGCGAGGCTGCTGCTCAGCGACGAGGCGCTCGCAGCCGCCACCGCCAACAGCCGCGCCCAGGCCAACCTGCGGAGCTGGCACGACATCGCCGCCGACATCTTCGCCGACGTCGAGGCGCATGCCGGCGGCCTGCTGGACGCCGTGCGGCCATCGCTCGTCGATGGCCGGATCTACGATTTCTCCGCCGTCACGGCGCGCCGCCGGCACGAGCACTCGGCCCTGTCCCTCCGCCGCGGCAACGGCTGGCAGGCGCCCGAACCCTGGGGCACATGGTCTGCCGACGGGCTGACCGAGCTCGCCTTCGCCGTCGCCACCGCGGCGCCGCACTACGCCTATCTGCGGCTGCGCGCCTCGCCCGAGACGTTGAGCGTCATCGTCACCGCAGACCGCTCAACCCGCATTGTCCAGGCCCTGCGCCCGCACGAGGACGCCGTGCTGCGCCTCGAGATCGGCAGCGACATCGAGCACACCCTGCGCCTCACGGTCACGCCGCTGACCGATTGCGCCGTCGCCTCGGACGGCCGCGATCGCCGGCTGATCGGCGTTGGCGTGCTGCAGCTGATGGTCACGACCCAGGACGACGTGAACGCTCGCCTGGCCTTCATCGAGGCGACGCAGATGCAGGTCGTCGAGGCCGAGCAAGGCTTCGACACCGCCTCCGACCCGCTCGGCTCGCGGGGTGCGCTCTAGCGCGACGGCCGGCTGGCGGCGGCCACGTTGGGCCTCGCCACGTCGGCGACAGAGGTCGGCGGCAGCGCCTTGCGACCGTAGATCGCGAACAGCGCGATGGCGGTGAAGAACAGCCCACCCACCAAATTGCCGAGCGTCGCCGGGATCTGGTTCCACAGCCACCACTGGCCGACGCTGATCGGCGCGCCAAACAGCATGCCCGCCGGTATGGCGAACATGTTGACGACCGTATGCTCATAGCCGAGCGCCACGAAGGTCGCGATCGGCAACCAGATCGCCAGGATGCGCCCGCCGGTCGACATCGTGGTTAGCCCCATGACCACCCCGAACGTCACCATCCAGTTGCACAGCACGGCTTTGGCGAACACGCCGGCCATGCCGCCGAGCCCGTGTGCCTCGTAGGCCAGCGTCTTGGCCACCGCGACCGCGCGCAGCTTGTCGGCCATCGCCCCGCCGGCGATCGTGCCGCCGTCGGTCAGCGCCACCCACAGCAGCAGCGCGTAGCCGACCGAGCCGAGCAAATTGCCCAGGAACACCCAGCCCCAGTTCGCCAGCGTCTGCCTCAGGCTCGCCCGGCGCGCGAACATCGCCATCGGCAGCACCGCGATGTTGCCGGTGATCAGGTCGAGCCCGAGCAGGATGATCATCACGAACCCGACCGGGAACACCAGCGCGCCCACCAGCGCATTGCCGGTCTGCACCGCGGCGATGTCGGCGAAGCTGGTGGCAAAGCCGAGGAGGCCGCCGGCGAGAGCGCCGCGCATCAGCAGGTCGCCCGCACCCAGCGTCGCCTTGCCGGCGCCGAGCTCGATCATGCCCTGCACGATCTGCACGGGCGTCCGTCCGTCCGTCATCGCGCGTGGGTCGATGTCCATGCTGGCCCCTTCGATGTGCAATCCGGCACGCATAAGGGTTGGCCCCGGCCCAGGGTTGCCGACCGGCGCTGGGCGCACTCAGCCCGCCCCACCGGCCGCCCCGCTGGCCGCCCCGCCCTCATCGCCGCCCTCGCCTTGGCGATAGGGTCCCATCCCCGCCAGCGCCTCGATCTCCTCGCGCCGCGCCGCCCGCTCCTGCTTGAGGAACCCGGCGACCGCCGCGTGCAGCCCGCGATGGCTGATGTGGTGCGCCGAGAAGGTGGGCACCGGCAGGTAGCCGCGCTGGATCTTGTGCTCGCCCTGCGCCCCCGCCTCCACCCGCGCCAGGCCGTGCTCGATCGCGAAATCGATTGCCCGGTAGTAGCAGAGCTCGAAATGCAGGAACGGAAACTCGCCCAGGGCGCCCCAATTGCGTCCGTACAGCGTGTCAGCCCCGAGCAGGTTCAGGGCGCCTGCCACCAGCCGCCCGTCATGCTCGGCCATCATCAGCACCACCCGCTCGCCGAGCCGCTCGGAGAGCAGCGGGAAGAAGCCGCGCGACAGGTAGGCGCTGCCCCATTTGCGATCCACCGTCGCCCGGTAGAACTTGAAGAACGCGTCCCAGTGCCGCGGCTTGATGTCGTCGCCGCGCAGGGTGTGGAACACCAGCCCCGCCGCATTGGCGTCGCGCCGCTCCCGCCGCAGTGCCTTGCGCTTGCGCGAGGCCAGGGCGCCGAGGAAATCCTCGAAATTGGCGTAGCCGCGATTATGCCAGTGATACTGGATGCCGATCCGCTGCAGCCAGCCGTCCTGCCCGAGCTCGCCCCACTCCGCCTCGCTGCAGAAGGTGACGTGCACGGAGGACAGCCCAAGCTCCTCGCAGGCCTGCCGCAGCCCGCCCGCCAGCGCCGTCGGCGTGACCCCGCCATCCGGCCGGCACAGCAGGCGCGGCCCCGGCACCGGGCTGAACGGGGCAGCCACCTGCAGTTTCGGGTAGTACTGCCCGCCCGCCCGCTCGAAGGCGTCGGCCCAGCCATGGTCGAACACGTACTCGCCGTAGCTGTGCGACTTCGCATACATCGGCGCCGCGCCGACCAGCCGCCCCGCCGGGTCGCGCAGCCCGGCATGCCGCGGCATCCAGCCGGTGCGCGCGCCGGCCGAGCCGCTATCCTCCACGGCGGAGAGGAAGGCGTGGCTGACAAACGGGTTGCCCGGCCCCGCGCAGGCATCCCACTCCGCCGGCTCCACCTCGTGGATCGAGGCGTGCAGCGACAGGTCGAACGTCTCAGGGCGCTTCGGCATCGCGGCGCAATATGGTTGGCAGCCGGCCGCGCGCCACCCGTCGCTCGGCGAGCAGCGTGATCCGGCCAGGCGATCTCGATGGCCGCATGCTGCTCTAGCCGACCTCGACCAGCGCCTCGACCTCCACCGCCGCGCCGAGCGGCAGCGACGCCACGCCCACCGTGCTGCGCGCATGCCGCCCGACATCGCCCAACGCCGCCACCGCCAGGTCGGAGGCGCCGTTCATCACCGCCGCATGCTGGGTGAACCCCGGCACCGCGGCGATGAACCCGCCCAGCCGGACGATCCGCCGCACCCGCGCGAGGTCCCCCAGCGCCAGCCGCAACTGCGCCAGCACGTTGACGAAGCACGCCGCCGCCGCCGCCACGCCCAGCTCCAGCTCGACCGTGTCGCCCAGCAGCCCAACCGCCACCAGCACCCCGTCACGCAATGGCAACTGGCCCGACACCACCGCGAGCGAGCCGCTGATCACCACCGGCACGTAGTTGGCGACCGGCGCCGCAGGCTGGGGCAGGGTGATGCCCAGTGCGGCCAGCCGCTGCTCGATCTCGCTCATGAATTGCTCCTGAAGGAAGGCCAGAGGCTCTGCCTCTGGACTCCGCTGGGGCCGCGGGCCCCAGACCCCGTCTGATAAGGAGGCTGCGCCTTTAATCGGCGACGCCCCCGGCCTGGCTTTAGCCCACCAGCCGAAACGCCCGGCGGCGCGATGCCGCATCCGGCCACTCCAGCGGCAGCATCGGCATGCGGCTGGCCAAGGTGGCGACCGGAGTGGCGATGGTCGGCTCCTCCAGCACCTGGCCCAGATACTCCGCCGACAGCGCCCGGAACACGTAGTCCACCAGCGACGTCGCCGCCGCCACCACCGGGTCGCCCTCGACGGCACCCGCCGGCCCGGTGCGCGTGCCGGCAAACGTCTCGACCAGCTCGTCGAGCGGCACGCCGTGCTGCAAGGCGAGGCTCGTCGCGGCGGCAAAGCTGTCCATCAGCCCGCGCAGCGCCGCGCCGTCGCGCGGCAGCCCGATGCTGATCTCGCCGAGCCGCCCGTCCTCGTACTCGGCGGTGCGCAGATGCAGCCGATGCCCGCCGACGGTGACCCGACGGCTGATGCCGGATTGCCGCTCCGGCAGCGCCCGCCGCTGGCGTGCCGGCGCGGCGGCGTGGGGCAGCGCGTCGAGCTCCAGCCAGGGCGCGACCGCCTCGCGCATGGCGCCGTAGGCCGCCGCCTCGGCCGGCGCGAGTGGCGCCTCGCCGAGCAGGGTGAGTGCGAGCGCCGCCTCGGCGGACAGCCCGAGCGCGACCAGCCTAGCCTGGGCGCTGCGGGTCAGTCGCCCATCCGGATGCACCGGCGAGAAGCCGGGCGCGATGCCGCCAACCTCGACCCCGAGCAGCGCGTCCTCCGGCCCGGCCGGCCGCACGCACAGCCTTGCGGCCTGCCCTGCCGGCGGCACCGCAAGGGCGGCGGTCGCTGCGGCGGTGAGCCCGGGCACCGGGCAGGGCGGCGCCGCCGGCCCCGGCTGCACCGCCGCCAGCAGGTCGAGCTGCCCGTCCGCCACCGCGGCGACCCGGCCATGCGCCAGCGCCGCGAGACAGGCCGCGGTGCAGCGCGCCGCCTCGCCTGCATAATCAAGCCCCAGCAGCGCGAGCAGCAGGTCGAGCCCGGTCAGCGCCACCCACCGCGCGCCGTCTGGCGCCAGCCGCCGCATCGCCTCGGCCGCAAGGGTCGCCGCTGCGGCGAACGCCCCGACGTCGAACCCGCTCGCCACGTCGTGGAACGCGGCGACGTTGAGGACGAACACCGGCGAGCCGGCCGCATCGCCACGCCAGGTCGCCGCCCCCGGGCAGCCGCGCCGCGTCAGCAGCAGCAGCCGCAACGCGTCGGCGCCACCCGCCGGCGCCAGCCGCGGCAGCCAGGCCTCGGCCGCGCGCACGAAGTCGACGGGCGCATCGCCCGGCAGCATCGCCGCCAGCGCCGCCGCCGCCTCGTCGTCGAAGCTCGCCGGCAGGTTGACCGCTCGCGGCGCCGCGTCGGGCTCCGCGCTCGCCGTCACGCTGCGCATCCTCGTGCCGTGCCAGAAGCCGGGTGGTGCCATGCAACCGACGCTAGCAGCCCGCCTGCTGCTCGCAAAGCCACAGACCGGGCGCCCAGCCGCTGCCGCCACACCATCTGGTGTGTCGCCCAGCTGCGCCTCGCCGGATGGACCACCCGTCGCGCCATCGCTATAGGAGCCCGATGGACATCGGCACCTGGCTGCACACCGCGCTGCACGGCCGCCTCGTGGGTCGCGACCTCGACGGCAACCGCTACTACGAGGCCAAGCGCAAGCGCGTCGCCTACCCGCGCCGCCGCCGCTGGGTGATGTATGCCGGCAGCGTCGACGCCTCCAACGTGCCGCCCGAGTGGCATGCCTGGCTGCACTACACCACCGACGCGCCGCTCACCGACATGCCCCGCCGGCCCTGGCAGAAGCCGCATCTGCCGAACCTCACCGGCACCCCGAACGCCTACCGCCCGCCCGGCCACGACTATTCGGGCGGCAATCGTCAGCGCACCACCGGCGATTACGACGCGTGGACGCCCGAGTCGTAGACGCGACCGCGCCGCGCCGGGCCACCTTGATGACCCGTCGCCCGGCCGAGATCGCCACCGGCCTGCTCGTCCTGATCGTCGCCGCCGCCTTCCTCGCCTACGCGGTGGTGCATACCGGCCGCGGCGGCGGCAGCGGCTACGAGCTGCACGCCTCGTTCGACCACATCGACGGCCTGAACGTCGGCGCCGACGTCCGCCTCGCCGGCGTCAAGATCGGCAGCGTCACCGCCTCGGCGATCGACCCGAAGAGCTTCCTCGCCAGCATCACCTTCACGGTGGCGAACGAGCTGCATCTGCCCGACGACAGCAGCGCCGAGATCACCTCCGACGGGCTGCTCGGCGGCAAATACCTCTCGATCGGCCCGGGCGGCAGCGCTACCCTGCTCAAGCCCGGCGGCACCGTCACCGTGACCCAGGGCTCGATCAGCATCGAGCAGTTGCTCGGCAAGTTCATCTTCAGCGCCGGCAGCAAACCCGACGCGTCCAAGCCCGCCAACACCGGCGGCGGCCTCGCCCCGCTCTCCGATGCGCCGGCCGCTCCGGCATCGGGCAAGTGACCGCCCCGAGCCTCTGGCCGCAGCCGGACGGCCAGCCGGTGAGCTGTCGCGACAAGCTGCGCATGCTGGAGGAAAACCACGCCGAGCTCGCCCAGACGCTGCGCGACGCCTTCGACGACGCGATCCTGATGGGCGTCGACGAGGCCTGGATGCGCCGCACCCTGCTCGGCCTGGTGAACGAGCTGCAGAGCCCGAAGCGGTGAGGGCGCTGCCGCGGCTCGCCGCTGCCACCCTGCCACTGCTGCTCCTGCCGCCGGTTTGCCTCGCCGCCGAGCTCGTGCCGCCGCCCAACCTGCCGTCGCCCGACAGTTGGGAACCGCGTCAGACCGCTGTGCTCAACGTGCTCGACAAGGTGAGCGCGCAGCAGGCCACGCTGACGCTGCATGTCGGCGACAGCGCCGATTTCGAGACGCTGCACATCACCCTGGCCTCCTGCCAGGCCCGGCCGGCCACCCTGCCGGCCGACAGCGCCGCCCGGGTCGCGGTCGTCGACAGCAATGCGGGCGCGCCCGGCTTCAGCGGCTGGATGCTCGCGGGCGAGCCCGCCGCGGCGATGCTGCAAAGCGCCAATTACGACGTCCAGCTGGCGCGCTGCCAATGAGCGCCGCCCGCCCGAGCGCCCCCGAGATCCCGTCGCTCGACCGCGCCGCCCTGCTGCTCGACTTCGACGGCACCCTGGTCGACATCGCCGCCACCCCCGGCGCCGTGCTGATCGAGCCCGGCCTTGTCGACGTGCTCACCGCGCTGCGTCGCAAGCTGGGCGACGCCCTGGCCATCGTCACCGGCCGCCCGCTCGGCCAGCTCGACGCGCTGCTGCCGCATGTGCCGTACGCCGTCGCCGGCGAGCATGGCGGCGCGCTGCGTCGCCATCCCGGCGGCCGGATCGAGCATCCGGACCGGCCGCCGCTGCCCACCGGCTGGCTCGCCGAGGCGGCCGGCCTCGTCGAGGCGCATCCCGGCGCCCTGGTCGAGCCGAAGTCGCACGGCCTGGTGCTGCACTACCGCGCCATCCCCGAGGCCGGCCCGGTGCTCTACGAGGCGGCGGTCGCGCTGGTCTCGCGTTACCCCGGCAGCTTCGTCGTCAGCCCCGCCAAGATGGCCTGGGAGATCCGTCCCGCCGGCGTCGACAAGGGCACGGCCGTCGAGGCGCTGATGGCCGAGCCGCCCTTCACCGGCCGGGTGCCGGTCTTCGTCGGTGACGACGTGACCGACCTCGACGGCATCGCCGCCGCGATCCGCCTCGGCGGCGTCGGCCTGATGGTCCCTGACACCTTCACCGACCCCGCCGGCGTGCGCCGATGGCTCGCCGCGCTGGCAGAGTGATCCCGGCTCGGTGAGCAGTCGCCGCCGAGCCGCTCCGTCGACCGTGCCCAGCCTTGCTTTGTCGTTCGCGCTGCTGGTGCTCGCCGCCGCCTACGGGGCCGAGCGCATGGGCGTCGTCGCCTGCGCCCTCTGCCTGGTCGAACGCAAGCCCTGGTGGGCGATCGCCGGCCTCGCCCTGCTGGCGCTGCTGCTGCCGTCGGCTCGGCGCGCGCTGCTCTGGCTCGCCGTCCTCGCGGGCGTGGTCGCCACCGGGCTCGGCCTGCTGCATCTCGGCGTCGAGTGGGGCTGGTGGCCGAGCCCGCTGCCTGAATGCGCCGCCCCGCGCCTCGCCTCCGGCAGCATCGCCGCCCGCCTCGCCTCGATGCCGCTCCGCCCGAGCAAGCCCTGCGACGACCCAACCTACCTGGTGCCCGGCCTGCCGCTCTCCATGGCCGCGATGCAGACGCTCGCCGCCCTGGCGTTCTCCGCCATCCTCGCCATCTCGCTCAGGACAAGGAGCACCCGATGAGCGACGCCCCCCTGACCAGCCCCTCTCTCAGCAACTCCGCCCTGGGCGAGCCGCCCCTGCGCCTGCCCGGCGACATGAGCCAGCGCGCCGAGATCGAGCAGATGATCCGCGTCGACCACGCCGGCGAATACGGCGCCAAGCGCATCTATCAGGGCCAGCTCGCCGTGCTCGGCCGCACCGACAAGGGCGACATCCTGCGCCACATGCAGGCCCAGGAGCAGGTCCACCTCGACACCTTCGCCGCCCTCGTCGCCCGCCGCCGCGTTCGCCCCACCGCGCTGCTGCCGCTTTGGCACCTCGCCGGCTACGCCCTCGGCGCCGCCACCGCCGCCCTCGGCACCCGCGCCGCCATGGCCTGCACCGTCGCCGTCGAGGAGGCAATCGACGAGCACTACGCCGCCCAGGCCGCTACCCTCCCCGCCGACGAGCACGAGCTGCGCGCCACCATCGAGCGCTTTCGCGCCGAGGAGCTGGAGCACCGCGACATCGGCCTGGAGAACGAGGCCGAGCTGGCGCCCGCCTACAAGGTGATGAGCCGGGTGATCAAGGCCGGGTGCAAGATCGCGATCGCGATCAGTGAGAAAGTGTGAAGCGGTGCTTTGTTGAAAAAAGAACCAAAAAACTTTTGCTCGTAAGCCGGTCAGCGTCCTAAACGGATGAAAGTTTTTTGCTTCTTTTTTCAAAAAAGAAGCCCTTCCTCATCCTCGCCTGACAATCGCCAGCACAAACGCCCCAAACAGCCCGCCCGTGACCGTGAACGCCGCGATCACGATGCGCAGTCGAAAGCCGACATCGTCCGCCTCGGCCTGAAAGGCCGAGCGCATCCGCAGCCGCTCGGCTTGCAGGCTCGCCTCGGTGGTGCCGATCTTGTCGGCGCTGTCGCCCAGCGCATCCTGCAGCAGCCCCAGCCGGCCCCCATCCCCGGCCCGCTCCGCCGCCAGCGCCTGATCCAGGGCCGTCTCCCGCGCAAGTGCCCGATCCAGCGGGATTTGCGCCGCATAGGTGGCAAACGCTCCCAGCAACCCGACCACGGCGAACGCCATCATCAGGAACGCCGTCCAGCTACCGATTTCGCGCGTTGCCATGGCGGCTGGGTCTGGAGCCTCGGCCCCGGCCGGTCAAGGCCGGCGCCCTTGCCTTCCTTGACACTGCCCCGTCCCTTGGCTACGTCGCCCGCACCATGAAGATCCGCAACAGCCTCCGCGCCGCCAAGATGCGCGACAAGAACTGCCGCGTCGTGCGCCGCCACGGCCGCGTCTACATCATCAACAAGAAGAACCCGCGGATGAAGTGCCGGCAGGGCTAGTTGCCGCTTGCCGGGTTCGCCCGGCGCTGCCATCTCCCGTCTTATAGAAGGGAGCTCGGCCAATGATCCCGCTGCCTGCCCCAAGACAGGATGTGCTTGACCGTCGCGACGAGATCGTCGCCGGCCTTCGCCGCATCGTCCCCGCCAGCGGCGTCATCGCCGAGCCGACACTGCTCCGCCCCTACGAGACCGACGGCCTGGCCGCCTACCGCATGCCGCCGCTCGCCGTCGTGCTGCCCGAGACCACCGAGCAGGTCGCCGAGGTGCTCGCCTTCCTGCACCACCTGCACGTCCGCGTCGTCCCCCGCGGCGCTGGCACCTCGCTCGCCGGCGGCGCCCTGCCGCTCGCCGACAGCGTCGTCCTCGGCCTGATGCGCATGAATCGCATCCTCGACATCGACTACGCCGACCGCTGCGCCACCGTCCAGGCTGGCGTCACCAACCTTGCCATCACCGGCGCCGTCCAAGCCCGCGGCTTCTTCTACGCCCCGGACCCGTCGAGCCAGCTCGCCTGCATGATCGGCGGCAACGTCGCGATGAACTCCGGCGGCGCCCACTGCCTCAAATACGGCGTCACCGCCAACAACCTGCTCGGCCTCACCGCCGTCACCATCGAGGGCGAGATCCTGCACCTCGGCGGCGACCACCTGGACGCCGCCGGCTACGACTGGATGGGCCTCGTCACCGGCAGCGAAGGCCAGCTCCTGGTCGTCACCGAGGTCGTCGTGCGCATTCTGCACAGCCCCGAAGGCGCCCGCGCCATGCTGGTCGCCTTTTCGGCCAACGAGGTCGCCGGCGCCTGCGTCGACGCCATCATCGGCTCCGGCATCATCCCGGTCGCCCTCGAGTTCATGGACCGCCCGGCGATCCACGCCTGCGAGGCCTTTGCCCACGCCGGCTACCCGCTCGATGCCGAGGCGATGCTGATCATCGAGGTCGAGGGCTCGGTCGCCGAGCAGGACGAGCTGCTCGGCCGCATCGCCGAGCTCTGCGCCCCCTTCAACCCGCTCAGCCTGCGCGTCTCCGCCTCCGCCGAGGAGTCGCTGGCGATCTGGAAGGGCCGCAAGGGCGCGTTCGGCGCCATCGGCCGCATCAGCCCCGACTACCTCTGCATGGACGGCACCATCCCGACCTCGCAGCTGCCCAACGTGCTGAACCGCATCAAGCAGATGAGCGCCGAGCACCGCCTGCAGGTCGCCAACATCTTCCACGCCGGCGACGGCAACCTCCACCCACTCATCATGTTCGACGCCAACGATCCCGACAGCTTCGCCCGCGCTGAAACCTTCGGCGCCGACATCCTCCGCCTCTGCGTCGAGGTCGGCGGGTGCCTGACCGGAGAGCACGGCGTCGGCGCCGAAAAGCGCGACCTCATGGGCGTGCAGTTCACCCCGACCGAGCTCGCCCAGATGCGCCGCATCAAGTCCGCCTTCGACCCTGGCTGGCTGCTCAACCCTGCCAAGGTCTTTCCCTTGACCGCCGAGACCTCCGGCCTCGCCATCGCGGCAGAGTGAGCAAGGCAAGGGGCTTTGCCCCTTGACCCCATCAAAGGCGAAGCCTTCGGAATCCATCCGTGATCCATGCTCCACGCGCAAGACCGGTGACTGTGCGAACGGATGACTGGCCTGGCCAAGCAAGACAGTGCGTCGGCTCTTTTCAGATGACGGGGATCTGGGGCTTCAGGCCCCAGCGGGTCGAGGGCAGAGCCCTCGCCTTGCTGCCTTGATGACAGAGACCCCCGCCAGCGAAGCCGAGCTGGTCGAGCTCATCCGCTCCGCCCACGAGCCCCTCCTGGTCTGCGGCGCCGGCACCCGCCTGCCGATGCTCCGACCCGTCCACGCCCGCCGCCGTCTTTCGGCCGGCGCTCTTCGCGGCGTCACCCTGCATGCGCCCAAGGAGCTGGTGTTCTCCGCCCGCGCCGGCACCCCGCTTGCCGACGTCGAAGCGGTCCTCGCCAGCGACAATCAGATGCTGATCGCCGAGCCGCCCGACCTCTCGGCCCTGTTCGGCGCCGGCACGAACCCCACCCTGGGCGGCCTCGTCGCCACCAACCTCTCCGGCCCCCGCCGCATCGCCGAAGGCGCCGTGCGCGACCACCTGCTCGGCGTGCGCGCCGTCAACGGCACCGGCGAGCTGATCCGCTCCGGCGGCCGGGTGCTCAAGAACGTCACCGGTCTCGATGTCGCCAAGCTCCTGGCCGGCAGCCACGGCACCCTCGCCGTGCTCAGCGAGGTCACCCTCAAAGTCCTGCCGCGCCCTGAGGCCACCGCCACCCTCGCCCTCTCCGGCCTCGACCCCACCGCCGCCGTGGTCGCTCTCTCCGCAGCCCTCGGCTCCCCCTACGGCGTCTCCGGCGCCGCCTACCTGCCCGACGGCGATCCGTCTGTGCCACCCGGCCCCGCCGCCCTCATCCGCATCGAAAACTTCGAAGCCAGCGTCCGCCACCGCATCGCCGGCCTGCGCGCCCTGCTCGCCGGCCAAGGCGCCCCCACCGTGCTCGACGACCCCGCCTCCCGCGCCCTCTGGCGCCAGATCCGCGACGCCACGCCCCTGCAAGCCGCCCCTACCGATGCCGTCTGGCGCGTCTCCGTCCGCCCCTCCCGCGGGCCGGGCGTGCTCGCCGCCACCGGCCTGCGCGGCTTCCTCGACTGGGGCGGCGGTCTGGTCTGGCTCGCCGGACCCGCCGACGCGACCACCCACGCCACCGTCCGCGCCGCCGCCCAGGCTGCCGGCGGCACCTGGATGCTCCTGCGCGGCTCCAAGCCGCTCAACTCAACAGTCGACGTCGTCCCGCCCGAACCCCCGGCTCTCGCCGCCATCACTCGTCGCGTCAAAGCCGCCTTCGACCCGTCCGGCATTCTCAATCCTGGGCGGATCTATGCGGATCTCTAGGCAAGGCAAGGCAAAGCAAGGCAAGGCAAGGCAAGGGGCTTTGCCCCTTGACCCCATCAAAGGCGGAGCCTTTGAAATCCATTTATAAGAGTCTCTCAATCGGCACGATCCATGGCGACGTGAGGCGAATTGAAATGGCTCCGCCAAGCAAGAAGAAAGATCGATGTTGATCCCCAAGTAATCGGGGTCTGGGGCCTCCCGGCCCCAGCGGGTCAAGGGCAGAGCCCTTACCTTGCCTTGCCTTGCCGTCCTTCTTCCAAGGGTCCTCCGCATGCGCACCGAGTTCACCGCCGAGCAGCTCCGGGATCCGCAGACCGCCGCCTCCAACCAGGTCCTGCGCACCTGCGTTCATTGCGGCCTTTGCACTGCCACCTGCCCGACCTTCGTCCTCCTCGGCGACGAGCTCGACAGCCCGCGCGGCCGCATCTACCTCATCAAGGACATGCTGGAGACCGGCCGTCCGGCGACCAAGGAGGTCGTCACCCACGTCGACCGCTGTCTCTCCTGCCTGGCCTGCATGACGACGTGCCCTTCCGGCGTGAACTACATGCACCTGGTCGACCACGCCCGTCAGTACATCGAGGACACCTACGCCCGCCCCTGGCACGAGCGCTGGATGCGCAACGTCCTGGCGACTGTCCTGCCGAGCCCTCGCCTGTTCCGCGTCGCCCTGTCCGCCGCCCGCCTCGGCCGCCCGTTCGCCCGGCTGATCCCCGGCCGTGCGCTGCCGGCCCAGCGCCTGCGCGCCATGCTGCGCCTCGCCCCCGCCCGCCTGCCGCCGCCGAGCCCGCTGCAGCGCCCCGGCGTGCGTCCGGCCGAGGGCGCCCGCCGCGGCCGCGTCGCCCTGCTCACCGGCTGTGCCCAGACCGTGCTCGCGCCCGAGATCAACGAGGCCACCATCCGCCTGCTCACCCGCCTCGGCATCGAGGTCGTGGTCGCTCCCGGGGTCGGCTGCTGCGGCGCCCTGACCCACCACATGGGCCGCCATGCCGCCGCCATCGCCACCATCCGCCAGGCCGTTGCCGGCTGGTCGCGCGAGCTGGACGGGGCAGGGCTCGACGCGATCGTCATCAACACCTCGGGCTGCGGCACCACGGTGAAGGATTACGGCTTCATCTGCCGCAACGAGCCCGAGCCGCTCCGCGCTGACGCCGCCCGCATTGCCTCGCTCGCCGTCGACGTCACCGAGTACCTCGCCCGCATCGGCTACGCGCCCACCCGCGAACCCCCCGGCCTCACCGTCGCCTACCACTCCGCCTGCTCGCTCCAGCACGGCCAGCGCGTCACCGCCGAGCCCAAGCGCCTGCTCGCCGCCGCCGGCTTCACCGTGGTCGAGCCCGCCGATCCCCATCTCTGCTGCGGCTCCGCCGGCACCTACAACATCGTCCAGCCCGAGATCGCCGACCGCCTGCGCACCCGCAAGCTCGACACCATTGCGGCTCTGCAACCCAACCTGGTCGCCGCCGGCAACATCGGCTGCATCACCCAGCTCTCCGGCACCGGCCTGCCGGTGGTCCACACCGTGGCGCTGCTCGACTGGATGGCGGGCGGGCCTCGGCCTCTCGCGTTAAGCCAGGAAGGCTGGGGGAGCGGGCCGCTCCCCCAGACCCCCGGCACCCGTTAAGACACCACCCGCCTTGAAACGGCCGCCGCCCTCAACCCATCCTGCCTGCTCCCCGGTCGCCAGCAACCGGGCGTGGGCAACGCCCGGCAGTCTTGCCTAAAGGCAAGACTTCTTTAAACCGCTGACATAAAACAGTATTACTGTGTTGAGTGGGGCTGGCAATGTCCGCACCAATACAGCCTCCGGCCGCCCATCATCTCGCTCAGCACCGCCTCGCCGCACACCCGGCACGGCTCGCCCGCCCGGTGCGCGACGTAGGTCGATCCGCCCCGCCGGTTTCGCCCGCCCCGATGCGCGTCCGCGACCGTGACGATGCGCCCTTGCCGCACCCCGTCCGCCAACAGCGCCGCCAAGTCCGTCCACAGCGCCGCCCAAACATCTTGCTGTATTTCACGCCCTGCCAAAAACGGACTGAGCCCGGCCCGGAACAGCACCTCGGCTCGGTAGATGTTCCCGATCCCCGCCACGATGTCCTGCCGCATCAGCAGCAGCCCGATCGACATCCGCGACTTGTTCAGCTTCGCATAGGCACGGTCGGGGTCCGCGTCATCCCGCAGCGGGTCCTCGCCCAGCCGCGCCATCGCCAGCGCCTTCTCCGCCGGGCTGATCACCTCGCACGCCGTCGGCCCGCTCAAATCCGCCAGGTGCCGCCCCGCCACCAGCCGCAGCCGCACCAAACCCCGCGGCTCGGGCGGAAACGCTTCCCCCGCCGCCGCGCGGTTGCGCCGGCCGATCCCCTGCAGCCCCTCGCCGGCAAACCGCCACATGCCATACAGGCCCAGATGCACCCGCAGCCAGACATGCTCGGAAAACCCGAGGAACATCTGCTTGCCCTGCGCCTCCGCCTGGCCCAGCACATGCCCGTCCAGCAGCGCCGCCCCCTCGGCAAACCGCCCCTGCGGCGAGCTCGCATCCACCTGCTTGCCGACGAACTGGTCGCGAAAGGCGGCGGCGAGGCGATGGACTGTGTGGCCTTCAGGCATCGAGGAAGGCCGGAGGCTCTGCCTCAGGACTCCGCTGGGGCCTGAGGCCCCAGACCCCCATCACTTAAGGAGCAAAGGGGAATGAGGCGGCCAGCGCGGCCGTCTCGGCCTCGCGTTGGCAGGCCACCACGCCAACCACCTGGCCGTCCCGCATCTGCCTGGCAATGAATTTCATCGCATCCGGATCCCCATCCACCACCACCTCGTCGAACGACGACGGGTGCCCCAGCAGCTCGATCCGGTTGCCGTGGTGATACGTCCAGTAGAACGGCACCTCCTCGAATGTCGCGCCACCGCCGAGCATGTTCCGCGCCGCCACCCGCGCCTGCTGCTGCGCCACCCGCCAGTGTTCCACCCGGATCGTTCCCTCGCCGAACGGGAATTTCGCGATGTCCCCCGCCGCATACAGCCCGTCTGCCACCCGCATCCCGCCATCCACCGCCAGGCTGCCATCCTCCTCGCGCGGCAGGCCGGTCGCGAAGTCGGTCGCCGGGTGCACCCCGATCGCCACCAGCACGATCTCCGCGCCCAGCCTCCGCCCGCTCTCCAGCACCACGCCCGTCGCCCGGTCCCGCCCCTCGATCGCCACCACCTTGCCGGTCACGAAGGCGACGCCGTTCGCCTCGTGCAGCCGCCGCAGCGCCCGCGCCACCTCCAGCCCGAACTGCTTGGCGAACGGCATCTCCCTCGGCGTGACCGCGGTCACCGCCAGCCCATGCTTGCTGAGCGCCGAGGCCGCCTCCAGCCCGATGAAGCCGCCGCCGATGATCACCGCCCGCGCGTTCTCCTGCGCCTGCGGCAGGATCGCTCGCGCGTCCTCCAGCGAGCGCAACAGATGCACCCCGGCAAGCCCGGCCCCCGGAATGTCGAGCGTGTTCGGCGCGCCGCCGGGGCAGAGCAGGGCGGCGTCGTAGGCGATGACGCCGCCATCCGCCAGCGTCACCCGCCTGGCCGCCGCGTCGAGCGCCGTCGCGACGCCCTGCCGCCGCTCGATCCGCTGGTCGACGTAGAACCCGGCCGGCCGCAACGGCGCCACGTCCTCCGGCTTCATCCCGCCCTCCAGCACGAACTTGCTGAGCGCCGTACGGTCATACGGCGCGTCCGGCTCCGCCCCGAGCAGCACCACTCGGCCGCCAAAGCCGAACTCCCGCAGCGCCGCCGCCGCCGCCGTGCCCGCCGCCCCGGCGCCGACGATCAGGAACGTCCGGTCATCGGTCGCACTCGCAGCCGCCGGCCGCGCCATCGGCTCGGCCGCCACCAGCACCGCCTCGCCGTCGAGCCTGGCCTCGTAGCGGGGCAGGGGATCAAGCGGTGGCGGCTCCAGCAGCGCCCCGTCCGCCACCGCGAACATCCCCTTGTGCCACGGACAGACGATCCGCCCGTTGCACACCGCCCCTTGCTCAAGCGGCGCCCCGGCATGCGGGCAAGTCGCCCCATAGGCCCGCACCGCCTCGCCGTCCCGCACCAGGATGATGTCGGTGTCGCCCACCCGCACCTTGAGCGGCCGGTCATGGGGGATTTCACTGAATGTCGCGACCCGCTGCATCTGACGCTCCCCGATTACCGGATGCGAATGCATCTGCCGAAAGCCGGTTCCAAGGCGACGAAGGAAGGCCAGGGGCTTTCCCTCCGTGAGCCCTTCCAACGGCGCCTTGCGCCGTCGGAACCTTGGGGCTCACTCCGCCCCTGGACCCCATTAAAGGCGAAGCCTTTAAAATCCATTCCTTATCCATGATTCCAGGGCGAGGTCGGTGCCGGGGGAAGCAGGATTGTATGGCTTCGCCAAGCAAGAAAGGTCTAGGCCTGATCTCCTAACGGGTGCGGGTCTGGGGGCGCCGCCCCCAGCGGGTCCAGGGCAGAGCCCGGCCTTCCTTCTAGCGATCCGTCAACCTGATCTCGATCCGCCGATTCCTCGCATACGCCACCTCGTTGCGCGCCTGATCGAGCGGCTGGTTGTCGCCGAACCCGGCCGCGGCGAGCCGGTTCGCCGGCAGCCCGTCCTCGTTCAGCAGTTTCACCACGTTGATCGCCCGCTGCGCCGACAGCTCCCAGTTCGAGGCGAAGCGCCGGTCGGCGATCGGCTGGCGGTCGGCATGGCCATCGACGCGCAGCACCCAGTTGAGGTCGCCTGGGATGCTCGGCTCGAGGCGCTCGATCGTGCTCGCCAGCCGCCGCACTTGCTCGCGTCCGGAGGCGGTGAGCTCGGCGCTGCCGGGCGGAAACAGCACCTCGCTCTGGAAGACGAAGCGGTCGCCGACCACCTGCACCCCCGGCTCGTTGGCGAGCAGGTCGCGCAGCCGGCCGAAGAACTCGCTGCGGTAGCGCTGCAGCTCCAGCACCTTGGAGGCGAGCGCGGTGTTCAGCCGTGCATCCAGGTCGGCGATCCTGGCGTCCTTGCTGCTGGCGTCCGTCTTCGCCGCGTCGAGCGCCGTCGCCAGCGCCGCGAGCTGGGCGCGCGCCTGCTCCATCTGCCGGTTCAGCAGGTCGAGCTGCGCCTGCTGCTCGGCGCCGAGCCGGGTCGCGCTGTCGCGCTCGGCGGCAAGACTGGCCAGGCGCGGGTCGGGATGGGCGGCAAGGTCGGCCAGCCGCGCCTGCAGCGCCGCCGCGGCGGCGCTGGTGTCGGCGAGCCTGGCGTTGGTGGCGGCGCTGTCCGCCCGCGCGGCGTCGCGCTCCGCCGTCAGGCTGGCGGCCGCGCCGCGCGCCTCGTCGAGCCGAGTGATCAGCGTGTCGCGCGCCGCCGCCGCCTCGTCGGCCTGCCGCGACAGCGTCGCGTTGGCCGCCGTCAGCGTCTTGTCGTGCGCGCGCTCGAGGGCGAGCGAGTCGCTAATCGCCGCCATCTGCCGCGTCAGCCGCTCCAGCGCCGCCGTCCGCCCGCTCAGGTTCACCGACAGGAAGGCCTGCGCCAGCACGAACACCAGCAGCACGAAGATGATGACCATCAGCAGCGTCGACAGCGCGTCGACGTAGCCGGGCCAGGCGTCCAGGCCGTTGCCGGCTAGGCGACGGCGACGCGCCATCTAGGAAGCAAGGCCAGGGCTCTGCCCTGGACCCGCCAGGGGCGGCGCCCCTGGACCGGCGCTGATGGCGGCGACGGTTCGGGTCAGAAGGCGAAAATCCGCTGCGGCGCGCTCTCGGCCCTGCTCGCTGTCGGACACCAGGCGTTGCAGCAGTTGCTCGATGGCCCGCAGCGCGCGATCACCCTCCGGCGCGGCACGCTCCTCCGCCAGCCGCCCGAGCGCCGGCCCGAGCGCCGCCTGCGCCTCCGCCACCCGCAGCATGAGCTGCTGGTTGGCCCTGAGCGTGTCGGAGAGGGTGGCGATCCGCTCCGTCAGCCCCAGCACCGCGTGGTTCGCGTCGCTCCGGCTGTGCTCGCCGCGGGTCAGCACCCGCTGCAGGTCCTGCATGTTCTCCGCCGTCGTCTCGAGCAACGCCTGCACGTAGACCGGCACCGGCGCCTCGCCCTCCTGGCCGAGCAGGCCCGAGGAGAGCTGCGTCGAGCCGGCCAGCCACTCCTCGAGCTCGTTGAAGAAGCGGTTCTGCGCCTGCCCGGCCGTGAGGTCGAGGAAGCCCAGCACCAGCGCCCCGGTCAGGCCGAACATCGAGGACGAGAACGCCGTCCCCATGCCGTGCAGCGGCCGCGCCAGCCCCGACTTGAGCTGGTCGAACATCACCTGCATGTCGCCGCCGCCGACCGTGAGCCCGCCGACCACGTCGCCGACCGCGCCGACCGTCAGCAACAGTCCCCAGAAGGTGCCGAGCAAGCCGAGGAAGATCAGCAGCCCGGTCATGTAGCGCGACAGCTCGCGGCTCTCGTCGAGCCGGGAGGCGAGGCTGTCGAGCAGGCTGGACGTGGTCGCCGCCGAGAGCGACAGCCGACGGTCGGATTGCGCCGCCCGCGCCGCCAGCATCGAGGCCATCGGCGCCAGCAACCGCGGCGCCGGCAGGCTCTGCGCCCGCGACGGCGCGCTTTGGAAGGCCACGAGCCAGCGCACCTCGGGGCCAAGCCGGATCACCTGGCGGAGGTTCCAGATGATGCCGATGAGGCCGACCAGGAAGATCAGCCCGTTCAGCACCGGGTTGTTGGCGAAGAAGACGACCAGCCGGTCGGCCAGGAAGCCGGCGACGGCCGCCACCGCCAGCAGGAACACCAGCATTCGCACCAGGTAGGTGGTCGGGCGGGTCATTGCGGTGGGCTCGCTGCGGGCACCGGCGGGGCGGGGAGGCGACCGTCGGGCAGGCTGCGCGCCACGTCCACCCGGTCGGCCGGGCCGCTGGTCGCGGCGCTGCCGAGCGCCCGCACGAAGATCCGGCTGGACGGCAGCCCCTCGCCGAGCAGCACCGTCCGCACCGCGAGCCCGCGCGACAGCGACAACCGGCGCGGCGTCGACAGGTCGTCCGGCGTGCCTGGCGCGAACGCGTCGAGCGCCACCGACGCGTTCGGATCCGGCTTCAGCGCGTCGGCAAAGCGCCGGATGGCGGCCACCGTGTTCGGATTGAGGTCGGCGCTGTCCGGCCCGAAAGTGACCATCAGCCCGGCGGCGGTGGGCGCCGTCGCGCCGGCGGCATTGGCCACCACCGGCGCCGGCGGCACCGGCAATGCGGCATGCGGCAGCGTGACCAGCGGGGCCAGCTGCGCCGGCGGCGGCGGCGTGGTGTGCACCACCGGCGCCGGGATTTTCGGTGCGCCGTGCAGCGGCGGATGCACGGGCGGATGCCGCAATGCGGTGTGACGGCTCGACCGCCTCGCGCTTGGCTTGGTGGGTGCCTTGGCGCCGGGCGCGACCGACGCCGTCGAGGGCGGCGGGCCCAGGCCCTTCAGCGCTCCCTGATCAACGCTGACCTGCGCGGCCGCCGACCCGAGCGTCATCGGAAGAGCGACGATGGCGGCGGCGGCAAGAACCAGGCTGCGCGGCATGGGCGCGACCGTAGCCGCATGTCCGCGCCTCATCAAACCGCCCGCGTCGTCAAACCGCCCGCGTCGTCAAACCGCCCGCGTCGTCCGGCTGCTCAGGCTGCCTTGCCGGCGCTGGCGGCAGCAACGCCGGCGGCCACGTGCTCGAGCAGCTTGGGCTGCAGGTAGGCATTGCCGACGACGACGTCGTTGCCGGCATCCTGCACCCGCACCTCGCCGCCCGACGGGTCGGTGACCGTGCCGCCGGCCTCGCGCACGATCAGGATCCCCGCCGCCATGTCCCACCCCTTGAGGCCAAGCTCCCAGTAGCCGTCATATCGCCCGGCTGCCGTCCAGGCGAAGTCCAGCGCCGCCGAGCCGAGCCGCCGGATCCCCGCCGTCGCCGGCATCAGCCCGCCGAGCGTGCGCGCAAACGCCAGGCGGTTCGTCGGCGTCACCGCGGCGAACGGGATGCCGGTCGCAAACACCGCCGCCGACAGGTCGCGGCGCGACGAGACGCGCAGCCGACGGTCGTTGACGAAGGCGCCCAGGCCCTTCTCCGCCCAGAACATCTCGTCATTGGTCGGGCTGTAGATCATGCCCGCGACGACCTCGGCCGTGCCGTCCGGCTGGCGCCGCTCCAGCCCGATCGAGATCGCCCAGTGCGGGATGCCGTGCAGGAAGTTCGTCGTGCCGTCGAGCGGGTCGACGACCCAGCGCCAGGTCCAGCCGTCGCCGCCCGAGGCGCCACTCTCCTCCATCAGCAGGCCGTAGCCCGGCCGGGCCTTGACGAGCTCCTCGCGGATTGTCTGCTCGGCGCGCAAATCGGCCTGGGAGACGAAGTCCGACGGCCCCTTGACGCTGACCTGAAGCTGCTCGACCTCATTGAAGTCGCGCAGCAGCCGCTTGCTCGCCTTTTGCGCGGCGTTCTGCATCACCACCATGTGGGCCGAGAGGCGCTGTGCCATGGTCCTGCGAAGCTCCCTGGTCGCTCAGCCCTTGGAACGCTCGACGTAGCTCGCATCCTCGGTCTTGACCACGATGCGCTCGCCGACCTCGATGAACGGCGGCACCATCGTCTTCACGCCGTTCGACAGCTTCGCCGGCTTGTAGCTCGACGTCGCCGTCTGGCCTTTGACCACCGGGTCCGCCTCGACGATCTCCAGGATCACCGATGGCGGCAGGTGCAGCGCCACCACCTCGCCCTCGACCAGGTCCGCCTCGATCTGCATGTTGTCCTGCAGGAACGGCGCCTGTTCGCCGAGGATGTCGACCGGCACGCTGAGCTGCTCGAAGGTCTCGGGATCCATCAGCACCAGGTTGTCGCCGTCGGTGTAGCTGTAGGTGAACTCCTTGTTGTCGGTCATCAGCCGCTCGACCGTGTCGGCGGTGCGCCAGCGCTCATTGGTCTTGGTGCCGGTCTTGAGGTCGCGCATCTCGACCTGGATGATCGCATTGCCCTTCCCCGGGATCACGATGTTCTGCTTCACCACCGTCCAGCGGCGGCCGCCATGCTCGATCACCTGGCCGGCGCGGATCAGGTTGGCCTGCTGCTTCATGGCATGCTGCTCTTGGTTCGTGGTCGGACGGAACGCTGGGGTCTAGTCCGTGCGACCTGCCTCGGCAAGCGGATGCACGGCTCCCGATGGGTCGATCACCGCGAGCCCGTCCAGGTAGTCGGGCCCGATCGGCACCTTGCCGTGGCCGCCTGGGATGTCGAGCACGTAGGTCGGCCAGGCGAGCCCGGTAACCCGGCCGCGCAGCGCCCGCAGCAGCGCCTGGCCACGCGCCACCGGGACGTGGAAGTGCGACGTGCCGGGCGTGGCGTCGAGCTGGTGCAGGTAGTACGGCTTGACCCGCGCGGCGAGCATGGCGCGCAGCAGCGCCTCCAGCCCGGCAACGCTGTCGTTGACGCCGGCGAGCAGCACGGACTGGCCGAGCAGCGGGACACCACGCCGGCGCAGCCGGTCGAGCGCCGCTCGTCCCTCGGCGGTAAACTCCAGCGCGCTGTTCGCGTGCACCACCAGCCATAGCGGCGTCGCCGTCTCCAGGCTGTCGAGCAGCGCCGCGCCGACCCGCGCCGGGTCGGCAAGCGGCACCCGGCTGTGCAGCCGGATGGTGTGCACATGCGCCATCGCGTCCAACGCCTGGAGAATGCGGCCAAGCCGGCGCGGCGACAGCATCAGCGGGTCGCCGCCGGTGATGATCACCTCGCCGACCTCCTGGTGCGCGGCGAGCCAGTCGAGCGCCGCCTGCAGCGCCGCCTCGTCAAGCAGGCCGCTGCCCGGGCCAACATGCTCACGCCGAAAGCAGAAGCGGCAATACACCGGGCAGATCAGCAGCGGCTTGAGCAGCGCCCGATCGGCGTAGCGGTGCACGATGCCGGGCACCGGCGACAGCCTGTCGTCGCCGATCGGGTCGGCGCGCTCGTGCGGCGCGGTCAGCAGCTCGGCCGGGTCCGGCACGAACTGCCGCCCCACCGGGTCGAGCGGATGGCCGATCAGCGCCTGCATGGTCGGCGTGATGGCGAGCGCGTAGCGGCGTTCGACCGCCTCCAGCGCCTCGCGCTGCGCCGGCTCGGCCAGACCCGCCGCAAGGAGACCATCGACGCTGTTCAGCATGCGGTCTTCAAGGCGCAAAGCCGGCGTGATGCAAGTCAGGGCAGGCTTGGGTTTAGCGGTTGCTGGAAGCCTCAAGTAAGGCGAGGGCTCTGCCCTCGACCCGCTAGGGCCTGAGGCCCCAGACCCCCCTTTATCAGGGGCCGGTGTTACTGCGGGTCTGGGGGCGCCGCCCACGTGTCGTGCGCAGCACGCTGTCGCGTGTCGTGCGCAGCACGCTGTCGCGTGTCGTGCGCAGCACGCTGTCGCGTGTCGTGCGGAGTGAGCTGTCGCGTGACGGGCGGAGTGAGCTACAGGTTCCGACTGCGCAAGGCACAGTTGGCAAGGCTCACGGAGGGTGAGCCCCGGACTTGCTTCACATGCGCAGCCAGCGTTTCGATCAACTCCTGCATCCGGAACGGCTTCGCCAAGGCCAGCCAACCGGGCCGGTCGGCCGGCACCGCATCGGCGCCATAGCCGGACAGCAGCAGGAACGGGATTCGCAGCGCCGCCAGGCGCTCGGCGACCGGGAACACCTCGCCGTCGGCGATGTTGACGTCGAGCAGCGCCGCGTCGACCGGCTCCACGTCAAGGATCGCCTGCGCCGCCTGAACGCTGTGGCACGGTCCGACGACGATCGCCTGCGCGTCCTGCAGCGTCGCCGAGACGAACTGCGCCACCATGGCATCGTCCTCAACCACGAGGATACGCAGGCCAAGCAGCGGTGACGTGCTGTTCATGATTCCGTGAAACTAGCATAATCAGGTTGGTATGGCCCAGACGAATGCGCCCTGGCATCCCGAGCGTCTGGCCGCGCGGCTGCCCTTCCTCGCCGTCCGCACGGCGCTGACGCACGCCACCCGCCGCTTCTTCGAGGCCCGCGGCTACACCGAGGTCGAGACGCCCTGCGTCGTTCCGGCGCCCGGCGAGGAGGTGCACCTGCGGGCGCTCGCCACCACGGCGCTTGCGCCCGTCGAACACGGCGAGCCCGCCGTCCCGCTCTGGCTTGCGACCAGCCCGGAATTCGCCATGAAGCGGCTGCTGGTCGGCGGTAGCGGACCGATCTTCCAGCTCGCCCGGGTCTGGCGCGACGAGCTGCCGAGCCCGCTGCACGGGCGTGAGTTCACCATGCTGGAGTGGTATCGTCCGGGCGCCGACCTCCCGGCGCTCATGGACGAGACCGAGGCCTACCTGCGCACAGTCCTGCCGCGCGTCCTGCCCGGCCGCGCCGTTGCGATCGACCGGCCGTTCGAGCGGCTGACCGTCGCCGAGGCCTTCGCCCGTCATGCCAGCGCCGACCTGCTTGGCAATACCGATGATGCCGCCGGCCTCGCCCGCTCCGCCAACGCCACCCTGCGCGCCGGCGAGACCTGGGACGACCTGTTCTTTCGCCTGCTGCTCGAGCACGTCGAGCCGCATATCGGCCGCGCCCGCCCGACCTTCCTCACCCACTGGCCGGTCGCGCAGGCCGCACTCGCCCGGCGCGATCCGGCCGAGCCGCGCCAGGCGCTGCGTTTCGAGCTCTATCTCGGCGGCATCGAGCTCGCCAACGCCTTCGAGGAGCTGGCCGACGCCGACGAGCAGCGCCTCCGCTTCGTTGCCGATCGTGAGCGCCGGGCGGCAGATCATGCCGGCGACATGGCAGGACGCGACTGGCCACTCGACGAGGACTTCCTCGCCGCCTTGCAGCACGGACTGCCACCCTGCGCCGGCATCGCGCTCGGCTTCGACCGGCTGATCATGCTGGCCTCTGGGGCGACCCGTATCGACCAGGTGCAGTGGCTTTAAAGGCGAGGGGCTTTGCCCCTCGACCCCATTAAAGGCGTAGCCTTCAAAATCCACTTCTTATTCATGATTCCATGGCGAGGCCGGATGCGGGTCTGGGGCGCCGCTCCCAGCGGCGTCCAGAGGCAGAGCCTCTGGCCTTCGCCTACCGCATCGCCTCGATCATCGCCGCCACCCCTGCGGCCTCGCCCTGCGGATGGTTCCATACCGCCCCGACCACGGCGAGGAAGTCCGCGCCGGCGTCGACCAGCGGTCGGCAGTTCGCCGCGGTGATGCCGCCGATGGCGACCACCGGCGGCTCCATCAGCTCGGACCACCAGGACAGCAGCTCAGGCTCCGCCCGGCTGCTGGCCACCTTGGTGGTGGTCGCAAAGAAGGCGCCGAAGGCGACGTAGTCCGCACCATCCTCGCCCGCCTGCATGGCGAGGTCGCGGCTGGCGTAGCAGGAGACGCCGAGTTGGAGCTCGCCGAGCAGCTTACGGGCGGCCGGCACGGCCATGTCCTCGGCGCCGACATGGGCGCCGTCGCAGCCGCACTGCACGGCGAGGTCCGGTCGGTCATTGAGGATGAAGGCGACGCCGCGCGACTGCACGACCGGGCGCAGGACATCGACGGCGCGCCGGACGCTGTCGTCGTCGATGGCTTTAAGGCGCAACTGAACCGCGGCTACCGGCCCGCCATCCAGAGCCGCCTTGAGCCGCTCGGCGAACGCGCTCGGCTCGATTGCTGCGGGCGTGATGAGGTAGAGCGAGCAGCCGGCCAAGGAGTGTCTCTTGAATTGCGGAGTGCGCCGCCTCGCGCGGCTCGCGGCGGCCCCTGAGCGGCTTAGCCCAGCGGCCGCTGAGTGTCATCAGCGTCAGGCTGGGCGAGCCACGCGGCAAGGCGCCGCTCGGCGCCACGCCGCGCCAGGTCCAAGGCTGCCGGCGCCACGTCGAGCAGCGAGCCGCCCTGTGCGGCGACCAGCGTGGCCAGTGCGGCGAAGGCCGGGCAGGGCGCCAGCACGAGGTGGCGCTGGCCGCATTGCAGCGCCTCCAGCACACGCCCCGGCGCGCTGCCGCAGTCCAGCCGGTCGGCGATGATCAGCGACGGCCAGCTGCGCCGTGCATCGCGCACCAGCGCCCGCCACCACAGGGCACCCAGCGTGCCGGCCGCGCCCGGAGCCGACAGCAGCGTCAAGCCGAGCCCGGGCGCGCAGGCCACGGCCAGATCGGCGGCGCCATGCACGATGACGCAGGGAGCGCGCGCCTGGTCGGCCCGGTGCATGCTTGACCTTGAAGCGCGCTGCGGCTTTGTCTGCAAGCAGAAGCGGTGAGGGATGCGCATGGCTGACGGCGAACAGGTGGACGAGGCAGCGCGGTTGGCAGCGGCACTCGAGCGCATCGCGAGCGCGCGGCGCCCGGGGCACGAGCCGCTGGCCGCCACGCCATCGCCTGCGTCCGGCCAGGTCGCAGAGCGGCTCGACGCATTGATCGCCGAGCTGCGCCTGGCGCTGGCCGAGCGGGCAGACTAGCCGCATGGCTCAGGTCACGGTGAAGATCAACGGCTACCCGCATGTGGTCGTGTGCGAGAACGGGCAGGAAGATCATCTGCAGGCGATGGCCAGCCAGGTCGACGACAGGATCACCTCCATCAAGGCGCTGGGGCAGTCGGGCGAGGCCCGGCTGCTGGTGTTGGCCTCGCTGCTGATGGCGGACGAGCTGCATGACCTGCATGTCGAGATGGCGGCGCTGCGCGAGGGCGTGCCGGGAGCGGACAGGGAGGCCCGGCAGCGGCTGCGTCGCCTGGCCGAGCGCGCCGAGGCGATCGCCAGCGACATCGAAGCCGAGCGCTGAGGGGTATGGGGCCGCATGGCCCGGCGGGCTCAGCGCGGAGCCCTGGCTCCTGCGCCGCGCTTGTCATTGCGCCCCGCCGGCCTCATAGATGGAGGGTGGAGCTGCTGGGTGCGTCAGGCTAAGCAACCCCGGGGCCAATGAGCATCCTCTCGGGGACTGGCGCTGCCATGATCCTGGTCATGGTATCTGGTTCCCACCTGCACCAGCAGGCTTCGAGAGGTTGACACCGCCAACGGCCATGGCGGCTCCACACCGCTCCACCCATGACCTCACCGAGCTGGCCAAGCGGGATCTGCGTCGGCGCATGCTGACCGCGCGGCAGGTCTGCGACGATCCGGCGCCGATCCTGTCCCGACTGGCCGCCCTGCCGCTGCCCGCGGTCATCGCCGGCGTCTGGCCGTTGCCGCACGAGATCGACCTGCGACCGCTGCTGGATCAACTGCACGCCCGGGGCCACGTCATCGTCTTGCCGGTGACGCCGCCGCGTGGCTCGGCGCTGACGTTCCGCCGCTGGCATCCTGGCGCGGCTTTGCTGCCTGGGCGATTTGGCACCCAGCATCCCGACGGCCCGGCGCTGAGCCCGCAAGCGCTGCTGGTGCCGCTGCTCGCGTTCGACCGGAGGTGCCACCGGCTGGGCTATGGCGGCGGCTACTATGACCGCACTCTGGCTGCATTGCCCGCCGTCCCGGCGATCGGCTACGGCTGGGCGGCACAGCAGCTCACCACTGTGCCGATCAGCCCGCATGACCGCGCGCTTGACGCCGTGGCGACGGAGCGAGCGCTGATCGAGAGGGCGCCACCGGCATGAACATCCTTTTTCTGGGCGACATCGTCGGCCGGTCCGGGCGCGACGCGGTGGCCGCCGCGGTGCCCGACCTGCGCCTCGAATTCGCGCTCGACCTCGTGGTCGTCAATGCCGAGAACGCCAGCCACGGCTTCGGCCTGGCGCCGGAGATGGCCGAGGCGCTGTTTGCCGCCGGCGTCGATGTGCTCACACTCGGCAACCACGCCTGGGATCGACGTGAGATCATCCCCTACATAGAGGTGACGCCGCGGCTGATCCGGCCGTTGAACTTCCCGCCCGGCACGCCGGGGGCCGGCTCGGTGATCGTCGAGGTCGCCGGCGGCCGGCGGGCGCTGGTGCTGAATGCCATGGGGCGGCTGTTCATGGACCCGCTCGATTGTCCGTTCCGCGCCACCGCCGAGCTGCTCGGCCGGCATCGGCTCGGCGCCGGCGGCACCGTGCAGGCGATCGTCGCCGACTTCCACGCCGAGGCGACGAGCGAAAAGCTGGCCTACGCGCACTCCTTCGACGGCCGGCTCTCGCTGGTGGTCGGCACTCACACCCACGTGCCGACGGCAGACCATCGCGTGCTGGTTGGCGGCACCGCGTTTCAATGCGATGCCGGCATGTGCGGCGACTATGACAGTGTGATCGGCATGGCCAAGCAGGGCGCGGCGACGCGGTTCTGGCGCAAGATGCCGGGCGAGCGCCTGGCGCCGGCTGATGGAGAGGCGACGATCAGCGGCCTGCTGGTGCGCACCGATGATGCGACGGGTCACGCCCTTGTCGTTGCCCCGCTCCGCCGCGGCGGTGTGCTGCAAGCGACTTCGGCGACTTGGACTGTTTGACGAATTGCGCGTTTGTGCGCCGTTTTCTGCCCTCGATGACCGTTTTGCAGTCATATCGGGATGGATGTACTGCCGAAGAGCCTGATTGCGGCGTCGAATGGCCTGCTATGGCGTGCAATGTGATGGTTCGACGAAACCGTCTGCAGCTTTCCCGAAAAGAGTATTAATTCTCGTTGCAGTGCGATATGGTCGAGGCGACGATTAACAACCGGATCGAGTTTGCCCATGACCATGACCGTTGGCGGCTCTTCATCGGCGACCACGATCGGCAAGGAAGTTGCAACCCTTCTTGCCCGTGAAATCGCTGCCGCACTTCATCACACCCCTACCTTCCTTGGCGGCACCGCTTCCGAGGGCTTCGCCCTTTCAATCGGCAACGATACGCTCAGCAGCGCTGTTCACGTGTCGATTACCGGCGCCGAGGTCACCTCGCCAAGCGTCACGTCGGCGCTCAGCAAGGAGATCTACAGCTTCCTGAAGACCGACCCGATCGCCTCGGCTCTGTTCAAGGGTGCTGCGTCGACCGGCGTGCAGCTCAGCCTGACCCGGGATCCGGCGACGGTTCAGGGATCCAGCGCGTCCATCACGCTGCCGGACGCGACCAAGATCACGTTCCAGAGTGTCGAGCAGCTGTCGCCCAAGCATTTCGGCTAAACTGACAAGCCTGCACCCGGGGCCTGTTGGCCTCGCGTGCAGGCTCCAGTCTGGGGCAATTTTTAGAACGCCCGGTTCAAATTAGGCGCAGGCATCTCAGGCAGCCGCTTGAGGTGCCTGTTCGTTTATTGGCGCCACGCCAGACCTATTCAGCCGGAACCTGCGGCAGCGCCTCAGCGATGATTGTGGCGACGATGGAGGCGTCCAGCGCCTCGTAGTCCTGATAGCCAATGGTCGCGTAGAGCTCCCGGCGGGTCTGCATCTGGTCGACCTGATTGTGCGCGCCGCCGTCGGCGGCGATAGCCGCATAGAGCCGTTCGGTCGCGCGTGCCGCGACGCGCAACGAGCTGACCGGCCAGATCACCATCCGATGCCCCATCGCGAACAGGTGGCGCCTCGCCTTCGCCGCCGCCGCGACCTTGGCCGCCATGTCGGCGGGGGCGGCCAACTTCTTGTCATTGAGGTGGCCGCATTTCTTCGGCAGCAACTGGTCTTCGAGGTGCACCGCCGCTGCGCCCGCATCCTCGAAGCAGCGAACCATGTTCATGACGTTGAGCGCCTCACCATAGCCGGTGTCCCATCCACCAGCACCGGCAGACCGCTCGCCCGGCTGACCTGGCGGATGAAGAAGCTGACCTCGTCGACGGTAATGATGCCAAGGTCGGGCAATCCCATCGATGCCGTCATCGCCGCGCCGGACAGGTAGCAGGCCTGGAAGCCGGCGGCACGGGCCTGCAGGGCCGCGAGCCCGTTATACGTCCCCGGCATGCGCAGGATGCCGCCGGCGGCAAGCGCCGAGCGGAATCGCGTGCCGGCGGGCGCCTCGGGCAGGTTGTCGGCGGTGAGGTAGGGCATGTGCACGTCCCGTCGGACTGGACTTTACAGGGATTGGACAGTAACGCAGCACCCATGCCCGGCCTACCGCCCCCCCGGGCGGTCATGCAGGCGCGGTGGCTTGATCGCCGACAGCGCCGGGCGATACGGCGGCGGGACGTGGCCGAAGCGATCAGGAGCAGACCATGGCGACGCCAACCCCGTCCGCAGGCATCTCACCGACGACCGAGGGCCTGACCGCCTCCCAGATCGAGGAGCGCGAGGTTGGCGCCGACGGCACGTTTGGCCTGGTCGATCGCCTTGTGCAAACCCGACCGGGCCCGAATGCGCCGGCTCTGCTCAACGCCCTTGCGCGCATCCCGGCCGAGCCGTTCGGCTACCCGCTGGTGTTCTGGATCGGTGGGGTGCTGTTCCTGGGCATCCTGTTTCTGACCTGGAGCAGCTACATCTAGCAGACGACCGGCGGTCGGGATTGACAAGCGCGGAACCGTAACCAGCGCCGCCCGTAAACACCTGTGTCATGGCAATGCAAACGACACAGGATGACAGGGCGATGAAGTCTCTCCGGCCGCAGGAGCTCACCATGGTCGACGCCTGGCTTCGTGGTGAGTTCAAGTCGTGCTACGACGCCGCCCTGCACGAACCGATACCCGAGGAGCTCGTCGCCCTGCTTCAAGGTGCGTCGGACGCGCGCTGACGCCGCGACACTGAACGGGCCTGCACGCGCGATGCGTGTCAGCGTCATCCAGATGCAGGCCGGCAGCGACCCGATCGCGAACGGCGTCGAGGTCGAGCGCCTCGTTCGGGCCGCCATTGCGCGCGATCATCCCGACCTGGTCAGCCTGCCTGAGATGTGGAGTTGCCTTGGCGGGACACGGACGGACAAGCGGTTGGCCGCCGAACGGCTCCCTGAGGCAGACGAGCCTTTCGCCAGCGCCGGGCCGCTCTACGGATTGCTGCAGCGGTTAGCGCGTGAGCATCGCGTCACCCTGCATGGCGGTTCCATCGGCGAGCGGGCCCCGGCCAGCGACAAGCTCTACAACACCTCGTTGGTCTTTGGTCCGGATGGCGCCGAACTGGCGCGTTACCGCAAGATCCACCTGTTTGACGTCACCACGCCTGACGGCGCCGGCTACCGCGAGAGCGACGCCTACGGTGCTGGCGAGGCGGTGGTGACGTTTTGCGTCGGCTCGGTCACCGTGGGCTGTGCGATCTGCTACGACCTTCGCTTCGCCGAGCTGTTCCTGGCGTTGCGTCGTGCCGGCGCTTCGCTGATCCTGCTGCCATCGGCATTCACCGAGGCGACCGGGCGTGATCATTGGGAGGTGCTGCTGCGCGCGCGCGCGATCGAGACGCAGTGCTGGTTTGCCGCCGCGGCGATCTGCGGCACCCATCATGACGGTCGCGGCGCGCCCCGCCGCTGCTGGGGCCGATCGCTGATCGCTGACCCCTGGGGATCATTACGCCTGATGCTGGATGACCTGCCGGGTTTCGGCACCGCCGAGGTCGACATGGAGACGACCGACCGCATACGGGCACAGATGCCGGTCCTGAGCCATCGTCGTCTGGCGATTGCCGGCCAGCCCGTGCAAGCCGGCGCATGAGCCTGGATTTGCCCGGCAACACGGTTGTCGGTGCGGCCAAGCATGAAGCGGCCATGATCGACGTCACGCCGCCGTGCCAGTTCGAGCGACTTGCTTTCGCCGCCTCGCCGACGGAGCTCGCTGCGGAAAGCCGCCACCGCATGGTGGCGCGATATGGTGACACGCCGATCGGCCAGGCGGATGCGATCGTCTGTCTCGGTGGCGACGGCTTCATGCTGGAGACGCTGCACCAGACGCTGGATGCGGACATCCCCGTTTACGGCATGAATTGCGGCTCAGTTGGTTTTCTGATGAACCCGTATCTCGAAGAGGACCTGCCGGCACGACTGTCGCGCGGCCAGGCGGCGGTGTTGCATCCTCTGCGCATGCATGTCGTCACCCGCGCGGGCGCCGTCGAGGAAGCGCTGGCGCTCAACGAGGTCTCCTTGCTGCGGCAGCTGCGTCAGGCGGCCAAGATACGCATCACGGTTGATGGCCGGGTGCGCCTGGTGGAGCTCATTTGTGACGGTGTGCTCATCGCAACGCCCGCCGGCTCAACGGCCTACAACCTCTCCGCGCATGGGCCGATTGTCCCACTCTCGGCCAACCTGCTGCCGCTGACGCCGATCAGCGCGTTTCGTCCGCGCCGCTGGCGCGGTGCTTTGTTGCCGAGCACGGCGGACGTCTTGTTCGAAGTGCTTGAGGCGGAGAAGCGTCCAGTCGCCGCGGTCGCCGACTTTACCGAGGTGCGCGACGTCGCCTCCGTGGCGGTGAGTGAGGATCGCAGCGTCCGAACGACGATCCTGTTCGACCCCGATCAGGGCCTGTCCGAGCGGATCATCGCGGAGCAGTTCACCGTCTAGAGTGTCTGCCGAGCAGGGGTCAGCAACGGCCGGGGCGGTCGACGCCAGGGCAATCAGCCCGACCGCAATGGCGTGGCGACCCTGGCATGATGACACCCCTCACGAACAACAGGCGAGAGCGGTCACCCTAAGTCGAACGCTTCCGGTTGCTGTCACGACGGCGTCGCTCTAGGCGGCCATGCCTGCCTCGCCAGTGTCCATCCCGCCCGGTGAGAGCGCCTCGATGCCGTCCATCAGGGGCAGATCAGAGGGCGTGTTCTGCTCACGGAGCATGTAGCCGCGACCCCACACGGTCCCGATCAGGTTGTCGGCGCCGTAATTCGCCAGCTTCTTACGGAGCTTGCAGACGAACACGTCGATGATCTTGACCTCCGGCTCATCCATGCCGCCGTAGAGGTGGTTCAGGAACGCCTCCTTGGTGAGCACCATACCCCGGCGCAGCACCAGCAGCTCCAGGATCGCATACTCCTTGCCGGTCAGCCGGATCGGCACACCGTCGATCGTCACATCGCGGCTGTCGAGGTTCAACTCCAGCGGACCGACGCTCAGCGTCGGCTGGCTGAAGCCCTTGGAACGGCGGATCACCGCCTGCATGCGCGCAATCAGCTCGGCCTTGTCGAATGGCTTGGTGATGAAGTCGTCAGCACCCATGCCGAACCCCTTCACCTTCGCCTGTGGTCGCGACAGCCCGGAGAGGATCAGCACCGGCGTGTTCATGCGTGCCGCACGCATGCGGCGCACCACCTCGTAGCCCTCCATGTCCGGCAACATGAGGTCGAGCACGACCACGTCGTAGTCGTAATGGCGCACCAGCCCGAGTGCCTCCTCGCCGGTGTCGGTCTGATCGACGATCGCACCGTTCGAGCGAAGCATGAGCGAGATGCCGCGCGCGGCAGTCAGGTCGTCCTCAACCAGCAGAACACGCATCGGTAAACCCTCTTGGTGATAGGGCATTATTTACCACCTTAACGTGTGCTCATCAATCAATTTTTCAGCTCTGGCGTGTATAAGTTGCGAGCGATCTCTCATCCAGGCGTCAATCTGCAAAAAAGTAGCATGTTGATCATGTTTATGAGACGTCGTGCTCCAGGTTCCATCCTGCATCCTGTGGCAGTCAAGGCACATCGGGCCGGCTCTCGGTCGCTGGCCGGTTTGACACTGACGAGCCGGCCCGAGATCATGAGCGCGCGTTCGGCGAGGCGGTTGAAGCGAGGCATGCATCTGAAAACCGACCCGAGCCGCCGGCAACGCCGACCGCGGCTGACGTCGGACGTCGCACTTGCCGACCTCCTCGAGCAGCCTGACGCCTCGGAGTGCGCGCCGGACAGGGACGTCGCATGGCCGCTCGCCTCGCCGCTTGACTGCCTGCTCATCGAGGGCGGCGACGAGCGTCTGGCCATCGATGCACGCTCCGGCCTGAATCGTTACGGTTGCTCCCCACGCCCGCGTCCTGGGGTGTTCGCCTTTGCCTCCTGCACCGCTTCGTCCATCTCTGCCGAAGCCTATGAGCGGACGGAGCTGTGCCGGCGCCGAATGCTGCACCAGGCGCGCTCGCCGGGCGGCAGCGCGCTGCAGGCGATCGCGCGTGAGACCCTCGCGATCCGCCACGAGCTGGTCGATTGGTGGGGCGTGAGCGACATCGCCGAGGCGATCCTGGCGGCCTCCGGCACCGACGCCGTGCTGCTGCTTACCGGCCTGCTCTGCGGCATCGAGCCCGCCACCAGCATCCTCATGAGCCCGAGCGAAACCGGCAGCGGCGTGCCGGAGGCGGCGCGCGGTCGGCATTTCGCCAGGCTGTCCGCAGATGGCGGGCCAGCGAGCCCCGGCTGCCTCATCGACGGCTTTGCGCCGATCGCCTTGAGCGCCGTGCCGCTGCGCGAGCCGGATGGCAGCCTGCGCGATCCGGCTGCTGTCGCGCGCAGTTGCGAGACGGCGGTGATGGCCGCCTGCCAAGGCGGCGGCCGGGCGGTGCTGCATGCCATCGACGGCTCCAAAACCGGGCTCTCGGCGCCTGGCCTGTCGACGTTGCTCGAGCTGCGACGGCGCCATGCCGGCCAGCTCGAGATCGTCATCGACGCCTGTCAGGCGCGGCTGTCGCCGGCGCGACTGCGGCGCTACCTGGCCGCCGACCTGCCAGTGCTGATCACCGGCTCGAAGTTCTTCGGCGGTCCTGGCTTCAGTGGCGCGCTGCTGCTGCCGCGAGCGCGTTTTCCCGGCCTGTCGCTGCCCCCGGTCGGCCTTGCCGCCTACGGACTCGCCTCCTGCAAGGAGCTGCAGGCGACCGCCTGCGCCAATGCAGGCCTGGTGCTGCGCTGGCGGGCGGCCCTCGCCGAGATGGCTCGCTTTCGGCGCTCGGCCGCCGGCTTTCCGCGGGTGGTGGATCGACTGGCTGCCGAGATCCGTCGGCAACTCGCCGCCGACCCCGACCTGATCGGCATCGACGCGCCCGAGGAGGTCGCCCCGTCCGTCGACTGGACCGACCGGCGCACCGTCTTCACCTTCGCCTTGCGCGAAGGTGGCCGCCTGGCCACCGTCGAGCGCCTGCGTGAGCTGCACGCCCTGCTCAATCGTGACCTCTCGTCCGAGCTGCCGGACGCCGAACCCACGCTTGCCGCAGCGCTCTGCCAGATCGGACAGCCGGTGCTGCTCGGCAGCCGTGAGGGTCAGGCATTCGGCGGCCTGCGCATCGCCATCGGCGCTCGCCACGCCGAGGCGGCGGACAGCGAGGCGGCGCTGCGGACCGTGTTCGCCAAGCTCAGGCTGGTGCGGCGGTCCTGGGGCATGAAGTAAGGCCAGGGCTCTGCCCTGGACCCGCTGGGGGCGGCGCCCCAGACCCGCGGCTCCGCCTTTAATGGGGTTCAGGGCCAGAGCCCTGGCCTGGCTTCCTGCCGACTAGGTGATGCCACTCGTCGTGCTCGACAGCAGGGTCGCCACCTGCTCCCCCTTCGGCGAGCCAAGCCCGGTGACCGGGTCCCAGCCCTTGGCCGCCTTGTAGCCAGCGTTGCTGCCGCTGGTGATGTCCGTCAGCACGTCCTGGTTGGCGTAGAGCGTCGGGTTGACCAGGCCGAGCCTGCGCGCCGCCTGCTGGCCGGTCAGCGCCAGCAACGCCGCCCAGAGCGGCGCCACCGCGCTGGTGCCACCGACCACCTCCGCGGTGCCGTCGACGGAGATGTTGTAGCCGGTTTCCGGGTCGGCGTCGCCGGCGACGTCGGGCACCCCGCGATGGGCGTTGGTATTGCCGGTCTGCCAGCTCGGCCGGTCGAAATGGGTGCTGTAGCCGCCGCCGCTCGCGCCCCCCGAGCTGCCGTCGTTCCAGGCCACCTCGGCCCCGCTTGCCGGCAGCTTGGTGCCGCCGCAGCCCAGCACGTGCGGGCTGGAGGCTGGGAAGTCCACCGTCTTCGTCGACGTGCCGTCATCCGCGCCGCTGTCGCCGGAGGCGACGCAGACCGGAATGCCGAGGCTGCCGGCGCTCTGGAATGCCTGGTCCATGGCTTGGAGGTCCTGCCTCGCATAGCTGCTCTCCGGACCGCCCCAGCTGATCGACATCACGCTGACAGTGCGCTGCGTGTCGTGGATTGCCGTGGTGATCGCGTCGAGGAAGCCGTTGGCGGCCTGGGTGCCGAAGTAGACCGCGATGTCGGCCGCCGGGGCGATCGAGCCGGCGACCTGGATGTCGAGCTGCACCTCGCCGTCAGCGCCATTGGGATCGCTCGGCGTGTTGGTCGCGCCGTCGACGAGGACCGCGGCCAGCGTGCCGGTGCGATCGATGCCCTTCTGCTTGAAATACGCCGCCTGCTGCGTCGCGTCGTAGCCGCCGCCAAGCTCGATCAGCGCGACGACCTGGCCGGCCCCGGTCAGCCCGGTCGGAAAGCCGTAGCGTTTGGCGACCGCGACGGGATTGTAGGACGAGCTGGCGGCGGTCTTCTTATGACGCCGATAATGCGTGTGGGCGACCGGCCGCGTGTCGAAGCCCATCACCGCGACGACCTCGTCGGCAATGGATGAGGGCACCGACAGCTGCCCCTCGCGGCCGACGAACTCGCGCCCCTCATGGCGGTAGCGCCCGAGCCTGGACGGCTGGAAGGCGGCCGAGGCCTGCCCGTAGGTGCCCGACAGCCGTACCTGATGCTGGCCGGCATCGGCCAGCTCGACCGTCAGGCCGTGCTCCTTGGCATAGGCCACCAGGGTGTCGACCGCGGCCGACTTGCTGGCATAGCGGCGGCGATACTCCTCGCGGCTCACCACCGTCGTCGGGTCGATCACGGCGCCGGGCTTGAAGACCACGGTGAGGCGAACCGGCTGCCCGTCGGCGACGTCGCCGAGGCGTTCGCCGGCTGGCCCGCTGCGCGTCGAGCGGGCAAGCGGGGAGAGGGCATGATGGGCCATGCGGGACGCCTTTCAGAATTGAGTATGCCTACAAGCGTACAGCCGAACCGGGAGTTTGCCCAAGCAAGTCACGGCAAGGCTCTGCCCTGCACCGGGCGCCCGCCGCACGCGTCCGATCAGTCCTCTCCGCGCCGGGGCCGGCGGTCCCGGACCTCGTGACTAAGCGTTCAGCGGCGACCAGGCGGGGTCGGAGGCGTTGCCGGGCGTTGAGACCGCCCGCTCGTTGAAGCCGGTGATGTCGATCGACACCAGGCGCGACGAGAAGCCGGCGCCCGAGCGCCCGCCCGGCGTCTCGCGCCAGAACATCAGCACCCGCCCATTTGGCGCGAAGGTCGGGCCCTCCACCGAGTAGCTCTCGGACAGGATGCGCTCGCCCGAGCCGTCCGGCCGCATGACGCCGATCGCGAACGTGCCGCCCGATAGCCGGGTGAAGGCGATCAGGTCACCGCGCGGCGACCACACCGGCGTCGCATACCGCCCATGACCGAAGGAGATCCGCTGGGCCGCGCCGCCGCCGCCGCTCATGATGTAGAGCTGCTGGTCGCCGCCGCGGTCGGAGTTGAAGACGATCTGCGAGCCGTCCGGGCTGTAGCACGGCGACGTATCGATGGACCCCGAGCTGGTCAGCCGCCGCTCGATACGGCTGCCGACGTCCACGGTGAAGATGTCCGAGCCGCCGCCGCGCGTCACCGACATGATGACGCTGCTGCCGGAGGGCGCAAAGCGCGGCGCGAAGCTCATGCCCTCGAACTCGCCGAGCACCGACTGCCGGCCGGAGCCGAGATTGAACAGGTAAACGCGCGGCCGGTCATTGGCGTAGCTCATGAAGGCGATCTCGTCGCGCACCGGGCTGAAGCGCGGCGTCAGCACCAGCCACGAGCCATCGGTGAGCGTGCGGTTGTTGGCGCTGTCCTGGTCCATGATCGCCAGCCGCTTGATCTGCCGACCCTCGCGCCCGGTTGCCGAAACGTAGACGATCCGGGTGTCGAAATAGCCCTTCTCGCCGAGCAGCCGCTCGTAGATGACGTCGGCGATGATGTGGGCGATGCGGCGCCAGTTGCCGGCCGAGGTGGTGTAGGCGGTGCCCTGCAGCTGGGTGCCCTGCAGCACGTCCCACAGCCTGAATTCGACCCGGGCGGCGGCGCCCTCGGAGACGGTGCCGGTCACCAGCGCCTGCGCGCCCACCGCCTTCCAGTTGGCGAAACTCGGCGTGCCACCGGTGTCGCCGGTGATGAAGGCGGCCTGGTCGATCGGCCGGAACAGCCCGCACCGGGCGAGGTCGGCGCTGATCACGCCGGTCATTTCGGCGCCCAGCGCAGAGCCGCCGAAGTTCGGCAGCGCGATCGGGATCGGGTCGGTGCGCGCGCGATTGACGTCGATCACCGCGCCCGGACCGCCGGTGGAGGGGATCGGTGCGGACTGGGCGCGGGCGGCGCCGGCGGCAAGCAGGCCGGCGCCGGTGCCGACGAACAGGCGACGACGGGTGACTTGGTCGGACAAGGCGGCGACTCCAGTACAGGCGGAGGCTAGTTTAGCCGAACGGTACGGAGCTCATATGCGAGGGCGGCTTACAAAGCCGTAACGCCGCGACCTGTAAGGCCAGGGCTCTGCCCTGGACCCGCTGGGGGCGGCGCCCCCAGACCCGCATCCGTTTGACTGTGGACGGACGCCCACGCCACCGACCTCGCCATGGCGGCATGAACAAGGAATAGATTCTAAAAGCTCCGCGTTTAATGGGGTCTAGGGGCAACGCCTCTGGCCTTCCGACCTCCTAAGGACTGAACCGAAACACAAAGCTGCGGTTCTGCCCGAGCATGGTCTGCGGCAGCGGCAAGGTCGCGCAGCGCGGATCCAGCACCGCCCGCACCGCCCGCTCGGCATAGGCGCGGAACACCGGGTCGCCCAGCCGTCCGACGTCACTGCCCGACACATGCGCGTCATGCACCGTCCCGCCACCGTCGGTCACCACGTCGAGCAACACCCGAAACTGCGAGGCGCCCTGGGCGCCGGCGTCGTAGCTCCAGCACTCGCGCACATGGTCGCCGATCGCGCCGCGCTGGGCGCCGGTCAGGCCGCCGGTCTCCGCCCCCTCCGGACGACCGCCACCATGCGGCGCGCCGCCGCGGCTGGGATTGGCCCGCGCCCGGGGCGGCGTCGTCTGCGTCTGGTCGGCCCGGAACTTCTCGAGCGTCGCCAGGAGCGAGTGGGTGTCAGGCGTGACGTTCCTGGTCGGGTTCGGCTGCGAGGCGTGGCTCTCGATCGTGCGCGGTGGCGGCGGCACCGGCGGAGGGGGTGCCAGCCGCGGCGGCGTCGGCGCGCGTGGCGTCGGCATCGGCGCCGGCTGGGGCGGTGGTGGTGGCACGGTCGGCGCGGGGAGCGGCGACAGGTCCGGCGGCGGTGTCGGAGCCGGCGTGAGGCTCGGGGTCGGCGGCGCGCTGGCCTGCGGCGGCGGCGGTGGTGGGGGCGGCGGCGGTGGCGGCGGCTCGATCGGCTCGTCCTTGGGCGCCTCTTCGGCCGGAGGCTGGTCCGCCGGCGTCGGCGCGTCGGCGGGCGCTGCGACCGCGCCGGGCGCCCGCGCCTTCTGCGCCGTCTCGGCGCTGCCGGTGAAGTCCATCTCGACCGACGTCTCCGGCGGCGCCTCGGGTGGCACCGGGCTCGGCAGCGCGATCAGCAGCGCCAGCAGGGCGGCCAGATGCAGCCCGGCGGACACCGCGCCGGCTCGTTTCATCGTCGGCGTCATCGCGCTGTCTCAGCCAGACGGCAGGGGCGTCAGCCGCCCGCCGGCGCCCCGGGCGTCCCCGGCGCCGGCGGCGCGCCCCCTGGCTGCTCGGCCAGCAGCGCCACCTTGGTGAAGCCGCCCGCGGTCACGGTGCCCATGACCTCCATGATCCGCCCGTACGGCAGGTCCTTGTCGCCACGCACGAAGATCCGCCGCGTCGGGTCGTTCTTGGCGTTGGCCTGCAGCTTGGCCACCAGGTCGGGCAGTTGCACCTCATCGTCGCCGATGAAGATCTTGCCGGCGGCGTTGAGCGAGACGGTGATCGGCGTCGCATCCTGGTTGAGCGGCGCCGCCGACGCCTTCGGCAGGTCGACATTGACGCCCGACGTCATCAGCGGCGCGGTGACCATGAACACGATCAGCAGCACCAGCATGACGTCGACCAGCGGGGTCACGTTGATTTCGGCGAGCGGCTTGTAGCGCCCCCGACCACGTCCGCCGCCGACATTGAAGGCCATCTAGCGGGCCCTCATGATTGCATCTCGATGCATGAGCAGGCTCATGCGGGCCGCTCCTCGCCCTGGCGGCTGAGGATGGCGCCGAACTCGGTGCCGAAACCCTCCAGCCGCTGGGCGAACCGGGCGAGGTCGGTGCTGATCTTGTTGTAGGCGAGCACCGCCGGGATGGCGGCGACCAGGCCGATCGCGGTCGCGAACAACGCCTCGGCGATGCCCGGTGCGACCACCGAGAGGTTGGTGTTGTGCATCGCCGCAATCGCCGAGAACGAGTGCATGATGCCCCAGACGGTGCCGAACAGGCCGATGAACGGGGCCGTCGCGCCGACCGAGGCGAGGAAGATCATCCAGCGCTCCATGCGCTCCATCTCGCGGTTGACCGTCATCGTCATCGCCCGGTCCAGCCGCTCGCGCACCGAGCCGCGCGCCATGTCGGCGCCGACCACCCGCGAGGAGCGCCGCCACTCGGTCATCGCGGCGCCGAACACGGCGGCCATCGGATGGGTCGGCTTCACGCCCTCGCGGTCATACAGCTCCTCCAGCGAGCCGCCGGACCAGAAGCGGTCCTCGAAGCCGTCCGCGGACTTGGCCGCGCGGCGCAGCGCCGTCACCTTCTCGAACACGATCGCCCACACCCAGATGCTGGCGGCGAGCAGGCCCAGCATGATCAGCTTGACGACGATGTCGGCCTGCATGAACAGCGTCCAGAGCGACAGGTCGGCGCCCGGCGCACTCAGGTTGGCGGCATCGACGGCACGATCCACGATCGAAAACTCCTAAGCCACTGCCGCGAACGCCGCGCGCCAGCGGGCCGGAATGCGGGCGACCCGCATGCCATCCTCGCTCACGCAGACCAGCAGGACCTCGGCAGTCGCGATCAACCGGCCGCTCACCTCGATCGCCTGGCGCAGCGTCACCGTGGCGCCGGTAAGCGCCAGCACGGTCGTCACGATGTCCAGCACGTCGTCGAGGCGCGCGGGGCGCAGATACTCCAGATTGGCGCGGCGCACCATGAAGCCTCGTCCATGTTCGGCGACCATCGCGTAATAGGGCACGCCCATGTCACGCAGCGCCTCGGTCCGGGCGCGCTCGCAGAAGCCGAGATAGCGGCCGTGATAGACGACGCCGCCGATGTCGGTGTCCTCGACATAGACGCGGAAGCTGGCGCGGTGGGAGGTCATCGAGGGTCGGGACGGGGACGGACGCCTGCTTTTTTGAAAAAAAGCAGCAAAAAACTTTTGCTCGGCTGTCGCGGGAACGGGGCGATGACTCGGCCAAATACAGCAAGATCGGTCGGTGTGATGGCGACCCGCGGTGAACCAAGAGTGTTATTACAAATCAATGTCTTATCGCAATCTTGCCCATAGGCAAGATTGCCAGATCCGCTGCTGTCCGACGACTGTGCTAGCACGTTCGCCCCATCGTCCCACGCTCCCCACCTTGCTCTGACGAGTAAAAGTTTTTTGGTCCTTTTTACCAAAAAAGGACCGCTTGCTTCTACTGATCATCCAGCAAATCAAGCAACGGCCCAGCGGGCGGCCGCAGCCCGAGATGGCGCCAGCCTGGCTCGCCGAGCACGCGGCCGCGCGAGGTGCGCAGCACCAAACCCTCCTGGATCAGGAACGGCTCGATCACGTCCTCCAGCGTGTCGCGCGCCTCGGCGAGTGCCGCGGCCAGGGTTTCGACGCCGACCGGGCCGCCGGCGTGGTGCTCGGCGATGCGGCGAAGGTAGCGGCGGTCCATGCCGTCGAGCCCCAGCCGGTCGACCTCGAGCCGGGTCAGGGTGCGGTCGGCGACCGTGCGGCCAACCCGGCCGGAGCCGTCCACGGCGGCAAAGTCGCGCACCCGGCGCAGCAGGCGGCCGGCGATGCGCGGGGTGCCGCGGGAGCGCGCGGCGATCTCGGCGGCGCCGTCCGGGGCGAGGTCGAAGCCGAGCTTGTCGGCGCCGCGCGAGACGATCAGCTCCAGCTCGGCCGGCGTGTAGAACACGAGGCGGAGCGGGATGCCGAAGCGGTCGCGCAGCGGTGTGGCGAGCAGCCCGGCGCGGGTGGTGGCGCCCACCAGCGTGAACGGCGAGAGGTCGATCCGCACCGAGCGCGCGGCCGGGCCTTCGCCGATGATGAGGTCGAGCTGGAAGTCCTCCATCGCCGGGTAGAGGATCTCCTCGATCGCCGGCTGCAGGCGGTGGATCTCGTCTATGAACAGCACGTCGCGCGGCTGCAGGTTGGTCAGGATGGCGGCCAGGTCGCCGGCGCGCTGGATCACCGGGCCGGAGGTGGCGCGAAAGCCGACGCCGAGCTCGCGGGCGACGATCTGGGCGAGCGTGGTCTTGCCGAGGCCGGGCGGGCCGTGCAGCAGCACGTGGTCGAGCGCCTCGCCGCGGCCGCGCGCCGCCTCGATGAACACGGCCAGGTTCTCCCGGGTGCCCTTCTGGCCGATGAACTCGCGCAGGGTCTGCGGGCGCAGCGAGGCTTCCGCGGCGTCCTCGTCGGCGCGAGCGCTGGAGACGGCGCGGTCGGGCTCCGCCGGGCGCCTCAACGGGCGAGCTCCTTGAGCGCGTCGCGGATCACCGCGTCGAGCGCCGCGGTCTCGCCGAGCCGCGTGATCACCCGCTCGACCGCGGGCTGCGCCTCGATGCGGCGGTAGCCGAGATTGGCGAGCGCCGAGACGGCGTCGGCCTGGGTGCCGGCGGGCTGGGCGGGAATGCCGAGGCTGACCTGCTCGCCGAGCGGCATGCCGCCGGCGCGCTCGCGCAGCTCAGTGAGCAGGCGCACGGCAAGCTTGGCGCCGACGCCGGGCGCGCGGGTGAGGGCGGCGCGGTCGCCGGCGGCGATGGCGGCGACGAGCTCGCGCGCCGACAGCGCCGAGAGCAGGCCGAGCGCCACCTTGGCGCCGACGCCCTGCACGGTGAGCAGCAGCCGGAACCACTCCCGCTCGGCCGGCTCGGCGAAGCCGTAGAGGATGATCGCATCCTCGCGCACCACCGTCTCGACCAGCACGCGCGCCAGCGCCGGCGGGCCGGGCAGGGCGGACAAGGTGCGCGTCGAGGCCTGCACCAGGTAGCCGACGCCGCCGACGTCGATCACGCAGGTGGCGGCGTCGAGCGCCTCGACCCGGCCGGTGAGCAAGGCGATCAAGCGGCCCCCCAGCGCTGCCGGGTGGCGCGGTGGTGGGCGTGGCAGATGGCAACGGCGAGCGCGTCGGCGGCGTCGGCGCGCAGCAGGGTGGCGCCGGGCAGCAGGCGGCGGACCATCATCTTGACCTGCTCCTTGTCGGCCGCCCCGGTGCCGACCACCGCCTGCTTGACGGCCATCGCGCCATACTCATGCACCGGGATACCGATGAGGGCGGGAGCGAGCAGGGCGACGCCGCGAGCATAGCCGAGCTTGAGCGTGGCGGTGCCGTTGCGGTTGACGTAGGTCTCCTCGACGGCGGCCTCGTCGGGGCGCCAGTCGGCCATGAGCTGGGTCAGGCCGTGATGCAGGGCCATCAGCCGGTTCGGCACGCTGTGCGCGCTGTCAGTGGCGAGCACGCCGTCGGCCACGTGGCGCAGCCGATTACCCTCGCTCTCGACGATCCCCCACCCGGTGAACCGCAGCCCCGGGTCGATGCCCAACAGCCTTATCATAAGGGTTCCAAGGGCCGCCGGCCCTTGGTGGGTCCAGGGCAAAGCCCTGGCCTTCCGTCAAGCGACGTCAAAGTTGGCAAAGACGGTCTGCACGTCGTCATTGTCCTCCAGCGCGTCGAGCAGCTTCAGCACGGCCGAGGCGCGCTCCTCGTTGAGCGTCACCGTGGTCGAGGGCCGCCACTCCAGGGCCGCCTCCTCGGGGGCGCCGAAGCGCGCTTCCAGGGCATCACGCACGGCGAAGAAGCTGTCCGGCGCGCACAGCACCTCGTGGCCGTCCTCGGTGAGCGCGGTGTCGTCGGCGCCGGCCTCGATCGCCGCCCCCAGCATCGCGTCCGCGCTCGCCGCCGCCTGAGGGTAGCGGACGACGCCGAGTCGGCTGAACAGGAAGCTCACCGAGTTGGTCTCGCCCAGCGCGCCGCCGAGCTTGGAGAACGCGGCGCGGACGTCGGACGCGGTGCGGTTGCGGTTGTCCGTCAGCGCCTCGACGATGACGGCGACGCCGTGCGGGCCGTAGCCCTCGTAGCGCACCTCGGCGTAGTCCTCGCCGCCGGCCGCACCGGCCGCCTTCTTCACCGCCCGGTCGATTGTGTCGCGCGTCATGTTCGCCTTCAGCGCCGCGGTGATCCCGGCGCGCAGGCGCGGGTTGGAGGCGGGGTCCGGCAGGCCGGCGCGGGCGGCAACGGTGATCTCGCGGATCAGCTTGGCGAACTGCCTGGCCTTGCGGGCGTCCTGCGCGCCCTTGCGGTGCATGACGTTCTTGACGTGGGAATGGCCGGCCATCGACATCCTCTAAGAGAAGGCAAGGGGCTCTGCCCCTTGACCCCGCTGGAGGCGGCGCCTCCAGACCTGCATTTAATAAGACAGAACTATATAGGCCAGCATGCTTACCCGGCCGCTTTACATCGGCAGCGAGATCTATCGGGGCTCCAGCTTCGGGCCGAAGCACCCGCTCTCCGTGCCGCGCGTCTCCACCTGCACCGACCTCGTCCGCGCCATGCACTGGCTGCCCGACGAGGTCTACCGCGCCGCGCCGATGGCCAGCGTCGAGCAGGTGACCCGGTTTCACGAGCGCGACTACGTCGCCGCTCTGGCGCGCGCCGAGGCGGCAGGCCGGGCCAGCGACGAGGACCGCACCCGCTACAACATCGGCGCCAACGGCAACCCGGTCTACCCGGAGATCTACCGCCGTGCGATGATTTCGGCCGGTGCGGTGCTGCTCGCCTGCCGCCTCACGCTCGACGGCGGCATCGTCCACTCCCCCGGCGGCGGCACCCATCATGGCCGGCCCGCTGCCGCCTCCGGCTTCTGCTATCTCAATGACCCGGTGCTCGGCATGCTGAGCTGGCTCGACGCCGGGCTCAGCCGCATTGTCTACCTCGACATCGACGCCCATCACGGCGATGGCGTGCAGGACGCCTTTGCCGACGACCCGCGCGTGTTCACCATCAGCGTGCACGAGGCCGGCCGCTGGCCGCGCACCGGCCCGGCCGAGGACCGCGCCGGCGGGGCGGCGCGCAACCTGCCGGTGCCGGCGGGCTTCAACGACACCGAGATGCGGCATTTGCTCACGCACGCGATCCTGCCGCTGATCGAGCGGCAGCGCCCGGAGGCGATCTTCCTGCAATGCGGCGCCGACGCGCTGGAGGAGGATCCGCTCGCCCGCCTGTCGCTCTCCAACAACGCGCACTGGTCGGTCGTCGAGGCGGTGCGGGAGCTGGCGCCGCGCCTGGTCGTCACCGGCGGCGGCGGCTACAATCCCTGGACGGTCGGGCGCTGCTGGGCTGGCGTGTGGGCGACCCTCAATCGCCTGCCGATCCCGTCACGGGTGAGCCCGGCGGCCGAGGCGGTGCTGCGCGGCCTGGTGTATGACCGCGCGGCCGGCCGCAATCCGCCGACCCACTGGTTCACCACCCTGCGCGACGCGCCGCGCGAAGGCCCTGTCCGCCCCGAGATCGAGCGCCTTGCCGCGCTGTCCCTGATGGAGCCCGCCTGATGAAGCCCCTCTACGCCACCCTCCTGGTATCGCTTGCCCTGCCCGCGGCCGCACAGACCACCGACATCGCCGGTCCGCAGCCAACGCTGAAGACCGAGCCGGTGGTCATCGTCGGCCATGACGGCCAGCGCCACCGCTTCACCGTCGAGGTCGCCCGCACGGCGCACGAGCAGGAGGTCGGGCTGATGTATCGCACGGTCATCCCGCCCACGAGCGGCATGATCTTCAACTGGGAGACCCCGCGCGAGGCGCAGATGTGGATGAAGCACTGCCCGGTGCCGGAGGACATGGTGTTCATCCGCGCCGACGGCACGATCGGCCACATCGCCGAGAACACGGTGCCGCAGAGCGAGGCGATCATCGATGGCCGCATCGTCGCCGCGGCGACGCTGGAGCTCGCCGGCGGCGTCACCGCAGCCGACGACATCCGCGTCGGCGACAAGGTGCTGGCCGCCGAGTTCGGGGATGCGCCCTGAGACAGGAAGGCCAGAGGCTCTGCCTCTGGACTCCGCTGGGGCCGGTAGGCCCCAGACCCCCATCACGTGGGATGGTAGATGTTGAGCGTTTGGTCGCGTGCTACTTGGATTATTTGCACTTTGACCGTCTGGATGGGCGCTGTGGATGCTCGTGCGGCGCCTGCGACTGCGGCGTCTGGACCCCTGATCATCCCAACCATCGACTTGCCTCGCGGCGGTACCGGCCTGAGGGCGACGGTCGCGGGCCACGAAGGCCTCTTCCTGTTCGACACCGGCGCCGGCATCACGACGGTGACGCCGGCGACGGCACAGCTGGCCGAGTGTCACCCCTGGGGACAGTTGACGGGGTTTCGCGCCACCGGCGAGCGGCTGGACACGCCGCGCTGCGATGACCTTCACCTGAGCATAGCCGGCCGACCGTTCACCGCCCCGATCGCGTCCATGCTCGATCTTGGCCCGTTCATAGCGCCTGGTGTCCCCAAATTATCGGGGCTGCTCGGGCTTGATGCCTTCGCGGGACGGACGATCACCATCAGGCCGCTCGCGCACGAGCTTATCGTGGAGACGACGTCAAGCTTGCAGCATCGGATCAAGGATGCCCGGGAGGTCCCGATCCGCCTGGTTCGGGACAGCGAGGGTGTTGCATTGAGCGTCGACGCGGCTGTCCAGACATCTGCCGGGCGCGCCTGGATGGAGCTCGACATCGGCAATCTTGGGCCGATCCTGATCGGCGAGCACGTGGCGCCGTTGCTGAAGCTCTCCACCAGCGACAAGGGCCGGCAGGCAGCAGACTTCGGACTGGTCGGAGGCATCCCGGTCCAGGGTCCGGCACTGGTAAAACGGCTCATCATGGACGGTGATGTCGGTCAGGACGTGCTCGGCCGATGGGATGTGACGCTCGACCTGACACATGGTCGCGCCTGGTTCCAACCGGCGGTGATGACGAAGACGTCGAGAGGCTGAGCGATGCCTGCTGGCGCCGATCAGGGGCCACGCGCCGGACTTGCCTCTGCACGATCGCTCCCGCATAGCTACATGGAGGGCTGGTTTATCACTTCGGGGCGTGGCGCAGCCTGGTAGCGCGCGTGTTTTGGGTACACGAGGCCGCCGGTTCGAGTCCGGCCGCCCCGACCAGATTGAGTGAGGCAGCACATGCTCAGAGCAAGGATCTTCCAGCAGCCCAAGACGGCGATGCAGTCCGGCGTCGCCGGCGTCACCGACTGGGTGCTGGAGTGGGAGCAGACGGAGCGGCGGGTGCAGGACCCGTTGATGGGCTGGTTCGGCAGCGCCGACACCGAGGCGCAGGTGCGGCTGCGCTTCGACAGCCGCGAGGAGGCGATCGCGTTTGCCGAGAAGCGCGGCGCGACCTACTCGGTGGAGATCCTGCCGGCGCGGACGCACAAGCCGAAGGCGTATGCGGACAATTTCAGCTACAAGCGGCGCGAGGCCTGGACTCACTGAGCGCCCGCCAAAACTCGCCCCGGCCATCTGGCGCCGGCGGTCTGCGCTTCGGTGCGCACGGCGAACAAGGCCGCTCCGCGCCGGCGCTCGAACGCGCAACGCCAGCTGAGACTCGCCAGGCCAGGTTTTGCAGGGCACTCTCAGGGGGTCCAGGGCGCCCTTAGCTCAGTTGGATAGAGCACGAGACTTCTAATCTCGGGGTCGGTGGTTCGAATCCACCAGGGCGCGCCAAACTGTAACGGCACGCAATCGGCATCTGTATTGGCAGACTTGCGGCGTTGCCTTCGCCGGAGGTCACCATGCAGTTCCTGCTGTTCCCGTTCGCCATCCTCGCCGGCCTGATGAACCCGCTGCAGGCCGGCTGCGTCGCCACGCTGAGCAAGGTGCTCGGCCGCCCGGTCATGGCTGCCTTCCTCAGCGTCGTCGGCACCTTGATCCTGACGCTGCTGGGCTCGCTGGTGCTCGGCCAGTTCAGCCTCGGCGGCCGCGCGGCGGCGGTGCCATGGTGGTCCTGGCTCGGCGGCGTGGCCGGCGCGGTGATCCTGATTTCGCAGCCGATCGTCGCCCAGAAGATCGGCGCCGGCCCCTATGTCGGCATGACCGTAACCACTGCCGCCGTCGCCTCGGTCGTCATCGACAACTATGGCTGGCTCGGCTTCCAGCAACACGCCGCCAGCATCTGGCGCATGCTCGGCGCGGCCCTGATGATCGGCGGCGTCGCCCTCGTGGCGATCTTCTGAGTGAGGCGTGTCAGGCAAGGGGCTTTGCCCCTTGACCCCACCAGAGGCTGTAGCCTCTGGACCCCGTTGTTAGGTCAGAGCCGCCTCTGGCAGCCGCATCCAGGCCGGCACACGCGGCACCACCGGCAAACCCAGCGCCTCCAGGCTGCCGGCGCCGATCGCCGACAGCCGCAGCAGCGCCAGGCCATGCCGCCCCGCCACCGAGCGCAGCGTGCCGACCTCGGCGCCGCCAAGTGAAATCGGCGTTCCCGGCGCCGGCAGCTCGGTCGTCGCGCTGACCGGCACCAGGCGGCGCTTGACCAGGCCGCGATAGCGGGTCCGGGCGGTCAGCTCCTGGCCCATGTAGCAGCCCTTGGTCCAGGAGATGCCGTTCAGCTCGTCAAAGCCCGCCTCGAGCAGGACGCTGCGATCCGCCTCCATGTCGGCCGAGCCGTCCGGCAGGCCGAGCACGATCCGGTGCGCGTCGTAATCGGCCGGCGTCGCATCGAGCGCCACCTGGTCGGCCGACTGGCAGAGCACGCGCAGTCCGGCCTCGGCAAGCCGCGGGTCGGCGGCGACCACGCTGCCGGCGGGCGCGCCCAGCGCCGCATCCGCGCCCCAGGCGGCGAGCACGATCAACGGCACCGGCTCGATCGCCACCTTGGCGCGCAGCCGGTGGCGCGTGAGTCGTTGCGTGAGCTCGCCCTGCTGGCCCGCCTCGACGTCGAGCAGTAGCCGGTCGGCCTCCGCATGAATGAAGAAGTCCGCCAGCCACTTGCCCTGTGGACTGAGCAGCGCTGCCCACACCGCCCGACCCGGCGCCGCCTGCGCCACGTCGTTGGAGACCAGGCCCTGCAGGAAGCCGACGCGGTCGTCCCCGCTGACGGCGAGCACGGCGCGGGCGGGCAGGGGGGCGATCGGCATGGTGCGAAGGTGGTCGCGACGCCCGGCGCTCGCAAGCCGCCGGCATTTGCAAAGCCGCCCGGCGCGGCTCAGAACAGCCGGCCCAACGCCTCCCCTCGTCATGCAAGTCGGCCAGTGCGCATCCTGTTCATCACCGCGACCCGGATTGGCGACGCCGTCCTGTCCACCGGCTTGCTGGCCCATCTGCTGGAGCGTCATCCCGACGCCAGGATCACCGTGGCCTGCGGGCCGGCGGCGGTCGGCGTGTTCGAGCGCATGCCGGGCCGGGTCGCCACGCTGATCGTGCACAAGCGCCGGGCCGACCTGCACTGGCTGGCGCTGTGGGCGCGCACGGTGGGCACGGTGTGGGACCTGGTGGTGGATTTGCGCGGCTCGGCGCTCGCCTGGCTGTTGCCGGCGCGGCGGCGGGCGATCGGCCGCGGCGGCCGGCGGCCCGGCCACCGGCTTGGTCACCTTGGTGCGGTGCTGCGGCTGCAGCCGGCGCCGCTGCCGGTCGCCTGGTTCGGGCAAGCCGAGCGCGAGCGGGCGGCGACGCTGCTGAGCCCGGAGCGGCGCTGGATCGGGCTGGGTCCGACGGCGAACTGGGACGGCAAGATCTGGCCGGCGCGGCGCTTCGTGGAGCTGGCCGGGGCGCTGCAGGCGGTGCTGCCCGGCGCCGGGGTGGCGCTGTTCGGCGGCCCGGGCGAGGACGAGCGCGCGCGCGCGGCGCCGGTGCTGGCCGCGCTGCCGATGGCGGTCGACCTGTGCGGCCGGCTGTCGCTGGCCGAGGCGGCGGCGTGTCTCGCGCGCTGCGCCCTGTTCGTCGGCAACGATTCCGGGCTGATGCACCTGGCCGCCGCCGCCGGCACGCCGACGCTGGGGTTGTTCGGCCCGTCGCCGGCGGCCGAGTATGCCCCGATCGGGCGCTGCGCCGGCTTCGTCGAGGCGGACGGGATCGCCGGGCAGGCGCCGATCGCCGCACTGCCGGTCGGGCGGGTGCTGGCCGCGGCGAGGGCGTTGCTGGAGCGCGGATGAGGGTGGCGCAGGTCATGGCCGGGGCTCGGCATGGCGGCGCGGAGCTGTTCTTCGAGCGGCTCTGCGCCGCCCTCGCGCACGCCGGCGACAGCGTGCTGCCGGTGATCCGTCGGGATGCCGGACGGGCGGCGCGGCTCAGCGCGGCGGGGTTGAAGCCGGTCGAGCTCGGCTTCGGCGGCGCGCTCGACCTTGCCACCGGGCTGCGTCTGCGCGCCGTCCTGCGGCGCTTTCGCCCGCAGGTGACGGTGGCCTGGATGAACCGCGCCGCGCGCTTCACGCCGGCCGGCGGCGCGGTGCTCGTCGGTCGGCTCGGCGGCTACTACGACCTCGCCTACTACCGGCGCTGCGACCATCTGGTCGGCAACACGCGCGGCATGGTGGACTGGATCATCGCCCAGGGCGTCGCGCCGTCACGCGTGCACCATGTGCCGAATTTCTGCCCCGACCTCGGCGGCGCGGCGCCCGAGCGGCTCGGCGTGCCGGCAGGGGCGCCGCTGGTGCTTGCCGCCGGGCGGCTGCATCCGGTCAAGGGGTTCGACGTGCTGCTGCGGGCGATGCCGCTGCTGCCGAGGGTGCATGTGCTGATCGCCGGGGAGGGGGGCGGGCGGGCCGCCTTGTCCGCCCTGGCCGGCGAGCTCGGGGTTGCCGACCGGCTGCATCTGCCCGGCTGGCGGCACGACATGGCGGGGCTGCTGGCGGCGGCCGACGTGCTCGCCTGCCCGTCCCGCCACGAGCCGCTGGGCAACGTGGTGCTGGAGGCGTTGTCCGCCGGCTGCCCGGTGGTCGCGAGCCGCACCGCCGGGCCGGTCGAGCTGATCGAGCCGGGCGCGACCGGCCTGCTGGTGCCGGTTGAGGACGCGCCGGCGCTGGCGGCGGCGATCGCGGCCGTGCTGTCGGACCCCGCCCTGTCGGCCAGGCTGGCCGCGGCCGGCCGCTGCTGTTTCGAGGCGCAGCATGCCGAGGCGGCGGTGGTGCGGCGCTGGCAGGCCTTCTTCGGCGCGGTCGGCGTCGGCGGGGCCGCCTGATGTGCGGGATCGCCGGCATCGCCCTGGCGCCGGGCGCGCCGCCGGTCGAGCCGGCGATGCTGGCCACCCTGGCCGATGCGCTCGCCCATCGCGGCCCGGACGGCGCCGGGCACAGCCTGGTCGGCCGGGTCGCGCTGGTGCATCGGCGGCTCGCCATCATCGACGTCGCCGGTGGTGACCAGCCGCTGTTCGCCGGCGGCGCGGCGCTCGTCGCCAATGGCGAGATCTACAACTATCACGAGCTGCAGGCGGCGCTGCCGGAGGTGAGCTTCGCCACCGGCAGCGACTGCGAGCCGCCGCTGCACCTCTGGCTGCGCGACCCGCGCGGCTATGCCGAGCATCTGCGCGGCATGTATGCGATCGCCATCCATCAGCGCTCGGACCGCAGCGTCACCCTGTCGCGCGACCCGTTCGGCATCAAGCCGCTTTACTACGCGCCGCTGGTCGGGCGCGACGGCGCCGCACTCGGCGTCGCCTTCGCCTCGGAGGCGCAGGCGCTGCTCGCCGCCGGCCTGGTCGAGCGCCGGGTGCGGCCGGCGGCGCGGGCGGAGCTGCTGCAGCTGCAGTTCACCACCGGCGCCGAGACCATCTTCCCCGGTCTGTTCCGCCTGCTGCCCGGCGAGACGCTCAGGATCTCGGACGGCCGCATCATCGAGCGCCGCCGGTTGGCCGCCCTGCCCGACGGCAGCCCGGAGGAGATCAGCGAGCCGCAGGCGCTGCTCCGGCTCGACCACGCGCTGATGCAGAGCGTGGCGCTGCACCAGCAGAGCGACGTGCCGTACGGCCTGTTTCTCTCCGGCGGCGTCGACAGCGCGGCGCTGCTGGCGGTCATGGCGCGGCTGAACGAGCGCCCGGTGCAGTGCTTCACCGCCGGTTTTGCGGGCGGCGGCGCGGCCGACGAGCGTGCCCAGGCGGCAGCGCTCGCGCGCGCGGTCGGCGCCGAGCACCACACGCTCGAGATCACCGAGCAGATGGTCTGGGCCCACCTGCCGGCGATCGTGGCGGCGATGGACGACCCGGCCGCCGACTACGCGGTGATCCCGAGCTGGTTCCTCGCCCGCCAGGCGGCCGCCTCGGTCAAGGTGGTGCTGAGCGGCGAGGGCGGCGACGAGGTGTTCGCCGGTTACGGGCGCTATCGCAGCGCCATGCGGCCGGCCTGGCTCGGTGGGCGGCTGATGCGCGCCCGCGGCAGCTTCGACGGGCTGGACGTGCTGCGCGGCGAGCAGAGCGGCTGGCGCGACGGCATCGCCGCCGCCGAGGCGGCCGCGGTCGCCGGCGCCGGCGCGGCGCGCACCCGGCTCGCTTTGGCGCAGGCCACCGACATGGTCGACTGGCTGCCGCACGACCTGCTGCTCAAGCTCGATCGCTGCCTGATGGCGCACGGCGTCGAGGGGCGTACGCCGTTCCTCGACCCGGCGGTCGCGGCCGCCGCCTACCGCCTGCCGGACCGGCTGAAGGTCGGTCGCCGCGGCACCCGGCTGCAGGGCAAGTGGCTGCTGCGCCAATGGCTTGCCACGGCCCTGCCGGCGGCCCGGCCGTTCGCGCCGAAGCAGGGCTTCACCGTGCCGGTGGGCGCCTGGATCGCCGCCGAGGCCGGGCGCCTCGGCCCGCTCGTCGCGGCGCGGCCGGCGATCGCGGCGATCGCCGAGCCGTCCAGGGTGCAGGCGCTGTTTCGCGCCGCCGCCGGCAAGCGCGAGGGCTTCGCCGCCTGGACCTTGCTGTTCTACGCGCTGTGGCACCGTGCGCATGTCGAGGCGCGGCCGCCGGCGGGCGACGTCTTCGCCACCCTGGCGGAGTAGCGCCCGCCGGTTCAACCGGCCGTTGCGACCAGGGATGGCGGCGCGCACCCGCGGCGGTGCAGACTGAACAAACGCTGCCGGAACGAGTCGCCGGTCTCAACGTTGCTCAGTGCACTCTCTGACTAGAAACGGGAATTGTTTTGATGAAGCTGAAGATCCTGGGCGCGCTCGCCGCCCTGTCGCTGCTGGCCGCGTGCTCCAGCAACCCGGCCGCCAATACGGGCGCGACCAGCGGCACCGGCGCGCCGCTCACCAGCAACAATGGTGGCGCGGCGCCGGGCAGCGAGGAGGATCTGGTCGCCAATGTCGGCGACCGCGTGTTCTTCGCCCTGGCCGAGAACTCGCTGAGCAGTGACGCCCAGGCGACGCTCGACCGGCAGGCGGCCTGGCTGCAGAAGTATCCGCAGGTCGCGGTGCAGATCGCCGGCAACACGGACGACCGCGGCACCGAGGAATACAACCTCGCGCTTGGCCAGCGTCGCGCCAACGCGGCGCGCGACTACCTGGTCAGCAAGGGGATCTCGCAGGACCGGCTGAGCACCATTAGCTACGGCAAGGATCGCCCGACCGCACTGGGTGACGAAGAGCAGGCCTGGGCGCAGAACCGCAACGCCATCACGGCGGTGCACTGAGGCAAGGCAAGGCCAAGCCAGGCAAGGGGCTTCCCTCCGTGAGCGGTTCCGACTGCGCTCTGCGCAGTCGGAACGGCTGGCTCACTCCGCCCCTTGACCCCACCAAAGCCCAGGCTCTGGAAACATTGAGTTAGGGACTGTGGCTCAGGCCGCAGGACGGACAGCGGCGCAGCAACTTAGTATGCTGCGCGAGCCAAGACACACCTCGCTGGAACATCGATGCCCGAAAAGTTGGGGGTCTGGGCGTCAGGCCCCATCATGCGACTGCACGCTGCGCGTGACGGGTCGATGGTGGAGTGAGCCAAAGGTTCCGGCGGCGCCAAGCGCCGTTGGAACGGCCCACGGAGGGAGAGCCTTCGCCTCGCCGGGCCTTGCCGACAGCCTTGCCTTTCCACGCGTCATGCTCCACCTCCGGCGCCTCAGCCCGGCGGAGCGACCCTGATGACCGACCGCGATCCTGTCCGTCCGCTGCTCGTCACGGGCCTCTTGGCGCTGGCGCTCGCTGTCCTGGCGGCAGGCCCGCTGCGCGCGCAAACGCGCGAGGAAATCGAGCAGCGCAACCAGCAGCTTGAGCAGCAGTATCAGTCCGAGCAGCAGCCGCCGCCCTCCAACCTGGCGCCGGCAACGCCCTATGGCGGGTCGGGCGGCGCCGAGGAGCGCGGTGGCCCGGTCGGCGGTGGCGGTAGCCTCACCTCGCAACTGCTCAGCCGGGTGCAGGTGCTTGAGGACCAGGTCCGGGTCGAGCGCGGCCGCACCGACGACCTGACCAACCAGCTCCAGCGGCAGAACGCCGACCTGTCGAAGCAGATCTCGGACCTGCAGTTCAAGCTCGGCCAAGGTGGACCGGGCGCCAGCGCCCCAGCCGGGGCCGGTTCGCTTGCGGCCCACGCCGCGCCGGCGCCGGCACCCGCCCCGGAGCGTGTGGCCCGGCGCACGCCGGAGCGGGCGCTGCAGGAGGGCAATGCGGCGCTGGCGCGGCGGGACTATCCAGCCGCCGAGACGGCGGCGCGCGAGGTGCTGACCGCCGGCCCCTCGCCACGCGCCAACGACGCGCAGTTCCTGCTTGCCCAGTCGGAGTCCGGCCAAGGCCGGCACCAGCAGGCCGCCGCCGATTTCTACGACGCCTACAACCGCTCGCCACGCTCCGGCCGCGCGCCGGCGGCGCTGCTCGGCGTCGCCACCTCGCTGCTCGCCCTGAACGATACGCGCGACGCCTGCCAGGCGCTGGCCAAGATCAATGCCGAGTTTGCGAACCCGTCGCCATCGATCCGCCGGGCTGTGGGAAGCACGCGGGCGCGGGCTGGGTGCCATTGAAGTCAGGAAGGCCAGGAGCTCTGCTCCTGGACCTCGCTGGGGCCTGAGGCTCCAGACCCCCGTTAGTTGGAGTTTCTGCTTCCCCGCGCCGCTGAGCTCGCCATGGGACCATGACTAAGGTGGATTTTAAAGGCTCCGCCTTTAATGGGGTCCAGGGGCAAAGCCCCTGGCCTTCCTTGATCGATCCCGACGAATTCGGCCGCTGGATGGCGTGCCACGCGCCCTGGCGTGCCGACCGGCGGGTGGCGGTCGCGGTGTCGGGCGGTGCCGATAGTCTGTGTCTGGCCTGGCTGGCGGCGCGCTGGGGCAGTCCGACCGCGCTTGTCGTCGATCACGGGCTGCGCGCCGCCTCGGGGGCGGAAGCGGCGCTCACGCTGCGCCGGCTGGCGGGCATCGGCGTGCCGGCGCGGCGACTGCGGCTGCGCGGCCTTGCCGCAGGGGCGGGCTTGGCGGCCCGGGCGCGTGGCGCCCGCTATGCGGCGCTGCTCGAGGCCTGCGCCGGGCTCGGGCTCACCGACCTGCTGCTCGGCCATCATCGCGACGATCAGGCGGAGACGGTGCTGATGCGCCGCCGCCGTCCGGCCGGGTCCGGCGCCGGGCTTGCCGGCATGTCGGCTATCGGGTTTGCCGACCAGGCGCGGCTGGTTCGTCCGCTACTGCATCAGCCGGGTGCCCGGCTGCGGGCGACGCTGGCGGCGGCCGGGCTCGGCTGGGTGGAGGATCCGTCCAACGCCGCTCCGGCGGCGGAGCGCAGCCGGGCTCGCGCCTGCCTTGCCGGCGAGCCGGGTGCGGCGGCAGGCCTGCTTGGCCTCGCTGCCGCGCAGGCCGGCCGGCGGATCAGGCGGGAGCAGCAGGCGGCGGAGTGGCTCGCCGCCCATGCGGTGCTGCGCGCCGAGGGCTTTGCGCTCATTCCCGCCGCACCGTTGCCGCAAGCGGCGCTGGCCGGGCTGCTGCGGGTGCTGGCCGGCGAGGCCTATGCTCCGGCCGCCACGGCGGTGCGCGAGCTGGCGCGCGATCCCCGTCCGGCGACGCTGGGCGGGGTGCGGCTGATGCCGGCCGGGCGTCTTGGTTCGGGTCTGTTGATGGTGCGCGAGGCCGCCGCGATGGCGCCGCCGGTCGTCGCCCGACCCGGCGCCTGCTGGGACGGCCGGTTTCGCCTGCTCGCCGACCATCTGCCCTCCGGCCTGCATCTCGGCGCGCTCGGCGGTGATGCGGCCGGCTGGCGCGGCGTCTCGGCGCTGCCCGCCGCGGTCTTGCGCAGCCTGCCGGCGATCAGAGACGAGGTATCTGTGGTTGCAGTGCCTCAAATCGGCTATCATGGTGATCGCGGGCTTGATGCGGTCCGTCTCTGTTTCGCGCCGCCCTCGCCTGTCGCTGGGTCGCTGTTCGCCGGTTTTGCGCCGGCGTTTGTGGAGGGGGTGCCAAATGGCATGCGACATCCCACCTCCTGGCTTGAAGATGAGCCGGACTTCTGTCCGGATGACGGTTCCGGCGGCGTCGTGCTCGACGGGATAGGCTGCTGACGCGATCAGGACTGGAAGACATGAGTAACTTCGGCCGAAATCTTGCCTTGTGGGTGATCATCGCCCTGCTGCTGGTGGTGCTGTTCAACCTGTTCCAGCCGGGCACCACCCAGCATCAGCCCGGCCAGATCGCCTACTCCGACTTTCTCGGTGAGGTGAACTCCGGTCACGTCAAGGACGTCGTGATCCAGGGCCGCACCGTCAGCGGCCACCTGTCCGACAGCAACGCCTTCCAGACCTTCACGCCTGACGACCCGACGCTGGTCAACCGGCTGACCGATAAGGGCGTGCGGGTGATCGCCAAGCCCGAAGACAACGATATGAACCTGATGCAGCATCTGCTGTCCTGGTTCCCGATGCTGCTGCTGATCGGCGTGTGGATCTTCTTCATGCGCCAGATGCAGTCCGGCGGCGGCCGGGCGATGGGCTTCGGCAAGTCGCGCGCCCGGATGCTGACCGAGAAGCAGGGTCGTGTCACGTTTGACGACGTGGCCGGCATCGACGAGGCCAAGGGCGAGCTGCAGGAGATCGTCGAGTTCCTGAAGGACCCACAGAAGTTCCAGCGCCTGGGCGGCAAGATCCCGAAGGGCGTGCTGCTCGTCGGCCCGCCCGGCACCGGCAAGACGCTGCTGGCCCGCGCCATCGCCGGCGAGGCCAACGTGCCGTTCTTCACCATCTCGGGCTCGGACTTCGTCGAGATGTTCGTCGGCGTCGGCGCGAGCCGGGTGCGCGACATGTTCGAGCAGGGTAAGAAGAACGCGCCCTGCATCATCTTCATCGACGAGATCGACGCGGTCGGCCGGCATCGTGGCGCGGGCTTAGGCGGCGGTAACGACGAGCGCGAGCAGACGCTCAACCAGATGCTGGTCGAGATGGACGGCTTCGAGGCGAACGAGGGGGTCATCCTCATCGCCGCGACCAACCGGCCGGACGTGCTAGACCCGGCGCTGCTGCGCCCCGGCCGCTTTGACCGTCAGGTGACGGTGCCGAACCCGGACGTGAACGGCCGCGAGAAGATCCTGCGCGTGCACATGCGCAAGGTGCCGCTCGCCAGCGACGTCGACCCCAAGACCATCGCCCGCGGCACCCCCGGCTTCTCGGGCGCCGACTTGGCCAACCTCGTCAACGAGGCGGCGCTGCTCTCCGCCCGCCTTGGCCGTCGCACGGTGGGCATGAACGAGATGGAGGCGGCGAAGGACAAGGTGCTGATGGGCGCCGAGCGCCGCTCGCTGGTCATGACCGAGGCCGAGAAGCGGATGACCGCCTATCACGAGGGTGGCCACGCCCTGGTCGCCATGCACGAACCGGAGTGCGACCCGGTGCACAAGGCGACGATCATCCCGCGCGGCCGCGCGCTCGGCCTGGTGATGAGCCTGCCCGAGGGTGACCGGCTGTCGCACAGCAAGGCCTGGCTGAAGTCCAAGATGGTGATGGCAATGGGTGGGCGCGTCGCCGAGGAGATCATCTTCGGCGAGGACAACGTCTCCTCCGGCGCCTCGAGCGACATCAAGCAGGCGACCGACATCGCCCGCCGCATGGTGACCGAGTGGGGGATGAGCACCAAGCTCGGTATGATCGCCTATGGCGACAACGGCCAGGAGGTGTTCCTCGGCCATTCGGTGACGCAGAACAAGAACGTCTCCGAGGTGACTGCGCGCGAGATCGATGCCGAGATCAAGGCGATCATCGACGCCTCCTATGTTCAGGCCAAGCACATCCTCACCTCCAACATCGAGGAGCTGCATCGTCTGGCCCGGGGCCTGCTCGAGTATGAGACGCTGTCGGGCGAGGAGATCCGCACGGTGCTGCGCGGCGAGCCGGTGATCCGCAAGGTCGTCGACGAGCCGGCGGAAAACCGTCGCGCCTCGGTGCCGAATACCAGCCGGCCGTCGGCGCCGACGGCCGGCGGTGCGCAGCCGCAGCCGCAGCCGGGCTGAAGCCGGGGCGGGAGGTTTTGCCTCCCGTCCGGCTTGCCGGCCTTGACGTCGGTTTTTCGGCCACCCGGGCGTCGTCCGGGGTTGCGCTGTTGATGGGCGATGCGGTGCAGACCGCCCACTACTCCGCTCTTCGGGCGTCCGATGTGCTTGTCGCCGGAGGCCCGTTTGATTGCATCGCCGTTGATGGGCCGCTGGTGCCGCACGGAACGCCACCGTCGCTGTGCCGTCCCGTCGAGCAGGCCCTCGGTGGCGGCGGCTTTGCCCGGCGCTGCAAAGCGGCGTTCTCGCATGTCCCAGGCACCGGGCGGTTACTGCGTGAGCACGCCGGCGCCGCCGCCGACCGCCTGCTCGCCGCCGCACCGCAGCCGACGCGGGTTCCTGCCGTGCGCGCCGCCCCCGGCATCATCGAAGCCTTCCCGAACGCCTATCTGGGCGTCTGCCTGCCCGACAGCGTCCACGCCGCCCAGCCGCCACTGCGCCGCGGCCGCAAGTTCGACTGGCTCTACGACCGCTGGCTTGCCCCGGAGCACGCCGGCCTGCTCGACCGGCTCGGGCTGCCCGCCTGCCTCCCCGCCGCCATGCCGGGCACGCGCGACCATGACGAGCGGGCGGCCCTAATCTGCCTGATGACGGCCCACGGCGCGCTCGCCGGCCGCGTCACCACCCTCGGCGAGCCGGTTGGCGGCTGGATCACCCTGCCACCGCTCGATTGCTGGGCCAACTGGGCCCAGGACGCGCTGGCGGCAGCGATGCACCGCCTCCCCAGCCTGCAGTTGATCGTATGAGCTGGGCCGGCTTGCCGCCAAACCGCCCGCTGGTCATGGGCATCCTCAACGCCACGCCCGACAGCTTCTCCGACGGCGGCCGGCACGAGACCATCCCGGCCGCCATCGCCGCCGCCCACCAGATGCTCGCCGCCGGCGCTGACATCATCGACATCGGCGGCGAAAGCACCCGCCCGGGCGCCACCCCCGTGCTGCCCGCGCTAGAGCAGGCCCGAACCCTGCCGATCATCGCCGCCCTCCGCGCCGTCGGCGCCGTCCTCAGCATCGACACCCGCAACGCCGAAACCATGCAGGCGGCGCTGGCCGCCGGCGCCACAATCGTCAACGACGTCTCCGGCCTGACCTACGACCCAGCCGCCGCCACCGTGGCCGCAGCCGCCGCCTGCCCCGTGGTGCTCATGCACATGCGCGGCACCCCCCTGACCATGGCCTCGCTCGCCGTCTACGCCGACCCTGTCGCCGAGGTGCTCGCCGAGCTCGACCAGCGCCTGCAAGCCGCGCTCGCGGCCGGCGTGCGGCACGAGCGCATCGCCGTCGATCCCGGCATCGGCTTCGCCAAGACTCCCGAGCAGGGTGTCGCCCTGCTGCGCCGGCTGGGCGCCTTCAAGTGTCTCGGCTGCCCGATCCTGGTTGGCGTCTCGCGCAAGGGCGTGATCGGCAAGCTCTCCGGCGAGCCGGTCGCTGTCCGCCGTGATCCCGGCTCGATCGCCGCCGCGCTGTTCGCGCTGTCCCGTGGCGCCCGCATCCTCCGCGTGCACGACGTTCCCGGCACGGTGCAGGCAATGCGGGTCTGGCAGGCCCTGCAGCCGGAAGAACCGTCGCGCCGATAAAACGCTCGACGACCCAGCGGCGCGACAGCGGAGCAGAAGTTTTCGCTGCTTTTTTTCAAAAAAGAAGCCCTTCCTTCCCGCCGTCCCCCCGCCTAGACCACCCAGATGGCACCCCGCACCCTCTTCGGCACCGACGGCATCCGCGGCAAGGCGAACACCGAGCCGATGAGTGCGGAAACCGCGCTCCGCCTCGGCCAAGCCGCCGGCCTGATGTTCGTCCGCGGCAGCCACCGCCACGCGGTGCTGATCGGCAAGGACACCCGGCTCTCCGGCTACATGCTCGAGCCCGCGCTCACCGCCGGCTTCACCTCGGCGGGCATGGACGTGATGCTGATTGGCCCGCTGCCGACCCCCGCCGTCGCCATGCTCACCCGCTCGATGCGCGCCGACCTTGGCGTGATGATCTCCGCCTCGCACAACCCGTTCGAGGACAACGGCATCAAGCTGTTCGGCCCGGACGGCTTCAAGCTCTCCGACACCGCGGAGAGCGACATCGAGGCGCTGATGCGCACCGACCTCTCCGCGCGCCTCGCCGAGCCCCGCCGCCTCGGCCGCGCCTCCCGCCTGGTGGATGCCGCCGGCCGCTACATCGAGAGCGCCAAGGCGACCTTCCCGCGCGGCATGACCCTGGAGGGTCTCAAGATCGTCGTCGATTGCGCCCACGGCGCCGCCTACAAGGTGGCGCCGACGGTGCTGTGGGAGCTCGGCGCCGAGGTGATCCGGGTTGGCGTCAGCCCGGACGGCTTCAACATCAACCGCGACGTCGGCTCCACCGAGCCCGCGCATCTCTGCGAGCAGGTGCTGAGCCACGGCGCCGACCTTGGCATCGCGCTCGACGGCGACGCGGACCGCATGCTGCTCGCCGACGAGACCGGCCGGCTGGTCGATGGCGACCAGATCCTCGCTTTGATCGCCCGCGCCTGGTCGCGCGCCGGGCGGCTCGCGGGGGGCGGCGTGGTCGCGACCGTGATGTCCAATCTCGGGCTGGAGCGCTTCCTCGCCGCCGAGGGCATCGCGCTGCACCGCACCCAGGTCGGCGACCGCTACGTCGCCGAGGCGATGCGGGCCGGCGGGATGAACGTCGGCGGCGAGCAGTCCGGCCACATGATCCTGTCCGACTTCGCAACCACCGGTGATGGCCTGCTGGCGGCGCTGCAGGTGCTGGCGACGGTGGTGGCCGAAGCCCGTCCGGCCAGCGAGGTCTGCCGCCTGTTCGCGCCGCTGCCGCAGCGGCTGCGCAACGTGCGCTTCGCCGGCGCCTCGCCGCTCGGCCATCCGTCCGTGCAGCGCGCGGTCGCCGAAGCGGAGCACCGCCTCGCCGGCAGCGGCCGCCTGCTGCTGCGCCCGAGCGGCACCGAGCCGCTGATCCGCGTCATGGCCGAAGCGGAGGACGAGTCGCTGGTGACCCGCATCGTCGACAGCCTGTGCGAGACGATCGCCGGCGTGGCGCATGGGGTGGCGGCGTAGGAAGGCGAGGGGCTTTGCTCCTCGACCCCAGTAAAGGCGGAGCCTTTAAAATCCATGACCTGGCCGTGCTTTCCGGGCGAGGGCGGGCTGTCAGCTCCAAGTGACGGGGGTCTGGGGCCTCAGGCCCCAGCGGGTCCAGGGCAGAGCCCCGGCCTCGTCCTCATCATCGCCGGCTCCGACAGCGGCGCCGGCGCCGGCCTCCAGGCCGACCTCAAGACGGTCTCCGCCCTCGGCGGCTACGCGACCACGGCGGTGACCGCGCTCACCGCGCAGAACACCCTCGGCGTGCAGGGCGTGATGCCGGTGCCGCCCGCGTTCCTGCGCCTGCAGCTCGCCTCCATCCTCGACGATTTCGAGGTGGACGCGATCAAGACCGGCATGCTGGGCGATGCCGAGACGATGGCCGTGGTCATCGAGCTGCTGACCTCCCGCGGCAGCCTGCCCGCGGTGATCGACCCGGTGATGGTGGCCAAGGGCGGCGCGTCGCTGCTGGCCGAGGACGCGGTCGCGTTGCTGCGTGCCCGCCTGCTGCCGCTCGCCACCGTGCTGACGCCGAACCTGCCGGAGGCGGAGGCGCTGCTCGGCCACCCGATCGCCGATGCCGCCGCCATGCCGTCGGCGGCCCAGGCGCTGCTCGCACTCGGCCCGCGCGCCGTGCTGCTGAAGGGCGGCCACCTGGCCGGCGACGTCTTGGTCGACGTGCTGGCGACCGCCAACGGCATCGAGCGCTTTACCGCCGACCGCATCCCGACCCGGCACACGCACGGCACCGGCTGCACCCTGGCCTCGGCCGTTGCCGCCGGGCTGGCGCAACGCCTCGGCCTGCGCGACGCGGTGCAGCGCGCGCGCGCCTACGTGCAGGCGGCGATTGCGGCAGCGCCGGGCCTTGGCCACGGCCACGGGCCGCTCAACCATGCGGTCCGCCCGGGTTGACGGCGCGGCGGTAGGGCAGGAGGGTCCGCCCATGAAGCTGACCTACTCCATCGTCGATGCCTTTACCGACACGCTCTTCGCCGGCAACCCGGCCGCCGTGCTGGTGCTGGAAGCGCCGCTGCCCGAGGCGCTCATGCAACGCATCGCCGCCGAGAACAACCTCTCCGAGACCGCCTTCGCGCTCCCCGAAGGCGACGGCTACCGCCTGCGCTGGTTCACCCCCACGGTCGAGGTCGAGCTCTGCGGCCACGCGACGCTCGCGACCGCCTTCGTCCTACGCCACCTCGGCCACCCGCCGCCCTACCGCTTCGAGACCCGCAGCGGCACCCTGCGCGCGAGCGTCGACGCCGACCGCATCGTGCTCGACTTTCCGGCCCGCCCGGCGCTGAGCGGCGGCCTGCCGCCCGACGGCATCGCCGAGGCGCTCGGCGCGGCGCCGGAGGAGGTGCATGAGGGCCCACGCTGGCTCTGCGTCTACCCCTCCGCCGAAGCGGTCGCCGCGCTGAAGCCCGACTTCGCCCGCATCCGCGCGCTGCCCGGCGGCGCCGTGCTCGTCACCGCCGCCGGCGGACCGAACGGCGCCGACATCACCTCCCGCTACTTCGCCCCCGCCTACGGCATCGACGAGGATCCGGTCACCGGCTCGGCGCATACCCAGCTCATGCCGTTCTGGGCAGCGCGGCTGAACAAGCCGTCGCTACGCTGCCACCAGGCCAGCGCACGGGGCGGCACGCTGTGGTGCACCCTGCGCGGCGACCGCGTGGCGATTGCGGGGAATGCAGTTCTCTACGCGACGGGAACAATATATCAGCAGTGAAAAGAGCTTCTTTTTTGAAAAAAAGAAGCAAAAAACTTTTCTCATTTAGAGACGGACCGGTGGACACAGCATTTCTAAATGAGCAGAAGTTTTTTGGTTCTTTTTTTCAAAAAAGAACCGCTTGAAGCCCGTCCTTCGCCCGGCCAACCCGAACTTCGCCTCCGGCCCCTGCGCCAAGCGCCCGGGCTGGTCGCTCGCTTCATTGCAGGGTGCGCTGCTCGGCCGCAGCCATCGCGCGCCCGCCGGCAAGGCCAGGCTGGCCGAGGTGATCGAGCGCTCCCGCAGCCTGCTTGGCATGCCGCCCGACTGGCGGCTCGGCATCGTGCCCGCGTCCGACACCGGCGCCGTCGAGATGGCGCTGTGGTCCCTGCTCGGCGAGCGCCCGGTCGATGTCGCCGCCTTCGAGAGCTTCTCGGCGCTCTGGGCGCATGACCTGCTCGAGGCGCTGCGCCTGCCGGCCGCCCGCGTGCTCGAGGCGCCCTATGGCCGGCTGCCCGACCTCGCCGACCACGACCCGGCGCACGACCTCGTCCTCACCTGGAACGGCACCACCTCCGGCGTCCGCTATCCCGCCGACGCGAGCTGGCCCGGCGGCGGCGAGGGGCTCGTAATCTGCGACGCCACCTCGGCCGCCTTCGCCATGGCGCTGCCCTGGCCGCGGCTCGATGTCGTCACCTGGTCCTGGCAGAAGGTGCTCGGCGGCGAGGCGGCGCACGGCATGCTGGCGCTGTCGCCGCGCGCCGTCGCCCGCCTGGAGCGCGTGACCCCCGCCTGGCCGCTGCCAAAGATCTTCCGCCTCACCCAGAACGGCCGGCTGATCGAGGGCATCTTCAAGGGCGAGACGATCAACACGCCGAGCATGCTCTGCGTCGAGGACGCGCTCGACGGGCTGCGCTGGGCGGGTGAGATCGGCGGCCTGCCGGAGCTGATCCGGCGCAGCGAGGCGAACCTGGCCGTGGTCGCCGACTGGGTCGAGGCCAGCAACTGGGCGGCCTTCCTGGCCGAGCGGCCGGACGAGCGCTCCTGCACCGCCATCTGCGTGCGCATTGTCGCGCCCTGGTTTCTCGCCCTCGATCAGGCGGCGCAACGCAAGGCCGCCGGCGACCTGGCGGCGCTGCTCGACGCCGAAGGCGTGGCCCACGATGTCGGCAGCTACCGTGACGCCCCACCTGGCCTGCGCCTCTGGGGCGGTGCGACGGTGCGCACGACCGACCTCCAGGCGCTGCTGCCCTGGCTGGATTGGGCGCATGCAATGATTGCGAGCGCGTCGTGAATTTTTCTCGATTTTCCGGCCGGCGCGTCTCATAAACGGGACGGTGTTAACACTCTCGCCCTCGAACCGTGCTAAACCGTCGCCGGTAACTCGGTGGATGACCTGATGCGCCGCGCGACGCGCCTGCTCCTGCTGCTCAGCCTGGCCGCCCCCTCTCTGGCCGCCCCCTCGCTGGCCCACCCGGCGCCGGCGCGGTCGAGGCACGCCCGGCCGGTGCCGCCGCCGGACCCGAACTCCTGCGCGCCGGCGCTCGACGTCGCCGAGCATGATGCGACGCTGCCGCCGCGCCTGATCCACAGCATCGCCCTGGTCGAGAGCGGCCGCGTCGAGCCGGGCGGCGTGCGGGCCTGGCCATGGACGGTCAATGTCGGCGGCACCGGCCTGTATTTCGACAGCAAGGCGGACGCGGTGCGCGAGGTCGTCATGCTGCAGTCGCTCGGCGTGCGCTCGATCGACGTCGGCTGCCTGCAGATCAGCCTGCTGTTCCATCCGGACGCGTTTGCCAGCCTCGATGAGGCGTTCGACCCGGCGACCAACGCCCACTACGCGGCGCACTTCCTCAACCGCCTGCACGCCCAGTTCGGCAACTGGCCGTCCGCGGCCGCCGCCTACCACTCGCAAACCCCTGAGATCGGCGCCGACTACGAGCGCCGCGTCATGGCGCTCTGGCCGTTGGCGCCGAGCTACCAGGTGGCAAGCCTGCCGGTCGGCCGCGCCGGGCCGCCGACGGCCGCAAGCATCGACCCGCACGGCATCTACACCCCCGAGTTCGCCGCCCAACTCGCCACCGACGCCGCCGCACGGCTGGAGCGCGACGCCGCGCTCTACGGCGCCAACGCGCCCGGTCGCCACCCTCGCCGGATCAGCCCCGACGTCGCAGACGACGAGGTCGCAATGGCGCCGGTGCATGATCACGTCCTGGCATCCGGCCGCCATCTGGTCCAGCTCGGCGAGTGAGCAAGGCAAGGAGCTTTGCCCCTTGACCCCAGTAAAGGCGGAGCCTTTACAATCCACCCCAGTAAAGGCGGAGCCTTTACAATCCACCCCAGTAAAGGCGGAGCCTTTACAATCCACCCCAGTAAAGGCGGAGCCTTTACAATCCATTAGTTAGACCTCGCATAACCGCGCTTGACCGGTGGGAATCCGAAGCAAGTATTGGATTTTAAAGGCTCCGCCTTTAATGGGGTCCAGGGGCGGAGTGAGCCAAAGGTTCCGACGGCGCATCGCGCCGTTGGAAGGCTCACGGAGGGGAAGCCCCTGGCCTTCCCTTCTCTGCTTCTGCTGGTAGAACCGCGTCCGAATGAACGACGCCCTGCCACATGCGGCCCTGTTGCCGGCCGGCCTGAGCGACATGTTGCAGCCGGAGGCCGAGATCGAGGCCGCCTCTGTCGAGCGGCTGATGGCGGTGTTCGCCGCGCATGGCTATGAGCGCGTCAAGCCGCCGATGCTCGAGTTCGAGGACACCTTGCTGGCCGGCGCCGGTGCTGCGGTGGCCGAGCAGACCTTCCGCATCATGGACCCCGACAGCCACCGCATGATGGGGCTGCGGCCGGACATCACGCCGCAAGTCGCCCGCATCGCCGCCACCCGGCTGGCCGGCGCGCCGCGGCCGCTTCGCCTGTCCTATGCGGGGCAGTGCCTGCGCGTTCAGGGCGGCCAGCTCAGCCCGGCGCGTCAGGTGCCCGAGGTCGGCATCGAGCTGCTCGGCGTCGACAGCCCGGAGGCGGACGCGGAGGTGGTGCTGGTCGTCGCCGAGGCCTTGGGCGTGCTCGGCCTGACCCGGGTCAGCTTCGACCTGACATTGCCGCTGCTTGCCAATTTGCTGCTCGACGACGGCGGCATTGACGGCGAGCGGCGGCCGGCGCTGCTGCATGCGCTTGATCGCAAGGACGCGGCGGCCGTCGGCGCCCAGGCCGGTGCGATTGCCGGCATGCTGATCGACCTGCTGCTGGCTGCCGGCGCGGTCGAGCCGGCGCTGTCGGCGTTGCGCCGGGCGGCGTTGCCGGCCGCAGCCCGCCGTCTTGCTGACCGCCTGGAGGCGACGGTCGGCACGCTGCGTCAGCGCGCGCCGGCGCTCAGGCTGACGGTCGACCCGATCGAGTTCCGCGGCTTTCGCTATCACACCGGCGTCGGCATTCACGTCTACGCGCCGGGCCGCCACGAGGAGCTCGGCCGCGGCGGCCGCTACCTCGCGGGCGAGCAGGAGCCGGCGACCGGCGTGACGCTGTTTCCCGACGCCCTGCTGCGCGTCGCGCCGGCGCCGTCGCCCATGCCGCGGCTCTACCTGCCGCATGGCGCCGACCATCAGGCGGCGGCCAGGCTGCGCGCCGCCGGCTTTGCGACCGTCGCCGGCCTGGCGCCCCAGGCCGACGAGCCGGTGGAGGCGCGACGGCTCCTCTGCACCCACATCCTGCAGGCGGGTGCCGCCCGCCCGCTCGAGGAGTAAGCCGATTGAGCAACGTCACAGTGATCGGCGCCCAGTGGGGCGACGAGGGCAAGGGCAAGGTGATCGACTGGCTCGCCAGCCGGGCCGACATCGTCGTGCGCTTCCAGGGCGGCCACAATGCCGGCCACACGCTGATCGTCGGCAACCAGACCTACAAGCTGTCGCTGCTGCCAAGCGGCCTGGTGCGCGGCAAGCTCGGCATCATCGGCAACGGCGTGGTCATCGATCCGGATGCGCTGCTGGCCGAGATCGCCCGCGTCCGGGCGCAAGGGTTAACCGTCACCGCCGACAGCCTGCGCATCGCCGACAACGCGACGCTGATCCTGCCGGTCCACGCCGTTCTCGACCGCGCCCGCGAGGCCGCCCGGGGTGCGGCCAAAATCGGCACCACCGGCCGCGGCATCGGCCCCGCCTACGAGGACAAGGTCGCCCGCCGCGCCATCCGCGTGTGCGACCTGGCCGAGCCCGACACCCTGTCGGACAAGCTCGACGAGCTGCTGCTGCACCACAACACGCTGCTCGCCGGCCTCGGCGCGCCGACCTTCGAGAAGGCCGACCTGTTGGCCACCCTGCTCGGCTGGGCGCCGCAGATCCTGCCCTATGCCGAGCCGGTCTGGGAGCGTCTCGACGAGGCCCGCCGCGCCGGCCGTCGCATCCTGTTCGAGGGCGCCCAGGCGGTGATGCTCGACGTCGATCACGGCACCTACCCGTTCGTCACCAGCAGCAACACCGTGGCGGCCACCGCCGCCTCCGGCGCCGGCATCGGCCCCGCCGCCGTCGGCTTTGTGCTCGGCATCGCCAAGGCCTACACCACCCGCGTCGGCTCCGGCCCTTTCCCGACCGAACTGCACGATGACACCGGCCGCCTGCTCGGCGAGCGTGGCCACGAGTTCGGCACCGTCACCGGCCGGCCGCGCCGCTGCGGCTGGTTCGACGCCGTGCTGGTGCGGCAGGCGATCAAAGTCGGCGGCATAGCCGGCCTCGCGCTAACCAAGCTCGACGTGCTGGACGGGCTGCCAACCCTGCAGATCTGCGTCGGTTATGAGGTCAGCGGCGAGACCTTCAGACGCCTGCCAGCCGGCAAGGCCGCACAGGCGGCGGCCCGACCGATCTATGAGACGATCGAGGGGTGGACGCAGTCCACAAGAGGCGCCCGCTCATGGGGCGAACTGCCGGCGCAGGCGGTCAAGTATGTGAAGCGCATCGAGGAACTGGTTGAGGCGCCAGTGACGCTGCTGTCGACCAGTCCGGAGCGGGACGATACGATCCTGATGCGGGATCCGTTTGAAGGGTAGAAAGCGCTTCTTTTTTTGAAAAAAAAGAAGCAAAAAAACTTTGCTCGCTCGGCGTGACGGCTAAATGAGCGAAAGTTTTTTGCTTCTTTTTTTCAAAAAAGAAGACGCTTGCTTCCCTCAGGCCGCCGCTTGCGCCATGCGCCGCTCGACCACCTGGCTCTTCATCGACTTCTGCAGCTTCTCGAACGCCCGCACCTCAATCTGCCGCACCCGCTCGCGAGAGATGTTGTACTGCTGCGAAAGCTCCTCGAGCGTCGTCGGGTTGTCCTTCAGCCGGCGCTCGATCAAGATATGCCGCTCGCGCTCGTTCAGCGTCCGCAACGCGCCGTTCAACAGCGCCTTGCGGCCCGAATACTCCTCGCGGTCGGCAAGCTCGGTCTCCTGGCTCTCGCCCTCATCGACCAGCCAATCCTGCCACTCGCCCTCGCTGTCCGCGCGCACCGGCGCATTCAGGCTGTGATCGGGCGCCGCCAGCCGGCGGTTCATGCTGACGACGTCGTGCTCGGGCACCGCCAGCATGGTGGCGATCTTGGTGACATGCTCCGGCCGCAGGTCGCCATCCTCGATCGCCTGCATCTGGCCCTTCAGCCGGCGCAGGTTGAAGAACAGCTTCTTCTGTGCCGCCGTCGTGCCCATTTTCACCAGCGACCAGCTGTGCAGGATGTACTCCTGGATAGCGGCACGGATCCACCACATCGCGTAGGTCGCCAGCCGGAAGCCGCGGTCGGGGTCAAAGCGCTTCACCGCCTGCATCATCCCGACATTGCCCTCGCTGATCAGCTCGCCAACCGGCAGGCCGTAGCCGCGATAGCCCATGGCGATTTTAGCGACGAGGCGAAGATGGGAGGTGACAAGTTTGTGAGCCGACTCCATATCCTCGTTGTTGCGCCATGCCAACGAGAGCCGCAGCTCTTCCTCGGGCGTCAGCATCGGAAACTTGCGGATCTCCTGCAGGTAGCGGGAGAGATTGCCCTCTGGGGCGATATTAAGGACGGCAGAGGCCACGGTCGGCTCCTCTAGTCTGTCGCGATGTCTCTACCCTCATAAGGCGTAGCGGACGGCGCGGTTTCGACTGGATCTGGACAGGGGCGCGGAAGGCCATCACGTCATGGCTAGCGTTCCAGGAATGGCAACGCGCCAGGTGAGGCGATCAGGGTCCGCACGCCCGCGGGCCCGATAGGTATCTTCATACCGGACCCCACAGGTCCTGTCAACGGAATTGCCGCAATGCGGCAATAAGCGCGCTCACATCCGCGGGAGGTGGCGTCTCGAAGCGCAGGCTCACCCCCGTGACCGGATGTCTGAAGCCCAGCACCGCCGCATGCAGCGCCTGACGCGGAAAATCCAGCAGCAGCGCCCGCAACGCCGGAGGCAGTCCCCGCGAGATGGCCGGCACGCGTCGCAGATACACCGGGTCACCGACCAGCGGATGACCGATCGAGGCCAGATGCACCCTGATCTGGTGCGTCCGCCCGGTCGCGAGCTGGCAGTCGAGCAGCCCGACCGCCCCCGCCAGCACCTCGCGCAGCCGGTAGCCGGTCTGCGCCGGCTTGCCGCCATGCCGCACCACCGCCATCCGCTTGCGCTCGCGCGGGTCCCGCCCGATCGCCCCCTCGATCACGCCCTCGGCCGGGCTCGGCAGCCCCCAGCTCAGCGCCAGGTAGCGGCGCTCGAGGTCCCGCGCGGCGAACAGCGCCGACAGCCCCGCCATCGCCGCCTCGCTCTTGGCGGCGACCATCACGCCGGAGGTGTCCTTGTCCAGCCGATGCACGATCCCCGGCCGCCGCTCGCCGCCGATGCCGGGCAGGTCCGGGCAATGCGCCAGCAGCGCGTTGACCAGCGTGCCCGCCTGGTTCCCCGGCGCCGGATGCACCACCAGCCCGGCCGGCTTGTCGATCACGATCAGATCCGCGTCCTCGAACAGCACGGTGAGCGCGATCGCCTCCGCACCAGGCGTCGCGTCCACCAGCGCCGGCTCGTCCAGCGCATAGGCAGCGCCCGCCCGCACCGCCTCGGCGGGCTCGGCCAGCCGCACCCCGTCGCGCAACGCCAACCCCTGTTCGATCAACGCCTTCACCCGGGTGCGCGACAGCCGCCCGGACGCCTCGGCCAGGAACCGGTCGACCCGCTGTCCCGCAGCCTCAGGCGGCGCGATCACGCGCAAGGATGCTTGCCTGTCGCCCATCCACGGCGGATAGCAGGCTTGGCGAACCAGGTGGAGGGCCGATGCAGACGCTAAAGGCCCTGGTGGTGGTGATGGGCGTGCTGATCATCGCCGGCGTGGCGGTGATCGTCGCCACCATCGTCAGCCGCGCCACCCGCCCCGGCGCCGCCATCACCGCCGGCGCCGCGGTCTCGCTCGACGAGCCCGACGGCACCCATGTCGGCGAAACCGCGTTAGAGAACGGCGCCCTGGCGCTGACCCTCGTCGGCGGCGGCCCGGACCGCGTTGTGGTCGTCGACCTCGCATCGGGCCGTGTCGTGCGACGGGTTTCGGTGTCGAAGTAGCGGCCTCGCCTCCAAGGAGAACGAGCATGCACATCTTCGTCACCGGCGGTTCCGGCCAGACCGGCCCCGCCATCGTGACCGAGCTCATTGCCGCGGGTCACACGGTCACCGGCCTGGCCCGCTCGGACACGGCAGCCGCCCGGGTCGGCAAGCTCGGCGCCGATGTCCGGCGCGGCTCGCTGGACGACCTTGAGACGCTCGCAACCGGCGCCCGTGCGGCGGACGGCGTCATCCACATGGCCTTCGGCGGCGACTTCTCGAACCCGCCGAGCATGACGGCGCGTGACTGCGCGGCGATCAACGCGCTCGGCCAGGCGCTCGCCGGGTCCGCCAAGCCCCTGGTCATCACCTCGGGCACCCTGGTGATGCCGCCCGGTCGCGTCACCACGGAGCACGACGCGCCAGACCCCCAGTCGCTCGGCAGCCTGCGCATTCCAGGCGAGCGCGCCTGTCTCGCCTTCGCCGATCAGGGCGTCCGCGCCATCGTCCTGCGTTTGGCGCCCACCGTTCACGGCCCGGCGGACCACGGCTTCATCCCGTTCCTGATCTCGGCCGCCCGCAGAACGGGCGTTTCGGCCTACATCGATGACGGCGCAAACCGCTGGCCGGCAATCCACCGCCAGGACGCAGCCACCCTTTTCCGCCTGGCCGTCGAGGGCGCACCAGCCGGCAGCACCCTGCACGGCGTCGGCGAGGCGGCGGTGACCTTCGAGACGATCGCGCACCTGATCGGACGCATCCTCCAGATACCGACCGCCTCGTTGACGCCGGAGGAGGCTCTCGCCCACTTCCAGAACCCGTTCTTCGCCAAAGCCTTCGCCGCCGACTCGCCGGTCTCCAGCGCCTACACTCGGAAGCTGCTTGGCTGGACGCCGACCCACCCGACCCTGTTCGAGGACATGGAAGTGAGCGACTACTTCTCTGCGCAGGCCGCCTCGGTCTTCGACGCGGCACACTAGGAAGGCCAAAGGCCCTGCCCCTGAACTCCGCCCGGGCCTGAGGCCCCACACCTGTATCACTAAAGTCTCGGTTTCCAAAGGCCGCCGGCCTTTGGTGGGGTCCAGGGGCAAAGCCCCTGGCCTTCCCTAAGGATCGATCACCGCCGCACACCCATCCGTCGGCGCCGCCGCCACATGCCCCACGACCGGCACGATCTTCAGCGCCGCCGACCCAACCCGGCAGGGCGCCGCAAATAACCCGCACCCCGACAGCCCAAGCAGCGCCACCAGCACCACCGCCCGCACCTAGCCCTCCACCGTCTCGCGCAGCATCTCGAGCTCCAGCCAGCGCTCCTCCGCCGCCTGCTGCTCGCGTTCCGCCGTCACCAGCTTGCCCCGCGCCTCCTCAAAGCGCGCCGGGCTGCGTCGATACAGCTCCGGATCAGCCAGCAGCGCCTGCTGCCGCGCAATCTCCGCGGACAGCGCCGTCAGGCGAGCCGGCAACGCGTCCAGCGCATGCCGATCCTTGAACGAGAGCTTCCGGCCAGCCGCCTGCCGCACCGGCGCCGGCGCCTCCCGCGCGGCCGCTGCAGGGGCCGCGGCCGCCGGCGCCCCTCGCTGCGCCAGCATGTCGCTGTAGCCGCCGGCATACTCCACCCAGCGCCCGTCCCCCTCGGCGGCCAGCGTCGAGGTCACCGTCCGGTCGAGGAAGTCGCGGTCATGGCTCACCAGCAGCACCGTGCCCGGATAGTCGGCGAGCATGTCCTGCAGCAGGTCGAGCGTCTCCAGATCAAGGTCGTTGGTCGGCTCGTCGAGCACCAGCAGGTTCGCGCGGCGCGCCAAGGCGGTCGCCAGCAGCAGCCGCGCCCGCTCGCCCCCCGACAGCACCCCCACCGGCGTCCGCGCCTGCTCCGGCCGGAACAGAAAATCCTTCATGTAGCCGATCACGTGCCGCCGCTCGCCGCCGACCAGCACCTGGTCGCCGCCGCCGCCGGTCAGCGTGTCCGCCAGCGTCCGCGCCGGATCAAGGCTCGCCCGCGTCTGGTCGAGCGTCACCACCTCGAGGTTGGTGCCGAGCTTCACCGTCCCCTCGTCCGGCTGATCGACCCCCGTCAGCATCCGCAGCAGCGTCGTCTTGCCCGCGCCGTTCCGCCCGATCAGCCCCAGCCGGTCGCCGCGCAGCAGCCGCAGCGTCAACCCGTCGACAATCCGCTGCGCCCCAAACGCGCGCCCCACCGCTTCCGCGTCGATCACGATCTTGCCGCTCATCGCCACCGGCTGCGCCTCCAGCTTCAGCCCCGCCCCGGGCCGGACCTGCTCGCGCCGCGTCTGCCGCAGCACGGCCAGCTCCGCCACCCGCCGCACGTTGCGCTTGCGCCGGGCGGTCACCCCGTAGCGCATCCAATCCTCCTCGCGCGCGATCTGCCGCCCGAGCTTCTGCGACTCCACCGCCTGCGCCTCGACCACCTGCTCGCGCCACGGCTCGAAATGCGCAAAGCCGCGCTCCATCCGCCGCGTCGTCCCACCCTCCAGCCACACCACCGAGCGCGACAGCGCCTCCAGCATCCGCCGGTCATGGCTGATCAGCACGATGCCGGCCCGCAACGACGCGAGCTCGCGCTCCAGCCACTCGATCGCCGGCAGGTCGAGATGGTTGGTCGGCTCGTCGAGCAGCAGCAGGTCGGGCGAGGGCGCGAGGGCGCGGGCCAGCGCCGCCCGCCTGGCCTCGCCACCCGACAGCCTGGCCGGCGTCTCGTCCCCGGCCAGCCCCAGCGCCTCCAGCATCGCCTGGGCGCGATACTCCTCGTCCGGATCGTCCAGCCCGGCGACCACGTAGTCGAGCACCGAGCCATAGGCGGAGAGGTCCGGCTCCTGCTCGAGGTAGCGCAGCCGGGTGCCCGGCTGGACAAACCGCGTGCCGCCATCGGCCGCGAGCGTGCCGGCGGCGATCCGCATCAGCGTCGACTTGCCCGAGCCGTTGCGGCCGACCAGGCAGACGCGCTCGCCCGCGCCCACCGCCAGCTCGGCGCCGTCGAGCAGCGGCGCGCCGCCCAGCGTGAGTGAGATGTTCCGTAGATGAAGGAGAGGGGGCATAATGACTTACAGTGAGGAAGGATGTTCTTTTTTGAAAAAAAGAACCAAAAACTTTTATCCGGAAGAGGACATGACCTAAGCGAGCAAAAGTTTTTGCTTCTTTTTTCAAAAAGAAGCGCTGTCTGTCTTAAAGCTCCTGCGCCTCGATCGCCGCCACGTCCAGCAGCCGCTCGATCACCTCGGGCTCCTGCGCCCCCGAGATCGCATGCCGCCCGGAGACGACGAAGCACGGCACCCCGTTGATGCCGAGGCGGTGGGCGCGCAAATTGTCGCCATGCACCGCGTCCACCTCCTCGCCGCCGAGCAGGAAGTGCCGGGTGGCGACCGGGTCGAGCCCGCACAGGCCCGCCAGCGAGCCCAGCACCATCATGTCGCCGATGTCGGCGCCGTCAGTGAAGTGCGCGGCGAACAGCGCCTCGGTCGCCTCGTCCGCCCGGCCGAAGCGCTGCGCGAAGCGCACCAGCCGGTGCGCGTCCACCGTGTTCGGCGTCCGCCGAATGCGCTCGAAGCGGAAGCGCACGCCCTCGGCCAGGCCGATCTCGCTGATCGAGCCGTAGAGCCGCGCCGCCCGGTCCTCGCCGCCGAACTTGCTGATCAGATACTCGGTCCGGCTCATGCCCGAGCGCGGCATGTCCGGGTTGAGCAGGAACGGCCGCCAGGACAGCTCGAACAGCAGGTCCGGCCGCCGATGCAGGGTGCGGAACAGCCGGCGCACGCCAAGGTAGCACCACGGGCAGACCAGGTCGTGCACGATCTCGATGCCGAGCCGCGCCTTGGGAGGAGCGAGGATGTTCACGCCCGCTAGATTAGCGTGGCAGCGCGGCGTTACCAGCGCCAACGGTTGGCCAATCGTGTGCCCGCAGGCAGGCGCCGCCAATCACGCCCGTGGCAGCGCCGCCAGCAGCGCCAGCGCGACGCCGAGCACCAGCGCCACCAGCCCGGCGACCCCCGGCCAGCCGAGGGCGGACCACACCGCGCCGCCCAGCGTGCCGACCAGGCTCGAGCCGGCATAGTAGGCGAACAGGTAGAGCGACGAGGCCTGCGCCCGCGCCCGCTGCGCCCGCGCGCCGACCCAGCCGCTCGCCACCGAGTGGCCGCCGAAGAACCCCCAGGTGACCAGCGCCACGCCGGCCACCACCAGCCACACCGGCCGCGCCAGCGTGAGCCCGACGCCGGCCAGCATCAGCACCACGTTGCCGGCCAGCACCGGCCGCCGTCCGAGCCGTCCCGACAGCGCCCCCATCACCGTCGAGCTGACGACGCCGACCAGGTAGACGCAGAACAGCAGCCCGACCGCGGACTGGCTCAACCGATATGGCGGCGCCAGCAGCCGGAAGCCGATGTAGTTGTAGATGGTGACGAACCCGCCCATCAGCAGAAAGCCCTCGGCGAACAGCACCGGCAGGCCCGGCGCGCGCAAATGCCCGACGAACGAGGCGATCAGCGCCCCGGCCCTGAGCGGCCGCGGCTCGAAATGCCGCGAGGCCGGCAGGGCGCGCCACAGCATCAGGGCGGCGAGCCCGCCGAGCCCGCCGATGCTGCCGACCGCGACCCGCCAGCCGGCATGGTCGGCCAGCACGGCCGTGATCAGCCGGCCGCTCATCCCGCCCACTGCGTTGCCGGCGATGTAGAGACCCATGGCGATGCCGATCGCCGCCGGGTCGATCTCCTCGGCCAGATAGGCCATCGCCACCGCCGGCAGACCGCCGAGCGCGATCCCGGCCAGGCCCCGCAGCACCAGCACCAGGCCGAAGCTCGGCGCCAGCGCGGTCGCCGCGGTCAGCACGCCGGACAGCAGCAGCGAGGCCAGCATCACCGGCTTGCGGCCCCACGCCTCGGACAGCGATCCCGCGACCAGCATCGAGACCGCGAGCAGCGCGGTGGCGGTCGAAAGCGCCAGCGAGCTGACCGCCGGGCTCAGCCCGAAGCGGGCGGCAAACACCGGCAGCAGCGGCTGCACGTAGTAGAGCGTGGCGAAGGTCGCAAAGCCGGCGGCGAACAGCGCCCCATTGATGCGCCAGAAGGTCGCGCTGCCGGCCTCGACATAGGCCACCACATCCCCCGCGGCGGCCTCGATCTCGCCCAGGGCGGCCGGCGTCTCGGTCATGGCCGGCAGGCTATGCCGAGCCGCGGTTGTTGCCGCAAGCGGCCCAAACGCGACCGCGCCGCACCGGCCGCACGGTCGGCGGGCAAGGCTGAGCCGTCCGCCCCGGATCGCGTGTTAACCATCTGTTCTTTCTTGCGCCTTACACTGCCGGTGGGCGGATGGAGGGTGGTCGTGCGTTTTTCCTTGATCATGGTGACCGGCGGCAGGACGACCGAGGTTGGCGAGTTCATGCAGTCGCTGATCCGCCAGACCTGCCAGGATTTCGAGCTGATCATCGTCCAGCAGAACGAGGACGAGCGGCTCGCGCCCATCGTCGCGCCGTTCGAGGGCAGGTTCCCGTTCCAGGTGGTGCGCTCCCTGCCCCGGCTCATCAATCACAGCCGCAACGTCGGCGCGGCCGTCGCGCAGGGCGAGATCCTCGGCTTTCCCGACGATGACTGCATCTATCCCCCCGGCCTGCTGGCCGAGATTGACGCCGCGCTGGCCGATAGCGGGCCCGACGTGTTCAGCGGCGTCGCCATCTCGCCCGAAGGCGGCCTCGGCTCAGGCCGCTGGCATGGCGCGGCCGGCCCGATCACCCGCGAAACCGTCTGGACCAGCGCCATCGAGTTCAACCTGTTCATCCGCCGCACCCTGTTCGGCTCCATCGGCGGCTTCGACCAGGCGATGGGGCTCGGCACCCCGTTCGCCTCCGGCGACGCGCAGGACCTGATCCTGGCCGCCATGCGGGCCGGCGGCCGCGCCGTCTACGACCCGAGCGTGCGCGTGATCCATCCCGACAAGCGCCTCACGCCGGTCGCGGTGCAGCGCGCCTACGATTACGGCGCCGGCATGGGCTACGTGCTGCGCAAGCACCACATGCGGGTCGGCGTCTGGCTGACCTTCCTGGTGCGCCCCGTCGCCGGCGTCGCCGTCAGCCTGCTGCGCCGCCACACCCTGGACGCGCGCTACTACTGGCTCACCTTCCGCGGCCGCCTCGCCGGCCTGCTCGCCCCTGAGGCGCGCCACGCTGGGTAAGGCCAGGGCGCTGCCCTGGACCTGCTGGGGCCGGCGGCCCCAGACCCCGATTTGAATGGGACTACGGGCTGTTGGTGGTAGCAATTTCCAGGGCCGGGCCGGTTTGAGGGAGTATGGGGAGATCTTGCCTATAGGCAAGTTTTCCGACCTATAACCCATTGACAATATCGATAATCATAATCGGACACGGGGCAAAGCACGTCGCCCCCCTGCCGACCCGAAAATCTTGCTGTATTTCGCCTCATGTAAAAAAAAGCCAGGGGCACAACCCCTGGCTTTTTGCGCTTCGGCAGGCGGCGCGCTGCTAGGTGACTGCCCGTCCGGCCATCAGTGCGATGATCAGGAAGATCACGAACAGCACGATGAAGATGGTGAACAGGATCTTGGCGACGCCGGCCGTTGCGGCCGAGATGCCGGTGAAGCCGAACAGTCCGGCGACCAGCGAGATCACCAGGAAAAGGATGGCAAGCTTGAGCACGACCCACTCCGCGAAGGTTTGATCCTGCCTGGAACGCTCCGCCCGACACCCGGTTGCGCGGTCGTAACGGCACCGCCGTCAGCGGACCGGCTGGTAGCCCGCCGCGCCGAACTGCCACAGCAAGAAGGCATACTCATCGGCCGTCTCCACGTCGCGCTGCGTGCGTGTCGAGCCGAGCCCGTGTCCGGCGTCGAACTCGATGCGCAGCAGCACCGGCCGCCCGCTCGAGGTCGCCGCCTGCAACCGGGCCGCCATCTTAGCCGGCTCCCACACCGAGACCCGCGGATCATCCGCGCCGCCGGTGAGCAGCACCGCCGGGTAGGCGGTGCCGGCGCCGACATGCTGGTAGGCATCCATCGCCAGCAGCCACGGCAACTGCTCGGGGTTCGTCACGCTACCGAACTCGGGAATGTTCGAGGGCCCGTTCTCGGTGAACTCGGACCGCGAGGGGTTCGACGAGCCGACCCGGATCAGCGCGGCGCGGAACAGCGACGGGTCCTGCGTGATTGCGCCACCGATCAAAATCCCGCCCGCCGACGTGCCCTCGCCGGCGATGTGCGCGTGGTCGGTGTAGTGATGCGCGATCAGCCAGCTTGCGCAGTCGATGAAGTCGGAGATCGTGTGCTCCTTGGTCTCGATCTTGCCGGCCAGGTGCCAGTCCAGCCCGCCCTCGCCGCCGCCACGCACATGCGTCTCGACGAAGACGCCGCCGCGGTCGAGCCATGGCAGCACGTCGGCGGCAAAATCGGGGTCGAGCGAAATGCCGTAGCTGCCGTAGCCATCCACCAGCGTCGGGCGGCGGCCGTCCAGCGCCGAGCTCTTCTTCTTCAGGATCGAGATCGGGATCGGCGTGCCGTCGCGGGCGGCCGCAGTCGTCTCGACCGCCTCGTAGCCGGACAGGTCGCGCGGAAAGACGGGCGCGATGCCGGTGTCCGTCAGGCTGCCGCCGCCCTCCGGCCGGTAGCGCAGCCACAGCTCGGGATGCAGCCACGACGCCAGGCTGAGCAGCACCCCGGGCGCCCGCGGGTCGGCGACCAGGCCGCCGGCGTCCTCCAGCGGCGGCTCGATGGTGCCGGCGAAGGGCAGGGCGATCGGCAGCGCCGCCGTCGCCCCGGTCGCCAGCCGATGCAGGGTGAACACCGCACCCTCGCGCTGAGCATAATAGAGCCCGTCGGACGCTGCCGTGATGCCGGTGATCACCCCCCCACCCTGCGCCACCACCGTGCTCGCCGCGGCGTAGCCCGGATGCGCGAGGTCCTCCCGCATGATCTTGAAGCGCGGCGCCCCGTCATGGCTGAGCAGGCTGATCGTAGCACCCTGCAGCGTCGCCTCGGTGACGCCGTCGCGCTGGGCGGCAACGCGCTGCCAGGCCGGATGCGGGCTGTCGAGGCTCGCCGCCGGCGCCGCATACAGCGCCACCTCGGGCGAGACGCCGTCGCTGATCAGCGCCAGCGCGTAGTCGCTGCCCGGGGTGATCTGCAGCGTGGGGAACACCTGCGCCGCGCTGAAGGCGAATGGCAGGTGGTCGACGTCGAGCACCACGTGGTCGGCCTGCGGATCCTCTCCAAGCCGGTGATGCAGGACGCGGATATGCGAATAGCGCTCGCTCGCCGGCGCGCTCGCCGGCAGCTTGGCGGTCCGACTGTAGAAGAAGCTCTTGTCGTCCGGCGCCCAGGTCACGGCGGCGAACTGGGCGCGATCGATGCTGTCCGGCAGCACCCGACCGGTCGCGGTCTCGATCACGTGCAGAACGCTCTGCTCCGACCCACCCTGGCTCACCCCGTAGGCGACCAGGGTGCCGTCCGGCGAGGCGGCATACTGGTCGATGGCGGCATGGCTGGTGGCGGTCGCGAGCGTTGCGGGGTCCACCAGCAGGCGCTCCTGCCCGCTCGCCGCATCACGCACGTAGAGCCGGGCGAGCTCGGCGCCGGCCGGGCGCTTGAGATAGAAATAGCGGTTGCCGACCAGCGCGGCGTCGTAGGCCCGCGCCGCCAGGCCGCTGACCTGGCCGACGTCGCGCAGCAGCGCCGCACGGCCCGGAATGCGGGCAAGCAGGGCGCGGGCATGGTCGTCCTGCGCATGCAGGTAGGCGCGAAACGCCGGTGCCGGCTCGGCTTCCATCCAGCGATAGGGGTCGGTCACGGTCGTGCTGCCGTAATGGTCGGTCACGACCTGCACGGGCGCGACCGGCTGGACCGGCACCCCGGCCGCCTGCGCCGTGGCCGCGGTGATCAGCATGACGCTGGAGAGAAGCCGCTTCATTGGGGAGCGTCCGATGGTGAGTGGCGCCAGGCTGTGCCCTGACGACGCCAGTCCTGGCAAGGGCGCGAGCCGGCAAAAGCCAGCCACTCCCAACTCAGCCCGCAATCTGGCATAGCGGGCGACGGGCCGGGTTAGCACAGCTGGTAGTGCGCCTGATTTGTAATCAGGAGGTCGGGGGTTCGAACCCCTCACCCGGCATCAGCGCGCCGCCTGCCATGCAGCTCCTTCGGCCAGCGGCGATGCAGCCAGGCTGGCTTTCACGATGGCCGGCGGCGTTGCGGCAGTGCCTGCCGCCGAACCGCAGGCCGGCGCGCCCGTTGCCCCGGGGGCGGCAAAATGCAGCCGCCAGGAGAGCATCATGACCTCATCGAAGCACCCCAAGCGTCCGCCGCAGGGCCCGGACGACCTCGGCGCCGACGTGCCGCCGCCGCCTGGCGACCTGGAGCGCAATCCCGGGATCGGCGCCTCCAAGGGCGCCTTCGCCCGCAGCGGCGCTGACCCTGAGACCGTCGAGGCCGACAACACGGCGGAGGGCGACGTGCTGAGCGACGGCGCGAAGGGCGGCGGCGTCGATCCCGGCCAGCGCGGCCGCACGAACAAGTAGCAAGCAAGGCGGGCGTGGTCGGCGGCGCACGACCCGTCCGCCTCGCGCGGCGCGAGCATAAACGCCGCCTGATCAGATGACGCAGGTTTCACCCCTGGGCGAGCGGACGGCCGGGCGACGCGTTCTATGTGATGTCCATCAGCATGCGGCAGTCTGCCGCCGCGCACGCCATGGAGAGTCTAGACACATGCAGAACCTTAACGGCCGCCGCGTTCGTCGCGGACTGGCGGCGGCACTGCTGGCAACGACCAGCCTGGCGCTGGCGCCGGTCGCATCGGCGGCGGCTCAGGACGCCAACCTGTCGGCCGCCACGCCCAAGCCGGGCGCCATCCAGCCAACCGCACCGGCGGCGCAGCTCCCCGACTTCGTCGACCTCGTCAAGCAGGTCAAGCCGGCAGTGGTCTCGATCACGTCGAAAATGACTGAGTCAGCCGCCGACGCCGCAGAGGGCGGCGGCGGTCCGCAGCAGGGCCTGCCGTTCCCGTTCCCGTTCGCCAATCCGCAGCAGCAGCAGCGACACGCCATCGAGGCGCGCGGCTCAGGCTTCATCATCGACGCGAGCGGTGTGGTGGTGACCAACAACCACGTTGTGAACGGCGCCAGCTCCGTCACCGTGACGCTGGATGATGGCACGACGCTGCCGGCCAAGGTGATCGGCAAGGATGCCCGTACCGACCTTGCGGTGCTGCAGGTCAGGAGCAATCACAAGCTGCCGTTCATCAATCTCGGTGACAGCAGCGCCGTGCAGCCCGGCGAATGGGTGGTGGCAGTGGGCAACCCGTTCGGGCTCGGCGGCACGGTCACGGCCGGCATCGTCTCGGCGCGTGGGCGCGACATCGGCTCCGGCCCTTACGACTCGTTCCTGCAGATCGACGCGCCGATCAACCAGGGCAACTCGGGTGGCCCGCTGTTCACCCAGGACGGCAAGGTGGTGGGCGTGAACAGCCAGATCCTGACGCCCTCGGGAGGATCGGTCGGCATCGGCTTCGCCATCCCGTCGAACCTGGTGCGTTCGGTGGTCACCCAGCTGGAGAAGACCGGCCATGTCACTCGCGGCTATCTTGGCGTCGAGGCGCAGGGGGTCAACGCGGCGATGGCGACCGCAATGAAGGTGCCGGCGGCGCCTGCCGGCGGGTCCGACCATGGCGCGCTGGTCGCCAGTGTCGAGCAGGACGGCCCGGCGTCGCATGCCGATATCCAGCCTGGCGACGTCATCATCGGCGTCAACGACAAGGCGATCGCGACCCAGCGCGACCTGTCGATCACGGTCGCCGAGCTGACACCGGGCAGCACGGCCGCGATCAAGCTGGTACGCGACGGCTCGATCCGCACCCAGCAGGTGACGATCGGCACGTTGCCGGGCGGCGCCGGTGGGGCCGCCGGCCTGACCGGCGGCGCGCCGAGCCTCGGCCTTGTGCTCGGGCCGATCACGCCGGAGATGCGCCAGCAGCTCGACATGCCGGCAGGAACGCATGGGGCGGCGATCACCGACGTCACCTCCGGCTCGCCGGCCGAGCAGGCCGGCCTGCAGCCGGGCGACATCCTGCTTGGGGTCGGCGAAAAGGCGATCAGCAGCTCCGCCGACGGCGCCGCCGCGCTGCGGGCGGCGACCAAGGCCGGCCAGCCGGTCGCCTTGCGCATCCTGCGCGATGGGCAGCTCGCATTCATCGCTATCAGCCCCAACGGCGGCGGCCAGGCGCCGGACGACGACGATAACGGCGGCTGACGCCGGCTGAGGGCGCGGTCCTCGACGCAGGCCTCATGGTGCAGGAGAGGACCCGGGGGTGCACCACCCCCAGGTCCCTCCGCAGCAATCGGCCTTGCTCTGCTTGCCCGATTTGTTCATGATATGTTCCAGGAGAGAGATGTCTCCTCGACTCCACACCAAGTCGGCTAAGCTCGTCGGTCGCACGCGAGTGATCTAGATGTAGTTGCTCGCTGCGATCAGGCCGCTATACCTAGCGGTATGTTCGATCCAAATTCTGCCGAGACTAACCCGTCCATCCCAGCCGCGGGAGACTTCGCCGTGCTCGATGATGCCGTTCAGATGCAGGGCCGGCACCAGGTTCGGGTGGACCGATCACGCGACCGGCTGCTCACGGATTTCGGCCGCGCGATGCTCGATGATCGCTATCTGCTGCCGGGCGAGAGCTACCAGGACCTGTTCGCCCGCGTCGCGAGCTTCTATGGCGACGACGCGGCGCATGCTCAGCGTCTTTACGAGTACATCAGCAAGCTGTGGTTCATGCCGGCGACTCCCGTGCTGTCGAATGGCGGCACCGAGCGCGGGCTGCCGATCTCGTGCTTTCTCAACGAGGCGTCGGACAGCTTGGACGGCATTGTCGGACTGTGGAACGAGAACGTGTGGCTCGCCTCGAAGGGCGGCGGCATCGGGTCATACTGGGGCAATCTGCGCTCGATCGGCGAGAAGGTCGGCCAGAACGGCAAGACCTCCGGCGTGATCCCGTTCATCCGGGTGATGGACAGCCTCACGCTGGCGATCTCGCAGGGCTCGCTGCGGCGCGGCTCGGCGGCCGTCTACCTGCCGATCAGCCATCCGGAGGTCGAGGAGTTCGTCGAGATCCGCCGGCCGACCGGGGGTGATCCCAATCGCAAGGCGCTCAACCTGCATCACGGCATTCTGGTCTCGGACGCCTTCATGCGCGCCGTGGAGGCGGACGAGGACTGGGGGCTGCTGTCGCCCAAGGATCAGGCGGTCGTGCGCCGGATCTCCGCGCGCAATTTGTGGATCCGGATCCTGACGGCGCGGATCGAGACCGGCGAGCCATACCTCGTGTTCGCCGACCAAGTGAACAACGCCCGCCCGGAGCATCAGAAGCTGGCCGGGCTTGAGGTCAAGACCTCAAACCTGTGCTCGGAGATCACCCTGCCGACCGGGATGGACCATCACGGCAGGCAGCGCACGGCGGTGTGCTGCCTCAGCTCGGTCAACCTCGAATCCTGGCACGAGTGGCGTGATCATCCCCTGTTCGTCGAGGATGTCATGCGTTTCCTCGACAACGTGCTGCAGGACTTCATCGACCGGGCGCCGGAGGGAATGGAGCGGGCGCGCTATGCGGCGATGCGCGAGCGCTCGGTGGGGCTCGGTGTGATGGGCTTCCACTCCTTCCTGCAGGCCGAGCGGGTGCCGTTCGAGAGCGTGGTCGCCAAGGTTTGGAACCGGCGCATGTTCACCCATTTGCGGGCCGAGGCAGACAAGGCTTCGCGCATGCTGGCGGCCGAGCGCGGCGCCTGCCTGGACGCCGAGGAGTATGGCATCGCCGAGCGGTTTTCGAACAAGCTGGCGATCGCGCCCACCGCCTCGATCTCGATCATCGCCGGCAATGCCTCGCCCGGCATTGAGCCGATCGCTGCCAACGTGTTCCTGCAGAAGACGCTCTCCGGCAGCTTTACCGTGCGCAACCGGCATCTGCGCAGACTGCTGGCCGAGAAGGGTCGGGACACTGACGAGGTGTGGTCGTCGATCACGCTGACGCAGGGCAGCGTGCAGCATCTCGACTTCCTGACCCAGCACGAGCGCGATGTGTTCAAGACCGCGTTCGAGCTCGATCAGCGCTGGGTGGTCGAGCATGCGGCGGACCGCACGCCGTTCATATGCCAAAGCCAGTCGGTGAACCTGTTCCTGCCGGCGAACTGCCACAAGCGAGACCTGCATCAGATCCATCACCTGGCGTGGAAGCGGGGCATGAAGTCGCTCTACTATTGCCGGTCGCTGTCGATCCAACGGGCGGACACGGTGAGCGAGATGATTACGGCGGCAGACAACATGGCGCTCGCGAACGATCTTCCCGCAGTCAAGAACTACGAAGAGTGTTTGGCTTGCCAGTAAAGCGAGGGGCGTCGCCCCTCGAGCCCACCCTCACGCGCCAGCGTGCCGGCGGCCGTTAGCAACCACCTAACTAATTGGGATCCAAGGGCCGCGGGCCCTTGGCGGGTCAAGGGCAGAGCCCTTGCCTTAACTGAGGAACCTCTCCATGGACGACCTGCGCGCGCCGACCCGTTACGACCTGCTGACCGAGAACCCGGTCTACAAGCCGTTTCGTTACCCGTGGGCCTACGAGGCCTGGCACACCCAGCAGCGCGTGCATTGGCTGCCCGAGGAGGTGCCGCTCGCCGATGACGTAAAGGATTGGCATCGCAACCTTTCGGCGGCCGAGCGCAACCTGGTCACGCAGATCTTTCGCTTCTTCACCCAGTCGGATGTTGAGGTGAACAACTGCTACATGAAGCACTACAGTCAGGTGTTCAAACCCACCGAGGTGCTGATGATGCTGTCGGCGTTCAGCAATATCGAGACGGTGCACATTGCCGCCTACTCGCATTTGCTGGACACGATCGGCATGCCGGAGCTCGAATACTCGGCCTTCATGCAGTACAAGCAGATGAAGGACAAGTTTGACTACATGCAGTCCTTCTCGGTGGCCTCTAAGCGGGAGATTGCCAAGACCTTGGCGGCGTTTGGCGCCTTCACCGAAGGGCTGCAGCTATTCGCCTCGTTTGCCATCCTGCTGAACTTCCCGAGGTTCAACAAGCTGAAGGGCATGGGTCAGATCGTCTCCTGGTCGGTGCGTGACGAGACGCTGCATTGCCTGTCTGTGATCAAGCTGTTCAGAACTTTCGTGCAGGAAAACCCGGAGATCTGGGATGATGGCCTTCGGGCTGAGCTCTACGAGATCTGCGCCACCATTGTCGGCCACGAAGACGCCTTCATCGACCTGGCGTTCGAGCTTGGGCCGGTCGACGGGCTCGATGCGTCACAGGTCAAGCGCTACATCCGCTTTATCGCCGACCGGCGCTTGAGCCAGCTTGGCCTGGCGCCGTTCTATCATGTCGAGAGCAACCCGTTGCCATGGCTTGACGACATGCTGAACGCCGTCGAGCACGCCAACTTCTTCGAGAACCGGTCTACCGAGTATAGTCGGGCTGCGACGCTTGGAACCTGGGAGGAGGCTTTCGAGGAGCGGACGTTTGGCTCGGTGGAGCAGGCCCGTATCGCATAACCGGCAACAACCTGTTGCCGAACTGCCACAAGATGGCTTTTCGCAGCGCCTGTCTGGCTGCGAATGGCGCCGGTCATAAAATCACGAAGCAACTTGCCGTGAGGTATGGTGTATTGCGATAGTATGAATGAAGGGAAGCCGTCGTGGTGGAGGCGCGGGCTGGATCGACGGTTTTCACACGCCCGGTCTGCAGTGGAGCACCAAGACAGCGTGGGGATCGGACATGAACATCACCGCCGAGCGTGATCCAATCAGCGATTTTAGCCAGGACGGAGTGCGTGACGGCCTTGGCGCTCCGCGGACCGGGCGGCGTCTATCCGATAAGATCCTCGTTGCCTTCCATCAGGCTTGCGACCTTGGCGACCTCGAAGTCTCCGAGCAATTACTTCAAATTCTCGAGATGATGATGACGCGACGCCCGCTGCCCGTGGACGGTAATCGGCGCAAGAGCATCGAGAGCCTCGTGGCCGCCTATGAGCGGTTGTGGTATCTCCGCCATCCGGAGCGTTGAGGGCGAGTTTTGCGCTTGTCGGTGGCCACCAACACGACGCCGGCGCTACGCGCCTGACCTGTGGCATCACCAGTCAAGGCGGCCAGCCCGGCGCAGGATGGCGTCGGCGGCAGCGGTGAACTGAGCGTCGTGATGCAGGACCAGGCCGGGGCGGAGCGAGGTCTCGCCTCGGCCGCCTTTCACGCCACGCAGCAAGACGAGGTGCGCGGGCTTACCGGCCCGCGGCCAAAGCGGCAGGACGCTCAGCGTGCCGCAACCGGACTGCCCTAGCGCCAGCAACCCGACGTCAAGCTGGCCTGCCGGCAGCACCAGAGTCAGCGTGCCGCCGCGACGCAGCAGGCCAGACAAGCTGGTTGCCCAGGCCGCCACCAGCCCAACCGAGGCCCGTCTGGCCGCCTCGCGACTAGGCTGCGGCGAGGGCGTGCCGCGCCAATCGTGCCAGGGCGGGTTGGCAAGGCAGTGATCCATCAGGCCGTCGAACTCTGCGGCGCGAACCGTGTGGATACATGCGGTGACGACCAGAGCCGAGATAAAGCCGTTTGCCGCCAGGTTGCGGCGCGCCAACTCAGCCATGTCCGGGTCGCGCTCGATGCCGATTGCCTGCAGCCCGGCGACCCTCGCGAGCAGGCACAGCAACGCCGAGCCAGCCCCGGTGCCGGCCTCGAGCACGCGCTGGCCCGGACGCGCTGGGACGCTGGCGGCCAGCAGCACCGGTTCGAGCCCGGTGCGATTGCCTCTGAGCGGTTGGAGGTAGCTGAGGCGGCCGCCGAGCAGCCCACCCGCGCTGTAGGCGGGCGTGATGTCGCTCATGCCTCGCCCGCCTCCTGCAGCACCCGCAAGGCTCGGCGGGCATCCTCCGTGCGCACCATGAGCCGCCGCGGAATGGCGCCGATGCTGCCTTCGAGCGCGCTGACATGGCCGTCCAGCAGCACCGCCTCGATGCCGGCATCCGACAGCAGCGCCATCAGAAAGCTCAGCCTCACCAGATCATTGGTGATCGCGACCGCCTGCATTCCTGCTCTCCACAGCACGTTGCCGCCAGGGTCATCCTTGACCGTTTTTTCGCGGCCCCGATATGGTATCGTGCGGTGACACCGGCGCCTTGATGGATGCCAGACGGCCGCATCACGATCGAACGGAGATGGTTTTGCGCGTCGCTGCGGACTTGCCGCCTGACGGGCTGGCGGTAGCCCGGTTGGCGCCGATCCTCGACCCGCTGTCGCGCCTGCTCGCTCTGCTGGGCGACGACATGGATCGCTGCAACCGGCTGATCATTCGCCACATGGACAGCAAGGTCGCCCTGATCCCGCAGCTCGGCGCGCATATCGTTGCCGCCGGCGGCAAGCGTCTGCGGCCACTGCTCACGCTTGCCGCCGCCAGGCTCTGCGGCTACACGCCGGAGGGCGGCAGCGTCGGGCGGCATGTCGCGCTCGCCGCCTGCGTCGAGTTCATCCATACCGCGACGCTGCTGCATGACGACGTCGTCGACGAGAGCGCGCTGCGCCGCGGTGAGGCGAGTGCGAACGCCCTGTTCGGTAACAAGGCGTCCGTCCTGGTCGGCGATTTCCTGTTCTCGCGCGCCTTTCAACTGATGGTGCAGGACGGCTCGCTGGCGGTTCTGGCCGTGCTGTCCAAGGCCGCGGCGACGATCGCCGAGGGCGAGGTGATGCAGCTTTCCATCCAGAACGACCTGTCGACCTCCGAGGCCCAGTATCTCGACATGATCAGCGGCAAGACGGCGGCGCTGTTCTCTGCCGCCTGCCGGGTCGGCGCCATCGTCGCGGCGCGGCCGCCCGAGGAAGAGCAGGCGCTCGCCGATTACGGCAGCAACCTGGGCATCGCCTTCCAGCTGGTCGATGATGCGCTGGACTATGCTGCGGATCAGGCGACGCTTGGCAAGACCATCGGCGACGACTTCCGGGAAGGCAAGATCACCCTGCCGGTGCTCGCCGCCTTTCACGCCGGCAGCGCCGCCGAGCGGGATTTCTGGATACGGACGATCGAGGCGAGCGAGCAGACCGAGGCGGACCTCGACCAGGCCTTTCGGCTCATCGAGACGCATGACGGCATTGGCGCGACGCTGGCGCGGGCAGCCGGCTACGCGACGGCGGCCAAGCAGGCGCTGGGCGGGTTCAAGCGTTCGGCGCTGTGCGACAGCCTGCTGGAAATCGCCGACTTCACGGTCAGCCGGGCGAGGTAGGGGCCGGCGCCTGACCGGCGAGACAGGCGCGGGCGCTTGGCCGGTCTGCAATCGTCGCGGCCGGCGGCGCAGACGGGATCGACTTACTTCAGCGCGCTGATCTTACGAGCCCTGGCTTCTTCCGCCGAGGCGACGCCGCCATGCGCGGCCGACCAGGCGATCGGGTTTTCCAGGAACCGTCGTACATCGGCGAGGTCGGATTGCGGAAAATAGGGCCGGTCCTTGCAGGCCTCCAGAACGTCCCACCACGTGCACAGGTGGTGCAATTGGATGTCCAGCGACTGCAGCAGCTCGGCGCTGCCGGGGAAAACGCCGTAGTAGAACACGACGAAGGCGTGATTGCAGATGGCGCCTGCATCCCGCAGGGACTTGGCGAACTGCACCTTGGTCTGGCCGTCGGTGGTCAGGTCCTCGACCAGGAGGGTGCGGCGGCCTTCCGGCACGTCGCCCTCGATCAAGGCGTTGCGGCCGAACCCCTTCGGCTTCTTGCGAACATAGGCCATCGGGGCGGACATCCGGTCGGCGATCCAGGCGGCGAACGGGATCCCGGCGGTCTCGCCGCCGGCGACGACCTCGATCGACTCGTAGCCGACGTGGCGGTTGATCTTCTCGACGCCGAGCTCGCAGATCTTCGAGCGGGCACGCGGGAAGTAGATGATGCGCCGGCAATCGATGTAGACGGGCGAGCACCAGCCGGAGGTGAGGGTGTAGGGCGCCTCCGGGCGCAGGTTCACGGCGCCGATTTCAAGCAGGATGTGAGCGGTGGTCAGCGCGGCGCTGCGGTCCCAGTCCGTGCCTGTCGAGGCGCTCATCACCCTGTCTCCGCTCCTGCCGCATGACGGACGTTCTTGCTCTACAGGGGGGAGGGAGCAACGTCCACGGCTTGATAGGGGGGCGGGTGCTGCTTGCTGCGGTGGCGCATGGCCAGTAGACTAGCAGTCGTTGAGAATGATTCGCAGTCGGGGTATCGGGTGGCGAGAGATTTGACGGCTGTGACGCGACGCTGCGAGCGAGCGGTGGTGACCGCCTATCGCGAGTTGCGCGAGCTGGGCAGCCACGATTTGGCTGCCTTTCAAGCCTGCACGACCCTCTACCGGATCCACCATCCCGAGGCGCCGCTCAGCGAGGCGCGTGACCTCGTGTCCGAGTGGATTGACCACCATATCGTCCGTGACGATGACGGACCGACGCCGGGGTGCGACTGCGACTGACCGGTCAGGCTGGTTCGGCGGAAAAGAAGTTTGCTCGAACCGAGGCACGCGCGACGAGGGCTCGCAAGGCAGGGTCACTGGCACCGTCTTTCTTGGTCAGCGTTTCCATTGGGACGAAGTACTCGTGCGCATGCGGCACCTGGCTGGTGGCGAAGTGGTCATAGTGGCGTGAGCGAAGGCCATACATCACCCGCATGTCTCTCACCGGCACGACCAAAGGACGTGTCGGCTCGCGATCCAGCAGGCCGGTTGCCACCCAACGCGGCGTCGGATCATTCGGTAGGACCGGGGCGAGCAGCCAGCTAATCGGGCAGAGCGCCAGCATCGACTGCGTGCTCGGTGCGAAACGGCTGCGCTTGTCAAGCAGGTTCTGTAGCGAGCTACAAGCCTCGATGGCAAAGATGTCGGCATAGGGCTCATTCAGGCTGCCGCCGAAATGGAGCCACAGCCCGTCTGGCAAAGTACGAAAGCGTTCACTTCCGGGCAGCTTAAGAAATGGCTGCGAGGAGCCGCACTCATCGGCGGGGCGGCCGCGCAGCCAAGCCCCACTGCCAACTGGCTCACGCAGCAGCCCGGGTGGCTGCTGTGGCCACGCCTTGAGTCTGGCGCGAACCAGCGCATCGAGGGACCGATAGGCATCCATTCGTAACTCTCCAACAGGCTGAGACGCTGATTACAACCTGAGGGTGTAGGCTACTTGGCTCTCGCTACCTGGAGAAGATGTTATTACAGGAAGCCAGTTTGCCGCATGCTAGCGCTGTCGATTAGGCTCACCGTCCTACTCGTGCGTTTTGCGGGCGCTGCTCTAGGATGAGCGTGCGCAGCGTCTTAGCGCCCGCTGCTGTCATCCATCATGAGAAACTCCGCTATCACCTTGGAGACAAACCTGTTTCACCTGATGAAACGGCACGCATGGCAAAAGTAGCGCTGTGCCACGCCATGTTTGAGACAGACCTACGCAAGCTCAGCACGCGACGTGAAGCCGCCGTGTCTGCCGGTTGATCAGCGCTCCCGAACGGGCACGAAGTCGCGCCGAGTGTGCCCTGTGTAGATCTGCCGAGGCCTGCCAATACGCTGCGCGGGGTCTTCGATCATTTCCTTCCACTGGCTGATCCAGCCAACGGTGCGAGCCACGGCGAACAGCACGGTGAACATGCTCGTCGGAATGCCCATCGCCTTGAGGATGATGCCGGAGTAGAAGTCCACATTGGGGTAGAGCTTCTTGGAGACGAAATACTCGTCCTCGAGGGCGACCTTCTCCAGACCCACAGCAAGGTCGAGCAATGGATCGTCGGTGACGCCGAGCTCGGCCAGCACCTCGTGGCAGGTGCGCTGCATGATCGTCGCCCGCGGATCGTAGTTCTTGTAGACGCGATGGCCAAACCCCATCAGGCGGATGCCGGAAGACTTGTCCTTCACGCGGGCGATGAAGTCGGGGATCTTGTCGGCGCTGCCGATCTCGCCGAGCATCTTGAGTACCGCCTCGTTGGCGCCGCCATGCGCCGGGCCCCAGAGGCTGGCGATGCCGGCGGCGATGCAGGCGAACGGGTTGGCGCCGGTCGAGCCGGCCAGGCGGACGGTGGAGGTCGAGGCGTTCTGCTCGTGGTCGGCATGCAGGATCAGGATGCGGTCCATGGCACGAGCGAGGACGGGATTGACCTTGTAGTCCTCGGCCGGCACGGCGTTCATCATGTAGAGGAAATTTTCCGCATAGCCCAGGTCGTTGCGCGGATACATGAAGGGCTGGCCGATCGAGTATTTGTAGGCCCAAGCGGCGATGGTCGGGATCTTGGCGATGAGGCGATAGGCGCTGATCTCGCGGTGTTCGGGGTTATTGATATCCAGACTGTCGTGATAGAAGGCGGACAGCGCGCCGACGACGCCGCAGATTACCGCCATCGGATGCGCATCGCGGCGGAAGCCGTTGTAGAAGGCGCGCAATTGCTCATGCACCATGGTGTGCATCATGACGCCGTTCTCGAAGCGTGCGAGCTCCGCCTTGGTGGGCAGGTCGCCCTCCAGCATCAGGTATGCGACTTCAAGGAAATGCGAGCTCTCGGCGAGCTGCTCGATCGGGTAGCCGCGATGCAGGAGGATGCCCTCGTCACCGTCAATGTAGGTGATCTTGCTGTCGCAGGCGGCGGTGCCGCCATAGCCGGGATCAAAGGTAAAGATGCCGAGCTCACCGTAGAGCTTGCGGATGTCGGCGACCGACGGCCCGATGCTGCCCTGCAGAAGCGGCAGCGTGAGGCTGCGGTTGGTGCCATCGAGGGTGACGGTGACCGTGCCGGGCGCAGTGCCGCTCATGTGCGATGTCCTGTCTCTGGATACAGCGATAGATAAGAGGGGCTCGATGGGTCGGCAACTGCTGCAGCGCGGCAGTTCAGGCGCGGTCAGTCATTCAGCGGATAACGCTGCATCAGCCGACGCTGGTGGCGCCAGTCCCGCAGCATGCTGGCGAGCGAGCTTGGCGTGGCGCCGCGCCGACGCATGGCGGCGCCGATGCGGAACGCCTCGCCGTAGTGGTGGAACTGGGCCGCATAGGCCTCGCGCAGCGAGGTATTGGGGTCCCAGATGTGGGTCGCTTCGGAGCCCACCCCGTTCACCTCGATGATCTTGAAGCCGGTGCCTGAGCGCAGGGCGGGCGGGCTCGCGTAGCGCAGGTCGAAGCGGCCGAAGTGGAAGTCGGGCAGGGCGCGGGCAATCCCGTCGATCCGCGCCGTCAGCGCCTCGGTGACCTCGTCGGCGCCGTTCGTGAAGACCGATCCCTTGCAGTGGTTGCCGGCGAAGACGAGGCGGACGCGCTCGCCGAGGTCGGGCACGCTCTCCAGACGGTCGCGCAGGCGATCGAGGTAGAGATGCGGCACGGTGCCGGTACGCGGGTCGGCGTGGATCAGGGCGCGCAAGGTCGAGCGGCCGTCACCGGTGACGATCGGCGAGGATTTCAGGGTCAGCGAGGTGATGCGGCCGACCGGCTCGTCCGGATGGCGGATGTAGAACACGCCGGCCTCGGCCTCGTGGGTGACGAGCGCCTGCAGCACCAGCGTCACGCCGCGATCAAAGGCTGCCAGAACCGTGACCAGATCCGCCTCGTCGCGCACCAGGCGGACGCCGGTGCCGTTGCAGCCGATGTCTGGCTTGATGACGATCGGCAGCGCCAGGCCTGCCTCGGCCATTGCCCGCCTGGCGCGCGGGGTATCGTCGGCGCCCGTCAGCAGCGTGGTGTAGGGGGCGATCCAGTCGCGCGCGTCGCCCTGTAGCTGGTCGAGGATGGCCGTCTTGCTCTCGCCGCACAGCCCGCCGGTGGTGATGCACGGGTTGGCCGCGGTCGGCAGGCTGAAGCTGCCGTAGCGCAGGCCAAGCGCCATCCAGTGCAGCACGACCGGCGTGTAGGTCAGCCAGCCGGGCCAGAACTCGAAGGGCGAGACGACACGGCTGCCGCGAGCGGTGGGCGCCAGCCTGGCGTCGAGTGCAGCCTCGCTCATGGCTTCGCCTCCCGGTCGGGTTCCTGCAGCCGTGCCACCAGCCGGCCGGAGATGACCACCACGGCGGCGAAGCCGATCCAGCCGAGCCAGCGCCAGGCGCCGAGATGCTCGGTGAGGACGCGTCCGACACGCAGCGAGATCACGAACAGCAGCGTGGTCCAGATCGACGTCGCCACGACAGCGGCGAGCACGAAGCGGCGAAAGCTGACGCGCAGCCAGCCGCAGGCGGTGTAGGTCGGTAGCCTCGCGCCGGGAATGAAGCGGCTGATGAAGACGACGCGGAAGACGCGCTCCGACAGCCAGCGCCTGCCGTGCGCCTGGCGTGGCGCCGGCACCACGCGGGCGGCGAGGCCCTGCACTGCGGACGAGCCGGACGCGAGCGCGCCAAGGCCATACAGCCCCATGTCACCGAGCACGATGCCGATATAGAGCGAGATGATTGCAACCTCCCAGGCGACGCCGCCGGTCTGCACCTGCATCGCCGCCAGCACCGTGGCCGCATCCTCAAGGATGAAGGTGCCGACGATGATGGCGCCGCCGGCGAGCAGCGGGTGATGCGCTGACGCCTGCATCATCACGGCGACGGAGAGGGTCATGCGCCACGTTCGCGCTCAGGCACACCCGCTCTCCACATCCTTGAGGTGCCGGTCGACCGACGCCTTGGCGGCTACAGGGTCTAGTCGCCGCGCGGGACGATGAACAGCGGCGCGCCGGTCACATCGGGGCCGTTCTCAACGACCCGCACCTTTGCCGCGCTTCGGCGGGGCGAGCGGCTGCGGGCGGGCGGCGACGCTGGCGTGCTCGACGGAAAATGCCTTGGCACAGGCATTGTCGTTGCCGACGCCGAACTGGATGGTCGGCAGCAGCCCGAGCGGGGCGAACAGGATGCCAAGTCCGACCGCCGCACCGGCGCGCGCGACGACCTCCGCGCCCGGGCGGATCGACGGATGCTTGATCTTGCCGCTGATGTCGACCGGGCCGGGCAGGGAGCCGATGGAGAAGTGGGTGCTGCGGGTCGTCAGCTGGTAGTTGATGGTCTGGTTCTGAAAGTCGATGTCGCCGCTGCCTGTCGTGCGCGCCTCGTCGGTGTCAAGCAGGAAGACGTTGGTGCTGGCGATGCCGTGCTTCAGCGTCAGGTCGGCGAGAAAGCAGTTCAGGTTGGTGCGGTTCGGCACTCCGAGCGCCGACAGCGCCGCCTGGCCGAACTCGAGGCCGGCGATGTTCACCAGCAGGGCGCTCAGATTGCCGCCGCCCGAGAGCACCAAATTGAAGCCGCCATCGCCGTGCCCCATCAGGTCGGCGAACGAGTCGCCGGTGGCATCCAGGGTCAGCTTGCCGCCAAGCGTGCCCTGACCGTGGAAGGCGTGCGTGGCCGACAGGATGCGGCTGAGATCGAGCCGCTGGAACTCGAAATCGGCCTTGGTATGCAGGCCGTTGCCGACCGGTTGCAGGTCAAGAGTGCTGTCAATCCGGCCGCTGCCGACGCCGAAATCGAGGGGATGCAGGGTGATGCGGCCGTCGACCACGTCCAGAGCGACGAGGATGTTGTCCAGCGGGACGTATTTGTTGGTGATGTGGGCGCCGCGGTACCTCAGATGGACGTCGGCGGCCTTGATCTTCGGCAGGTTGATCGGCGCCGTCGGCAGCAGATTGTCGCTCGCGGCGGCTTTGACGTCCGCCTTCTCCGCCGCCGGCTGGTTCGGCGTGCTGGCCTTGCCGGGCTGAGCGCCGATGAAGCCACCGAGGTCGGTGATGTCGACGTTGCGGGAGGCCAGGTCGGCGGTGACGACCGGACGGCCGCCGGTTGCGGAGTCGTCGCCGCCGGCGCCATGCGGCTCGACGGCGATCAGACCTTCAAGGTCGGACGAGCCGACACGACCCTCAAAATTGCTGAAGCGGATGGCGGCGCGGCTGTAGTCGAGGTCGCCAGACAGCGAGTAGGGCGGGGTCTTGGGGATCGGGATGTCGGTCAGCGGATAGAGCAGCGACATGTCGGGGCCGCTCAGGGTGAGGCGGATCCGCGCGCCGGCGAAGTTCAGCGGGTTCTGCACCGTGCCCTTGACCGTCACCTTGGTCGGGCCATTGGCGATGCGCAGGTCGATCGGGTACGGGTTCTTGGTGTCGCGCAGGGTCAGCACGGCGCCGCCGAGAAAGCCGAGAGTGATCGGCGCTTCGGCGTAGCGGCCGTGGCCGTCGATGACCAACTGCGCCTGATGCGCCTGGTCGGCGTCCCTGGTCGAAAGCGCGAGGTTGAAGTCGGCCTTCAGCTTGGGCTCGACGACGTGGGCGTGGCCGTCGATGATCTCCAGCAGCCCGAGCTGCGGGCCGGCGCTGGCCTTGGGCGTGGTCTTCGGCGGCGGCGCGTTGGCGGCGGTGGAGGGCGTGAAGCTGTAATTGGTCTTGCCTGACGTCGTTGCGACGGCGGCGGCCTGCAGGTGATCGAGCGTGATCACCGGCACGATCAGGCGCTGGTGCAGGATGTAGTCGAGCAGGTTCACGTCGAGGCCGAGATGGGCCAACGTCGCGAAGCGGTCGCCGAGTTCCTTGTCCGGCGGGAAGCCGGCGGGGTTCATGACCTGGACGTCGTCGGCGACGATGTGGGTGGTGCGGCCAAGGCGGACGTGCAGGTGGGTGAGGGTGACGGTGCGGCCGGTGGCGGTCTTGACCTGGCTCTCGACGAGCGGGATCAGCCAATCCCAGCGGAACAGCAGCAGGATGCCGACGACGACGAGCAGGAACAGGCCGAGGACCCAGGGCCAGACATGACGGCGGCGGCGTTGGGAGGCGGCTGGTGGGCTCGCTGTCGCGTCTGGCATCGCCAGCAAACGTGGGGAGTAGAGGTCGGTTGCGAGGCGGGCGCCGCGGCTCGCGTCGGCGGTGCATTTTGGCCGTCGGAGATTTTTCGACGGAGGCGAAATACAGCAAGATTCGCCTGGACTGCAGCAAGGCCCGTGGGTTGGCGGAAAACGGCTCAGGTGCGCACAACTCGAGCAGGCATTGCCTTGCTTGCAGGTTATCAATGATTCAGTGGGTTGGAAGAGGCTTGCCCATAGGCAAGATCTGCAGGCTTGCCGCCGAACGGCCTCACCGCAGAGACTGGTTAGCACGTCCGCTTCCATCGTCTCATCAGCATCGAGGGGTCGAGGGGCAAAGCTCCTCGCCTTGCCTTCTCGCACTTAGTCTCGTCTTGCCTTGAACGAGACGACGTTGCCGGCTTCGCCGCCCAGGGCCTCGGCCACCTTCTGGGCGAGTTGTTCGCGCTTGAAGGGCTTGCTGATGAGTTGCACGCCGTCGTCGAGCCGGCCGTGATGGACGATCGAGTTTTCGGTGTATCCGGACATGAACAGGGTGCGCATGTCGGGGCGCAGGGCGGTGATCTGCTCGGCCATTTCGCGGCCGCGCACCGGGCCGGGCAGGATCACGTCGGTCAGCAGCAGCTCGATCGCGTTGGCGTTGGCGCCGAAGACGCGCAGGCCCTCGGCGCCGTCGGCGGCCTCCAGCACGCGGTAGCCGAGATCGGTGAGGATTGCGACCGCGATCTCGCGCACCGCCGGCTCGTCCTCCACCACCAGCACCGTCGCGGTGCCGCGCGGCAGCTCCAGCGGCGAGCGGCCCGGCGGGCTCGAGCGGGCGACGGCGCCGAGCGCGCGCGGCAGGTAGATCCGGACCGTCGTGCCCTCGTCGGGCTCGGAGTAGATCTTGATGTGGCCGCCGGACTGCTTGACGAAGCCGAACACCATGGCGAGGCCGAGACCGGTGCCCTTGCCGTCCGGCTTGGTGGTGAAGAAGGGCTCGAACACGCGGGCGACCACCTCGGGCGTCATGCCGTGGCCGGTGTCAGACACCGCCAGCATCGCGTAGTCGCCCGTGGCGACCTCGGCATGGGTGCCGGCATAGGCCTCGTCGAGCACCTTGTTGGCGAGCTCGACGGTGAGCCGGCCGCCGCCGGGCATGGCGTCGCGGGCGTTGAGCGCCAGGTTCAGCACCGCGGATTCGAGCTGGGCGGCATCGGCCATCGCCGGCCACAGCCCGGCGCTGTCGACGAAGCGCAGCTCGATCTGCTCGCCAAGGGTGCGGCGGAGCAGCGGCAGCAGGTCCGGGATGACGGTGGCGAGGTCGAGCGGCGCCGGGGCGAGCGGCTGCTTGCGGGCGAAGGCGAGGAGCTGGCTGGTGAGGGTGGCGCCGCGCTGGGCCGCCCAGACGGCGCGCTCGGCGCGGGCCAGCAGGGCGTGCTGGGTCGGCTCGAGCTTGGCGCGAAGGAATTCGAGGTTGCCGAGGATCACGGTGAGCAGATTGTTGAAGTCGTGCGCGATGCCGCCGGTGAGCTGGCCGATGGCCTGCATCTTCTGGGCCTCGCGCAGCACACCCTCGGCCTGAGCGCGCTGGGTAATGTCGGTGATCGTCAGCACGAAGCCGCCATCGGGCATCGGCGTGCGGCGCAGCTCCAGGTGCTCGCCGCGGCGGCCGATGCGCCCGTAGGTGACCGCCTCGCCCGGCTGGTCACGGCCGAAGCGGATCTGGTCGGCGCTTTCGAGCAGCGACGCGCCGCGCCCGGCCTGCTCGGCGCTCGGCGTGTTGGTCTGCCCGGCGGCCTGATTGTTCGTCTGCTCGACGGCCTGATCGCTGGTCTGTTCGACGAAGGCCGCATAGGGGGTGCCCTGCCGCACCAGTGCGCCCGGCAGGTCGAGCAGCAACTGGAAGCCCTGGTTCCAGTTGGTCAGCCGACGGTCGGCGGCGAAGACGGCGACGCCGTGGCTGAGGCTGTCGAGCGAGGTGCGGAGCCGCAGAGCGAGGGTGCGCTGCTCGGCCGCCATCCGACCGGACTGGCGCAGCGCCCGGTTCAGCACGCCCGCCGCCCAGAGCAGCCCGAGCACCGCCAGGGCGCAGCCGCCGAACACCAGGGCGCGGATGGTCACGCCACGGCTGACCGCGGCGTCGAGACGCTGGTCGAGGCGGTTCTGCTCGTCCGAGGTCATGGCGTCGAGCACGGTCTGGATGGCGGTCATGAGGTCGCGGCCGCGGTCGGTCTGCACGACCTGGAGCGCCGCCTCCAGCCCGTCGGTGCGGCGCAACTGGATGGTCTGGGCCAGCTCCTCCAGCTTGTCCTGGATGAGCCGCGACAGGATGCGCAGGCGGTCCTGCTCGACCAGGTCGTCGGCGGTGAGGCGCTGCAGCGTGCCTTCGAGGAAACTGACGCGGCCGAGGGTCGCCTCGTAGGGGGCGAGGTAGGACAGCTTGCCGGTCAGCAGGAAGCCGCGCTGGCCGGTCTCGGCGCCGCGGACGCTGAGCTCGAGGTCCTTGATGGTGAACAGGGTGTCGTTGCTGTGCTGGGTCCAGGTTCTGGCCTCGCGGGCGACGCTGAAGCGCTCCCAGGTGACGCCGCCGACGAGCAGGAGGATGCCGGCGAGCACGGCGAAGGCGACGGCGTTGGCCCGCGCGACGCCGGTGCGGGAGGAGAGATCGGGCGGTGTGGCGTCGCGGCGAAGCCTTGCCGCCTCGGTGGTGTCGGCCATGGGGGGTAGTCTAGCACGGCTTGCCGATCTGACCGAGACGATAAGCTGGGCGGTGCGAAAGCGAGGCGCAGGGCCCTCCCTCGCGGTCGTCGGCACGGCAGCGGCTGCGATCGTGCGGAGGGTAGGTGGCAAGGAAAGCGGTTCTTTTTTGAAAAAAAGAACCAAAAAACTTTTGCTCGTCAGCCTTACGGATGAAGGTTTTTTGCTTCTTTTTTTCAAAGAAAAGAGGCGCTTACCTGAAATCTCTGGTCTTCACCTTGATACTCTGCCGACTATCCGGCGAGCCGCCATGTTTGGCCTCGTCACCACGGCCGGTGGCGTGCGGGAACTCGCCGGCGCCGCTGCCAAGGCTGCGCAGCAGGCCGGACAGGTCGAGCAGGCGTTCGGCGATGACGTGGGTGACGCCGGCCTCGTGCTGCAGGCGGCCGTGGCAGCAGATCAGGCTGGCCGACAGGATCAGCCGGCGCTGCTGCTCGAACAGCGACGGCCAGACGATCAGGTTGGCGATCCCGGTCTCGTCCTCCAACGTCAAGAACATCGTGCCCTTGGCGCTGCCCGGCTTCTGCCGCATCAGCACCAGCCCGGCGACGACGACGCGGCTGCCGTCGCGTCTCGCCGCCATGGTCGCCATCGGGATGGCGCGGTGCTCGGCGGCGAGGGCGGCGCGCAGGAAGTGCAGCGGATGGTGGCGCAGCGACAAACCGACGCTGCGGTAATCCTCGACGACCTCGCGCGAGGGGCGTAGCGCGGTCAAGATCGTTGCGGGCTCGACGATATGGTCGGCGGCGGCGAACAGCGGCAGCTCCGCCTCGCCGAGGCCGCGCACCGCCCACAGCGCCTCGCGGCGCGCCAGGCGCAAATCGCCGAACGCGTCCGCCTCGCAGAGCCGCTCGAGGGCGGCGACGGGGATGCGGGCGCGGCGCCACAGGGCCTCGACGCTGGCGAAGCGGCCGGCGGCGCGGGCGGCGAGCAGTCGTTGCGCATGCGTCTCGGCCAGGCCGCGGGCCATGCGCAAGCCGAGGCGCAGCGCGAGGTTGGGGCCGGGCGCCGGCTCCAGCGTGCAGTCCCACGCGCTGGCGTTGACGCAGACGGGGCGGATCTCGATGCCGTGCTCGCGCGCGTCGCGCACGATCTGCGCCGGCGCGTAGAAGCCCATCGGCTGGGCGTTGAGCAGGGCGGCGGCGAAGACGTCCGGGTGGTGGCATTTCATCCACGAGCTGGCATAGGCGATGAGCGCGAAGCTGGCGGCGTGGCTTTCGGGGAAGCCGTACGAGCCGAAGCCCTCGATCTGGCGGAACAGCCGCTCGGCGTAGTCCTGCGGGTAGCCGTTGCGGACCATGCCGCCGATCAGCTTGTCGCGAAAATGGCTGACGCCGCCGGTGACCTTGAAGGTCGCCATGGAGCGGCGGAGGTTGTCGGCGTCGGCGCCGGAGAAGCCGCCGCAGACCATGGCGATGCGCATCGCCTGCTCCTGGAACAGCGGGATGCCGAGCGTCTTGCGCAGCACCGGTTCGAGGGCGGGCGGCAGGTCTTCGACGGCTTCGAGGCCCGCGCGGCGGCGCAGATAGGGATGCACCATGTCGCCCTGGATGGGGCCGGGGCGGACGACGGCGACCTCGATCACCAGGTCGTAGAAGGTGCGCGGCTTCATGCGCGGCAGCATCGCCATCTGGGCGCGGCTCTCAATCTGGAACACGCCGAGCGTGTCGGCGCGGCGGATCATGGCGTAGGTGGCCGGATCCTCCGGCGGGATGGTCGCCATCGACAGGTCGAGGCGGCGATGTTGCGCCAGCAGATCGAAGCAGCGGCGCATGCAGCCGAGCATGCCGAGGCCGAGCACGTCGACCTTCATGAAGTGCAGCGCGTCGATGTCGTCCTTGTCCCACTCGATGACCTGGCGGTCGACCATCGAGGCGGGCTCGATCGGCACCAGGGTGTCGAGGCGCGCCTCGGTCAGCACGAAGCCGCCGGGGTGCTGGCTGAGGTGGCGGGGAAAGCCGATCAGCTGCTGGGCGAGATCGAGGGTGAGGCGGAGGCGGCGGTCGGCAGGGTTGAGGTTGACGGCGGCGGCGTGCTCGGGCTGCACGCCGTCCTCGCTCCAGCCCCAGACCTGGCCGGCGAGCAGGGCGGTCATGTCCTCGGTGAGGCCCAGGGCGCGGCCGACCTCGCGCACGGCGCCGCGGGCGCGGAACCGGCTGACGGTGGCGCAGAGGGCGGCGCGGCCGCGGCCGTAGCTGCGGTAGATCCACTGGATCACCTCCTCGCGCCGCTCGTGCTCGAAATCGACGTCGATATCGGGCGGCTCGTTGCGGTCGGTGGAGACGAAGCGCTCGAACAGCAGGTTGGACTTGATCGGGTCGATCTCGGTGATGCCGAGGACGAAGCAGACGGCGCTGTTGGCGGCCGAGCCGCGGCCCTGGCAGTAGATGCCGGACAGGCGGGCGAACTGGACGATGGAGTGCACGGTGAGGAAGTAGGCGGCGTAGCCGAGGCTGCGGATCAAGCCGAGCTCATGGGCGACCTGGGCGCGCACGCCGGAGGGCGGCTCGTTCGGGTAGCGCCAGCGCAGGCCTTTCCAGGCGAGCATTTCGAGCGCGCGCTGCGGCGTCGCGCCGTCGAGCACCGCCTCGCGCGGGTATTGGTATTGCAGCTCGGAGAGGCGGAAGGTGCAGCGGGCGGCGATCTCGAGGGTGCGGGCCAACGCGGCCTCGTGGCCGGTGAACAGCCGGGCCATCTCGTCGGGGGATTTGAGGTGGCGGTCGGCGAAGCGCTCGCGGCGAAACCCGAGCTCGTCGATCGTGCAGCCCTCACGGATGCAGGTGACGACGTCCTGCAGGATGCGGCGCTCCGGCACGTGGTAGAGCACGTCATTGGTGACGACTGTGGCGACGGCGGCGGCGTCCGCCAGGTCGGCCAGGGCCTCGAGGCGCACGACGTCGCCGGGACGCCGGCGGAGGGTCAGGGCGCAGTAGGCGCGATCGCCGAAGCTTGCCGCCAGGCGCTGCAGGTTTGCCGCGGCGAGGGCGTCCGCCTCGTCGGGCAGCAGGATTGCCAGCAGGCCGGCGCCGTGGCGCACGAGGTCGTTCCAGGCGAGATGGCAGCGGCCCTTGCCGGCGCGGCGCTTGCCGATGCTGAGCAGGCGGCACAGCCGGGCGTAGGCGGCACGGTCGGTGGGGTAGACGAGCAGCGACGTGCCGCAGTCAAGGTCGAGCCGGCAGCCGATGACGATGGGGAACTCGACCTCGCGGGCGCGCTGGAAGGCGCGGGCGACGCCGGCGAGCGAGTTGCGATCGGTGATGCCGAGGGCGGCGAGGCCGAGCGCCTGGGCCTGCAGCAGCAGCTCCTCGATATGCGAGGCGCCGCGCAGGAAGGAGTAGTTGGTGGTGGTCTGGAGCTCAGCGTAGGGCATTTAGGCCTGGGCTCTGCCCTGGACGGGACCCCATCGGACTTGTGCGATGGGAACCCGCCGCTGGGGGCGGCGCCCCCAGACCCGCATCCGTTGGGCGTCCAGGTGGCTGCTTTGCTTGGCCAAAAGGTTCCGGCTGCGCGACGCGTAGTTGGAAAGGCTCATGGAGGGGAAGCCCCTGGCCTTTCACCCGAACACTCCGTGCAGAAACCACCTGTGGTCGCCTGTTTCGGGATCGATCCCATCGCCGCGGCGGAACAGCCAGAAGCGGGCGCCTTCGTCGTCCTCCACCTGGAAGTAGTCGCGCACCGCGTTGGTCTCGCCGTCGCGCTTCCACCACTCGCCGAAGATGCGCTCGGGGCCGTCCGCCCGCACCACGTTGTGCTGGCGCCGACGCCAGGTGAAGCGGGCCGGCGGGTAGTCCGGCAACAGCGCCATGACCTGCACCTCCTGCGGTGGCGTGAGCAGCCGTGCCGGTCGCGGCCAGGTCCGCCTGGTGGGCCAGGGGGCGGCCGGGGCCAGCGGCGGGATGCGTCGGGTCGAGCGTTCCGGCACGTCGCTGTCCACGGCGGCGATGCGGTACAGCCGCTCGGCGCCGAGGCGGTTGATCAGCGTATCGACCAGGCCGGAGAGGTCGGCCTCGGGCGGCGCGTCGAGCCCGGCGACGAGCTGGCGGGCGTCGAGCCGGTCCACCAGGGGGGCGGAGAGCCGCATGTGCTCGATGCCGAAGCCAGCATCGATGCCCTCCAGCCGCTCCTGCAGCAGCCGCGTCAGGTGGGCCGGGGCGCGGGAGGATGCGGCGGTGCCGATGCGCAGCACCTGCATCTGGCCGTCGACGCGTCGGCAGGCGAGGTCGAGCCGGCTGGCGCCGAGGCCGTCCCGGGTCAGTTGCTCGCACAGCGCCTCGACGAGCAGGCCGGTGGCGCGGGCCATTCCGGCGGGCGTGCAGACCGGTTCGGCAAAGCGGCGTTCGGCATCGACCATGCGCGGCGGGCTGATCGGGACGAGCGTCTCGTCGGTGTGGCCGAAGGCCTGGTCGAGCCGGGCCAGGACCTGCCGGCCGAGCCGGCGGGCGAGCGGGGCGCGGGCGGCGGCGGCGACCTGGCCGATGGTGTCAAAGCCGAGTCGGTCGAGCACGGCCAGGCTGTCCGGGTCGAGCCGCAGCGCCGCGGCGGGCAGGTGGGCGAGGGCGGCCGGCAGCGTCGTGACGTCGCCGGGCAGCACGCTCAGCGGCGGCTCGGCATGGCGGGCGAGCGCATGGGCGGCACCCGGCGTGACGGCGATGGCGGCGCGGGCGCTGACGCCTCTGGCGGCGAGCCGGGCGGCCAGGTCGGCCAGCAGCGCGGCCTCGTCGGGCCAGAAATGGGTGCAGCCCGTCATGTCGATCCACAACCCGTCCGGGGCGTCGACGGCAATGACGGGGCTGTAGCGGCGCAGGCACCAGACGGCGAGGGCGTGCAGGCCGGCGGCGTCGGCGGCCGGGTCGGCCGGTGCGACGGCGAGCTCGGGCAGCAGGGTCTGGGCCTGGCTCACCGCCATGCCGGGCAGAACGCCGCCGGCCTGGGCCTGCGCGTCGGCGGCGACGACCAGGCGTTTGGCTCCGAGGCGCGCGACGGTGGCGGAGCCCGACGAGGCCTGGCGCGGCTCATCCGACGTTGCGCCAGCCGAGGGGGGTTGCCGGCCGGAGATTGGGCGCGGCTCGCCAGGCGGCATCGGGCATGGACCGCCGGAGGGCAGCGGGCGCGGCTGCAGGGCGAGCCGGTCGGTTGGCCAGAACGGCAGGTTGAGCGAGACGACCCTGCGCATCACACGCCTCCACGATCCAGGACGCCGGCTCGCCGCCGCGGCATCGGGTGAGTTCAAGCCGCCAGAGCGCGCGTCCGGGGGCGGCGGGCATGCCTGCCGGGGTGCGGATGAGCGGGCCGGGCGAGGGCAGGTGGGCGACGCGCCAGCGGGTGAGCGCTGCCGTCGGCAGGCTGCCTGCCAGCTCGCCGCCACGGCTGAGCGCCAGCGCCATCACGCCCGAGCCCTCGGCCGCCAGGTTGAGCCGGCGCGAGGCGGTCATCGGCAGCCGCGCGAGCTCGCCGACGACGCAGGCGAGGCCCGGGTGGCGCAAGCCCTCCTCGATCACCTGCAGCACGCCCGCCCCGTCCGCCGCCTCGGCGCAGAGCACCCGGTCGGGGTCGAGCCCGGCCATCAGCAGGCCGGGGAGGTAGCGCTCGCGGGTGGCGCGCTGCCAGCACCACAGGATGCGGCCGGGCAGTCGGGCGGCGATGCCGGCGGCGAACAGCACGCCGGCGGTGCCGCAATGCGGGTCTGCGACCTCGTGCAGGGCACCACGCTTGAGGCCCAGCCCCGGCAGACGTCGATCAAGGTCCGGCAAGCCGAATGGCAACACGTTATGGTCACGGTCCGCTGGCCGCTCCAGCACCCGGATGCGGGCACGCAGCTCGATAAGGGAGGAGGAGGGTGCCATGGTCTGCTTATGTTCTTACTTTGTTCTCATCTAACGATGTCGTCAACCGCGACGAACCGGCTGATGCCGTTTGATCACAGGTGCAAAGCCTTGGGAGCCTTTTGCCGTTATCATAGAAATCGGCTCAGCATTACAACCGAGGCGTGTTACTCTCTTGGCATGAGGATCCTGGCACGGTCAGTCCTGCTGGCACTCTGGCTGCTCGGCCTGGCTGTCTGCGCACAGGCGATGACGATCATCGTGCCGACGGTCGAGCTGTCGCCGCCGGGGGCTCATGGGCCGGGTGAGGTGAGCGCCTGTCTTGCCGCCGCCGCTGCGAGCGAGCGCGACAAGGCTCTGCCGCCGGACCTGCTTGGCGCGATTGGCCGTGTCGAAAGCGGGCGCTGGGATCCTGCCGCCCGCGGCGTCGTGCCTTGGCCATGGACGGTGAACGCCGACGGCGCCGGGCGGACGTTTGCCTCTGCTGAGCAGGCGGTCGCCTATGTCACGTCGCTCCAGGCGCGCGGCGTGCGTTCGATCGACGTCGGCTGCTTCCAGGTCAACCTGCTCTACCATCCAAACGCCTTCGCCAGCCTGGATGAGGCGTTCGACCCGGGTGCGAATGCCGGCTACGCCGCCGACTTCCTCGGGCGGCTGCATCGCCGCAGCGGAAGTTGGGAGCAGGCTGTTGGTGACTACCACTCGCAGTCGCCACTGCAGGGCGAACCGTATCGGCGCCGGGTGCTGCTCAGCCTAGCCGGGCAAGATGGCCCTTCGGCTGCCATCCTCTCGCGGCCCGACCTGCGGCGGCGTGTGGCGTTTGCCCCGCAGGATCAGGTCACGATCTTGGCCTCCGCCAGCGTGCGCGCCATTGGCGTGTTGGGGCCGGACACCCCGATGCCGTCGCGTGTGATGCAACGAGGCCACATGCCACGGCTGTTTTACCCATGAGCACAGTTGTATGAATATACGTGTAGGCGAACGCTGTACACCCGTTCTGCGGGTATATGTCACCCGTAACACGTTACGACAGCACGCTTGCTGCGTTCATCCAACGGTGCCCCCGGCGTGTCACAGCCCAGCTCCCTTGCTGTCGGACTCCGCTCCCATCCGCCGTTCCTGACGGTCGATCGGGTCGTCGCCTGGAGCGCGATCCTGCTTATCGGTGAGTGCCTCGTCTTCCTGTTCTTCGTCGCCGGCACCCATGGCTGGATCGTCAAGCTGACAGGGCCCACCACGACCGACTACGTCAGCTTCTACGCCGCGGGGCGTCTTGCCGCAGGTGGCAATCCGGCTCTCGCCTACGACCCGGCGGCGCACTATCTGGCCGAGCAAGCCGTCACCGCGCCCGGCATCGCCTACGTTTACTTCTTCTATCCGCCGACCTTCCTGCTGCTGTGCCGATTGCTGGCGCTGCTGCCTTATTTGTTCTCCTTCGTCGTCTTTGAGCTGGTCACCGGCCTCACCTGGCTCGCCGGCCTAGCCGCCATTCTCAGGCGGCCTGATCGGGCCTGGTTGCTGCCGTGCCTTGCCTTTCCGGCATTGTTCTGGAATGTCGGCTTCGGTCAGAACGGCTTGCTAACCGCGTCCCTGTTCGCGTTTGCAACCCTTGCCTCGGATCGTCGTCCCTGGCTCGCCGGTCTGCTGTTCGGTGCCCTGTGCTATAAGCCGCATTTCGGCCTGCTGATCCCGGTTGCTTTGCTGTTCGGCCGACGGTGGCGCAGCATTGCCGGCGCGGCTTGCAGCCTGACGGGTTTGGCCCTGCTCTCGGTCGCGGCCTTTGGCTGGCGAGTCTGGCCGGCGTTTCTGCGGGTCTTTCTCGGCTCGCGCGGCACGTTCGAGGCCGGCCGCGTCACGTTGTCGCACCTGGTGACGCCATTCGGCGCCGCCCTGCTGGCAGGCGCGACGGCGAACTGGGCTTACCGCGTGCAGGCGGCGGCAACGCTGCTCGCGGCCTGCTGCGTGGCCTGGCTGTGGTGGCGCGACGAACGGCCTGGTCTGCGCCACGCCGCACTGATCGCGGGCACGCTGCTCAGCATTCCGGTGGCGCTGACCTATGACCTGCTGTCCGCCGTCGTCGCGGCCGCCTGGTTGATCCGTGACGCTGCCGATCAGGGACGGTCCGGGCGGGATGCGCCGTTGCTCGGCCTGCTGTTCCTGACACCGCTTGCAGGACCCGCGCTCGGCCGCACTCTGCACCTGCAGATCGCACCCTTCGCCCTGCTCACCCTGCTCATGCTCTGCCTGCGCCATAGCGGCGTGACGCCGGTGGCGAAGCCTGTTCTGCGATCGCCGATGGCGGTCGGATGATGGCGCCTACTGAAAGCTCGCCCGATGTCACGAAAATCGACGCGCGCGTTTGTCCGTTAACGTTTGCGCAACCTGTATGGCCCAGAATGGCTGCAGGAATTGTTGTGCAGAACTCACGGGTCGCTGGCCAATTCCGCTGCTGAAGCGACGGTCGAGCAAGGTGCTTGGGCCAATCATGAGAGGACGCAATATGTATGAGTTCCTGAAGACTTGGATCGAGCTCAAGACCGACCGGCGCGCTGTGACGGCGCTCGAGTATGGCTTGATCGCCGGTCTCGTTGCCGTGGTCATCATCGGTGCTGTGACGTCGCTTGGGACGAGCCTGAGCACGAAGTTCAGCACCATCGCTGTCGACGTCTAATCCTCCTGACGGGCAACGCTGGATGTCGTTCAGCCGGCAGCCAGCGTTGTTCGCCGCATAGTAAATTGCAATGGAACAAAATGTGCCAACCTTGCTGCCTTATGGCGCTCAATTCGCGTTCTACAGTCTTGCCACCTGCCTGCTGGTCCTAGCGGCGCTTCACGACCTCGCATTCAGAACGGTCCCGAACTGGGTGTCTGTGGCGATACTGGGGCTCGGCATGGTTGAGGCCGGCTGCGACCACCATCTACTCTATAGTCTTGCGAGCACGGTGATCCTGTTTGTTGTTGCCGCGCTGTGTTGGCGACGTGGGCTGATGGGCGGCGGTGATGTGAAGTTGCTGGCGGCGAGCGTCGCGCTGCTACCGATCGGCAATCGGGTCGGATTTGTGCTGTTAGTGGCGATCTGCGGCGGCCTCGTCGCCATCGTCTACCTCGTGCTGCAACGTGTGATCCGAACCCCGTCAACGGCAAAGCCGCAAGGTCTGCTGGGGCGCATTATGAAGGCGGAACGTTGGCGCGTCGCGCGACGCGGACCACTCCCGTATGCGTCGGCAATCGCTGCCGGTGCGCTCCTCATCGTTTTTGGCGGATAGGATCAGATGCTCCTGAAGCTCGCCTTATTTGTTATCATGGCACTTGGCCTGGCCGGCTTCGGCGCCGTGGCGTGGATCAGCATACAGACACCGAGCAAACCTGCTGTGTCAGCGGTCGTGGTGCCGCGAACGAGCGTGCTGACGGCGGCGCACCTGGTGCGCGCCGGCAGTCTGCTGCGGCCGGAGGATATCGCAAGTGTCGACGTGCCGACGGAGAGCGTCACCAGCGGCGCTCGCATTGACACGCCTGGCTCACGATCCGAGCTGTTTGGCGCGATGGTGCGGCACACTCTGTTGGCTGAGCAGCAGATCATTCCGGCCGACATCATGCGGCCTGGTGATCACGGCTTCCTGGCGGCGGTGCTGGAGCCAGGCATGCGCGCGGTGACCGTTGCCGTTGATGCGGTTTCTGGCACGGCCGGTCTGATCTGGCCGGGCGACCATGTCGACATGATCCTCACGCAGAGTCTGGACGACCCAGGTGTGGGGTCATCGCACCGCATCTCGGCCGAAACGGTTCTCAGCGACGTTCGAGTGATCGCCATCGACCAGCAGATCCTTCAGGGCGCGACAGGAAGCCAAGTGCAGCCCGCACGGACGGTAACGCTTGAAGTTGCGCCAGGTGACGCTGAGAAGGTGTCAGTCGCTGAGCGCTTGGGCCATCTCTCGTTGACCATTCGATCTTTGGACCTCGAGGCGGACAACGCCGCCAGCACAGCGCCGAGCCTGTCCAACTCGAGTGGCACCACAGCCGAGGTTACGAAGCCGATGATTTTGCCAAGTGCTGCGACGACACGTGCTGCATCGCCAAGCGACGATTCCATAGCGGACCGCAAGCATGGCATCACCTATGGTGCTGACGTGTCATCCGCCGTTCGGAATGAGCGGAAGGACAATGCAGCGAAGCCCTCGATGAAAGTCTTCGAGGGAAGCTCGGATGGAAAGGATTTCCAGTTCTGATGGCCTGCGCTTTGTGGCTGGCGGTAGCTTTCCCGATCGCCTTCATCTCCGTTACAGCGTTGCCGGCAGCGGCCTCGCCTGAAGCGTCGTCACAAAGCAGCGACATAGCACGCGACGGGGGCGCCCGTGCGGCCACAACGAGCATTGAGGTTGGCTCAGGCCGGATCATCAGACTGCATGGAACGGCTGTAAACGTCTTCGCTGCTGATCCAAAGGTCGCGGAAGTGCGTCCGGCTAGTCCGACCAGTCTGTTCGTCTTCGGCATAGCTCCAGGACGGACGACGGTAGCGGCGATCGACAGCAACGGTAATTCAGTTGGCCAATTCAATATCTCGGTTGAGCCATCATCCTATGGCGAGGCAAAGGCGAACGGCGCCCTGGCTCGTGAGATGCCGGACCAGAGTGTGACGGTGACCCCAGGCGCTCATGGCGCTATTGTTACCGGCCACGTGAGCACGCCGGAGCAGGCACAGCAAGCGATCGCCGTTGCCAAGCAATACCTCGACGACAAGGCAGTCGTCGAAAATCGCCTGGTTGTCGGCCAGCCGATCCAGGTGTCGCTCAGGGTCCGTATTGCTGAGATGTCACGTAGCCTGACACGGCAGCTCGGCATCGACTGGTCTGCCCTGGCTTCGCTGGGCAGCCATGCAGCGATCGGCTTCGCGACAAACGATCTCCTCGCGTCCGCAATACCAGCCTCGACACTAACCAGCGCCTATAGTTTTAACACTCCGGGCAGAACGTTAGATATCAACAACGTTATCGATGCCTTGAACGACGATCAGCTCGTGCATTTGTTGGCTGAACCAAATCTCACAACGATGAGCGGTGAACCCGCGAGCTTCCTGGTGGGCGGCGAGTTCCCGATCCCGATATCGTCGACACTGGGCGAGACGACCGTGGAGTTCCAGCAATACGGAGTCACCTTATCCTTCGTGCCTACGGTCTTATCGGATGGTCGTATTCGCATGCACGTGCGGCCGGAGGTAAGTGAACTGACGACGGCTGGTGCGGTGACTGTTCAATCTGGGACAAACAGCTCTATCACGATCCCGGCGCTGACCGTCCGGCGGGCGGACACAACAATAGAGCTGGGGAGCGGGCAGAGCTTTGCTATCGCTGGGTTGCTCCAGGATGATACAGAGCTTGAGTCCCGCGGGCCTCCCTGGCTCAGCGAAGTACCGATCATTGGCGCGTTGTTCCGATCGCAGAGCTTTTTACATAATCAGACGGAACTCGTGATTGTAGTGACACCATATCTCGTCAAGCCCACGAGTGACCCGAATGCACTGCACTTGCCGACAGATGGTTGGCAATCGCCAAACGACCTCGAACGGCTCCTTTTACTGCGACAGTCAGGCCGTTCAAGCACGTCACCAGTCTCTGCTCATATATCCGGCGATGCCGGCTTCATTGTGGAGTGACATCAAACATGTTGCTGGTGTTGAGAACGGCCGGGACTATGGGCTGCATGCTGCTGTCGCTTGCGGCGTGCCAGGATGTCGATCCACTGACACGTGACCGCGGTGACTGGAAGCCCGCAGGTGTCAACCAAGACAATCTCGCAGCGCAGGTGGCGAACCCCGCCGATCTCACCGCGGGGGTTGGCGACGACGGTGGCGACGCTAGTCAAGCAACGTCGGCGATTGATCGCTTGAAATCGGACAAGGTCAAGCCGATCGACCATGTGGGATTGCTGTCGATTGGCGGAGGGGGTCAGTGATGTCCGATGAAGCACTCGTCTCCACTAAGCAAGCACAACCAGCTACGTGGCACGATCGGCCAACGTTCGTCGCCTTCGTCTCCGATGCGAAGAGTGAGGCAGTCATCAGGGAGGCACTTGCAGAGGCAATGCCTGACGGTCTCGACGTGCGCCGTGGCAACGTGCATACGGCCATCGCTGCATTACGCAAGATGGCGACGCCGAACTTGTTGCTTGTGGACGTCAGTGGCGAGGAACACCCCCTCTCCGTGCTTCAGGACCTGTCAGAGGTCGTCGAGCCAAACGTTCGTGTCCTTGTCATCGGTGATCGACAGGACGTAAATTTTTATCGCCAACTTACTCAGGGGCTTGGCGTCGTCGAGTATCTTTATAAGCCAGTCACGCGGGACATGGTTGCTCGCTACTTTGGCAGCCACGCAGGTCACGAGGTACCACGGGGGGAAGCCCTCCAAGGTGGACGCGTTGTTTCAATCACTGGCGTCAGAGGCGGCGTTGGAGCCACGACGATCGCCGTCGGGCTGGCTTGGCATTGTGCGACCGATCTGCATCGGCACACCATCCTCGTGGATCCAGATGTCCATACTGGGACCGCAGCTCTGATGTTGCACGCGAAGACGGGACCGGGTTTGCGTACTGCCTTGGAGACGCCTCAACGACTGGATGAGCTGTTTATTGACCGCGCGGCTCAGCCGGTTACAGAACGGCTTACTGTCCTGGCCGGCGAGGAGCCGCTGACTGATCAACCAGTTTTTGCATCAGGCGCAGCACAGAAGCTGATTACGACGGTTCGTCGTCGATACAACTTTGTCGTGATCGACCTACCGTTTGCCAATCAGATCGTCAACCGAGACTTACTGCAATTGACGAATCAACGTGTTCTTGTGATGGAGCCTTCGCTCTCGTCAGTTCGCGACACCCTACGTCTTCTGGCGTTGCCAAGTGGCCCGGCGCAAGCCCGTCGAGCTATCGTCGTTTTGAACCGGTTTGGCCAGCCCGGGATGCTTTCCCGGAGCCAGGTCGAGGATGCCCTGAAGGTTAAGGTCGATGTCGTCATACCGTACCTGCCCAAGCAGTTGAATCAAGCTGCGACCTTGGGTCAGCCTGCCTCTGCTATGAAGGGGGGCTTCCGAACCGGCATTTTAGAGCTAGCCCGTGAGGCAGCATCTGTTCGAAATGATGGTCCAGCGGCGGCGACGTCTTTTGTAAGTCGTTTAAAGAAGTGGATCAGTTGAGATGGACGCGGCGTTTCGCTTTGGTCGTCGTAGCAATGATGCTCCTGCGGCGCTGCCAATCGAGATTGCTCCAAGTAAGCCGCTTCCCTCAACGCGGGGTGAGGTTACGAAGCGCCTGAGTGCACTCCGTCAGCTTTGCTTGGAGCGATTGGAACCAGCAGCAGTCGCAGCCATGCCGACAGAGAGGCTGTTGTCGGAGGTTGAGCGTCTTGTTGCAGACATCGCCGACGAACGCCGAATACAGCTGAACGGACCCGAACAGCGGGAACTAGCTGCCGACCTGGTCAATGACATGGTTGGGCTTGGTCCACTTGAGGCGCTGCTCGAGGACGACACGGTCAACGACATCATGGTCAATGGGCCGAATCGCATTTTTGTTGAACGGCAAGGTAAGGCAGAGCTGTCAACCGCGACGTTTCGTGACGCTACTCATGTTGCGAACGTTTGCCAACGTATTGCGGCAGCGGTGGGACGGCGGATCGATGAGTCAAGCCCGATGGTTGATGCTCGACTTGCAGATGGTTCTCGCGTGAACATAGTGTTTCCGCCGCTTGCTTTGGATGGCCCTTATCTATCTATTCGGAAATTCTCGAAGCGACAGATCGATTTGGAGAAACTCGTTTCTAACGGTTCGTGTACGGTGCGGATGATGCGCGTCTTGGAGATCGCAAGTCGGGTGCGCTGTAACCTCATCATATCCGGAGGAACAGGCTCGGGCAAAACAACGCTTATGAATGCGATGTCACGACTGATCGAGTCGTCTGAAAGAATCGTGACGATTGAAGATGCGGCGGAGCTGCAGTTACAGCAGCCGCATGTCGTGCGTCTTGAAACCCGACCCGCCAGTCTGGAAGGCAAAGGGGAGGTCACGCAGCGTGACCTTGTCAGGAACGCTCTTCGAATGAGGCCTGACCGCGTCATCATTGGTGAGGTGCGCTCTGGAGAGGCATTCGACATGCTACAGGCGATGAACACCGGGCATGACGGAAGCATGTCAACCATCCACGCTAATAACACTCGCGATGCGCTGACCCGCATTGAGAACATGGTCCAGATGGGTAACATGGGACTTGGGACGCGTGCCATACGAACGCAGATTGTGTCTGCGATCGATCTGATCGTGCAGGTCGAGCGTCAGCGTGATGGTGTCAGGCGTATCACCCAGATAACCGACGTCGTCGGTCTGGAAGGAGATGTCCTGATCATGAACGACATATTTCAGTTTAAGGTGTCTGGAGAGTCGGCGGCTGGGAAAGTCATTGGAGCCTATACTTGCAGTCGTGCACAGCCGAGCTTCCAGCAACGTCTGGTGTACTATGGTATGGACAGAGTTTGGGCTAACGCGTTGGCGGACGATTAGGTTTGGCAATGTGGCGTCGCGTTCACGGCTATTGCGCGACGACCGATGCGCCCACACCATCTTCTCGGCGACCTGCATCGCAGCAACCGTCACCGTCCGGCTTCCGTCATGAGTCCTGAGCCTCATGCAGTCAAGGCAGCTGCTCTTCGGGGCGACACTCTGCAAGACAGCCTCTACAATCCTCAGTAAGGAGGCGGGTGGTGTTCCATCGGGAGCCAACGTCGAGACGCCGTGCGTCACGGCCATGATGAGACCGACCGTTGCAGCAAGCGTCTCGGGCGGCAGCATGCTTGAAGCGGTATGACAACCGACACGCGCACGACGCCGCGGGCGATCAATCTTGTGGATGTTGACGGCAATTCCACCTCGACGATGCCGATTGGGAGGGTCGAGATCACAGGCGAGCTGGGCTTGTCGTGCACCTCGGCTGGGTCGGGCTGCTTTCTGTCGCTTGATTTTGTCGTTGTGTCGCAGCATGTCGCCAGCAACACCCTGAGCAGGTTCTTTCATCCAGGGTCGGATGGGTCCCCCGACGCGGGCGTGGTGTACTTCACCGTTGATGCTGGAGCGGAGGCCAGCATGAATGGGAAAGACGCTGTCGGTTGATCTTCGGTCACGGGTGATTGCAGCCGTTGAGGGTGGGTCGTTGTGTCCTGCGGCGGCTGCGCAGTTAGAGATCGGGATCGTTACCGCAGTTCGCTGGGTTTCGATGTTCCGGCAAAGTGGTGTCGTTGCGCCGAAGTCCAAAGGTGATGACGCGCGCTCGCAGCATGTCGAGGCCCATCGGGCGGTGATCTTGAACGTGATTTAGGAGCGGAAGGATATTACGCTTGTCGAGCTGTCGTAGCTGCTGCGCCGTGATCATGTGGCGTCGTTCGCGCCCGGTACGCTGTGGCGCTTTCTGGACCGTCACGCGATCAGCTCCAAAACCGTACATGCCAGCGAGTAGGAGCGTCAAGACGTCGCAGCCCGGCCTCGGGCATGGTTCGACGCTCAGCCTGACCTTGATCCCGAGCGCCTGGTCTTCATCGACGAGGCCAGAGCCTCGGCCAAGATGGCGCGCTTTCGCGGCCTGGCCGGACACGGCCAACGTCGTCGGGCGCCGGTGCGGCATGGGCACTGGAAGACCACGACCTTCACCGGTGCGCTTCGTCGGTCGGGCATGACCGCGCCCATGGTGCTCTCGGCGGACCGATGAACCCGGCAGCCTTCTAGGCCTATATCGAGCGGGTTCTGGTGCCGACGCTCTATTGCGACGACACGGTGATCCTCGATAACCTGCCCGGCCACAAAGGCGCAGACCTGCGTTGGGCCGTCTAAGTCGCTGGGGCATGGCTGCGCTATCTGCCGCCCTACTCGCCCGACTTCAAGCCCATCGAGAACGCCTTCTGCAAGCTCGAGCTCGCTCTCCGCAAGGCAGCGGCACGGACCATTGACGCCCTGTGGGATGCAATCAGGGATGCGCTTTCGGCCATCACGCCAGCCGAATGCACAAACTACTTTATGGCCGCCGGTATGAGCCGGAATGAACGGCATCTGCTCTAGGGAAGTCATTCAGGCCTTTCCGAGGTATGCTGCGCTTTTGGGCAAATCTGTCTCTGTCCCACGATGGCGTGGCTGGAAGGTTCCGTTAATGACAAGGCGGGCCGCTGAACCAATGCTCCACGCTGTGGCCTGCACGACCGCCGGCGCAGCGGATCATACTGAACGAGCTGTTCGAGTTGCCGCGGACGCGGGCCATGGTAGCCAGCAGGATGGTTCGGGCAGTCACCACACTCACCGGGGAGATGATCCGAGCGGTACTGGCCGGTGATCAGCTTGCGATCGACGGTCGTTTGGGGCGGCCGAGCTGTCGGCCTAACGGCAGCTAGTTGCGTTCAAGACCCAGCCTAGCTTCGAACAAAGTCGCCTAGACCATCTCCGCCGATATCGGGTTTAGTGACAGCGTGATCAGGGCGGTGACAGACTGCTTGAGGTCGATCGTCGCTCAGTTGGAGCGTGAGGGCATCGGCTCACCAAGCTTGTCACTGCTGGGACCAGCGGTCGGCCGAGAGGCTGAAGCACGACAGTAAGGCGTGGCTGGGATGGTCGTGGACGTTAGCGACGGGATAGTGGTTTTCGGTCATTCGGGATCAAGAGGACGGCTTCTGTTAACGCGGCGTATACGATGATGTTGGTATAAGTCGTCCGTGGCGGTCGGATCTGATGACGGTGGTGACCTGCCCGAAGGCCGTTGCGCGGCAAGGCGGCGGAAAATTGGGACGAGGTTGCGGTGACACTCCTGCAGGTGACGGTTCTGTTAGGGCTTGTTTTTGTCGGCGGGATGTCGGTGCTGATCGTCGCTTCAGGCCGACGTAGCCGCGTCATGTCCCGGTTGAACTTCCTTGACGCGCAGTCGAGCGTGCCTGTGCCGCGGGGCAAGGTCAGGAACCCGCTTGACCTGGTGAGCGCTTTTGGCAGCTCGTTGGCGAAAAGCAAGTTCATGCCGGCGCGGACGATGGCGGAGCTCGAACGCGCGCTCGTCGCCGCCGGCTTCAGAGGCAAGGGAGCAGTCAGCCTCTTCCTGGGAAGTAAGGTCACGCTCCTCGTTCTGCTGCCGCTCATCGTTGCTGCCTTGCTGCGGGGGCGAGTGTCCAACACGTTGCTGTTTTATGCGGCAACACCAGGGGGATTCATCATCGGGCTTCTGCTGCCGGACCTGATCGTCGGGCGGCTACGAGCGCGTTACCTCGCAGCCGTCGAGGCGGGCCTGCCAGATGCGCTGGACATGATGGTGATCTGTGCCGAGGCGGGGCTTGCCTTGGAGGCGGCAATTGATCGCGTGGCGACGGAGATCGAGAGCGCGCACGCGTCAGTCTCGACTGAACTTAAGCTGACAGCCAATGAAATGCGCATTACGACCGATCGACGTGTCGCGCTGACCAACATGGGTTTGCGAACCGATCTCGCCAGTCTCAGGCGTCTGGGTGGCACCTTGATCCAGACCATGCAGTACGGCACGCCGCTTGGGCATGCGTTGCGGATATTATCGACCGAGCTGCGGCAGGAGACGCTGACCCGCTTCGAAGAGAAGGCCGCCCGACTACCCGTGCTTCTGACCTTGCCGATGATCCTGTTTATCCTGCCCTGCGTGTTTATCGTGGTTGGCGGCCCGGCCGGTATCCAGATCTCTCGACAGCTTATGCATTGATCCTAACCCACAACTTCTACTTGCAGACCCTCTCAGCAGCACGCTATGAACGCGTATGTGGCGCTGTAGCGGCCGTTAAGGTCCCGGCTGGTTTGGAGACGCACAGTGTTGCGCTACGTTGGGCTGCTTGCTTTGCTGTTGGCGTCGTGTAGTGCGAGGCAGCCTCAACTCGTGCTGTCTGCCAAGAAGCCGCCCGCTCTGAGTCATGCCAAACCAGGCCTCGACATTGCGAAGGTAGCCTTGCAAAGCGGGGCTTACGGTGCGGCGGAACATGTCGTCGAGGGCGTGTTGGCGGACAATCCGGACGATGTCGGTGCGCTTCTGCTGCAGGCGGAGGCGTTGCGGCAGACCGGCGACATGTTCGGTGCTGAGGTGGCCGTGAAGCATGCGTACAGCCTCAGGCCGAGAGATCCTGGTGTGCTGATCGAGCTTGGTAAGCTGCAACTCGGCCATGATGCGCCGACGGCGGAACTGACGTTCAGGCGGGCGTTGTCCGAGGACGTGGGCAATCAAGCGGCGATGACGGATTTGGGCGTCTCTTTGGACATGCAGGGGAAGCACGAACAGGCGCAGGCGGAGTATCGAGCCGTGCTGTTGCTCGGCACCGGCAATCAATTGGCGACGCGGGTGGACCTTGGTCTCTCGCTGGCCCTGACCGGCAACAGCCAGGAAGCGATCGCCGAGTTGACTCCTGTGGCGTCGTTGCCAAACGTCAGTCCGCGGGTGCGCCAAGACCTTGCGGCCGCGTTGACCTTGGCGGGCGACAAGCAACAAGCCAAGTCGATCCTGGGTCACGACATGTCCGAGGAGCAGGTTGCGTCGCTCATCAGCGGCTACGAGGCATTACGCTAGCAGCCTGTCGGATTGGATTGTCACTGGAGGGACGTAGCGAGCTGCTGGAAGATCGGGAGTTGACCTTTCATGCTGCCTGCATCCGGGCCATTCGCCTGCAGTTGTAGGCCTGTGTGACGAAGCTCCACTCGGTTGCTGCGTTGGCCAGGCCACGGAGGCGGAAGCGCGTGAAGCCGATAGCGCTCTTGATGATGCCGAACACGGGTTCGACGGTCTGCTTGCGCATTTTGTATCGGGTTCTGGCATCGTCGGTTTCCAGCTTGGCTTCATGGCGATGCGCCAGGGTTCGGTAATCCGCCGCGGGGTTTTCGCTGCAGGTGGCGGCCGGACGTCGTAGGGGCGGTGCGGCTGGGTTCGGTCGATCGCGACCAGGGGTTCGATCGCGTTTGCCTGCAACGTCGCGACGGCGTCGGGCTGGTGACCTCCGGCGTTGATCGTGACGATCAGGATTGTTCGACTGTTTGGCATTGACATGGTGCTGGGGCAGGCACAGCCGGCCTCATGAGGGCAGGGCGCCTCACGTCGCTGGTATCGGATGGTGAGCGGGTAGAGTGTTACCATCGTTGATCAGATGCACCATGTCGGCGGCGTCGGCGTCGGCGCGGTCGGCCTACCCAACTGGTTGAGCGTGATGGATTGTCACTCGCATGAGCAGGCGCGTGGCCATCGCGCGGTTGCGCGCGTTTGCGGTGGTTCGAGGCAGCACTCGCCGCTGTGGGTCAAAGACTATCGCCTGAGCGGCAAGCTACCAAACCGGTGGGCGGTCGGTTTGCGCTGCCAGCGAAGCGCGACTGGCTGCTGGCGCGGATCGCGGCCGCCCCTGACCTGACCGGGCGGGCGCTGCGGGCGGAGTTGGCCGAGCGCGGCACCAAGGTGAGCTACGACGCGGTGTGGCGCTTTCTGCGCGAGGAGCGACTCACCTTCAAAAGCCTGCGTGCCGCCGAGCAGGACCGTCCGGACGTGGCGCGCAAGCGCGAGCGGTGGAAGCGCCATCAGCGCCGGGTTGATCCAAACAGGTTGGTGTTTGTCGACGAGACCTGGGCCAAGACCAACCTGACGCGCATCCACGGACGTACCTTGCGCGGGCAGCGCCTGATCGCCGCCAAGCTGCCTGTGCGCTCGACCACGATGACCTTCCTGGCAGGCCTGCGAGCCGACGGCATCACCGCGCCGTGCGTGTTCGACGGCCCGATCAACGCCTGCCTGTTTGTGGCCTGGATGCGGCAGGTCCGCGTGCCGACCCTGCGACCCGGCGACATCGTCGTGCTCGATAACCTTGGCAGCCACAAAGGCGCCGCGGTGCGACACGCGATCCGCCAAGCCGGCGCGCGTCTCTTGTGCCTGCCGCCCTGCAGCCCGGACCTGAACCCCATCGAGATGGTCTTCGCCAAGCGCAAGACCCTGCTGCGCTAAGCCAACGAGCGATCCATCGCCAACGTCTGGCAGCGCATCGGCTCTTTGCTCCAACAGTTCACCCCAGCCGAATGCGCCAACTACGTCCGGCAAGCCGGTGACGACCCCGCTTGATCCGGCGACGCTCTCATCGCCTCGGTAATCTGATTGGCTTCGTGCTCGGTGGGTTCGATGGAGCGATGGATGGGCGTGGCGAGCGTGGTGAGCCGATTGGATTACTCAGCCTCTGAGCTGCGCAGTCTGGCCAGAAGCGAGGCTGGTTCAGTGGCGTGCCGCATCCTTGCTATAGCGCATGTGCTTGACGATGCTACGCCTGCGGCGGCGGCTGCTTTGTGCGGAATGGATCGGCAAACGCTGCGAGATTGGTGCATTGGTTCCATGCTGACGGGGTCGAGGGTTGGCCAATAAAGCCAGCCCTGGTCGCAGTCCGGCGCTCTCGGACGAACAGATGACGGAGCTGAGGCAGATCGTTCTGGCTGCGCCGGACCTTGCCAAGGACAAGGTGGTGCGATGGCGCTGCTGCGACCAACAAGGCCTGATTGCCGAGCGGTCCGGCGTAGGAGCAAATGTAGCTTCAAGCCAGCAATTGGCACAGTCTCTAATACCGTTCCTGCAGGAGCGTCCGTTTGCGGACTTACCTCCTGATCCCACGGTGCCACCGGATGGATACGAGTGGCGAGGTCAGCCTGGTAGTACGCCTGGAGACGGGAACGGAAACTATTATAATCTAGATACTGGGGAAAGCCTCAGGCCGGATATAGATGATCAGCCAATCGGTCCGCATTAGGACTATAGAGCACCAGACAGCAACTAGTATAGATGGTTCCATAATGGAACGGTAGTGCCAAAAGCTTAACTCGGAGTATGCGTCACATGCCCCTTCTCATCGAGCGAAACTTGGGTGATGCTGGGTTGGCTTACATAAAAGACCGACTCACGAATGGCGGAGCTTTATCGAAAGCCTTGAGCGCAAGGTCAGGAGGTTGGACGAGAGCTTTTGCACCATTGCCGGCATCTTTAGCCAATCACGATGCATTGGCATTTGCTATTGGCGGGTTAGTTGGCGGACAAGATGTCCACGCTTGGCTCAGTGAAAAGCTGCAAGGCTACAAAGTGAGAGGTAGCCTTCTCATCGAGGATAGTTAGGCGCGACCCAACGATCCTGTTGTGGGTAAAAACGACCGTTATGCATACTCATTAGTGGCAGCGTTGTTTATGGAGCGTCGCCGGCACAGAGCGGTAAAGTAAGTTTAGACAGCCTCTTTAAGCTATCAGGGAGCTTTCAGTATAGCGGATGTTTCGTGCTAGCTTCTCTGCCGTATGCAGGCGGAATGCCGTCGCTTGACGAAAAGATCCTTGACGAATGTTTTTTCACTTTTGTGCTTACGATCGCGATGGAATTGTGGTGTGCGAGAAGGCCTAAGTCCGTTTCTGGCCGCTGCCGAGAACGAGGTGGCGTCTATCGCTACACTAATGACAACCAAAGAAAATTACATGCACGACTAGCAAATGTTCTGCCAGGCAGGGGATTAGTCATTCAGCGGAGCGGAGGTTCGCAGGAAGATGGTTTTGAAAGACGGCAGTTCTACAATGGTAAGGCATGTCTCGCGGACCGTTTGCGTATCGGCTCCTACACGACATCCAATCAGTTTTGCTGACTCCACTCCCGAACTGCCGCCGCCTTGACCAACTCTGATTGACCAATCAAGTTTAGGGAGCCAGGCACATCTTCAGTCCAGCCTCCGGGATTTGAGTTTGCGACCGGCATCGGCCGCTCAGCGTTCGGCCACATACGTCACTTAAGTTACGCGACGTGCATGAGCGCACCGTCGGCCAGTTGCTGCGCCTGCGCCTGACCCGGCTCCAGCCGCGACCGCGTAACCCCAGGCTCGACAAAGCAGCGCAGGCGCTTTTTAACAAGACTTTCCCGCCCTTGTCGCCGCGGTCTTGCCAGCGCGGGCGGGCGGCAAGCCGTTGGAGGTGTGGTTCGAGGACGAGGCGCGCGTGGGCCAGCAGGGCACCTATGGTGCCGTGTTGGGGGGCGTCGGTCACTGGTTTGGGCCGCTGATATTGCAGCGTGACCGGATCACGTCAGAGCCCGAACGTCTTCCGCCGCGGGCAGAACTCTGATGCAAGCTGCTGGCGGGTGGGAGGCAGCAGCGTATGGCACAGCCCTACTCGTCTGATCCGCGTCAGTGCGCCATCGCCCTGGTCGAAGCGGTCAGTCTCGCAGCGCCGTGGCGCGCTTGCTCGACTTTGGCAGGGCGAGCGTGGTCCTGTGGGTCAGCGGCTGCCGCTTGAGCGGCCAACAGGCTGTCAGGTCAAGGGGCGGTCGGGGTCGGCCATGTTGCCCGCGACGCCCGCAGCCGACCCTAAGCACGGCGCTGTCGGACGGCCTCAGCCAAGATCCTCAAGTATACGTTTCCAAAGCCGCGGCTTTGGTGGGGTCAAGGGGCAAAGCCCCTTGCCTTCCTTCCTCGCCAATCAGACGAAGACCGCTGCACGATCCGGGGCCTCACAGCCCCAGGAGGGGGCAGGGCAGAACCCTGGCCGTTCTTAATGTTGCGTGTTCTCGTGCAACCCGGCGATGGACGCTGGCCGGTGCCGGGAGGGTGTCTCCCGGCACCGGTGCTGCTGTCAGGCGGTGGTGATGGCGCCGTGCACGCCGTCGGGGAAGAAGCCGCCGCTGGTCGTGCCGCCGAGGTAGACGACGCTCAGCACCTGCTGCGGCGTGCGGGCGAAGGCGAGCGAGTTGGTGTCGGTCGGCACGATGTTGACGGTGCCGTAAGGCTGGCCGTTGGTGGTCACGCCTTGATCGTCGGCCGGCGTCTTGAAGCCCGGGCCGGTGCCGGACACTGCCGCACGGGCGGCGGCTATTTTCGCCGTGTCGGTCGCCATGCCGTTTTGATAGAGCATCAGGCGCAGCTCGCCGGCATGGTAGGCCTCGACCGACAGGATGCCGGCGGCGGCGGCCAGGTAGGCCTTGCTGGTGATCGCCGGCGCGGCGCCGCTATAGGCCGTCACGCCGACGTCCTCGAAGACGAAGGCGCCGAGCAGGAACGACAACTCGTCGGCGAACGGGTCGAAATCGTCGCTGAAGCCGGCGGCCTTGCCGAGCGCGAGGAATGCACTGGTGAAATCGATCGAGGGCTCGGCCACCGCATACTTGCCGAGGCCGGCGCGCAGGTAGGCGACGTGGTTAAACTCGTCGGTCATGATCTCCTCAAGCGAGCCCTGCAGGGCCGGGCGGTCGAAGGAGACGCGTCGGCCGCCGGTGACGGTGCCGGTTGAGCCGACGCCGCCGGTCATCTTGGCCGGCAGGCCGGCGCCGGTGACGCCCCGCATGTAGTACTCGGCCTCGAGATACTCGAGGTTGAGGGCGAAGTTCAGGATGTCCGGGTCGGTCAGCGCTGTGGCCGCCGAGGCGGGGGCAGGCGTTGCGGCCAGGGCGCCGAAGGCGAGCGCGCCGAGGCCGGCCTCGGTCATCAGGCGCCGACGGGTTCTCTGCGGGCTCGGCGTGCCGGTTTCAATGGTCATTGATCTAGTCCCCTTTTGGGCGGTTGGCAGCGGACGGCGCGACGCTTGCGGCTGTCGCCGTTTGCCTTACCCAGGGGCAGGCCGATCGGATGTTTCGGTCTGATGACCATTTGGAGTTAGGCCAAGCCTGGTGAACGCCACGGATGCGGGTCGGGGGCGCCGCCGCCGGCGGGTCCAGGGTAGAGCCCTGCCTTTTTTCCAGGCTGCGAGCGCGCTTGCGAAGTGATATCTCTCGGCAGTGATGAACCGGATCCTGCTCGCCGACGCCCGCAGCACGGTGCCGAATGGCCGCCGAGGCCTGTGGCTGGTAATGCTGCTCGTGCCCCTGGCGGCGCGGGCGACGGTGCTGCCGCAGGCGCCGGCGGTGAGCGTGGTGCCGGCGACGCAGGGCACCCTGGTCGAGCGGCTGACGCTCACCGGCACCTATGTCGCGCGCGAGGAGGCGATGGTGGTGCCGCAGGTCGACGGGCTGGCGATCACGGCGGTGCTGGTGGAGGAGGGCGACCGGGTCGCGGCGGGCCAGGTGCTGGCGCGGCTGTCGCGTGACGCGGTGGACATCGCGCTGGCGCAGAACGCTGCCCAGATTGCGCATGCCGACGCGACGGTGGCGGCAGCGCAGGGCCAGATCGCCGAGGCGTCGGCCAACCGGGTCGAGGCCGACGCCGCGTTTGCCCGTACCAGCGCCCTGATCAGCCGTGGCGACGCCTCGCACGAGACCTTTGAGCAGCGCCAGGCGGGGCAGGCCGTCGCCGTCGCCCGCGTCACCGCCGCCGAGGACGCGCTGGCGCTGGCGCGGGCGGACCGGGCGCTGGCCGGAGTCGAGCGGGAGGAGCTGGCCGTGCGGCTCGCCCGCTGCGAGCTGCGGGCGCCGGTCGCCGGCCTGATCAGCCAGCGCGAGGCGCGGCTCGGCGCTGTGGTCGGCACCGCGAGCGGACCGCTGTTCCGGATTGTGACCGACGGCCTGATCGAGCTGGAGGCGTCGGTGCCGGAGGCGCTGCTGACGGCGCTGCGCCCTGGCCAGGCGGCCCGGCTGATCGTGGACGGCCGTGAGCTGCCCGGGCGGGTCAGGCTGATCGCGCCGCAGGTCAGCCAGCAGAGCCGGCTGGGGCGGGTGCGCATCGCGTTCGACCCGCCGCTGCCGGCCGGCGCGCCGCCGCCGCCGACCGGGCGCTTCGGGCGCGCCGTGGTCGAGGTCGATCGGCGCGACGGCGTGCTTGTGCCGCTCTCGGCGGTGCTGTTCGGCGCCGACGGCGCGCATGTCGCCGTGGTGATGGCCGGGCCGGATGGTCCGACCGCGCGGATGCGGACCGTCGTGGTCGGGCTGCGCGATGACAGCCGGGCCGAGATCGACAGCGGCGTCGCCGCGGGCGAACAGGTGGTGGCGTTGTCCGGCACCTTCCTGCGCGACGGCGACCGGATCACGCCGATCGCCGCCGCGCCTGCCGCCAGCGTGGCTGAGCGCTAGCCTATGGCGTTCAACATCTCAGGCGCCTCCATCCGGCGGCCGGTGCCGGCGCTGGTGCTGTTCACCGTGCTGCTGGTGCTGGGCATCGCGAGCTTTCTTGCGGTGCCGATCACCCGCGCGCCGAACGTCGACATCCCGGTGGTCTCGGTCGAGATCACGCAGTCGGGCGCGGCGCCGAGCGAGCTTGAGACGCAGGTGACCCGGCGCGTCGAGGACGCGGTCGCCGGTGTCGCCGGGGTCAAGCACGTGCAGTCCACCGTCACCGACGGCGACAGCGTGACGGTCATCGAGCTGCGGCTGGAGGTGAGCTCGGACCGGGCGCTGAACGACGTGCGCGACGCGGTCTCGCGCATCCGAACCCAGCTGCCGGCGGCGATCGACGAGCCGATCATCAGCCGCATCGACGTCGTCGGCCAGGCGATCCAGACCTACGCCGCCGCGGCGCCGAGCCTGACGCTGGAGCAACTGTCCTGGTTCGTCGACGACGTGGTGGTGCGCGATCTGCAGGGGGTTCGCGGCGTCGGCGGGGTGCAGCGCGTCGGCGGGGTGACGCGCGAGATGCAGGTGGCGCTCGAGCCGGACCGGCTGGCCGCCTTCGGCATCACCGCCGGGGACGTGAACCGGCAGGTGGCGGCGACCAACATCGACCTCGCGGGCGGCCGGGCGGAGCTGGGTGGCCAGGAGCAGGCCATTCGCACCCTGGCCGGGGCGGACAGCGTCACCGCTCTCGCCGCCTCGCGCATCGTGCTCCCGGGCGGGCGCGAGACGCGGCTGTCCGACCTCGGCACCGTCAGCGACAGCTACGAGCAGCCGCGGCAGTTCGCCCGGCTCGATGGTGACCGGCCGGTGGTGGCGTTTGCCGTCGAGCGGGCCAAGGGGGCGAGCGACGTCGCCGTCGCGGCGCTCGTGCGGGCGCGCATCGCGGCGCTGTCGGCGAGCCACCCGGAGGTGCAGTTCAGCCTGATCGACGACAGCGTGCGCGGGACCTACGGCAGCTTCCTCGCCGCCATGCACGCGCTGCTCGAGGGGGCGGCGCTGGCGGTGCTGGTGGTGTTCATCTTCCTGCACGACTGGCGGGCGACGCTGGTGGCGGCGACGGCGCTGCCGCTCGCCGTCATCCCGACCTTCCTGGCGATGCAGGTGATGGGCTTCTCGTTCAACTTCATCAGCCTGCTGGCGATCACGTTGGTCACCGGCATCCTGGTCGACGACGCGATCGTCGAGGTGGAGAACATCGCCCGCCATATCCGGATGGGCAAAACGGCGCGCCAGGCGGCGATCGACGCGTCCGACGAGATCGGGCTCGCCGTGACCGCGATCACGCTGACCATCGTCGCGGTGTTCGCGCCGGTGAGCTTTATGGGCGGCATCGCTGGGCAGTATTTCAAGCAGTTCGGGCTGACCATCGGCGCCGCCGTGCTGGCCTCGCTCATGGTCGCCCGGCTGCTCACGCCGGTGCTGGCCGCTCACCTGCTGCGGCCGCATCCCGCCGAGGCGCCGCCGCCGGGACCGCTGGCGCGCGTCTATGCGCGGCTGCTCTCGGCGACGCTGCGGCGGCCGTATTGGACGCTCGGCGTCGGCCTGCTGCTGTTCGGCCTGTCGCTGTGGTCGACGACTACGCTGCCAATCGACTTCATCCCGGCCGACGATGACAGCCGCAGCGTGCTGTCGCTCGAGCTGCCGCCCGGCTCGACGCTCGACGACACGGCGGCGCGCACCGACCAGGTCGCCCGCGTGTTTCGTCAGGTGCCGGAGGTCAGCGGCGTGTTGGTCGTCGGCGGGCAGACGCCGACCGGCGCGGGCGACGACGTCAGCAAGGCCAACATGACGGTGACGCTGGTGCCCAAGGGCGAGCGCCACCGCTCGCAGAAGCAGGTCGAGGGCGAGCTCAGCCGGCGGCTCGCGGCGATCCCGGACGTGCGCGGCTGGTATGTCAACGATCGGGGCGAGCGGCAGCTCTCGATCAGCCTGCTCGGGCGCGAGCCGGCGCCGCTCGACCGGGCGGTCGCCAGCCTCGAGAGCGCGATGCGGCGGCTGCCCGGCTACACCAACGTCGCCGCCAATGCCGGGCTCGACCGGCCGGAGCTGCGGGTGCTGCCGCGCGGCGACGAGGCGGCGCGCGTGGGCGTCTCGCCGCAGGCGATCGCCGAGGCGCTGCGCATCGCCACACTCGGCGACATCGACGCGCTGCTGCCGAAATTCCACCTGGGCGACCGGCAGATCCCGATTCGGGTCGAGCTCGCGCGCAGCGCCCGCGGCCGGCTGCAGACGCTGCAGACGCTCGCCGTCGAGGGCGCCACCGGGATGGCGATGCCGCTGCTCTCGGTGGCCGAGATCGGCTTCGGCCAGGGGCCGGCCTCGATCGAGCGCTACGACCGGGAGCGGCGGGTGGTGATCGGCGCCGACCTCGCGCCCGGCATCGCGCTCGGCGCCGCGCTCGACCGGGTGGCGGCGCTGCCGCAGGCGCGGCACCTGCCGGCCGGGGTGCGGCTCGCCGGCGGCGGCGACGCCGAGATCATGGGCGAGGTGTTCGCCGGCTTCGCCGGCGCGATGGGCGTCGGGCTGATGATGATGCTGGCGGTGCTGGTGCTGCTGTTCGGCGGCCTCGCCCAGCCGGTGACGATCCTGCTGTCGCTGCCGCTCTCGCTCGGCGGCGTCATCCTCGCTCTGCTGGTGACCGGGAACCCGATCAGCATGCCGGTGGTGATCGGCATCCTGATGCTGATCGGCATCGTCACCAAGAACGCCATCATGCTGGTCGACTTCGCCATCGAGGCGCGCACGCATGGCGCCAGCCGCCGCACCGCGCTGATGGAGGCGGGAGCCAAGCGGGCGCGGCCGATCGTGATGACGACGGTGGCCATGGTCGCCGGCATGCTGCCGAGCGCCTTTGGGCTGGGGGACGGCGGCGAGTTCCGCTCGCCGATGGCGATCGGGGTGATCGGCGGATTGATCGTCTCGACCGTGCTGTCGCTGGTCTTCGTGCCGTCGTTCTACGTCGCCATGGACGATCTCAGCATGCTGGGCGGACGGCTGCTGAGACGACGGCGGGGAGCCGTAAGGCCTGGGGTGGAGCAGCCAGCAGAGTAAGGCCAGGGCTCTGCCCTGGACCCGCTGGGGCCGGCGGCCCCAGATCCCGATTTTTTAGGTTAGGCGAAATACGGCAAGATTTCGTGGTGGTTGGCGAGACGAGACTTAACCCTTGGCGGAAAAATAAACTTATTAATAACAATAAGTTATCCAAAACTTGCATATAGGCAAGATTGCTAGGCCGTTGCCAACGGCCTCCACCACGGGTTGATTGCTAGCACGCTGAGGGCGTCGTCTCATCAGTCATGGGGTCTGGGGCCTACCGGCCCCAGCGGAGTCCAGAGGCAGAGCCTCTGGCCTTGCCTGCCTCACGCGCGCCTAGGCGGCGGCGGACCGGGTGGGGCGGCGTTCGGCGATCCGGTCGGCCAGGTGGCCGGCGTCGCGGGCGATGCCGCTGAAGCGGCCCGAGCCCCAGCTGTGCAGCCAGGGCAGGCCGAGGAAGTAGAGGCCGGGCATCGGGGTCACGCCGCGGTGGTGCGAGGGGATGCCGCGGCCGTCGAACACCGGCAGCTTGATCCAGCGGTAGTTCGGCCGGAAGCCGATGCACCAGACGACGCTGGTGACCTCGCCGGCTGCGAGGTCGAGCGATGGCGGCGCGCCTGGCGCGGGCTGCCAGACCGGCGTGTAGGGCGCCTCCTCGGGGGCCGACACGCCTTGAGCGGTGATCCAGCCGTCGATGGAGCGCTTGATGTTTTCGTTGGTGGCGTCCGCCTCGTCGAGGTTGGCGACGAGATCGTCGTTGAAGCTGGCCTGACTGTCGCGCACGAGCGCCAGACTGCCGTGCAGTTGCATGCCTTCAAGGGCAAAGCGGCGCAGGTCGATGTCGCGGCCGCCGTCGCGGCCAGTGACGTAATGATTGGTCTTGTCGCGCACGCCTTCGCGCAGCGGGTGGCGCTCGACGGGGATGTCGTAGAACCCCATCTTGTCGAGCCACTCGACGACGTCGCGGCCGCGATAGAAGCGGGCGACGCGCGGCGCCGGGCCAACGCAGAGATGCACCTGGCGGCCGGCGAGGTGGAGGTCCTCGGCGATCTGGGCCCCGGACTGGCCGGTGCCGACGACGAGCACGGCGCCGGGCGGCAGGGTCTCCGGCCGGGCGTATTCCGACGAGTGCAGCTGGCGGATGGCGGGCGGGATGGCGGCGGCGTAGGGCGGGATGATGGCGTCATGATAGCCGCCGGTCGCGATCACCACCTCGCCGGCGTGCCAGCGACCGGCATCGGTCTGCACCTCGTAGCCGCCGCCGGGCGCGGCGGCGAGCGAAGTCACCGTGACGCCGGCGCGCACCGGGGGGTCAAAGCTGTCGCGGAACGCTTTCAGGTAGGCGACGATCTCGTGCTTGAGCATGAAGCCGTTCGGGTCGTCGCCGCGGTAGTCAAAGCCCGGCAGGCGGCACTGCCAGTTCGGCGTCACCAGGCAGAACGTGTCCCAGCGCTCATGCTCCCAGGCATGGCCGACATCATTGCGATCCAGCACGACGTGCTCGACGCCGTCGCGCTTGAGGAACCAGCTCATCGCCAGGCCGGCCTGGCCGGCGCCGACGATCAACACCGGCACGTGGGTCACATCAGTCATCATCGCCTCCCTTCCGGCGCTCACAGCCGCTCGAACCCTAGCACGGTGACCGTCGGCGCGTCGGCCGGGCCGTCTGGCGCCTGGCGCGCCGCCTCGCGGCGGATGTCCTCGATCTGGGCGAGCGCACGGCTGCAGGCGAAACCGTAGCGCGCCGCGACACGCTCGCTGGCGACGGCCAGGGCGGCGGTGCTGGCGCGGACGAACTCGTCGAGCGGGTAGCGCGTGCCGACCGCGAGGTGCTCCTCGACCACCAGCGAGGGCGAGTAGCAGGCGGTTTCGCGGCCGTCCGGCCAGCGCACGGTGAAGCGCATCTCAGGCATGTTGCCGCTCCTGCATGGCATGGAACACCGGCAGATGGCGATCGGCGACCGCCCGCCACGGCATGCGGGCGGCGACGCGCAGGCCGTTGCGGCGCAGCGACGAGCGCAGCGCCGGACTGGTGGCCTCGACGATGGCGCGAGCGATCGCGACCGGGTCCTCCGGGTCGACGAACAGGCAGTCGCCCGGGGTGAGGTGCTCGGTGAAGGGCGGTTGGGCGGCGACGATCGAGGGGGTTCCCGCCGCCATCGCCTCGACGGCGGCGAGGCCGAAGCCCTCGGCGAGCGAGGGGCTGAGCAGCATGTCGGCGGCGCGATACAGCGCCGGCACCTCGTCGTCCGGCACGACGCCGCAGACGCGGACGGCGGCGGCGAGGCCGAGGCGGGCGAGGGCAGCCTGGAACCGCGCGCCGTAGGCGGTGTGGTCGAGCAGGCTGGCGCCGCCGGCGATCAGCAGGGTCGCATTCGGCAGCGAGCGGCGGGCGATCGCGAAGCCCTCCAGGATGCCGAGCGTGTTTTTGCGCGGCTCGACGCCGCCGAGGGCGAGCAGGCGCAGCCCGCCGGTGGGCCAGCGCTCACGGGTCGTCGCGTCGGCGGGGCCGGGCAGGGGGGAGAAGCGGGCGGTGTCGACGCCGTTGCCGACCAGGGTGGCCGCGCGGCCGAACTCGGCGGCAAGCCTGGCCTGGTAGAGCTGGCTGACGCAGCACAGCGCGGCGGCGTCGCGCAGGCCGGTCTCCTGCCAGGCGGCGCGGCGCGGGTCCTCGACAGGGTCGAGGTGGTGGACCGTCCGCGAGAAGCCGCCGATCGCGCCCAGGCGCACCAGGGCGGCCAGGGCGTTGGCGGTGATCGGGTCGCCGGCGTGCCAGACGTCGAAGCGCGGCGCCCCGGGGGCGGCGAGCCATTGCACGATGAGGTCGATCTGCTGGCCGATCCGCTCGACGCTGCCGGTGCGGCCGGCGGTGGCGAGCGGCAGCGCGACCGCGCGGCCGGGCGGCGGGCGGAAGAAGCCGCGCGCGCCGAGCGGGGCGAGCAGGCTGACCTCGTGGCCGGCCTCGACCAGCGCCTCGCCGACCGAGAGCGCGTGCACGACGCCGCCGCGCGGATTGCCGGAATGGGTGAACAGGCCGATCTTCATGGCGCGCGCCGGGCGGTCGGTTCGGCCTGGGCGCAGCCCATCAGGCGCTCGGCGGCGTGGTCCCAGAACACCGTCTCGACGGCGCCCTCCTGCAGGCGCAGCGCCGACCCGGCCTCGCAACGGCCGATCGCGGCACAGGCGATACCGGTGGCCTCGAAGGCGGCGGTGATGGCGGCGACGGCAGCCGCGGGGGCGGCGAGCACGAAGCCGAAGCTGGGGAAGCAGCGCAGCCAGCGCAGCAGCTCGACGCCGGGCGGGCGCGGCACGGCCTCGGGGTCGATCACCATGCCGACGCGGGAGCTTTCGGCGAGCATCAGCGCGGTGCCGACCAGCCCGGCCTGGCTGATGTCCTTGGCGCTGGCGCACAGCCCGGCCTCGGCGAGTGCCGGCAGCACGGCCAGGGCGGCGCGGAGCCGGGCGGGCGGGGCGTGGCTCGCGGCATCGAAATTGTCAAAGCAAGGGCGGAACGAGCCGCGCAGGTCGATGGCGGCGAGCAGCACGTCGCCGGGCTGCGCGGCAAAGCCGCTGAGCAGGCGGCGGGCGCGGCCGAGCACGGCGACCGAGAGCTGCAGCTCAGGCGCACGCAGGTTGCTGTGGCCGCCGACGATCGGCACCCCGTAGGCGGCGGCGGCGGCGCGCAAGCCGGCGAGCAGCGGCTCGGCCTGCTCAGCGCCGGCGCTCCACAGCGCGTCCACCACCGCGGTCGCCCGGCCGCCCATGGCGGCGACGTCGCTGAGGTTGACCATGACGCCGCACCAGCCGGCGAACCAGGGCTCGGCGGCGACGAAGCCGGGCTGGAAGCCCTCGATGGCGAGCAGCAGGAAGCCGTCGCCATCCGGGATGGCGGCGCAATCGTCGCCGACCGGGACGGCGGTCTCGGCGAGGCCGAGGCGCTGCGCGACGGTCTCGATGTCGCGTTTGGCGGCCAGGCCCTGGCCGCGGCGGAGCGCCTCGGCGAGGCTGGCGGCGTGCAGCGCGTCGGGCATCAGGCGGCCAGTGCTGCGGGCGTCAGGCGCGGGCGCGCCGGCGGGCGCAGCAGCGCGATTTCGGCCTGGCCATGCGCGGGGTAGGCGCCGAGGTCGGCCTGCATCAGGGCGTGCGGGCGGCCGTGCAGGTCGAGCGTGTCGACAACCTGCCAGTGCAGGGCTTCGAACAGGCCGACGTTCTGCACCTGGACATGGGCGAGAAAGCGCTCGCAGCCGCGGGCGTTGGCGGTGCTGACGGCGAGCCGGATCAGCTCGGTGCCGATGGCGCCGACGCGGCGGAACTCCGCCTCCACCGCGAGGCGCGAGCCCCACCACAGATGCCGCGTGGGCTGATGGATGCGCACCGCGCCGACGATGCGGTCGGCCGCGCCGAGCACGCTGGTGGCGGCGACCATCGGGATCGCGACATCGTCCGTCAGGTCGCGGTCGGTGCCGTGAAACAGCGCTTGCTCGTGGCAGAAGACCTGGCGGCGCACGGCGAAGTGGCCGGCGCGGGCCCACGGTGCATCGGCGATCATCACGCTGTAGGCGGCGGGCAAGCTGCGCGGCATAGGGCCGTCGTATAACGGCATGCTTACGCCTCGTAGGCGGACAGTGACGAGCAGGCGCCGCACTTGCTGCAGCCGGCCTTGACCGTGTCCGAGGTCAGGCCGGCCTCGCGCAGCATCCGGCCGAGCGGGGCGAGGATGGCGCGCATCGTTGCCGGGCTCGGCGCGGCGTGGGCCTCGAGCGGGGTGCCGCCGATCGGCACGAAGGGCACGACGAAGGGGTAGACGCCCAGGCCGATCAGCGTCTCGCAGAGACCCAGGATCTCGTCCGAGCCGTCGCCGAGGCCGGCCAGGATGTAGGTGCTGACCTGGCCGCGGCCGAACACCGGCACTGCGGCGGCGAAGGCCTCGAGGTAGCGCTCGATGCTCACCGTCGCCTTGCCGGGCATGATGGCCTCGCGGGTGCGCTGGGTCGCACCCTCGAGGTGCATGCCCAGACTGTCGACGCCGGCGGCGTGCAGGCGGCGGAACCAGGCGTGGTCACGCGGCGGCTCGCACTGCGCCTGGATCGGCAGGTCGATCGCCGACTTGATGGCGAACGCGCTGTCGGCGAGCACGGCCGCGCCCCGGTCGATGACGTTCGGGGTGCCGGTGGTCAGCACCATGTGCTTGACGCCGTCGAGCAGCACCGCCATGCGGGCGACCTCGGCGAGCTGCTGTGGCGTCTTGTGGGCGATCGTGCGGCCGGCCTCGAGCGACTGGCCGATGGCGCAGAACTGGCAGGCGGTGCGGCGGTCGGCGTAGCGGATGCAGGTCTGCAGCACCGTGGTCGCCAGCACGTCGGCGCCGTGCAGCATGGCGATCTTCCAGTACGGCACGCCGTCGAAGGTCTGCATGGCGTAGAAGCGCGGCTGGCGGGGAAACGAGATCGCCGCCAGGGGCAGGCCGTCGCGCAGCAGGACCGTCTGGCCGGCGAGGTCGGGCACGGCAGCGGTGAAGGGGGAGCGGCGGGCGGTGGCGGTGTGGATCGGCACCATGATCGTCTGGCCGTCGATGGTGACCGCCTTGTGGTCCGATGGTCCGGCGCCGCCGCGGCGGCTTTGGGCGCCGCTGCCGGCGCGGCCCTCCGGCTCAGTGAGTTGCAGGCCGAGCGATTGCAGCTCGGTGATCAGCTGGCGCGCCATCACCGGGGCGGGCGGCAGGGTCGGATGCCGCACGGTTGGAGGCATCTGGGTCGATCGCAGCGTCATCGACATCGTAACGGCTCCGTGGCGAAAGGGTCGGCAGCTCGGTGCGCAGGCTGGCGGCCCGGGTATCATGCAGCAGCGACAGCAGCTCGGGGCGGGCGTAGTGGCCGACGCTGTCCATCATCCGCTTGCGCTTGGTGATCAGCGCCATGTCGAGGTCGGCGATCACCATGCCCTCGCCCTCGCGCAGAGGGGGCTTGAGCAGCACGCCCTCGGGGGAGACGATGGCTGAGCAACTGCCGCCGCGCAGCGCCTTTTGCAATCCCTCGTCCGGGGTGATCGAGACGATCTGCGCGTCGGTCAGCCAGCCGGTGCTGTTGACGACGAAGCAGCCGGCCTCGAGCGCGTGGTGGCGGATCGTCACCTCCATCTGGTCGGCGAAGATCTGGCCGACCAGGGAGCCCGGGAACTGGGCGCAGTGGATCTCCTCGTGCTGCGCCATCAGGGCGAAGCGGGCGAGCGGGTTATAGTGCTCCCAGCAGGCCAGGGCGCCGATGCGGCCGACCGCGCTCGGCACCACGCGCAGGCCGGCGCCGTCGCCCTGGCCCCAGATCATCCGCTCGTGGAAGGTGGGGGTGATCTTGCGGCGCTTGAGCAGCAGCGTGCCGTCGGCGTCGAAGACCAGCTGGGTGTTGTAGAGCGTGCCGTGGTCGCGCTCGTTGACGCCGAGCACCACGACCATGCCGGCGGCGCGGGCCGCGGCGGCGACGGCGTCGGTCGCGGGGCCGGGGATGGTGGGGGCGTTCTCGTAGAGCCGCATGTGCTCCGGGCCCATCTGCACCGGCGCCTTCACGAACGAGAAGTACGGGTAGTACGGCACGAAGGTCTCGGGGAAGACGGCAAGCTGCACGCCCGACGCCGCCGCCTCGCGGATCGCCGCCAGCACCTTCTCGACGGTGCCGGTGGCGTTCTCCAGCACCGGGCTGAGCTGGATGGCGGCGGCGCGGACGGCCATGCGGGCTAGAGGGTCCAGGTATCGAGGATGAAGGCGCCGTCGCGGCGGTGCAGGAGCACGACGTCGAGCACGTCCTGCGGGCCGATCGGGCGGATGCCGGGCAGCAGCGAGCTTTCGCCGTGACCGTACAGCGCCTGCAGGGCGAAGCGGCAGCAGTAGATCTTGCCGCCCTCCTCCATGAACTTGGTCAGCTGGCCGGCGAAGTTCTGGTGGCCGGGGAAGGCTTCGTCGCCGAGCCGCGGGAAGCCACGCTGCACGCCCAGCGTGACGCCGGGGCCGTAGAGCAGGATCGAGGTCTCGAAGCCTTTGCGCTGCAGGCGGATGGCTTGCAGCATGTTGACGAGGCCGATCGAGCCCTCGAAGGCGACGGTGTGGAAGGTGACGAGCGCCTTTTCGCCGGGCTTGGCCTTGACGTCCTCGAACACCTTTTCTTCGTAGTCGACCAGGTAGTCGCCAGTCTTGTTCGGCTCGCGTTCAACCTTCGGCATTGGGGCCCGTCCTCCTCCAGCGGGGCGACGACGCATCGCCCCGCCAGGTCTGCGAGCAAGCCGCATGCCAAAGTGGGCAAAGGACAATGAAGCCATACAATGCCGAGTAAGGCCGCCTGATTGTATGGCTCAACCGGTCGTGCTACTTGGCGGAGAGGTCGTGACGGCGGTGCAGGTGCCTGTCCGCCCGGCATTTGCACGGCGAGTTGATCACGATTGCGGCAATAGGCGACGGCCGGGGCGCCGCCCTGGAACCACTGGGCGGCGGGCCCGGGCCGGATTGCCCTAGCCTTAACTAGACGATGTGCTGAAAGCGCGGCAATGCGGCGTGCCGCAGCGCCTCGGCCACGGCGAGGAGCGAGGTGTTCAGCGCGGGCAGGTCGCTCGCCGTGCCGAGCGCGATGCGCACCCGCGGCGGCGGGTCGCCGATGGTCGTGAAGACCTCGCTCGGCACCAGCGCCAGACCCTGGCGGCGCACGTAGCCGACGAACTCCGCGCTGCCCCAATGGCTCGGCAGCCGCAGCCAGATGTGCGGCCCGGAGGGGTTGGCGCAGGGCGCGTCGCCGAGCAGGTCGGCCGCCAGCGCCTGGCGCTGCTGCAGCTCGGCGCGGATGGCGTTCCGCACCTCGAGCGCCTGGCCGTTGCCGATCCACTGGCAGGCGAGCGACGTCATCAACCCCGAGCCCATCAGCGAGGTCGCCCGCACCGCCGCGGTCAGCCGCTCGGCCAGCCGCGCGTCCGGCACCACCAGGAAGGCGGTGCGCAGGCCCGGCGAGATCACCTTGGCCAGGGTCGCGACGTGGAACACCCGTTCGGGCGCCAGCGCCGCCAACGCCGGCAGCGGCTCGGCCAGCAGCAGGCCGTAGGGATCGTCCTCGACCAGGTAGGCGTCGCGGCGGCGGAGCACGGCGACGACGTCGTGCCGACGGGCGAGCGGCATCGTCGCCGTGGTCGGGTTCTGGATGTTGGGGGAGCAGTAGACGAGGCGGGCGCCGCTGGTCGCCAGCACCCGATCGAGATCGTCGGCGCGCAGGCCGTCGGCGTCCATGTCGACGCCGAGCACCGGGCAGTCGAGCTGCCCGGCAAGCGCGCGCAGGCCGGGATAGGTGAAGCGCTCGGCGGCGATCGGCTCGCCCTGACGCAGCATCGTCGAGAGCACGGCCAGCATCGCCGCCTGGGCGCCGGCGACGACCAGGAAGTCCCGCGGATCGCGCCGGCCGAGCGTCGGCAGCAGCCAGGCGGCGCCGGCGCAGCACTCCTCCGGGCTGCCGGCAGTGGCACGGTAGGACATCAGCTGGGCGACGTCGGGGCGGCGCATCAGCTTGGCCACGCCGTCGGAGAGCAGGCGCGACAGCGAGGGGGTGGTGACCACCGGCGGCAGGTTCATCGTCATGTCGACGAGCGCCCGCGCCTCGCCGCGCCAGCCGTGACGCGCCGCGGCGGTGATGAAGCTGCCGCGCCCGACCGTCGCCTCGACCAGGCCGCGGCGGCGCGCCTCGTTGAGGCCGCGGGTCACCGTCGTCAGGTCGACGGCAAGGCCGGCGGCGAGGCGGCGCTGCGGCGGCAGGCGGCCGCCGGCGGCGAGCTCGCCGGAGGCCGCGAGCTCGGCGATGGTGTCGGCGATCGACAGGTAGATCGGCTGGGCGCTCGCCTCGATGCGCCGGCGGCAGCTCGCGATGACGCTGGCGTCGTCTGGCACCGCAACTCCCCGCGTCCGAGCTCGAGGCCGGTGTTAGCGCAGGCAGATTGTACGGACAACCGGGCCGGACAAAGGAGGGAAGGCAGCGCTTCTTTTTTGAAAAAAAGAAGCAAAAACTTTTGCTCGTCAGGAGGTGGATTGTGTAGCCGGAGGCCTTCGAGGGCCGACAGCCAAGTTATACCTTGAGTGCTCGGCTTCGCCTTCGCTAAGGCCCTGCCTGACGAGCAAAAGTTTTTTGGTTCTTTTTTTCAAAAAAGAACTTGCTTACTTCGCCGCAAACCTTGCGTAGCCGTCTGCCCGCAACCGGCAGGCCGGGCAGGTGCCGCAGCCGTATCCCCATTCATGGCGGTGTGCGCGGTCGCCTTCGTAGCAGCTGTGGGTTGCCTCGCGCACCAGGTCGACGAGGTCGGTGCCGCCGAGTTGCTGCGCCAGTGCCCAGGTGGCGGCTTTGTCGATCCACATCAGCGGCGTGTGCAGCACGAAGCGGTGGTCCATGCCGAGGCCGAGCGCCACCTGCATCGCCTTGATCGTGTCGTCGCGGCAGTCGGGATAGCCGGAGTAGTCGGTTTCGCACATGCCGCCGACCAGGTGGCGGGCGCCGCGGCGGTAGGCGATGGCGGCGGCGAAGGTGAGGAAGAGCAGGTTGCGGCCGGGCACGAAGGTGTTTGGCAGGCCGTCGTCCTGCATCGCGATGGCGGCATTGGTGGTCAGGGCGGTCTGGCTCAGGCGGCCGAGCACCTGCAGGTCGACCAGGTGGTCGTCGCCGAGCCGGGCGGCGAGGGCGGGCTGGCGGGCGCGCAGGGCGGCGATGATCGTCGGGCGGACGTCGAGCTCGATACGGTGGCGCTGGCCGTAGTCGAAGCCGACGGTCTCGACGTGGTCGAAGCGCTCGAGCGCCCAGGCGAGGCAGGTGGTGCTGTCCTGGCCGCCGGAGAACAGCACCAGCGCGGTCTCGCTCATGTCGCCAAACTCATCAGCGGGGGCCGAAATAGCTGCAGGCGTCGCCGGCGGAGTCGCGGTAGACGCTGACGCGGGCGAGGCCCGGGCAGGCGGGGGCGAGGGCGCGCCAGATCCAGGCGGCGAGGTTCTCCATCGTCGCCGGGCCGAGCTCGGGCACCTCGTCGAGCAGCCGGTGGTCGAGCGCGTCGCGTGCTGCGGTCAGGCTGCGTTCCAGCAGGCCGAGGTCGACCAGCATGCCCGAGGCCGGGTCGGGCTCGCCGCGCAGCGCCACTTCGGCGCGGTAGGAGTGGCCGTGCACGCGCCGGCTCGGCTCGGCATCGACCGCGCGGGCGAGGGTGTGGGCGGCGTCGAAGCGGAACTGCTTGGAGAGTTCAAACATGGCGATGACGGGTCATGGCCCAGGTGTGGGCCAGAGTCACGGGATGCCCAGCATCTTGTGGGTTTGCAGGGTCAGCCGCCAGGCGGGATGGGCCAGGCAGTAGGCGACCGTGGCGGCCATGTTGGCGGCGAGCGCGTCGCCGTCCATCGGCTGCAGCAGCTTGTGGGTGAAGGCGAGATCGGCGAAGCGCTCCGGCTCGGCGCCGGGCTGCGGGTAGACCAGCTTCAGCTCGTCGCCAGCGAGCAGCCGGAGCGGCGCCCCGGCCTTGGGGCTGACGCACAGCCAGTCGATGCCCGGGGGGGCGGGCAGGGTGCCGTTGGTCTCCACGGCGACCTCGAAGCCGCTGGCGTGCAGCGCCTGCAACAGCGGCGGGTCGACCTGCAGCAGCGGCTCGCCGCCGGTGAGCACGACGAGGTGGCCTTGCGCGTCGCCGGCCCAGGTGGCGGCCACCGCGTCGGCGAGCGCCGACGCGGCGGCGAAGCGGCCGCCGCCCGGGCCGTCCGTGCCGACGAAGTCGGTGTCGCAGAACGGGCAGGCGGCGGCGGCGCGGTCGGCGGCGCGGCCGCTCCACAGGTTGCAGCCGGCGAAGCGGCAGAACACGGCGGCGCGGCCGGCGTTCCGGCCCTCGCCCTGCAACGTGTAGAAGATCTCCTTGACCGCGTAGGCCATGCTCGCATGCACTCTGGTCGGCGTCAGAGGGAAAAGGCTGGGGCCGGCGGCCCTTCTGTTGGACGGATTTTAGAGGATCAGCCTTTGATCGGGGCCAGAGGCGAAGCCGCCGACCTTATCTGAAGCTCCACGGCCTTTCTTTCGCCATGACAATCGTTGAAACGCGCTGGTCGAGATGCGTAGTCTACGCCCGAACACCAGCAGCGCCTGGGTCGCATCGCATTGCTGCATTGCGCCACCGTGGTCAGCCAGGACGACGTTTTTCATCGACGCATCACCAGATCAGGGCTCCCGCTTGGGGTTCATTCGCATCAGATAGTGACGAAAGGTAGGTGCCGCAGCGTCGGCGCCTTTGACGTATGAGTGCATCACGGATGGACATGGCAGGCGACAAGACCTGCGTCGTCATCGACTTTCCGGCGCGCCCGATGGCCGTGCGGCTGGCGCCGAGCCGCGCCTGGTCGCCATTGGGCTGGCAGCCGACCGAGATCAGCTTCGGCCGCGCCCTGCTGGCGGCGACCGCGCTGGTGCTGGCCGGCGGCGCCAGCCTGACATGGCTGCTGCATCTCGGCCCGGCCTGGCACGGTTAACCTTGCATGGCCGCGCCGGGCGCGTTCTGGAAGACGGTTCCGCTGGCCGAGATGAGCGAGGCGCAATGGGAGTCGCTGTGCGACGGCTGCGGCCGATGCTGCCTGCACAAGCTGCGCGACGATGACACCGGCGAGATCTTCTGGACCCAGGTCGCCTGCCGGTTGCTCGACCTTGGCAGTTGTCGCTGCGGCGACTACCCGGCGCGGCAGGAGCGGGTGCCGGACTGCGTGCAGCTCACCCCGGCGGCGCTGGAGAGCATCGATTGGCTGCCGCCGACCTGCGGCTACCGGCGCGTCGCCGAGAACCGCAACCTGGCCTGGTGGCACCCGCTGGTCTCCGGCGACCCCAACACGGTGCACGAGGCTGGCGTTTCGGTGCGCGGCCGCGTGATCAGCGAGCGCCAGGCAGGGGCGCTTGAGGATCACCTGGTCGACTGGCCCGGCCAGGCGGCAGCGCGGCGGTTGCGAAAGTAAGGCAAGGCAAGGGGCTTCGCCCCTTGACCTCGTCAAAGGCGGAGCCTTTGAGATCCATTCATTATTTATTCCTGGCGGGCGAGCGTGATGCCGTTGGAGGCATGACTGAATGGTGTCACCAAGCAAGGAAGCGCCCGTCTAAACTCTCATGAGTGCGGGTCTGGGGGCGCCGCCCCCAGCGGGTCAAGGGCAGAGCCCTTGCCTTCCTTCCACTTTCCTTCACTGTCCCCAGAATGAGCGCGCCGCAATCACCCGAGGCCGAGCGGCTTGCCCTGCCCGGCGGTGAGGCGCTTGTCGCTTGGCGGCGCAGCGCGCGGGCGCGACGGATCAGCCTCAGGATCGACCCGCAGCAGGGCTCGGTGATCGTCACCCTGCCGCGTCGGGCGGGGCGGGCGGCCGGCATGGCGCTGCTGATCGACCACGCCGACTGGGTGGTCGACCGGCTGGCCGCGCTGCCGAGCGCGACGCGGCTGGTCGAGGGCGCTCTGGTGCCGCTGAACGGCGAGCTGCATCGGGTTCGTCGAGTTGGTGGCGTCGGCGGCGCCTGGGTGGAGGGCGGCGAGATCCTGGTGGCGGGCGAGGCTGCGTTCCTCGGCCGGCGGGTGCGCGACCTGCTGGCTCAGCAGGCCCGGCGCCAACTGACCGGGCGGGCGCTGCAGGCGGCTGCCTTGGCCGGGCTGCGGCCTGCCCGCATCACCGTCAAGGACACCCGCACGCGCTGGGGGAGCTGCACCAGCGACGGGGTGCTGATGTTCTCCTGGCGGCTGGTGATGGCGCCGGCGCATGTGCAGGACTATGTCGCCGCCCACGAGGTTGCGCATCTTCGGCACATGAACCATTCGGCGCAGTTTTGGGCGCTGGTCGAGGCGTTGAGCCCGCATCGGCGAACTGCCTGCGCGTGGCTGCGTGACGAGGGCACGCGGCTGCTGCGGGTGGGCGAGGCCTGCGGCCCTGCTCTTGCAGCGCACGTCTTGCAGCCTGTCGCCTGAGGTCCTACGGCCCCGGGTAACGGCGTGAGACGGCGTCAGTGAGGAGCGTGCGGCATGAACAGCGGGGTGAGTTGAGCGCCATGGCAGCACGGCGCAGGCCGAAGTTGGCGGGCCACGCCGGCGCGCGTGCGAAGGGGGGTGCCGCAGAGGGCGCCACGGGTGGCGCGACGGGGCGCGCGACGGGGGGCACGACGGGGGGCGTGATGACGGGCTATGCCGCGCCCGGGCTGTTCTGCGAGCTGACGAGCCCGCGCGGCGACAGCGACGAGACGCTGGCGCTGATCGAGCGGCGTTTCGACGCGATGTCGCTCGACGAGCTGCGCCGCCGCGCCAAGGTCGCCGAGGACGACATGTACGACCTCGGCATCACGTTCACCGTCTACTCGGAACGCGAGGCGATCGACCGGATCCTGCCGTTCGATCCGATCCCGCGCGTCATCGCCCGGCGCGAGTGGCAGCAGATCGAGCGCGGCATGATCCAGCGCGTCACTGCGCTGAACCTGTTCCTGCACGACATCTACCACGATCAGAAGATCCTGCGCGACGGCGTGATCCCGCGCGCGCTGGTCGAGGGCAACCGCAACTTCCGCCGCGAGATGATGGGGTTCGACGTGCCCTGCGGCACCTACGTGCACATCTGCGGCATCGACCTGGTGCGCGACGAGACCGGCCGCTTCCTGGTGCTCGAGGACAATGCCCGCACGCCGTCCGGCGTCTCCTACGTGGTCGAGAACCGCAACCTGATGCGGCGGGTGTTCGCCGACATCATGGACGACATTCCGCTGCGCTCGGTCGAGCCATATGGCAGCCGGCTGCAGCAGGCGCTGTGCGAGATCGCGCCGGCGCAGGTGCAGGACCCTTCGGTGGTGCTGCTCTCGCCCGGCATCTACAACTCGGCCTATTTCGAGCACGTCTTTCTCGCCCGCGAGATGGGCGTGCCGCTGGTCGAGGGCAACGACCTGACCGTGGAGGACGGGCGGGTGTGGATGCGCACCACCGCGGGGCTTGCGCCGGTGCATTCGATCTATCGGCGGCTCGACGATGACTTTCTCGACCCGGCGGTGTTCCGGGCGGATAGCGGCATCGGCGTGCGCGGGCTGATCGACGTCTGGCGCGCCGGGCGGGTCTCGATTGCCAATGCCGTCGGCACCGGTGTTGCCGACGACAAGGCGGTCTATGCCTACATGCCGCGCATCATCCGCTACTACCTCGACGAGGACGAGGTGCTGCCGAACGTGCCGACGCATATCTGCGGCGAGGCGGCGGGGTTGAGCCATACGCTGGCGCATCTCGACGAACTGGTGGTGAAGCCGGTGGGCGAGAGCGGCGGCTACGGGCTGCTGATCGGGCCGCACGCCAGCCGCGCCGAGCTCGACGAGTTCCGCGCCAAGCTGGAGGCGAACCCGGCGAACTACATCAGCCAGCCGGTGGTCAAGCTGTCGGTCTGCCCGACGCTTGGCGAGGAGGGGGTGGGCGCCCGCCATGTCGACCTGCGGCCGTTCGCGGTCACCGGGCGGCAGACCTGGGTGTTGCCCGGGGGCCTCACCCGCGTCGCCCTGAAGCGCGGCTCGCTGGTGGTGAACAGCTCGCAGGGCGGCGGCTCCAAGGACACCTGGGTGCTCGAATGAGCGTGTCCGCCGAGGCGGCCGAGGCGCCGCCGCGCACGGCGAGCCTGCTGTCGCGCTATGCGGAGTCACTGTTCTGGCTGGCGCGCTACATGGAGCGCATCGAAAACCGCGCCCGCATTCTCGACGTCACCGAGAACTTCTCGCGCAACAGCATCGGGCCGACGCCGGCCGGCGGGCCTTGGCTCTCCGTCGTCCAGATCAATTCGGATGAGGAACGCTTCTTCCGGCGGCACAAGCAGGCCGACGCGACGTCCGTGCTCGATTTCTACGTGACCGACGCCGACAACGCGACCGCGATCACCGCCGAGATCGGCTTTGCGCGGGAGAATGCGCGCACGCTGCGGCCGATCATCTCGACCGAGATGTGGACGCAGATCAACATCTTCCATCGCGAGGTGCGCGCCATCACGGCGGCCGACCTGTCGCCGTCGCGGCTGTCGGCGACGTGCGGCATGTTGAAGCAGGGCTGCCAGACCCATGCCGGCATTCTGGAGGGCACGTTCTTTCGTGATCAGGGCTGGATGTTCTACCAGATCGGCAAGAATCTCGAGCGTGCCGACCAGATTACTCGGCTGCTCGACATCAAGTATCACACGCTGCTGCCCTCGGTGGATGCGGTCGGTAGCCCGTTCGACGTCAGCCAGTGGAATGCGCTGCTGCGCGCCGCCTCGGGCTACCATGCGTTCCGCCGCGTCTTCCCGAGCGGCATGTCGGCGGCGACGGTGGCCGGCTTCCTGCTGATGAACAATGCGTTTCCGCGCAGCCTGGTGGTCTGCCTGCGCCAGCTCGAGACGCACCTGCAGCAGTTGCGGACCGCCTACTACTTGCGCGCCGCCGCGCCGGCGCTGGAGCGGCTGGACGGGCTGCGGGACGCGATGGTCGAGCAGGCGATCGGCGACATCCTCTTCCGCGGCCTGCACGAGTTTCTCGACTGGGTGCAGCAGCAATTGCTGCTGCTGGGCGCCGAGGTTGCGACAGCTTTCTGGCACCGCGCGGCATAGGGACGGCACGGGAGGCAGGGTACACGACCGAGACGGCGTGGTCCGGTTTGGGTGAACACACGCCGGACGGGACCGGTGCGACACCGGCTCCGGGGCTCGCCGCTCTCATTCGGCCATGAGCGATCGTTCGTTCGTTGCGTCGTATTTCAGGACGTCCCCGCAGCCGTCACGAGCTTGCGTGACGCGTGCGAGCGCCTCCATGTCGCGGGCAAACTCACGCACGTCGTTGGGGTCAAGCCGCACGTATCCGGTCACGATGATCATGGTCGCTTTCTTCTGCGCTCGGACGCGACGGTTCCCGTCAGCGCGCGCGACAGTGGGCTGACGGAGCAGGAGATGGCCTCGACAGCCTCATACGACCGTGAGGACGATCTTGCCCTGGATGTGACCCCTTGCCGCGCGCTCGTGCGCTGCCCGGGCAGCCGGGAGTGGGAACGTGCTGTCGACCACGACGCGGACGGTGTCGTCCTCAAGCAGGAGTTCCACTCGTCTGCTCCGAGATCACCCAGCAGCGCCTCGTTCCTGCCCGACGCCACGGCGATGACGCGCGCGCCCTTCCACTTGGCCAGTCGGTCAGGCGCCGGATAGGGCCTGGCGCGGCTTGGTGATCCGTCGATGAGGGGAGGACCGGGGAATGCTCCGCTGCAAAGCCGATGGTCGGCACCAATGGCGAACACCGGGCGTTCTTCAGCCATAATCGGCTGGTGCAGGACCTCTCCCAGTTCGTCACTGGGTCGGGGTGGGTTATTCGCAGCGCAGGGCGGCGCGCAGGGAGGCGGTGATGGCCGGGTCTTCCAGCGCCGCCAGCCGGCCCGCGGCGAGGGTGGCGAAGCGGTGGGTCAGGGCGCGGCGGCGGGAGGCGGGCAGCGGATGGCGCGGCGGGGCGCGCAGCAACGCCGCCTCACCGTCCGCGGCCACGATCACGCCGACCGCTTCCGGCAGCAGGCGAGCGGGAAAGACACGTCGACGGCAAAGCACAGCGCGTCGCAGAACTCGCGGTAGGCGGGCCATTTCTGGTCGGTGAGGAAGTCCCTTGGGCCGGACTTGACCTCGATGCAGGTGAAGCCGCCGTCGTCGCCGAGGGCGAGGATGTCGGCGCGGCGGCCGTTCGGCAGCGGCATTTCGTGCAGCGTCACCCAGCCATGCTGGGCGCAGAGCCTGGTGGCGGCACGGCGCACTTGCAGTTGCAGTCCCGGCAGTGACGGTGTGGGCATCACGGACCTGTCGATGGGCCGGCCATCGGTGAGGCGAGGAGCGCGTCGATGGACCTGGCCAGGCGCACGTCGCGCTGGCTGAGCCCGGCGGCGTCATGCGTCGTCAGCATTATGTCCACGCGATTGTAGACGTTGCTCCACTCCGGATGGTGGTCCTGGGCTGCGGCCAGCAGGGCGACCTGCGACATGAACCCCCAGGCTTGCTCGAAGGTCTTGAACTTGAAGCGGCGGATGAGGGCGTCGCGGTCGGGCGCCGGCGTCCAGGCCGGCAGGTCATGGGCCAGGGACGCACGGGCAGCATCGTCGAGGCGGCTTATCATCACGCGGGTGTCGCACGGGCGCCTATGGCGAGGCCAGCCCGATGACGTTTTGGTGCGCCGCACAAATCTCTTGCGCAGCGCAGCACGCAGTCGTAAAGAACTAATGCGGCGTTGCTGAGGCGCGCCGCTTCTTGGACGTTTCCTCCCTAAACTTGGCGGCCCCCGAAAGGGAGCCGCCATTTTTTTGGCTTGGCGAAGCTAGGCCAGGGGCGTCGCCCCTGGACCCGATTAAAGGCGGAGCCTTTAAAATCCATTTGTTGTCTATGGCTTCAGGCGGATGCCGGGGGCGGGCGTGGCGAGCAGGATCACTGGCTTCGCCAAGCAAGAGGTTTGAGGTGGCGGGACCGTCGTGCGAATGCATGCGCGCGTGTGATGGGCCCGGACAGCCCTGGCCTACTCCTTCAAGGCCTGCGCGACGGAGGCTCGCAGCACCGGCAGCACCTCCGACTGAAACCATGGATTGCGCCGCTCCCAGATTTCGGTGCGCCAGGAGGGGTGCGGCAGCGGCAGCACGGCTGGCAGGTGGTCGCGGAACGCACGCACGCGATCGGTCATCGAGCCGCCTCGGCCGAGCGCCCAGTCCTGCGCGTATGTCCCGATCAGCAGCGTCAGGCGGATCTGCGGCATGCCGGCGAGCAGCCTTGCCCGCCAGAGCGGCGCACATTCGGGCCGCGGCGGTGCGTCGCCGCCGTTCGGCAGGCGGCCGGGATAGCACATGCCCATCGGCAGGATCGCGACCAGCCTCTCGTCGTAGAACACGCCTCGGTCGAGGCCGAGCCAGGCGCGCAGGCGGTCACCCGAGGCGTCCCAGAACGAGATGCCGGCCTCGTGGACCCGGGTGCCGGGCGCCTGCGAGGCGATCAGCAGACGGGCGGTCGCCGAGACGTGCAGGATCGGCCGCGGGCCGAGCGGCAGGACCGGCGCGCAGAGCCGGCAGGCGCGGGCCTCGGCGACGAGCCGGTCGAGGCGGGCGTCGCTGGCGCCCGGCGCCGGGTCGGCGAGGCTCAACCGGGCCACTCGATCAAGGTGCTGCGATCGGTCCCGCAGAGCCCGCCGGCAGCACCGAGACCTCGATCAGACGCTCGCCGGAGCGCTGCAGCGACACCGTGCACGCCAGCATCGCGCGGGGCTGCAGCTCCTGCTTCAGGCCGTGCAGCACGATGCGGTAGGCCTGCGGGCCCATCACCACCGTCTGGCCGCCAAAAAGCGGCACGCCGGAGACCTGGTGGGAGCCGGTTGCCGTCGGGTCGGCGTCCGAGGGGCCGGGGGCGAGGATCTCCATCGACGTCGCCGCCGGGCAGCTCGCGCGCACCAGGTCGTCGCGCACCGAGCCGTAATTGACCAGCGTCATGTAGAGCGCGACGTCGCCATTGGCCGCCGCCGCGGTGGTCCAGGGCCGGTTGATGTCGATCGGGCCGGGCACCGCGGCGTCCTGAACGCCGCTCGTCGGCGGCGGCGTGGCGGCGGCGAGCAGCAGCAGCCCGCAGCAGGCGGGGGACTTAAGCCAACGCATATTCCACCTCGGGCGTGTAGACTGGCTGCTCCTTGCCGAGCAGTGAGCTGAACAACGTGAAATGCTCGATCGGGATCATCGGCGAGCGGAACAGGTTGTGCGCCTGCATCCAGGCCGCCAGGGTCGGGGGCGCCACCGCGTCCACCCGGGCCAGCGTCACGTGCGGCGCGAAGCGTCGGCGCTCGGGCGCCATGCCGATGCGCTGCAACGCCGTCTCGACCTTGTTTTGCAGGTGATCGAGCCGCTCGGAGCGGGCGACGCAGGCCCTGAGCGAGGTCGGCCGGCCGGCCCGCTCCACCACCGCCACGCCGGCGAGCTGCAGCTCGAAGCCGCGACCGCGCAGGCCGGAGAGTGCCAGGTCCACCTCCTCCGCCCGGTAGCCCGGCATCTCGCCGAGGAAGCGGAGCGTGATGTGGTAGTTCTCCGGCGGCACCCAGCGGGCGCTCGCGAGCCCGCCGGCCAGCCCGGACAAGCGCTCGCACAGGCTCCAGGGCAGGTCGAGGCCGACGAACAGCCGCATCGCCTCACCCGGGCGCCTTGGCCGGCGCCGCGGCCGCGGCCGGCGCGCCGCCGGGCGCGGTCGCGCGGGTGGTGTCCGCGGCGTCCTGCGGCACGCGGGCGATCAGTTGCTCCACCAGCGGCAGGATGCGCGCCACGACGCGCTGCACGCCCGCCGCGTTGGGGTGCATGCCGTCGGCCTGTTCGAGGCTGCGGTCCGCCGCCACGCCCTCGAGGAAGAACGGCTCGAAGAGCACGCCCGGGCGCTGGGCGAGCCGGGCGTAGACGGCGCGGAAGCTGTCTGTGTAGGCGTGGCCATAGTTCGGCGGCGCCAGCATGCCGGCCAGCAGCACCGGCAGGCGGCGCGCGGCCAGCGTGTCCAGGATCGCCGCCAGGTTGGCCTGCAACTGGCCGGTGTCGCTGCCGCGCAGACCGTCATTGGCGCCGAGCTCGACGATCGCGCAGTCCGGAGCGTCGCTCAGCGCCCAGTTAAGCCTCGCCCGGCCGCCGGCGGCGGTGTCGCCCGAGACCGCGGCGTCGGCGATCGTCACCGCATGGCCGGCGCCCGCCAGCGCCCGGATGAGCTGCTGCTGGAAGCCATCCTCGTGCGGCAGGCCGTAGCCGGCCGCGAGCGAATCGCCGAGCACCAGGATCTTGATCACCCGCGCCGCCGCCGGCCGGGCTGCCAGCAGCCCCAGCACGATCGCGGTGGCAGCCAGCCAAGACGTCCGCCCGGCGGGGCGCTTGGGGCGGCGCCGCGTCGCGCCATATGGAGCTGCCATGGACATCAGGACATCCCCGCTCGGCGCGTCCGTGCCCGGCCCCGGCGGCAACGCGCCGATGGTGCGCACCCGCAACCTGACGCTGACCGTGCCTTCCACCGCCGGCCCGGTCAACATCCTGCGCGGCATCGACCTCGTGATCGCGCCCGGCGAGGCGGTCGGCATCGTCGGCCCGTCCGGCTCGGGCAAGACCAGCCTGCTGATGGTGCTCGCCGGGCTGGAGCAGGCGTCGGGCGAGGTCGTGGTGGCCGGCCGCAGCATCGCCGGCTGCAGCGAGGACGAGCTCGCCCGCTTCCGCCGCGACACCGTCGGCATCGTCTTCCAGGCCTTCCACCTCATCGGCTCGATGACGGCGCTCGAGAACGTCGCGGTGCCGCTCGAGCTGGCCGGGGTGCCGGACGCGGCACAGCGCGCGCGCGACAGCCTGCAGGCTGTCGGCCTTGGCCACCGGCTCACCCATCTGCCGAGCCAGCTCTCCGGCGGCGAGCAGCAGCGCGTCGCCCTGGCCCGCGCCTTTGCCCCGCGGCCGCGATTGCTGCTGGCCGACGAGCCGACCGGCAACCTCGATGGCGCGACCGGGCAGGCGGTGATGGACCTGCTGTTCCAACTGCGCGCAGACACCGGCACGACGCTGATGCTGATTACTCATGACCGGCAACTCGCCGCCCGCTGCTCGCGCACGGTGCGGATCGAGGATGGGCGGATCGAGGATGGGCGGATTGTGGGACAGGGTGGGTGAGGCAAGGCAAGGGGCGTTGCTGCCAGCGGGTCCAGGGCAGAGCCCTGGCCTGCCTGCCTTGAGAGCCGCCCTCACCTTTGCGCGGCGTGAACTGCGTGGCCGTGGCCGTGGGTTGTGGCTCGTGCTCGCTTGCCTGGCCCTCGGCGTGGCGGCGATCGCGGCGGTTGGCAGTCTGCGGGCGAGTATCGACCGTGGTCTGGCCGAGCAGGGGCGATCGCTGTTGGGCGGTGACCTTGCGGTGGAGTCTGGTCCGACGCCGGTGCCGGCGGCGGTGAGTGCGATGCTGACGGGTTTGGGTGCGCGGCTGTCGGACGTGGTGTCGATGCGCAGCCTGCTGGTCGCGGCCTCGGGCGAGCGGATGCTGGTTGAGCTGAAGGCGGTGGACGGGCGCTATCCGCTGGTCGACTCGGTCACGCTGGCGCCGGCGGGCGCGCTGGCGGCGGCGCTGGCGGTGCGAGATGGGTTGCCTGGCCTGGCTGCCCAGCAGGTGGTGCTTGACCGGTTGGCGCTGCGTCTGGGCGACCGGGTGCGGCTGGGATCGGCGACCTTCGTGGTGCGTGCCGTGGTGACGGCGGAGCCGGACCGTTCGGCCGGGCCGACGCTGCTGGCGCCGCGGGCGATGATCGCGATGGCGGCGCTGCCGGCGACCGGGCTCGTGCAGCCGGGCTCGCTGCTGAACTACGCCGAGCGCGCCGTGCTGCCGCCGACGGCTGACGTGGCGAGGGCTGAGCACCGGCTGCTTGAGGCGTTTGCCGGCCAGGGTCTGCATGTGCGCGACGCGCATGACGCGGCACCCGGCGTGAAGCGGTTTGTCGACCAGACCGGCCAGTTCATGACCCTGGTCGGGCTGACCTCGCTGCTGGTTGGCGGCATCGGCATCGCGACGGGGGTGCGCGCCTGGCTGGAGGCGCGCGCCCGCACCATTGCGACGCTGCGCTGCCTGGGCGCGCCGTCCTCGACGGTGTTCGCGACCTTTCTGATCCAGGTGGCGGTGTTGTCGGCGATCGGCATTGTCGTCGGGCTCGTGGTGGGCGCTGCCTTGCCGGTGCTGGCGGTGTGGCTGCTCGGCGACCTGCTGCCGGTGTCGCCGCACGTCGCGATCTATCCCGGGCCGCTGGCGCTGGCGGCCGCGTTCGGGGTGTTGATCGCTGCCACCTTCGCGCTCTGGCCGCTGGGCCGGGCGGCGCGCATTCCGGGCGGCGCGCTGTTTCGCGAGGGGCTGTCGCCATCCGGTGCGCGGCCGGGCCTTGTCCTCGTGCTGGTGAATTGCGGGTTTGCTGTGGGCCTGGTCGCGCTCACCGTGCTGTCGTCGCGTGATCGGCGGTTTGCGCTGTATTTCTGCCTGGCCGCGGCGGCGACGTTGCTGGTGTTTCGGGTCGGCGGCAGTGCGTTGATGCTGGCCGCCCGGCGCTTGCGCGTGCCTGGCTCGGCGGCGCTGCGCCTTGGGGTTGCCAATTTGCACCGGCCGGGTGCGTCGACGCCGCTGATGATGGTCTCGCTCGGGCTTGGGCTGGCGACCTTGGCGGCGGTGGCGCTGATCGAGGGCAATCTGCGCGGCACGGTGCTGCAGCAACTGCCCGCGCGGGCGCCGACGTTCTTCTTCATCGACATCCAGCCGGACCAGCTTGACCGGTTCGACGCGTTGCTGCGTGCGATCCCCGGCGTTGGCGCGGTGGAGCACGTGCCCAACCTGCGCGCGCGTGTCGTGGCGGTGAACGGGGTGCCGGCGGAGCAGGTGCATGCCACGCCGTCGACCCGCTGGGCGCTCTCCGGCGACCGCGGCCTGACCTATGCGGCGAGCCCGCCGGAGGGCACCCACATTGTCGCCGGGCGCTGGTGGCCGGCGGACTATGCCGGCAAGCCGTTGGTCTCGTTCGACGCCAACCTGGCGGCCGGTTGGGGGGTGGCGCTCGGCGACACCATCACGCTGAACGTGCTCGGCCGCGACGTGACGCTGACGATCGCCAACCTGCGCGACATCGCCTGGAGGACATTGTCGCTGAACTACGTGATGGTGGCCTCGCCAGGCCTTATCAGCGCCGCGCCGCACAGCAACATCGCGACCGTGCGCACCGCCGCGAGCCCGGCGCTGCAGGCGGCGGTGCTCCGCCGGGTGACGGACGCGCTGCCCAACGTGACCGGCATTCGGGTGGCGGACGTGCTGGCGGAGGTGGCCGAGCTGATCGGCAAGTTGGCCTCGGCGCTGGCGGCGACGGCGAGCTTTGCGCTGGTTGCCGGGGCGCTGGTGCTGGCCGGCACTGTGGCTGCCGGGCAGCGCCGGCGGGTTATGGAGGCGGTGGTGCTGAAGACGCTTGGGGCGACGCGGCGGCAGATCCGCACCGCCTGGCTGGTGGAGTTCGGCGCGATCGGGCTGGCCGCGGGCCTCGTCGCCGCCCTGGTCGGCACGGCGGCGAGCTATGCGGTGGTGCGCTACGTCATGGACGGCGAGTGGACGTTCCTGCCTGGCATCCTGGCGACGACCGTGCTCGGCTGCGTCGGGCTGATGCTGCTGTTCGGCTATGTCGGCACGGCGGCAGCGCTGCGCGCCAAGCCGGCTCGGCTGCTGCGGTCGGAGTGAGGGATCGTTAAGAGTTCGTTAGGACTTTTGCCCTACGCTGCACGGGAGCTTGAACGGATCCGTGAGCCTGCCAAGATGATGACGCACGGGGCCTGATGCCCCCTGAGGGACAACACAATGGCTTTCACACCCGACACTCGGGCGCGGCCTTGGAGCCAGGCCGGCGGGGTTGCGCAGGGCGCGACGTTCGACGCCGGGCTGCGCGCCTACATGCTGCGCGTCTACAACTGGATGGCGTCCGGCCTGCTGCTGACCGGCATCGTCGCCTACACGGTGGCAAACACCAGCCTGATCAACGCGCTCTACAATCCGGTGCAGGTCGAGACTGCCTACGGGTTGCGGACGATGATGCATCCGACCGGCCTTGCCTACCTGCTGATGTTTGCGCCGCTTGCCTTTGTCATGGTGCTGAGTTTTGGCGCCAGTCGGCTGAGCAAGACGGCGGCTCAGACTCTGTTCTGGGTGTTCTCGGCGGTGATGGGCGCGTCGCTTGCCAACATCTTCCTGATCTATGCCGGCGGCAGCATCGCCCGCGTGTTCTTCATCACGGCCGGCACGTTCGCCGCGATGTCGATCTGGGGCTACACGACCAAGACCGACCTCACCAAGATGGGCAGTTTCCTGTTCATGGGTCTGATCGGCGTCGTGCTCGCCTCGGTGGTGAACGTGTTCATCCACAGCTCGGGCCTGCAGTTCCTGGTCAGCATCGTCGGCGTGATCGTGTTCACCGGCCTGACCGCCTATGACACGCAGAGGATCAAGACCACGTATGCGCAGCTTGCCTACGCGGACGGGCCGGAGATGGCGGCCAAGCGCAGCGTCTACGATGCCCTGAGCCTTTATCTGAACTTCATCAACCTGTTCATGCTGTTGCTGCAGCTTACGGGCGGGCGGAACAACAGCAACTAAGCAGGGCGAGGGTTACGCTCCAGCGTGCCTCCGGACGACGGGCTGGTGACCCAGACCCTTCTAAGTAAGAAAAGCCCTAGGATAATGTCCTAGGGCCTTTCTTATAATCGGGATCAAAGGGCCTCGGGCCCTTTGCGGGTCCAGGGCAGAGCCCTGGCCTGCCTTCAGGTGATCGTCTTCAGGTATTCCGCCAGCTTAGTCGCCGCCGCCGTCTTCTCCGTGCGGTCCAGCGCCGCGAGTTCGGCCGCAAGCCGGTCCATCGCCGCCTCGTAGATCTGACGCTCTGAGAAGCTTTGGTCGGGCTGGCCGGCGTTGCGGTGCAGGTCGCGCACGACTTCGGCGATTGACAGTGGGTCGCCGGAGTTGATCTTGGCCTCGTATTCCTGCGCCCGGCGCGACCACATGGTGCGCTTGATGCGCGCCCGGCCCTTCAGGATCGCCAGCGCCTCGTCGAACATCTTCCGTGTGGCCAGCTTGCGCAGCCCGGCGCTGCGCGCCTTTGTCACCGGGACGCGCAGCGTCATCCGGTTCTCTTCGAAGGTGATGTGGATAAGCTCGAGCTTATGGCCGGCGATCTCCTCGGTGGCGATGCGCTCGACCTTGCCAACGCCATGGGTCGGATAGACGACGTGGTCGCCTTCGACGAAGATCTCTGCCTTGGCGGGGATGCGCGGCGCCGGCACGGGGCGACCACCGGGTAGCGAGTGGCCTGGCATGCGGCCGCTCATCCGCGGCGGAACGCGGTCGCTCGCGGCCGGTCGGCCGGTCGGCTTGTCGTCCTCTTCCTCGTCCTCGTCGTCATCCGCGGCGCGGCGCGCGGCCGCCTCGTCCGGCTCGCTGTCGGCGGCGATCTCTGCCTCGTTGTCAGGCAGCACGTCGACCTCGCCATCATCAACGCCGTCCGGCCCCAGGTCGCCGGTGATCTCGGGCCCCAGGTCGGCGAGCTGCGCCTCAACGTCGTCGGACGCTGCGGCGCCGCTGATGCCGGCGTCAACCTCGTCGATCGGCTGCGGCGACTCGTCCGCGCCGACATGTCGGCCGGCGGTCGCGTGCACGACAGGGGCCGTGCGCTCGTCAGGATCGGACTGGATGGCTGAGCTGCTCTTGTTGGACACTGGACTGATCGTCTCCTGTTTCGGCTAAATCCAGTCGCCGGCCGTTTGCCGCCGATGGCCAGCCAGCCAGACGAAACTGGTCACATCTGGATTGGGCGAGAGCTGAGGACACGTCATGCCCGCATCGGCACCCGCCGGCGGTGATGCGGGCTCAACGCCGACTGCGCTCCCTGTAGCACAAGCCGGGCGTGCGGTCATGCCTCCTCCCGGCGCGGTGTCTGACGGGCGACTACGGCGTGCCGGGTTCCGCCGAGAACAGGCTCTCCTTGCCGGGCTTGTCCTTCCAGGCATCGGCGTCGGCCGGCGCCTGGCCCTTGCGGATGATATTCGGCCACTGCACCGAGAACGTCGCGTTGCGCTCGACCCAGGCGCCAGCCTTGTCGTCGCTGTCGGGCACGATCGCCTCGGCCGGGCACTCCGGCTCACACACGCCGCAGTCGATGCACTCGTCCGGGTTGATCACAAGCATGTTTTCGCCGACATAGAAGCAGTCGACGGGGCACACCTCGACGCAGTCCATGTATTTGCACTTGATGCAGTTTTCAGTGACCACGTAGGTCATCGCCGTCTCCAACGCGTCAGCTTGCGGAAGCCGCATATGACGGCGATGAGCGAGGCATGCAAGGCGGGCCGACCAGTGCTAGGCGCAGTCGCTGGTGGCGGCGCTGGCCGGGCTTCGGGCGGCGAGGACATCTTCGTAGAGCGACCGTGCCTCCGGCGCTGGGCCGCGGCGCCCGGCCAGGCTCAGCACGCGCAGCACCCGTATCTCGTCCCGCCACGGCAGGGTCAGCACGTCGCCGGGACGGAGCCTGGCGTGCGGCTTGTCGGTCGGCTGACGGTTGATCCGCACCAGCCCGTTGCGCACGAGGGCGGCGCAGTCGCTGCGCGCCTTCATGAAGCGGGCGCACCAGAGCCACTTGTCGAGCCGCTGCCAGGTCGCGTCCTCGCGCTCGTCCCAGGTTGCGTCCTCGCGCTCGTCATCGGCGTCGCGCGGGCTGCTCACGCGCTAGCGCACCAGCGCCGACAAGGCGGCGAACGGCCCGACCGCCGGGCTGGGGAGCGGGCGGGCCGGTCGCGTGGCATGCTGGGCGCGCGGCCGATGCAGCATCGGCGGCATCGGCGGCCCGAAGCTGGCGGGGTCGAGCGCGGCGGCTGGCCGCACGCCGAAGCCCAGGGCGCGCAACACCGCGGGCAGCAGCTCGGTGCGGACCGACAGGCGGGACGCAAGGTCGCTTGGCAGCGCTGCCGGCCGCGTTCGGGTCAGCCAACCGAGCTCGGCGCCGACCCGCTCGGCGATGTCGATGCGCAGCCACACCGGACCGGCCTCGATCCAGCCCATGGCGGCGAGGAACGCACTGTCCTGGGCGGCGGGCACCGGCAGGCTGATCAGCCCGGGCGCCGGGAGGGCGGGGAGGGGCACGCCGTGGGCGACCGCCCAGAGCCGCGCCCGCATTGCCATGGCGCGCGGCTTGAGCAGGGCCGGCATAAACAGCGCGAAGCGTCCGGCGCGCACGCCCAACGCCTTGAGGCGGCCGCGCAACGCCGGCGCGATGTCGGTCTCGGCGCCGGCGACCAGGCCGCCGGCTTCGACCAGCCGGTGCAGGGGGCCGCGCAGCGCCGCCTCCGCGTCGGCCGCCGCGCGGGCCTGGAACAGCGGCGTGAACACGGCCGCCAGTTGGGAGGTGACGACGCGCTGCAGTCGCTCGCGCACCCGCTCGCGCTGCGCGCCGTCGAGGAACTCGCTGTCCAGCACCTCGACGCGCGGGCTCAGCACGGTGCGACCGGGGCGCAGGCGGGCGACCGGCGCGCCGGCCCAGATGATGCGATTGTCGGCATCGAAGCTGAAGCCGGGATCGGCCGCCGCCTCGAGTGCGGCCACCCGGCGCGGCATCTCGCCGGCAAGCGCCCGACGGGCGGCGCGCAGCACCAGGCGCTTGTCGTGCGCCTCCGTGCCCGGGTCCGGCACGAAGCGGAAGCCGCCGACATGGCCGACCGGGTGGCCCTCGACGACGACTTCGCCGGCGCTGGTGACCGCCGAGAGCAGCTCCTCGCCGGCGGCCTCCGCCGCTTCCAGCCGGCGCAGCAGGTGGGTGGCGCGGCGGTCGACGAAGCGGGCGGTCAGCCGTTCGTGCAGCGCATCCGACAGCAGGTCCTCCACCGTGCGCGCCCGCTCCTGCCAGTGCGCCGCGTCACGCACCCAGTCGGCGCGGGCGGCGATGTAGGTCCAGACACGGACGCCGGAGAGCCGCGCCATCAGGGTGTCGATGTCGCCGTCGGCGCGGGCGAGCTGGGCGATCTGGCTGTCGAGCCAGTCGGTCGGCAGGTGGCCTTCGCGGACGACGTGGCCGAACACCCGGGCGCAGAAGCGCATGTGGCTGTCGTCGGCGAGCTTGCGGAAGTCGGGGATCTGGCAGGCCTCCCACAGCGCCCGCAAGCGCCCGCGCGTGCCGGTGAGCGCCCGCATTTCGGGGTCGCGCGCGAGGGCGGCGAGGGTCTCGAGGTCGGAGGCGTCGTTGCCGCGCACCAGGCCGGGGCGGGGCGGTGGGGCCATCAGGCTGTCGAGCAGGTCGTCGAGCGAGCTGAAGTCGAGCGCGTCGTTGCGCCAGGAGAGCTGCTCCAGCGGGTCGAAGACGTGCGCCTCGACCGCCTCGACCAGGTCGTCGTCGAGCGGCTGGCAGGCGCCGGTGACGCCGAAGGTGCCGTCACGCATGCCGCGGCCGGCGCGGCCGCCGATCTGGGCGATCTCGGTGGCGAGCAGGCGGCGCGGGCGGCGGCCGTCGAACTTGGACAGGCGGGCGAAGGCGACATGGTCGACGTCCATATTGAGGCCCATGCCGATGGCGTCGGTGGCGACCAGGAAGTCGACCTCCTTGTCCTGGTAGAGGGCCACCTGAGCGTTGCGGGTGCGCGGCGACAGCCGGCCCATGACCACGGCGCAGCCGCCGCGGCGCCGGCGGATCAGCTCGGCGATGGCGTAGACCTCGGCCGCCGAGAAGGCGACGACAGCCGAGCGCGGTGGCAAATGGGTGAGCTTGGCGGGCCCAGCATAGGTGAGGCGAGAGAGGCGCGGCCGGGTCTCGATCTCGGCGCCGGGAACCAGATATTTGAGCAGCGGGCGGATGGTCTCGGCGCCGAGGAACATCGTCTCGACGAGGCCGCGCGCATGCAGCAGGCGGGCAGTGAAGATGTGGCCGCGATCCGGGTCGGCGCAGAGTTGGATCTCGTCGACGGCGAGGAACTCGACCGGGCGGTCGAGCGGCATCGCCTCCACCGTGCAGCTGAACCAGCGCGCCTCGGGCGGCACGATCTTCTCCTCGCCGGTGATCAGGGCGACGTGCTTGGCGCCCTTCGCGGCCACCATGCGATCGTAGTTCTCGCGGGCGAGCAGGCGGAGCGGGAAGCCGATGATGCCGCTGGTGTGGCCGAGCAGGCGCTCCATCGCGAGGTGGGTCTTGCCGGTGTTGGTGGGGCCGAGCACGGCGCGCACGCGGGGGGCGAATGGGCCCGAGGTCGGGCGGGCGTGCGGGACTCGGTGCATGTGACCCGGCATGCTGGGATGATTTGGCGTGCGGGAGGCGATTGCAAGCGGGAAGACAGAGAAGAAGGAAGGGTTCTTTTTTGAAAAAAAGAACCAAAAAACTTTTTTAAATAAGATCGTCGATCCCCGGGGGCGATGGTCGGCTTCGGCTTCACCCTGCTCGGCATCGCCTGCGGGGTGGCGAGCCTGGCGCCGGCGGTGATGATCCGGCGGGCCGGCGTCAGCCTGACGCTGCTGCTCGGCGCCGTCCTGCTCGTCGACGGCTTCGTCGCGCTGGCGACGGCCGGCAGCGTGCTGCTCTACCAGGTCGGCGCGACGCTGCTCGGCGTCGGCCCCTGCGGCCTGGTGCCGAGCGTCTGCGACGTGTCCAACACCTTCCAGCGCCAATCGACGGCGCTCGGAGTGTATTTCGCCGTTGGCAGCCTCGGCTCCGTGGGCGGGCCGGTGTTCTTCTACGTCGTCAACCGGCTGTCGAATGGCTGGCGCGGCTACTGGCTGCTCTGCGCCGCGGCACTCGCCGTTTCGGGGCTGCTTGCGGCGGCGGTGACGCGCGGCGGCGTGACCCGGCGGACGACTGAGACGGCGGCGCCGCTCGGGACGCAGCACTGGACGGTCAATGCGGCGCTCCGGACGCCGCAGCTCTGGATTATCATCGCCGCCCATACCGGCTGCCTGCTTGTCAACACGACGATGCACGGGTTTTCGTTTCAGCAGTTGCTGGAGCACGGCCAGAGCCGCGCCTCGGCCATGGCGCCGATCAGCCTGGCCGCGGCTCTGAGCGCCGGCAGTGCGGCGGCCGCCGGCGTGATCGGCGAGCGGGTCGACGCGCGCCGGCTGACCATGCTCTTGCTGGCGCACTGAGCCTGGCCGCGGCCGACCTGATCATTGCGCATGGCGGGGTTTACCTCGGCTTGTTCGTCCTGAGCCTGGGCGTCGGCCTTGGCTTTAGCTACGTCAGCAGGGCGATGCTGATGAGCGATTTATTTCGGACGCGGCACGAGCCTTGGGCTCTACTCGGTGATGACCACCGTCTCGACCTCGGCGGCCATCGGGCCCGGGCTTGGCGGCATGGTGCGCGACTACACCGGCGCCTTCACCGCCGTGTTTGCGGCCTTGGCCGTCATCGATTTGGTGCTGCTCCTCATCGTGCTGCAGATGCGCGCGCCCGTAATGGCGTTGGGCGCCGTGGACGGCGTGTTGTCGGTAGACTTCGCCCGACGGGCGGTCATCGCCGCACGTGGTCGTCGGCTCTTGCATCGAAGTTTGCGCGGCCTGGTCATGGAACCCTGACGGCGTCCATCGTGACCCGCAGCCACGATCGTTTCGTGTGCATCACTTCCATGAGCAGGGTGTTCCGGGCTCTCCTTCGCGGAGGTAGGCGACGCCGGCAGGCAAGAAAGATAAGCTCTGCCCAGGCGGAGCAAGGGTTGTTCCTGTGCGACAAGATGCAGGTCGTGATCGTCGTTACTATATTGGGCACGGCGTCAACGGGAAGGATCGGAGCTGTTCCACACCGTTGATAGAGACCTTGGCAGTGCAGGTTCGCCAGAGCCAGATGACGAAAAACGAGGCGTTTATGTCGGTAGAGATCACGCCGGTGCCCTCGGCATGGATTTCCAGAGACAATTCCGAACTTGGCGGTAACTCGAACTCCCCGGCCCAAGGCTCAAGCAGAACATTGATCATGTGCTTGTGTTCATTTGATATTTTGTGATACATGGTCATCATCCTAGGTTCTCGATCGCGTTAAATTCCATCATCGACCAGCCAGCTGAAAATCCGTTGTGATCTGGTATTTTGAGAGTTGGCCGATGGCCGCCTCCTTCATTCTATAGGCTCCTATCGATGATACAGACGCGTCCTTCTTTTGAGGCTGTCGAAATGATCCACTCACGTTCAAAGCGGGACTGGGGTAAGGCAGAATGGGTTTTGTTCCAGGCGCAACTCGTCCATGCCGTCCTTGTCCTCAGCCATGCGACCTCTCCGTGCGGAGCGTTCGCACTACTAACGGAGCGTGCTCGTCCCAACGCGTTCTAAGTGACGGGGGTCTGGGGCCTCAGGCCCCAGCGGGTCGAGGGCAGAGCCCTCGCCTTTCTTACGGCAGCCGCTTACCCGCCATATCGATCCAAGGATGCCGTCCTTCCATGTCGGCGATCAACGCGCGCTTGTTGCGGTTGACGTCGGTTTGGACGCGCAGCATCGACTGGGCGTGCACGCGGTAGTCGGCGCAGACGGTTGGCTCGTTGTCGCCCCAGAGGCCGAGCTCGACCATGCGGAGCCAGAAATCGTAGTCCTCCCAGCCCTGGATGGCGGGGCGCTGGTAGCCGCCGGCGGCGGCCCAGGCCCATTTGGCGACCAGGGCCATGGCGTCGACGTAGTTGCCGCGGACGAAGTGGGCGGCGGTGAACATCTCGGTGCCGATCAGTTCGGCGCGGTCGTCGAACTCCTGCACCGCGGGGTAGACGAATGCCGCGTGGCCGGTGGCGGCGCGGGCGAGCAGGCGGTCGCAGCACTGGTCGTGCAGGCGGTTATCGGCGTCGAGCGGCAGGACGTAGGGGGTTTCGGCGGCGTCAAAGCCGGTGTTGCGGGCGTAGCCGAGGCCGGCGTTGTCGATGTGCTGCAGCATGACGACGCGGTTGAAGCGGCCGGCGTGGCGGCGGAGCCAATCGAGGATGGTGCCGGCGCTGTCGTCGGTGGAGCCGTCGTCGACGACGACGAGGTCGAGCAGGCGGACGGTCTGGCGGCGGACGGTTTCGAGCGCTTCGATGACGTAATGAGCGTAGTTGTGGACGGGCATGATAACGGTGACGGCCGCCTCGTTCAGCGCGTCGACGCTGAACAGGGTGCGTGACGGCGGCACGTGGGGTCGGCCCTGGCCGGGGCGTGGGCCGCGGCGGAGCATGAGCTCGAAGCTGTCGCCGCCGTCGCGGCCGCCGACCGCCTGGCCGAGCACGGCGAGCAGGGCGGCATCGGTGCGGTGCGGGCCCCAGTGCCAGAGCGCGTCGTGGTAGGCCGCGCGGGCGATACGGCGGCGCAGCGCCGGGTCGTCGACCAGGGCGATCAGGGTGGTGTGCCAGGCGGCCTCGTCGGCGGCGAGGAAGCCGGTGACGCCATGCTCGATGGCGCGGGTGAAGGGGCCGGTGGGGGAGGCGATGGTGGGCACGTCGACCAGTGCGGCCTCGAAATATTTCAGCTCGCTCTTGGCGGCGGTGAACAAATTGTCGGGCTCGAGCGGGGCGAGGTTGATGTCGAAGCGGGCGAGCTCGTCGGGCAGGCGCTCGACGGGCACGAGGTCGCGCCATTCGATGCGGTTGGCGAACGGGGCCAAAGCGTCGAACTCGCCGGCGAGGACGACGCCCTCGCCGCTGAGCGGGTCGCGGAACAGGGTCAGGCGGGTGTCGGGGCGCTCGGCGAGGACGCGGACCAGGGCGGGGAGGGCTTGGGCGAAGTCCTTCTGGTGGGTGCGCGAGCCGCTGGCGTAGCCGATGCGGACCAGGCCGTCCTCGTGGTGGGACTGGATGCGCGCGGCGCGGCGGGCGGTGGCGACGGTTTCGGGGGCGAAGCCGTTCGGCAGCACCATGGCGGCGTGACCGAGGGCGCGCATTTCGGCGACCAGCTCCAGGGTGGGGCCGGTGCACAGATCGGCCTGGCCGAGCGAGCAGGCGATGCGGTCGAACAGGGCGCGCACGGCGGCCTCGGCGAAGCGCTGGGAGCGGATGCCGTCGATGACCTCGCGGCGGGCGAGGTCGGTGCGGAACATCAGGTCGTCGACGTCGAAGACGGTGCGGGCGCCGAGCTCGCGGGCGGTGCGGAAGACGCCCTCGATGTGGTCGCTCCAGCCGGCGCGCCAGAGGAAGACGACGTCGCGGTTCTCGATCATCCGGCCGTTGACGTGCTCGGAGGGCGCCCAGTCGGCCTGCCAGCCGAGGCGGCGGGCGCTCTGGACGAGGTTTTCGATGCGGTAGCGGTGGCCGGGGGTGTCGTGCTCGCCGGAGGCGAAGAGGATTCTTCCGCGCGGGCGGAGGGGTGGGTCGGTCGGCTTGCCCCAGTAGTGCGGGGTGGAGGTGTCGAGCTCCGGCGGGGGCGGGGGCGCGGGCGGGGGCGGCTCGAGCGGGGCGGCGGCTGCGCGCTCCGGCTGGTGAGGCTCGGCGGTGTCGTCAGGGGCGGGCTCGGCGGTGCTGTCTGGCGCGGGCTCCGCGGTGCCGTGTGGCGCGGGCTCCGCCGCGACGTCTGGCGCCGTGCCGGCTTGCGGCGTGGCCTGGCCGGCGTTGTCGGTCGGCTGGGGGCTGGTCGCCGCGGCGACGCCATCGGCCAGGGGCTCGATGACGAGCGGACCGCGGGGCTCAGGGTTGGCGGGCGCGGGCAGCAGTTCGGGTGGGGTCGGGTTGGCCGGGGCGAGCGTGGGAGGCTGCGGGCGGCGGGCCAGGCGGCGGGCAAGGCGGCGGGCGATGCGGCGGGCGGGCGGGGGCACCCATTCGAGGGCGCCGCGCAGGGGCCGGGTCAGCCGCCAGGAGGCCGAGCCGAGCATGGCGACGCGGTTCGCCTGCAGGTCGGCGAGATGCTGCTCGAGGATGGCCGCGTGCGTCGCCATGGCGGCGAGCTGGGCGGCGGTGGCGGCGAGCTGGCGGCGCAGGTCGGCGTCGACCAGGTTGGCCTCGTGACGGTGGGCGGCGGCGGCGGCGGCCTCGGCGGCGCGGGCGGCCGCCTGGTCGTGCAGGGCGGCGGCGTGCTGGCGCTGCCCGGCGGCGAGCGTCTGGGCGTGGCGGTGCGCCTGGGCGTTGAGCTCGGCGGCGTGCTCGCCGCGCAGCTGGGTGACGGCGGCCTGCCCGGCCTGGCGTTCGGCCTCGTGCCGGTGCTGCAATTCGGTGCGCAAGGCGACGTGCTCGCGCACGGTCTCGGCGTGGCTGCGCTCCTGGGCGATGGCGGCGACCCTGGCTTCGGAGAGCTGGATCTGCAGGGCGCGACGGGCGGCCTCGGCGATGTCGTGGCGCGGCAGGATGTCGGCCAGGCGGGCATGGGTGGACTCCGCGAAGGCGCGCAGCTCGGCCTCGCGGCGCGCCGCCGCATTGACCTCGCGCTGCAGCCTGACGGCGTCATGATCCGCCTGCCAGCGTTCGCCGAGCAGGGAGGCCCGGTCGCGCAGGGTGTCGGCGTCGGCGTGGCGCAGGCGGCACAGGGCGGCGATGGCGGCCGGCACGACGCGGCCGGGGGCGAGCACGCCGAGGCCGTGGGCGTGGCCGAACTCGAAGCTCGGATGGGCCTCGCGCAGCTCGGCCCAGAAGCGCCAGACGCCGAAATCGCGCTCCCGGACGGCGGTGTCGTGGAACAGCACGACGGCGCGCTCGGAGAGCTTCGGGCGCCAGCTCTCATAGTCGTGCTGGACGTCCTCGTAGCGGTGGCGGCCGTCGATGTGCAGCAGGTCGACGCTGCCGTCGGCGACCGAGGCGAGCGCGGCGTCAAAGGAGCAGCGCAGCAGGCGGGAGAAGCTGGCGTAGCGGCCGCGATGGAAGCGCTCGAGGTCCTGGAACACCGCCTCGTCGTAGAAGCCGGCATGCGCGTCGCCCTGCCAGGTGTCGACGGCTAGGCAGCGGGTGCCGAGGCGGCCGGCGAGGACGGCGTCGCAGAAGGCGGCGTAGGAGAGGCCGGCATGGGTGCCGAGCTCGACCAGCAGGGTCGGCGCCAGCGCCGTCACCAACCAGCGGGCGAAGGGCAGGTGGCCGTACCAGGCGCTGTCGACGCCGAGGCGGCTGGGGCGGGCGAAGAGCGGCTCGAGCGGCGGCGCCAGCAGGGCCTGCAGGCTCGGCGCCTGGGCGGTGGAGATTTGTGTCGTCCCGGTCACGCCTTCATCCAATCGTCGCGCTCCGTATCGAGGCTTGCAGCGCCCTTAGAGCATCGGGGCGCGGCCTGGAACAACCGTCTCGGGTTCGACGGACGACTCGCCCTGAGGTTGTCTAAAATAGACGCCTCACACGCAGAGTAATGCCATTGCGCGGAAGGTTCGGCCGGCCTCGCACCGCCGCGTGGCGCAAGTCATGATGAGCATGAGCAGGACGTTTGATTGAGCCATTCGGGTGATCGATCGCAATATTGACCATCAAGGAGCACGCTGGCGCCGATCGGTGAAGAGGATTACAGTCAAGGATGATGGTCTCGGCTTTAGTGTTACTGGTGGCGTTATGAATTTTCGCGCTGCGGTGGTGTGATCTAGTGAACACGATTGCAACTCCGATGTCATGCTTTGTAAACAGTTTCCTGTTGCTTGTGGCGCGACGGCTTCGTAGAACGAGGCCGTCCGCAAGCTGACCGGTCCGGTCGGTTGCTGTCCGGGGATCTTTAGATGGCTTCGATTACAGTCCACGGCGCCGCGAGCGACCGCGTCACGGTGCTCCTGAACGGCGCCTCAACCGACCTTTCGGTGACCAACGTGCGGGCGGCGCTGAACTACAAGGCGCTGATCGGCTCGGCGTTCGACGCGGGATCGTTGACGGCCGTCACCAACAGCGAGACCCCGACCACGCCGCCGGGCGGCAACCTGGGCGAGATTGAGCTGGCCTCGGTGCCGGGCGGGACCTACAGCCTGCCGACCGGCTACAACTACCTGGTCGACGGGCTGGCGGCGCCGGTCAGCATCAGCGGCGGCGCGTCGGCGGTCTCCGTGCTCGCCGGGTCGGGCGGGCTGACGTTCACCGGCGGCAGCGGCGGCGGCGAGGTCGTGAGCGGCGGCGGCGACGGCCTATTCACCTCGGCGGCGAGCGGCGGCGGCAGCTACCAGATCTACCTCGGCAGCGGCAACGACACCGTCAACATCGCCTCCGGCAGCAACATCATCGACGCCGGTGGCGGCAAGAACGTTATCAACGCGCTCGGCACCGGCACCAACTTCGTGCTCTCGCTGACCGGCAACGGCGACGCGATCACCGGCGGCGCCGGCGAGACGGCGGTCATTCTGGACGACACCGGCAACACCGTGGCGAGCGGCACCGGCATGCTGGTCGTCGACGACATCAGCGGCGGCAGCACCGTCACCGGCACCGGAGCGGTGACGGAGATCTTCGCCGCCACCGGCAGCACCTACACGCTGGGCGGCGTGCAGAACGAGCTGATCGAGGGCGCGGGCGTCAACACCGTAACCAGCGGCGCCGGCTCGACGACGATCTTCGGCGGCGGCACGGGCTCCAGCATCATCTCCGGCTCGGCCGGCCTGTTCTTCATCAGCGCGGCCAATGCGGCGACGACGATCACCGGCGGTAGCGGCGCGGACACGCTGTTCGGCGGCAGCGGCGCCTCGCTGTCGCTGACCGGCACCGCCGACGGCAACCTGCTCGTCGCCGGCATCGGCAACGAGACGCTGAACGGCGCCTCGGCGAGTGGCGCCAACGCGTTGTTCGCCAGCACCGTGAGCAGTGCCGCGGCCGACTCGATCATCGGCGGCACCGGTCCGGACACGCTGTTTGGCGGCGCCGGCTCGGCGACGCTCACCGGCGGCAGCGGCCCGACCGCGTTCGACTTCATCCAGGGCGCCAAGGGTCAGAGCACCGTTACCAACTTCAGCACCGCCAAGGACATCGTCGTGCTGAGCGGCGCCGACAGCGCCAGCACGGTGATCACCAGCGCCGGCGGGTCGACGACCATTACGCTCACGGACAACACGAAGATCACCTTCACCGGCGTCTCTTCGATCAGCAACAGCAGCATCCACTATAACTGAGCCCTCCTGAGCTGAGCGATCTGCGCGGCCGGTTCGCCGGCCGACACGGGGTGACCGGCTGATCGGATCGTTGCTTGATCCGGTCAGCCGTTTTCGTGATCGGGGTCGGCAACTGGCGGCGGCCGCGTGAGCGGATGGCCTGGGTTCGCGCGCCACTCGCTGGCGCTTGGATCCGGCCCAGGCGGGCTCGGGGCGGCGCTGCCCGGCGGCCTGGCGGGGCGTTGGTGCCTGGTGCAGGTGCGGGGCGTCGAGGCGCCGGTTCGGCTGTCGCTGGTCGATCAGGAGCGCGGACAGGTGGTGCGCGACGTGTTCCTGGTTCGCACCAGGCGCGGCGCGCGGCGCGTGCTGGTGCACGTGCCGTCGCAGGCGCGGCGAGTCGAGTTCCAGATTTTCGGGTCGGGCGAACTTGCCGTCGGCGCCGTCAGGGTTGCGATCCGGCGCTGGCCACGGCTGCTGGCGGGGGCGCGGCTGCTGCTGACAGCGCTGCCGTCGCTGCCGCAGGCGTTTCGCGGCGGCGGGCGTGGCCGGCGCGGATTGCTGCGGGCGATGATCGGCCGGGCCAGCCTGCAGCTTGCCGCGGCGCCGGACTACGCCACCTGGGTGCGGCTCTACGACTCAACGGCCGAGGTGGCGCCGGCGGTCGGCGAGCGGTTGCTGGTGGTGGTGGTCGAGGATGGCGGGGCGGCGGCATTGGCGGCGCCGACGCTGGCGGCGCTGCAGGCGGCGGGGCTCAGCCCGGCGGCGCTGTGCCGGGTGGCCGATCGGCAAGGCTGGCAGGATGCGCTGGCGCGCGCCGCCGGAAGGCCGGTGGCGGTGCTGCAGGCCGGGGAGTGTGTGGCTGCGGGCGGGCTGGCGGCGGTGCTGGCGGCGATGCAGGGCGCGGCACTTGCCTATGGCGACGAGGACCGGATCGACCTGGCCGGGGTGCGGACACGGCCGCACTTCAAGCCGCTGATCGCACCGGCGCTGTTGCGCAGCGGCACGCTCAGCAGCGGGCTGATGGCGTTTCGGCCGGAGCTGCTGTCGGGGGTGGCCGAGGCCGCGCTGGTGCATGCGGACCTGATCCGGCTGGCGGCGACGCTGCGCGCCTGCTCCGGGCCGGCGCCTGCCATCGCGCGGTTGCAGCGCGTGCTCACGCACCGGCTCGAGGGCACGGCGGAGCCGCCATGGCAGGTCGGGCGCGACCTCGTGCGCGCCGACCTGGCGCGGCTTGGCCGTGCTGCCGACATCTCGGTCGGCGGCGGCGGGCTGCGGCTGCGGCAGAGGCAGTCGGCGACGCCGACGGTCGGCATCGTCGTGCCGTCGGCGTGCCGGTCGCGTCACGTGCTGGCCTGCATCCGGCGGCTGGTCGAGGGCACCGGGTATCCGCTCGCCGGCGTCGTGGTCGCGGTGTCGGCGGCGCGGCCGGATGTGGGGCAGCGCCGGGTGATGGCGGCGCTGGCGCGGCTGCCGGGGGTGCGGGTGCTGCCCTGCCCGATGGCGGAGTTCGATTTTGCCGCGGTCAACAACCTGGCGGCGCAGTTGGTCGGCTCCGAGCTGCTGCTGCTGCTCAATGACGACGTGGCGCCGTGCGGCCGCGACTGGCTGGGGCGGATGGTGGCGCAGCTTGAGGACCCGGCGGTGGGGATCGTCGGCGCGCGGCTGCTCTATGGCAACGGCATGGTGCAGCATGCCGGCGTCGTCGTCGGGCTTGCGCATCTGTGCGAACACAACGACCGCTTTCGGCGGCCCGGCGATCCCGGGCCGTTCGGCTCGGTGGCGCTGGAGCGCGACGTCTCGGCCGTGACCGGCGCCTGCTTGCTGATCAGGACCGAGCTCTGGCGGGAACTCGGCGGGTTTGACCCGGCGTTCGCGATCGCGCTCAACGACGTGGATCTGTGCCTGCGCGCGCGGGCGGCCGGGTGGCGCGTCGTCTATGCGGCCGGGGCGGTGCTGACGCATTACGAATCGTTGTCGCTCGGGCGGCACTATGCTGGTCGGCGGGCGAGCCGGGAGGGCAGCGAAGTGCGGCTGCTGCGGCAGCGCTGGTCGGGCGTGATCGCCGACGATCCGTTTTATAACCGCAACATGTCGGCGGAGATCGGCCGCGAGTGGCAGCCGGGTTTTCCGCCGCGCGCACCGCCGGATGGCAAGCTTGAGTAGAGCGGTTCCACTGAGCGTGGAACCGCTCTCGTTGTTTTGGGCGAGCAATGTCATCAGCCTAAGATCGCGTCGCGATCGCAGTCAGGCTGATATTGCTTTAGCGGCGCACCAAGGTCGGCGACGGGCGTGCTTCACGAAGCAGTGATGTTGTGCTTCATTCGGCGGACATGCACAGGAAGCGAGTCGCGTGGCGGCTCGCCGAGAGGACACGACCAGCCATGAGCAAGGCCTTCATCGCCAGCATCATCCAGGAATCGACCGACTGCACCGGCGTGACCGCCAACCAGGCGGCGGGCGAGCTGGTCAGTGCGATCGTGCGGCAGTTGAAGCGCGAGGGTGGTTTCACCCTGCCCTCGTTCGGCACCTTCATCGTGCGCAAGACGAAGGCGCGCAAGGCGCTCAATCCGCGAACCGGCGAGCCGGTGAAGGTGAAGGCGGGCAAGACGGTGCGCTTCAAGGCCAGCCCTAACCTGAAGAAGGCGGTCTGAGAAGGCAAGGCAAGGCAAGGCAAGGGGCTTTGCCCCTTGACCCCACCAAAGCCTAGGCTTTGGAAACATCTCGTTGGGGATTGTGGCTCAGGCTGACCAACAGCGAGCGGCGCAGCCAATCTATATGCTGCGTAAGCTAAGGAAGAGCCCAGTGGAACACCGGATCCCTTACGGATTGGGGGTCTGGGGCCTCAGGCCCCAGCGGGTCCAGGGCAGAGCCCTGGCCTTCCTTGGGACGACGGAACTCGGGTTGGGTGGTGCGTTCTGCCTGGGGTAGCAGGAGGCGCGCCATGAGCGACAAGCCAGAGACTTACGATGACGACGAGGTCGACGAAACGCTCGAGGATACGTTTCCGGCGAGCGATCCGGTGCCGGGGACCGGCGGCATTACCGGGCCTGACGACAAGCCGCCCGGGTAGGTGAGGGTCGGCTGCGACGCCCTGGAGCAGGGACGTCGCAGCCTGGAGGCCTGGTTAGGCGGAGTAGTACATCTCAAACTCGACCGGGTGCGGCGTGTGCTCGAAGCGGTAGACCTCGCTCCATTTCAGCTCGATGTAGCTCTCGATCTGGTCGGCCGAGAATACGTCGCCCTGGAGCAGGAAGTCGTGGTCCTCGGCCAGTGCGCCGAGCGCCTCGCGCAGTGATCCGCAGACGGTCGGGATGCCCTTCAGCTCCTCCGGCGGCAGGTCGTAGAGGTCCTTGTCCATCGCCTCGCCGGGATGGATTTTGTTTTTGATGCCGTCCATGCCGGCCATCAGCATGGCTGCGAAGGCCAGATAGGGGTTCGCGGTCGGGTCGGGGAAACGGACCTCGACGCGCTTGCCCTTCGGGTTCGTCGTGTAGGGGATGCGGCACGAGGCGGAGCGGTTGCGCGACGAGTAGGCGAGCAGCACCGGCGCCTCGAAGCCGGGGATGAGGCGCTTGTAGCTGTTGGTCGAGGGGTTGGTGAAGGCGTTGAGCGCCTTGGCGTGGCGGATGATGCCGCCGATGTAATACAGGCACATCTCGGACAGGTCGGCGTAGCCGTTGCCGGCGAAGAGCGGCTTGCCGTCCTTCCAGATCGACTGATGGGTGTGCATGCCCGAGCCGTTGTCGCCCCAGACGGGCTTGGGCATGAAGGTCGCCGTCTTGCCGTAGCTGTTGGCGACGTTGTGGACGCAGTATTTGTAGATCTGCATCTGGTCGGCCATCTTCACCAGCGTGGTGAAGCGGGTGCCGAGCTCGTGCTGGCTCTGCGCCACCTCGTGATGGTGCTTCTCGATCACCAGGCCCATCTCGCCCATGACCGAGAGCATCTCGGCGCGCAGGTCGCTCTCGTTGTCGACCGGGGGGACGGGGAAGTAGCCGCCCTTGATGGCCGGGCGGTGGCCCATATTGCCCTCCGGGTAGTCCTTCATCGCCGCCTCGGGGCCCTCGATGCTGTCGAGCTGGTACATGCTGTAGTTGCGGCCGGCGCCGAAGCGGACGCTGTCGAAGACGAAGAACTCGGCCTCGGCGCCGAACACCGCGGTGTCGCCGACGCCTGAGGCGCGGACGTAGGTCTCGGCCGCCTTGGCGGTGGAGCGCGGGTCGCGCGCGTAGCTCTGGCCAGTGGAGGGCTCGACGATGTCGCAGAACAGGATTAGCGAAGGCTTCGCGGCGAACGGGTCCATGACCGCGGTCGAGGCGTCGGGCATCAGGATCATGTCGCTCTCGTTGATCGCCTTCCAGCCGGCGATCGAGGAGCCGTCGAACATGATGCCGTCGCGGAAGGCGTCGGCGTCCATGGTGGAGACGTGCTGGGCGGTGTGTTGCCACTTGCCCCGCGGATCGGTGAAGCGCAAGTCGATGAACTCGATGGAGTTCTCGCGCAGCATCTCGAGGACGTGGGTGACGTGGTCAACGGGGGCCGATGCCGGCGCGCCGGAGCTCGCCGAGGGCTTCTTCGCCATTGTCGTTGCTGATCCTTCTGCAGAGCCGGCCCGTGCGCGACCGGCGAGCGGCACCATGCCAGCCTTGTGCCATCGTCGAACAGACGGCAGAGCGAGGATTAAGCAAGGCCAGGAGCTCTGCTCCTGGACCTCGCTGGGGGCGGCGCCTCCAGACCCGCATCCGTTTGGAGTTTAAGGCGACGCCCCTCTTGCTCGGCGAAGGCAGTTAGATCCTGCTTCCCACAGCACTGAAATCGCCAGCCAATCATGAGTGAGAAATGGATGGGCTCACGGAGGGAAGCCCCTGGTCTTCCTTGACTTACACTGCGTCTTCGCCGCGTTCGCCGGTGCGGATTCGGACCACTTCCTCAACTGCGGTGACGAAGATCTTGCCGTCGCCGATGCGGCCGGTGCGGGCGGCGCTGACGATGGCCTCGACGGCGCGCTCGACGATGGCGTCTTCGCAGACGACTTCAAGCTTCACCTTGGGCAGGAAGTCGACGACGTACTCGGCGCCGCGATAGAGCTCGGTGTGGCCTTTCTGGCGGCCGAACCCCTTGGCTTCGACCACCGTGATGCCTTGCAGGCCGACCTCGTGCAGCGCTTCCTTCACCTCGTCCAGCTTGAACGGCTTGATCACCGCCTCGATCTTCTTCATGGCTGCCTCGGTGCTGTGTGATGCGAGTCACGTTGTGCTGCGCCACGCGGTGGCGGCCGTGCGAGGCCCGTGCGTTATGTCGCACGCGGCCGGTTGGCCAGCAATCGCTCCCGGTGGCGCTGGACCTGCGTCGTCTGCCTGCGGGCGCAGCCGGATGATTGACGCCAGGCGATTGACGCCAGATGGGCGAACGGCCTAAAGCGCTGGCCGCGGTGTGGCGGACGTAGCTCAGCTGGTAGAGCGCCAGGTTGTGGTCTTGGATGTCGCGGGTTCGAGCCCCGTCGTTCGCCCCAGCGCGTTTCTCTGAACCGCTTGCCCCCCCGTCGGAGGCTTCACGGTGCGCCTGCTGCTGTCGGCCTTGAGTGCGATCCTGCTGGGCGGTTGCGTGCTGGCCAATCATCCGCCGGCGTTTGACGCGGCCGATGCCGGGCTGGTGCTGCGCGGCGGCAACAACGTGGTGGTGGGGCGCGCCGCCTTCGTGACCTTTGGCGGCGCCTATGCGAGCTGCGCCGGTGGGCAGGCGATCCTGCTGGCCGACACGCCGTATACGCGCTGGCGGCTGGACCGGCTGTATGGCGGCGGCTCGCCAAGGGTGGCGGCGATCGCGGGTGCGCCAGGGTTGCCGGCCGCACCCGGCTACGGGGCGTATGTCCGGCATGCGCGCTGCGGGCCGACCGGGGGGTTCGAGTTCGACGACTTGGCGGACGGGCAGTATGTGGTCGTGGCCGGGCTGTATGTGCCGGGCGAGCGGCCGGATGACGGGCTGTCGATCCGGCGGGACGTGGCGGTCTATGGCGGCATTGCGAAGTCACTGGTGCTGACGCCTTAAGTGAAGGCAAGGCAGGCAAGGGGCTTTGCCCCTTGACCCCACCAAAGCCGCGGCTTTGGAAACATTTACTTAGGTTTTGCCATTGGGCGGCGTGGCTATATTGATAGGCTGCGCAGGCCAAGAAATGGCGCGCTTGAACACCCGTGCCTTATTGATGGGGTCTGTGGCCTCAGGCCCGTCGTGCGAATGCACGCTGCGCGCAACGGGTCGAGGGCAGAGCCCTCGCCTTGCTTAGAGTTCTGTCTGGAACGTTTCGGCCAGGCCCTGCGCCAGGGGGCGCGGCGAGATGCCGAGTTGTCGCAGGGCGGTGATGTCGAAGGCCTTGTCCTCGATCAATCGCCGCACTTCGTCGGCGCCGATGGTGGGGAGGCCGGGGACGAGGCGGCTGAGGGGTGCGAGCAGGCGTAGGGGCGTGGCGGGCAGGCTGAGCAGGCGGGGTGGTGGCAGTCCGGCCGCCTGGGCGACGGCGCGGACGAAGTCGCGGTAGGGCAAGGGTTGGGGTCCGGCGGCGACTAGGGTGTGTGGGCCGTGCCAGTCGGTGTGGAGCGCGGCCAGGATTGCCGCGGTGAGGTCGGCCTGGTGGATTGGCTGCACCAGGGCGCGGCCGCCGCCGGGCAGGGGGACGAGCGGCAGCCGGGCGAGCAGGGCGGCGAGGCGCCGGACGTTGTTCTCGCCTGTGGCGCCGTAGATCATCGTCGGATGGAGCATGACGCCGTCGCGGCCAGAGGCGAGCCAGGCGGCCTCGCCGGCGAGCACGCCGTTGCCGTGCGCATCGGGCCAGCGGGTGAATTTGCGGGTGCTGCCGAGCAGGACGATCCGGGCGCTGGGCGGGGCGGCGGCGAGCAGCGCGGCGGCGTTGCGGGCGTGGGCGGTGAGCACGATCCGGGTGGCATCGGCGAGCGCCCGATGCAGGGTGGCCGGATCGCCGAGGTCGGCGACGCGCGCGGCGGCGGCGAGCCCGGTGGCGGCGTAGCGCGGCAGGCTGCGCACGACCGGGATGAACGGCGTGCCGGCGCGGTGCAACGCCTGGCAGAGCGCCGCGCCGGAGCGGCCGGAGGCGCCGATGACGTGCACCACGGAGCGGTCGATCATTGCGGCGGCGATGTGTGGTATCGGGCTACCACAATGGGAAATGCTTGACTTGGCATGGTGTTGCGTCGATAGGACGCTCCTCAAGATGCAAAGACGGACGCTCCCATGAAGACCACGTTGTCGCTCAAGCCGGCGGAGGTGTCCAAGGGCTGGGTGCTGATCGACGCCGAAGGGTTGGTGCTTGGCCGCCTCGCCTCGGTGATCGCCAACCGGCTGCGCGGCAAGCACAAGCCGCAATTCACCCCGCATGTCGATTGCGGCGACAACGTCGTGGTGATCAATGCGGAGAAGGTGAAGCTCACCGGCAAGAAGGCCGAGGACGAGCTGTTCTATTACCACACCGGCTACGCCGGCGGCATCAAGCAGCGGACGGTGCGGCAGCGGCTGGACGGGGCGAACCCTGGCGACGTGGTCGAGAAGGCGGTCGAGCGGATGATCACGCGCGGGCCGTTGCAGCGCAAGCAGATGAAGCATCTGCACATCTATGCCGGCACCGCGCATCCGCATGACGGGCAGAAGCCGGCGACGCTCGACGTCGGCGCCATGAACCCGAAGAACAAGAGGGGCTGAGCCCATGTCAGAGACACGCACCCTCGCCGACCTCGGTTCGCTGGTCGACGCCGCCGCGCTCGCCGGGCCGGGGCAGGCCGAGGCGCCACGTTACGAGGCCAAGCGCGACGCGCAGGGACGCTCCTACGCGACCGGGCGGCGCAAGAATGCCGTTGCCCGGGTGTGGATCCGGCCGGGCCGCGGCGAGATCGAGGTGAACGGCAAGACGGTGACGGCGTATTTCGCCCGACCGGTGCTGCGGATGCTGATCACGCAGCCGTTCCTGGTCGCCGACCGCTATAACCAGTTCGACGTGTTCTGCACTGTGGTGGGCGGCGGGCTGTCCGGGCAGGCGGGGGCGGTGCGGCACGGCATCAGCCGGGCGCTAACGCATTACGAGCCGAACCTGCGGCCGATCCTGAAGGTGGCCGGGTTCCTGACCCGCGATAGCCGGGTGGTGGAGCGCAAGAAGTACGGGCGGGCGAAGGCTCGGCGGTCGTTCCAGTTCTCCAAGCGATAAGGGAAGGAAGGCCAGGGCGCTGCCCTGGACCTGTCACGCGTTAGTGTGCATTCGCACGACGGGAAGCGGCGCCCCCAGACCCGCATCCGTAAGAGTCCAGGCGCTCGTCTTGACTTGGCGAAGCCGATCAATCCTGTTCCCAAGGCGCCGCCTCGCCGCGAGATCATGAATAAGGAATGGATTTTAAAGGCTCCGCCTTTAATGGGGTCCAGGGGCAAAGCCCCTGGCCTTCCTTCCTAGAGGCGCCATGACCGCAGCGGTGTTCATCGACGGTGAGGCCGGCACCACCGGGCTTGGTATTCGCCAGCGGTTGGCCGCCGTGCCTGGGATCCGGCTGCTGACGATTGATCCCGAGCGTCGCAAGGATCTGGCGGCGCGGCGGGAGATGATGGAGCGGGCGGAGCTGGTGGTGCTTTGCCTGCCGGATGAGGCGGCGCGGGAGGCGGTGACGATGGCGGCCGGGCTGGCGCGTCCGCCGAGGCTGCTGGACGCCAGCACGGCGCATCGGACGGATCCGGACTGGATTTATGGGTTTGCCGAGCTGGCGCCGGGGCAGGCGGGCGCGATCGCGGCGGCGCGGCGGGTGAGCAATCCTGGGTGCTATCCGACCGGGGCGGTGGCGCTGCTGCGGCCGTTGGTGGAGGCTGGGTTGCTGCCGGTCGGCTATCCGGTGACGGTCAACGCGGTGAGCGGCTATTCGGGCGGCGGGCGCTCGATGATCGAGGCGTATGAGGCGGCGGAGCTTGCCGATGCGCCGGCGTTCTCGATTTATGGGCTGGGGCTTGAGCATAAGCACGTGCCGGAGCTGATGGCGTTCGCGCGGCTGCAGCGGCGCCCGGTGTTCGTGCCGTCGGTCGGGCATTTTCGCCAGGGCATGCTGGTTTCGATACCGTTGCATCTTGACCTGCTCGAGCCGGGTGCGACGGGGGCGGCGCTGCAGGAGGTGCTGCGCGATTGGTATGCGGGCACGGCGGTCGAGGTGCTGCCGCTGGGCGGTGTGGGCACGTTGGAGCCGGAGGCGCTGAACGGGACCGACCGGCTGGAGCTGGGGGTCTATGCCAACGAGGCGCAGCGGCATGCGCTGCTGGTGGCCCGGCTGGACAATCTCGGCAAGGGGGCGTCGGGCGCGGCGGTGCAGAACATTCGGCTGATGCTGGGTGTGTAGGGTTGGGCGTGTTGGGGTGGCAGATGATCTATGCGCTTGACGGCATGGCGCCGAGGATTGATCCGAGTGCGTGGATTGCGCCCAACGCGGTGGTGATTGGCGACGTGGAGATCGGCGCCGGGGCGAGCGTGTGGTTCGGCGTGGTGCTGCGCGGCGACACCAACCTGATCCACATCGGCGCCCGCTCGAACGTGCAGGACAATGCGGTGGTGCATGTGAACCCGGCGGCCGAGCATCGCTGCTGGATCGGCGACGACGTGCTGGTCGGGCATGCCGCCATCGTGCATGGCTGCACGCTGGAGGACGGCGCCTTTGTCGGCATGGGGGCGACGGTGCTGGACGGGGCGGTGATCGAGGGCGGCGGGGTGCTGGCGGCGGGGGCATTGCTGTCGCCGAACAAGCGGCTGCCGGCGGGCGAGCTGTGGGCGGGGGCGCCGGCGCGGCGGGTGCGCGACCTCAGCGCCGAGGAGCGCGCGACGTTCGGCCTGGGCGCGCCGAGCTATGCCGAGAACGCACGGCGCTTTGGCCGCGGGTTGCGGGAGGTTTAGGGCATGACGATGAGCCTTGCCGTGTTGCGCGACAGCCTGGCGGCGGACGGGCCGCCGGCGGGGCTCGACCTGGCGCTGGAAAGTCTGTGGTGGGCGGGGCACGGCGACTGGGAGCGGGCGCATCTCTGCGCCCAGGACGGCGAGGGCGACCCGCGATGCGACTGGGTGCATGCCTATCTGCACCGGGTGGAGGGTGACGCGGCGAACGCCGGCTACTGGTACCGGCGGGCCGGCAAGGCGGTGGCCAGCCAGCCGCCGGAGACCGAATGGGCGGAGATCGTGCAGGGGTTGCTGTCGCCTTCGCGGTGACGGCGACCGGCGCTACATCGGCGTTTCGGTGGCGGGCGCGTGCAGGGCGGCGATGTGGCGCTTGACGATCAGCGACGTCTCGGCGGCGAGGGTGATGCCCTGACGGGCGGCGATGGCGCGCAGCTTGTCGCCGACGAGCGGGTGGGCGTGCAGCTTGCGGGCGGGCCTTACTTCTCCAGTACGTAGCGGCCGGGGGCGTCCATCAGCGGCGGATGGGCCTTGCTGCCGAGCCGGGGCGGCTTGACCTTGGCGCCGGAGCGGGCGGCGAGCCAGGCGGCCCAGTCGGTCCACCAGCTGCCGTCCGTGGCGGTGGCTTGCTGGCGCCAGGTGGCGGCGCTGTCGGCCATGCTGGCGGCGCTGTCGGTGGCGGCGGTGGTCCAGTAGGTGCCCTTGCCGCCGGGCGGGTTGATCATGCCGGCGACGTGGCCGGAGGAGGCGAGGACGTAGCGGACCTCGCCGCCGAAGAGCTGGGTGGCGCGCCAGGCGGAGGACCACGGCACGATGTGGTCCTTCTCGGCGCCGACCGCATAGACCGGCAGGGTGACGCGCGCGAGGTCCAGCGTCTCGTCCATCAGGCGCACGCGGTCGGGCTGGATCAGGTTGTTCTCGGTGTAGGTCTGGCGGAGGTACCAGGTGTGGGCGGCGCGGGCCATCCGGGTTTCGTCGGCGTTCCAGGACAGGATGTCGAAGGCGGCCGGCTTCTCGCCCATCAGGTAGTTGTTGACGACGTTGGCCCAGATCAGGTCGTTGGAGCGCAGCAGGCTGAACATGTTGGACATCTGGCGGCCGTCGAGGTAGCCGCGCTCGAGCATCTGGCGCTCGACCAGGTCCATGCTGTCCTCGCCGAGGAACATCGCGGTGTCGCCGACCTGGGCGAAGTCCTGCAGCGACACCATGAGGGTCGCCGAGACGAAGCGGTGGTCGCCGCGCTTGGCGAGCCACGCCAGCGCCATCGAGAGCATGGTGCCGCCGATGCAGTAGCCCATGACGTTGAGCCGCGGCGCGCGGGTGATCTGGCGCACGATGTCGCTGGCGGCGAGGCAGCCGAGGCGGACGTAGTCCTCGAAGCCGGTGGCCTCCATCGCGGCGTCCGGGTTGCGCCAGGAGACGACGAAGACGGTGAAGCCTTGCGCCACCAGCCAGCGGATCATGCTGTTTTTAGGCTGCAGGTCGAGGATGTAGAACTTGTTGATCCAGGGCGGCAGCACCAGCAGCGGCACGGCGTGCACGCTGGGCGTGCTCGGGGCGTACTGGATCAGCTCGATCAGCGCGTCGCGGTGGACGACTTGGCCGGGGGTGAGGGCGAGGTTGCGGCCGGGGGCGAAGGCGTCGGCGTCGGTGATCGACAGGCGGCCCTCGCGCAGGTCGGCGAGCAGGTGGCGCAGGCCGTCGGCGAGGCTGCCGCCGCCGGTCTCGACGGCGCGGCGCATCGCCGCCGGGTTGGAGAGCAGCGCCAGCGAGGGGCTGGTGGCGTCGATGAACTGGCGCAGGTGGAAGCGGACGCGCGGGCGCTCGGCGGCGGGCACGGCGGCCAGGCGCTCGGGCTCGGCGAGCCAGTCGGCGGCGAGGAGATAAAGGTCGCGCAGGCTGCGGAAGGCCGGGTTGGAGTGCCACTCGGGGGCGGCGAAGCGCTTGTCGGAGCGGGCGTCCGGGCGGGGGCTCGGGCCCGGCGCGGCCGGCAGGCCCAGCCAGCGCTGACCGGCCTCGCCCCAAGCCGCCATCGCGCTGCTCCACATGCTGGCCTGCAGGCGGGCGAGCGAGGCGAGCGCGTCGGCCGGCCGCTCCAGCGTGCCGAGCCAGACGAGGCGCAGGCTGCGCGCGATCTCGGCCCAGTTGACGGGCACGATGTCGCGCAGCGGGTTGGCGTTCCAGGCCTGGTCGAGCGCCTGGAGGAGGGGATCGCGCTCCAGGCTTTGGCGGAGCTGCTGCACGCTGGCGGCGAGCATGGCGCCGATGGCCTGGTCGGCGGTGTTCGCTGACGCCTGTTCGGCGGTGTCCGCTGACGCCTGATCGGCGGTGTCCGCTGACGCCTGATCGGCGGTGTTCGTTGACGCCTGATCGGCGTCGGGGGCCGGGGCGGCGGCGGGGGGCGGCTGGCTGATCGCTGCCAGCGAGTTCGCCCAGGTGGCCCAGAGCGCCATCGCGCCGGTGGCGTCGGCCAGGCTCGGCCAGGCCGCCCTGGGTTCGGCAGTCGGATCGGCGGTTCGGCCGGCGGTCGGATCCGCGTCTGGCGGCGGCGCGCTTGCACTCGACATTGCCTGCCTCCCTGCTATCCCATGCCGTCGCGAGCGTCAGACGCCGCGGTCCGGCAGCCTGCGCATGCGTGGTTTGACCAGGCAAGCGTGCGTGCCCGCGCGCCCCGCGATGACGCCGTCCGGCTTCGGAGGATATCGTGTCCGCGCATTACGATCTGCTGATCACCGGCGGCACCTGCGTGTTGCCATGGGGCGAGGCGGCGGCCGACATCGGCATCAGCGACGGGCGCATCGCCTGGATCGGCGTGGGCGCAGGGGCGGTCAGCGCCGACCACACGGTGGATGCGCGCGGGCTGCACGTGCTGCCCGGCCTGATCGACCCGCATGTGCATCTGCGCGACCCGGGCGACCGTGGCGTCGAGAGCCTCGGCAGCGGCACCCGGGGGGCGGTGCTGGGCGGGCTTACCTGCGTGTTCGACATGCCCAACACCAGCCCGGCGATCACCGATGCGGCGCGGGTTGGCTGGAAGCAGGCCTATGCGGAGCGGGAGGCGTGGTGCGATGTCGGCCTCTATGTCGGCGCGACCAAGGCGAACATCGACAGCCTGGCCGAGCTGGAGCTGATGGACGGGGTGGCGGCGGTCAAGGTGTTCGCCGGCAGCTCCACCGGCGACCTGCTGGTCGAGGACGACGCCTCGATCGAGGCGGTGCTGCGGGCGGGGCGGCGGCGGGTCGCCTTTCACAGCGAGGACGAGTATCGGCTGCAGGCGCGGCGGGAGCTGTTCAGGACCGGCGAGCCGTATCGCACCCACATGGAGTGGCGCGACCCGGAATGCGCTTTCCTCGGCACGCGGCGGATCATGGCGCTGACCAGGATCACCGGGCGGCCGACGCACATCCTGCACGTCTCGACCGCCGAGGAGCTGGAGTATCTGCAGGCGTTCCGCGACGTCGCGACGGTCGAGGTGCTGGTCAACCATCTGACGCAGGTCGGGCCGGAGTGCTACGACGCGCTCGGCGGCTACGCGGTGATGAACCCGCCGATCCGCGACCGGCGGCACTACGAAGCCGCCTGGGAGGCGGTGCGCGACGGGCGGGTGGACACGGTGGGCTCGGACCATGCCCCGCATTCGCGCGCGGCCAAGCAGCGGCCGTGGCCGGAGTGCGCCGCCGGGCTCACGGGGGTGCAGACGCTGGTGCCGCTGATGCTCGACCACGTGGCGGCGGGGCGGCTGACGCTCGGGCGGATGGTCGACCTGATGAGCGCCGGGCCGGCGCGGGTCTACGGGCTGCTGTGCAAGGGGCGGCTGGCCAGCGGCTATGACGGGGACCTCACGCTGGTGGATTTGCGGCGGCGGCGGCGGATCGAGCAGGCCTGGATCGCCTCGCCGGTGCAGTGGACGCCGTTCGAGGGGCGCGAGGTCACCGGATGGCCGGTGATGACGGTGGTGCGCGGGCAGGTGGTGATGCGGGAGGATGAGGTGCTCGGGGAGCCGGTCGGGCGGCTGGCACGGTTTGGGTGAACCCGCCGCTGGGACCTGAGGCCCCGGACCCCCGCTAGTTTAGTGAGGGGCGAAATACCGCAAGATTGTCTTATATCAGTTATTTATCAATGACTTAAGGAAAACTTGCCCATAGGCAAGTTTCTCAATTTGCCTTCGAGGAGGCCTTACGCAAGGGGATGTGCTAACACGATAGGGGCGAAGTCTCACGGCAAATGGGGTCTGGGGCCGCGGGCCCCAGCGGGTCCAGGGCAGCGCCCTGGCCTTCCTTGCTTGTTCCGAGACGTCTATGGTTCGCGCAGCTAAGGGGACTGCAGGCAGGTGGCCGAACTGTACGACGAGATCCGGGGCGAGTTTCGCGCGGATCAGGCCCGCATGCTGGCAAAGCGCTACGGCTGGATGGTGGCGCTGCTGGTGTTGGTGGTGCTGCTCGGCATCGGCGGCTGGCAGTATCGGCGTTGGACGCAGGGCCGGGCGGATGCGGCGGCGGCGGGCGAGCTGCTGCAGCAGATGCAGCTGGCCGACGCGCCGGGCGGGCCGCATGCGGGCGTGCCGCCGGGGCTGCAGGCGATCGCCGGCGGGGCGCCGGACATCTACCGGGTGCTGGCGTTGCTGCGCGAGGCGTCGATCCGGGCGGAGATGGGCGATGTTAAGGCGGCGGTCGGGCGGTGGGACCAGGTGGCGGCGGACGGGGCGGCGCCGCGGTTGCTGCGGGGTCTGGCGACGCTGCTGTCGGTGCAGCACCAGGTGGGGCAGGGCGAGGCGAACCTGCTGATTGCGCGGTTGGGCGGCATCGAGGCGGAGGCGGATCCGTGGCGGCCGCTGGCCGAGGAGACGCAGGCCTTGATCGAGCTGCGGGCCGGTCGGCAGCCGCAGGCGAGCGAGCTGCTGCGGCAGCTGCAAGCTGATGCGCGGGCGCCGGAGGGTGTGCGCGGACGCGCGCGGGCGCTGCTGCAGGCGCTTGGCGCCGAGCCAGCGGCGGGCCTAGCGGATGACGCTGTTGGGCAGGGGAATTGATGGTGTCCGGACGAGACGGGGCGCGTTTGCGGGCGCCGGTGACCACCCGCCGCTTGCTGCTGGCGGGCGGCGCGCGGGCGGGGCTGCTGCTGCCGCTGGCGCTGAGCGGGTGCAGCTTTTTCGACACGCTGCTTGAGGACGACAAGAAGATCCTGCCCGGGCACCGCGAGAGCGTGCTGGCGCCGGCGCGTGGCCTGAGTGTCGACGACACGCTGACCGACCCGGTGAGCGTGCCGGCGCCGAACTTCAACCAGGCCTGGGTGCAGACCGGCGGCACCGCCTCGCACCTGGTCGGCAATCCGGCGCTGCCGGGGATCAACCAGGCCTGGCAGGCCTCGGTCGGCCATCCCGGCGGCTATCGCGACAAGCTGATCGCCCAGCCGGTGGTGTTCGGCGACCGCGTCTGGGTGATGGACAGCCGGGCGACGGTCAGTGCGTTCGACCTGGCGAGCGGGGCGCGGCTGTGGCGGGTCGACACCCGCTCCAAGGACGATCGTGGGGCGACGGCGACCGGCGGCGGCATCGCCTATGCCGATGGCCGGCTCTACGTGGTGACCGGGCGGGCCGACGCGCTGGCGCTCGACGCCGGCTCGGGCAAGACGCTGTGGCGCCTCTCGACGACGATGCCGGCGATGAGCGCGCCGACGATCGATGGCGGCATCCTGTATTTTGGCACCACCGACCAGAAGCTGCGGGCGCTGTCGCTCGCCGACGGGCATCAGCTCTGGGAGTATCAGGCGACGCCGACCGACAAGGCGGTGCTGGAGCAGCCGGCGCCGGCGGTGGGCAACGGCGCGGTGGTGGCCGGCTTCGCCTCGGGCGACATCGTCGGGCTCGATGCGCGCACCGGGGCGGTCGACTGGAGCGACAACCTGGCGGCGGTGCGCAATCAGAGCGGGCTGTCGGACTTCTCCTCCGTGGTCGCGGCGCCGGTGATCCAGGACGGCACGGTCTACGCCGTCGGCCTGGGCGGGCTGTTCGTCGCCATCGACCTGCGCTCCGGACGGCGCGTGTGGGAGCAGGACACCTCCGGCAGCCGCACGCCCTGGGTGGTCGGCGACTGGGTGTTCATGATCACGGACGAGCAGAAGCTGGTGTGCTTTCGCGCCTCTGACGGGCGGGCGCGCTGGATCTCCGACCTGCCGCGCTACGGCAACGTGGCCAAGCAGAAGAACCCGATCTACTGGGTCGGGCCGCTGCTCGCCGGCGGCAAGCTGTTCGTCGCCTCCGACCACAAGCAGATGTTCGTGCTTGACCCGGCGAACGGCAAGCAGGTGGGCTCGATCAAGCTCAAGGCGCCGGTCTCCGTCGCGCCGATCGCGGCCGCCAGTCGGATGCTCGTGCTGAGCGACAACGGCGTGCTGACGGCTTACCGTTAAGGGATGAGCGGGGCGAAGGAAGGCCAGGGGCTTTGCCTCCGTGAGCCCTTCCAACGGCGCTTCGCGCCGTCGGAACCTTGGGGCCCACTCCGCCCCTGGACACCATTAAAGGCGGAGCCTTTAAGATCCATTATTTATCCATGCTCACCAGGCGAGGTCGGGGCCGGTGGAAGCAGGGTTAATGGCTTCGCCCAGCAAGAAAGAGCGTGTTTATGCTCCTAACGGATGCGGGTCTGGGGGCGCTGCCCCCGTCATGCGCAGCGCGCCGTCGCGAGACGGGTCCAGGGCAGAGCACTGGCGTTCCTTCTTGACCCTTCCCGTCGTCGTCATTGCCGGGCGGCCGAATGTTGGCAAGAGCACGCTGTTCAACCGGCTCGCGGGTCGGCGGCGAGCCATTGTCTCCGACACGCCGGGGGTGACGCGGGACCGCAAAGACGCCGAGGCGATGCTGCGCGGGCGGATGGTGCGGCTGATCGACACCGCGGGGCTTGAGGAGTCTGCACCCGACAGCCTGTATGGGCGGATGCGTGCCTCCTCGGAGGCGGCGGTGCACGAGGCGGATTTGGTGGTGTTCGTCGTTGATGCGCGGGCGGGGATCACGCCGGCGGACCGGCACTTTGCCGCCTGGCTGCGCCGGCAGGGGCGGCCGGTGCTGCTGGTGGCCAACAAGGCCGAGGGGCGCGGGGGCGCGGCGGCGGCGATGGAGGCGTTCGCGCTTGGGCTGGGCGAGCCGCTTGCCGTTTCGGCCGAGCATGCGGAGGGCATTGCCGACCTAATGGGGGAGATCGCCGACCGGCTGCCGGAGGAGGCGGCTGAGGACGGGCTTGAGGGTGATGCTGGCGAGGGGCGGCCGCTGCATCTGGCGATTGTCGGGCGGCCGAACGCGGGCAAATCGACCTTGCTGAACCGGCTGCTCGGCGAGGAGCGGATGATCACCGGGCCGGAGCCGGGGCTGACACGGGACGCGGTGGCGGTGCGGCTGCGCGATGCGGCGGGCGAGATCGAGATCGTCGACACGGCCGGTCTGCGGCGGCGGGCGCGGGTCGAGGTTGGGCTCGAGGCGATGTCGGTGAGTGCGACCATCGAGGCGCTGAAGATGGCCGAGGTGGTGGTGCTGTGCGTGGATGCGGCGCTGGGGCTGCATGAGCAGGATCTGCAGATCGCCCGGCTGATCGAGCGCGAGGGGCGGGCCTGCATCCTGGCGCTGAACAAGTGGGATGCGGTGGAGGACCGGGAGAAGCGGCGGCAGGAGATCTCCGACCGGCTCGAGACGTCGCTGGCGCAGATGAAGGGGATCCCGGTGGTGAGTTTTTCCGCGCTGACCGGGGCGAACGTGGGCAAGCTGCTGCCGGTGGTGCGCCGGGCGGCGGCGATCTGGAACATGCGGGTGGCGACGGGCGAGCTGAACCGGTGGTTCGAGGGGGCGCTGGAGCGGCACCAGGCGCCGCTGGTGGAGGGGAGACGGCTGAAGCTGCGCTACATCACCCAGGCGAAGGCGCGGCCGCCGACGTTCATCGTGTTCGGGACCAGGGCGGAGCAGACGCCGGAGGATTACCAGCGTTACCTGGTGAACGGGCTGCGGGAGACTTTCAAGCTGCCGGGGACGCCGATCCGGCTGCAGTTTCGCGGGACGACGAACCCGTATGCGGACAAATCGTGACAGCTCGGTCATCGCGAAGACGCTAACTCGTCCTCTGCCCCATTCGCTGCGTTGCGGTCTGCGGCATTTGGGGGATGATCGATGAAAGCTGTCACTGTCGTCAGCCTGTTTGCGGCCACGCTTTCCATGGTGAGCTTTATTCCGCAGGCCTGGGGGATCATCAAGTCGCGCAGCACCGAGGGGCTGTCGTTACGGATGTATGCGATTACGGTGGCGGGGTTCATCGCCTGGCTGGCGTATGGGGCGCTGACGCTGCAGTGGGCGATTATTGGGCAGAACGTGATCTGTCTTGGACTGTCCTCGTTTATTCTGGTGATGTTGCTGTTGCCGCAGCATCGTAAGGCCAAAATTGCGGCCAAGTTGGACCCGGCGGTGGACAGCACCAAGGTGGATGCTTAGTCGACCTTGCAAATGCAGGTCGGTTACCTGAACTGCCGTGCAATTTGGCAATCGAACTCGGTTGGACGGGTGGGCGGCCGGCTAAGCCGCCGTTAATATGCGCTCAGCAGCATCGACACCGGCGTGGAAATCCACACCGCTGTCTATGAAGGGAATGCCGACGACTGCGCATTCATCACGCAGGTGCCGGCTCAAGGATCGGCTCACCTCGAGGTAGCGGCGTCTATTGGCTTCCCCGGTGCGGTTCAGCCAATCGTTCGGAAGGTCGGCATATCGAGCAACGTGCGCCATCTTCGTCTCGATCTGCACATCGGGATAACCAAGGAAACAGGCGGTCATGGGTTCGCCCGCTTGCTCCAGGAAGGCGGCAACTGTTCGTGGCCGTAGATTCACGCCTTCCACCAGGTAGTCGCGCCCGTCGAAGAGTAGATGTTCGAGCACACCTTTGATGACCGGCCAGATGAGGTCGGCAGTTTCAAGGTCGTCCTCGTCTGGGTGGACGCCAAGTGAAGGTGCTCCAAGATGGAGCCCCATCTTCAACGCATCCAAAGGGAACCATGCAATGCCATGTCGAATGCGCATGCGCTCAGCAAGTATGGATTTGCCGCTGCGGCTGCAGCCGCCCACGATGTAAAGCATGACAGCCCATACCAGTGTCGCGGTGGTCCGCTGCGAGTAACTACCGACCCCAGGACGATTGATGGAGGACGACGTGATGCAGTCAGGTCCTCAAACGTCTCGTCCAGCTTATCCGGCAGGGCTTAGAGGATTCCGCAGATCCTAAATAGGTGATCGTATCTGGTTTGTCGCGCCTACCAACCTGCCGGCGGTCCCAGGACGGAGCCACAGCCTGTCTTCGTCGGGAACCGTCCCGGTTAAGTCGCATTCAGCAAACAGGACGGACTGAGGGTGGGCATATGGCCAAGACGTCGGAGAAGAGCGACCCGAAGCTTTGGGACAAGGTGAAGCACGAGGTCACCGAGGGCGATAAGGGGGGTAAGCCGGGGCAGTGGTCGGCGCGGAAGGCGCAGCTTGCTGTGAGCGAGTATAAGCAGGAGGGCGGGGGCTACGAGGGAGCGAAGAGCGAGGACAATTCGCTGTCGCAATGGACCAAGGAGGATTGGGGCACCAAGTCCGGCGAGGCGAGCGGCGAGACCGGGGAGCGTTATCTGCCGAAGCAGTCGCGCGAGAAGCTCAGCGATGCCGAGTATAAGCGGACGAGCGAGAAGAAGCGGGCGGATACCAAGAAGGGCAAGCAGTTTTCGGCGCAGCCGAAGGATGTCGCCAAGAAGACGGCGGCGGATCGCAAGCCGGAGGGTCTTGCCTCCATGACGCGCGAGGAGTTGATGCAGCGGGCGCGGCAGAAGGGGGTCAAAGGAAGGTCGGGGATGAAGAAACAGCAGCTTTTGCAGGCATTAGGCGCGTGAGCGACGGGTTTTCCAAAGACGAGCGGCAATCGATCCAGTCGGAGTATCGCGCCGTCGTCAACATGACGCCGGCAGCGTTGGCCAAGTGGCTGGAAAGCGACGAGAGCCGCAGCGTCGGCATGACCAGCGGTGGGGAGAAGGTGACGCAGGCGGGTGGCGGCGAGGCGGTGGGGCACCACATGGGCCAACGCATCGTTGCGATCGGGCATAAGAAGCAGGCGGAGCTGGACGACGACGATTTTGCCGATATGCGCAAGGTGGTGGGGTATATTCACCGGCACTCCAAGCAGCGGCCGTCAGGGGATATCAGCGAGACGCGGTGGCGGCATTCGCTGATGAACTGGGGGCATGATCCTTTGAAGGATAAGTAAGGAAGCGCTTCTTTTTTGGAAAAAAGAAGCAAAAGACTTTTGGGCCGCTGTCGTGCCTCTTAGTTTGCAAAAGTTTTTTGGTTCTTTTTTTCAAAAAAGAACTGCTTCCTTCCTTGTTACAATGCAAGCGCCATGCTGCTCGAGGCCGGGCAGGCACAGCGCCGCAATCTCCGGCGCCACGGCCTCCGGTGGCTTCAGCGTGCCCGGGTCTTCGGCGGGAAAGGCCATGGCGCGCATTCGTGTTGCCGTGCGGCCGGGGTCGAAGAGGTTGACGCGCAGGCTCGTGCTCTCGACCTCTTGGGCCCAGGCTTGGACGATGTTGTCCAGGGCTGCTTTGGTGGCGCCGTAGATGCCCCAGTAGGCGGTGGGGGTGTGGGCGATGCGGCTGGTCAGGAAGACCGCGCGGCCGGCGGGGGCGGCGACGAGGAGCGGGGCGCAGGTGCGGATGAGGCGCCAGGTGGCGGTGAGGTTGACGGCGAGGGCGTCGGCCATGTCGCGGGGCTGGATGTGGGCGACGGGAGTAAGTTTGCCGAGGGCGCCGGCGGCGTGGACCAGGATGTCGAGGCGGCCGAAGCGGGTGGCGATGGAGGGGCCGAGGGCGTCGATGCCGGACTCGGTCTTGAGGTCGAGGGGGAGAAGAGTCAGGGGGTGGCCGCCGGCCTGACGAGCGAGGTCGTCGGTTTCCTCGAGACCGCCCTGGCTGCGGCCGGTGGCGACCACGTGGGCGCCGAGGCGGGCGAGCTCGACGGCTGTCGCCTGACCGATGCCGCGGGAGGCGCCGCTGACCAGGGCGACGCTTCCCGCCAGTGGGCGCGCGACTTCGCCCGCCAGCGGGCGGGGGGTCAATGCACGTTCAGCAGCGATAGTTGGCGCTCGGAGTGGTCGGACTTGTCGTCGAAGTCGGGCAGCGGGACGGGGTATTCGCCGGTGAAGCAGGCGTCGCAGAACTGCGGCTTGGCGGCGTTGCGGCCTGGCTTGCCGAGGGCGCGATAGAGGCCGTCCAGCGAGATGAAGGCGAGGCTGTCGGCGGCGATGAGACCCGCCATGGCGGCGACGTCGTTGCGGGCAGCGAGCAGCTTGGCGCGCTCGGGCGTGTCGATGCCGTAGAAGCAGGAGTGGGTGGTAGGCGGCGAGGAAATGCGCATGTGCACCTCGGCGGCGCCGGCGGCTCGGACCATTTCGACGATCTTGCGGCTGGTGGTGCCGCGCACGATGCTGTCATCGACCAGGACCACGCGCTTGCCGGCGAGCATGGCGCGGTTGGCGGAGTGCTTGAGCTTGACGCCCAGGTTGCGGATCTGGTCGGAGGGCTCGATGAAGGTGCGGCCGACATAGTGGTTGCGGATGATGCCGAGCTCGAAGGGGATGCCGCTTTCGAGCGCGTAGCCCATCGCGGCGGGCACGCCGCTGTCGGGGACGGGGACGATGACGTCGGCGTCCGCGGGCGCCTCGCGGGCAAGTTCGCGGCCGATGCGCTTGCGGGCCTCGTAGACCGGCATGCCCTCCATGACGCTGTCGGGGCGGGCGAAGTAGATGTATTCGAAGACGCAGAAGCGGGCCTGGCCGCCGGCGCCGAAGGGCTTGATCGAGCGGACGCCCTGGGCGGAGATGATGATGATCTCGCCGGGCTCGACGTCGCGGACGAACTCGGCGCCGACGATGTCCAGAGCGCAGGTCTCGGAGGCGAGGATCCAGCCGTGCGAGCCGTCGGCGTGCGAGACGCGGCCGAGGATGAGCGGGCGGACGCCGAGCGGGTCGCGCACGCCCATCAGCGCCTCGTCGGAGAGCGCCACCAGGGAGTAGGCGCCGATAACCTGCTTCAGGGCGTCGATCAGGCGGTCGACCACCGTTGAATACAGGCTGATGGCGATGAGGTGGACGAACACCTCGCTGTCGGTGGTGGACTGGAACAGGCAGCCGCGGCGGACCAGGGCGCGGCGGAGGGCGAGCGCGTTGGTGAGGTTGCCGTTATGGGCGACGGCGAAGCCGCCGAACTCGAAGTCGGCGTAGAGCGGCTGGACGTTGCGCAGCACGGTGTCACCGGTGGTGGCGTAGCGGTTGTGGCCGATAGCGGAGATGCCGGGCAGGGAGGCAATGACGCGGGCGTCGCCGAAATTGTCGCCGACGAGGCCGAGGCCCTTCTGCATGTGGAAGCGGCGGCCGTCGAAGGAGACGATGCCGGTGGCCTCCTGGCCGCGATGCTGCAGGGCGTGCAGGCCGAGGGCGGTGAGCGCGGCGGCGTCGGTGACGTTGAAGACGCCGAAGACGCCGCACTCCTCGTGCAGGGTGTCGGCCTCGCCGGCCATGTCGTCGGCCATCATGTCGCTGGGCAGCTCGTTCATCACGGCATCCTCACTCGCGGACCGGGGCGGCATCGGGCTCGGTCGTGGGCCCTGTCGGGGTCGCGTGTAGCGCGTCGGTGGCGGCAGGCTCGGCGCCGGGTGGCGGCACCAGCGTCGGGCGGTAGGTCTTGGGCAGGCGGTCGGCCGTCCAGACGGCGCCGGCATAGACGAGCGGCATGCCGCGCGCGTGCAGCACGACGGCCGGCCACTCCACGGTCGGGATCACCAGTCCGACCAGGATGTAGGCAAGCACCAGGACGACTGCACCCCTGGCTACGCCGAACAGCAGGCCAAGCGTGCGGTCGACGCCGCCGAGGGCGGAGAACTGGATGAAGCGGGCGGCCAAATTGGCGAGCACGGAGAGCAGGATGAGCAGGACGATGAAGCCGATGGCGTAGGCGAGGATGTCACCGGTCGTCGGGTCGGAGAACCAGCCATGCGTGGTGGGGGCGAGCAACGGGTAGAGCTTGATGGCGCCCCAGGCGGCGAGGATCCAGGCGAGCAGGCCCAGGACCTCGCGCACCAGGCCGCGCACGAGGCCGGCCAGGGCGGAAATCGCAAGCACCGCCAGAGCAATGCCGTCCACATAGGTCATCGTGCGGCCCGACTCGCCCTTCTTGACGCGTGGGGCAGCGTATAGAGCAAGAAGGTTACGGAAAAAAGAAAGGCCAAGGGCAGGCCAGGAGCTCTGCTCCTGGACCTCGCTGGGGGCGGCGCCCCCAGACCCGCATCCGTAAAGGCACGCGACGCTCTTTCTTGCTTGGCGAAGCCATTCGGATCCTGTTTCCCACGCCTCGGAACTCGCCACGGGATCATGGATAAGAAATGGATTTAAAGGCTTCGCCTTTAATGGGGTCCAGGGGCGGAGTGAGCCAAAGGTTCCGACGGCGCAAAGCGCCGTTGGAAAGGCTCACGGAGGGAAAGCTCTGGCCTTTCCTAAACTGCTGAGGGGCTTAGCTGCACGGCGATGTAGGGCACGGCGAGGCCGCCGGCGGTGACGTAGCCGGGCGAGGGGAAGCTGGCGGGCAGGGCGCCGGTGGCGGTGGCGCCGGCGCCGGCGACGCCCAGGGTCGCGACCTGGCCCATCAGCGCTTTGGGGGTGGCGCCGCCGAGTTGGGCGAGGCTGCTGCTGCCGGCGGCCATGCAGGCCAGGATAGGCGCCGTGGTGCCGGCGGATTGGAGCTGGGCGGCGATCCAGACGATGCCGCGGGAGAGCGGGATGGAGGCGGCGAGCGTCGCGATCGCTTCGCCGGCGACGTCGGTGGAGGCGTGGCCGGCGTCGACGATCAGGGTGCCGGGCTGGCCGGCATTGTCGGCGTAGAGGCCGAGCTGGATGGTGGTGCCGCCGGCGCCGGCGGTGGTGACGAGGACGCCGAAGGCGGAGAGGGTGATGGTGTCGGTGGTGATGGCGTAGGGGATCGCCGTCAGCGCGGCGGCGGCGGGCGCCTGATCGATGGTCTGGGCGGTCGGGCCGTACCAGCGTTTGGTCTGCAGCGGCACCACCGGGTGGGCGGCGGCGTAGCTGAAGTCGCGCCAGTTCAGCGTGGTGGTGCCGCCGGCGGTGTTCTGGATGAGGGCGGCGCGGTTGGAGTTCACGCAGCCGACGGTGCCGGCCAGGTTGATGGCGAGCGGGCCGTTGAAGGCGTTGCGGAAGATCGCGGTGGGGGAGCCGGTCGCCGCGTCGTAGAACACGCGGTAGTTGATGATCTGCAGCTCGGCCGGGGCGCCGTCGAAGCGCAGGCCGGAGGCGAAGTTGGCGTTGTCACGGTAGTAGGCGAAGAAGTCGATGATCTCGACGCGGCCGGACTGGGCGATCTGGATCGGGTAGGCGTTGAAGCGCTCGGCGGTGCAGCCGAGCATGCGGATGTAGTTGGAATTGGCGAAGTTGTAGCCGCTCTGGACGTAGGGCGCGTTGACGGCGCGGCCGTCGCCGCGGGCGGAGCAGTTGCGGTATTCGAGCCGGTTGTTGCCGGTGGCCGAGGCGATGACGGCGACGAAGCCGTTCTGCTGGAAGTCGATGGCGTGGCAGTCGATGTAGGTGATGGTGTGCAGGAAGGTCGCCGCCAGGTTGGTCGAGCCGTCGATGAAGGCGTCGACCGCGTCGATCACCTGGCAGTCGATGTAGCGGGTGCCGAAGCTGCGGTTCTGGAAGCCGACCGAGCCGGAGGTGGCGCGGTTGACGTGCGATGGGCCGTGGACGACACAGTTTTCGTAGGTGAGGAAGTAGCAGCCCCAGTGGTTGTCCAGCGCCGCGTTGAAGCAGTCGCGGACGACGCAGTCATGGATGTGGCAGTGCTTCGGGTTGCCGCGCACCCAGGTGCCCATGTATTTGTAGCCGCCCCAGTAGACGTTGGTCGTCACCGCGTGGCGGCAGTTGCCGCCGCGGACGGAGACGCGGGTGCCGTCGGTTGAGCCGCCGAGCTCGACGCCGTAGCCGTAGGCGCCCTCGCTGAGGTTGGCGTCGTTGGGCAGCTTCTCGATGAAGACGGCGACGTCACCCTGCCAGCAGGTGAGGAGCTGCAGGCAGCGGGTCCAGGCGTTGTGGATGGTGAAGTTGCGGATGACCGGCTGGTAGAGGCCCTGCAGGACGAAGGCGGGCTGGCGGTTGGCGACGCCGACGACGCTGTCCGTGTCGCCATTGGCGTCGACGGAGAGGCCGTCGAGGATGAACTTGGCCTGGCCGAAGAGCTGCATCTGCGTTGCGGTGGCGTAGCTGTCGTAGATGCGGTCGGCGGAGATGACGAAGGGGTTCGCGGCGACCTGGCCGAAGGTCTTGCCGGCGACGACCAGGTTCTCGCCGACGACGAAGCTGCCGGTGATGGTGTTGAACACCAGGGTGCCGCTGGCGCCGTCGACGAGCGAGCGGATCAGGCCGACGGCGCTGGACTTGGCGCCGCTGACGGTCTGCTGCTCGGCGAACTGGCCGGCCACGCCGCCGGTGAAGGCGAGGCCGAGGCCCTGGATACGGAACAGTTGGGACTGCCAGACCTGGGCCGAGGTGATGCCGGTGTTGGGCACGCCGGAGACCGGCGGCGACCACGGGTAGGCGTCTTCGGAGGAGAGCAGCCAGATCTGGCCCTGGGCCATGCCGGCGACGGAGGGCACGGTGAGCGTCGTTTCGGTCACCGCCATGTCGGTGAACTCGTTGCCGGTGACGGTGCCGACCAGCGCGGTGCCGATGGCGCTGACCGCGACGGCGGGGCCGGGGGTGCGGTTGACGGTGAGCACGCTCTTGGCCTGCTGGTGGATCAGGGTGCCGGAGCCGGTGAGCCAGATGTCCTCGTCGGTGACCGTGAGGCTGACGACGTAGCGGCCGGCGGGGACGAAGACCGGCACGGCGAGCGGCGCCGCGGCGGCGATGGCGGCGGTGAAGGCGGCGCTGTCGTCGGTGGCGCCGTCGCCGAGGGCGCCGAACCAGCGGACGTTGAGGCTGGGCTGGGCGCCCAGGGCGACGACCCAGCGGCCGGCGCCGGTGCTGCTCGAGGGCGCGATGACGGTGGCGCCGTTGTCGGTGGCGGTGCTGGTGGGGTTCCAGTAGGCCCAGCGGTCGGCGCCGTCGCCGGGGGTGGTGTGGCCCTGGACAAGGACGGCGGCGGGGCTGGCGGAGCCGCCGGGGACGATGGCGCGGAGCGCGGCGAGGCTGGCGGCGGTGGCGGCGGGGTTGGGGGTCTGGATGACGACGGTGGTGGTGCTGGTGGAGTTGCCGGTGCTCGAGCTGCCGGTGGTGGTGCCGGTATTCGAGCCGCCGCTGGTGGTGGTGCCGCCATTGCTGGGCGGGGTGGTGGTGCCGCCGGGCAAGCTGATCAGCACCACGTCTTCAGGGTGGGCGTTGAGTGCAGCGGCCATCGCCGCAGGGTCGGTGATCAGGGCGCCGGTGACGTAGCCATCGAAGGGCTGCTTCACGAGAAGGGCGGATTGCGACGCCATGCCAAGTTCTCCACTTGTTCACGACGGCGTTTCGCTGAAAGAGGGGGATCGTCCCAAGAGGAAGGGCTTCTTTTTTGAAAAAAAGAAGCAAAAAACTTTTGTCCGCGCTGTCGCGTGGTCCTAAGCGAGCAGAAGTTTTTTGGTTCTTTTTTTCAAAAAAGGACCGCTTACTTCCCCGTAAACTGCTTGACCAGATCTTCCAGGTGTCCGATTTGGTCAAGCTGCAATCCCTGGATTGCTGCGGGCATCCGTGATCCCCGCGCCACGCGTCGCGGCAGCACGGCGCGGTCGAAGCCGAGTTTTTGGGCTTCCTTCAGCCTGGCCTCGGCCTGGGCGACCTGGCGCACCTCGCCGGACAGGCCAACCTCGCCGAAATAGACCGAGCCTGGGCTGGTTGGCGTTTCCGTCGCGGCGGAGGCGAGGGCGGCGGCGACGGCGAGGTCGGCGGCGGGCTCGGAGACGCGCAGGCCGCCGGCGATGTTGAGGTAGACGTCCGAGCCGGTGAGGCGCAGGCCGCAGCGGGTTTCCAGCACGGCGAGCAGCATGCCGAGCCGGCCGGCCTCCCAGCCGACGACGGAGCGGCGGGGCGAGCCGCCGGCGTTCGGCGCGAGCAGGGCCTGCACCTCGAGGAGGACCGGGCGGGTGCCTTCGAGGCCGGCGAAGACGGCGCTGCCGGCGACGTTGCCGCGGCGCTCGGCGAGGAACAGGGCGGAGGGGTTGGCGACTTCGGCGAGGCCGCGGTCGGTCATCTCGAAGACGCCGATCTCGTCGGTGGCGCCGAAGCGGTTCTTGGTAGCGCGCAGGATGCGGAACTGGTGGCCGCGGTCGCCTTCGAAGTGGAGCACGGCGTCGACCATGTGCTCCAGCACGCGCGGGCCGGCGAGCGTGCCCTCCTTGGTGACGTGGCCGACGAGGATGAGCGCGAAGCCCTGGGATTTGGCCAGGCGGATGAGCTCGAAGCCGGCCGAGCGGACCTGGGCGACCGAGCCGGGGGCGGACTCGACGGTGTCGAGCCACATGGTCTGGATGGAGTCGATGACCACTGCGGCGACGTCGCGCTCGGCGGCCAGGCTGTCGGCGACGTCGCGGACGTTGATGGCGGCGGCGAGCTGCAGGCCCGCATCTGAGATGCCGAGGCGGCGGGCGCGCAGGCGGATCTGGTCGATTGACTCCTCGCCGGACACGTAGAGGACGCGGCGGCCGCGGGCGGTGAGGCTGGCGGCGGCCTGCAGCAGCAGGGTGGACTTGCCGATGCCGGGGTCGCCGCCGACGAGCACGGCGGAGGCGGGGACCAGGCCGCCGCCGAGCACGCGGTCGAGCTCGGCGATGCCGGTCAGGTCGCGCGGCGGCGGCTCGGCGGTGCCCCCGAGGCCGACGAAGGCGACGCGCCTCGCGCCCGGCGTGGCGCCCGACTTCGCGCCCGGCTTGGCGGGGGCGGCGAGGCCGGGGCGGGTCTCGACCGCGGGCTCCTCGATGATGGTGTTCCACTCGCCGCAGGTTTCGCAGCGGCCGGCCCATTTGGCGGTGACCGCGCCGCAGGACTGGCAGACGAAGCGGGCGCCCGTCTTGGCCATCAGGATTGCACGAAGCGGAGCCGGTAACCGTCCGGGTCCATGATCGCGAAGCACGCGTCGGCCAGGGGCTCGACGAGGCGGGCGCCGTACGCCTGCACGCTGGCGGCCATGGCGGCGGCGTCGGCGACGGGGAGCACGAGGGTGACGCCGGCGCCGGCCGGGTAGACGATCGGCAGGTCGGCGGTGCGCAGGGCCAGCACGGTGGCCTCGATCTCGATCAGCGTGCCGTCATGGTGCTCGTCGAGCACCACCGCGCCCAGCACTTGCGTATAGTAGCGCAGGCTGCGCGCGAGGTCGGGGCAGAGCAGCTCGGCGAGCGGGCGGTTCATGGCGACCGGCTCATGGCGACCGGCTCATGGCGCCGGCTCATGGCGGCAGGGGCGCGGTCGCCGGAGCGCCTGGCGGTGGCGGCGACGGCTGTCCGGGCACCGCTTCCCGGGGGACCAGCGTCAGCACGGCCTGAGGCGTGCCGCGGGTGGAGGTCGCGGCCAGGATGGTGGCGGCATGGCCGCCGTTGCTGCCGCCTGAGATGGCGTAGGTCTGGTGATGGATGGCGGGGTTCTTCGGGTCGGCGAGGTTGGGGCCCTGCGGCTGGGCGGCGATCTGCGCCTGCGCCATGGCCTGGCCGAGGTCGGCGACCACCAGGGCCGGGTCGGCGAACTCGCTGACCGCCTCGCAGCCGCCGTTGTCGAGCGACACCAGCGCCAGGTGGGTCGTCTGGCGGTAGCTCGTGTCGTAGACGGCGCCGGGCCGGCCCTGCAGGAAGAAATCGCGCGTCGGCGCCGGCACGGCACGGGCGCCCTGCTGCTGCAGGAAGCCGCGGAGTTGGTCGCGGTTGGCGCCGAACTGCAGGCAGGTGGCCATGAACAGGCCGACGACCTGCTGGGCGCCGAGCGGGCCTGGGCTCAGGGCAGGGGCGGCGTCGGGGACTGGGGCGGGCGTGGTCTGGGCGAGCAGCGGGACTGGCAGGAGCAGGAAGGTTAGGAGAAGGCGGCGCATCGAGTTCTCCGATCAGGCAAGGAAGGGTTCTTTTTTGTAAAAAAGAACCAAAAAACTTTTGCTCGGGAAGGGCGCGCGGGGCGCGGTAAGGACCTAAGCTGAGAAAAGTTTTTTGCTTCTTTTTTTCAAAAAAGAAGCGCTTTGTTACTAACGCCGCAGCTCCATCTGAATGGGCCCCTCGCGCCGTCCATGCGTGAACTGCTCGACGAGCGGGTTGCCGCTCGCCATCAGCTCGCCGGCGCGACCCTCCCAGACGATGCGGCCGTGATGCAGCATCGCCGCGCGGTCGCCGATGCGGGCCGCACTCGCCATGTCGTGGGTGATGGCGATGGCGGTGCTGCCGAGGCGGCGCACGCAGTCGATGATCAGGCCGTCGATGACGGCGCCCATGATGGGATCGAGGCCGGTGGTCGGCTCGTCGAAGAACAGCATGTCGGGTTGGGCGGCGATGGCGCGGGCGAGGCCGACGCGCTTCTGCATGCCGCCGGAGAGCTCGGCCGGCGAGAGGTCGCCGACGCTGGATGACAGGCCGACCTGGCCGAGGATCTCACCGGCGCGCTGTCGGGCCGCCGCGCGGGAGGGACGGCGGGCGGTGGGTTCGGCGAGCAGGCCGAAGGCGACGTTTTCCCAGACCGGCAGGCTGTCGAACAGGGCGCCGTTCTGGAACAGCATGCCGATGCGGGCGCGCTGGCGGGCGCGCTCGGCGCGGCTGGCGGTGAGCAGGTCCTCGCCGTCGATGCGGATGCTGCCGGCGTCCGGCTCGATCAGGCCGAGGATGCATTTGAGCAGCACCGACTTGCCGGTGCCGGAGCCGCCGATGACCACCATCGAGGTGCCGGGCATGACGTCGAGGTCGACGCCGTCGAGGACCTGCTTGTCGCCAAATGCCTTGCGCAGGCCGCGTATGCTGATGCGCGGCGTTGCCGAGATGGTCATCGCCGGGAGACCTGCGTCATCGCGCGAAGAAGATCTCGCTCAGCACGTAGTCAAAGGCGAGGATGAGGATGGAGGCGGAGACCACGGCCGAGGTGGTGGCGGTGCCGACGCCCTCGGCGCCGCCGCGGCTGTTGTAGCCGTGGTAGCAGCCCATCAGGGCGATCAGCAGGCCGAACATCGCGGCCTTGGCGAGGCCGACGCCGACGTCGCTCGCCTGCATGAAGTTGGCGGTGCTGACCAGGTAGCCGCTCGGGCTGAAGCCGAGCTTGACGGTGGCGATGATGAAGCCGCCGAGCACGCCGAGCACGTCGGCGATGATGACCAGCAGCGGCACGGCGAGGATGCCGGCGAGCAGGCGCGGGGCGACCAGGTAGCGCATCGGGTCGGTCGACAGGGTGCCGAGGGCGTCGATCTGGTCGGTGACGCGCATGGTGCCGAGCTCGGCGGCCATGGCGGCGCCGACGCGGCCGGCGACCATCAGGCCGCCAAGCACCGGGCCGAGCTCACGGACCACGGAGAGCACGACGATGGAGGCGATGGCGCTCTCGGCGCCGAAGCGGGAGAAGCCGGTGTAGCTCTGCAGCGCGATCACCATGCCGGAGAAGATCGCCGTCAGCGCCACCACGGGCAGGCTGAAGAAGGCGAACTCGACGAAGGCGCGCCAGAACTGACGCCAGTAGAATGGTGGGCGGACGATGCTGGCGAGGCCGGTGGCGGCGAACAGGGTGATGGCGCCGAGCACGCGCAGCATCCCCAGGGTGCCGCGGCCGAGGCCGGCGACGAGGTTCTCAAGGGCGGTTAGCGTTTCGCTCACAGGGCGGCGTAGTGCCGGTCGTAGCGGCGGCCGAGCGAGGTCAGGATCTCGTAGCCGTTGGTTCCGGCGCGGGCGGCGACGTCGTCGGGCGGGATTGCCGGGCCGATCAGCTCCAGCCAGGACCCCCGCTCGACGGCCGGATGGTCGGTGACGTCCCAGGTTGTCAGGTCCATGGAGACACGGCCTACCAGGGGGACGGGACGGCCGTCAAAGCAGGCCAGCCCGGTTGCGGAGAGCGAGCGCAGGTAGCCGTCGGCATAGCCGACCGAGAGCGTGGCGATGCGGCTGGGGCGGGGCGCCGTCCAGATGGCGTTGTAGCCGACGGTCTCGCCGGTCGCGACCTGGCGGAGCTGCAGCACCGGAGCGGCGAGGCGCAGCACCGGGCGCATCGGGTTCGGCCGGCCGGGCTCGGGATTGATGCCGTAGAGGGCGGCGCCGGGGCGGGCCAGGTCGGCGTGGAACTCGGCGCCGAGGAACATGCCGGAGGAGTTGGCGATGCTGCGCGGCAGGCGGGGCAGACGGGCGCAGGCGGCGGTGAAGCGGGCGAGCTGGGCGGCGTTGATCGGCGCCGCCGGGGTCTCGGCGCTGACCAGGTGGGTCATGATCAGCGTCAGCCGGATGCCGTCGAGCCGGTGCGGCTCGGCGACCAGCTGGTCGAGCTCGGCCTGGTCCAGGCCCAGGCGGCACATGCCGGTGTCGACATGCAGCATTGCCGGCAGAGGGGCGCCGGATCGCGCCTGCTGCTGCCAGTCGGCGATCTCCGCCAGCGAGCCGAGCACGGGCTGCAGGTCGTGCGCGCGGTAGGTCTCGGCCTGGCCGTCGAACAGGCCGTTCAGCACGGCGATCACCGGCGCCGGGCCGAGCGCCTGGCGTAGCGCTTGGGCCTCGCTCGGATGGGCGACGAAGAAGGTGGTGCAGCCGGCGGCGAGCAGACGACGCGCGACCGGCGCCGCGCCGAGGCCGTAGCCGTCCGCCTTAACCACCGCCGCGGTGGCGCCCGGATGGCTTGCTGCGAGGGTCAGCCAGTTGGCGGCGACGGCCTCGAGGTCGATGGTGAGACGCGGGGTCATGCCGCCAGGGTCATGTTGCCAGGGTCATGTTGCCAGGGTCATGCTGCCGGTCATGCTGCCGGGGTGGGGACCTTGAGCGAACGCGAGGTGCTGCCGGGGATGAACGCCGTCAGCGCCGCCAGCAGCAGGCCGCCGCGGGCAAAGCCGAGCTGCTCGTCATGGTTCTGCAGCTCGTTGGCCAGCACGTAGGCGCAGGTGGCGCTCAGCAGGGCGCCGCCGAGCCGGCGCGTCGCCGGCGTCGCCACCATCAGGCCGCCGGCGAACTCCACCCCGCCCAGGGTGCGCATGTTGTCGCGCGTCCAGCCCCAGTGGCGGGCCAGCTTGTCGTAGCCGGGCACGCCGATCAGCTTGTTGACGCCTGCCGCGGCGAAGCCGAGCCCGAGCAGGGCAAACCAGTGCGAGTGGGTGTCGGTGCTCATGGTGGTCGATCCTTGTCCATGCCGTTGCGGCGAACTTGTCAGCCGACCAACGCGAGGCGGCAAGCCGCGTTGCGGGCGCGGCGATTTGCCCGGCCCTCATCATGCCCTGGCTTGGGACGACGGTGTTAGTGATAGTAACAAGCGTGATACCTTGGGCGAGGACCGCAATGCGAGCCGACCAACTGCATGTGTTTACCGCCAGGGCCAACCCGCTGCGCTGGGCGGCGCCGGATCGGATCTTTCGCCAGTGGGTCGAGCACATGCTCGACAGCGGCGTGATGGTGAGCGTGGTCGAGTGCCAGTACGGCGAGCGCGAGTTCGCCTGCGCGCTGCCGCATGTGAACCACATCGGCGTGCGCGCGAAGACCTGGTGCTGGACCAAGGAGAACCTGCTCAACATCGGCATCCAGCGCACGCCGGCGGCGCGCTACGTCGCGACCGCGGACAGCGACGTGTTCTTCCGCCGGCCCGACTGGGCCCGCGAGACGGTGGAGGCGCTGCAGCATTACGACGTGATCCAGCCCTGGACCCACGCCTACGACCTTGGTCCGAATGACGAGCTGATGGCGCAGCACGTCTCGTTCTGCCGACAGCTCCGCCACGGCAAGCCGGTCTGGGCCGACCGGCCGGATTTCTGGAGCTCGGCGGGCGGCGCCTACGATTACCCGCATTCAGGCTATTGCTGGGCCTGGACGCGCCAGGCGCTGGACTGGTTGAGCGGCCTGCTCGAGATCTGCGGCATGGGGTCGGGCGACCACCACATGGCGCTGGCGCTGGCCGGGCACGCGGAGCACAGCCTGCCCAGCAACGCGCTCGGCGCCTACGCCACCCACGTGCTGCGCTGGCAGGACCGGGCGCGGCGGCACATCAACGGCAATATCGGCTTCGTGGACGGCACGATCGAGCACCGGTTTCATGGCCGCAAGGCCGACCGCGGCTACCTGTCGCGCTGGCAGATGTTCCTGCGCCACGAGTTCGATCCGGACACCGACCTGAAGCGCAACATGCACGGCGTGTTCGAGTGGGCGGGCAACAAGCCGGAGTTGCGGCGGGAGTTTGACTTGTATCTGCGATCGAGACAGGAGGATGTGAACTCGCTCGCGTGAAGCCAGGCAAGGGGCTTTGCCCCTTGAACCCCATCAAAGGCGAGCTTTTGAAATCCATTGGTTATCTTTTTTCTGGGGCTTGAGGCTGCTTGCTGTTCGATTGAATGAACTGCGCGATGCGGTCGTGCATGGCATGCCTTGCGTCGTCGTTGACGTACGGTTCGTGTCCGGTCGGGAAGAACTCGTACTCGATGTTGGCTTCGAGCGCGGGCGGGAGTGCGAGATGCCTCATCTCGTAGATCGAGGCGAAGAACGTCGTGCTGAGGTCGAAATAACCGCCCATGACGAGGACGTGCATGGCCGGGTTTCGGGTCATCGTCCTGGCGAGGTCCGGGAGAACGTTGAAGAAGCCCTGCCAGGGCTTGCCGGTGGTCACGTGGTAGGTGTCCCACTTCAGGTCGGGCACGTCCGCATCGGCCTGGTAGGTCAGGTCTGCGCCGAACTTCAGCGTCGAGCGGGCGTAGCTGTTCATCGCGGCCGCCAGGGCCGAGCTGGTGGCGCTGGCGAAGGGATCGTACTCCGCCTCGCTGGCCATCAGGTCCGTCGACGGCCCGGTGTATCGGGCGTCCAGCCGACCGATCGTCAAGCCCGATGCGGCCAGCAGGGTTTTCGCGAACTCGCTCCCGGACAGACGGAGGTTGGCGCGTAGCCAGGTCGCGGCCGGGATGCCGGTATAGCCTTCGAGCCTGGCGGCGACGGACTGCCTGGCCGCCGGGGTGAGCTCGGAGCCGGCCAGCAAGGCGCTCGCGTAGTCGCCAAGTGCGTATCGTTCGACGTCGGCGAGCCAGGGCTCCAGGTGGGCGGGTCGGTTCGGCACGGTGTGATGGAACCAGGCGATGGCGGCATAGCTTGGCAGCGCCAGGAAATATGGGTTGTCGGTGGCCGGGTTGGCGCGGCCGGAGTCCAGGAAATCATCGTTGTTCAGCCATTGTCCCACGGAGATGATCCCGTTCAGGTCGACGTCGTCTTGAGCGAGTTGGAAGGCCAGGGCTGCGTTTCTGATCGTGCCGTAACTGTGGCCGAAGAGGTATTTCGGCGCGTTCCAGCGATCGTACCTGGTCAGGAAACGCTGCACGAAGCGGGTGAAGGCGGCCGCATCCTGGTCGATGCCATAGAAGCTCGCTGCGGCGTCAGGTCCCTCTATGCTGCCGAAGCCGGTTCCTGGCGCGTCGATGAAGACCAGGTCGGCGACGTCGAGCAGCGAGCTTGAATTGTTGAGGGTCGTGTAGAGTCCGCCGACCGGATGCTGCAGGTCGCGCGAGGCGACCCGCACAGGTCCAAAGCTGTCCAGGAGCAGGGCCCTGCTGGAGGCGCCCGGACCGCCGTCATAGAAGAACATGATCGGCCGCGCTTCGGCTTTCGTCGGGTGGGCGAAGTAGGCCGTGTAGAACATGCGCGCCGTTGCCGGCTGGTCTTCGGGCTTGCGGGATGCGGGCGCGCGGCCGGGCAGGACATGTCCGTCAAGCCCGAGCGTCGCGTCCTGCTGGTCGGTCGAGCCGACGGTCAGCAAGCCGGCGACGGCGGTGTAGGTCATGCTCGACCCGCCGGCGAGCGAGACCGAGCCGCTGGTAACTGAGTCCTGCGATCGGGCCAAGGTCGCGAACGACAGCAGGGCAATCGTCATAACAGACAAGACCCGCGCCAAACCAACCAGCAAAAGTTTTTTGCTTCTTTTTTTCAAAAAAGAAGCGCTTTTTTTCTACCCATGCGGCCTCAACGTATCGAAATCGGTGTAGTCGATCAGCCACCCGCCCTCCGGCAATGGCTGCACAACGTCGACGTAGCGGCGGTCGAACATCAGCTCGCTGGCGACGTAACTGTGGCGGGCGTAGATACGCTGGGCGAACGCCTCGTCGACGCCGGAGAAGACGACGATCATTTCGGCGCGCGAGGCGGCCAGGCTCTCGGCCGTTTCGTTGTGCAGCGGGCTGGTGTCGTCGATCAGGTGGAGCGCCGTCCAGGTCAGCGCCAGCAGCGGCGAGCGATTGCGCACCATGCGGATCTCGTGCAGGCGATTGATCTTGGAGCCGTCTTCGTTGGTGACGTAGCGCGCCAGCACGACCGAGACCTCGGCCTCCAGCACGTGGTTCGTGCGCTCGTTGGCCATCCGGAACATCATCATGCGCTGGCCGCCATAGGTGCCGATCAGCGCCGAGGTGGCGAAGCGGATGCGGGCGGTGGGGCGGGAGACGCGGGCGAAGATCAGGCCGGTGGCGAGCGCGGTGATGGCGATGTTGAGAAAGGCCTCGACGGCGACAAGGGCGTTGGCGTAGCCGTCGCGCGGCGAGAGGGCGCCGTAGCCGATCGTGCCGAGCGTCTCGACGCTGAAGTTGAAGCCGTCGACATAGGAGCCGGGCCGGGCGCCGACGAGGCTGTTCGGGTCCAGGCTGTAGAGCCAGCCGAACAGGCCGTTGACGGCGACGTAGAACAGGATGGTGAGCAGCGCGAGCCCCCACCAGGGCAGGGTGAGCAGGGTGTGATAGGCGTCGCGCACGTCGCGGTGGCCGCCGCCGCGCTTGACGATGCGCTGGCGGCGGCCGTCGTTGCGGACTGTTCGGGCGTAGGTCGGCCCGGCTGTCGGCTGGTCAATGTCCGGCATGGAGAAGTCTCAGCCGTGCCCGGCGTGCACGATGTCGAAGCCGTGCCCGGCGTGCACGATGTCGAAGCCGTGCCCGGCGTGCACGCCGTCGATGCAGTGCCCGGCGTGCACGATGTCTAAGCCGTGCCCGGCGTGCACGATGTCTTAGCCGTGCCCGGCGTGCACGAGGTCAAGGTCGGCGAAGCGGGTGAACTCGCCCTCGAAGAACAGGTCGATCTTGCCGGTGGGGCCGTGCCGCTGCTTTTCGAGCAGCAACTCGGCCTTGTTGTGCACCTGCTCCATGTCGCGCTGCCATTTCTCGAGCGCGTTCTGGAACTTCTCCTCGTTGTCGAACGCCATCTGTTTGGGCGCGCGCTGCTGGAGGTAATACTCGTCCCGATAGACGAACATCACCGCGTCGGCATCCTGCTCGATCGAGCCGCTCTCGCGCAGGTCGGAGAGCTGCGGGCGCTTGTCCTCGCGCGCCTCGACGGCGCGGGAGAGCTGGCTGAGGCAGAGCACCGGGATCGACAGCTCCTTGGCCAGCGCCTTGAGGCCCTGGGTCATGGCGCTGATCTCGAGCACGCGGTTTTCCGGACGGGTGCCGGCGGCCGGGCGCATGAGCTGCAGGTAGTCGATGACGACGAGGGACAGGCCCTTGGTGCGCTTGAGGCGCCGGCAGCGGGTGCGCAGCGCCGACATGGTGATCGCCGGCGTGTCGTCGATGTGCAGCGGCAGGCTGGCGAGCTCGCGGCTGACCTGGACGAAGCGGTCGAAGTCGCGCTGGCCGATCTCGCCGCGGCGGATGCGGTCGCCCGAGACGCGGGCCTCCTCGGCGAGCAGGCGGGTGGCGAGCTGCTCGGCGCTCATCTCGAGCGAGAAGATCGCGACCGAGCCGGCCGGCACGCCGTTCGGGTCGGCGGCGCGCGCCTCGGCGAGCAGCGCGCGGGCGGCGCCGAAGGCGATCTTGGTCGCCAGAGCGGTCTTGCCCATGCCTGGCCGGCCGGCCAGGATCAGCAGGTCCGAGCCGTGCATGCCGCCGGTCTTCTTGTCGAGGTCGCGCAGGCCGGTCGACAGGCCGGAGACCGCGCCGGCCCGGTTGAAGGCCTTTTCGGCGTTGTCGATGGCGCGGACCAGCGCGGTCTCGAAGCTGACGAAGCCGCCCTCGGTGCCGTTGCCGCTCGCCAGGTTGAACAGCGACTGCTCGGTGAACTCGATCTGCCGGGGGCCGTCGAGCTCCGGGTCGCCGCCGAAGGCGTTGTTGACCACCGTCTCGCCGATGTCGATGAGCTGACGGCGCAGCCAGCTGTCGTGCACGACCCGGCCGTACTCGCCGGCATTGATGATGCCGGTCATCGCGGTGAGCAACTGGGCGAGGTAGGCGGTGCCGCCGACCTCGTCGAGCGTGCCGGCATGCTCGAACTCGCCCTTCAGCGTCACCGCGTCGGCGAGCTGGCCGGCCTCGATGCGGCGCTGCACGGCGGCGAAGATGCGGCCGTGGATCGGGTCGGCGAAGTGCTCGGCGAGCAGGAAGTCCGACACCCGCTCATAGGCGCGGTTGTTGGCGAGCAGCGCGCCGAGCAGCGCCTGCTCGGCCTGCAGGTTGGCGGGCGGCAGCCTTTGCGAGAGGCCGAGAAGCGGCGTGTCGATCGAGTTCACGCACCCCTTGTAGACCTCCTGGCGCGATTTGCCCCCCTGTGGATTGCGAGGAAGCTGGGGGCGCATGGCGCCGCGCGCTTCGTCTCGCCACCAGATCGACCACGGCAGCGCGATGGGTGTGCCATCGATGGCGAGTCGCGGCCGCAGACTGCCCGCCGCATGGGTCCGTGGGCTGCGATAAAGCGGCCTACGACGCCGCTTTTCACGATATTGCCACCGGCCGGAAAGCCTCCATGTCATTGACGGACGATGACCAACCGGTCAGGTTTGCGCCGCTCGCGATGGCCGGCAGGTGCAAGCAAAACGCATGACGAGGCTGTTGTCTTGAGGCTGATTAACGTTCTGAAGCATCGGGTCGGATGATGCGCCAGCTCTTCGCGCCCGGCGCCGACGCTATTCTACGCCTTGCCACCCTCAGCCTCGTTCTCGTGGTGCTTGGCGGCATTTTCATCGCCGAGGGCATCTCCCGGTCTGACTACTTCTACAACGTCGGCATCGCGCCGGCCCAGCCGGTGCCGTTCAGCCACAAGCATCATTCCGGCGAGCTCGGCATCGATTGCCGCTACTGTCACCAGCAGGTGGAGTATCTGGCCAGCGCCGGCATCCCGCCGACCTGGACCTGCATGACCTGCCACTCGCAGATCTGGACCGGCGCGACGATGCTCGCACCGGTGCGCGAGAGCCTGGCCAACGACACGCCGCTGCATTGGACGCGGGTCAACCGGCTGCCGGACTACGTCTATTACAATCACTCGATTCACATCACCAAGGGCATCGGCTGCTCCACGTGTCACGGCGCGGTCGACCAGATGCAGCTCACCTATCGGGCGAACGCCTTCAAGATGGAGTTCTGCATCAACTGTCATCGTAATCCGCAGGCGAACGTGCGGCCGAAATCCGAGATCTGGAACATGGAATGGACGCCGCCGGCCAACCAGGCGACGCTCGGCCCGCAACTGGTGGCCGCCTACCAGATCAAGGGTGCGCAGGTGCTCACCGACTGCTCGATCTGCCACCGATGAATGCCCCGCTCAGCCCGCCGGCGCGCTTTGACATCGCCGAGCTTCGCGCCCGCCTGGCCGAGGGTGGCGCGGCGCAGTGGCGCAGCCTGGAGCAGCTCGCCGACCTGCCGCATTTCCGCGCCTTCATGGCGGCCGAGTTCCCTGCCGTCGCGCGGCTGGCGCATGGGCCCGACCGGCGGCGTTTTCTGCAGCTGATGGCGGCCTCGCTGGCGCTGGCGGGCCTGGCCGGCTGCGACGGCGAGAAGCCGGACGGGCGCAGCCAGGAAGTGCCGTTCGTGCGCAACCCGCTGCACCAGGAGCCGGGGGTTTCGTACGCCTATGCCTCGGTGGTCGAGCTCGACGGCCTGGCCAACGGCGTGCTGGTCACCTGTCGCGACGGCCGGCCGCTCAAGATCGAGGGCAACCCGCAGCATCCCTGGTCGCTGGGCGGCACTGACGCCTTCGGCCAGGCCTCGGTGCTGGGGCTTTACGACCCGTTCCGGTCGCAGAGCGTGCGGTTTCTCGATCGCCCGTCGACCTGGGAGGCGTTTCGCGGCGCCATGGTCGGCCGGATCGGCGCGTTGCGGGCCGGCGGCGGGCGCGGATTGTGGGTGCTGACCGGCGCGATCAGCTCGCCCTCGCTGCTGGCCCAGCTTGCCGCGATGCAGGCGGCGTTTCCGGCGATGCGGATCGCGAGCCACGCGCCGGCCGGGCGTGAGGGCGCCTATGCGGGGACGGTCGCCGCCTTCGGCCAGCGGCTTGAGACGCGGTATCGCTTTGAGGCGGCGGACATCGTCGTCAGCCTGGACGGCGACCTGCTCGATCCCGGGCCCTGGCAGGTCGGCCAGTCACGCCGGTTCATCGATGCGCGGCGCGCCGCCGCTGCCCAGGGCCGGCTGCTGGCGCTGCACGACGCATCGTCGATCCCGTCATTGACCAGCGCCAAGGCCGACTACGTGCTCGCCGCCGACCCGGTGCGTCTGGCCGCCATCGCCGACCGGCTTGGCGGTGGTGCGGCGGGCGATGCGGGTGATGCGGCCGAGCAGGCCTGGACGGCGCGCGCCGCCGCGGCGCTGGCCGCTGCCCGTGGCCGCGGCATCGTCACCGCCGGTGCCGGCGCCTCGCCCGAGCTGCAGGCGGCGGCGCATCGGCTCAACGACCGCTATGGCAATCTCGGCCAGACGGTGCTGCACACCGAGGCGGTGCTGCCTGAGCGCGGCGGGCTGGCCGAGCTTGCGGCCGCCATCGACGGCGGCGAGGTCGGGCTGCTGCTGATGCTGGACGTCAACCCGATCTATGACGCGCCGGTCGATCTCGACTTCACCAGCCGGCTCGCCAAGGTGGCGCTGAAGGTGCACGCCGGCAGCCATGTCGACGAGACGGCGCTGCGCTCGGACTGGCACCTGCCGCTGACCCATGCGCTGGAGAGCTGGGGCGACGCCCGCTCGCCGGACGGCACGGTAGGGCTGATGCAGCCGACGATCAGCCCGCTCTATGGCGGCCGCAGCCTGGCCGAGGTGCTGTCGCTGCTGGTGGACGCCGAGCCGCGCGACGGCCGCTCGCTGCTGGCGGCGTTCTGGCAGGCGAGCCTGCCGGGCGATAGTTGGCCGGCGGCGCTGCAGCAGGGCTTCGTGCCGGACAGCGCGCTGCCGGTGGTCAGGCCGACGCTGGCCGCGGTCGCGGACGGGTCCGCCGCACCGGGGGCAATTGGCGGCACCGGGCTGAGCCTGATCTTCCGACCGGACGCCTCGCTATGGGATGGGCGCTTTGCCGGCAATGCCTGGCTGCAGGAGCTGCCGCGGCCACTCACCAAGATCGTCTGGGACAACGTCATCACCATCGCGCCGGCGCTGGCCGAGCGGATGATGATCGGCCATGAGGACCAGGTCGCGGTTGCGGTCGAGGGCCGGGTGATCACCGGCCATGCCTGGATCATGCCGGGGCAGGCGCCGCACAGCATCGGCGTCACGCTGGGCTACGGCCGCACCGATGCCGGCGAGGTTGCCGACAATGCGGGCACCAACGCCTATGCCGTGCGCCGCAGCGACGCGCTGTGGCGGGCCGACAACGTGGTGCTGAAGCGCGTCGGCGAGCCGAACGGCCGGCTGGCGACGACGCAGGCGCACAACACGATGGAGGGTCACGACCTGGTGCGGGTGCAGCCGGTCGGCGCCGCCCCGGTCGGCGACAACACCGCCTTCACCCAACCGACGCTCTATGACGGACCGGATGAGAGCCGGGTCGTGCATGGTGATGGCGTCGCCTGGGGGATGGTGATCGACCTGGATTCCTGCACCGGCTGCAATGCCTGCGTGACCGCCTGCCAATCCGAGAACAACATCGCGGTGGTCGGGCCCGACGAGGTGCGACTCGGGCGCGAGATGCACTGGCTGCGGGTCGACCGTTACTACTCCGGCGCACTCGACGAGCCGGCGACGCATTTCCAGCCGGTGCCGTGCATGATGTGCGAGCAGGCGCCGTGCGAGGTGGGCTGCCCGGTGGAGGCGACGCTGCACGACCATCAGGGGCTCAACCAGATGGTCTATAATCGCTGCGTCGGCACCCGGGCCTGCTCCGGCTACTGCCCCTACAAGGTGCGGCGCTTCAACTACTACGACTACTCGGCGGGCGCGGCGCCGAGCGTGCAGGAGCAGCGCAACCCGTCGGTGAGCGTGCGCAGCCGTGGCGTGATGGAGAAGTGCACCTACTGCGTGCAGCGGATCGCCGAGGTGCGCATCACCACCGACAAGGAGGAGCGGCCGATCCGCGACGGCGAGGTGGTGACCGCCTGCCAGGGCGCCTGCCCGACCCGGGCGATCAGTTTCGGCGACCTGGCCGATCGCACCAGCGCGGTGGCGGCGGCGCGGGCGGACGGGCGCAACTACGCGCTGCTCGGCGAGCTGAACGCGCGGCCGCGGACCACCTACCTGGCCGAGTTCGCGCCGCCGGCGAGCGCCGGTGGCATCAAGAGGAGCGGCGCATGAGCGACTTCACCGCCGACGACCTGGCCGCCAGCAATCGTCACGCCGCCGCCAGCTACATCGGCCCGCGCCAGGACTTCGTCTCGATCGGTCGCGACGTCACCGCGATCGCCTTCACCCATCCGGGCTACCAGCGCTGGTGGCTCGCCCTGCTGGGCGCGATGGGCCTGCTCGGCATGCTCGCGCTGGTGCTGTTCTTCCTGCTCTATGACGGCGTCGGGATCTGGGGCAACAACATCCCGGTCACCTGGGCGCTCGACATCGTCGGCTACGATTGGTGGATGGGGGTCGCCTGCGGGGCGTTGTTCGTCTCGTCGGTGCTGCTGTTCTCCGAGGCACCGGCGCGCTCGGCGCTGAACCGGATCACCCAGACCGCCGCGCTGGTGGCCGCCGCCGCCGCCGGGATCTACCCGATCATCCACCTTGGCCGACCGTGGTTCTTCTACTGGAATCTGCCCTATCCGAACAGCTTCCTGCTGTGGCCGCAGTTCCGCTCGCCGCTGTACTGGGATGCGATCGACATCATCAGCTTCCTCGGCGTGGCGCTCGGCAGTTGGTATATCGGCATGCTGCCGGACCTCGCGACGCTGCGCGATCGCGCCTTCGAGGTGGCGGTAGCCGGACACGGCCGCGGTCTGCCGCTGTTCCGGGCGCAGGCCTATGGCATTTTGGCGCTCGGCTGGCGCGGCTCGGCGGTGCATTGGCGGCGCTGGAACGCCGCCTGCCGGGCGCTGGCGCTGATGGGCATCTTCGTGGTGATCGCGCTGCAGACCGGCGCGGCGGTGATGTTCTCCGGCAGCGTCGAGCCGGGCTGGCACGACACCATGCAGCCGGTGAGCTTCATCGTCGGCGCGCTGCTGCAGGGCGTCGCCAGCATGGCGGTGCTCGGCGTGATGCTGCGCGCCATCTTCAGGCTCGAGGCGCTCATCACCCGACGCCACTTTGAGCTGCTCGCCTGGCTGATGCTGATGCTGGGGCTTCTATTCCTATACTGCTATGTCCAGGAATTCCTGGTCACGGCGCTGTTTGGCGACAGCTTCGATCGTGAGGTTGCGGCGCGTCGGTTCGGCGGGGCGCATGCCTGGAGCCTGTGGGCGATCGTGCTGGGCGCCATCCTGCCGGTGCAGGTGTTCTGGCTGTCGGCGACGCGCCACTCGGCGGTGGCGCTGGTGGTGGTCGGCCTGCTGGTGTCGTTCGGTCTGTGGGCGGACCATTTCATGGTCATCGTCGTCACTCTGCAGCAGGACTTCCTGCCCTCGATCGCGGCGCCGTACCATGTGGCGTTGTCTGGCCTGTTGACCTTCGCCGGCTCAGTGGGGCTGTTCCTGGTGCTGCTGCTGCTGTTCCTGCGCTACTTCCCGGTGGTGTCGATCATGGAGACGCGGCGGCTGTCGGCGCTGCGACTGGCCGATGACCTGGCGCATGGGTCGGTGATGGCGCCGGCGGCTGGCCGTGGGGCGCGCGGGCGTGGCTAAGGGCGCGCACCGCGGCCATGCCGGCGTCGACGCGGCGCACAAGGTCGCGCACGGGCAGGAAACCGACGCGCCGCTCTGGGGTGTGGCCGCCGAGTTCGACGATGCCGAGCCGCTGCTCGACGCCATCGCCGCGCTGGCGCCACGCGAGCTCGGCCGGCTCGACACCTACAGCCCGGTGCCGCTGCCGGCGGTGGCCGACGCGCTCGGCATCCGCCATCCGCCGATGAACGTCGTCGCCATCCTTGGTGCGGTGGTTGGCGGCGCGGCGATGATGGCGATGTGCCTTTACGCCACGGCCTATGACTACATCTTTGATATCGGTGGGCGGCCGCTCTACAGCTGGCCGGCCTTCGTCGTGCCGACCGTGTCATTCGCGACGCTGACCGGCGCCTTTGCCGTCTACATCGGATTGCTGATGCTGAACCGGTTGCCGACGCTGAACCACCCCGCGTTCAACATCCCGAACTTCAGCCGCTCCACTCAGGACCGCTACTTCCTGGTTATCGAGGCGCGCGGCGACGTGTTTGATCCCGACCTCGCCGAGCGGGCGCTGGCCGGGCTGGCGACCCGGCCGCGCCTGATCACGCGGGTGAAGCGATGAGGCGACGGCTCGCCGCGCTCGGGCTGATCGGCCTCTGCCTCGCCGGCTGCAAGCGCGAGGACATGTATACCCAGGACCGGTCCCAGACCTGGGATCGTGACAGCTTCTTCTCGAATAATCGGGCGATGCGGCAGCCGGTGGCCGGCACCGTGGCGCGCAACCCGGCCAACCTGCCGGTGCCGCAACCGGCGGTGATCGACGTCGCCATGCTGGAGCGCGGCCATGAGCGCTTCGACATCTTCTGCGCGCCATGCCATGGCCGCGCCGGGGATGGCCGCGGCATGATCGTCCAGCGTGGCTTTCCGCAGCCGCCGTCGTTCCATGAGCCGCGTCTGCAGCAGGCTGCCGCCTCCGTCTTCCTGGACGCGATCGTCAATGGTTACGGCGTCATGTACAGCTATGCCGACCGTGTGCCGCCGGCCGATCGGTGGGCCATCATCGCCTACATTCGCGCATTGCAGGTCAGTCAACATGCTCCGGCGACTGCGCTCAACGCGTCTGACCGGGAACATCTCGCCTCGGCGCCGACCGAGGCCGTGCCTGGCGCGTCCGGGCCGCAGAACCCACAGGATGGCGGCCAGGAGCCGGGCGGGCATCGCGACGAGAGCGGAGGGGCAGGCTCGTGAGCATGACCTTACCGCCGTCGCAAGCCAGGCGCGACCGCAATTTGTGGCTGCTGCTGCCGCTTGGCGTTGGGGTCATCGGCTTGATCGTTCTGCTGATCCTAGGGCTTGCCGGCGGCGTGCGCGTGATGCCGTCCTACCTGGCTGGCTGGCTGTTCTGGCTGTCCGTTCCTGTTGGTGCGTTGGCCGCCATCATGGTGTTGGAGCTGGCCGGCTACAGCGAGACCGCGACCGCCGCCGCCCTGCGGCCGTTGCTGACGCTGCTGCCGGCGGCGGCGATCTTCATCCTGCCGGTGCTGGTGCGCCTGCCCGGGCTCTATGGCTGGGTGGACAAGCCGCTCTCGGGGTTTGCCGGCGGCTGGTATACGACCGGCTTCTTCGTCGCCCGGAGCATCGTCTATCTGGCCGCCTGGTCGCTCCTGGCGTTGGCGTTCCTGCGGGCGCACCGGTTTCGCGATCGGCGGGGTCTCGCCGGGTTCGGCCTGATCATCCACTTCTCGATCGGCTCCTTAGCAGCGCTGGACTGGGCGATGTCGATCTCGCCCGGTCTCAACTCGTCGTTGTTCGGCCTTGTCATCATCGTCGGCCAGTGCTCGCTGGCGGTGGCGACCGGGCTGATGCTGACGGCAAGCGGCCTAAACGGGCCGACCTTGCGCAGGGCCGTCTGGCTGATGATCGCCCTGCTCGCCGCCTCGGCGTTTCTGCAGTTCGTGCAGTATCTGACCATCTGGTCCGCCGACCTGCCGCGGGAGATCGCCTGGTATCAGCAACGCATGGGCGTCGGTGTGATCGTGCCCTGGTTTGGTTTCGCCGTTCTGTTGCTGGCAGGGGTGTCGATGCTGCCGACGCGGCTTTCGGCGACCAACGGGCTGGTTGCGACGCTCGCCGGCCTCGTGGTGCTGGCGCAGGCGCTCGCCATGCTGTGGACGATCACGCCGAGCTTTGCCGGGTCGTGGCGGCTGAGCCTGGCCGATGCGCTGGCGCTGTTTGGCATTGGCGGCGTGATGGTGGCGCTGTTCGGCGTGAGCAGCGGTCGTGCCCGTGGCGAGCGGCCGCTGGTCCCGGCGCGGTTTGCATTGGCGAGGGCAGCGCATGGCAACTGAGCGCGACGCCGGCGCCTTGCCGGGCAAGGATCGCCGGCCGGGCCTGATCGTCTTCGCTGCGACGCTGGCCGGCGCATCGATGCTGGTGTTTCGCAAGCGGGATGCCAAGCACTCGCCACGCGCCGGGCGTGGCGCGCATACGGTGCCGGCCAGTCCACAATCGGTCACGGACGGCTACGAGGTTGTCGATGCCAACCCGATCAGCATCATCAAATGGGCCGGGCTGCTGCTGGGCTTTGCGGTGACGATGATCGTCCTGATGATCCTGATGCTGAACTTCTTTGACGCCACCACGGAGCGCGACGACCGGCGGCTGACGCCCGAGCAGACCGCGACCATCGCCGTGCCGCTGCCGCACCTGCAGGCGCAGCCCTATCTGGACCTGCATGCCGAGCGGGCGCACGAGGACGGGCTGATTTCGGGCTATGCCTGGATCGGCGCGCGCCATGCGGCGGCCCGCCTTCCGATCGGCCGGGCGATGACGCTCTCGGTCGGTCGCTCCCTTGATCTCGGGCCGGCCAGCCTCGGCGCGCCGGCCGCCGATGGACACAGCACGCCATGAACCCATCCGATTACCCGCTGGCGCTTTGGCCACCGGCCGCCTCGGTCAGTGCCGCCAGCACCGATCACCTGATCATCTCGTTCACTGTGCTGACGCTACTGCTGACGGTGCCGATCTTCGTCGCCATCACCTTCTTCGCCTTCTATTACCGGGAAGGCACGAACGCGAACCGCGACCATCTCAACATTCGCGACAGCCGGCTCGAGATGGCGTGGATGATCATCCCGTTCGTCCTGACGCTGTTCTTCTTCGTCTGGGGCGCGCAGATGTTCCATACGCACAAGCATGCGCCGGCGAATTCGATGGAGATCAGCGCCATCGGCCGGCAATGGATGTGGAAGTTCCAGCATCCTGGCGGGCAGTGGGAGATCAACGACCTGCACGTGCCGGTTGGCCAGCCGATCGTCGTCAACATGATCAGCCAGGACGTGATCCATGCGCTCTACATTCCGGCGATGCGCATCCAGATGGAGACGCTGCCCGGGCGCTACACGTCGCTGTGGTTCAACTCGGATCGGCCGGGCGTCTACCGGCTGTTCTGCTCGGAGTATTGCGGCACCGACCATTCGGCGATGGACGGGCTGCTGACGGTGATGGAGCCGGCGGCCTATGCGCAGTGGCTGTCGCATGCCGGCACGTCCACCTCGCTGGCGGCGGCGGGCAAGGCGCTGTTCAGCAGTTATGGCTGCGCCGGCTGCCACGCCGCCGGCTCCAACGTGCGCGCGCCGAGCCTGGCCGGGCTCTACGGCAACCCGGTGCCGATGCAGGCTGGCGGCACTGTGCTGGCCGATGACAGCTACCTGCGGGACAAGATCCTGAACCCGGACGGCAATCTGATTGCCGGCTACAAGCAGGTCATGCCGAGCTTCAAGGGCGTCATTGCCGAGGATGACCTCGTGCGACTGGTTGCCTACATCAAATCACTCGGGCAGCAGAGCGCATTCAACAGCGCCACGTCGGGTGGAACAGCCGGGAGTGCCGCACCATGAGCCCGCTTGATTCGACCATTCGCGACGCCGCGACGGCGATCCCGACGATCGGCCGTCCAAAGGACTACCTGCACGAGAAGTCGACGCTGTCGTCGTGGTTCTTCACCATCGACCACAAGCGGATCGCGCTGCTCTATTTGGCGTCGATCACCGGCTTTTTCGTCATCGGCGCTATGGCCGCCGGGCTGATCCGGCTGGCGCTGGTGGTGCCGAACGGGCAGATCTTCAGCAACGACACCTACAACAAGCTGTTCACCATTCACGGCGTGGTGATGGTTTGGTTCTACATGATCCCGTCGATCCCGACGACGCTGGGCAATTTCCTGATCCCGCTGATGATCGGCGCCAAGGACCTCGCCTTTCCGAAGTTGAACCTGACGAGCTGGTACATCTTCATGGGCGGTTCGATCTTCACCCTGGTGACGGTGCTGATCGGCGGCGTGGACACTGGGTGGACGTTCTATGCGCCGTTCTCCACCACGTTCTCCAACACCTGGGTGATCCCGGCGCTGATCGGCGTCATCATCGTCGGCTTCAGCTCGATCCTCACCGGGCTCAACTTCGTCGTCACCATCCACACCATGCGCGCGCCGGGGATGACCTGGTTCCGGATGCCGATCTTCGTCTGGGCGCACTACGCCGTCTCGCTGATCTTCCTGCTGGCGACACCGGTGATCACCATCGCGCTGTCGCTGCTGGTGCTGGAGCGCGCGTTCGGCATCGGCGTGTTCGACCCGGCGTTGGGCGGCGACCCGGTGCTGTTCGAGCACCTGTTCTGGTTCTACTCGCACCCGGCAGTCTACATCATGGTGCTGCCGGGCATGGGCGTGATCAGTGAGATCGTGCCGGCGTTTTCGCAGAAGAAGCTGTTCGGCTACCGCTTCGTCGCCTATGCCTCGATCGCTCTGGCCTCGCTGACCTTCTTCGTCTGGGGCCACCACATGTTCGTCAACGGCCAGAGCGAGATGGCCTCGATCAGCTTTTCGGTGCTGAGCTTCGCCGTTGCCGTGCCGTCGGCCGTCAAGGTTTATAATTGGACGGCGACGATCTATCGCGGCAGCCTGCGGCTCGACACGCCGATGCTCTACGCCATGGGCTATATCGGCCTGTTCGTCATCGGCGGGTTGACCGGCCTTTTCCTCGCGACGTTGTCGATCGACGAGCATGTGCACGACACCTACTTCGTGGTCGCGCATTTTCACTACATCATGGTGGGCGGCACCGTGCTCGCCTTTCTCGGCGGGCTGCACTTCTGGTGGCCGAAGATGACGGGCCGGATGTACAACGAGGCGTGGGGGCGGGTTGGCGCGTTGCTGATCTTCCTGGGCTTCAACGTTACCTTCTTCCCGCAATTCCTGCTCGGCTACCTCGGCATGCCGCGGCGCTATCACCAGTATCCGCCGGAGTTCCAACTGCTCAACATCCTGAGCTCGGCCGGCTCGACGATCCTGGCGGTCGGCTACTTCTTTCCGATGATCTACCTGGTCTGGTCGCTCTGGTTCGGCAAGCGGGCGTCGGCGAACCCTTGGGAGGCGAAGGGGCTCGAGTGGACGACGAGCTCGCCGCCGCCAACCCACAACTTCCTGGCCGAGCCGGTGGTCGACTTCGAGCCGTACGACTACCCGATCAAGGCGCGCGAGCGTGTCTGAGACGGTTTTCAAGGGCGGCGCGTCGGCGCTCGGCGTCTCGCCGATTGGCCTTGAGCTGCATGAGCAGTTCAGCAACGCCGCCCAGCAGCGTCATGCCGCGACGATGGGCATGTTCATCTGGCTCATCACTGAGCTGCTGCTGTTTGCGGGGCTGTTCCTTGTCGCGCTGATCCTGCGCATTACCCATCCGGCGAGCGTCACTGCGGCGGCCAAGCACTTCAAGTTCTGGATCGGCGCCACCAACACCGCCATCCTGATCTGCTCGTCGCTAACGATGTCGGGCGCCATCGAGCTGTCGCGCCTTGGCTGGCAGCGCGGCATGGTGCGCTTCATGCTGGCGACGGCATCCCTGGGCTCGCTGTTCATCGTGCTCAAGGGCTACGAGTATTTCGTCGACTGGCAGGAACACATGGTGCCGTTCTTTCTTGATCGGCAGTATGCGCTCGCCGGCGATAACGCCTCGGAGCTGTTCGTCAACCTGTATTTCGCCACCACCGGTCTGCATGGCCTGCACCTCATTACCGGCGTCTCCATCCTGCTGGTGCTGACCCGACAGGCTGCGGCGGCAGGCTATCTCGAGCGCCACCAGAACCGTATCGAGATCTACGGGCTGTACTGGCACTTCATCGACCTGATCTGGATCATCGTTTTTCCGATCCTCTACGTGCTCAATCGATGAACGAGTTCCTGGTCAAACGGTGCGGCATGTCGGAAGACGACGCAGGCGCATTCTGGCAGCATATGCGCACGCCGGTGCGCTCGTTCGTGATGCTGCTCTGCTTCCTTGGTGTCACCGTGCTGTGCGGCGCCACGCTGCCTGTGCGGTGGATCTGGATGGTCGAGGCACTCTCGACGCTGTGCATGGTCGTGATCGTGCTCGTGGTGTCGATGGAGGTGACGCATGAGCCGCCGCTGATCCGGCTGTTCGCGGTTGTGGGTTTCTTCTGGGTGTGCATCCTGTTCGGCATGACGCTGGTCGACTACCTCTTCCGCTAAGGGCCTCCATGCGCGCCGTCGTTCCCGTTCTGCTGGCGGCGCTCGCCAGCACGCCAGCCCTGGCGGCAGGCATGGTCGTCACCGCCCAGCATTTGGCAACCGATGTCGGGGTCGCCGTTCTCGCCTCAGGCGGCAACGCAGTCGATGCGGCCGTAGCGATCGGCTATGCGCTCGCTGTCGTCGATCCCTGCTGCGGCAACATCGGTGGCGGCGGCTTCATGACGATCCATCGCGCCGACGGCTCGAACCACGTGATCGATTTCCGCGAGCGGGCGCCGCTGCGCGCGACGCCAACCCTGTTTCAGGACGCGCAAGGCAACATCCTGCCCGATGCCAGCCGCAAAGGTTACCTGGCAGTGGCCGTGCCCGGCACCGTCGCCGGCCTCGAGCGTGCGCGCGAGGCCTATGGAACGCGGGCGCGCGCCGTGCTGATGGCGCCGGCGATCGCGCTCGCCGAGAACGGCTTCCTGCTGGACGCCGGCGACACCGGCCCGCTCGGTTACGGCACCAGAGGTTTCGACACCGAGCCGAATGTGGCCGCCATCTTCACCCATGCGGGTGCCCCGCTGCAGCCTGGCGATCGGCTGGTGCAGCACGAGCTCGCCGCGACCCTGCGGTTGATTGCCAAGGACGGTACGCGCGGCTTCTATGAGGGGCCGGTCGCCGACGCGCTGGTGCGGCAAAGCGCGGCCCATGGCGGCATCCTCTCGCTCGCCGACCTAAGCGGCTACACCGCGCTGGAACAGCCGCCGGTCAGTTGCGACTATCGCGGCTGGACGCTGGTCGCCCCATCGCCGCCAAGCTCCGGCGGCGTCGTCATGTGCGAGATCCTCGGCATCCTGCAGCCATTCCCGCTCGGCAAGGACGGCCGCGGCTCAGCTGTCGCCACGCACCTGCAGGTCGAGGCCGAGCGCGCCGCCTATCTCGACCGCAACACCTTCCTCGGCGACCCGGACTTCGTGGCCGACCCGGTTGCGACCCTGCTGTCGCCCGCGCATTTGCGGCAACTTCGCGATCGTATCCAGCCGGTCGCAGCCACCCCGTCGGCGTCGCTCGCGCCGCTGCCGGCCGGAACGGCGGAGGAGAAGCCGCAGACCACCAGCTACTCGGTGGTCGACGGTCTCGGCAACGCGGTCGCCGTCACCTACACGATCAACGGCTATTTCGGCGCCGGCGTCATTGCCGGCAGCACCGGCTTCTTTCTCAACAACGAGATGGACGACTTTACCTCGAAGGTCGGCACGCCGAACATGTTTGGCCTGGTGCAAGGGCTGGCCAACCGTATCGAGCCGGGCAAGCGGCCGCTGAGCTCGGTGGCGCCCACGATCGTCTTGCGCAATGGTCGCGTGGCCATGGTGTTGGGTGCGCCGGGCGGCTCGCGCATTCCGACGGAGGTGTTGAGCGTGCTGCAGGGCGTCGTCGATTACGGCCTGACGCTGCAGCAGGCGGTCGCCGCGCCCCGGCTGCACATGCAGTATCTGCCGGACACGGTCTATGTCGAGCCGGACGCGCTCGCGCCCGAGACGCAGGCGGCGCTGGCCAAGGCGGGCTACACCTTGACCCAGCAGCATCCGTGGGGATTGAACGAGGCCATCGAGGTGATGTCGGACGGCTCGCTGCAGGGGGCCGCGGATCTTCGACGGGCGGGAGGCAAGGTTGGGAAGGTTAAGTGAAGGGCTTCTTTTTTGAAAAAAAGAAGCAAAAAACTTTTGCCCGGGCTGTCGCGCGGCACGCGACGACGGGACTCGGCCTGCTTTTAGATAAAAGTTTTTTGGTCCTTTTTTTCAAAAAAGGACTGCTTGCCTGTCTTCCATCGTCCTCCCGCTCCGCCGCGCCTTTTCCATTCGCAGTGTGAACGCCACGTCGGCATTGCCGCCGCTGACAACCTGCTCGAGCGCTGCATCGTCGAGCTCGTCCCAGCGGCGGCCGCGGAATGGCCCGAATGGGACGCGCACCAGCAGCGCCGGCTCGGCTGACCAGGCGAGCAGCGTCGGCAGTCCTGCCAGCGCCAGCATGTCGCGCAGGTGGTGGGCGGTGACGTAGGCGTCCGGCCCGGCGCGATGGGCTGGCAGCCCGGTCGCGCGGTCCAAGTCCGCCGGCATGCGCCAGTAGCGCAGGCCCTGGTTGCTGTGGGTTGGCGCGTCGGGCCAGAGGCGAAGGGCGCATTTGTAGGTGCAGATCCAGCGCCGGCCGCCGGTGAGGTTCGGCGTGCACCAGCGTTGCTCGAAGGCGGCGCGATGGGCGGCGAGGGCGACGGGTGCCGGGCCGGGGGCGGCGCGCAGGATGTCGGGGGCGGCGCGCTGGAAGCCTGGGGCGTCGGCGACGTCGGCGTCGATGATGTGGTGGATGGCCGCGGTGTTGGGGGTGATCGGCTTGCCGGGGTTGATCAGCGTCGCCTGTGGCGGGCCGTCGAGCTGCCAGGTTTCCGCGTCGCCGATGACATCCTGCCAGCCGATCTCGACGACGCCGCCATCGGCCGTGTTGTTGCCGGTGGTTTCGAGGTCGATGACGCGCAGTCGCAGGCTCATGCGGGCTCGATCATGCGGAAGCAGGAGGAGGCGAGCGGGTCATGCGCCACCGCCTCGCGCACCGCCGCCTGTGTCGCCGGGTCGGCGGTGGCGACGAGGACGCGGCGGAAGAAGCCGGTGGTGCCGCGGGCGCGGGCGATGAACAGGGCGGCGAGCTGACGGCCGACGGCGCTGCGCGGCAGGCAGCAGGCGCAGTCGGCCGGGTGGCTTGAGGCAGGCTGGCGCTGTAGCCGCTCGGCCGGCATGGGGCGCGCCGGCAACTCCCGGTCCTGGTCGAACAGCAGCGCGTCGGTGTCGCCAGCGAGCTCGGCGGGACCGAAGGCGACCGGGATCCTGGCGTCCACGAAAAGCGGCATGGCTGGACATAAAGGATTCTTTATGCTTCTTGCAAGCCACCATGCACCGCCTGCTCGCCGCCCTGTCCGCCGCCGCCGAGCCGACGCGCCTGCGGCTGCTGGCGCTCGCCGCCGCCGGCACGTTCTGCGTCAGCGACTTCACCTCCATTCTTGGCCAGAGCCAGCCGCGGCTGTCGCGCCATCTGCGGCTGCTCGCCGAGGCTGGCCTGCTAGAGCGGCTGCGCGAGGGGCCGAACTGCTGGTTTGTGGTGCCGCGGGACGATCGTGGCGCCCTGGTGCGGCGCCTGCTGCAGGAGGTGCCGGGCGACGACGCGCAGTTGGCGGCGGACCAGCGCGAGGCCGCCCGGGTGCTTGCCGAGCGCGCCCGGACCGCCTCGGCGCAGTTCCAGCGCCAGGGTGCCGATTGGGACGAGATGCGGGCGCTCGACCTGCCGGCGCACTGGGTGGAGGAGCGCTTGCTGGCGCTGCTGCCGGGCGTGGGCGGCGCGCTGCTCGACATTGGCACCGGCACCGGCCGCCTGCTCGAGCTGCTCGGGCCGCGCATGCGCGTGGGCCTCGGCATCGACGCCAGCCGGGCGATGCTGGCGCTGGCCCGGGTGCGGCTTGCCCAGCACAGCGCGGCCCTCGCGCATTGCTCGGTGCGGCTGGGCGACCTCTACGCGCTCGGCCTGCCGGACGCCTGCATGGACGTCGTGGTGCTGCAAATGGTGCTCCATCACACGCAGGACCCCCGTGCGGCGCTGGCGGAGGCGGCGCGGGTGCTCCGCTCCGGCGGCCGGCTGATCGTGGTTGATTTGGCGCTGCACGAGCAGGCCGCACTCGCCGACAGCCTGGCGCATCGCTGGCATGGCTTCGCCGACGCCGCGGTCGCCGCACCGCTGGCGGAGGCCGGCCTTGCGGTGCTCGCCCCTGTGATTATCCCCGGGCCGCTCGAAATACGCATCTGGGTCGCACTCGCGCCCGCCGCCCGCATCCGCGCTGACGCGCCCATCCTTCACGAGGTTGCCTGAATGACCCGCCCGCATCTGCTCGACGCGCTGCGCGAGAGGGTTCTGTTATGTGACGGCGGCATGGGGTCGCGCGTGCAGGCGCTCACCCTCGACGTGGAGCGCGACTACTGGAACCAGGAGAACTGCACCGAGGTGCTGACCCTGTCGCGGCCGGATCTGGTCCGCGACATCCATCGCGGCTACTTCGAGGCCGGCGCGGACATGGTGGAGACTAACACGTTCGGCGGCTCGCCGATTACGCTGGCCGAGTTCGGCCTGCAGGACCGCACGCTGGAGATCAACCGCCGCGGCGCCGAGCTCGCGCGAGAGGCGGCAGAGGGCTTTGCCGACGGGCGGCATCGTTACGTTCTCGGCAGCATCGGGCCGGGCACCAAGCTGCCCTCGCTGGGCAACATCGCCTATGACGCGCTCGAGGCGGCGCTGGCTGAGCAGTCGCGCGGGCTGATCGCCGGCGGCGTGGACGCGATCCTGATCGAGACCTGCCAGGACACGCTGCAGATCAAGGCGGCGGTGAACGGCGCCAAGCGCGCGCGTGCGGAGGCGGGCCGGGACACCCCGGTGTTCGTGCAGGTGACGGTGGAGACGACCGGCACGCTGCTGGTGGGGCCCGACATTGCCGCAGCGGCGACGGTGGTGCACGCGCTGGATGTGCCGCTAATCGGCCTGAACTGTGCGACCGGCCCGCAGGAGATGAGCGAGCACGTGCGCTGGCTTGCCGCCAACTGGCCTGGACTGATCAGCGTGCAGCCCAATGCCGGGCTGCCGGAGCTGGTCGATGGGCAGACGCATTACCCGCTGTCGCCCGAGCAGATGGCGATCTGGGTCGAGCGCTTTATCGACGAGGATGGGCTGAACCTGGTCGGCGGCTGCTGCGGCACCTCGACGCCGCACATCGCCGCCCTCGACCAGATGCTGCGCCGGCGGGGTGGCGCCACAGGGCACCAGGACCGCCCGGCGCCGGTCGTGCGTCGGCCGGTCTGGGTGCCGTCGGTTGCGAGCCTCTACGGCCAGACGCCGTTGCGCCAAGAGAACAGCTACTTCTCGATCGGCGAGCGCTGCAACGCCAATGGCTCGAGGAAGTGGCGCGAGCTGCAGGAGGGTGCGGATTGGGACGGCTGCGTCGGCGTCGCGCGCGAGCAGGTGGGCGAGGGCTCGAACAGCCTCGACGTCTGCACCGCCTTTGTCGGCCGCAACGAGATCGTCGAGATGGACGAGGTGATCCGCCGGTTCACCAGCTCGGTGAACGCGCCGCTGGTGATCGACAGCACCGAGACGCCGGTGATCGAGAGCGCGCTGAAGCTGCATGGCGGCAAGCCGATCATCAACTCGATTAACTTCGAGGACGGCGAAGGGCATGCGCGTGACCGCCTGGTGTTGGCCAAGAAGTTCGGCGCGGCGATGATCGCGCTGACCATTGACGAGGCCGGCATGGCCAAGCGGCCGGAGGACAAGCTGCGCATCGCCCGGCGGCTGGTGGCGTTTGCCTGCGACACGCACGGGCTGCCGCAATCCGACTTGCTGATCGACCCGCTGACGCTGACCATCGCCACCGGCGCCGAGGACGACCGCAAGCTCGGGCAGTGGACGCTGGAGGGCATACGCGCGATCCGCGACGAGTTTCCGGACATTCAGATCATTTTGGGCCTGTCCAACATCAGCTTCGGCTTAAATGCGGCGGCGCGGGCGGTGCTGAACTCGGTGTTTCTCGACCTCGCGGTCAAGGCCGGCATGACTGGGGCGATCGTGCATGTCAGCAAGATCCGGCCGCTGCACCAGATCGCGCCCGAGGAGGTGCAGGTCTGCGAGGATTTGATCTACGACCGGCGGCGCGAGGGCTACGACCCGCTGCAGAAGCTGCTCGAGATCTTTGCCGACCGAAAGTTGGCCGACGCCACCAAGAAGGTTCGCTCGGAGACCGTCGAGGGACGGTTGCGCGACCGCATCATCGATGGTGACCGCAAGGGGCTGACCGACGAGCTGGACGATGCCCTGCAAACCCATCCGCCGCTTGCCATCATCAACGAGATCCTGCTCGCCGGCATGAAGACGGTGGGTGAGCTGTTCGGCGCCGGCAAGATGCAGCTGCCGTTCGTGCTGCAATCGGCCGAGACGATGAAGGCGGCGGTCGCCTATCTCGAGCCGATGATGGAGCGCGTCGCCGGCCAGGAGAAGGGCACCATCGTGCTGGCGACGGTGAAGGGCGACGTGCACGACATCGGCAAGAACCTGGTCGACATCATCCTAACCAATAACGGCTACCGGGTGGTCAACCTGGGCATCAAGGTGCCGCTCGCCGACATGGTGGCGGCCGCGCGCGAGCACCACGCGCATGCGATCGGCATGTCCGGGCTGCTGGTGAAGTCGACGGTGGTGATGCGCGAAAACCTCGAGGAGATGCAGCGCCAGGGGCTCGAGATCCCGGTGCTGCTGGGCGGGGCGGCGCTGACGCGCAACTACGTCGAGGATGATTGCGTGGCCGCCTATGGCGGCGGCGTGCGCGAGGCGGGCGGGCGGGTCGCCTATGCGCGCGACGCGTTTGATGGGCTTTCGCTGATGGACAAGGTGACGGGCAACGGTTTTGACGACTATCTTGGCGCGATCCAGACCAAGCGCTTGGGGAAGGCGCGCAACACCAAGCGCAGCCTGGGCCGCGCCGACGAGCGCGCGTTCCAGCCGATCGACGTGGCCGCGGTGCGGGCGCGACGGGCGCGGATCACCGCCGACGTGCCGGTGGTCGAGCCGCCGTTCTGGGGCGCGAAGGTGATCGGCGCTTCGCCCAAGGCGGTGCTGCCGTTCCTTAACGAGCGGAGCCTGTATCAATTCCAGTGGGGCTTTCGCAAGCAGGGGCGGTCGCTCGACGACTTCCTCGGCTGGGCCAAGCAGGAGCTGCGGCCGGTGCTCAAACGCATGCTGGTGCTGTGCGAGGCCGACGACATCCTGCACCCGCAGGCGGCCTACGGCTATTGGCGCGCGGCCGGGCAGGGCAACGATCTGATCGTGTTCGGTGAGGATGGTCAGACCGAGCTCGCCCGCTTCGCCCTGCCGCGCCAGCCGCGCGAGGACGGCGAGTGCATCGCCGACTTCTTCCACGACGTCGACGAGGTAGCGCGCGACGTGATCGGACTGCAGGTGGTGACCGTCGGCCAGCAGGCCTCCGACGTTGCGCGCGCCTGGTTCGACGACAACCGCTACCAGGATTACCTGTATTTGCACGGCCTGTCGGTGGAGATGGCTGAGGCGATGGCGGAGTACGTGCACAAGCGCATCCGCGCCGAGCTGGGCTTCGCCGGCGAGGATGACCGTGACATGGAGAAGATGCTGTCGCAGAGCTATCGCGGCTCGCGCTACTCGTTCGGTTATCCGGCCTGTCCGCGGCTGGAGGACCAGACGCAGCTGCTGCACCTGCTTGGGGCTGAGCGGCTCGGCGTTTCTCTGTCTGACGAGTGGCAATTGCATCCGGAGCAGTCGACCAGCGCGATCGTGGTGCTGAACCCGCGGGCGAAGTATTTTTCCGTCTGAGGGGATCCTGGTTGAGGAAGGCAGGGGCTTTGCCCCTTGACCCCACCAAAGCCGTGGCTTTGGAAACGTCTTCTTAAGATGCCGCGCAGGTAAAGAGGAGCCCGCTGGGACCGCAATCCTTTGCGGCTGGGCCTGGGGCTTACGGGCCGTCGTGCAAGTGCAGGCCGCGCGGGACGGGGCAGAGCCTTCGTCGTCCTGACGTTTCCAACAGCCTTTAAGCGTCAGAAGCCAGGCGGGTTAATCGTTTGTTTACCGAGCTGCGCCAGACTGCGGCGAGGCGGTGGATGGAGCGGCAGTGATGGGTCCTGGCGGCAGGATGTCGGCTTTTAGCTGGACCCTGATGGTGGGCGGCGTTGGTCTGGCGGGCACGGTCGAGGCTATCAGCCTGGGCGCCGCACGTGGGCCCGGACGGGCGGCGGCGGTCTACGCGTTGACCTGGGTGGCGGTGTGGCTGCTTGCGGAGTGCCGGCTGCAGCGTCTGGCAGGCGCCGCGAGCGGGCAATGAGGGCGGTTCGGCCGCGTGGCCGTGGGCTGGGCTTAGTCTCGCTGCTGGTCTGCCTGCTGTTCACGGCGGCTGGCTGGCGCTTCTACGGCACCGCGCACGGCCTCGTGCTGGCGCAGGACTGGATGGTCTATCACGAGGCGTCGTCGGCCGTGCTCGCCGGCGACGGTGCTTTGCTGAACGATGGGGTGCGCTTCACCGAGGCGCTTGCATTGCGATTCCAGGACGTGATGTCCGCGGGCTTGAACCTGCATCCCTGGGTCTACCCGCCGCCCTTCCTGCTGCTCATCCTGCCGCTTGGACTGCTCGGCCCGATGGCGTCCTACATGGCATTCGTCCTGGTCGGCTTCTCCTGCCTGCTGCTGGCGATCCACGCCTGGCCGGCACAGCGCTGGCAGCGTGCCGCCTTGGTGGTCAGCGCCGCGTGCAGCCCCGCGGCCATGTTCACTCTGTTGGCCGGTCAGAATGCGTTTTTGTCGGCCGCGTTGCTGGTCGGCGGGCTGGGCCTGCTCTACCGCGCGCCGGTCGTCGCCGGGATGCTGCTCGGGCTGCTGGTGTTCAAGCCGCAACTCGCCGTGCTCGTTCCGGTCGGGCTGCTGGCCGGACGGCATTGGCGGGCGCTGATCGCCGCCGGCGGCTCGGCGGCGCTGCTGAGCGGGGCGAGCCTGGCGGCGTTCGGCACTGCAGTTTGGGTTGACTGGTTCAGGCTGATGCTGGGCGCGACGCCGCAGTTCAGCCAGTGGGAGACGTTCGGCCGGCAGAGCGGCATGAGCGTCTACGCCTGCGTCTATGCCGTCTGCCACGTCGATTCGGTGAGCAGGCTGGCGCAGGATGTGATGTGCATCGTCGCGGCGTTGCTCGTCGCCTCTGTGTTCCGCGGCCGGCCGCGGCTGCCGACCAGCGCCGCCGCCATGCTGCTCGCGACCGGCCTGGCGGCGCCGCACTACTCGAACTACGACATGCTCGTCGGCTGTCTCGGGGCGACCCTGGTCTGGCTGGACGGCATGCAGCACCGCTTTCAGCCTGGTGAGTTGCTGCTCTGCCTGCTGTGCTGGGCGTCGCCGCTGACGTTCAGCCCCAAACTGACGCTGATCGGAGCCCTGACGCCGGTCTGGCCACTCCTGCTTCTCGGCTACGTCGTGGCACGCGCCACACGAGGATTGAAACCGGGCCTGCCTGGCCGGGTTCTGCAAACGAGGGCCCTTAGGATGACCGTGGCTTGACGCCGTGGGGGCCTCGGCCAGCGCGACCAGAACAGGAGAAGCCTTGCTTCAGGCGTTTGGCGATCTTCACGTTCAGACACGCGGCAAAGGGCTGACCCTGATGACCGCGGCAGTTCTTGCATGGGTTCGTGAGCAAGCCATCGATGATGGCCTGCTGACGATCTGGTGTCGTCATACCAGCGCCTCGCTGCTGGTTCAGGAGAATGCCGATCCGGACGTGCGGACGGACATTGCCGCCTATTTCGAGCGCCTGGCGCCAGAGCAGGCTGGCCGCTACGTGCATGATGTCGAGGGGCCGGATGACATGCCGGCGCATCTGCGCGCAGCACTCACCCAGACCCAGTTGTCGATCCCGGTGCGCGGGCGGCGACCGGTGCTTGGAACCTGGCAGGGAATTTTTCTGTTCGAACATCGCTCGGCGCCGCATCGTCGTGAGATTGTTCTTCACTTGCTCGGCAGTGCGACGGAATGACGACGCGGGACAGACATCTGACTGGTGAGCTGACGCTCGCTGAGCGCCCCGAACGTCTTGAGTCCGTCAGCTCCAGTGAGCAAAGCCTTGCAGCCTGGCCGTTCGCGCCACCGTCGACGCCAGCCCGTCAAGGCGACGGAGAGGTTTGTCGGTTGGGCGGCGTCACTCCCGGGGGCTCTGCTGATGGTGGGTGGGCCAGACTGGTCGCCGTCCGCCCTGCTCTGCCGCTCCTGATGCGACGCGACCTTGGACCCTTTGCCGGCGGCCCTATCGTCGACGGCCGTCGCGGTGGCGGCGCCGGCCTCGGGCCTGGTCGGCCGGCAGGAGAGCCGCGCCGCCGCCTCGACGTGGGGGCGGGCAGGCCAGCGCGCCTCTCCAAGTCAGCACCCGCATCGCTGCGCGGGGCGCTCATCGTGTCCGCCATCCTGCACCTGACGGCGGCATTGGTGATGGTGCCTTGGCCCGGTAGCCCGGCGCCGCTCGCAGCTGAGTTGCCGCCGCGTCAGGTGGAGATGGTCTTCATCAGCCAACCGCCAACGAAGCGGGGAGCGCCGTCGACCTCCGCCCCCGCTTCGCCGCAGCCGCTCGCTGTGGCTACTGCTGCCTCGCCGTTGCCGCCACAGAACACGCAAGCTCAGCCGAGTGCTGCTCCAACCACGCCCGGTGCACCGACCGGTCCGGTGGCGCCGCATTGGCAAACCTCGATGCTGGACGATGTCGGCAACGCGCCGGCGGATGAGGCGGCCTATAGCAACACGTCCGACGACATCCGTCCGACCCGGCCAGACAGCGCCTATCGCAACATGCCGCCGCGCTACCCAGAGGATGCGGCGCGGCATGGCCAGCGCGGCGTCGTCGACATCATCGTCCACGTGACGCCTGACGGGCGGGCTGGTCGGGTTGAGGTCGCCGCCAGCTCCGGCGTCGCCGCGCTGGACCACTCGGCCGTCGAGGCGTTGTCGAAATTTTCAGCCGCAGACGAGCGGCACTATTCCGGTCCCGTCCCAGTTCAGGATCGCGGTGCATTATGATGGGAGCGGGCGATGACGATACGCATTGACACCGTGGTTACCCGCGGTGGTGACGGCGGGCAGACCTCACTCGGCGATGGCGCGCGCGTCGACAAGGACGCGCTGCGGGTTGAAGCCTACGGGACGGTGGACGAGGCGAACGCCGCCATTGGCGTGCTGCGCCTGCAGTGCGACGGTGACCCGGTGGTGGACGCCATGCTGGGGCGCATGCAGAACGACCTCTTCGATGTTGGCGCCGATCTCTGCGTGCCGACTGGGCCGAAGCAGAGGCTGCGTCTTGGCGAAGGCGCCGTGTTGCGCCTCGAGGCCGAGATCGCCGCGATGAACGCTACCCTGCCGCCGCTCGCCAGCTTTGTCCTGCCGGGTGGCACGGCGGCTTCGGCGCATGCCCACCTTGCCCGGGTTATCGTGCGCCGGGCCGAGCGGCGCGTCGTCAGCCTAGCGCGCGACGAGCCGGTGACGCCGTCGCTGCTGCGCTTCCTCAACCGGCTGTCGGACCACTTGTTTGTGCTTGGTCGCAAGCTCAACGAGGGGCGTGACGTGTTGTGGGTCCCCGGCGGCAACGCCCAGGCGGCGCCTTGATGAACCAGCCCGCAGCGCGGGCAACACTCAAACGGGGAGGGCTAGGCCATCGGCACCAGCGCCTTCTGCATCATCACGACGTCAAGCCAGCGCCCGAACTTGTGTCCGGCGGCCCGCAGCACCCCGACCCGCTGGAAGCCCAGGCTGGCATGCATGCCGATCGAGCCCACGTTGTCGCTGTCGCCGATCATTGCGATCATTTGGCGGAAGCCGGCGGCCTCGGCGGTGGCGACGAGTTGGGCGACCAGCAACCGGCCTACGCCCTGGCCGCGCACATCCTCGCGCACGTAGATGCTGTTCTCCACCGTGCTGCGGTAGGCGGCCTGATCCCGGAACGGCTTGTAGTGGGCGAAGGCAAGGATGCCGCTCTCGTCCAGCGCGACCAGCCAAGCTCCCTGCGCGGCGGTGTCGGCGAGGTAGCGCTGCGCCATCGCCGTCGCGTCCGGCGCCTCGACCTCGAAGGTGCCGGTGCCGTGCAGCACGTGATGGGCATAAATCGCCTGGATCGACGCCATGTCGGACGATGTGGCATCCCGTATCAGCATCCGCCGTCCCACGCCTCCTGCCGAACTGACGCCGTTGCGCGGTCGCCCGACGCTCGCAGCCTAGAGGGCTTTGACGCGGATCGTAACCGCCGTGCCGGCTCAGGCTCTCGGCGTGGTTGACAGGGCGTCCTGCGCGGTTGACGGGATGGCGAGAGGCTCGCGACGTCCTGCTCATGCGGCGCTGTGTGCAGCGCGACATTTTTGGTCTCGCTTCAGCCAGGGACATGCTAGGGTCCGGCGACGCATCGGCCACGAGGCCAGCCTGAGAGCTGCCCGGCGCGTGTCGGCGCCGCCATTGCTGCGAGGATTGTAACGTGGATCGACCCGAGACGACCCCGGACGATGGTCAGCCTGCAGGCCCGGTGATGGCCCGCCTGAGCGGCTCCGACAAGCCGATGCCTGAGGCGATGGAGGCCCGGCTGAGGGCTATCTTCGCAGCCGCCCGCTACCATGGCATCGAGCTGATCCTGAACGATTTTCGTCCGACATTGGGTGAGGAGACGCCGTCGCCGGCCTCGCTGGTGTCCTGGCTGCGCGAGCAGGGGCTGACGGCCAAGGCAGTGGTGCTGAAGTGGCGCAACCTGTTCCGCTTTACCGATACCCCGCCGGTCGTGCTGCTGTTTCGTGACGGCAGCGCCGGCATCCTGGTCGGCGCCGACGCTAAGCGCGACGTCGTCTGGATCAAGGATCCGCGCGGCGCCGAAAGCGACCCGCCGGTTGCCGTCGACCAGCTTCGGCTGACCGAGGTTTGGACCGGCGAGGTCATCATGGTTCGCCGGCCACGCGGCGAGGCGGAGGCAGAGGCGCCGTTCAACCTTGCCTGGCTTGGCGCGCTGGTGTGGCAGGAGAAACGCTTCCTGCGCGACATCTCCATTGGCTCGCTGGTGCTGAGCATGCTCGCCATCGTGCCGCCGCTGCTGGTGATGACGGTGATCGACCGGGTGGTCGCGCATCACAGCATGTCGACGCTAATCCTGATCTCGACCATCCTGGCTGTGCTGACCGTCTATGAGACGCTGCTGAACTGGGGTCGGCGCGAGCTGGTGTTGGTGATGAGCACCCGCATTGACACCAAACTCAACCTTCACGTGTTCGCCCGCCTGCTGGCGTTGCCGCTCGACTTCTTCGAGCGCAACCAGGCTGGTGAGACGATCGGCCGTATCGCCCAGGTGCATAAGATCCGCGAGTTCCTGACGGGTAAGCTGCTGACGACGGCGCTTGACTGCTTCACCCTGGTGTTCCTGCTGCCGTTCCTGTTCTGGATGGAGGCGACGCTCGCCTGGATCGTGCTGGTCGTGGCCGGGCTGATCGCGCTGGTCATTATGGCGTTCCTGAAGCCGATCTCGCAGCTGATCAGCCGGATGATCGTCGCCGAGCACCAGAAGTCGAGCGTCATGGTCGAGACGGTGCAGGGCATGCGGACGGTCAAGTCGCTGGCGCTTGAGCCGCAGCGGCGCTCGGCCTGGGACGAGAAGGTGGCGGTCGCTGGCCGCTATCGACTGGCCGCCGGACGGTTGGCGAACTGGCCGCAGACCATCGTCGACCCGATGCAGTTGTTCATCAGCCGCGGCGTGATCCTGGTCGGCGTCTATTTGGCGCTGGAGCATACGTCAGGCATCCAGGTCGGCGCGCTGATCGCCTTCATGATGCTGTCGAGCCGGGTCACTTCGCCGCTGGTCGGCATGGCGCGGCTGATGGAGGACTTCACTGAGGTGCGCGCCTCGGTCGGCGAAGTGGCGGCGGTGCTCAACAACCCGACGGAGACGAAGGCGCAGACCGACGGCATGCGGCCTAAATTCGCCGGTGCTGTCGAGTTCGAGGACGTCGTGTTCACCTACCCGCGGGCGCAGCGGCCAGCGCTGGACCATGTGAACTTCTCCATTCCGCCCGGCACGATGTTGGGCCTGGTCGGCAAGTCCGGCTCCGGCAAGTCGACCGTCACGCGGCTGCTGCAGGGCATTAATCGTGAGTATACGGGCGCGGTGAAGATCGACGGCTCGGAACTGCGCGAGCTGAACCTCACGCACCTGCGACGCTCGTTCGGCGTCGTGCTGCAGGACAACTTCCTCTTTCGCGGCACGGTGCGCGACAACATTACCGCCGGGCGACCGGGCCTGACGCTTGAGGACGTCGTGCGGGCCGCCCGCCTGGCCGGCGCGGAGGAGTTCATCGAGCGTATGCCGCAGGGCTACGAGACGTGGATCGAGGAGGGCTCGGCCAACATCTCGGGCGGTCAGCGGCAGCGTCTTGCGATCGCGCGGGCGCTGATCTCGGACCCGCGCATCATGATCCTCGACGAGGCGACCAGCGCGCTCGACCCGGAGAGCGAGGCGCTGGTGAACGCCAACCTGCAGCGCATCGGCAAGGGGCGGACGATGGTGATCGTCTCGCATCGCCTGTCGTCCCTGGTCGACTGCCACCTGATCCTGGTAATGGACAGGGGCCGGGTGTTGGACGTGGCGCCGCACGCGGTGCTGCTGGAGCGCTGCTCGGTTTACCGCCAGCTTTGGAAGCAGCAGACTCGGCACATGGGCGACCCGTCGCAGCGGCCGGATGCGGTCACGCCGGTGCTGGCGCAGGGGGAGTAGCCGCCTGACGTGCCGGTGCGGGCCACACTGGCGTAGTGACGAGCTGACGAGCAGAACGGGAACACGATATGTCTGGAACCAGCCTGCAACCTGTGGATCCGCGCCTGCCGGCCGTCTCGAAGCGCGCACTGCGCCGGCGCGAAGAAGATGCGCCGGTGTCGTTGCTCGAGTTCCACTCGCCGTCGGCTGCGCTCAGCGCGTCTCAGGCCAAGCCGTCGGCGCGCCGCACCACCTGGGTGGTGAGCTCAATGATGATCTGCTGCGTCGTCGCGGCCGGCCTCATTCCGGTCGATAAGGTGGTGACCGCCGAGGGCAAGGTGGTTTCGATCACGCCGACGGTGGTGGTGCAGCCGCTCGAGACGTCGATCGTCCGCTCGATCGACGTGCAGGAGGGCCAGATCGTCCGCAAGGGGCAGCTTCTCGCCCAGCTCGACCCGACTTTCGCCGTCGCCGATGCCGGGTCTTTGGATCAGCAGGTCGACAGCCTGCGCGCGGCGGTGAACCGCATGCGGGCCGAGGCCAACGGCCAGACCTACCAGGCGGCGCCGGACAGCCCGGCCTCGCTGGTGGAGGTCTCGATCTTCCAGCAGCGCGCCGCTCAGCGGCATGCGCAACTACAGAACTACGCCGACCAGATCGCCGGCCTGCAGACCCAGGTTTCGCGCGACGAGAACGATGCGGCGTTCTATCGCCAGCGGGTCTCGGTGGCGCAAAACGTCGAGGGCATGCGGCTGGAGCTGCAGAAGGACCAGGTTGGCAGCAAATTGAACTCGCTGGCGGCGACCGACACTCGCATCGAGACCACGAGGGCGCTCGCCTCCTCGCTCGCCTCGGCGGAGAACGAGCGGCGCGAGATCCTGGCGACGCAGCAGCAGCGGGAGGCCTATGACCAGCAATGGCGCGGCGACCTGTCGCAGCAACTGACCGAGGAGAGCCGCAAGCTCAGCGACGCCGAGGACCAGTATGCCAAGGCGACGCGGCGCAAGCAGCTGGTTGACCTGCGCGCCGAGGAGGACGCCGTCGTCCTGAGCGTGGCGCCGGTTTCGGTCGGTTCGGTGCTGCAGTCGGGCGATCAGTTCTTCCGCATGGTGCCGATGAATGCGCCGCTCGAGGTTGAGGCGCAGATCCCCGGTGGCGAGGCGGGTTACGTGCATCCCGGCGATCATGTTGACATCAAGTTCGACACCTTTGCCGCCACCCAGTATGGCGGCGCCGAGGGGACGGTGCGGGTGATCAGCCCGGACAGCTTCATGACCAGCAGCCAGGGCGGAGCCGGTGGCCCCACTCAGACGACGACGGATGCTGGCCCGGCCGACGGGCAGTCCTACTACCGCAGCAAGATCACGCTCGACAAGATTACCCTGCACGACACGCCGACCACCTTCCACATCGTCCCTGGCATGCCGGTTGCGGCAGACATCAAGGTCGGCAAGCGTACCGTGCTGAGCTACATGTTCTCCCGCGTGCTGCCGGTTGCTCACGAGGGCATGCGCGAGCCGTGATCGCTGGCGTCGGCATCGGGAGGAACTAGGCTTGGCATTGCTCGGGCGCCTCACCGGATTCCTCTCGCCGACGGCGATGCTGCGCCGGGCGCTGCATCTGCAGGAGGCGGGGGATGTGGCGAAGGCGTTCCCGCTGTTCGCCAAGGCGGCGCAGGCTGGGCTAGCCGAGGCGCAGTATCGCGTAGGGCGCGCCTATCTCGACGGTGCCGGCGTTCCGGTGAGCCGGCCCGAGGCGGCGCGTTGGCTGACCCGCGCGGCTGAGGGCGGCTGGGTTGAGGCCCAGACTTTGCTGGCGACACTCTATCTCTATGGTGTTATCGGCTCGGCGGCCCCGAAAGGTGCCGAGGCGGCGCTGTTCGAGCCGATCGCCGTTGTGCGCGAGCCGCAGAGCGCTGCCGACTACGTGCGCGCCATGCGCTGGGCCAAGCCGGCGGCGGAGGCTGGTGCCCCGGAGGCGCAGGCCTTGTTCGCCTACATTTTGACCTCTGGCCCCGATGAGCTGCGTGACCTTGCGGCGGCGGACGAGTGGTATCGCAAGTCGGCGGCAGCGAACTGCCCGCAGGGCCATCTCGGCCTGGGCTTGGCGCTGCTGCGCACCGCCACTGGCGCCACGGCGCAGGCGGCTGCCGCCGAGCAGCTCAAGCTGGCGGCGGAGTCCAGCCTGCCGACTGCGTTCTACCTGCTCGGCATCATGCACGAGCGCGGCGCCGGATTGCCGACCAGCCTGGAGCAGGCGGCGCAACTCTATCGCCAGGCGGCGGAGCGCGGCGTGCGCTCGGGCATGGCGCGATGGGGCTTGGCGCTGCTTGAGGGACGGGGCGTCGAGCGCGACCCTGTCGATGGTGAGAGCTGGCTGCGGCGGGCGGCCAACCTGGGCGACGGCGAGGCGGCGGCGCTGGTTGGCGACATGTATGCCAAGGGTGGCGCGTTGCCGCCGAACTATGCCGAGGCGGCGCTGTGGTTCCGGCGTGCGGCGGATACCGGCCATGCCGGTGCGGCGCGGGCGCTGGGCCTGCTGTTCCTGACTGGCGCCGGCGTGTCGCGCGACCAGGAGGAGGCGACGCATTGGTTTCGCATCGCCGCCGAGGGTGGCGACAAGCATGCCCAGGCTGACCTTGCCAACCTCGTGCTCGGCGGCAGCGCTAGCCTTGAGGACCGGGTGCGGACGCGTGAGTGGTTCGAGCACGCCGCCGGCTCAGGCGACCTGATGGCGGCGTTCAATTTTGGCATCTGCCTGGCGGAGGGCGTCGGCATCGAGCGTGACGACCGGCGCGCAATGCTGTGGATGCGGCGCGCCGCCGACGGGGTCGTGAACGCGCAATATTGGTATGGCAAGATGCTGATCGAGGGCCGCGGCATCGAGGCGGATGTCGGCGAAGGCCTGGTATGGATTGGACGTGCCGCCGAAAGTGGCATGGCGGATGCGCAGGTGCTCCTGGCCGAGATGCTGCTGAGCAACCGCACCGGCGCTCGCGACCATGCGCGGGCGCTCCAGTTGTACGAGCGCGCGGCGAACCAGGGGCATACCAGCGCGATGTTCAGCGTCGGCGCCATGTATGGCGGCGGGCACGACACGCCGGAGGACCGGGTGGTCGCTGCCAAATGGTTCCGCAAGGCCGCCGAGCGCGGCCATGGCCACGCGCAGATGATGCTAGGGCGCTACCTTGCGCGCGGCTTGGCCGGCCAGCGCGACGAGGTCGAGGCTAGGTTCTGGCTTGAGCGGGCTCAGTCGCAGGGCTTGTCCGAGGTGGCCGGCGACCTTGCCAGGCTGTCAGCCCCGGTGGTGCGCGAGCCGCAACTCGCCGAGCACTAGGCGGAGCCAAGCGTCTGGTGGAAAAACTCTGATCAAAGCGGAAGGCTCCATCTAAGGAGGCTCGTTCAGGCCGCCCGACAAACAGCGGCGCAGCCATCTCAACGCCCAATGCCAACTGGATGGGGGTCTGAGGTCTCAGGCTCCAGCGGGTGGAGGGCAGAGCCCTCGCCTTCCTCACCTGCCTGACCTTTGCCTTCCGTAACGCGCCCCCACCTTTCACAGATGCCTGACGCTTTTCAGATGCCCGGCGCGCTGCTGCCGCGGCCGCCCATGACCAATCGCCGCCGCAGTCAGGCGGAGGCGTTTCTGGTGCTCCGGCGCAACATCCTGGAGCTCTGGGGCGAGGCCGCCTACGAGGAGGATGTGTTGCCCGGCCGTTTTCTCGGCCGCGAGCAGTTGATCATCAACGCGCCCGACGCGATTCATCACGTGCTCGTCGAAAATCACGAGAACTACACCCGCAATGCAACGGCGCTGCGGGTGCTGCGGCCGCTGCTCGGCGAGGGGCTGTTCCTGGCCGAAGGCGACGCGTGGCGGCGTCAGCGGCGCACCATCGCGCCCGCCATGTCGCCGCGCACGATGCCGATCCTGGCCGGCCACGTCGTGGCTGCTGCTACGGCCAAGGAGGCGGAACTCGGCGCTCTTAATGGCCGGCCGATCGAGCTGATGCCGCAACTGCAGCATCTGGCGCTGCGGATCGCCGCCCAGTCGATGTTCTCGCTGGAGGCGGACGATTTTGCCGCCGAGCTGCGGGCCTGCCTCATGCGCTACGGATTGGAGCACGCGACGCCCGGCGTGCTGGACCTGGTGCTGCCGCGCACCATCGCGTCGCCCGGCGATCGCCGGCGTGCGGCGTTCCGGCGCGACTGGCTGGCGATGATGGATCGGGTCATCGCCTCGCGCGCTCCGGCGGAGCCGGACCAACCGCGCGACCTGTATGACCTGCTCGCCGCCGCGCGCGATCCCCAAGGCGGCCAGGGTTTTGATCGGGCGCTGCTGCGCGACGAGATCGCGACGATGATCATCGCTGGACACGAAACGACGGCCGTCACGCTGTTCTGGGCGTGCTACGCGGCGGCGCGTTTGCCCGAGGCGCAGGCGGCGGTCGCCCACGAGGCCGGCGCGCTCGACCTCAGCGAAGCGGGCGCGGCCGGCTCGCTGAAGTCGCTCGTCCGCACGCGCGCCTTCGTCGACGAGGTGCTGCGGCTCTACCCGCCGGCATTCCTGATCGTGCGCGAGGCCCGCGGCGAGGACGTCGTGCTCGGCCATCGGATCAGACGCGGCACGCTGGTCTCGATCTCGCCCTGGGTGCTGCACCGCCATCAGCGCCGCTGGCAGGCGCCGGACCTGTTCGATCCGAGCCGATTTATGCCGGGCGCGCCGACGCCGCAGCGCTATGCCTATTTGCCGTTCGGCGCCGGACCGCGCGTGTGCGTCGGCGCGCAGTTCGCGCTCACCGAGGCGGTGCTAGTGCTGGCGCGGCTGCTGGCGCGGTTCAGGCTGGAGCTGGTCGGCACCGGCGCGGTGCTGCCGCGCGGCATCGTGACGACGCAGCCGGATCGGCCAGTGCGCTTTCGGCTGGTTGAGCGGCAGGCAAGCAAGCACTGAGAACGACAGGCCAGGGGCTTTGCCCCTGGACCCCATTAAAGGCGGAGCCTTTAAAATCCTTTTCTTGTTCATGCTTACCTGGCGAGGTCAGTGCTGCGTGGCGGCAGGGTAAATGCCTCGCTAGGCACGATGTTTCCCTGACGGAAGCGGGTTTGCGGGCGCCGCTCTCGGCGTCGAGCCGAGCTCTGGTCTTCCCTCACTCGCCCGACGCGGATATCGGTTGCTGCCGTGCCGCCCCGTCCTCCGCTCGCCGCGCCAAGCTGGGCCACTGACGTCGCGCCGACGCCGGGCGCTGCCGAGTGGCAGGCGCGGGCCCAGGCGCGGGCTGAGGCCGCCTTTGAGGCTGGCAGCGCGCTGCTGGCTGACGGCGACTTGCCGGGAGCGGAGCGGCTGCTTGCCCGTGCCGCGCGTCTGGCCCGGGCCGATGCCAACGTGCTGCTGCTGCTCGGCTCGGTGCGCCTGCGTCGCAACCGGCTGCGCGAGGCGGCGGCGGATTTCCAGGCGGTGCTTGATCGCCATGACCTGGCCGAGGCGTGGCTTGGCCTGGCGGCGTGTCGGCTCGGGCTTGGCGACTCGGCGGCGGCTGCTGCGGCCTGGTCCGGCGCCGCGTCGCGCAACGCCGCGACGTCGGAGATGCTGGCCCTGGTGGTTCCGATCGCCGCCGCCGCCGGTGCGGGCTGGCTGGCGGTTGGGGACGATGGCAGGCTGCACGTGGCGCCGGCTGACGACGTCGCAATTCGGCTCGACGGCGTTTCGACGGCCTTGCCGCTACCCGCCGGCTGGCGTCAGGCGGGCCGGCTGGAGGCCTCGTCGCACGGCAGGGCGATACTCGCCAGTCCGATCGACCTTGGCGCGATCCGACGCCTTGACGGGTTTGTGACGGCTGCGGATGGCGGGCTGGAGGGCTGGGCCTGGCATCCCGGCGACCCCGGTCGGGCGCCGCGGCTGCGCGTTGTTCCGGCGGGCGGCGACGCCGCGCTGCCGCTGCTGGCCGAGCTGTCGGCGAGCGGCATCAACGGTCTGCCGCCGCTCGGGCGTCCGCGCCGGTTTCACCTGGCCGCGGCGGCGCTGCCCGCCAACGGGCTGCTGCACGTGATCGGCGAAGACGGCCGGGACGTGCTCGGCAGCCCGCTTGATCCGGCCTGGGAGCGGCAGGCGGCGCATCGGGTGGCGGTGGTGATTGCGCGCGAGCATCGCGGTCTGGGGGCGGCGGCGGCGGTGAGCACGGCGCCGATCGCCGCCGACCTGCCCGCGGGCCGGCCAGCGTTGGCGGCGCCGGCGGCGTTGCGGGCGCGCCGTGGCGTCGACGTCGTGATCCCGGCCTACCGTGACTGCGCTCGGACCGCGGCCTGCCTTGACCAGGTGTTCGCCCACCAGCCGGCGGGCGTGCGGGTGCACGTGGTCGACGACGGCTCGCCGGAGCCGGAGCTTGTGCGGCTGCTCGACGCGCTCGCGGCCCGGCGCCGCATCGTGCTGCATCGCCACGAGCGCAACCGCGGGTTCCCGGCGGCCGCCAATCGCGGCCTGCTCGCCGCCGGCCGGCGCGACGTGGTGCTGCTCAACGCCGACACGCTGGTGAGCGCGGACTGGCTCGCCATTCTGCGCGAGGCGGCGCATGCGGCGCCCGACATCGGCAGCGCTACGCCGCTCTCCAACGACGCGACGATCCTGAGTTACCCGGCGCGGGACCGGGTCAATCCTATGCCGGGTCCTGACGAGCTGCGTCGTCTGGCGGCGACGGCGCGCGCCGCCAATGCCGGGCGGCTGGTCGACATACCGACCATGCACGGCTTCTGCGTCTACCTGCGGCGTGACTGCCTCGACCAGGTCGGGCTGCTGCGCGAGGACGTTTTCGCCCAGGGCTATGGCGAGGAGAACGACCTGTCGCTGCGGGCGCACGCGCTTGGCTGGCGCCATGTTGCGGTGCCGGGCCTGTTCATCGGCCATCACGGCGGCGCCTCGTTCGGGCCGGGACGCCGCAGCCTGATCGAGCGCAACCAGGGGCTGCTGGAGCGCCTGCATCCCGGCTACGCCGCGCTCATCGCCCGCCACGTGGCCGCCGACCCGTTGGCATCGGCGCGGCGTCGAATGGACGTGCTGCGCTGGCGTCGTGGCCGGCGTGAGGGTGGTGCGGTGCTGATTGCGACGCATCTGCATGGCGGCGGCGTCGAGCGCATGGTGGCGGGGCGGGTGCGGGCCGCCCGCGCTGCCGGGCTCCGGCCGATCCTCCTGCGGCCGGTGCACGAGACGCCGGGGCTGGTCGTGGTGAGCGAGGGTGGCGACGGCGAGGCGGAGGCCTACCCGAATCTGCGCTACTGCCTGCCCGACGAGCTGGCGGCGCTGGCGCGGCTGCTGGCCGCCGACCGGCCGCGGCGGGCCGAGCTGCATCACCTGCTTGGTCACGACCAGGCTGTGATCGAGCTGCTGCGCCGCCTTGGCGTTCCTTACGACGCCTATGCGCACGACTATGCCTGGTTCTGCCCGCGTATCGCCCTGATCGGGCCGGAGCGTCGCTACTGCGGCGAGCCCGACCTGACCGGCTGCGAGCACTGCATCGCCGACCAGGGCTCGCTGCTCGAGGAGCCAGTGGGCGTGCGCGCCCTGGTCGCGCGCTCGACAGCCCTGCTTGACGGCGCCGCGCGCGTGGTCAGCCCCACCCGCGACGGCGCGGCGCGGCTGGTCCGGCACTTCCCGGCCATCCGCCCCGTGGTGGAGCCGTGGGAGGATGATTCCGGTTGGCCCGCGCCCGCCCCGTTGCCGGCGCCCGGTGCGGCGCTGCGGGTTGCGGTGCTGGGCGGCATCGGGCCGGAGAAGGGGTTCGACGTGCTGCTGCACTGCGTGCGCGACGCCCGCGCCCGCGCCCTGCCGATCCGCTTCACCGTCATCGGCCACACGCTGGATGACGAGCGGCTGCTTGAGGCCGGGCCGGTCTTCATCACCGGCGCCTATCGCAGCGACGACGAGCTGGCCGGGCTGATCGCCGAGGAGCAGCCGTTGCTCGTCTTCCTGCCGTCGATCTGGCCGGAAACCTGGAGCTACACGCTGAGCCATGCCTGGGCGGCGGGCCTGACCGTCGTCGCGTTTGACATCGGCGCGATGGCCGAGCGCATCCGCGCGCGCGGGCATGGCTTCCTGCTGCCGCTCGGCCTGCCGCCGGCGGCGGTCAACGTTGCCCTGCTGCGTCTGGGGCGCGAGGTTGCAGAGGCTTACGGCACGCGTCGTGATGCGATATGACCGAGCCGAAACAAAGCCCGAACCCGGCCGGCGAGCGCCGGGTGGGGCAGCAGCAGTGAGTATCGCCAGATGTCCGAAGCGCCGAGCCAGCGGATCGTCACCGAGCTGAAGGTGTCGGGCCACCTGATGGCGCTGGACGCGGGAGTGTTCTGCGTCTTCCACGCTCCTGGCGCGCAGCCACCGGACGCGCAGACCGGGCTGCCCGGCGTGCGCCTGTCGCTGCCGCCGGGGCAGGCCGCCGGGCGGATCGCGATCAGCACGTTCCGCGACGATGGCTGGATCGGCGGCAGCGACAACGCGGCGCTGATCCGGGTCGATCACGGCCCGGCGCAGGTGCTGGTGACGATCTATCAGAACCCGGACGGCTCGCACGAGGCGCCGCGTCTGCAGGTTGTCAAGCTCACCGAGGCGCCGGTGGCGGGCCAAGACGGGGCAGCGCCGGTGCTGCCGGCCGCGAACGGCGCGCTGGCTGCCGGCGGCGCGGCGCGGCAGGCGGAGGCGGCCCCCGGCCCCGAGCAGCCTTCGCCGGAGGCCGCCGAGATCGCCGCCCATATCCAAGGCCGCGGCGACGTGCTCGCCAGGCTCGACGGCTGGATGGGCGAGCGCGGCAGCAAGGCCTGGATCGAGGGCTTCGCGATCGCGCCGCGCCACGTCGTCGGCAGCGATGACATCGAGTATCAGGCGGTGCTCGGGCGCGGCTGGCTGTCACCCTGGGCGGAGGGCGGCAAGTTCTGCGGCAGCCGCGGCATGGGGTTGCCGATCCTCGGCCTGTCCGTTCGTCTCAAGGGGGAAGCGGCGCAGCGCTATGACTGCCGGGTGCAGGCGAGCTTCGTCGACGGCAGCACCGCGGCGCCCAAATCCGGCGAGCCATGCCAGGCCGACAGCCTGGCGCCGCTCGAGGCCTTCCATATCGAGATCGTGCCGCGCGCCGGGCGCCGGGCGGACGCGGCGCCGACGGCCCGGTTCACGGCACCGGCCGAGGCGCCGGTCGTCAGGACCGCTCCGACCGCGGCCAAGACCGCGTCGCCGGCGCCTCGGGCAGTGGCCGCCGCCAAGCCGCGCGTGCCGGCCAAGCAGGCGGCGCCGAAGAAGCCGGCGTCTGGAAAGAAGGCGCAGAAGCCGGGCGCACCGTCGCGCCGGCCGCTGACCAAGGCGCCGGCCAAGCCGAGCGGCCGCGGACGCCGCTGATCGCGGGCTGCGCCGAGATCGCAGGGTGCGCTACCTGTTCATCCATCAGAACTTTCCGGCGCAGTTCCTGCACCTGACGCGCCATCTGGCGGCCCAGCAGCGCCACGACATCGTCTTCATCAGCGAGGCGAACAAGAACAACATTCCCGGGGTGCGCAAGGTGGTCTACCAGCCGGCGCACAAGCCGGCGGAGACCACGCACCGCGACGCCGTCGAGTTCGAGGCGGCCACGATGCGCGCCGAGGCGGTGGCGCAGACCTGCCAGAACCTGAAGCGTCTCGGCTACGAGCCGGACATCGTCATCGGCCATCACGGCTGGGGCGAGCTGCTCAACATCGCCGACGTCTGGCCCGACGTGCCGCTGCTCGGCTACCAGGAGTTCTACTACCACGCTGACGGGCTTGATGTCGGCTTCGATCCCGAGTTCCCGACCGACCCGGCCAGCCTGCCGCGGGTGCGCGCCAAGAACGCGGTCAACCTGCTGGCGCTGACCAATCGTGGCTTTGGCCAGACGCCGACCGAGTTCCAGCACTCGACCTACCCGGCTTGGGCGCAGGAGCGCATCACCGTGCTGCGCGAGGGGGTGAACCTGGAGATCTGCCGGCCGGACCCGGCGGCGCGCGGCCGGCCGTTCCAGCTTGGCGGCATCACCATCCAGCCGGACGAGACGCTCGTCACCTACGTCGCGCGCGACCTGGAGCCTTACCGGGGGTTCCACGTGGTGATGCGGGCGATCCCGCATCTGCAGCGCGAGCGGGCGAAGCTGCACGTGGTCCTGGTCGGCGGCGACGGGGTGAGCTACGGGGCGCGGCTCGCCTTTGGCACCTGGCGCGAGCGGCTGATGGGCGAGGTGGGCAGCGAGCTCGACATGGCGCGCACCCACTTTGTCGGCCGGCTCGACTATGCGGACTATATCAGGCTGCTGCAGCGCTCGGACTGCCACGTCTACTTCACCTACCCGTTCGTCGCCTCCTGGTCGCTGCGCGAGGCGATGGCGTGTGGCTGCGCGCTGGTGGCGAGCGACACGGAGCCGGTGGCCGAGTTCGTCGCTGACCGGCGGACCGGGCTGTTATCGCCGTTCCACGAGCCGCGGACCATCGCCGAGCGGGTGCTGACGCTGCTCGACAGCCGGGCGCTGTCGGAGCGGCTGCGGCGCGGGGCGCGGGGGTGGGCGGAGAGGCACCTCGACATGGGCGCCTACCTGCGGAACTACGAGGCGCTGATCGACCGGCTGGTGCAGTAGAACGCTTCTTCAACAAAGCTGCGGTTTTGTAAGAGGCGAAATACAGCAAGATTTTCGAAGGGTTGGTATGAGGGCGGTTTGAGGCAAGTGCCCCAATGTTCCACGGCGAAAATGTTTGTTTTCAAGGGGTTGGTGGAAATCTTGCCAATAGGCAAGACTTGCACAACCACCGCCGGGAGGCCTCAACTCAGTGAATTGCTAGCACAGTGAGGGCGTAGTCCCACTCGTCATGGGGTCTGGGGCCGCCGGCCCCGGCGGTGTCCAGAGGCAGAGCCTCTGGCCTTGCTGTGCCTAAGCCGTCTTGGCCTTGTCGATGGACCTCTGGATGGCTGCTTCGGCGGCGGCTTTGTCGGCCCAGCCGGTGACTTTGACCCACTTGCCGGGTTCGAGGTCCTTGTAGCGGGTGAAGAAGTGCTCGATGGCCTTGATGGTGATGTCCGGCAGGTCTTCGATCTTCTCGACCTTGGCGAACTGGGTGTGGATCTTGTCGTGCGGGACGCAGATGATCTTCTCGTCGACGCCGCTTTCGTCTTCCATTTCGAGCATGCCGATGGGGCGGGCGCGGATGACGCAGCCGGGGACCATGGCGGCGTGGGCGAGGACCAGGGCGTCGGCCGGGTCGCCGTCTTCGGCCAGGGTGTTGGGGATGAAGCCGTAGGCGGCGGGGTAGGCCATCGGGGTGAACAGGAAGCGGTCGACGAAGACGGCGCCGGAGGCCTTGTCGACCTCGTATTTGACCTGCGAGCCCTGCGGGATCTCGATCACCACGTTGATGTCGGACGGGGCGTTCTTGCCGGTGGGGATTTTCGTGAGGTCCATGGGCGGCTCCGGTGTGAGACGGGCGGACCTTACGGGGCGGCTTGGGGCGGAAGCAAGGCGGTGCTGCGGGTGGGCCGGGACGCGTGACCGCGGCTGAGGGCGGCTGCCAGTGCAAATCATGCGTGGCTGCTGTCGGCCGTCTGGCCGCCTGGCCGAGGCGTCGGAGTGGTGACTGATTGATTGACGACCTGCGGCGCCGCGGCGCAGGATTGTCGCATGAGCGCAACGATTTCGGCTGCTGACGACGCATCCGGCAGGCCGCCCCGGGTGGGACGGCTGTTCTACCTGGCGATGTCGCTGGTGCTGGTGGCGATCGTGGTGTTCGGGTTCTCGCACACGGTGCCATTCGACCTGGCGGCGCCGGACTTTCCGATGCTGCTGGTGGTGCATGCCGGGGTTTTTGCGGCCTGGGTGCTGCTGTTTGTGGCGCAGCCGGCGCTCGTCGTGCGTGGATCGTTGCGGCTGCATCGGCGGCTTGGCTGGATGGGGGCTGGGCTTACGGTGGTGATGCTGGTGATGGGCGGATCGGCGCTGCTGCTCGGTCTGTGGAGCGGGCACGTGCCACCGTTCTACCCGCACGGATTGTTTCTGGTCCGGGGGTTCCTCGGATTGGCGCTATTTGCCGGGCTGGTGGTGGCGGGCGTGGCGCTGCGGCGGCGCGGGGAGTGGCACAAGCGGCTGATGCTGTGCGCGGCGATCGTGGTGGTGGCGCCGGGGCTGGAGCGGGCGCTGCCGTTGCCGCTGTTCGGCGCGCTGTGGCCGCTGGTGGCCGATGGGGTGCTCGACCTGCTGGCGCTGGCCGGGCCGGCGGTGGACCGGGCCGTGCGGGGGCGGGTGCATCCGGCGTATCGCTGGGGTGTCGGGGCGATCGTGGGCACGCAGGCGGTGGTGGACGCGGTGTCCTACTCGCCGCTGGCGCCGGTGCTGCTGGGGGCGAGCTGAAGGGCGATCGTCGATCCAGTGCCCTGGCTGCGCTGTCAGGCGTGCGCAGGCGGACGCCCTGACATCGCTGCCGGACTTATGGTCCCGGGGTCGTTCGGCCGCGGCCGGACGCCGGTTTGCAACCTCTGCGACGAGCCGGGATCGCAGACGGTGGTGTCGTTCCTGAGCCAGAGACACCCTGCCCCTGCACTCGCGCCTGAGTGCAGGGGCAGGGGCTGGGTCGTTAAGTCGCTGCCGACTTTGCTACGTCAGCCGCGGGCTGGCGGCACGGGGGCCGGCGGCGGCGGCGGCGGGGGCGGCGGCGGGGCCGGCTCGGCAGGCGGTGGCGGTGGTGGCGGCGACGGCTGATCAGCGCAGGCCCCGAGAAGCGCGGGGATCACGACGGCGACCAGTGCCGCACGGCTGAACAGCTTGCGACGAGCCTTTGTTTGGGAAACGCCGGGCATCCGCTACTCCTTCATTGAGCTACCTTGTAGTACGGGGATGTAGCGGTGATTCGTGGCGGCAAGTCAATCGGTTAGTCGTGACACTTGGCAAAGGTGGTGGAATGATACGGGTGTTGACGCCGTTGCGGGGGTCCGCGCCGGGCGGCCGTGGGCTTTTGCGGCCCCGGGTGCGATTGGGCCGGGGCGCCAGGCTGGCGGGCGGCTTGGTTGGCCTGCTCGCCGCCTGCGCGCTGACGGCGTGCGCGGGGGATCAGCCTCCTGACTTCGACTCTGGCACCGGATCTGGCCTGGGGCAGCAGGCCGACACGGCGCTGCACAGCCGGATCGACGCCGGACCGGAGTTGGTGGTCGATGGGGAGCGGCTGCACGTCGGCTTGCTGCAGCGGTTTTATGCGCGGCATGGGTTTGAGCCGGTGTGGGCGAGCCGGCCGGCGCAGGCGAGCTCGCTGGTGGCGGCGGTGCTGCGCGCCGGCGACCAGGGTTTGGCGCCGGAGCTGTTCCATGCCGGGCTGCTGCGGCGGGCGGGGACGCTGGCGCCGCTGGACCGCGAGCTGGTGCTGTCGGACGCGTTCCTATCGTACTCGGACGCGCTGGCGCGGGGGGCGGTGCCGATTGAGCGGCGCGGCGACGACGAGGTGCTGACGCCGGCGCCGGTCGACGTGGCGGCGGCGCTGGACGCGGCGATCGACAGCCCTGATCCGGGGGCGTCGATCGAGGGTTTGGCGCCGCAGAGCCGGACCTACGTGGCGTTGCGGCAGGCGTTGCGGCGCTATCGGCTGGGCGCCGTGGCGGGTCCGAAGGGGACGAACCCGGTGCAGACGATCGAGGTCAACCTCGAGCGCCAACGCTGGCTGCCGCGGGCGCTGCCGGCGGACCGGGCGTGGGTGAACGTCGCCACTCAGCAGCTGGTGCTGTTCAAGGCCGGGCGACCGGTGTTTTCGACGCGGGTTGTCGTCGGCGAGGATGTGCGGTCGCATCAGACGCCGGAGTTTCGCGCGGCCATCGATGCAAGCTTTTTCAATCCGCCGTGGGTTATTCCGGCGGACATCGTGACGGCGGAGATTTTGCCGAAGATCGCGCGCGACCCGACCTATCTGGCCCGGGAGCACATGGTGATGCTGGCGGGTGGCGAGGCGGAGCAGTTGGCGGGGCCGGCAGCGGGGCTTGGCTACCTGATGTTCGACATGCCGAACCATTTTGACGTCTACATGCACGACACGCCGGACCGTTCGATCTTTAAGCGTAACAACCGGCAGCTCAGCCACGGGTGTATCCGGGTGCAGGCCCCGCGGGACTTTGCGGCGCTGCTGTTGGAGGAGCCGCTTGCGGCGGTCGACCAGGGGATCGCGGCGGGGGGGACGACGCGGCACGATTTGCCGACGCCGATGCCGGTGTTTGTGGTTTATCAGACGGCCTATTTGGACATCTTTGGAACGTTGCAGTTCCCGCCAGACTTTTATCACCGCGACGCAGGGGTGTGGCAAGGCTTGGAAGGACTGTCGGGTCGGCGAAGTCATATCGTGCGGGCCGATGACCGCTCGGGCCTCTCACCGGGTTAGAGCGACAGCAAAGGGGACGCGATGCGAGTTGGCCGCTGGTGGCTTACGAGCCGCCTGACCTAGTTGGGCTCGCGGGACTAGCGGTGGACTGTATAATGCGGGTCAGGAGCCTTGGCCAAAGGAACGAAGGCGCCGATAGTCAAGTATGCTACTTTTCCCCGACACAAACTTCTTTATGCAATGCCGCTCCCCGGCTGAGATCCCGTGGTCTGAGATCACGCCGGACAGTGAGGTCCAGCTTTTCGCCAGCCGCACGGTGCAGAGCGAAATTGATCGGTTTAAAGGTGATGGCAAAGGGCGTCGCTCGCAGCGTGCCCGGAAAGTGTCGTCGTGGTTCTCTGCTGTACTCGATAGTTGCGGTCCAATCGTCCTCCGGGATGCCTTACCTAAAGTAACGTTGGACTTGCCGCCCAGAATCGCTCGTGAGCATGTCTTTCCGTCAAATTTGGACACGACGTCACATGACGATCGCATCGTAGGCGAGGTGTTGGCTTACATAGGCGGGGCGGCGATCCTGTTAACCGATGACACAAATATGAAGTTGACCGCTCGCGAGGAGGGTCTTCCATTCATCGCAACACCGGATAGCTGGCGGCTTGAGCCTGAGCCCGACTCCCGTGATAAGCTTATGGTCGACCTCCAACGGCGCCTTGCGGCTCTTGAGCGCTCGGCACCGGTAATCGAGATCAGCCTAGCCAATAGGGAAGCGCAGCCACCCGGGATTGATGAGGTCCATTACGATCCTTTGCGGATGTCGGTGGTGGACGAACTCGTGGACGCGGTTAAGTCTATCTGCCCTATAAAGATTGACTTCGCTCCCGAGGATGAGCGTCCGCAAGCGTCGACAGGTCAAGGCGGCTTTAACAGGCTGCGGAAAATTGGCCGGATTTCCTCAGTCCCGGCGGTTTAGGCCGCGCGCCGCACGGAGATTTCAGCCGTTTTCCGCTATTCTGAAGGGCTGAGCGACGCCTTCGGACAGACTCCGGGCATGGCTACACCGGCCCAGCCAGCAGCTTGGGCAAGCGGACCAGATTGTAAGCAGCCGCGACGAACGTGAACATCCACCCGACCCGGTCGGTGCCGCGATGGCGGGTCTTGCGCAGGCCGCCCACCGTCTTCATCCAGCCGAACACCTCCTCGATGCGCTTGCGAATCCTGAGGCTGGCCGCGTAGCCGACATGGCGCGTAGTGCGGCCATCGATGGCCGAACGCCGCCCTTTGGTGTTCTGCGTGACATGCGGCGTGACGCCGAGCCGACGCATCTCGGCGACGAACTCCTGAGTATCGTAGCCTTTGTCCGTGCCCAAGGTGATGTGCCCGTCGTCGGGCAGGTCTGCGATCATCGCGATGGCGGCTTCACGTTCGGCGGTGCCGGTGGCCTTGGTCAGCGACGTGTCCACCACCAGACCGTTGCGGTTCTCCATCAGCGCGTGCCCGATATGGCAGAGCTTGGCAGCCTGGCCTGCTGCTTTCTTATAGAGCCGCGCGTCGACGTCCGTGGTCGAGGCATGCGTCTGGTTGCTGCGTGGCTCGCCACGGAAGTCGACCTCGCCGTTGCGGCCGGATGTCGGCGGCTCGCCCGACCCGTCCTTGGGACGAAAGCTCTTCATGCTGGCCCACGCTTCGATCAGGGTGCCGTCGACCGAGAAATGCTCGTCCGACAGCAGCGGCTTGACCTGGGTGTCCACCAGGATCGCGGCCAGAAAGCCGCGCGCGATGTCGCCCCGCAACAGGCGCTCGCGGTTCTTGGTGAACACCGTCACGTCCCACACCGGCGCATCCATCGACAGGCCGACGAACCAGCGGAACATCATGTTGTAGGTGATCTGCTCCATTAGCTGACGTTCTGAGCGCACCGAGAACAGGGCTTGCAGCAACAGCGCCCGCAGCAGCCGCTCCGGCGCGATCGAATCACGGCCACCCGGGGCATAGATCTTATCGAACTGCGGCGACAGACGCTGCAATGCGGCGTTCACCAGCGGGCGAATGGCCCGCAACGGGTGATTTTGCGGCACCAATCCTTCGGGGCTGACGTAGCTGAACATCGCAGCAGTCTGACGATCGGCACCACGCACTCGCAACGTCCTCAGCTCAATTCAGATAAGCTATTGAATCGTCTCGCAACCGATTCGGGAAGCCGAATTTCCGCATCCTGTTAACATCGCAGGGGTGTTGAACGTCGGACGCGCGCCTCCATCCTCAAAAGCCATCAGGGATTACCAGGCTCGTTACACGGTCTGGATTGAAGATGTCCGGACCCATTTCAAACGCTTGCATCGATTGTTGCCGGGTGCGCGAGGCCGAACGCAAGTCGAATGGGCTATGCAAAACGTCGGGACTGTTCCCGCTGAAGGGCTTATTGTTGAAATTGAAGCTCTCGGCCGCTTGATATTTGTAAATCCAAAGGCAGTGCTCAAGGAGAGCTCCTCTAATCTACCGGAGGCACCCGAGCCACCAGTCGGGAAGCAATTACACGCTGCTTTCGGTATATGGGAGGCTTACCAGGACGCGAAGGAGTTAGCTAGTGGTAGCTTCGGACCCGCCATCAATCTTCCTCACCTTTCGTTGCCCCGCAACTTCCATGAGCCCGCTCGGGATGCTCATGCATTCTATCGGCGTGAGGGATCTTCTAAACTACTCAATCGAAAGCTGATTTTCGAGTGTGGTGAGTTCCGGCACGGGTGCGAACCCAAGAATTTCAAAGCGGTCGTGCTGGCTCTCGGCGGCGCTGGCGACGGAGCTTTGCGCTTTCGCGTCTCCGCCCGGAATTTACCAGTTCGCGTCCAGATCACTACATCTATCAGAATTAGTACAAGCTCCGGACAGACGGAGGACGACGCGCGTGCCATTGTGGCCCTGATGGGTCGTGCCGTCGAACTGCGCCAACGCCTACAGACTGGATGGCTGTGGCACAATCGGTAACTGGCGTCTCTTCGCTATAAGAGAGCCGGCAAGGATGGCGACATCTAGCCTAACTTCTAAGTATCGCCGAGCTCTGTCTGTAACGAAGCCTTTGCTGAATTAGACAACTGGTGGCGTGGTTATGCCTGATAACAAAAGCCAGCATTATGTGCCTCGATGTCACCTGAAACCCTTCTCGGCAAATCGCGAAGGTGTAGCCATTAATTTGTTCAATCACGGCCGGCACATTATCCGAGAGAACGTGCCTATCAACGGGCAGTGTGCAAAGTCCTACTTCTATGGCGAAGACCTTGTCATTGAGAACTTGCTTCAGAAACTTGAAGGACAATACGCTTCCACTGTGCGTCTCATAGAACGGGATGAGCAGTTCAGCGATAGTGATGCCGGCTTCCTACGCAGCTTCGCTTTTCTTCAATGGTACCGGACTGATGCCGCGCTTCGTCGTCGTCGCGAGTCAATGATTATGATGGAGAAAATGGCTCGTCGAGGGCTTGAGCATCTCTGTGTAGAGTCGCCCGATTTGTCGCAGCGAGCGATGGTTTCTGGATCGCTTAAGATATGGACAGCCACTCAGAATGATCTTGGTGACTTAAGAGTGCTGATCCTGCGTAATCGGAGTGGAGTAGACTTCATTACGTCGGACGATCCCGCTGCCATCACCAATCGCGTGTTCCTTCAGCGCATGCAGGACAATAACTTTGGAATAGCAAATATTGGCTTAATGCTTCTTATGCCGCTCGGTCCCCGGTATGCTCTCATATGCTATGATCATGATTGCTATGTTCCCGTAGGAAGAACAGGTCGCTATGTTAATGTCAATCGGGAGAAAGACGCGGATGCTTTTAACGAAATCCAGTTTCTTAACTCGGTAAGTAACATCTACTTTGCGGGCCCTATTAGAAAGGCTGAGCGCGTTGCGGCTTGTTTCAAAGCCATTTCTCACCTTCGCTTGTCGGCGCGCTTTCGGGTCTGGGAGGGCATCAGCGAGGGGGTTAGTGGTGAATTTGAATGCTTTCGCCGCTTGAAGGACGGTGAGGATTTCGATCCGCGCATCCCGAGGCTGCAGTCTCTCGCACCGCTTTATCCGCGTCCGGCCCATTGGATGTCTAACTTCGCTATGCGCCCGAGAATCACCGGGTGGGTTAAGCCCGGAGTAGTGATGGGGCCGGTAAGGTCGAGTCGAGCTAAGGAACTGCGTGGGATGACGTTGACGGAGATCGGCATCGGACCCCTACCGGGTCACAATGCTGAGGTCTGGGAGCGGATGTATGAACGTCTGTCCGAAGAACAGCTTGCTAGATTTAGATCTTCCAAGGTGAGGTAGACTGATAGTAATCAAGCCATTATACGACTCGCGTTAACGGTGAGTTAGCGACAGGGGACCTGCGCTAAATAGACATCAACTATAGAAGTGGCAATGTCGCTGTCGGGCAACATTGCAGAATGGCTCCCGGCTGAAGCCAACCCGTCTTTCGGCGGTAGTAGGGTTTGGCGGTCGCCTAAGTCGGGGTCCAGGGGCCGCCGGCCTTTGGCGGGTCAAGGGCAGAGCCCTTGCCTTCCTTGCTTGCCTGGCTTTTCCTGCACTGCACTCCCCAGGCGCCCGTAGCTCAATTGGTTAGAGCGGGCCGCTCATAACGGCTAGGTTGCGGGTTCAAGTCCTGCCGGGCGCAGGGGGTTGGTCTACCGCGTCGGGCGGGTCTGGCCTACATAACGGCTACCTTTTGCCTTGGGAGCCGCCGATGCCCGCTTACCAGTATGTCTATGTCATGAAGGACGTGACCAAGGCGTTTCCGGGCGGGCGGGAGGTGTTCAAGGGGATCACCCTGTCGTTCCTGCCGGGCGTCAAAATCGGCGTGTTGGGGGTGAATGGGGCCGGGAAGTCCACGCTGATGAAGATCATCGCGGGGATCGAGACCGAGTATGGCGGCGAGGCTTGGGCGGCCGAGGGGGTTCGGGTTGGGTATCTGAGCCAGGAGCCGCATCTGGACGCGGACAGGACGGTGGCGGAGAACGTGGCGCAGGCGTTCGGGCCGTTGCAGGCGGCGCTGACGCGGTTCAACGCGATCTCCGAGGAGTTCGCCGAGCCGATGGACGACGAGCGGATGAGCACGCTGCTCGCCGAGCAGGCGGAGCTGCAGGAGAAGATCGACGCCGAGGATGGGTGGGATCTGGACCGGCGGATCGAGATCGCGCTGGACGCGCTGCGTTGCCCGCCGCCGGACGCCGACGTGACCACGCTGTCGGGTGGGGAGCGGCGGCGGGTGGCTTTGTGCCGGCTGCTGCTGGAGAAGCCGGAGCTGCTGCTGCTCGATGAGCCGACCAACCATCTGGACGCGGAGAGCGTCTCCTGGCTGGAGAAGACGCTGCGCGATTATGAGGGGACGGTGATGGTGGTGACGCATGATCGCTACTTCCTCGACAACGTCACCAACTGGATCCTCGAGATCGAGCGTGGGCGGGGATATCCGTTCGAGGGCAACTACTCGTCGTGGCTTGAGCAGAAGATGAAGCGGCTGCGGCAGGAGGAGAAGGAGGAGAGCTCGCGGCAGCGGGCGCTGGCGGCCGAGCAGGAGTGGATCCAGTCGAGCCCGCGGGCGCGGCAGACCAAGAGCCGGGCGCGGATCGCCAAGTACGAGGAGATGCTGCAGAAGTCGGCGGAGTTGGCGGGGGGGACGGCGGACATCGTGATCCCGCCGGGGCCGCGGCTGGGCGGCACGGTGATCACGGCGGAGAAGCTGCGCAAGGCGTTCGGCAACCGGCTGCTGATCGACGAGCTTGATTTCAAGCTGCCGCCGGGCGGGATCGTCGGCGTGATTGGGCCGAACGGGGCGGGCAAGACGACGCTGTTCAAGATGATCACCGGCAAGGACGAGCCGGACAGCGGCACGTTGCGGGTGGGCGAGACGGTGAAGCTCGGGTATGTCGACCAGTCGCGTGACAGCCTGGAGGCGGGCAAGACGGTGTGGGAGGAGATCTCCGGGGGGACCGACGTGATCTACCTGGGCAAGCGGGCGGTGCCGTCGCGGGCGTATGTGGGGGCGTTCAACTTCAAGGGCGCGGATCAGCAGAAGCGGGTGGGGATCCTCTCCGGCGGCGAGCGCAACCGGGTGCACCTGGCGAAGATGCTGAAGCAGGAGAGCAATGTCATCCTGCTCGACGAGCCGACCAACGACCTCGACGTGGATACGCTGCGGGCGCTGGAGGACGCGCTGGCGGATTTTGCCGGGTGCGCGGTGATCATCTCGCATGACCGGTGGTTTCTAGACCGGCTGGCGACGCATATCCTGGCGTTTGAGGGGGACAGCCACGTCGAGTGGTTCGAGGGGAATTTCCAGGCCTACGAAGAGGACAAGCGACGTCGACTGGGATCGGACGCGACGGAGCCGCATCGGATCAAGTATCGGCCTTTGGCGCGGTAGGGCGGGCGGGGGAAGGCGGAGGGCTCTGCCCTTCGATCCCGGTAAGGGCGGAGCCTTTACAATCCTGATCGACTTTGAAGGCTTGCCTTACCGATGATGCCGAACCGCATCATCCGCACTGCCCGGCTGGTGCTGACGCCGGTGAGCTTTCGCGACTTGCCGGAGCTGACGCGGCTGAAGGGTGATCCGCGGGCGTTTGCGCAGATGCTGGGTGGGGTGCGCAGCCCGGTGCAGGTGGCCGAGGAGCTGGCGGACGACGTCGTGTTCTGGGGCAGCACCGGCGCCGGGATTTTTGCGGTGCGCGAGCAGGGGTTGTTCCAGGGCATTGCCGGTTTGCATCGCCGGCCGGATGGGCGCGGCCCGGGCTTGCGGTTTGCCGTCTGGCCGGAGGGGCGCGGGCGGGGGCTGGCGCGGGAGGCGGCGGGGGCGGCGCTGCGCTATGCGCTGGATGCGGGCGTTGCGCGGGTGGTGGCGGTGGCGCGGGAGGACAATTTCGGCTCGCGCATGGTGCTGGGCGGCATTGGCATGACGGTGTTCGGCGCCTTTGTGCGCGACGGCATGAGGATGCTCGTCTACGAGACCGTGCAAGGCCCCCGCCCGCTGGAAGCCGGCCGCCTGGCGGTAGGCTGACCTGCTTGATGGATGGCGGTCCGCAACCGGGTGAAGGAAGGCCAGAGGCTCTGCCTCTGGACCCGTCAGGCGCGAGCGTGCAGTCGCACGACGGGGGCAGCGCCCCCAGACCCGCATCCGTTTGGGGTCTTAACCGGGCACTTTCTTGCTTGGCGAAGCCATTCGATCCTACTTCCCACGGCGACGAGCGCGCCCTGGAGTCATGGATAAGGAATGGATTTTAAAGGCTCCGCCTTTAATGGGGTCCAGGGGCAAAGCCCCTGGCCTTTCTTCTCTGCAGTCGCCTGGCTCGCCGGCGCCTACCTCGCCTTCGCGCTGCGCACCACGCGCTGGACGCTGCATGGCGGCAGCCATTTGGAGCGCTTCGCTCGCGACGGCGCGGCTGGCGATCCTGGCGAGGGCGCGGTGATCGCGTTTTGGCATGAGGGGCTGGCGTGCAGTGGCGCCTTGCTGGGGCGGATCCGCCGCGTCGCCCGCGGGCGCGCCGTGAGCGTCGTCGTCAGCCGCAACCGGGATGGCCGGCTGATTGCCGCGGCGCTGCGCCGGTTCAAGGTCAACGTGCTGTTCGGCTCGACGGCGCGGACCGATGGTGGGCATCGGCGGGACAAGGGGGGTGCGGCGGCGCTGCGGTCGATGCTGCGGCGCCTGGCGGCGGGCGAGCTGGTGGCGATCACGCCGGACGGTCCGCGCGGGCCGGCGCGGCGGGCGGCGCCGGGGCTGGCGCAGGTGGCGGCGCTGTCGGGCTGCCCGGTGCTGCCGTTTGCCGGGGCGCTGCGCTGGCGGCTGCGGCTGCGCAGCTGGGACCGGCTGTCGGTGCCGCTGCCGTTCGGGCGCGGGGTGCTGGTTTGCCTGCCGCCGGTCGTGGTGGCGCGCGATGGCTGGCGGGAGGCGCTGCCGCGGCTTGAGGCGGCGCTGAATGCGGCGGCGCTGGAGGCGGACCGGCTTTGCGCCGGCTGAGCCTGTCGCTGGCGCTGTGGCGGGCGGCGACGACGCTGGCGGCCCCGGTGCTGGTGCTGGCGCTGCGGCGGCGGGTTGGGCGGGGCAAGGAGGTCGCGGCGCGGCTTGGCGAGCGGCGTGGCTGGGAGCGGGCGCCGCGGCCGGCGGGGGCGCTGCTCTGGCTGCACGCGGCGAGCGTCGGCGAGGCGGTGTCGATCCTGCCGGTGATCGCGGCGCTGCCGGCCGGGCTGATCGTGCTGCTGACCACCGGCACGGTGACCAGTGCGAGGCTGCTGGAGCGGCGGCTGCCCGAGCTCGGCTGGGCGGGCACGGTGCTGCACCGCTTCGTGCCGCTCGACGTGCCGCGCTGGATGGGGCGGTTTCTCGACCATTGGCGGCCGCAGGCGGCCGGGCTGGTGGAGAGCGAGCTGTGGCCGAACCTGATCGACGGGTGCCGGCGGCGGGGCATCCCCGTGGCGCTGGTCAATGCGCGGCTGTCGCGGCGGAGCGCCGGCGGCTGGGCGCGGCTGCCGGGCCTGGCGCGTCGGCTGCTTGGCGGGCTGGCCTTCGTGGCGGCGCAGTCCGAGGCCGATGCGAGCCGGTTTGTCGCGCTTGGGGCGGCGCGGGTGGATGCGCCGGGCAACCTCAAATTCGCCGCGCCGCCGCTGGCGGCCGAGCCGGTGGAGCAGCGGCGGCTGGCGGCGTTGATCGGCGAGCGGCCGGTCTGGCTGGCGGCGAGCACGCATCCGGGCGAGGAGCGGCTGGTGGCGGCGGTGCACCGGCGGCTGGCGGCGGACCATCCCGGGCTGCTGACGATCATTGCGCCGCGACACCCCGAGCGCGGCGTGTCGCTCGCGGTGGAGCTTGGGGCGGCGCGGCGGGGCGGCGGCGAGGACCCGCCGGGCGACGGCGGGCTGTGGCTGGTCGACACGCTGGGCGAGCTGGGCTTGCTCTACCGGCTGGCAGGCACGGTGTTTGTCGGGCGCAGCCTGGTGGGGGCGGGCGGGCAGAACCCGCTGGAGCCGGCGCGGCTCGGCTGCGCGGTGTGCGTCGGGCCGCAGACCGGCAATTTCGCGGCGGTGTGCGAGCGGCTGGCGCGGGCGGGGGGCCTGGCGCGGGTTGCCGACGCGGCGGAGCTTGGCGACTGGGTCGACGCGATGCTGCGCGACCCGGCGGCGCGGCGGCGGGCCGGCGCGGCGGCGGCGGCGGCGGCCTCCGGCGATGACGGGCTGCCGGCGCTGCTGGCGGGGCGGCTGCTCGGCCTGGTCGAGCGCAATGCGGCGGTGCCGCCAGGGTGAGGGCGCCGGGCTTCTGGCAGCACGATGGCGGGCTCGCCCGGCTGCTGTCGCCGCTCTCGGGGATGACCGCGATGGCGACCAGGCGGCGGCTGGCGCGGCCGGGCGTTCGCGTCGGCGTGCCGGTGGTGTGCTGCGGCAATGCGACCGTGGGCGGCGCCGGCAAGACGCTGCTGGCGCTCGACCTAGCGCGGCGCGCGCTGGCGGCGGGACAGGCCGTGCACGTGCTGACGCGCGGCCATGGCGGCAGGCGGAGCGGTCTCACGCGCGTCGAGCCGTGGCACGATGCGGCGGCGGTTGGCGACGAGGCGCTGCTGCTCGCCGCGGTGGCGCCGTGCTGGGTTTCGGCTGACCGCGCGGCGGCGGCGCGGGCGGCGGTGGCGGCGGGCGCGACGTTGCTGGTGATGGATGACGGGCTGCAGAACCCCGGTCTGTGCAAGGACCTGTCGCTGCTGGTCGTCGATGCGGTGAGCGGCTTCGGCAATGGTCGGCTGCTGCCGGCCGGCCCGCTGCGCGAGCCGGTGGCGGCCGCCGCGTCGCGCTGCCAGGCGGCGGTGGTGATCGGCGAGGGGGTGATCGGCGCCGGGGTGATCGACGCCGGGGTGATCGGCGATGCGGTGGTGGCGTTGCCGGGGGGCCTGCCGCGGCTGCAGGCCACGCTGCAGCCGGACGAGGCGATGCGCGGGCTGGCCGGGCGGCGCGTGTTGGCGTTTGCCGGCATCGGTCGGCCGGAGAAGTTCTTCGCCAGCCTGGAGCAGGTGGGCGCGGTGGTGACGCGGGCGGCGTTCGGCGACCATCATCGCTACTCGCGGCAAGAGCTCCGGCGGCTGCTGGGGCGCGCGGCGCAGGGAGGGCTGACGCTGGCGACGACGCCGAAGGACGCGGTGCGCTTGCCGGAGGAGGTTCGCCGGCAGGTGACGGTCGCCGGCGTCGGCCTGGCCTGGGCGGACGAGGCGGCGCTAACTGCGCTGCTGCAAAAAACCGTTGGCCTTTAAGAGGCGCGACAGCGAAGCAAAAGTTTTTTGCTGCTTTTTTTCAAAAAAGCAGACCTTTGCTTTCTGGCCTCATCGCCTCCGCTTCTGTAATCGGCGTCGCGCAAACCATGGAGAGACGCTTGGCCTCGATCCGCCTCGCCCGCCTGCTGGCCACCACCGCACTCTGCCTCGCGCCCCTGCCGGCGCTGGCGCAGGGCGCTCCCATGGCGACGACCACGACGGCCGCGGCGAGCCCTTACGGGCCATGGGGGTTTAACCTGAAGGGCCGGGACCTCTCCGTCGTGCCCGGCGACAACTTCTTTGAGCGCGCCAACGGCACCTACGTGCGCGACCTGGTGATCCCGTCCGACCACAGCTCCTGGGGCGCCTTCAACATCCTCGCCGAGCTGTCGCGTGATCGCACGAAGGCGATCCTGGAGGAGCTGGCCAAGACGCCGAGCCCGGACCCGACCACGATCGGCCAGAAGCTCGGCGCCTACTACGCGACCTATCTCGATGCGGCGACGGTGGAGAAGCAGGGCGTGGCGCCGCTCGCGCCCGACCTGGACCAGATCACCAAGGTTGTCGACCGCAGCCAGTTCGCCCACCTGCTCGGCACCGCCCAGCGCAACTTCCAGACCTCGCTCTACGGGCTGCTGATCGCGCCCGACCCGAAGGACCCGACGGTCTACTCGGTGCAGCTCTCCCAGGGCGGGCTCGGCCTGCCGGATCGCGACTATTACCTCAAGCCGGAGTTCGCCGAGAAGAAGGCGGCCTATCAGAGCTATGTCGGCCAGATGCTTGACCTGATCGGCTGGCCGGAGAGCCAGTTGCAGGCCGAGGCGGTGGTGAACTTCGAGACCGCGATCGCCCAGAAGAGCTGGTCGCGGGCCGAGAGCCGCGATCCGGACAAGACGTATAATCCGATGAGCGTGGAGGATCTGGCGCGTGCGGCGCCGGGGTTCGATTGGCGCGCCTACCTCGCGGGGGCCGACCTCGGCTCGACGACCAGCGTCGTGCTCGGCCAGAAGAGCGCGATCATCGACGAGGCGGCGGCGGCGGCGGGGACCGATCTGGCGACGCTGCGCGCCTGGCTCGCCTTCCATCTGGTCGACAGTGCCGCGCCGGTGCTGCCCAAGCGCTTTGTCGACGCGCATTTCGCCTTCAACGGCAAGACGCTGACCGGGCAGCCGGAGAACCTGCCGCGCGACAAGCTGGCGGCGAGTGCGACCAGCGGCGCGATGGGCATGGCGCTCGGCGAGATCTATGTCGGCAAGTATTTCACCCCGGCCGACCGCGCGACGGTCAGGTCGTTGACCGACGACCTCAAGGCGGTGTTCCGCGTTCGGCTCGAGCATAATGGCTGGATGAGCGACCCGACCAAGCAGGAGGCGCTCAAGAAGCTCGACATGTTCGCCGTCCAGATCGGCTACCCGAACAAGTGGCGCGACTATTCGAGCCTGATCGTCCATCCCGGCGACCTCTACGGCAATTCCGAGCGCTCGATCGGCTTCGAGTGGGACTACTGGCTTGGCCATCTCGGCAAGACGGTGGACCGCGACGAGTGGGACATGACGCCGCAGACCGTCAACGCCTACAACAATCCGCCATTCGACGAGGTGGTGTTTCCCGCCGCCATCCTGCAGCCGCCGTTCTTCAACCGGAGCGCCGACCCGGCGATCAATTACGGCGCGATCGGCGGCGTGATCGGCCACGAGATGACGCACTCGTTCGACGATCAGGGGCGCAAATACGACGAGACCGGCAAGCTGCGCGACTGGTGGACGGCGGCGGACGCGAAGCGCTTCGACGAGCGGGCGGCCAAGCTCGGCGCGCAGTTCTCGGCGATGGAGCCGTTCCCGGGGATGCACATCAATGGCGAGCTGACGATGGGCGAGAACATCGCCGACCTTGGCGGGCTGACGCTGGGGCTCGACGCCTACCACGCCTCGCTGCACGGCAAGCCGGCGCCGGTGATCGACGGGCTGAGCGGCGACCAGCGGGTGTTCCTCGGCTGGGCGCAGGTGTGGCGCGCCAAGCTGCGCGACGATGCGGCCAAGCAGCGCCTGGTCAGCGACCCGCACTCGCCGCCGATGGCGCGGGTGAACGGGCCGATGCGCAATATCGACGCCTGGTATACGGCCTGGCACGTGGAGCCGGGGGAGGCGCTGTATCTAGCGCCGGCGGATCGGGTGCAGATCTGGTGAGGCAAGGCCAGGGCTCTCCCTCCGTGAGCATGAATAACGGATGGATTTTAAAGGCTTCGCCTCTAATGGGGTCCAGGGGCAAAGCCCCTGGCCTTTCCTCCTGTCGCACGTTGGCTCACGATCCCGTGACGAGGATCTTACCAACTGCGTCATTGGTAGGCACATGTGCGGCCGCAGAAATCGGGGCAGAGAGCTGATGGCGGTTACAGGCAGCGCGGGTTCGTCGGAGCGGCTTGGCATGCTGATTGTCGGCCTCGGCGGTGCGGTGGCCTCCACGGTCGCGGCGGGCATCGAGCGCATTCGGCAGGGCGAGACGGACCGCACCGGTTTGCCGTTGGCCGGCTTTACCGAGGCTGGCCTGGTGCCTTACGACGCGATCGAGGTGGTTGGCTGGGACCTCAACGCCGACGATCTGGCGAGCGCGCTGGCGAGCCATCGGGTGCTGCCGGCCGAGCTTGCCGCGGGGCTGAACGAGGCGCTGTCGCGGATCAAGCCTTGGCCGGCGACTGGCAGCACCGCGTTTTGCCGCAACGTCGATGGCGGCAATCGGTTTGCGGCCAATTCGCTGCTTGGCGCGGTCGAGCAATTGCGTTGCGACATGCGCGACTATCGCGAGAAGAGCGGCATCGAGCGCCTGGTGGTGATCAACCTCGCCTCGGTGGAGAGTTGGCCGGCGGATGTCGCGGCATTCAGCGACATTTCGCGTTTTGAGCACGCCCTGGCGAGCAATGATCCGACGATCAGTCCGGCGATGCTGTATGCCTATGCGGCGATCTGCGAGGGTGTGCCCTACGGCAACTTCACGCCGAGCCTGGGCGCCGACATCCCGGCGCTGGCGCAGTTCGCCGAGAGCCGTGGCGTGCCGCTCGCCGGCAAGGACGGCAAGACCGGGCAGACCTTCATCAAGACGGTGCTGGCGCCGGCGTTCCGCGACCGCAACCTGCATGTCGATGGCTGGTTCTCGACCAACATCCTGGGCAATCGGGACGGGTTGGCGCTGGACGACCCGGCGAGCCTGCAGTCCAAGCTGAAGACCAAGGGCGGCGTGATCGACGACATCCTCGGCTATCATGTCGAGGATCATCTCGTGCACATCCACTATTACAAGCCGCGCGGCGACAACAAGGAGGCCTGGGACAACATCGACGTCACCGGCTTCCTGGGTCAGCGCATGCAGATGAAGGTGAACTTCCTGTGCAAGGACTCCGTTCTTGCGGCGCCGCTGGTGATCGAGATTGCGCGCTGTCTGGACCTGGCGCAGCGGCGCGGACAGGGTGGCGCGCAGGAGCAACTCGGCGTGTTCTTCAAGTCGCCGCAGACCAAGGGTGGTGCGGCCGAGCATGATTTCGGCCGCCAGCAGGCGCGCCTGGCGGACTGGCTGCGCGACGCCGGCTGATGTCGGCCGACGCGGTGGAGCTACGGCGCTTTGGTGCGGTGGCGCGTGACCTCGCCGAGCTGAAGCGGATGCGTGACGCCTCGACGACCGACAGCGTTGCCGAGCGGCTGTTTAGGCAGGCCTGGGCGCGGCTGGCGGGCGGCGAGGCTGCCTCGGCGGTGTGGCCGTCTGTGGTCGCGCAGGCGCTGGTGGCGACGCGGCTTGCGGGCATTGACGCCGGCTTGCTGGCGGCGCTGGAGGTTGACCCGGCTGCTCGCCGGGGGATCCTGGGCCGGGCGTTTGACGACGCGGCGGCGGCGCTTGACGCGGCGCGCCTCGGGCCCGTTCGCGACCAGCTCGATGCTCGTGCGGACGCGCACGGTGGCGCGGTGCCGGGCTTTGCCGCGGCACTGATCCGTCAGCCGCGCGCCGGCGCGACCTCGCCGGGCAAGCCGAGGCTCGCTTTGGAGCCGGCGGAGAGCCATGGCGACCACTGCCTGGTCGTGGCGGTGCTGGGCGCGCTGCTGGCGCTGCATGACGGGGCCGACCCGGCGCGGGTGTTCGTCGCCGGGCTCGCGCATCACCTGCACAATGCGGTGCTGCCGGATACCGGGTTTGCCGGCGAGATGATGCTCGGGGCAGCGCTCGAGCCGATCATGCGGCGGTTGTTCGAGCGCGAGCTGCGCAGCTTGCCGGCGGCGCCGCGGGCGCGCGTTGCCGAGGCGCTGGTGCTGATCGCGGATGCGGACACGGCGGAGGGGCGGGCGTTTCACGCCGCCGACGTGGTCGACCGGGTGCTGCAGGCGCATCACCATGCGCGGGCCGCCGCGTTCACTGCCGTGCAGGCGCTGGAGGATCTGCAGCTCGTGCATGAGGGACCGCTGCGGCCGTTCCAGGCGCGCGTGCTGGCCGGGATCGGGCTCGCCTGATGCTGGATCCGGCCTGGCCCGGGGGCGCGCTGCTCAGCCCGGTCAGCGGCCAGGCGCTGGCGGCGGACGGGCCGGACGTGCTGGTGGCGCCCGGCGAGGCCTGGCCGGTGGTGGACGACATCGCCTTTTTGCGCGCCGACCGACGGGCGATGGCCGAGGCGGCCGTGGCGTTGCTGCGCGGGGGCGAGCGCGCCCGGGCGGCGGCGTTGTTGCTGACCGACCAGGACGGCTTTGCGCCCGACCCGCCGCCGAGCTTGCAGGCGACCGAGGCGCTGGTGCGCGAGCGCGGGCGCTTCAGCTTTCGTGCGGCGATGCGGCAGCTCGCCTTTGGCCGTGTCGGTGACTACTTCGCCCATCGCTGGACCGACCCGACGTACTTCTCCGGCTTGGCGCTGGCCGAGATGGCGGCCCAGGACCTCGATGGCCGGCCGGTGCTGGAGCTCGCCTGCGGCGTCGGCCATTTTCTGCGCGCCTTTGCCGCCGCCGGGATCGGCGCGTGCGGCGGCGACCTGGTGTTCGCTAAGCTCTGGCTGGCGCGCCACTACGTGGCTCCGGCGGCGCGGCTGGTGTGCTTTGACGCCGGCTCGGACTGGCCGCTCGCTGACGGCAGCCTTGGCGGCGTGTTCTGCCATGACGCGTTCTACTTCCTGGCCGACAAGCCCGGCATCGTGCGCCGCATGCGCGCGGCGGTTGGCGCCGGCGGCCGGATCGGCATTGGGCATGCGCACAACGCCGAGGTCGATAATCATTCCGCTGGCGTTCCGCTTGACGTGGCCGGTTACGCCGCGTTGCTGCCGGGTGCGTCGCTGTTCGATGACCGCGAGCTCGGCGCTGCGTTTGTCGAGGCGCGCGTTCCGGACAGCGCCGCCGGGGCGGCGCTTGCCCAGGCGCCGGCGATCGCCCTGCTGTGGCCGGGGCGGCCTGACCGGGGCGAGCCGCTCGGCCTCGGTCTGCCGGGGGCGGCTTCGCGGCTTCGCCTCAACCCGCTCTATCGACGCGCGGGCGGGACGGCGGTGATCGCCTGGCCGAGCGAGCGCTACGAGCAGGAATATGCCGCGCTGGCGAGCTATCCCCGGCGCTGGGACGGTCCGGACGAGTGGGCGGCGGAGGCTGGCGAGGCGGTGGCGCTGGTGCGGCGCGGCATCTATGTCGATCTGCCGGCGCAATGGTAATGTTGCAGTGCTAGCCGCGATCAACTGGGGTGTTGCCGGCTGCGGCTGGGTTGCGCGCGACTACGCGATCCCGGCGATTGCGGCGAGCGGCAACGGGCGGCTGGTGGCGCTGCACGATCCGGACCCGGCGGCGTTGGAGGCGGCGATGGCGCCGCATGCCGAGGTGGCGCGCAGCACGTCGCTGGCGGCGTTTCTGGCGACGTCGGGGCTGCAGGCGGTTTACGTGGCGGCGCCGAACCATGTGCATCGGCCGCTTGTCGAGGCGGCGGCCGCGGCCGGGCATGCGGTGCTGTGCGAGAAGCCGATGGCGCTGACGCGCGCGGACGCGGCGGCGATGGTTGCCGCCTGCGCCCGTCACCGGGTTTTCTACGCCACCGCGTTCGACCAGCGCTTCCACGCGGCGCACCGGCACGCCGCCGGCATGATCGCGGCGGGCGCGGTCGGCCGCGTCGCCGCGGTGCGCATCGTCTATGCGTGCTGGGTTGATGCGGGCTGGTCGGCGGATAATTGGCGCATCGACCCGGCGCGGGCCGGCGGCGGCGCGCTGTTCGACCTGCTGCCGCATGGCCTGGACCTCGTCGCCATGCTGCTCGGTGAGCCGCTGTCATCCGCGGTGGTGCTCGGCCAGCGGCGCCTGCAGGATTACGCCGGGGTGGAAGACGCTTGTGTTGAAGACGGGTGCGTTGAGGATGGGGCGATGGTGGTGGCGCGTAGCGCCTCGGGCGTGCTGGCGCAGTTCCATGTCGCCTATAACTGTCCGGAGTTTCTGCCGCGGCGGCGCCTCGAGATCATCGGCGAGCGCGGCCAGCTCACCTTGCTCGACACGATGGGGCAAACCCCGGGCGGCACTCTGCTGCTGCAGGATAGCGCCGCGCCGGCGCGCGAGGTTGCCGTGCCCGGGATCGACCGCTCGCCGTTTGCCGCTCAGGTCGAGGCGTTCGGCGCGGCAGTTCGGGGCGAGCGGGCGTTCGGCTTTACCGCGGCGCAGGACCTGGCGACCATGGCGCTGCTCGCCGAGCTGCGCGACGCGGTCGCGATGCAGGCGGGCTGAGCATGCCGCTGTCTCCTTACGCCTGCAGCAATTGCGGCCACTGGCAGTTTCACTTTGCGGTGCCGCCGAGCTGCCCGATCTGCAGCGACGTGCGCAACGATTTGCCCGAGGACGGCTGGGATTTCCGCACGCCGCAGGACCTCGCGGCGCTCACCCATCATCATCGCGAGGTGATGCCGGGGCTGTGGGAGTTCTGGACCACGCCGCGCTTCGGCCTCGACAGCCATGGCTGGCTGCTGATCGAGCCGGACGGCAACGTCGCCTTCGAGGCGGCGCCGGTCTACGACGCTGCGGCGCTGGAGCGCATTGCCACGCTCGGCGGCGTGCGAGTGCTGGCCGCCTCGCATCCGCATGGCTACGGGGCGCTGTGGCAATTGCAGCATCGTTTCGATCCCGAACTGCTGATCCAGACGCTTGATCTGCAGTGGACCAAGGCGTTTCGGGTGACGCGGCCGTGGGACGAGCGGCACGAGATCAGGCCTGGCCTGACGCTGCACCACACCGGCGGCCACTATGACGGCCATGCGGTGCTGCACGATGCGCGGCGCGGCGCGGTGTTCGTCGGCGACGCGCTGAAGCTTGATTTCGGCGCCGACGGCCGGCTGGCCGCTCTGTCCTGCCACAAGGCCTACCATAAGCAGATCCCGCTCTCGCCGAACGAGGCGCGGCGCTACCGGGCGGTGTTCGAGATGCTGGAGTTCGACACCGTGTTCACGCCGTTCGACTTCGCGCGCGACGTGCCGAAGGCGGCGGTGCTGGGCTTGCTCGACCGGATGATCGAGCGCCCCGGCTCGACGCGGCCGGTGGCGGTGCCGGTGCTGGCGGCGGCGCGCTGATGCTGCGTTACGGCTACAACACGAATGGCTGCGCGAACCATCGCCTGGACGACGCGATCGGGCTGATCGCGGAGGCCGGCTATGACGGCGTGGCGCTGACGCTCGACATCCACCACCTGGATCCGTATTTGCCGGACCACGCCGCGGCGCGGCGGCACGTTGCGGCCTCGTTGCGACAGCGCAATCTTGGCTGCGTCGTCGAGACTGGCGCGCGCTTCCTGCTCGACCCGAGGCATAAGCACGAGCCGACCTTTGTCACGGCGGATGCTGACGGCCGGGCGCGGCGGCTCGATTTTCTCTGTCGCGCCCTGGAGGTCGCCGCCGAGTGCGGCGCCGAGGCGATGTCGTTCTGGGCCGGCGTGCCGCGGCCGGGCGTGGACCTCGTGCAGGCGCGCGGCTGGCTGGAGGCGGGCATCGCGGCGCTGCTGCGTCGGGCGGAGGCGCTCGGTGTGGACGCGGCGCTGGAGCCGGAGCCGGGCATGCTGGTCGAGACGGTGGCTGATTTCCACGCCGTCAGCGCGGGGCTGCCTGGCCTGCTTCTGGCGCTCGACGTCGGCCACTGCATCGCCACCGGGGAGGTGGCGCCGGAGCGCGCCGTGCTCGAGGAGCATGCGCGGGTCGCCACCGTGTCCATCGAGGACATGCGGCGCGGCGTGCACCAGCATTTACCGTTCGGCGAGGGCGACATGGACGTCGCCGCCGTGCTTGCCGCCTTGCGGTCCGTGCACTTTACGCGGCTGGTCTGCGTCGAGCTGTCGCGCGAGAGCCATCGTGCCGACCGAATGGTGCCGGACGCCCTGGCGGCGTTGCGCGCAGTCGAGGCGGCGCTGCCGTGAGGATCTGCTTCGTCAGCCGGCGCTTCTTTCCGGCGATTTCGGGGATGAGCGTCTACGCGCTCAACCTGCTGCACGCGCTGGTCGCGGCCGGCCATGACGTGACGATGATCAGCCAGTATCGCGACGATGCGTTTGGCCGCGGCGTTTATGGCGGCGGGCCGCCGCCGCCGGTGCCGGGCGTGCGCGTCATTGGCCTGGCGCAGGTTGGCGAGGCGGAGAGCGGCGATTTCGAGCGCGACATCGAGGTGATGCAGCGCGTCATCGAGGCCGAGCATGCCCGGGCGCCGTTCGACGTGTTGCACGCGCAGTATGGCTACCCGACGGGCTGGGCGGTGCTGCTCGCGGCGCGGCGGCTTGGCGTGCCGAGTGTCGTTTCGATCCAGGGTGGTGACGGGCACTGGGTGGGCTCGTGCTGCGAGGCGCATCGGCTGGCGATGACGCGGGTGCTGGATCATGCGGGGGCGGTGCTGATCGGCTGCCGTTCGTTCGCCGACGAGGTCTGCGGCCGGCTCGGCACCGACCCGGCACGCTTCACGATCGTTCCGGGTGCGGTCGAGACTGACCGCTTCGTGCCGAACCGAACCGAGGGCAGCGACCCGCCGGTGCTGCTGTATCATGGCCGCGTCGACGCCCGCAAAGGCGTGCTCGACATGATCGACGCGCTCGCCATGTTGCGCGACGAGGGGGTGCGGTTTCGCCTCGTGCTGTCCGGCATCGGGCCGGATCTCGAGGCGGCGACCGCGCGCCTGGCCGAAACCGACCTCGCGTCGCTGACCACGCTGCGCGGCTATGTCGATTACGAGCAGGCGCCGTTGGCCTATGCCGGCGCCGACGTGTTCGTCTCGCCGACCTATGCCGAAGGGTTCTCGAACACCATCCTGGAGGCGATGGCGTGCGGGCTGGCGACCATTTCCTGCCGCGTCGTCGGCGTGGTCGACTGCCTGCGTGATGGGGAGAACGGGCTGCTGGTCGAGGCTGGCGACGTGCCGGCGCTGGCCCACGGGCTGCGCCGGCTGATCAGCGAGCCGGCGCTGCGCCAACGCCTGGCCGACGCGGCGCTGGAGGAGTGCCGGCGCGTCTATGCCTGGCCGGTGGTCGCGGATCAGATCATGCAGGTCTATGCGCGGCTGCGTGGCGCTCCGCCCGATGCCGGCTTCGCCACCGAGTTGCCGCGCGACCCGTGCCGCTTTCGCCAGACGCCGCATCTGCTGTGAGCGTTCGCACCGCGCTGCTGCTGTCGCCGCATCTGGACGACGTGGCGTTTTCCTGCGGCGGCATCGCCGGGCGCCTGGCGGAGGCCGGGTGGCGCGTCGTCATCGCGACCGCCTTCACCCGCTCGGTGCATCCCGCCGCGGGCTTTGCGCTGGCCTGCCAGCGCGACAAGGGCCTGGCCGACACGGTGGACTACATGGCGTTGCGCCGCGACGAGGATGGCGTGGCCTGCCGGCTGCTTGGCGCCGAGCCGGTGTGGCTAGATTTGCCCGAGGCGCCGCATCGCGGCTACCACTCGGCGCCGGCGTTGTTCGCCCCGCCGCATGACGATGACGACGTCGCCGACCCGCTCGCCGGCGCCATTGCCGGGCTGCTGGAGCGGCTTGCGCCGGCGCTGGTGCTGGCGCCGCAGGGGTGCGGTGGCCATGTCGACCACCTGCAGCTCTGTGCCGCGCTGCTGCGGTGCCAGTCTGCCGCACCATTCGGCTTCTATCGCGACACGCCCTACGTCATCCGTGACCCTGGCGCCCGACCCTGCGCGCTGGTCGCCAGGCTGGCGCTGGCGGAGCTGGCCGTCCCGCTCGACCTCGGCGTTCTGGACCGCAAGCAGCGGGCGTGCGGCGCCTACCGCTCGCAGCTCGGTTATCAGTTTGGCGGCGTCGCTGAGGCCACCGCGGCTCTGGCGTCGCTCGCCCTGCGCGACGGCGCCGGCAGCGGCTCGGCGGAGCGCCTGCTGGTCGCCGACCCGGCCTCGATGCTGGCGCTGCTCGCATGAGGCGTTGGCTCATCACCGGTGGCGCGGGGTTTATCGGCTCGCACCTTGTCGATGCCCTGCTCGCCGCCGGCGACGCGGTTTGCGTGCTCGACGACTTGTCCACCGGGCGGCGGCATCAGCTCGCCCGGGCCGCCGAGTTCCTGCACGGCAGCGTCACCGACGCCGCCCTGGTGCGCCAGGCGATGCGCGGCTGCGACGGCGTGTATCATCTCGCCGCCGTCGCCTCGGTGGCGCGCTGCGTCGAGGATTGGGCGGGGACGCATGCGATCAACCAGAGCGGCACCGTCACCGTGCTGGAGGCGGCGCGGCAGCTTGGCGGCCTGCCGGTCGTCTACGCCTCGTCGGCGGCGGTGTATGGCGACCTCGCGCGCGAGCGGCTGGCCGAGACCGATCCGACGGCGCCATTGTCCGCCTATGGGTGCGACAAGCTTGGCAGCGAGCTGCATGCGCGCATCGCGCGCACGAGCTTCGCCACGCCGACGCTCGGATTGCGATTATTCAACGTCTATGGCCCGCGCCAGGACGGTGCGTCGCCCTATTCCGGCGTGATCTCCGGCTTTCGGCACCGGCTACAGCGCCGCCAGCCGCTGGTGCTGAACGGCGGCGGCCGGCAGACGCGCGACTTCGTCTACGTCGGCGACGTGGTGGCCGCCATGCGGGCCGGCATGGCCCGGCTGCCGGACACGCCGCCGGTGATCAACGTCTGCACCGGGCGCTCGATCGCCGTGCACGAGCTGGCTGCCATGCTCGGCGCGATTGCCGGCACCCGTCCGCGCCTGCTGCATGGGCCCGACAAGGTTGGTGACATCCTGCACTCCCGTGGCGACGCGACCCTGCTCGCCGCCAGCCTTGGGGTACGCTGCGAGGTGGAGCTGCGCGCGGGGCTCGCCGGCATGCATGCGGCCGAGGTTGGCGCGGCGGGACGGAAGACAGCATAGGGGCGGGGGCTTGTGCCGCTTGACGCGGCGCGAGCGCTTGGGCCGAGAGTGGAGCTGACGTTCAGGATCGTCGCAGTCTGGGACGCAAGCGGGGGAGGATTTGGTGCGGCTTTGTCATGTCATCGACGAGGCAGGATGGCGTGCGGCGCGGGCGGCGAAAGCTGTGAGTGGCGCACCGTTCCTGCATTGCTGCACGCCGGATCAGTTGCCGTTCGTGCTGGGCCGACATTTCGCCGGGCGGGACGGGTTGCTGGTGCTGCGCTTTGAGGCCGCGGCGCTGACCGACGCCATCCGCTGGGTCAAGAGCGAGCCGGATCAGGAGCCGTTTCCGCACCTCCATGCGCCATTGCCGATCGCCCTGGTCACGCAGGTGGACCAGGTCGGCGAGTAATGCTCTTGCCTTACTTCCTCGTCTCCGCAGCCACCCGCAACAGCGTGCTGATGATGCGGGTGCTGGCTTTGAGCGTGCCGCGGAGGTTGCCGGAGACTTTCGAGGCGCCGGCGATGCGGTTGCGATAGGGCAACGGAACTTCGCGAATGCGCAGCCCGGCGCGAGCGGCGCGCATCTGCATCTCCAGGTTCCAGCCATAGGTCATTTCGCGCATGCCGAGACGCTGCAGCGTGTCGAGCCGGATGGCGCGGAAGGCGCACATGTCGGTGTAGCGGTGGCCGGCCAGCACGCCCAGGGCGCCGCCGATGAGTTGGCCGGCGAGAACCTGGTGGAGGCCCATCGCGCCGGGCTCGCGCGTGGCGCCGTGGGTGCGGGTGGCGAGCACGAAGTCGGCGTCGCCGGCGCGCACGGGCCCGACGATCCGCCCAGCGAGCTCCACCGCATCCGCCCCGTCGCCATCCAGGAACAGCACGATGTCGGCGCCGGCTGCGGCGGCGGCCTCGACGCCGCTCTGGCAAGCCCGGCCATAGCCACGCCGGCGCTCGATGAGCACTCGCGCGCCGGCCGCCTCGGCCTCAGCGACCGTGCCGTCGGTGCTGCCGCCGTCGACGACAAGGATCGTGTCGACGATTTCGCGCGGCAGGCCGCTGACGGTGGGGCCGATGGCGCCGGCTTCGTTCCAGGCCGGGATTATGGCGAAGATGATCAAGGGAAGCGCTTCTTTTTTGAAAAAAAGAAGCAAAAAACTTTTATCTCACGGGAGACCAAATGCGAGAGTGAGAGACTTTTGCGGGCAAAAGTTTTTTGGTTCTTTTTTTCAAAAAAGAACCGCTTTCTTACAGGCTCCACCGCAACCCACAATTCGCGCAGGGCTTCGGCGGCGCGTCGCTCAGCAGGTCGCTGCGAAAATCTTGGTATGCCTGGCCGTTCCAAATGTCGCGCAGGCTCTGCTGCGTCGCGTCGCCGAGCGTGTAGGTGTCGTAGCCGCGGGCGGAGAACGGCGCGATGCAGCAGGGCAGGGCGCGGCCGTGCGCGGTGAAGTAGAGCAGCGACCAGGGGCGGCGGCACGTGGCCCAGGGCTGGTCGCCCTGCTGCTTCAGGCTGAGGCCGGGCTCGGTGGCGCCCGAGGCGTCCAGCGTCACGCCGAGGCTGGCGCCGATCGCCTGGGCGGAGTCGATCGCGGCCTGCTCCTCGGCTTGCGTCTGCTCGAACAGGGAGTTGGCTTCGGTGGCCATGCCGAAGCCAGCCTCGTCGAACACCAGGCGCTGCAGGTGGACCTCGCGCACGCCCATTTCGGCGGCAAGGCGGACGAAGTCAGGCAGCTGCAGGACGGTCTCGCGCAGGCCGGTGAGCCAGAGCGAGATGCGCGGGTTCGCCTGGTTGGTGCGGGCCTGGAAGGCGGTCAGGCCGCCGACGCCGCGGATGATGCGGTCGAAGAAGTCCTTGCCGCGGACGAGCTTGTAGGTGGCGCGGTCGGCGGCGTCGAGCGAGACGCGCAGCTCGTCGAGGCCGGTGTCGATCAGCTCCTGGAAGCGGTTGGCCTTGAGCAGCGTGCCGTTGGTGTTGAACAGCACGTAGGAGCCGCGGTCTTTCAGGTAGCGGATCATCCGCGGCAGGTCGCGCACCAGCATCGGCTCGCCGACGCCGTGCAGCACGACGCGGGCGATGTCTGGCACCTGGTCGACGATGCGGGTGAACAGCTCCCACGACATGTCGGCCGGCGGCTCGAGCGCCTCGAAGGTGCGCGGGCAGGTCTCGCACAGCAGGTTGCAGCGGTTGGTGACCTCCAGATAGAGGCAGACCGGTGGTGCGGTGGCGATGCGCTCGTTGGCCCGCACCGCCTCGAAGTAGCGGCGCGGGTCAGGCAGCGGCGGGGCTTCGGTGGTTGCCGACATCATGCAGTCTCCACGGGCAGTATGACGAAGGAGCGGCCCCGCGCGCGCCGGACATCCAGCAGCGCCAGGACCAAGGTGGGGCCGTAGATCAAGGACGGCCAGAAGAATTTCTCGCCCCAGGGGGTGATTTGCAGGATCAGCGGCGAAACGCCGAGCCAGATCAGGCTGGACCAGGGGGCGAGGCAGGCCGGGATGGCGAGCCAGGCGAAGTACCAGGAGTAGTGTGGGCTGATCGCCAGCATCAGACCGCCGGCGAGCAGCCCGGCGGCACCGCAGGTCCAGACGGCGTCCGCACCCGCGGAGGCCGGGCGGCGGCCGCGCAGCGCCACGATCAGCCCGAGGGTGAGCAACAGCCCGGCGGCGAGCGCCAAATAGAGCGCGACCGCCACCCTGGGCAGGCGATGCAGCCGATCGATGCCGGCGAGCAGCCAAATTTCGGCGGCGCCGGCCGCGCTCTCCTCGTCGGCATAGCCGGACAGGTAGCCGAAGACTCGCCAGCCGACGCTGCAATAGCCGGCGTAGCCGACGGCCAGCACGGCGGCGGCGGTGGCCGGCAGCCGCCAATCCCAGCGCCGCCACAGCGCCGGCGCGAGCGCGGCGGGCAGTAACTTGACGCCGATCGCAGCCCCGAGCATAGCGCCTGCGAGTGTCGGCCGCCGCTCCACCGAGGCGAGCAGGGCGGCGGCGCAGAAGCCGATGGCGAGCGCGTCGACATGGCCATTGCCGGCGAAGTTCCACACCGCGAGCGGGTTCCAGGCGTAGATCAGCAGCCGCTCCCGAGGCAGGCGCGCGAGGCGCAGCAGGCGCAGCACGCACAGGCAGGCCACCGCCTCGCAGCCGACCATGAACAGGCGAAGGCCGGTCGCCGACTGGCTCACCAGGGCGAGGGCGGCAAACACGAGCTGGGCGACCGGGGGGTAGATCGTGTGGGCGTATTCGTGGCGGTTGACATGCGGGTAGATCGCCGTGTCGCGCAGGCCGAGCAATGCCGCGTCGTCGGGAATGTAGCGGTAGGGATTGATGCCGGCGAGCTGCACCCGGCCGTCCCACACGTAGCGGTAGAGGTCGCTCGACAGGAAGGGCGGCGCGGCGATGGCGACGGCGCGCAGGCCGATCGCGACCGCGATCACCAGCCAGATCGTGCGATCGCGGCGGGCCTGCGGGCGCAGCACCAGCCACACGGCGAGCAGGTAGACGCCGCCGGCGACCGCCCAGACGGCGGTGAAGACGTTGGTCAGGTGAACGCTGCCGGTGGTTGGCGCGCCGGGCACGTGCAGCCACAGGCCGGCGAGCGTCAACGCCAGCAGGGCGGCGCCGAGCCCGGCCAGCATCAGGCGTCGGCCCTGGCGAGGTGATCGGCGCCGAGCTGGTCGATGCCGAGCGCGTCGATGCCCAATCGGGCGAGACAGGCCGCCGTCATCGGCGCCGGATAGGGGGTCAGCGCGCCGCGTGTGCGGCCGGCGAGCTCGTCAAGCAGCCGCCGCAGCGCACCCCGGTTGTCCACGTCGTACCAGGTGTCGAGCTCGACCAGCTCGAGGCCGATGGCGGCGGCGCGGGCGCGGGTCTGCTCGGCCACCGCCTCGGTGCTCCAGGCGATGTCGGTGAACAGCGCAGCGTGCGGCGCCTGCACGCCGAGCAGGTAGTAGCCGCCATCCTCGGCCGGCCCGAGCACGGCGCGCTCGCCGGGGGCGGCGAGCAGCTCGGCGGTGCGGCGCAGCAGGACGGTCGGCAAGGTCGGGCTGTCCGAGTTCAGCACGCAGGCGCTGGCGTGGCCGGCCTCGAGCAGCGAGCCGACGGCGTGCAGCAGGCAGCGGCCAAACCCCTCGACGCCGGGCGGCATCGGCGGCGTGCCGTCAGCCAGCACCAGGCTGGTGCCGGGCGCCAGATGGCCGTCGAACAGGTGCTCCAGCCCGGCCGGCGCATAGGCGACGCAGCCCTCGATCGTGCCCAGCCCGGCTGGCAGCGTGCGCGCGGCAAGGGCGATGTTCTCGGTAATGTCGCGCAGGAACGCCGCGCTGAGCGCCGCGCAGCCGTCCGGGGTCAACGGGGGCGACAGGCGCGTCTTGGAGCGGCCCGGCTGCGGCGCCTTGGCCATCACGGCAATCGCGCAGGAGCGTGCAGACATGGTGCGGTTCCGTGAAGCGAGCCGTCGGGGCAGCATAGCGGGCGGTGGGGCGAAAGTAAGGCAAGGGGCTTTGCCCCTTGACCCCACCAAAGCCGAGGCTTTGAAAACATTGAGTTAGGGATTGCGGTCTATGCTTGCGCGGCCGCTTAGTCTGCTGCGCAAGCCTAGGACACCGCCGCCCTCTGGATGGGGGTCTGGGGCCTCAGGCCCCAGCGGGTCGAGGGCAGAGCCCTCGCCTTGCTCCTACTCTCACATCGGCGGCACGACGCCGCGGCTGCCGACCGTCATCAGTTTGGCGTCCATCGTGCTGCCGTCCGGCACCACCACGGCGAACAGCCGGTCGCCGCCGGCGAGCGCCGAGCGGTCGGCCGGATGGATCAGCACGATCGGCGCCGTCGGCGGGACGATGATGCTCTGTTTGCCGCCCTTGTAGGTGACCGTCAGCTTTTGCGCGCCGCCGGCGTCGGTGGCGGTGCTGACGTTGCCGTTGGTCATCGAGCTGTTGGCGGTGCCGCCGGCCGGCAGGGCGGCGCTGACGTTGCCGTTGGTCATCGCGCTCGTCGTGCTGTGCATCCCGCCTGCGGTGGTGTCGGTGATGCGGTCCCAGGGGTAGTGGCCCTCGCCGGTGCCGCGCATCGCCTCGGGGAAGATCACCACCTCGAGCGCGGTGAGGTAGTCGCCCGAGCCCTTGGTCGCGGTGCCGATGAAGGTGCCGGGCTTCACGTCGGCCAGGCTCGCCTTGGAGACGGTGGCGTAGTGGGTGTCGGCGGCCAGCGTGATCGTCGTGTCGGTGCCGGCGTTGGTCTTGACGTGCACAGTGTTGCCCGAGATCGAGGTGATGGTGCCGCGCAGGCGCTGCGGAGTGGCGGCGCCCGCAGTGGTGGGCAGCGCGAGGCCGACCAGCAGCGGACTGGCCAGCAGCGCATAGGCGAGATGCCGTTTCACGTTATAGTCTCCTTGGGGATCGAGCCATTTAATGGTGCAGCACAGTCTTAAGCGGAACCGCGTCATGAGAGTTTCAGCCGCCGAGACGCACCGCCTGCCGCCGGCCCATCCGCTCGTCATTCGGATCACCCACTGGGTGGGTGCGGCGGCGATGCTGGGCATGATCGCGAGCGGCTGGCAGATCTACAACGCGTCGCCGATCCTGCCCTTCGTGTTCCCGCGCTTTTTGACCCTGGGCGGCTGGCTCGCCGGCGCCATCGCCTGGCATCTTGCGGCGATGTGGGTGCTGCTCGCGGATGGCGCGCTTTACTTGGCCTACGGCCTGCTGAGCGGGCATTTCCGGCGCGACTTCGCGCCGATCACGCCTGGCGAGCTTGGGCGCGACGTGTGGAATGCGATGCGGTTTCGTCTTGGGCACCGGATCGGCCACTACAATGCGGTGCAGAAGATCCTGTATCTCGGCGTGCTGGTGGTGGCGCTGCTGACGGTCGCCACGGGGATGGCGATCTGGAAGCCGGTGCAGCTCGGCTGGCTGACCGACCTGTTCGGCGGCTATCCGACGGCGCGGGTCATCCATTTCGGCCTGATGAGCGCAATCGTCGCCTTTCTCGTCCTGCACGTGACGCTGGCGCTGATCTATCCGGCGACGATCCGCTCGATGCTGAGCGGCAGCGCCCGCGAGGGCGTGTGATGAGCCGCAACCAGTCCGTGCGTGGCGAGCTCGCGCGGCTGTCGCGGCGGTTGATGCTCAAGCGCACCCTGTCGCTGGGCGCGGTGAGCCTGCTGAGCGGCTGCGACCTGTCCGGCAACCTGGACAGCGGCGACCTGTTCGACCGCGCGCTGCGCGCCATGCTGGCGCTGGACGACCGGGTGCAGGCGGCGCTGTTCAGCCGCACCCGGCTGGCCGAGACCTACCCGGTGAGCGCAGTGACCAAGCCGTTCCGCTTCAACGCCTACTACCCCGAATGGCAGGTGCGCGACGTGCCGGATGACTGGCGGCTGGAGGTGAGCGGCCGCGTCGCCAGCCGCCAGCCCTGGACGCTGGCGGCGTTGCGCGCGCTGCCGCAGGAAAGCCAGGTGACCCGGCACATCTGCATCGAGGGCTGGAGCCAGATCGGCCAGTGGAGCGGCGTGCCGCTGCACCGGTTTCTGACGCAGGTCGGCGCCGACCTCTCGGCGCGCTGGGTGGGCTTCACCTGCTTTGACAATTACTCGACCGTGCTCGACATGCCGAGCGCGTTGCACCCGCAGACGATCCTGGCGCTCGACTTCCTCGGCCAGCCGCTGCAGTCCCAGTGGGGCGCACCGGTGCGGCTGCGCACGCCGGTGAAGCTTGGCTTCAAAAGTGCCAAGAACCTGGCGAGCATCTTCGTCACGAACACTTACCCGAGCGGCTTCTGGGAGAAGCAGGGCTATGACGAGTTCAGCGGCTCCTGATCGGGCGAGCCGCGACATTGATTGGCGCGGCGGTGGAGGCGTGCCGTTCGTCCGCCGCACGGCAGACGGTGAGGGCACCAATACTTCGCAGCAACAACGGAAGAAAGCGCAAGTTACAGGCCGGACCTTCAGCCCTGAGTTGCAGCGAATCGTATCGATGCACCTATGCTACGCGAGATAGCGGTCAATAATCGTTGCGGTAGTGGATAGTGTTGCCGCTGACGGCGTGATGCCTGCCCTCGCTGTTTGGCAAGCTGGGCGACGTCGTCACCAAGTTTACCAAGCGGCTCCAGGTATGGAGCCACTCAGCTCATTGTTGGTGGGCAACGTTGTCGCCCGGCTGCGCCGGGCGATTGCAGTCCGGTCGATCCGGCATTTAATCGGCCGCGTTCTCCTGCGTCGCCTTGCGGCCGCGACGGGCTGGCTTGACCGGCGCCTGGGTGGCGCCGGCGGGTGCCGGGTCGCTGCCGCTCGGCTTGCGGCCAAGGCCGATCGACTTGGCGAGGCTGGAGCGATGCTGGGCATAGTTCGGCGCCACCATCGGGTAGTCGGACGGCAGGTTCCAGCGCTGACGATAGTCCTCGGCCGACATTCCGTAGGACGTCATCAGGTGACGCTTGAGCATTTTCAGCTTCTTGCCGTCTTCCAGACAGATGATGTAGTCGGGGAACACTGATTTCTTTACCGGGACGGCAGGCTGTGGCTTTTCTGCTGCGACAGTACTGCCGCCGAGCGAGCTCAGCGCCGTGTAGACCTGCTGGATCAGCTCCGGCAGGGCGCTCGCCTGTACGGCGTTGTTGGCGACGTGCGCCGAGACGATCTGCGCCGTGAAAGCGAGGGTGGAGCCGGCAGTCTCGCCGTGGATCTTGTCGAACTCTTCAGCCATGATAATACGTACGCCTTGTGAGTTACCATCGGACACGTATATTGCATTAGCGGCCGGAACGTTCAATAATTTTACTTGAACAAGTCACCATTCAAGATCATTGCCTGCAGGAACGACACGCTCATTTGAGGTTGTGGGACTTTGAGGTGCGGCCTCGACCCGTCGCATGCCTGCTTGACCCGCCGCAGCCTCGCAGACCACCTTTGACGGAACATCCAGTTTGCCGATTTCTGACAAGCCCCAGCCACTCACGACCGACATCTCGACCACCGACTCCGATGAAGAGCGCATGCGACGAGCCCTCGCCGACCTTGGCGGCGAAGGGCGCGCGCGCTTCGCGCCGTCTCGCCCGGCGGCGGGCGGGCTGTCGGCCGCGCCGGCATCGGCCCAACCGGGCCAGGCGGCGTCCCGCCCGCGGGTGGCGGATGCCGGCCAGTCGGCGCCGAAATGGAACCAGGGTCGGCCGCAGCTTTCCTCCTCTGGCCCGCAGGGCGGCGCCGGCCCGCGCCGCAACCGCTTCGCCGGCTCGGCCGACGTCCCTGTCGTCCATTTGCCGCTCGGCCCCGGGCGTGAACGCGGCCGCAGCGAGCCGGCCGCGCTGCCGGACCTCCAGCCGGCGCCGGCCCGCGCCCCCGCCGACGAGCGGCCGCTGCGCGAGGCGCAGGCGAAACTCGACGCGGTCTGCAGCCAACTCGGCCTGGCCGAGCTCAAGCTCAAGGACGCGCTGGAGACGATCCGCCGCCAGGAGGTCGACACCGCCGCACTGCAGGCCACTATCGCCACCCAGCAGGCCGAACTCGCCACCCTCGCCGCGGCCGCCCCGGCGGGCAGCCGCGACGAGCCGCCAGCAGCGCCGCGTGAGGCCGTGGCGGACGGGCAGATCGTCAGGAAGAACCCGGTCGGCCGTCCGCGCGGACCCGCCAAGACTGCCGACGCGGCGGCCAGGCGCAAGCCGGCATGCGAGCCCAAGCCGGTCAAATGGTGGATCAAGTCGAGCTGACGACGCCGTCACTGTCCGTCCTGCGCCCGGCTGACGTTGCCGCCGGCAAGAAGGTTTTTAGACCGTAACGTAATTGCGATCGCCAGCGCTGACTGCGAGCGATCAAGCCGCCGGTTCAGGGCACGATGATGCCGCCGTCCCAGGCCAGCACGCTGCCGCTCTCCGCCGGTGTCAGCCGTGCGATCACGTCCAGCAGGTGACGCGCCGAGACGGCCGGCGTCATGGCCGGGCGGCGGCCGCGAAATGGGGCGCTGAGCTCCGTCTGCACCGTGCCGGGATGCAGCCCGACGCAGATCGCCTCCGGCCGCGATTGCGCCAGCTCGATGGCGAAGTTGCGCAGCACCATGTTGAGCGCCGCCTTGGTGGCGCGATAGCTGTGCCAACCGCCCAGCCGATTGTCGCCGATGCTGCCGACCCGCGCGCTGAGCGCGGCGAAGACGCTGCGGCCGGTGCGCGGCAGCAGCGGCAGCAGGTGCTTGCCGATCAGCGCCGGTCCGATCGTGTTGACCCGAAAGCTCTCGGCCATCGCCGCGCCGTCGAGCGCCCGGTAGGTCTTCTCCGGCGTCAGTCCGGTCGTCTGCAGCACGCCGGTGGCGACGAGCACGAGGCGCAACGCTGGCGCCTCGGCCAGTGCCGCCGCCGCAGCGGCGATGCTGGCCTCGTCGGTGACGTCGATGCGGGCGAGCGCAACCCCGGCCAGGCTCGGCCCGCCGCCGCTGCGCGACAGCCCGACGATGCGCTCGTAACCCGCCTCCGCCTGCAACGCGCGCAGCAACGCCGCGCCGATGCCGCCGGTGGCGCCGATGACCACCGCGGTGCCGCCCTCCTGCATCATCCTGCCCCGCCTGCCTTGATCGCCGCCTCGACGTCGCCCAACAGCGATCCCGGCCGAACTTCGCCGCCGGCAAGTCGTTCCTACGCCTGCGGATCGCTGCGGCACAGGGTCGCCGCGGCAGGACAAGGAGCCACAGCGATGAGCATCTTCGGGTCGATCATGTCGAAGATCTTCGGCCACGCGGCCGAGCCGACGGCAAGCCCAGCCAGCACGGCGGCCCCGACGGCGACCGCCGCCGCCGCGCCGGCCTCTCTGCAAGCGTCGGCGGCGCCCGCGTCCGCCACGCCCGCACCCACCGCCGAGCCGGTCGACGTCGCCGCGGTGCTGGAGCGGATGCAGGCCGGCAAGGGCGCGCTGAACTGGCGCACCTCCATCGTCGACCTGCTGAAGGTGCTCGACCTCGACAGCAGCCTCGAGGCGCGCAAGACGCTGGCCGGCGAACTGCACTACACCGGGGACACCTCGGACTCGGCGACGATGAACATGTGGCTGCACCACGAAGTCATGGCGCAGTTGGCGCAGAACGGCGGCAAGGTGCCGGACGACCTGAAGGGCTGACGGCAAGGCAAGGGGCTTTGCCCCTTGACCCCACCAAAGCCTAGGCTTTGGAAATATTCAGTTGCTGCGCAAGCTAAGTGGGGGTCTGGGGCCTCAGGCTCCAGCGGGTCGAGGGCAAAGCCCTCGCCTTGCCTAACCCGCCGCCGTCACCCGCGAGTTGCTGGCCAGGGCCGTACCAGGCACACTTGGCCGGCTGCTCGTGAGGATGCCTCGATGAAGCTCGGGATTGTAACGCTCGTCTATGCCGAGTTCCCCGCTGACCTGTTCGCCAGCGTCGAGGGCAAAACGAAGCATGACATTCACTGGTACATCCACTGCCACTCGTCCGACCCGGAGCTCGAGGCCAAGCTCGTCGCCTTTTGCGCCACCGCCTCGGCCAACCTGACGTTGCACCGCTCCAACCGCGGCGTCGCCCGGAGCTGGAACGACGGCATTCTGGAGTCTTTCACCGACGAGCGCGAGATCACCCTCGTCGTCAACGACGATATCGAGTTCATCCCCGACGGTCTGGATGATTTCGTGACCTTCCTGCAGGGCTACAACGGCATCGGGCTTGGCTTTCTGCACGGCGTCGAGGCGGCCGGCATGCGCAAGGGAGAGGTCGTCAAGCAGGACTTCGCCTGCTTCGCCTTCGGCTGGATGGCATTCGACCGGGTCGGCGCCTTCGACGAGAACTTCTTTCCGGCCTACTCCGAAGATACCGACTACATCGTGCGCATCAAGAAGGCGCAGGTGCCGTTCATCATTGACGAACGGGTGCTCGTCCAGCACGCGCGTAACAAGACGACCCGGGTCTCGCCGGAGGTGCGCGCCATCATTTCGGCGGCGAAGAAGGCGAACGAGGCGTATTTCGAGGTCAAGTGGGGCAATAAACCCACTTACGACCTATACGACACCCCGTTCGATGCCTTTCCGCTCAAGATCGAGTGGGAGCAGCGCCATCAGCCCTACGGCGACGGCTTCGACAAGCCGGAGCTGTCGCTGCTGGAGGCCGGGCGCCGCCGCATCGTCTCCTCTTTGCTGCCCGACAGCCGCAGCGCCGAGGAGTCGTTCGCCAGCCTGCAGGCGCCGGCGGGCAAGACGCTCGACGAGTTCGCCATCATCGTGCGCACGGTCTACAAGGCGTTGCTGCAGCGCGAGCCGGAGCAGAGCGCGATCGGCTTCTACGCCGAGAAGATGCTGGCGGGCACGGATTCGATCGACAATCTCTGCCACATCATCCGCAGCTCGCGCGAGTATCGCGACATCCAGGCGGCGCGCGCGGTGCGCGAGACGGTCAGCCAGTAGCCGGCTCGCGGCCGGCGCCGCTGATGGAGGCGGTCAGCGCTGACGCCATCGCCGTCGGCCTGCGGCCAGAGCAGCAGACCATGAAGCTCGACCGGGTGTTCTGGAGCCACTTCTCGCCCAACCTCGGCCCCGGCGGGTGGGTCGCCGGGGTGCTGCTCGTTCATCTCGGGCTTGACCTCAAATTCGGCGTGCTGGCGATCCTGATTGGCAACCTGGTCGGCGGCCTGCCCGTGGCACTCGCCGCCACCATCGGGCCGCCGACCGGGCTGCCGCAGATGGAGGCCTCGCGACGCGCGCTCGGGCGTGACGGCGTGCGCCTGCCGAGCCTGCTGAACTGGATCTACTGCGTGGGCTGGGATGCGGTGAACAACGTGCCGGCGGCGGCCGCCCTCATCGCGCTGCTGGCGCTGGCCGGCACCGGAGTGCCGTTTTGGCTTGCGCTCGCTCTGCTGGCCGGCGTGCAGATGATTGCCAGCATCTACGGCCACGACGTCGTGCAGTCCCTGCAGAAATACCTCGGCGCGGTGCTGCTCGTCGCCTTTGCCGCCGCCGGCGTGCTCTGCCTGCTGCACGACCATGCCGCCGGCGTGCCCTCGCCGCCGAGCTTGCCGAACTTCGTGCTGGCGACAGCGATTTTGGCGAGCTTCAATCTCTCCTGGGCGTCCTATGCGTCGGACTACACGCGCTACCTGCCCGCCGCCACGCCGCCCCGCCGCATCGTCACGCGCGCCTTTCTCGGGCTGGTCGGTGCGGCCGCGCCGTTCCAGCTCCTCGGCCTGCTTACCGCCGGCAGCATGGCCGACGCGACGCCGCTCGCCGTCATCGCCGGGCTGCAGCAGGCGGCCGGGTTGTTCGCGCCGGTGGTGCTGGCCGCGCTCGCGCTCTCCTCCATCACCGGCAACTCGGTAAACGACAACACCGCCTCCTACAGCCTGATCTCCGCCGGCCTGCATGTGCCGCGCGTGCTCGCCGCGATCCTCACCGCGAGCCTCGGCTACGCGCTCGCCGTGCTGGGCGCCGGCCACTACACCGACCTCTACGCAAGCTACCTCGTTCTGACGCTGTACTGGATCGCACCGTGGACCGGCATCGTGCTGGCCGATTGGTACTGTCGTCCCGGCCCGCGCCGCGACGCTGCCCAGCGCTGGACCGTCGGCGCCAGCCTGTTCGTGGTCGTTTCGGTGGCGACGATCCTGCTGTTCTCAGTCTCCGACGTCTACACCGGCATCGTCGCCAGGTGGCTCGGCGGTGCGGACGTGGGCTACTATGTCGGGTTTCTTGCCGCGTTTGTCGGTTATGCTGTTTGGGCGCCGGGAGAAAGGAAGCGGTTCTTTTTTGAAAAAAAGAACCAAAAAACTTTTGTTCGTTAAGGCTAAACCAACAAAAGTTTTTGCTTCTTTTTTCAAAAAGAAGCGCTTGCTTACTTATTTTCCGAAACGGTGCTCGTCGCCGCCTCGTTCGCGCTGACCACCAAAGGCGGCACTGCGACGTAGGTAGCGTGCGTCTCGTGCAGCGTGTTCAGCATGAAGTCGATGCTGCGATGGCCGAACCACTGGTTCAGCCCGGGATAGAAGCTCTGCGCCGGCCGCAGCGGCAGGCAGGCGCGCAGCAGGCGCGTCGCGCCCTGCGGCGAGATCGTGTAGCCGGGAATGCCGAGCGAGCAGACCAGCCTGTAGAGCGTGCCCGTGACCGCAACCGTGTGGAAGGTGCCGATCGCCTGTCGCAGTCGCGACTGGTCGAAGGTCGCCGTGCAGGCGGAAACGCCAGGCAGCATCTCGTAGGTCAGGAAGGTGTCGAAGTTGTAGCCCCACTGGACGTAGTCCCAGCCCGCTGGCAGCGCCGCGAGCAGCCGCGTCGCCTCCTCGCGGAAGTTGCCGCACAGCACGGCGTCGTCTTCAAGAACGGTGATCTGGCGGCCGGACTGCGCGGCGTGCTGCCATTGGCCCAGGTGGGACAGGGCGCTGCCGAGCGCGCCGTCGCTGTAGGCCAGGTCGGGGGACAGCACGCCGCAGGCCTGCATCTCCGCGCGATCGAGCGTGCGGCCGTCGATGGCGCTGAAGCGCCGGATGTCGGCGTGCGAGGGATTGTCGCGCCGAAACTCCGCCAGACGCCCCGCGCTGCGGTCCAAATTGAGAACAACCAGCTCCAACGAACTGGACCCTAATGAGACAAAAGTTTTTTGGTTCTTTTTTTCAAAAAAGAACCTCTTCCTGACTGCAAGCCACCAAGTCGTCCGCCAACGCATCCACCTGGTCCGGCCGCGCGTCCCAGGCGAACATGAACCGCGCCGCGCCACCGATAAAGGTGTAGAACCGCCAGCCGCGCGCCCGCAGCCGCTCCAGCGCCGCCGGTTCCGCCTCCACGAACACCGCGTTCGCCTGCACCTTGAACGCCAGCCGCACGCCGGGCGTCGAGCCGATCCTGGCGGCGAAGCGTTGCGCGCAGGAATTGGCGTGCTCGGCGTTGCGCAGCCAGGCGCCGCTCTCCAGCATGCCGATCCAGGGTGCGGAGAGAAAGCGCATCTTCGAGGCGAGCTGGCCGGCCTGCTTGCAGCGGTAGTCGAAATCCTCGGCCACGCGGCGGTCGAAGAACAGCACCGCCTCGCCGAACCCCATGCCGTTCTTGGTGCCGCCGAAGCACAGCACGTCCACTCCGGCGCGCCAGGTCAGCTCGGCTGGCGTGCAGCCCAGGCTTGCGCAGGCGTTGGCGAAGCGCGAGCCGTCCATGTGCAGGTGCAGCCCGAGGTCGCGGCAGGTCGCCGCGATCGCCCGCACCTCGTCGACCGTGTAGACCTGCCCGGTCTCGCTCGGCTGGGTGATCGTGACCACGCGTGGCTTCGGATGGTGGATGTCGGTTCTGGCCGTGGCGACGCTGCGGATCCCCGCCGGGCTCAGCATGCCGGCGACCGAGGGCGCGGTGAGCAGCTTCGAGCCGTTGGAGAAGAACTCCGGCGCGCCGCACTCGTCATGCACCACATGCGCCACGTCCGAGCAGATCACCGCGTGGTAGGAGCGCGCCAGCGAGGCCAGAGCGAGCGAGTTGGCCGCGGTGCCGTTGAAGGCGAAGAACACCTCGCAATCGGTCTGGAACAGCCGGCGGAACGCGTCCGCGGCCCGGCTCGTCCAGGGGTCGTCGCCATAGGCGGCGGCGGGACCGGCGTTCGCCTCGGCCATCGCGGCCCACGCCTCGGGGCAAATGCCGGCGTAGTTGTCGGAGGCGAATTGCTGCGGGCGGTCTTGCATTCAACAGCCTTCAAGTAAGGCAAGGGCTCTGCCCTTGACCCGCGTCACGCGAATGCGTGCTCACGCACGACGGGCCGGCGGCCCTTGGATCCCGATTAGTTAAGTAGGCTCGGCGCAGGCCTAAGCGAGCCTACCGATAGGCCGTTCCAATTCAGCAGCGACGGTTGAGCCAGTGACGCGTCAAGCTCAACGTCGAGGAGGCGTTGCACCAACGCCGCGGTCACCACCTCGCTCGCCCTTGCGGCGCCGTCCGCGCACTTGACGGCGAAGCCAAGCCCGAGTTCCGGCAGCGCGCCGCAATGCACCCCCTCCGCACCCACCTTGACGAAGGCGCGGCTGCCGAGCGCCTGCATCAGCCGGGTGTCGAACCGCCTGGCGCCGGCCACCCGCTCCGGATGCGCCGCCACCGCTTGCCGCAGCCGCGCCGCCGCTTCCGCCCGCGCCTGGCCGAGCCCCTGCCCGGAGCCGAACCGGGCGAACCCACGCGCCAAGGCCGTCAGCGGAATGGCGAAGGTCGGGATCGAGCAGCCATCCGTCGCCCTGTTGCCCGCCTCCAGCCGCGTCCCGGTCATCTCCGCGACCGCCCGCGTCACGAGCTGCATCACCGGGTGCCCGGCCGCCACGTAGCCGGCCACCGGCGCCCCGGTCGCCACCGCGACGCAGAGGAAGCCGGCATGCTTGCCCGAGCAGTTGTTGTGCAGCGCCGTGGCGACGTGCCCCTCGGCCGCCAGCGCCCGTGCCGCCGTCGCACTGCTCGGCCACTGCACGCCGCACTCGAGGCACGCCCCGCTCAGCCCGGCGCTGTCCAGCATCCGCTCGGCGACCCGCGTTTGCCCGGGCGAGCCGTCATGTGAGGCGCACGCCAGCGCCAGCGCCTCGTCGTCCAGCCCGAACCGCTCGGCCGCGCCCGTCTCGACCAGCGGCAGCGCCTGCAACGCCTTGATCGCCGAGCGCGGAAACACCGCCGCCGCCGCGTCGCCACCCTGCAGCACCACCCGCCCGTCCGCATCGGCGACGACGAACGCGCCGGCATGGCGGGACTCGACGTGGCCGCCGCGCAGGACTTCCACTAGGATCATTGGGCTTGCTTCCGGCACACGGAAGGAAAAGGCAAGGCCAGGGCTTTGCCCTGGACCCACGTTACGCGACTGCGTGCTCACGCATGACGGGCCGGGCGGCCCTTGGATCGCGTCTCTTCAGCTAAGCTGTTCTGTGTGGAGATACGGATATGGAAGACGTCTGGCTTTATCCTCGCCCACCCGCCCTCGAGCCGGTGCCCAAGCCGCTGCGCATCGTCTTCGGCGGCCATGTCATCGCCGAGACCAGCGCCGCCTGGCGGGTGCTCGAAACCACCCACCCGCCGGTCTACTACCTGCCGCCCGACGCCTTTTCCGGCTGCACGATCGAGCCCGCCAGCGGCAGCAGCTTCTGTGAATGGAAAGGCGTCGCCCGCTACTGGAGCCTGCGCGCCGGCGCCGCCTTTGCCCCACGCTGCGCCTGGAGCTATCCGACGCCGGTGCCGGCCTACGCCGCACTGTGCGACCACCTGGCCGTCTATTGCCAGGCCATGGACCAGTGCTTCGTCGGCGACGAGCAGGCCACGCCGCAGCCCGGCGGCTTCTATGGCGGCTGGGTCACCAGCGACCTGACGGGGCCCTTCAAGGGCGTGCCGGGTAGTCATGGCTGGTGAGGCAAGGCGAAGCCTTCAGAATCGATTATTGATCATGGTCTACCCGTCAGCTTGGCGGCGTGGGGCGCAGGCTAGGCTCCAATCAGTGGGGTCTGGGGCCTCACGGCCCCAGCAGGTCCAGGACAGCGTCCTGGCCTTACCTGACCAAAGCCCCGAGCAGCGCATCGAGCCGCATCCGGCCCTCCACCGTTGCCACCAGCCGCGTCGCCGTCGCCTCCAGGTAGCCTGCCTCGACGAGCGCGGTCTGCATCTCGGCGTCCACCGCGTCGGCCAGGGCGATCCCGGTGCGTCGCTCGAAGCGCTCGGCGTTGATGCCCTCGGCGAGCCGCAACCCCATCAGCAGCATCTCGCGCGCGCGCTCCTGTGGCGCGACCGGGGTGATCTCGGTGCTGCCGTCGCCGTCCCGCTCCACTCGCTCGGCCCAGGGTTCGGGCGCGCGGTGCCGCCGGGTCGCGAACAGCGCCCCGTCCAGGCTGATCCGCCCATGCGCGCCCGGCCCGATGCCGGCGTAGTCGCCGTAGCGCCAGTAGGCGAGGTTGTGGCGGCTCTCCGCCCCGGGCTTGGCGTAGTTCGAGATCTCGTAGGCGGCGAGCCCGTGCGCCGCTGCCCGCTCCGCCGTCGCTTCGTAGAGCCGCGCGGCGTCGTCCATGTCCGGCAGCACCAGCAGCCCCTGCCGGTGCAGCGCCTCGAACCCGGTGCCCGGCTCCACGGTGAGCTGGTAGAGCGACAGGTGGTCGGCGGCGAGGTCGAGCGCGAGGTCGAGCTCCTGCCGCCAGTCCGGCAGCGACTGGCCCGGCCGGGCGTAGATCAGGTCGAAGGAGAGCCGGGCGAACAGCCGCCGCGCCGTCTCCAGCGCCTGCACCGACTCGGCCGCCGAGTGCTGCCGCCCGAGCATGGCGAGCTGGTCGTCGCGCAGCGACTGCACCCCGAGCGACAGCCGGTTCACCCCGGCGTCGCGAAATGCCGCCAGCCGGCCGGCCTCGACGCTGGTCGGGTTGGCCTCCAGCGTGATCTCGAGGTCCGGCGCGGCGTGGAACAGCCGCCGCGCGTCCTCGATCAGCAGCCCGGCGGTGTGCGGCGCCATCAGGCTTGGCGTGCCGCCGCCGAAGAAGATCGAGCCGAGCGGCCGCGGCCCGAGCCGGGCCGCCTCGAACGCCAGCTCGCGCCGCAGCGCCGCGCCGAAGCGCGCCTGGTCGATCTGCGGCCGCACGTGGCTGTTGAAGTCGCAGTAGGGGCATTTGTGCAGGCAGAACGGCCAGTGCACGTAGAGCGCCAGCGGCTCGTCCGGCTCGGTAACCGTCGAGGGCGCGCTCCGCGGGACGGCGGTCATCCGGCCGGCAGGCAGCGCGCCAGCAGGGCGGCGAACGCCCGCGCGCGATGGCTGCCGCCGCCCTTGGTCGCGCGGTCGACCTCGCCATAGGTCAGCGCGCCGCCGTCGGGCTGGAACATCGGGTCGTAGCCGAAGCCCAGGCTGCCGCGCGGCGGCCAGACCACCTGGCCGTCGACCCGTCCCTCGAGCGTCTCGCTGTGCCCGTCCGGCCAGGCGAGGCACAGCGCGCAGCAGAACCAGGCGCTGCGGTCCGCCGCCTCGCCCATCTCGCCTGCCACCCGCGCCATCGCGCCGGCGAAATCCTTCTCCGGCCCGGCCCAGCGCGCCGACAGCACCCCCGGTGCGCCGCCGAGCGCGGCGACGCAGAAGCCGCTGTCGTCGGCGAGTGCGGCAAGCCCGGTCGCCCGGGTCGCCGCGAGCGCCTTGATCCGGGCATTGCCGGCGAAATCCGGCGCGTCCTCCGCCGGCTCGGCCAGCCCCAGCGCGCCGGCCGAGACCACTTGCAGCCCGTGCGGCGCCAGCAGCGCCCTGATCTCGACCAGCTTGCCCGCATTATGGCTCGCCAGCACCAGCCGCTCGCCGCGTGCCAGCCGGCGTCCGCCCTCCGCCGCTTCGTTCGCCATCACGATGGTGTCTGTCCCGCCACTCTGTAGGGCATAATAGTCGCACGTTGCCGGCCGAGCCCGCTTGTTTGTGTTGACGTCGGTCCAGGCGGCACAGATCATGCTAGATCACTCGATGAACAACCCCTTCCCACCGCCGCGCTTGCCTCGCCCGCCGCGCAGCCCGGTGCCGGGGCTCGATCCGCGCGCCGCCGCGGTGCTGCGCGAGATCGTCGAGGAATACGTCGAGACCGGCGACCCGGTCGGCAGCCGCACCCTGTCGCGCCGGCTGCCGATCCCGCTCTCGCCGGCCACCATCCGCAACGTGATGGCCGACCTGACCGAGGCCGGCCTGCTGTTCGCCCCGCACACCTCGGCCGGTCGCCTGCCGACCGACCGCGGCCTGCGCCTGTTCGTCGACGGGCTGCTGCAGTTCGGCGAGATCGGCGAGGACGAGCGCGGCCAGGTCACCGCCGCGCTGGAGGCCCGCGGCCGCTCGCTGCAGGCGACGCTCACCGAAGCCTCCACCATGCTCTCTGGCCTCTCTCAGGCTGCGGGCCTGGTTGTCGCGCCGAAATCCGACGGCGCGGTCAAGCATATCGACTTCGTGGCCCTGGGCTCCGGCCGGGCGCTGGTCATCCTGGTCGGCGCCGACGGCTCGGTCGAGAACCGGGTGATCGAGATCCCCGCCGGCCTGCCGCCCGCGGCGCTGATCGAGGCCGCCAACTACCTCAACCACCGCCTCGTCGGCCGCACCCTGCCGGAGCTGCGCCGCGTCGTCGATGACGAGATGACGCAGGACCGCGGCCAGCTTGACGCGCTTGCCGCCAACGTCGTCGAAACCGGCCTGGCCACCTGGAGCGACGCCGGCAGCGAGGGCAGCCGCGGCGGCTCGCTGATCATCCGCGGCCAGTCCCGCCTGCTCGCCGACGTCACCCAGATCGAGCGCATCGCCTCCATCCGGATGCTGTTCGAGCGCCTCGAGACGCACGAGACCATGCTCAAGCTGCTCGAGCTCGCCGAGCAGTCCGACGGGGTGCGCATCTTCATCGGCGCCGAAAGCGGCCTGTTCGGCGCCTCCGGCGTCTCCATGGTCGTCGCCCCCGCGCGCAACGAGAAGGACCGCATCGTCGGCGCCATCGGCGTCATCGGCCCGACACGCATCAACTATGGCCGTATCATTCCGGTGGTCGACTACACGGCGCGGGTCATCGGCCGGTTGCTGGGTTAGCAAGGATGCCTTGCTGATGGCGATATGCCGGTCTATGTTGGGCATATGACCACATTCGACAGCATCACGCTCGACGGATCCGACCTCGACGTGGTTGAGGCGGTGCGGGCCGGCCTGCCATTGCAGCTGGTCGACGAGCTTCTGGAGAGTGGCCGGCTGAGTGCCGCCGAGCTCGATCAGTTGGCGTTTCCACGCCGCACCCTGGCGCATCGCCGCACCCTTGGCCGGCTTTCGCCAGAGCAGTCCGATCGGTTGCTGCGCATCCTGCGCGTTGTCATCACCGCGGAGGATGGCTTTGCCGACGCGGCCAAGGCGGCGCGCTGGCTGCGGCGGGCGACGCGGGCGCTGGACGGCCATGCGCCGCTGGACCTGCTGGATACCGACATCGGCGCCCGCCGTGTCGAGACCCTGATCGGCCAGATCAGCCACGGCATCGCGGCTTAGCGGCAAGGCAAGGCAAGGGGCTTTGCCCCTTGACCCCATCAAAGGCGGAGCCTTTGAAATCCATTTATTATTCATGTCCCGCGGCCAGGCTGGTGGCGTTCGAAGCATGATTAATGGCTTCGCCAAGCTCGGGAAGAACGTCGTATGCCCCTAACGGATGCGGGTCTGGGGGCGCTGCCCCCAGCGTCGGGACCCATCGCACGCGTGCGATGGGCGCCCTGTCCAGGGCAGAGCCCTGGCCTTTTCTAGCCATGCCCCAAGCCTGGCGCCTCTGCCGCGCGCCGTTTGCCGACCTGTCGGGCGAGGGTGCCCGGCGCACCCCTGGCCGCTGGAACCGGGCCGGCTTGCCTGTCGTCTACCTTGCCGACCATCCTGCGCTCTGTGTTCTGGAGGTGCGTGTGCATCTGGACGTTTCGCCCGAGGACATGCCCGCCGACTACGTGCTGCTGCGCGTCAGCCTGCCCGAGCCGGAGGATCGCCCCGAGCTGCCGGCCGACACGCGGGCCGCCGGCGACGCCTGGCTGCGCTCCGGCGGCTCGGCGGTGCTGCGGGTGCCGTCGATGCTGGTGCCGGCCTGCTGCAACCTGCTGCTCAACCCGATGCATGCCGGCGCGGCGGCGGCCCGGATCGCCGGCGTGATCCCGTTCAGCTTCGATCGTCGGCTGTGGTGAGGCTGCCTCCCTTGTTCGGCCGCCGGCGAGCGCCTAACTCCGCGCCCATGAGCAGCACGGACACAGAGCAGATGACGCCAGAGCAGGCCGAGCCGCACGGCGAGCAGCCGAGCGCCGCGGGCGAGCAGCCGCCGGGTGCCGCCGAGCAGGACCACATCGTTCAGGCGGCGCTTGATCCCGACATGTCGGCTGCCGACGACGCGACCGCGCGTCTCACCACGCTGGAGGCCGAGCGCGACGACTTTCGCGACCGTTGGATGCGCGCCGAGGCGGAGATGCAGAACGTTCGCTCCCGCGGCAAGCGCGACGCCGATGACGCGCGGCAATATGCGGTGCAGAAATTCGCCAAGGACGTGGTGGAGGCGGCCGAGAACCTGCGTCGCGGCATCGACAGCCTGCCGCCTCAGGCGGCCGGTGAGCCGGCGATCGTGACCAAGCTGCGCGAGGGTTTTGAGGGCATTGAGCGTTCCTTTGTCGGCATCCTGGAGCGCAACGGCATCGCCCGCGACGACCCGACCGGCAAGCCGTTCGACGCCAATTTTCACCAGGCGATGGCCGAGCAGCCCTCGCCCGACCATCCCGCCGGCACCGTGATGCAGGCCTGGAGCGCGGCCTGGACGCTGAACGGGCGGTTGCTGAAGCCGGCGATGGTCGTCGTCAGCAAGGGCGCCACGTCGGCCGCCTGACCGCCTCGCTTTTAGGCAGTTTGCCCTTGTTCAGCGAGGGCGCTCGCCATACATCCGGACTGTCTCGTCATAGGGTCGCCGACGGTGCTTCGGGCCGTCCGCCGCCGCTGCAAGGAGAGTGAGCATATGAGCAAGGTCATCGGGATCGACCTGGGCACCACCAATTCGTGCGTCGCGGTCATGGAGGGCAAGGATGTCCGCGTGATCGAGAACTCCGAGGGTGCGCGCACCACCCCGTCGATGGTCGCCTTCGCCGATGGCGGCGAGCGGCTGGTCGGCCAGAGCGCCAAGCGCCAGGCGGTCACCAACCCGTCCAACACCCTGTATGCGGTCAAGCGCCTGATCGGTCGCCGTTTCGACGACCCGACCGTCGCCAAGGACCGTGCGATGGTGCCGTTCGGCATCGTCCGCGGCGAGAGCGGCGACGCGTGGGTCGAGGCGAAGGGCGAGAAGTATTCGCCGAGCCAGGTCAGCGCGTTCATCCTGGGCAAGATGAAGGACACGGCCGAGGCCTATCTCGGCGAGAAGGTGACGCAGGCGGTCATCACCGTGCCGGCCTACTTCAATGACGCCCAGCGTCAGGCGACCAAGGATGCCGGGCGGATTGCCGGGCTCGAGGTGCTGCGCATCATCAACGAGCCGACGGCGGCCGCACTCGCCTACGGCATGGACAAGAAGTCGGCGGGCACGATCGCGGTCTATGACCTTGGCGGCGGCACGTTCGACGTGTCCGTGCTTGAGATCGGCGACGGTGTGTTCGAGGTGAAGTCGACCAATGGCGACACCTTCCTCGGCGGCGAGGATTTCGACGCCCGGGTGATCGACTACCTGGCTGCCGAGTTCCAGAAGGACCAGGGCATCGACCTCCGCAAGGACAAGCTTGCGTTGCAGCGGCTGAAGGAGGCCGCGGAAAAGGCGAAGATCGAGCTCTCCTCGTCCAAGGAGACGGAGATCAACCTGCCGTTCATCACGGCGGACGCCTCCGGGCCGAAGCACCTCGTGATCAAGCTCAGCCGCGCCAAGCTCGAGAGCCTGGTCGACGACCTGATCCAGCGCACGCTCGAGCCGTGCCGCGCCGCGCTCAAGGATGCCGGCGTATCGGCCAGCGAGATCCAGGACGTGATCCTCGTCGGCGGCATGACCCGCATGCCGAAGGTCATCGACGTGGTGAAGCAGTTCTTCGGCCGCGAGCCGGCGCGCAACGTGAACCCGGACGAGGTCGTCGCCATCGGCGCCGGCATCCAGGGCGCGGTGCTCAAGGGCGATGTCAAGGACGTGCTGTTGCTCGACGTGACGCCGCTATCGCTTGGCATCGAGACGCTGGGCGGCGTGTTCACCCGGCTGATCGACCGCAACACCACGATCCCGACCAAGAAGTCGCAGGTGTTCTCGACCGCGGACGACAACCAGGGCGCGGTCACCATCAAGGTGTTCCAGGGCGAGCGCGAGATGGCGAGCGACAACAAGTCGCTCGGTCAGTTCGACCTGATGGGCATCCCGCCGGCGCCGCGTGGCGTGCCGCAGATCGAGGTCACGTTCGACATCGACGCCAACGGCATCGTCTCCGTCTCGGCGCGTGACAAGGCGACGGGCAAGGAGCAGCAGATCAAGATCCAGGCCTCGGGCGGGCTGTCCGACGCCGACATCGAAAAGATGGTGAAGGAGGCGGAGGCCAACGCCGCCAACGACAAGCGCCGTCGCGAGGTGGTCGAGAACCGCAACCAGGCGGAGGCGCTGGTCCATCAGGTCGAGCGCAACATCGCCGAGCATGGTGACAAGGTTGGCCCGGCCGAGAAGAACGAGGCGGAGAGCGCGGTTGCCGCCGCCAAGACGGCGATCGAGGGCGACGACCCCGAGGCGCTGAAGGCGGCGACCGAGCGGCTGAGCCAGGCGGCGATGAAGATCGGCGAGGCGATGTACAAGGCGGAGCAGGCCGGCAGCGCCTCGATGAACGAGCCGGCTGCAGGCGGTGCCGATGACGGCGTGGTTGATGCCGAGTTCGAGGAAGTCGACGAGAACAAGAAGAAGTCGGCATAAGGTTAAGGAAGGCAAGGGGCTTTGCCCCTTGACCCCACCAAGGGCCGTGAGGCCCTTGGAACCCGTCATTTAAGTATCGGGGTCTGGGGCCTGACAGCCCCAGCGGGTCCAGGGCAGAGTCCTGGCCTTTCTTGCAGGAACAGCAGCCGGAATGGCTAAGAAGGACTACTACGAGACCCTGGCGGTAGCGCGCGATGCTTCTGCGGACGACCTGAAAAAGGCGTATCGCAAGCTGGCGATGCAATACCATCCTGATCGCAATCCCGGCGACCACACCGCCGAGGCGCGCTTCAAGGAGGTCAGCGAGGCCTACGACGTCCTCAAGGATGACCAGAAGCGCGGCGCCTACGACCGCTTCGGCCACGCCGCCTTCGAGCAGGGCGGCGGCGCCGGCGGCTTCGACTTCTCGGGCGCCGGCGCCGGCGGCCTGGGCGACATTTTCGACCAGATGTTCGGTGACTTCGTCGGCGGCGGCCGTCGCGGCGGCGGCCGCACCCGCAGCGGCGCCGACGTGCGCGCCCAGGTCGAGCTCACCCTGGAGGAGGCTTACGCCGGCGTCACCAAGCCGGTGCGAGTGCCGACCCGCGTCGCCTGCGAGGCGTGCGACGGCACCGGCAGCACCGACAAGAGCCGCGGCGCGGAGACCTGCAAGACCTGCGGCGGCGCTGGCAAGGTGCGCGCCCAACAGGGTTTTTTCCTCGTCGAGCGGCCGTGCCCGACCTGCGGCGGCGCTGGCCGGGTGGTGCGCAACCCATGCCGCGTCTGCCATGGCGCCGGCACCGTGGCGCGCGAGCGCTCGCTGCAGGTGCCGGTGCCGGCCGGGGTCGAGGATGGAACGCGCATCCGGCTGTCCGGCGAGGGCGAGGCCGGCGGCCAGGGCGCGCCACCGGGTGACCTCTACGTGCATGTGACGCTGATTGGCCACGAGCTGTTTCAGCGTGAGGGCGCCAACATCTACTGCCGGGTGCCGCTGCGCATGTCTCAGGCGGCGCTGGGCGGCGAGATCGAGGTGCCGGCGATCGATGGCTCGCGCGCGCGGGTCAAGGTGCCGCCCGGCACCCAGACCGGCGGCCAGTTCCGCCTGCGCGGCAAGGGGTTCTCGGTGCTGCGCTCGGCCTCCCGCGGCGACATGTTCATCCAGGCCGTGGTGGAGACGCCGCAGCATCTGACCAAGCGCCAGCGCGAGCTGCTGGAGGAGTTCGACAACGAGGCGGTCGGCCATCCCAAGGGCAGCCCCGAGAGCGAGGGCTTCTTCGCCAAGGTGAAGCGCTTCTTCGAGGCCGAGTAGCGGTGCCGATGCAGGGGCTGAGCTCGGGCGCCCCGCTACGCATCGGCATCGCCGGCATTGGGGGCCGGGTCGGCCGGCTGCTGGTGGAGGAGGTTCGCGCCAGCGGTGCGACGCTCGCCGGTGGCATCGTCCGTCCCGGCAGCGACACCCCGGCCTTGGACGGCGTGCCGCTGCTGCCCGACATCGGCGCGCTCGCCGCGGTCAGCGACGTGGTGATCGATTTTTCCGTCCGCGACGCCGTCCGCCCGCATGTCGCCGCGCTGGCCGAGCGCGGCGCCGCCTACGTGCTCGGCACGACGGGCCTTGCGGCCGAGGACGAGGCTGCGCTCGACGCGGCCGCCACCCGCATCGCCCTCGTGCAGTCAGCCAACTACTCCCCCGGCGTCACCCTCGTCCTCGCTTTGGCCGAGCGCCTCGGTGCGGCGCTGCCGGCCGGGCGCTACGACGCCGAGATCGTCGAGATGCATCACCGTCAAAAGCGCGACGCCCCCTCCGGCACCGCCCTGGCGCTCGGCCGTGCCGTCGCCGCCGGGCGCGGGGTCGAGCTCGAGGAGGTCGCCGAAGCCGGCCGGCACGGCCTGCGCCGCCCCGGCGCCATCGGCTTCGCGTCGCTGCGCGGCGGCCAGGTGGTCGGCGAGCACACGCTGATCCTCGCCGCCGATAGCGAGCAGATCGAGCTTACCCACCGCGCGTTCGACCGGCGGGTCTTTGCCGCCGGCGCCGTGCAGGCCGCGTTCTGGGTCGCCAGGCGCCCGCCCGGCCGCTACACCATGCGCGACGTGCTCGATGTCTGACCCCGCCATCCGGCCGATCCTGTTCCTGGCACCCGAGCTCGGCCGGTATTTCCCCGCCTGGCACGACGCCATGGCCGGGCTCGGCACCTGCTGGCGCCTGGTGCAGCCGGGCGAGGCGCCGGACGACGCGATCCTCGGGGCCCTGGTGTACCACCCGCCGCATGGCAGTCTCGCCGCGCTGCCGAACCTCGTTGCCATCGGCTCGATCAGCGCCGGCATCGAATATCTGATCGAGGATCCGACCCTGCCGCCGACCGTGCCGCTGCTGCGGCTTGACGACGCCGTGCAGGCGGCGGCCATGGTCGAATACGTCCTCTACGCCGTGCTCCGCCTGCACCGGGGCTTCGACCGCGCCGATGCCGACCAGCACCGCCGCCGCTGGGCGCCGCTGCGCAGCCGGCACGACCTCACCCCCGCCAGCGCCCGCCGCGTCACCGTGCTCGGCCGCGGCGCGATCGGCTTGCCGGTCGCCGAGGCCCTGGCGGCGCTCGGCTTCCCCACCGCCACCTGGAGCCGCTCGCCGCATCCGGGCACTGCGGCGGTCGAAGCCGCGCACGGTGCGGCGGGCCTGGCCGGGCTGCTGCCCCGCACCGACATCCTCGTCTGCCTGCTGCCGCTCACCCCGGAGACCACCGGCATCCTCAACGCGTCGACCTTCGCCGCCATGCCGCCGGGCAGCGCCATCGTCAATGTCGGCCGCGGCGATCACCTGGTGGAGGCTGACCTGATCCCGGCGCTGGAGGCCGGCCAGCTCTCGGGCGCCGTGCTCGACGTCTTCCAGGTCGAGCCACTGCCCGCGGACCACCCGTTCTGGGCCGACCCGCGCATTACCGTCACCCCGCACAGCGCGGCCGCCTCGTCGCACCAGGCCCGCACCCGCTCGCTAGTGGAGCAGTTGGAGCTCTTGATGCGAGGGGGGCGGGCTAAGGGGACCATCGACCGGACGCTTGGCTATTGAGGAAGGCGAGGGGCTTTGCCCCTCGACCCCATTAAAGGCGGAGCCTTTAAAATCCATTAGAGGCTCTGGGGCCTGGAGCGTGACGTGTGACTGCGCGTTAGCGCGTGACGGGGCTCAGAGGCAGAGCTTCTGGACTTCCTGCCTCGCTGAACACCACCGTCTCGACCGCCTGCCAGGGCCCGCCCAGGTATCGCCACAGCGCCAGCCCCGTCGCCATCGCCTGAAACGGCGCAAACGCCGCCTGCAGCACCGCCAGCAGCGCCCGCGCCTCGTCCGCGCTGACCTTGTTCTGGATGGTGATGTGCGGGGTGAAGCGTTGGCGGTCCTGCGCCGTCAGCATCGGCGCCCAGGCTTTGGCAAGCCGTCCGCGCAGGGCCAGCAGCCGGTCCGAGGCGAGGGTGTAGGCCACACCGCGCCCGAGCGAGCGCAGCCCGCTGACCTCGATCGGGAAGGCCGGTTCGACGGCGGCGCGGATGTCGGCCAGGATCGCCGCCTCCTGCTCGCCGTCCAGCGCGTGGAACAGCGTCAGATGCGCGTCCAGCACGTTGCGCTTGGGCGGGAAGTGCTGCCGGCGCTGCCGGTCGAAGCGGGCTTGCGCGGCGGCGTCGAGGGCGAGGGTCAGGATGAGGGGCGGCATGGTCGAGCGAACGGCGCTGGTGGAGCGATGGTTCGAGCTGACCCGCGAACGCCTGCCGGCGCTTGCGGCAAGCCGGCGCTGGCCGATCCGCCTCGACCATTGCTTCATGCGCGTCTGCCTGGACGAGGCGCTCGACGCCCCCTGGTTCGAGCGCGTGCAACGCCCCGCGGTGCGCCACCTGACCGACGCCCAGCTCCACGCTGCCATCGGGGTGGCCGAGGCGATCCTGGCGGCGCCGGAGCTGCTGCCTGAGCTGAACGCGCGTAGCTTGCGAAGGCGGAAGAAAGGCAGGCCGGAGGCTCTGCCTCTGAGTAACGTCACGCGATAGCGTAGCCTCGCACGACCTTGCCTGAGGCCCCTAACCCCGACCCACTTGGAATGGATTTTCAAGGCTCCGCCTTTAGTCGGGTCCAGGGCAGACAGCCCTGGCCTTCCTCCCTCCCGCCGCCTCCACTACCCTGCCGCATGCCTCGCATCACCCGCCTGGACCGCTACATCACCCGCCAGCTGCTGTTCTTCCTGGCCGGCACCACGACGGCGCTGGTTGCGCTGATCTGGCTCACCCAATCGCTCCGCTTCGTCGAGCTGGTGGTCAATCGCGGCCTGTCGCTGCGTGTCTTCCTGCAGCTCACCAGCCTGCTGATTCCCAATTTCGTCGCCGTGATCCTGCCGATCACCGCCTTCACCGTCGTGCTGTTCGCCTATCAGCGCCTCGCCTCGGATCGCGAGCTGACGGTGATGCGCGCCGCCGGCCTGTCGCCGGTCGGCGTGTCCCGTCCGGCGGTCGCCGTCGCGCTGTTCGCCGCCGTCACCTGCCTGGTGCTCAACGTCTGGATCGTGCCCGCCAGTGCGGCCGCCTTCCGCCAGTATCAGTTCGAGATCCGCAACCGCCTGGCCGCCTTCCTGCTGCAGGAGGGCGTGTTCACGCCGATGAGCGACGACCTCACCGTCTATGTCCGCTCGCGCGACACCAACGGCATGCTGCGCGGCATCGTCGTCGAGGACGACCGCCAGGCCGACACCCGCGCGACCATCCTGGCCGAGCAGGGCCGGCTGATCGAGACCGGCGGCGGCTCGCCGCGGGTGATCCTCTATCACGGCTCGCGCGAGCAGATCGACCGCAAGACCGGCCGGCTCGACGTGCTGACCTTCGGCCAGAACACCGTCGACCTCACCTCGAACAACAAGACCGACGAGACGCGCTATCGTGACGCCACCGAAATGTCGCTGCCCGAGCTGCTGCATCCCGACCCCGCCGAGGTGAGTGCCCGCGACGTCGGCAAGTTCGAGGTCGAGGCGCATCGCCGCCTGAGCGCGCCGCTCACCGCCATCAGCTTCAGCATGGTCGCCCTGGTCGCGGTGCTCACGGGCGAATTCCGCCGCTATGGCAACGTGCTGCGGCCCTCGATCGCGGTCGGCATCGTGGTCGGCCTGCTGGCGCTGAACCTGGCCGTCAACAACGTCGCCGGCCGCCACCCGGTGCTGATCCCGCTGATCTGGCTGACCGCCATCGTTCCCGGCCTCATCAGCGCCTGGATCCTGTATGCGCCGCAGGTGACGCTCGCCAGGCGCACCGCAGCCGCGCGCCTGGCGGCCTGACCGACCGTGTCGCTTGCCGCAACCCTCTCGCTCTACATCTCGCGGCAATTCATGGCCTCGGTGCTGGCCATGCTCGCCTCGCTCACCGGCCTCGTCGCGCTGTTCGACTTCATCGAGCTGCTGCGCCGCGCCGCCAGCAAGCCCGATGTCGGCTTCGCGCTGATCGGCGAGATCGCCGCCCTGCGCCTGCCCTTCGCGGCGATGCAGATCCTGCCCTTCGCGGTGCTGCTCGGCGGCATCATCGCGTTTTGGCGCCTCACCCGCTCCTCCGAGCTGATCGTCGCCCGCGCCGCCGGCATCTCCGCCTGGCAGTTCCTCGCCGCGCCGCTGGTCTGCGCGCTGGCGCTCGGCGCCTTCGCCTCGGCCGCCGTCTCGCCGCTCTCCTCGGTGATGCTGGCCCGCGCCGAGCAGCTCGACAACCAGTACATCCGCTCCACCGGCGGCCCGCTCGCGCTCGCCGGCGGCCAGCTCTGGCTGCGCCAGTCCGACCGCGCCTTCGACCCCGACGGCATGGCGATCCTGCATGCCCGCGGCGTCACCCTCAAGCACGGCCGGCTCACCGCCCAGGGCGTCAGCGTCTTCCGGCTCGACGCCGAGGACCACCTGCTGTCGCGCATCGAGGCCAGCCGCGCCCTGCTCACCCGCGGCAATTGGCTGTTCGACGACGCGCGCACCGTCACCCCCGACCACCTGCCCGAGCTGATCGGCCGGATGACCCTGCCGACCGACCTTACGGTGCACCGCGTGCAGGAGAGCTTCGCCTCGCCGGACACGCTGTCGCTGTGGGCGCTGCCCGACTTCATCGCGCTGCTGGACCGGGCAGGATTTTCCTCTGTGCGCCATCGGCTGCACTTCCAATCGCTTCTCGCGCTGCCGTTGCTCGCCGGCACCATGGGGCTTGTGTCGGCAGGGTTTTCCATGCGACCGACGCGACGCGGTGGAGTGGCGCGAATGGTGGGCAGCGGCGTCGCGGCAGGGTTTGCGCTGTTCACCGTCTCCAAGATCGCCGAGGAGTTTGGCCAGTCCGGCGCCCTGCCGCCGACACTCGCCGCCTGGGCCCCGACCGCGGCCGGCCTGATGCTGGCCGTGGCACTGCTGCTGCACCTCGAGGATGGCTGATCGCGGTGCGGGACGGACAGGCAAGAGGCTCCGCCGGCTGGAGCCCGCGGCCCCAGACCCCATTTGTTAAGAGCGTGGCGCAGCCTGTCTTGCTTGGCGAAGCCGATCGAAGCACCTGCCGCACGGGCACAAGCTTCGCCCCTCGCCATGATCAATAAAGTGGATTTTAAAGGCTCCGCCTTTAATCGGGTCCAGGGCAGACGGCCCTGGCCTTACTTACTTCTTTGTGTAATCGCCCTCTTTACCTCGACTCTCGCCCACGCCCAGTTCGGCGCCCTCGTGCACGGGTCGCATACCGCGGCGCCGGTCTCCAAGAGCGCCCCGGTCACCTTCACCGCCGACAGCGTCAGCTACGACAAGCAGAACGGCATCGTCACCGCCACCGGCCATGTCGAGGCCTACCAGAACGACCACATCATCCGCGCCGACCGCATGACCTTCGACCGCAACACCAACGTCGTCGCCGCCTCCGGCCACGTGGTGATCGCCGAGCCGGACGGGCAGGTGCTGTTCGCCGACTATGCCGAGCTCACCCAGGGCATGCGCGAGGGCGTGCTGTCGGGCATGCGTTCGCTGCTGGCGCTGAACGGCCGCCTGGCCGCCAACGGCGCGCGGCGCACCGACGGCAAGCTCAACGAGCTCAGCCGCGCGGTCTACTCCACCTGCAACATCTGCGCGCTCGACCCGGAGAAGCCGCCGCTGTGGGACCTGTCCGCCTACCAGGCGACGCAGGATCTCGAGCACAAGCGCATCGAGTATCAGGACGCCTGGCTCGACATCCTCGGCCAGCCGGTCCTCTACCTGCCCTACTTCTCCAATGCCGACCCCTCGGTGAAGCGCGAGAGCGGCTTCCTGATCCCCGGCTTCGGGCTCACCGACAAGCACCTCGGCAGCTTCGTCAACATCCCCTACTACCAGGTCATCAACGACGCCTCCGACGTCATCCTGACGCCGACGCTGACCACCGGCACCGGTCCGCAGCTCGCCGAGATCTACCGCCTGCGCCTCAACGACGGCGTGCTCAACGTCAACGGCGCGCTCGCCTATGACGAGGGCGCGCCGCAGGGCTACATCCAGGCGCACGGCCTGTTCGATTACAACGACACCTGGCGTTACGGCTTCGACATCAACGAGTCCACCTCGCTCAACTACGAGCGCGACTTCCACATCCAGGGCTACGGCAACAACATCCAGACTTCGCAGATCTACACCGAGGGCTTCGGCGACGGCACCTACGCCCGGCTCGACGTGCGCGCCTACCAGGCGCTGAACACCTCGGTCAGCCAGGTGCTGCTGCCCTACGTGCTGCCGCGCTACAGCTACGATTTCGTCGGCACGCCGGACACGCTCGGCGGCCGGCTTAGCTTCCACACCGAGGACTTCAACATCCTGCGCGACACCGGCACCAACGACCAGCGCGGCGCCGCCACGCTGGCCTGGAACCGCCCGTTCGTCGGCAGCCTTGGCAACGTGCTCGGCCTCACCGTCCGGGTCGATGCCGCCGCCTATCACGCGACGACGATCGACCAGCAGCCGAACTTCGACATCGGCAACGCGGTGACCAACGCGCATGCCCAGCCGCTCGTCGCCGGCAAGCTGAACTGGCCGTTCGTGCGCAGCGCCGGCTCGCTCGGCACCCAGATCGTCGAGCCGATCGCCCAGCTCATCGTCGCGCCGAACTACGGCAACAGCACCCGCGACCGCATCCCCAACGAGGACAGCCTGGACTATGAGTTCACCGACAGCACGCTGTTCAGCCTGAACCGCTTCCAGGGCTACGACCGCTTCGACAGCGGCCCGCGCGCCAATGTCGGCCTGCATCTGAACTGGACGTTGAACAGCGGCCAGCAGGTCGACGCCCTGATCGGCCAGTCCTACCAGGAGCATCGCGACGCCAACTTCTATCCGGCTTCCGGCCTCGGCGAGCACGTCTCGGACATCATCAGCCGGGTGACGTTCGTGCCCTCGAACTGGCTCGACTTCACTGCCCGCGGCCGCTTCGACAAGGATAATGGCGACGTGCACTTCGCCGACGGCATCGTCAGCGCCGGCGCGCCGCTGCTGCGCCTGTCGGCCGGCTACGTCTACAGCAACGTCGACCCTTACAACCTGTATCTGACCAACCCGTACACCTCAGCCGGGCCACCGGCGAGCTTCTTCGTCCCGCGCAGCGAAGCGACCTTCGGGGCGACCAGCCGCTATGGCCAGTACTCGGCCCGCTTCGGCGCCCAGGACGACCTGAGCACCGGCCAGTTCGTCAGCCTGAATGCCGACGCGCGCTATGAGAACGAATGCTTTATCTTCGACGTCAACCTGATCCGCCGCTATACCTCCATCGACAATGACGGTGGCGACACCACGGTCCTGTTCACCGTCACCTTCAAGACGGTGGGCGCGATCGGCTTTACCGGCTGACGGAGTGACGGCGATGCGGGTTCCCACCTGATGCGGCTTGCCAACCACGGGCACTGGGCGCGGGCGGGCCTGCTTGCGACCACGCTGTGCTCCACCGCAGGCCTCGCGGCCACCGCCGCGCAGGCGCCGCTGCCGGCGCCGCAGAGCCTCGCCGGCGACACCATCGTCGCCACCGTCAACGGCGACGTCATCACCCAGGACGACGTCGACAACCGCGCCCGCCTGTTCGCCGTTTCCACCGGCCTGCCGGCGACGCCCGACGTGCTGCTGCGGCTGCGCCCGCAGATCACCCGCCAGCTGATCGACGAGCGGCTGCGCATGCAGGAGATCCAGCGCCGGCGTATCGTCGTGCCGGACGACGAGATCGCCCGCGCGATCGACGAGATCGAGCATCGCAACAACATGGGGAAGGGCGGCCTGCAGGCCCGGCTGCGCGGCGAGGGCGTGGCGCCGCGCACCCTGTTCGACCAGTTGCGGGTGCAGCTCGGCTGGACCCGGGTGCTGCGCCAGACGCTGGCCGGCCGCGCCCGTGTCGACGAGACCGAGGTCGCCAACCAGCAGCGCGAGTACAAGGAGCAGACCGGCCAGACCCAGTATCGCCTGGGCGAGATCTTCGTCGCCATCGAGGACCCCGCACACGCCGCCGACGCCAAGCGCTTTGCCGACACCATCATCCAGCAGCTTCACTCCGGCGCCCCGTTCGCCGTCGTCGCGGCGCAGTTCAGCCAGAGCCAGACGGCGCTGGAGGGTGGCGACCTCGGCTGGCTCGCGGCCGACCACCTCGACCCGGAGGTCGCCTCGCTGGTCGCTCAGATGCCGCAGGGCGCGATCAGCAACCCGGTGCGCGTTGCCGGCGGCTTCGACATTGTGCAGATGCGCGGCAAGCGCCAGGTCGGGCTCGAGAAGCAGACCATGCTCTCGGTGCGCGCCGCCTTCCTGCCGTTCACCGTCAAGCTCAACCCGCAGGCGCCGACCGACCAGCAGAAGCAGACGCTCGTGCACGCCCAGGCGCTGTCGAAGAGCGCGCATGATTGCAGCGCCATCGAGGCGGCGAACGCCCAGGCCGGCTCCAAGCGCCCGGCCGACCCCGGCGTGCTGCCGCTCGCCAACATCAACCCGCAGATGCGCGCGATCCTGGAGCCGCTGAAGATCGGCCAACCCAGCCGGCCGCTGGTCTCGCCGGACGGCATCGCGGTGCTGATGGTCTGCTCGCGCGACGACAAGCCGACGCCGATCGCCACCCACGACGAGATCAGCGAGCAGCTGCTGCAGGACCGCGTTGAACTTGCCTCGCGCCAGCTGCAGCGCGATTTGCGGCGACGGGCGCTGATCGATGACCGGACGTCGTCGTGACGGAGGCAAGCGGTTCTTATTTGAAAAAAAGAACCAAAAAACTTTTATTTCATAAGATCCTTGTCAATGGCTGGCGCGACAGCGCTGACAAAAGTTTTTTGCTTCTTTTTTTCAAAAAAGAAGCGCTTCTCAACGCGACAGGAGATCGTAGATCGACCGAGCGGCCTCCTCGATGACCGCGTTCATGGTGAGCTCAGCGACAAGCTTCGTTCCCCGGTAGGCGATTTCCTCGGCCTCCCTCGGGTGCGCCCGCAGGTGGATAAGAACCTGTGTGATATCCTCCATCGACTCGCTCAGCGGCACGAAGTTCTTCCACGGGATCAGGCGATCATAATACCATTGTCGCCAGCCCTGGATTGACTCGACCTTGATCGTGGTCACGCCCATGATGAGCTTTGTAAATAGTCCTGGCCAGCTGCACGTATTGCCATCGATGTCGATCGAGAACCTGTAGGACATGAAGTCGGTGAGCGGCCTCTCGGCTTTGACCAAGCCGCTCTGTGCCATTTCTTCGAGTTCCTGACGGTCGTGGATCTGAACGACGTGGCTGATGGCCACGTCAAACATCTCGCGCTCAGGACAACTCGACGCGGCCAGGCAGAGTCGGACGCGCGGTATGTCCCTCCAACTTACGACGCGCAGATGCTCTCTGATCCCGGTCGACGCACCACGCCAAAAACAGGTGCTTGAGCGATCCTGCCAGGAGATCCAGTTCTGCGTGCAGTAATCACGCAAGTCCTCGTAGGCATTGGTCTCGAAGAACACAGGATCCGGGATCAGGGTCTGACCGACGCTTTTTCCGCAAAAGGCAAGGCCCGGCCCGCGCGCAAAGTCGTCGACCCACAACGTGCACGTCCCCTGCAGGAGCGGGTATATCTGCTTGACCGCGGCGAAGAGCGGCCAGCAGGCGAGCCACCGATTGGTGAAAAAGTCACGACGCTCGGCTGAGGCGAACTGCTCGGGACAGGTAAACTCGATCGCCTGAGCTCGGCTGAACGCGATCGTCAGCTCGGACGGCTGCATCTTCTTGAAGCGCACGGTGGGTCTGGCGCTGCTGTTAGCGGAGGCGAACAGAGCCCGGGCGAGCGTCGTGAGGTCCTCTGGCGTGTAGGCTGAGAACACCCGGCGGTCGTACCTCAATGGCGAGCCTCTCGAATGATTGGGCCGTTACGCATAGCGCTCGCCTCTGCCAGGCAATGCGATCGATCCGACCCGAGTAGCATCCCCGCCTGGCGTTGTGGACGTGTATGTAGCTGGCGGCAGGATTGTCATAGCGCATCGGGAAAGCAGGCGAAGCCGCATCACCTCCGGCACCTCTCCGACCGCCTGACCCTGCGGGACGAAAATCTCGCCTTGGCAGTGGCCAACGCTGTATCATGCTCAGGCACCGTCCAGCGGGTTGTCTTGGACCTGATCGTCTACGAAGCCTTCGTCCTCGCGCTTACCGCCGGCCTGGTGCTGCTGGCCTGCCCCTTCGCCGCCGAACGCCGCGCCATGCCGCTGCTCGGCTTCATCGGCTTGGCGCTGGTTCAGACACTCGTGCTGACCGTGCCACTCGCCCTTGGCTGGCATCTCGGCCGCTGGAATTGGGTTGGCAAGCTCGCCTCGATCGCCGTCGGCCTCGCCGCGATCCGGGTTCTGCGTCTCGGCCGGACTGAAATCGGGCTTGTGTGGCCGCAAGGGCGTTCTGCCTGGCTCGTCTCGGCGGCGGGTCTGGTCGCCGGCTTGATCCTGGTGACCCTGTTCGTGCTTGTCCTCGGGCCCAACCCGCACCCGGACGCCGAGACGCTCGCCTACCAGGCGACGCTGCCTGGCCTCGACGAAGAGCTGGCCTTTCGCGGCCTCGGCATGGCGCTGCTGGCGCGCGGCTTGCCGGTGACGCGCGCGCCCAAATGGGTGTTGCCGCTCGTGATCACGTCGCTCCAGTTCACGGCGGGTCACGTCGTCAATATCGAGCATGGCCATCTCGGTCTGGCGCTCGGGGCGGCCCTGTTCGTCCTGCCGATGGGCCTGCTGCTCGGCCTCATCCGCGTCGGCAGTTCCAGCCTGCTCGGCTGCGTCGTCACCCACAACGCCGTCAACCTCACCGGCTATCTCGCCGCCTTCGTCCTGCCGGCGACAAGCCCGTAACGCCGCCTTGCGCGCTTGCGAGAACCGGCCCGAGCCCGCACATGGTGACCATGAGCGACACCGACGCCTTTCTCCTGCCCGAGGAGCCCACCGCCGCGGCGGCCATCGAGGCGATCCGCGAGGAGCTTGAGACCTTCGACGACTGGATGGACCGCTACCAGTTCATCATCGAGATGGGCCGCAAGCTGCCGATTTTTCCGGCCGACTGGATGGATGACGGCCACCGCGTGCCCGGCTGCCAGAGCAAGGTCTGGATGGAGAGCGCCGACCGCGATGGCCGGATGCTGCTCGCCGGCGCCTCGGACGCCGCCATCGTCTCCGGCCTGGTCGCCATGCTCCTGCGCGTCTACTCCGGCCGCAGCCCGGCCGAGATCACCGCCACCGACCCGGCCTTTCTGCGCGACCTTGGCCTGATCGAGGCGCTGTCGACCAACCGCGGCAACGGCATCGCCGCCATGGCGCGCGCCATCCGCGAGCAGGCGAGACAGCGCCAGGCATAAGGGAGGATAAGGCAAGGGGCTCTGCCCCTTGACCCCATCAAAGGCGGAGCCTTTGACATCCATCGGTAAAGACAGTGCGACCTAGCCGGGCTTGGCATTATGGCGCGCTTGGCCGTTACTCAGGCCGATGGCGACCGTCGATGCGAGCGTCCATCGTTTGATATCAATAGGTTACCAAGATCTTGCCAATAGGCAAGATGGTAACGGGGTCCAGGGCAGAGCCCTGGCCTTGCTACGCGCCGGCCTTGCGGATCGTCGTCCCGTGCAGCTCCAGCTCGTCGACGTCCTCCGCCTGCCATCGCATCAGCGTCCGCGCCAGGGTGGGGTAGGGCGGCCATGCCGCGGCCTCGGCGTGCGGCATCGGCAGGTGTGCGACGTCGAGGCGTCGCGTCGAGGTCATCGCGGCCGCCTCCGGTGTCTCGGCGTAGCGCAGCGCCAGCTGCTGCAGCCGGGCATGGTCGAGCGTGCCGTCCGCGATGTGGCCAAGCAGCTCGAACAAGTGCGCGCTCTGCCCGACCGGCCGTTGGGAGCGGCTGAGATTGCCGAGCACGCCGTCGACGACCTTGCGGCAGAACTGCGCCTCGGAGCGGACGGGCAGGTGCAGCACCGCGCCGCACTTGCGGTATTCGGGCTGTTGCGTCATCGCGCTGCGCAGGACGTGCGCACCTTTGCCGAGCACGAGGTCCGGCGCCGCGAGCGCCAGGGCGCGCGGGATGACCACCTTGGCGAACGGTGACGGCGCGTCGGCGGCGAGCAGCGGCGTGTCGAAGGTGAGCGGATTGGCCGGCTTGACCGGCACGCAGTTGCGCCAGCGGAATGACCCGGCGACGTTCGGCGCATCGAGCCCGGCCAGCCGGGCCTCCAGCGTCGCCCGGTCCGGCACGTCGATGAACTCGTCCGCGTCGAGCGGCACGACGACGTCCGCGTCGGTGTGCTCGATCAGCCAGCGCCAGGCGAAGTTGGCGACCGCCTGCTGATGGTTGCCGGTCAACTCGACCGTCCAGTGCCGCCAGCCGGGGTGGCGTTGGCAGGCGGCTGCGAGCAGGGCGGCGGTGCCGTCGCTCGAGCCGTGATCCATCAGCACCGCGTGGTCGAACAGCGCCCCGAGATGGGCGAGAAAGGCGGGCGCGACGTCGGCCTCGTTGCGCAGGGTGGCGAACACGGCGAGCCTCATGGCGCGGCGGCGCGGCGCGCGGCCGGACGGGCGGCGTTACCGCTCCAGGCCGGCAGGGCGGCGATGCGCTCGCCGAGGCCGGCGAGTAGGTCCACCTGGCGGGCGATGCGGTCGAGCGCCGGGTCCGGCCGGCAGCGCGGGTCGCGCTCGGGGGGCGAGCGCCGGTCGGCCATCGCGGCCAGGCTGGCCTCGACCCACGCCGCCCAGGCGAGCCAGTCGGTGCTCTCCGCCTGGTCCGGCGGCTCCGCCCGCTCCACGGCCAGCGCCGCGAGCCGCCCGGCGACTCGGCGCAGGATTGCGTCCGCCGTCAGCACCGCATCGGTCGAGGCCGACCGCCTCGCACCCGGCTCCTGCATGGCGCGCGACAGCGACGCCTCGAGGTTGTTGGAGGCGAGCCCGGCGGCCCGCCGCGCCCGCCCCGTTGCCGCCTCATCCACCTGCCCGATCGGCAGCCGCAGCGCGATGCCGGCGTAGCTGGCATGTGCGAGCAGCGTCGTGCGCAGCTCGGCGCCGAGCCGCCCGGGCTCCCAGCTCGGCCACAGCAGCACGCTGCCGGCCAGCGCCATCAGCCCGCCGGCGACGGTGAACACCATCCGCATGGTCGCGATCACCCACTCGCTCTCGCCCGGACGGCCGCTCTCCACCAGCAGCACCACCACGGGGGTGTAGAAGGCGATGAACAGGCCGTAGCTCACCTGCCGCATGGCCAGCGCCAGGGTGCAGAGCAACGGCAGCATCAGCGCCACCTGCAGTGGCGTGTGGGTGATCCAGGCCAGCGACCCGGCGACCAGGCCGCCGACCAGCGTGCCGCCGATCCGCTCGACAGCGCGCTGCGAGGTCGCGGCGAAGTACGGCTGCAGCACCAGCACCAGGGTGATGGTCAGCCAGTGCGTATAGTGAGTGCCGGCGAGCTGCGTCCACAGCAGCGCCGGGCAAACCAGCACGGTGACGCGCGCGGCGTGGCGCAGCACCGCCGAGTTCCAATCGAGGTTGGCGGCGAGCGGTAAGGCGAAGCGCTGGCGCCATCCCGGCGCGCGGCTCGGCGCCACTGTGCCGGGCTCCGGCTCGCCTGGCGCCGGGGTGAGCGGTATGCGCAGCCGCTCGGCGATCCTGGCCGCCGCCCGGTCGAGCACCGGATCGCCGCTCGAGCTGGCGACGAGGCGCTCGACATGCTCGAGCAGCCGTACGGTCGGCGGCGCGCGACGCTGGCGCACCAGCCGCCCGACCAGTCGCAGCAGCGGCTCGAGGCGGCGCAGGAGCCGCATCGCCGCACGGTGCTGCGGCGTGCCGCCGCGCTCGACGATGTCGGCCAACGCGACCAGCAGGCCGAACAGCTGGTCGGCCGCCTCGAGCCGGATCAGCGCCAACGCGCCGGCGCCGCTGGATGGCCCGCGCGCGCGCAGCGTCTCGCCGGTGACGGCCCGCGCCCGCTCGATCGAGGCCCGGATGGCGCTGCGCCGCGCCCTGGCATGCACGTCCCAGTCCTGCAGGTCGACCGCCGGGCCGCCGGCGGCGCTGGCGAGCTGCGCCTCGGCGAGGCGCTTGAGCTCGCGCGTCGCCGAGGCCAGGCGGTCCCACACCTCGGCATTGGCGCGGCGGGCCGGCCCATAGGGATGGATGCGCCACAGCACCAGCGCCAGCAGCATCGCCCACAGGCCGCCCAGCCCGAAGGTGAGGCCGATCAGCGACGCCTCGCGCGGCCGCAGCGGCGCGTCGATCGCCAGCAGCATCATCACCGCCAGCATGTTGCCCGGCGCCACCCAGTGCTGGCCCCAGATCCGCATCAGCATGCCGCCGAACAGCACCAGGGCGGCAAACGGCAGCACCAGCCACAGCGCAATGCCGCGCAGCACCGAGAACATCGCCAGCAGCATCGCCCCCGCGGCGACGAAGCCGAGCATGACCACGAGCCGCCGGCCGAGCGGACCGGCCGGGTCGACGATGCAGGTGAGCAGCGCCCCGAGGGCGGCGAACTCCAGCGACGGCCGATGCAGATAGATCGCCAGCAGCAGCGGCAAGGCCGCCGCCAGCCCGGCGCGGATGCCTTCGCCGACGCTGATCGCGCGCAGTTCCAGGCCGACGGGCAGGCGCGCGAGGTTGCCGCCGGGGCTACCGGCGGTGCCACGCGACGACAGGGCCAGGGGCTCTGCCCCTGGACCCCGCTGGGGGCGGCGCCCCCAGACCCGCATCCGTTTGGAGACTAGATGGGCGCTGTCCTGCTTGGCGAAGCCATTCAACGCTCTACCCCAGAGCACCGCCCCTGCCATGGAATCATGACTAAGTAATGGATTTTAAAGGCTCCGCCTTTAATGGGGTCCAGGGGCAAAGCCCCTGGCCTTCCTTCGTCAGGCGGCGCTCGCCATCCCTCGCAGCACGTAATGCAGGATGCCGCCGTGCTTGTAATACTCCACCTCGTCGAGCGTATCGACGCGGCAGACCAGGTCGATGCTGTCCGTCCCGCCGCTGGCGCGATGGATGTGCATTGCCAACTCCATCCGCGGCCGTAGCTGATCCAGCCCGACGATGTCGATCATCTCGTCGCCGTTAAGCTCCAGCGACTGGCGCGTCGTGCCGGTGTGGAACAGCAGCGGCAGCACGCCCATGCCGACCAGGTTGGAGCGATGGATGCGCTCGAAGCTCTCGGCGACCACCGCCTTGATGCCGAGCAGCATGGTGCCCTTCGCCGCCCAGTCGCGCGACGAGCCCATGCCGTATTCCTTGCCGCCGAACACCACCAGCGGCACGCCCTCCGCCTTGTAGCGCATCGCCGCGTCGTAGATCGACATCTCCTCGCCGCCCGGATAATGCCGCGTGTTGCCGCCTTCGCCGCCGACCATCTCGTTGCGGATGCGGATGTTGGCGAAGGTGCCGCGCATCATCACCTCGTGGTTGCCGCGCCGCGAGCCGTAGCTGTTGAAGTCCTTTGGCAGCACCTGGTGCTGACCGAGATAGACACCGGCGGGCGAGCTCTTCTTGATGTTGCCGGCCGGGCTGATGTGGTCGGTGGTGATGTTGTCGCCGAGCAGCGCCAGCACGCGGGCGCCGAGGATGTCGCCCTTCGGCGATGGCGTCATCGTCATGTCGTCAAAGTAGGGCGGGTTCTTCACGTAGGTGGAGCCGTCGTTCCAGCGATAGGTCTCCGAGCCGGTCTCGACCTTGAGCGCCTGCCACTCCTTGGTGCCCTGCGTCACCTCGCCGTAGCGGCGGATGAACTGGTCGCGCGAGACCGCGGCGAGCACGGTGTCGGCGACCTCCTTGTTGGTCGGCCAGATGTCGCGCAGGTAAACCGGCTGGCCGTCCCGCCCGCTGCCAAGGCTGACGGTCGTGATGTCCTCGCGGATGTTGCCGAGCAGCGCGTAGGCGACAACGAGCGGCGGGCTGGCGAGGTAGTTCGCCCGCACGTTGGCGTGCACCCGGCCTTCGAAGTTGCGGTTGCCGGACAGCACCGAGACGGCGACGAGCCTGTTGTCTTCGATGGTGTCGGCGATCGCCTCGTCGAGCGGGCCGGAATTGCCGATGCAGGTGGTGCAGCCGTAGCCGACGGTCTGGAAGCCGATCGCATCCAGGTCGCCGGTGAGCTGGCTGCGGTCGAGATATTCGGTCACCACCTGTGAGCCCGGCGCGAGCGACGTCTTCACCCACGGCTTCGGCGACAGCCCGCGCTCGCGCGCGCGGCGCGCCACCAGGCCGGCGGCGACCATCACGTAGGGGTTGGAGGTGTTGGTGCACGAGGTGATCGCAGCGATCACCACGTCGCCATGGCCGATCTCGTAGTTCTTGCCGGCGACGGCGGCGCGCCGGCCGACATCATTGGCGGGCACGCCGAGGCTCTTGGTGAGCTCGATGTTGAACGCGCTGGCGGCATCCTTCAGCGCCACCCGGTCCTGCGGGCGCTTCGGCCCGGCGAGGCAGGGCACGATGTCGGCCAGGTCGAGCTTGAGCGTGTCGCTGAACACCGGCTCGGGCGTCTCGGCGTCGCGGAACATGCCCTGCGCCTTGAGGTAGGCTTCGACCAGGGCGATGCGGTGCTCGTCGCGGCCGGTCTGGCGCAGGTAGTCGAGCGTCATGTCGTCGACCGGGAAGAAGCCGCAGGTGGCGCCGTACTCGGGCGCCATGTTGCCGATCGTGGCGCGGTCGGCGACCGGCAGGTGGTCGAGCGCGGGGCCGAAGAACTCGACGAACTTGCCGACCACGCCCTTGCGGCGGAGCATCTGCGTCACGGTCAGCACGAGGTCGGTCGCGGTCGCGCCCTCGGGCAGCCGGCCGGTCAGCTTGAAGCCGATCACGTCGGGGATGAGCATGGCGATCGGCTGGCCGAGCATCGCCGCCTCCGCCTCGATGCCGCCGACGCCCCAGCCGAGCACGCCCATGCCGTTCACCATCGTGGTGTGGCTGTCGGTGCCGTACAGCGTGTCCGGGTAGGCGAAGGTGGTCGCGCCGATCTTGGTCGTCCACACCGCCTGGGCGATGTGCTCGAGGTTCACCTGGTGGCAGATGCCCGCACCCGGCGGCACGACGCGGAAGTTCTCGAACGCCTCCTGGCCCCAGCGCAGGAACGCGTAGCGCTCGTTGTTGCGCTCGAACTCGATCGCGACGTTGCGCTGCAGCGCGTCGGCTGTGCCGGAGACGTCAACCATCACCGAGTGGTCGATCACCAGATCGACCGGCACCAGCGGGTTCACGCGCTGCGGGTCGCCGTTCAGCTTGGTGATGCCGTCGCGCATCGCCGCGAGGTCGACCACGCCCGGCACGCCGGTGAAATCCTGCATCAGGATGCGGGCCGGCTTGAACGGCACCTCGGCGGTCGAGCGGCCCTCGCGCACCCAGTCGACGATCGCCTGCGCGTCGGCCTGGCGGTAGCTCTTGCCGTCCTCGAAGCGCAGCACGTTCTCCAGCAGCACCTTCAGGCTGACCGGCAGGCGCGAGACGTCCCCCAGCGTCTTGGCCGCTTCGGGGATCGAGAAGTAGTCGTAGTCGACGCCGGCGACAGCGAGGGTGCGGCGGATGTTGAGGCTGTCGTGCCCGATCGTCTTCATGGGGATCCTTTCGTAGCCCGGGCGGCTGGCCACGGGCGCTCCTCGTGTCGTCGCGCTGCTTGCAGGTGCGGCCTGGCTTAGACCATATCGCTGCTCCGCTCGTCCATATATGGGAGCCGGATCAGCGGGGTGGAGATGCGGCTTGAGGCCGAGGCGCTGGTCGTGTTCCGCTCCGAGCGGCTGGTGCTGGACGGCGTCAGCCTGGCCGTGCCGGCGGGTGGGGCGCTGCTGCTGCTGGGGCCGAACGGGGCGGGCAAGTCGACGCTGCTGCGGGTGCTCGCCGGGCTCAAGCGGCCGGATGGCGGGCGGCTGTGTTGGGACGGCGCGGACGCGCTGGCCGAGCCGGCGGCGCATGGCGCCAATGTCGGCTATCTCGGCCATCAGGACGCGATCAAGCCCGGGCTCACGGTGATGGAAAACCTGGCACTGGCGGCGCGCCTCAGCCGCCGCCCACCGGTCGCCTCGCTCGCCGCGCTCGACCTGCTGGGGCTCGCCGCCCTGCCGTCGCGGCTGCTCTCCGCCGGTCAGCGCCGACGCCTCGCCTTGGCGCGCCTGCACCTGGGGGGCGCCCCGCTGTGGCTGCTCGACGAGCCAAGCCTCGGCCTCGACGCCGCCTCGGTCGGGCGCCTCGGCGCGCTGATCGCCGGGCACCGCGCCGAGGGCGGCGTGGTCGTCGTCGCGACGCATGTCGAGCTGCCGCTGCCCGATGCCGCGCGACTGCAGCTCGGATGAGGCGCTTTGGCGCCGTTCTCGGCCGCGAGCTGCGTCTGTCCCTGCGTCACGCCGGCGACACGCTGGCGGCGCTGCTGTTCTTCCTGCTCGCCGGGCTGCTGTTCCCGCTCGCGATCGGACCCGCGCCGCAGACCCTGGGCCGGCTGGCGCCCGGCATCGTCTGGGTGTGCGCGCTGCTCGCCACGCTGCTGCCGCTCGACCGGCTGTTCGGCGCCGACTGGGAGGACGGCTCGCTTGACCAGCTGCTGCTCAGCGGCCTGCCGCCGGCGCTGCTGGTGCTCGCCAAGGCCGCCGGCCTGTGGGTCACCAGCGGGCTGCCGCTGCTGCTCGCCGCGGCGCCGCTCGCGATCATGCTCAACGCCAACCCGGCGATCCTGCCGGTGCTGCTCGCCGGCCTGCTGCTCGGCACGCTCTGCCTCGCCCTGATCGGCACCCTCGCCGCCGCCATCGTGCTTGGCGCCAGGCGCGGCGGGGTGCTGCTGCCGCTGCTGGTGCTGCCGCTGGCAACCCCGGTGCTGATCTTCGGCGCCGCCGCGGCGGACGCAGCTGCCGGCGGCCTGACCCCGCGACCACACCTGCTGCTGCTCGCCGCCGTGCTCGCCGGCACCCTGCCGGTCGCGCCGATCGCTGCCGGCGCGGCTTTGCGGGCGGCCTTGGAGTAGCAAGGAAGGCCAGGGGCGTCGCCCCTGGACCCGATTAAAGGCGGAGCCTTTAAAATCCATTCTTATTCATGGTCACTGGGCGAGGTCGGTGCCGTGGGAAGCAGGATTGAATGGCTTCGCCAAGCAAGGAGGCGCCCGTCTGGACTCCAAACAAATGGGGTCTGGGGCCACGGGCCCCAGCGTCGGGACCCATCGCACGAGTGCGATGGGCGCCCGGTCCAGGGCAGAGCCCTGGCCTTGCTTACCGCTTCGACTTCGCCTCAAACCGATAAGGGCTGTCGCTCGCCGTGTATGGGTCCATGGCCAGCCGGTGCTCCAGGGGCGGAAAGGCGCGGCTGCGGCAGTGTTCGCGCTCGCAGAGCCGGCAGGACAGCCCGATCCCGACCGCGGCGCGCTCCAGCTCGATGCCATCCGCATAGACCATCTCGGCGGCGTTCGAGACGTCGCAGCCCATGGCGATGACGTGCGTCGGTGGTGGCTCGCCCCAGGCGGCGGGCGGCCCGCTGACGCTGCGGGCAAAGCACAGGAACGTGGCTCCGTCCGGCAGCTGGGCGACTTGGACGCGGATGCTGCCGGGGGTCATGAAGGCCGAGTGCACCACCCAGCGCGGGCAGGAGCCGCCGTAGCGGGCGAACGGAAAGCCGGCGGCGGAGAAGCGTTTGCTGACGTTGCCGGCCGGGTCGGTGCGCAGGAAGAAGAACGGCACGCCGCGTTCGCCGGCCCGTTGCAGCGATGACAGCCGGTGGCAGGCCTGCTCGAACGAGACGCAGAACCGCGCCGCCAGTGCCTCGACGTCGTGGCGCAGGTCGCGCGCCGCGTCGAGGAAGCTTGCATAGGGCATCAGCAGCGCCGCCGCGGCGTAGTTCAGCAGCCCGATGCGGATCAGCGCCGCCGCTTCGGGGGTGGAGGGTGCGATGGCGCTGACCTGGTGCTCCACCGCATCGCGCGCCTCGAGCAGCATCAGCTGGAACGCCATGTGGAAGCCGCGGCTCTCGCGTGGCAACTGCTCGGAGAGGAACAGGGTGCGCGCCACGGGATCGTAGCGGCGCAGCGCGTCCTCGTGCGGGCCGACGCGCACGGTCAGCCCGTGCACCCGGCGCATGCGCTCGGCCAGCGCATGGTTCATTTCGGCGGGTGCGGCGTCCAGCGTGCGGCCGATCGCCTCGGCGGCGGCTTCCATGTCGGGGAAGTGGTTCGAGCGCTCGTGGAAGGCGTCGCGCGCCTCCTCGTTGGGCAGCAGGATGCGCCGGCCGGAGGGCAGGGCGATGCCGGTCGCATCCTCCCGCGCGACCCGCCAGGCGCGATACAGGGTGAGCACGGCGCGGCTGGCGGCCGGGTTGCCGGCCAGCGCCGCGAGCTCGGCCTCCGGCACCGCGACGGCGCCGAGCAGCGGGTCGGCGAAGGCCTCGCGCAGCCCGACCTCCAGCTCGCGCTCCTGGGCGCCGGAGAGCGCTGCGAGGTCCACCCGCAGGGTTTCGGCCAGCCGGATCAGCAGCGCGGCGGTGATGTTGCGCTGGTCGTGCTCGATCAGGTTGAGGTAGCTCGCCGAGATCCCGAGGCGCACCGCGAGCGCCTGCTGGGACACGCCCTGGTCCTGGCGCAGGCGTCGCACGGTGCGGCCGATCAGCGGGCGAGCCATGTCAGTCCTTTACCAATTGACAACTTTTTTAGTGTAGCTGGACACCGGATTGCACCGCTGCTGGCGGCTTCGCAGGTGCAGCATGGTCGAGCCTGCCGTAAAACGTTGTCAATGCGTCGTGCCGCGTTGATGGCGCGACGATGGCTCCAGGAGATTGACAGACATGCCTACCTCGTTCGGCCCGACCCGCAGCCCCGAGGGCATGGGGGGCGTCCTGTCCAGCCTGCTCGGCAGCCGCTCGGCCTATGGCGAACACATCGCGAGCGTGGCGAAGCTGGTCGAGCACAAACAGGGCGGCTGGGACGGCATCAATCCCGAGTCGGTGGCGCGGATGCGGCTGCAGAACCGCTTCCTCACCGGCCTCGACATCGCCCGCTACACCGCCGCGATCATGCGCGAGGACATGGCGGCCTATGACGCCGACCCGGCGCTCTACACGCAGTCGCTGGGCGCGTGGCACGGCTTCATCGCGCAGCAGCAGATGATCGCCGTCAAGAAGCACTTCGGCACCACCAAGCGGCGCTACATCTACCTGTCCGGCTGGATGGTCGCCGCGCTGCGCTCCGAGTTCGGCCCGCTGCCCGACCAGTCTATGCATGAGAAGACCTCGGTGCCGGCGCTGATCGCCGAGATCTACACCTTTTTGCGTCAGGCCGATCAGCGGGAGCTTGGCGGCCTGTTCCGGGCGGTCGATGCGGCGCGCGCGGCTGGCGATGCCGCGCGCGAGGCGGAGCTGCTCGCCGCCATCGAGGGCTATGAGACCCACGTGGTGCCGATCATCGCCGACATTGACGCGGGCTTTGGCAATGCGGAGGCCACCTACCTGCTCGCCAAGAAGATGATCGAGGCGGGCGCCTGCGCGCTGCAGATCGAGAACCAGGTGTCCGACGAGAAGCAGTGCGGCCACCAGGACGGCAAGGTCACCGTGCCGCACGAGGACTTTCTGGCGAAGGTGCGGGCGCTACGCTACGCGTTCCTCGAGCTCGGCGTCGAGGACGGCATCATCGTCACCCGCACCGACAGCCTGGGCGCGGGCCTCACCAAGCAGATCGCGGTGAGCCACGTGCCGGGCGACCTCGGCGACCAGTACAACAGCTTTCTCGATTGCGAGGAGGTTGGCCCGGGCGAGGCGCGCAACGGCGACGTGATCATCAACCGCGACGGCAAGCTGCTGCGGCCGAAGCGACTGGCCAGCAACCTCTACCAGTTCCGTGCCGGCACCGGCGTCGACCGTTGCGTTCTCGACTCCATCACCTCGCTGCAGAACGGCGCCGACCTGCTCTGGATCGAGACCGAGAAGCCGCATATCGAGCAGATCGCCGGCATGATGGACCGCATTCGCGCCGTCGTGCCGAACGCCAAACTCGCCTACAACAACTCGCCCTCGTTCAACTGGACGCTGAACTTCCGTCAGCAGGTCTTCGACGCCTGGGTCGCCGATGGCCGCGACCTGTCCGCCTATGACCGGGCAAAGCTGATGAGCGTGAAGTATGACGAGACCGCGCTCGGCGCCGAGGCGGACGAGCGGATCCGCACCTTCCAGGCCGATGCCGCCAGGCGCGCCGGCATCTTCCACCACCTGATCACGCTGCCGACCTATCACACCGCGGCGCTGTCGACGGACAACCTGTCGCGCGAGTATTTCGGTGAGCAGGGCATGCTGGGCTACGTGCTGAACGTGCAGCGCCAGGAGCTGCGGCAGGGCATCGCCTGCGTGAAGCACCAGAACATGGCGGGCTCAGACGTAGGCGATGATCATAAGGAGTATTTCGCCGGCGAGGCAGCGCTGAAGGCCGGCGGTGCGCATAATACGATGGGGCAGTTTAGCTGATCTAAAGGCAAGGCAAGGCAAGGGGCTTTGCCCCTTGACCCCATCAAAGGCGAAGCCTTTGACATCCATACGTTGTTCATTTTCGACGGGCGAGCGCGATACGAGGTTGGACCCCAATTGATGGGGTTTGGGGCCGCGGGCCTCAGCGCCGGATTCCCGTCGCACATGTGCGATGGGGTCCCGGCCAGGGTAGAGCCCTGGCCTTTCTTCCCCTGTGTTTGCTAGTCCTAGCCTCATGATCCCGCCCCTGATGCCCACCTACGCCCGCGCCCCGATCGCCTTCGACCACGGGGAGGGCGCCTGGCTGTATGCCGAGGACGGCCGACGCTATCTCGACTTCGGCGCCGGCATCGCGACTTCCGCGCTCGGCCACCACCACCCGCATCTGATTGCCGCGGTGACCGAGCAGGCGTCCCGCGTAATGCACGTCTCGAACCTCTACCGGGTGCCGCAGGCCGAGCGTCTCGCCGAGCGCCTGGTCGCCGCCTCGTTCGCCGACAGCGTGTTCTTCTGCAACTCGGGTGCCGAGGCGAATGAGGGGCTGGTCAAGATGATCCGCCGCACGATGGCCAAGACCGGCCGGCCGCAGCGCTACCGCGTTATCTGCTTCGAGGGCGCGTTCCATGGCCGCACGCTGGCGATGCTGTCGGCGACCGGCAACGCCAAGTATCTCGACGGTTTCGGTCCCGCCGTGGACGGCTTCGACCACGTCGCCTTTGGCGACCTGGGGGCGGTGCGCCAGGCGATCGGGCCTGAGACCGCCGGCATCCTGATCGAGCCGGTCCAGGGCGAGGGCGGGATACGACCCGCCTCTGTCGAGTTCCTGCGCGGCTTGCGGGCGCTGTGTGACGAGCAAGGCCTGTTGCTGGGACTGGACGAGGTACAGTGCGGCATGGGGCGGTCCGGCCGGCTGTTCGCGCATGAGTGGGCGGGGATCGAGCCGGACGTGCTGTCGGCCGCCAAGGGCATCGCGGGCGGCTTTCCGATGGGCGCGGTGCTGGCGCGGGAGGCGTTGGCGCGTCATCTGACGCCGGGATCGCATGGCACCACGTTTGGCGGCAATCCGCTGGCCTGCGCGGCGGCGAACGCGGTGCTGGACGTGGTGCTCGCGCCGGGCTTTCTGGCCGAGGTTCAGGCGCGCGGCGCGACGCTGTGGGCGGGGCTGGAGCGCCTGGTCCAGGAGCATCCCGGCGTTTACACGGCGGCGCGTGGGGTGGGATTGATCGTCGGGCTGCGCTGCGCGGTGCCGAACACCGAGGCGCAGCGCGTCTGCCTGGATCAGGGCCTGCTCGCGGTCGCGGCTGGCGACAACGTGCTGCGCCTGGTGCCGCCGCTGATCGTGAGCGAGGCGGAGGTCGAGGAGGCGCTGACGATCCTCGGCCGCGTCGCACAGGTGCTGCATCAGGGCGCGGGTCGCGCGCAGGCCGCCGCCTGATGGGCGAGGAGATGGCCGCGACCCCAGGCTGGGTGAGCCGCGAACTGGACGGGCTGCTCGGCGGGTTGCCGGCCGGCCAGGCCTTTGACGCCGCACGCGGCAGCTACGCCGACTGCCTGGCCGCCATCGTCGGAGACGAGCCGCAGGTCAAGCGCGCCCGCTGTCGGCGCCGCTTCCTGGAGCGCCTGGAGGAGCTCGGGGTGGACGATGGGCGACGGGCCGAGATCGACAGCCGGCTTGAGGCGCTCGAGGCCGAGATTGACGAGGGCACCTGAGGCAGCAAGCAAGCAGTCCTTTTGGAAAAAAGGACAAAAAACTTTTGCCCGTTTGGTCCGCGTCAGCCGGGTAAAAGTTTCTTGCTTCTTTTTCTCAAAAAAGAAGGCCTTTCTTCCGCTCACTGGCCGTGCGGCCGGCGCGTGCCTATCTTGGCCGCATGACCGAGACGCCCGCCTTTCTGGATTCCAACCGCCCTGCCGTGCCTGACATCGTGGTGCCGCGCGGCGTCACTCCGTTCCATCTGCCGCAGCGGCCGGTGCGCGGACGACTGCTCCGGCTCGGCCCGCTGGCTGATGCGCTGCTCGGCCGGCATGACAACCACCCGGCGGTGACCAGGCTCGCGGGCGAGGCGCTGGCTTTGGTCGCCGGGCTCGCGACGGCGCTGAAGTATCGCGGCTCGTTCAGCCTGCAGGTGAAGGGCGACGGCCCGGTGTCGATGCTGCTGGCCGACTGCACGGAGGCCGGGGCGCTGCGCGGCTACGCGCGGGCGGACGAGGCGCGGCTTTCGGCGTTGCTCGCCGTCGAGCCGGAGCCGAGTGCCGCCGCCCTGCTCGGCGAGGGCTACCTTGCCTTCACGGTGGACCAGGGGCCGGAGATGGACCGCCACCAGGGCATCGTCGCCATCGAGGGCGAGACGCTGGCCGAGATGGCGCTCGCCTATTTCCGCACGAGCGAGCAGCTCGAATACGACGTGCGCCTGGCGGCGGCCAACGGCGAGGCCGGCTGGCGCGCCGCGGCGCTGATCTTGGAGCGGGTGGCGGGGGAAGGCGGCATCGATCCGGTGATGGACCAGGCGAGCCAGGACGAGAGCTGGCGCACCGCCGCCATCCTGGCCGCGACGCTCACCGACGCCGAGCTGCTTGACGACGCGCTGCCGCCGGACCGCCTGCTCTATCGGCTGTTCCACAGCGAGGGCGTGGCCCTCGGCCTGCCGCGCGCGCTCGCCTATGGCTGCCGCTGCTCACGGGCTCGGCTGTCTGGCATATTGGAGGGGTTTCCCGCCGAGGACCTCGACCACATGGCTGTATCGGGCGACATCGTCATGACCTGCGAGTTCTGCAATTACGACTTTCGCTTCAGCCGTGGCGAGGTTCAGGGCACCGCCGCAGAGGGCTCGGCGTGACGGGCATGGGCAGGCGTGTCCGGCGCCTCGCCGGGTCGACCGCCATTATGCTACCGCTGTTGCTTGGCGCCTGCGGCGGCGACACGCCGCCTCCGGTGCAGAATTTTCCGGCGCTCAACTACACGTACCTCACGCCGCTGCACCTCAACGTGGTCGGGCTGGACGTGGTCGATCATTCGGCGCCGACCGGGCCGGACGACGTCGCGTCGCAATCGCCGGTGACGCCGCAGCAGGCGCTGACCGAGATGGCGCATGACCGGCTGTTCCCCGGCGGCGCCTCGGGGCAGGCGGAGTTCGTCATCGACAACGCGGTGATCGACCGCGCGCCGGACGGGACGCTGGACGGCTCGATGTCGGTGCATCTCGACATCATCGGGCCGGGCGGCAGCAGGATCGGCTATGCGGAGGCGCACGTGTCGCGTCACCACGCGCCGCCGAGCGGCGGCGAGGACCGGCCGGCGGCGCTCTATGACCTGACCAAGCAGATGACCGCCGACATGAACGTCGAGTTCGAGTATCAGGTCCGCCAGTCGCTCGGCGCCTTCCTGCAATCCGACAGCGCGGCGCCGGCGCCGGTGCAGGCCCAGCCTCTCTCTGGCGCGCCGCTGCCGCAGGGTGCAGTGCCGGGCGCGTCGCCAGCGGGATCCGCGCCGGTGCCGCCGGGCTATCTGGGCGGCGGAGCGTCCGGCTCGCCGCAGACGTCACCGCCCGCCGGCTACCTGCGGCCGCCTGGCGATCAGGGGCCGCCGCCCGGGGCAGCCATCGACCCGGCGGCGGGCGGCTACCCGGCGAGCACGCCTGATCCGGCCACGACCGCACCCGCCTACCAGCCACCGGCAACGCCGACTCCGAATCCCGATGGTCCGATCCCGCTGGCGCCACCCGCGTCCTGATCGCGGCCGCACGCAGTTGGTGAAGTCTTAAGCATTCCTCGCTATTATCCGACCTGTTGGCGGCATCGGCTCACATGGCGGATGAGGTGAGGAGGCTGGGCGATGCGGGGTCGAAGGCCTTGTTCGATGTGGCCGGCCATGCTGGTCGCGCTCTGTCTCGGGCTTGCCGGTTGCGGCCATTCCGGGCGTGGCCCGGTGACCGGAGAGAGTAGCGGGCAGTACGCGCCGCCCGGACCGCCGGAGGATCTTTGGGGGCCCTACATCCGCGAAGCCTCTTCGCGCTTCCGGGTGCCGGATCGCTGGATCCGTGAGGTGATGCGCCAAGAGTCGGGCGGGCATGAGTATCTGAACGGTGCCCCGGTGGTGTCCGACGCGGGCGCCATCGGCCTGATGCAGGTGGAGCCCTACACCTATGCCGGGCTGCGCGACCGCTACGGCCTGGGCGACGACCCGTATGACCCGCGCAACAGCATCCTCGCCGGCACCGCCTACATCCGGGAGATGTATGACAAGTATGGCGCGCCCGCCTTTCTGGCAGCCTACAATGCCGGGCCGGCGCGGCTCGACGACTATCTCGCCGGCACCAACTCGCTGCCCAACGAGACGGTGAACTACCTCGCCTCGATCGCGCCGCGGCTCGGCGACGAGTTGCCGATGACCGGTCCGCTGGCGGCCTACGCCACGCCGGACGAACCCGAGGCGCCGGTCCGCTTCGCCTCGGTCAACGCCGCGGTGCCGCCGCCGACGGTGCGGACGATCCGCCGGCCGGATGGCTGTTTCTATGATCCCGACGCAGCCTATGATCCGACGGCTCCCTGCCGCGCCGCGCCCAGCAGCGCCGTGCCGCCCGCGATCCCCTACGGCGAGGCCGCCGCGACGGCGCCAGCCGTCATCTCGCCGATGCCGGCGCCGGCGCCAAGACCGGCGTCAAGATTGGCGACCTGCCTGCAGGACCCGGATGCCGCCTACGATCCCGATGCGCCCTGCCGTCCATCGCCTGCCGCGCCGCCCGCGATGATGGCGGCCGCAGCGTCAAGCTCAGCCTGGGGCGCGGCCGCGCCGTCCGCGCCGCCGCGGGCGCTGCCGGTGGCGGCGCGGACGATGGCGGCTCCGGTGCTGCTGCGGCGCGCCTACGCCGAAGAGCCGACGCACATGCTGCCCGCCCGGCCGGCCGCCGCCGTGCCGATGCGCCGGGTAGCCGATGGCGGCTGGGCGGTGCAGGTGGGCGCCTTTGTCAGCCCGACGCAGGCCGAGCAGGCGGCGGACAAAGCACGACGCGTGGTGGCCGCCTTGCTGCAGCCGGCCACGATCACGGTCGGCAGCACGGTTTGGTCGGGCGGCCGGCTGCTTTATCGCGCCAGGCTGGTCGGGCTGAGCGCGACCGCCGCCGACGCCGCCTGCAGCGAACTTAGCGATCACGGCTGGCAATGCCTTACGGTGCCGCCGGGCGACTAGCGGCTGGAAGACTGGAAGGCCAGGGTTCTGCCCTGGACCCGCTGGGGCCGTGAGGCCCCAGACGCTGTTACGACGACTCGCAAGGTTCCTCCTTGCTAGTAATCCTGCTCCCGCGCCATCGAGATTGGCCGAGGGAACGAACGATAACCGGATCTTAAAGGCTTCGCCTTTAATGGGGTCCAGCGGGGACGCCCCCGGGCCTAATCTGCTCGCCGTGAGCCCAGCCTGGCCTTGCACCGGGCAGCTTTGCTATTTCAGCGCGCGGGCGCGGCGCCGCGTTTTGCAACGGCCACCTGGCCACGACATGGGTATGCGCGCGTGGCTCGATGAGCGGCAAGATCAGGGTGGCCTCGGCAACGCTCGTCGTCGCGGCCGTGGTGCTGGGCATGAAGGTCGGCGCCTGGGTGCTGACCGGCAGCGTCGCCCTGTATTCGGACGCGCTGGAGTCGACCATCAACGTCGCGGCAGCGATCGCGGCGCTGGTTGCCCTCAGCGTCAGTGGGCGGCCGGCCGATGCGAACCATCCGTATGGCCATGACAAGGCCGAATACCTGTCCGCGGTGATCGAGAGCGCGCTGGTGCTGACCACCTCGATCCTGATCTTCCGTGAGGTGTGGCTTGGTTGGCACCGGCCGCATCTGCCGACCTTGCCGTTCGCGGGCATCACCCTGAACGGCGCCTCGGGCCTCATCAACCTGGTCTGGGCGCGCGTGCTGATGCGCGTCGGGCGGCGGTGGAAATCACCGGCGCTGAGCGCGGGCGGGCGCCACGTCATGACCGACGTCTGGACCTCGACCGGGGTGCTGATCGGCTTCTGGCTGGTGGCGTTCACCGGCTATGCCCGGCTCGATCCGATCGTGGCGGCGCTGGTCGGGCTGAACATCCTGCGCGTCGGCTTCGTCATGCTGCGCCAGTCGGTGGCCGGGCTGATGGACGAGGCGATGGAGCCGGAGGCGCTGGCCTCGATCCGGCGCACGATCGCCGACAACGCCGGCGGCGCCATCGAGGCGCATGACCTGCGCACCCGGCAGGCCGGGCGGCTGTCCTTTGTGGAGTTCCACCTGGTGGTGCCGGGCGACATGACCGTCGACCGGTCGCACGAGATCTGCGACCGGCTGGAGGGGGCGATCCGGGCCGAGGCGGGCGAGGCGATGATCACGATCCACGTGGAGCCGGCGGGCAAGGCCAAGCACAGGGGGGTCGTGGTGCTGTAGCTGGTTGAACAAAGCTGCGCGCAGCGAATCAGGCGAAATACAGCAAGATTATCGAAGGGTCGGCATGGGGCGGTCGAGGCTTGTTCACCCCACTTGCCTTCGGCGATAGCGTTTGACATCAACGGGTTAAGTAGAAGCTTGCCTATAGGCAAGATTGCCAGTACCGCCGCCGAGAGGCCTCACTCGCGGTCAAGCTAGCACAATGAGGCACTCGTCCCATGCGAAGCGGGGTCTGGGGCCGTGGGCCCCGACATGGGGACGCATGCTGCGCATGATGGGGCAAGGGCAGAGCCCTTGCCTTGCTTCACCCTTCACTCCTTGGCCCTCGGGCCGAAGAACTTGCCGAACAATCCGAGGAGCTGCTCGGGGTTCGTCGGCGCCAGTGACAGCCAGGACTTCACGATGTTCTCCGGCATGCCCGCCTCGACCGCCTTGGTCATTTGCGCCTCGACGCGGCTCAGCACCGCCGCGTGCAACGGCTTCAGGTCGGGCAGGCCGCAGAACGTGCGGGCCTCCTCGGGCGTGCAGTCGATCTCGAAGTGAAGCTTCATCGCTCGTCCTTTCAGCTCGCCGCCTCGAGCGCCTGCTCCGCCTCGAGCCAGCGCGTCTCGGCGCCGTCGCGCTGGCGACGGATGGCGGCGATGCGGGTGTTCATGGCCGTCACCTCGGCGACGCGGCTTGGCACGTAGAGCGCCGGGTCGGCGAGGCGCTGCTCGATGGCGGCGTGCTCGGCGCTCAGGCGGGCGATCAGCGCCTCGGCCTCGCGCGCCTCGTGGCGGAGCGGGGCGAGCTGGGCGCGGGCCTCGGCGCGCTCGCGGCGGTCGTCGCGGCGGGTGGCTGGCGGTTCGGCGCGGGCGGGGCGGGCGCGCTCGGCGAGCAGGGCGCGGTAGTCGTTGAGGTCGCCGTCATAGGGGCGGACGCTGCCGTCGGCGACGAGCCAGAGGCGGTCGGCGACCAGCTCGACGAGGTCGGGATCGTGGCTGATCAGCAGCACCGCGCCCTCGTAGTCGCCGAGCGCGCGCACCAGGGCGTCGCGGGCGTCGATGTCGAGGTGGTTGGTGGGCTCGTCGAGGATCAGCAAATGCGGCGCGTCGCGGGTCGCGAGCGCCAGCAGCAGGCGGGCCTTTTCGCCGCCGGAGAGCTCGGCGGTGGGCGTGTCGGCGCGGTCGGCGTCGAGGCCGAAGCGGGCGAGCTGGGCGCGTTGCTGGGCGGCGGCGGCGGCGGGCAGGGCGCGGGCGATGTGGTCGACGGCGCTGTGGGTGCCGACGAGTTCCTCCGCCTGGTGCTGGGCAAAGTAGCCGACGCGCAGCTTGGCGGCGCGATGCATGGTGCCGGCGAGCGGGGCGAGGCGGCCGGCGACGAGCTTGGCGAAGGTGGACTTGCCGTTGCCGTTCGCGCCGAGCAGGGCGATGCGGTCATCGGCGTCGATCGAGAGCGAGACGCCGCGGAGGATGGCCGCGCCGTCATAGCCGATGGCGGCGCGGTCGGTGCTGAAGATGGGCGGGGCGAGGCGCTCGGGCTGAGGGAAGTTGAAGCGGGTGGCCGCCGCCTCGACGACGGCCTCGATCATCGGCAGCTTCTCCAGCGCCTTCAGGCGGGCCTGGGCCTGGCGCGCCTTGGTCGCCTTGGCGCGGAAGCGGTCGACGAAGGCCTGCATGTGGGCGCGCTTGGCGGCGATGCGCTCGGCGGCACGGCCCTGCTGCAGCGCCTGCTCGGTGCGGATGCGGACGAACTCGGTGTAGCCGCCGGGGGTGAGGCGCAGGTGGCGCTGGTCGAGATGGGCGATCGCCTCGACGGCGCGGTCGAGCAGGCCGCGATCATGCGAGATCACCAGGGCGGCGCCGGGGAAGCGGGCGAGCCAGGTCTCGAGCCAGATCGTCGCCTCGAGGTCGAGGTGGTTGGTGGGCTCGTCGAGCAGCAGCAGGTCGGGCTGCAGGAACAGCGCGGTGGCCAGCGCCACGCGCATGCGCCAGCCGCCGGAGAAGCTGCCGACCGGGCGGGACTGGGCGGCGGCGTCGAAGCCGAGGCCGGCGAGGATGGCGGCGGCGCGGGCGGGGGCGGCGGCGGCATCGATGGCGTGCAGGCGCTCGTGCAGCTCGGCCAGGCGCGCCGGGTCGCGGGGCTGATCGGCCTCGGCGAGCAGGGCCGTGCGTTCGGTGTCGCCGGCGAGGACGGTGTCGACGAGGCTGGCCGGGCCGGAGGGCGCTTCCTGGCTGACGGACGCCATGCGGGCGCGGGAGGAGAGGCGGATTTCGCCGCCATCGGGGGCGAGCTCGCCGGTGATGGCGCGCAGCAGGGTGGACTTGCCGGCGCCGTTGCGGCCGACCAGGCCGATGCGCCGGCCGGGCTCGACGCTGAGCTCAGCGTCCTCCAGCAGGGTGCGGCCGGCGATGCGCAGGGTGAGGCCGGTGATGGTGAGTAAACTCATGGCTGGTTTGGTTTAGCGGCTGTCGGGGTTGTTCGCCACGATGGGGTCGTCTAAAGCGCCGGCAACCAGAGCACAGGATCAGCCCGATGGCGACCGAGCGCACGCTTTCCATCCTCAAGCCGGACGCGACGCGTCGCCACCTGACCGGCAAGATCAACGCCATGTTCGAGGGTGCGGGGCTGGCGATCATCGCGCAGAAGCGGCTGCAGCTGACGGTGGCGCAGGCCGAGGGGTTCTACGCGGTGCATCGCGAGCGCCCGTTCTTTCGCGATTTGGTGAGCTTTATGGTCTCGGGGCCGGTGGTGGCGCAGGTGCTCTCCGGCGAGGACGCGGTGGCGGCGCATCGCAAGATCATGGGCGCGACGGACCCGAAGAAGGCGGAGCCGGGGACCGTTCGGGCGGAGTTCGCGGAAAGCATCGAGGCGAACTCGGTGCATGGGTCGGATAGCGCGGAGAACGCGGCTGTCGAAATCAGCTACTTCTTTTCGGCGATTGAGATCGTTCAGTAAAGCAAGGGGCTTTGCCTCCGTGAGCCTTTCCAACTGCGCTCCGCGCAGTCGGAACCTTTGGCTCACTCCGCCCCTCGACCCCACCGTCATGCGCCAGCGTGCTTCGCACGACGGCCGGCGGCCTTTCGAAACCAATTAGTTAAGGGGTCTGGGGCCGCGGGCCCCAGCGAGGTCCAGGAGCAGAGCTCCTGGCCTTTCTTTAAACCAGAAAGATCGCCATCAGGATCACCAGCACGGCGACGGCGACGATTGCCTTGAACGAGAAGCGGGTGAACGATTCCCAGAAGATCTGGCGGTCGGAGACAAAGGCGTCGACGGTGGTCTGCGTCGGGGGAGCGGTCGGGGGCTTGGCCATGACGCCTCAGGTGGGGTTCGCGGTGGGCCGGTTCTAGGACCCGGGGGAGCGCCAGGGCAAGAGGTTGACCAGCGCGGCCGTTGGATCGGCGGGCGGCGAGGGGGCGCCGGCGGCGAGGCGGAGCGCTTGCGGGTAGAGGCGGTGCTCCTGTGCGAGCACGCGGGCGGCGAGGGTGGCCTCGGTGTCGTCGTGCAGCACCGGAACCGCCGCCTGAGCGAGGATCGGGCCCTCGTCCATGACCTCGGTGACCAGGTGGACGGTGCAGCCGTGCAGGGCGACGCCGGCGGCAAGCGCCCGGGCATGCGTGTTGAGGCCGGGAAAGGCGGGTAGCAGGCTGGGATGGATGTTCAGCATTCGGCCTTGCCAGCGGCCGACCAGATAGGGGGTCAGGAGGCGCATGTAGCCGGCGAGGCAAACGAGGTCGATGGCGCGGGCGGTGAGTGCGGCGTCGATGGCCGCCTCGTGGGCGGCGCGGTCGCGGCCGTGGGGGCGGTGGTCGAGGCAGAGGGCCTCGATGTTGTGACGGGCGGCGGTGGCGAGGCCGGCGGCGTCAGGGCGGTTGGAGAGGACGAGCGCGATCTCGGCGGGGTAGTCGGCGGCGCTGGCGGCCTCGATCAGGGCGGCGAGGTTGCTGCCGCGGCCGCTGATCAGGACCGCAACTCTTCTCACCTGAACCAGCTGGCTGGTGGAGTGATTACCGCGGTCGCCGGCTGGTCTGCCGGTCCGGGCTCGATGTGGCCGATGAGGGTTGCCGTCTCGCCGTGGTCGGCGAGGAGGGCGAGGGCTGCGGCCGGGTCGGGGACGATCAGGGCCATGCCGACGCCGCAGTTGAAGACGCGCAGCATCTCGTCGTCCGCGATGCCGGCGGTGGTGGCGAGCCAGCCGAACACCGGCGGCGGAGTCCAGGCGGCGAGGTCGAGGCGGGCGACCAGGCCGGGGGTCAGGGCGCGGGGGACGTTGCCGGGCAGGCCGCCGCCGGTGATGTGGGCGGCGGCGTGCAGCAGTCCGGCGCGGTGCAGCGCCAGCACGGGATGCACGTAGAGCCGGGTCGGCGTGAGTAGGGCTTCGCCGAGGGTTTGGGCGGGGGCGAAGGGGGCTGGGTCTTGCCAGGCGAGGCCGGCGCGGTCGACGACCTGGCGGACCAGGGAGAAGCCGTTCGAGTGGAGGCCGGAGGAGGGTAGCGCCAGCACGCTGTCGCCGACGGCGACCTGGCCCGGCAGCAGCGCGCCGCGCTCGGCCGCGCCGACGGCGAAGCCGGCCAGATCATAGTGGTTGGCGGCATACATCCCGGGCATTTCGGCCGTCTCGCCGCCGACCAGGGCGCAGCCGCAGGCCGCACAGGCCTCGGCGATGCCGGCGATGACGGTGGCGGCCTGCTCGACGGAGAGCTTGCCGGTGGCGAGATAGTCGAGGAAGAACAGCGGCTCGGCGCCCTGGACCACGAGGTCGTTGACGCACATCGCGACCAGGTCGGCGCCGATGGTGGCGTGCAGGCCGGTTTCGATGGCGAGCAGCAGCTTGGTGCCGACGCCGTCGGTGCAGGCGACCAGCACCGGATCGGTGAAGCCGGCGGCGCGCAGGTCGAACAGGGCGCCGAAGCCGCCGAGGCCGCCGAGGACGCCGGCGCGCGCGGTGCGGCGGGCGGCGGGCTTGATCGCCTCGACCAGGGCGTCGCCGGCCTCGATGTCCACGCCGGCCTGCCGGTAGCTCGCGCCGTTCTGCATCGGCGCTGTCTAGGCCGGCGGTAAAGACAAGGCCAGGGGCTTTGCCCCTGGACCCTATTAAAGGCGGAGCCTTTAAAATCCATTTGTTTATTCGTGTTCCGATCGGGAGCTCGGTGGCGCGGGAGGCTGGGTTGAATGGCTTCGCCAAGCAAGGAAGAGGGAGCTTGGACTCCAAACGGATGCGGGTCTGGGGGCGCCGCCCCCGTCGTGCGAATGCACGCTGGCGCGTGACGGGTCCAGGAGCAGAGCTCCTGGCCTTCCTTCTCTCCGCTTTGCTGAGCCTGCCAGCAGCCGCTTCGCCGCCTTGCGGCGTTGCGGTCATGCCGCTGGACGGTGCGATCTCGTCGTTGCATCCGCTGCTCACCCACTCGGTGTCGGACGCGGCGATCTTCACCCAGCTGTTTCGGCCGCTGCTGTGGTTTGACCATGATGGGGCGATCGATTTTGCCGACAGCCAGGCGGACGCGATCGACGTCTCGGCGGACCGGATGGTGTTTCGCATCACGCTGAAGCCGTGGCGCTGGTCGGACGGGCGGCCGGTGACGGCGGACGACCTGGTGTATGGGTTCGAGCTGATCCGGAAGTTGGGCGCGGCCTACTTCAATGCGGGCGTGGGCGGGATGCCGGGGCTGGTTGCCGCGGTCAGCGCCGAGGCGCCGTTGACGCTGGTGGTGCGCACGGTGCGGCCGGTCAATCCGGAGTGGTTTGAGGGGTTGGGGCTGGCGAACCTCATCGCCTTGCCGCGGCATGCCTGGGGCGGCGTGCCGCTGGCGGTGCAGCAGGTGCGGCAGGCGGACCCGGCGTTTCTGTCGGTGGTGGATGGGCCGTTCCGGCTGGCGCGGCTGGCGCCGGGGCGGTTTGTCGCGCTGACGCCGAACCCGGCGTGGCGCGGGCATCCGGTGGGGGTGGATCGGCTGGTGGTGCAGTTCGTCACCGGCACGCAGTCGCTGACCCTGCTGCGGGCCGGCGAGCTCGATGTGGCGAACTTGCCGGTGAGCCTGCTTGCGGTCGCCGATCATTTGACGGGTTTTCGTCGGGTCGTGTTGCGGGACGATCAGTCGCTGCAATACCTGGCCTACAACTTCGCCAATCCGGCGACGGCGTTTTTTCGCGAGCTCGGCGTGCGGCAGGCGATCGCCGATGCGATTGACCAGGCGGGGTTGATCGCGGTCGTGGACCGCGGCCTGGCGGCGGCGGTGCATGGGCCGGTGCCGGACGCGATGGCGGGGTTCTGCTCGGCGGCGGCGCGCGCCGGGCGCTGGTCGACGGGCTACGATCCGGCGCGGGCGCGGGCGCTGCTGGCGGCGGCGGGGTTTACGCCCGGGGCGGACGGGGTGCTGCAGCGGCGCGGAGTGCGGCTGGCATGGACCGACCTGGTGCCGGCGGGGGCGGAGGCGGTGCTGCTGACCGGGCAGGTGGTGCAGGCGGAGCTGGCGGCGGTGGGGATCCGGATGGCGCTGCAGCCGATGGAGCTCAACCAGTTCATCGAGACGACCTACAACCATCCGCTCGGCTGGCAGAGCGTCTCGGGCGTGACCGGCATCGGGGTGTATCCGGCGCTGGATGATTTCGGCAGCGCGTCGTCGATGAACGCCGGGCATTTCGCTGATCCGGCGGTGGATGCGCTGCTCGACCGGCTCTCGCGCGAGCCGGGGCGGGCGGCGCTGTTTGGGCTTGCGGACCGGCTGGCGGCGGAGCAGCCGCTGCTGTTCTTGCCGACGCCGCGGACGACGCTGCTGGTGGCGCCGGGGTTGGCGGGCGTTTCGGCGGCGTTTCAGACGGATTATTTCTGGAAGCTTGAGTATTTGAGGCTTGTTGGCGAGCGGCGCTGCCGATCGGGGTAGGAAAGCAGGCAAAGGGCTCTGCCCTTTGATCCCGGTAAAGGCGGAGCCTTTACAATCCAGCACGTTTTCATCGGCGTGCGGGCGCATTGACGGGCGCCGCAGCCGCGTGATCCGATCATCGAAAGAAACGCGGGCGGCGCTAGCCGACCATTGAAGGAGCGTCAGGATGACCGTCTCGCAGCGCAGCGTGTTCATCGGCCAGGACACTCGGCTCGACAGTAATCCGGACAGCATTAACTATTTTGGCGTCTGGACGTCGGACGGTGCGACGGCCAGCGAAGCAACCCAATTGACAGCGCCAGCCGGCGATACGGACGCTGGTCTGTCTAGCATCAGCACCGCTGCCGTCGTGCCTGGCTCGCTCGTTTTCGCCGTTGCTGATGATCCCTCTGGACCGCTGTTCGCGACCGACCCCGTGAGTGGCTTGCCGGTCGAACTGTCAGTGCCCTCGCTGCCGACGTCCGACACGCCGATGGACGCCACTTCAATCAGCTCGTTGGTGCTGTTCAGCGCACAGGACAGCACCGGCGCCAGCGATCTATGGCGCACGGACGGCACGGCGGCCGGCACCTTCGCACTGGTCATACCGGCGGGTTTGTACTTGACCCAGGGTGGCGGGCTCAGCCCGACAAACATCACCGCCTTTGCGGCGGGCGCGCTATTTGTCGGTTCCAGCGCCGAAGGCTCCTCCGACCTGTTCTTCACAGATGGCACCGGCGCCGGAACGCGACAGTTGATGGTGCTCTCCGGCCCAGGCGAGCCGGCAGAATTGGATCAACTCGGAAGGTCTCAAGGTCCATCGGACTACTTCGATCCGATCGGCGTGATTGACGGCAGGCTACTATTTTTGACCACCCCTTCTGGCGGCGCTGGGTCTTTGTTGTCGACTGACGGAACCACGACTGGCACCCTCACGCTTGCGTCGCTTGATGACGTGGGCGACGTCTCTGCCGCGCCTCTTGATGGACGCAACATCTACAGCAGCGCCGGCGCGCTGTTTACCACTGATGGGAGTGCCGCCGGGTCGACGGAACTTGTTGCCGCCACGATCAACGATGCCGCCGCGGCGGGTATACCGGATTATTTCGCTGCTGCGGCTGATGCCGTCGTAACGGTTGACGCGTACGACCTGACGGCGCTGGGCAATAAGGTTGTCTTCGGCGTTTACGTCGAGGCGGACGGCGCATCGAGCTCTGAGTTGTACGTCACCGATGGGACTGCGACCGGCACGCAGGTCATCGAGGTCAGCCATGAGGAAAGCGGCCTCTATGGGGGGTTTAGTCCGGGAGACCTGACGGCCTTTGGCTCGCACGCGCTGTTTGATGCACGCGATGCTGTCGGGACTGGGACTGCCTATGACGGCGCCGACGTCACTGATGGCTTGTGGATCACGGATGGCACCGCCGCCGGCACGGTCGAGATCGCGCCGGGCACGGATCCGTCGAACATCGTGGCACTCGCCAACGGTCTGGCTGAGTTCTCCGGCACGGATGGGCTCTACGTTACTGACGGCACTGCTGTTGGCACGCATCTCATCGCCGCAACCGGCGCCGCGGCGGACGGGTTGGCGCCAACGACGATCTACGCCGTGCCGTCGCCGCTCGGCTTTACCGGCGTGCAGGCGCAGTACGACCTGGCGCCCGATGCTGCCGGAGCGTTGCAGGCGCGCGACCTGGTTGGCGGGCGGGATGGGAGCATCGTCGCGCCCGATGCCCGGGTGCTGAATTTCGGCGATGGCAGTACGGCGTTGTTTGACGCCAGCGGCAATGCCGAGGCGGTCGCGCGTATTTACCTGGCCGCGTATGACCGGGCGCCGGATATGGCCGGTCTGTCGTCCTACACGCAGCAGGCCGATGCGGGCACCGTGAGCCTTGCCCAGATCGCGGCCGCGGCGCCGGCCTCGGCGCAGTTCCTGTCGACCTATGGCGCGCTCAGCAACGCGCAGTTCGTCACCCAGCTTTACGAGAACGCGGATGGGCGGGCGCCTGACCCGGGGGGGCTGGCCGCCTATACCGGGGCGCTCGCTGCGGGGCAGACGCGCGGGGAGGTTCTGCTCGCCATTGCCGAGAGCCCGGAGGCGCGGCTGCATGGCATCGCCGTTGCCGGCAATGCGGACGACGCGACGGTGGCGCGGCTGTACGAGGCGATCAATGCGCGGGCGCCGGATCCCGGTGGGCAGATCACCTATGCGACGGCGCTCGACAATGGGCAGAGCGTGCAGCAGATCGCGGCCGCGATGCTTGCCGGGCCGGAGTATGCGGCGGAGTTTGGCAACCCGGGCAACGCCGCCTTCGTCACCGACCTCTACGCGAACCTGCTCGGCCGGGCGCCGGACCCGGCTGGGCTTGCCTCCTACACCGCCGACCTCGCCGGCGGGCAGAGCCGGGCTCAGCTGGTCGCGGGCTTCGTCGGCAGCGACGAGGCCCGCCTCGTCACCGCGCCGCTGACGCATCAGGGCTACGTGTCGGTGATCTAGGCGGGGTCGCCCACAGTCCCGGCCAGTGCTTCTGGCCGAGGACGCCTGCGAGCCGGTATGATGCGGCCATGGAGGCGCCCCGCCAGCTCGTCCTGCCGTTCGCGCCGGTCGCGGCGCATTACCGCGCCGAGGACTTCCTGGACGCGCCGTCCAACGAGGCGGCGCGACGCTGGCTCGAGGCGCCCGCCGATTGGCCGCTGCGGCGGCTGGCGCTGAGCGGGGCGGCGGGTTCGGGCAAGACGCATCTGCTGCACGGCTGGTCCGAGCGGCACGGCGCGACGCTGCTGGGCGGCTCGGCTCTGCGCGGGCTGATGCGCCGTTCCGGTCCGCTGGCGATCGACGACGCCGACCTGGCGCCGGAGCCGGAGACGCTGCTGCACCTGTTGAACGATGCCGCGGCGGGCGGGGCGCCGGTGCTGCTCGCCGGACGGCTGCCGGCGGCGCGCTGGCCGGTGCGGCTGGCCGACCTGCGCAGCCGGCTGCGCGCCACCGTGTCGGTCGAGCTCGAGCAGCCGGACGATGCGTTGCTGCGCGCGCTGTTGGCGCGACTGCTGGCCGAGCGGCAGCTCGCGGTGAGCCAGGCGGTGCAGGACTGGCTGCTCGCGCGGCTGCCGCGCAACGGCGCGGTGCTGCGCGAGGCGGCGAGCCGGCTGGACCGCGCCGCGCTGGCGGCCGGGCGGGCGGTGGATTACCGCCTGGCGGGCGACATCGTGCGGTGCCTTGATGCGGATGAGGCGCTATGAGCGACGTAAGGAAGGCCAGGGGCTTTCCTTTCGTGAGCCTTTCCAACTGCGCTGTGCGCAGTCGGAACCTTTGGCTCACTCCGCCCCTGGACCGCATTAAAGGCGGAGCCTTTGAAATCCATTCGTTAAGTGATGGGGGTCTGGGGCCTCAGGCCCCGTCGTGCGAATGCACGCTAGCGCGTGACGGAGTCCAGAGGCAGAGCCTCTGCCTTTCTTTTTCAGCCAACCTGCTAGACTGCGGACCATGAGCAGCAGCCCCGCTTTAGAGACGCGTCACCATGCACCCCGGCGGCCAAGGCTGGCGCATTCTGCCGACAAGCCGGCGCCGGGGCCGGATAGTCCGGAGCGCTTCATCAATCGGGAGCTGTCCTGGCTGGCGTTCAACCGCCGGGTCGTCGAGGAGGCGGAGAATGTCCGCCACCCGCTGCTGGAGCGCCTGCGTTTCGTCTCGATCAGCGCGGCCAACCTCGACGAGTTCTACTCGGTGCGCGTGGCCGGGCTGATCGGCCAGGCGCGGGCCGGCGTCGGCTCGCTCTCGCCGGACGGGCGCACGCCGGCGCAGCAGCTCGCCGAGGTGTCCGAGCAGGCGCGGCTGCTGCTCGACATGCAGCAGGCGGTCTGGCGCGACCTGCGTTCCCAGCTCGCCGAGAGCGGCATCGTGCTGTGCGGGCCGGACACGCTGTCGGAGGCGGACCGGCGCTGGCTCGACGCCTGGTTCATGGAGCGCGTCTTCCCGGTGCTGACGCCGCTGGCGATCGACCCGGCGCATCCGTTCCCGTTCATTCCAAACATGGGGCTGGTGATGGTGCTGCAGCTGCAGCATCAGGACAGCCACCAGGCGATGCGCGGGCTGATCCCGCTGCCGGCGCTCGTCGAGCGCTTCATCCGGCTGCCGGCGTCGTACGGCCCGGCGGCAGCGGGGAGCGAGACGCCGCGCGCGGTGGCCAATGGCGGGGTCACGCCGCCATCGGCGGTGCCGATCCGCTTCGTCATGCTGGAGGACCTGATCCGGCTGTTCCTAGGGCGGTTGTTCCCCGGCTTCCGGATCGTCGGCGAGGGCGTGTTCCGGGTGATCCGCGACACCGACGTCGAGTACGAGGAGGAGGCGGAGGACCTGGTCCGCTCCTACGAGACGGCGCTGAAGCGTCGCCGGCGTGGCCTCGTGATCCACCTTGCCGTCGATGCCGGCATGCCGGAGGACCTGATCGACCTGGTCGCCGGCGCGCTGGAGGTCGACCGTGACGAGATCGACATCCGCCAGCAGCTGCTCGGGGTGGCCGACCTCAAGCAGCTCATCGTCGATGACCGGCCGGACCTGCTGTTCGCGCCTTACACGCCGCGCTTTCCCGAGCGCATTCGCGACTTCGGCGGCGACTGCTTCGCCGCGATCCGCGCCAAGGACATCGTGGTGCACCACCCGTTCGAGAGCTTCGACGTGGTGGTGCAGTTCCTGCGCCAGGCAGCGCGGGACCCGGCGGTCGTCGCGGTCAAGCAGACGCTGTATCGGACCAGCCGCGACAGCGCGATCGTCAAGGCGCTGATCGAGGCGGCGGAGGCGGGCAAGTCGGTGACCGCGCTGGTGGAGCTGCGGGCGCGGTTTGACGAGGAGGCCAACATCCAGCTCGCGCGCACGATGGAGAGCGCGGGCGTGCAGGTCGTCTACGGCTTCGTCGAGCTTAAAACGCATGCCAAGGTCAGCCTGGTGGTGCGGCGCGAGGGCGGGGCGATGCGCTCGTATGCGCATTTCGGCACCGGCAACTATCATCCGATCACGGCGCGCATCTACACCGATCTGAGCTTCTTCACCTGCGATCCGGAGCTGACGCGCGACGCGGCGCGGCTGTTCAACTACATCACCGGCTACGCCCGGCCGGCCAAGATGGACGCGCTCGCCTTCAGCCCGCTGACGACGCGCACGACGCTGCTGGGCTTGGTCGACCGCGAGATCGAGTTCGCCCGCGCCGGCCGGCCGGCGAGCATCTGGCTGAAGATGAACTCGCTGGTCGACGTGCAGCTCATCGACAAGCTCTACGAGGCGTCACGCGCCGGGGTGCAGATCATGGCGGTGATCCGCGGCATCTGCTGTCTGCGGCCGGGGGTGCCGGGACTGTCGGAGACGATCCGGGTGAAGTCGATCGTCGGGCGCTTCCTGGAGCACGGGCGGATCTGCGTGTTCGGCAACGGCCACCGGCTGCCGAGCCGGCAGGCCTCGGTGTGGATCAGCAGCGCGGACTGGATGGCGCGCAACATGGACTGGCGGGTCGAGACGCTGGTGCCGGTGCGCAACCCGACGGTGCACGCGCAGATCCTGGACCAGATCATGGTCGTCAACCTGCGCGACACGCTGCAATCCTGGCAGCTCGGGCCGGACGGGGCGTGGTCGCGGCTGGAGCCCGGGCCGAAGCCGGTCAGCGCGCATGACTATTTCATGACCAACCCGTCGCTCTCAGGGCGTGGCTCGGCGTTGCACGGGCCGGTGACGCCGGTGCCAAGGCGGCAGGATCGGGTGCTGCAGGATTAAGTCAGCAAGCGGTTCTTTTTTGAAAAAAAGAACCAAAAAACTTTTGTTACCGTAACGGTTTGCCGGTTGGATATGGATTGAATTAATAGCAGAAGTTTTTTGCTTCTTTTTTCCAAAAAAGAAGCTGTTGCTGAAAGGACGCCATGAACCGCTGCGCCGTCGTCGACCTGGGCTCGAACTCGGTTCGGCTGGTCGTGTTCGAGGGGCGCGGGCGCAATCCGACGCCGATCTTCAACGAGAAGGCGGTGCTGCGACTTGGCCGTGGCCTGCAGGACACCGGCCGGCTGAACGAGGACGGCGTGCGTCAGGCGTTCAGCGTCATGACCCGCTACCATGCCGTCGCCCTGGCGATGGGCGCCGAGCCGTTCGAGGTGCTGGCGACGGCGGCGGTGCGCGACGCCAGCAATGGGCGCGACTTCGTCGACGGGCTGCGGGCGCGGATGCCCGGGGTGCCGATCCGCATTCTGTCCGGCGAGGAGGAGGCGGCGCTGTCGACCGACGGGGTGCTGTGCGGCACGCCCGACGCGCGCGGGCTGATTGCCGACATCGGCGGCGGCTCGCTCGAGCTGGTGCGGGTCGGCGCGGCGCCAGCGTCGGGCGACGCAAGCGGGCCGCAGCACACGGGGGCGGTGACGCTGCCGCTGGGCGTGATCCGGCTGTCGGACCGGGCGGGCGGCGACATCGCCCGGGCGCGGCTGATCGCCGAGCAGGACCTCGCCGGCGTGCCCTGGCTTGGGCAGTGTGGCGGCGAGACGCTCTACCTCGTCGGCGGCGCGTTTCGCACCCTGGCGCGGATCCATATGGAGCAGACCGGCTACCCGCTCGCCATCGTGCATCGCTACACGCTGGAGCGCGAGCAGGCCTATGACCTGGCCGGGGTGGTGGCCGGCGCCAACCGGCGGCTGCTCGAGCGCATGCCCGGGGTGTCGCGGCGGCGGGTCGAGGACTTGCCGTTCGCCGCCGTGGTGCTGCGCCGGGTGCTGCGCGCCGCCAATGTCGGCCGCTGCGTGTTCAGCGCCACCGGGCTGCGCGAGGGCTGGTTCATGGCGCAGGTGCCGCCGGCGGCGCGCCAGCTCGACCCGCTGCTTGCCGCCGGGATGGAGCTGGCCAATCGCTTCAGCCGCAACGCCGCGCTGCCGGAGCGGCTGGTGGCGTGGACGGCGCCGCTGTTCGCCTCGGCGGCCGGCGAGTCCGACGCCCAGCGGGCGCTGCGGGTGGCGGCGTGCTGGATGTCGGACATCGGCAGCTGTGACCATCCGGAGTATCGCGCCGAGCAGTCTTACCTGCGGGTGCTGCACCAGCCCGGGGTGGTGCTTGACCATCCGACGCGGGCGTTCCTGGCGATCACCCTGGCGCTGCGCTACGAGGCCGAACCGGAGGCCGCGTTCCTCGACCCCGCGCGGCGCCTGCTCGACCTCGCCGGATTACGGGCCGCGGAGATGCTCGGCATCGCGCTGCGCCTCGCCTACACGCTGTCCGGCGGTACGGTGGAGCTGCTGGCGCATAGCTCGATCCGGCGCGAGCGGACGCGGCTGGTGCTGCAACTCGCCGAAGGCAGCGGCGTGTTCGCCGGGGAAGGCATCAGCCGGCGGCTGGAACGGCTCGCCCAGGCGGCCGGGCTGGAGGCGGCGACGGAGGTTTTGTGAGGGCGACATACAGCAAGATTTTGGGGAGGCCAGGGCTTTGCCCTGGACCCGTCACGCGCTCGCGTGCATCCGCACGACGGGGCCCGAGGCCCCAGACCCCGTGACTTAAGAGGCTGCAGCGCCCCAGCATCCTTCGCAAACGCTCTTAACGAAAGGGGTCTGGGGCCTCACGCCCCCATCGTGCGAAGGCACGCGAGCCGCGTGGCGGTCAAGGGCAGAGCTCTTGCCTTTTCCTTAACCTTTCCCGTTGTAGACTGATCACCCATGCCAACCCAATCACCTGGCCTGGGCGAACATTTGCGTGGCTGCCTGGCGCACTCGGAGCTGGTAGCTCTGGTTGAGCGGCGGGGTGCGCGAGTGGTAGTCGCCGACGGCGCGCATGAGGTCCTGGGCTTCGGCGTTCAGGTCGGCGCGCAGGATGGCGCCGGCGGCGGCGATGTTGAAGCAGGGGTCGCGCGCCAGCCGTGAGCGGATAGCGTCCTCGCTCTGGCCGGTGAAGCGGGCGAGTGGGGTGAGCCACACCGTGTTCACCTGCATGAGGCCGAGATCCTGGCTGCCGTTGGCGTTGGCGTGCACGCTGCCGACGGTGCCGCCTTCGACGGCCTGGATCGAGGGCAGCACGCGCGGCGGCAGGCCGTTGAAGGCGGCGACGGCAAGCATGCAGGCCAGATACGGGATCGGCATGCCGCCATCATGCAAGCGCGCCGGCATCGGGCAAGCCTCAACACGTCGGCGTGGCATTTGGACCAGCCAGTGTTGCCGCGCGGGCGCAACTGGTCCATGGCCGGGCGCCTCAGTATATCGAGCCGCAGGACGGGAGGCTTGGATGGACGAGACGGTGCGGCGGCGCGATCAGCGGTCTGGCGAGGGCGGCTTCACGCTGCTCGAGATCCTGGTGGTGATCGCGATTTTGGGGCTGCTGATCGGCCTGGTCGCGCCGGCGGCGCTGCGCCAGCTGGGCGGCGCCAAGGTCTCGGTGGCGCACCAGTCGATCGAGCGGCTGGGGGCGGTGCTCGACCTCTACAAGCTCGACGTCGGCAGCTATCCGACCTCCGAGCAGGGGCTGGTGGCGCTGAACGAAAAGCCGACCGACGTCGACAACTGGAACGGGCCCTACGTGAAAGGCGACACGGTGCCGCTCGATCCGTGGAACCATGCCTACACGTATCGCCAGCCCTCGGAGCGCGGCGGGCACGATTATGACCTGTGCTCAGGCGGACCAAGCGGCGGCCAGGTGCCGGATCAGGTGATCTGCAATAAGTAGAGGTGAGCGGAAGGGGGCGGCGCCCCCAGACCCACATCCGTCTAGAGTGTAACCGGGCGCTTGCTTGGCGAAGCCATTCAATCGTGCTTCCCACGCCACCGACCTTGGCCCGGAGCCATGGATAAGAAATGGATTTTAAAGGCTCCGCCTTTAATGGGGTCCAGGGGCGGAGTGAGCCCAAAGGTTCCGACGGCGCAACGCGCCGTTGGAAGGGCTCACGGAGGGAAAGCCCCTGGCCTTCCTTCCCCTTCAGCTAAGCTCCTCACTGCCGACGGCGGCCAGGAGCGTGGGTTCGATGATTGTCGCCGGGTGGAGAGGTATTTCGCCTGAGGGGCGCAGGCGTGCGGTGACGCGGAAGGCCATGGCCATGGCGGCGAGGCCGAACAGCAGGGCGCCGGCGGCCTGGCCGTAGAGGATGCCGGCCGGGCCGAAGCGGGCGCCGTAGCTGACGAACGGGATCGTGCCGAGGGTGGCGCGGCCCCAGTTGAACAGTGTCGACAGCAGCGGGAAGCCGAGGTTGTTGAACGAGGCGTTGGCGACGAACAGGCAGCCGATGCCGAGGAAGCCCAGGGCGGTGACGGAGCAGAACAGGTGGATGAGGCTGGCGGTGACGCCGGTGGCGGCGAATGCGCGCACCACCAGGTCCTGACCGGCGGCGAGGACCAGCCAGGCGAGGAGCACGGTGCCGAGGCTGACCAGCAGGCTCTGCCGGAGTGTGGCGCGCACCCTCTCCATCCGCCAGGCGCCGAGGTTTTGCGCCATGATCGGGCCGACGGCGCCGGTGAGGGCGAACACGATGCCGAAGGCGACCGGGGCGATGCGGTCGACGGTGACCTGCCCGGTGACGGCGGCGGGGCCGAAGCGGGCCATCTGGTTGGTGACGAAGGCGGAGCCGACCGGGGTTGCGAGGTTGGTTACGATCGCCGGGCCGGCGACGTAGAACAGACGGCGTGTGTCGGCCGCCAGCATCGGCAGCTCGAGGCGGCCGGGCAGGCCGTGCCGGCGGGCGCCGCGCCAGCCGATGACGGCCAGCACGGTGCGCGACAGCAGGGTGCTGATCGCAGCGCCCGCGAGGCCGAGATGCAAGCCGAAGATCAGCAGCGGGTCGAGGCAGGCGGTGGCGACGGCGGCCATCAGCGTCACGGTCATGGCGCGTCTGGCGTCGCCGACCGAGCGCAGCAGCGAGGCGCCGCCCATGCCGATGCCGAGCATCGGCAGGGAGGGTGCGGTCAGCAGCACGAACAGCCCGGCCGGGCCGCGCACCTCGGCGCTGGCGCCGAGCAGGCGGAGGGCGGGGTTGCACAGCGCCACGGTGAGCCCGGCGAGGGCGATGTTGACGATGACCATGGCCAGCAGCGAGGAGGCGGCGAGGCGGCGCGCCTCGGCCTCGCGTTCGGCGCCGAGGGCGCGCGAGACGATGGCGCCGATGCCGATGCTCATGCCGACGCAGATCGAGACCTGGAAGAAGCCGATGACGCCGGCGAAGCCGGCGGCGGCGGTGATCGTGCGGTCCTGCAGCAGCGACAGATAGAGCAGGTTGACGAGGTCGACGGCGAAGATGGCGATCAGGCCGATGGCGCCGGTGCCGGCCATGACGACGACGTGGCGCAGGATCGAGCCTTCGACGAAGCGGGCGGCCTGTGACACGGACTGCGCGCTCCCGGCGAGGCGGAGGTGGTGATGCGGCGGGGCGCCGGCTTGGCCAGGACGGCCGCGCCCGGCTCAGATGACGCCGGCCGGCCGGGACGGCAAGGCACGGTGGCGCGACGCAACGCTGACAGCCGGTTTGTAACAACCAAAAGTTGCAAAGTTTCTCGAAATGCCAGTCAGACATCGCATCGGCGTTTTCTCGGCGCTGGCGTCAGCATTCTCTGCATCATCTTGCATCCGGCGTGGTCGCCGCCGAGTAACGCTGCCATGACCTTGCGCGCCGCGTGTGCCGCGACGGTCGAATTGCGTGCGTGGCGGCGGCAGTGGCTGCCGGCGAAGACGTTCAGGGAGATGACCAACATGCCAGAGAATTTGATCCTGCCGACCGAGGGGCTCGGCCGGCGCAACATGATGCGCAACGTGGGCATTGGCGCGGCCGCCCTCGGGCTTGCCAGCGTCATCAAGCCCAGTGAGGCGAAGGCTGCCGCGACGGCGACGGAGCTGGCGGTGCTGACCTTCGCGCTGAACCTCGAGTATCTCGAGGCGGAGTACTACATTCGCGGCGTCACCGGCGCCGGCCTGCCCCCGGCGATGACGGGCAATGCGACAAGCAAGGTGACCGGCGGCGCGCAGGTGACGTTCAGCACCGCCGATACGCTGCAGTATTGGGAAGAGATCACCAACGACGAGTTCAACCACGTCAACTTCCTGCGGAGCGCGCTCGCAGCGGCTGGCGGCGTCGTGCCGAACGAGCCGACGATCGACTTCACCGACACCTTCAACGCTCTCGCGGTGGGGGCGGGCATCGGCGCGGCGTTCGACCCGTTCGCCGACGAGGTGAGCTTCCTGCTGGGCGCCAGCGTGTTCGAGGATGTTGGCGTCACGGCGTATCTGGGCGGCGCATCGCTGTTGCCGGCGGGTTCGCCCTATCTTCTGCCGGCGGCACAGATCCTCTCGGTCGAGGCCTACCACGCCGGTCAGTTGCGCACGCGCATGTCGCTGTTGGGGCTGTTCCCGACGTTCCACAAGATCGCCGCGTTCCGCAACCTGCTGTCGATGCAGGCTGGCTCGCCGGCGGACGACCAGGGCATCTACATCAACGACCACGACAACATCACGCCGACCGACGGCAACTCGCTTGCCTTCGTGCGCACGATCGACGAGGTCACCAACATCGTGACCGCGGGCAACTACCAGTCTGGGAAGGGCGGCTTCTACCCGAACGGACTGGCGACGCAGGCCGCTAGCGCCTGAGAGCCGATCTCTGAACGGGTAAGTCTGGCGTCGGCCGGGGTGGTGACACTCCGGCCGATTGTCGTTCGGACCCCGCATGCCGGCCTGGTCCGGTAGCGAGCGGTCAGCGCGACCACCACAGTCGCAGCAGCCAGGCGGAGAGCGCGAGGCAGGGGCCGAAGGGTAGCCGGGTTTGGCGGCTCGGCAGCCGGCCAGCCAGGCGCAGCGACAGGCCGAGGGCGAGGCCGGCGAGCGCGGACAGCAGCAGCAGCGGGGCCAGCATCGTGGCGCCCAGCCAGGCGCTGCAGGCGGCGAGGAGCTTCGCATCGCCTTCGCCAAGTCCCTCGATGCCGCGCAGCCGGCGGTAGACGAGGGCGACCACGCGGAACGTCGTGTAGCCGAGTGCCGCGCCCAGCGTGCGATCGGTCAGCGTGTCGGGCGCTTCAAGCATCGCCCAGGCGAGGCCGAGCAGGAGCAGCGGCAGGGTCAGCAGGTCGGGCAGGATCATGTGCTCGGCATCGATCCAGGCCAGCGCGAGCAGCGTCCAGCCGAGGGCGGCGGTGCCCCAGGCGGTCAGCGGGTCGCTGCTGCAGAGGGCGGCGGCAAGGCCGATGACGCAGGCGGCGAGCTCGGCGGCGAGGGTGGCGAGGCCGATCGGGGCGCCGCAGCCGCGGCAGCGGCCGCGTTGGGCGAGGTAGCTCAGGATCGGCACCAGCTCGATCGGGGAGAGGCGGCGGCCGCAGGTTTCGCACTCGGAGCGGGTCCAGAAGACTGGCTTCGCGATGGGGAGGCGGCGGATGAGGACGCCCAGGGTGCTGCCGATGAAGGGGGAGACCAGGAGTAAGTAAGGCCAGGGGCTTTGCCCCTGGACCCCATTAAAGGCGGAGCCTTTAAAATCCATTTGTTAACTTAACTGCCGTACGCTCCGGGGTAAATAAATGGGGTCTGGGGCCTCGGGCCCCAGCGGAGTCCAGAGGCAGAGCCTCTGGCCTTGCTTTCTTCTAAGGGATTAACTTGGCGCTGTGCTGACGACACCTGACCAATCGGACGCCTCCGCCATGGAGCGGCTCGCCGCGCTGCTGGTGAGTGGCGGGCAGTGCGACCAGCGGACCATTGAGCGTGGCCGGCGGGTGGCCGAGGAGAGTGATCAGCGGCTGGACCTGGTGTTGCTGCAGCTCGGCCTGGTGAGCGAGCGCGGGCTGGCGGAGGCGTATGCGGGTCTGCTTGGGCTGCCGATCGCCGGCGCCGAGCGCTATGCGCTGGAGGGACCGTTGCTGCCCGAGCGGCTGGGGGCGCGGTTTCTGCGGCAGGCGCGGGCGTTGCCGGTGCGGGTGGCGGACGGGCAGATCGAGCTTGCGGTGGCCGACCCGCTCGACGGCTTCACGCCGGCGGCGGTGCAGGCGGCGACGGGGCGGCGGGTGAGCCTGCTGGTGGCGGTGCCGATCGAGCTCGAGGCGGCCTTCGACCGGCTGTATCCGGAGGGCGAGGCGGACCATTTGGGGCAAGCCGGCGAGCAGCCCTCGGAGGACGATGCGGAGCGGCTGAAGGACCTGGCCTCCGAGGCGCCGGTGATCCGGCTGGTGAACCAGATCATCGCGCGCGCGGTGGAGACCCAGGCGTCGGACATCCACATCGAGCCGTTCGAGGATCGGCTGCGGGTGCGCTACCGCTATGACGGGGTGCTGAGCGAGGCGGAGGCGCCGCCGTCGCGCCTGGCCGCGGCGATCACCTCGCGGATCAAGATCATGGCGCGGCTGGACATCGCCGAGCGGCGGCTGCCGCAGGACGGGCGGATCAAGCTGGCAGTGCGCGGTTCGGAGGTGGATTTCCGGGTCTCCACCATCCCCTCGCTGTATGGCGAGACGGTGGTGCTGCGCATCCTGGACCGCACGGCGGTGACGCTCGACTACGACAAGCTGGGGCTGGCGCCGGCGGTGGTGTCGCGGCTGGATGCGACGTTCGCGCTGCCGAACGGCATCGTGCTGGTGACCGGGCCGACCGGCAGCGGCAAGACCACCACGCTCTACACCGGGCTGCTGGCGCTGAACTCGGTGACGCGCAAGGTGGTGACGATCGAGGACCCGATCGAGTACCAGCTGCGGGGGATCAACCAGATTCAGGTGAAGCCGCAGATCGGGCTCGACTTCGCCTCGCTGCTGCGCTCGATCCTGCGGCAGGATCCGGACGTGATCATGGTCGGCGAGATCCGCGACCTGGAGACGGCGCAGATCGCGGTGCAGGCGTCGCTGACCGGGCATCTGGTGCTCTCCACCCTGCATACGAACTCGGCCTCGGCGACGCTGACGCGGCTGCGCGACATGGGGCTGGAGGACTACCTGCTGGCGGCGGTGCTGCGCGGGGTGCTGGCGCAGCGGCTGGTGCGGCGGCTGTGCGCGGAGTGCCGGACGTCGTACGAGGCGCCGGACGAGCTGGTGCGGCGGTTCGAGCTGGAGCGCTACGCGGCGGGCCAGCCGGTGCGGCTATGGCATGCGGTGGGCTGTCCGAATTGCCGCGGCACCGGGTTTCGCGGCCGGCAGGCGATCGCCGAGTTCCTGACGCCGGATGCGGAGATCGAGCGGCTGATCTTTGCCCGGGCGGAGAACGCCGAGGTGGAGCGGGCGGCGATCGCCGGCGGCATGGTGACGATGTTCCAGGCGGGCTTGCAGGCGGCGCTGGCGGGGACGACCACCATCGAGGAAGTCGTGCGCTCGATCCGCGCCGAGGGCTGATGGCGAGCTTCCGCTACACCGCGATCAGCGCCGGCGGCGAGCTGACGCATGGGGTGATGGACGCGGCGAGCGAGCGCGAGGTGATCAGCCGGCTGCAGCGGCAGGGGGCGACGCCGATGCGCGCGGCGCCGGCCGAGGCGGGCGGGTCGTTCCTCTCCGGCCTGCTCACCCGCGAGCTCGGCGGCGGCGGGGCGCTGCGCCGGCAGGAGGTCACCAACCTCACCCGCGAGCTTTCGGTGATGCTGGAGGCCGGGCAGGACCTCGACCGGGCGCTGCGGTTCCTGGTCGACACCGCGGCCAATCCGCGGCTGCGTCGCGTGCTGGAGCGGCTGCGCGACACGGTGCGCGACGGCGGCAGCTTCACCAGCGCGCTGACGCAGCAGCCGCGCAGTTTTCCGCGGCTCTATGTCGGGCTGGTGCGCGCCGGCGAGGCGGGCGGGACGCTGGGGCCGACGCTGGAGCGGCTGGCGACGCTGCTGGAGCGGGAGCGCTCGCTGGTCTCCACGGTGCAGTCGGCGATGGTCTATCCGACGCTGCTGGTGGTGGCCGCGACCGGATCGATCGTGCTGCTGCTGACCGAGGTGCTGCCGCAGTTCACGCCGCTGTTCGAGCAGAGCGGGGCGCAGTTGCCGCAGGCGACGCGGGTGCTGATCGAGCTGGGCCATTTGGTTTCGGCATACGGACTCTACGCGCTGGTGGCGCTGCTGGTGGCCGGGCTGGCGGCGCGGGAGGCGCTGCGGCGGCCGGCGACGCGGCTGCGGGCGGACCGGGCGCTGCTGCGCATCCCGGTGATCGGCGGGCTGGCGCGCGAGGTGCTGGCGGCGCGGCTGACGCGCACGCTGGGGACGCTGGTGCAGAACGGGGTGCCGCTGATCACCGCGCTGACCATCGTGCGCGATGCGATCGGCAACCTCGCCGGGGTGGCGGCGATCGACCACGCGATGGTGGCGGCCAAGGGGGGTGCGGGGCTGTCGGCGGCGCTCGGCGAGGCGGGCGTATTCCCGCTGCGCACGGTCTACCTGCTGCGGCTGGGTGAGGAGACCGCCTCGCTCGGAGCGATGGCGCTGCGGGCGGCGGAGATCCATGAGGAGAAGACGCGGCTCGGGGTGCAGCGGCTGGTGTCGCTGCTGGTGCCGGCGATCACCATCATCATGGGCGCGGCGGTGGCCGGCATCGTCTCGTCGCTGCTGCTGGCGATGCTGAGCCTGAATGACCTGGCGCAGTAGCGGCCCCAGGCGCGGCGCGGCCGGGTTCACGCTGATCGAGGTGATCGTGGTGCTGGTGGTGCTGGCGCTGGTGGCGACCATCTTTGTCGGCCGCGGGCCGATGCGCAGCCGCGGGGTGGAGGCGGCCGGGGCGGCGCGCGCGCTTGCCGGCGCGATGCGGCTGGCGCGCTCGCAGGCGATCGCGACCGACCGAGCGGTCAGCCTCAGCGTCGACCCGGTGCGCCACCTGTATGCCAGCGGCGGCGCGGTGCACGTGCTGCCCGAGGCGATCGGGCTGGCGGTGCAGGGGCCGGACGGCGCGCCGACGCGGCGGCTGGCGATCCTGTTCCGCCCGGACGGCAGCAGCAGCGGCGGCTCGGTGGCGCTGGCGGACGGGGCGCGGACGCTGCATGTCAGCGTCGATTGGATATCCGGGCGGGTCGTGCTGGTGCAGTGAACCCGTTCGATAATGCGACCAGGGTGGCCATCTGGCGCGCCTGTGCTGCGCTCCGATGCGCACGGCCAGACGGCCGCGCCGCGCCGAGGCTCGCACCGACACGCCGGCTGACTCACGCTGGCGCATTCGCGACCGGGTTCGACCCGGCCTCGGAGCGCGGCTTCACGCTGCTCGAGGTGATCGTCGCGCTGGTGATTGCCGGGCTTGCGCTGGCGGTGCTGTTTCAGGGCGGCATCGGCGGGCTGCGCACGGCGCGCATCGCCGGCAGCTACCAGGTCGCGCTGTCGAGGGCGCAGTCGCGGCTGACGGCGGCGGGTCTGCCGGACGCGATCAAGCCGCTCGATCAGCAGGGCGACGACGGCGCGGGCTACCACTGGCACACCAGGATCGTCGCGCTCGGCTCGGCGACCGTGCGGCCGCCGGCGGTGCTCGGCGTGACCCAGCGCAATGCCGCCGCCAGCGTCTCGCTCTACGCGCTCAGCGTCGTGGTGTCCTGGCAGGGCGACGGCGGCAGCCGCGAGGTCAGGCTGGTGACCGACCGCCTTGGCCCGGCTGCGGGCGCGCGCGGGCCGTGAGGGCGCGGCAGGCAGGCTTCACCCTGCTCGAGATCCTGGTGGTGCTGGTGGTGCTCGGCCTGCTGATGGTGGCGTTGGCCGGCGGCATCGATTTCGGGCTGCGCAGCTGGCAGGGGCAGTCGCGCGTCATCGATCGCTCGGCCGACCTGCAGACCTGCGACGCGGCGCTGCGCCGCCTCATCGCGCAGGCGGATCCGGGGCTCGACGTGCCGCGCGCCGACCTCGCGGGCGATGCGCATCGGCTGTCGTTCACGACGCGGCTGCCGGACGGGGGCGGCGGGCAGGTCGGGGTCAACGTGGCGATCGGCGTCGATGCGACGCATCGCCTGGTGCTGACCTGGCTGGCGGCGCCCAATGCCCGCCGCCTGACGCCGCCACCGCCGGCGCGGACGGACGTGCTGCTCAACGACGTCACGCGGCTGGACGTCAGCTATGCGGGGCCGTCGGGCTGGGTGCAGGAGTGGTCCGGCACGACGCTGCCGGCCCTGGTGCGGCTGCGGCTCGGCTTTGCCGAGGGCAGCGGGCGGAGCTGGCCGGACATCGTCGCCGCGCCGGTGCGGGAGCCGGTGCCGCAGTGAGGTCAGGCAAGCAGTTTTTGTGAAAAAAAGGACCAAAGGACTTTTATTTGTTAGCGCGCATCCGGCGGATGCTTGGCTCCGCCGGCAATGTCGCCACGTCTGCAAGTGACAACAGTTTTTTGCTTCTTTTTTTCAAAAAAGAAGCGCTTGCTTTCTCCCTTACGCTTCGTCGCTTGCGGATTTCCGCTCTTCACGATAACCGGAGCCGGTTGCGGATCGGGTGGTAGATGACGCGTTTGCCGGCCGCTTCGCTTCGCGACTTTCTCTCCTGGTGGGTTCAGCAGCTGGCGAGCCTGGCGCCCGCCGCGTGGCGCGCGCCGGCGGACCGCGAGCCGGACGCCATGCTGCTGCGCACCGGTCACAGCGCCGAGCTGCCGCTCGAGGTGGCGTCGCGCGAGCGGGGGCAGGTGGCGACGCTGGCGGTCGGCCTGACCAGTGCGGCGGCCGTCGCCTCGCTGGTGGGCGCGCGCGGCCGGCCGGTTTGCCTGCGCCTGCCCGATGGCGGCGTGCTCGAGCGGGGCGCCAGCCTGCCGCTGCTGGCCGAGCGCGACGCGGCGCAGGCGCTGAGCTACGAGATCGACCGGCTGACGCCGTTCACCGCCGACGAGGTGTTCTGGAGCTGGACGGTGGCGAGCCGGGACCGTGCCCAGGGCCGGCTGCGGCTGCGGCTGGCGATGGTGCCGCGGGCCGGCTGGGCGCCGCTGATCGAGGCGCTCGGGCGGGCCGGGGTGGCGCCGGGCTGGATCGAGGGGCGGGATGGCGCGGGGATGCTGCACCGCATTCCGCTCGGCGCGCGGCGGGCGCCGGGGCCGCGGCTCACCATGGTGCTGGGCGGCGTCTGCGCCGTGCTGGCCGTGATCGCGCTGCTGCTGCCGCTGGTGCTGCAATCGGTGGCGCTTGACCGGGTGGAGGCGCGCATCGCGGCGCTGCGGCCGGCGGTCGGCCGGGTCGAGGCGGTGCGGCGGGAGATCGCCGCCGGCAGCACCGGCTCGGAGGTGATCCTGGCCGAGAGCGCGCGTCTGGGCAGCCCGCTGCAGGCGCTGGCGACGATCACCGACATCCTGCCCGACGACACCTATCTCAGCGACTTCGCCATGCACCAGCGCAAGCTGACCCTGAACGGCCAGTCGGCGGCGGCGACGCGGCTGATCGGCCTGCTGTCGAGCGACCCGTCGCTGCGCGACCCGAGCTTCGTCGCCCCGGTGACCCGCAACGAGAGCGGCGGCGCCGACCTGTTCTCGATCCGCACCGAGCTTGCCGATACCGGGCTCGGCCTATGAGCGGCGCCCGAGCCGTCCCGGGGGGGGCTCTGCCGAGCGGGCGTCTGCCGGGTGGGCGTCTGCCGGGTGGGCGCAATGGCCAGTTGCTGGCGCTCGGCCTGCTGGCGCTGCTGCTGGGGGTGCTCGCCGTCGGCGTCGTCGGGCCGCTGCTCGACTGGTATGGCGAGCGCGCCGAGACGCTGCGGCGCGAGGTCGCGATCGCGGCGCGCATGCAGGTCATCGCCGGCTCGCTGCCGGCGGTGCAGCGCGAGGCGCAAGCGGCGGCGGCGAACGGGCCGCCGCCGAAGAGCGTCTATGACGGCGCCTCGGACGCGGTCGACGGGGCGGCGTTGCAGGGCCAGATCGACGCCATGGCGCGCGCCGACGGGGCTGGGCTGTCGAGCTCGGAGGCGCTGCCGGCCGAGCGGGCGGGGGACTATCGGCGCATCGGCGTGCATTTGTCGCTGAGCGCGCCGCTGCCGGTGCTGGTGGCGCTGCTGCGCTCGATCGCCACCGCGACGCCGCGCATGCTGGCCGACGACTTGCAGCTGCAGGGTTCGCCGCTGCTGGCGCGCGCGACGTCGCTGCCGCTCGACGCCTCGTTCACCGTGTTCGCGTTCCGCACCGGCCATGCCGACGCCAAGGCGCCATGAGGCGGCTGCTGCCCTGGCTGCTCTCGGGTTGCGCGGCGCTGCTGCTGCTGGTGATCGGCGCCGAGCTGGTGCCGGCCTCGCCCGAGCCGCTGGTGCCTGGCCTGATCCATGCCGCCCGCCCGCACGCGCCGCGCGCGGCCGCCGCACCGGACCGGAGCGAGCAATGGGCGGCGACGGTGCTGGCGCGGCCGCTGTTCAGCCCGCAGCGCCGGCCGCCGCCGCCGGCGGGCGTGGTGGCGCAGGCCGCGACCGCGCTGCCGCGCCTGACCGGCATCCTGGTTGGTCCGGACGGCGCGCGGGCGATCTTCGCGCCTGACGGCGGCAAGCCGATCGTGCTCGGCCCCGGCGGCAGGCTGGATGGCGGCGTCATCCGCGCGATCGGCGTCGGCGGCGTCGTGCTGGCGCGCGCCGGCGGCGAGCAGGTGCTGCATCCGCGCTTTGACGCCGCGGTGGCGGCGGCGTCGGAGGCGCCCGCGGCGCCGAACTTCCTGCAGCAGGTGCTGCGCGGCACGCCGCAGGGCATCGTCGACCCGAACCTGCCGCCGAGCGATCCCAACGACCTGCCCGGGATCACGCCGTTCGCGCGGCCGAACCTGCCGCTGCAGTTTCAACCTCCCTTGGGGCGCCCGCCATGACGTCGCCTTTGCCCGTCTCGACCCGCCGGCCCGCGGCGCGGCGCGAGCGGTTGCGCGGCGGCGTGCTCGCCGCGGCGGCCTGCCTGCTGGTCTCGGGCTGCCTGGTGCAGGACCCGCCCTCGGTGGTGGCACCGCTGGCCTCGCTGCCGGCCGGCGATGCCGAGCGTGCGCCGCCGCGGATCAGCGGCCCGGTCGGCTCGCCGGCGAACGCCGCGGTGGAGCGCGAGGGGCTGTATCGACCCGTCGTGACCGGCGTCGACAGCCCCGGCGTGGGCAGCCCCGGTGTCGGCAGCCCCGGCGGCGGTGTGCCTGGCGGACCCGGCGCGGCGGCGGGCGACATCAGCCTCGACTTCGCCGACACCGACATCCGCGAGGTCGTCGCCCAGGTGCTCGGCACCCTGCTACGCGCCGACTACACGATCGACCCGGCGGTGCACGGCATGGTGACGCTGCATGCCAGCCAGAAGCTGTCGCGGGCCCAGTTGCTGCCGGCGCTGCGCGCCATGCTGGCCCAGGTCAACGCCGCGCTGCTCAGCACCGGCTCGCTCTACCGGGTGGTGCCGGCGACAGCTGGCAACGGCGCCCAGGGGCTGTCGGCGGACAGCGGCTCGGTGGTGCCGTTGCGCTACGTCTCGGCGGAGGACATCGCCAAGGTGCTGACGCCGTTTGCCACCGGCGGCGGCCACGTGATCGCCAATCCCGGCACCAACACGGTGCTGATCACCGGCGACGCCGGCTCGCGCGAGGCGCTGATCGAGCTGGTGCGCTCGTTCGACGTCGACGTGCTGGCCGGGCAGTCCTATGCGCTGTTCCCGGTGACGTCGGGGGATGCGACGGACTTTGCCTCGGCGCTGCAGACGGCGTTCCGGGGTGCGGCCGGCAGCGGGCTCGCGGGCGTGGTGCGCACCGTGCCGATGGCGCGCATCGACAGCGTGATGGTGATCGCGCCGCAGCCGCAGCTGATCGAGGATGCGCGGCGGGTGTATCACCTGGTCGAGCAGGCGCGGCGGGCGACGGTGCGCTCGTGGCACGTGTATTATCTGCAGAACAGCCGCTCGAACGACGTCGCCTACGTGCTGCAGCAGGCGTTCACGCCGAACAACGTCACCGCCCAGCCGACGCCGCAGGCCGGGGCGAACAGCCAGGGCCAGGGGCAGGGGCAGGGCAGCACGCTCGGCGGCAATGGCCAGAACGGTGGGCAGTCCGGCATCGGCAGCAGCTCGGGGATCGGCGGCAGCTCGTCGGGGCTCGGCAGCAGCGGCGGCGGCCTCGGCAGCAGCGGCGGTGGGTTTGGCAGCGGCGGCGGCACGTCGACCGGCGGCTTCGGCACCGGGGCGGCGCAGGCGCAGCCGGCGGCGGCGGCCAACCCGCTGCTCGGCGGCCTCGGCGGCGGCGGCGGCAATGCCGGCAACGGCAGCGAGACCGCGGTGGCGATGCGCATCATTCCCGACGTGCAGAACAACTCGCTGCTCGTCTATGCGACGCCGAACGAGAACGAGACCGTGGGCTCGATGCTGCACAAGGTCGACCTGCTGCCGTTGCAGGTGCGCATCGACGCCACCATCGCCGAGGTCGACCTCAACGACCAGCTGCAGTATGGCGTGCAGTTCTTCTTCAAGTCGGGCGGCATCAACGGCGTTCTGAACACTGCCGCTGCGACGATCACCAACCCCGAGGCGGTGGCGCTCGACAGCGCGTTCCCGGGGTTCTTCCTCGGCGGCTCGGGGGTGGGCGGCGCGCCGATCGCGCTCAACGCGCTGCAGGCGGTGACCAAGGTCAAGGTGCTGGACAGCCCCGAGCTGATGGTGCTCGACAACCAGCCGGCCAAGCTGCAGGTGGGCAACCTGGTGCCGTATCTGACCGGCGAGGTGACCGGGCTGGCGACGGGCACGGCGGCGACGGTCAACACCGTCAGCTACCAGGAGACCGGGGTGATCCTGAACGTGACGCCGCGGGTCAATGACGGGGGGTTGGTCGAGCTCGACATCGACCAGCAGGTGAGCAGCGTGGTGCCGGGGGCGTCGAGCTCGGGGATCACCTCGCCGACGTTTGCGGACCGGCAGGTGCAGTCGCGGGTGATCGTCCAGGACGGGCAGACGATCGGGCTCGCCGGGCTGATCCAGGACAGCGTCTCGCACGGCAACTCGGGGATCCCGTTCCTCAAGGACATTCCGCTGCTCGGGCTGCTCGGCGGCTCGCAGACCAATGCCCGGGCGCGGACCGAGCTGCTGGTGCTGATCACGCCGCACGTGGTGCACGACCAGCGCGACGCGCGGGCGCTGACCCAGGACATGCGCGACGTGCTGGTGCATGCCGCCGCGGTGCCGGACGACGTGGAGCGCGAGCCGGTGAGCGGCTCGTCGGACCCGACCCGGCCGGTCAGGCGCGTGCTGCACCTCGAGCAGTGACGCCGTGGCGCGGCTTTGGCTCGCGCGGGGAGCTCGGCTTTGGCTCGCGCGGGGAGCGCGGGTTTGCGCTCCTCATCGTGCTGTGGACGCTGGTGCTGATCTCGCTGCTGCTGACCCAGGTGACGGCGGCCGGCAGCGGCGAGGCGCGGTTGGCGACCAACCTGCGGCAGGCGGCGGCGCTGCAGGAGATCGCCGATGGCGGGGTGCATGACGCGCTGTTCCGGCTGATCGACAGCACGGCGGCGACGCATTGGACGGCGGATGGCAGCACGCGGCGGCTGCTCGTGCAGGGCGTGCCGGTCGAGCTCCGGCTTGCCGACCTTGGCGGGCGGATCAACCCGAACATTGCGCCCGCCGACGTGCTGGCGGCGCTGATGCGCGCCGTCGGCGCCGAGCAGCGCGACGCCGAGGCGATCTCGCTGGCGATGCTGGACTGGCGCAGCCCCGGCCAGCGCTCCCGGCTCTCGGCCGGCAACAAGTCGGCGCCGTATGTCGCCGCCGGGCGCAGCTTCGGGCCGCCGGGGCGCAAGTTTCAGAGCCTCGACGACCTCGGCCTGGTGCTCGGCATGACGCCGCCGCTGCTGGCGCTGCTGCGGCCGCACATGACGCTGTATACGACCTCGGACCCGCAGATCGCGCTCGCCGACCAGGTGGTGCGGCGCGCCTTCACCCTGGTGGTGGACGCCGCCGACGCCAGCAGCAACGAGCTGCCGGACTCGCAGGTGGTGGCGATCGACGCAACGGCGGCGTCCGGCGGGGCGACGGCGCGGCGGCACGCGGTGGCGGTGGTGAGCGCCAGCGGCACCGGGCGGCCCTGGCACATCGTCGCCTGGGACGATGCGAGCTAGCGCTTTGAGGAAGGCGAGGGCGCTGCCCTCGACCCGCTGGGGCCTGAGGCCCCAGACCCCCATCGATAAGGGATTGGTGATCCGGCGGGCTTTTCTTGGCTTGCGCGGCATATGAGATGGCGGCGGCGCTCGTTGTTCGTGGCTCAGGCCGCGCTCAGCGCTGCCGGGCGCCAGGCGCCGGCGGGCGGGCAGGCCTGCGCGACCGCCTCGCGCAGCATCGCCGCCAGCGGTTCGACCTGGGTCTGGCTCAGCGCCTCGGCGCCGAGGCCGATGGCGAGCGGCTGGTCGGCGTCGGTGCTGGCCAGCAGCACCGCGACCAGCCGGTCGGCATCGGCGTGGCGGGCCTGCGCGTAGCCCTGCCGCCTGATCTGCTCGACGTCGGCCAGCACGTCGCGCAGGTTGACGCGCATCGCCGGGTCGGTCTCTTCGGCGTTGAGGCGATGCACGACGGCGCGCAGCTTGCGGTCCTCGAAGGTGGAGAGGAACAGCCGGCCGGTGGTCGAGCGCAGCAGCTTCTGCTGGGCGCCCTGCGCGGCTGATTTTTGCTGGGCGCCGTGCGGGGCGGGGCAGTGACGCGCGGCGTCGATGACGTGGATGTAGCGGACGGCGAGGCCGACCGTGGTGGCCAGGACGACGGTCTTGCCGGCGCGCTCGCTGAGCGCGTCCATCATCGACAGCAGGTGGCCGCGGCGGAACAATTCGGGCTCGACCCAGGCGCCCAGGATGGCGACCCGGGCGGTCGGCCGGTAGGCGCGCCGCTGCGCGTCATAGGACAGGTAGCCCAGGCTGGTCAGGCAGCGCAGCAGCTCGGAGGTGCTGGATTGCGGGTAGTTGAGCGCCCGCGACACGTCCATCACCGAGGCATGCTGTCGATTGGCGTCGAAATATTCGAACACTTCGAGCACCCGGCCGGCGGATTTGACCATCTTCGTTTCGGTTGCGCTCATCGGATCATTCCCCCCTGATCTCCCGGGCAAACCATCTTAAGGCGGTCTTGCCGGTCCGGTCGGCGCGTCTCGCGCGAGCACGCGACAGCGCCGTGGAGGTTTGGCAATCGCATGGGCGATGCGCGTTGACAAGGCTTTGCGTTGGGGCGGCTCGGGCCGGTTTTGTCGTTAAGACTTCCTTCATTCGGATGCTGCAGAGTGGTTGCCGAGCGGCGGGAGCGAGTGATGAACGAGGTCGGATGGTCTGACGCCGTGCGGGTGTCGGGGGTCAGCTACGAGGAGCTGCGGCAGGCGATCCGGACGGAGCAGGGCATGCTCTTGGTGCTGCAGGCGGTGACCGCGGGCGAGCCGGCGACCAAGCGGGTGCTCGGCCTGCTGGTGGCGCGCTTCGGCGAGCGGCTGACCGGCGACAGCGCGAGCCAGTTGAACGCCGGCCTTGCGGTGGCCGAGCTGCTGCGCGAGTGCGGCTTCATGGAGGACCGTCGGGCTGGGCCGCCGGTGGGCGGCGGCGACCTGCGCTGGCGGCTGCCGGCGCCGGTGACGGCGCCGGTGCTGCGGCGGGTCTACTGAGGGGGCCAAGCGAGAAGGGAAAGGCCAGGGCTCCACCCTGGACCCGCTGGGGGCGGCGCCCCCAGACCCGCATCCGTTAGGAGTGGAGCCGGGCTCTTTCTTGCTTGGCGCAGCTATTCGATTTCGTGCTCAAAGCCACTGATCTCGGTTTGAAGCCATGGATCGGGGATGGATTTTAGAGGCTCCGCCTTTAATCGGGTCCAGGGGTGAAGCCGCTGGCCTTCCTTCCCGCGCCAACGCTGCGATGATACTTCGGCCGTAGCGACCGCCGAGGATTGCCGATGATCGACCATGAGGTTCGGGTGCATCCCGAGAGCGACCGCTTGACGCGCGCCGACCAGCTTGCCTGGAAGATCGCCGCCGTCGCGTCCGACGCCGTTGCGGTCGAGCCGGTGGTGGCCGAGATGATTGTCAACCGGTTGATCGACAACGCGGCCGTCGCCATCGCCTCGATCAACCGTCACCCGGTGATCTCCGCCCGGGCCGAGGCGCTGGCGCATCCGCGGGCCGGCGGGGCGACCGTGTTCGGCTGCGGCCCCGAGGTGCGGGTGCATGCGGAGTGGGCGGCGTGGGCGAACGGCACCGCGGTGCGCGAGCTCGACTATCACGACACGTTTCTGGCCGCCGAGTACAGCCATCCGGGCGACAACATTCCGCCGATCCTGGCGGTGGCGCAGCAGACCGGGCGCGGCGGCGCCGAGCTGGTTCGCGGCATTGCCACCGGCTACGAGATCCAGGTCGATTTGGTGCGATCGATCTGCCTGCACGAGCACAAGATCGACCACGTCGCCCATCTCGGCCCGTCGGCCGCCGCCGGCATCGGCACCCTGCTGGGGCTGGAGACGGAGGTGATCTACCAGGCGGTGCAGCAGGCGCTGCACGTCACCACCGCGACGCGGCAGAGCCGCAAGGGCGAGATCTCGTCGTGGAAGGCGTTCGCGCCGTCGCATGCCGGCAAGCTCGCGATCGAGGCGGTGGACCGGGCGATGCTCGGCGAGGGCGCGCCGAGCCCGATCTACGAGGGCGAGGACGGCGTCATCGCCTGGATGCTCGATGGCAAGTCGGCGCGCTACACCGTGCCGCTGCCGGCGCCGGGCGAGGCCAAGCGGGCCATCCTGTCGACGTTCACCAAGGAGCACTCGGCCGAGTATCAGAGCCAGGCGCTGATCGACCTGGCGTTTCGCATGGGGCGGCAGGTCAGCGACTGGGACGACGTCGCGGACATCGTGATCGAGACCAGCCATCACACCCATTACGTCATCGGCACGGGGGCGAACGATCCGCAGAAGATGGATCCGCACGCCTCGCGCGAGACGCTCGACCACTCGATCATGTACATCGTCGCCGTGGCGCTGCAGGACGGCGCCTGGCACCACGTGCGCTCCTATGCGCCGGAGCGCGCGCGCCGGCCGGACACGGTGGCGCTGTGGCACAAGATCCGCACCGTCGAGGACCCGCGCTGGACCGCGCGCTACCATGCGACGGACCCGGCGCAGAAGGCATTCGGCGGCCGGGTGGTCATGACGCTGCGGGACGGGCGGGCGATCGTCGACGAGCTCGCGGTCGCCAACGCGCATACGCTGGGGGCGACGCCGTGGCAGCGCGCCGACTACCTGCGCAAGTTCAGGACGCTGACCGCCGGGCTGCTCGACGAGGCGGAGGCGGAGCGCTTTCTCGATGCGGCGCAGCGGCTGCCGGCGTTGCGGCCGGGGGAGCTCGGCGCGCTCACCATCGCCATGCCGGACGGCCGGTTGGCGGCCGCCGAGCGGGCCGGCATCTTCGGCTACCAGGTCGCGGGAGCAGGCGCGTGAGCGACGTGGCGCCTGCCGGGCCGCGGCCGAAGAAGTCGGTGGCGCTGTCGGGCGTCGTGGCCGGCAACACCGCGCTGTGCAGCGTCGGCCGCTCCGGCAACGACCTGCACTATCGCGGCTATGACATTCTCGACGTCGCCGAGACCAGCGAGTTCGAGGAGATCGCGCACCTGCTCGTGCATGGCCATCTGCCGACCATGGCCGAGCTGGCTGCCTATAAGCGCCGGCTGACAGGGTTGCGCGGCGTGCCGGCGGCAGTGCGCACGGTGCTGGAAAGCCTGCCGGCCTCGGCGCACCCGATGGACGTGCTGCGCACCGCCGTCTCCGCACTCGGCTGCGCGCTGCCGGAGGCGCATGACCATAGCCCGGCCGGGGCGCGGGCGATCGCCGACCGGCTGATGGCCAGCCTCGGCTCGATGCTGCTCGTCTGGCATCATTACGCCGTCAATGGCCGGCGCATCGACGTCGAGACCGACGACGACAGCATCGGCGGGCACTTCCTGCACCTGCTGCACGGTGAGAGCCCGCGCGAGACCTGGGTGCGGGCGATGCACACCTCGCTCATTCTCTACGCCGAGCACGAGTTCAACGCCTCGACGTTCGCCGCCCGCGTCGTCGCCGGCACCGGGTCCGACCTGTATTCGGCGATCACCGCCGGCATCGGCGCGCTGCGCGGGCCCAAGCATGGTGGGGCCAACGAGGTCGCGCTCGAGATCCAGCAGCGCTACGCCACCGCCGAGCAGGCCGAGGCTGACATCCGCCGCCGCGTCGAGGCCAAGGAAGTCGTGATCGGCTTCGGCCACCCGGTCTACACGGTGAGCGACCCGCGCAACGTGGTGATCAAGGGAGTGGCCGAGCGGCTGTCGCGGGAGAACGGCGCGCTGACGACGTTCGACGTCGCGGCACGGATCGAGAGCGTGATGATGGACGCAAAGACGATGTTCCCGAACCTCGATTGGTTCTCGGCCGTCTCCTACAGCCAGATGGGCGTGCCGATCACCATGTTCACGCCGCTGTTCGTCATCGCCCGCACGTCGGGATGGAGCGCGCACGTGATGGAGCAGCGCGCAGACAACAAAATCATTCGTCCGTCGGCCAATTATACCGGGCCAGACGATCTGACGTTCGTGCCGCTGAGCGAGAGGACGTAAGGCCAGGGGCGTTGCCCCTGGACCCCATTAAAGGCGGCGCCTTTAAAATCCGTTTGTTGTTCTTGCCGACAGGCGAGGGCAGTGGCGTGGCAGGGATATTTTTGCCGGTTCTTTCTGAAGGATGGATTTTAAAGGCTCCGCCTTTAATGGGGTCAAGGGGCAAAGCCCCTTGCCTTCCTTCCTCAGAAGTTCGGATTAGCCAGCACGTAGAACAGACCGCCGGCCAGGAAGAAGGTGACGGGCAGGGTGAACAGCCAGGCGAGGCCGATGCGGACCAGCATGCTGCGTTGCACGCCTTGGCCGCCGGCGACCATGGTGCCGGCGATGCCTGAGGTGATCACGTGGGTGGTGCTGACCGGGGCGCCGGTGAAGCCGGCGATGCCGATCAGCGCGGCGCCGACCAGCTCGGCGCTGGCGCCCTGGCCGGGCGTCATGTGCTGCTTGCCGAGGCGTTCGCCCAGGGTGCGCACGACCCGCTTGTAGCCGACCATGGTGCCGGCGCCGAGGCAGAGTGCGCTCAGCACCCGCACCCAGATCGGGGCGTATTGCACCGGCGGCCCCATTTCGGTGCGCAGCGACTTGGCTTTTGCCTTGTCGGCGGGCGAGGCGTCCTTGGCCTCGGTGACGTGTTTGAGCTGGCTCAGCACGTCGTAGACGTCGCCGCGCAGCTTGGCGCGGGCTGGCGCGGTTTGGCCGATGGCCACGGGCGGCGGGTTGGCGCCGAGGCTCTGCAGCTGGTCGCCGGCGTCGCGCAGGTCGGTGGCGGCGGCCAGTCCTTGCCGCTTCTGGTCGTCGCCATACGCCGCGATGAGCGGCATGGCGGCGACGGCATTCTGGCTGAGGGTCGCCAGCCGGTGCGACGCCTCGGGGTTCAGCGCGTAGGTGGCCGGCACCAGGCCGATGATGGTCAGCATGATGAGGCCGATGCTCTTCTGGCCGTCATTGGTGCCGTGCGAGAAGCTGACACCGGTGCAGGTGAGGATCAGCAGGCCGCGCAGCCACCAGACCGGCGGCTTGCCCTCTTCGGGTGGTTCGAAGAGGTGGCCGTGGCGGACGGTGACCTTGAGCAGGAAGTAGAGGCCGCCGGCGAGGATGAAGCCGAGGAGCGGCGACAGCGCCAGCGCCTCGAGCACCTTGATGATCTGCTGCCAATCAACGCCCTGGCCGAGGCCGCGGGCGCGGAGCAGGGCGTCGCTGGCGGCGACGCCGATGAGGGCGCCGATGATGCAGTGCGAGGAGCTGTTCGGGATGCCGAAGAACCAGGTGAGGACGTTCCAGAACAGCGCGGCGACGAACAGCGAGACCAGCATCGGCAAGGCGGGGGCGCCGTTGGGCGGCGTCAGCACGTCGGGCGGCAGGATCTCGACCAGGGCGTAGGCGACGGCGATGCCGCCGACGAGCACGCCGACGAAGTTCATGATGCCGGACCAGATCACCGCCGGGATCGGCTTCAGGGTATTGGTGTAGATGACGGTGGCGACGGCGTTGGAGGTGTCGTGGAAGCCGTTGGTGGCCTCGAAGGCGAGCACCAGGACGAAGCAGCCGACCAGCATGGCGATGACGGCGGCAGAGGACGGCATGACGTGGACGAGCATCGGGCCTCGCGGGATTGGCCCTCGCTTTTACCCGCGGCGGCCGGGACGACGTTGTTTCAGTTCAGAGACATCCTGCCGGATCAGGGCGTTGCCGGCGGGGCGGGCTTGGCGCGGCGGCGCAGGGCGGCCGGCAGGCGGACCAGCAGCGGGGCGAGGAAGGGCACGGCGAAGGCGGTGGACCAAAGCCAGGGCGTTTTGGTAGGGCGAAATACCGCAAGTCCGATCGACAGGCCGAACACGGCGAGCAGCATCACCGCGCCGAGCAGCTCGCCCTGGGCGGTGCGGCGGCGGTGCGCCTCGACCCACAGGCTCAGGTTGAGCAGGGCGATCAAGGTCGCGTGAACGGCGAAGATGACGGCGACGCCGGCGGTCAGCGGGCGGTGGCTGGACAGGGTGGTGGCGAGCGGCAGCAGGATGATGAGAAACAGGAACAGCAGGTGCAGCACCGCTTCGTGGACGCTGACGGTGGTCATCATCGCCAGGCGGCGCTGCTGCGAGACCCAGTAGTTGGCGGCGATGGCAAAGCTCAGCACGACGCTGCCAAGTTGGTCGGACAGGCCGGCCAGGATGTTGCCGGCGTCGCCGCTCAGCGTCTGCGCGCGGGGGATCAGGTTGGTGGCGAGCAGGGTCATGGCGACGCCGAACATGGTGTCGCTGAGGCTCGCCAGGCGGTCGGACTGCAGGTAGGGACGCTGGCGGCGGCGGGGAGCGGGCGGCGAATCGGGTTGTGAGTTCAACGTTATCAATGACTTGGAGAAATCTTGCTAATAGGCAAGATCGCCGGCTCCCCGGCAAGATGCGGCAGCTGGGGTGACCCTATGCGGGGTGGGTGACCGTGCCAAGCGGCGGCTTCAGGAGCCATGCTGGCGGCCGACGCGGAGGAAGTCGTCCTTGATGGCGGCGAGCGTGTCGGCCGGCAGCTCCTCCAGGTTCAGCAGCTCGGAACGGGCCTCTCGGCTGACGCGGATCAGCTCGTCGAGCTTGACCTGCAGCGAGTCGGTGTCACGATTCTGGGTGTTCTGGATCAGGAACACCATCAGGAAGGTGACGATGGTGGTGCTGGTGTTGATGACGAGCTGCCAGGTGTCGCTGAAGTGGAAGATCGGGCCGCTGACCGCCCAAAGGACGACGAGCCCGGTTGCGATGGCGAAGGTGAGCGGCCGGCCGGCGCCGCGGGCGACCTTCTGGGCAAGCTTGTCGAACGTCATGGCGGCACCTCCTTGAGCGACTGCAGTCAGTGGGACACGCTCTGGCTTCGTCTGATCGAGCAAGCTCATCAGCCTACGGTCGCTTTGCGATCGCCGTCAGGCTGATGCTGCTCGGATGGCAAACGCGGTGCGGCAGGGAAGTTCGCACCTCGATGACGAGGCGTGCGGGCCCGCTCGGGTCTCGTGTTCCGCGGTCGATCGGCGGCATGCATGGGCCTGGCGGGTGGCCTGGCAGGCGGCGCTGATCACCACCGTCGTGACCGAGGGCGTTCGGCCTGTTCGCGGTGTTCGCGCGCGGCTGGGCCGGTATCTTCAAGGCTGAGGCGTTCAAACCGAAGGCAAGCACCTGACTTCAGTTGACGGCTGCTACGACGTGGCAGGTGGGATCCATGATGAAGTTGGACGGGCCAGCCGCATCCTGGCCGACCACGTGCACGGTGGCATAAGCCTCCCGATCATGCACGGCGCGTCGACCGACCCACCATCGTGCCGTCGCTGCGGGCCTGATGATGACGACGCCGGGACTGTTCGGGCCTGCCAGCTGAGCGTCCAGGGAGCTCAGGAAGGTGCGTTGGCAACGACCGTCTGCGGCGAGCTGCTGCTCCAGGTTGAGGGCGTGCAGCGTCAACAGGATCGTTGCCGCAGCGGCTAGGAGGCTTGTCGCACGGAGGCGAAATCGGCCATCCGCATCGAGGAGCAGATACGCTGTGGCGGACGACAGCGCGAAGGCCGAGGCATAGAGATAGTGCGATTGCGGTGTGGGGAGCGACAGCACCGGCAACAGGAAGATGAAGTAGGCGATCAGATAGAGGCCGCCGCAGGCGAGCTTGCGGATTGTGATCGCCGCGACCACGAGCAGGTGCAGGCCAGCCGCACCCGAGCAGCTCCCAGATTGGCAGGGAGGCGGCTGGAGCAAGCTCGGTTGTCGATATCAGGAACGGGAACGCGAAGTAGAAAAACGCATTGCGCGGGACGACGATCATGGTCGGACGATAGGCGCCGCCGTGCCCCTGCAGCGTGGCGGCGATGGCCGGCAACCGGAGCGCCAGGTAGCCCAGCACGGGCAGCGTCGTGAGAGCGCCGATGAGCATCACGCGGCGCCACGCCGCCGCCTTGCGGCGCAACAGGGTCAGAGCGACGACCAGCGCGATGACGGCCGCCGGCAGGATCACGGCCGTCTCCTTCGACAGGATGGCGCCGGCGCTTGCACAGAGCAGGGCCGCGGCTCTGGGTGCGGTTGGACCGCGCGCCATGATGGACAGGCTGACGCACGCGGCGATGAGGCCGAAGAGGGCGTACCACTGGTCAAAGCAGGCCGCGATCCACGCTGTGGCGAAGACAGCCAGCGGCGAGGCGCCGAACAGGATCGCCGCGGCGATGGCGCGCGATCGTTCCGTGCCGGCGCGCTGGAGAAACACCGCGAAGACGCTGGCGATGACCACGTGGAGAGCGACGCTGACGGCGTGCGGCACGAGGGGAGCCGTCTGCATCCAGCGGCTGAACAGCGCTTGCTGGATGAAGCCGATGGGCCGGACAGGCACGCCGAAGTTTGCGCCCGCGTAAACTCTGCCGAGCAGCGCGATGGTGTAGCGCAGACCATGGCTCGTCACACGGTCATGGATCCCCCCACTCATCGTGGCTGAAGAACCCCGGGTTCGAGAGCGTGGGGACATACAGGGCGGTGATGATCACCGCCAGGACAAGGTAGGTAACGGCACGTGGCGACGCGGATCGTGGGCTGCCGACCGACATGGAGTGACCGCCTGCTCTCCGCTGGCTGACTGAGATGACCGTTTTTTGGTGCTTTTTTCGGATCAGGAACAGCCTTCCGCACTCCCGCTGTCACCCTGTCTCCCACAGCCGCCGCGTCGCCGCCGCGTAGATGGCCTGGTCCAGCACCGTGCGCGCCTCGAGCGCGGCGCTGGCGGCGGGAGTGAGAGCGACCGGGGGTGCCGGGCGGTGGCCCGGATTGTCGCGGTGGTTGGTGTCGGTCTGGTTCAGCCTGGCGACGGCGGCGGGCGCCGGCAGGCCGAGATGGGCGGCGAAGCGATGCAGGCTGCGCGGCATGTCCTCGGTGAGGCCGACGCAGGGGATGGTGGCGAGGGCGGCCAGGGCGTCGGCAAGGTCGGTTTGCCCGAGGCTGGCGTGGCCGTGTGCCGGGTAGCGGCCGGTGAGGCGGCGCAGGTAGAAATTGTCGGTGGCGGCGAGGAGTTGCGGGTCGTCGCAGGCCAGGAACTCGAGCAGCGACAGGCGCTGGGCGAGGCGGGGCAGGAGGTTTTCCGAGGGTGGACCGAGGGCGTCCGGCGCGACGGAGCGCCAGTAGCGGTAGAGCGAGACCAGGCGGTCGGCGGGGTCGCGCAGCAGGGTGAGCACCTGGCGGTGCGGGCCGAGGCGGTGCAGCGCCGGCAGGTCGTAGTGGCCCCAGACGAGCGGGTAGCGATCGAGCGCGGCGGCCTGGCTGGGCGGGAAGGCGGAGAACAGGTCGGGCGGGACGGAGCGTGACGGGTCCGGATCGATCTGCCGTGGGTGGAGGTGGTGGCGGAGCCAGGCGAGCAGGGAGTGGCCGCCGGTTTTCTCCAGGTGCAGCACGGAGAGCTTGGGGCCGAGCCAGACGGCGCCGCTGATGCCGGCGGCGCTGGCGACGACCTGGTCGGCGATGGTGGCGTCGCCGCCGCGGACGATGAGGGCGCGCGCCATGTAGTCGCGGCCGGCGGGCAGGCTGGCGAGGCTGCGCAGCAGCGGCGAGACGGTGTCGCCGGCGCGGCAGAAGGCGCGGGCCGAGTAGTGCCGCTCGGCGCGGCTGGGCCAGCGGCCGAGGGCGAGGCGGAGCATCGGCGCGTTGATCGCGGTCGCCACCGTCCTGAGCGCGAGGGCGCGCGAACCGTTGGCGGCGGCGTGGCGCCAGCCTGGCGGCTTGGCGGATCCGTCGCGATCCACGGTCGACCTCCTTGGGCGCGATGTTCGCGACGAGTCGTTGTGACGATGGGGTTACAGTCTCTAAAGCAAGGCTCGGGCTGTAAAGCAAGGCTCGGACTGTCAAGCAAGGCTCGGGCCGGCGCCCGGGCCCGCTGCGCAAGGCAGGCGAGGCTCGCCGCCGTACCCCGTCCAACAGCGCGTCGCGCAGTCGGACCCTGTGGTTCGCCTTGCCCTCGACCCGACATGCGCCGCGTCAAGGCGCGTGCCGGCCTGAGGCACCGGTCCGCTTCTTTTAAGCTCGATGACCGGATGGCTTGAGCTACGCTTTTGGCGGACAGACGTTGCCGAAGCCATGGCTTTGGTGGAGTTCAAGCGGCGGAGCGGGCGAAGGTTCCGACTGTGTGAGGCATCGTCGGGACGGGCATGGCGGGAAGCCCGTTGCCCGCTGTGCAACCTGTGCGGCGGGAGGTGCGCGAATGGCGGGGATGCAGCCGGGTTTGGCAGGGGGCGCGGCGGGGCTGCTGCGGGACTACCGGACGGACCTGGTGGTTACGGCGGTGCTGGCGGCGGCGGTGTGGGGCGGCTTCATCGCGCTGCCAGGGCTGCACATCGACGACGAGGTTGCCGCCGCCTACTACAATGTTGGCGGCAACGTCGCGATGGGGCGGTGGGGCACGTCGCTCGTCCGGCTGCTGCTGATACCCGGGCCGTTCAACGGCTACTTCACCAATCTGCTGGCGGTGGCGTTGTTCGCCGCCTCGGGGGTGCTGTTCGCGGCGCTGCTGGAGTTGGCGCCGGCGGAGCGGCTGATGGCGGCAGGGCTGTATGTGGCGTTTCCGCAGTTCTTCTATCAGGCCGATTTTCATAGCCAGGCGGACGTGGTGCCGCTCGGCTACCTGCTGGCGCTGGCGGCCGGCCTGATCCTGCGGCCGGGCGTGCGGCGGTGGGGCATCTTGCGGCGGACGCTCGGCGTGCTGTGCCTGACGCTGGCGGTGGCGATCTACCAGTCGATCATCCTGATGCCGGTGACGGTGAGCCTGCTGGTGCTGCTGCGGCGGGCAATGCGGGGCGATGCGTGGCGACCGCCGATGCGGCAGGTGGCGGCCGTTACCGGGGCGTCGGTGGTGGCGCTCGGGGCCTATGCGGCGCTGAGCGCGCTGGCGCTGCGGGTGACCGGCATTGCGCCGACCAGCTCGTATTTCGCCGGGCAGTTCAGCTGGGACAAGCAGCCGGCGGCGGCGGTGCTGGCGACGATCTGGCGGGTGCTGCGGGGGGTGCCGTCCGGCGGGTCGTATTACGGCGAGAGCCTGTATGCGCTGGTGCTTGTGCCGGCGCTGACGATGGCCGTGCTGGCGGCTCGGCTCGGGATCGGGCGATGGCTTGTCGTGGCCGGCAGCTTGGCGGTGCTGGTGGTCTCGCCCTACGCGCTGGTGATCGTGCTCGGGTTTCCAGAGCCGGGGCGAGTTTTCGTCTCAGCGGGGATGGTGTTCGCCGGGGTGTGGGCGATCGGGCTCGGGATGCTCGGGCGGCGGGCGGCGCTGAGCGGCGTGATCATCGTCGGCGGGTTCGCGCTGGCGGGGATGTTCGTGGTGAGCCGGCTGGAGTTCGCCGACACCATCCAGTGGCAGGCGGACAACTCGCTCGGCACCCGCATCGTCGGCGACATCTACCGCAAATATGCCGATTTCGACGCCGGGCGGCGGGCGGTGTTCTTCTATGGCGGCTACCACCAGCGCAATTTCTGGTCGCGGCCGAACTACAATGCGGGGTCGTTCCTGGACTGGGACGGCGGCAACACCGACCGGATCGACACCTTCCTGACGGTAAGCGGAATTGCCGATTTCCATGCGCCGACGCATGCGGCGTGGCTGGCGCTGGTGCCGCTGGCGCAGAGCCTGCCGGCCTGGCCGGACCCGGGCTCGATCCTGCTGCATGGCGACGTGCTGATCGTGCGGCTGGGCCGCTAGGGAGGGCGGCGTCGTGGCCGATCACGATGGTGTTGGGGTTGGGCGGGCTGGCCGTGTTGCTGCATGATCGGCTCGGATGGGTCAGGAGGTTTGATTGGGCGGCACGGCGAACCCGGCGGGACCGGTGATTTGGATTGATGATGGCGCGGGCACGATCGGCACGGTCGACGTCGCGACCGACGCGGTGACGGTGATCGGCAATGCGGGGGCGGACCTGACCGACATCGCGTTCAGCCCGACCAACCAGCTCTACGGCATCGATTTCTACGGGCTTTACAGCATCGACACGGCGACCGGGGCGGCGCGCTCGATCGGCGGGTTCGGCGACGTGCCGCAGCTCAACGGCCTGGTGTTCGGCGCCAATGGCACGCTGTACGCCTCGGGCGGGACCGACCTCTACACGATCAACACGGCGACCGGGGCGGCGAGCCTGGTCGGCGACCTGGGGCTCGGTTCGAACTATGCCTCGGCCGGCGACCTCGCGTTTGATGGCGGCGCGCTCTACGAGACGGTGGCGACGGCGGCCGGGGCGAGCGACCTTGTGCGCGTGGACCCGGCGAGCGGGGCGGGCGTCGTGGTCGGGCAGATCACGGGTGATCCCGGGGTGTTCGGGCTGGTGACGGGCTCGAACGGCACGCTCTACGGCATTGACGGGATGAAAATCTACGCGGTTGACACGGCGAGCGGCGCCGGGACGCTGGTGGAGAGCTACGCGGGCGGGCTCGGCGCGGCGAACGGGGCGGCGGCGGAGGGCGAGGCGACGCCGTGCTTCGTGGCGGGAACGCGCATCCTGACGCAGCGCGGCGAGGTGGCGGTGGAGCGGCTCAGGGTGGGCGACCGGGCGGTGGCGTTGCTCGGGCAGGGGCTGGCGGAGATCCGCTGGCTGGGGCACCGGCGGCTGGACCTGCGGGCGCATGCGGCGCCGGAGACGGTGTGGCCGATCCGCATCCTGGCCGGGGCGTTCGGCGCCGGACAGCCGCTGCGCGACCTGCGGGTGAGCCCGGGGCATGCGCTCTACGTCGACGGGGTGCTGATCCAGGCGGTGCGGCTGGTGAACGGCGTCAGCATCGTGCAGGAGGCGGTGGACGCGGTGACCTACTGGCACGTGGAGCTGGAGCGCCACGACGTGCTGCTGGCCGAGGGGCTGGCGGCGGAGAGCTATCTGGACACCGGCAACCGGGGTGGTTTCGCGCCGGGCGTGGGCGTGGGTGTGGGCGTGGCGGTGGCGTTTGGCCGGGGCGGAGCGGTGCTGGAGCCGCCGGCGGAGCTGCGGGCCGGGGCGGCGGCGGGCTGCGCGCCGCTGGCGGAGGCCGGGCCGGCGCTGGAGGCGGTGCGGGCGCGGCTGCTCGCGCGGGCGGCGGCGGCGTTCGGGCTGGCGACGACGGGCGATCCGGACCTGCACGTGCTGGCCGACGGGGTGCGGCTGGAGGCGGCGTCGGTGGTGGAGCGGTGCTACCGGTTCTGCCTGCCGGCGGGGTGCCGGGAGGTGCGGCTCGGCTCGCTGGTGTGGGTGCCGGGGCAGGTGCTGGCGGGGAGCACGGACACGCGGGCGCTCGGGGTTTGCGTGCGCGAGCTGCGGCTGGACGGCCGGGTGGTGTCGCTGGGCGAGGTGCCGCTGGGCGAGGTGGGGCTGGGCGAAATGGAGTTGGGCGAGGGTTGGCAGGCCGTGGAGGCGGAGGCTGGCGGGGCTTGGCGCTGGACCAGCGGGGCGGCGGCGCTGCCGGCGGGGGTGCGCGAGGTGGTGGTGCAGCTCGACGGTGCGGGCTGCTACCGGGTGGAGGCTGGGATGGCGCGTGAGGCCGCCTAGGCTGGACGGCTTTGGCGTCGTAGGTGGTTGCCTGCGGGCGGGCCAGGGGGTGTTTCAGGGGGCGGCGATGAGGGGCGGGGTTTGCTGGTGCTGGACGACGCGCCACTCGTCATGGGCGAGGCGGCGGTAGGTCGAGGTGCAGTGGGCGGCATACGGGGTGATGCCGTCGCGCTCGGCGTGGGCGTGGTAGGCGATGACGATGAGGCCCTCCTGCGGGCGGCTGACCTGGCGGGCTGAGAGCTCGACGCGGGACCAGCGCGGGGTGGCGGCGACGGCCTCGACCGCTTGCCGGCCGGCGTGGACGAAGGGCGGCTCGGGCAGCACCATCAGGCAGTCGTCGTCGACCAGGTCGCGGTCGTGCTGGGCGTCGCCGAGCCACAGGCTTTCCTCGAACGCCCATACGCGCGTGTCATCCATCCGGGTGGTCCTTTGCCGTTCGGAGAGCAGCGCGGGACGGGGGCTCGGAGTTCGCGGGTGAGGCGTGCGGGTTCGCGGCCGGGCTGGCGTCCCGCGCCTGCGGGGTGGGGGCCGGTGTGAGGGCTTGGGCGGATGACGCCGGGGCATGTGGGGAGCGGGGTCGGCGGCGCTGGGCGCGCGGGGGCGGCGCAGACGAGGTCTGCCGAGGCTCGGCGTGGTGCTTGGGGTGAGGGCGGTTCACTCGGTGATGTCGCTGTGGGTGGCGATGCGGCGGGCGCGCTGATGGCGATTGGGAGGTGGTGATGGAGATTACGCGGGCAGGGTCGCAGGCGTCGGCGGTGGGGCCGGCGGCGTGGTTTACCGGGACGGTGAGGATTGATCCGTTGTTCAGCCCTCCTGCGCCGGCCAGGGTGGCGATGGCGCTGGTGACGTTTGAGCCGGGGGCGCGGACGGCGTGGCACACGCACCCGCTCGGGCAGACGCTGATCGTGACGGCGGGATGCGGGTTGGCGCAGCGGGAGGGTTCGGCGGTGGAGGTGATCCGGCCGGGGGATGTGGTGTGGTTCGGGCCGGGGGAGAAGCACTGGCATGGGGCGGGGGTGGCGACGGCGATGAGCCACATTGCGGTTCAGGAGAAGCTGGATGGGTCGCCGGTGGATTGGCTGGAGCAGGTGAGCGAGGCGGAGTATCGGGCGGGGCGGTGATCTTGGCTTCGGACTTGGTCTTCTTGAGGCAGTCTTAGGAACAGGCGTTCAGAAGAGTGCCGGATCGTTGGGCATCCACTCCTCTGGCGGTGCCATGAGCAGCCCGTCGTCCAGCGGCGGGTCGCCGAGTTGCTGCGCCTTCATTGGACGCCTCCGTGGGGAGCAGAGGGGCCGCGGCTTGGCCCGATCGGATGGGGGTGACGCCGCCGGTTCAGCTGTCGCCGACGCGCTGGATGGCCGCTGAGGTCAGGGCTCCGGCGCTGCCCATGGCTTCCATCGGCAGGGCCATAACGATGACGGAGTTTTTCTCGACGCCAACTTCGGCGATGGTTTGCAGTCGGCGCAGCTCGAGGGCGCCGGGGCTGCCGGCGATGAGGTCGGCGGCTTCGCGGAGCTTTTGGGCGGCTTCGAACTCGCCTTTGGCCTTGATGACGCGGGCGGATTTCTCACGCGCGGCCTCGGCGACGCGGGCCATGGCGCGCTGCATGTTCTCGGGGATATCGATGTCCTTGATCTCGATGCGCTCGACCTCGACGCCCCAGGTGGACGTGACGCTGGCGAGCACGTCGCGGACGGCGGCGTTGATGTCCGAGCGGCCGCGCAGGATGGCCTCCAGGGTTGTTTGGCCGACGACGTCGCGTATGGCGGTTTCGGCGGCTTGCTGGACGGAGAACTGCCAGTTCTCGACCTCGACGATGGCGCGCTGGGCGTCAACGATCTCGTACCAGGCGACGAAGTTGAGTTTCAGGGTGAGGCCGTCGCTGGTGACCATCTCCTGGGCGGGGAAGGCGAGGGCGGCGCGATCGACAAAGGGCAATCGCCAGAACAGGCCTGCGCCCTTGATGCCGGCGGAGCGGCCGATGCGGAAGATCGCGGCGCGCTGGTATTCCTGATTGAGGCGGAAGCGGGTGAGCGCGTCGCTGCCGAGGAGCAGCACGATCAGAACGATAGAAGCGGCCACAGCGCACCCCTTACAACTCAGGGTTACAAGGCCCCGACGGTCTTGGGCGGGTCAAGGGCGGTGTTGCTCGGCGCGCTGGCCTGTTCTGCTTGGGGTGAGACGATGATCGTGACTGCCTTGAATATCCGGTCGGGAGGTGGATCACGGGTGGAGCGGCTGCTCGGTTATTTGGAGCGAAGCGAGTCGACCTGATCGTGCTGACTGAGTGGCGGCAGGGCTCGTGCGGCCGGCGCATTGCCGCCTGGGCGGACGAGCGTGGCCTGCATCATGCGAGCCTCACCGATGGGGGAACGGCCAACGGGGTGTTTGTCGCCGCAAAACAGCGGTTCGGCGTCACGAGCAGGCGTCCGGCGGAGGCCGGCGCGGGTGTGCTGTTGCAGGCGGAGTTTGCGAGTTTCGATCTCCTCGCCTGCTACTTTCCGCAAGGTAAAGCGAAGCGGCCGTTCTTTGCGCACTGCTGCGAGATCGCGAGCGAACATGCCGGCGTGCCATTCGCTCTGCTGGGTGACCTCAACACCGGCAACCAGGTCGCCGACAAGGACGTGCTGGGTGCGCGTTTCCACTGCGCCGACGAGTTCGACAGCTTGTCATCCCGACACGGTCTTCGGGATTTATGGCGACGATCCAACGGCGACGAGACGCGTGAGTGGAGCTGGCACTCGGCGACACGGAACGGCTTTCGGATCGATCATGCCTTCGCCAACCAGGCGTTTTTAGAGCTTGCCGATCCCTGTTGCCGCTATGACCACGCGCCGAGGGAGAGTCGCGACACCGACCACAGCGCGCTGCATGTCGTCTGCTCGGGCAGCTTGGCCGGATGACAAAGGACTGGATGCCAGGGTTCGTTGAGCCTTGGCGGGTGCGACGTCGCGCCGTGGCTGGTGCCGAAGGGCGTTCAAGAAACGGCGTTGCCGTGCGTGAGGCGAGCGGCATGGCCGGGAAGTAGTGGTGGAGATCGAGCGGGCGGGGTCGCAGGCGTCGGGGGTGGGGCCGGCGGGAAGGTTCACCGGGGTTGTCAGGATCGATCCGTTGTTCAGGCCGCCGGCGCCGGTGCGGTTGGCGATGGCGCTGGTGACGTTTGAGCCGGGGGCGCGGACGGCGTGGCGCACGCATCCGCTCAGGCAGACGCTGATCGTGACGGCGGGGTGCGGGTTGGCGCAGCGGGAGGGTGGGGCGGTGGAGGTGATCCGGCCGGGGACGTGGTGTGGTTCGGGCCGGGGGAGAAGCATTGGCATGGGCGGGGGTGGCGACGGCGATGAGCCATATATCGCGACCCAGGAGAAGCTGGATGGGTCGCCGGTGGTTTGGTTGGAGCAGGTTAGTGAGGCGGAGTATTTAGCGGGTCGGTGAGCGCTGCGACACCGAAGCGCTTAGTCTAGGCTTATTCGGTCAGCGGGCTCAGGCGGTCGTACTCTGCCCGCCTTTAATGCTACGGAGGACCGGGCCGGTTTCGAGCGAAATGCCGGCGTCTGAGACGCGTTGAGTGAAGGACTTCAAAATATTCTCATCGAAGTCCGACGAAGGGCCACTGGGAATTTCCTTACCTGCCATGACTGGAAAGGTCAGAGCGGCCTTTCCGTCCCGGTGTTCCTTATAGTCGAACAGCGACCCGCTATTCGGCTTGCCGTAGTAGACGCGGAAAGAGGTCTTTGTCTTGCGGAAGACGATCTTTTGAACCTCTTCGAATAAGATGTCGCTACGAGAGAGAAAGAACAGCCGTATCTTCGCGTAGTTGTAAACAGCCAGCTCGCTTTCTGTTGGGGCTACTGCTTCGTGGTCTGATTCTACAGGCATGTGCAGAGGCATGATGGGTTCAGCCGGGACCGTCCGCACAACGTCCTTTGGCGCGTAGCCGAAACGGCCAAGCGCCTCCTGGGCGACGAACGCCTCCATGGCGGAGCGAATGACATCACGGTTGCTGTCGACGATCTTCTGCGTAAGCTTGCCGATCTTTGTCCCGACGGCAGTGTTGCCGAGAACAAAGCGGATGAAGTCATCAGATGGATCGGATTTAAACTGTTTGATCACGCCGACGATGGCATCGAACAGCATCTTCCGTTTGGCCTCGGCGCCGACATCCTCCGGGTTGAACAACCCGCTACGGATCGCGGCTATGCCGCCTAGCGTGTTGTCATCGATGGCACCGTTTTTGACAATCGTCTCAAAGTCAAACCGCAAGAAGGCTGTCTCGTCCATCATGTTTTGCTTGTCCGAGTCAGCGTAGAACTCGTATTTTAGACCATCGGTCAGGATGCCGAGCTTTACTGTCGCACAGGCATTGAAGTAGCTACGGAGTTGTCCACGGTCGTCTTTCATCTCCGCGCCGACACGCTTGGACTCTAGCGCTACGACGGGCACTCCGCGGTGGAGGATCGCGTAGTCCACTTTGTTCTGATACTTGTCGGAGAAGTCGGCGTGGTGCTCGGGCGAGACTTCATCCGGGTTCCCGGCGTCGTAGCCGAGGGCGACGAGGAAGGGCTGGACTAGCGAGGCGTTTGTGGTGGCCTCGTTGGTGACCTTTGGCGCTCTGCTGACTGCCTGCTTCGCATGCGCCAAGATGCGTTGGCGAAATTCTTCAAGCTCTTGGGACATCACGAAGTCTCCTACACGGTAGGCTAGTTAATAATCGGTAGACTGCAACCTAATGGTGCATTAACACACACGCCTGCCGGCTGCGAGTCGTATCGCGTGCGGTTTGTGAGGGCGGCGTGTTGCGATACATCAACAACCTGACTTGCATCGTCGTCTTGGTTGGGCTGACGGCGTGTGCTCACAACGTCTGGGTGAAGCCTGGCGCTAGTCAACAAGACTTTGCGACGGATTCGTATGAGTGCGAGCGAGACATGCGGCAGTCGAAATATTTTGGCGGTGGCCTCATGGGCCAAGCCAATGCCGTGTCATTTGAGGGTAAGTGCATGAACGCCAGGGGATGGACGCTTGAGACACAGACGGCTGCTGTTGACGATGAGGCTGTTACAACTGAAGCGGCAGCTCGTCAGTCAGCTTCGGATCAGTGTGTTGCGATGGGTATACATATCAATGATGATCGATACTCCACTTGCTTTAAGGCACACTTCCACGTTCAAGCGCCGTAACACAGCGATGCTATAATTGTTTAAGTTATACTTACTAGTGTTCCAATGAACTCGTTGTGATTTAAGTAGCAAACCTCAGTCTTATTGCTTGGTGTAGGCTTTTTAATCTGTTCAAGAATGACCCAAGTTTTGTATCCTCAAAGCTTCACATGCGCCATCAAGACCTGGAAACAGTGCGGCGGCAGTAATGCCCATTAACGCCAACTCGCGCATGACGACGTCGTGCTGAGTCACACGTATGTCAACAGCTTCTAGGCACCTCTTTGCCCGCCATTATAAGCACGGTTAAAACGGCTTTTCTATTACGATGCTCCTTGTAGTCTAACAGCGATTCAAATTGGGTTCACTATAGTAGACACGGAACGATGTCCTGATCTTGCGGAATACGAGCTTCTACACCTCTTCAAGCAGGATATCGCTTCGTGATAGAAAGACGAGGCGTATCTTAAGGCGTTGCGTCGATCCGGTATATTGTTTCTGTGGGCTGCCACGTCGACGTCAAGCCGTCTTGCGAGACTAGGCTGCAGAGCTCAATGTTGACTGCATGCTTTTGAATACATGACGCCGCATGTCGCAACGCTTTTTCGTCAGGCTCTTTTGGCAGGAGAGAGCATACTTCGTTCCCGAACTTCGATATCAAGATTACGGGTATAAGGTAATGCTCTAGCGGCTTAATCTTCAACGCGCACTTGTTGCTAGCCAGGATTATAGAACCGTCAGGATCCTTTGGTAGATTAAGAGTTACGTTACCACCTACTTCTTGTAACAAGCCGTGTTCCTCAAGCAGGGTTAGATCTAGTAGTTCTTGTCCTTCGAAATTTCCTTGCTTGATGATAAATGTGTCAATGCGGTTCTCGACAACGCGTTGAAACGTCTGTGCAAGATATTGGTCGATCTCGGAAAGTCCACGGAGGGTTCTGAGCGAGAAAGCCCCGGGCCGCCTTATCTCTCCAGATAGTATTCGGCCCCATAGTTTGCGGATGTCGCCGCTGCTTGCTCGCTCAGCATACGCGCCAAACGTATTGAGCCAGTCTTCATCAATGGACCTTTCTTGGCTCTGACTTGGTATCTCGCCAATTGCATCAGGTTGATGCGATAACATTTCCTCAATCGCCTCGTAGGCAACCGCCTCTCGGTTGAAATACTTCCGCTCATGTTCAGAGATAAACAGCTTTGCAGCACGGATCCCCAGCTGACCATTTCGTGCTAGAACACGCAAGGCTTCTTTATCGTCAATCCCGTGTAAACGCTCTGTTTGCTTGTTCTTTAACCTAATACGTCGAGAAACTCCTTCAGTCCATGCTCCAGGTATATCAACTAAACTACCCAGAAATCGGTCTATCGCGGAAACTGCTCTGGATCTTGCTGACATAGTTAACCCACTCTGTTCCAGGTGAGCAACAAGCGAAACGCTGTTGCTAAGTGGGTCGGCTTCTTCTTCCGTGTTTGAGTCCTACTTTGATGATCTACGATTCGTAGGTTTACTCGCGGAAGTTGTCTTTGGTAATCAAGGATGCGTGGAAAGCTGATGGGATCCAAGGGCCTCGCGGCCCTTGGCAGGTCCAGGACAGCGTCCTGGCCTTTCTGCTGCTTGGCTTCCTACCCTTACTCCCACTCGATCGTGCCCGGTGGTTTGCTGGTGATGTCGTAGGTGACGCGGTTGATGCCGGGGACTTCGTTGACGATGCGGGCGGAGACGCGCTGGAGGAAGCTCATTTCGAAGGGGTAGATGTCGGCGGTCATGCCGTCGGTGCTGGTGACGGCGCGCAAGGCGCACACGTGGTCGTAGGTGCGGCCGTCGCCCATGACGCCGACGCTCTTGACGGGGAGGAGGACGGCGAAGGCTTGCCAGATGGCGTCGTAGAGGCCGTGAGCGCGGATTTCATCCAGATAGACCGCGTCGGCGCGGCGGAGGATGGCGAGTTTTTCGGCGGTGATGGCGCCGGGGATACGGATGGCGAGGCCGGGGCCGGGGAAGGGGTGGCGGCCGATGACGGCTTCGGGGAGGCCGAGCTCGCGGCCGAGGATGCGGACCTCGTCCTTGAAGAGCTCGCGCAGGGGCTCGACGAGGGTCATGCGCATGTGGGCGGGGAGGCCGCCGACGTTGTGGTGGGATTTGATGGTGGCGGAGGGGCCGCCGGTGGGGCTCACGCTTTCTATTACGTCCGGATAGAGGGTGCCCTGGGCGAGGAAGTCGGCACCGCCGAGGCGGGTCGCTTCGGCCTCGAAGACCTCGATGAAGAGGCGGCCTATGGTTTTGCGTTTTTGCTCGGGGTCGGTGACGCCGGCGAGCGCGTCGAGGAAGAGGGCGGACGCGTCGCGGTGGACGAGGGGGATTTGGAGGAGGTCGCGGAAGGTGGCGTCGACTTGGGCGGCCTCGCCCTCGCGGAGCAGGCCGTGGTCGACGAAGATGCAGGTGAGCTGGGGGCCGATGGCCTCGTGGATGAGGGTGGCGGCGACCGAGCTGTCGACGCCGCCGGAGAGGCCGCAGATGACGCGGCCGGCGCCGACCTGGGCGCGGATGCGGTCGATCTCGGCGGCGCGGAAGGCGGCCATGGTCCAGGCGCCGTGGCAGCCGCAGACGGCGTGGGAAAAGCGGCGGAGGAGCTCGGCGCCGTGCGGGGTGTGGACGACTTCGGGGTGGAACATCAGGCCGTAATAGTGCCGGGCGTCGTCGGCGATGATGGCGAACGGGGCGCCTTCGGAGGCGGCGACCGTGGTGAAGCCGGGCGGGGCGGCGGTGATGCGGTCGCCGTGGCTCATCCAGACGGGCTGGCGGTCACCGGGGGACCAGCCTTCGGGCAGGAGCGCGCAGGGGGCGAGGACGGACAGGGAGGCGGGGCCGAACTCGCGGTGGTCGGAGCCTTCGACCATGCCGCCGAGTTGGGCGCACAAGGTCATTTGGCCGTAGCAGATGCCGAGCAGGGGGACGCCGAGGTCGAAGACGATCTGGGGGGCGCGGGGGGAGCCCGGGTCGGCGACCGAGGCGGGGCCGCCGGAGAGGACGATGCCGCGGGGGGCGAAGGCGCGGATGCGGTCCGGGTCGGCGTTGAAGGGCCAGACCTCGCAGTAGACGCCGGAGGCTCGCAGGCGGCGGGCGATGAGCTGGGTGACCTGGCTGCCGAAGTCCAGGATCAGCAGGCGATCTTGGTGGAGGTCGGGGTGGGTCATGTTCGGCTTCCGGTCGGGGCGAGGAAGGAAGGCCAGGGGCGTCGCCCGTGGACCCGATTAAAGGCGGTGCCTTTGAAATCCAATTGAGTGGGACTTTGCCGCATGGTTCGGGGCGGAGCGTGTGTGAGGATGTTTGTTGGCTTTGCCAGATAAGAACACGAGTCCTTATTGATCGGGGTCTGGGGCCGCGGGCCCCGTCGTGCGCAGCACGCTATCGCGTGACGGGTCCAGGGCAGAGGCCTGGCCTTTCTTTTCCAGCACCGCCGCGAAGAAGCCGTCGGTTTCGTGATGGAGTGGAGTGAGGCGGAGATACGGGCCGGGGCAGGGTGGCTCGGTCGGCCAGGGCCAGGCGGCGGCGAGGGGGAGGACGGCGAAGTCGGGGTGGGTTTGCAGAAAATGGTCGATCTGCGCCTCGTTTTCGGCGGGGAGGAGGGAGCAGGTGGCGTAGACCAGGCGGCCGCCGGTGCGCACGAGGCGGGCGGCGTCGTGCAGGATGTCGGCTTGCTTGGCGGTGAGCTCGGTGAGGGTTTGCTCGGTGAGGCGGGTGCGGGCGTCGGGGTTGCGGCGCCAGGTGCCGGTGCCGGTGCAGGGGGCGTCGACGAGGACGCGGTGGGCGGTGCCGGCGTGGCGCTTGAGCCATTTGTCGCCCGGGGTGACGAGGTGGCGCTCGACATTGAAGGCGCCGGCGCGGCGGAGGCGCTGGGTGGCGGCGGCGAGGCGCGGGGCGGAGACGTCGCAGGCGGTGATGTGGCCGCGATTGGCCATGGCGGCGGCGATGGCCAGGGTTTTGCCGCCGGCGCCGGCGCACCAGTCGACGACGCGGTGGTCGGGCTCGGGGGCGAGCAGGGCGGCGACGAGCTGGCTGCCTTCGTCCTGGATTTCGACGAGGCCGGTCTGGAAGGCCTGGCCGGAGGTGACGGGGCGGCGGTCGGCGATGCGCAGGCCCCAGGGGGAGAGCGGGGTGGGGGTGGCTTGCAGGCCCTCGGCGGCGAGGGCGGCCTGCGCGGCCTCGCGGGTGGTGCGCAGAGAGTTCACGCGCAGGTCGAGCGGGGCCGGGGCGAGCAGGGCGGCCATCTCGGCGGGGAGGCGGTCTTCGAAGGCTTGCAGGAGCGCGGGGTAGAGCCAGTCGGGGAGCTCCAGGGCGGTGGCGGGGGGCATGTCGGGGTGGTTGAGGGTTTGCCCTTCGAGGCGGCGGAGGGCGGCGGCTTCCAGCGCGATCAGGCTGGGGGCGCCGTATTGGCCGCCGGAGAAGGACTGGGCGAGGCCGTCATAGCGCCAGCCTTCGAGCAGGAGGGAGGCGGCGGCGAGCATGCGGGGGGTGGGCGCGGTTTCGGCGCGCTCGAGCCACCAGGTGAGGCGGCGGCGGGCGCGCAGGACGCGCCAGGCGCGGTCGGAGACGGCGCGGCGGTCGCCGGAGCCGATGTAGCGGCGGTCGCGGAAGAAGGCGTTGGCGACGGCGTCGGCGGGGCGGCGGTCATGGTCGATCTCGGCGAGGAGGTCGATGGCGGCGGCGAGGCGGGCGGCGGGGGTCATGGGGGGTTAAGGCAAGGTTGGGGGCGGAAGGCAAGGGTTTGGTGGTGGGGAGGCTTTGGGGCTTTGCCCTTGACCTGGCAGCTGGCCGCCGTCGGCAGCGATGGGGTCTACCTGGTCGGTTCGACTTCAGTCGGGAAACAGAGGCCGCGGCTCGTTGATGGCGGCCATGTCGGACGTTCGACAGTCGAAGCAACGTTCTGAAGCAGATATCAGCCGGACGGTTATCAACCTAGCCGTTGGCATGGGTGAGGAGCGGCGTTCCCTGACGTCATTTGAGATGAGGCTACGCTGTAAGTCGCTGGTTGCCCGGTCATGTGCAGTTCACCGCGAGCCAGCCGCCAAAGGCCTCGAGCCGGTAGCGGTGGCGCTGGCGTAGGCGACTTTCTCGACGGGATCAGGGTCACGTTTGATCGTCATGTGGCGGCCATCGTTGGCCAGATCAATCCAGCGCGGCTCGCGCCCGAGGCCGACGCCAGCACCGGGAGGCGAGCAGTCCTGCCATCATCCAGGGCCGATGGATCCGCGCAGGAGCTTGGTGAAGGAGGCTAGGCCGAGCAAGCTGCCGACGTTGATCCTTGGGCTGGCCGTAAGCCGACGCTCGATGATCGAACGTGAGCGCACCGAATTTGAGGGCATCCTCGCCAGCGTTTGGATGAGTGCGGCCGCGCTATGCCTTATGGCACTACAGTGAAGATGAACTTGCCGGACGTATGATGGGTGTCGGAGTCGGTCGCGTGCCAGGCGACGGTGTAGGTGCCGGCCGGCAGCGGCTTCAGGCCGATGGCGAGGTGGCTGTCGTCGCCGGCGAGGTGGACGTGGCCGTCATCGACCTGGCCGCCCGAGGCGTTGGTCACGGTGATGGTGGTGAACAGCGGCTCGACGCCTTCGGTGAAGGTGAGCGTCACCGCGGTGGGGGCTTGCGGGACGGTGCTGCCAACGGCGGGGCTGGCGGTCTTGAGAAAGGCGTGTGCGGCGGCGGGGGTGGACAGCGCGAGCGTGACGAGTGCCGCGGCGGCGGGAGCATGGCGCATGGGGGTTCTCACGGGATGATCGGCTTGCCGATTGTGTTGGGGAACAGGTCGTCGAAGAAGAGGTGGACCAGGCCGACGACGCCGACATTGGTGCCGGTGGCGTGGTTGAGCGGGATCAGCGCCTCGAGGCCGAACTCGCCCCAATCGGTGAGGTAGATGACGCCGGGCGCGGCGGTCCACGTGGTGCCCTGGCTGCTCGGTCTGGACGCCGGCGAGGTCCAGGTGAACTCGACCAGCGGGATCATCTTCCCGATGAAGGAGGGCAGGCCGTAATCCTTCACCTGCGATTGCAAATAGGGGATGCTGTATTGCAGGGTGATGCCGCCGGCCCAGGCGTTGGCGTTGCCGGTGTTGAACGAGGCGGCGATGCCGCCATTGGCGGCGGCGTTGCTGGCCGGCAGGGGCACCGGCTGGGTCGCCTTCAGCTCGCGGTCGGCGATCGTGTAGCCGAGCTCGCCGGTGAGCGCGAGCGGGCGCAGCAGCGGGATCGGCAGCTCGTTCAGGCCCTTGCCGACGTAGGCGGTGGGCGCGGTCGAGCCATAATGGTCGGCGCCGGTGTGGATGGTGCCGCTGCCGCCGAGCTCGCGGATGATGCCGAGCGAGAGGACGAACTCGTGGTCGGCGTTGGTGTAGGCCTGCCACTTGCCGGTGATGAGGATGTTCTCGAAGCCGGCCTGGGTCTTGGCGCCGTTTTGCTGCTGGATGTCGTAGCCGTCGTTGACGATCAGCGCGGTGTTCGAGGTGATCGTCTTGTCGTATTCGAAGCCGAGATCGACCTCGTGGGTGGGGCCGGTGCCGCCATCGGCGGGGCCGCGGACATAGGTGAAGGCGGGCAGGGAGGCCTCGTCGGCGACGCCGGGGTCGTCGATGGTCAGGGTGACGGGGAACAGGCGGACGCCGGCGATGACGTGCGCGGTTGCGGGCGTCACGAGCAGACATAGTGCCGTCGATGTCAGTGCGAGCAGCAGCATATGCGGCCGTATTGCCTTGACCATCGCCGTTCGGCTCAGCAGAAGCACGCCGACGACTCACCGCCGTTCGTAAACACGTCGATAAGCGACTTATCGACTGATCGACGACGCGCGGACACCAGCGTTATACGCCGGCGATCAAGTGCTCCCTTCCAGCAAATCGCGTCCTTTTCGTGATGCAGGCTGTTCGAACGAGCCTCCGGAGGTTTTGGCCGAGTGGAGACGCCGGCCATTCCTGATTTTCTGCGCATTGCGGCCGAACGACTCTTCATACGATGCAGCAGCAATCATTGCCAGCATCGCTCATCCTGATCTCCGCTCAAAATGTCCCGGTGAGCCCGAAACGGGCGGAGATCGGTTCGAGCGGGTGAAACGTGGCGCCGGACTCGGGGGCCGCAGTGGGACTGACCTGGTATTCGTAGGCATATTGCGAAGCGTAGGCCCGGCTGTAGAAGGTGTTGAAGACGCTGATGACGGCTTTCAGGTGGGCGTTGATCTTGTAGCCGACATCCACATTCAATTCCTTGTAGCCGTCCGATCGCAGCGAATTGTCTTCAACGAGCGGGTAGCCGCCGAGCCAGCGGAACTGGGCGCCGCCATACCAGCGGCCGACATTGTCAACGATCGCGCCGAACGAGCCGATGAAGTTCGGCGCTTGAGGGATGTAGAGGCCAGGCACGCCATAAGCGGCGATGTTTCCGATGAAATAGCGACTATGCGTAAAGTTGAGGTCTGCACTCAGCTCAATCCAAGAATAGGGCTTATACTGATCGGATATCTCGATGCCACGAAGCCGGGCCGGCGGGCCGGCATCGTCGACACCGTTATCCGCGTCGTAGGTCAGGAAGGATGCGAAGTCGAGGGAGAAGGCGGCGAACGTAATTTGCTGCTTGGGCAAGATGTTCATCCGCATGCCGAGCTCTTCGCTGGTGATCTTGGTGAGGAACGGCGTGCCCCGAATGTCGCTGTTAATCCCCAATGCAGGGATCGAGCCGACCACACCACGCAGATCATTGCTGTGGAAGCCGCGGCCGGCGCTCACGTAGAACTCGGTCTTGTACCAAGGTCCGAAGATCAGGCTGCCCTTGGGCTGCAGAAGGGTTTTCTGCGTGCTGCCGCGGAAGTTGTTGAGCAGATTCTCGTCATTGCCAGCATAATAGTCGTCGCGCAGTCCCACGACCGTTCTGAACCAGGGCAGCCAGTGGAACGTGTTCTGGCCGTAGATCGCCAGATTGGCGAGCTCGACGCGATCCTGATTGCACTCGTAGAGACCGCCGCCGCCCAGATTATCCGGGCAGACCGGCAGGACGACACGATCCTTCGTGTGGCGACGATCGATGTATTCGTCGTCGTAACGGCCCTGCAGCCCGAGCTGGGTCTCGGAGTCGAGACCGCCGATGGTGTCGACACGCGTGTAAGTCGTGGTGCCGCCTGTCGTCACCCGGCTTTCGTCCTGCTGCTCCTGGTCACCGTTGATCGGGTCGACGAGGTAGTGAGTGAAGTCGTTCCACAGGGTGAGGCGCGAGCTGACCGCGTAGGCGCTGGTGACAAGGCGCCAATTATCACCGCTGATGTAGTCATGACCCGACAGGCTGAACCTCTGATTGAACGCCCCATCGGTCGGATCCAGTGTGCCGTAGCGGGTGATCAAACCGTCGTCGAGCGCGCTCACCGGTTGATCGGTCGTGTTGCTCGACTGGCTGCGGAAGGCCTGGACGGTGAGGTCGTAACCATCGCTCGTGGTGCCGCTGACGTAGTGCAGGGCGCCGTTCAAGCCGCGATAATTGTCGGGATGCGCCCAGGGACCATTCAGGTGGGAGATCGCGCCCGCGGCGGTCAGACGATCGCCATTCGGGAAGTAGTAGGTGCCGCCGGCGAACACGCGTTCGTCACCAAGCGTGCCGACGCTGACCGCGATCTGATCGGCGATGGCATCGGCGAGCTTGATGTGAGCGGACCCCAGGCCTGCGAAATCGCCGACATTCCCGTAGAACGGACCCTTGGTGTAGTCCAGGCCGTTGGCGAGTTCCGGCATGAACGAGTTCAGCAGCGTGTAGCCTTGACCATGTGCGTGAGTGGGCTCGTTGTAAGGCACGTCATCGATGAACGTTGCGAAGTCGGTGCCATGATCGAGGTTGAAGCCACGGATCAGGTACTGGTTCGCCTTGCCTTCGCCGGAATGGATGGTGACCACCAGTCCCGGGACCGACTCCAGGAGCTGCCCGACGCGATAGACGGGCCGAAGGTTCAGTTCCTCCTGCGTCACAGACCCTGAACTAGCAGTGCTCGCCACGCCCAGTTCATTCTTCCTGGACACGACCTTGACCGTGTCGATGGCAAGCTTGGTTCCGGACGTGGGTGCGGCGGACCTAAATCCGCTTGTTTTGGCGTGGCTGTGCTTTGGCGGCTTGCGGTGTGGCGATGCAGGCGCGAGGGGCTGGCTGGTTTGCACGGCAGCTGCATCGGCTGCGACCGCGGGTGATGTCGCGATCCCCGAGGCGACAAACAGCAACACAAAGGCTGGCGCCACCAGTGTCGCGCTTTGTCTCGCAGGTGGAATTCGATCGAGCATCGGCAGCCTTTCGGGCGCGTGTTCGCAACCGGCGAACAAAGACCGTTCAAGTCGATGAGCGCTGGTGAAGAAACTCAGCTGACGCGCTGACCGCCACGCCGTTGTGACGCTAACATCAGCAAGTCGAATGCTGTAAGCACAAGTCCTGGCGGCAGGACAAGCTCTAAACGAGCTGTAGCGACGTGCTTAGCACCTAGTAATCCCGCACCTGACCCTCGTTGGTCAGTAACGACGCGATCAGAGTAGCTGATTACGACGAAGCGTCAAGACTTTTTGAAAGCCGGCTCGATCAAGACGCTGAAGGTGCTAGTTTAGGGTAGGGGGGTATACTAGTCACGAGGGAGTCACAGCGACATTAAAGTGACCGTCGCATGATTTAGCTCGCTAGCCGACCCGGCACTACGGCATGGTTAGTGGACCATCATTACGAGCATGGGAGCCTTGACGCATACAATTGGGCAGAAATGCAAGCTTCTCGCTTGCATCCACAGAGTGTTTGGGTCAAATCGGACCTGCTGGCGTGACGCCTCTTGCTAACCGTGCGGGGGTTCTCCGCCAGGGGCGGCTCGCCAGAGGGTGATAGGGACATGGATGCCAACCTGCCGGCAGCTCAGACATTTTAGTCGCCATCAGAGGCCGCCAAGTTGCCAGACGCACCAGTCAGGCCTCTCGGCTCAACTCGGTTGCTGATTGTCGCGGCGATCATACAGAGATCGCTGAGGTGAGGACGGCTTCGGGCCTGAAAGTCGTCATTCGAGGGAGTGACTCAAGCAATCATGAGCGACCTCATTGAAGCGGTCTTGTTGGTGTGCACGAGGTGCAACTACGCCGACACGCAGCACGGGCAGACCGGACTCCGCAGCGGACGCAAGCTGCTCGAGGCAATCCAAGCTTTACCGAAACCCCTTGCGGCGATCCATGTGCAGCCAATCGCGTGTCTGTCCGGGTGCAAGCGGGCGTGCACCGTCGCTTTGACCGGGCCCGGCAAGGTGGGCGACCTGTTCGGCGATCTGCCGCCTGATGCAAACGCTGCATCCGCAGTGACAACCCTCGCAGCGCGCTACGTAAAGGCCCCGAACGGCTACCTGCCGCGTGCCTCACGACCGACCCTGCTGCGCGACGGTATCCTGGCGCGGCTCCCTCCTGTCGACTGGGCTGGAAGCGGAGAGATCATATGGCCAACGAGTTGATCACCGGCGGTCATCTAGTCAAATCCTGACATCGAAGGCGGCGTCGGCCGAGCGCCTGGGATGCCGCATGCGATCGAGATCGTTGCGTCGGCAGTTCTTGCCGATGGAAGACAGGGCTCAAGAGCAGAGGTGCTGGAGAGCGTCGCGGCCGGGCTTCCCTGCGTCATGACGGTGGTGGCGCCGACGGGAACGAGCTGTGGTCGGGTCTGCGGCGGCGCCTCGATGACAGTTCGGGCGAACCGGCATCTGCCTCGATATGGCCGAGCGCGCGCCGTTTCCGATCCGGCTGGATGAGCCTGGCCCAGCTATGTCGACGATTAGCAGGTTTGGTGGGTGGTGGACATAAGCGCATGGGTCACAAGAGGCTGTCCCATCGTCTCGGCACCCGTTCTTCATACGGGCGGCTTAACCTGAAAACGGGCTCTGCAAACGCACGAGAGAACGACATGACCGAGAAAGCGCCTACGATTGTCAACATGCACACGGCGCCGGAAATCGCGGCCGACGTGCCGGCCTCCTGGGCGCATTTTCGGCGCGAGTTGACGCCTGCAATGGCGGAGGCGGGGCCGGGGCGTTTCGGGATGGGCCGTCTTGGCATGAACGCCAGGCGTGTGCCTCCGGGCCATAGCGCGTGCCCGGCGCACACGCACGCCATGGCCGACGAGATCTTCGTCGTGCTCGAAGGGCAGGGCCTGTTCCGCTACGGCGATCGCGTGCACGAGATCCGCCCCGGCGACTGCATTTCCTGTCCGGCCGACACGGGGATCGCCCATCAGATCGCCAACCCCGCAACCCCGGACGGCACGGGCGACCTGGTCTATCTCGCGATCGGCGCCGAGCCGCCCGGGGATGTTTGCACCTATCCGGACAACGGCCAGATTGTGATCGATGCTCTGGGTCGCCGGGGGTTCCTGCGCGAGGCCGATTATTACGACGGGCAGCCACAACCCACGCCGATTCTGACGCACCGCCGCGACGCACCCGTCTGATCGGAGCGCGTCAGGCGCGCGGTCACCTTCGACACGCTCCCTGCGTATCGCTTGCGGACACGTCAGATGCCCTGTGGGCGCGGCTACGACAGTTTGCAAAGGGGCGGTCGCTGCCGGTGAGAAACCGGCAGTCCGCGTCGACGACGTCAGCACGCGAGCCGACGCCGGAGGTCATGCAAGGCTGATGATGGTCATCTAACAGCAGGAGGCACCGATCGGAGGCGTGCTCGTGGTGAACGGGCTCGCCGTGCCACAGCCCGCAAAGACGCCGTAATGGGTCGAGAAGTCGCCGAAGAAGTCGAAATGTTCGGCAAAGCGCGTCTCCTTCAGCATCTTCCAGGTGTTGCCGCACACCGGGAACAGCCTGCCCGCCTCGATCTGGTGGTGGCTGTCGAGCCCGAACACGCGTTCGGCGCCGGCCAGCGTGCCGCGGTAGCGCACCGCCTGGCCATAGTCCTCGCATTGCGGCTCAAGGCCGTCGAGCTTGAACAGGCGATAGGTCGCGGCATGGAACAGGATGCCGTCGAGGCTTCGCGCGATCGCCGGGTCATCGATGCCGAGCGGACGGTCGGACACCAGCCGGGGATCGGCGAAGCCGGCGGACCTGGCGAGGCGGTCGAAGTCGCCCCAGTAGAGCGCCCCGGCCAGGCATTCGCCATGCAGCACCGGGTCGGCCAGCAGGGCGGCGGGCACCCTGCGGTCGGCATACACGTCGGAGAAGTAGAGTTCGCCACCCGGCTTGAGCAGCCGGTGCGCGGCGGCGAACACCGCCGCCTTGTCGGCGACAAGGTTGATCACGCAGTTGGACACGACGACGTCGAACTGCGCATCGGGCAGCGGCAGCGCGTCGAGCTGCTCGATGTCGCCCTCGATGAAGCGGACGTTGGAGGCGGCATAGCCGAACCGCAGGCGATGCCACTCGAGATGGCGCTCGGCGACCGCGATCTGCGCGCGCGTCGCGTCGATGCCGGTGACGCTGCCGTGCTCGCCCACGAGTTGGGCGAGCACGTAGGCGTCCTGGCCGGAACCCGAGCCGAGGTCGAGGATGCGGGCGCCCTCGATCGCTTCCGGCGCGACCAGTCCGCAGCCGTAATAGCGGCTGCGCACCTCCTCATGCACATGGGCGAGCGCGGCGCTGATCGCCGGCGGCGGCGCGGCGGGCGTGCAGCAGGCGTCGGTGCGGAGGTCGGCGGAGCTGGACAACACCTCGCCGTAGTAGCTGCGGCTGTTCTGGATGGTCATGGCGGGTCTTTCCAAGTGGAGCCACGTCAAAGCGGCGCTCTGGGGAACAGGAAACTAGCGGCTGCCGAGCCGGCCAGGGCGCCGGCGAGCTGGGCGACGATGAAGCCCGGCACGTCGGCGGGCGCGATGCCGGCGAAGCTGTCCGACAGCGAGCGGGCGATGGTGATCGCGGGATTGGCGAAGCTGGTCGACGAGGTGAACCAGTAGGCGGCGGTGATGGAGAGCGCCACCGCGGCCGCGATCGCCTCGGGCCGATGGCGCGCGGTGCCGATGATGGTGACGATCAGGCCGAAGGTCGCGACGAACTCGCCGGCCCACTGGCCGATCCCGGTCCGGCTCCTGACAGACACCTCCACGATCGGCATGCCAAACATGAGGTGGGTGGTCCAGACGCCGCACACGCCGGCGGCGATCTGGACGGGGATGAAGGCGGCGGCCTCGCGCCACGCGATGTCGCCTCGCACCGCCGCGACCAGGGTCACCGCCGGGTTCATCTGGGCGCCGGAGATCGGCCCTAGCATGGTGATCAGGACGAACAGCATCGCGCCCGTGGCGGCGGTGTTGGCGGTCAGCGCCACGCCGGCATTGCCGCCGGAGAGGCGCTGGGCCATGACTCCCGAGCCGACGACGGACGCGAAGAGAAGGAACGAGCCGATCGCCTCGGCGGCAAGCTGGCGCGTCAATGGCGCGCGGCGGGTGATGTCGAGTTTGGTCACGGCCGCCGGTTTTGGTTACGGCCGCCGGTATTGCTCAGGGCGAGCGATCAGCGCGAACAGCTGGCGCCGCCGAGCACGCAGAAGCGCGCGCAATGCGGGTGGTTGAGCGAGACGTCGCCCGCCGCCTCGCTGAGCGACGCCCCCATGTCGAAGCCGGCATTGAAGGGGATCAGCGTGCAGGCGGCGACGCGTGGCGACGCCTCGCCGCGGCGATGCACGACCATCCGGCTGGTGGCGCACATCACGTCAAGCGGGGACTTGCCGAGGATGCCCCAGCAGGCCGTCGTGATCTCGGGGACGTCGAGCTGCGCATCCATCTCCGGGAACAGCACCAGGCGGGACGGATCAGCGACGTCGAGCCTGACGCCTTCGGCGGTGAACAGGGCGTGATAGCCGGCGCGGGCGGCCGCCTCGGTCTCGTGGCCGAGATGGCGGCCGGCGACGGCGATCCGAAAACCGTGCGTCGACAGCCAGCGCAGGCCGCTCAGCGCGCTGCTCCAGCTGCCCGCGCCGCGCTCCGCCTCGTGCACGCTTTCGGTGTAATGATCGAGGCTGACGCGCAGCGTCAGGCGGTCGCCGTGCGCGCGCAGCAGCGCCAGGAGCGGCGTCTCGTAGCGCCGCATCGGACGCATGGCGTTGGTGAGGACGATCACCTGCCGGCCGCGGCCGAGCGCGTTCTCGATCATCGTGGCGATCTCACGATTGAGGAACGGCTCGCCGCCGGTGAAGCCGATCTCGCGCGTCGGCAGCCGCAAAGCCTCGACCTCGTCGAGGTAACGGGTGACGTCGGCGGCGGCGAGGTAGATCAGGGCGTCGTTGGTGGGTGAGCTCTCGATGTAGCAGTTGGCGCAGGCGATGTTGCAGAGCGTGCCGGTGTTGAACCAGAGGGTTTGCAGCGCCGCCAGCGAGACCGTCGCGCGCGGCTCGCCGGCCGCCGTCCAGGCCGGATCGGCGAACTTGGCCTGGGAGAGCGGTAGCCCGCCATCGATGGCGAAGGGCGATCGCGTGGGGGTGGTGCGGGCGGCGCTCATGGGCGAAGCCGGGCGACCAGCCTCGTCCAGCGCCGCGGCCAACGTCCGAACACCCTCGGCTGCCAGGCGGCGAACGCGGCGGCCTTGGTGATCTCGGACCGTGTCGGATAGGGCACGATGGCCGAGCCAAGGGCGAAGCTCGACGCCCTACCGGTGATCGCCTGCGACCAGGGCAGCAGCAGCTCGCCGGCGCGCGCACCGACGATGGTCACGCCCACCACCTTGCCGCGGGCGCGGATCAGCTTGAGAAAGCCGGTGGGATCGCCCTCGGTGACCGCGCGGTCGTTGTCGGCGACGTCTTCGCGGGTCACCTCGATGCTCCTATGCGTGGCCCGGGCGTCCCGTTCGGTCAGCCCGATCTGCGCCAGCTCGGGATCAAGGTAGGTGACGCGCGGCAGGGCGCGCCAATCAACTTTCACCGGCAGGCCGGTCGCGACCTGCAGCGCGACCAGCGAGCCCTCGTAGCCGGCGACGTGGGTGAAGCGCGGCCCGGCGCGGCAGTCGCCGATGGCGAAAATGCGCCGGTTGCTGGTCCGCCGGCGCGCGTCGACGACGATGCCGTTCGCCGTGTGACGCACGACCGCCGCGTCCAGCCCAAGGGCGCCGATGTTGGCGCGGCGGCCGGCGGCGACCAGCAGGTGCGACCCGGAGACGCGGCGGCCGTCGGCCAGGGCGAGGACGATCTGGTCGCCCTGCTGCTTCGCCTGGACGATTTCGGCGCCGGACATCAGGCGGACGCCCTCCTGGTGCAGCCGCGCGAGCAGGATGGCCGCCGCGTCCTCGTCGGCATGGCCGAGCGGCTGGGCGGCCTCCACCACCGTCACGTCGCTGCCCAGGCGGCGGAAGGCCTGCGCCATCTCGCAGCCGATCGGGCCGCCGCCGAGGACCAGCAGGTGGCTGGGCAGCGCCTCGAGGTCGAACAGGGTTTCGTTGGTGAGATAGGGTGTTTGATCGAGGCCGGGGATCGGCGGGACCGCGGGCCGGGACCCGGTGGCGATGACGATCCGCGGCGCCGACAGCCGGCGGTTGCCGGCCATGATCGAGCGCCCGTCGAGAAACTGCGCGGGCGCGCGGATCACCTCGATGCCGAGCGCCTCGAAGCGCTCCTGCGCATCGTGCGGCGCGATCGCCGCGATGGCGCCGTGCACGTGTTCTCGAACGCCGGCGAAGTCGACCTCCGGCGCGCCAAGCCGAATGCCGAGCCGCGATCCTTGCCGGCCGGCTTGCGCGCGGGCGGCGGCCGCGATCAGCGCCTTGGATGGCACGCAGCCGGTATGGAGGCACTCGCCTCCCATCGCGCCCTGCTCGATGAGCGCGACCTTCAGGCCGAACATCGCCGCGCCCCCGGCGGCGGTCAGCCCGGCCGCTCCGCCGCCGATGACGATCAGCTCATGGGTCATTGGTAAACACTCAGAAGAACGGCCGGGACTTTGCCCCTGGACCCCATCGTCATGCGAACGCGTGCTTCGCGCGACGCCGGAGCCTTTGAAATCCATTCCTTAAGAAATGGGGTCTGGGGCCTCGGGCCCCAGCGGGTCCAGGGCAGAGCCCTGGCCTTTTTTATCGGACTGAAGGGTAATCGCGTGCCAGCCGCGCGCGTGCGCCAAGAGCCCAGAGCATGCCGACCTTGAAGTAGATCCAGTTTGCCCGGATCGGCCCCCAGGCGGCGACCCGCCGGTCGGAGGTGTGGACCACGCGGTTGACCAGCCGGATTCGTCCGAGCCGGATGAACTTGATGCACAGATCCGCCTCTTCCATGACCGGCAGGCCGGGGTCGCAGCCGCCGACGGCGAGGAAGTCGGCGCGGCGGAAGAACATCGCGTGGTCGCCGAACAGCAGCCGGACGCCACGCAGGAACAGATGCGGGCGGCAGAGAAGCGGCGCGTACCAGGTCTTGATCAAGTTGTGGAAGCTGGTGCCCCAGCGCGTCGTCCGCTCGCCGGCGATCAGCGGCGTGAAGCCGGCCAGCGCCGTCTGCGGGTCGGCCATCACCCGCTCGATCACCGCGACCATGTCGTCGGGCGGCAGCGTGTCGGCGTGCAGCACGCAGACGAGCGCGCCGGTCGCCGCGTTCACGCCGGCATTGATCTGCACGCCCCGCCCCGTTGGCGACGCGACGACGCGCCAGCCCGCCGCGGCCGCGATGGCGACGCTGTCGTCGCTTGATCGGCCGTCGACGAGGATGATCTCGCATGGCGCCGGGTGCAGCGAGGCCAGGACACGGATCAGCCTGGGCAGCACCGACGCCTCGTTCAGCACCGGAATGACGATCGAGAGCTGGCTCATGACGTGAGGCCCGGCCAGCGCGCCAGGTCTTCCGGACGGTCACAGTCGTGCAGCACCGGCAGACGGACGGGATCGATCCCGTGCGCGGCGAGGCGCGCGATCGTCTCGCCGGCGACGGCGTCGCTGCTCCAAGGCATGTCGATGAACAGGCCCGGCAGGGGTTTGGCCAGGCCGAGCAGCCAGTAGCCGCCATCCGCCGCCGGCCCGATCACCGCGCCAGCCCGCTCGAGCGCCGCCGCGGCGGTGCGCAGGTGCCCGGCGGTCAGGTCCGGCGCGTCGCTGCCGATCAGCAGCACGGGTGGGCACGCGCGCGCCAGCCGCTCGCCGAGATCACCGGTTCCCTGATCGACGAGCGGAATGCCCGCCGCGAGCCAGGCGGCGAAGTCGCTGCTGGCCGCGCCGGTGGTCCTGACCTCGAACGGCAGACCGCTCGCCTGCATCGCGGCCAGCGTGCGTTCGACGAGGCGTCGATGCAGGCTGGCCGCTCCTGCCGCTCCCAGCGCCGGGATCAGCCGCGTCTTTGCGGCGCCCGGCGTGGGGTAGCGGGTGAACAATGCGATGCGCGGAGACATGCGACCGCTATAGACGATCGCGCCGAGCGCACCACCTGCCGCAGATGACCATCCTGGCTTTCCTGCCGCGCGGCGCGCGGACCGCCTTGGGCTTCCTTGGCGCCGCCGCGATCGGCGGGATTTGGCTTGGCGAGACCCGGCGGCCGCTGCGCCGGCAGACACGGCCGACGCTGCCGCGCAACCTGCGTAACCTGGCCATGGGGGCGATGTGTGCGGCTGTCATTGCCGCGGTGGAGACGCCCGCCGCACAGGCGGTGGCCCGCGGCAATGCGCGACGGCGCCGCGGCCTGGCGCATCTTGTGCCCTCGCCGCTGCGCGGCATCGCCGCCTTTCTTGCCATGGATTACGGCTTCTATCTCTGGCACATCGCGACGCATCGGGTGCCGCTGCTCTGGCGGTTGCACCGCGTCCATCATGTCGACCCCGACATGGACATGTCGACCGCGATCCGGTTCCACCTGATGGACATGCTGGTGTCGCTGCCCTGGCGGCTCATCCAGGTGAGGATCAGCGGCATTTCGCCGGCTGGGCTCCATGCCTGGCAGCGGTTCTTTACGATGTCGGTTTTGTTTCATCATTCAAACTGGTCGCTGCCGCCGGGCTGGGATGAGCGGCTCTCGTGGCTGCTGACGACGCCCAGGATGCACGGCATCCATCACTCGGTGGTGCCGGCCGAGCGAGACAGCAACTGGTCGAGCGGCATCAGCATTTGGGACAGGCTGCATGGCACCTTTCGCGCCACTCCGCCGCCACATACGGTCATCATAGGAGTCGAGGACGACTTCGCAGCTGCCGACGTTCCGATCAGCGGGGCGTTGTTGGCGCCGTTTCGGCAGCATTTGGCTGGATCATAGATACGGCCGGACTTCGCGGACGGGATTGGCTACTGCGCGGCGCCTGGTTGAAGCAGTCACGTTGTGCACGACAAGATTACTTTAGCGTATGGTCCATCATTCGATCGCTTTGCAAACGGAGCACCGGTGTCTGCTGTGAAGCAGCATATACGGTAGGCGCCTGACCGGGATGGCGGCCTCAACCCGTTCTTTGTGCTGGAGCGCAGCAAAAGCCCACTCACGCAGTCCGGACAGTGCCGGACCGTTGACCTTCGAGTTGCCGCCGACGTAATCATGCAAGCTTCGGATGGAAGCTGCTACCGTCTTTGCCGTACCAGTTGTCGGGCGCCTGATCCGCACCATTGACGAACACCGTCTTCGCATCCCAATCGTCGTAGCGTGAGCGCGGCGAATATGCGCTGACCGTGTAATGGTCGTTCGACGAGCTAAAATCACGATCAACGGACCGCCCGCGGTGTTGGTGCAGCGCAGGATTGGAATGACCAGCTTAGCCAGATGCTTATTTGGATCTCCGGTCATCGGGACTCTTGCTCGAGAGTGGACTGTCCGGTATCGGCCGACGATCGTTCCAAAAGGATCTCTCAGTGATGCCAAACGACTGTCGCAAGCTGCGGAACCGTCTGGCGCCCGTCGCTGTGGCCGCCTTCCTCGTGTTCGAAGTTGCCGCGTCGACCTACGGAGCCGCGGCTGAGGAACATTGCGATGTCACCTCGGCAGGAAAGGCTGACAACGCGAAGCTGAGCTTCCAGGCCTTCGATCAGGCCGGCACGTTGCCGTCGACTTGGCGGGCACTCGACAATCGCCACTGCTACGGAGCGGCGATTGAGGCGATGGAAAGCTACCTCGTGGAGGGACCGGTGGGCACTCCAGAGGAGCGGAGCGACCTGCTGTTTCATCTCGGGCAGAGCCTCGGCATGGCTGGCCGAAACCAGGAAGCCGCGCTCGTCATCGCCGGCGCAAGGCGCGGCGGCATCGAGCCGGACGGCTTCGACTGGGAGACCTACGTGGTCGGCACGTGGGCCTATTTCGTTCGCGACAAAACGCGGCTCGGCACGATGCGTGACAAGCTCGACAGGGAGCCCGGCAGAGGCAACAAGCTCAATACCACGGCCTTGACCGGCCTGATGGAGTGCTTCGATCAGCCTTACGAGACGGCTTACAGCAAGGCCTGCCGAGGACACCCCACAACCGGACCCGCAGCAGCACCATGATTGAGGAGCCGCCTGACGGCTAAGTTGGAGCGCCAGCTTAACTCAGCTTTGGGACCTCGGTTGAACTCATCGTCTGTGTTCTCGCGCAGAACTAGATCTTGACGCGTCAGGCTTGTCACCTTGACGAGCGGCCGGCTGACTTGAGCAGTTCGAACGTCAGTCGCGCAGCTTGTGTCCGCTTCTGCCACCCGGTATTCCCTACAGGGGACGGTCCGCTGTCGGCCAAAGCCTGACATCACGTTTGGCGCGAGCCAGTTTTGCTTGACGTCGGATGCTGCGGTCGCCCCCTGGCGAGGCGGTGGGATGCCTATCCCGTTTCCTGCGCCTTCCGCACCCTGTCCAGTACCGCCTCATGCGTCACCAGTATTCGCCGCAGCGTCGGTTTTCCTTTGTCACTCGCCTCCGCGATGCCCTCGTGCAGTTCCTCGATCCCCGTCATCATCTGTTCGGCCAAGCCAGATAGCCGCTCCTGTAGCTGCTCGCCGTCATCCTCGAGTTCGGAGGCCCAGATCGCCAGCACACGGGAGAGTTCGGTGGTAGCGCGGTCAGGTGGGACGCCCGCTTGCAGGAGCTTGATGAGAGGCGCCAGTTCGGACGCAGGGGAGCGGGACATGTTTGGGAAGGTAGATAAGCGGACCAAGTGTGGCTAGCCCTGAACTCGGGGGCGACGAGCGGCCAATTCGGGTCGAGCACGGCGGTAGCCTAAGTGGTCGATCTAATTCTGGGGAGGCTGTGCACGGCGTGCGCATGTCGATTTTGCGACATGGGCTGATTATTGGAGGGCAGAGAGTGCGGCGTGCTGATCGCGCCAGTCGGCAACGCCGCTGGAGACTTACCGAGCGGTGCTCAGCGGCACCCCCTTGTCAGGGACGGGATGGCTGGTGCTAAACGGCGACTTGGTTAGGACTTTTGGCACTGGCGCTGGCTTGTCAGCCGGGAGCGAGGTCGAGGTGCCGCAGTCCCCGATACGCTGGCCAAACTGATCGACGACGCGTGGGACATCGTCTGCCACGCGCTGACTGGCCAGCGCCGGTAAAACTGGTCCGGCTTCTGCTCGAGCGCTACGGTCACGTCAGTGGTGAGTGCTTGGACTTTCCGCCTGAACTGCCCGGCCGGGTCGCTGAGCGAAGGGACAAACAGCTCTTTGTTGGCCTCCGTCTGGTCTCGATCGCCTTGGAGGCTGAGGCTGAGGCTGCCGAGCCCATGCCGTTCATCGCCGACGACTTTCTGAGCAACCTCGACGATGAGTGCGCCGCCGCAGCGCTCCGGCTACCTGACGGCTTCCGGCAAAACGACGCAGGTGATCCTGTTCACGCATCACCGGCGCTTCCTGGGCCCCGTCCAGCCCGGTACAGCCTCGGTTCACCGGCTGTCACGGGCGTTGGCAGCACAAAATACGCAAGCCATGTCGCACTTCATTCATGACAAGAAATGGTTGTGGATCCTTACCTACATCTGCAGAATGCACGGCGGATGCAGCATTCTGCGAAGCGGTAACGGCTTATGGTTCCTTGGAAGAACTCTTGACGCGTAATTGGTTTCCTCGTTCAGAGTTGTGGCCACTGGAGCGTGATTTCCGATTAGCAAGTGGTAGCCTGCAAGACTAGCCGTTCCTGCCCTTTTCGAGAGAAGACAGGTAGGGAGCGTGGCGTCCCATGAACTTCAAAGAAGCTCTCGATCGGAGCTGGGCGGCCGATCAGCCAGCCTTGCACCTCTTGGCAACCCGCTTCACGCAACGCCGCAAATTGCGTCTCGGTCTCAACGCCTTCCGCTACGACGGGTACAACAAAGCCTCGCGCGAGGCCGAGCACGGCCTGCACTATTGCCATGTCTTGCCCGCCCGGCGTCGTGATCATTCCTGCCACGAAGCTGCGGTCGATCTTGATCTGGTCGAACGGAAACGCACGCAAGGTCGCAAAAGAGGAATACCCGGTCCCGAAATCATCCAACGCTGTCTGCACACCGATCGCCTTTAGGCGTCGAAGTGCGCCGAGAACTTCGGCGGCCCGGCGGATCAGAACGCCCTCGGTGACCTCTAGGACCAGACGTGCGGGTGCCAGGCCACTGGAGGCGAGCACCTGCTCGACCAACTCGGCGAACGCCTCGCCCTCCTGGGCCTGCAGCGGTGAGACATTCACGGCAACTCGTAGCGGAACTGTCCACTGCGCTGCCTCACGACATGCTTTCTGCAGGACCCAGGCGCCGATTGACCAGATGGCGCCGCACGCCTCGGCTACGGGAATGAAGACATCGGGGGGGATCGAGCCTCGCTCCGGATGATTCCAGCGCAGCAGCACTTCGAACCCCGTTACCGCGTCTTCGATGTTTGCCGACCGGATCGGCTGCCAGACGAGATGGAACTCGCCGCGCGAGACAGCCAGATGCAGATCGCGCTCCAGAGCGCGGCGCTCCCGCAACTGACTATCCATGTCGGGACGAAAGATAGCGAACCGGTTCTTGCCCGCCCATTTAGCTTGGTAGAGCGCAGTGTCGGCGTTATGCAGAAGCGTTTCCGGGTCCGTGCCGTGGTTCGGATACTGCGCGACGCCGATGGAGGCGGTCACGGAACACTGCTTCTCACCACCGCCAAGATCGTAGGGCGCGCGAAGTGCTTCCACCAAGCGGGCGGCAAGCGTGGTGGCCGTATTTGACTGGCCATGCTCGGAATGTAAGACGATAAACTCGTCACCACCGAGGCGAGCGACCGTGTCACTCTCCCGGACGCTGCGGCAAAGCCGGGCGGCCACCTCACAAAGCAGCTTGTCTCCGGCTCCATGGCCGTAGACGTCGTTGACCGCCTTGAACCCGTCGAGGTCCAAACAGAGTACCGTCAGCTGGCCGCCATGTCGCTTGTTGTCGTCTATGGCCTTGGTAATGCGCTCGTGTAGCAGGGATCGATTGGCGACGCCGGTGAGCGGATCATGATGTGCGAGCCGATAGATGCGCTCGGCCGCGGTGCGGTACTCTGTCACATCCTTGCACACCCCACGGATTGCCACAGCACGGCCGGAGGCGTCCTTCTCCAAGTGCATTTCGGACCAGAACCAAGCAAGGCTGCCGTCCGAGCGCAGCATGCGCCACTCCTGCTGTACCGCTTCCTCGCCACTGACCGTACGTGAGAATGCGACGATCATGGCCGCGCGGTCCGCGGGATGGATCAGGCTCAGGAGGTTCTTCTCGGAGGGGTAGAAGGTAGCAGCATCCGTGCCGAGCAGCTTGTGCAACTCGTCCGGCATGACCAGCGCTCCCGCGTTCAGGCCCTTCCGCCAAGTGGCGATCCGGGCGATCCGATGCGCATCACGCAGTTCGGCGGCGTGCGCCACGGCTGCGCTGGCCGCCGCTTCGCGCTCCTTCGCCCGGTGTGCTGCCACACTGGCCTGTTCACCGGCCAGGCGTACGATTTCCTCCCGTTGCAGCTCTTCACGTTCGTTGAAGAGGAAAGCCCGACGCTGCTCCCGCTCGAGGCGATGATTGGCGAGGAGCGTGAACCCACAGGTCGTCAGAACAGACGTGGCAATCAGGCCCTTCAGGTCAGAGCTGACACCGGTCAACAATGACAGATCGACCACGTTGAACAGCACGATCAAGGCAGATGCCGGCAGAGCGAAACGGAAACGCACAGCGGTAAGAACGTTGATGTACAAAAGCGTCAGTACTGGGGCATAGCGGAAGAACACGGCTGCTGGATAGGTGCTCCCTTGGTAGGCTATCGCGGGAGCAACGAGGCATATTAACGCGGCGCAAATCTGGCCGAGCTCGCGCTGAAACATGGGCGGCTTGGTCAGCGTGTAAAACGTTACTCCAAGCACGATCGGAGTGACGATCGCGAGCTGCACGATGAGTTCTCTTGCGGCTACGTCCGGAAGCAGTTGGAAATAGTTGAAGAGGAACAGGTAACATAGCAGGAAGCCCATGAAGCCATAGCGCACGAACATCCGCGCTCGGTCCGAGCCGGTCTTCCGCTCGAACCGGGCTTCCAGGGCTGGTGGAAAGCGCAAGCTGCGTTTCGGTCCGTTGAGTATCTTCTCGATCGACTCGGCCCGCTGCCGTGCTGTGCTCCCGCTTCCGCCTGACACCATCACTTCAGCCGTTGCATCGTCCATTTGGTCGCTCTGCAGGTGAGGGAACGTCTGCAAGAAAAATAGGACCTTGGTGTTAAGGAAGTCTTAATTGCCGGACAGCGTCGAGGTCTGACGTCCTGGCGGCGTTCACCAGTGATCGCCTTCCAGTTGGCCATCTGATGTCGTGCACGGCGAGAGATGTGACGTGACGTGGCAGTTGACCATGTCGGGCTGACGGCGCCTTCGTAGGCGAGGACTGAGCTCGCGCACCAGCCACCTCGCGTCTCTACAAGCTGTAAGACTTTGTCGACCCGCCGCGCTTGGATAGAGCACCTTGGACGGCATGAAGACAGGTTGGCCGCGCTGTGGGTGCACATGACCAGCGACGCAGATCCAGGCATGCCAGTCCCGGAAAGACATCGGTGGGGACGCGGTGGCTCCTGCTTCGACAGTGGTATCCGGAGGACTCGCAGAGAGCATGCAGCAACGGGTTGATGCAGTTCGCGTGAAGCTCATGCGGCAGCCTTGTCAAACCCAGGCGTCGCCGTAACGACATGAGGGGGGGCACCAGGCTGAACACAGCGAAGGTCATCAGCCAGCACGGGTGATTTCTGACGTCAACGCCGCAGCGACGGTCGCACACGATTGCCCATGTGACCGCCGTCGCGACGGTTCAGCGTTCGCTTGGGAGTGGTGCCTCGTCGTAATCGGGACTGGTCACGATGTCTATCAGGACGGCGACAGCCACATCTCGGCTGATACCGGCTGTCTTGGCCTCCGCAAGAAGCTCGTCGAGCTTGGTCGTCATCCAGTCATGCGCCGGGGTGGTGCTCATCGAACGATCCTCTACCAAATGGGAGTCGCCTAAGCTTCAACAGACCGACTAACAATCCAGGCCATCAGCGCCCCTGGGACGGCGTCAGGCTGGTAGCCGAGAAACGCCCGTCGAGGCAGCTTTGATACAATCCTACCTGATCTCCAGGCCTGCCGATCGGAGGCGAGTGGCGAGGGCGTCACCCATTGCGGTGCTGGGGGTGAGCACACCAAACCGATCGGGCAGCACGGGTCCATCCAGCGCCAGCGCCAGCGCGCTCTCGCAGGCGCACAGGGTCGTGATGCGGTTGCCGGGGTCGCCGTGGCCGGAGATGGTGAGCTGGGCCTCACGACCGTCGACCGCGCGCCCCCAGAGCGTCAGCCGGTAGAACCCGCTGTCGATCTGTGCTTCGCTGGGCCCTTGGCCGGGCTGCACCCTCGCTGCGATCCAACGGCGGGTGGGACCCCAACGGAAGGCGGCGTTCATCAGCCCCAGCATGGCGGCCATGCCGGCCGCCCGCGGGAGGGCTCCCCGGCCGGCAAAACCCGAATATTCCTGGAAGACGATGTCCCGGCCGGTGAGAACACCGCTTCGGCGGACCGCGCGCGTATCGGACAGCCCCATGGGCGAGGCGACCACCCAGGCCTTGAGGTCACGGTCGTAATGGACACCGGTCGGATCACGCTCGACCGCGCCCGGCGCCCGGGTGGCCGGCCCCAGTAGAAAGGGGTCGCGTTCGCGCAACGCATCGCCGGACTCAATCGCACTCGAAATGCTTTGCACGGTCCCGCCGTTCAGGAAGCCCGATTTGATCGCGACTGCGCCTTTGACCTGGGCAAGGCCGTCGAGACGCTGATGAAGCAGATAGACCCCGAGGTCCGCCGGCACGGAACTGACCCCACAGAACGGGACGATCTTTACGCGGGCGCGCTCAGCGGCGGCGTGGCTCCCGTCCATGAGGTCGCGGATGCGGGCGGTCTCGCCGCTGATGTCGCAGTAGTGCGATCCTTCGGCGATGCATGCGGTGATCAGGGGGTCGCCAAACCGTCGGAACGGGCCGGCAAAGTTGAGCACCACGCGCGCTCGCGCCGCGAGCGCTCTCAGGCTGGCGAGGTCGCGCGCGTCGGCCGCGATCACCGGCCGGTCGGTGCCGAGCGCGTGCAGCCTGGCCGGGTCTCGTCCGGCGATCGCCCACCGCAGCCGCTTGGGAGCGTGCTCGACGAGGTAGGCGGCCGCCCTTCGCCCAGTAAAGCCCGTCGCGCCATAGATGATCAGGTCGAACTCTGCAGGCATGAAGCCTCCCTCTAAAGAGCGGGATTAACCCCGGGATGCTCAGACAGAAGAGGTCGAGCCGTGTGTCGGGCGGCAGCACCCCCGCTCGCCCGCTGTCATGGCGCTCGTCTGCGAGTCCGTGGCGAGGTTCGCCAGACGCCAGAGTGCAATGGCGCCGATCAACCGTGCGAACGCCGCGCCCGCGACCGTCATCGCCCATCTGGCAACAATCCAGAGCATGGCAGCGGTCTCGATCTCGATCGCTCTCGGGCGCTCAAGGATCTGGTCGACGAGGCGGTGAGCGACCTTGATCATCGGGGTCGCTTGCCGTCCGTGCCGCCGCCGCTTGCGCCCGGACGCCGGCGTCAACTGTCGATAATGATAGGTCGAGATTGCATGCGCCTGGTAGACCTGGACCGGCATGTCAATCGCGGTCTTGCCGCCGGCGGCAGTGACCGACCCTTCGTCGTCGACCGTCAGGCCGAGCTGCCCGCACGGACGGGCTGCCATATTTTGGACTGATACCACTCTGTAGCTCTGGGCAGCTTTCCCGCAAGGACACTCTGGACAGCAGGCATTGCCGGGAAATCAGGAGGCCGGCGTCTACCCTGAGGGTGGCGGTCCGAATAAAAGCTTGCCGCGCGCTCCAACGGCAAGAGCCTGTCTACACCACCTGGCTCGGCAACATCTTCCCGGCAAACAGCGCATCCAGATTGTCGATCACTAATCCGCCCATTGCGGCACGCGTTTGTACCGTTGCGCTACCGACATGGGGTGAAAGCGCAACGTTAGGCAGGTGCAGCAGCGCGTCCGGCACGGTCGGCTCGCGCTCAAACACGTCGAGCCCGGCGCCCCAGATGCGGCCGTCGAGCAGGGCTGCGACCAGCGCCGCCTCATCGACCAGCGCGCCGCGGGCGATGTTGACGAGCACGCCCTGGGGGCCCAGCGCATCGAGCACGGCGCGGTCGATCAGCCCCACGGTCTCGGCGGAGGCGGCGGCCGCGACGAACAGCACGTCCGAGGCAGCGGCGAGTGCGAGCAGCGTGTCGTGGAAGTCGTGGCCGACCGACTTCCGCGCCCGGCCGGTATAGGCGATGCTGCCGCCGAAGCCGCCGAGCCGGGCGGCGATGGCGGCGCCGATGCGGCCGAGGCCGACGATGCCGTAGCGCAGCCCAGAGGCGCGACGGGCTGGCGGCACATTGCCGGCCGCCCAGTCGCCGGCGCGGACATGCGCCTCGGCGGCGGGCAGCCGGCGCATCACGTTCAGCATCAGCGCGATGGCAAGGTCGGCGACGTCATCGGTCAGCACGTCGGGCGTGTTGGTGACGCGGACGTCGAGCGCCTGCATCGCCGGCAGGTCCACCTGGTCGTAGCCGACGCCGTGGATGGCGACGATGCGCAGCCTGGGCAGGCGTTGGGCAAGTGCGGTGTCGATGCCGAGGTTGCCGGCTGTCAGCACCGCCTCGACCTGTGGGCCGACCTCGACGAGCAGGGCCTGGCGCGCGCTTTCGTCGCGTGGCCAGCGATGCACCGCGTAGCCGGCGTCGAGCCTCGCCTGCACCGACGGCATCAGGTCGCAGAGCTGCAGCAGCATCGGGCGCATGGTGGTCATCTCCTGGGATGGCATCACAAGACGGACAGAACGCCGCCGTCGACGTAGAGTATCTGGCCATTGACGAAGCTCGACGCGGCCGAGGCGAGGAACACCGCCGCGCCCTGCAACTCCTCGACGCGACCCCAGCGGCCGGCCGGGGTGCGGCCGCGCAGCCAGGCGTCGAAGGCGGGATCGTCGCGCAGCGCCTGGTTCATCTCTGTCGCGAAGTAGCCCGGTCCGATCGCGTTGACCTGCAGGCCGTGCCGCGCCCAGTCGGCGCACATGCCGCGCGTCAGCATCTTCACCGCCCCTTTGGAGGCGCTGTATGGCGCGATGCCGGGCCGCGCCGCCTCGCTCTGCAGGCTGGCGATGTTGATGATTTTGCCGGCGCCGCGCTCGATCATGCGCCGCGCGACCGCCTGGCCGACGAGGAAGACGCTGTCGAGGTTGGTGCGCATCACTTCGCGCCACGTCTCCACCGCGAATCGGTCAAGCGGGGCGCGCCGCTGGATGCCGGCATTGTTGACCAGGATGTCGATCGGCCCGACCTCGCGCTCGATCCGCGCAACTCCGGCCTCGACCGCGTCCGGATCGGTGACGTCGAACACGCCGAGGCCGTCGGCGGCGCGATGCGCGCGCGGCCCGAAGCCGTTCGCCGCCGCCTCAAGGCGCTCCCGGTCGCGGCCGTTCAGCACGATGCGCGCGCCGGCATCGGCGAGGCCCGTCGCGAGCGCATGCCCAATGCCCTGGCTTGAGCCGGTCACCAAGGCGAGGCGGCCGGTGAGATCGAACAGGGAGGCGGACATGTGGGCTCCTGAGGAAGGAAGCGGTCTTTCTTTTGCAGAAAGAGCCAGAAACCATCATCCCATAAAAGGGCGACCCGGCTGGCGGCGCGACAGCGCAAACCGACCTTTTTGCATCCTACTTCAAAAAAGAAGCGGTTGGCCTTCTTTGTATAAGGCCTTGTGGACCAAGGAGGATAGTAAGACGATATGGGCAAGCCGGGCGTTGACAAGCTGGGCGCTGACTAGCCGGGCGTTGACCAGCCGGGCGAGAGGAGGGAGTGACGGGATGCTGGCCGCGGTGCTGCATGGCGCATGTGACCTGCGAGTCGAGGATCGGCCGGAGCCGACGCTGGCCGCCGGCGAGCTGCGGGTGCGCATTGCGGCGGGCGGCATTTGCGGCTCGGACCTGTCCTATTTCCGCAAGGGCGGCGTCGGCGACTTCATGCTGCGTGAGCCGATGACGCTGGGCCACGAAGTCGCCGGCACGATCGTCGAGAGCGCCGCCGGAGCGGACGGGCCGGCGGTCGGCACCCGGGTCGCGGTCAATCCCAGCCAGGCCTGTCTGCGCTGCGCCTACTGCCGATCCGGCCGGCCGAACCTCTGCCGGGACATGCGCTTTCTCGGCAGCGCCGCGCGAATGCCGCACGTGCAGGGCGGGTTCAGCCAGACGCTGGTGGTGCGGCCGGACCAGTGCGTGCCGATACCGGCGGAAATGGAATTCCGGCTAGCGGCCTGCGCCGAGCCGCTGGCGGTGGCGCTGCATGCGGCGCGGCGGGCTGGGCTGTTGCTCGGGCGCAGCGTGCTGATCGCCGGCGCGGGGCCAATCGGGCTGCTCTGCGCCGCCGTGGCGCGGCTGGCCGGGGCCGGGCGGATTACAGTGACCGATCTGGCCGAGATGCCGCTTGCCATCGCCCGCCGAATGGGGGCTTCGGACACGGTGCGGATCAGTGCGGAGGACGACACGCTGGCGCGCGGAGCGGCCGGGTTCGGCGGCTACGACGTCGCCTTCGAGGCCACTGGTTCGGCAAGCGCGGTCGCGACGTTGCCGGGGCTGATGCGGCCGGGCGGTCGGATCGTGCAGCTCGGCATGCTGCCGCCGGGGCTGACGCCGGTGGCGGTCAACCTGATGATGGCGCGCGAGATCGACTTCGTCGGCTCGTTCCGTTTCGGTGAGGAGTTTGCCGATGCCGTTGCGGCGTTGGCGAGCGGGCGGATAGACCCCGCACCGATGCTGTCGGCAAGCTTCCCGCTCGCCGAGGCCGGCCCGGCCTTCGCACTCGCTGCCGACCGTGGCCGCGCCATCAAGGTGCATCTTGAGATCGCTGAGTGAGGGGGGATCCGGAGTACCAGGCTCGGTCACGCAAGGCATGCATAGGCATGACGGGTCGCGGGCAGAGCCCTCGTCTTCCTTGACCTCCACCGCTCCCCTGCTCGCCTTCGAGGCCGTGACCAAGCGCTTTGGCGGCACGCTGGCCGTCGATGGCGTGTCGCTGAGCCTTGCCGATGGTCAGATCCTCGCCCTGCTCGGCGAGAACGGCGCCGGCAAGTCCACCCTGATCAAGATGTTGGCCGGCATCCACGCGCCCGACGGCGGCCGCATCCTGCTGCGTGGCGCACCCTATGCGCATCTGCAGGCCAAGGCGGCCGGCCGTGCCCGCGTCGCCTTCATCCACCAGGATCTGGGTTTGATCGACTGGATGACGGTGGCCGAGAACGTGGCACTCGGCGTCGGCTACAGCCGCGGCGCCGGCGGACTGATCTCGTGGCGGCGCACCCGCGTGCGGGCGCTGCAGGCGCTGGCCGGGTTGTCCGCTGACATCGACCCCGACACCCGAGTGATGCACCTGACCCGCACCGAGCGCTCGCTGGTGGCGATCGGCCGGGCGCTGGCGGCCGAGGCCGAGGTGTTGGTGCTGGACGAGCCGACGGCGAGCCTGCCGGCCGACGAGGTGGCGCGCCTGCTCGCCGTGCTGCGCGACCTCAGGGCGACGGGCATCGGCATCATCTACGTCTCGCACCGGCTCGACGAGGTGTTCCAGGTCGCCGACGACCTGGCGGTGATGCGCGACGGCCGGCTGGTGGGCTGCCGTCGCGTCGCGGAGACCAACCCGTCCGAGCTGGTGACGATGATCGTCGGCGCGCCGCCCGAGGCGGTGTTCGGCCGCGCCGCGGCGGCCAGCGGGGCGGTGTGCCTGGCGCTGGAGGGGCTTGTCGCCGGCGGCGTCGGCCCGGTCGACCTGACGCTCAGGCGGGGCGAGATGGTCGGGTTGGTCGGGCTGCGCGGCGCCGGGCAGGACGCGATCGGGCGGGCGCTGTTCGGCCTGCGCCCGATCGAGGCGGGTGCGATCCGACTGGAGGGGGCGCCGTATCGGCCAGACCGGCCGGCGGCGGCGATGGCGGCGGGCGTCGGCATGGTCGCCGGCGACCGGGTCGGCGAGAGCCTGGGGATGACGCTGAGCGTGCGCGAAAACCTCTTCCTCAACCCTGCAGCGCGCGGCATCGGCCCGATGACGCTTTGCTCGCCGGGCCGGGAGAACGCCGCGGCGCTGGCTGCCGGCGCCCGGCTGGGCTTGCGGCCGAACGAGCCGCGACGGCCCGTCGAGACGCTGTCCGGCGGCAACCAGCAGAAGGTCGTGCTGGCGCGCTGGCTTGACCTGGCGAGCACCGTGCTGGTGCTGGAGGAGCCGACCGCCGGGGTGGACGTCGGCGCCAAGGCGGAGATCTACGCGCTGCTGCGTGCGGCTCTGGCCAGCGGGCTCGCCATCGTCGTGGTGGCGACGGATTTCGAGGAGGTCGCCGCGATCTGCCACCGGGCGCTGGTGTTCAGCCAGGGCGCCGTGGTGGCCGAGATCGCCGGCGACGCGCTCTCCGTGCATGCGATCCTGGGTGCCGCCTCGGCCGGCCACGCCGATCACGCCCCCCGGCTGGACGGTGTCGCGGCATGAGCGGCATGCGTTCCACGGCGTTGGAGCCGGCGCCCGGCTCCTTACGCGGCGCCTCGCTCGGCCGGCGGCTCGCCGCCCTGCTGCCGGTCTACGGCCTGGTGCTGCTCACCGTGCTGCTCGCGATCACCTTCTCGCTGCTGCTGCCCGACACCTTCCCGACCTGGCTCAACGCACGCTCGATGCTGAGCGACAAGGCCGTTGTCGCCATGCTGTCGCTGGCGGCGACGGTGCCAATGATGACCGGCAAGATCGATCTCACGGTCGGTTACGGCGTCGTGCTTTGGCACATCATGGCGATCTCGCTGCAGATCGCCGGCGTGCCATGGCCGCTGGCGGTGCTGCTGGTGCTGTTCGCAGGCCTGATGTTCGGCTTGCTGAACGGCCTGCTGGTCGAGGTTGCGCAGATCGACAGCTTCATCGCCACGCTGGGCACCGGCACCGTGACCTATGCGATCGCGCTGTGGTGGACCGGCGGGCGGCAGGTGATCGGCCGTCTGCCGCCGGCGTTCTTTCGGCTCGACACGGCGAACCTGCTTGGCATCCCGGTGCCCGCCTTCTACGTGCTGGCGATCGCCGGCGCGTTGTGGGTCGCGTCGGTCTACACGCCACTCGGGCGATACCTGTATGCGATCGGCGCCAATACGCGCGCCGCCGAGCTCAACGGCATACCGACCCGGCGCTACACCATGCTGGCCTTCATGGTCTCCGGCCTGATCACCGCCTTCGCTGGCGTGATCCTGGCGGCGCGCCTGCGCGTCGGCCAGGCCAGTGTCGGGCTGGAGTTCCTGCTGCCGGCGCTGGTCGGCGCATTCCTCGGCTCGACGACGATCACGCCCGGTCGGGTCAATATCTGGGGAACCGTGGTCGGCGTGGTGATCCTGGCGATCGGCATTTCAGGCATCGAACAGCTCGGTGGCGCTTTTTGGGTCGAGCCCGCCTTCAACGGCGCGACGCTGCTGATCGCCATCGGCCTGGCCGGTTGGACGGGACGGCGGCGGGGTAAGTCGTGAGGAAGAAAGCGGTTCTTTTTTGAAAAAAAGAACCAAAAAACTTCTGTTCAGAAGTCGTCCTGCCGGTCGAGACAAGATCTAAACGGATAAAAGTTTTTTGCTTCTTTTTTTCAAAAAAGAAGGCCTTTCTTCTCTTCCGGAGGAAAACATGCCTCGACGTCTGGTTGAACTTCGTTGCCTGGCCCTAGCAGCGCTCGCCGTGTCCGGCAGCGCCCGCGCGGACGATTTGCTGGCCGGGATCAAGGCGACAGTCGCTGCGGCCACGGCGGTCTCGGCGCCATGGACGGGGCCGACCACCGGACCCAAGGCGGTGCCCGGCAAGACGATCGTCTACGTCGCCGGCGACCTGCGCAACGGCGGCATCCAGGGCGTGGCCGACGGGGTGAAGGAGGCCGGCGCCAAGATCGGCTGGACCGTGCGCGTGCTGGACGGCCAGGGCAGCATCTCGGGCATCCAGTCTGCCTTCGGCCAGGCGATGGCATTGAAGCCGGACGGCATCGTCGTCGGCGGGTACGACGTGGTGCAGAACGCGGCGAGCCTGGCGCAGGCGGCCGCACAGGGCATCAAACTGGTGGCCTGGCACGGCGGGCCGAAGCCCGGGCCGATGCAGGCTCAGGACCTCGCCTACAATGTGACCAGCGACAACCTCAAGGTCGCCGAGGTGGCGGCCGACTACGCGATTGCCCAGAGCGACGGCCACGCCGCCGCGGTGGTGTTCGCCGACAGCGCCTACGCGATGGCGATCCTCAAGGGCCACGTGATGGCGGACACGCTGACCAAGGTGCCGGGCAACACGGTGCTCGCCTTCGAGGACACGCCGCTCGCCGACACCTCGACGCGCATGGGCCAGCTGACCACGTCGCTGCTGGAGAAGTTCGGCACCAAATGGACCTACTCGCTGGCGATCAACGACCTCTACTACGACTTCATGGGGCCGCCGCTCATCTCAGCCGGTCGCGACGGCGATGGCCCGCCGACCAACATCAGCGCCGGCGACGGCAGCAAGTCAGCCTTCGAACGCATTCGCGCCCACCAGTTCCAGGCGGCGACCGTGCCCGAGCCGCTGCTGCTGCACGGCTGGCAAGCGGTCGACGAGCTCAATCGCGTGTTCGCCGGTGCTCCACCCTCAGGCTACGTGACGCCAGTGCACCTCGTGACGGCGCAAAACGTGGACGCGGACGGCGGCAAGCAGGACGTCTACGATCCGGCCAACGGGTATCGCGAGGTCTATGCCAAGATCTGGGGAAAGTGAAAGGACCAGGAACCTTCTGTCTGGGAAGACCCTTGCCGGCGCGAGGCGCGACAGCGCGGGCAAAGATCTTCTGCTGCTTTTTTACAAACCGCGTTTGAGGATACGCGCATGCTGCCCTGGCTGGACATCGTCGACCCGCTCTTCAGGCGCTATGTGCTGTCCAACGCGGCGCCCGAGCGCATTGCCGAGGGCCTGCGCTGGGCCGAGGGGCCGGTCTGGTTCGGCGATGCCGGCTGCCTGCTGTTCAGCGACATTCCGAACGACCGCATCCTGCGCTGGATCGAGGGCGTCGGCCTGTCGACCTACCGCCAGCCAAGCGCGTTTGCCAATGGCGGCACCCGTGACCGGCAGGGCCGGCTGATCTCCTGCCTACACGGCGCGCGCGCCGTTGTGCGCACCGAGTATGACGGCCGCCTCACTGTCCTCTGCGACCGTGTGGAGGGCCGGCGGCTCAACTCGCCCAACGACGTGGTGGTCAGCTCGGACGGCGCGATCTGGTTCACCGACCCGCATTACGGGATCATGATGGACTACGAGGGCGAGCGAGCCGAGCAGGAGCTACCCTGCCGGCTTTATCGCATCGACGGTGCGAGTGGCATCGTCAGCGTCGTCAGCGACGCGTTTGGCGGCCCTAACGGACTGTGCTTCTCGCCCGACGAGCGGCAGCTCTACATTGCCGAGACCGGCGCGATGCACGACGCGACGGCGCGGCGCGAGATCCGCGTCTTCGACGTGCTCGATCTCGGCTCCGGACGCATCGGCAACGAGCGCAGCTTCTACGCCCCGGCAAACGGCGTCGCAGATGGCTTCCGCTGCGACGAGGACGGCAACCTCTGGACCAGCGCCGGCGACGGCGTGCATTGCGTGAGCCCGGCCGGCGACCTGCTCGGCCGGGTGCTGGTGCCCGAGACGGTGAGCAACGTCGTGTTCGGCGGCCGCCATCGCAGCCGATTGTTCATCTGCGCGACAACGTCGGTCTACGCGCTCCATCTCAACCGGCGCGGCGCCGCGCCGCGATGACGCAGGCCCGTTATGCCCTGGTCACGGGCGCCGGCGGCGGGATCGGTCGTGCGGTCAGCCTGGCTCTGCTGGAGGATGGCTGGCATGTGGCCCTTGCCGGCCGTACCGTCGCCTCGCTCGAGCAGACGGCCGAGCTTGGCGGCGGCGCGGCCGGAACCGCTGTTGTCGTGCCGGCCGACGTCGCCGATCCGGGCTCTGTCGAGCGGCTATTTGCCACGCTCGGGGAGCGCTTCGGCCGCCTCGACCTGCTGTTCAACAATGCCGGCATCAGCGTCTCGGCGGCGCCGGACGAGCTGAGCGTCGCGCAGTGGAACGAGGTGGTTGCGGTGAACCTGACCGGCTCGTTCCTTTGTGCTCAAGGTGCGTTTCGGATGATGCGCCATCAGTCTCCGAAGGGCGGCCGCATCATCAACAACGGCTCGATCTCGGCGCACGCGCCACGGCCGCATTCGATCGCCTACACGGCGACCAAGCACGCGGTGAGTGGGCTGACCAAGTCGTTGTCGCTCGATGGGCGCAAGCATGACATCGCTTGCGGGCAGATCGACATCGGCAATGCGCTGACCAGCATGGCGGCGAAGATGCAGCGTGGCGTGCCGCAGGCGAACGGCACGCTGGCAGTCGAGCCGGTGATCGACGTGGCGGAGGTCGCGCGCACGGTGCTGTTCATGGCGACGCTGCCGCTCGATACCAATATTCAAACCCTGACGCTGATGGCGACTCACATGCCGTTCATCGGCCGTGGCTGACCGCCCCGGGGGGGCGAGGGGCTGCAACGGCCGCAAGCGCGGACAAGGGTGACAACGGCGGACCGGAAGACGTTGCGCATCCGGATCGCGCAGGAAACTCCCGTCGGAAAGGTCTGGACGCCCGTCTGGGACGCCCGTCTGGTAAGTCCGTCTGGCGGACCAAAAACGCTCCAGCACGACGCTCCCCGGGGCGCTAGCTCCCTGAGCAGCTGAGATCGAGTTTTTCGCCCTCGCACCGCCGTGAGCAAGGTTCAGCTGTCGACTAGAAATTATGGGCGGCGCGCACCGCATCTCCTTTCGCGTAGCGGCTTGGCGAGCATCCCATGACCCGCTTGAAGGCCGTGCTGAACGCGCTTTCGGACTCATAACCGAACGACAACGCGGTCTGTGCTAATTTATCATTTGTGTGGGTCAGCCGATCCCCTGCGAGCAGCATCCGCCAGCGCGTGAGATACTCGATTGGCGTCTGTCCCACCCTCATGCGGAACCGCTGAGCGAACACCGAACGCGACATGCCGGCGCGACCGGCCAGCTCCTCAAGCGTCCATCGATGCGCCGGGTCGGCGTGCATGGCGCCCATCGCCGTGCTGATTGGCGGATCGGACAGGGCTGAGAACCATCCGGCCTGGCCCTGAGGCTGCCGAGACAGGTGCAGACGCAGGGCCTGAACCAGGATCAGGTGCGCCAAGTGTTGCATCACCAGTTCCGCCCCCGGCTGGTCCGTCCGCCGCTCCTCCATCATCCGCTCGATCGACCACCGCAGCGCCGCCTGGTCGCCCGCGGCCTCGACGTGGATGACCGGCGGCAGGGTGCGGAGCAGCGCCTCCGCCTGCCGGCCGTCTACGGCGAAACGGCTGCCGACGAGGAACACGCCGCCGCCGCCATTATGCGTGATGACCCCGTTATGCCTGGGTGCTGAATAGGCTAAGCCGCCGTCCACCGGCACCACATCAAGTCCGCTGCCCAGTCTGAACCGACGCCCGCTGGCAAGGACGAAGCAGTCACCGGACACGAGCCGTAACGGATCGGCGATGCCGCTGACCGTGAGCCAACATCCGCCGCTGGTCACCGCGTAGCATTTGATCCAGCCGACCGTTTCGTGGACGGCGATCGCCCAATCGCCGCCGGCGTCGAACCCCGCCGAGACGGTGCTCTGCGGCTTCAGCAGCGCAAGGACATCTGAGAGGGGATCCATGTAGCCTCCGGACGATCGCAAAAGAATCCGCGACGATCAAGCATAGCTAGTGCGGATTGGCGGCGTTAGCTATGGCCCCCGACAAGAGGACACCCCGCATGATCGTCATCACGACACCCACCGGCAACATCGGCCACCATGTCGTCCAGGACCTGCTGGCCGCTGGCGCCAAGCTGCGTCTGGTGCTGCGGAATGCCACGAGGCTGCCGGACGACATCCGCGCCCGGGTAGAGATCGTGCAAGGCTCGCACGCCGAGGCTGCGGTCGTTCATCAGGCGTTCGAGGGTGCTGATGCCCTGTTCTGGCTTGCACCACCCGACGCGCGCAAGACGCTGGAGCAGGCGTATGTCGAGTTCACGCGGCCGGCGGCGGCCGCAATCCGACGTCACGGGATCAAGCGCGTCGTCGCCGTCACGGCCCTCGGCCGTGGCACGCCGTGGCAGCACAAGGCCGGTCTGGTCACCGCCTCCATCCGGATGGACGACCTGTTCATGCAGACGGGCGTCGCGTTCCGCGGCTTGGCCATGCCGTCGTTCATGGACAACGTTCTCCGTCAGGCAGGATCGATCAGGGAGAAGGGCGTGTTCTTTGGTCCGATCGCCCCCGACAAGACGATGCCGAGCACGGCCACACGCGACATGGGAGCCGTTGCCGCCCGGTTCCTCGCCGACGACTCCTGGACGGGTCAGGCTGATGTGCCGGTGCTCGGCCCCGAGGACCTGTCGTTCGACGACATCGCGGACATCATCTCGGACGTGCTCCAGCGCGCGGTGCGCTACCAGCACATTTCCTTCGACGCGCTCAGGGCACAGATGGTCGGTGGGGGCATGAGCGAGAGCTTCGCGGACGGTTAAGTCGAGATGATGCGTGCCAAGGACGAGGGCATGGACAATGCCCCATCCCGCACGCCTGAAACCCGCACGCCGACCAGCTTCCGCCAGTGGTGCGAGCAAGAGCTCAAGCCAGCCGTGCTGGTTTAACTGCTGCCAAAGAAAGGACGGATCATGAAGCTGAGCGGAAACACCATTCTCGTGACGGGCGGCACCAGCGGGATCGGGCGTGCGCTGGCGGAAGCGTTCCACGACCGGGGCAACCGCGTGGTGATCACCGGTCGGCGGCAGGACAAGTTGGACGAGATCGTGGCCACCCGTCCGGGCATGGAAGCGGTGCAGCTCGACCAGGATGATCCCGCCTCCCTGTTGCGTTTGGCCGAGGTGATACGCGCACGCTTCCCGGACCTGAACGTCCTGCTGGCCAATGCCGGCATCTCGCGTGCGGAGGACATGGCAGCGGACGGCTGGAACACAGCCGATGCGGAGGCGGTCGTGAACACCAACATTTTGGGACCGCTACGCGTCACGGCGGCGGTGTTGCCCCTGCTGAAAACTCGCCACGATGCGACGTTGCTCGTCACCACCTCAAACCTTGCCTTTATTCCCCGCGCGGATTTTCCCTCCTATTGCGCCAGCAAGGCGTTCCTCCACTCCTGGCTGCAGTCGGTAAGGCATCAGCTGCGCCGTATCCCGCTGGAGGTGCTGGAGCTGTCGCCACCCTACGTGGGCACGGAGCTGACCGGACCCAGCCAGGTCTCGGATCCGCGCGCCGTGCCGCTCGACGTCTACGTGGCGGAAGTCATTCGATTGCTTGAAACCGGCAACCATCCCGACGGCGAGGTGCTGGTGGAACGAGACTATCACCGGCGGACGGCCGAGCGAGACGGCCGCTACAGCGAGGTGTTCGCCGCCATCAACCCGACCTGAGAAAGAGGCTCTGTCATCTCCCGTTCATCGAGTGCCGGCGCGGAAGGCGGCAACATCCTTATTACGGCAACGCACCAGATCCGCAGGTGAGCTGCAGTGCCGGCTGTCTATGTCTGCTCTTCCCACGAAGCCTCGCAAACACCGAAGTCCGGTTTCGGCCACAACCGAGTCAGAGGTCGGTGACGGGTTGCCGTCTATTGGCAGAAGCTCAGTCGATGCTGAGCAGTTCCCCATCGAGTATCAGCGTCGCATTCGCTGGGATCACGCCGCCTGCTCCGCGCGCGCCGTAGGCGAGATGATCAGGGTGCGCTTGCCACCGACATGCCTGGTGGCGACGCCCTGGTCCCCACCCCTTGATCACTTGCCCGCACCCAGTCGGAAGCTGGAAGGGCTGGCCGCGATCGCGCGAGCTGCCGAACTTCGCACCTTTGGTGCCATGGTCGTCCAGCCATCCCATCGCGACGAGAGACACTCCCTAACGTGCTGGGCCGCCGGCGTGGCGTCGAGGCTTCAGAGCACGATCAGCCTGAGTGGACTGGCGAAGTGATCAGCGATCTTAGCCTGATGACAGCGCTCGCTCAGCAAAGCTGCAGCGCCCGTGCTACCTGATGGGACATGGAAACCAAACCGCCGATCCCGTACGCCGTCCTTGTCGGTATCCAAACGCCTGACACTGACGACGACACGCACGAAGCCAGCCTCGAGGAGCTTGGCCGCCTCGTGAAGACGTTGGGCTACGTGGTGGTCGGCACGGTGTCGCAAAAGCGTGAGGGCACGGGCGCCGGGTTGCTCTTGGGCAGCGGCAAGCTTGCGGAGCTCGCCGCACTGACCGGGGGCACTGGCGTGGTCGGTTCGATGGCACCGCTCCCGAAAGCCAAGGCGCGGCAGCGCTTTGAGGGCGCTGGCGAAACGGCGTCGCCCGAGCCCGAGCCCGGACCCGATGCTGATGCGGACGCAACGCCCAGGCCGGCGTTCGTCATCGTCGACCACGAGCTGTCGCCCAGCCAGATTCGCAACCTTGAGCGCGCCACCGGGGCCGAGGTGCTGGACCGCACCGGGGTCATTGTCGAGATTTTCCATCGGCACGCGAATACCCGCGAGGCGCGGCTGCAGGTGGAGATGGCGCGCCTGAAATACGTGGCGCCCCGGCTGCGCGAGTCTTCGTCCGGCGGTGGGCGCCAGCAGGGTCCGGGCGCCGGCCAGAGCGCACTGGCCCTTGATCGCCGCAAGGTCCGCGACAGGCTGTCGGAGCTGAAGGATCAGCTTGATGCGGTTCAACGCGACGGCGACCAGCGTCGCGCCGCACGCCGCGACCAGCCGCGGGTCGCGCTGGTCGGCTACACGAACGCCGGTAAGTCCTCTCTGATGCGGGCGCTGACCGGCAGCCAGGTGCTGGTGGAGGACAAGCTGTTCGCCACCCTTGATACGACCGTGCGCATTTTGCAGCCGGAAACACGGCCACGCGTGCTGGTCTCCGACACGGTCGGCTTCATCAAGCAGCTGCCGCATGACCTGGTCGCCTCGTTCCGCTCCACCCTGGCGGAGGCGCTGGAGGCCTCTCTGCTGCTGTTTGTGGTCGACGCGTCTGACCCGACCTACGAGGCACAGCTTGAGGTGAGCCGTAGCGTGTTGAGCGAGATCGGGGCCGACGCGGTGCCATCCCGCCTCGTGCTGAACAAGCTGGATCGGGTCGACGCCGAGGGACGCGTCACGCTCGCGGAAAAGCATCCGGATGCGATCCTGCTATCTGCCCATGCGTCCGACGACGTCAGCAACTTGCGAGACAGCATCATCGCGTTCTTCGAGGAGGCGATGGTGGAAGACGTCATGATCCTGCCCTATGCGAAGCAGGGGCTGATTGGCGAGGTCTATGACAGCACCCGGGTTTTGTCCGAGGAGTACAACGACATTGGCCGCGTGCTGACGGTGCGCGGGCTGCCGGGCGCTCTTGCGCGGCTGCGCCGTCTCCTTGCGCACTGAGTGCACCCCGGAACGCCGTAACACTCCGCCGCCCCGGCCACTCGCCCGTCCCGCGCGGATGCGAGGCGAGCAGGCTGCAGTCTTCAAACGCCGGATGCGCCGCGCAGTGCGCCGCAACGCACGACAAATCCGGCCTGCCTCCCGCCGCCGCCAGCACGGTAAAGCCGCCGGCGGAAAACCCGAACGCGCCGACCTCCGCCGGGTCGATCCGGCCATGAAACCGCGACGTGCCAAGCATGAAGCTGATCAGCATGCTGAGCGCTGCCGGCCGATCCTCGATCCGCGTCGCCCGGGTTTGGTCCCGCCAGTTGTCGCCAGAGATGGGCTAGGTCGATGCCGGTAAAGCTTAATGTCCTCGGCGCCATAAAACCCAGTGCGGAGTTTCCTCAACGACGCTAAAGCGCTGCTCCAGCACGCGGCCATATAAATGCACCAGGCCGGCAACATCGTTACCTTCATCGGGCCGGTTCGCGGCGGCGGCCTTGTATTTGCGGACGATGACGTAGTTCGTATTACCGAAAAAACGCTGTGCGGAGGGATGACTAACGTCGCTAAACACGTAGTCGTATGCCGCAGCAGCGAAACCGCCTTTTGGTGACGGACGGCTAAGAAGATAATTGAATGGATTGAACATGTCGAAGGCTAGGACGCCGTCACGCGCATCGGTGCGGCGAACGACCAGGGCCAACCCCTCGTTCAAAGCCGTGACGTACTCCTCACCATCGGTCGCCGTTTTGAATGCTCCGACGACCGGCGCGAAAGTGGGATGCTGGCCCCAACCTGGCGCATTCAACGTTAGGATTGGCGCCTTCCCGGGCCATGTTCGCGTAACTGAAGCATAGGCAAGTGACGTCACGTTCTGTATGGCAAGGGGTAGGCAGCATAACCACACCAGAGTATTACCACCCAGCCACCTCGGCTTACCTGCGAAGGCCTGTTCCGAGGCGTATGTAGCAAAGAGGGTAAGAGCTGCGTAGGCATCTAAGGGAAAGCTGTTTGTCTGCTGATTACTGACAAGCAGTAAACATCCTGCTGCGACCGTAAGCAATGCCACGCCGACTGCTCGACCATGTGCGCTCCAGCCCCAAAGACCTGAGACGCCACGCCGTTCGATCAAGAAGGCAAAGACAAGTAGCGGTGCGTTTTGCACGAAGACGACCGTGCGGATCAGACTCATCGGCTGCAATGAGAGTCGTCGAGCAGTGGCAGCCATCGCGATATCTCGCAGCATGTCGCTCAGGTCGAAGCGCAAATAACAAGCCATCGCCACGGTGACGGTGAGGAAGCCCGCGCTTATACCGACAAGCCTCTGAAGGCGGCCGCGAGCGGTGCAGATCATACAGGCGGCGGCAAACGGGATCGCGACCAGAGCGTAGCTGATTTTCAAGAAAACGAGCAGGCCAAGCACGACTCCAGTCGATAGAGAACCAATAGTCTTGTGCCGACGAGTCGTTGATTGCGGTAGTAAATCCGAGGCAACCTCAACGAGCGCCACACCGAATAGCGCGTAGCCATACCGGTTGTATGTCATGGCCAGGCTGAAGTTCACCGGACCGTCGCCAAGCGCAAAGGGCGCCATGATAAGGAGCGCAGTGAAGAGACCAGTGGCGCAGGCGTAAATAGAAGTCCAACGTAAGCGAACGATCAGGAAGGCCCAGATTGCGATAAGCCCACCGAATAAAGCGTTTGCGTAGCCGATGCCTTCGGGACGCATCGACGAAAGGCCTAACCCAGCCGCGTCAATGAGAAACATGATCGGCCCCCAGGCCGACGAGAAATCGCGGTCGGGAACCTGTCCTTGCGCAACGCGGTAAGCGTTGTCTAAAAAGAAGAATAAATCATGGGCAAAGCTCCTGATGGGCGAGACGATCCCAATGTATGCCGTAGCTCCGCATACAACGATTAACGACAGCGCAAAGGCCATGTCCGCGGACAGACGCAGCTTTCTACCCAGAAACTTCTGCCGCTGAGCTACCGGATGTGTGGATGGCACAGCGCTGATTGCGTCCACGTCTCGCGACCCTACGCGGTTAACCATAAGCAGGACCATGCCTGAAGAGGTGCACTTTGTCGATGTTTACAATCGGCACGTGCAGACAGGTCTTGCTGGCGCCTTAAACCTCAGAAAGCTGGCAGTTTAGTTATGCTAACATGCCCAGTCGGTAGCTGCGTTAGTAATTGATTAGAAAAACTAAATCTATTGTCCTTCCTGCCGCCAACCACTGTAAATTCTGCCTCACACCGTCAACTAAACGTCCGCTTGTTATTAGCAGAACTCGAGGTTGAGCCGGCCCGATCTCGAAGTATCGACAGGAGACTGCATCTTTATAAAGCGCGTGCGAGCTCAGTTGCTAAAATCTGGACGAGCTGCGCAGCCGGCAGGGCACGGGCGAGAGGTGCGCCCTGTCCTGCCCAATGCGCACCGAAGCCGTTCTCCCCGGTCGCCTTCGCCGCAGCATGGAGCGCCTTCCCGGCGTCGTAGGCGATCGGGTAGTCGGGACACGGAAGTTCGGCAACACCGAAGCCCCAGGCCGTAAAGCGGTTGTTCAGGCAGCGGGCGGGGCGGCCCGAGATGGCGCGGGTCATGGTTGTATGCATCGCCCCCGACCCTGCAAGGGCCTTACGGTAGGCTGTATCGGCACCGCTCTCCGGACAGGCGACAAACGCGGTGCCGAGCTGCGCCGCGACAGCGCCAAGTGCTAGGGCGGCGGCGATGCCCTGGCCGTCCATGATGCCGCCCGCGGCGATCACGGGAAGTCCCGACCGGACGACGAGCAGTCTGGTCAATGCCATCGTTGCGAGGCAATCGTCCCGTGCTGCGGGGTCGAAGGCGCCGCGATGACCACCCGCTTCGAAGCCTTGAGCCACGACGGCATCAATGCCAGCCTTCCGGGCGGCCTCTGCTTCTACCAGGCTGGTGGCGGTCGAAATCAGCATGCAGCCGGCCGATCTCAGCGCTGCGATGCGGTCCGCGGCCGGTAAGCCGAAATGGAAGCTAACGACCGGCGGCGCCAGCTCCACCAGCATGGCGAGCATGTCGTCATCATCGAGGAAACTTCTGTAGATGGTGCGCAGTGACGTCGGCGGTTCGGCGCCGTAGCGCGCGAATTCGGCCGACATGGCGACAAGCCATGCCCGCTCGCGATCTGCGTCGGCCACGGCCGTCGCATGGACGAAGAGGTTCACGTTGAACGAGCAAGGGGTGAGACGGCGCGTTGCATCGACGAGCGCCCTGGCGCCCGCGGCATCGGTGGCTCCGACCCCCAGCGAGCCGAGGCCGCCCGCATTAGAGACGGCTGCCGCTAGCTCGGGGGTCGACACACCTGCCATGGGAGCCTGAATGATCGGACAGGTAAGCCGTAGACGTTCCACGAAGCTCATGGCGCGATGATGGAACCGAGACAGCGATGTCTGCAATCCGTTGGCTGCTTGGACGCGAAGCGATCAAGACCGCCCGGCAGATTTTCACTTTTCACAGGTCTCACCCTCTAGCGGACAGTCCGCTCCCGGCCGGTGGCCATACACCCTGTAAGAGTTAGAACCGGGTCGGAAACATCCCTGCACTACGAACCTTATGGTATTTTTAGCTACCACTCGAGCTTCGGCGATATGACTTGCCTTGAGGAAGCATTGCTAAACTGACGGGTGTCTGGGGCCTCAGGCCCCAGCGGGTCGAGGGCAGAGCCCTCGCCTTAATCCTGCCGATAGTTCGGCGCTTCGCGTGTAATCGCCACATCATGGACGTGGCTTTCGCGGAGGCCGGCGCCGGTGATGCGGCGGAATTGCGTTTTGGTTTGCAGCTCGGCGATGGTGGCGGCACCGGTGTAGCCCATGCCGGCGCGTAGGCCGCCGACGAGCTGGTGGACGACGGCGGAGACCGGGCCCTTGTAGCCGACGCGGCCTTCGACGCCTTCGGGGACCAGCTTGAGGCTGTCGGTGATGTCCTGCTGGAAGTAGCGGTCGGCCGAGCCCAGCGCCATGGCGCCGAGCGACCCCATGCCGCGGTAGGATTTGTAGGAGCGGCCCTGGTAGAGGAAGGTCTCGCCGGGGGCCTCGTCGGTGCCGGCGAGCAGACTGCCGACCATGACGCAGTCCGCCCCCGCGCCGATGGCTTTGACCATGTCGCCCGAGGTGCGCACGCCGCCATCGGCGATCGAGGGGACGGCGTGGTCGCGGCAGGCGGCGGCGGTTTCGCGCACGGCGGAGAATTGCGGCACGCCGACGCCGGCGACGACGCGGGTGGTGCAGATCGAGCCGGGGCCGATGCCGATCTTGATGCTGTCGGCGCCGGCCTCGATGAGGGCGAGGGCGCCTTCAGGGGTGGCGACGTTGCCGGCGATGATCTGGACGGCGTTGGAGAGCTGCTTGATGCGGGCGACGGCCGCCAGCACGCCGGCGCTGTGGCCGTGGGCGGTGTCGACGACGACGACGTCCACGCCGGCCTCGATCAGCGCGGTGGCGCGGGTAAAACCGTCCTCGCCGACGCCGGTCGCCGCGGCGACGCGCAGGCGGCCGAGCTCGTCCTTGTTGGCGAGCGGGTTGGTGACCGCCTTGTCCATGTCCTTCACCGTGATCAGGCCGACGCAGCGATAGGCCTCGTCGACCACCAGCAGCTTCTCGATGCGGTGGCGGTGCAGCAGGGCGCGGGCCTCGTCGGGGGCGACGGCGCCGGTGACCGTGATCAGGTGCTCGTGCGTCATCAGGGTGTCGACGCGCAGCGAGGGATCCTGGGCGAAGCGGACGTCACGGTTGGTGAGGATGCCGACGAGGCGGCCGGCGTTCTGCCCTGGGCCGCGCTCGACGACGGGGATGCCGCTGATGCGGTATTGGCGCATCAGGGCACGGGCGTCGGCGAGCGTCTGGTCTGGGGCGATGGTGACGGGGTTCACCACCATGCCGCTCTCGAACTTCTTGACCGAGCGGACGGCGGCGGCCTGGGCGGACACGTCCATGTTCTTGTGGATGACGCCGATGCCGCCCTGCTGGGCCATGGCGATGGCCATCGGCGCCTCGGTCACCGTGTCCATCGCGGCGGAGAGCACGGGGATGTTGAGGCGGATGGTGCGGGTGAGCGCCGTTCGCGTGTCGGTGGCGGCGGGCAGGACCTGCGAGTAGGCGGGGATGATCAGCACGTCGTCGAAGGTCAGCGCCTCGGCGATCGGCGTGACGCTGTCTGCTGGTGCCATGATCCGCTTCGTTCCGCTCGACCCTTGGCGGCTCGGTGTAGAGCGGGGTGGGCGGGGAGGCAAGCGACGTCATGAATGACTGAAAGCCGTTCCACTCGGGGTGGAATCGCTCTCATTGTTTTTGGCGAGCAGTTTCATCAGCCTAAGATCGCTACAGGGTCACAGCCAGGCTGATATTGCTCGAGCGGCCGAGCCCGGTGGCGCCGGTAGGGAGTGTCCGCATGGCTGCGGCTTAGGCCATGCGGAACAGCGCCTGATTGCGCTTGATACCTGGAAGACGTTTTCTGCTTTTTGATCAGTCAGACAGCACTGTCGTCTTTATCGGTGCTGCGAAACATCATCGTGCCGCTGTTTTCTCCGACACCGACAACACTACGACGATCCCCTTTCTCAGCCGATGCTCAACTGAGCCCCGCTGCGTGCAGCGTAACGGATGCTCGCCCAGGTGATCAGCACAGTGCCGATGATCGTCGGCACGATGAAGGTGACGGGCTTGGGCAGGAAGGCGATGTTGACGACCAGGAAGGCGGTGACGGTGGCGGTGTAGGCGCCGCCCATGCCGGCGATATGGGCGAGCAGCCAGTCGGGGCGTTGGGTGTGTTGGAGATGGTATTGGCGGGCGGCCAGGATGAGGCTGCCGACGCCGAAGAACAGGCCGGTGATGTCGGGCGTGCCGGTGCTGCGCCACAGCAGCCAGAGGCCGAATGCGGCCAGCAGCAGGCACGTCAGATCGTCCGCTGCACGGGGGCGGGCGCCGCGGCGGAACGCGGCCGCGCGCAGGCCGGAGACGATCAGGAACGCCGTCAGCACGGCGATGGTCAGCAGCAGGGTGCTGTGCACGATCAGGGCCAGCACGAAGGCCGACACGGCGCTCGCCCCCATCGCAATGCAGAACACGAGGCCGGCCCGGCGATGCAGGCGGCCGCCCTTGCCGGCCAGCATCGGCACCGGGCCGGCGAGCAGGGCGACGCTGCCGCCGAGAACGTGCAAGCCCAGCAGCGGCTCGAAGATGGTCATGCCGGCACCCCTATCTTGACAGTGACAAGATCGCGCCCCGCCATTCGGTCGTCAAGCTAAACTTGTCACCGACAAGATCCTTGAGGCATGGCTTGGGCATGGCGACGCAACCTTACCATCACGGCGCGCTGCGACCGGCGCTGTTGCAGGCGGCGGAGCTGATCCTGGCGGCTGAGGGGCTGGAGGGCTTGTCGTTGCGGGCGGTTGCGCGCGCCGCCGGGGTGTCGCATGCGGCGCCGGCGCACCATTTTCGCGATCTCCGCGGGCTGTTGACGGCGCTGGCGGCAATCGGCTTCCGGCGCTTTGCAGGGTCGCTCGCCGAGGCCGCGGCGTCGGCGACCGACCCGTTGCGTGCGACCGGCCGCGCCTATGTGCAGTTTGCCCGCCGCCAGCCGGCGCTGTTCCTGCTGATGTTCCACAACGACGTGCTGGACGGTGACGATGCCGACTTTCAGGCGGCGGCGGCCGAGGCGTTTGCGGCTTTGACGGGCGTGTCCGACGGCCGGGCGCTTGCCTCGTGGTGCCTGGTGCACGGCTTCGCCATGCTGCTACTGGATGGACGTCTGCCCGCACAGCCGGACGCCGACGATTTGTTAGAAGAAATTCTTAAGTGATGGGGTCTGGGGCCTCCCGGCCCCAGCGGGTCAAGGGCAGAGCCCTTGCCTTACTTTTTGAATCCCTGGGCCACGACGTAAAGCTCGCTGCTTTCCTTGCGGCTGGAAGGCGGCTTGGCGTGCTTCACGCTGGCGAAACTCTGCTTGAGCGGCACAAGCATCTCCTTCTCGGAGCCGCCCTGAAACACCTTGGCGACAAAGGCGCCGCCGGGGGCAAGGATTTGCAAGGCAAGGTCAAGGGCGAGCTCGGCGAGGGCAATGATGCGGATGTGGTCGGTGGCGGCGTGGCCGGTGGTGTTGGGAGCCATGTCGGAGAGCACCAGGTCGGCGGGGCCGCCCAGCGCCTCGGTGAGGCGGGCAGGGGTCGCCGGATCGGTGAAGTCGCCCTGCAGCATGGTGGCGCCGGGGATGGTGTCGATCGCCAGCAGGTCGAGACCGATGATCGGGCCGGCGCCGTTGCGGGCGGCGACCTGGCTCCAGCCGCCCGGGGCGGCGCCGAGGTCGAGCACGCGCAGGCCCGGGCGGAGCAGGCCGAACTTCTCGTCGAGCTCGATGAGCTTGAAGGCGGCGCGGGAGCGCCAGCCCTGGGCGCGGGCGGCGGCGACGTAGGGGTCGTTGAGCTGGCGGCGCAGCCAGGCCTGCGAGGCGGTGCTGTGCTTGCGGGCGTGGCGAAGCGAGACGCTGGTGCCGCGGGCGGTGAGCTTGGAGGGCATGGCGGCTTCTAGCACAGCGGAGGGCAAGCGCTTCTTTTTTGGAAAAAAGAAGCAAAAAACTTTTGCTCGACTGGCTGCGATCTTACCGAACGGAGGTTTTTGGTTCGTTCTTCAAAAAGAACCGCTTGCTTTGCTGCTAGCGCTCGCGGGCGCGCATCATTCGCAGCAGCATGCCCTCTCGCAGGCCGCGGTCGGCGATGGTGACCGTGGTCGCCGGCCACACCGAGTGAATGGCGCGAAAGATGGCGCAGCCGGGCATCAGCATGGCGGCGCGCTCCGGGCCGACGCAGGGATGGCTCGCGAGGCCAGCCTGCCCGCCCTGCTCGGCAAGGCGGAGCAGGCAGGTGAGCGCGGCCTGGATCGCGCCGTCACTCAGCACCGCGCCGTCGACCATTGATCGGCTGTAGCGCGGCAGGCCGAGGGCGACGCCGGCCAGCGTGGTCGCGGCGCCGCTGGTGGCGAGCAACTGGACGCCGCCAAGGCGCAGCTCCCGGCGAATGCAGTGGATGCGCTCGAAGGCGGCGAGGCGCTCGGTGACGTCGCGCACCATGGCGGCGAAGCCGGAGGGGGTGAACAGGCTGGCCGCGAAGCGCTCAGCGAGCGAGACCACGCCGACCGGCAGGCTGGCGTAGCCGATCAGCGACGGGCCAAGCGGTGCGGCGCCCGGGCTTGTGCCGGGTTCGGCAAGGCGCACCCAGCCGAGCTCGGTGGAGCCGCCGCCGATGTCGAACAGCAGGGCGCGGCGGGCGTCGGCGGCGAGCAGCGTGGCGCAGCTTTCGAGCGCCAGCTCGGCCTCCTCGCGGGTGCTGATCACGTCGATGGCAAGGCCGGTCTCGGCGCGCACCCGGGCGAGGAAGGCGGCGGAGTTGCTGGCCTGGCGACAGGCCTGGGTCGCCACGGCGCGCAGGCCACGAACCTCGCGGCGGCGCAGGCGGACGGCGCAGGCCTCGAGCGCCTCCAGGGTGCGCTCCATCGCCGCGGCCGCCAGCACGCCGCTGCCGTGCAGCCCCTCGCCAAGGCGGACGGTGCGGCTGAAGCTGTCGACGATGCGAAAGCCCGCTGCCTCGGGAGCGGCGATCAGCAGGCGGCAGTTGCTGGTGCCGAGGTCGAGGGCGGCGAAGCAGCGCGGGTCGCGGGCGGACGGCGCCCGGCGGGGGTAGCCGGCGGGGAGATCGGGCAGGCGTTCGGCGATGTTGACCACCCTGCAGCGGCTCCGCGCACGAAAGCGTGCACAGTCATCCTGTTGACGCAAATGGGCAAGCCTTGTGTAGCGCTGCGGTTGCCAGCCCGTCTCCCCCCGTGCTACCTGGGCCGCCCGTTCGGGAGCGGATTGGGGGATAGTTTAGCGGTAGAACTTCCGACTCTGACTCGGAAAGCCTTGGTTCGAATCCAGGTCCCCCAGCCAATACATACCTAACACCTTAATCCTGATGACGCTTCGTCGTCGTCACTGCGCCTTGGTGGGGTGTCACACACGACACCATACATCTGCCGCTTCAACAGCTTGAGCTTAGTGATATGACCCACGCGGTGTCCGTTTGATCATGGCTCGGTCTATACCGCCTTCACCGCGGCCAGATCGGCGGCGATGCCTTCACATGTGACTTCAGCGTGGGCCAGTAACCAGGCTGTTAGCAGAGATCGGCGCAGAACTCCGACGCCGAAGACACACCGGAGATCAGCAGGCGGTCCCGTGCCCGGGTGCAGGCGACGTAGAACAGGTGCCGCTCGGTTTCATATACATCGTCTAGCTCCAGCTCGTCGGCCACTCCCTCGATCCGGGATTGTAGCGGCAGGATATCGTCGTCGCAGGCCATCACCGCGACGGCCTTGAACTCGAGACCCTTGGCCAGATGCGATCGTGACCGCACCGTCTCCATCTTCGACGGCCCGGCGCCGCGGGTGCAGCGCCTGGCCACCGCCGCGGACGAGATCGCCGCCGTCGCCGCCTGGCTAAAGGAGACAACCGCCGCTGGAACGCTACCGGCCGACATCGGCATCTTCGTGCGCAATAGGACCCGGTTGGAAAGGGCCCGAGCCGCCCTGGCCGGTGCGGGAGCAGGCCGTGGCGCCGCCGAAGATCTCTGGCCAGGTCAACAGTCCGCGCTTGGCGAGTGAGGCGCGAGTGGCGGCGGCGAAGACCGGCCACAGCCGTTCGCGCTGGCCGGCACTCATGCGGCTTTTTCTGCCAAGGCACGGCACGCGGGCGTAGGCCTCGATCCCATCCAGCTGCCAGGCATCCACCACGCGCCGCCATTCGGACAGAATGAAGCGCAGCGGACAGCCGGTCTCGCCGATCGATGTGGCCGCTTTCGTCACGGCGTCTTTCACCTGTTCATTCCCGCACTCCAACGATCTGGATGGCACCGGTGCGCGGATGCGCTTCGATCAGGCGGCGCTCGGCCCAGGTGTAGGCGGCATCGTGGTGGTCCACGTGGGCGAGCAGCAGGCTAGCGCGGGTCTCGTGCACGATGAGACGCACGTCCGCATTGGCGCGGACGGACCAGACATTGGGATCGCGCGATGCAGCGATACGGTGCATGCGCAGGCCGTGAGCAGACGGGTCCATCTGCAGGTCGGATGCCGCAGTCTTGGCGGCCTTTTGCGACGTGCCGTCCAGGCGGGCGAGTGCGGCCGTGAAGGTGTCGGCGATGCGGACTTCCCTCTGTCCTAGCCCTTAAAGACACGCAGGAAGAACGGTGTGGCCGACAGATCGTAGAGGCTGACGATGCCGAGCTTGCGGCCGGCGGCCTCCAGGCCGGAGATCCATAAGCGGGCGGCCTCGCGGTTCCGTTTGGCTTCTTGCAGGTCCTCGCCGATCAGAATTTCGGGGTCGTCGGGCTTCTCGCGGTAGCAGTGATGCGCCTCATCGTTGATGATCACGATGCCGCCGTTGCTGCCGGAAAAACCCATCAGCTCGTTCATGCTGCGGTCCAGCATCTGGCCTTCGGTCTCGAGAGTGACCGGGGCATCGCCGCGGCCCTGCAGCAGGGAGCGTCCGACCTTGGAGATGTCCATGGTCTCGCGGCGCTGGAAGGCGTGATAGTTGGTGATGACGATCTTGGCGCGGTCGATGTCCGGCAGCATGTCGGCGGGCACCAAGTCGCGCGTGCGGTAGTAATTCTCCGGGTCGTTAGGTTAAAGCACACGCAGCCGGTCCTTGATGGTGATGCCGGGTGTGACGATCAGGAAGCCGCGGCTGAACAGCCGGCTTGCGCGGGCGCGCGAACGGCGTTGACGGCCTGCCAGGCGATCATCATTGCCATGACCGTGGTCTTGCCGCTGCCGGTGGCCATCTTCAGGGCGACGCGCGACAGGCCCGGGTTGGCCTGCTTGTTGGCTTCGCGAATATGCGCACGGATGTGGGCGTAGCGTGGCGAGCTGCGGGCGACCTCGGCCAGCCAGATGGCCGTTTTCCACTGCCTCGATCTGGCAGAAGAACGGTTTCGGGCCTTCGAATTCGTGGGTGCGCCAGTGCTGTAGCAGCCGGGCGGTGGCAGGGGTGACACCCCAATCCTTCGGGTTTGGAATGGCGCGCCAGGTGGCGATGTGGCCGCGTATTTCGTTGATGATCGGGGTGGGGTTGTACTCCTGCTCCGCCGTGGTCAGGTCCGCAGCGTCCGCTAGGACAAGGCTGGTCTGGGTGGTCTTCTTCGTCTTCTTGGCCCGCGGAACGGGCGTGATCAGCTCCGAATGACGGGGACCCTTCGCCGGGGCTCATCGAGCGGCTGGCCCTCCTTGTTCACAACGTGGTGCCGGGTGGGGCACGCGTAGGGCGAGTTCAGGATCGGGCTTTCGTAGAAGCTGACGGCCATACGGCGACTATTGCCGCAACGATACCGCGCCGCTAGCCACCCGTGGGCGGGACGCGTCCAGTTTTCGTGCACGCGCCCTTTGACCGGAGCGGGCGGCAATGCATGCTGCAGCCGCAACCCGGAGGCGAAATGAGCGACGCGGCCGAACTCCCTTCCGTCGCCGACGCCACGCCCGAGATCAGGCTCGGCATCGACGTGGTGCTGGCGCCGAAGATCAGCTTTGCCGCCCATCAGTCCGCTGTGGCGGTGCTTCGAGAGCTACGGCTGCTCAACACCGGAAGCCTGACCGCGACGGACTTGGTGCTGGAGATAAAGGCCGATCCCCCCGTGATCGCGCACCGGCAGTGGCGGGTCGATAGGGTGGCGCCCGGTGGCGAGGCGGTAGTCAAGGACCGCGACGTGCAGCTGAACGCCGGGCTGCTGCTGGGGCTGGCAGAGGCGATGCGCGGCACTGTGACCGTGAGGGCACGCGCCGGCAATGCCGAGGGCGCGGTGCTCGCGGAACGCTGCCTCGGGGTGGAACTGCTGGCCCGCACCGAGTGGGGCGGCGGTGCGGCGATGCCGGAATTGCTGGCCGCCTTCGTGATGCCGAACGATCCTGCCGTCAGCCGGCTGCTGAAGTCCGCCAGCGACGTGCTGCGCCGGGCCGGTCGGCCGGATGGGCTGGATGGCTACACTGGCGGCTCGCGCGAGCGGGTGTGGGAACTAGCCTCAGCGATGTGGTCGGCGGTGACAGCGCTGCGCCTCAGCTACGCCCTGCCGCCACCCAGCTTCGAGCTGCAGGGCCAGAAGGTGCGGCCGCCCGGCACCGTGGTGGAAGCGGGGCTCGCCACCTGTCTGGACACCGCGTTGCTGTTCGCTTCCATGCTGGAAGGCGCCGGGCTGTATCCTGTGATGATCCTAACGCAGGGCCATGCCTTCACCGGGGTATGGTTGCAGCCGCAGGAGTTCGCCACCTTGCAGGTCGCCGACGCCGCCACCCTGCGCAAGCGCATCGCGCTGAAGGAGCTGGTGGTGTTCGAGACCACGACGGTAACCGGCGCCACGCCCGCGCTGTTTGCCGATGCGATCGCTCTGGGCGAGCGGGAGATCGACGAGGCGCACGAGGCCGCGTTCGTGCTGGCGCTGGACATCCGCCGCGCCCGCATGCAGCGGATCAAGCCGCTGGCGCTCAGCAATGAAGCGCCGGCCCCCACTGGCGAGGGCGCAGACACCCCGCCCGCGCCTGACGTGCTGCAGACCGCACCTGCGCTGCCCGGCTTCGACCTGGTCGAGCCGGACACTGCGCCGCAGACGCCGGAGGAACGGCTGCGGCGCTGGCAGCGCAAGCTGCTGGACCTGACCACACGCAACCGCCTGCTGAACGTGAAGCCCGGCGCCAATGCGCTGCGGCTGTTGTGCCCCGACCCGGCAGCGCTGGAGGATGACCTGACCGCCGGCAAGCGGTTCCGCATCGTCGCGGCGCCCTCGCTTGCCGGGGCGGCCGGTCGCGACGACGCACTGCACACGCAGCGCACGGGCGAGATGCTGGATGGCGCCTATGGCAAAGAGGCATTCGCCCGCGGCGAGATCCTGTCGCCCGGCACACAGGACAAGCTGGATGCTCAGCTGGTCGAGCTCTACCGCAAGGCGAAGCTGGACCTCGCGGAGGGCGGCGCCAACACGATGTTCCTGGCAATCGGCATGCTCGCCTGGCGGCGTCCGGGTGCGGATGCCCGACTCTATCGCGCGCCGTTGATCCTGCTGCCGGTGAAGCTCGAACGGCACAGCGCCCGCTCCGGCGTGCAGATGTCGCATCACGAGGATGAGCCACGCTTCAACCCGACGCTGCTGCAGATGCTGCGGCAGGACTTCGAGCTGACGATTCCGGAGCTTGGCGGTGCCCTGCCGACCGACGCCTCCGGCATCGACGTGCCGCGTGTGCTGACCATCATGCGCAAGGCCGTCGTCAACGTGCGCGGCTGCGAGGTGACGGACGATCTGATGCTGGGCGCGTTCTCCTTCGCGAAGTATCTGATGTGGGAGGATCTGCAGCGCCGCGCCGACGTGCTGAAGCGCAACCCGGTGGTGCGTCACCTGCTGGACACGCCGCGAGAGCCATACGCCGCCACCGCGCTGCCGCCCGAGCCGGAGGCGCTGGATGCGGAGGTTACGCCGGCAGAGCTGTTCATGCCGCTACCTGCGGACAGCTCCCAGGTCGCAGCGGTGGTGGGCTCCGGCCGGGGTGCGGATTTCGTGCTGGACGGGCCGCCCGGCACTGGCAAGTCGCAGACCATCGCTAACATGATCGCCCACAACTTGGCGCTGGGCCGCACGGTGTTGTTCGTGGCCGAGAAGCGGGCAGCGCTGGACGTGGTGCATCGCCGGCTGCAGGCCAATGGGCTGGGGCCGTTCTGCCTGCAGCTGCATTCCAACAAAGCGGCGAAGCAGGAGGTGCTGGCTCAGCTGGACAGCGCCTGGTCCGCCAGCGGTGCCTTCGTGGACGGCGAATGGGCCACCCTGGCGGCGGAACTGAAGACCACGCGCGACGGTCTGAACCGGCTCGCCGCTGCGGTAAATCAGGTGCACCCGAACGGGCTGAGCCTGTTCGCGGCCATCGGACTGGTGGCTCATGACGGCGCCGATGCCGCCATACGCCTCGGATGGCTGGCCGGCGTGGAGCACAATGCGGCTGAGATGGCGGCGATGCGGGATGCCTGCCGGCGGCTGGACCTCAACCGATTGGCCGGGCTTGCAGGACGGGGCAACGCGCTGGGCCTGGTGGGCCGGACCGAATGGTCGAATGCGTGGCGGGGGGAACTGCTGGCGAGCTGTGCTGCACTGGGCGCGGCGGGGAGCGTCCTCACCGACGCGCGCACGCCGTTCGAAGCGGCGCTGGGCCTAGTAGTGCCCCGGGACCGGCGCGGCCTCCACGCGATCACTGCGCTGGCGACAGCGATCGGCGGCGCCCATGGCCAGGACCTCGGCTGCGTGTTCCTGCCGAACGCCACCCGCGCCATGGAGCATGCAGAGGCGTCGCTGCCGCTGATCGAGTCCTATCGTTTGGAGCTTGTGGGACTCGGCGCGCGCATGGATGCCGCAGCGATACGCGCCGTGCCGGTCGACGCCCTGCAGACGCAGTGGAATGCCGCCAGCAGCTTGGTCTGGCCGCTGTCCAGGATGCGCAAGGCGGCGTTGAGCAAGCTGCTGCATGCCGGCGGCGATTTGGATCCCGAAGCAGCCCTGCCACGTCTCAGGCGGCTGCAGGCCTCGCTGGCACAGATCGATGCGCTGGCACCCGATGCGGCTGGCGTGGCCGGCTGGGCTGGCGCTGAAACCGATGTCGATCAGGTGCGGCAGGCTCTGGCGGCCGGGCGGGCGCTGCGTCAGGCGATCACGGCCGCGGCCGATACGCCGGAGCGCCTGCTGGCCTTGCGCGAGGCCGCCCGGCGGCTGTGCTGCGACGGCAACGACCTGCTGGCACCGACGGCCACCGTTGGCCGCGCCGCCGCCGCTCTGGTCGCCGCCGAGCGGCAGTTCCACGCCGCGCTGGATGCATTCGAACGCAGTGCAGCCGTGGGCAGGCCGCTGGATGCGGACGATCTCTGTGCCTATGCCGGCGACGTAGCCGCCGCGTTGCCAGGGCAGTCCCGCCATCTGCGCGACTGGTGCGGCTGGCGCCGTGCCTGCGACGCAGCGGCAGCGCTGGGATTGTCGCCCCTGGTAGCGGCGCTGGACGGCGATCACTTAGGCCAGCGCAGCGTGGCGGAGGCGTTCGAGCATGGCTACGCATTTTGGTGGGCCGGCACGGCGATCGATGCCAACCCGGTGCTGCGCGGCTTCAACCGGGCGGAACACGCCGACAGCATCGCAAGGTTCCGCATGCTGGACGATCGGCTCATGGCACTGTCCCAGCTGGTGATCCGCGGCAGGCTGTCCGGCGCGCTGCCCGCCAAGGATGCGCGCACGCCGCCGCCGGGTTTCAATGCGCTGGCACATGAGCTGGAGCTGAAGCGCTCCCGCAAGCCTCTGCGGCAGTTGATCCAGGACATGGGACCGGCGCTGCACCGCTTGGCGCCGTGCCTGCTGATGAGTCCTCTGTCGATCGCCCAGTACCTGCCCGCGGACGGCGAGGTGTTCGACCTGGTGATTTTCGACGAGGCCTCGCAGATCGCACCCTGGGATGCGGTCGGCGCCATCGCCCGCGGGCGCCAGGTGGTGATCGCCGGCGATCCGAAGCAGATGCCGCCCACCAGCTTCTTCGAGCGCGGCACCACCGACAGCGATGGCGATGATGGCGCCACGCTGGAGGACCAGGAGAGCATTCTGGACGAGTGCCTGGGCGCGCGCCTGCCGCGCCGCCGGCTGACCTGGCACTACCGCAGCCGCAACGAGAGCCTGATCCACTTTTCCAACGTCCACTACTACGACGGCAGCCCGCAGACGTTCCCCGCACCAGTGACGCGCGACACCGCAGTCAGCCTGCGGCGGGTGGCTGGCGTCTGGGCGCGCGGCAAGGAACGCGTGAACCGCATCGAGGCCGCGGCAGTAGTAGCCGAGGTCAGCCGCCGCTTGCTGGACAAGGGCTTCAAGGACGAGGCCGGACGGGCGCTGAGCCTTGCTGTCATCACCTTCAACGCCGAGCAGCAGAAGCTCATCGAGGATCTGCTCGATGCGGAACGCCGTTCACATCCAGAGCTGGAGCCGTCTTCACCGACGGTAACGCCGAACCGGTGATCGTGCGCAATCTGGAGACGGTGCAGGGCGACGAGCGTGACGTTATCCTCTTGGGCATTGGTTACGGCCCCGAAGCGGTCGATGCGCCTAGCATGGCGATGAATTTCGGCCCGCTGAATCGTCAGGGTGGCGAGCGCAGGTTGAATGTCGCCGTCACCCGCGCACGCCGCGAAATGGTGTTGTTCGCCTCGTTCCCTGCCAGCATGATCGACCTCAATCGCACGGGCGCGGCGGCGGTGCGGGATCTTCGCAGCTTACTGGAAGACGCCGAACGCGGCGGTGCACGCACGGCAGCAACCGGGACGACGGAGGAACGGAGTGACGCGGGATTTCATCAAGCGGTCGCGTCCGGGCTACGGGAGCGCGGCTGGGACGTGCAGCAGCGTATCGGCGTTTCCGCCTTCCGCCTCGATCTTGCCGTGGTGCATCCAGACCTGGCGGGTGATTTCCTGCTGGGGATCGAGTGCGACGGCGCGTCCTACTGCAACGCCGCCACTGCGCGGGATCGAGACAAGGTGCGTGACGCGATTCTTCGGGGGCTTGGTTGGTCCCTGGCACGGGTCTGGTCGGCCGAATGGTGGAACAACCCTGCTGGCGGGCTGGACCGGCTTGAGGAGATCCTGCGCGCCCGGCTTGATCAATCGCGGTCGGAGGCGGCGTCCAAGCGCGCGCAGGAGCGGGCCGCAGATACACCCGACCCGCATCCCGCAGCCGCGGCACCAGCAGATCCAGGGCTGATGGCGGAAGCCGCCGCGGCAGACAGCAGCCGTGAGCTTGACGTGCAGGCCATCGAGCCCGGCGGAGACTACCGCTGCACCACCTTCGCCGACATGGCGGGGCGGATCAGCGACGCACGGTTCCATGATCCGGATTATACGCCCGTGCTGCGCGAGATGATTGCCCGCGTGGTGACGCAGGAAGCGCCGATCCGCGACGACCTGCTCGTTGAGCGGATTGCTCGCGCCCATGGCTTCCGCAGGTCGGGGGCGCGGATACGCGATCGCTTGATGTCGCTAGCGCAGGCGACAGCCCATGCCGCCGCCGAACCGGGTGGCCAGACATTCGTTTGGGCCGATCTGGCGGATCCCGATCGATGGGATCGTGCGCGGTTCCCTGCCACCGCCGAAGACATACGCGGCTTGGAGGATGTGCCGCTGCCGGAGCTCTGCGCCTGCCTTCGCAGTTGCAACACCGGGGACAAGCCGAGCGAGGCGGCACGGAGGTTCGGGCTGAGACGGCTGAGCGCGGCAGGCCGTGAGCGGCTTAGGCGAGCGACGCCACCAACCGGGCATCTAGGCTAGCAGCAATCACCAACTGTTCCTTGCGCAGGCTGTTGCAGGTCGTTCTGCGGATAAAGCACGGCGAGCCAGCAGCCGGCCGCATCTCGCCTGGGAGGATGGGCGCGATCACGCGACGCGACTATCGATCAGCCGAGGGAGACGGGGACCCGGGGCCGAACGGCACTCAGATAGCCCTTACAATTCCAGGTGTCGTCGTCGAGCGCATAGAGTGTTCTGTTCGCGCCGGCGAAAACTCTGGAGGGCTTCGATCGGATCCCGCCGGCGCCGCGTTCGACCGGACGTTAGAATATCATGCCGTGTGCCACGGATCGACAACATCGGCGCCACATCCCTGGAAATCATCCACGTTGCGCGTCGCCACCGTCGCACCGTGGGCGCGGGCTATGGCCGCAACCATGGCGTCCTCCACCGTGATCGGGCGGCCGGCTGCTTCGCGTGCGGACCGTATGGCGCCGTAATGTCTGGCGCACAGGCTGTCGAACGCCAGGACCTGGTTGTGGAACCCGCTGGCGAACAGAGTCGCGATCCGGGTGGCAAGGTCCTCGCGTCTCTTGCCGACCGGGAGCCGCGCCAGACCATAACTGATTTCTGCCTCGCAGACGGCGGCTGTGAAGGCAATTTCGGGTGCCAGTGCCCTCACATAGGCCAGTACGGCTGGATCTGGCGCCGGCCGGACCAGTTCGGAAATGACGTTGGTGTCCAGCAGGATCATGCGCCATCTCCATCGTCACCGAGGTCGCCCCCGAGATCGATGGGCGCACGCCTCGGCGCGCTGCCACGCGGGGGCAAGTCGAGTTCCGCACCATGCGAGGCGCCGAACAAACGGCTGGCAATCTCGGCCAGGTTTTCGCGCCCAGGCGCCGCTTGGCTTGCCACGGCCACCCGCAGCAGCTCACGCACCTCCTCTTCCAGGGAGCGCCGGTGTGACGCCGCCCGCTCCTTCAGACGCCGGTGGAGGGCGTCATCGACATTGCGGATCAGCACGCTTGCCATCAATCGTCCCGCCATTCAGATTGCTAGTCGATGCTAGCAGGCGTCGCATGGGGGTCAACATCACGGCGCGTGGAGATGCAACCCGCAGACCGATTGCAGCCGCCGCGCCGCCATCTCTCACACGCCCGCCCGCTACAACAGCATGGAGTATGCGTTCGACAAGCCGTATGACCAGGGCCTGTCGTTATTCCAGGCGAGCGTCAACGCCAACAGGGGCAGCGGCTTGACGCTGCCGGAGCCGCTGCCGCTGCCGTATCTGCAACGATATGGGATGTTCAGCAACTACCCGCCGACCGACGTCTTCCAGCGCCAGGCTGACGATTACTGACCCTGATCCTGAGAAACGACACCTACATCAACGATTATGTCAGCGCCGATCTGAGCCTGTTCTACCTGAACTCAGACCCCGCCACCACCAGCTACGGCAACCCGACGATCTTCGGCCCGAACGGAGCGGCCGGTCCGGTCACGGTCGGCCTGTCGTCATCCTTCACTCAGACGCCGGCGAGCTACGCCGAGCAGGGCCTGTTTGGCCGCGGCAACATCTTCTACGATCCGCAGGTCTATTCCTCACGGCGAGCTCGGCCGGGTGCCCGGCCCAGCTGCAAGCAGAGTTCGCAGCCGCCGGTGAGCCGAGCCCGTGCGGCTACAACGCGGAGGGAAACTCCACCCACTCGGACGCTTACGGGATCCAGCCGCGCCTCACCGTCACGCCGCCGACGCTGTTCGGAATCGTCAACACGATCAAGGTTGGCGGTCTGGTCGCCAAGGAAAGGCAGCCGGCGTCACACGGCTATGCGAGCGTTTTCCCGAACGTTCCGGAGCTGTCGCAGAACGAGATCTGGTCGACCATCATCGGCTCGACCGGCGGCTTCGACGGCGGTTTTCAGCGGACGATCTATCAGGGCTACCTCCAGGACAAGATAGACTTCGTCGGCAATACCCTGCACGTCACGCCGGGGCGGACGGTCGAAGAAACGGATTTGGCCGATCTCGGCAGCAAGATCTTCGAAGGAACACCGTCCGCGAGCCTGCTGGCGACGCCGTAACGCCAGGCCGGCAATCCATGCGACTTTGGACGCTACAAGGCGCACAAGTGGGACCGGAATACCTCCGTTCATGAACGTCTCGTACGATCTCGATCGCGTGCTGCCGCCGGCGCGAGGCGTGTCGTTCTACGGCAGCGCCGGCAACTCCGCGCTGTTCGCCCCGGTAACGGATTTCGGGCCGAACCTCATCGGCAGCCCGCCCAACGCGTCCATCGTCCATCTCTATGAGGGCGGCGCCAAATACAACCGCGACAACCTGGTGCTATCGGCGGACTACTTCTACCAGCACGTGGAGCGGGATTTCGGCTACTTCTCCTACGAGTTCGGTCCGCAGGCTGGCGAGGCGTTCCACTCGAATAACGTCCAGCCCGAGTTCAAGGGGTTTGAGGCCTGGTCGATCTGGCAGGCCACGCCGCAGTGGCAGCTCTTCGGCAACGTGTCCCATACCTTGGCGAAATACCTCGCCACGACCTTCGGCTACGCGTCGTTGCAGGAGGACCAGTTCGTCGTCGTCGTCAGAGGCACGCCGGTCACGGGTGTACCGGACTGGCTGTCCACCTTCGGGGGCGATTACAACCGGCGGAACATCCGCACCGAGAATGACGATCTGAACGTCCGGTTCGAGGGACAGTATACCGGTAAGCAGGCGACGACATACGATCTGAACGGCTCCGGAACGTCGGGCCGATCGCCGGTGTCGAACCGCCCGGCTCCTACAACTACTACACCGCGAAGGCTGGGGCCACCACCTATGACCCGAATGGCGGCATCTCGCCGTTCGCGATCTTCAACCTCGACGTGAACTACAAACTTCCAATCCGCAATGTCGGCCCGCTGCGGCTACTGAGCTTCGACCTGAACATCATCAACATGTTCACCACCCACTACTTGCAGTATTTGGATCGGCAGGTGGCGCCGTCCACGCAGGGCGCTTTCACCAGCGGCCCGTTCAAGGGCGAGCCGATCAGTCCTGACAGCGGCGCCTCATTTGCCAACGGCATCGCAGGCGAACCGGCGGTGGTGACACTCACGGTGTCCACTCGCTTTTGACCGTGGGTGGTGACTTGAGAAAGCGGTTTTTGAAAAAAACCAAAAACTTTATCTATTAAGATCATCGCTGACGGTTCAAGGTTCGTCTGCTAGTACGGCTGTGGCCTCGATCTCAACGAGGGCTAGCCGTTCCACAAGCTGCGAGACGCCGATCACGGACATGGCGGGGAAGTGCTTGCCCATCACGGCACGATAGGCCCGGCCGATGGCGGGACGCTGCGCCGCATACTCGCTGATATCGACGATGAACCAGGTGAGCCGAACGATGCAGGATGGCGGCGCTCCGGCGACGGCCAGCACGTCGACGATGTTGCGCAGCGCCTGGCCGACCTGGGCGGCGAGCCCCTCGGCGAAGCGGCCGTCAGCGTCCCACCCGATCTGACCACCGATGAAGATGCTCTCGCCCCGCGCCGCTACGCCGTTGGCGTAACCGTTCGGTTCCGGCCAACCCAGGGGCTGTAAAACGCGCAACGGTCCTACTCCGCCCCCAACGTGGCGCAGCCGCAGGTCATTTGTGGCAGCTCATAACCGATCAGTTCCAACATCAGTCGCCCTTGAAAGCGGGGTTGCGTTTGGCGGCGAACGCCTCGAAGGCGCGGGCAAAATCCTGCGTTGCCATGCAGATCGCCTGCGCCTGCGCCTCCGCCTCGATGGCGGTGTCGATGTCCATCGACCACTCGCGGTGCAGCATGGTCTTGGTGATGCCGTGCGCGAAGGTGGGGCCCTGCGCCAGTTCGGCGGCCACCGCCTGGGCGTGGGCCAGCACCGCGCCCGGCTCGCGCAGCGCGTTGTAGAAGCCCCAGACCGCGCCCTCCTCGCCGCTCATGCTGCGCCCGGTGAGCAGCAGCTCGCTCGCGCGTCCCTGGCCGATTAGCCGCGGCAGGATGGCGCAGGCACCCATATCGCAGCCCGCAAGCCCGACGCGGGTGAACAAGAAGGCGGTGCGGCTGGCCAGCGTGGCGTAGCGCAGGTCGGACGCCATGGCGAGGATGGCCCCGGCGCCGGCGCAGACGCCCTCGACCGCGGCGACCACCGGCTGCGGGCACGCGCGCATCGCGCGCACGAGGTCGCCGGTCAGCCGGGTGAACGCCAGCAGCTCCGGCATGCGCATCCGAGTGAGCGGTTCGATGATCTCGAACACGTCGCCGCCGGAGCAGAAATTGCCGCCCGCCCCGGTCAGCACCACCGCCTTAACCGTGGGGGTCTGCGGCAGCGCCCGGAACAGGTCGCGCAGCTCGGCATAGCTGTCGAAGGTAAGCGGGTTTTTGCGTTCCGGGCGGTTCAGCGTCAGGGTTGCGACCGCGCCCTCCTCCCAGAGAAAATGCGCCGGCGTCACATGACCTCCCCGCCGGCGATCACCAGGGATTGCCCGGTGAGCCCGGCCGCCTCGTCGCCGCACAGATAGAGCACGGCGGCGGCGACCTCGCCGGGCTGCACGAGCCGGCCCTGCGGGTTGGTCTGGGCGAGTGCGGCGCGGGCTTCGCCGGCGGAGCGGCCGGTCTTGGCGCCGATCAGGGCGGCCGCGCGGTCCACCATGGCGGTGTCGGTAAAGCCGGGGCAGACGGCGTTGACGGTGACGCCGCTGCGCGCGGTTTCGAGCGCCAACGCCCGGGTCAGGCCGACGAGCCCGTGCTTGGCGGCGCAGTAGGCGGCGGTGTAGGCGTAGCCCTTCAGCCCGGCGGTGCTGGCGATAGAGATGATCCGCCCCCAGCCCTGCCGCAGCAGCCTTGGCAGCACCGCCTGCATGGCGGTGAAGCAGGCGGTAAGATTGGTCGCCAGCATGCCGTCCCAGTCGGCGCGGCCGTGCTGGCCGAACGGAGCCGAGACGGCGGCACCGGCGTTGTTGACCAGGATGTCGAACGGCCCGAGCGCGTCGATCGCGGTGCGCAGCGCGGCGGCGTCGGTGACGTCGGCGGTCGCGTGGCGAAACTTGGTCGCCGCCAAAGCCTCGGCGTCCCGGCCGATCACTGCGACGTCGGCGCCGGCCTCGGCCAGGCGGTCGGCGATGGCGCGGCCGATGCCCTTGGCGCCGCCGGTGACGAGGGCCGTGCGGCCCTCAAACCGCACGCTGCACCAGCCGCTCCAACTGCGCCTTGCCGGCGAGGTACGGCTTTGGCCAGGCCTGCTCCGCATAGGATTGGCGCGCCGCCGCCTGCAGGGTGAAGTGCGGGTCGGACAGATGCGGCCGGGCGAGCGCGCACAAATCGGCGCGGCCGGAGGCGATGATCGCGTTGCACTGGTCGGCCTCGGTAATGTTGCCCACCGCCATCGTCGGCACGCCGGCCTCGTTGCGGATGCGGTCGCTGAACGGCGTCTGGAACATCCGGCCATAGACCGGCTTGGCCAACATCGAAGTCTGGCCAGCCGACACGTCGAGCAAATCGGCGCCGACGTCGCGGAAGGCGCGGGCGATCACCACCGCGTCGTCGGGGGTGATGCCGCCCTCCACCCAGTCGGTGGCCGAGATGCGCACGCTCATCGGCTTGGCCGTCGGCCAGGCGGCGCGCATGGCGGTGAACACCTCGAGCGGGAAGCGCAGCCGTTTCGCAAGCCCGCCGCCGTACTCGTCGGTGCGCCGGTTGGTCAGCGGCGAGATGAACGCCGAGAGCAGGTAGCCGTGTGCCGCGTGCAGCTCCAGCATGTCGAAGCCGGCTTGCTCGGCGTAGCGGGTCGCCTGGACGAACTGCTCGCGCACCGCCGCCATGTCCGACGCGTCCATGGCGCGCGGCAGCTGGTGCGCCGCGCTCCAGGCCACCGCGGAGGGTGCCAGCAGCGGCCAGTTGCCGTCGGCGAGCGGCTCGTCCATGCCCTCCCAGCCGAGCTTGGTCGAGCCCTTCGGCCCGGCATGGCCAAGCTGCAGGCAGATCGCTCCGGCCGACTGCGCGTGCACGAAGGTGACGACGCGGCGCCAGGCCTGCATCTGCTCCGGTGACCACAGGCCGGGACAGCCCGGCGTGATCCGACCCTCCGGGCTGACGCAGGTCATCTCCGTGAACACCAGCCCGGCGCCGCCGAGTGCGCGGCCGCCGAGATGCACGAGGTGGAAGTCGTTCGGCGTGCCATCCGTGGCGCTGTAGGTGGCCATCGGCGAGACCACGACGCGGTTTATGAGCTTCAGCTCGCGCAGGCGGAACGGCAGGAACATCGGCGGCACGATGTGGTTCAGCGCCCGGCCGGTCGCCTGCTCAGCGAGCCAGCGCTCCACCCCGTCGAGATAGGTGTTGTCGCGCAGGCGCAGGTTTTCATGGCTGATGCGCTGGCTGCGGGTGAGTAGGCTGTAGGCGAATTGTTGCGGCGGCAGCTTGGCGTAGCGCGGCACGTTTTCGAACCACTCGGTGGAGTTGCGCGCCGCCGACTGGATGCGCAGCACGTCGATCCGCCGCTCCGCCTCATAGGAGGCCAGCGCCGTCGGCACGTCGGTCTCGGTGCGCAACGTTCTGGCGAGCGCAATCGCGTCTTCCAAAGCGAGCTTGGTGCCGGAGCCGATGGAAAAATGCGCCGAGTGCGCCGCGTCGCCCATCAGCACGATGTTGCCGCAGGACCAGTGCTCGTTGGACACGCTTGGAAAGTTGATCCAGGGCGATCCTGTCACGTGGCGCGCGTTGGAGAGCAGCGGGCTGGCGTCAAGCCAGGGCTCGAACAGCCGCTCGCAGAACTCGATCGAGGCCGCCGTGTCGGCCTCGGCGAGCCCGGCGGCCCGCCAGGTCTCCTCGCGGGTTTCGACGATGAAGGTCGAGGTGGTTTCGTTAAAATGGTAGGCGTGCGCCTGGAACCAGCCCCATTGCGTGTCGACGAAGATAAAGGTGAAGGCCTCGAAGCGCTTCTGGGTGCCGAGCCAGACGAACTTGTTGCGCTGCAACTGAATCGACGGATGGAAGTGGTCCGCATGCAGCCCGCGCAGGCGGCTGTTGATGCCGTCGCTGGCGATCACCAGGTCGGCATCGGCGTAGGCGGCGTCGTCCGTGACCTCGAGCTCAAATTGCAGGCGGACGCCGAGGCTTTCGGCGCGATCCTGCAGGATGTTCAGTAAATGTTTGCGCTCGATGCCGCAGAAGCCGTGCCCGCCTGAGCGCACCGCATGGCCCTTGAAGTGGACCTCGATGTCGTCCCAGTGCGCGAAGCCGGCGCTGATGCTGGCCTCGCTCACCGGGTCGCCATCCTTGAGGTTGCGCAGCGTTTCGTCGGAGAACACCACGCCCCAGCCGAACGTGTCGTGCGGCCTGTTGCGCTCGATGACGGTGATGTCGTGGCCGGCATCCTGCAGCTTCATCAGAATGGCGAAGTAAAGACCAGCGGGACCACCGCCGACGCAGACGATACGCATACGAACTCTCCTGGCAGCGATAGGCTGCCTTAAGCCGACGCCACCAGGGCCAGAACGCGACAGGGACTGCCGGAGCCGGCCTCGATCTTCAACGGCGGCGTGATCAGCACGCTGCCCACGGGTGGCAACTGGTCCAAATTGGTCAGGCTCGCCAGGCCGAACTTGCCCGCGCCATGCATCAGGGTGTGGCACGGAAACGGCGGGTCGAACCCGCCCGCCTGCCCGGCATCGGTGCCGACGCACTCGGTGCCGAAGCCGGCGACGTCCCGCGCCTCGACCAGGAAGCGGACGCACGCCGCGTCCGGCCCGGGCGTCACCGGTCCGGCCTCGCCGATGTTGAGAAAGGCGTCGGCACTCCGGCGCGACCAGCCGCTGCGCAGCAGCACCCAGGAGCCGGCGGGGATCCGCCCGTGCGTCGCCTCCCACTGCTCCACCCGGCCGCGGGTCAGCAGGTAGCCCGGGTCGGCCTGGCTCTCCGCCTCGACGTCGATCACCACCGCCGGCGCCACCAGCCGGGCTGCGGGGATTGTGTCCGTGCTGCCGTCCGGCCGCAACCGTCCGGTGACCCAGTGCACCGGCGCGTCGAAATGCGTACCCGTGTGCTCGCCGAGGCTGATGTCGTTCCAGTACCAGGCCGGGCCCGCCTCGTCGTAGTTCGAGATGCGGCGCATGCTGAACGGCGAGGACTGCGCGAAGGGTGGCGGCAGGCCGATCACCGGCGTTTGCGGCGACAGCGTCTGGCTCAGATCAATCACCCGCAATTGGCCCGCCGCGAGATCGGCAACCAGGGCGGCAAGCAGCTCCGACGACATGGGCATCTCCGGCAGGGACGCCGCAGTCTGGACCCAGATAGTTCAGACGTGAAGTAATTTCTTGCGATGCGCTGCGGGCGAGAGGCGATCAGCCGGCGGAGAGATAGGGTTGCTCGGCGCTGCGCACCGAGCGCTTGAGTTTGCCGAGCAGCTCGAGCAGTTGCCGCATCTCCGAACGCGTCAGTCCGTCCGTCAACTCGTTGATCCAGGAGTGGTGCACCGGCATCATCGCCGCGAACAGGTCCTGCCCGGCCGACGTCATCCGGATGACGGTGCTGCGTCGGTCGGCCGGATGGGCGGCGCGCGCCACCAGCCCGTCCTTCTGCATCGAGTCGACCAGGCCGGTCACGTTGCCGCTGGTGACCATCAGCCGGCTGGAGAGCTCGCCCATGGTCAGCGCGTTGCCGGCGGAGTGCAGCTGCGACAGCACGTCGAAGCGCGGCAGGGTAGTATCGAAGTCGCGACGAAACTGAGCGCGGATGCGGCGCTCGATCAACTGGGTGCAGGTGAGCAGCCGAAGCCAGAGGCGGATTTGGAGCTTCTCCGCTTTGGCCAGCGTCGTCTCGCGATCGAGTGGTATGGCCGAAAAATCGTCGGGTGCCATCGTTGCGTCCTCATGCGGCTTGTCGCTGCGCTTGCAGACGAGCCTGGATGCCGCGGCAAAGCTGCTTGACCGACATAAGCGGTAATTTCAAGTGCGGTTTCACTAAGCCATGCGCCTGGCGCGACCCTCGGCGCCCGCGCCGGGAGCGAGCCAATGCGGGTCTGGCACCGGCAGCGGGATCGCCTCGATCAGCTCCCTCGTGTAGGCGGCTTGCGGGCGGACCAGCACCGCCTCGCACGCGCCCTGCTCGACGATCTCGCCGCGGCGCAGCACGATGACGCGGTGGCAGACCGCCCGGATCACCGACAGGTCATGGCTGATGAACGCCATCGCTAGCCCCATGTCGCGGCTGATCTCGCCGATCAGACGGAGCACCTGCGCCTGGGTCGAGACGTCGAGCCCGGAGACGATCTCGTCGGCGACGACGAAGTCCGGCCGCAGTAGGATGGCGCGCGCGATACCGACGCGCTGGCGCTGGCCGCCGGAGAGCTCGTGCGGGTAGCGCCCCAGCACCGCCGGCGGCAGGTCCACCCGCTCCAGGATCTCGCGGATGCGCCGCACCGTCTCGGCGCGGGCCTGCTGCGGCTCGTGCAGCCGCAGCGGCGCGGCCAGCGTCCGGCCGATGCTGCGGCGCGGGTTGAGCGAGGCCATCGGGTCCTGGAAGATGAGCTGCATGCGCCGCCGCAGCGGCCGGATCGCCGTCTCGCTGAGGTCGCCGATCTCTGCGCCGTCGAACCTGATAGAGCCGGCAGCCGGCCGCACCAGGCCCAGCAGCGCTCGGCCGAGCGTGGTCTTGCCGGAGCCTGATTCGCCGACGATGCCGACCATTTCGCCGCGGCCGACCGAGAACGACACGCCGTGCAGCACCGGCGCCGCGGGCTTGCGCGCGCCGAGCAGCGTGCGGGCGCCGCGATAGCCGACGACGAGGTCCCGCACCTCGAGCAGCGGCGGGGCCGGCTCAGCCATGGCTCGCCCGATCGGACTGTCGGTCGAACTGGACGATCTCCGACCGGCAGGCTGCCATCACCGCCTCCGGGATCGGCTGCAGCCCCTGGTCCGGCCGGTCGTAGCGCGGCGTCGCGCGGATCAGGGCGCGGGCGTAAGGGTGCTGCGGCGCGCCCAGCAGCTCGGCCGTGCGCCGCTGCTCCAGCACCCGCCCGGCATAGAGCAGGCTGACCTCATCGCAGATCTGGGCGACGACGCCAAGGTCGTGGGTGATCAGGATGGCGCCGGTGCGATGCCGGGTCTGCAGGTCGCGGATCAGCCGCAGCACCTGGCGCTGCACGGTGACATCGAGCGCGGTGGTCGGCTCGTCGGCGATCACCAGCTTCGGCCGCAGCATGAAGGCGGCGGCGATCAGCACGCGCTGGCGCATGCCGCCCGAGAGCTCGTGCGGGTAGCAGCGCATCACCCGCGGCGGATCGTGCATCTGCACCTCATCGAGCATGACGAGCGCACGGCGGCTGGCCTCGCGCGCCGAGGCGCCCTGCCACATCCGCATCCCGTCGGTGAGCTGCGCCTCGACCCGGCGGCTGGGATTGAGCGCGGTCAGCGGGTCCTGCGGGATCAGCGCCACGTGGGCGCCGAGCAGGCGGCGGCGGCGCGCGGCACCCAGCGTCAGCAGTTCGGTGCCGGAGAGCGTGATTGCTCCCGCCGTCACCCGCATGCTGCGCGGCAGCATGCCGAGCACGGCGCGCCCGACCGTGGATTTGCCGGCGCCGCTCTCGCCCACCACGCCGTGCACCTCCCCCGGCGCCACGGTGAGCGACACCGCGCGCAGGATCGGCCCGCCCTCGCGGCGGCTGGAGGCGACCGAGAGCGAGCGCACCGCCAGCAGCAAGTCGGTCACCCGTGCCTCATTGGCGCATCACCGGGTCGAGCGCACGGCGCAGCCCGTCGCCGAGCTGGTTGAGGGCGAGCACGCTGACGAACACCGCCGCCAGGGGAGCGGCAAACACCCACCACGCCTGGTAGATGATCTGACGGCCGGAGGCGATCATGCCGCCCCAGGTGGCGGCGTCGGACGAGACCGACAGGCCGACGAAGGAGAGGATCGCCTCGACCACGATCGCGATGCCCATCTCGAGCGCGACCAGGGCCAGCAGGCCGGGCAGCACGTTGGGCAGGATTTCGCTGAACAGGATCGTCCAGCGCCCGAAGCCGAGCGTGCGGGCGGCGGTCACGTAGTCCGCCTCGGCCTGCGCCATGGTGTCGGCCCGGATCACCCGGGCAAACCGCGTCCAGTCGATGATGGCGATGGCGATGATCACCGAGGTGACGCCGGAGCCCAGAATGGCGACGATCAAAATCGCCAGCAGCACGGCGGGGAACGCCATCCAGATCTCGACCAGCCGCGAGACGATCGCGTCCACGACCCCGCCGAAATAGCCGGCGACCAAGCCGAGCAGCGTGCCGACGAGTGCGGCGGCGGCGGCGGCCGGCACGGCGACCATCAGCGCCACTCGCGCGCCGTAGATCAGGCGGGAGAGCACGTCGCGCCCCAGATCGTCGGTGCCGAGCCAGTGCGCCGGGTCGGCGCCGGCAAAGCCCGCGGGCGGCAGGGTCGCGGCCATCAAGTCCTGATCCAGCGGGTCGTGCGGCGCGATCCACGGCGCGAACACCGCCAGCACGATCAGGCCCAGCAGCACGCCGCCGCCGCCGACCAGCCGCCAGTCCCGCAGCACGGCGGGCAGTGCCCGTCGCCTGAACAGCGCCGGGCGCGCGCTGGGGGCGATCAGCTCAACCATGCCGCAGCTTCGGGTTGAGGCCGGCGATGATGGTGTCGATGAGCAGGTTGGTCAGGATGAACAGCAGGCCGAACATCAGCACCAGGCCTTGGATGAGCGGAAAATCCCGGTTGATCACCGCCTCGATCGCCATGTTGCCGAGGCCGGGATAGGAGAAGATGCGCTCCACGATCACCGTGCCGCCGAGCAGGAAGGTGAACTGCACCCCGGTGAGCGCGAGCGTTGGGCCGACGGCGTTGCGCATCGCCTCGCGGGTCACGAGCCGCAGCTCGGACATGCCCTTGACGCGCGCGACCAGCACGTAGTCCTGCACCATCGTCTCCTGCAGCGCGCCCTTCAGCACCCGCGCGATGATGGCGGCGAGCGGCAAAGCGAGCGCGGTGGCCGGCATCAGCAAATGGGCGCCGACGTCGCGCGCCGCCCGCCAGTGCCCGGTGACCAGGCTTTCGCCGAGGAAGAACGGCGTGCTGAACGCGGCGCCGAGGCTCGGATCGATACGGCCGGAGAGCGGCAGCACCGGCAGCGCCACGCCGAGCAACAGCACCAGGGCGAGCGACCAGATGAAGTCGGGCACGGCGAGCAGCAGGCCGCTCACGCCGTCCACCGCCGCCTCGCCCGCACGCCGCGACAGCGTGCCGAGCACGGCGAGCATAGTGCCGAGCAGCAGCGCCAGGCAGAGCGCCGACAGCGCCAGCTCCAGCGTCGCCGGCAGCCGCTCGCCGATCAGGGCCGCGACCGGACGGTGGAACGAGATCGAAGCGCCGAGGTCGCCGGCGAGGATGGCGCGCAGCCAGAGGCCGAACTGCAGCAGGATCGAGCCGTCCAGCCCGTAGCGCGTGCGCAGCGCCGCGATGTCTTGCGGGCTGGCGCCGGGGCCGATCATCATCGCGACCGGGTCGCCGGGGGCGACGCGCAGCAGCACGAAGACGAAGACCGCGACGCCCAGCAGCGTCACGGCCATCATTGCGGCACGACGGAGCGCGGCCGCGGCCATGCTGACCCGGCGCCGTCAGGCCTGCGTCTTGGTGACCAGTATCGGTTGCAACGCCCCCGAAACGTTTGGCGCGACCGCGACCGAGGTCTTGAACAGCACCGGCTGGACGTATTGCAGCAGCGGGATCACCAGTCCCTGCTCGGCGATCACGCGGTCGACCGCTCGCCAGCCGGCAATGCGCTTGGCCTCGTCGTGCTCGGCCCAGAGCGGCCCGATCTTGGCGTCCAGGTCGGCGCTCTTCCAGGCGGAGTGCGGCGACGGGCCGAACATGGCGAAGCCGGTGGAGGTCGTCGGATCGCCGATCGCGTTGCCCCAGTTATAGAACGCCATCGGCGCCAATTTATGCGCGGCGCGCAGCTCGTAGTGCTTGGCGATTTCGTAGACCTCGATGTCGGCTTGGATGCCAACTTTTCGCCACATGCCGACGATCGCCTGGATCATCTCATAGTCCTTCGGCTTGAAGCCGCGCGTGGTCTGCAGGGTGAAGCTGACGGGATGCGCGGGCGAGTAGCCGCTCGCCTTGAGCAGCGCGGCCGCCTTGGCGGGATCGTAGGACACCGTGGTGGCCGGGTCATACGCCTCGTATTCCGGCGCCTCGAGTGTTGCGAGCGGCACGCCGTAGCCGCGCAGCAGCCGCTTGACGATGGCGGCCTTGTCGATGGCGTGGATGGCGGCGAGCCGGACGTTCGGGTCCAGCATCGCCGGCGAGGTGTTCGAGATGAAAATCATGCCGATGTCGGAGACCGGCGTCGCGATCCCGCTCAGGCCCGGCTTGTGCTTCAGCCGGTCATACTCCTCGTAGGGGATCTCCAGCGTCACGTCCGACGAGCCGCTTTCGATCTCGGCGACGCGGCTCGTCGCATCGGTTACGAACTTGAACACCACGGTGTCGAAGGCGGGCTTGCCGCCCCAGTAATGCGGGTTGGCGACCAGGCGCAGATAGGCGTTGCCCTCATAGGCATCCACCATGAACGGGCCAGTTCCCACCGGCTTCTTCTCGAAACCGTCGGCGCCGACTTTCTGGTAGTACGCCTTGGGCAGCACGTAGCCGGTCAGGAACGCCATCCATTTGAACAGCGTCGGGTCGAACGACACGACGTCGGCGGTGATACGGTGGTCCTCGACGTGGTAGTTCGCCATCTTCGACCAGACGAACTGGATCGGATTGCCGCTCTTCGGGTCGGCCGCCCGGGTCAGCGACCAGACCACGTCGTCGGGCGTCAGCGGCGAGCCGTCGTGCCAGACGACATTGCGGCGGACGTCCATGAAGACCTTGGTCCGGTCGGCGTTCCAGCCCCAGGCGGTCAGCAGGCCGGGCTCGAAGGAGAGGTCGCCTTTCTGGCCGACGAACTGGTCGAACACCGAGCGGTAGATCGCCTGGATGGTCGGGTTGACGGCCGAGGTGCCGGTGGTCGGATCAAATGACGGCAGCGTTACGTTGAAGGCGATCGTGAGCGTGCCGGGTGTGGCCGCCCGGACCGGGATGCGCCCGCCGATCAGGCCGGCGATCACGGCACTCGCACCAAGAGCCAGGGTTTGACGGCGCGGAACACTGATCATCAGGTTCTCCCTTCAACGGCGGATGCCAGGCGAGCTGCCGCATAATTGGTTTAAGCCTAAAGCGATTTGTTGCTTCTGCCAAGCAAACTCTGTACCATCCTAAATGTCGCCGAACACGGTTGGGCGGGACCGTGGCGTGCGCTCCAGGAGAGGTTTGAATGGCAGAACGATCATTCGCCCGTGAGGTGCAGGATTTGCAGCTCGGCAGCGGCGCCATCTTCCGCGGCGAAGGCATTCTCGCCATCACCAAGGCGCTGCTGCAAGCCGGCGTCTCCTATGTCGGCGGCTACCAGGGTGCGCCGATCTCGCATTTGATGGACGTGCTCGCCGACGCGAAAGACGTGCTAGACGAGCTCGGCGTGCATTTCGAATCCTCCTCCTCCGAGGCGGCGGCGGCGGCCATGCTGTCGGCCTCGGTGATGTATCCGGTGCGCGGCGCGGTGACGTGGAAGTCCACCGCCGGCACCAACGTCGCCTCGGACGCGCTCGCCAACCTCGCCTCCGGCGGCGTGCTCGGCGGCGCGCTGATTGTCATCGGCGAGGATTACGGCGAGGGCTCCTCTATCATGCAGGAGCGCAGCCATGCGTTTGCGATGAAGTCGCAGATCTGGCTGCTCGACCCGCGGCCCAACCTGGAATCCGTGGTCAAGGCGGTGGAGGATGGCTTCGAGCTGTCCGAGGCCTCTCATACGCCGGTGATGCTCGAGGTGCGGCTGCGCACCTGCCACGTGCATGGCCAGTTTGTTGCCAAGGACAATCAGCGGCCGAGCTTCACCCTGCGCGAGGCGCTGGAGCACCCGCGGCGCGATTTGAACCGCATCGTGCTGCCGCCCGCCGTCTATGCCCACGAGGAGGAGAAGCTCAAGACGCGCTGGCCGGCGGCGGTGGAGTTTATCAAGTCGCGACGCCTGAACGAGCATTTTGGTCCGGCAAAGGGCGAGATCGGTTTCATCATCCAGGGCGGGCTGTACAACACCGTTATGCGGGCGCTGCACTACCTTGGCCTGGCCGATATCTACGGCGAGGCCGCGGTGCCGATCTACGTCATGAACGTCACCTACCCGATGATCGACGACGAGGTGGCGGAGTTCTGCCTCGGCAAGACGGCCGTGATCATGGTCGAGGAGGGCCAGCCCGAATATATCGAGCAGGCGTTGCACACGGTGCTGCGGCGCCGCGACATCAACACCCGGGTCAGCGGCAAGGACCTGCTGCCCCGCGGCGGCGAGTATTCGGCGCCGGTGCTCGTAGCGGGTTTCGAGGCCTTTATCGGCGCCCATGCGCCGGCGCTGCTCGGCCACCGGCCGCCGGCGCCCAACGCGATGGCGGTGCTGGCCGACCCGAAGGTGAGCCAGCTCGCCGCCACCGTGCCGCCGCGCCCGGCCGGGTTCTGCATCGGCTGTCCGGAGCGGCCGATCTTCGCCGCCATGAAGCTCGTCGAGCAGGAGCTCGGTCCGCACCACGTCGCGGCCGACATCGGCTGTCACCTGTTCTCGATCCTGCCGCCGTTCAACATCGGCGCGACCACGATGGGCTACGGTTTGGGCCCGGCCTCCGCCTCGGCCTTCAACGTGCCGGCGGACAAGCGCCCGATCTCAATCATGGGCGATGGCGGCTTCTGGCATAACGGACTGACCAGCAGCGTTGGCAACGCCGTGTTCAACCGGCAGGACGGCGTCATCCTGGTGGTCGACAACCACTACACGGCTGCGACCGGCGGGCAGGACATCCTGTCGTCACGCGCCCGCAACGAGCGCCGGCTGACCAACAACTCGATTGTCAAGGCCGTGCGGGGCATCGGCGCCACATGGGTGCGCCAGATCGACCGCACCTACGACGTGGCCAGGCTGCGCGACACGCTGCGCGCGGCGCTGACCTCGCAGGAGAAGGGGCCGAAGATCATCGTCGCCTCCTCGGAGTGCATGCTGAACAAGCAGCGCCGCACCAAGCCGCTGATCAAGCAGGCGGAGGCGGCCGGCCAGCGCGTCGTGCGCGAGATGTTCGGCGTCGACGAGGACATCTGCACCGGCGATCATGCCTGCATCCGGCTGTCCGGCTGCCCGTCGCTCTCGGTCAAGCCGACCACCGACCTGCTGCGCGACGATCCGGTGGCGGCAATCGACCAGAGCTGCGTCGGCTGCGGCAATTGCGGCGAGGTGGCCGAGGCTGCGGTGCTGTGCCCCTCCTTTTACCGCGCCGACATCATCTCGAACCCGACACGATTCGATCGCGCGCTCGCCCGGCTGCGCGGCGCCGTCATCGGCTGGTTGCAACGGCGGCGCGACAGCGGCCGGATCGTGTTCTCTACTTGACCGGCCGCCGATGGATTTAGGCGCGCCGCTGACGCCAGCCCGGCTGTCGACCGACCGGCCGATCACCGTCGCGATCCTGGCCATGGGCGGGCAGGGCGGCGGGGTGCTGGCGGACTGGATCGTCGCACTCGCGGAGGCCTCCGGCTGGGCGGCGCAATCAACCTCCGTGCCCGGCGTCGCCCAGCGCACCGGGGCCACGGTCTACTACATCGAGCTGCTGCCCGAGCGGCAGGGCCGGCGGCCGATCTTCGCACTGATGCCGGCGCCCGGCGACGTCGACGTGGTGCTGGCGGCCGAGTGGATGGAGGCCGGCCGCTCGATGATGCGCGGCTTCGTCACGCCAGACCGCACCACCCTGATCGCCTCCACCCATCGCGCCCTCGCCGTGGTGGAAACGGAGCGGCCGGGCAACGGCATCGCCGACTCCCGTGTGGTGAGCGATGCGGCCGGGATCGCCGCCAAGCGCATCATCAGCTTCGACATGCAGACGCTGGCGGCGCAGTCCGGCACGGTGATCTCCGCCACCCTGTTCGGCGCGCTGGCGGCGGCGGCAGTGCTGCCGTTCGGCCGCGCCGCCTTTGAGGACGCCATCCGCGCCGGCGGCAAAGGTGCGGCGCCAAGCCTGCGCGGGTTCGCCGCCGGCTTCGAGCGCGCCCGCCAGCCGCCAGCCGCCATCCCGGAGCCCGAGCGGTTGCCGGAGCACCGTGTTGCCGGCAATCCCGCCTTCGAGGCGCTGTGCCGACGGGCCAAGCGCGAGCTGCCGCCGCAGGCGCACCATTTCGCGCGCGCGGGCCTCGCCCGCCTCGCCGACTATCAGGGCCTCGACTACGCGCAAAATTACCTGGAGCGGCTCGGCGAGCTGCTGGCGCTGGACCGGCGATGTGGCGGCGACGCGAGGGCGTTCGCCCTCACGACCCAGGCGGCCAAATACCTCGCAGCCGCGATGAGCTATGACGACGTGATCCGCGTTGCCGACCTTAAAACGCGCCGCACCCGGTTCGACCGCGTCCGCGTCGAGGTCGGCGCCACCGCCGGGCAGCTCGTCACCATGACCGAATACATGCACCCGCGCATCGAGGAGGTGCTCGGCGTGCTGCCGCGGGGACTGGGCCTGGCGATCGAGGCCCGGCCCGGGCTGATGCGCCGGCTCGACCGCCTCGTCAATCGCGGCCGGAGGGTGCGAACTGGCACGCTGTTCTGGTTCCTGGCGCTGTATGGGCTGGCCGGCGCCAAAGCCCTGCGCCCGCGCTCGCTGCGACAGCACCGTGAGGAGCAGCACATCGCGCATTGGCTGGCCGTGGTCACCGCCACGGCGCCAAATGACTACGACCTGGCGGTGGAGGCGCTCACCTGCCGACGCCTCGTCAAGGGCTATTCGGACACGCATGCGCGCGGACTGTCGAAGTTCGACCGCGTCCTCGCCGAAATCGCCTTCCTCACCGGCCGGCCGGACGCCGCCGCCTGGCTGCGGCGCCTCAAGCAGGCGGCCCTGGCGGACGAAAAAGGCGTCTCGTTGGAGGGCGCGCTAGCGACAATGCACAGCGCGTTTCACTAAACTGCCCCGCCTCGTCAGCGCAACGATTTGGCCAGCAGATAGCCCGAACCGCCGCCCAGCCCGGGCCCCGGATGCGTCGCCGCGCCGATGTGGTAGAGGCGCGGCACCGGCGTGCGATGGTTGATCGTGCCTTTGAACGGGCGCCACAGGAGAAACTGGTCCAGGCCGCAATAGCCGCCGTAAGGATCGCCGCCCACCAGGTTGACGTTCAGCGCCTCCAGATCGGCCGGCGAGTAGGCGCGGCGGCTCAGCACGGTGTCGCGAAAGCCGTCGACGTGGCGGGCCAGCGTCGCCTCGACCCGGTCGGCATAGGCCTCGCGGATGGCCTCGGTCCAGCGGCCGTCGGCCGGCGGCGTGATCTCGCCGGCCGCATCGCCGGTGATCAGGCGCGGCGCCTCGGGCAGTTGCAGCCACAGCACGGCGCAACCCGCCGGCGCACGCGAGGGATCGAGCGCCGTCGGCTGGCCGACGCAGATGGTCGGCGCGCTCGGCAGCACGCCGCGCTCCGCCTCGTTCGCCGCCTTGGAAACGCCGTCCAGACCTGGCGTCAGATGCAGCAGAGCGACGCGCTCCAGCCCCTCGGCGTGCCAGCGCGGCGGGCGCGACAGCGCGTAGTGGATCTGCATGTTGCCCTTGCCGTAGCGGTAGCGGCCGAGCCCCTCGGTGATCTCCGCCGGCAGCTCTGCCCCGGCCAGCAGGCGACCGTAGAGCTGCTCGGGCGCCAGCGAGCAGATTACGCCGCGCCTGGCGGCATGCCGGGTGCCGCCGGCGAGCACCACGCCGTCGGCGCGCCCCTTCGCATCGCGAGTGACGCGCACGACGTCAGCGCCGGTCTCGATCGCGCCGCCCTGGTCGAGGATCAGCCGGCGAAAGGCGTCGAGCAGGGCCTGCGCACCGCCCATCACGATCGGTGCGCCGGCCGCCTCGAGCGCGAAGCCGATCACCTTCAGCATCTCGCCCGAGGTGGCGCTCTCCGGCCCGAGCCCGGTGTGCAGCACCCAGGGCGCGAACAGGTCGCGCACCAGGCTGGAGGCGTAGCGGCCCTCGAGATGCGCCCGCGCCGAGGTCAGCGCCTCGCCCAACAGGCCGGCGAGGCTGCGCGGCCCGCGGCGCCAAAGCTCGACCAAAATGGCGCGCAGCGTCGCGCGCGACCACAGCTGGCCGCCCAGCAGGGCGAAGATCAACGCGGCGTTCCGGCCGAACAGCGTCATTTCGCGATTAAACGCAGCGCCGTCGCCCGGCGCCGCGGCCTCGAACGCGGCGACGTTGGCCTTGCGGGAACGGCTCAGCACGAGAGACCGGCCATCCGGCCGCAGCACGCCGGTCGGCAGCTCGCTCTGGGCAAAGGCGAGGCCGCGGCGTTCGAGCTCGGGGCCGAGCGCGGCGTAGGCGGGCGAGGTGACGAAGAGCAGGAACGTCGTCGCCATCACGTCATGCACGAAGCCAGGCGCGCTGATCGCCTCGGTGCGGATGCAGCCGCCGATACGATCATTGCGCTCCAGCAGCAGCACACGGCGGCCGTTCAGTCCAAGCATGGCAGCGCAGACCAGACCGTTGATGCCGCTGCCTACGACGATGTAGTCGGCGTCAGTCATCACCGCATCTCCTTGTCGAAATTCGGTGTCCAGAACCTGGCGCCGTCACGCTCACCAGAGTTCGTGCAAACGGGTCCGCTGTCGAGCCCGGCCGCGCAAGATCAGGAACGCGCATGACCTACGACGCGATCATCATCGGCGCCGGCCATAACGGCCTCGCGGCGGGCGTGCATTTGGCGAGCAAGGGCTGGCGCGTCGGCGTGTTCGAGCAGGCGGACCAGCCGGGCGGCGCGATCAAAACCGCCGAGGCCACGCGGCCCGGTTTTCGTCACGACCTCTACGCCATGAACCTCAGCCTGTTCGCCGGCTCGCCGTTTTTTGCCGCGCACAAGGCCGCCCTGGTGCGCCATGGCCTCGCCTTCGTGCCCGCCGGAGACTGCTTCGCCACCGCCTATCCGGACGGAACCTGGCTCGGCGTGAGCCAGGATCTGGAGCTGACGGCCTCGCGCATCGCAGCCCTCTCGCCGCACGACGCGCAGGCCTGGCGAGACATGGTGGCCGCCTTCGCCCTGGACGCGCCGCATATCTTCGCCCTGCTCGCCGCCCCCCTGCCGTCCCGCGCCGCGATGCAGGCGCTGTGGCGCGCCTATCGGGCCCGCGGCGCCGCCGGGCTGGGCAGCCTCGCGCGGCTGGTGCTCTCGTCGCCGCGCGACTTTCTCGACCGCCACTTTGAGAGCGCCAAACTCAAGGCGATGATGGCAGTCTGGGCTCTGCATCTCGACTTTCCGCCGGACGCCGCCGGCGGCGCCCTGTTCCCCTACCTCGAGTCGATGGCCAACCAGAGCTTCGGCATGGTGATCGGCCAGGGCGGCGCCGACACCGTCGTCGCCGCGTTGACGGCCACGCTGAAGGAGCACCGCGGCGAGCTGCATCTGGCCGCGCCAGTGAGCGAGGTGATCTGCTCGCGCGGCAAGGCCCGCGGCGTCCGGCTCGCCGACGGCCGCATTATCGCGGCGCGACGCGCCGTCATCGCCAATGTGCACCCGAGAAATCTCGTAGGCACGCTGCTGAAGGGCGATCACGCCGCCAGCCGCGCCAAGGTGGCAGGGTTTCGCGCCGGCCCCGGCACGATGATGATCCATTACGCGCTGAGCGAGCCGCCAGACTGGGCGGCCGGCGAGGCTCTCAAGCGCTTCGCCTACGTGCATCTCGCACCGGACCTCGCCACCATGAGCCGAGTCTATGACCAGGCGATGGCCGGGTTGCTGCCCGAGACGCCGGTTCTCATCGTCGGCCAACCGACGGCGCTTGACCCGTCCCGCGCCCCGCCGGGCCAGCACATCCTCTGGGTTCAGGTCCGCGTCCTGCCGGGCAAGATCCTGGCGGACGCGGCGGGCGAGATCGGCGAGACCGAGTGGGCCCTGGTCAAGGAGCGCTATGCCGACCGCGTCCAAGCGCTGATCGAGCGATATGCGCCCGGCTTCGGCAAGATTGTCCTGGGCCGCGCCGTCGTCTCCCCCGCGGATCTCGAGCGGGAGAACGCGAACCTGATCGGCGGCGACAGCCTGGCCGGCAGCCATCATCTCGATCAGAACTTCATCTTCCGGCCGGTGTTCGGCTGGTCGCGCTACAGAACCCCGGTCAGCCGGCTTCATCTGGTCGGCGCGTCGACTTGGCCCGGCGCGGGCGTCGGCGCCGGCTCCGGCTTCATCCTCGCCAAGATGCTCGCCGGCGCCTGACAGCGCCGGCGCGGCGAGCGCCAGGACGCCCGTTTCGGTATCAGATTGTGCAAACTCGTGGCTCGATGGCTACTTGTTGGGCGTTTCCATTACGGGCATCACGCTTTCTCGACTCGTAACCATAATTAAGTTTGGACAAATCGCTTTAGGCCTAAGATAAATAGCGGGGTGCAGGTGATGGGTGGGGGATGATCGCCGACCTGCCCGTCGGCTGATCGGAGCTCGTGCGACCTATCTCAGCGCTTTGGCAACGATTGACACGAAGGAGACGAGGCAATGGCCGCGCCATCACGACACCTCCAGCTCGGCACGTTGTTCCTGGCGCTCGCGGCGACGACGATGGCGAAAGCCGGTCCCGAACCGACCAGACCGTCGGACATCAACCCGCAGCCGCCGACGACGCCGGCGGCGCCGGCCAATCCAACGCCCTCGGCGCCGGAGACCGGCGACCTGTTTTCGCTGGAAAGCCTCGGCGCCGGTCTCGGTCAGACGCTCGCCGAGCGCGGCGTCTATATCAGCGGCGGCTACGTGGGCAACGTGGTAAGCGGCCTGTCGGGCGGCTACCAGCAGGGGGCGGCCTACGGCAACGATCTCGCCTACGGGTTCGACCTTGACCTCGAGAAAATCCTCGGCATCCCGCAGGCGCGTCTGCATTATTTGATGGACTCGCGCTTCGGCGGCGTGGGCTCAGGATTTAACCCGTTCAACGGCAGCGAAGTCGGCTTCCTGAACGGCGCCGGCCCGTCAAACGAGACGCGTCTCGCCGAGTTCACCTATGAGCAGGCGTTCCTGAACGATCGCATCGAAATTCGCGCCGGCCGGCTCAGCTCGACGTTCTACTATACGAACCTGGCGACGGATTGTCAGTTCGAGTCGTTCGTCTGCGGCAATCCCGGCGGCTGGTCGTTTAACCAGGACCAGATTTTCTGGCCGTTCGCGACCTGGGGCGGCCAGGTCACTGTCCACCCCGCAGCGGCGGTTTACTTCCGCACCGGCCTCTATGACGACGACAACTATTCGATTCCGCATTCCGGCTTTCCCTTCGCCGGTGGATGGTCTCTCAGCCACGCCGACGGTCTCTTTGTTCCGGCCGAGCTCGGCTACAACACGACGTATGCGTCCGATCCATATCCCCGCCATTACGATGTCGGCTTCTACTACGACAGCCACAACTTTACCGACGCCCGGTTCAACACGGAGGGCCGGCCGCTGGTGACCGCGGGCGGCGCGCCGGCGTCGGACGGCTCCCACATCGAAATCTACGCGGAGTTCATGCAGACGATCTGGAAGCCGAACCTGAACAGCCAGGAGGGGCTGCAGGTCTTTGGCGGCGTCTATTCGAGCGCCCAGGGCCACGCCGCCATCAACAACTACTTTACCTACGGCGTTCTCAAGCAGGCGCCCTTTCCCTCGCGGCCGCATGACGAGGCCGGCATCCTCGGCATCGTCTCGGTGTTCAACCAGCGCCTGACCGACGTTCTGGACGACGTTCGCCGCGCCTCCGGGCAAGGCGGCAATTTCTCGCGCAGCGAGGAGGGCTTCGAGCTGCAATACTCCGCCGAGCTGGCGCCAGGCATCGTCGCCAAGCCGTTCGCCGACATTATCATCGACCCGGACCAGCTCGGCCAGGCGGCTCCGGACCCGTCGAAGCACCTGTCCTTCGGCTTGGGGCTGCAGCTCTCTGTCCAGCTCAACAAAGCGTTCGGTGTTCCGTTCGTGCCGCTCTTCCAACACTAGCCGCCAAGCGGGCCGCCAAGCGGGCCGCCACGCGGCGGCCTCGGTTCCCTGGCCGTGCCCAGCGATCACCGCCAGGAAACCGAGTATCGTCAATGGCATAGCTGTGCCGACAACGCTGCAATCCCGGCAAACGGCGAGCGCCCAGAGCGTCGGCCACATGGCTGTGGTGCTCCGGCTTGCGAGCCGTGGCAGGATGACACCACATGCGGCGTGCGGGCCGGCGCTCGTTGGCAGCCGCAAGGCTGGCCTGGCGCGTGGGTGAGGCAAGGGGTTTGACCATGGCGGACGAGACGGAGTGGCGCAGCAAGCTGACGCCCGAGCAATTTCATGTGCTGCGTGAGCACGGCACCGAGCGGCCGGAGAGCTCGCCGCTGAACGCGGGAAAGCGCGCGGGTGCGTTCCTCTGCGCCGCCTGCCAGCAGACGCTACTCGACGGCGGCGCCAAGTATGAGAGCGGCTCTGGCTGACCTAGCTTCTACGCGCTGGCCAGCGCGAGCGCGGTCAAGATGGTGGACGACAGCAGCCTCGGCATGCAGCGCACCGAGGTGGTATGCAGCCAGTGCGGCGGCCATCTGGCCCACGTGTTTTCGGCCGGAGCCGACCGGGCTGCGGTTTTGCGTGAATGGGGCGGCGCTGAAGTTTGATTCGACGAGGTAAGCAAGCGGTTCTTCTTTAAAAAAAGGAACCAAAAAACTTTTGTTTACTGAGATCATCGCTGGCGAGAGAGCGACAGCGCCTGAAAAGTTTTTTGCTCTTTTTTCAAAAAAGAAGCGGTTTCTTTGCTGGAGCAAGTAGTTTGGCCCTAGAGATCACCGTCGGCCCGCCGCAGATCGCGATCCACGCGGCCGGAGCGGTGCTGTTGACCGAGCAGGATGGACAGATCCTGTGGCCCAGCGACAAGGGGTTCTACCACGACGACACGCGCCTGCTGTCGAGCTGGCAGGTCTATGCCAATGGCGAGCCTTGGGTGCTGCTCAACGGCGGCGCGGTGACGTTCTGCGCCGCCCGGATGTTCCTGCAGAACAAGGCGTTCCTCACCATGGACGGCGAGGTTGCCGCCAAGACGCTGAACCTTGCGATCGGGCGGCAGGTGGATGGTGGCGTGCGCGAGGATCTGTCGATCGCCAATTACGGCGGCACGGAGGTTTGCTTCAACCTCGAGATCGTCGTGCGCTCGGACTTTGCCGACATCTTCGAGGTGAAGGCGCAGCGCATCGTGCGGCGCGGGCGGATCAGCACCGTCTGGGACGAGGCGAGCGCGTGCCTGACGACGACGTATCGCAACGAGGACTTCATGCGCAGCCTGCGGGTGCGCGCGCACGACCACGGCATCGCCGCCTATGCCAACGGGCGGATCACCTTCGAGGTGCGGATCGCGCCGGGGGCGAGCTGGCACGCCTACCTCACCTACGAGCCGGGCGACGAGCGCGGCTATCTCGGGGCGCCGGAGACGCCGATCGACGCCTGCCTGGACAGCCGGCTGAACAAGCGACTGCTCGCCTGGCACGCCAAGGTTGCCAAGTTGCGCTCCTCCAATGACGGCTTCGAGCTGCTGTATCATCGCGCGGTGGACGACATGGGGGCCCTGCGGCTGCCGCTCACGCCGCGGTTTCAGGGCGACCCGCAGGGTGGCGGCAGCGAGGCGCTGACGCGTGACCTCGCCGAGGGGGCGGAGGCGGAGGACCCGGTGGAGCTGGTGCCGGCGGCCGGGTTGCCGTGGTTCGTGGCGCTGTTCGGGCGCGACAGCCTGATCGTGTCGATGCAGACGAGCCTGATCTATCCGGGATTTGCGCGCGGCGCGCTGGAGCTGCTCGGGCGCTACCAGGCAAGCGAGGTGGATGACTGGCGTGACGCGCAGCCCGGCAAGATTCTGCACGAGCTGCGGCGTGGCGAGCTCGCCCACTTCAAGCTCATTCCGCACACGCCGTATTACGGCACCGCGGACGCGACGGCGCTGTGGCTGATCGTGCTGCATCAGCTCTGGATGGTGACCGGCGACGAGGCGATGCTGCGCGAGCATCTGCCGGTGGCGGAGCGCTGCCTGACCTGGATCGACCGCTACGGCGACAGCGATGGCGACGGCTTTCAGGAGTATCAGACGAAGTCGAAGAACGGGCTTGAGAACCAGTCCTGGAAGGATAGCGGCGACGGGGTGCTGTATCCGGACGGCACCAAGGTGCGCGACCCGAAGGCGCTGGTCGAGCTGCAGGGCTACGTCTACGACGCCTGGCTGCGGATGGCGGTGGTGTATGACGCGCTCGGGCGCGGCGAGGATGCGGCCCGGCTGCGCGGCAAGGCCCGGCAATTGGCCGAGCTGTTCGAGGCGGCGTTCTGGGATGAGGAGCTCGGCTACTACGCCTTCGCGCTCGACGGCGAGAAGAAGAAGGTGCTGTCGGTCGCCTCCAATCCGGGGCACTGCCTGTGGTCGGGGCTGATCCCCGAGCATCGGGCGGCGGCGGTGGTGCGGCGGCTGCTGGCGGACGACATGTGGTCCGGCTGGGGGATCCGCACGCTGTCGGCCAAGCACAAGGCGTTCAATCCGTACTCGTATCAGAACGGCTCGGTGTGGCCGCACGACAACGGCGTGATCGCGCACGGCTTTCGCCGCTACGGCTTTGACGACGAGGCGGCGCAGGTCGCCCTTGGGGTGGCGCGGGCGGGCGGCTTCTTCGCGCTGCATCAGTTGCCGGAGCTGTATGCCGGGCTTGCCCGCACCGAGACCAGCTTTCCGGTGCAGTATCTCGGCGCCAACGTGCCGCAGGCCTGGGCCGCGGGCTCGGTGTTCTCGCTGGTCGTCGCGATGCTGGGGCTGTCGCCGGACGCGCCATCGAGCCGGCTCTACGTCGACCCGCACCTGCCGGACTGGCTGCCCGACCTCACGCTGACCGACCTGTTGCTGGGCCAGGACGAGTTCGACCTGTGCTTCGAGCGGCAGGCGGACGGGACGACGAACTTCACCGTGCTGCGCGGGCCGGTGGAGAAGGTGGTGCGGCGGTCGCTGTCGGAGGCGCGCCGGAGTCTGGCGGGCCATGCCTAGGGACGGCAGGGCAGAGCAGTCGCCTGATCGGCGTCTCGGCCAGTTTGGTGCGGAACCGGAACTTCCTGGCGGCCGCGCGCGTCATCAGTTTGGCGGCAGCGTCGGGATCCCTGCGACGAGCGGGCCGGCCAACGGCAATGGAAGAGGCGATGCAGGACGCGTTCGTCGCTGATCAGGCGTCCCTGATCGATCGGGCCTGGCGGCTGGCCCTGCTGATCGGGTTCTCGCTGGCGCGTCTGTGGTGGCGGCTGCGCCGGCCGCAGCACCAGGGCGCGCTGGTGGCGATGCATGTCGACGGGCAGGTGCTGCTGCTGCGCTCGTCGTATCGGCGGGCGTGGAACTTTCCCGGCGGCGGCGTGCATGCGGGCGAGCAGCCGGACGTCGCGGCGCGGCGCGAAATGGTCGAGGAGATCGGCGTCGACGTGGCGGCCCTCGGGGCGGCGGCGCTGCAGCCGGGTCGGGTGGAATGCGGCGTGTGGGACGGGCGGCAGGAGCGGGTGCACGTGTTCGAGCTGCGGCTCGACCGGCTGCCAAAGTTGCGGCTGGATGGGCGGGAGATCGTCGCGGCAAGGCTGGTCTCCCCGGGCGAGGCGCGCGGGCTGCGGCTGACCGGGCCGGTGGCGGCGTATTTCGCGGCAGGAAGCGCTTCTTTTTGAAAAAAGAAGCAAAAACTTTTGCTCCGCTGTCGCGCCTTTACGGACAAAAGTTTTTTGATCCTTTTTTTCAAATAAGGATACCTTGCTTTCTTCTATCTCGGCCCGCGCCTGGTGTAGCCAAGGCTGTCGAAGTCTTGCGCGTAATGATCGTTGACGACGCGCACGGTCGCCGCGTCCAGCAGCGCTGAGGTGACGTGGCGCGGCCGGGCCCGGTTGGTGCGCAGCAGCGGCGCCTCGGGCGCGAGCGGCAGGTTGAGGTGGCGGTGCAGGTGGCGGACGTCGCGCTCCAGGGTTTCGTAGCGGAAGACGTGCTCGACCTTGCGTTCGGCGCCGTCGCACAGAAAGCGGTGCTGCGGCGTGAAGTGGATGCTGGCGGGGCTGAGGTCGGTCACCAGCGCGTGCAGGTTAGCCTGCAGGTAGGCGTTCATCTGGCGGGCGTAGGCGGGCGTGTTGACGGTGTAGCGGCCCTCCACATAGTCGTAGGCCGAAACGACCCGGTCGTACGGGTCGCGGACGAAGGCGAAGCTGAAGTAGCGCGGCAGCAGCGCGTAGATGTCGGGATACAAGGTGCGCATCTCGTCCAGCGGCACGTGGGCGCGGTCGATTTGCCGATCGGGCGTGTCGAGGATGCCCCAGAACCTGTTGCCGGTGGTCTCGACGCCCATCAGCATGTCGCGCACGCTGGTGCCGGCGCATTTCGGGTTGTGGATAAACACGAAACGCTTGGTGTCGGAGACGAGCATCGGCCAGCTTTTAGAGCGGTTCCACTCAGGGTGGAACCACTCCCATTGTTTTTGGCGAGCAATTTCATCAGCCTAAGATCGCTACGCCATCGCAGCCAGGCTGATATTGCTCCAGGTCTCGCCGGTGGATTTCGAACGCGTCGTCGTCACGCGCCAGCCCGCCTCTGCCTGGCGGTGGGGTCAAGGGGGTGAGCGGCTCGCCCGGCTGACGTTGCCGCGAGCCACGCCTGCCGCCAGATGCCCGGTATCTGGCGCCACCGCGCGGCGCTGGCGGGACCGGCGCGCGCCTGGCCGCCCGGATGCACGCTGCGAAAGCGCGGCAGGCTCGCCGGCAGCAGCGGCTCGGCGTAACGGCAGGCGGCGTTGCCGACCAGGACGACGGCTGCGAGCTCGGGCAGCAGGGCGAGCAGCGACGGCAGGGTGGCGGCGCCGGCGCGGAACTCGGCCGGCGCCGTGGCGATGGCGCCGGTCCACCACGGGCAGGCGTTCCACAGCAGGGTGGCCTGCCGCGGGATGCCGGCCTCGCGCATGAAGCCGTCGATGGCGCGCGCGGTGGGGTCGTCGGTGTCGCGGCTGACGAAGCCGGAGCCGGCGGGCGGCACGACGCGCGGGCCGGGCTTCTCGAGGATGAACAGCAGGCGGGCGCTGATACCGCCGTCGAGCGGGTCGAAGTCGGGGACGTGGTGCGGCGTGGCGCGGCGCAGCGCGTCAACATAGGCGGCGAGCGGGGCGGCGTGGGGCGCGGCGAGCAGGGCTCGGCGGGCGGCGCGGGTCGCCGGGTCGGCGAGGTTCGCCCGGGCACGCGGCGCGGCCGGCATCAGCCGCCGTTGAGCAGCAGGCTGAGGATGGCCAGGCTCGCCGCGAGCAGCGTGATGCCGACCCGCGCGCCGGCGGCGAGCAGGGCCATGCGGAGCAACGTCACGAGCCGGCCCGTGCCGTAGACGTCCCCTCGACGTCGTCGGTGGTGAGGCGCGCGGGCTGCAGGCGGCGGAGGCTGCGCCACAGCCGGCTATCGGCGTCGGCGAGGGTTTCGACGAGCTCGGCGGCGATGTGGCGGAGCGAACGGTGGTTGAGCTCGGCGCGCTGGCCGCAGCGATGGCGCCAGCCGCCTTGCAGGGGTTTCGCGCAGTTCAGGCAGCGTGTGAGGGGCGGCAGGCGCGACATGGTCCTGGCCAGGATGGAGCAAGGGCGGGCGCGGATAAAGCGCGGCTTGAGCGCCGACGTTAACGTCTCGGTAAGGACCTGCTGGCATCATGCGTCGGGGTAGAAGGAGGCGGATGATGGAACTGCTGAACGTCATGGGCGCGGCGCCGGGCCATATGGTCGCTTCGGTGCAGCATGCGGGCCGGCTGGTGCATGTGCGCCTGGAGGTGTCGCGTCATCCGCTTGGCGGCTGGCAGGCGCGTCGCGATGACACCGAGTGGTCGCTTCGATGCAACAGGCTGGAGACGGCGATTCTGCTGGAGGCCGGGGAGACGATGCTGTCGGCTTGAGGATCGGTTGCAGAGGCGAGGCAAGGCAAGGGGCTTTGTCCCTTGACCCCACCAAAGCCGCGGCTTTGGAAACATCTCGTCAGGTACTTTGGAGTCCGGCCGTTCAGCTGCGAGCGGCGCAGCCATTTGATATGCTGCGCAAGTTAAGAACGAGCCCGCTGGACGACAATCCTGAACTGATGGGGGTCTGGGGCCTCAGGCCCCAGCGGGTCGAGGGCAGAGCCCTCGCCTTGCTGGAGTTGCCACTCAGCCCCTCAGGCTGAAGCAGTTCCACTACGTCGACTCGACGCTAGGCGGCCTTGGCTTGGCCGACCAGCCGGTTGAGGTTGGTGAGCACGTCGCGCGCCGCCTTCACCCGCTCGGCGACGCTCATCTCGCGCGCCATCGCGAGTTTGTGGTCCGGTCGCAGCCGGAGCTGCCCTTGTCGGCTGCCGAGCCAGGTGACGAGGCCGGCTGGGTTGCCGAACGAGTTGCCGCGAAACTGCAGCACCATCCCCTTTGGCCCCGCCTCGAGCTTCTCCACGCCGGCCTCGCGGCAGGCGCGCTTCAGGCCGACCACCTGCAGCAGGTTCTCCACCTCGTCCGGAACGGCACCGAAACGGTCGACCAGCTCGGCCGCCATCGCCTCGCTCTCGGCGTCCGAGGTCAGCGCGCCGATGCGGCGATAGAGGCCGAGGCGCACCGGCAGGTCGCGCACGTAGGTGTCCGGGATCAGCACCGGCAGGCCGAGCGAGATGTTCGGCGTCCAGTCGCGGTCGTCGTTGCGGCGCCGGCCGCGTTCCGCCCGCATGTCGGCCACCGCATCCTCCAGCATCTGCTGGTAGAGCTCGATGCCGACCTCGCGAATGTGCCCGGACTGCTCGTCGCCGAGCAGGTTGCCGGCGCCGCGGATGTCGAGGTCGTGCGAGGCGAGGGTGAAGCCGGCGCCAAGCGTGTCGAGCGTCTGCATGACGTCGAGCCGCTTCTCGGCGGCCGCCGACAGCACGTGCTTCTGCGGCCAGGTCAGGTAGGCGTAGCCGCGCTGCTTGCCGCGGCCGACGCGGCCGCGCAGCTGGTAGAGCTGCCCAAGGCCGAACAGGTCCGCCCGGTGGATGAGCAGCGTGTTGACGGCCGGCATATCCAGCCCGCTCTCGACGATGTTGGTCGACAGCAGGATGTCGTATTTGCCGTCGCCGAACTCCGTCATCACCCGCTCGAGCTCGCTCGGCGCGAGCCGGCCATGCGCGGTGACGACGCTCGCCTCCGGCACGATCTCGCGCAGCCGCTCGCCGAGCCGCTCCAAATCCTCGATGCGGGGCGCAACGCAGAACACTTGGCCGCCGCGGAAGCGCTCGCGCTGGATCGCCTCGCGGACCACCACGTGGTCGAACGGCATGATAAAGGTGCGCACCGCCAGTCGGTCGACCGGCGGGGTGGCGATCAGGCTCATCTCGCGCACGCCGGTCAGCGCCAGCTGCAGCGTGCGCGGGATCGGTGTCGCCGACAGCGTCAGCACGTGCACGTCCGCCTTGAGCGCCTTCAGCCGCTCCTTGTGGGCGACGCCGAAATGCTGCTCCTCGTCGACGATGACGAGGCCGAGATCGGCGAACTCAACCCCCTTGGCGAGCAGCGCGTGGGTGCCGACGACGATGTTGAGCCCGCCCTCGGCGAGCCGCCGCTTGGCCTCGCCGGCCTCCTTGGCGGTGACCATGCGCGAGAGCTGGCCGACGCTGACCGGCAGCCCCTCGAAGCGCTGGGCAAATACCCGCGCGTGCTGGCGCGCCAGCAGCGTCGTCGGCACCACCACGGCGACCTGGGCGCCCGACATCACCACCGCGAAGGCGGCCCTGAGCGCCACCTCAGTCTTGCCGAAGCCGACGTCGCCGCAGATCAGCCGGTCCATCGGCCGCCCGGCCGAGAGGTCCTCCAGCACGTCGCTGATGGCGCGCGTCTGGTCCTCGGTCTCGGCGAACGGGAAGCGGGCGCAGAACTCGTCCCAGGCGCCCTCGGGCGGCGCCATCATCGGCGCCTCGCGCAGCCGCCGCTCCGCCGCGGTGCGGATCAGCGAGCCCGCCATGTCGCGGATTCGCTGCTTCATCCGCGCCTTGCGGCCCTGCCAGCTGGTGCCGCCGAGCTTGTCGAGGCCGACGCCCTGCTGCTCGGAGCCGAAGCGGCTCAGCATCTCGATGTTCTCGACCGGCAGGAACAGCTTCTCCAGCCCGTCATACATCAGCCGCAGGCAGTCATGCGGCGCCGAGCCGACGGTCAGGGTCTCCAGCCCCTCGTAGCGGCCGATGCCGTATTCCTGGTGCACCACCAGGTCGCCCTCGGCGATCTCGGTGGCCTCGGCGATGAACTGGTCGGCGCGCTTGCGCCGCCGGGCCGGCCGGGCGATGCGCTCGCCGAGCAGGTCCTGCTCGCCGACGATCGCGACGTCCTCGGCGACGAAGCCGCGCTCGATGCCGAGCGTGACGAGCCCGATCGCGTCCGTCGGCAGCCGCTTCGTGCTGACCCAGTTCTCCGCCACCTCGACGCGCAGCCCGTTCTCGCGCAGCAGGGTGGCGATCCGCTCGCGCGAGCCGCGCGTCCAGGCGGCGACGATTGTCCGCCGGCCCAGTCCGGCCCAGACCTTCTGCTGCCGGCCGAGCTCGGCGAACACCGTCTCGCCGGCGGCCTGCGCCACCGTCTTGCTGAACACGATGCCGGGCCGCCCGCCGGCATCAAGGCCGGCCGCACCCTCGGCCTGGCCGTAGGGATTGAACACGACGCGCGGGAATTGTCCGAGCATCGCGTCCCATTCGGCGCGGTCGAGGTAGAGCTGCGCGGGCGGCAGCGGCCGATACGGCACCTCGCCGTCGCGGGTCACACGGCCGCGCGCCTCGTAATGGTCGGCGATCATCTCGAGCCGGGCGTCGAGCACGTCGCCCACCTGGCTGTCGAGCGTGATCGCCGGCCGCTCCACATAGTCGAGCAGCGTCTCCATCGCCTCGTGGAACAGTGGCTCCCAATGCTCCATGCCGGGGTGGCGGCGCCGGTCGGAGATCGACAGGTAAATCGGATCGGCGGCCGCTTCCTGGCCGAACAGCTCGCGAAACCCGGCGCGGAAACGCGACACGCTGGCCTCGTCGAGCGCGATCTCGCTGATCGGCCGCAGCGACAGGGCGGCGACCGGCTCCGAGCTGCGCTGCGTCGTCGCGTCGAAGCGCTTGATCGTCTCGATCGCGTCGCCAAACATGTCGAGCCGCACGGGGTCGGCCTGCCCGGCGGGAAAGATGTCGATGATGCCGCCGCGGACGACGTACTCGCCCGGCTCCATCACCGTGTCGGCGCGGCCGTAGCCGTTCGCCTCGAGGAAGCCGACCAGCCGCTCCGGCGCGATCTCGCCGCCGGCTGTGATGTCGAGCGTCGCGCCGATGAACACGAGGCGCGGCGGCACCCGCTGCACCAGCGCGTTCACCGTCGTCAGCACCACCCGCAAGCCGGGCGGCGGGTCGAGCAGCCGGGTCAGCGTGGCGATGCGCTCGGCGACGATCACCGGGCTCGGCGAGGCGCGGTCATAGGGCAGGCAGTCCCAGGCCGGCAGGCGCAGGATCTCCACCTCGGGGGCGAAGAACGCCAGCGTCTCGGCCAGCCGCTGCATCCGCGTGTCGTCGCGCGCCACATGCACCACCGTGCCGCCGTAGTCGCGCGCGTGCTCGGCCGCCCGCCGCCGCAGCAGCAGCGCGTCGAACCCCTCCGGCGCGCCGAAGATGGTCAGCGGCGCGCTCATCCGGCCGGCGTCTCCCCGTCCTGGTGTTCGCCGTGCCGCGCCAGCGCCGCCGCGCGGATCGCCTGCAGCATCGGCTGGTCCTCGCCGGGCGGGATCGGCAGCCGTCCGGTCAGCCAGTCGGCGAGCAGCGGGTCGGGCAGCTCCAGGATGATCTCCAGCCGGTCGAGCTCCGCCTCGCTGAAGCCGGCGATGCGCGCGCTGACATAGCCGCCGATCAGCAGGTCGTTCTCGTGCGTGCCGCGATGGTTGGCGCGGAACAGCATCCGCCGTCGTCGGTGGTCCAGCGGCGGGCTGGGCGCGGCAGGGATGTCCGGCCGGGCCGGGTCGTGCGATGTGTCGTCCATGGCGTCGACGTCATATAGCGGGGCTGCCACGCAAGGCCAGAGAGCGCCCATCAACACTGCGGCGACGGGCGCCGACCCGGCGGTCGACCCGGCTGCCGACCTCGGCGTCGCCCTGCTGGCGCCGCTGTCCAGCCTGGCCGGCGTGGGGCCCGCGACCGCCCGGCTGCTCGAGCGCGTCGCCGGCGGCCCGCGCGTGCTCGACCTGCTGTTCCACCTGCCGGAGAGCTATGTCGATCGCTCCGGCCGCGCCACGCTGCGTGACGCCGGCCGCGGCATCGCGACGGTGGCGATCACGGTGGTGCGCCACGAGCCGCCGGCCAACAGCCGCCAGCCCTGGCGCGTCGTCGTGCAGGACGAGACCGGCTTCGGCGAGGTCGCCTTCTTCTCGGCCGCCCGCCTCGCCCGAATGCCGGTCGGCGCCCGCCTGCTGGTCTCCGGCCGGGCCGAGCGCTATGGCGAGCGGCTGCAGATGAGTCACCCGGACGTGATCGTGCCGGCCGACCGGCCCGAGCTGCTGCCCGCCTTCGACCCGGTCTGGCCGCTCACCGCCGGCCTGTTCCCCTGGCAGATCCGCGCCGCGCTCAGCGCCGCCCTGCCGCTCGCGCAAGGCCTGCCGGAGTGGCACGACGCGGCGCTGCTCCGGCGCGAGCGCTGGCCCGGCTTTCACGCCGCGCTGCGGGCGCTGCACTTGCCCACCGCCCCGCCGACCCGCGAGGCCCGGTGTCGGCTCGCCTATGACGAGCTGCTCGCCCACCAGCTCGCGATGGCCTGGATGCGCGCCCGCGAGCGCAGCCGCCCCGGCCGGGCGCTCGCCGGCGACGGCCGCCTGCGCACCGCCGCCCTCGCCCGCTTCGGCCATCCGCCAACCGCGGCACAGGTCGCAGCACTGGCCGAGATCGACGCCGACCTCGCCGCGCCCCGCCGCATGCTGCGCCTGCTGCAGGGTGACGTCGGTTCGGGCAAGACGCTGGTCGCCATGCTCGCCATGCTGCGCTGCGTCGAGGCCGGCGCCCAGGCGGCGATGATGGCGCCGACCGAGGTGCTGGCCAAGCAGCACCATCGGGTGCTGAGCCGCCTGTCTCCGGTGCCGGTCGGGCTGCTCACCGGGTCCATCAAGGGGGTGGCGCGCCGCAACACGCTGCTCGCTTTGCAGGCCGGCCGGCTGCCCGTCGTCGTCGGCACCCACGCGCTGTTCCAGGACGCGGTGACCTATCGCGACCTCGGCCTCGCGGTGATCGACGAGCAGCACCGCTTCGGCGTCGACCAACGGATGATGCTTGGCGCCAAGGGCGGCCGCGGCGGCAAGCTCACCGACATCCTGGTGATGACCGCAACGCCGATCCCGCGCACCCTGCTGCTGACCCAGTGGGGCGAGATGGAGGTCAGCCGGCTGGCCGGCAAGCCCGCCGGCCGGCAGCCGATCCGCACCACCCTGCACTCGCTCACCCTGCTGCCCGACATCATCGACGGCATCGCCCGGGCGCTGGACCGCGGCGAGCAGGTGTTCTGGGTTTGCCCGATGGTCGCCGAGAGCATGGCCAGCGACCTTGCCGCCGCCGAGGCGCGCTGTGCCGCCCTGCGCGCGCTGCTGCCTGGCCAGGCGGCGCTGATCGGCCTCGCCCATGGCCAGCAGGAGACCGCGACGCGCGACGCCGCCCTGGCCGCGTTCGCCGCCGGCCGCACGCGGCTGCTCGTCGCGACCACGGTGATCGAGGTCGGCGTCGACGTGCCCGCCGCCTCGGTGATGGTCGTCGAGCACGCCGAGCGCTTCGGCCTCGCCCAGCTCCACCAGCTACGCGGCCGCGTCGGCCGGGGCTCGGCCGCGAGCTACTGCCTGCTGCTGCACGAGGACGGGCTGAGCGAGCTCGCCCGCCGCCGCCTCACCCTGCTGCGCGACACCGAGGACGGCTTCCAGATCGCCGACGAGGATTTCCGCATCCGCGGCGGCGGCGACCTGATCGGCAAGCGCCAATCCGGCCTGCCGGGCTACCGGCTCGCCGACCCGGTCCAGCATGAGGGCCTGCTGCAGACCGCCCGCACCGAGGCCAGCTACGTGCTCGAGCGCTTCCCCGGCTTGCGCGAGGGCCGCGGCCCGGCGCTGCGCCTGCTGCTCCGGCTGTTCGAGCGCGGCGAGGGCTTGCGGGCGCTGGCCGCCGGATGACGGATCGCCGCTACCCGACACGCCCCTTCGTCGGCATCGGCGTCGTCCTGTTCACCCCCGACCTCGCCGAGGTGCTGCTGGTGCGACGCGGCCAGCCGCCCGGCCTTGGTGCCTGGAGCCTGCCGGGTGGCGCCCAGCATCTTGGCGAGGCGGCCGAGGCGACAGCGCGGCGCGAGTTGCTGGAGGAGACCGGGCTGACCGCCGGGGCGCTTACCCTCGTCGCCCATGTCGACAGCATCCATCCAGATGCCGACGGGCGCATCGAGTATCACTATACGATTCTGGATTTTGCCGGAGTGTGGTCCAGCGGCACGCCGCGGGCGGCGGATGACGCGGCGGATTGCCGCTTTGTCGCCCTGCACGACCTTGCGGCGTTTCAGCTGACGGCGGCTGCGGTGAGCGTCATCGACAAGGCCAGGGCCTTGCCCTGGACCCACCAGGGGGTTGGACCCCCTGGACCGCCGCTCCCAGCAACCTAATAGATGTAGACCCAGTGGTGGTGGCGGAAGTAGCGGTGTCGCCAATGCCGATGCCGGTACTGCGCCAGTTCGACGGGTGGCCGCGCTGCCGTCAGCCCCGCCTGCGTTGATGTCGCCACGCCCGCCATGGTCCCGGCCGGCATGGCCGCGGCCGGCATCGGCGCCCAGGCCACAACGCCGAGCGCGGCGCAGGCAGTGGTAATCCTAAGCAGCTTCATCACACATTTCCGTCCACTGTTGAGTTGAAGCAACGTACAGGCACGCCAAGAGGTTCAATGGCAACAATGCGTTGCCGCCGGGGCCGGCGCGGTGATGCGCAAACGCCACAGCGCTATGCTGCCAAGGATCGCCGCCAGGTTCAACCAAAAGGTGTAGTTCAGACTGAAGGATGGCATCGGCTGGTGCCCGCCGGTCGACGCCGCGGGTGCGAGCCCGAGCGCACCGAATGCCAGGTCGACGATCACCGCCGCGATCACCATCGTCGCGTAGAACACCAGCCCCATGTAGATCGCCATCGGCAGCCCAAAATTGCGCCGATAGGCGTCGAGCAGCGGCAGCACGATCAGGTCGCCGTAGAGAAACGCGATCACCCCGCCAAAGCTCGCCCCGCCGCGCCACAGCACCGCCGCCAGCGGCACGTTGCCGATTGAGCAGACAAAGGTCACCATGGCGACGAGCGGTCCGATCAGCGCGTCGAGCGGCACCCGCAGCCAGGCCGGACCCCCGGCCAGGAACAGCCCGGCCCAGAACCCGTTCGGCACGAACACCGCAATGAAGCCGGCGGCCAGAAAGCCGATCGCCAGGTCCTTCCACAGCATCCGCCAGTCCATCCAGACGCTGCCGGCAACCGCGATCCAGGTGACGCGCGACCACAGCCCGGCGCCCGCCGCCGCCTGATGGCCCTGGCCGTGGCCGTCGCTCGCCTCAGCCCGCCGCCGCGCCTCCGCCTCGATCGCCGGGCGGCGCGTCAGCCGCACCAGCACCGACAGCACCACCACCAGCATCACCCCGCCAAGCCACTCCGCCGCCATGAACTGCCAGCCCATCAGCAGCAGCAGCACCAGGCCGAGCTCGACCACCAGGTTGGTCGAGGCGAACACGAAGGCGAGGGCAGGGGTCAGCGCCGCGCCCCGCCCGAGCAGGGTGCGCATGACCGAGACCGCGGCGTAGGAGCAGGACGAGCTCGCGGCGCCAAAGCTGGTCGCGAGCGCGATGTCGCGCGGCCGGTCGCGCCCGAGCAGCGCCACCATCCGCTCGCGCGAGACCAGCACCTGCAGCAGCCCGGAGATCACGAAGCCGAGCAGCAGCGACCAACCGACCTGCCAGGCCATGCCGATGGCGGTGAGCAGTGCGAGCAGGATCAGGTGCATTGAAGAAAGCGCTGCTTTTTTGAAAAAAAGCAGCAAAAAATTCTTGTCTCGTTGTTCATGAACCATCCAGGTAAGATTGAATAAGTCATAAAAGTTTTTTGGTCCTTTTTTTCAAAAAAGGACTACTTGCTGTCCTCCTGTCGAAACGCATCGACAATGCGCCGCATACAGCCCGCCGTATCGACCACGATGACATCAAAGCGCACGCCGGCGGCGCCCCACTCCGGATGCTCGGCGAGGAGGATCTCGGCGGCAGCGATCAGCCGCGCCTGCTGTCGCGGCCCCAGGCTGGCCGCCGCGGTGGCGAGGTTGGCGCGTCGCTTCACCTCGACGATCGCCAGCAGGCCGGCGCGCTCGGCCACCAGGTCGATCTCGCCGGCCGCCGTCCGCCGCCGCCGCGCCAGCACCGTCCAGCCATCCGTGGTCAGCGCCGCCGCCGCGGCGGCCTCCGCGGCGAGCCCGTCGGTCTGGCCGAGCCGCCCGCGCGTCCGCCGGTCCAGCCTTGCGGGCGCGGGCAGGCCGCCCAAGGCTCGGCTCACCGGCGGATCAGGATGAAGTTCATCGTGAACTCGAATGTGTAGTCCTTACTGCCCATGTCCTCGGGCAGCGGCGGCACCTTGTTGCCGCGGAACACCGATTGCCAGGCGCTGTCCAGCCAGCGCGAGCCGGCGCTGTCCACCAGCTGCACGTTGCGCACCGTGCCGTCCGCCGACACCGTCACCCGCACCGTCGAGGCACCCTCCTCGCCATTCTCGCCGGCGATTGCCGGGTAGTATTTGTGCTCCTCGACCCACTCGCGGATCTCGGCCTCCCAATCCGCCGTCGCGCCCGGGGCGGAGAGGTGCGCGACCGCCTCCTGCAGGCTGCCGCCGGTGAGCTTGGGCGCCATCGCCATGTCGATGCCCTGCTGATGGCGTCGTCCGCCCCGGCCGGGCGGTGGCGGCGCGCCCGAGAACGAGAACTCCATCGGCGAGGATAGGCTGGAGCCCGGCGCCTCGTGGCGCGGCGCGGCGCGCGCCACCCGGCGGGTCGGTCGCGGCGGTGGCGGCAGCGGCAGCGGCAGCGCCTGCGGCGCCGCCTGCAACTGGTCGTCGTTCTCGTCCGGCAGGTCGAGCGACACTTCCGGCGGCGCCACGTCCTCGGGCTGCGTCGTCGGCGGCGGCGCGGGTGGCGGCGGCAACTGGGCCAGCGGCGGCGCCGGCGTCGGCGGCGCCGGCGAGGGCGGGACGACCGCGGGGTTCGGCGTCGTCTGCGGCGTCGGCAGCGAGCGGTCCGGCGTCTCGGTTTGCTCAGTGTGCGGCTGCGCGGCGCCAGGCTGCGGCCGCTCGGCCTTGGGCTGCTGCGGCGCCTGGAACACCATGTCGATCGGTGGCGCCTCGCTCGGGTTGCCGAATTTCGGCGGGCTGGAGACCGTCAGCAGCACCAGCGCCAGCAGCACCAAATGCAGCAGCGCCGAGCCGGCCAGCATGCGCCGCAGCCGGTCGCGCCGCGTCTCCCGTGCCTCCCCTCGCCAGGCCGGCCGCGCCACCAGCATCCGCACCTTACCTCTCTCGTCGCGCCCGATCTTGTCGCGCCCGATCTTGTCGCGCCCGATCTCGTCACCCCTCGGCGCCGACCCGGCCGGCCGCGGCCCCGCCTCTGCTGCAAAACCGGGGACGGCCGCAAGGGGGCGTGCGGTGACCGCACGTAACGCCGGCGGCGTCATGACCCGCGGCTCCGATCGGCGCCTGCTCACGGGAACGCCTGCGGCTCCCGATCGTGAAACGGCTGCGGCTGCGGCTGGAGACGCGTCGGCATGTCGGGCTGGCGATCAGCCGGGCGAAATTCCGGCGGTCGCGGGTCGCGCTCGCCGCGCGCGAACTCCACCACCAGCGCGTAGCCGATGCCGATCAGCGCCGGCCCGAGAAAGATCCCCAGCGCCCCGAACGACAGGATGCCGCCGAGCACCCCGAGCGCGGTCAGCAGGAACGGCAGCCGGGCGCCGCGGGAAATGAAGTATGGCCGGATCACGTGGTCGGCGCCGGAGACGACCACCGTGCCGTAGACCAGCAGGAACACCGCGGCGCCGTCCCGCCCGACTGCGAACAGCCACAGTCCGGCGGGGATCCACACCAGCGGCGCGCCGATCGGCAGCACCGCCAGGAACGCCGCCGTGGCGCCCAGCAGCACCACCCGCGGCACGCCGGCCAGAGAGAGCCCGAAGGCGGTGAGGAAGCCCTGCAGGATGGCGGTGCCCAGGATGCCGATCACCGTGCCGCGCACCGTGCGGCCGGCCAGCAGCATCAGCGGCTCGGCGCTGGGGCCGGCGATGCGCCGCAGGATGCGCCGCAGATACGCGCCGAGGATGTCGCCTGAGTACCAAAAGAAGTAGGCGATCACCAGCGCCAGCATGAACTGCAGCACCCCGTTGGCGATGCCGACCAGCAGCCGCAGCCCGGTCTCCGCGATCATGCCGAAATAGGGCCGCACGTAGCCGGTCGCAACCGTGAGGTCACTGGCGACCGCATTCCAGGTGGTCGACAGCTCGTGCCCGACGAGCGGCACCCGGTGCAGCCAGAGCGGCGCCGGCGGCAGGTCGGCGAACAGCCGCTCGGCGCCGGCGCGCAGCTGCAGGATGTCGGAGGCGCCGGCGGGGGCGGCGAGCCACAACGGCACCGCGATCACCACCCCGACCAGCCCGACCATCGCCAGCGCCGAGCCGCCGCGGCCCAGGCGCGCCCGGCGGCGCAGCCATTCGGCCAGCGGCCAGGTGGTGTAGACCAGGATCGCCGCCCACAGCATCGCCGAGACGAAAGGCTGCAGGATCACCGCGCAGCCGAGCGCGATCGAGCCGAGCAGCAGGACCATCAGCACGCGCTCGGCGACCATCCATCCCCCTCAAGCGCCGCATCAGCCGGGTATCGACCCGCGGCGTCCGGCCGGCGCGGCTGCCCAAAGCCAAGCCGGACCGCGTGCCGCTCCTCGATGAGCGTTGGCCAAGTCTGCCGCAAAACCGCCGCCCAGGCGAGCCGAGCGCCCGCCGCCGGCCACGACCGGCACGGCCGGCCGCCGGTCTGTCGAAGCCGTTCAATCTGCGAGACGATTGTAGTCAAGAAATATTGTCAACTCTGACCCGCCGTGTGTAGAAACTTATTTTGACATGCGAAAACACGCCTTCGTCTCTTTAACGACCGCCTGAGCGAGAGGGCAGCGTAGATGCGGTTCACCGAGATCGGCCAGCAACTGCGAGCGTATCGACTTGAATCCGGCCTGCGCGCGGAGGAGATCGCTGCCCGTCTCGGCGTCTCGCGCGCCGCGCTCTACCGCTACGAGAAGGGCGACGTCATCAAGCTCGACACGGTCAAGCGACTGGCCGAGCTGCTGCAGATCTCGCCGCTGTCGCTGCTTGGCATCGGGGTCGAGTACTACAGCTCGCCGATCGGCTTCTTCGAACGACTGCGCCAGATCGAGGAGACCGCCGACCAGGTGTTGCAGATCGCCGGCCCGCTCTGCCACCTCATCACCTCCGACGCGTTCGACACCGTGCTGGGCGAAATCTACACCGAGCTGGCGACACTGGCCGCTGACAGCCACCCCGCCGCCCGGGCCACCGCCGAGCAGGTCCTGGGTATCCTGGCCGCCCGCAAGCGCATGTACCTGGTGCGCCGCCCCAACGTCATCGCCATGATCTCGATGGAGCAGGTGCAGCGCCTGCTCTCCTTCGGCATTGGACCCGCCTCGCAGCTCTCGGACGGGCTGCGCCGCCGCTGCATCACGGTGGCGCGCGACGAGGTCTCCGACATGGCGATCAAGATGGAGCAGGAGCCGATGGGCCTGCAGTTCGGCCTGCTGCAGGCCGAGGAACCCGCCGGCACCTTCCAGATCCTGCGCTCGCGCGACCGCGCCACGCTGGCGATCAATGCCTGCCGGCCGGACCGCAGCCCGGTCACCCAGAACGGCGTCTCGATGATCACCGCCGCCGAGGAGGCGATTGGCGCCCATCAACGCGTCGCCGAGCAGATGTGGCGCGACGCGCTGAAAGGCCGGCCGGCGGCGCAGAAGCTGCGCGAGATGCTGTCGCGTAATGCGGCGACGACGGAGCGGCCGCTTTAGAAAGGCCAGGAGCTTTGCCCCTGGACCCCATTAAAGGCGGAGCCTTTCAAATCCATTCGTTGTCCATGATTCCAGGGCGTGTTCGTCGCCATGGGAAGTGGGGTCTGGGGGCGCCGCCCCCGTCGTGCGAATGCACGCTGGCGCGTGACGGGTCCAGGGCGGAGTGAGCCAAAGGTTCCGACTGCGCAAAGCGCAGTTGGAAAGGCTCACGGAGGGAGAGCCCTCGCCGTCCCCCTGGCCTTAAATCTCCCCGATGATCGCCTCCGCCCGCTCGAACAATTCCGCCGGCACCGGCTTGTCCAAGGCGGCCACGTTCTCGTCCACCTGCTCCGGCCGCGTCGCGCCGATGATCGCGGCGGCGACGTTCGGCTCGCGCAGCACCCAGGCGAGGGCGAACTGCGCCAGGGTGAGGCCGGCCTGATCAGCCAGCGGCTTGAGCGCCTGCACCGCCTCGAGCGTCGGCGAGTTCAGCCAGTGGCGTCGGAAGGCGGTGTTCATCGTCGTGCTGGCGGCGCGGCTGTCCTCGGGGATCGGCGCGCCCGGCTTGTATTTGCCGGTCAGCACGCCCTGGCCGAGCGGCGACCAGACGATCTGCGAGATGCCGTGCTGGGCGCAGAGCGGGATCACGGCATGCTCGGGGTCGCGATGCAGCAGCGAGTATTGCGGCTGGCTAGAGACGAATTTCTGCACCCCCGGCATGTCGATCGAGCGCTGGATCTGCTCCACCGGCCACTCCGAGAAGCCGATCGCGCGCGCCTTGCCGGACCGCACCACCTCGGTCAGCGCCTGCATGGTCTCCTCGAGCGGCGTATCGGGGTCATGGCGGTGGCACTGGTAGAGGTCGACATGGTCGACGCGCAGGCGCTGCAGCGAGGCGTCGATCTGCTTGCTGATCTGCGCTGCCGAGAGGCCCTTGTCGGTGTCGGTCATCGGGAAGAACAGCTTGGTGGCGAGCACGTAGCTGTCGCGCGGCACCCCGGCCAGCGCCTCGCCGATGACGCTCTCGGCGATGCCGCGGCCATAGATGTTGGCGGTGTCGATCAGGGTGATGCCCTGATCGAGCGCGCGGTGCAGGCAGGCCATGGCCTGCTGCTTCTCGACGCCGCCGGAGGTGGTGAGCCATGAGCCGAAGGCGATCTCGGACACCGTGATGCCGCTGTCGCCAAGCTGTCTGAATTTCATTCTATGCCTCCCCTGTCGATCTCGAACGCTGCTGATGCGGTCGAGCTTCCTGCTCGGTCAGGGGAGTTCGGCCTTGCCGCCGCGGCTCAGCGCACGCCGAGCAACTCCACGTCGAACAGCAGGGTGGCGTTGGGCGGGATGGCCGCGCCGGCGCCGCGTGCGCCGTAGCCGTGCCGGGCCGGCAGGCGCAGGATCCGCCGGCCACCGACCTTCATCGAGGCGACGCCGATGTCCCAGCCGGAGATCACCTGCTGGACGCCGAGGGTGAACGAGAACGGCGAGCCGCGGTCACGCGAGCTGTCGAACTTCTTGCCTTGCACGCCGTCCTGGTCGAGCCAGCCGGTGTAATGGACAGTGACGGTCTGGCCCTTGGTGGGCGAGGCGCCGGTGCCGACCACCTCGTCCTTGTACTCGATGCCGCTGGGGTCGGTGGTGAAGTCCGTCATGGCGCATCTCCTGAACGCTGGCGGGTCTGGCGCCTGGACGCCCTGCCGGTCAAGAGCCTGGCGCCTGCCCGCCGCGTCCAGGCCGATGTCGCAGTTTTGCCATACCCGCCGGGCTTGATTAGACACGGCCCGGCTAGGATGGGCCGACGCCCGAACAGGAGCTTGCCATGAAGACGTCCACCGCCTTGACGCTCGCCGCGCTGCTGATGGCAGCCCCGCTCGCCGCCCATGCCGATGACACGACGCCGACGCCCAAGGGCGGCACGCTGAAGGGCGCCGCGGTGGGCGGCCTGGCCGGGCACGCGCTCGGGCATCACACCAAGACCGGCATCGTCGCCGGTGCGGCGATCGGCCACCACGAGAAGGTGAAGTCCGAGAAGCGCATCAGCGCCGGGCAGCAGCCGTAAGAAAACTAAGGAAGGCCTTCTTCTTTGAAAAGAAGAAGCAAGAAACTTCTCTCTAATAAGCAAAAGTTTTTTGGTTCTTTTTTTCAAAAAAAAACCCTTCCTTACCTTCCGTTCCAGTCGATTCTCCAGGCCAAGCCATCGGCCTCGATCGTGATCCGGTGCCAGCCGGGTTCGCCCGCCAGCGAGGCGCTTGGCGCCACCAGCAGGGGAATATTGCCGGGCAGGACGTGGCGCGAGGCGTGATGGACGTGCCCGCTCAGCACCAGCTCGGCGCCATGCTCGGCGAGGGTCGCGCGCACGGGCTCGCGGTCGTGCAGCGACTTGCGCTCGCCGAGAATGCCGTCCAGCGGCGGATGATGGATCAGCACGACGCGGCACAGCCCCGCGGCGCGCCCGGCATCGAGCAGCGCGCCGAGCTGCCCGGTCTGCGCCGCGCCCACCCGGCCATAGGCGCAGAACGGCGGCGTCGGGATGGCGGAGCTGACGCCGATGATCGCCAGCGGCCCGTGCCGGTGCAGGTAGGGCAGGCCGTCGGGCAGATAGGGCGCGAGCAGCGGCTCAGCGGCGGCCCAACTGCCGGCGAGCAGGGCGTCATGGTTGCCCGGCACGAGGCTCACGCGCTCGGGCCCGCCCAGCGCGTCGAGCCAGCGGCGGGCGCGCGCGAACTCGGCGGGCAGGCCAAGATTGGTGAGGTCGCCGGTGACGGCGATGTGGTTGACGCCGGCTGACGCCACCGCGTCGACGACCGCCTGCAGGTGCTCCGGACGATGCCGGCGGCGTCGGTTGGTCTGCCAGGAAACCCGGCCGAGGGCGCGCTTGATCGGCAGGTCGCGTGACGAAAGCGTGATGCCGGCGAGGGCGAGGTGCGGGTCGCTGAGATGGGCGAGGACGTAGGCCACCCGGGCGGGCGCCTCAGCCAGGACTCACGCCGTCTGGACCGCGCCCTCGGTGACCAAAAGGCGGGCGTTGCGACAGATCTCCAACCATATCGGCAACGAGCCGAAGGCGGCACGGCCGAACGGCGTGAAGGCGTCGATGTAGCCTTTGAGGAAGCCGTCGCCGATCGGTTCCACCTGGCCGGGCGCGTGATCCTCGTCCTGCGCCACCACCCACAGCAACGTTGCCGGCCCGGTGCGTCGCAGCCATTGGTGCAGCCGCGCGACCTCGCGCTGCTCGATCGGCTCGCGGCGCTTGTAGACGAAGATCTTCTCGCCCTCCTCGATGTCCTCGAAAAACTTGCGCCGGAGGAACTGCAGCCGCTTGCATTGCTCGGCCGCGAACGCCGTCAGGTCCAGCTCGTCCGGGTTGCGGAACACGTGCTGGGCGAAATCGTGCCGCCGGTTCATGCACCAGACTTCCTTGTTCGATGTGACCTTGATGTAGGTGTGCAGCGGGTGGCCGATTGCGGCGAAGCTCTCGCTGAAGCCGCGGATCAGCTCGGCGATGGTGGTGCCGGCGAAGCGCAGCATCTCGAGCGGCTCGGCGCCGGCCGTCGCTGGATGAAGCTGAACTCGCAATCCTCGCCCAGGCTGACGAACTCGAACATCAGGTCCGCATCATTCATCCAAGCACCTCAAGCAGCGCCCGCCTGACCGATCAGGCGCTCAGGGCTGGCTGCAGGCGACGGTATGGTGGCGCGCCTCGCCAGACAAGGCGCTCATTGGCCAAGCTGACCGCGCCATTCCCACGGGCGTGGTGGCCAGCTGAAGACGTTCGCGGGCCTGGTCGGACGGGCCTGGTCGGACGGGCCTGGTCGGATGGGCCTGGTGGCGTGGTCCTGGCCGGGTGGCCGGCTTGGCCCGGTCTCCGGCAGCCTGTAAAGCTGTGGCGCCGCGCGCCGGAGAGATGGCCGAGTGGTTTAAGGCAGCGGTCTTGAAAACCGCCGTGGGTGCAAGCCCACCGTGGGTTCGAATCCCACTCTCTCCGCCATAACTCTGATGGACGATCCAGAGACGACGTCGAGTAGCGGCATTATTAACCCTCCCGCAACCTTTCGCCGTTAGCTTGTGACACGTCGGCACCCAGTGTCTGGCGAGACAAGCTCATAAAGTATGTTGTCGCGCGTAAGGCAAACGACGAAAAGGCACACCTTGTACGAGTTTCTCAAGATCTGGATCGAGCTCAAGACTGATCGGCGCGCCGTGACGGCGCTGGAATATGGCTTGATTGCGGGTTTGGTTGCCGTTGTGATCATTGGCGGCGTGACCTCGCTTGGTAAGAGCTTGAGCGTCAAGTTCAGCCTGGTCGCCACCGACGTCTAGTCGTCACCCGGTTGGAGCTTTCCGGGCAGCCGGATGGTCGCAAAGCAGTCGCAGGACCGACGTGACGCGGCGGCCATGGTGGCAGGGGCGGTGGTGCAGCGGAGAGTCCCGATTGCGGATGTCGATTGCTGGCGCGGCGGTCATGACCGGCTAGCCGGGATTGATCCTGAGGGTGCTTTGCAGCCGGCCGCACATCGCCGGTCTCGACGACGAGATTTGGTGCCGACCCGGTCGGGCGCGCGGCCCCAAGAAGGCTTTACGCGCGTGGCGGGCTGCCGCCGCAGGATTGCGAGGGGGTCCCGTCCTCGGCAAAGATCCGGCGGCTCTGCGTGCCGCCATCCGCTCACCGCCGGCTGCGGCGCTCCAGGACGCGTGCCCGGTTGACAGCATTTCCCCCGCGGCTCTACTGCCGGCGGGTAGGTTCGCCGGCACCGCCTCGCCCGCCTGCCAGGCCGTCACGAACGATTTGCTCAGCACAGACGATCCAGCACCGAAGGCAGCCGCCATGATCCACGTCGTCGCCATCATCACCACCAAGCCCGGCCAGCGCGCCGACGTGCTGACCGCCTTCAACGCCAACGTGGCCGCCGTGCGCGCCGAGGCCGGCTGCCTCGAATACGTTCCGGTGATCGACGCTGCCGATGCCGGCCGGATGCAGACCGCGCTCGGCGACGACAGCTTCATCGTGGTCGAGAAGTGGGAGAGCCTGGACGCGCTGCGGGCGCATGCGCGCTCGCCGCACATGGCGGCCTATGGCGAGGCGGTGAAGGACATGCTCGCCACCCGGGCCGTGCACGTGCTCAGCGAGGCCTGAGCCGGCCGGGGTAGAGCAAATGCGGTCGGCGCAAGCGGGGGCCGGAGTAGCGAGGCTGGCCTCAGCCATCCACCCGTCCTGACGCGCCAGGCTCGCCGAGCCGCCAGTAGCCCGCAGCGCTGATCCGCTGCCGTGGCAGCCCATGCCGCTCGAGCAGCAGCGCGCGCAACCGGCGCGCCGTCTCGATCTCGCAGGCGATCCAGGCATGCACGCCGCCGGCCGGCAGCGTGAGCGCGCCGAGCGCCTCGCGCAGCAGGCTCGCAGCACCGGCCGGCGCGCCGTTGCGGTGCAGCCAGGTCAGCGAGACGTTGCCGGCGCTCGGCAGATAACGGTCCTCCCCGCCGTCGGCCACCTCGATCAGGGCAACCGCGCGGGCGCCCGGGGGCAGCTCTTCCAGCCGTCGCGCGATGCAGGGCAGGGCGGTCTCGTCGCCAACCAGCAGGTGGGCGTCGTCGTCGTCGGGCAGCAGAACCGAGCTGCGCGGGCCGCCGACGCCGAGCCAGGCGCCGGGCTCGGCGCGCGTTGCCGCCCAGTCGGAGGCGGGACCGTGGCCGTGCAGCACGAAATCGATCGTGAGCTCCCCCGCCGCGGCGTCGAACCGGCGCGGCGTATACTCGCGCACCACGGGGCGCGCCGCGTCGTCGGCGGCAACGCGGCCGGAGCTGCGGCCAGCCGCGTCCGGCGCCGGCAGGATCGGGTGGTCTTGGTCGGGCGCGGGGAAGAACAGCTTCACGTGGTCGTCCGCCGCGGCGGTGACGAAGCCGCGCAGCTCGTCGCCGCCAAGCACGACGCGACGCATGCGCAACGACAGCATCTCGACGCGCCGGACCTGCAGCAGCCGAAGCCGGGTGTCATGACGCACGCGCAACGGCGTGCCGGTGATGGAGTTCATTCTGCGCTCCAAACGGATGTGGTGTCGGCGCGCCGTGGCAGGCGGCTACTCGTGTGCCTCCGCCCTGAGAATTTCGGCCGCACAGCGCTCGAGGATGCGGGCGATCCGGCGGGCCTCGTCGGGCGCGCAGCCGCGGCGACGCATCAGCGCGTGCTTGAGCGCGTGGCGCGCCCGGTGCAGCTCATCCGCGGCCTGCGGGTCGGCGTCGCTCAGTCCGGAGAAGGCCTCGCGCACCTGCTCCATGCGGCTGCCGATGCGGGCGAGCCCATCAAGGATCGCCTCGGCCTGGCCCTGGTTCGCCGCCAGGTGGGCGCGCCCGGCGTCGGTGAGGGCGTAGAGCTTGCGGTTGGCCTCCTGGCTGACCGCAGCGTGGCCGATCTCGTCGAGATAGGTGAGCGCCGGATAGACCATGCCGGGACTGGGCGCGTAGAAGCCGCCGGAGCGCTCCTCCAGGGTGCGGATCAGCTCGTAGCCATGCGCCGGCCGCTCGGCGAGCAGCGCCAGCAGCACGAGTTGCAGCTCGCCCGAGCTGAGCCGTCGGCCGCCCGGCAGCCCGTCGCCTCCCATGAAGCCGCCACGGCCGAAGCCGCCCGGACCACGACCAAAACCGCGTCCGCCGCGGCGGTGCTGGCCGATGGCATGAACCAGTTGACGAAGACGGCCCTCGCGGCCGTGATGATAATCAGTAAACATATCTTACGATAAATCTTCCAAGCGTCCTTGGCAAGCGCCATCACGCGGTCTGCCGCCAGTGAACCGCCGCACGTAGTCCCTGGCACGACGCTGCGGTGCGCCGGTCACAGCGGCAAGGCACTGGCGCCGTTCGGCGGCGCGCGGCCTAGCCAAGCGGATCGGGGGGCGCTATGCGGTAACCGAAATAAACGGAGGAAACCAAATGCGCCTTGTCACCTGGAAAACCGTAGGCGCTGTTGCGCAGGTCGTGGGCCTGCTCACTGGCCCGTCCGCGCTCGCCGCCGGCGTGTCCAACGTCAAGGTCGCGTTCCTGATGCCCGACGAGGCCTCGACGCGCTACGAGGAGCACGATCGCCCCGGCTTCGTCGCCGAGATGATGAAGCTTTGCCCGACCTGCACCGTGCTCTACCAGAACGCCGACGCCGACCCCTCGCGCCAGCAGCAGCAGTTCAACTCGGTGATCTCGCAGGGCGCCAAGGCGATCGTCATCGACCCGGTGGACAGCAGCGCCGCGGCCTCGCTGGTCCACCAGGCGCAGAGCCAAGGTGTGAAGGTCATCGCCTATGACCGGCCGATCCCCTCGGCCAAGGCGGATTACTACGTCTCCTTCAATAACGAGCAGATCGGTAAGGTCATCGCCCAATCGCTGGTGCAGCACCTCAAGGCGACGAACGTGCCGACCAGCGGCGACGGCGTGCTCGAGGTCAACGGCTCGCCGACCGACGCTGCGGCCGGACTGATCAAGAAGGGCATCCACGAGGGCCTCGCCTCCAGCGGCTATCGCACCCTGGCCGAGTACGACACGCCGGACTGGACGCCGGCCAAGGCGCAGCAATGGGTGAGCGGCCAGATCTCGCGCTTCGGCAAGAAGATCGTCGGCGTCGTCGCCGCCAATGACGGCACCGGCGGCGGCACGATCGCGGCGTTCAAGGGCGCCGGCGTCAACCCGGTACCAGCCGTCACCGGTAACGACGCGACGATCGCCGGGCTGCAGCTGATCATTGCCGGCGACCAGTACAACACGATCTCCAAGCCGAGCGAGGTCGTCGCCGCGGCGGCCGCCCACGTCGCCATCGAGCTGCTCGGCGGCCAGAAGCCGAAGGCCGACGCGACGCTGTTCGGCGCGCCCACCCAGCTGTTCACGCCGACGCTGATCACCGCCGGCAATCTCAAGGCGGAGATCGTCGACAAGGACGTGAACGGCAAGCCGATCGAGAGCGCGGCGGTGCTGTGCACCGGCCGTTACGCGGCTGGCTGTCAGAAGCTGGGCATCTCGCAGTAGTCAGCGAAGGAAGCGCTTCTTTTAAAGGCGAAGCAAAAAACCTCCGTCCGCTCGGTCTCAGCAGACCGAGCCGGACTCGTAACAGATAAAAGTTTTTTGGTTCTTTTTTTGAAAAAAGAACCCTTCCTTTCTAATCCAAGAGGGTGCGCGCATGACAGACACCGTCGCACCGCCTGCCCAGGGTGAGCTTGTGCTCAGCCTGCGCGGCGTCTCCAAGCATTTCGGCGCCGTCTCCGCGCTGACCGACATCGACCTCGACGTGCATGCCGGCGAGGTCGTCGCCCTGGTCGGCGACAACGGCGCCGGCAAGTCCACCCTGGTCAAGATCCTCGCCGGGGTGCACCAGCCGAGCGCCGGCACGATGTCGTTCCAGGGCCGCGAGGTGGTGCTGGCCGACCCCAGCGCGTCGCTCGCGCTCGGCATCGCCACCGTCTTCCAGGACCTCGCGCTGTGCGAGAACCTCGACGTCGTCGCCAACATCTTCCTCGGCAAGGAGCTGCAGCCGCTGCACCTCGACGAGGTCTCGATGGAGACCCGCGCCTGGACGCTGCTGCGCGAGCTGTCGGCGCGCATCCCGAGCGTGCGCGAGACCGTCTCCTCGCTCTCGGGCGGCCAGCGTCAGACGGTCGCCATCGCCCGCTCGCTGCTGCTCGACCCCAAGCTCATCTTGCTCGACGAGCCGACCGCGGCCCTCGGCGTCGCCCAGACCGCCGAGGTGCTGGACCTGATCGAGCGGGTGCGCGAGCGCGGCCTCGGGGTGGTGATGATCAGCCACAACATGGAGGACGTGCGCGCCGTCGCCGACCGGATCGTGGTGCTGCGGCTGGGCCGCAACAACGGCGTGTTCTATCCCGACGCCTCCAACCAGGAGCTGGTCAGCGCCATCACCGGCGCCTCCGACAACTCGGTCTCGCGCCGCTCCGGCCGGCGCCAGGCGGCCGCGCTCGCGCAGGAGGCCCGGCCATGAGCAACGAGATGAAGCCGGCCGGCAGCGCGCCGCTGCTCGACCGCGCCGACGAGCGCCTCAAGCAGGCGAGCGGGTTCGGCGGCACCATCCGCGCCTTTCTCGACCGGGTGCGCTCCGGCGAGCTCGGCGCGCTGCCGGTCGTCGTCGGCCTCGTCATTATCTGGACGGTGTTCGAGAGCCTCAACACCGTCTTCCTGTCGAGCAACAACCTCGTCAACCTGCTGTTCGACTGCTCCACCGTGGGCGTGATCGCGCTCGGCATCGTCTGCATCCTGATGGTCGGCGAGATCGACCTCTCGGTCGGCTCGGTCAGCGGCTTCGGCTCGGCGCTGGTCGGCGTGATCTGGGTCAATGCCGACCTGCCGGTGTGGCTCGCCATCATCGCCGCGATCCTCGCCGGCGTGGTGATCGGGCTGATCTACGCTCAGCTGTTCAACCGCTTCGGCATGCCGAGCTTCGTCTCCACCCTGGCCGGGCTGCTCGCCGTGCTCGGCCTGCAGCTCTACATCCTCGGCCAGAGCGGCTCGATCAACCTGCCGTACGGCTCGGCGGTGGTGAATTTCGGCCAGTCGCTGTTCATGCCCGCGGTCGTCGCCTACGGGCTCGCCGCACTGCCCGGCATCCTCAGCTTCGTCACCGGGACGCGCACGGCGGCGCGTCGCCAGCAGGCCGGCCTGTCCTCGCAATCGACCAACGCCCTGGTGCTGCGCGCGGTGGTGCTCACCATCGTGCTCGAGCTGATCGTCTTCTACCTCAACCAGGACCGCGGCGTGCCGTGGATGTTCGGCCTGTTCGTCGGCCTGGTGGTGGCGACGAACTATGCGCTCACGCGGTCCAGATGGGGCCGCTGGATCACCGCGGTCGGCGGCAACCGCGAGGCCGCGCGCCGCGCCGGCATCAACGTGAAGCTGATCTACACCAGCGCCTTCGTGCTGTGCTCGGCGTTTGCGGCCATCGGCGGCGTGCTGTCGGCCGCGCGCCTCGCCTCGGCCAGCCAGCAGGCCGGCACCGGCGACGTCAACCTGGACGCGATCGCCGCCGCGGTGATCGGCGGCACCAGCCTGTTCGGCGGCCGCGGCAGCGCCTACTCGGCCCTGCTCGGCATCATCGTCATCGAGTCGATCTCGAACGGATTGACGTTGCTCGACCTGTCATCGTCGCTTCGCTACATGATCACCGGCGGCGTGCTGGCGATTGCCGTGATCGTCGACTCGCTGGCCCGGCGCTCGCGCGTCTCGCATGGCCGCGCCTGAGCCGGAGGGGTCGAGCCCAGGCGCGCGACGGGTGAGCGACGGCCGCGTCGCCTGGGTCACCGGCGCCTCGTCCGGCATCGGTGCGGCGCTGGCCAAACGGCTCGGCCAGGCCGGATGGGCGGTGATCCTCTCCGGCCGTCGCGTCACGGCGCTGGAGAGCGTCGCCGGCGGCATCGACGCACCAACGCTCGTGCTGCCGTTCGAGGCCACCGAGTACGATGCCCTGCCGGCGGTGGTCGAGCGCGCACTGGCCTGGCGCGGCCGGCTCGACCTGCTGGTCAACAATGCCGGCATCAGCCAGCGCAGCCTGGCGCTCGACACCGGGTTCGCCGTCTATCGCTCGCTGATCGAGACCGACTTCCTGGCACCGCTGGCGCTGACCCAGCTCGTGGTGCCGCACATGGTGGCGCGCCGCGCCGGCCGCATCGTCGCCATCAGCTCGCTCGCCGGCCGCATCGGCTCGCCGCTGCGCAGCGGCTACTGCGCCGCCAAGCACGCGCTGCTCGGCTACAGCGAGGCGCTGCGCGCGGAGCTCGAGCTCGCCTACGAAATCGGCGTGACCACCGTGCTGCCGGGATCGGTGCGCACCCCGATCGCGATCAACGCGCTGCAGGCGGACGGCTCGGCGCGCGGCGTGTCGGACGCCAACATCGACGCCGGCATGGACCCCGCACAGGTCGCGGAGATCATCGTCGACGGCATCGATCGCGGCCTGCGCGAGATCGTCGTGGCGCAGGGCGGCGAACTGGCCGCCTCCGAAATGCGCCGGCACGATCCCGAGCGGCTGTTCGCCGCCATGGCCAGGGAAGGCGCCCGCCTCGCAGCCGCCCGCGCCACAGCCGGCGAAGGGTTCCGCCCGGATCCGAACCCGGTCAGCCAGCGGGAAGAGTAGCAAGGCCAGGGCTGTCTGCCCTGGACCCGATTAAAGGCGGAGCCTTTAAAATCCATTTCGGTAAGCGGCGGACGGCGGCGCTTGCCTCAAAAGCTCGGCACCGCAGCCGTCTTACCCGCCAGCCTGGCGCCGAACGTCAGCAGAGAGGGCGCCGCCCGCATGACCGCCCGCGCGACAGGTGAGTTGTCGGGCCGCGCGGCGAGCCAGGCGAACGCGGTTGCCGCGCGAATGCGGCCGCTGAACTGTCGGCGCCACGCCGCCGTGTAGCGCCGCCCGGCCAGCGCTTGGCCTTCCTGGGTCCGCACATTGACCCGGCTGAGCTCGGAGGTCAGCAGCCATGCCGACTGGATCGCCATCGAGATGCCCTCGGCGATGATGGAGTGCGACTCGCCGGCGGCGTTGCCGACGTAGAACACGCCGTCCTGGTGGCAGTGCCGGAAGCCTGGCCGCATCGGCCCGGCGGCAACCCAGGGCTCGTCCGGTTCGGCGTCACCGATCACCTCGCGCACGCCGCGGCAGGTGGCGAGGAGTTCGCTGTGCACCGCCTCGGCCGCGCTGCCGCCATACGCCTTGCGGGCCCGGGCGAGGGCATCGCGACGCAGGCAGTAGGACACCGAAAGCCGGCCATCATCCGCCCAGGCGATGCCGCCATAGCCGCCCGGGAAGGCCAGCAACGGCATCAGGTCGGGCGCCATGGTGACGTTGCGGAAATGCGTTTTGAACCCCAGCAGGTCGGCCGGGGTGTTCACCTTGGCCAGTTGCGTCGGCAGCGAACCGCGCTCCCACGAACCATGCGCGGCAATCAGCACCGGCGCGCGCAGGCTTACCGAGGCGCCGCCATGCAGGATCTCGACCGTGCTGATCGCCTCGCCGACCGACAGCCCCACCGCCCGGCTTGGCTGGAACACCGTCGCACCGGCCGCCTCGGCGGTGTCGAGCAGCATCTCGTCCAGCACGTCGCGTCCGAGCGCCTGGCCGAAGCTGGCTGACTTCGTCGCCGGAACTGGCGCCTCGACGACGTCCTGCCCGGCGAACAGCGCCAGTCGCCGGACCTGCGGACCGGCCCGGTCGCGCCAGGCGTCGCCCAGGCCGAGCTGGTCGATCACGGCCAGGGTGGTGGCCGACATGAACTCGCCGCAAACCTTGCGGCGCGGGTAGGCCGCCTTCTCGACGATGGCGACCGACCAGCCAAGCCTGGCCAGGGCCAACGCGCTGGTGGCGCCGGCCGGACCGCCGCCGATGATGATGGCGTCAAACGTCAGGGAATCGGAAACCGTCACGGCTTGACACATGGTCCGCCGGGCCAGATTGCCTAGACGCGCCAGGTCCCCTATCGGCCCTCTTGGCCGTGCCAGGATCAGGCGGCAGCCCCTCTTGCCGTGCTCTACGCTCAGCCGTCGCCTGTGCTAGAGGATCATCCGGGCGAGCGGGATGACGATGCTCGATCATGATGGGGAGTGGTTCGTCAGCGTCCGCGAACAAGCCAGCTCCTGGTTGCTCAGGCGTGATGAAAGAATCGATGAAGAAGAGCATTGCCGAGCCCGACGACCGGGCCCCCCAGCTCGCCGCCGAGCGCAACCGCAAGATGGCCGTCTCCGCACACGCGTTTGTACGCGGCAGCACCGCCCAGTTCTACGACTGGCTGCAGGCGGCCCGCCCGGCGGCGTTGCCGGAAGGGCCGGCCCTCTGGATCTGCGGCGACTGCCATGTCGGCAATCTCGGCCCGGTGGCGAGTGCCGACGGCGCCTTGGCGATCCAGGTCAGGGATCTCGACCAGGCCGTCATCGGCAACCCGGCGCACGACCTGATCCGCCTCGGCCTGTCGCTCGCCATGGCCGCCCGCGGCTCCGACCTGCCGGGGGTGACGACCGCCTACATGATCGAGCGCATGGTCGAGGGCTACGAATCCGCCTTCGCGCCGCAGGCCCAGGGCGAGACGCTCGACGCCGCCGAGGCGATGCCGAAGAGCGTCCGCAGCGTCATGCGCGAGGCGGCGAGCCGGTCCTGGAAGCACCTCGCCGACGAGCGCATCGAGGGCGTCGAGCCGGTGATCCCGCTCGGCCGGCGGTTCTGGCCGCTGACCAGGACGGAGCGCGCCGACATCGCGGCGTTGTTCGCCCAGGAGGAGCTGCGCCGCCTGGTCACCGCGCTGCGCAGCCGCGACGACCACGCGCCGACCCGCCTGATGGATGCCGCCTACTGGCGCAAGGGCTGCAGCTCGCTCGGCCGGCTGCGCATCGCCGCATTGCTGGCGGTGGGCGAGGGCAAGGCCGAGCGTCACTGCCTGGTCGACGTGAAGGAGGCGGTTGGCGCCGCGGCGCCGCGCAGCCCGACCGCCGTCATGCCGCGCGACAATGCCGAGCGCGTGGTGACCGCGGCGCGGCACCTCTCGCCCTTCCTCGGCGGCCGCATGGCGGCCTCGCGCCTGCTTGGCCGCGCGGTGTTCGTCCGCGAGCTGCTGCCGCAGGACTTGAAGCTCGAGATCGACCACCTCTCGCAGGCCGAAGCCATGAACGTTGCCGAGTTCCTCGCCCGCGTCGTCGGGCGCGGCCATGCGCGCCAGCTCGATGCCGCCGGCCGCCGCGCCTGGCTCGCCGAGCTGCAGGCCGACCGCTCGCGCTCGCTCGACGCGCCGTCCTGGCTGTGGAACAGCGTCGTCGAGCTCGCCGCCCTGCACGAGGGCGCCTATCTGCGGCACTGCCGACGCTACGCCATGGAGCGCGCCGCATGAGCGCCACCGCGCCACCGCGGCCCGAGCCGGGCGACCTGGCGTCGGCGAGCCACAAGGCCATGCTGCGCTCGCTGCGCGCGATGCAATTGCCGTCGGTGTCACGCAGCACCTGGCAGTTCGGCTCCACCCTGCTCGCCTTGCTCGGCCTCTACGCCTGCCTGTTCGGCGCCTTGCACGTCACCGTCTGGCTCGCTTTGGCGCTCGCCTGGCCGGCGGCCGGGCTGATGGTCAGGCTGTTCATCATCCAGCATGATTGCGGCCACGGATCGTTCTTCCGCACCCGCCGGCTGAACGATGCGGTCGGCCGCGCGTGCAGCGTGCTGACCTTCACCCCGTATGCGTTCTGGCGCCGCCAGCACGCCAACCATCACGGCTGCTTCAACAATCTGGACCGTCGCGAGCCGGGCATCGACCTCTACTCGAACTGCGCCACGCTCAGCGAGTACCGCGCGCTGTCGCCTCGCCAGCAACTCCTCTACCGTCTGTCGCGCCACCCGCTCATCGCGCAGTTCCTGTTGCCGCCGCTGGTGTTCCTGCTGCTCTACCGGGTGCCCTTCGACGCGCCGAAATCCTGGACGCGGGAGCGGGCGAGCGTCTACCTCACCGACCTCATGATCGTCTGCGTGCTCGCCGCCGCCGCGCGTTTCCTCGGCCTCTGGCAGGTGCTGCTGGTGCAGCTCTCGGTGCTGTCGATCACCGCCATCATCGGCGTCTGGCTGTTCACCATCCAGCACCGCTTCGAAGCCTCGCAGTGGATGCGCCAGGACCAGTGGTCGGCGAGCGGGGCAGCGCTGGAGGGCAGCTCCTATCTCAGGCTGCCGGCGGTGCTGCAATGGTTCACCGGCAACATCGGCTTCCACCACGTCCACCATTTGGCGCCACGGGTGCCGAACTACCGGCTGCAGGCCTGTCACCACGCGCACGCCGAGCTGGCCTCGGTGCCGACGCTGAGCTTCTGGCAGGCGCTGCTCGCGCCGGCCTACATGCTGTGGGACGAGGAGCGGCAGCGCATGGTGCCGTTTCCGGCGGGATAGGCAGGGAAGGCAAGGGCTCTGCCCTTGACCCGCTGGGGGCGGCGCCCCCAGACCTGCACTCCCAAGACCCGCATCCCCGGCCTTGCCTCAGATCCCTCCGAACCAGTTATAGCCGCGGCTTTCCCAGTAACCGCCCGGATAGGTGTTCGTCACCTCGATGGCGGTGATCCATTTCGGGTTCTTGTAGCCGAGCTTGGTGGACATGCGCAGCCGCAGCGGAAAGCCGAACGGGTCGGCCAGCGTCTCGCGCGCGTAGCGTGTCGCCAGCAGGGTTTGCGGGTGCAGCGCGGTCGGCATGTCGATGCTGCTCGGGTAGTCGTCCGCGGTCTTGAAGGCGACGTAGCGGGCGCTAAGGTCGGCGCCGACGCGCTCCAGAAAGGCGCGCAGCGGCACCCCGCCCCACTGGCCGATATAGTCCCAGCCCTCGACGCAGACGTGGCGGATTACCTCGTCGCGCTGCGGCAGGGTCGCGAGCTGGGCCACCGTCCACGGCCGCTTGTCGGCGATCAGCCCGGCGAGCTCGAGCCTCCAGCTCGCACCGTCCACCGGCTTGAGCTCGGTGAGGTCGTAATAGGCGTTGTACTGCGGCGGCTTGAGCACCATCGACTCCGGATACGTCGGCGCAAGCCTGGTCGGGTCGAACAGCAGCTCCTGCACGCCGTCATTCATCGCCGAGATGGCGCGCAGCGCGGCATCGACCGATTTCGGCATCGCAACGTCGCAGCCGGTGAGCAGGGTGAGCGCGCCGAGCGACAGGCCGCGCCTGAGCACGCCGCGGCGCTCGAGCGCGCGGATCAGCCGGCGATGGTCGTCCAGGATCGCCGGGTCGGGCGGGCTTGGCGGGCGGAACGGCGACCTCACGGGTGAGCCCCCCGCGGGTCCTCGTCCGGCGCCGGGTCGGCGAGGGGGCGCAGACGCGGCCCGCCGGTCAGCATCGCCCACAGCGTCCGCGGCACCAGCAGCGACAGCGCGACGTGCACGGCGAGGAAGCCGACGATCACCGACATGCCGAGGAAGTGCAGCAGGCGGGCGCGTTGAAAGCCGCCGACCAGCGCCACCGCCCAGGAGAACTGGACCGGTTTCCAGATCAGCAGCCCGGTCACCACCTGAGAGAGGCCGGCGAGGATCACCACGATGTAGAGCAGCTTCTGCACCGCGTTGTAGACCGTGAGGTCGGCATGCCCGATACGGAAATGCAACGTGTCCCACACCGTGTGCAGCAGCTCGTGCAGACGGATCGGCAGCAGGCGCTCGCGCAGCCGGCCGGTGATCAGGCCGTAGCTCAGGTAGGCGCCGCCGTTCAGCACCAACAGCCACATGCCGGCGAAGTGCCACAGCAGGCTCGGCGCCGCCCAGCTCCCGAGCCGGAAGAACGGGCTGAAATGCAGCCCGTTGACGATGACGTAGTCGTCGTAGATGCCCCATCCGGACGTGATCATGACGAGCATGGCGACGGCGTTGGTCCAGTGCATGAGACGCACCGGCAGCGGGTGCAGCCGGCGTTCTCGGCGGGCTGTGCGGGCGCGGACCATGCGCGGAGCTCCGGTCGGCGCCGTGCCAGGCGCGATGGAAGAGACGATTTCGATGCGACAGTGTAGGCTGCTTGCGCTGCTGAAAGAATGTACGATGCTGAAACGGTACGCGCTGCTTGTCGTCGGACTTTTCGGCGTGACGTCGGCGTGGGCGCAGGCGCCTGCGCCGGCGCCGAGAATGCAGTCCGGCGAGACCCTGGCCGAGCTGGCAGCCGCGCATTACCCGCAGCCGGTGCAGGTGGCCTCGCTCCTGCACCGCACTGTGCTGGCGGCCTCGGAAAGCCGCAATGTCGTCGGGCATGTCCTCGGCGTCGTCCGCCAGGACAATCAGGTCAAGGTCGTGGTCGACTATGGCGGCGTGCTCGGGTTCGGCGGCCGGCCGGTCGCGGTGCCGGTGCAGGCCATGGTGCTGATCCTGCACAGCATGGAGATCGTCGGCCTGACGCCAGACCAGCTCAGGCGTCTTCCAACCTTTGATGACGCCGGCGCGACCAGGCTGGCGCCGCAGGACGTGATCAAGGTCGGCCTGGCGCGCCCGACGCACTAGCTCCGACCGGCCAGGCGACGCCGCAGCTCAGGAGGCCGTGGCGGCGTGCGTCGTCAGCGTCGGCTGCTCGACGTACTGGCTGGGAAACAGCCGCTTCAGCGCCGCCACTTTCGGCATGTCGAAGGCCTCGATGTAGCCGCTCTGCGGATGCAGGGTGAGGTAGTCCTGGTGATAGAACTCGGCCGGATAGAAGCCGGTGAGCGGATCGACCCGGGTCGCAATCGGCGCGGCAAAGGCGTGTGCCGCGTCAAGCGAGGCGATGTAGCGGCGCGCGAGGTCCGCCTCGGCCGCGTCGGTCGTGAACACCTCGGAACGATACTGGCTGCCGGTGTCCGGACCCTGCCGGTTCTTCTCGGTCGGGTCGAGCACGACGCTGAAGAAGATCTGCAGGATCTTCGCATACGACACCTGCGCCGGGTCGAAGGTGACCCGCACCGACTCCGCGTGTCCGGTGAGCCCGGTGCTGACGACCTCGTACTGCGCCGTCGCCGCCGCGCCGCCGGCATAGCCCGAGACCGCGCTGGTCACGCCGCGCACGTGCTCGAACACGCCCTGCACGCCCCAGAAGCAACCGCCGGACAGCACCACGCTCTGCAGCCTGGCGACACCCGGCGCGACGACCCCCGCCGGCATCGGCAAGGCGACCGGGTCAGCGGCGGCATGCGGCGTGCGCACCGACAGCGCGAGGCCGCCGGTCAGCAGCACCGCGAGGCCAAACGCCGCGGCGCCGGGAGCATACCCGGCGAGTCGCTGGCGGAACGCGGGTTTGGACATCGTTGGGAACTCCTGAAGCGGCCGGTCAGGCCGGATGGAACTGCAGCGCGACGCCGTTCATGCAGTAGCGCAGCCCGGTCGGCGGCGGCCCGTCGGCGAAGACGTGGCCGAGATGGCCGCCGCAGCGCGAGCAATGCACCTCGGTGCGCTGGCCGAAAAAGCTCGTGTCACTGCTGGTCGCGATCGCGCTCGGCAGCGGCTGGTAGAAGCTCGGCCAGCCGGTGCCGCTGTCGAACTTGGTGGCCGCGTCATACAGCGGCAAGTCGCAGCCGGCGCAGGCGTAGCGGCCGGCCCCGGCCTGGTGATCGAGCGGGCTGGTGCCGGGAAACTCGGTGCCCTGCTGGCGCAGCACCTGGTAGGCGCCGGGGCTGAGCAGCCGGCGCCACTCGGCGTCGCTGTGCTGCAGCGGAAAGCTGGCGCTGCCGGTGTCCACGGCGTGCGCCGGCGACCAGATCGCCCGACCGCCCAGGGCGGCGATGCCGGCCAAGACGGCGCCCCCGCCAAGCAGCTCCCGACGCGTTCTCATGATGCTCCTCCTCGCTCCGTGCAGGATGCTTCGCCCCAGCTTGCTCGCAGGTTACACCGTCGCGGCGCAAGGCCGTGCGGGCCAGTTGCAGGCAAGGCAAGGCGCTTTGCCCCCTTGACCCTATCGTCACGCGAAGGCGTGCTGCGCACGACGGCGGAGCCTTTGCAATCCATTTGTTAGTCTCGCCTCATGGGAGAGGATTGGATGTCGGGCATCGGTTCTCAATGGCTTCGCAAGCGAGGAAGAGCACAGCGTGACTCCAATAGCAGGGCAGGCGGGCCCGATCCGCGTCGGCATCGGCGGCTGGAACTTCGCCCCCTGGCGCGGCAGCTTCTACCCGCCAGGGCTCGCTCAGGCGCGCGAGCTCGAGCATGCCAGCCGGCAGCTCACCTCGATCGAGATCAACGCCACCTTCTACGGCTCGCAGAAGCCGGCCAGCTTCGCCAAGTGGCGCGCCGCAACCCCCGACGGCTTCATCTTCTCCGTCAAGGCGCCCCGCGTCGCCACCAACCGCCGCGACCTGGCCGACAGCGCGCCCTCGATCGCGCGCTTCGCCGCCTCCGGCATCACCGAGCTCGGCGACAAGCTCGGCCCGCTGCTCTGGCAGTTCCCGGCGCATCGGGCCTTCGATGCCGACGTCTTCGCCGCCTTCCTCGCCGGCCTACCGCGCCAGCAGGACGGCCGCACGCTGCGCCACGCCGTGGAGACGCAGCACCCGAGCTTCGCCGACCCCGCCTACATGGCCTTGTTGCGCGAGCACAACGTCGCCCACGCGGTGATCGACTCCGACAAGCACAGGCTGCTCACCGAGCAAACCGCGGACTTCGCCTATGCGCGCCTACAGCGTAACGATGCGGCGAGTGCGGAAGGCTATGACAGCCAGGCCCTCGACGCGTGGGCGACCCGCGTGCGCGGCTGGGCGGAGCACGGACGGGCGTGCTTCGTCTACTTCATCAGCGGCGACAAGGAGCGGGCGCCGGACTCGGCGCGGGCGATGCTGCGGCGGCTTTAGGCCGGAGAGGCCAGGAGCTCTGCTCCTGGACCTCGCTGGGGCCGGCGGCCCCAGACCCCATTTGGTTGGAGACTGCTAGGCCTAGAAGCCCAGCCCGTAGCCAAAGCCCGGCCCGAAGAAGCCGCCGCCCCAGCCGCCCCAGTTCCACTGCGCATCGGTATACTCCTGCGCCGCCAGCGCCTGCTCGTTGGCGATCTGCAGTTGCTGTTTCACCGCCACATACTGACCGTACGCCTGCTGCGAGCCCACATACAGGCAGTCGCAGACCAGCGGGTCGCCATAGACGTAGGTGACCGTGTCGCCATGCACCCGCCGGATGAAGCGGTTCGGCGGCAGCCGGCTCAGCATCGCCACGCGCTGCGGCGTGTTCGCCGGGATTTGGGTGAAGCCGGCCGCGGCCAGGCTGTCTTCCTTGGCCGCCACCACCTGCTGCTGGGTTTCACATCCGGCGAGGCCGGCCAGCAGCACGAGCGCGCAGGCCGCTGACAGCGCAGGGCGGCGTCGAGCGTGACGAGGATGGATGGTCATGCGGCGGTCTCCTGTGCGTTGCGGGTGATGGTCTAGTGTCGGTCAGGGAACAGCTCGGCCAAGCCGCCAGGCGAGGCCGTGCTGCGGCCGCGCTCGGTGATCAGCCCGGTGACGAGCCGCGCCGGCGTCACGTCGAAGGCCGGGTTGGCCGCCGGCGAGCCGCCCGGCGTCAGCCGCACCGTCGTCACCGTGCCGTCCAGCGCCCGCCCGGTGATCGTCGTCACCTCGGTCTGCGGCCGCTCCTCGATCGGGATGTCGCGCACCCCGTCCTCGATCGTCCAGTCGATGGTCGAGCCCGGCATCGCAACCCAGAACGGCACCCCGTTGTCGTGCGCCGCCAGCGCCTTGAGGTAGGTGCCGATCTTGTTGGCCGCATCCCCCGAGCGCGCCACCCGGTCGGCGCCCACGATCACCAGGTCGACGTCGCCACGCTGCATCAGGTGGCCGCCGGCATTGTCGGAGATCACCGTGTGGGCCACCCCGTGCTTGCCGAGCTCGTAGGCGGTGAGTGCTGCGCCCTGGTTGCGCGGCCGCGTCTCGTCAACCCAGACATGCAGCTTCAGGCCGGCGTCATGCGCGGTGTAGATCGGCGCCAGCGCGGTGCCCCAGTCGACGGTCGCGAGCCACCCGGCGTTGCAGTGGGTCAGCACGTTGACGACCGAGCCCGCCGCCTTGGTCGCGGCGGCGGCCTGGATCAGCGGCAGGCCGTGCCGGCCGATGGCGGCGTTCTGCGCCACGTCCTCCTCGGCGACCGCCGCCGCCTCGGCATAGGCGAGGCGCACCCGCTCGGCTTGCCGGGTGTTGCGCAGCACCGTCAGCATCCGCTCGATCGCCCAGCGCAGGTTGACCGCCGTCGGCCGGGTGGCGGCGAGCGTCGCTGCGGCCCGCTCCAACCCGTCGGTGCTCGCATCCTGGCGCAGCGCCAGGGCAACGCCGTAGGCGGCGGCGGCGCCGATCAGCGGCGCGCCGCGCACCTGCATGCTGCGGATGGCGTGCGCCGCGTCGGCCAGGCTGGCCAGGCGCAGGATGTCGAGCGACCAGGGCAGCCTGGTCTGGTCGATGATCCGCACCGACCAGCCATCCTGCTCGTCCAGCCAGATCGTCCGATACGGCGTCCCATCGATCTTCATGCGGGTCCTAGGAAGAGGTAGGCCAGGGGCTTTGCCCCTGGACCCCATGAAAGGCGGAGCCTTTAAAATCCATGATGTAAAAGATGGGGTCTGGGCCGTGGGCTCCGTCTTGCGACTGCGCGCTTGCGAGTGACGCAGTTTAGGGCACAGCCCTGGCCTCGCCTAAATACGTTGGTGCAACACGCACACCAACGTGAACAACCGCCGTGCAGTGGCGAAGTCGAGCGCAACCTTGCCCGTCAGCCGCTGCACCATCATCTCCGCGCCCTCGTTGTGCAGCCCGCGCCGGCCCATGTCGATCGCCTGGATCTTGGCCTCCCGACCGTCCTGCACGGCGTCGACGTAGCTGTCGACCAGCATCTGGTAGTCCTTGATCAGCCGCCGAAACGGCCCGAGCGCCAGCCCAATCGCGATCAGCGGCACGTCGTCAAGGCTGCGCACGTCGAACACCAGCCGGCCATCCAGGATGGTCAGGTTGAGGCGGAACGGCCCGTCGAGCCCATGCGGATGGAACAGGTTTTCGACCTCAAGGTCGGCCACCGCCTGCGCGCGGTCGGCCTCCTGCAGCGGCGTCAGCCGGCCGAGCGCTTCCTCGTCGAGGGTGATGCGGGCGAGCGACGGGGTGCGCGGCGCGGCTGGCCTGTCGCGCCCCGGGGCGTCGCCGAGCGCGTCATGCGGCATCGTCTTGCTTCACCAATCCCACCTTCAACATCCAGCCCAGCGTCGCACCCTTCACCGGCCGCAGCAATCCGACGGCGAGCCCGACGGTGAGCGGCAACAGGATCGCCGCCTCGCCGAGCATGCCGATCGCCGCATGCTGCTCGAGCAGCAATTGCGCGCCGATCACCACGTGGGCGACGATGAAGATGACGAAGTATGGCGGCGCATCGTCGGCACGCACCTGCCCGAGCGGCGCGGCGCAATGCGAGCAGCATGGCGTCACGCGCAGGAAGCCGCGGAACAACGCGCTCTGGCCGCAGGCCGGGCAGCGTCCAATGGCGCCGCGGCCGAGCGCCGTCAGCATCGGCGGCACCGGCCAGGCGGTTGGCGCAGGGGTGCGGGCGGCGACCCAGCGAACGGTTGCCGGCGCCAGGCGCCGCGGCGCCTCGTCGTCTCCCAGCCGCCTCGGCGTCTTGTCGCCGCGCAGCCGCGGCGTCTCGGCATCGTCTCCGCGCCGCTCCGGTATCGGTTGGTCCATGCTCGATCGTTCCTCGTGCCGGCCTGCGACGGCATGGCCTGCCCGGCGCCGTACGCGCCCCAGATGTCATGCCGGCGCCGTTCCCGATCAAGCGGGCGAGGCCCAGACGGCGCACCTGTGTCGGCCGCGTTGCCGCGGCGGGCGTATCGGCCGCGTTGCCGCGGCGGGCGTATTGGCCGCGTTGCCGCGGCGGGCGTATCGGCCGCGTTGCCGCGGCGGGCGTATCGGCCGCGTTGCCGCGGCGGGCGTGATCAAGCAGTAAGGACGCCATGCAGGTCGCACGCACAGGGTCGGAGCTGCAGGCGGCGCGGGCCAGGCTGCGCGCCGGCGCGCCGCCCACCCGCCTCGCCCTGGTGCCGACGATGGGGGCGCTGCATGACGGCCACCTGGCGCTGGTCGCCGCCGGGCGCGAGCGGGCCGACGCCGTGATCGCCTCGGTGTTCGTCAACCCGACCCAGTTCGCCGCCGGCGAAGACCTCGCCCGCTACCCGCGCGACGAGGCCGGCGACCTCGCCAAGCTCGAGCAGGCGGGCTGCGCGCTGGCCTGGCTGCCCACGCTCGGGACGATGTATCCGCCGGGCGATGCGACCAGGGTGAGCGTCGAGGGCCCCTCGGCCGGCTTCGAGGGGGCGGCGCGACCAACGCACTTCACCGGCGTCGCGACCGTCGTGCTGAAGCTGCTCAGCCAGACCGGGCCGGACCTGGCGCTGTTCGGCGAGAAGGACTGGCAGCAATTGCAGGTGGTGCAGCGGATGGCGCGTGACCTGGCGCTGCCGGTGGCAATCGTCGGCGTGCCGACACGGCGCGAGACGGACGGGCTGGCGATGAGCTCGCGCAATCGTTTTCTCGATCCGGACGAGCGCCGTCGCGCGCCGCAACTCTACGCCTGCCTGCAGCATGCGGCGTCGCTGCTGCCGGTCGGCGCGGCGAGCGCGCCGGTGCTGGCGGACGGCATCGCGACGCTGCGCCGGGCAGGCTTTGCGATCGACTACCTGGCCGCGGTGCAGGCGGAAACCATGCAGCCTTTGACAGCGATTTGTCCGAACGCGCGGCTTGTAGCCGCGGCCCGGCTCGGCGCCGTGCGCCTGCTCGACAACGTGCCGCTCGGCTGATCGCCGAATGTTGCTCGGCTAATCGCCGACGCGCCGTTACGGGCGCGTCCCGACGTGGCGCTGGCGCTGTTTTGGTTGACAGGGTAACGGCGCGTAAGTGATAGCGGCGATACGCGCGCGTGCGGCTTGGTGGCGAGTCCCGGCTTGGCTCGACCGCATGCGCAAGATGGTGGCTTGGTTGCTATTGTGCATCGTCTGCAGCCCGGTTCGCCCGCTTTGAGGACATTGCGTGACGATGCCGCTTGCCGCCGGGCCACTTGCCGCCGGCGACGCAGCATCGCAGCCCGGCCTGGCAGTGGCCGACGACCGATGCGAGACGGGAGTTCATGGCGATGAGTGACGAGACGAGCGAGCGCGGCCGCAGCCAGCCGATGGCGGTCCGCACGACGACGCGCCGCACCCCGGCCAGAAAGTCGGCCCGCGCCAGGGCGAGCTCCATCAAGCCGGCTTCGTCCAAGCCGGGCTCGTCCAAGCCGGGCTCGTCAAAGCAGGGCTCGTCCAAGCCGGCTCCGTCCAAGCAGGGCTCGTCCAAGCAGCACAGCACCAAGACCGCGGGCGTAAAATCGGCTGGCACGAAGACGAAAGCCGCGACGTCGACCGGCGCCAGGAGCACCGGCGGCAAAACGACGGCCAGGACAACCCGCGCCGCAAAGCCGACAGGCGCCAGCACCAAGAAGACCAATGCCAAGACGTCTCGCGCCAAGCCGCCGGCGCGCGCCTCTGCCCGGCCGGCCGGGCGGAAATCCGCCGTCCAGGGGCGCAAGCCAGCCGCGAAAGCGTCCGACGGCACGAAGACCACGCGGAGCAGCCCCGCCCGCAAGGCGACCAAGCCGCTCGCCAAAAACGCCCGCACGGCGTCGCGTCGCCAGTCGGCCAATCCCGTCTCCGCCAGGGTGAAGGCCCGCAGCACCGCGCGCGCCGCCACGAGCCGCGCCAAGCCCGGCGCATCGCGCGGCAAAGCGCGCGCGTCGGCGTCAACCGCAACGGGCAAGCCAGCCCATGCCAAGACCAAGCGCACCGCCCAGCCGGCGGCCAAGGCGGCCGCGCGCGCCGACGCCACCCGCAGCGGCCGTCCCGCGGCGCCGCCCGCCAAGCCCGCCCGTCCCGCCAAGTCCCGCCCCGCAACGCCGAAGCCGGCCGCAGGCACGCCGTCGGCGCCGCGACGTGGCGCCCGCCCGCCGCGCGGCACCGGCCTCATCGCGCCGCCAGACCCGAACGGCGAGCAGGATGCGTTGCAGGTCATGCGCACCGATCCGGATCCGCAACAGCGCCGCGCCGCCGCAGCCCGCCTCGCCTCCTCAGCGCGCCGCAAGACCAGCCTGCCGCCGGCGACCAGCACCGAAACGGCCGACGCTTCAGAGACGACCGCCGAGCCGGAGGCCGATGAGGAGTAAGGCTAGGAGCTCGGCTCCTGGACCTCGCTGGGGCCTGAGGCCCCAGACCCCATCCACCGCACCAATCTCGCGGTGCGATCATGGATCAGAGATCGATGGATTTTAAAGGCTCCGCCTCTAATGGGGTCCAGAGGCAACGCCCCTGGCTTGCCTTCACCCGCCAAGCTGATCCCGCAGTCGACGCGCCTGCGACGGCCAGTCCGGCAGCCCGCCGGCGAACGCCCACGCGCCATCGGCCAGCACCCGCCGCAGCCGCTGGTCGCAGATGATCCGCCGCAGGCTGCGCGACAGCGCCTCGGCGTCGTCCATCGGCGCCACCACGCCCGCCTGGGGCGGCGTCACGACCACCGGCGCGGTGAGCGCGAGCGGAATGCCACGGCGCAGCGCCTGCAGCGACGCCACGCTTAGGTAGCCCGCCCGGCTTGCCCGAACGAAGCAGTCCGCCTCGCGCCAATCCGCCTCCCGCACCACGCCGAGGCGGTGCACCCGGTCGCCGAGCTGGTGCGCCTCGATCGCCGCGCCGAGCGCCGCCCCGTCGGCATCGTCCGGCGCCACCTCGATCGCCAGCCGCCAGTCGAGGTCCTGCAAGCCCGCCAACGCCTCGATCAGCACCACCTGGTGGCCGAGCGTGCCCGGCGCGCCGAGGCTGAGCAGCCGGCAGCCCGCCCCGCCGTCCGCGGGCGCCACCCGCGCCGCCGGCGCCGAGCCGGGCAGCAGCAGCGCGTCCGCCGGCAGTCCCGGCAGCTCGCGTTGCAGAGTCGCCTGCAGCGGCGGGCTGGCCGCCGCGACCCAGCGCGCGCCGCGCAGCGCGACCGCCATCGCCGTCGTCGCCAGGGCGTGCGGCAGCGGCCGCAGCACCAGCACGGCGGCGCGCCGCAGCACCGCCTCGCGCACCGCCGCCGGCGAGTGGAGCACGATGTCGGGGATAACGATCGGCCCGGCGAGGCCGGTCAGCACGGCCGCATCGGCCAGCGCCGCCAGCCGCATTGGCCGCACCGTCACGCCGATCTCGGCCAGGCCGGCCGCCAGGCCATCGAGATAGGCGGCGCAGTCCGGCCCTGCCGGGTCGGCATCCGCGTCGGGCAGCAGCAAAGCGAGCGTGTCCATGCCGTCGATAACAGCACGGCCCGGCTGCCGTTGCGCCGTGCCGGGGCGCCGCCTGGCCCTAGCCTTGGCCTGCGTTGCCGATCCGCACTGCGGCGGCCGCCGTCCTGCCGCCGGCGATGCGTGCTTGGCGCGATCGGTGCCGTTCGTTATAAGCCGCCGCGACGCGACCAGGCGGCAGGTCGAGCGGGCGGATACGCGGCACGATGCGCGTCGAAAGCGACTGCGACAGCGTGTCGACGCCGGCTCGGCCTCGCCGCAGGACGACCCGGAAGGATCGGCTGAGATGATGCTCACGTTGCCGCCCGACTATCGCCCCTCCGACGGCGAAGAGTTCATGAGCGTCCTGCAGGTCGAATACTTCCGCCAGAAGCTGTGGCGGTGGCGCGCCGAGCTGCTGCGCGAGGCCGACGGCACGCTCGCCAGCCTCTCCGAAGGCGGCATCCACGAGGCCGACATCACCGATCGCGCCAGCGTCGAGACCGACCGCGCGCTGGAGCTGCGCACCCGCGACCGGGCGCGCAAGCTGATCTCCAAGATCGACCAGGCGCTGGGCCGCATCGAGTCCGGCAGCTACGGCTACTGCGAGGAGACCGGCGAGCCGATCGGCCTGCGCCGCCTCGAGGCGCGGCCAATCGCGACGATGTCGATCGAGGCGCAGGAGCGCCATGAGCGAATGGAGCGCGTGCACCGCGATGATTGAGCGCGGAGGCCTGTCATTCGCCCGGCTGCTCACCCGCCGGTGACGAGCCTGCATCCGTTCGTTTCCGCCGCCGGTAGTTTCCATGCCGGTGCAAAGCGCCCGGCGCAGCGGAAGGCGTCATGGCGCAGGCTCGCCCGGTCACCACAGGCGTCGACGAGCGCTGCGCGACCCCGGCCAGGCCGGTCGGGCGCGACGCCGCCCGCGATCGTCTCGCGCGCGCCACAAGGCGTCGGGCCCCCGGCGCGCCAGGCATTTATGGCAGGCGCAATGGCGTGGTGAGCACCGGCATGGCCGACGAGTTCGGCGTTGCATCCACGCCGCTGCGCGGGCTGATCGAGCGCTGCGCGGCCGGTGACAAGGTGGCCTTCCGCCGCCTCTACGACCTGCAATCCGCCCGGATGCACGGCATCGCGCTGCGCATCACCCGCCAGACGAGCTCGGCCGCCGACGCGGTGCATGACGCCTTTCTCCAGGTCTGGCAGCAGGCCGCCAAGTTCGACGCCGAGCGCGGCGCGCCGGAGGCATGGCTCACCGCGCTGGTGCGCTACCGGGCGCTCGACATCGCCCGCCGCCTCGGCCGCGAGCAGGGCGGCTACGAGGCGCCCGAGGAGGCCGACAGCCAGCCCGACGTGCTGTCGCGCATGATGACCGACGCCGACGGCCAGGCGCTGCATCGCTGCCTCGAGCAGCTCGAGCCGGATCGCCGGCAGCTCCTGATCGCCGCCTTTGTCGACGGCCTGTCGCACAGCCAGATCGCCCGCCGCTCCAGCCAGCCGATCGGCACCATCAAATCCTGGATCCGGCGCGCCCTGATCGGCCTGCGCCGCTGCCTCGAACCGGCCGTGAGCAGTCCGTGAGCGGCACCGGCGCCGACGACCTGCAGGGCCCGGACGCGGCCGCCGCCGAGTACGTGCTCGGCGTGCTGGACCCGGCCGAGCAGGCCGACATCGCGCGCGCCGCGGCCGCCGATCCCGCCTTGCAGGCCGCGATCACCGCCTGGGAGCGCCGTCTCGCCCCGCTCGCCCGCCTCGTCGGGCCGGTGCCACCGCCTGCCGCCCTGTGGGACCGGCTGTCCGCCTCGATCGCCGCCGCGCCCACCGGCGAGGTCGTCGCCTTCGCCGGCGCGGCCGCCGCTCGTCGCCTGCGCCGCTGGCAGGCGGCCACCGCCGTGTCGCTGGCCCTGGCGGCGAGCCTCGCCTTGGTGGCCGCGCTGCCGCTGCTGCAGCGCACGGCGGCGCCTGCGCCGGGCCTGCTGGTCGCCACCCTCGCCACCTACGGCCAGCCCGCCGCCGGCTTCGTCGCGACCATCGACCGCGGCCTGCTGACCGTGCGCCCGACCGCCGCGGCCGCCACGGTGCCGGCCGGCCGCGACCTCGAGCTGTGGTCGCTGCCACCCGGCGCCAAGGCGCCAGCCCCGCTCGGCGTGCTGCCCGCGACCGGCGTGCGGCTCACCGCCGCCGCCACGCCGGGCACTCAGATCCTGATCAGCCTGGAGCCGACCGGCGGCTCGCCGACCGGCCTGCCGACTGGTCCGGTGCTGTTCGCCGGCACGCTCGCCCGGCTCGACTGATCAGCTCGACCACGGAACGATAACCGCCGCTCGAGCCGCGCCCGCACGGCAGGCGTGACCGCGGTAGCCGATATTTCACTTGCGTGACGCGCCCCCCGGCCCTATCTCCCGCCCCCTTGGCCCAAGGGGGCAGCTTTTGCCCAACAGGCTATCTACTGGTTTGGGGGTACGTGATGAACGCACTTGCTCAACTGGGGATGGTCTCGGATTTCCCGAGCAATAACCAGAGTTTCGAGGCTGCGCTTCCCGGGGTCGAGGAAGATCGCAAGGACTACTTCGTCGAGCGCGACGGCATGCGCTTCGCCGGCACGCACCTGCTCATCGATTTGTGGGGGGCCAGCCGGCTCGGCGATCCCGCGCATATTGACGACGCGCTGCGATGTTCGGCGATCGCCGCCGGGGCGACGATCCTGCACAGCCATTTCCACCACTTCACCCCGAATGGCGGCGTGTCGGGCGTCGTCGTGCTCGCCGAAAGCCACATCTCGATCCACACCTGGCCGGAACGCGACTTCGCCGCCATCGACATCTTCATGTGCGGCGCCTGCAACCCGCATTTGGCGATTCCCGTGCTGCAGGCAGCGTTCTCGCCAAAACGCATCGACCTCGACGAGCAGCGGCGGGGCCGGATCAGCTAGCAAGGCAAGGCAAGGCGAGGGGCTTTGCCCCTCGACCCCATTAAAGGCGGAGCCTTTAAAATCCACTCGCAGATCGTGCTACAGGCAGGATCTATTTTGTGAGGTGCAGGTGCTTGATCGGCTTCGCCAAGCAAGGCACTTCGTACAGAGGCTCCACCTAATGGGGGTCTGGGGCCTCAGGCCCCAGCGGAGTGCAGAGGCAGAGCCTCTGGCCTTCCTTCCATGACAGTTTGGATCAACGAAACCCTCTACCCCGACTGGGGCCAGCGTTTCCGCGTCGTGCGCGAACTTGTGCGTCTACGCAGCGCGTATCAGGACATCGTCATCTTTGACAGCGCCTCGCACGGCCGCGTCATGCTGCTCGACGGCGCCGTGCAGATCACCGAGGCGGACGAGTTCGTCTATCAGGAGATGATCGCCCACGTGCCGCTGCTCGCGCATGGCGACGCGCGCCGGGTGCTGATCATCGGCGCCGGCGATGGCGGCGTGCTGCGCCGGGTGCTGCAGCATCGCATCGTCGAGCGCGCGGTCATGGTCGAGATCGATGCCGAGGTGGTGCGTCTGGCCCGCGCCCACCTGCCGGCGATTGGTGGTGACGCCTGGGATGATCCGCGCGCCGAGCTGATCATCGGCGACGGCGTTGCCCACGTGGCGGCGGCGCCCGACGCCAGCGTCGACGTCATCATCGTCGACAGCACCGACCCGGCGGGCGTCGGAGAGGCGCTGTTCAGCGACGCCTTTTACGCCCAGTGCGCCCGCGTGCTGAGCCCCAACGGCGTGATCGTGAACCAGTGCGGCGTGCCGTTCATGCAGCGTGACGAGTTGGCGCGCTCGACCGCGCGCCGGCGCCGCAGCTTCGCCGACGTCTCCGCCTATGTCTGCGCGGTGCCAACCTATGTCGGCGGCTTGATGACGCTCGGGATTGCGGCGAAGGGCACGGGGCTGGGACGGATCGGCGCTGACGAGCTCGCCGACCGTGCCGAGCGCGCGGGCCTTCTCGGCACCACGCGATACTGGTCGCCGGCCGTGCATGTCGCGGCGTTCAGCCTACCGCCCTACATTCTGGACGCGTTGTAGACGACCCTCGAGCGGGGATCCCACTCATCCCCGCTCGATCGCCCCGCGGGCCCCGGCTCGATCACCCCACGAGCGGCGACGGCCTAACGCCGTCCGCCACCATGGAAGCCGCCGCCGCGGAAGCCGCCGAACCGGCCGCCATAGAAACCACGGCCATAGAAACCACGGCCATAGAACCCGCCATGGTAGAAGCCACCATAGCCGTAGCCGAAGGCCCCGTAGAACCCGCCATAGCCGAAGCCGAACGGGTAACCGCCAAAGCCGCCGAAGAACACGTTGGTCCCGAGATAGCCGGGATAGCCGTAGCCATACGGATAGCCGCCGTAGTAGCCGCCATAGGCCGGCGCGTAATAGCCGTAGCCGCCATAGGCGGCGTAGCCAGGATAGCCGTACGGTGCGTAATAGCATCCGCCGACCAGCAGCAACGCGCCCAGCACGGCCGCACGCAGGCTGCGCCGGCCGTCAACACCATGTCGTATCATCTGTCCTCTCCGCTGCCCGCCGCTGACTGTCAGATGGGCGGGCTCTCGCCGCATCGCGAGCGTCATAATCAAACACGTCTTGTGTTGCTGGCGGATGTCAAGCCTGCCGCCACCCACCCCGGCACTGATACCTCACGGCGACGTGATATGATCCGACACGTTGCGTCCACAATCCCGCCACGTGGGGGCGACGATGCTCGGCGAGTGTGGCATTTGCCGATCCTGACCGCCCAAGCTCGAGGACCTTCATGCGCATCCACCTAGCCCGCGCCGGATGGCGCGCTGCGCTCCGTCTCACCACCGCGCTGTCGCTGCTGACGGCGCCACTCTCCGTCACCCCAGGCCTGGCCGACCCGCCGCCGCTGGGCGGTGATGCGAGCGGCGGCGCCGTGCCGCCGGCCCTGGTCGGCCGCATCGCCAACCTGTCCGGCTCGGTCTCCTACCACGAGGCGGACGCCACCGCCTGGAGCACCGCCGCGATCAACTACCCGGTCTCCTCCGGCTACTCGTTCTGGACCGAGCCGCAGGCCGGCGCGACGCTGCAGGTCGCCGCCGACGACATCACGCTTGACGGCGGCACCGAGCTCGACATGACGACGCTCGATGGACAGACCCTGCTCGCCCAGGAACCGCAGGGCGAGGCCTTCCTGCAAGTGGCGCCGCTGCCGGGCCAGACGATCACGGTGCAGACGCCGCGCGGCGCGGTGGCGCTGGGGCAGGGCCGCTTTCTGATCGCCGCCGGGGACGCCAATACGCCGACCGTGATCGACGCCATCGACGGCGCCGCGCAGGTGACGCTGCCCGGCTCCTCGCTGCCGCTCTCCGCCGGGCAGAGCGCCACCCTCACCGGCACCCCGGCGGCGGACGGCTCGGGCGGCGTCACCGGCACCATCGGCACGGTGCAGCGCTCGGCGTTTCTGGACCGCCTGCTCGCCCGCGCCCGGCCCGCCAGCGCCACCCCGCTGCCGCAGCCGGTGCAATGGATGACCGGCAGCAGCGCGCTCGCCGGCTACGGCAGCTGGACGCCGCAGCCGAGCTACGGGCAGGTGTGGTTCCCGCAGGTCAGCAGCGGCTGGGCGCCGTATCGCGAGGGCCACTGGCGCTACGTCGCGCCCTGGGGCTGGACCTGGGTCGACAACGAGCCCTGGGGTTTCGCGCCGTTCCACTACGGCCGCTGGTCGCAGTTCGACGGCCGCTGGGGCTGGGTGCCGGCCGATACGAGCGCCTATGACGGCCCGCCCGCCGAGCAGGAGCCCGTCTACGCCCCGGCGCTGGTGAGCTTCGTCGACCTGCCCTCGGCCGGGCTCGGCTTTGCCGCCGGCGTCGGCGCCGCGGCGGCGATCGGCTGGATCGCGCTCGGCCCGCACGAGCATTACGACCCGCCCTACCGCACCGACGGCGCCTATTTGCGCCAGCTCAACCGGTTCAGCGGCGTGTCCAACGTCTCGAACATCCGCAACGAGACGAACATCCGTAACGAGACCAACATCCGCAACGAAACCAACATCCGCAACGTCACCAACATCAGCAGCACCCGCCTGGTCAACGCCGGCGCGATGACGGCGCTGCCACGCGAGGCGATGCAGCAGGGCAATAACGGCCGCGGCGCCGCGATCACGCCACGCGCGGTGCCGGCCGCCCTGGTCACCGAGGCGCGCCCATTGGCCGGCGTCCCGGTGCGCCCGATCGCCACCACGCCGGGCATCACCCCCGCGGTCGGCCGTCGACTCGGCCTCGCCCCTGCCGCCGGCGGCCGCTTCGGCGACGCCGCCGCCAGCGCGCCCGCCCCGACGCTGCGCGCCAACCACCTGCCGGTGGTCGCGATCGGCGCCGGTGCCACCGCCGTCGCGGCCACCGCGGCGCTCGCGCATCGCGCCGCCGCGACCCCCGCCGCCGTCACCGGCCGACCCGCCTTGCCTGGGCTGCGGTCCACCACCGGTGAGGCCCACGCGCCAGGCGCCCCGCCGGCGGGCGTCCGTGGAGGCGCCCCCGGGGGCGCTCCTGGTCCGGCGATCGCAACCCCGGCCGGCCGCGCCGGCGCCGCGCCGGGCACCGTCGCGCCTCCGGTCACGACCGCCGCGCGTCCCGGCGAGCTGCCGCATATGGTGACGCCGCAGACCCCGGCGGCGACCACCGCGTTACATCCGGCCCCCGGCTTGCGTCCGGCCCCCGGCTTGCGTCCGGCCCCCGGCTTGCGACCGACCCCCGGCACGCCCGCCCAGCCCACCGTGCCAGCCCGCGCCAACGAGGCCGCGCGCCCCGCCGCCGCCCCGGCCATCGTCACGCCGCACACGTCAACGCCGCATGCCGAGGCCGCAAGGCCAGCTGCCGCACGGCCGGTGACGCCGACGCCCCATGTCGAGACGCCGCGCGACTGCCGGAGCGGCGACGCTCCGGCAGCCTACTCCGCCGCCGCTATCATCTCGTGCGCCGCCGAGCAGATCTCGGACGGCAGATACGGCTTGGCGATGTAGCGGTCGCGCCCCACCCGCCCCGCCGTCGTGGTGTCGAGCCGGCCAGACATGAAGATCACCGGCAGCGCCGGCCGCGTCTGGCGCGCACGCTCCACCAGCACCTCGCCGTTGCACGAGCCGGGGAGCTGAATGTCGGTCAGCAGCAGCCGGATCGTGCTGTCCGATGCCAGCAGCTCCAGCGCCTGGTCCGCATCCTCCGCCTCGAGCACGTCGAAGCCGGCATCCGCCAGCGCCTCGGACAGCGTCATCCTGATCAGGAACTCGTCCTCGACGAGCAGCAGCCGCACAGCCGTCATTCTGTCCCGCCATCCACGATGCCGTGGCCTACAATACCCTGCCGGCGCCGTCCTGTCAGTCTGATGCTCGCTCCGGTCGCAAATGCGTGAGCCAATGCCTCCCGGGCAGCCCCTCTGCGCCGTGCCGCGCGTGAGGAACGGCTCGCAACCCGCCCGCTGACCACGTATAAGCAAGCCGCACCCGCTTCGGACCCCGCATGATCGACCCGTTCTCGCTGCTCGCCGGCTGGATCCACGAGCACGCCCTGCTGCCGCTGATGTTCCGCTTCGACCTGATGGCGTGGGACGACATCGGCTTCGGCTGGGTGCTGTTCGCGCTCTACGGCGTCGCCCAGGTCGTCGCGACCTACGCCGTCTGCCTGCCGCTCGAGCGCTTCCGCCCGCTCGAGCACTGGCCCGACCGCCGCGCCGTCGCCACCGACATCCTCTACACGCTGATCTCGCGCGTCGGCGTCCTGCCGCTCGTCACCTTCGTCCTGTTCTACCAGCTCCAGGTCGTCCTCAACGGCTTCCTCACCGACCATGGCTGGATCCCGCCCACGCTGGAGCGCCTGTTCCCCTTCCTGATGGGCCGCCAGCTCGCGACCTTCCTCGTCTACGTGCTGGTGCTCGACTGCGCCGACTATTGGCGCCACCGCCTCTCGCACCGCTTCGCCCTGTGGTATGCGCTGCACTCCGTCCACCACGCCCAGCGCCAGCTCACCTTCTGGTCGGACGACCGCAACCACGTGCTCGACGACGTGATCTCGTTCACCTGGTTCCTCACGATCGCGCTGGCGATCGGCATCCCGCCCATGCAGTTCCCGCTGATGATCCTGCTGCTGCGCCTGCTCGAAAGCCTGTCGCACGCCAACACCACCGTCGGCTTCGGCCGTATCGGCGAGCGCCTGCTGATCTCCCCACGCTTCCACCGCGCCCATCACGGCGTGCTCGCCGCCGGCCAGAAAAGCGCCAATTACGGCGCCATTTTCCCCTGGTGGGACATGATGTTCGCCACCGCCGACTTCTCCCGCCAGGCCGTGCGCACCGGCGACCCCTCGGCCGAAGAGGCGATGGCAACCGGCACCTGGGCCCAGCAGCAAGCCGCCGGCCTGCGTCGGATGCGCCAGATGCACCGGCGCGCTGCGGAGAGGAAGGCGAGGGGCTTTGCCCCTCGACCCCATTAAAAGGCGGGGCCTTTAAAATCCATTCTTAAGTGATGGGGGGATGGGCCGCGGGCCCCAGCGGGCCCAGAGCAGAGCCCTGGCCTTCCTTTCGTGCTACATTCCTCCCCAATCGGGAGGGCACGCTTGGCAAGGATCAAGACCGCCATCGTCGGCATCGGCAATTGCGCCTCCTCGCTCGTGCAAGGCCTCAGCTTCTACGCCGGCGCAGACGAGGCCGAGACAATCCCCGGCCTGATGCATGTCCGTCTCGGCGCCTACCATGTCGCCGACGTCGAGGTCTGCGCCGCCTTTGACGTCGCCGCCAACAAGGTTGGCCAGGACGTCGCCGAGGCGATCCTCGCCCCGCCCAACAACACCATCCAATTCGCCGCCGTCGCCGCCACCGGCGTGACCGTCAGCCGCGGCCCGACCCTGGACGGCATCGGCCGCTACCTGCGCGACGTCGTCGTCGAGAGCGAGGCGCCGGCGGTCGACGTCGCCCGGGTGCTGCGCGACAGCGGCGCCGAGGTGCTGGTCTCCTACCTGCCGGTCGGCAGCGAGCAGGCTACCCGCCACTACGCCGAGGCGGCGCTCGCCACCGGCTGCGCCTTCGTCAACTGCATCCCCGCCTTCATCGCCTCCGACCCGGCCTGGGAAGCGCGCTTTGTCGCCGCCGGCCTGCCGATCATCGGCGACGACATCAAGAGCCAGGTCGGCGCCACCATCGTCCATCGCACGCTGGCCAATTTGTTCCGCGAGCGCGGCGTGCGGCTTGATCGCACCTACCAGCTCAACGTCGGCGGCAACACCGACTTCCAGAACATGCTCGAGCGCGAACGGCTGGAGAGCAAGAAGCTTTCCAAGACCCGCGCCGTCACCAGCCAGCTCGCCGCACCCCTGCCGCCCGGCGCTGCCCATGTCGGCCCCTCCGACCACGTGCCCTGGCTGGAAGACCGCAAGCTCGCCTTCATCCGCCTCGAAGGCACCACCTTCGGCAACGTGCCGCTCAGCTGCGAGCTCAAGCTCGAGGTCTGGGACTCGCCAAACTCCGCCGGCGTCGTCATCGACGCGATCCGCTGCGCCCGCCTGGCGCTGGACCGCGGCCAGGGCGGCGCCGTCACCGCCGCCTCGGCCTACCTAATGAAGTCGCCACCGCAACAATTTACCGACGAGGTCGCGCGACGCATGCTGGCGGACTTCATCGCTGGTGAGGCGTGATCAGCGAAGACAAGCGCTTCTTTTTTGAAAAAAAGAAGCAAAAAACCTCTGCTAGCGCTGCGGCGAACTTACCCGGCGAGAGTCCTCTTAAGGGCAAAAGTTTTTTGGTTCTTTTTTTCAAAAAAGAACCGCTTCCTTGACCACCCGCATCCACCTGCTCCGCCACGCCCAATACAGCGAGATCGGCCGCAGCCTCGCCGGCCGCTCCGACCACGCGCTTGACGATGCCGGCCGCGACCAGGCCCGCCGCCTCGGCGATCACCTCGCCGCTGCTCGCCTGGCCGCGGTGCTCAGCAGTCCGGTCCGTCGCGCCCTGCAAACCGCCGAGGCGATCGCCGCCCCGCACGGCCTCGCCGTTCAGGCCGAACCGTTGCTGATCGAGATCGACTTCGGCGCCTGGCGTGGCCGCAACTTTGCCGAGCTCGATGGCGACCCCGACTGGACGGTCTGGAACGCCAGACGCAGCCTCGGCGCAACACCTGGCGGCGAGACGATGCTGGCCGTGCAGGCCCGCGCCATTGCCGCGCTGCAGTCGCTGGCGACGCGATACCCCGACGCCGAGCTCGCCGCCGTCAGCCACGGCGACGTGATCCGCAGCATCCTGGTGCATCTGCTCGGCATGCCGCTCGACCTGCTGCACCGCCTGCGCATCGACCCAGCCAGCCGCAGCACAGTTGATCTGCATGGCTCAGAGACCGAGGTGATCTGCACGAACCACTTTGTCCCGCCACGCTAAGTCTCGTCAGGGCGACCTGCCTTCCGCCGCGTGATCTCGGCCACCTGCCGAAGCGGCTCGTTCCAGTCTCCGGCTTGCGTCTGCCGCAATCGTTGCACGGACGGGTACCACGGCTGCGAGGCGCAATCGGTCATCCAGCGCCAGTCGGCATCATGCTTGAGCAGCAGCAGCGTCGGCGCGGCGAGGCTGCCGGCAAGATGGGCGACGAGCGTGTCGACGCTGATCACGAGGTCGAGCCCATCGATCAGCCGCGCGGTGTCCCCGACGTCGTGGGAGTGGTCGTCAGGGTTGGCGAAGATCGGCGCCGTCGCCTCCGCCGCCGCAGCGCCGCGCTGCAGGCTGACGAGCCTCAGGCCAGGCGGCAGGGCGCGGAGAAGCGCCGTGAGCGGCACCGAGCGCTCCGGATTCCAGGCGCCGGCTTGCCAGCACAGCCCAACGCGCCCGGTCGCGCGCCCGGGGTCGCGGTGCCGGCTCCACGGCATCGGGCCGGGCAGGTCATGCCAGGCGAGACGCAGCGCGTGAGCGACCTCCATCAGCTCGATGGCAACGCTGCCGGGCGGGCAGGCAAGCGGCGCCGCCTCATCAAAGCCAGTCAGGCGATCGATTCCCGGCAGATCCGCCAGCATGCCAAGCAGCGCCGCCGGCGCCTCCAGGGTGATCGAGGCCGCCTGCGCTCGCAGCATCGGCAGCAGGCGGGCAAACTGCAGCATGTCGCCAAGCCCGTGATAGCAGCGCACCAGCACGTGCCGTCCCGCAAGCGGCTCGCCGGTCCACACCCAGCGCTGATGGTAGGGCAGGGCAGGGTCGTCGGCCTCGGCGGGATCGCGCGCCACGAGCACCGCGTCGCTGATCGCCCAGGCAGCGGCAAAATCACCACGCCGCATGGCGGCGAACCAGAGGCTCATTGGCAAAGGAAGAGGTTCTTTTTTGAAAAAAAGAACCAAAAAACTTTCGCTCGATAAGGCCTAGCGCGCTCGTGCAATGCCTTAAAAGATAAAAGTTTTTTGCTTCTTTTTTTCAAAAAAGAAGCGCTTTCTTTTTTACTGTCCCATACCGCCGCATCATCAACGCGCAGAACTCGGCAAACTCCTCCGCCTGCTGCGGCGGCGCGGTGTAGTGCGGCCACGTGCCACGGTGCTCCGGCGTAAAGCAGAACGTCACCGTCACGTCGAACGGCTCCAGCGCCTGCATCTGCCGATCGAACCAGCCCTCGCAATCCTCGCGGAACCAGTCGGCCCAGCTCAGCCCGGTGCGCAGGTAGGTGACACCCATGTCCTGCATGATGCGCACCGCCTCGTCCAGGCGATGATCGCGGTAGTGGAACCATTGGCAGAGCCCGAGCTGCGGCGTGTACTTCGAGAACTGCCGTGCTGCCAGCTTCGGTTTGCCCTGCTCGTCCAGCAGCCCCATGTGGAAGTGCCGGTAGTAGGACGAGCCCTCCGCCTCGCGATGGCGCGTCGTCGCCGGCCAGCTCGCCGGCAGGTCATAGAGGCTGTACCAGTGGATTCGGGGCGCAAGCCCGGTCAGCAGCGCCGCGGTGCGCTGCAGCCCGAACTCCTGCACCTCCTCGGCCCCAAAGGTCGAGACGCCAACCTCCGAGACCCAGACTGGCAAGTTGGTCACCGCCTGGATGGAGGCGAGCTTCGCCGGCCACTCGTCGATCTGCCAGTGATTCCAGTCGAGCGGAAAACCGTGCACCGCCACCGCTTCGAGGTCGTCAAGCGCCCCCTGGCGGGCGAGGATCTCGATGAAGCCCGGATCAATCGGCGAGATGCCGCCAAGCACGCGCGGCACGCCGGGCGCAGCCTCCCCGATCGCCCGCGCGGCGAGGCTGGTCATGCGGGCGAACTGCGTCCAATTGGGATCAGACTCGATGTCCCAGTGCGACTTGTTGTTCGGCTCGTTCCAGATCATCGCCGCTTCGATCAAACGCGTCCGCTCCTGAGGAAGGCCAGAGGCTCCGCCTCCGGACTCCGCTGGGGCTCGCGGCCCCAGGCCCCACTTCTAAGAAGAGTCGTTGCCAAAGCCTAGGGTTCGCCAGAGGGGTTGCTTGGGTAGACGGCGCCCGAGCGTGGCACGGCGACATGCCGGGCGATGAAAATCTCCTCCTCCGGGTGGTGCAGCACCTCATAGCCGGCGCTGCGCAGCATCGCCGCCGAGCACGCCAGGTTCGGCGCCCACCAATTGGTCGGATCATGCGCGTAGCTGTGCTCGATGAAGTGCAGCCGCGGATAGCCGGGCGCCTCGAAATGCGCCTTGTCCCAGAAGTCGTAGTCGGTAGCGACGTCCGCCACCTCCTCCGGGCCGCGCTGCAGCGACTGGAACACCAGCAGGTCGCGCGTCACATGCGCATGGATGAGGTCGAGCGCCAGCAACGGGTGGCGAAGATGGTAGAACACGCCGATGAAAAACACGACGTCGAAGCGCTCCCCAAGCGCCGCGACGTCGTAGACCGAAAGGTTCCGATACTCGATGTCGAGCCCCTCCACCTCGGCGGCAAAGCGCGCCTGTGCGAGGTAGGCGTCGTCAGTATCAATGCCGAGCACCCGCGCCGCACCCCGGCGCTTCATCTCCATCGAGTAAAACCCGGCATTGCAGCCGATGTCGAGCACCGAGCGTCCGGCCAGGTCAGCCGGCACCAACTCGGCAAAGCGCGCCCACTTCACCGCCGGGTAGTCGAACAGGAAATGGTCGGGCGCGGTGCGCACGCCGCCGACGACCATGTTGTGAAACCATGGACCAAGTGCCGCCACCCGCTCGGCGACCGCCTCCTGCGTCCACGTCGTCATGCCGCGCGCTCACGCAGCAGCGCCTGTGCATAGCCGGCGAGCTCGCCGGCCCGGTGCGCGCCGGTATGCCCGTCCAGCACCCGTGCGCGCGCCCGCGCGCCCACCGCGTGCCGCCGCTCAGGCGTCATCCGCAGCGCCTCGAGCACGTCCGCGGTGTCGCGCGCGACCAGGATCTCCTCGCCGGGGCGAAACAGCGTGTCGAGCCCGGCCCAGTCGTCGCTGATGATCGGCGTGCCGCAAGCCGCCGCCTCGAACAGCCGAACGCTCGGGCTGTAGCCGCGCCGGATCATGTCCGCGCGTGTGACGTTGAGGGTGAAGTCCTGCGCGCCGTAGAAGCCGCGATGCGTCGCCGGCGGCGCATGCGCAATGCGCTCCACATTGCCAGGCCAATCGATGCTGTCCGGATATTGCGGACCCGCAACAACAAAGCGCCGCGCCGCATCCGCCACGGCCGGCGCGAGCAGCAGCCGCTCCAGCGTTGGCTGGCGGTCGGCGCTGTAGGTGCCGAGATACCCGAGGTCCCACCGCCGCGCGATGTCGGGCGCCGGCGCGCAGATCTCGGGATCGACCGAGCAGTAGAGCGCCCGCGCCCGCCGAGCCCCGAACTCGCGCTCCAGCACCGACAGCGTCGGCCCACCGGTGAACGACAAATAGAGGTCAAAGCGCGGGATCAGCGCCCGGTCGACGTAGTCCGACCCGCCGCCGTCGAGCGCTGCCAGCGTGATCGGCGTGTCGATGTCGTAGAAGGCGGTGATCCCCCGTGCCCGCTCCAGCATCCAGCGCCCGACCGCGATGCCGTCCGGCACGTAGGAGCCGAGCACCACCAGGTCGGCGTCGCGCACCGCCGCCGCATGCCGCTCCAACCCGGCGAGGCTGTCGTAGAGCGCCAGCCGGCCATACGGCGGCGCTGGCAGGTCGCGATGCTCGGCATACCACGGCTTGTCGCGCTCGAGGAACAACACGTCGTCGCCACGCCCGGCGAGGCCGCGAACCAGGCTGCGAAACGTCGTTGCGTGCCCGTTGCCCCAGGACGAGGTGATGCTCAGGCCAAGAATGACAATCCGCAACATGTCAGCAATGTAGGTCCTGCTGCGATCTTGGCGAGGGGTCTCATCCGGGCGGCGCCCCGAAGTCACGGCTAGTGAATTTGAAACGCGCCGCCTTTAATGGGGCCAGGGGCGGAGCGAGCCCCAAGGTGCCAACGGCGCGACGCGCCGCTGGCAGGGCTCACGGCGGGAAAGCCCCTGGCCTTCCTCAACTCTGCGACTACCGACGCCACCAGCCCCGCTTCTTCTCCGTCTGCGGCAGGTCGCCGATCAACATCGGCTGCAGCTCTGGGCGAGGCGCCGGCGCCTCCGCCACGGGCTCCTCGATCACCTCGTCCTCCTCCGGCGCCGGCGCCTCGCCGCGCGCCGCCTCGGCGGCGAGCGGGTCGGCATAGGAGGCCTCGACCTCGGCAACGGAGGCCGGGTGATGCGCCGGCGCGGGGCTCTCAGCCACCGGCGCGGCCTCGGCCGGCGCCATCGGCATGGTCTGGCTCCTGGCGTCGCTGACCGGCTCGGCGCCCGGCGATGGCGCCGGCATGCGCGCCAGCATCGCCTCGCGCTGCTCCGCCTGCTCGATCACGTCGAACACGTCGAACCCCTGGCCGGCGAACGGGTCCGCCGGCGTCGGCCCGCTATAGGCCACCGGCGCCTCGACCGCCGGCTCCGCCAAACCGTCCTCCTCGCGCGGCTTGCGCCGGCCGCCGCGCCGACCGCGCCGCCGCCCCTTCGGCGCCTCCTCGTCGCCTGCCTCGGTCGACATCGAAGCGGCTTCGGTCGGCACGATCGCGACCGCCTCCGGCTGCGCCCCCAGCACCGCCAGCCCCATCTCGGGCGCCTCGGACAGCCCGCCCGCCGCGGTGCCGATCATCAGCTCCGGCCCGGCGTCGACGACGCCCGCCTCGACGACACCCGCCTCGCCATCGCCTGCCTGGATATCGCCCGTCGCGTCATCGGCCGCCGTCTCGCCGCCCTCGTCGCGCTTGCGGCCGCGCCGCCGCCGCCGCCGCTTGGCGCCCGCCTCCGCCGTCTCGCCGGCCTCCGCCGCCACCGGGGCGGCCGCGATCACCTCCGGCTCCGCCTCCATGGCCTCGTCGCCATACTCGTCCGCCGGCGCCGCGCCCGGCACGTAGGGCAGGGCAGGGGCGACATAGGTGCCGCTGCGCTCGATGCGCAGCAGGGTGCCGGTCGGCAGCGCGTCGTCCATCTCGAAGCACACGGCAACGCCGCAGCGATGCTCGATCGCGCCCACCTCGGCCCGCTTGTGGTTCAGCAGGTAGACCGCATGTCCGGCCGCCACGTGCACGGTGAGGCTGGCCGCCCGCCGCCGGCCCGCCTCCTCCTCCACCCCGCGCAGGATGTGCAGCGCCGCACTCTCGGTGCTGCGCACGAGGCCGGTGCCGGCGCAATGCGGACAGGCGACGAAGCTGGTCTCCGCCAGCGACGGCCGCAGCCGCTGCCGACTCATCTCCAGCAGCCCGAAGCTGCTGATGTGGCCGATCTGGATACGCGCCCGATCGTTCTTCAGCGCCTCGGCGATGCGCCGCTCCACCGCGGTGTTGTTGCGCCGGCTCTCCATGTCGATGAAGTCGATGACGATCAGCCCGGCCAGGTCGCGCAGCCGCAACTGCCGCGCCACCTCGTCCGCCGCCTCGAGGTTGGTGCGCAGCGCCGTCTCCTCGATGCCGCGCTCGCGGGTCGAGCGCCCCGAGTTCACGTCGATCGCGACCAGCGCCTCGGTCTGGTTGATCACCAGGTAGCCGCCGGAGCGCAGCTGCACGTTCGGGCTCAGCATCGCGTCGAGCTGCGCCTCGACCTGCTGGCGGGCGAACAGCGGCTGGCCGGCCGGGTCGCGCCAGAGCTGCACCTTGCTCGCATGCGTCGGCATCAGCATGCGCATGAAGTCGCGCGCCGCCCGCCAGCCATCCTCGCCGTCGACCAGGATCTCGTCGACCGTGTTGGAGTAGACGTCGCGGATCGAGCGCTTGATCAGGCTCGCCTCCTCGTGGATCAGCGCCGGCGCCATCGAGGCCATCGTGGTGTCGCGGATCTCGTCCCACAGCCGCAGCAGGTATTCGCAGTCGCGCCGGATCTCGGGCTTGGGCCGCTGCGCGCCGGCGGTGCGCACGATGATGCCCATGCCGCGCGGCAGGGCCAGCTCGGCGGTGATCTCCTTCAGCCGCCGCCGGTCCGCCGCCGCGGTGATCTTGCGCGAGATGCCGCCGCCACGCGGCGAGTTCGGCATCAGCACCGAAAACCGGCCGGCGAGCGAGATGTAGGTGGTCAGCGCCGCGCCCTTGGTGCCGCGCTCCTCTTTCACGACCTGCACCAGCAGGATCTGGCGTCGCCGGATCACCTCCTGGATCTTGTAGGAGCGCAGGTGGCGCGCCGACTGCCGGCGCTGCTTGCCGTCCTCGCCCTCGCCGCCCGCCTGCTCCGGCTGGGCTTCGGCCTCCTCGGCCTCGAAGCCGTGCTCAGCGTCGCCCTGTCGCGCCGTCGCCTCGTCCGCCAGGCTCGCCGCCTCGGCGCGCTCCGCGTCGCCGGTCTGGTGGTCGTCGCCGACCGCCGCCGGATCGGTCTCCATCCCAAGGCCTGGCGCTTCAAGATTTGGCGCCCCAAAGTTTGGCGCCCCAAAGTTTGGCGCCATCGAGGCCGGCTCGCCGCTCTCCGGGTCGGTGCCCTCGACGAAGCCGCGATCGGGCGAGCCCGGCGGCAGGCTGTCCTCGCCCTGGCGCTCGGCCGGCAGCGTGTCCGGCGCGATGTCCGGCAGCACCTCGGTGCCGGCGCCCGGCAGCGAGCCGTCATTGGGGCCGACCGGCCCGTCATCGAGGTCCGGCAGCCCGTCCGGCTCGGTGCCGCTGGCCACCATCGGCTCGGCCGAGGTCTCGCCGAGCCCGGGCGGCGCGTCGCCCGACTCGCTCGCCGGCTCCTCGGGCACCACCTTGAGCGGCGCCTCGACCGCCGCCGCCATCCTCTCGTCCGATCCGAGCTCGGTCGGCGCCTCCGCCACGCTGTGGATGTCCGTCTCGGAAGCCTCCGCCGGCTCGGCCTCGCCGAACCGCGTCGCCTGCTCGACCAGCAGCGGCGCCGCGGCGCTGATCGGCACCTCGCGCACCGATCGGGCGCCCGGATCGCTGTCGCCACCGGCCGCCTCGCCGCGCCACCCGGCCGCCTCGTCCGCCGCCGCGGCCGCGTCCTCGGCCGCCTCCTCCTCGCGCGCCTCCGCCTCCTGCATCTCCAGCAGGCGCTGCCGGTCGGCGACCGGGATCTGGTAGTAATCCGGATGGATTTCGGCAAAGGCGAGGAAGCCGTGCCGGTTGCCGCCGTACTCGACGAAGGCGGCCTGCAGCGAGGGCTCCACCCGGACCACCTTGGCCAGGTAGATGTTGCCCTTCAGTTGTTTCTTGGTCGCCGTCTCGACATCGAAATCCTCGAGGCGGTTACCGTCCAGCACCACCACCCGGGTTTCTTCCCCGTGGCTGGCGTCGATCAGCATGCGCTTGGTCATTGGTCGGGCTCCATGGCACCGCCTCGGCGCGACGCGCGGCAAGCGGTCGCGCGGCCTGGCGGGCCTTGATGTGGATGGGGTAGGGGATCGGCCCGCAGCGACGACCGAGCCGAGCCTTCACGGGGCGCCGGCAGGTCGCAAGGTCGGTGCGGGACGGAAAGAACGCGGTCATAATCCTCGGCGGCACGGCGGACATCGCGTCCAACCGGCTTGGTCGTCGGGCCGGCGTGCCTCCGAGCGAGCGGCGCGGCGCCGGATGGGAGCCCGCCGCGCCACGCCGTACGGCCGGACGCGGACAGCATCGAACAGGCGCAGGATCGGGTGTGAGGTCGATCCCGCCAACCGGTCCCCAACCCGCTACGCCAGCATGGCGCAACCCAGGTCGGACGAGGGCACGCAGCCTGCCCGGTCGGACCGCCCCAACGATGCTGGAACTATTACGCCGACGAGACAAGCCGGCGCGTGCGCCAGCGGACTGGACAAAACCATGACCGAAACCACGATGCCCCGCAAGAGCGCGCTGACCACACACACTGTGGCGCCAGAACCACAGCCTGTGTCGTGAACACCATGTAATCAGCAGGACGCATGAAGCCGCACACCTGCCATGTTAGAGCCGACGTCATGGCGGGCACCGACACGGCAGCAAGCGAGACCGACGAACCGGGCGACGCGCCGGCTCAGCCGCCCGGGCGCGCCGGTGGCGAGCCGTTCAGCCGCCGCCTGCTGCTCGGCCACGGCCTCGGCGCCGCGCTGCTGCTGCATGACGGCCTCGCCGAAGCCCGCCCCACCCAACCGGCGCCGCACCGCCAGCCCGCCGAGCGCCGCCCCGTCATCGTGCTGGACCCCGGCCATGGCGGCAAGGACCCGGGCGCCATTGGCTGGTCCGGCACCTACGAGAAGCACGTTGCCTACGCCGCCGCCGTCGAGCTGCAGCGCCAGCTCCTCGCCACCGGCCGTTACCAGGTCCACCTGACCCGCGCGCCCGACCAGTTCATTCCGCTCGACGAGCGCGTCGCCATCGCTCAAGGCCACGGCGCGGCGCTGTTCTGCTCCATCCACGCCGACGCCCTCGCCGATCACGCGGTGCGCGGCGCCAGCGTCTACACCCTGGCCGAAACTGCCTCCGACACCCAGAGCGCCGCCCTCGCCACCCGCGAGAACGCCGCCGACCGTTTCGCCGCCCCCGCCCACCAGCAGGCCCTGTCGCCCGAGGTCACGGCCATCCTCGGCTCGCTGGTGCGCCACGAAACCCGGCTCGGCTCGGCTCGCATGCAGTCCGGCGCCGTCTCCTCGCTGGGTGCGGCGACGCCCCTGCTGCCGCACCCCGGCCGCCACGCCGCCTTCGCCGTGCTGCGCGCGCCCGACATCCCGTCGGTGCTGGTCGAAATGGGCTTCATGTCGAACCCCGCCGACGAGGCCGCCCTGCGCCGCGCCGACCACCGTGCCCTGATCGCCAGCGCGCTGCGGCGCTCGATCGATCGATATTTTACGTCCGGGATTGGGCTGGCGGGTTGAGGACGGCAAGCGCTTCTTTTTTGAAAAAAGAAGCAAAAAACTTTTATCCGGGCTGTCACGCCTCTAACGGGCAAAAGTTTTTTGGTTCTTTTTTTCAAAAAAGAACCGCTTGCTTGCTTAGATCAGGTTCGGCGGAATACCAACGAGCGTCACGCTGGTATGATCCTGAAACGTCAGCACCGTGCCGCCCGCGGCGGCGGTCACCGTCGGCGGCAACGTGTAGCGCTGCACGTCGAACTGATCGATACCGGGTCGAAATCCCACCACCGTCAGCGAGCCGCCCGACGCCCCGTTCACCACGCCGATCACGTCCGTGCCGACGCCGGTGAACAGCGTCGCCGCCCCTTGCCCCACCTGCACGTAGTCCATCCCTTTGCCGCCGACGACCTCCATTACCCCCGGCCCGGTGAACACGGCGGTGCCGCCGGTGCCGCCGAACACCGTCGAGCTGCCGCCGGTGCCCACCACCGTGTCCTGCCCGCCGCCGGCGACGATCTCGTCCGCTCCGCTGCCGGAAAAGAAGGTGTTGTCGCCGGTCGCCGTCGACCCGGTCAGCGTCTCGTTGCCGCCGGCCGCCGCAATCTCGTTGTTCAGCACCCCGGTCACCACCAGCAGGTCGCCATTGCCGCCGCCCTCGATCGTCACCGGCTGCGGCGCGAAGATCAGATCGCCGCCGCTGGTCTTCCAGAACCCGCCCGGCCCGGCCTGGGGCGTGTCGCCAGCCGCGATTGCGCCGCCAACCAGAATGTTTCCTCCCGCCGCGCCGCCGATAATCGTGCCGCTATCGTCATTGCCGAACACGGTAAGGCTGCCGGTGCCGCCGTCGACAGACAGCCTGCCGGCATCGTCGGGACCGAGTTCGTCGACGTATTGCTGCGCCCCGACCCCCACCTCGCCGATCACGGTCGCGTGCCCGCTGCCGTTGTCGAGCGTCAGGCCGCCCTGTCCTTGGAATACGGTCAGACTGGCGCTGGCGGCGCTGATGGTGTCGTTGTCGAAGCTGGTGATCGATCCGCCGCCGATGCTGCCGGTGAACGCCACCTCGGCATCCTCGATCACGATCGAGCCCGAGTAACCAGCAAGGTCGGCGAGCGAGAGGACCGGGAGAACGAACGGGGAGGGGGAGGCGGCCGTCTCGTCGGCTCCGAGCGTGAGCACGCCGCCACCACCGATCGCGCCGCTGATCGTGCCGCTGCCGTCGATCGTCACGGTGTCGGCAAGCGTGAACGCGTTCGTCAGCTCGCCCAGTGTGCCAACGACTATACTGCCGTCAAGAGTGACCGCACCGCTGCTGAACGTCGCTCCCGCATCGACCTCCAGGCTCGCATTGAGCATCCCAGCGGTCTGGAACGAGAGGCTGGCCGTGCTGCCCAGCCTTAAACCTTCCGCGTCGACAAACAGGTCGAGCACGTTATGTGCGCCGGTGAACGCGATCACCCCGAGCGACCCACCGCCATTGTCGTCATCGTAGCCGTTTATGTTGATGGAGCTTGCCGGCCCATCCCCGGTCACGTCCTCCTGCTCGGCCGTCGTCGGAATAAAGTTGAAGTAGGCGTCGTCGACCGAGGTCGGCACGCCGTCGCTCCAACTGGCCGGATCGTTCCAGTTCTCCGACACGTTGAGCCACGTCGTCTCCGCCATCGCCGCCCTCCCGAAGCGTTCTACAACCAGTAAGGCCAAGGACTACCGGCTTCTGCAACCAGGATCATGCGCGGCACAGCCACCCCGTCGCCTGATCCCACGTTCTTGCAACCCTGATCATGGCGACGCCGCTCCGCCAATCCGCTATAGGACCGCCGATGACCAGGCCACTGACCGCTGCGGAGCCGATGGCGCGCCCCGCACCCCCGCCGCCCCGACCGCCCCGCAAGCCGCGCTTCCGTTTCCTGCGCCGCCTCATCGGCACCGTCGCCGCCATCGCCCTCGTCGTCGTGGTCGTCACCGGCCTCGTCGGCTGGGACGCCTACACCCGCTTCTCCGCCGGCCTGCCCACCCTGGACGGCGTGCGCAACTATCAGCCGCGCACCCTCAGCCGCATCTATGCCGACGACGACCGCCTGACCGCCGAGCTCGCCACCGAGCGCCGCATCTTCGAGCCCTACGAGGCCATCCCCGAAATCGTCCGCCGCGCCTTCGTCTCCGCCGAGGACCAGAACTTCTGGGTCCATCGCGGCGTCGACCCGCTGGCGATCGCCAGGGCCGCCGTCAATGATCTGCAGCATGTCGGCGACAATCGCCGCCCGATCGGCGCCTCGACGATCACCCAGCAGGTCGCGCGCAACATGCTGCTCGGCTCCAACGAGCGCTCGCTCGACCGCAAGGTGAAGGAGGCCATCCTGGCGCTCCGCATCGAGCGGGTGCTGCACAAGCCGCGCATCCTCGAGCTCTATCTGAACGAGATCTATCTCGGCCAGGGCGCCTACGGCGTCGCCGCCGCCGCCCAGACCTACTTCAACAAGCCGCTCGGCCAGGTCACCATCGCCGAGGCCGCGATGCTCGCCGCCCTGCCCAAATCGCCCAACAACTACAACCCGTTCCACTTTCCCGACGCGGCGCGCAACCGGCGCGACTGGGTGCTCGACCGCATGGTCGACACCCACGCCATCACCGCCGCCGACGCGGCCGCCGCCAAGGCCCAGCCGGTGGTGCCCACCGCCTACCACAAGCCGGACCTCGTCGCCGGCGCCGAGTATTTCGACCAGGAGGTCAAGCGCCAGCTCGTCGACAAATTCGGCATCGACCAGGCCAACCAGGGCGGCCTCGTCGTCCACACCAGCTACGACGCCGCGACCCAGGCGCTGGCCGACCGCTCGCTGCGCCGCGGCCTGCTCGCCTTCGACCGCGCGCATGACGGCTGGCGCGGCCCGGTCACCCACCTTCCCGGCCTGTCGATCGACGCCGACTGGGCCACCCCGCTCGCCAACGTTCCGCGACCCCCCGGCCTGCTCGCCCAGTGGCGCCTCGCCGTCGTGCTGTCGACCAAGGGCGGCGAGGCGGCCACCCTCGGCTGGCTTGACGACGCGCACGCCGGCACGGCTCCGGCCAACCGTCAGCATACCGGCCTGCTGCACGTCGCCGACCTCGCCTGGGCCCGCCCGCTGCGCCACGACGGCGAGCTCGGCCCGATGCCGAGCCGGGTCAGCCAGACCGTCGCCGTCGGCGATGTCGTCATGGTCGAGCCCGCCGGCACCGAGACCTACGGCGAGACCGCCACGCTCGGCCCCGAAAGCCTCGGCCGGCCAGACCGCCTGCAGCTCCGCCAGATCCCCGCCATCGCCGGCGCCCTGATCGCCATGGACCCCAACACCGGCCGCGTTGCCGCCATGTCCGGCGGCTGGAGCATCGAGCGCAGCGTCTTCAACCGCGTGACCCAGGCCCAGCGCCAGCCCGGCTCCTCGTTCAAGCCGATCGTCTACCTCGCGGCGATGGAGCAGGACATCTCGCCCGCCGACAAGTTCGAGGACGCGCCGATCACCATCGGCAGCTGGACGCCGGAAAACTACGAGATGGACTTCCTCGGCCCGACCTCGCTGCACGTCGCGCTGGCCAAGTCGCGCAACCTGGTCACCGTCCGCCTCGCCCAGAAGGTCGGCATGGACGCCGTCGCCGCCGCCGCCATCGCCTTCCACGAGGTCGACGCCATGCCGCACGTGCTGCCGGCCGCGCTCGGCGCCGTCGACACCACGGTGATGCGCGAGGCCGGCGCCTATGCGAGCCTGGCGATGGGCGGCAAGGAGGTCGTCCCCAACGTCATCGACAGCGTGCAGGACCGCGACGGCCACGTCGTCTGGCGCCCCACCGGGCTCGACATCGCCGCCGGCGGCGACCCCGCCCTGCCGCCGACCCTGACCGACATGCGCAAGCCCATCGCCGACCCCGCCAGCACCTTCCAGGTGCTCGAGATGATGCGCGGCGTCGTGCTCAGCGGCACCGGCGTGCCGGTGGTCAAGGACCTCGACCGGCCGATCGCCGGCAAGACCGGCACCACCTCGAACTTCAACGACGCCTGGTTCGCCGGCTTCACCCCCGACCTCGTCACCGTGGTCTGGGTTGGCTACGACCAGCCCGCCAGCCTGGGCGACAAGGAGGACGGCGCCCACGTCGCCGGCCCGATCTGGCACGACTTCGTCCAGGCCGACCTCGCCGGCAAACCCGCCCTTGATTTCCGCCCCCCCGAGGGCGTCGCCACCTACCGTTGGTACCCCGGCGACGGCCACCCCGCCGTCGACGCCTTCAAGCCCGGCCAGGAACCCGAAATCGCCCCCGCCCCGGTCGACACCGCCTCCACCACCGACACGCCACCCACCGTCACCACCCCCGACGGCACCCAACCCATCGCCGCCACCCCACCAACTCCGGCGCCGAAGCCGAAGGCGAGCGCCGATAGCGGGGCAGGGGACCCAGGCATGGGCGGCCTCTATTAAAGACAAGGCCAGGGGCTTTCCCTCCGTGAGCCCTTCCAACGGCGCGTCGCGCCGTCGGGACCTTGGGGCTCACTCCGCCCCTGGACCCCATTAAAGGCGAAGCCTTTAAAATCCATTTCTTATCCATGACCCATGGCGTGCGCGGGTTTGGGGCGCCTCCCCAGCGTCAGGATCCATCGCACGCGTGCGGTGGGCGCCCGGTCCAGGCAGAGCCCTGGCCTTCCTCCCCTCGCTTCCTTAGATAATCCAGCCATGTCCACCGAAGCCGACGCCCTTCGCGACCAGATCGCCGCCTCCGTCACCCTGCTCCGCCGCCACCTCAACTGGGACGTCGCAATCGGCCGCCTCGCCGAGCTCGACGCCCGCGCCGAAGACCCGGCGCTGTGGGAGCAGCCCGACGCGGCGCAGAAGATGATGCGCGAGCGCAATCGTCTTGCCTCTCAGACCGAGGGCTTGCGCACGCTCGAGACCGAGGTGGCCGACAGCCTCGAGCTGATTGCCATGGCCGAGGCGGACGCCGACGTGGCGATGGTGTCGGACGGCATCGCCGCCCTGCGCGCCCTGGCCGAGGAGGCCAAGCGCCGCGAGATCGAGAGCCTGCTCTCCGGCGAGGCCGACACCAACGACGCCTTCATGGAGGTCAACGCCGGCGCCGGCGGCACCGAGGCGCAGGACTGGGCCGAGATGCTCCAGCGCATGTACACGCGCTGGGCCGAGCAGCACGGCTACAAGGTGGCGCTGATGGAGAGCAGCGAGGGCGAGCAGGCAGGCATCAAATCCGCCACCCTGCAGGTCACCGGCCCGAACGCCTATGGCTGGCTGAAAACGGAGAGCGGCGTCCATCGCCTGGTGCGCATCAGCCCGTTCGACAGCGCCGCCCGCCGCCAGACCAGCTTCGCCAGCGTCTGGGTCTACCCGGTGATCGACGACACGATCGAGATCGAGGTGAAGGAGAGCGACCTCAAGGTCGACACCTATCGTGCCTCTGGCGCCGGCGGCCAGCACGTCAACAAGACCGAGAGCGCCATCCGCTTCACCCATATCCCGACCGGCGTCATCGTCGCCTGCCAGACCGACCGCAGCCAGCACCGCAACCGCGCCACCGCGATGCAGATGTTGAAGGCCAAGCTCTACGAGCTGGAGCTGCAGAAGCGCGAGGCTGCCTCGGCGGCCACCGAGGCGGCCAAGACCGACATTGGCTGGGGCCACCAGATCCGCTCCTACGTCCTGGCCCCCTACCAATTGGTCAAAGACTTACGAACCGGTGTTGAGACAGGAAATCCGGCAGCGGTGTTGGATGGCGAGCTCGACCCCTTCATGGCCGCCGCCTTGGCCGCCCGCGTCGGCGCCACCCGTAGCGACGCCTCAGCTCAGGCCCAGTAGCCCTACAACTTAAACGAGTCCTGACAACCGCATCACACGTAAAGTTGTTGAAACTCAGAAAGGACACTTGGAGGTTGCAAAAGTTATCCACACTCTGCTAACTCGCCGCGGTCACCAACCAGAACGGGTGGATGTCGCAAATGAGTGCAGCTGTCGGTACCTTGCCCACCTTGCGTATCGGCAATTTCCGCCGCCGCAGCGCCGACCACCTGGTCATCGCCAATGACCTGCTGACGCTCTGGGATGTCACGGCAACGATTGCATGTGGTTACGTCGGCATCCTCGTCTACAATCTCACGTTGCACAAGGGCTTCCCGCCGGTCCGCCTGAGCGGCCAGCTGCTCCGCCAGGTGCTGCTCGGCAGCCTGGTCAACGCCTTCGTCCTGCGCGACCGCCGGCTCGCCACCCTGGCCGCCTATGCCCGGCGCCGGGTGCTGCCGAACGGCACCCTGCAGCGTGCCGGCGCCTGCACCCTGGTGCTGGCCGCCGTCGCCTGCCTGAGCGGCTCGGTGCTGACCATCTCCTCCGCCTGGTGGCTGTGCTGGGCGCTGCTCTCGCTCGGCTGCAGCCTGATCGCGCGCGCCTGCCTCGCCGTCGCCGTCGCCCATGCCCGCGCCGACGGCCGGCTGCGCGAGGCGGTCGCGGTGATCGGCGCCGGCTTGGTCGCCGAGCGTCTGACCGCCCGGCTGTCCTTCGGCGACGAGGCGGTCGAGGTGATCGGCCGCTTCGAGGAGGCCAGCAAGCTCGGCCCGGATCGCCCCGGCCGCATCGGCTCCATCGAGCACCTCATCGAGCTCGGCCGCACCCGCGCGCTCGACGCGGTGGTCATCGCGCTGCCCGAGGCCGAGCACGGCCGCGTCGCCGGGCTGCTGTGGCACCTGCAGTCGCTCTGCGTCCAGGTCGCCTTCTGCCCCGAGCTCGCCGGCCTCCCCGCCAGCAACGGTCAGATACAAGGTAAGACCCGCTTTCGGGTGCTGAACGGCGTGCCGCTCGCGCTCGCCGTCGACCGCCCGCTCGCCCACTGGCACGGCATCGTCAAGCGCACCGAGGACGTGCTGGTCGCCAGCCTGATGCTGCTCGCCAGCCTGCCGGTGCTGGCCGTCATCGCGCTCGCGGTCAAGCTTGAGGATGGCGGCCCGGTGCTGTTCCGCCAGGCGCGCGACGGCTGGAACGGCCGCGACTTCACCATGCTGAAGTTCCGCACCATGCGGGTGGACGCCAACCCGCACGGCACGCTGACCCAGACCCGTCGCGACGACCGCCGCATCACCCGCGTCGGCGCCCTGCTGCGCCGCTCCAGCCTCGACGAGCTGCCGCAGCTCATCAACGTGCTGCGCGGCGAGATGTCGGTCGTCGGCCCGCGCCCGCACGCGCTGGCGATGCGCACCGAGAACCGGCTTTGCCACGAGGTGATCGCCGAGTATGCGCAGCGCCAGCGCATGAAGCCGGGCATCACCGGCCTCGCCCAGGTGAACGGCCTGCGCGGCGCCACCGACACCGAGGAGCAGCTCCGCCGTCGGGTGCATCACGACCTGCTCTACATCGAGGACTGGTCGCTCGTCCTCGACCTCAAGGTGATCCTGCTCACCGCGCTGCGGGTGTTCCGCGCCGAGAACGCGTTCTGAAGGACAGCGCCCGATGACCCAGACCGCCGCGGTGACAACCCTCGATGCGCCGCCCCGCACCCGCCCTGCGCCCGCCCGCCCCGCCGCGCTGCCGCCGCGCCCCGAGTTCGTCCGCCTGCATCACCTGGTCGAGGCGCAGCGCGCCGCCGGCCAGAGCCTGACGCTGATGCTCGTCGCCGCCAAAGCAGGGCAGGGTGCAACCACCCTGGCCGACGGCTACGCCGCGGTCTCGATCCTCGAGCCCGGCGCGACGCTGCTGCTGCGCTTCGGCGACGCGCCCGATTTCGACCGCCGCGACAACCGCCCCGGCCTCGTCGAGGCGCACCGCCAGGACGCGCTCGAGGCGGCGATCCTGCCGCAGACGTCGGACGCCCCGGCCCAGGCCCGCCTCGGCGCCGCCGCCTCGACCGACGAGCTGCGCACCCTGCTCGCGCTGCTCCGCGCCCGCTTCCGCACCATCGTGATCGACGCCCCGCCGGTGCTCGACCAGCCGGACGCGCTGCCGCTCGCCCGCCTCGTCGACGGCATCGTGCTGGTCGCCGAGGCCGGCCGGGCGCGGGTGGACGAGGTGCAGGAGGCCCGCCTGCAGCTCGAGCGCGCCGGCGGCAGCGTGATCGGCAGCGTCTTCAATCGCGCTCGCTCCAGCCTGCCGGCTTGGTTGGAGAGGCTGCTGTGAGAACGCGGAGCCTATCCTGGCGTCCTCTGCCGTGCCGCAACGAAGGCTTGCGCAATCGCCTCGCGCATCGGCTTCGGCTGCAGCCTCTCGTCGTAGGGCACTCCCCGGCTGGGCAGCCCGTCGCCGCGCTTCGTGTCAGCCATCGTGGAGAGGTCGGAGTGCCGATCGGACAGCCCCCAGGTGATCACCGCCCGCGTCGCCGGCTCGTCCAGCACCAGGTCGAGGTAGCGCCGGGTGATCGCCGCCACCGCCCGGTCGCGCGCGCCGGCCTCGGCCGGCAGGCTGCGGTCCTCGACGTCGAGCTCGGTCACCCAGAGCTGCAGCCCCAGGCCGCCGAGAGCCGCCAGAAAGCGCCGCAGCGCCGGCTCGTCGATCGCCTGGTCGGGCTTGAGATGCGCCTCGAGCCCGAAGCCGCCGACCGGCACGCCGGCCCGCAGCCAGCCCTCGATCAGCCGCAGATACGTGTCGCGCTTGGCCTGCCGGTCCGGTGCGGCATACTCCAGGTTATCGTCGTTGATCATCAGCAGCGCCGTCGGGTCCGCCGCCCGGGTGAGCCGGAACGCCTCGGCCACCTCGCCCGGCCCGAGCGCGCGGCGCCACGGCGTCAGCGTCAGCCCCTCCGGCCCCGCCCGCCAGCGCGGATCGACCGGCTCGTTCACCACGTCCCACGCCGCGACCCGCCCGGCATAGCGCCCGGCCACCGCGGCGACATGGCGCGCCAGCACCGCCTCTGCACGCCCCGCCGCCAGCGCCGCGCGTTCCCACGGCCGCATGAACACGCCCCAGATCATGTTATGCATGTGCAACGCAATGCCGTTGCTTCCGCAGAACGACGCGATGCGATCGAGCGGCGCGAACGCGAACACCCCGTCCCCAGGCTCCACAATCCCGAACTTCGCCTCCAGCCCGGGGGTGACCACGCTGCACTCGCGCGCCACCAGGGCCGCATAGCCCGGGTCGCCCGCCAACTCGCCGGCAAGCACCTCGGAGCCAAACAGCAACCCCTTGCGCGCCGCCAACACCCGCAAGCTGTCAGGCCCCGCCGGGGGGATCACGCTCGCCGCCGCCGCCGCCAGGAAACCGCGTCGATCCATGGCTACAATACACTGCGATTCGGCGAGCAGGGAAAAGGCTTCTTTTTTGAAAAAAAGAAGCAAAAAACTTTTGCTCGTGCCGTCGCGCCGCCAGCCAGCCAGACCTGTTCAGGAAACAAAAGTTTTTTGGTTCTTTTTTGCAAAAAAGAACCGCTTCCTTGCTAACCCCACCCCTCCTCGCCCTGCCGGCCCGCCGCGCCCCACCACGCGCGGCCTTCCGCCTCGCCGCGGCAGCCCTGGCGCTCAACCTGCTGATCAGCGGCAACCTGCTGTTCGCCCTCGGCATCCCCTACGCGTCGGAGGGCGGCAACCCGCTGGTCAAGATGCACCCCGGCACCTGGCTCGCGCTCGCCGCCTTCATCACCATGCTGCGCGAGACCGGCAACCCCGCCGCCCGGCTGTGGCGCCTCGCCCAGCAGCAGCGCGGCGCCATGCTGTTCCTCGGCGCGCTTCTGCTCTGCCTCGTCTGGTCCGCCCTGATGACGGGCAAGTCGCACCTCATCGTCTTCCTCGAGAGCTTCCTGCCCGCCGGCCTGCTCGGCCTCGTCGTCTGCGAGGCCACCCACGCCCAGCAGCGCCGCCTCGGCCTGATGCTGCTCGCCCTGCTGCTCGCCAACATCCTGCTGGCGCTGCCCGAAATCGCGCTCGGCCGCCACATCGTGCCGATGCAGCTCGACCGCTCCGCCTTCGTCGAGCCGGGCGCCGAGTTCCGCCCCGTCGCCCTCTACGACCACCCGCTCACCGGCGGCATGCTGAGCATGGTCGCAACCTTCCTCACCCTGGCGCTCGCCACCGGCCGCACCCGCCGCCTGATGCTGCTCGCGCTCTGCCTGCTCGGCCTGCTCGCCTTTGGCGGCCGCACCGCCCTCGGCGTCACCTGCGCGATCCTGGTCGTTTGGCGCCTCTGCGCCCTGGTTCGCAAACTCCTCAGCCGCCAGCTCAGCGCTGTCGACGTGCTCGGCACCCTGGCCGCCCTCGTGCTGGTGCCGGTCGCCACCGCCGCGCTGCTGCTGGCAACCCCGATCGGCAGCCGCATCGCCGCCCGCTTCTACCTCGACGACAGCGCCCGCGTCCGCAATCTGCAATGGTCGATCCTGGACCGCATGGATTGGCACGGCCTGCTGTTCGGCATCAGCACCGACCGCCAGCACGCCATCCTCTACCAGCTCGGCCTGCAATTCCCGATCTCGGTGATCGAGAGCCTGTGGCTGCTGCTGCTGACCGACCTCGGCGCGCTCGGCTTCCCGACCTTCGTCGCCGGTATCCTCTGCCTGGTCGGCTGGTGCTGGCGCCGTGCGGGTGTTCCCGGCCGGCTGATGCTGCTCGGCGTGCTGGCGGTCGCCTCCACCAGCTCCTCGCTCGGCCGCAAGAGCAACGTGCTGACCGTGCTGGTGCCCGCCGTGCTGGTCAGCGCGCCGCTCGGCCTGCCACGCCAACGGCCCGCCCGCGCCGCCGCGCTCGTGGCCCCGCGCCTGCGCCAGGCGGTGCCGGCATGAGCGCGCGCGACACCGCCTGGTGGCGCCACGTGCTGGTGCTCGGCGGTGGTGCGGCGGCCGGCCAGGCGATCGCCATCGCCGCCGCGCCGCTGCTCACCCGCCTCTACGACGCGCCCGCCTTCGGCGTCTTCGGCCTGTTCAACGCCGTCGCCACCACCCTCGGCGCCGTCGCCACCCTGCGCTTCGACCAGGCGATCGTGCTCGAGCCGGACGAGGCGCAAGCCGGCACCGTGCTGCGCCTCGCCTTGCTCGCGAGCCTGGCCACCGCGCTGCTCACCCTGCTCGCCTGCCTGCTCTTCGCCGCGCTCTCGCCGAGCCCCGCCGGCCGCCTGCTGGTCGCCTTCTGCCCGCTCGCCGTGCTGGCCCAGGGCGCGTTCTGGTCCCTCAACCTCTGGCTGACGCGCGCCAAACTGTTCCGCCCGCTGGGCCTGTATCAGGTCGCCCGCACCGGCCTCGGCACCGCCGGCCAGCTCGCCCTCGGCGCGGTCGCCGCCTGGCCGGCAATGCTGGTCGCAAGCCAGGTCGCCGCGCAGTCGCTCGCCACCGCCCTGCTCGTCGCCGCCGACCGCCCGCGCATCCTCGCGGCCCTGCGCGCCCGGCCCGGCCTGCCCGCCTTGCGCGCCGCCGCCCGCCGCCACCGCGGCTTCGCCCTCTACGGCGCCCCGCAAACCCTGCTGCGCCTGCTGTCGACCAACGGCCCGGCGCTGCTGCTGCCGCTGCTGTTCGGCCCTGCCCAGTCCGGCCTGTTCTGGCTCGCCTACCGCATGCTCGTGCTGCCCCAGCTCGTGCTGGTCGAGAGCACCCGCAGCGTCTTCTTCCGCCGCAGCGCCAGCCTGCACGAGCAGGGCGGCGACCTGCATCGCGAGCTGCTCCTGGCGACCGCCCTGATCGCCCTGACCTGCCTGCCGGCCGCCGCCCTGCTGATCGGCTGCGGCCCCGCCCTGTTCGGTTTCGTGTTCGGCCCGGCCTGGCGCGGCGCCGGCGTGTTCGCCGCCATCATCGCCCTGCCATGGCTGATCGAGACGATGCAGATGCCATCGGCCGTGTTGGTCGCCGTGCTCGGCCGCCAGCGCTTCTACCTGGCGGTCGAGCTGGCCTCGCTCGCCGCCCGCGCCGCCGCCCTGCTGCTCGGTGCCCGGCTGCACAGCGCCGTGCTCGCCGTCGCCCTCTACGCCGCAATCTGGACGATCTCGAACCTCGTCGTGATCGCCCGCATGGCCGCCATCGCCCCGCGCGCGCCCCGCCGCCAGACCCCCGCCCTCGGAGCCCTGGCATGACCGTGATGCTCCCCGTCCGCCCGCCGCCGCCGCTGCTGCATGTCGGCATCTACCTGCACGACCTCTCCGGCGGCGGCGTCGAGCGCTGCCGCCTGCGCCTCATTCCCGAGCTGCAACGACGCCGCGTGCGCGTCACCCTGCTGCTGCACGCCCGCACCGGCGAGCTCGCCGGGTGCGTGCCCGACGGCGTCGAGGTGATCAGCATCGGCCGCCGCCCGCCGACACGCACCTGGGCCGATGCCGCCCCGCTCGCCCGCTGGCTGCGCTCGGCCAAGCCCGACCTGCTGCTCAGCAGCCTCGATCACAACAACATCGCCGCCCTGCTCGCCGCCGCCCTCGCCCGCACCCGCGTGCCGGTCGTGATCTGCCAGCACAACGCGCTGTCGAGCGAGGCGGCGACCACCGGCTGGCGCTACCGCCTCGTGCCGCTCGCGTATCGAGTGCTGCAGCGCCGCGCCGCCGGCATCGTCGCCGTCTCGCACGGCGTCGCCGCCGACCTCGCCGCCGCCTGCGCCATCCGCCTCGACCGCATCACCGTCATCCACAACCCGATCCTGGATGCGAGCTTCGAGCTCGCCCGCCTCGCCCGCTGCGACCACCCGTGGTTCGCGCCGTCCAGCGGTCAGGCCGACACAAACCAGCCGCCGGTCTTCGTCGCCGTCGGCCGCCTGGTCGAGCAGAAGGACCCGGCAACCCTGCTCGCCGCCTTCGCCCGCCGCCGCCGCCTCGGCCCCGCCCGGCTCGCCTTCCTCGGCGCCGGCCCGCTCGCCGCCGCCCTGCAGAGCCAGGCCGCCGCACTCGGCATCGCCGCCGACGTCGCCTTCCTCGGCTACCAGGCCAACCCGCTGCCCTTCATCCGCCAGGCCGCCGCCCTGGTGCTCAGCTCGCGCTACGAGGGCCTCGGCAACGTCATCATCGAGGCGCTCGGCTGCGCCACCCCGGTGATCAGCACCGACTGCCCGTTCGGCCCGGCCGAGATCCTGCGCCACGGCCGCCACGGCCGCCTCGTCCCGGTCGGCGACGTCGCCGCCCTCGCCGCCGCCATGGCCTGCGACCTGCGCGCCGAGTTCCCCGCCGCGGGCCTGCGCGCCCGCGCCGCCGAGTTCACCGTCGAACGCTGTGCCGACGCCTACCTGCGGCTGTTCCGCAGCCTCAACCCGTCCGACGCCGATCACCCCAAGACCTACGCACCCAGGACCTACGCACCCAGGACCTAGGCACCCAGGACCTACGCACCCCGAGCCAACGACTCCAGGGCCTACGAACCCAAGGCATACGAATGATGACCAACCAGGCGATCACCACGCCGGCCACCAGCACCCCGGCCACCGGCACCCCGGCCACCAGCACGCCGGACCGAATCTTCGGCTTCGCGGTCAGCCGCCTCGACGCCCGCGCCATCGCCGAGCGCATCGCCGCCGAACGCCGCCCGCCCGCTGCCGGCGTCGGCCTCGTCGTCACCGCCAACATCGACCACGTCCACCGCCTGCGCCACGACGCGACCTTCCGCGCCGCCTATGACCGCGCCGAGATCGTCACCTGCGACGGCTTCCCGGTCTACCGCTACGCCCGCCTGCGCGGTGCCGCCGCCCCCGCCCGCGTCACCGGCTGCGACATCGCCGCCGAGCTCATGCGCCCCGGCGCGCTCAACCCCACGCACCGCCCGTTCTGCGTCGTCGACAGCGCCGAGACCGTCCACCAGCTGCAGCGCTGGGCCGCCCGCGAAGGCCTGCCGCTCGCCACCGCAATCCCCCCGTTCGGCTTCGAAACGAACGCCGCCGCCCGCGCCCGCCTCGCCGCCGAGATCGCCGCCCACGGCACGACGCTGCTGCTGATGGGCGTCGGCGCGCCGAAGAGCGAGGTCTTCGTCGACCTCGAACGCGCCCGCCTGCCAGCCTGCTGGGCGGTCTGCGTCGGCCAGGCGATGCGCTACGAAGCCGGGCTCGCCACCCGCGCCCCACGCCTGATGCAGCGCCTCGATCTCGAATGGGCCTGGCGCCTCGCCCACGAACCCCGCCGTCTCGCGCGCCGCTACGTCAGCGCGGGCTTCGGCTTTGTCGGCGCGGTGATCGAAGACGTGCAGCGGGGCAGGGGGCTGCACGCCAAGTAAGCAAGCGGTTCTTTTTTGAAAAAAAGAACCAAAAACTTTTGTTACGAAAGGATGTTGGATCGCTCGCCATGCTCTCGATCGCTCTTGCTCGGAGCATCGAAAGCAGCGCTTTATTCGTCGCTGTTGATCTCGTGCTGAGGCGAGAGCGGCCGGCCCTCCGGCCTGACCTCCTCGGGAGGCTTCTCTGACGCGAGCAAGATCGGGCTCGACGCGTGTTGCTGCAGCAGCCTGATGGCCGCGTGAGCCTGGGAGGTGACCTCGTCCGCGGCCTCGAGGATCGAAGCCGTGGACCGGAAAGACGTCGCAGGCGCGGTCTCGGGCGCGGCGTAGGCGCGGGCGGCGGCGTCCATCATCTGGCTGGAGCGCAGGTATTCGGTGACGGGATCGCTGTGCTCGTGCGACTGGTTCATGCGCGGCGGATACTTGGAGCGTGGAAAACGGGTGTGCTGGCGGCGCCCGGACACGAGGGCGCCGAGAGCGGCCGGCGTGCCGGCCGGGGCGCGCGTGGCGGGCGTGCCGGTGGGCAGGGCGGCGTGCGGATGGAGGGAGCGGGGCGGTGGGTCGGGGCGCAGGGTGGCCGGGATGCGCAGCACCTCGCCCAGGGTGCTGATCAACTCCGCCGGCTCCGGCGCGCCGTGCGGGACGAAGACGAACGGGGTGCGCAGGTCGTTCGGTCCGTCCTCGTGCTCGGCCATGCGGACCCTCGCTGGAAAGGGTCTACCTAGCGAGGAGCGGCCGGTCGTCCCAAGCCGATTTCAGGACTGCGGCAGCTTCAAAATTGCCAGCACCGCCGCGGGCGGCCTCAACCCGGACGATTGCTACCACGCCACGGTCGTCGTCCCACTGGTCATGGGGTCTGGGGCCGCGGGCCCCAGCGGGTCGGGGGCAGAGCCCTCGCCTTCCTACCGCGCCATCGACCAATCCGGCACGCTCACCAGCACCGGCAGCCCCAGCGCCCGCTGCAGCCGCTCCGCGGTGATGATCCGCCGTCGCAACGTCTCCCCGAGCAGCGCCGTCGCCGCCCCCGCCACCGCCGCCAGCAGCGTTCCGCCCATCACCACCAGCAGCGGCAGCTTGCTCGGCCGCACCGGCGCCTGCGCCGCCGCGATCAGCCGCACGTTCGCCGCCCGATGCTCGTCCACCGCCTCGGTCACCCGCCGGTCGTCCAGCACGCGCACCATCGCGCGGTAATTGTCTTCGGCGACGCTGCGGCTGCGCGCCAGCGCCTCCGCCTCGATGTCGTCGGCGCTCAGCCGGCGCACCGCCTCGTCGGTGGCCGCCAGCTGCTGCGTCGTCGCCGCCACCCTGGCCTCGGCGCTGGCCAGGTCGGCACTCGCATGGTCGCGGTCGAGCTCGACGGCGTCGTGGTTGGCGTTGCGCCCGGCCCGCGTCACCGAGGCGGTGCGGTCGCCCTGCAGCTGCGCCAGCTCGTCCTGCCGGGCGGCGATCTCGCGCCGCAGATCGGCCAGGATGCGGCTGCCCGGCACCAGCCGCGTCGCCAGCTGCGCCTCCCGTCCGCGCAGGTCCTGCAGCGCCGCCAGCAGCGTGCTCGCCCGCGTGTCCGGGTCGTGCTCGCTATACTGCGCCACGGTCGCCGGCGTGCGCGCGAGCTCGCCCGCGACCGTCGCCAACTGCCGCCGCAGCGCCGCCGCCGAGGCGCCGTCATCCTGCAGGCTCGCCGCCAGCGCCGCCCGCCGCTGCAGCAGCAGGTCGCGCTGCAGGTCGAAATTGGCGATGTCGTGCGAGCGCCGGAACGCTCCGAGGGCGGCGTCCGCCTGCCCCAGCGCCACGTTCAGCCGCGCCACCTCGCCCTCCACCATGCTGGCCTGCGGGTCGACATAGATCCGCCGCCGCTGCGCCTGGTAGAGCAGGATCAGCGTGTTGACCGTCTCCGCCGCCACCACCGGGTCGCGGTTGCTGAAGCTGACGGTGATCACGTTGGCATCCTTGCTCGCCTCCACGTCGAGCGCGTCGTCGAACCGCTCCACCGCCTGCTTGGCCGGGTCCAGCACGTCGCCGCCCAGCACCCAGCGCAGCGCCGCCACCAGCAGCCCGGGCGGCCTGGCCGCGCGCGGATACAGCCGCCGCAGCCCGACCCGCCGGATCACCTGCTCGTGCAGCCCGTTGCCGCTGAGGATCTCCACCTCCGCCTTCATGATCTGGTCGCTCTCCAGCGTGCCGCTCGCCGCCGCCGGCGCGCCCGCCTCCGCCCGCACCGTGTATTCCTGCCCGAGCAGCACCACGAGCGAGGCGTTCGCCTGGTAGCGCGTCGGCAGCAGCATCGCCGCCACCACCGCCAGCCCCAGCACCCCGGCGCTCACCGCCAGGATGCGCCGCCGGTCCGCCAGCGCGCCGACCAGCAGCTCGCGCGGCGAGGGGAGGGACGGGGTCTCGGAAAGCGGCATCGCGTCGACCTTTCAGCAAGCTTGCGCGCAATGCGCCCGTATGCTGCACGTCATACGCGAGTAACATGAACGAACTCAACCGAAAGCCGCCGATGCCCAGACGCGCCGACCCCCGACCCCTCGTCCTGCTCGCCTCGCCCTATGGCGCCGCCGGCGGCGGTATGGGCCGCATCGCCGACACCCTGGCCGACGAGGCGGTGCGCCGCGACCTGCCGGTGCGCGTCGAGCGGCTGGAGACCCGCGGCGCCAGCCTCTGGCGCGCCCCGTGGGCGATGGCGCGCGCGATCACCCGGCTCGCCGTCGCCCACTGCACCGAGCCGGCGCTGCTGCTGCACCTGCACGTCGCCGAGCGCGGCTCGGTGCTGCGCAAGGGCCTGCTGCTGCTGCTCGCCCGCGCCTTGAACCGCCCGGTGCTCCTGCATCTGCACGCCGCCCAGATCACCGCCTTCCACCGCCGCCTGCCGCGCCCGCTCGCCCGCCTGCTCGGCTGGACCTTCCGTCAGGCCACGCTGTGCGTCGTGCTGGGCGAGGCGATGCGCGGCTGGATGATCGATCAGCTCGGCGTGCCGCCCGCCCGGGTCATCATGCTGCGCAACGGCGTGCCGCTGCTGCCGGTGCCGCCGCCTCGCCCCAGGTCCGGCTTCCGGCTGCTGTTCCTCGGCAACCTGTCCGACCGCAAGGGCGTGCCCGAGCTGATCGAGGCGGTCGCCGGCCTGCCGTTCCGCGTCGACCTCGTGCTCGCCGGCGGCGGCGAGGTCGAGCGCTGCCGCAAGCTCGCCGCCGCGCGCGGCCTGCAGCCCCGCTTCACCGGCTGGCTGGGCGCCCCCGCCGCCGCCGCCGAGCTCGCCGGCGCCGACGTGCTGGTGCTGCCCTCGCATGACGAGGGCCTGCCGCTGGTCATCCTCGAGGCGCTCGCCCGCGGCGTCGCGGTCATCGCCACCCCGGTCGGCGCCATCCCCGAGGTGCTGCAGCACGGCCGCACGGCGCTGATCGTGCCGCCCGGCGACGTGCCGGCACTCGCCGCCGCCATCACCGAGCTCGCCGCCGACCCGGCCCTGCGCGCCCGCCTCGCCGCCAACGGCCAGGCCCTCTACCGGCGCGACTTCACCGCCGCCGCCTATGCCGACCGCATGATCGCGCTCTATCGCAACCGCTGCGGCCTGCCGGTCCGGCTCGGGGCTTTGCAAATCCTCCCCCATGCGCCACTTACAGCCCCGTAGAGCCCGGCCCGCGCCGACGGCCGCCTGCGACGCCTGCTGATGCAAAAGGAGCCCGCCATGTCCTCGACCCACGCCCCCGGACCCGCCGGCGGCCACCCTGGGCCAGGCGACGGCCAGCACACCAGGCGCGACTTCCTCACCCTCGTCGTCGGCGCCGGCGCCGCGATCATGGGCGGCGCCATCATCTGGCCGTTCATCGACAGCATGGAGCCGGCCGCCGACACCCTCGCCGCCGGCTCGGCCATCGACGTCGACGTCTCCAAGGTCGAGCCCGGCCAGCAGATCGTCGTCGTCTGGCGCGGCAAGCCGATCTTCGTCGTCAACCGCACCCCGGCGGCGCTGAAGACCCTGCAGGAGCCGGCCGTGCTCAGCCTGCTGAGCGACCCCAACAGCCACGTCAACCAGCAGCCGCCCTACGCCGAGAACTGGCACCGCTCGGTCAAGCCCGAGTTCGCGGTGATGGTCGGCATCTGCACCCATCTCGGCTGCGTGCCGACCTTCTACCCCAACGCCAGTCCCACCGACCCAGTCGCCAACTGGCCGGGCGGCTACCTGTGCCCCTGCCACGGCTCCAAATACGACCTCGCCGGCCGCGTCTACAAAGGCGTCCCCGCCCCCTACAACCTGCCGGTGCCACCCTACAACGCGATCAGCGCCACCACGCTGCGCATCGGCGAAAACCCCACCGGCGCGACCTTCGACCTCAATTCGGTGGTGCAGATTTAAGCAAGGCCAGGAGCTCTGCTCCTGGACCTCGCTGGGGCCGCAGGCCCCAGACCCCCATCCATCGCGTCCAGCCGACCCGCATAGATCAGCGACCGTGACTATGGTTTGAGCTCCGAGAGCTTTCATCCAGGCCGCGACGCGCTCAACCGTCCTGCGCGCGCGATGATAAACCCATCTTCGTCGCTCGAAAGGCGCCGCCTGCGGATAAGCCTGCTCGTCACCCGTCGAGGGGCAAGCGCCATCCCCACCTTCCTTCCGCCCCCCGTCCCGTGCATCATCCCCCCCAAGCGCGCGACCAACGAGGGCGCCGGCGGGAGGCGTAGCATCACCACAGCCCATCTCAATCGCGTCGCCACCAGCGTGCCGCAGCACGACGTGCACGCCGCCTTCATCGCCTTCGCGCGCCTCCTGCTCGACGACCCGCGCAAGGTCAAGCTGTTCGATCGCATGGCCGCGCGCGGCGCCATCGAGCACCGCTTCTCCACCTTGTCGCTCGCCGCCGAGCTCGCCTCGGACACGATCAACGCCCACGCCCTCTACAGCCGCGGCGACTTCCCCGGCTCGCGCACCCGCATGCGCCTGTTCGAAACCGCCGCCCTGCCGCTCGCGCTCGCCGCCGTCGCCGACCTCGGCCCGCTCGGCGCCATCACCCACCTGATCTGCGTCTCCTGCACCGGCTTCTACGCCCCCGGCCTCGACCTGCAGATCGCCGCCGAGCTCGGCCTTGCCACCGTCGAGCGCACCTTCGTCGGCTTCATGGGCTGCTACGCCGCCTTCAACGCCCTCAAGCTCGCCCGCCACATCGTCCGCTCCGAGCCCGCCAGCCGCGTCCTGCTCGTCAACCTCGAGCTCTGCACCCTCCATTTGCAGGAATCGGCCGAGCTCGAGCAGGTGCTCAGCTTCCTCGTCTTCGGCGACGGCTGCTCCGCCGCCCTCATCACCGCCGACCCCGAAGGCCTCGCGCTCGACCGCTTCCACGCCGCCCTCGTCCCCGCCAGCGACGGCCTCATCACCTGGCGCATCGGCGACCAGGGCTTCGACATGCACCTCTCCGGCCAGGTCCCCGGCGCCATCGCCGAGGGCCTCACCCGCGACCGCGCCCTGATCCTCGACAACGCCGAGCCCGCCGACATCGACCTCTGGGCCGTCCACCCAGGCGGCCGCTCGGTGCTGGACGCCGTCCAATCCTCCCTCGTCCTGCCCGACGCCGCCCTCGCCGCCTCGCGCGAAATCCTCGCCGCCTACGGCAACATGTCCTCCGCCACCATCATGTTCGTCCTCAAGCGCCTGATGGCGTCCCGCCCGCCCTCCGGCGCCACCGGCTGCGCCCTCGGCTTCGGCCCGGGCCTCGTCGCCGAGACCATGCTGTTCCACGCGGCGTAAGCCAGGAAGCGGTTCTTTTTTGAAAAAAAGAACCAAAAAACTTTTATTAACTACTCGAAACGTTCTCCCATGACGGCCGCGACAGCGGAGCAAAAGTTTTTTGCTTCTGTTTTTCAAAAAAGAAGCGCTTCTCCTCTCAAGATGCCCGATTTCTCCCGCCGCACCCTGGCCCCCGAGCTGATGGACGAAGCCGGCGGCTCGGCCGACACCCGCGCCGCCCTCATCGACCTCGCCCGCGTCAACCGCCTGAGCGTCGGCTACCGCCCGACCCTCGCCTTCATCGCCACCATCGCCCGCGCGCATCCCGGCACCCTGCGCATCGTCGACATCGGCGGCGGCTACGGCGACATGCTGCGCGCCATCGACCGCTGGGCCGCCCGCCGCCAGGTCGCCGTCGACCTCACCAGCGTCGACCTCAACCCCCACGCCACCGCCGCCGGCCAGGCCGTCCCCACCCACCGCCCGATCACCTGGCTCACCGCCGACCTCTTCGACTACCGCCCCGCCACCCCGCCCGACCTCGTCATCAGCTCACTCTTCGCCCATCACCTCGACGACCCAACCCTGGTCCGCTTCCTGCGCTGGATGGAGCACACCGCCCGCCGCGGCTGGTTCGTCAACGACCTGCACCGCCACCCGGTGCCCTACCATGTCTTCCGCATCAGCGCCCGCGCGCTCCGCCTGCACCGCTTCGTCCAGCACGACGGCCCGGTCTCCTTCGCCCGCGCCTTTTCCCCCGCCGACTGGCGCGCCCGCCTCGCCGAGGCCGACATCCGAGACGCAAAAATCTCCTGGTTCACCCCGTTCCGGCTCTGCGTCGGCCGGGTCAAGTAGGGCGGAAGCTCTCCCCTCGACCCGTCGCGCGCAAGCCTGCCCTTGCACGACGCGGCCGCGGGCCCCAGACCCCATTCCGATGAGCACAACGCCCACCTTCGCGACGAACCCCAGCTTTCTGGGCATCCGCAACACCGACCGGACCGCACCGCTGGTCATCGCCGGCATCCCGCTCGACGTCGGCACCACCAACCGCCCCGGCGCCCGCTTCGCCCCCGCCGCCATCCGAAGCGCCAGCCGCATGCTCACCGACGGCGCCCACCCCACCACCTGGGTCGACCCCGCCACCCTCCCGCTCGCCGACATCGGCGACTTCGCCATCGCCCTCGGCGACATCGCCGCCAGCCTCGCGCTCATCGAGCGCCAGGCCACCGGCCTGAACCACCTTATCGCCCTCGGCGGCGAGCACGGCATCACCCTGCCGCTGCTGCGCGCCCTGCAGCCCCGCACCGGCCCACTGGCGCTGATCCACCTCGACGCCCATGTCGACACCTGGCCCGACAGCTTCGGCCAGCCCTACGCCCACGGCTCCGTCTTCTACCACGCCATCCGCGAAGGCCTGATCGACCCCCGCCGCACCATCCAGGTCGGCATCCGCTCCCCCGTGCAGCGCGAGGTCTGGGATTGGACGGTAGGGCAGGGCGTCACCATCGTCTCCGCCCAGGACCTCCACGAAGCCGGCCCCGCCGCCATCGCCACCCGCATCCGCACCCTGGTCGGCGCCACCCCCTGCTACCTCACCGTCGACGTCGACGCGCTCGACCCCTCCGCCGCCCCCGGCACCGGCACCCCGGAGTTCGCCGGCCTCCTCGCCTGGCAACTCCAATCCCTCCTCCGCCACCTGTCTGGCCTGAACTTCCACGGCATGGACGTCGTCGAAGTTTGCCCCCCCTACGATACCGCAGAGATAACCTCACTCGCCGCTGCCACCATCGTCTGGGAGTATCTGGCGCTCATCGGCAGCCAGTAAGGAAGCGGTTCTTTTTTGCAAAAAAAGAACCAAAAAAACTTTTGCTCGATAAGAGCCGCGACAGCGCGACTAAAAGTTTTTTGCTTCTTTTTTTCAAAAGAGAAGCTCTTCCCTTAAACCCGGAACACATACTCCGTCGTCCCGTCCCGCTCTACGTCCGGCGGAAACGACGCGTGCTTGTCCGCATAATACCGCGCCCGCTGGTCCCCATGCTCCGTCAGATTATACGTCAGGTATAAAACCCGCCGCGCCCGATCCGTCAGGTTCGGCCCGCTCGCATGCGGCGCGAAACTGTCGAAAAAGATCACGTCCCCCGGCGCCGTCGGCACCGCAACGAGCGCCAGCGCCGCCGCCTCCACCGGCGCCCACTCCGCCGAGAGCATTCCCTCCCGATGCCGCCCCGCCGCCATCTCCAGGCACCCGTTCGCCGGCGTCGCGGCGTCCAGCGTCACCATCGCGGTGATGAAGATCGGCGCGTAGCGCGTCCACCCCGCCGCCTGGTCCTGATGCGGCGTGAAGCCCGGCCCGCCCGGCTCCTTGAAGTTGATCTTGTCCTTGAACAGCACCACCGGCCCGCCCAGCAACGCCCCCGCCCACGCCGCCAGCGCCCCCGTCTGGATCAGCCCGCCAAACCCGGCATGGTACGGGCAAAAATTCTCGATCCGCTGCACCACCCGCCGCCCCGGCTCGGTCAGGCTGTTCTCCCGATACACCCAGTGCCGCCCCGCCACCTCCGGTGCGCCGTAAAGCTCCTCGGTCCAGCGCTGCAGCGCCGCCGTGGCCGCCGCATCGAAAAAGCCGCGTTCGACCAGGTAGCCGTCGCGCGCCATCGCCGCCCGCGCCGCCGCGTCCGGCCGGTCGGAGCGCTGCGCAACCATCATCGTGTCGGGCATCAAGACAAATCCTGTGATGTCGCCTCAGTCCGCGAGCAGCGGCAGCAACGCCCGCGCCCGGTCGAGGTCAGCCGAAAAATCGATCTCCGTCCAGGGCAGCCCGGTCACGTCCTCCACCCCGAACCGCCCGTCCGGGCTCGCCAGCATCATGTCGCGGATCGGCTCCTCATACTCCAGCCCGCTCCGCCCACTCGCGACATACCCGCCCGCCCGCACTGCCAGCTCTGCCGCCGCGTCGGGTGCGAACCGGAAAAACCCCACCGACTCGCCATGCCACTCGCCCGCATGCTCCGGCCGCTTGCGGAAGTCGACGATCCGCCGCCCCGCCAGGCAGATCTTCACCGGCTCGTCCCCCGGCTCCAGCTCGCGGTCGAGCAGCAGCGTGTTGGGCAGGTCGCTGCCCACCAGCCGCGCCATCATCCGCCCGTCATACAGCACGTCCGCATCCATCAGCACCACCGGCCCGCCGGCGCTGAGCACCGCCGCCCCTGTCAGCAGCGACACCACGCTCCCCGTCTCGAAGTCTGGATTGGTGATCGTCGCCACCGCCGGCTCGCCAAGCCCTGCCAGCTCCGCCTGCATCGCCTCCGCCCGGTAGCCGACCACCACGGTGATCGCCGCCACCCCCGCCCGCCGCAGCAGCCGCACATGCCGCGCGATCAGCGTCTCGCCCGCGAACCGCAGCAGCGCCTTGGGCAGCTGCCCCGCCGCCTCGCTCGCGCCCGGCCCGCCCGGCCGCAGCCGCTTGCCCACCCCGGCCGCCAGGATCAGCGCCTGTTGCCCGGCCGCCATCGATTCACTCATCCGCTCCGCCTCAACCGTCGCGACGTTGCCGGCCTGTTACGTTGGTATTACAGGGCGTGATCCTGCCGGCGGACACTCTGTCCCGATGCCGGCCCGGCCGAGGTTCGCTACGATGCCCGATGACGCGAAGCAAGCCCGCTTCCTGCTCCCCGGAGCCGCGCTGCAGCAGCAGGGCCGGGTGCCGCACGAGCCCCGCCCCGCCCCGCCCGGCCGCGCCGCCGCGCTGCGCGCTCTGCTCACCAGCCCCGAGCTCGCCTTCATCATGGAGGCCCATAGCGGCCTGTCCGCCAAGATCGTCGAGGAGGCCGGTTTCGCCGGCATCTGGGCCTCGGGCCTGTCGATGTCCGCCTCGCTCGGCCTGCGCGACAACAACGAGGCGTCCTGGACCCAGGTGCTCGACCTGCTCGAATACATGGCCGACGCCACCACCCTGCCGATCCTGGTCGACGGCGACACCGGCTACGGCAACTTCAACAATGTCCGCCGCCTGGTGCGCAAGCTCGGCGAGCGCGGCATCGCCGGCGTCTGCATCGAGGACAAGCTGTTCCCCAAGACCAACTCCTTCATCGGCGAGGCCCAGCCGCTGGCCGACATGGACGAGTTCTGCGGCCGCATTCGCGCCGGCAAGGACGCCCAGACCTCGAGCGAGTTCAGCATCGTCGCCCGCGTCGAGGCGCTGATCAGCGGCCACTCGATGGAGGAGGCCCTGCGCCGCGCCGAGGCCTACCACCAGGCCGGCGCCGACGCGATCCTGATCCACTCCAAGAAGTCCACCGCCGCCGAGATCACCGGCTTCATGGACCGCTGGGGCGCCCGCGGCCCGGTCGTCATCGTCCCCACGATGTACTACGCAACCCCCACCGACATCTTCCGCCAGGCCGGTATCTCGATGATCATCTGGGCCAACCACCTGGTCCGCTCCTCGATCACCGCCATGCGCGAGACCGCCGGGCGCATCATGGCCGACGAATCGCTGCAGCAGGTCGAAGGCCGCATCACCCCGGTGCGCGACATCTTCAAGCTCACCGGCAACGACGAGCTCGAGGAGGCCTCGCTGCGCTACCTGCCGGCGATGCCCGCCACCGCCGGCATCGTGCTCGCCGCCTCCCGCGGCGCCGACCCGGGCAGCGCGCTCACCCGCGCCACCGAAGACCGCCCCAAATGCATGATCGACGTGCGCGGCAAGCCGCTGCTCCGCCGCCTCGTCGCCACCCTGGCCGAAAGCAACATCCACGACGTCACCGTCGTCCGCGGCTACCGCAAGCAGGCGGTGCTCGCCGACGGCTTCGCCACCGTCGACAATGACGACTACGCCACCACCGGCGAGGCCGCCTCGCTCGCCTGCGCCGCCGAAAAACTCACCGGCGACACCGTGATCGTCTACGGCGACGTGCTGTTCCGCCGCTACATCCTCGACGGCCTGCTCGCCATGCCGGACGACGTCGTCGTCGTCGTCGACGCCACCCCGCCCGGCCGCAACAGCCGCGCCACCGCCCCACGCGACCTCGTGCGCGCCAGCCGCCACGACAGCGCCGGCTTCTTCGACGACGAGCCCGCCTGCCTCACCGCCATCGGCGACGTCGCCCCCGCCGAGGCCAGCGGCGAATGGATCGGCCTGATGAAGCTCACCGCCGCCGGCGCCAAGGCGGTGCGCGAGGAGCTCGACGCCATGCGCGCCGACGCCACCCTGCCGACCGCCGACCTGCCGGCCCTGCTCAGCCGGCTTGCCGCCCGCCTGCCGGTCCGGGTGCACTACATCACCGGCCACTGGCTTGACGTCGACACCATGACCGACCTGGCGGACGCGCGGAATTTCAGCTGAGGGAAGGAAGGCCAGAGGCTCTGCCTCTGGACGCCGCTGGGGCCCGAGGCCCCAGACCCCATTGTTGAAACGAACAACGTGCACCGCCTATGCCTTGCTGGACGAGCGGGTAGGGCAGGGAGTTCTCTAGAACAAAAAGTTCTACACATCAGAAGGTTAGGCAGATCTTGCCTATAGGCAAGTTTGTCCACGGCGGTTGACCGCGGCCGGCGGGCGCGCCAAGACCGCCTCATGATCGATGCCGATGCCTTCCTCGACGCCGCCGCCGCCCGCGGCACGTCGTTCTACACCGGCGTGCCGTGCTCCTACCTGACGCCGCTGATCAACCGCACCGCCAGCCGCGCCGACCTCGACTACATCGGCGCCGCCAGCGAGGGCGAGGCCGTCGCCATCGCCGCCGGCGCCTGGCTCGCCGGCCGCGGCACCGCCGTCCTGTGCCAGAACTCCGGCCTCGGCAACGCCGTCAACCCATTGACATCGCTTAATACCCCGTTCCGCATTCCCACCCTGCTGGTCTGCACCTGGCGCGGCGAGCCCGGCCGCCCCGACGAGCCTCAGCACGCCCTGATGGGCCGCGTCATGCACCAGCTCCTCGACACCATCGAGTTGCCGTATTTCGCCTTCCCAAACAGTCCCGAGGCCGTCGCCCCCACCCTCGACCAGGCCCGCCAGGCCATGCAGGCCACCGGCCTGCCGGTCGCCCTAATCATGCGCCAGGGCGACGTCGCCGACGGCCCGCTCGACGAGCCGCCTCACACCCCGCACCCGCCCGGCCGCCGCCACAACCACCAGCGCCACGCCGACCGCCCCACCCGCATCGCCCTGCTCGAGCGCCTCCTCGCCACTATCCCCGACGCCGCCGCGGTAATTGCCACCACCGGCAAAGCCGGCCGCGAGCTCTTCACCCTCGCCGACCGCCCCCAGCACCTCTACCAGGTCGGCTCGATGGGCTGCGCCTCCGGCATGGCCCTCGGCACTGCCCTCAACACCACCCGCCCGGTCATCGTCCTCGACGGCGACGGCGCCGCCCTGATGAAGCTCGGCACGATGGCCACCATCGGCGCCAACCGCCCGCCCAACCTCGTCCATGTCCTGCTCGACAACGGCGTCCACGACAGCACCGGCGGCCAGGCCACCGTCTCCCCCGTCGTCGACTTCGCCGCCGTCGCCCTGGCCTGCGGCTACCGCGCCGCCCACATCGTCGACGACGCCCCAGGCTTCGACGCCGCACTCACCACCGCCCGCGCGGAGGCCGGCCCAACCCTGATCCACGCCCATATCAGCCCCGGCTCACTCGCCAAACTGGGCCGACCCACCATCGCGCCACACGAGGTCGCGCAGCGATTCAGGGCGTTTCTGAAGGAGTAGAAAGAAGTTCTTTTTTGAAAAAAAGAACCAAAAAATTTTGATCCGAAAGTAAAACGAGCAAAAGTTTTTTGCTTCTTTTTTTCAAAAAAGAAGCGCTTACTTTCTTAAGTAATCTTCGATTACTCGTAACGCCCGGTTGATATCTACAGGTTTGATAGCTCCGATACACCCGATCCGAAAGCTGGCGGCCTTCGTCAGCTTGCCCGGATAGATAACGATCCCGCGCGCCTGCAGGAATTCGTAGAACCCCTCGAAGTCGAACCCTGCCGGCTCATGGAAGGTGACGATCACCGGCGCCTGCAGCGCCTCCGCCAGGTATGGCTCGAACCCCAGCCGCCGCATCCCGGCCACCAGCGTGTCCCGGTTCGCCCGGTAGCGTGCGTTCCGCGCCGCCACGCCGCCCTCCTCGGCGAGCTGGTCGAGTGCCGCCGCCAGCGCGGCGACGACCTGCACCGGCGGCGTGAACCGCCACTGCCCGGTCTGCTCGAAGCCTCGCCACTGGTCGTGCAGGTCCAGGCTGAGGCTGCTCGACGTGCCGGCCGAGCCCGCCAGCAGCGCCCGCTCGGCGAGCACGAAGCCGAGCCCCGGCACCCCTTCCAGCCCTTTGTTCGACGACGCCATCAGGCTGGCGAACCGCACCGCCCGGCCATCGATGGGGACGGCGCCGAAACTGCTCATCGCATCGACCATCAGCCGCCGTCCGGCCGCCTCGACCACGCCCGCGATCGCGCCCAGCGGGTTGAGCAGCCCGCTGGTGGTCTCGCAGTGGACCAGGCCGACGTCGGTGATCGCCGGGTCGGCGGCCAGCCGCGCGGCGACCGCGCCGGGATCGATCGCCTCGTCCTCGCCGGCCTCGATCGTGTCCACCGAGCGGCCGAGCCGGCTCGCGATGGTGACCATCCGCCGCCCATAGGCGCCGTTCACCAGCACCAGCAGCCGCCCCTCGCGCGGCACCAGCGAGCCCACCGCCGCCTCGACGGCAAACGTGCCGCTGCCCTGCACCGGCACCGCGACGTGGCTGTCCGCCACCCCGGCGATCGCCGCCAGCCGCGCCCGCACGCTTTCGCTGAGGCCGATGAACGCCGCGTCGCGCGAGCCCCAGTCCCGCCCCATCGCCGCCCGCGTCGCCGGCGTGGTGGTGAGCGGCCCGGGGGTGAGCAGCAAGGTGACAGGGTGATCGTCAAACGCCGGCTTGGCCGGCGCCGGGGCTTCCGCGTCGCGCATTCCGCAGGTAGTAGCATCGCGGCCGCCCCCCGGAAATCCGGGCCACGCGGGGTCGCCTCCTTGGAGGCGTTGAGGAGACCACCACCCATGCGGCTCGGAGCCGTTCTTGGCTTTGCCGCGGGCCTCGGTCTGGCCGCCTGGCTGCTCGCGAGCTACGGCATCGGCCGGGTGTTCAACCTGATCGGCCACGCCGGCTGGCTCGGCCTCTCGGCGGTGATCCTGTTCCACCTGATCCAGCTCGCCTTTTCCGCCGCCGCCTGGCGCACCGTCGCCGGCGCCACCGAGCCGCGCCCGAGCCTGCTCGCCTTCGCCCGCCTGCGCTGGATCCGCGAGGGCGTGAACAACCTGCTGCCGGTCGCCCAGATCGGCGGCGAGTTCGTCGCCGCCTCGCTGCTCCGCCGCGCCGGCCTGCGCCTGATCGACGCCATCGCCGGCGCGGTGTGCGACCTGACGATGGAGATGGTCACCCAGATCGCCTTCACCCTGCTCGGCCTCGGCGTCCTGCTCGCCAGCCTCGACGCCAGCCCCACCCACGCCGGCATCGCCCACGCGGTGATCGGCGGCCTCGTCGTCGCCGTGCTCGCCGCCATCGGCTTCCTCGCCGCGCAATGGTTCGGCCTGGCGGTGCTGATCGAGCGCGGCCTGATGCGGCTCGGCCGGATGATCGGCTGGGGCGGCTTCGGCGAGGTGGCCGGCCTGCACGTCACGATCCGCCGGCTCTACAGCGCCCCCGCCAACCTGGCGATGGCCGGCCTCTGGCACTCGATCTCCTGGCTGCTCGGCGCCTTTGAGGTGTGCCTCGCAATGCACGTCCTCGGCCACGACGTCAGCCTCTCCGCCGGCCTGGTGATCGAGAGCCTCGGCCAAGCGCTCAAGGCCGTCGGCTTCGCGGTGCCCGGCGCCCTCGGCGTGCAGGAGGGCGGCTACATCGTCATCTGCGGCCTGTTCTCGCTCTCCCCCGAGCTCGCCATCGCGCTGTCGCTGGTGAAGCGCCTGCGCGAGGTGGTGCTCGGCGTCCCCGCCCTCGTCGCCTGGCAGGTCCTGCGCGCCGGCCCCGCCCCCGTGCCCGCGCGAACCGAGCCCGTGCACGAGGCCGCGCAATGACGCCCGATGCGCGGAGCGCGCAATGACGCCCAATGCGCGGAGCGCGCAATGACGCCCGATGCGCGGAGCGCGCAATGACGCCCGATGCGCGGGGCGCAGTGACATCCGATGCGCGGAGCGCGCAATGATCGGCGACTCCTGGACCCACCGCGCCGCCCGCCCGCTGGTCCGCCCGCTGATCGGCCGCGGCGTCACCCCCAACCACCTGACCACGCTGCGCCTCGCCACCGGCGTCCTCGCCTGCGTGCTGTTCGCCCTCGGCGGCCGCCACGACGTGCTCTGGGGCGGCCTCGCCTGGCTGCTCTCCGCCTTTCTCGACCGCATGGACGGCGAGCTCGCCCGCCTCGGCCGGATGATGAGCCGCAGCGGTCACCGCTACGACTACTATGTCGACCAGGGGGTCAACGTCGCCTTCTTCGCCGCCATCGGCATCGGCGCCCGGCACGGCTGGCTCGGCGCCGCGGCGATCCCGCTTGGCCTCGCCGTCGCCCTGGCGCTGGCGCTGACCAACTGGTGGTCCGAGCAGCTCGAGCAGATGCTGCCCACCGGCGAAAAGGTCTACTCCGGCCGCTTCGGCTTCGACCCCGACGACGCGCTCTATCTGATGGCGCCGGCCGGCTGGCTCGGCCTGTTCCCGCTGGTGCTGATCGGCGCCGCGCTGACAACCCCGGTGGTCGGCGCCGTCACCCTGCTGCGCCTGCTGCTGCTGCGCCGCCAGCGGGTGCGCACGCCGCCCAGCGCGCGACGCGGGCTCGGCCGATGAGCGGCACCTCGGCCGGCTGGTCGGCGCTCGTGCCGATCACCCTCGGCCGCCTCGCCGCCTTCTGCGCCCGCAACGCCTGGCTGGTGCTGGTGCTCGCCGCCCTGATCGGCGGCGCCAGCGACTGGGCGGTCACCACCCGTCTCGGCGTCTCCACCGACACCGGCAAGCTGTTCTCCGCCAGCCTGCCCTGGAAGCGCCGCGGGGCGGAGATCCAGCGCGCCTTCCCGCAGGGCGAGGACACGCTGGCGGTGGTGATCGACGGCCGCATCCCCGAGGAGGCCGACGTCACCGCCGACGGCCTGGTCGCGGCCCTCGCCGGCAACCCGCACATCCTGTCGATCGACCGGCCGGACGCCGCCCCCTATCTCGAGCGCAACGCCTTCCTGTTCCTCGACGTCCCCGAGCTCACCAGCCTGCTCAACCACACGATCGACGCCCAGCCCTTCCTCGGCAAGCTCAACGCCGACCCGACGCTGCGCGGCCTGTTCGGCGCCCTGTCGCTGATCGCCGAGGGCGTCGCGCGCGGCGACGCCAACCTCGGCCCGTTCCTCCCCGCGCTCGCCGGCTTCCACACCTCGCTCGCCGCCGCCGCCGCCGGCCACCCGCAGCCGCTGTCCTGGGAACGCCTGCTCGCCGGCTCACTCGCCGACCAGGCCGGCCGCTACCGCTTCGTCATCGTCAAGCCGAAGCTCGATTTCGGCGCCCTGCAGCCGGGTGCGACCGGCACCACCGTGGTCCGCCGCGCCATCGCCAGGCTCCCCTTCGTCCGCCAGCATCTGGCCCGGGTGCGCATCACCGGCTCGATCGCGCTCGACGACGAGGAGTTCGCCTCGGTCGCCCAGGGCGCCCTCAAGGGCCTGGTGGTCAGCACCCTGCTGGTCATCCTGTGGCTGTTCCTGGCGGTGCGCTCCTGGCGGCTCATCGTGCCGATCCTGATCACCCTGTTCCTCGGCCTGCTGCTCACCGCCGGCTTCGCCGCCATCGCCGTCGGCACCCTCAACCTCGTCTCGGTCGCCTTCGCCGTGCTGTTCGTCGGCATCGCCGTCGACTTCGCCATCCAGTTCAGCGTCCGCATGCGCGAGCAGCGCCTGCTGCACCCGCAGATCGCCGACGCGCTGCGCACCACCGGCCGCCGCGCCGGGGTGCAGATCCTGGTCGCCGCCAGCGCCACCGCCTCCGGCTTCCTCGCCTTCACCCCCACCGCCTTCGTCGGCGTCGCCCAGCTCGGCCTCATCGCCGGCGTCGGCATGCTGCTCGCCTTCTGCTGCACGCTCACCGTGCTGCCGGCCGCGCTCGCGATCTTCCGCCCGCACGGCGAGCAGGAGGAGGTCGGCCTCAGTTGGCTGCATCCGCTCGACGGCCTCGTCACCCGCTTCCGCATCACCCTGCTGGGGCTGTTCGCCCTGCTCGCGCTCGCCGCCATCGCGCTGCTGCCGCGGCTCGCCTTCGACAACGACCCGCTGCACACCAAGAACCCCAACACCGAGGCGATGCGCACGCTGACCGACCTGATCGACGACCCGGTCACCAACCCCTACACCATGGAGGTTCTGGTCCGCGGCCAGCCGCAGGCCGACGCGCTGGCAACCCAGCTGCGCGCCTTGAGGCTCGTCGACAGCGTGCTCTCGCTCAGCAGCTTCGTGCCCGAGAACCAGGCCGCCAAGCTGCCGTTGATCGAGGACGCCGCCGACCTGCTGCTGCCCGGCCTGATCCCGCCGCCCACCGTGCCCCCCATCGACGCCGCCGCGCTCCGCCACGCCACCGCGGCGCTGGCCGACGCGCTCGCCCCGATCCTGCCGCGTCTGCCGCCCGGCCATCCGCTGGCCCTGATCGCCGCCGACCTCGCCCGCCTGCGCACCGCCCCGGATGCGCTGCTGCTCGCCACCAACACCGCCATGGTCGAGTTCCTGCCGCTGCAGCTCGACCGCCTGCGCATGGCCCTGTCGGCCAAGCCGGTCACGGTGGCCGACGTGCCGGCCAGCATCAGCCGCGACTGGACGATCCCCGGCGACCGCTACCGGCTGCAGATCGTCCCCGGCCCGAGCGTGCGCGGCACCGCCATGCTGCACCAGTTCGTCGCCGAGGTGTCCTCCGTCGCGCCCGACGCCGCCGGCTCCGCCTCGACCATCGTGCGCAGCGCCGACACCATCGTCGTCGCCTTCCGCTCGGCCGCCGAATACGCCCTGCTCGCCATCACCGTGATCCTGTTCCTCGCGCTGCGCCGGCTGCGCGACGTGGCGCTGGTGCTGACCAGCCTGCTGATGTCGACGCTGCTGACCGTGCTCGGCTCGGTGCTGCTGCCGCTGCCGCTCAACTTCGCCAACGTCATCGCCCTGCCACTGCTGCTCGGCGTCGGCGTGTCGTTCAACATCTACTTCGTGATGAACTGGCGCGCCGGCCGCCGCGACCCGCTCGCCTCGGCCACCGCCCGCGCCGTGCTGTTCTCGGCGCTGACCACGGCCACCGCCTTCGGCTCGCTCGCCCTGTCGCGCCATCCCGGCACCGCCAGCATGGGCAAGCTGCTGCTGCTCAGCCTGGCCAGCACCGTCGTCTCGACGTTCCTGCTGCTACCCGCCCTGCTCGCCAGCCTGCGACCAGGCCGTGGCTTGTTCAGCCATCAAGCAGAAGCAAGGCGAGGGGCTTTGCCCCTCGACCCCATTAAAGGCGAAGCCTTTAAGATCCATTAGTCGCTTCGCCTTAACCGAGCAGAAGTTTTTTGGTTCTTTTTTTCAAAAAAGAACCGCTTTCTTCAGCTAAGCGGCAATTCGCTTAATAAACGACGACACCTTATGCCGCCGCAACTCCGACCGCGCCTTGCTGTCATTGGTCATGTAGTTGAGCTGCACCACATAGCGCTGCCCGACAAATTGCTTATGCCCGTGCCAGGTCGTCGGCCCGTTCGGAAACACCAGCAGCGTGCCGTCCACCGGCGGCACCTCCACCGCGTAGTTCTCCAGATCCTCGCCATCGCGCAGCAGCCTCAGGCAGCCCTGCTGGCGCGCCCAAGCGTCGGTCTGCGGGTTCAAATAGAGCAGCACCGTCACCCGCTTGCTGTCGGAGTCGCGATGGATGCGCCCGTCCTTCTCGCGCGAGGCGCCGCGCAGCGTCACCATCGTCGGCGCATCGTCCAGCACCAGGCCGAACTTCGCCGCCACCGCCGCGCGGAAGCGCGTGCCCTCCAGGCTGCGCATCAGCGCCGCGCCCGCCGTGCCGAGCTTCAACCCCTCGATCGGGTAGGACCCACCCCGCTCCAGCGTCGGCAGCCCGCCCACCACCTGCCGCAGCACCGCCTCCGGGACAAACTTCTCGACGACGACGTGTGGGAACGGCGCAGCCGCGACCGGCAACCGCTCGAGCGCCTCATACCGGAGCGCATGGTCCAATGTGTTCATGGCCTGCTCGATAATCCCGCCATTCCACGCCGGCAAGACCGCCCGCCCGACCCGCTCAGGACCGGGTCGGCGCCTTGGCACGCACGATCGTGGTGGTCGAGAGGAACTCGGCGCAACCCAGCGAGGCCGCGCAACAGCCCGGCTCGCCCGGCACAAAGGCGGTCTGCAAACGGTGAACGCCGCCGCAGCCGTCACTGACCACCGCTTTGGGCACCGGCGCAGCGTGATGGCGCGGCGCCGCGCCCGCCGGCTGCACCGCCATCAGCGCGCCCGTCACAATCACCGCCGCCGTGCAGGACCTGATCACGCCTCAGCCCTCTCCGGCTCGCGTTGCGCTGCAGGATATACGGCTAAGACACTGACGGAGTTACAGCGCTCGCGAAGAGGTGATCCGCATCGGCCGGCCGTGCGATGGCGTGCGGCGGCGAATTGTCCTAGCCGCACTTTGCCGCTATTGGCCACCGCATGGACGGTCCGCCCCCCGCGCATCGCGGCCCGCTGGCCGTCTACCGCTATCGCCTGCAAACCGGCGCGTTGGCGGCAGATCCTGCCCAGGCCGCCGCCGCCGAACGGCTGCAGAGCCTCTGGGTCGCCCTGCGCGGCTACGACCCGCCCGCCAGGCCCGAGCGCAGCCGCCTGCTCGGCCGCCTGCTGCGCCGCCGCCCCGCCGAGGGCGCCGACGAGCAATGCCCCAACGGCCTCTACCTCGTCGGCGACGTCGGCCGCGGCAAGTCGATGCTGATGGACCTGTTCTTCGAGGAGGCGTCGGTGGTGCGCAAGCGACGCATCCACTTCCACGCCTTCATGCAGAGCTGCCACCGCCGCATCCAGGCCTGGCGGACCGAAAATCCGGCCGGCGACGACCCAATCCCGCCACTCGCCGACGGCCTCGCCGCCGAAGCCGCGCTGCTCTGCTTCGACGAGTTCCAGGTCAACGACATCGCCGACGCGATGATCCTCGGCCGCCTGTTCGAGGCCCTGTTCGACCGCGCCGTCGTCATCGTGGCGACCTCGAACACCCTCCCGCAGGACCTGTTCCGCGGCAAACCCGGCCGCGACGCCTTCCTCCCCTTCATCGGCCTGATCAGCCGCCACCTCGACCTGCTCGTGCTCGACGGCCAACGCGACTACCGCCGCGCCCGCCTCGGCCGCGTCCAGACCTGGCAGGTGCCAAATGGCGGCCGCGCCGAACGCGCGCTCGACGCCTCCTTCGCCGCCCTCACCGACGACGCAACGCCCAAGCCCGCCTCGCTGAGCGTCGCCGGCCGTCGCCTCGCCGTGCCGCTCGCCGCCGCCGGCGTCGCCCGCTTCGACTTCGAGGCGCTGTGCGGCCAACCGCTCGGCCCCGGCGACTACCTTGCACTCGCGACCCATTTCCACGCCCTCGTGCTCGACGGCATTCCGCGGCTCGGCCCGGACAACTACGACGTGGCGCGCCGCTTCATTACGTTGATAGACGCATTGTATGAACACCGGGTTAAGCTGATCGCCTCGGCCGACGCGCTGCCGGACGCCCTCTACGAACGCGGCGAAGGCGCCCGCGCCTTTGAGCGCACCGCCTCACGGCTGGAGGAGATGCAGAGCGCCGAGTATCTCGCGCTGCCGCACCTGACGTGAAGGAAGGCGAGGGGCGTTGCCCCTCGACCCCATTAAAGGCGGAGCCTTTAAAATCCATTCCTTAGTCATGATCCCGTGGCGAGAGCGGTGCCGTGGGAAGCAGGTCGTATGGCTTCGCCAAGCAGAAAGAACCCCGCCGTCCTGACGGCTGCGGGTCTGGGGGCGCAGCCCCCGTCGTGCGAATGCACGCTCACGCGTGGCGGGTCGAGGGCAGAGCCCTCGCCTGACTTACCTTGCCTTGCCGCCCTGCACTCGATGCGTTAGCACGACCCGCCCGCAGCGAGGAAACCATGGCACGCAGCAAGATCGCCCTCATCGGCGCCGGCAACATCGGCGGCACGCTCGCCCATCTGATCGGCCTCAAGGAGCTCGGCGACGTCGTGCTGTTCGACGTGTTTCCGGGTGTGGCCGCCGGCAAGGCGCTCGACATCGCGCAATCCGGCACGGTCGACGGTTTCGACGCCGAGATGAGCGGCGCCGGCGACTACAGTGCCATCGCCGGGTCCGACGTGGTGATCGTCACCGCCGGCTTTCCGCGCATGCCGGGGATGTCGCGCGACGACCTGCTGAGCAAGAACGCCGGCGTGATCGGCCAGGTCGCGGCAGGGATCCGCGAGCACGCGCCGGACGCCTTCGTCATCTGCATCACCAACCCGCTCGACGTCATGGTGTGGGTGCTGCAGCAGAAATCCGGCCTGCCGCCGCACAAGGTGGTGGGCATGGCCGGCGTGCTCGACAGCGCCCGCTTCAAGCTGTTCCTCGCCCAGGAGTTCGGCGTCTCGGTCGAGGACGTCACCGCCTTCGTGCTCGGCGGCCATGGTGACACGATGGTGCCGCTGACCCGCTACTCCACCGTCGCCGGCATTCCGGTGCCCGACCTGATCAAGATGGGCTGGAGCACTCAGGAAAAGATCGACGCCATCGTCAAGCGCACGGCGAACGGCGGCGGCGAGATCGTCAAGCTGCTGGAGAAGGGCTCCGCCTTCTACGCGCCGGCGGCCTCGGCGGTGGCGATGGCCGAGAGCTACCTGAAGGACAAGAAGCGGGTGATGCCGGTCGCCGCCAACCTCACGGGCCAGTATGGCGTGAGCGACCTCTATGTCGGCGTGCCGGTGGTGATCGGCGCCGGCGGCGTCGAGCGCATCGTCGAGATCGAGCTGGACGCGGCCGAGCAGGCGGCGTTCGAGAAATCGGCCGGCGCGGTCAAGGAGCTGATCGAGGTCGTAAAGGGTTTGGGCGTCGTTTAGGCAAGGTGAGGGGCTTTGCCCCTTGACCCCACCGGACTTAAGTAACGGGGCCTGGGGCCTCAAGCCCCAGCGGAGTCCAGAGGCAGCGCCTCTGGCCTTCCTTCTAGAGGGCGCACCGCATGAATATTCACGAGTATCAGGCCAAGGAGCTGCTCAAGCCCTACGGCGTCGCGGTCCTCGAAGGCCACGTCGCCTGGACCCCGGAGGAGGCCGAGCAGGCCGCCGCCAGGCTCCCCGGCCCGATCTACGTCGTGAAGTCGCAGATCCACGCCGGTGGCCGCGGCGCCGGCCGCTTCGCCGACGCGCCGCAGGGTAAAGGCGGTGTCCGCCTGGCCCGCTCCCCGGCCGAGGCCCGCGAGGCCGCCGAGGCGATGCTCGGCCACATTCTGGTCACCAAGCAGACCGGCCCCGCCGGCCGCCCGGTGCACCGCGTCTACGTCGAGGCCGGCTGCGACATCGCCCGCGAGCTCTACCTCTCGCTGCTGATCGACCGCGCCACCGCCCGCGTCACCATCATGGCCTCCACCGAGGGCGGGATGGAGATCGAGGAGGTCGCCGAGCACAGCCCCGAGAAGATCGAGCGCGTCGCCGTCGACCCGGCCGCCGGCATCTCCGGCTACCACTCCCGCCGCCTCGCCGCGGCGCTGCAGCTCCGCGGCCCGCAGGTCCGCGCCTTTTCGACCTTCGTCGAGGCGATGTACAAGGCCTTCATCGCGCTCGACTGCGCCATCGTCGAGGTCAACCCGCTGGTGGTGACCGGCGCTGGCGAGGTGGTGGCACTCGACGCCAAGGTCACCTTTGACGACAACGCGCTCTATCGCCACCCCGAACTCGAACGCCTGCGCGACGAGGCCGAGGAGGACCCCAAGGAGCTCGAGGCCGCCAAGCACAGCCTCAGCTACGTCGCCCTCGACGGCACCATCGGCTGCATGGTCAACGGCGCGGGCCTGGCGATGGCGACGATGGACATCATCAAGCTGTTCGGCGCCGCCCCGGCCAACTTCCTCGACGTCGGCGGCGGCGCGACGCGCGAGCGGGTCACCGCCGCCTTCAAGATCATCCTGTCCGACCCGAACGTCGAGGGCATCCTGGTCAACATCTTCGGCGGCATCATGCGCTGCGACGTGATCGCCGAGGGGGTCGTCGCCGCCGCCCGCGAGGTCTCCCTCAACGTCCCCCTCGTCGTCCGCCTGGAGGGCACCAACGTGGAGCTCGGCAAAGACATCATGGCCCGCTCCGGCCTGCCCATCATCGCCGCCGACAACCTCGCCGACGCCGCCCAGAAGATCGTCGACGCCGTGCGCGGAGCCGCCTGATGGCCGTCCTCGTCGACGCCGACACCCGCGTCATCACCCAGGGTTTCACCGGCGCCCAAGGCACCTTCCACTCCGAGCAGGCGATCGCCTACGGCACCAAGGTCGTCGGCGGCGTCACCCCGGGCAAGGGCGGCACCACCCATCTCGACCTGCCGGTGTTCGACACCGTGCACGAGGCCCGCGAGGCGACCGGCGCCACGGCGAGCGCCATCTACGTCCCACCCCCCTTCGCCGCCGACGCCATCCTCGAGGCGATCGACGCCGAGGTCCCGCTGATCGTCTGCATCACCGAGGGCATTCCGGTGCTCGACATGGTGCGCGTCCGCCGCGCGCTCTCCGGCTCCCGCTCCATCCTGGTCGGCCCGAACTGCCCCGGCGTCATCACGCCCGACGCCTGCAAGATCGGCATCATGCCCGGCCACATCCATCGCCGCGGCAATGTCGGCATCATCAGCCGCTCCGGCACCCTCACCTACGAGGCGGTCGCCCAGACCACCGCCGCCGGCCTGGGCCAGAGCACCTGCATCGGCATCGGCGGCGACCCGGTCAAAGGCCTCGACTTCATCGAGTGCCTGGAGCTGCTGATCGCCGACCCCGAAACCCACTCGATCATCATGATCGGCGAGATCGGCGGCGCCAGCGAGATCGACGCGGCGGAGTTCTACGCCCGCAGCCACGCCGGCAAGCCGGTCGTCGGCTTCATCGCCGGCGCCACCGCCCCACCCGGCCGCCGCATGGGCCACGCCGGCGCCGTCATCAGCGGCGGCCGAGACACCGCAGCGGCCAAGTTCGAAGCCATGCGCGCCGCCGGCATCCACGTCGCCGACAGCCCGGCCTCGCTGGGGTCAACCCTGGTCAGGGTGCTGGGAGGCTAGGAAAGCGGTTCTTTTTTGAAAAAAAGAACCAAAAAACTTCTGCTCATTAGAGTCGCCACCGCCGCGCAGTGCTCCAACGGACAAGAGTTTTTTGCTTCTTTTTTGCAAAAAAGAAGCGCTTCCTTCCCTGCCATGCGCTCCCAACAACGCTGGCGCTTCAGCTCCGCGCGGATGATCGCCAAGGGTTGTCTTATCTATGATCTGGGCGGAGAACCGGGTCTCTCGCTTGGGAGAGTGCTGACCGATGCCTGGCGTTGATGTCCTTGCCACCGCCTTCAATGGTGCCAACGCCGCCTTCATCGCCGACCTCTACGCCCGCTGGATCAATGATCCCGCCGCCGTGGACCCGAGCTTCGCCGAGCTGTTCAGCGCCCTGAACGACGAGGCGCGCTCGGTCATCGAAGACGCCTCCGGCGCCTCCTGGGCCCCCCGCCGCTTCGAGCTGCTCGACGAGCCCCGCCCGACCACCAAGCCCACCGCCGAGCCAGCCCCCGCCGTCACCCTCGACCAGGTGCGCGCGGCGACGCAGATGAGCCTGCGCGCCCTGATGCTGATCCGCACCTATCGCGTGCGCGGCCACCTGGAAGCCCGGCTCGACCCGCTCGGCCTGGTCCAGCCGCGCCAGCATCCCGAGCTCGACCCTGCCTCCTACGGCTTCACCGAGGCCGACTGGGACACGCCGATCTTCATCGACGGCGTGCTCGGCCGCGACGTCGCCACCCTGCGCGAGATCATGCAGGTGCTGCGCGAGACCTATTGCGGCGCCCTCGCCGTCGAGTTCATGCACATCCAGGACCCGCGCCAAAAGGCCTGGATCCAGAAGCGCGTCGAGGGCGCCCCCTGGCTCGGCGCCCTGTCCGTCGACGCCCGCCGCCTGATCCTCAAGCAGCTCACCGAGGCCGAAGGCTTCGAGGCGTTCTGCCAGAAGCGCTACGTCGGCACCAAGCGCTTCGGCCTGGAGGGCGGCGAGGTCACCATCCCCGCCCTGCACGCCATCATCGATGCCGCCGTCCCCGCCGGCGTGACCGAGTTCGTCATCGGCATGCCGCATCGCGGCCGGCTCAACACGCTGGTCAACATCGTCCGCAAGCCCTACCGCGCCGTCTTCGCCGAGTTCGCCGGCGCCAGCTTCAAGCCCGATGACGTGCAGGGCTCCGGCGACGTGAAGTACCACCTCGGCACCTCCACCGACGTCGAGATCGCCGGCCGCCCCGTGCACATCTCGCTGCAGCCCAACCCCTCCCACCTCGAGGCCGTCGACCCGGTGGTGATCGGCAAGGTGCGCGCCCGCCAGGACCGCGCCGGCGACATCGCGAACGGTCCAGGCGGCCGCCGCTCGGTGCTCGCCGTCATCATGCACGGTGACGCCGCCTTCGCCGGCCAGGGCCTGGTCTACGAGACCCTGGCGATGAGCCAGCTCATCGGCTACCGCACCGGCGGCTCGATCCATGTGGTGGTCAACAACCAGATCGGCTTCACCACCGTCCCGGCGCACGCCTATTCCGGCCTCTATTGCACCGACGTCGCCAAGTCGATCCAGGCGCCGATCGTGCACGTGAACGGTGATGACCCCGAGGCGGTGGTGTTCGCCGCCACCATGGCGGCCGACTTCCGCAACGAGTTCGCCACCGACTTCGTGCTCGACATCGTCTGCTACCGCCGCCACGGCCACAACGAGGCCGACGAGCCCGCCTTCACCCAGCCGCTGATGTACAAGGCCATCCGCGAGCAACGCACGACCCGCACCCTCTACGCCGAGCGCCTCGCCGCCGAGGGTGCGATCCCGGCCGAGGACAGCCAGCGGCAATGGGACGAGTTCGCCGCCGAGCTCGACGAGGCCTACCAGGCCGCCCAGGGCTACCGCGTCAACAAGGCCGAGTGGCTCGAGGGCCAGTGGTCCGGCCTGAAGAAGGCCGGCGACGACGAGGACGCCGACCTCGAGGGCGAAACCGCGGTGCCGCTCGACACCCTCCGCCACGTCGGCGCCGCGCTGGCCACCGTGCCCACCACGTTCGACGCCAACCCCAAGATCACCCGCCAGCTCGCCGCCAAGCGCCAGATGGTCGAGAGCGGCCAGGGCATCGACTGGGCCACCGGCGAGGCGCTCGCCTTCGGCACCCTGCTGGCCGAGGGCAACCGCGTCCGCCTCTCCGGCGAGGACTGCCAGCGCGGCACCTTCAGCCAGCGCCACGCCGTGCTGATCGACCAGACCAACCAGAACGAGTACATGCCTCTCGCCAACATCCAGCCTGGCCAGGCCCGGATCGAGATCTACAACTCGCTGCTGTCCGAGCAGGGCGTGCTCGGCTTCGAATACGGCTACTCGCTCGCCGATCCCTGGACGCTGGTGCTGTGGGAGGCCCAGTTCGGCGACTTCGCCAACGGCGCCCAGGTCATCATCGACCAGTTCCTGGCCTCCGGCGAGACCAAGTGGCTGCGCATGTCGGGGCTCACGCTGCTGCTGCCGCACGGCTTCGAAGGGCAGGGGCCCGAGCACTCCTCGGCCCGGCTGGAGCGCTACCTGCAGCTCTGCGCCGAGAGCAACATGACGGTCGCCAACATCACCACGCCGGCGAACTACTTCCACGCGCTCCGCCGCCAGCTGCGCCGCAACTTCCGCCGCCCGCTGGTGCTGATGACGCCGAAATCCCTGCTGCGCCACAAGCTCGCCGTCTCGCCGCTCGCCGACATGGCGGAGGGCACCGGCTTCCGCCGGGTGCTGCCGGAGACCGACGAGCTGGTCGAGGGCGGCCAGGTCCGCCGCGTCGTGCTGTGCTCGGGCAAGGTCTATTACGACCTGCTCGCCGAGCGCCGCGAGGCCGGGCTCACCGACATCGCCATCATCCGGCTCGAGCAGATCTACCCGTTCGCCGAAAAGACGCTCGCCTTCGCGCTCAAGGCCTACCCGGCGGCCGAAATCGTCTGGTGCCAGGAGGAGCCCGAAAACATGGGCGCCTGGCAGTTCGTCGACCGCCGCCTTGAAAAGGTGCTCGGCGTGATCAAGCACAGGACCAGCCGGCCGAGCTATGTCGGCCGCATCGCGGCGGCGAGTCCCGCCACCGGCTCGGCCAAGGTGCACGCCGCCGAGCAGCTCGGCCTGGTGCGCCGGGCGCTGAAACTGGATTGACGCCGGCGCGCTCCACCGAGCCGCCACACAGGGGACGAACGGGTTAGATGTCTGCCGATATCAAGGTGCCGACGCTCGGCGAGAGCGTGACCACCGCCACCGTGGCGCGCTGGCTGAAGCGCGTCGGCGACGCGGTCGCCGCCGACGAGCCGCTGGTCGAGCTGGAAACCGACAAGGTCACCGTCGAGGTGCCGTCGCCGATCAGCGGCACGCTGGGCGCCTTCGCCCATGACGAGGGCGCGGAGGTCGAAGTCGGCACCGTGCTCGGCAGCGTCGAGGCCGGCAGCGCGCCCGCCAGGCCCGCGTCCCAATCCTCGCCCGCACCCTCAACCCCCGCCTCGCCCTCCTCACCCGCCAAGCCGCTGGCGACCGCGCCCGAGGCGCCGGCCAGCCGGCAGGTCCCGCCCACCGGGCAGGCGCCGCAGCCGTCCCAGCAATCAGCGCCGCCTGGCGCCGGCATCAACCCGCCGCCCCGCCCGATCGGACCGGTCAGCCGCCCGGCCACCCCGCCCAGCGACCGCAACGGCGGCGCCCACCACGCACCGCTGCCCGCCGCGACCCGGCTGATGAGCGAGCACGACGTCGCCGCCGACGCCCTCGGCGAGGGCACCGGCAAGGACGGCCGCCTTACCAAGGGCGACGTCCTCGCCTTCCTCAACCGCCCCGCTCCAACCGCGGCCGACTCCACCCCTAAGCCCGCCCCGCCCAAGCCCGCCCGCGCGGCAGACGCCCGCGAGGAGCGGGTCAAGATGACCCGCCTGCGCCGCACCATCGCCCAGCGCCTCAAGGAGGCGCAGAACACCGCGGCGATGCTGACCACCTTCAACGAGGTGGACATGTCGGCCGCAATGGCGCTCCGCTCCGAATACAAAGACGCTTTCGAGAAGAAGCACAAAGGCACCCGCCTCGGCTTCATGTCGTTCTTCGTCACCGCCTGCGTCGCCGCGCTGGCCGAGTTCCCCGCCGTCAACGCCGAGATCGACGGCGACGAGATCGTCTACAAGCACTACGTCCATATGGGCATCGCCGTCGGCGGCGCGAACGGCCTGGTGGTGCCGGTGATCCGCGACGCCGACCGGCTCGACTTCGCCGGCATCGAGCGCGCCGTCGGCGATTTCGGCCGCCGCGCCCGCGACGGCCAGCTCAAGCTCGACGAGCTCACCGGCGGCTCGTTCTCGATCACCAATGGCGGCGTCTACGGCTCGCTGATGAGCACCCCGATCCTCAACCCGCCGCAATCCGGCATCCTCGGCATGCACAAGATCCAGGAGCGCCCGATCGCCGTCGCCGGCAAGGTCGAAATCCGCCCGATGATGTATCTCGCGCTGTCGTACGATCACCGGATCGTCGACGGCAAGGAAGCGGTCAGCTTCCTGGTCCGCGTCAAGGAAAGCATCGAAGACCCACGCCGCTTGTTACTCGGACTATAAGGCGCGGGCTCTGCCCTCGACCCGCTGGGGCCCGAGGCCCCAGACCCCCATTTGTAAGGGACAGTTTTCCAGCGGCTCTTCCTGAGCGTGCGCAGCGTATAATTCACCAGCTCACTTAATTAAACGGGGTCTGGGGCCTCACGGCCCCAGCGGGTCCAGGGCAGAGCCCTGGCCTTCCTTCTCTTGAGGCTTCTTATGTCTGACTCCTACGACCTGATCGTGATAGGCGCCGGCCCTGGCGGCTACGTGTGCGCCCTGCGCGCCGCCCAGCTCGGCCTTACGGTCGCCTGCGTCGAAAAGCGCGCCACCCTCGGCGGCACCTGCCTCAACATCGGCTGCATCCCCTCCAAGGCGCTGCTACAATCCTCGGAGAACTTCCACGAGGTCCGCCACGGCTTCGTCGACCACGGCATCGACGTCGACAGTGCCCGGATCGACATCGCCCGCATGCAGAAGCGCAAGGCTGACGTCGTCTCCGCCAACGTCAAGGGCATCGAGTTCCTGTTCAAGAAGAACAAGGTCACCTGGCTGAAGGGCGCCGCCCGCATCACGGCTCCCGGCCAGGTCAGCGTCGACGGGCAGACCTACGCCGCCAAGTCGATCGTGATCGCCACCGGCAGCGAGGTGGTCCCGCTCCCCGGCATCGACATCGACGAGACCAAGATCGTGAGCTCGACCGGCGCGCTCGAGCTCGATCACGTGCCGCAGAGCCTGGTCGTCATCGGCGGCGGCTATATCGGCCTCGAGCTCGGCAGCGTCTGGAGCCGCCTCGGCGCCAAGGTGACGGTCGTCGAGTATCTGGACCGCCTGGTGCCCGGCATGGACCTCGAAATCGGCAAGACCTTCGAGCGCGTGCTCGGCAAGCAGGGCTTCACCTTCAAGCTCGGCACCAAGGTTACCGCCGCCAGGCGCGAGGGCGACGGCGTGACCCTGACCCTGGAGCCCGCCAAGGGCGGCGCGCCGGAAACCCTCACCGCCGACATCGTCCTGGTCTCCGTCGGCCGCCGCCCGTTCACCGGCGACATCGGCCTGGAGGCCGCCGGCGTCGAGCGCGACGAGCGCGGCTTCATCAAGGCCGACGCGCACTTCCAGACCACGGCCGCCGGCATCTACGCCGTCGGCGACGTGCTGCGCGGCCCGCTGCTCGCCCACAAGGCCGAGGAGGAAGGCATCGCGCTCGCCGAGATCCTGGCTGGCAAGGCCGGTCACGTGAACTACGACGTCATCCCCGGCGTGGTCTACACCTGGCCCGAGGTCGCCTCGATCGGCAAGACCGAGGAGCAGCTCAAGGAGGCCGGCGCCAGCTACTCCGTCGGCAAGTTCCCGTTCACCGCCAACGCCCGCGCCCGCGCCATGGGCTCCACCGACGGCTTCGTGAAGATCCTGGCCGACAAGGCCACCGACCGCATCCTGGGCGCCCACATCATCGGCCCCGACGCCGGCACCCTGATCGCCGAGATCGCCACCGCCATGGAGTTCGGCGCCTCATCCGAGGATGTCGCCCGGACGTGCCACGCCCACCCCAGCCTGAACGAAGCCGTCAAGGAGGCAGCCCTCGCGGTCGAAGGCCGGGCGCTGCACATATAGGCAGGGAGGCCAGGAGCTCTGCTCCTGGACTCGTCACGCATAAGCACGACGGGGCGGCGCCCCGAGACCCGCACTCGCAAGGCGACCACACCACTCCTGTCTGACTTGGCGAAGCCATTCAATCCCGTTTCCCGCGCCACCGACCTCGCCGTAGAGTCATGGATAAGGAATGGATTTTAAAGGCTCCGCCTTTAATGGGGTCCAGGGGCAAAGCCCCTGGCCGTCCTTCGCCAAGGAGGCGCCATGCTGGCCTTGACGATGGGCGACCCGGCCGGCATTGCCGGCGAGATCACCCTCGGCGCCTGGGCGCGCCTTCGTGCCACCGGCCCTGCCTTCGTCGTGCTCGGCGATGTCGACTGGCTGCGCCGCTTCGGGCCTGTGCAGGTGGTGGGCTCAGCGGCTCAGGCCGACGCTACGTTCGAGAGCGCCATACCGGTGCTGCCGGTCGCCTTGCCGGCGCCGGTCATTCCCGGCTCGCCGGACAGTGCCAACGCGCCGGGCATCATCGCCAGCATCGAGCGTGCGGTCTCCCTAGCGCGCACCAGCGAAGTCGAGGCCGTGGTGACCAACCCGATCAGCAAGGCCGTGCTCACCCGCGCCGGCTTTCCGCATCCGGGCCATACCGAGTTCCTGGCGGCGCTGACGGGTGCGACTGGCCGCGAGGTGATGATGCTGGCCGCGCCGGCGCTGCGGGTGGTGCCGGTGACGATCCACGTCTCGCTGCGCCGCGCCTTGGCGCTGCTGAGCATCGAGGCAATCGTCGCCGCCGGTCGCACCACGGCGGCGGCGCTGCGCGACGATTTCGGCATCGCGGCGCCGCGGCTGGGCGTCGCCGGCTTGAACCCGCATGCCGGCGAGCAGGGCACGATGGGTGACGAGGAGCGCACCCTGATCGAGCCGGCGATTGCGGTGCTGCGCGCCGACGGCATTGACGTGCGAGGACCCTACCCGCCGGACACGATGTTCACCCCGCCGGCGCGCGCCGGCTACGATGCGGCGTTGTGCATGTATCACGACCAGGCGTTGATCCCGCTGAAGACGCTCGACATGGTGAACGGCGTCAACGTGACGCTCGGCCTGCCGATCGTGCGCACCTCGCCCGACCACGGCACCGCCTTCGACATCGCTGGGGCATGGCGGGCCGGGCAGGGGCTCGCCGACCCATCAAGCCTGGTCGCGGCGTTGCGCCTCGCCGCCTCGATCGCCGCTCACCGAAAGGAACGGGCATGACCCGGCTGCGCCTCGGCGTGAACATCGACCACGTCGCCACGATCCGCAACGCCCGCGGCGGCGCCCATCCGGACCCGCTCGACGCCGCCCTGGCGGCGGTCGGCGCCGGCGCCGACGGCATCACCCTGCATTTGCGCGAGGACCGCCGCCACATCCGCGACGACGACCTCGCCCGCATCACCGCCGCGCTCACCGCGCCGATCAACCTCGAGATGGCGGCCACCGCCGAGATGCTGGCGGTCGCCCTGCGCGCGCGGCCGCACGCCGCCTGCATCGTCCCCGAGCGCCGCGCCGAAGTCACCACCGAAGGCGGCCTCGACGCCGCCGGCCAGCTCGCCAGCCTGCAGCCGATCGTCGCCGCCCTGGCCGCCGCCGGCATCCGCGTCTCCCTCTTCATCGATCCCGACCCGGCCCAGATCGCCGCCGCCGCCGCCCTCGGCGCCCCGGTGGTCGAGCTGCACACCGGCGCCTACGCGCATGGCCGGGCAGGGGAGCTCGCCCGCCTCGCCGCCGCCGCCGAGCAAGCCGCCGCCGCCGGCCTCGAAGTGCACGCCGGCCACGGCCTGACGTTCGACAATGTCGGCCCGGTCGCCGCCCTGCCGCAGGTCGCCGAGCTGAACATCGGCCACTTCCTGATCGGCCAGGCGATCCTCGACGGCCTTGCCCCCACCGTCCAGCACATGCGCGCGCTGATGGACGCGGCGCGCGGGCAGTAAGGCGAGGGCTCTGCCCTCGACCCGCTGGGGCCCGCGGCCCCAGACCCCATTCTGAATGGGACGACGCCCTCATGATGGTATCCATTGTCTGAGGTCGAGGCCCCCCCAGAGGCGGTTCTGCAAATCTTGCCTATAGGCAAGGTTTTGCATAAACCACTGAAATCAAACAATACTGGGACTTGGAAAACCGTCCAGGCCGCCTCATGCCGATCCTCCTGAAATCTTGCTTTATTTCGCCTATTACAGAAATCCAGCTTCATTGAAGATCCTGACGAGCGCGGGTCTGGGGGCGCCGCCCCCGTGGTGCGCAGCACGCTGTCGCGTGACGGGTCCAGGGCAGAGCCCTGGCCTTCCTCCCGCCGCGCTGATACGCCCGGCACGCTGACCCGTCCCGGAGTCCCGCCTTCGCATGGATCGCCTGCTCGGCCACCTGCACCTGATGCTCTGGCCGCTCGGCATCGTCATCGCCCTCGCCATCAGCGTGCACGTGCTGCTGACCAAGCGCGACATCGGCTCCGCCGTCGGCTGGGCTGGCCTCGCCTGGGTCTCGCCCTATGTCGGCGGCGTCCTCTACTTCATCCTCGGCATCAACCGGGTGCGCCGCCGCGCCCGCAAGCTGCGCGGCCCCGAGGGCGCGAACGAGCAGCAGGCCGAAGCTGCCGCCCGTCCCGACGACCACCTCTCGCCCCTGGAGGTCGCCGCCCGCACTCTCACCCGCCGCCCCGCGCTCGCCGGCAACCAGATCGCCATGTTCAGCGACGGCGACGAGGCCTACCCGGTGATGCTGGCCGCCATCGAGGCGGCCAGGACCTCGGTCGCGCTGTCGACCTACATCATGCGCGACGACGCCGCCGGCGGCCGCTTCATCGACGCGCTGAGCGCCGCGGCCCAGCGCGGCGTCGCCGTGCGGGTGCTGCTGGACGGCATCGGCAGCGGCTACTTCCACTGCCCCGCGGCGACCCGCCTGGCCGCCCAGGGCGTCCCGGTCCGCCGCTTCCTGCACTCGCCGCTGCCCTGGCGCATGCCGTTCCTCAACCTGCGCACCCACAAGAAGGTGCTGGTGATCGACGGCTGCGTCGGCTTCACCGGCGGGATGAACATCGCCTACCAGAACATGGTCGCGGAGAACCCGCCGAACCCGGTGCGCGACACCCATTTCCGTGTCGCCGGTCCGGTGGTCAGCCAGCTCATGGAGGCCTTCGCCGAAGACTGGAACTTCGCCTCCGACGAGACCCTGGAGGGCGACGCCTGGTTCCCCGACGTGCCGGAGGCCGAACCCAGCGAGCCGACGGGCACCGCCCGGATCGTGACCTCCGGGCCGGACGCCGACCTCGAGAAGATCGAGATGATCGTGCTCGCGGCGCTGGCCTGCGCCCGCCGCTCGGTGCTGCTGATGACGCCCTATTTCCTGCCCGAGGAGCGGCTGATCACCGCCCTCGCTCTGGCCGCCATGCGCGGCATCGAGGTCGACATCGTCATCCCCGAGCGCAGCGACCATCGGCTGGTCGACTGGGCGACGCGCGCCAATGTCGGCCCGCTGCTCGACCAGGGCTGCCGGCTGTGGCGCAACGGCCCGACCTTCGATCACAGCAAGCTGCTGGTGCTGGACGGCGAATGGTGCCTGCTCGGCAGCCAGAACTGGGACATGCGCAGCTTCCGGCTGAACTTCGAGCTCAACATGGAGGTCTACCACAGCGACCTGGCGCACCGGCTCGAGGCGCATATCAACGCCCGCCGCACCGGCCCGATCACCCGCGAGGAGATCGAGGGCCGCGCCCTGCCGATCCGGGTGCGCGACGCCGCGATCAGGCTGATGCTGCCCTATCTCTAGGCGGGCCCGACCCATCTCCGCCCGTTCTGCTGCATCGCGAAGAAATCATGTTTGTGTACCAAACCCGCCCAGATCCCGCCGCTTTCTCAAGGCGTACTGACGACGTGGCTTACCAACGAGCCTCGCACTTCTCGCAGCGGACCAAGCCCATGCGCTTCCTCACCGTTTACCGCCGCGCCGCTGCCCTGCTCCGTGCCGATCGCCGGCTGGCGGGCGTCCTGGTCGGTGCCAACGTCCTTGTCGCCGGCCTGCAGTTCCTCGACCCGGTGCTGTTCGGTCGGGTCATCGGCCTGCTGTCCCGTTCGGACCACATGACGCACGCCGCGCTGTGGTCCTCTGCGGCCACGCTGATCGGCATCTGGGTCGGCATCGGCGTCTGCAACATCGGCTTCAACATGATCACGGCGCTGCACGCCGAGCGCATGGCGCACCGCAACCGCCTGCACGCCATGAGCCGCTACTTCGCACACGTGCTGTCGCTGCCGCTGTCCTTCCACGGCGACGCGCATTCGGGCCGGTTGATGAAGGTGATGATCGGCGGCGCGGACTCGCTGTTCGCCATCTGGCTGACCGCGTTTCGCGAGCAGATCGCCACCTACGCCGCCGTCATCGTCCTGCTGCCGCTGACCCTGCTGATCAACTGGCGCCTCGGCATCGTGCTGGTCAGCCTGGTCGTGGTGTTCGTGGCGGTCACCACCTTCGTCGTCCACAAGACCCAGGCCGGCCAGGTCAAGGCCGAGGGCTTCCAGGGCCAGCTTGCCGGCACCGCGCAGGACGCGCTGGCCAACGTCACCGTGGTGCAGTCCTTCACCCGGCTGAACGCCGAGGCGAACCGCTTCAGCTCGATCGTCGACCAGGTGATGCGTCACCAGTTTCCGGTGCTGAACTGGTGGGCCGGCGTCAACGTGCTGACCCGCGGCGCCTCCACCATCGCGATCATCACCATCGTGCTGACCGGCACCCTGCTGCACCTGCAGGGCCAGGCGTCGGTCGCCCAGATCGTCTCCTTCATGGGCTTCTCGACGCTGCTGATCGGCCGGCTTGAGGCGGCGGTGCAGTTCGCCAACCAGCTCTTCATGCGTGCGCCGCTACTCGGCGACTTCTTCACCGTGCTGGACGCCAAGAGCACCGTGCCCGAAATCGCCGAGCCCATCGAGCTGACCGTGCCGCATGGCGAGGTCGCCTTCGAAAACGTCAGCTTCGCCTACCCGGGTGGCCCGAACATCCTGGCCGACGTCTCCTTCGTCGCCCGCCCGGGCTCGGTCGTGGCCCTGGTCGGCTCGACGGGCGCCGGCAAGTCCACCGCGATGAACCTGCTGCAGCGGATGTGGGACCCGACCGGCGGTGGCGTGCTCATCGATGGCCAGGACCTGCGCGACGTCTCGCTTGAGAGCCTGCGCGCCTCGATCGGCGTCGTCTTCCAGGAGAGCATGCTGTTCAACCGCTCGATCCGCGAGAACCTGCTGGTCGGCAAGCCGGACGCGACCGACGCCGAGATCGAGCGGGCGTGCCGCCTGGCCGAGGCGCACGACTTCATCTCCCGCCAGCCGCAAGGCTACGACACCATGGTCGGCGAGCGTGGCGCCACGCTCTCCGGCGGCCAGCGCCAGCGCCTGGCAATCGCCCGGGCGCTGCTCAAGAACCCGCCGATCCTGATCCTCGACGAGGCAACCAGCGCTCTGGACGCCGCCACCGAGGCCAAGGTGTCGCGCGCCATGACGACGCTCATGGCCGGCCGCACCACCTTCGTCATCGCGCATCGCCTGTCCACCGTGCGTGACGCCGACGAGATCCTGGTGTTTGACGGCGGCCGTATTGTCGAGCGCGGCAACTTTGGCGCCCTGCTGGAGCATCGCGGCCGGTTCGCCGAGCTGGTTTCCACACAGCTTTCGGGACATGAAGCCCGGGTCGACTGAAGCCTCGCCCGCCCGGCAGACACGTCCCGTCTGCCGGGCACGGGCAAACCATAGTTGCAGATATGCTGCACCGCACGGCTAAAAGTTGCGTCGAGCGCGATGATTGCTGCAAGCTTCACGGTCTGGTCGGCAGTGCGCGCGACCGGTCCCTGGGAGGGCAGCATGACCGTTGCAGCATTACTCAAGACCAAGGGCTATGACATCGCCTCGGTGACGCCGACCGCCATCGTCACCGAGATCGCACGCGAGTTGTCGACGCGTCGCATCGGCGCCATCCTGGTGCGTGATAGCGCCGGCCAGATGCTCGGCATCGTCTCCGAGCGCGACATCACCCGCTGCGTCGCCCAGCACGGCGCCGCCGCACTCACCAAGACGGCGGCCCAGCTCATGACGACGGCGCTGCTCACCGTCACCTCCTCGACCTCGACCGACGAGGCGATGGGGTTGATGAGCGACAGCCGGGTTCGCCACCTGCCAGTGGTCGATAACGGCGCGCTGGCTGGCGTGATCAGCATGGGCGACGTGGTCAAGGCCAAGCTCTCCGAGCAGGAGAACGACCTCGACAGCCTCAAGGCGTATGTGGCGGGGCAGTAAGGAAGGGCTTCTTTTTTGAAAAAAAGAAGCAAAAAACTTTTATTAACTTAGAGCATTGCCCGCTCGACCGCCGTCCTAACGAGCAGAAGTTTTTTGGTTCTTTTTTTCAAAAAAGAACCTCTTTCTTCAGTAGCGCTTATACGGCAGGAACTTGCCCGAGAGGGTGATCTTCACGCGGTCACCTTTCTCGTCCGGCTGGCGCTCGACCTGCATGTCGAAGTCGATCGCGCTCATGATGCCGTCGCCGAACTCCTCGCCGATCAGTTCCTTCCAGGTCGTGCCATAGACCTGCACCAGTTCGTGGAACCGGTAGATCAACGGGTCGGTCGGCGGCCCAGGCGGCAGCGCGCCACGATAGGGGATCGCGGTCAGGATCTCGGCATCGGCCTTCTCCAGGCCGAGCACGGCCACGGTCTTGTCGGCCATTTCCGGCGGCATCGACATCTGCCCGAGGCAGGCGGCGCAAACCCAGGCAGGCGACTGCTCCAGCCGGTCCGAAAGCTCGCGCCAGCTCAATCCCTTCGCGCGTTTGGCGGCCAGGATCCGTTCGCCAAGCGCGGTCTTGCTGTCGTTCATCGGGGATCGATCTCCTAGGCCTGATGGTGCTTGCACGTCGCCGTCGCGGGCGATCAACTGGCTGCTCAAAGAGTGGAGACGCAAAAAAGATGCCGACCATCCCAATCCCGCGCAAGCCAGGCTGGCTGGGCGAGTTCCAGGCCTTCATCATGCGCGGCAACGTCATCGACCTCGCGGTCGGCATCGTCGTCGGCGCGGCGTTTACCAACATCGTGCAGAGCCTGGTCAAGGACATCTTCAACCCGATCATCGGCCTCGCGGTCGGCGGCATCGATTTCTCGAACTACTTCGTCACCCTCAAGGGCGCGCACGAGCAAACCCTAGACGCCGCGACCAAGGCCGGCGCCGTGACGATGAACGTCGGCTCGTTCGTCAACGCGGTCATCCAGTTCATCATCCTGGCCTTCATCGTGTTCCTGGTGGTCAAGTCGCTGAGCGCGCTCTATCGCAAGGAAGAGAAGAAGATCAGCGAGCCGACGGTGAGCGAGATCCTGTTGGCGGAGATCCGCGACGAGTTGCGGGCGTCGGGGCGGTCGGCAACGCTGTAAGGAAGCGGTTCTTTTTTGCAAAAAAGAACCAAAAAACTTTGTCTCGATAAAGGTTACGGGGCTAATCGGACAAAAGTTTTTGCTTCTTTTTTCAAAAAGAAGCGCTTCCTTCCTTCAGCCGAAGCCGGCAACCGCCCGCGCCCGATACGGCGCCTCGAGCGCCGCCACGTCGTCAGCGCTAAGCTTGAGCTCAAGCGCGGCGACCGCATCCTCCAGATGATGCGGTTTCGAGGCGCCGATGATCGGCGAGGTCACGCCGGGCTTGCCCAGCAGCCAGGCCAGCGCCACTGAGGCGCGCTTGGCGCCGAGCCGCTCGGCAACCGCGCCGACCGCCTCCACGATCGCGCGATCAGCCTCCTCGCCGCCCTTGTAGAGCGTCTTGCCGAATTGGTCGGTGTCGCCGCGTCTGGTCGACGGGCTGTCCTCCCAGGGCCGGGTCAGCATTCCTCGCGCCAGCGGGCTCCACGGAATGATGCCGATGCCCTCCTCACGGCACAGCCCGAACATCTCCCGCTCCTCCTCGCGGTAGAGCAGGTTCACATGGTTCTGCATCGAGACGAAGCGCGACCAGCCGTTCAGCTCGGACAGATACAGCGCCTTGCAGAACTGCCAGGCATGCATCGACGAGGCGCCGATGTAGAGCGCCTTACCGGCTTTGACGACGTCGTCCAGCGCCTCCAGCGTCTCCTCGATCGGCGTCGCCGGGTCGAAGCGATGGATCTGGTAGAGGTCGACATAGTCGGTGCCGAGCCGCTTCAGGCTGGCATCGATCTCGGCCATGATCGCCTTGCGCGACAGGCCGCGCCCGTTCGCGTCCTGGCGCATCGGCCCATGCACCTTGGTCGCGATGACGACCTCCTCGCGACGGGCGAAGTCATGCAGCGCCCGGCCGACGATCTCCTCCGAGGAGCCGGCGGAGTAGACGTTGGCGGTGTCGAAGAAGGTGATGCCGAGCTCAAGCGCGCGGCGGATGAAGTCGCGGCTCTCCGCCTCCGGCAGCGTCCATTCGTGGTTGCCGCGCTCCGGCTCGCCATAGGTCATGCAGCCGAGACACAGGCGCGACACCTTCAGTCCGGTGCGGCCAAGATTGATCTGCTCCATGCGCCATGTCTCCTGTCTACCGGCTCAACGCCCAACCGGGATCAGGCGTCGCATCCCGCCTGTCGCAAGAGGGTCGTGACCTCGTCGGGCGGCACGTCGCGCGAGGTGAAGGCCTGGCCGATGCCGCGCGCGAGAACAAAGGCGAGCCGGCCATCGCGCCACTTTTTGTCGCGTCGCATGTGGCCCACCAGCTCGGCCGCCGAAAACCGCCGGCCCAGTGCGGCGATCGTCGACGGCACGCCCACCGCCGCGAGGTGGCGGCCGACACGTGCCGCGTCTTCCGGCGGGCAGATGCCGAGCCGGACCGACAGGCCGAAGGCAAGCCCGAGCCCCACCGCCACCGCCTCGCCGTGCAGCAGCGAGCCGTCATAGCCGCACGCCGCCTCCAGCGCGTGGGCGAAGCTGTGGCCGAGGTTGAGCAGCGCCCGGCCGTCCGAGCTCCGCTCCTCGCGCTCGTCCTCGCCCACCACGGCCGCCTTGAAGGCGCAGGCGCGATACACCGCCTCGCCGAGCAGCGCCGCATCGCCGCCGAGCAGCCCGGAGCCGTTCCGCTCGCACCAGGCGAACAGTGCGCTGTCGGCGATCAGCCCCGCCTTGACGATCTCGGCATAGCCGGCGCGCAGCTCCCGGGCCGGCAAAGTCGCCAGGGTGGCGATGTCGGCGAGCACGCAGCGCGGCTGGTGGAAGGCGCCGAGCAGGTTCTTGCCAAAGGCGGTGTTGATGCCTGTCTTGCCGCCGACGCTGCTGTCCACCTGGGCCAGCAGGGTCGTCGGCACCTGCACGAAGGGCAGGCCGCGCAGCGTGCTGGCGGCGGCAAACCCGGCCAGGTCGCCGATGACGCCGCCGCCAAGCGCGATCACCGCGGTCTGCCGCTCCACCCCGGCGGCGAGCAGCCCGTCGGTGACGCGGCCGAACTCTGCGAGCGACTTGGAGCCCTCGCCCGGCGGCACGGTGATCGTGCTGGCCTCGATGTCGGCCTCGGCCAGACCAGCCAGCAGGCTCGGCAGGTGCAGCGCCGCCACCGCCGTGTCGGTCACCACCACCGCCCGGCGTTGCGGCAGCGCCGAGGCGAGCAGCGCGCCGGCCCGGCCAAGCAGGCCCTCGCCGATCACCACCTCATAGCGCGCGCTCGGCAGGCTCACCGCCAGCCGACGCGGCTCGCGCCAGCCCTGCAGCGCCTCCAGCACCCGCGTCACCGTGACCTCCAATGCATCATCGCCGCTCTCCACCACCAGGTCCGCCTCGGCATAGACGGGATGACGCTGCGCCATCAAAGCCTGCAGGATCTCGGCCGGATCGCCGCCGGCCAGCAGCGGCCGGCTGTGGCGGCTGGCGACCCGGCGCACCAGCACCGCCAGGCGCGCCCGCAGCCAGAGTGCAACGCCGTGTTGCCGCACCGCCGCCCGCGTCGCCGGGTCCATCCAGGCGCCGCCGCCGGTCGCGATGACGAACGGGCCCTGGGCGAGCAGCCGGCTGATCACCCGGCGCTCGCCCTCGCGAAACGCCCGCTCGCCGTAGCGGGCGAACAGCTCGGCGATCGTGCAGCCCGCGGCCCGCTCGATCTCGGCATCGGCGTCGCGAAACGGCAGGCCGAGCCGCGCGGCCAGGCGTCGCCCGACCGAGCTCTTACCCGCGCCCATCAGCCCGACCAGCACCAGGCTGCGTCCGCCCAGCACCCTCTGCGCCGGCGCCCGGGCCTGCGGCTCAGCGCCCGCCGCTGCAACTGCCTCAGGGCTTGTCAGGTGTGACGCGAGGTTGCGTGTCATGGCCCCTGAGGCTAGCACGGCCCCATCCCGCCACGAACCGGCGAGCGCGACCCCATGCGCGCCGCGCCTCGGAGCCAGACGCATGAGCCGCGCATTCCTGATCGTCCTCGCGGTGCTGGTCGGCCTGCTCGTGATCGGGGTCGTGGCGCTCGGCGCCTTTCCGCCCAAGATCCATCAGGCCCCGGTCGAGCACGTGATCCCGAACGAGCGCGTCGGCGGCAGTGGCTGAAACCCGACAGGACGGCGCGCCCGACCTTGGCCGCCACGCCGAGGCGTTCCTCGAAATGCTTGCCGCCGAGCGCGGCGCGGCGCGCAACACGCTCACCGCCTACGCCGCCGACCTCGCCGACCTCGCCAGCCAGTGCGCCGGCCCGATCGCCTCTGCCGCGGCCGGGACGCTGCAATCCTACCTTCGCAGCCTGAGCGATGCTGGCCTCGCCCCCCGCACCACCGCGCGCCGCCTGTCGTCGCTGCGCCAGTTCTTCCGCTTCCTCGTGCGCGAAGGCGTCCGCCCCGACGACCCGACGCTGCTGCTCGATGCGCCGCGCCTTTCGGCGCCATTGCCGCGTTACCTCTCCGAAGCCGAGGTCGAGGCGCTGCTCGCCGCCGCCCGCCAGCGCACCGACCGCCGCGGCCTGGTCGGGCGCGCCGCGCTGGAGATCCTCTACGCCTCCGGCTTGCGCATCTCCGAGCTGCTCGCCCTGCCGCGCACTGCCTTCGCCCGGGCGCCCGAGCTGCTGCTGGTGCGCGGCAAGGGCGGACGCGAGCGCATGGTGCCGCTCTCCGCCGACGCCCGCAGCGCCGCCGCCGCCCTGATCGCCGCCTCCCCCGACAGTCGCTATCTGTTCAATGGCCGGCCACCAACCCGGCCGATGACCCGCCAGGGCTTCGACCCCATCCTCGCCGACCTCGCGCTGCTGGCCGGCCTCGACCCGGCCCGGCTCTCGCCGCACGTGCTCCGCCACTCCTTCGCCTCGCACATGCTGGCCCGCGGCGCCGACCTCAGGTCGCTGCAACTGCTGCTCGGCCACGCCGACATCGCAACGACGCAGATCTACACGCACGTGCTGGCCGAACGGCTGAGCCGCCTGGTCGAGGCGCATCATCCATTGGCGCGGGCGAAGTAAGGCAGGGCAAGGAAGGCCAGGGGCTTTGCCCCTGGACCCCATTAAAGGCCGAGCCTTTAAAATCCATTCCTTCTCCATGACTCCACGGCTAGGTCAGTGCCGTGGGAAGCAGGATCGAATGGCTTGCCCGAGCACGAAAGCGCCCGCCTAGACCCCGAGTGGATGGGGTCCAGGGCAGAGCCCTGGCCTTCCTTCCCTGGCTCTCCTGCGCTACGCCCTCGCGGATGCGTCACTTCCTAGACTTCGAGAAGCCCATCGCCGAGCTTGAGGGCAAGATCGAAGAGCTTCGCCACATGCAGGACCCGGACGGCATCAACATCGCCGAGGAGGTCACCCGCCTCACCGACAAGGCCGACCGCCAGCTCCGCGCCACCTACGCCAAGCTCTCGCCATGGCAGAAGACGCAGGTCGCCCGCCATCCCGAGCGCCCGCACGCTTTGGCCTACATCCAGGCGCTGACCACCGACTGGACCCCCCTCGCCGGCGACCGCGCCTTCGGCGAGGACGGCGCCGTCGTCGGCGGCATTGCCCGCCTGCGCGGCCGCCCCGCGATGTTCATCGGCACCGAGAAGGGCTCGGACACTGAAAGCCGCGTGCACCACAATTTCGGCTACGCGCGGCCGGAAGGCTATCGCAAGGCGCGCCGCCTGATCGAGCTGGCCGGCCGTTTCGCCCTGCCGATCATCACCCTGATCGACACCTCCGGGGCCTTCCCGGGCATCGACGCCGAGGCGCGCGGCCAGGCCGAGGCTATCGCCCGCTGCCTTGAAGCCTGCCTTGAGGCGCCGGTCCCGGTCATCGCCACCATCATCGGCGAAGGCGGCTCCGGCGGCGCGATCGCGCTCGCCGCCGGCGACACCGTGCTCATGCTGGAGCATGCCGTCTACGCGGTGATCACGCCCGAGGGCTGCGCCTCGATCCTGTGGCGCGACGCCGCCCAAGCCTCGGTCGCGGCCGACGCGCTGAAGCTGACCGCCGCCGACCTGCGCCAGTTGCGGCTGATCGACCAGGTCATCGCCGAACCGCTCGGCGGCGCCCACCGAGCACCCGACGCAGCCATCGCAGCCGTCGGCGAGGCGATCGAGACGGCGCTCGCACCATTGCTTGCGTTGAGCGCCGCGGCGCTTCGGGCGCGGCGTCGCGACAAGTTTCTAGCGATGGGGAGGGAGGCTACAGCCTAACAGGCCAGAGGCTCTGCCTCTGGACACCGCTGGAGCCAGCGGCCCCAGGCCCGCATCGTCTGGAGACCAGCCTCGACCTTCCTTTAGCGTTGATTGCGCCAGATGCGATGCGCCTGCTCGAGCATCGACGGCCAAGGATCGAAGTCGAACGCGGTCGCGTTTCCCATCGACGTCAGCTTGCGCACGAAGCCACCGATCAAGCCATCCTCGACGAGTGCAGCGCTGCCGGCACGCGCCTCGTCCGCGATGACCACGAGCAGCCAGGCCGGCCCGATCGATCGCAGCGCGTCGAACAGGTCACGCGCCTCTTCGATCGAGTCGAGTGCGGCGTCCGAGTAGAGAAACAGCTTGTCGGCGTCCTCCACCGCCTCGATCTGCATGTCGGCCGAGCGCTTGAGGCGGTCGCGCACCTTCTCGGTTGCCTGCTCCAGCGTGTTATCGGCAACCTTGAAGTTGGTGTGGAACAGGATGTCGTAGCGTTCGTCGGTGAGCCACCAATCCTGACGCTCGGGCGGCTTGCCCGGCGGATCGCCGCGGCCCCGCATCGTGTCCGTCAGCCCGTCGAAGCGGCCGCGAAACGCGTCCGCAAGCCCGGCCCGTCGCCCGCTGCCGGCCCAGCGCAGCAGGCTGATCGGCTCGATGTGAAACGTCACGCGCTGGATGTAGCCGAACTCGCAGTTGCGACCGATGCTCTGGATATCGGCGGCAACGTGCTTGATGTCGTGGATCAGGTTGGCGGGCATCAGGTCATTCCGTTAAACGGAGTGGGAGGGTCAGTGACGCCCGCACCAGATACGATGCGCCTCCGTCAGCATGCCGGGCCATGGGCCGAAATCGTACTGTACCGCGTTGCCCATCGTGGTGAGCTTCGCGACGTAGCCGCCAATTAAGCCGTCGTCGAGCAGCTCGGCCTGTCCGGCGCGGGCCGGATCGGCCATCACCACCAGCATCCAGCACGGGCCGATCGCCCGCAACGCCTCGAACAGGCCGCGCGCCTCATCCGCCGAGCCGAGCGTCGCGTCCGAGTAGAGAAACGTTTGTCGGCATCCTCAATCGCCTCGATTTGCATCTCCGCGGCTCGCCGCAGGCGGGCATGCACCTGCTGGCGCGCCTGCTCGAGCGTGTTGCCGGCCACCACGACGTCCGTGTGGAACAGGATGTCGTAGCGCGAGTCGACAAGCCACCAATGCTGAGACTCAGGCGGTGCCCCAGGCGGATCGCCACGGCCGGTCATCACGTCGGCCAAACCATCGAACCGGTCTCGAAACGCTGCGACGAGCTTGTCGCGCTGCCGGCTACCCGCCCAGCGCAGCAGGCTGATCGGCTCAGCCCTGAACTCTCGCCGCTGGATGATGCCGTATTCGCAATTACGGCCGACCATCTGAATATCGTTGACGATCCGAGCGAAATCCTCGGTCACGCGCGCCGACATGGGCCGATTTCCTCGCCTGGCTGGACAGACCCCTGGACGCCTGTCGCAACAAGGCGACCTCCCGCCCAGCGCTCAGGTTTTCGATGAAATCAGAGCCGCGAGGTCACCAACAGACTTCAGGCCATCAATCTCGCGTGTGCGAAGCTTGATGCCGAAGCGCTGCTCCGTCGCCATGACGATCTCGATCTGCTTGAAGCTGTCCCAGCCCGGCACGTCCTTGGCCGACAAATCCGGCGTCAATGTCAGGTCGTCGCGCAGAAAGACATCGCCGAACACCTCGCCCAAAGCCGCGTAGATTTCCTGCTCCGTCATGCTTAGCCCTCCGCTACGGTGATCGGCGTATCCGCACCGGTGAACTGGTCCAACTCAAGCGCGGCGTTGCTGCGGCCATCCTCGGCAACGTCCGTCACCACGAAGCCGAGCCTGGCATAGTGATCGCGCACCATCCCGTTCTTCGCCGTCGGCACATACTCGCCGATCAGCCGAGCACACCCCAGCCGCCGCGCCTCGCGTGCCACCAGATCAAGCGTCGCCTGCTCGACCTTCCGCCCAAGCACCCGGCAGCTCATCAGCCAGGTGTCGATCAGCAGCTCGTCCGCCTCCCGGCGACCGATCACGATGGCGATTACGCCGTTGTCGCCGAAACGATCAAGCAGCCTGAGCTGCAATCCGAACGCGCGCTCGTCGTCCATCAGGGCCAGCACCTGCTCCTCGGTGACGCGGCGCGTGGTCAGGTTGAACTGGTTGGTTTTGTTGATGAGCTGCACCGTGCGCTGCAGCCCGACGCTGTCGAAGCGGCGCCAGAGCAGGCGCATCTCCAGGTTGCGCAGGTAGCCGTCCAGGTCGGTCACCGAGGATTTGAGCGTCTCGCGCGCGCGATTGTCCTGATACTGCGCGGTTCGCTCGCGATCCTCCGCGGTGACCGTGACCGCCTCGAAGTAGCCGGCCGCCGCCAGCACATGCGGCACCAGGGCCGGGTCGTCCGGCACCTCCGGCACCGCGACCATCGGCAGCTCTTGACGCACCAGCGCCCGCTCGAACGGGTTGTCGTCCAGGAACACCAGCGCATCCAGGCCGATGTTCAGCTCCTGCGCGATGATGCGGATGTTGGCCGCCTTGTCGCTCCAGTTCGCCTGGAAGCTGGCGATGTCGCCACGCCGCAGCACCATCTCCGGATGCTTCTCGAACGCCTCGAGCGCGTTCGCCTCGTCGTTCTTCGAGCTCACCGCGAGGATGACGCCGCGCCGAGACAGGTCGCGCGCATACTCCTGCACGGCGGTGAAGCCTTCCCCGAGCGCGCTGCCCTGGCCCAGCACGATGCCGTCCAGCCCGTCATCACCGATCACGCCGCCCCAGATCGTGTTGTCGAGGTCGAGCACCAGGCACTTGCTGGAGCGGCCCTGCCGCGCCGCGAGCAGGCGCGCCACCAGCTCGCCGTACATCGGCGCGGCCGGCGGCGCCACCTCCTGCTTGGAGCGGTGCCACAGCGCCGGGTCGTGCCAGGCCGCATCGCCGGCGCGACGCGCCCAGTCGTCGACGGCAAGGATGTCGACGCCGGCGGCGTCGGCCAGCGGCCTGAGCCGCTCGTTCAAGCGGGCGACCATGCGCGAGCGCGAGCCGGGTAGCCGCTGCTCGTTGCCGCCCATCAGGGTCGGAAAAACGTCCAGCAACGCCTGTTGCAGGATGACGCAGCGAAACGCCTCGGCGGCGTGCCGCCAGCACTGCGCCACCCGCGCCACGGCGTCATCAAGCACGGCATCGGCCTGTGCGGCGTCCATGCCGGCGTGCAGCCCCGCCGTCACATGGTGCGCATCAAAGGCGAACAGCACCGCGTCGGGGGCAAAGCCATGCAGCCCCGATCCCGGGTCGAGCAGCTCCTGCAGGTATTGCCCATAGTCGTTCTCGTAGGTCTCGAGCCACAGCCCACGACGCAGCCCTGCGACCCGGATACCGCCGTGCAGATGCGCCAGCGTCGACGATCCGAGAACCGCAAGACGCATCGTCCGCATCGTCTTGTCGCCGGCAGGCCCGGAGAAGGCCTGCCGGATGGCGGCGTCCAGCGCGTTCGTGCGCGTGAAGTCAAGGCGGGAGTTGGCAAGCCGCAGCGCCTCGTCCCAATCACCGCCCTGCCGCAGGGCGCTCAACCGGGCACGGGCATCGCTGAGCTCCGGCAGCCAATGCAGCTGCGGAACATCCGTCATGCAGTCGTCACGAAACGCTCGATCGCTACCATGATGACCCCGCGTCTCCGCTGAACAAGTCAGCGCCGGCCTAGCGATACGATCGGGCCGTGAGCGCCGTCAATGCGAGGCGCACCCGTTGATGCGCACACCTGCGCCGCACAGCGGGCTTTTGTTCTGACCATCACTGAAGACCTCACGGCTGCGCGAACCGCTGCAACCTAGGCGTTTTAATCTGGGCCATATGCACGCGAGCTGCGCAGCATCCGATCATCCTGCTGGCGCCGTCGGAACCGGGTCAGGCTGCCTGTGACGAAACCGTTCCGGAACCGTCTTCAACCGAAAGCGCCGGGAGGCCAGACATGAGCGGCACCACAGGCAACACCATCACCGTCACGCCCACGGGCGCCACCACGGCGTCGACGCTCGCGACGTTGTTCCAGCGTTGCGTCTACGTCGAGGATTTCGGCGCCCTCGGCAACGCCGTGCTGGCCAGCGACGGCGCCTCCGTGGCGTCCGGAACCGATGATGGCCCGGCCTTCCAGGCCGCCATCGCCTCGCTCGGCAGCGCCGGCGGCGTCGTCCGCATGCGGTCCAGACAATACCTGATCCGCACCGCGCTGACGTTCAACACCTGCCGCACCACGCTGCAGGGGGAGGGCTGCTACGAGGGCGGCGCGCCGCATGGCGGCAGCTGGATCATCGAGGACACGGCGGCCGCAGGCTTCCACCTGTTCAATCTCGGAAGCACCTACACGTCGAGCAGCAGCTACACCCCGCCAACCAATGCCATCGGCAGCATCTTCCGCGACTTCGGCGTCTACCAGTGCCACCCGGTCCCCAGCACCACCGCCGGCACGGCCTGGACGCCATCTGCCTATGACTGGGTCTTCAACATTCAGAACCTGTATGGCGGCTTCACGATCGACGGCGTCTTCTTCTGCGCCGTCAACAAGGGCATCCACGTCTTCGGTTGCGGCCATTTTTTCATTGAGCGCGTGACCGGCCAGTTCTTCACCCAGGGGATCATGATCGGCAACTGCCAGGACCTGCCGTATATCGGCACGCTTCGGCACTGGACCTACAGGACGTCCAACATCAACGTGCTGACCTACCAGCAGGCCAACCTTGACGTGCTGACCCTTGGGCGTTGCGACGGCCTCGGCGCCGACCGCGTGTTCGCCTTCTGCGCTCGCTCGGTGCTCCGCTGCGTGCAGGAGGCGCCAATCACCGGGCAGGCGAATGCGGGCGGCAACACGCCCGGCGGTTGCGCCTCGGGCAACATCTCGCAGGTCAGCGGCGACCACTGCCTGTACGGCACCTGGTTCGACACCCTGAATGCGGGCGGCAACGCAAGTCTCTGGCAGCTGGGCGCGGCGAGCTTCAATTGCGTCAGCATCAGTGAAAGCGGCACTGCCGTCAGCGGCGGCTGCGGCATCTACGTGAACGTGCAGAACTGGCTGATCCTGCAGGTCTCCAGCCTCAGCCTGTTCTACATGAACGGCTCCGGAGTGCAGATCGCCGGCGACACGAACTCGGTGCAGATCAGCAATCTGATCGCCAACGTGTGCAACTTCGCCAAGCCCGCGACGGCGGTTCCGGTCATCAGCGTCGGCGACAACGGCGGCAACCGCTTCTCCAACATGTGCATGGTCGGCACCGCCCGGGTGCTGAACTGCGCCGGTGCCGCGCTGTTCGGCTCGAGCGGCAACGGCGTATTCGGCAGCACGCCGGCGATCTTCGACGGCTACGCGCCGGTCGCTGAAACCGGTCCGAGTTGGGTGGCAACGCCCGCCCTTGCCGCCTCGTCAACCCGCCTCCTGACCGTCGCCAGCGGCAACAACCGTCTCTCCGTAGTCCCGAACGCGATGGCGGGAAGCTACAATCCCCTGGTCCAGTCAGGCGACTCCGTGATCCTCGCCGACGTCTCGGCCGTCGACAACACCGGTGCGCTCTGCCTGGTGCCGCATGCCGGCGCGAGCGTCGGCTTGCGTGTCTCCGCCAACGGCACGGCCACCGTTGCGGGCAACCTGGTGGCGCTCGCCGGTCCGGTAAGGCTCGCCGCCTATCCCGTCGGCAGCCTGCCCAACGCCGGCAGCTTCGCCGGCGACTACATCACCGTGACGGGAGCGACGGTCACCATCTACGGCCCACTCGCCTACTCGAACGGCAGCGCCTGGCTGTGGGTCGGGACCATGGTGAAGGTTTCTTGAGAGAGAGACCAGGCCCGGAGATGCGGGTCTGGGGGCGCCGCTCCCAGCAGGTCCAGGGCAGAGCCCTGGCCTTCCTACGGAACCAGCGGACTCCAAGACTGCAATGACCCCTTGCTCGGCAGGTCCGCAGTGCGCCACCCGCCGCCCAGCGCCTGCACCAGGGCGACCGAGGCCAGCACGCGGTTCTGCTCGACCGTCAGCAGGCTTTCCTCATCGGTGAGCTCGATGTTCTGATTGGTCACCACGGTGGTGTAGGCGATGATGCCGGCGCGATACTGGTTGACGGAGATCTGCGTCGCCTGCCGCGCCGAGACGACCGCCTCGCGCGCCACGACCTCCTGCTGCGCGTAGATGCGCAGGTTCGACAGATTGTCCTCCACACCCTGCAACGCGCTCAGCACCGTGCCGCGATACGTCGCCACCGCCTCGTCGTAGTTGGCGCGCGCCTGCTGCACCGCCGCGGTGCGCGCGCCGCCGTTGAACAGCGTCTCCGACGCCGCGGCGCCGAGCGACCACAGCCGGTTCGCCTTCTGGATCAGCGTGTCGATCGGGTCGCCGGAGTAGCCGAACACGCCCGAGAGCGTGACTGTCGGGTAATAGGCGGCGATCGCCTCGCCGATCAGCGCGTTCTCGCTCGCCATGGCGCGCTCGGCGCTGCTGATGTCGGGCCGCCGCTCCAGCAGGTCGCCCGGCAGGCTCACCGGCACGTCCGGCACCGCGCCGGTGAGCGGCGAGTGCGGGATCGTGAGGTCGGCCGGTGGACGGCCGGCAAATACCGCAATCGCGTGCTCATACTGCGCCCGCGCAACGCCCGCGTTGATCAGTTGGGACTGCGCACCCTGCAGCTGCGTCAGCGCCGTAATGACGTCGGATCGAGCGGCCACGCCCACCGTGTACTGGTTCTGGGTGATCGTGAGCGACCGCTGATAGTTCGCAACCGTTGTCGTCAGCAGGTCGATGAGAGCGTCCGACGTGCGCAACTCGAAATACGCGGTGGCGAGCGACGCCTGGATCGACAGCTCGGCATTGGCCAGCGTCGCCGCCGAGGACTGCGCGTTCGCAACCTGGCTCTCGATCTCGCGCCGAATGCGTCCCCACAGGTCGATCTCCCAGTCCGCCGTCCCCTCGAGCTGGTAGTTCGTGAAGGTGTAGCTCTGGGCGCCGCCGATGCCGCCGGCGCTGCTGACGGTGCTGGCGCCTCCGATCGCCGAGCTCGTCGTGCTGGTCCCGAGCCCCGTGGTCAGAATGCCGCTGGAGGCGTTTCGCCCGCTCTCCGATCGGGTCACGCTCGGCGCGCCGGTCAGCGTCGGATAGAGCGACGCCTGAGCGGTGCGAACCAGCGTCACCGCGACCCGGAACGCCGCCTCGTCGGCCCGCAGCGTCTGGTTGCTGACCGCAACCTGCGGCTCCAGCGTATCGAGCAGCGGGTCGTCGTAGATCGTCCACCACGGGCCCTTCGGCGCGGCGTCCTGCGGGCTTGCGTATTTCCAGCCGGGCAGGGCAGGCGGCCCCTCCTTGAAGTGTGGAGCAATCACCGCCGCCGGGCGGTGGTAATCCGGCCCGACCAGGCAGCCGCTGAGGGACAACAGCAAGGCCAGGGCTTTGCCCTGGACCCACCAAGGGCCGGCGGCCCTTGGATCCCATTGCATTGGTCGGTTTACCAAGGCGCGTGGCCTGTTGCGATCGGCCGTGAATCGTGGCGTCATTCAGCGGGTTCCGGCACCTGTACTGAGCGCCGCCGACGGCGCGTTACACGAAGTCGCAAGCGATCGAGGTAGAGGTAGACCACCGGCGTCGTGTACAGCGTCAGCATCTGGCTGACGATCAGGCCGCCGACGATCGAGATACCGAGTGGCCGACGCAGCTCGAAGCCCTCGCCCCAGTCGACGGCCAGCGGCACCGCGCCGAGCAGCGCTGCGAACGTCGTCATCATGATCGGCCGAAACCGCAGCAGGCAAGCCTCGCGGATCGCCTCGCGCGTCGACAAGCCATGCAGACGTTCCGCCTGCAGCGCGAAATCCACCATCAGGATCGCGTTCTTCTTGACGATCCCGATCAGCAGGATAACACCGATCAGCGCGATGATGCTGAACTCGCTGCCGCAAACCAGCAGCGCCAGCACCGCGCCCACCCCCGCCGAGGGCAGGGTCGAGAGAATGGTGATCGGGTGCATGTAGCTCTCGTAGAGCACACCGAGCACGATGTAGACGGCGGCCAGCGCGGCGACGATCAGCAGCGGCTCGTTGCCAACCGTCTTCTGGAACGTCGCCGCGGTGCCGGCAAAGCCGCCATGGATGCTGGCGGGAAGATGGATCTGCCCGCTCACCCGAGCGATCGCAGCCACCGCGTCCGACAGCGACTTGCCCTTCGGCACGTTGAACGAGATCGTGCTGGCGACGAAGGAGTTCTGGTGATTGACGCTGAGCGGCGTCTGTCCGGGCTCAAAATGGGCAAAGGCGGCCAGCGGCACCATCGTCTCCTGCGCCGTCGTCACCGCCGCCCCCGCCGAGGCGTTGGCCGCGCCCGCCGTGGTGATCGAGTTGCTCGACGCATTGCGCGCGCTGTCCAGCGCCACGGCGGAAGCGTTGGCGGCCAGCGTCGTGGTCGAGCCGACCGTGCCGGCAACCGCGTTGGTGGTCGAGGTGCCGGTCGCCTTGGCGCCAGAGGTGCTGACCCAGAGCTCGCGCAGGCTCTCAGGATCCTGCCAGTATTGCGGCGCCACCTCCATCACGACGTGATACTGGTTGAGCGGGTTGTAGATCGTCGAAACCTGCCGCTGCCCGTAGGCGTCATACAGCGTGTTGTCGATCGTGCTGGGCGTCAGGTTCAGCCGCGCCGCGGTCGCGCGGTCGATCACGAGGTCGGTCTCCAGACCGCCCTGCTGCTGGTCGGAATTGACCTCCGACATCTCCGGCACCTTTTGCAACGCTGCCGTCAGGATCGGCGTCCATTTGTAGAGCGTCTCCGAGCGGTCGCTCTGCAGCGTGTACTGGAACTCGGCATTGCTTTGCCGCCCGCCGGTGCGCACGTCCTGCGCGTCCTGCAGGAAAAGCTGCGCGCCGGCGACCTGCGCAAGCTTCGGCCGCAACCGGGCGATCACCTGCTGGCCGGTCGCGTCCCGGTCGGCCCGGCGATGGAGCGAGACGAAGATGAAGCCGGAGTTCGTCGCCCGCCCGCCGGTGAAGCCGACTGCCGAAGCAACCGCCGGGTCGGCGCTAACGATCTTGACGAAGGCCGTGAGCTTTTGCTGCATGAGCTGAAAAGAAATGCTCTGATCAGCCTGCAGCCCGCCGATCAGCACGCCCGTGTCCTGCTCCGGAATAAACCCTTTCGGCACGATGCGGAACAGCACCACGTTGAGCACGATCGTGGCGAACAGCGTCAGCAACACCAGCCGGCTGTGGCGCAGCGCGATGTCGAGCGTGTCCTCGTAAAAGTCCTGCATGGCGGCGAACGCCCGCTCGCTGGCGCGGAACGCCCAGCCATGCGGCGCCGCCGGATCGCGCACCCGCAGGAAGAGCGCGCACAACATCGGCGTGGTGGTGAGCGACAGCACCAGCGACACCATGATCGCCAGCGACAAGGTCAGCGCGAACTCGCGAAACAACCGGCCGACGATCCCGCCCATCAGCAGGATCGGCAGGAACACCGCAATCAGCGAGAGGCTGATCGACAGCACGGTAAAGCCGACCTCGCCGGCGCCGAGCACGGCAGCCCGCACCCGCGGCACGCCCGCCTCCATGTGCCGCGCGATGTTCTCCAGCACCACGATCGCGTCGTCGACGACGAACCCGGTCGAGATGGTCAGCGCCATCAGCGAAAGATTGTCGAGGCTGAAGCCGAGCAGCCGCATGCCGGCAAACGTGCCCAGGATCGAGACCGGCACCGCGACCGCCGGGATCAGCGTCGATCGCCAGTCACGCAGAAACGCAAACACCACGAGCGTGACCAGCACCACCGCGATCAGCATCGTGCTCTGCGTATCGGCCAATGAGCCGCGCACCGTCGGCGTGCGGTCGAGCGCGACGTTGAGCGACACGTCCGCCGGCAGCGAGGCGCGCAGGCTCGGCAGCAAGGCTCGCACCCCGTCGACTGTCTTGATGATGTTGGCGCCGGGCTGACGATACAGGATGACGGTGATCGCCTGCTTGCCGTTGTAGAGGCCGGCATTGCGCAGGTCCTCCACGCTGTCATCCACCGCGGCTACGTCCCCGAGCGACACCGCCGCACCGTTGCGGTAGGCGATCACCAGCCCTCGATAATCGGCCGCCTGGCGCGCCTGATCGTTGGTGTAGATCTGAAAGTGGCTGGATGGGCTCTCGATCGCGCCTTTCGGGCTGTTGGCGTTCGCCGAGGCCAGCGCGGCGCGCACGTCCTCAAGCCCGATGCCGTATTTGAACAGCGGCCCAGGCTTGAGCTCCACCCGCACCGCCGGCAGCGACGAGCCGCCGACATCAACCTCGCCAATCCCCGAAAGCTGCGACAGCTTCTGCTGCAGCACCGTCGAGGCGTCGTTGTAGAGCGCGCTGCGGTTCACCGTCGGCGAGGTCAGCGCCAGCACCATGATCGGGCTGTCGGCCGGATTGATCTTGTGATACTCGGGATTCTGCCGCAGCGCCGTCGGCAGATCCGCCCGCGCCGCGTTGATCGCCGCCTCAACGTCGCGCGCCGCGCCGTCAATGTCGCGATCGAGCCCGAACTGCAGCACCACCCGCGTCTGCCCGACCGCACTCTGCGACGTCATCTCGTCGAGGTCGGCAATCTGGCCGAGATGCCGCTCAAGCGGCGCAGCAACGGAGCTCGCGATCGTCTCGGGGCTCGCACCAGGCAACATCGCGGTGACCAGAATGGTCGGGAAATCAACCTGCGGCAGCGGCGCGACAGGCAGCGCCGCGTAGCCGAACACGCCGGCGATGGCGATCGCGAGCGTCAGCAGCGTGGTCGCTACCGGGCGCGCAATAAAGGGGGCAGAGATGTTCATTGGAAGGAAAGCACTTCTTTTTTGAAAAAAAGAAGCAAAGAACTTTTGCTCCGCTGTCGCGTCTCCGCACGGCGAGGCAGTGAGCCCCTTCTGATTAAAAGTTTTTTGGTTCTTTTTTTCGAAAAAGAACCGCTTCCTTCCGTCCTCACTCCGCCGCCGCCGTGGCATGGGGCCGCCGGCCGAACAGACGCACCGACAGGTGGTCGAACGCGAGATAGATCACCGGCGTCGTGAACAGGGTCAGCACCTGGCTCACGACCAACCCGCCGACGATCGCCACGCCAAGCGGGCGGCGCAGCTCGGAGCCGGTGCCGGTGCCAAGCATCAGCGGCAGCGCGCCGAACAGTGCCGCCAGCGTCGTCATCAAGATTGGCCGGAAGCGCAGCACGCTGGCGCGATGGATGGCGGCGCGCGGCGACAGACTCTCCTCGCGCTCCGCCTCGATGGCGAAGTCCACCATCATGATTGCGTTCTTCTTCACGATGCCGATCAGCAGCACGATGCCGATGATGCCGATCACGTCGAGATCGGAGCCCGTCGCCATCAGCGCCAGCAACGCCCCGAGCCCGGCGGAGGGCAGGGTGGACAGGATCGTCACTGGATGGATGAAGCTCTCGTAGAGCACGCCGAGCACGATGTACATCGTCGCGATGGCGGCCAGCACCAGCAGCAGCTCGTTGTTCAACGACGACTGAAAGGCTGCCGCCGCGCCCTGAAAGCTCGTCTGCAGGCTCGCCGGCAGGTTCAGTGCCTGCTCTGCGTCGGTAATGGCGCTGGTCGCAGCACCCAGCGAGGCGCCCGGTGCGAGGTTGAACGAGATGGTGGTGGCGGGAAACTGACCGAAATGGCTGATGACGAGCGGCACCGGCACGGTCGAGACGTGCACGATCGCCGAGAGCGGCACCTGCCCGTTGGTCGCGGTCGAGGAGGGCAGATAGAGCCCGTTGAGCGCCTCTGGCCCGGGTGAGAGCGCGCTGTCCGCCTGCAGGATCACGCGATACTGGTTCGATTGCGTAAAGATCGTCGAGACGATGCGCTGGCCGAACGCGTCGTAGAGCGCGTTGTCGACGGTCGCCGGCGTGATGCCGAAGCGTGCCGCGGTCGGACGGTCGATCACCAGCGACAGCCCAAGCCCGCTCGCCTGCAGGTCCGAGGCGACGTCGGCGAGCTGCGGCAGCGCCTGCAGCCTGGCGAGCAGCCGCGGCACCCAGACCTTGAACTCGCCGGGATCGACGTCGGTGAGCACGAACTGGTACTGCGTTGCGCTCACCGCGGTGTCGATCGAGAGGTCCTGCACCGGCTGCAGATAGAGCCTTACGCCGGGAATGTCGGCGGTGTCGTCCTGCAGCCGGCGGGAGATCGCTGCCGCGTTCGCCGTTCGCTGATCGCGCGGCTTCAGGTTGATCAGAAACCGCCCGGCATTCAGCGTCGCGTTGGTGCCGTCGACGCCGACGAACGAGGACAGGCTGAGCACGTCCGGATCGGCCAGGATGCGCGCCGCGAGCTTCTGCTGGACGGTCGCCATGGCACCGTACGAGGTGGTCTCCGCCGCCTGCGAAACGCCCTCGATCAGCCCGGTGTCCTGCACCGGGAAAAAGCCCTTCGGGATCACGACGTAGAGCAGCACGGTCAGCGCGACCGTGATGCTCGCCACCAGCAACGTCGCCCACGCATGGTCGAGCACGACGTCAAGCGAGCGGCTGTAGAGCCCGATCAGCCCGTCGAACGCCCGCCCGGCGGCCGCTCCAAGACGGCTGGACGCGCGCTCCTCGTCACGCGCCCGCAGCAGCCGCGCGCACAGCATCGGCACCAAGGTGAGTGACACCACGGCCGAGATCACGATCGTCACCGCCAGCGTGATCGCGAATTCGTGGAACAGCCGGCCGACCACGTCGCCCATGAAGAGCAGCGGGATCAGCACCGCGAGCAGCGACACGGTCAGCGAAATGATGGTGAAGCCGATCTGTCCGGCGCCCTCGAGCGCCGCCTGCAGCGGCGAGCGGCCCATCTCCACGTAGCGGGCGATGTTCTCGATCATGACGATGCTGTCGTCGACGACGAAGCCGGTCGCGACCGTGAGCGCCATCAGCGACAGATTGTCCAGGCTGAAGCCGTAGAGGTACATCACCGCCAGGGTGCCGACCAGCGACAGCGGCACCGACAGCGCCGGGATCAGCGTCGCCGGCACGTCGCGCAAAAACAGAAAGATCACCGCCACCACGAGCAGGATCGAGACGCCGAGCTCGAACTCGACGTCGGCGACCGAGGCGCGGATCGTCACCGTGCGGTCGGTGATCGGGGTCACCACCATCGCCGGCGGCAGGCTGGCCGAGAGCGTCGGCAGCAGCGCCTTGATACTGTCGACCACGGCGATGACGTTGGCGCCGGGCTGGCGCTGCACGTTCAGGATGATCGCCGGCGTGCGGTCCACCCAGGCCTGCAGCTTGTCGTTCTCCGCCCCCGCCACCACGGTGGCAACGTCGCGCAGGCGCACCGGCGCGCCGTTGCGATAGGCGATCACGCTGTCGAGGTAGCCATCTGCCGTCTGCAGTTGATCGTTGTCGTTGATCGTGTAGGAGCGCGCCGGGCCATCGAAGCTGCCCTTCGGCGTGTTGACGTTGAGGTTGCCCAAGGTCGTGCGCAGGTCGTCGATGTTCAGCCCGTAGGCGGCCAGCGCGCGCGGGTTCGCAACCACCCGCACCGCCGGCCGGTGCCCGCCCGAAAGCGTCACCAGCCCGACGCCGGCGACCTGGCTGATCTTCTGCGCCAGCAGCGTGTCGGTCATGTCCTCGAGCTGGGTGAGCGGCAACGTCTTCGAGGTGATCGCAAGCGTCAGGATCGGTGCGTCGGCGGGGTTGACCTTGGCGTAGATCGGCGGCGCCGGCAGGTCGGCGGGCAGCAGGTTGCCGGCAGCGTTGATCGCCGCCTGCACCTCCTGCTCGGCGATGTCGAGGCTAAGATCGAGATCAAACCGCAGCGTCAGCACCGAGGCGCCGGCCGAGCTCTGCGAGCTCATCTGCGACAACCCCGGCATCTCGCCGAATTGCCGCTCCAGCGGCGCGGTCACCGACGAGGTCATCACCTCCGGGCTGGCGCCGGGATAGAAGGTCTGCACCTGGATCGTCGGGTAGTCGACCTCGGGCAGCGCCGAGAGCGGCAGAAAGTGGTAGGCGACCACGCCCACGGCCAGGATCGCGACCATCAGCAGCGTGGTCGCGACGGGCCGCAGGATGAACAGGCGGGACGGGTTCACGCGGGTAGCACCGGACGGCTCAGTTCTGGCTCACGGCTGGCGGCGTCGCCGACGCCTGATGCCGGTGCCGGTGCGTCGTGCCGTCCGCGCCCGTGCCCGTGCCGGCCTCGGCTGCTTGGCCCGGCAGCGCCACCTTGCTGCCGTCCTTTAGCCGGTCGGTGCCGTCGGTGACCACCACGTCGCCGACGCGCAAGCCCGACAGCGCCGCCGTGTCCACGGCATCCGCCGCCCCGGTCCTGATCACCCGTATGCCGACCGTGCGGTCCGGCCGCACCAGGTAGACGAAGGTGCCGGGCGAGCCGGTCTGCACCGCCGCGTTCGGCACCAGCGTCGCGCCGCGCACGGTGTCGACCAGCAGCTTGGCGTTGACGAACTGGTTGGGGAACAGCATCCCGTCGGCATTGGCGAAGACGGCGCGCAGCTTCACCGTCCCGGTCGTGGTATCGATCTGGTTATCGAGCGTCGCCAGCGTGCCGGAGGAGAGCTGCATCGTGTTGGCCCGGTCCCAGGCGGTGACCGTCAGCCGGGCGCCGGCGGCGAGCTGGCGCTGGATCGGCGGCAGGTCGTCCTCGGGCAGGGTGAAGATCACCGAGATCGGCTGCAACTGCGTGATCACCACGATGCCGTTGGCGTCGGTCGTGCTCACATAGTTGCCGGCATCGACCTGCCGCAGCCCGACGCGCCCCTCCACCGGAGCGACGATGTGGCAGTAAGCGAGGTTGACGCGCTGGGTGTCGATCGCCGCCTGGTCGGTGACGACGTCGCCAAGGTACTGGTGCACCAGCGAGTCCTGGGTATCCATCTGCTGGCGCGAGATGCTGTCCTGCTGGTTCAGCGTCGTGTAGCGCTGCAGGTCCAGCCGCGCCTCGCGCAGCAGCGCCTGGTCGCGCGCCAGCGCCCCCTGCGCCTGGCCGAGCAGCGCCTGGTAGGGCCGCGGGTCGATCTGCGCCAGGAAGTCGCCGCGATGCACCATCTGCCCTTCGGCGAACGCCACGCTCTGCAGGATGCCGTTGATCTGCGTCCGCACGGTCACCGTCGCGAGCGGCGTCACCGTGCCCAGCCCGCCCATCAGCATCGGCACGTCGCCGGCATGCACGGTGCCGACGCCCACCGCCTGCGGCGCGTCGCCGAGCGCGTGATGGCCGCCTGCCGGTCCCGCCTGCCTGGTCCAGGGATGCCGCCAGAGGATGACGCCGACCACGGCGAGCACGATCAGCGACAGGATCCAGGGCAATCCACGCCGTCGACGCCGGGCATCACCCTGCGGCGTGCCCGTTGTGATCGGCCTCTGCTTGATCAGGCCCTGCTTGACCGGCCGCGCGACCTGCTCGTCCATCTACCTTCGTCCACCTGCCGCGTCTGATCGCTTGGGCTGCGGCCGCCCAGTTCCTGTCACAGGCGGCGCAACCTAGGTCCGAAGCTGTCCGAAGCCTATGCGCAACGGATTACCGAAGGTAACCGCCGGCGTAGCAAGACAGAGTGCGGACCGTGAGCCACGCCGACCGATCAGGCGGCATAGCTGCGCAAGAACATGGTGACCGCCGCGCCCACAACCAGATCACGCTCCGCTTGCGGCACGGCATGGATCAACTGCAACCGGCGCTGCAGCCAGATCTTGGCGTGGCACAGGGTGAAGAACTGGTGCGCCGCCAGGTCCGGGTCGCCGATCCGCAGCCGGCCCTGGGCGACCTCACCCTCCAGCCAGCGCGTCATCATCTGCATCGAACGCGCCGGTCCGCCGTCGTAAAAGGCGCGCGCCAGACCCGGGAAGCGCGGCGCTTCGGAGATCACGATGCGGTAGATCACCAGCACCGGGTCGGAGAGCAGCGTGTCGATGATGCGCATGCCGAAGCTGTGCAGCACGGTCTCGAGCGGCGCCTCCGGGTCCGGCTCGGCGAACATCGCCACCAGGTCGCGCGCGCATTTCTCCTCGACAAAGGCGCGGAACAGCTCCGCCTTGCCGTCGAAGTAGTTGTAAAGCGTCCCCTTCGAGACGCCGGCCTCGGCGGCGATACGCGACATGCTGGCGCCCTCGTAGCCGTCAAGCGCGAAGACGGTCGCCGCACCGGCCAGGATCTGGCGCTGCTTCTCCGGCGACAGAACCTCGCCGGGGCCGCCCGCACAGGCCTCGCCGCGCGTCATATCTGCTGTTCCGCCATCACCCGCCCACACTTGCCCACCTAGCGCCTGGTCGCCAACGCTGGCCTGACCAGCGCGTGCCCGGCCAACGCTTGCTTGCCATGACGTTCAAGCAGATTTAGGAAGGTTGTCAAACTGACCGAACCGATCGGTCAGCGGCGTCTGCGGTGGAGCGGCCCCTGTTCAGAGTAGTCGCCACGCGCTTGACCGCCGGCGCTCGCGGCCTAGCGCGCACAGCCACCGGGCTGTTGCTGACGGCCACCCTCGGCCTCGGCGGCTGCGCCGTCGGACCCGACTTCAAGAAGCCCTCGCTGTTCACCCCCGCCTCGTGGTTCACCACCCATCCCAGGCCGGCCGCGCCGATCAGCGTCGTCACCGCCGCACCGCTCGACCCGGCTTGGTGGAGCGTGTTCAACGACCCAGAGCTCACCGCGCTGGAGAACCGCGTCGCCGACGCCAACCTGAACGTCCGCACCGCCACCTTGCGTCTCGCCGAGAGCCGCGCCCAGCTTCGCATCGCGCTCGCCGACCAGATGCCGCAGCTCAACGGCAACGCTTCCTACACCCGCGAAAAGGCCTCCAACCGCGGCCTGCTCAGCCTGTTCGGCAGTCCCAGCAGCAGCAGCTCCGTCGGCCCGACCGGCACCGCGGGGGCCTACGGAACCTCCGCCAACGGCACCGAGGGGAATTTCGGCGTCGTCCCGATCCCCGGCTCGACCAGCACGAGCACCGGCAGCAGCGTCTCCACTCCCTTCAACCTCTGGCAGTACGGCTTCGACGCCTCCTGGGAGCTCGACCTGTGGGGCCGCGTCCGTCGCGAGATCGAGGGCGCAGACGCCTCGCTCGAGGCCTCCGCCGACGCCCGCCGCAATGGCCTGCTCTCCGTCCTCGCCGAGGTCGCGCGCGACTATATCAACCTGCGCGGCGAGCAGACCATCCTCGGCATCCTCAACCAGAACATCGCCAGCGAGCAGGACAGCCTGACCCTGACCCGCCAGCGCTACGCCGGCGGCGTGACCACCGAGCTCGACGTCGACAACGCTGCCGCCCAGCTCGCCTCGACGCAGAGCCAGTTGCCGCAGGCGCAGCAGCAGATCGCCGAGCAGATCAACGCCCTGAGCTTCCTGCTCGGCGAGACCCCCGGCGCCCTGACCAGCGAGCTCGCAACGCCCGCGCCGGTGCCGCCGGTGCCGCCCAGCGTGCCGGTCGGCCTGCCCTCGGAGCTGGCGCGCCGCCGCCCAGACATCCGCCAGGCCGAGGCGCAGCTGCACTCGGCAACCGCCGATGTCGGCGTCGCGGTCGCCGACTTCTTCCCGCGCATCACGCTCTCCGGCAGCCTCAGCCTGCAGGCGTTGCAGTTTAAGAACCTCGGCACCTGGGATGCCCGGCAATACGCGCTCGGCCCGTCGATCACCCTGCCGATCTTCGAGGGCGGCCGGCTGCGCGGCACCCTGCGGCTGCGCCAGGCCGAGCAGCAGGAGGCGGCGATCAACTATCAGTCAACCGTCCTGCAGGCGCTGCACGACGTCGACAACGCGCTCACCGCCTATGCCGACGAGCAGCGTCGCCAGCAGAACCTGCAGCAGGCGGTGACGTCCTCCGCCCGTGCGCTCTCCCTCGCCCGGGCGCGCTACGTTGCCGGCGTCACCGACTTCCTCAACACTCTCGAGGCGCAGCGCACGCTGCTCGAGGCGCAGCAGCAAGCCGCTGACAGCAGCGTCACGCTGTCGATGAACCTCGTGCAGCTCTACAAGGCGCTCGGCGGCGGCTGGGAAAGCAGGTATCCGGTCGCCGACGCCAAGTAGCCGACCAGGTCAGCTCGCCCACGCGGCTGCATCAACCCGGTCAGACGTCATAGTCCGCCAGAGATAACGCACTGGTGCCAGTCGGCACGCGCTCCATATAGCCGCGCTCACCGCTGGAGAGTTGCGAAATGGGTGTCACCAGACGCGGACTGCTCGGCGGCTCGGCCGCGATCGGCGTGGCGCTGCCGCTACTCCCGGCCGCCGCCGACACGCCGCCGCCGCCGAACCAACCCAGCGATGGCACCATCCCCGTCACCCTGCACGTCAACGGCCAGACGCTGGCGCTGCACCTCGAGCCGCGCGTCACCCTGCTCGACGCCCTGCGCGAGCAGGCCGGTCTCACCGGCACCAAGAAGGGCTGCGGCCACGGCTCCTGCGGCGCCTGCACCGTCCATGTCGACGGCAAGCGCGTCGTCTCCTGCCTCGCCCTTGCCGCCCGCTGCGAGGGCCGCGCCATCACCACCATCGAGGGCCTCGCGCATGACGGCGCGCTGCACCCGATGCAGGCCGCCTTCATCGCGCATGACGGCTACCAGTGCGGCTACTGCACGCCCGGCCAGATCATGTCCGCCGTCGCCCTGGTCGAGGAGGGCCATGCCGGATCCGACGACGAAATTCGCGAGTGGATGAGCGGCAATCTCTGCCGCTGCGGCGCCTACCCCAACGTCGTCGACGCGGTGCGCGACGTCGCCGACCGCCAGCGGAGCTGAGCCGATGGAGAACTTCGCCATCCTCCGTCCGGCATCGCTGGCCGACGCGATGCAAGCCGGCGGCACCTTCATCGCCGGCGGCACCGACCTCGTCCAGCTCTGGCAGAACAACGTCGAACAGCCGCGCCAGGTCGTCGACCTTGACGCCGTCGGCTCGCACGACATCAGCGTCGGCCCGGACGGCCTGCGCCTCGGCGCGCTGGCCACCATGGCCGAGACGGCGGAGCATCCGGCGGTGAAGTCGGGCTGGCCGGCGATCAGCCAGGCGCTGCTGCTCTCCGCCTCGCCGCAGATTCGCAACATGGGCACGATGGGCGGCAACCTGCTGCAGCGCACCCGCTGCGGCTACTTCCGCGACACCGGCTTCGCCTGCAACAAGCGCGCCCCCGGCTCCGGCTGCCCCGCCATCGCCGGCGACAACCGCGACCTCGCGATCTTCGGCGGCTCCGCGCACTGCATCGCAACCCAACCCTCCGACATGCCGGTCGCCCTGGTGGCGCTCGGCGCCACCGTGGTGCTGCAAAGCCCGCAGGGCGCCCGCACCATCCCGCTCGCCGACCTCTATCGCGCCCCGGGCGACACGCCCGAGCGCGACACCAACCTGCAGCCCGGCGAGCTCATCCTCGCCATCGTCGTGCCGGCCTCGGCGGCGGCGAAGCGCTCGGCCTACCTCAAGGTGCGTGACCGCAGCAGCTACGCCTACGCGCTCGCCTCCGCCGCGGTGGCGCTCGACATCGAGGCCGGAACGATCCGCGACGCCCGCGCTGCCGCCGGCGGCGTCGGCGTCATGCCGTGGCGCCTGCCCGGCGTCGAGGCGGCGCTGCGCGGCAAGCCGCTCTCGCCCGAGCTGTTGCGCGAAGCGGCGCAGCACGCCGCCGACGGCGCGACGCCGGCCAGCAACAACGCCTTCAAGGTGCGCCTGCTGCAGCGAACCGTGCTGCGCGCGTTGCGCTTGGTTGCGGTGTAGGAAGGAAGGCCTTCTTTTTTGCAAAAAAGAAGCAAAAAACTTTTATCCCGCTATCGCGCCTCCTAACGAGCAGAAGTTTTTTTGGTCCTTTTTTTTCAAAAAAGGACTACTTGCTTTCTAGGGGAACCACGAAATGGCAGCAGCTCAGGGACTGATCGGCCAGCCGATCGACCGCGTCGACGGCGTCGCCAAGGTGACCGGCGCCGCCCGCTACGTGGCCGAGTTTCCGGTCGAGGGCGTGGTGCACGCCGTGCTGCTGCAGAGCACGATCGCCTTCGGCAGCATCGCCAACGTCGACATCACGCAGGCGCGCACGATGCCCGGCGTGCTCGCCATCATCACGCCCGACAACGCGATCGCCCTGGCGGACAAGAAGACTGCCAAGCAGTCGGTCAAGGGGCCGCTGCTGCAGAACGATCAGGTGATCTACAACGGCCAGCAGGTCGGCGTCGTGGTCGCTGACACCTTGGAGCGTGCACAGGCCGCGGCCGCTGCGGTGCGCATCAGCTACGGCGCCGGCGCGCCGGCCCGCGTGGTCATGGACTCGACGGCGCAGGCCTACAAGCCGCTCGACTTCCGCGGCGGCGAAGAGGACGCCGACAGCAGCCGCGGCTCCGCCGAGGAGGCGTTCCGCAACGCCCCGGTCAAGCTCGACCAGACCTACGTCACCCCCGTCGAGCACCACAACCCGATGGAGCCGCACGCGACCATCGCGCGCTGGGACGCTGACCGCCTGACCATCTGGCACACCACCCAGGGCATTTCAGGCACGCAACGAACGCTCGCCGGCATGTTCGGCATCGACGTCGACCACGTCACCGTGATCTGCCCGTTCGTCGGCGGCGGTTTCGGCTCCAAGGGCAACACCTGGCCGCCGGCAGTGCTGACGGCGATGGCAGCCAGGATCGTGCGCCGTCCGGTCAAGCTCGTGCTGTCGCGCGAGCAGATGTATTATTCGAACGGCTTTCGCCCTAAAACCATCCAGCAGCTTCGTCTCGCTGCCGACACGACCGGCAAGCTGCTCGCCATCGAGCATCACGGCTTCAGCCAGATGTCGGACCCGACTCTGGGCGAATACAGCGAGGGTGTCGCGATGGCGACCAACGTGCTGTACTCATGCAAGAACGTCTCGACGTCGCACCGACTGGTCGCGGTGCACCAGGGCTTCCCCACCTACATGCGCGCACCCGGCGAAAGCCCTGGCATGTTCGCCCTCGAATCGGCGATGGACGAGCTCTCCTACGCGCTCAAGATGGACCCGCTGGCGCTGCGCCTCGCCAACTACGCCGAGCACGACGAGGGGAAGGACAAGCCCTTCGCCAGCAAGGGCCTGCGCGAGTGCTACCAGCGCGCCGCCGACGCCTTCGGCTGGAGCCGCCGCAGCCCGGCGCCACGATCGATGCGCGACGGCCACGCGCTGATCGGCTGGGGCATGGCGAGCTCCACCTACCCGACCAACCGCCAGCCGGCCTCGGCCGCCGTGCTGATCCGCGCCGACGGCAGCGCGGTGGTGCGCTCCGGCACCCAGGACATCGGCACCGGCACCTACACCATCATGTCGCAGGCGCTCGCCACCGAGCTGTCCCTGCCGATGGCCCGCGTCCGCGCCGAACTCGGCGACAGCCGCTTCCCGCCCGCGCCGGTCTCCGGCGGCTCCATGACCGCCGTCAGCATCATCCCCGCCGTCATCGAGGCCGCGCAATCCGCCCGCGCGGCACTGTTCGCCTGCGCCCGCGCATTGCCGCAACTCAAGGCCGGCGACCTCACGCTGGCGAACGGCACCGTCACCGGCCCAGACGGCCGCGCCAGCGTCGCTCAGATCCTGGCACGCGCCGGCACCGACCATGTCGAGGGGCGCAGCACCGCCAAGACGGACGACGCCTACAAGGCCCACTCCCGCCACGCCTTTGGCGCCCAGTTCGTCGAGGTGCGTGTCGATGAGGACCTCGGCACCGTCAAGGTCAGCCGCATCGTCAGCGCGTTCGACGTCGGCCGCCTGCTCAACGCCAAGACCGGCCGCAGCCAGCTCCTCGGTGGCATCGTCTTCGGCATGGGCATGGCGCTGCTCGAGGAAACCCGCATCGACGCCGCCTCCGGTCGCTACACCAACGCCAACATCACCGACTACCTGGTGCCGGTGAACGCCGACGTTCCCAAGATCGAGGTGTTCGCCATCGACGCGCCCGACCTTGCGACCGGCGCCATGGGCGCCAAGGGCATCGGCGAGCTGCCGATGGTCGGCGCGGCGCCGGCGATCACCAACGCGGTGTATCATGCGACCGGAGTGCGGGTGCGGGACTTGCCTGTCAGGATCGACAAGATCATCGCGTAGGAAGACGATGGGCTTTGGCGCCGCCAGGGGCTGTGGCCTCTGGTTACCGCACGACGACTACCTGGGTCGCGTCATCCTGAACTTGGCTTGCTCGGTGATCTCAAAGTAGTCAGCCGCGCCGCCGCCGCGCAGGATCGGCTCTGCGCCGGCCGTGTCGTAGACCCCGTCCTTCAGCAGCCGACGATCGATATGCACGGCGACCACCTGGCCGAACGTCACCCAGGTCTGCACCGCCGCCCCGTCCAGGTCATGCATCTGCACCTGCTGCAGCAGCCGACATTCGAACGCCACCGGGCTTTCCCCCACCCGCGGCACGCCGACGAGCCGCGAGGCGACCGGTGTCACCCCGGCCAGCGCGAACTCGTCCGCCTCCGCGCTGGTGGCGCTCGCATTCATCGCCTCGGCCAGCGGCCGCGTCGCCAAACACCAGACGAACTCCCGGCTCGCCGCGATGTTCGCAACGCTGTGTTTCCAGCCGGTCGACGAAAAGCCGATGATCGGCGGCGTATAGTTGAACGCGTTGAAGAAGCTGTAAGGCGCCAGGTTCAGCGCGCCGGCCTCGTTCCGACTGGCGATCCAACCGATCGGCCGCGGTCCGATGATCGCGTTGAACGGATCATGCGGCAGCCCGTGTCCTGTAGCGGGCTCGTAGCTATGCATCGCCTCGGTCGCAACGATCGGTTCCATGCAGTGCCCTAAAAAGAAGGAAGGGTTCTTTTTTGAAAAAAAGAACCAAAAAACTTTTGCTCGAAAGACGGCCAGTGAGCGCGGTGTACACCTATACGGATAGAAGTTTTTTGCTTCTTTTTTACAAAAAAGAAGCGCTTTCTGCCAACGCCGCCCGCAAATGCCCACCATGCCTCGCCAGCAGCGCATCGGCCTCCGCCGCCGCCAGCCCGCGCAGCACCAGCACCGCCGGCTTCACCCGCAGCCCGGTCGCCGCCAGCGCCCTCCGCGCCGCAGCTTCGTCGGCGCCGGTCAGTTCGCACAGCATGCGCAGCGCCCTCGCGCGCAGCTTGTCGTTGCGCGCCACCATGTCCACCATCTGCCCGCGCCACACCCGCCCGAGCCCGATCATCACCAGCGTCGAGAACAGGTTGAGCGCCGCTTTCTGCGCCGTGCCCGCCTTCATCCGCGTCGACCCCGCGAGCACCTCGGCGCCGGTATCCAGCAGCACCGGATGCTCGGCGGCCGCAAGCAGCGGCGCCCCTGGGCTGTTGGCAACGCCGATCGTCAGCGCCCCGGCCTGCCGCGCGGCGTTCAGGCAGGCGAGCGTATACGGAGTGGCCCCGCTCGCCGCCAGCGCCAGCATGACGTCCTCGGGACCAACCCGGCATGCCGCAAGGTCCGCCTCCGCCTGATCGGCACGATCCTCGGCATTCTCGATCGCGCCGGTCAGCGCCGCCGGCCCGCCAGCCACCAGCAACACGACGCGCCCGCTCCGCCAGTCAAAGGTCGGCGGCAGCTCCGCCCCGTCAGCCGCCGCAATTCGCCCCGACGTGCCCGCACCGGCATAGACCAGCCGGCCCTGTCCCCGCAGCCGCGGCAAACACGCCGCCGCGGCCTGCTCGATCGACGGCAAGGCGGCACGGACCGCCGCCACCGCCGCCATCTGCCCCTCCCACAACGCGTCAAGGATGTCGGCGGCCGGCCATGCCTCCAGCTCGGCATACCGCGCGCTCGGCCGCTCGGTCGCGGCGAGCGGCGTCGTCAATCGGGCGGCCCCATCCCGGTCGCGTCCACCGACGCCTTACTGCGGCGCCGGGTTCACCGCGTTGTTCGGGTTCTTACCCTCCGACCGCAGAAGCTGGCGATCGATCTGGTTCAGCTCGCTGTCGGTCTTCTGCTGATGCTGGAGGCTCGGCCGCACCCCGGCGGCCGCCTCCTTGCTGACGGTGCCGCCTTGGGTGGGCTGATAGTTCAGCCCGTTCTGCTCGAGCCCATTGCGCGCCGCCGCGGCCGGGGCGGCAGGCGCCGTACCCGTCGTCTGGGCCGCGGCCGGCACGGCGATTATCAGGATGGCCAAGGCGAGGGAAGGGCGGGACATGCGGGATCTGCTCTGTTTGCGACGTCAACTATCGAAGTCGGCGTGGCCGCCAAAGGTTCCTCGTTCTCTCGCGCCCTCGTCGCGCGCCAGGGTCGGGGTGCAGTCGCGACGCAGGATGGTGGGCGCGACAGGGATTGAACCTGTGACCCCCGCCGTGTGAAGGCGATGCTCTACCGCTGAGCTACGCGCCCATCCGCGCCGAACCGGCCGCCCTCTTACGTCCACGCGTCGGCAGGTGCAACCCGCCGTCACCCGCGCGTCACGCCGTCCCTGAGATTGTCGACGCCCCCTCGGCCCGGCATTGCCAGCCCGCCGCGCCAACGCGAGGATGGCTGCATGATCCAGCTCAAGCTTGGCGCGTTCGGCATCGCCTGCGCCCTTGTCATGGCAAGCCCTGCCGGCCAAGCCCAGACGCCAACCCCACCGGCGACCATCCCGACGCTGCGGGCCGACTACACCGGCTACGCGCATGGCCTGACCGTGCTCAAGCTGCATGCCTCGATCGCCCTCGGCCCGCAAAGCTACGGCCTGAGCCTAGGCTACCACACCGCCGGCCTCATCAGCGTGGTCGCCAACAGCAGCGTGGAAAGCAGCGTGCAGGGCTATTTCGGCGCCGGCGGCAGCGCCGAGCCGCTGCGCTTCTCCTCCGCCGGCACCGTGAACGGAACGGCGCGCCGCACCGTGCTCACCTACAAGGCCGGCTCGCCCGAGATCGACGCTCTCGAGCCGCCCGCCGAGACCGAGCGCGAGCCGGTGCCGCCCGCCGACGCGCTGCACACCATCGACACGCTGAGCGCCATCGCGGCGCTGCTGCACCAGGTCGCGACCACCGGGCGCTGCGACGGCACCGTGCGCACCTTCGACGGCCAACGCCTCGGCGACATCACCGCCACCACGGTCGGCGACGAGACCCTGCCGCGCTCCGACCGCAGCAGCTTCAGCGGCCGGACGCTGCGCTGTGACTTCGTCGGCCGTCAGCTCGCCGGCTTCAAGCGCAGCGAGGATCAGGCGGCGGTCCGCAAGCCGCATAACGGCACCGCCTGGCTGGCGGCGCTGCAGCCGGGCCAGCCCATGGTGCCGGTCAAGGTCATCTTCGACCATCGCGTCCTTGGCCAGACGACGATGTACATCACGACGGCCGCGACGGATGACACGAAGTAAGGAAGAGCTTCTTTTTTGAAAAAAGAAGAAAAAAACTTTTAGTTCATGCGCGCGCGCCTTCGCGTCAGCACCGCCAAACGAGCAAAAGTTTTTTAGTTCTTTTTTGCAAAAAAGAACCGCTTGCTTCCCCCGGCAGCAGCACTCAGCAATAAATGTTGCAAACGCGCCGTTTGACACGCCCCGTCCCACACCGCTAGCCCGTACGGCCATGACCGCCACCGCCATCATCCTGGCCGCCGGGCTTGGAACCCGGATGCGTTCCGCCCTGCCCAAGGCGCTGCACCGGCTCGGCGGACGCTCCATGCTGGCCCACCTGCTCGCCGCCTGCGAGGCCGTGTTCGACCGCGTCGTCATCGTCGTCGGGCCCGACATGCAGGCGGTGCTGGACGAGGCCAGGCCGCATCGCGGCGTCGTGCAGCACGAACGGCTCGGCACCGCCCACGCGGCGCTGCAGGCCGCCGAGCTGTTCGGCGACGGCGAGGTGGCCGTGCTTTACGCCGACAACCCGCTGGTCACCGCGGCCACGCTGCGGCGCCTGCTGACGGCGCGGCGGGAGTGCGCCCTTGCCCTGCTGGCCATTCGTCCCGCCGATCCCGCCCGCTACGGCCGGGTGCTGACGGAGGCGTCCGGCGACGTGCAGCGCATCGTCGAGCACGCCGAGGCGAGCCCATCCGAGCGCGCCGTCGGGCTGTGCAACGCCGGCGTGTTCTGCGCCGCCGCGGCGGATCTTGAGCGCTGGCTGCAGGCGGTGCGACCGAGTGCGTCCGGCGAGTTCTATCTGACCGACTTGGTCGCGCAGGCCCGGGGCGAGGGCGCGCGCGTGGTCGCGGTCGAGGCGCCGGAGGCGGAAGGCCGCGGCGTCAACTCGCGCGCCGAGCTGGCGGCCGCCGAGGCGGCGCTGCAGGCCAGGTTGCGCGCGGCCGCGATGGAGGCAGGCGCAACCCTGGTCGCGCCCGAGACGGTCTTCCTCTCCGCCGACACCGTGCTCGGGCAGGACACGGTGGTCGAGCCGCACGTCGTGTTCGGCCCGGGCGTGCAGGTCGCCTCCGGCGCGCTCATCCGCGCCTTCAGCCATCTTGAGGGCGCCCAAATCGCCGCCGGCGCGATCATCGGCCCCTATGCCCGGTTACGGCCCGGCACGGTGGTGGGCGAGGGCGCGCATGTCGGTAACTTCGTCGAGCTGAAGGCGACCGCGCTCGGCGCCGGCGCCAAGGCCAACCACCTGGCCTATCTCGGCGACAGCACGATCGGCGCCCGCAGCAACATCGGCGCCGGCACCATCACCTGCAACTATGACGGCATCGCCAAGCATCGCACCGTGATCGGGCAGGGCGTCTTCGTCGGCTCCGACAGCGTCCTGGTGGCGCCGATCGCCCTCGGCGACGGCGCCTTCGTCGCCGCCGGCAGCGTGCTGACCGACGACGTGCCGGCCGACGCGGTCGCCTTCGGCCGCGCCCGGCAGGTGAACAAGCCGGGCCGCGCCCGCAAGCGATCAGGGAAGGACTAGCCATGTGCGGCATCGTGGGCGTGATCGGCGCCGGACCGGCGGCGCCGCTGCTGCTGGGCGCGCTCGCCCGCCTCGAGTACCGTGGCTATGACAGCGCCGGCGTCGCCACCCTCGTCAACGGCCATGTCGAGCGCCGCCGCGCCGAGGGCAAGCTCGTCAACCTCGCCGCCGCCATCGAGCGCCGCCCGATCGAGGGCCGCACCGGCATCGGCCACACCCGCTGGGCCACCCACGGCGCGCCGACCGAGGGCAACGCCCACCCGCACGGCACCGCCCGCGTCTCGGTCGTGCATAACGGCATCATCGAGAACCACGCGGCACTGCGCGCCGAGCTCGAGGCCGCCGGCCAGGAGTTCAGCACCGAGACCGACACCGAGACGGTGGTGCAGCTCATCGACCTGCACCTTCAGCAGGGCCTCTCCCCCCGCGAGGCCGCGCAGGCCGCGTTCCGGCGGCTGGAGGGCGCCTACGCCCTGGCGCTGATCTTCGCCGGCCATGCCGAGCTGATGATCGGCGCCCAGCATGGCGCCCCGCTCGCCATCGGCTACGGCGAGGACGAGATGTTCCTCGGCTCCGACAGCCTCGCCCTCGCGCCCCTCGCACCCCGCATCGCCTACCTGCGCGACGGCGACTGGGCCGTGCTGTCGCGCGCCGGCGCCGAGGTGCTCGACATCGCGACCGGCGCCGCGGTCGATCGCCCGATCAAGCTGGTCGCCCAGTCGGCCGCCTCGATCGGCAAGGACGGCTTTCGCCACTACATGGAGAAGGAGCTGCACGAGCATCCCTCGGTGATCGGCCAGACCCTGCGCCGGCTGATCGACCCGGCAACCCGCCGCGTCGCCCTGCCCGAGCTCGGCTTCGACTTGTCCGCCCTGCCGCGGGCGACGGTCACCGCCTGCGGCTCGGCATTCTACGCCGGCCTCGTCGCGCGGAGCTGGATCGAGACCGAAGCCAGGCTGCCGGTCGACGCCGACGTCGCCAGCGAGTTCCGCTATCGCGCCCCGCCGCTCACCCACGGCGGCCTCGGTCTGCTGGTGAGCCAGTCCGGCGAAACCGCCGACACGCTGGCCGCCCTGCGCTCGCTGCGCGAGGGCGGCCAGCACGTGCTCTCGATACTCAACGTCGCCGAAAGCACGATGGCGCGTGAGAGCGACGCGGTGCTGGAGACGCTGGCCGGCCCGGAGATCGGCGTCGCCTCCACCAAGGCGTTCACCGCCCAGCTCGCCGTGCTCGCCTGCCTCGCCCTGGCGATCGGCAAGGCCAGGGGCGTGCTCACCCCCGAGCGCGAGCAGGCGCTCGCCGCGGCGCTGCTGGAGATCCCCTCGCGCACCGCCGAGGCGCTCGCCGCGGCCGAGCACGTCGACCGCATCGCCGCCCGCATCGCCGCCGCCCGCGACGTGCTCTATCTCGGCCGCGGCAACTGCTTTCCGATCGCGCTCGAAGGCGCGCTGAAGCTCAAGGAGATCACCTACATCCACGCCGAGGGCTACGCCGCCGGCGAGATGAAGCATGGCCCGATCGCGCTGATCGACCGCACGGTGCCGATCGTCGCCATCGCGCCGAGCGGCCCGCTGTTCGAGAAGACCGCCTCGAACCTGCAGGAGGCCGCCGCCCGCGGTGGCCAGATCATCGTCCTGAGCGACGCCAGGGGTGCGGCCGCCCTCCGCGGCATCGCCTGCGAGACGCTGATCCTGCCCGAGGTCGACCCCTTCGTCGCCCCCATCCTCTACGCCGTCCCGGTGCAGATGCTCGCCTATCAGGTCGCCGTGCTAAAGGGCACCGACGTCGATCAACCCCGAAACCTGGCAAAGTCGGTCACGGTTGAATAGATAGGGTGTGCCGGTCCAGGGGCGCCGCCCCTGGTGGGGTCCGGGGGCAAGGCCCCTGGCCTTGTTTTTTGGAGTCCCCACGATGTTGAACCGCATGTCCCCCGACGTCGATCCCGACGAGACCGATCCGGAAGGCCCGGACGTCCCCGAGCCGCGCGAGCCGCACCCGAGCGAGCCTGGCGACAACAAGACGCTGAGCTCGCCGATCAACGAGCTCGAGAGCCGCCTCTTCCTGCAGCGCAAAGTGCTCGTCTTCGGCGCCATCAACGACAAGCTCGCCCGCGACGTCACCGGCCGGCTGCTCTCGCTCGCCGGCATCTCCGCCGAGCCGATCGACCTCTACGTGAACTCGCCCGGCGGCCACGTCGAAAGCGGCGACACCATCCACGACATGATCCGCTTCGTCGACGCCGACGTCCCCGTGCGCGTCATCGGCACCGGCTGGGTCGCCTCCGCCGGCGCGCTGATCTACGTTGCCGGCAAGAAGGAGCGCCGCTTCTGCCTGCCGCACACCCGCTTCCTCATCCATCAGCCGATGGGTGGCGTGCGGGGTCCTGCCACCGACATCGGCATCGAGGCCCGCGAGATCGTCAAGATGCGCGAGCGGCTGAACCGCCTGATCGCCAAGGAGTGCGGCCAATCCTTCGAGAAGGTCGAGGCGGATAGCGACCGCAATTACTGGATGAGCGCCGAGGAGGCGATCGAGTATGGGATGGTCAGCCGGGTCATCCACTCCGCGAAGGACTTGAGTCAGTAAGGCAAGGGCTCTGCCCTTGACCAGCTGGGGGCAGCGCCCCCAGACCCGCAGCGAATTGGTTCCAAAGGCCGCCGGCCGTTGTGCGAAGCGCCCATGCGCGCGACGGTGGGGTCCAGGGGCAAAGCCCCTGTCCTGAAGGCTTAACTCATGCCCCACGATTACGACCTGTTCGTCATAGGCGGAGGCTCCGGCGGCGTCCGCTGCGCCCGCATCGCCGCCGGCCATGGTGCCCGCGTCGGCGTCGCCGAGGAGCTGCACTGGGGCGGCACCTGCGTCAACGTCGGCTGCGTGCCCAAGAAGCTGATGGTGCAAGCCGCCGAATACGGCGCCTGGGCCGAGGACGCGCACGGCTTCGGCTGGAGCACGCAACGCGGCACGCATGACTGGCAGGCCTTCATTGCCAGCAAGGACCACGAGATCGCGCGCCTCAACAGCGCCTATGTCCGTATCCTCGACGGCGCCGGCGTGGTCTCGCATAAGGCCCGCGCCTCGTTCATCGACGCCCACACCCTGCAGGTCGGCGAGCAGCGCGTCACCGCGGCCAACATCGTCATTGCGACAGGCGGCCTGCCGGTGCGACCGCAGATCGAAGGCGCCGAGCTCGGCATTGTCTCCGACGACGCCTTCAGCCTGGAGCAGCGACCGGACCGCATCACCCTGGTCGGCAGCGGCTATATCGGCATCGAGTTCGCCGGCGTCTTCGCCGGCCTCGGCGCCGAAGTCGACCTGCTCTACCGCCAGGACCTGCCGCTCGCCGGCTTCGACCACGAGATCCGCCAGCATCTGGCCAGCGCCCTGCAAACCTCCGGCATCCGGCTGCACACCTCGATCAAGCTCCACCGCGTCGAGCAGGTCGGCGCCAGCAAGCGCCTGAGCCTGACCGACGGCCGCCACTTCGACAGCGACCTGGTGTTCTTCGCTCTGGGCCGTGTTCCCCACACCAAGCAGCTTGCGCTACCCGCCGCCGGCGTCGCCACCAACGAGCGCGGCGGCATCGTCGTCGACGCCGAGAACCGCAGTTCGGTGCCGCACATCTACGCCATCGGCGACGTCAGCAACCGCCTCAACCTCACCCCCGTGGCGATCGCCGAGGGCCACCATCTGGCCGACCGCCTGTTCGGCAGCCAGCCGCCCCGCACCTGGTCGTTCGCCGCCGTGCCGACGGCGGTGTTCTCCTCGCCCCCGATCGGCACCGTCGGCCTCACCGAGCACGAGGCCGCCCAGCACGGCCTCGTCGACATCTACACCGCCGAGTTCACCGCGCTCCGCCACAAGCTGACCGGCCGCGACCGCCCCAGCTTCCTCAAGCTTATCGTCGACCAGCCCAGCCAACGCATCCTTGGCGCGCACATGATCGGCGAGGACGCCCCGGAAATGATGCAGGGCCTGGCGATCGCCATCACCGCGGGCGCCACCAAGCACGATTTCGACCGCACGATCGGCATCCACCCGACGATTGCCGAGGAATGGGTCACCCTGCGCCAACGCACCCGCGTCATCGGCGAGGCGCGCCAAGCCGCCGAATAGGCCGGCGTCCTGCAGCGCGCTGGCGACCGCCGTGCCGACCTGCGGCAGCTGCCGGACCGTGCGTCAACGACCGGCCGCTGTTCCCCAGCGTGATTAAAGTCCGGCCCTGCTGACCGGGGAGCGTTCACGCTGGTCTGCAGCTCGCTTTTACGGGCACATCAGGACGGGTGACCCTCAGGCCTTCTCCCACTCGCCCGAGCAGTTCGCCGTCGCTCACCATGCCGACCGGCAGCCCCGCACCGCTGACGACGGGCGCTCCGCTGACCGCGTTGTCGACAGGGTGTGCGCGGCCGACTGCACGCTGGCGTTCGCCACAACCGAAACGACGCGTGTGGTCATGATGTCGCTGACGACGGCGTCGGCCGCGTCGCGCGGGGATGGGGCATAACTGACGTCCTGTGACCGTGCTGATGCGCTGCCGGGCTGATCGGCGGCGTGCTCAGGCGTGGCGAGCGCGCGATGTGGATGCGGGACGACTGGCCGCCTCGGCCGGCACAATCAAGCCGCCGAAGCTGGCGAGCAACGCCTCGCCGCCGAGTGAATGCGGCTCGCCGCCGACGCGCAAAGCCATCGGCTCGCCCCGCTCCAGCACCGCTCGAACCGTGTGCAAAACGTTGTCGATGCTGAGCGAGACGACCCGGCCCCGCCACTGGATGCTGAACGCCAGGCTGCGCCATTCCTCGGGCAGCTTAGGCGCCAGCCCGATGCCCTCGAGCGTGCGGTGGTGAAACAGCACGTCGTCGTCGAGCGGGTCGGATGGGCTCACGGCCAGCGAGAGGCCGACCTGCAGCCAGTCCGGCGCCGGCACCAGCGCCGCCATCGGCTGGTTGACGCCGACCATATCGAACAGCCCGGCGACGTAGGTGCGGGGCATCGCAACGCCGGCCGCAAGCCGGTCGATCGTCCGGCCGCCCCGCACGCCCAGAAAGCCGTTGCTGATGGCAAAGCGCGACTCCCGGCTGCCGTCCCGCAGCAGGTCGAAGCTCGGCGGGTTCAGCACCCAGGCGGCGTCCGGGGTCGGCTCCAGCGCCTGCTTGCGTTCGGCGTAGCCCGCCGCCTGGCGCTCCGCATCCGCCACCCCGAGCGCGCGCAACGCCGCCGCGGCGCCGCTGAGGCGCGGCTTGCCGGCAACTCCGCCTGATACATCGCGGTGGTGAAGCGGGCCGGATCGGCCAGGCCCACCAGCGCCTCGCGCCAGGCCTGCTCGTGCGGCGAGGCCAGCAGCACGCCGTCGACGTCGAAGATCGCCGCCAGCAGCCGCCCGCCGCTCATGGCGTGCTCCCGCTCAGCCATCGCCCGGCAGGCCTGTTCCACCCGCCCCGGCGCCATCCATCAGGGCCTCGGTGCGCTGGCGCCGCGCACTCGGCGCCCCGTCCGGGATCTCGGTCAGGGAACGACACAACCCGCTCGGTGCCGCGACACAGCCTGGGCGGAACAGCCTCGTTAAGCAATGCGACTTGGGCGATGCGCATGAGACCTCTCGAACGGTGACCAACGGTAATGACGTGCGGACGAAGCACGCTGTGCAGCAGGCCCGGACTCTACTCAGCCGGCGCACACGGCGCCTGATCGTGGCCGGCCAAGGCTACTTTACGAAGCGCTCGCCACGACGCTGGCGTAACGTTCGCGGCGTCGCCCGTCGGCGGCAACGGGCGAGATGTTCCATTGCGCAATGACCGGCAGTTCCGGATGGCTCGGATTGAAGCCGAGAACGCAAAACGACGCCGTGCCGAGCTGGAAGTGCCGCCCCTGCGCCACCGGCAGCCCGATCCATCGCACGCCGAGGCTGCAGCCGAACTGGCCGTGCGAAAACAGCGCGACGTTGCCGCCCAAGCAGCACAGCCGCGCAATCAGGCGGTCGGCCCGGATAGCGACGTCCCCGGCGGCCTCGCCACCGGGACAGCCGTCGCGGTAGACCGTCCAGCCGGGCCGGCCCTCGCGGATGGCCGAGGAAAGCTCGCCCTCGTAGGCGCCATAATCCCACTCCGCCAGGTCGGGCTCGACCACGGCCGTATCGCCAAGTCCGGCCAGCGTGCAGGTCCGCCTGGCCCGCTGGGCCGGGCTGGTCAGCACGTGATCGAACCGGATCTTGCCGAACCCGGGCTCGAGCGCCCGCGCCTGGTCCTCGCCGCAGGCCGTGAGCGCGACGTCCGTGCGCCCGGTGTGCCGGCCGGACAGCGACCACGCCGTCTCGCCATGCCGAACGAGATAGACCCTCGAAGGCGTCCCGGGACGTTCGTGTACCATAACGATCAGGATGCCTTCCGGTAGGCCCAGTCCTCCTCCATCGAGGCGGCATACTCGCCGCGCAGCGCCGCATGGTTGCAGCAGGCGCGGTAGTGGAGCGCGTGTTGCGCGGCCGCGACGTTGGCCTCCTGCCCACTCCAGATCGCCAGCGCCGGCTGCTGCAGCGCCCGGGCGAACGAGAACACCAGCGGCCATGGCGGCCGTCCGTCCACGTTCGCGTTGATGGCGTTCAGCCGCGCCGTGGCCAGCGCGGCTGACTGGCCGCCGGAGAGAAAGGCGATGCCGGCTACGGCCGCAGGCACGCAATGCCGCAGACATTGCAGCGTCGCCTTCGCCACCTCCTGCACACTGTTCTGGCGCGCGCAGTCAAGCCCCGGCAACACCATGTTCGGCTTCAGGATGACCGCCTCGAGCCGCACCGATTGCGCCTCCAGCGCGTCGAACACCTCGCGCAGCACCGCGCCGCTCACCTGCCGGCAGCGCTCGAGGCCGTGCCCGCCCACCATCAGCACCTCCGGCTCGACGACCGGCACCAGGCCGGCCTCCTGGCAGAGCGCAGCGTAGCGCGCCAAGGCCTGCGCGTTGGCCTGTATGCAGCCAAGGCTGGGCAGGCCGTCGCCAAGCCCGATGATGGCGCGCCACTTGGCAAACCGCGCCCCCAGTGACGCGTAGTCGTCCAGGCGCCGACGCAGGCCGTCGAGCCCCTCGGTGACCATCTCCCCCGGGTGCAGCGCCAGCGCCGTCGCCCCGAGGTCGACCTTGATGCCGGGCAGGATGCCGGCGTCGACGAGTAGGTCGACGAACGGCGTGCCATGCCGGTCGCGCTGGCGGATCGTCTCGTCGTACAGGATGGCGCCGCTGACGTAATCGCCCAACCCCGCCGTCTTGACCAGCAGTTCGCGATAGGCACGCCGCGCCTCCAGCGTCTGCGGGATGCCGGAAGCGGCAAGGCGCCGGTTGCAGGTCGGGTTGCTCTCGTCCATCGCCAACAACCCCTTGCCGCGTCCGACCAGGCGCTGTGCGACCTCGTCGAGCATTCGCGCGCTCATGTCGGCTGACCCCAGATCCAGTCACGGATCTCCGGCAGGTCCTCTCCGTGCTTGTCGATGTAGTGCTTGTGCTCGACGAGCTTGTCGGCCATCGCCTGCTTGAGGTAGGCGCCCCTGGTGCCAAGCCCAGGCACGCGGTCAACGACGTCTATCACCAGGTGGAAACGATCGAGTTCGTTCTGCACTCGCATGTCGAAGGCGGTGGTGATCGTGCCCTCTTCCCTGTAGCCGCGGACATGAAGGTTGCGGTTCGCGCGCCGATAAGTCAGGCGATGGATGAGGCCGGGATAGCCATGGAACGCGAAAACGATGGGCCGGTCGGTGGTAAACAGCTGATCGTAGTCAATCTCGCTCAGCCCATGCGGATGCTCGCATTCCGGTTGCAGCCGCATCAGATCAACGATGTTGACGACGCGGATGTTGAGCTCGGGCAGGTGCTGACGCAGGATGGAGACGGCGGCGAGGCTTTCAAGCGTCGGCGTATCGCCGCACGACGCCATCACCACGTCCGGCTCGCTGTCCTGGTCGTTGCTGGCCCACTGCCAGATCCCGAGGCCTTCAGTGCAGTGGATGACTGCCTGCTCCATCGTCAGCCACTGTGGCAAAGCATGCTTGCCGGCAACGACGACGTTCACGTAGTGCCGGCTGCGCAGGCAATGATCGAACACCGACAGCAGGCAGTTGGCATCCGCCGGCAGGTAGCAGCGGACAACGTCGGCCTTCTTGTTCACGACATGGTCAAGAAAGCCCGGGTCCTGGTGCGTAAAACCGTTATGGTCCTGCTGCCAGACGTGGGAGGCGAGGAGATAGTTGAGCGACGAGATCGGCCGCCGCCAGGGCAGTTCCGACGTCACCTTCAGCCACTTGGCATGCTGACTGAACATCGAGTCGACGATGCGGATGAACGCCTCGTAGCTGTTGAACAGCCCATGCCGACCTGTCAGGAGGTAGCCCTCAAGGAAGCCTTCGCACTGGTGCTCGCTCAGCATAGAATCGACGACGCGGCCGTCCGACGCCAGAAACTCGTCATCCGCCACTGCGCGGGCTTCCCACTGCCGAGCAGTGACCTCGAAGACGGCACCAAGCAGGTTTGACAGCGTCTCGTCGGGGCCAAAGATGCGAAAATTCCGCTGCTCCTGGTTCAGGGTCGCCACATCGCGGAGGAACTTGCCCAGCACCATGGTATCCTGGGCAGTGACGGATCCCGGCGACGGAACCGCCACGGCATGGTCGCGAAAGTCTGGCATACGCAGGTCATGCAGGAGCATGCCACCATTGGCATGCGGGTTGGCGCCCATGCGCCGGTCACCCTCAGGCGCGAGCGCGGCCAGCTCGGGGATCAGACGGCCGCTCGCATCGAACAACTCCTCGGCCCTGTAGCTGCGCATCCAGCTCTCGAGGTCGGCGACATGATCGGGATGGGCAGGGTCGACCAGGATCGGCACTTGATGTGCCCGAAACGTGCCCTCGATCTTGAGCCCGTCGATGATCTTCGGCCCGGTCCAGCCCTTCGGCGACCGGAGCACGATCATCGGCCAGCGGGGACGCGCGGGCTGGTCCGAGCAGCGAGCCGCATACTGGGCCTGCCGGATGTCATGCATCACCAGGTCCAGCGTGTCGGCCATCAGCCGATGCATCGTGTCCGGATCGTCGCCCTCCACGAAGTAGGGCGTCCAGCCACAGCCGAGCAGGAAGTGCTCCAGCTCCTCCGGCTCGATCCGCGACAGGATCGTTGGATTACTGATCTTGAAGCCGTTGAGATGCAGGATCGGCAGCACGACGCCGTCGGTGATCGGGTTGAGCAGCTTGTTCGATTGCCAGGCCGTCGCGAGCGGGCCGGTCTCGGCCTCGCCGTCGCCGATGACACAAGCCACGATCAAGCCGGGATTGTCGAGCGCGGCGCCGAAGGCATGGCTCAGCGAATAGCCGAGCTCGCCGCCCTCATGGATCGAACCGGGCGTGGTCGGTGCGACGTGGCTTGAAATGCCGCCGGGGAACGAGAACTGAGTGAACAGTCTTCTCAATCCTCCTTCGTCCTGACTGATGTTCGGGTAGATCTCGCTATAGGTTCCTTCCAGGTAGGTGTTGGCCACGAGAGCTGGTCCGCCGTGACCTGGACCGGCGATGTAGAACATGTCGAGGTCGTATTGCTTGATGATGCGGTTGAGGTGGACATAGATGAAGTTCTGGCCTGGCGTCGTGCCCCAATGTCCGACAACAAGCGGCTTCACATGCGCGAGCGTCAAAGGCTCGCGCAGCAGAGGATTGTCATAGAGGTAGATCTGACCGACCGACAGGTAATTGGCGGCGCGCCAATAAGCGTCCATCAGGCGCAGCTCGTCGAGCGCGATCCCCGTCTGCCTGTCGGCCGCGGCACCGTGTTCCAAAAGCTCGAGCGCCGGTGTGACTGTGTCCATCATGTGACCCCTCGTGAACGTCGGTAGCTGGTTCTCACGCACGCCGTCCGGTATGATACCGTAACGGATAAAGCTGTGCGGACGCCTGGATCGAGACCGCCAGAGACCTCGTGACCAGTGCCCCAACCCTAGGCGTGCGCTGCCACTACCGGCAGGGTCGGAAACTACTTACCTGACGCGACCATACCAGATCGGCACCAGGCTCTGCGCCATCGCTACTCTCCCACCGGTGCGACGGCACGCGACCCGGCCGCCGCCGTGACGGTGCAAGGCGGGCGGCACCAGCTTGCGCCCGAACAGCAGCACCCCGAGGAACGACGCCTCGAGAAAACACGCGGTCAGCCCTTCATAGGCCAGCCGCGGTGCCAGCACGTTGGCGGTCGCGTCCGAGAACCGGCTCCAATTGGTGCCCATCTGCAACGGCATCACGATGCCCGAGACGACGCCCATGCCGAACGAGATGGCAAAGATCCGCGTCCAGAACGCCGACAGCCGCGCGCACACGCGGCGCCCGCTGAGATACGCCAGGACCTCGAGCACGGCGATGTAGGAGGCGAGGCCGACGGTGAACGCCGGCAGCAGGATGTGTCAGGAGATCACCCACACCCAGTGCAGACGCGACAGCAGCAGCGGATCGAGCGACATCGATCAGCCTCCCGCCACGGCAAATGCGGCGCGCCTGAAACCGCCGACCCGCGTCCGTGCAGACATTATGCAAGGTCTCCCTCAATGACGGCGCGGGTGTGCCGCGCGATCATGATTTCCTCGTCGGTCGCCATCGCCCGCACCTCGACGCGGCTCGCCGGCGTGCTGATGCGGCGCTTGCCGGCGGCGTTAGCGTCCGGATCAAGGCTGAGGCCAAGCCAGCCGAGCCGCGCGCAAACGCCCGCCCGCACCGCCGGCGCGTGCTCGCCGATGCCGGCGGTGAACACCAGCCCGTCCAGCCCGCCGAGCGCGCTCGCCAGCGCGCCGACCTCGGTGGCGATGCGGTAGGTGAACAACGCCAGCGCCTCGCGCGCGTGCGGATCCTCGCTCGCCAGCAGCTCGCGTATGTCGCCGCTGATGCCTGACACGCCCAGCAGCCCGGAGCGGTGATAGAGCATGTCCTCGATCTCGCCGAAGCTGTGCCCCTGACGGCCGAGATAGAGGATGACGCCCGGGTCGAGGCTGCCGCAGCGCGTCGCCATCACCAGCCCGTCGAGCGCGCTGAACCCCATGGTCGTGGCGATGCTGCGCCCGTCCTGCAGCGCGCACAGGCTGGCGCCCGCGCCCAGATGCGCCACGATCACCCGCCCGCGCACCAGCGCCGGCGCCTGCCGCGCCAACTCGCCGGCGATGTACTCGTAGGACAGGCCGTGGAACCCGTAGCGCCGGATCCCCGCCGCCTCCAGCGCGCGTGGCAGGCCGAACCACTGCGCCTCGCTCGGCATCGTATGATGAAACGCGGTGTCGAAGCAGGCGACCTGTGCCAGCTCGGGCCGCTCCGCCGCCACGGCACGGATCGGCGCCAGATTATGCGGCATGTGCAGCGGGTCGAGCGCGCTCAACGCTTCGAGTTCGGTGAGCAGCGCCGGGCTCACCCGCGCCGGCGCGACCCGCCTGGCGCCGCCATGCACGATGCGATGACCAACCGATTGCAGGCCGCCCGCGCCGAGGTGGCGATCGGCAAAGCCAAGCAGCGCCGCCAGCACGGTTGCGAACGGATCTGTCGTCCTGGCCGGCCAGTGCTGGTCCGCCAGCACGCCGCCGCCGGCGTCATGGGCCAGCAGGCGAGGCGCCGCGTCCAGCCTGTCGACCTGGCCCCGCGCCAGCGCAGGCACCGCCTCGCCGAGCGTCGCCGCATCGAACAAAGCAAATTTCAGGCTCGACGACCCGGCGTTCAGCGTCAGTATCGCGCCGGACACCCTACGCCGTTCCGCGCGCCGCGCCGCGCCGTCCAGGGGGCGCCGGGCCGACACGTTCGTCGCCATCGCCCAGATCGCAGGCTGAATTGCAAGCCGTGCCGAGCTTGGCCACCGGATCGGTGAGCGAGCCAGCCGGCTCGGTTCGCTCCAGGGCGTCCGAACTCAGCCTTGACGCTTCAAGCACGCTCGCCAGGGCGCGGATCAGCTCGCTCTCGCCAAACGGCTTCTGCAGCACGACGGCGCCCGCCGGTGCGCGATATTGATGCCCGCCGGTCATGAAGACGTGCGGCAGAGCGTGGTTTTGTAAAATGGTCCGCATGGCGGAGGCGCCGTCACCCCAGGCAAGCTGCACGTCGACGACCATCAGGTCCGGCCGCTCGCGGGCGGCGGCGGTGACCGCCTCCGCCTCCGTGCTGACAACGTCACAAACCTCATACCCCAGCCCGACCAGCGTCTCGGCGAGCAGCATGGCGATGACGGCATCATCCTCTACGACCAGGATACGCAGGCCGCTCACCGCGGTCGGTCGCATGGAGATGCGCGGTCATCCCGGGTGGCCGGCGCAGCGATCATTGCATCAGCACAAGAAATGTTTCCCATCCCGCCTGGGCTAGAGGGATCGGAGCCAGGTCGAAAGGGCCGGAAACTACTCAGAACGACGCGGTTAAAATGAGCAAAAGTTTTTCTGGTCTTTTTTTCAAAAAAGAACCCCTTCCTTCCATCTACGGTTGCAACCCGCTAAACCCTTCGCCTCATGCAGCGCGTCACGCCCCGCACCTCCCTTGCGCTTGACACCACGCGTTGGGCGGCCGCCGCGCTCGTCCTGCTCTACCATCTCTCGACCGCCTGCCTCGCTCCCGACGCCGACGGCCCGCTGCTGCGGCTGCTGGAGGGGGCGGGGCCTGCCGCCGTCATCTGGTTCTTCGTGCTGAGCGGCTACCTGATCGGCGGCGGCGTCGTCCTGGACATGCGCCGCGGCCGCTTCCGCTTCGCCCGCTACGCGTCGAGCCGCGCCACCCGGCTCTACGTCGTGCTGCTGCCCGCCCTGGCGCTCGGCTATGCGATCGACAGCGCCCGCGTGGCCCTTGCTGGCTTCAGCCCGGTGCCGGGCCAGGAGGCGCCGGCGAGCTACGCCGCCTCCACGATCATCGGCAACCTGCTCTGCCTGCAGACCATCACCGTGCCGACCCTCGGCAGCAACGGCCCGCTCTGGAGCCTGGCCTGCGAGGGCGCCTACTACGTCGTGGCGCCACTGCTTCTGGCGCCGCTGCTCCGCGGTCGCCCCGCCGGGATGCGCTGGCCGCTGTTCGGGCTTGCTCTGACGATGCTGGCTGGATTGTGGCTCGGCAATCCCCGGGTGCCACGGCTGTTCCTCACCTGGCTGCTGGGAGCTGCCCTCCGGCTCTACGCCCCGCAGCGGCGACAGGCCCAGCGGCTTGGCCTGCCGGCGTGGATCGTCGCCGTCGCCCTGCTGCTCGCCTATCCGCTGCTGCTGCCCAGGCTGGGCGGCGCGGTCAACCTGCTGGTCGCGGCCAGCTTCGCCGCAGCCCTGCTGACCACGATCGGCGACGAGCGGCCGGTGCCGGCGCGGGCGCAGCGCCTCTCGGCCAGCCTCGCCGGCTTCTCCTTCAGCCTCTATCTGGTGCACGTGCCGATCCTGCACGGCCTGCTCGCACTCTGGACCGGCAGCCGGATGGACGCGCTGCGTCTGCCCGTCCTGGCCGGCCACGCCGCCATGCTGGCGTTGGCGGCAATCGTAATCCCGCTGGCCTGGCTGTTCAGCCGGCTGACCGAGGCACGCACCGACACGGTGCGTGCCTGGCTAGGCGGCGCCCGCCAGCAGCAGCGGCAGGTCGTGCAGCGCGCCGATGAGGGCGACCCCGGCGCCGCGGCACTGCCCCGCATTGCCGGCATTGATCCCGCCTAGCGCCAGCACCGGCACCCTCGCCGCGGCCGCCAGTCGATTGAACGTCGCGGGGCCAACCGGGGTCACGCCCGGCTTGCTCGCCGTTGCAAACACCGGGCTGAGCGTCGCGTAGTCGGCGCCCTGAGCTGCGCGTGCCAGACCGCCGGCATCATGGGCGGAGATGCCGATGAGCGCGCCCGGTCCAAGCCGCGCTCGCGCGGCGGCCAGGTCGGCGCCGTCCGGCAGGTGCAGGCCAATGCCGAGGGCCTCGGCCGCGTCGAGGTCGTCATGCACGCTGAGGGTGGCGCCAGCAGGGCGGGTGAGGGCGAGCAGCGCCGCCAGGATGCCAGCTCGCTCGCCCGGCGCGAGGTCCTTCTCCCGCAGGCTGATCCAGCGGCCTCCAGCATCGAGCGCCGCCCGCGTCACAGTCCAGGGCGACTGCCCCGTCCGCAGCCGGTCCGTGATCACCAGAACGGGCCGTGGAGCCTCCCGGCTCCAGCCGGTCAGGGCGGAGCGAGCCAAAGGTTCCGGCTGCGCGAGGCGCAGTGGGCAAGGCTCACGCAGGGAGAGCCCTGGCCCTCAACTCCCGACCAGCCCAAGCTTGGGACTGGACGGTTCCGCCTGATTGCGCGCCGGGATGCGCCCCGCCCGATGCGCGTCGTGCCCCGCCGCCACCGCCTGCCGCATCGCGCCCGCCATCAGCGCCGGGTCCCGGGCGCCCGCCACCGCGGTGTTGAGCAGCACCGCGTCGCAACCGAGCTCCATCGCCTGCGCCGCGTGCGAGGCGGTGCCGATCCCGGCGTCGAGGATCACCGGCACGCTGCTGGTGGCGCAGATGCGGGCAAGCTGGTGCGGATTGAGGATGCCGAGCCCGGTGCCGATCGGCGCCCCCAACGGCATCACCGCCGCCGCCCCCACATCCGCCAGCCGGCGGCAGGCCACCGGGTCGTCGTTGCAGTAGGGCAGCACCACAAAACCCTCCCGCACCAGGATCTCCGTCGCCTCGATGAGCGCCACCACGTCCGGATACAGCGTCTCCCGGTCGCCGATCAGCTCCAGCTTGACCCACTCGGTCCCCAGCGCCTCCCGCCCGAGCCGTGCGGTGAGCAGCGCGTCGCGCACGGTGGCGCAGCCCGCCGTGTTGGGCAGCAGCGGCGCCCGCCCGTCGAGCAGGTGCACCAGGCTGTCGGCGTAGCGCTCCAGGCTGATCCGCCGCAGCGCCACCGTCACCATGGCCGGCTCGGCGGCGGCAATGCTGTCGAGCAGCGCCTGCTGGTTGGGATAGCCGCCGGAGCCGAGTAGCAGCCGCGAGCTGAGCGTCCGACCGGCGATCGTCAGCCCCTGCGGTGTTCCCGGCCGTGTTATCGTCTGAGTATCCATCAGCCACCCCCAAACGGCCGCACGATCTCCACCGCGTCGCCCTCGCCGAGCCGCGTCGCCGCCCAGGCGGCGGCCGGCACGACCTCGCCGTTCACCGCCACCGCCACGCCCTTCGGGCTGTCGATGCCGCGCGCCATCAGCAGCGCGCCGAGCGTCCCAGCCGCCGGGCTCGCCTCACCGTTGACGGTGATCACGAAGCGGTCACGCCGGCGGCGGCAAAGCGCGCGAGCGCAAACGGCGCCAGCCGCTCGTCCGCCCGCCCGTCGACGATCAGCGCCGCCATCAGCTCGGCCGTCACCGGCGTCAGCAACACGCCGTTGCGGTGGTGCCCGGTCGCCAGCAGCAGCCCCGGCAGCCCGCTCTCCCCCAGCACCGGCGCGTCGTCGCGGCAGCCCGGACGATGCCCCACCCACATCTCCTGGATCGGCAGGTCCTCCACCGCCGGCACCGCCCGCCAGGCGCCGTCGAGCAACGCCAGCACGCCCCCGGCGGTCAGCTCGTTGTCGAACCCGCGCTCCTCCACCGTGGCGCCGACCAGCAGCCGCCCGTCGCGGCGCGGCACCAGGTAGACCTGCGGCGTCCAGACGACATGGCGCAGCAGCGGCTCGCCCTTGTCCATGCGCAGCGCCAGCATCTGCCCCTTGACCGGGCGCACCGGCGGCCGCACCGGCGCTGCCAGCCCCTCGATCGCGCCGGACCACGCGCCGGCCGCGATCACCACCACCTCGGCCTCGTGCCGGCGATCCTCCAGCACCACCCCCCGCGCGGCCCCGTCGCGGCTGTGCACGGCCAGCACCGGCTCCTCCTCGTGCAAACCCACGCCGGCGCTCCGGCACGCCCGCGCGAGCGCCTGCACAACCAGCCGGTTGTCGACCTGGTGATCGTTGGGGCTGAACACCGCGCCCGCGAGCTGAGTGCCGAGCGCCGGCTCCCGCCGCCGCGCCTCGGCCGCGCTCAGCCACTCGAGCTGCACCCCAAGGCCGCGCTGGAACTCGGCCGAAAACCGCAGCTGCTCGGCATCGTCGCGCGTCAGCGCCAGGCGCAGCGTGCCCTCCTGCCGCAGCTCGACAGCCATCCGTGACGCCGCCTCGAGCTCGGCGGCAAACTCCGGCCACAGCGTCTGGCTACGGGCCGCCAGGGCGTGCAGCGCCGTCTCGCTCGGCTCGCTCTCCACCCCGGCGGCCAGCATCCCGGCCGCGGCATGGCTCGCGCCCCCGCCCAGCCGGTCGCGCTCGAACAGGTCCACCCGGCAGCCGCGCTGCGCCAGCCGCCAGGCCAGCCCCAGGCCCACCACGCCGCCGCCGATGATGGCGACACTCGGCAGCGACGCCCGACCTTCAGACGCCCCACCTTTAGCGGGCCGACCTTCAGACGCCCCACCTTTAGCGGGCCGACCTTCAGACGCCCGACCTTCACCCGGATAATCGCTCACGGTCTTCCTTCCCTGGTCAGGACCAGACAGGTTCGTGGGTATGATCTCAGCCGGCATCCGCCGCCAGCACCCCAGCCGTCGGCGAACATAAGCGCCCGTGAGACGCCGTTTGCAACCTGAACGGCCGCGACCACCGGTTGACCGTCGGCGCCCGCAAGGCACATGAGCATCAATGCCCGCCGACACGCTCATCCTGCCCGAACAACGCCGGAAAACCCCGCCCGAGCCCGTCGCCGAGCTTGGCGGCCAGGATGGCTTGCCGCCGCCGCAACGCCTCTGGGCCAACATCACCATCTGGCTCGCCATCCTGCTGGCGGTGATGGACAGCTCGATCGCCAACGTCGCCCTGCCGTCGATCGCCCGCAGCGTCCATGCCACGCCGTCCAGCTCGATCTGGGTGGTCAACGCCTACCAGCTCTCGATCACCATCTGCCTGCTGCCGCTCGCCTCGCTCGGCGAGATCGTCGGCTACGCCCGCGTCTACCGCGTCGGCCTCGCCGTCTTCACCATCGCCTCGCTGTGCTGCGCCCTCTCGAGCGGCCTCATCTCGCTCAGCCTGGCCCGCGTGCTGCAGGGCGTGGGCGCGGCCGGCATCATGAGCGTCAACGGCGCCCTGGTGCGCTTCGTCTACCCCCAGCGCCTGTTCGCCCGGGGACTCAGCCGCAACGCCATGGTGGTGTCGATCTCGGCCGCCCTCGGCCCCACCGTCGCCGCCGGCGTGCTGTCGGTCGCGCCCTGGCCCTGGCTGTTCGCCATCAACGTCCCCGTCGGCGCCGCCGCCTTCGTCATCGCGTGGCGCAGCCTGCCCCGCACGCCGCTCGCCAGCCACCGCTTCGACGTGCCGAGCGCCGCCCTCAACGCCGTCTTCCTCGGCCTGCTCATCGTCGGCCTCGACGACGTCGCGCACGGCGAAGGCCGCACCATCGCGCTCATCAGCTTCCTCGCCTCCGCCATCGCCGGCACCGTGCTGGTGCGCCGCCAGCTCAACCTGCCGGCGCCGCTGCTGCCGATCGACCTGCTGCGCATCCCGATCTTCGCACTGTCCTGCGCCACCTCGATCTGCTCGTTCCTCGCCCAGTCGCTCGCCTTCATCGCCCTGCCGTTCTTCCTGCAGCGCGACCTCGGCGTCGGCGTCGTCGCCACCGGCCTGCTGATCACCCCGTGGCCGCTCGCCATCGCCGTCATCTCGCCGCTCTCCGGCCGGCTCTGCGAGCACGTCCCCGCCGCGCTGCTCGGCTTCCTCGGCCTGCTGATCATGGCCGCGGGCCTCGCCGCCCTCGGCATCCTGCCGCACGCCGCCGGCCCGGCCGCCATCGCCTGGCGGATGGCGCTCTGCGGCCTCGGCTTCGGCCTGTTCCAAACCCCCAACAACCGCACCCTGATCGGCTCCGCCCCACGCCACCGCTCCGGCGGCGCCAGCGGCATGCTCGCCACCTCGCGCCTGCTCGGCCAAACCATCGGCGCCAGCCTGGTGGCGCTGATCTTCGCCCTGGCCAGCAGCGGCGGCTCACGCGACTCCGTGTTGACGGCAGCCGGCGTGTCCCTGGTGGCCGCCCTTGTCAGCGTCGCAAGGACAGGCAAGGCAAGGGGCTTTGCCCCTTGACCCCATCATCACGCGAAGGCGTGCTGCGCACGACGGCGGAGCCTTTGAAATCCACCTCTTAGTCATGTTCCGGGGCGAGATCGTTGCTGTGGGGGTCAGAGTTGAATGGCTTCGCCAGGCAGAAAGCGCCGGTCGGACTTCAGTCGATGGGGTCTGGTCCAGGGCAGAGCCCTGGCCTTCCTTCGCCCTTGCCGATATTGCGTTATCGGCAATGAGCGAGGCTCTCAATGAGCGATGATCGAGCACGTCTGACGGCGGCGGCAGCCCGCTTCCACGGCTGGATGTTCGACCAGGCGCTGCCGTTCTGGGCCCGCGAGGGCCGCGACGTCCCCGGGCTCGGCTTCCACGAGACCCTGCGCCTCGACGGCGTCTCCGCCGACAGCCCGTTCAAGCGCATGCGCGTCCAGGCCCGCCAGCTCTACACCTACGCCCACGCCGCCATCATGGGCTGGCCCGGCGCGCTGGACGTCGCCCGGGTCGGCTACGACTTCATGGTCGCGCATGGCTGGCGCAGCGAGGGCGGCTGGGCAAAGCTGCTCGGCCCCGGCGGCGGCATCGTCGACAACACCGCCGACCTCTACGACAACGCCTTCGTGCTGTTCGCCCTGGCCTGGTACGCCCGCGCCGCCAACTCGGACGAGGCGCTGGCCCAGGCCCGCCGCACCCTGGACTGGATCCTCGCCTCAATGGGCGTCGCCGCGCATGGCGGCTTCGAGAACACCATCCCCGTCGGCGCCGGCCATCGCCAGCAGAACCCGCACATGCACCTGCTCGAGGCCCTGCTGGCGCTGCACGCGACGGCGCCCGACCCGGCCGTGCTGGAGCTCGCCGCCGGCATCGCCGGGCTGTTCCGCCGCCACTTCTTCAACCCGAACACCGGCACGCTGGGCGAGTTCTTCACCCGCGACTGGTCCGCAGCACCCGGCGAGGCCGGCACCCTCGTCGAGCCCGGCCATCACTACGAGTGGGTGTGGCTGCTGCAGCAATACGCCGCCCGCAGCGGCGAGGATTTCCGCCCCGAGCAGGACGCGCTGTTCCGCTTCGCCGAACGCCACGGCCGCAACCCGCGCACCGGCTTCGTCGTCAACGCCGTGGGCCAGGACGGCACCGTGCGCGACGCCGCCTCGCGGCTGTGGATGCAGACCGAGGAGCTGAAGGCCCATCTCGCCCTCGGCGAGCGCGACGGCCACGTCGATGCCGGCCCCCTCTTCGTCGACCGCATCGAGCGCGTCGTCTCCACCCTGCTCGACCACTACTGTGATCCGTCCGGCGGCGGCCCGGCGCCGCTGATCCCGCCCGGCGGCTGGATCGACGTGTTCGACGCCGAGGGGCGAGCCGCCGTCAGCGTCATGCCGACCAGCTCGCTCTACCACATCTACGTCGCCTTCGCGGAGCTGCAGCGGATGGCCGCATGAGCACGCGGGCATGAGCAGGCGGGCATGAGCAGGCGGGCATGAGCGAGGCCGGCATGAGCGAGGCGGGCAGCGAGGCGCGCACGGCCTCGCGTGACTGGCGGGCGGTGGCCCTCCCGCTCGCCGACCGGCTCGGCCCCGAAAGCGTCGTCCTCGACGGCCCGGAGGCAGCAGCGCTGGCCGAGGCGTTGCGCGGCATCGGCGTCCTGGCCGACCTGGTCGAGGCCCAGCCGCCCGGCGCCCGCCACGACCTGGCAATCCTGCTCGCCCCCGCCGACGCCGCCGAAACCCCGCAGGCCGCCGCCGCCGCCCTGGCCCTGTCCGAGCAGAGCGACCTGCTGCTGCTGATCCCGCTCGGTTTCGCCCAGGGCGGCGAGGCACATCTGCAACTCCTCGCCTGGTTCACCGTCCTGGCCGAGCTCGGCTACCAGCCGGTGGTCGAGGCGGCGCTCGATTTCGTCGGCCGCGGCGCCTTCCTGGTCGATCGCGCCGCGACCGCCGGCGAGGCCGAGCTCGCCGCCTTCGCCGAGCGCCTCACCCGCGAGCCAGACGCGCCGACCAGCGCCAGGATCGAGGCGCTGGAGGCGCAGATCGACGAGGCGGCGCCGCTGCGCGAGGCCGTAGCCGCCAGCCAGGCGGCGCGGGAGGCGGCGGAGGCGCACAGCGCTGGCCTGGCCGAGCGCCTCGCCCGCGCCGAGGCGCGGGCGCTCGACGCTGAACGCGCCCTGATCGATGCCCGCCAGCAGGCCGAGCGACACCGCGCCGCGCTGGAGCAGGCCTTGCGCTGGGACGTGCTGCGCGTCTGGGTGCGCCAGGCCGTCGCCAACCTGCCCCAACCACGCCGGCATCCATTTAGCCTGGCCGTGTTTCGCCGCCGCCGCGAGGCCGAACCGCTCGCCCTGCTGCGCGCCGCGCCACTGTTCGACGCCGCCTGGTACATCGCCTGCCACCCGGAGCTCGCCATCCGCGGCGGCGACCCGGCCCGGCATTACCTCACCATCGGCGCCGCCGACGGCGACGACCCCGGTCCCTTCTTCGACAGCGCCGCCTACCGTCTCGCCCACCCACGCCTCGGCCGCGAGCCGCCGCTGCTGCATGCCCTACGCACCGGCGAGGTCGACACCATCCTGCACGCCGTGCGGGAGCAGTATGGAGACGAGTTTAACCTCTAGTTGCGTTGCAGCGAAAATCCTGTGAGGTTGCATGACGCAACCTTTCGTGAGCACGCATCGCATGGATTGCGCCGCCGCCGGCAAAACACCGGCCCGAGTACGACCGGCCACCCTGCTGCTTGGTTTCGCTCTCGCCGCGCCACTCGCCGCCTGCGTGCAGACCGCCAACGACTTCCCCGCCGCGCCCGCCCTGCCGGTCGCCGGCTACGCGCCGCAGGTGCCGCTCTACCGCCTGCAGGTCGGCGACCAACTCGCCATCCGCCTGATGCTCAACCCCGACCTCGACGAGGAGGCGGTCGTCCGCCCCGACGGCCGCATCTCGACGACCATCGCCGAGAGCACCCAGGCCGCCGGCCTGACCCCGGAGGAGCTCGCCGCCACCCTCCGCACCCAGTACGCCACCGAGCTGCAATCCCCGCGCCTCAACGTCGTCGTGCGCAGCTTCGCCCCCACCCGGATCTACGTCGCCGGCGAGGTTTTGGCCCCCGGCGAGTTCGTCACCGTCGGCCCGACGCTGACCGCGGTCCAGGCCGTCGCCCGCGCCGGCGGCCTGCGCCCCAGCGGCGACCCCCGCCACGTCTTCCTGATCCGCCGCGGCCCCGGCGACGTCCCGGTCGTCTACGCCGTCGACTACGGCGGCGCCGTCACCGGCAGCCACCCCCAAGCGGACGTCCGCCTCGCCCCCTACGACGTCCTCTACGTCCCCCGCACCGGCGTCTACCAGACGTACACCTACTTCAACCAGTACGTGCAGCAGTTCCTACCGGTGAGCTGGGGCTTCTCGTACTATGTGAATCCGGTGGTGAACAACAACACACGGTAGAAGGCGAGGGGCTTTGCCCCTCGACCCCATTAAAGGCATAGCCTTTAAAATCCACTCATTAAGAGGCTTCAGTAGTACGTATCTGATCGAGGCTTTTGGAGCCAAGCTACGCTGCAGAAAATGGGGCCTCACGGCCCCAGCGTTGGGACCCAACGCCCAGAGCCTTGCCTTCCTTTATCCTTGCCTTGCTCTCAAGGCGCCCCAAACGGCCTGATCTGCTGAAACGGATCCACCGCCCGCGCCCCCGCCGCCGCCTTCGGCGCCTCCACGCACGCCCCATTGCTCCGATTGCTGTCGTGCTCGCAAGCCGCCACGTCCGCATACAGGCACGACAGCGCCACACTGCTCTGCACCAGGCAGTAGGCCTCATGCCCCTCCGTCGGCAGCGCCGCCGCGCCCGGGTTCAGCCCGCACCGCCCATGCAGCCGCGCCGCCCGCGAGCTGCACTCGGAGGCGTCCACGTAAACGCACTCGTCCGGCAGCCCCTGCACCACCACGCAGAACGGCGCCGCCCAAGCCTGCGTCACTCCCCCCAACACCATCGCGGCCACCATCAAACCCTTGTTGCCCGCCGCAACTAAGCTCATCCTGCGGTTGCAAAACAAAGAGGGCAGGCGATGGCGCGGCGTTTCCTGGTCACCGGCGGCGCCGGCTACGTCGGCAGCCACCTGGTCCTCGCCCTCGCCGACCGCGGCGACGACGTCGTCATCCTCGACAACCTCCGCCAGGGCCACCCGCAAGCCGTCCCATCGGGCGTCCGCCTGGTCAAAGGCGACATCGCCGACCTGCCGCTGGTCAACAGCCTGCTGGCCGATGGTCCTTGGGACGGGGTGTTCCATTTCGCGGCCTTGTCCCTGGTGGGCGAGAGCATGCAGCGCCCCTTCTACTACCTGACCGAGAATGCCGCGCGCGGTATTTCGCTCATCGAGGCCTGCGTCGCCCACGGCGTCACCCGCTTCGTCCTCTCCTCCACCGCCAATTTGTTCGGCGAGCCGGAGGTGATCCCGATCCCCGAGACCGCCACCATCGCCCCCTCCTCGCCGTACGGCGAAAGCAAGCTGATGATCGAGCGCGCCCTGGCCTGGGCCGAGCGCCTCTGCGGCCTGCACAGCGCCTGCCTGCGCTACTTCAACGCCGCCGGCGCCGACCCGGCACGCCGCGCCGGCGAGGACCACACCCCCGAAACCCACCTCATCCCGCTGGTCATCGACGCCGCGCTGGAGCGCCGCCCCGAGCTCGCCGTCTTCGGCGCCGACTACCCCACGCCCGACGGCACCTGCATCCGCGACTACGTCCACGTGACCGACCTCGCCGACGCCCACCTGCTCGCCCTGGAGCGTCTCGAGCACGCCTCGGTCACCTACAACCTCGGCAACGGCCTCGGCAGCTCGGTGCTGGACGTGATCCGCACCGTGGAGGAGGTCACCGGCCGCCGCGTCCCCTACCGCATCGCCGACCGCCGCCCCGGCGACCCGGCCATGCTCGTCGCCGCCTCGGACAAGATCAAACGCGAAACCGGCTGGTCACCGCGCTATGCGATGCTCGAGCAGATGGTGCAGACGGCATACGATTGGCGCCTCGCGCATCCGGAGGGCTACGTCTAAGCAAAAAAGGGCTTCTTTTTTGCAAAAAAGAAGCAAAAAACTTCTACTCGCGCTGTCGCCCACCAGGCCCGCAACACCCTCTTTCGGGCAAAAGTTTTTTGGTTCTTTTTTGCAAAAAAGAACCCCTTGCTTGCACCACCACCCCCGCATCCCCACGCTTGCCCTGTGCTCGATCTCCGTCGTCTCTCCGGCCGCCACCGCACCCTCGGCGCGCTGCTCGTCATCCTCGCCATCATGCTTGGCGTCACCTCCTACTCGGTGACGTTGTACCGCCTGTTCTGCAGCTTCACCGGCGCCAACGGCACCACCCAGCGCGTCGCCGACAACGACACCGCGCTCTCCGCCCGCGAGGTGCTGGTCCGCTTCAACACAGACGTCGCCCCCGGCATGCCCTGGCGCTTCACCCCCGTGCAGCAAAGCGTGACCCTGCACCTGGGCGAGAACAAGCTGGTATTCTTCCGCGCCGAGAACCTCTCCGACCACGCCATCACCGGCCACGCCACCTTCAACGTGACGCCCGATAAGTCAGGCCTCTACTTCAAGAAGATCCAGTGCTTCTGCTTCACCGAGGAGCGCCTCGGCCCGCACCAGGCCGTCGACATGCCGGTCACCTTCTTCGTTGACCCGGCCCTGGCGCGCGACCCGAATACCGAGGATGTCGACCAGATCACCCTGTCCTACACCTTCTTCATCTCCAAGCGCCCGGACGGCGCCGCCGACCTCGCGCGCTTCACCCCCGGCTCCCCCGCCCTCGGCGAGCGCTACTTCGTCGCCCAGTGCAGCGGCTGCCACGCGCCCGACCGCGCCCGCGTCGGCCCGGCTTTGGCCGGCGTGGTCGGCCGCCCAGCCGGCAGCTCCCCCGGCTACCCGTACTCGGCCGCCCTGGCCCACGCCAATCTGACCTGGACCCCGGCCACACTCGACAAGTGGCTCGCCAACCCGCAAGCCTTCCTGCCCGGCGCCCTGATGCCCATGCATGTCGCCGATGCAGACGAGCGTCGCGCGATCATCGCCTACCTCGCCACGCTGCATCCTGAACAGCAGGCCAGCGCCAGGTAAGGCGAGGGGCTTTGCCCCTCGACCCCATTAAAGGCGAAGCCTTTAAAATCCATTTATCAGGCCGTGCCACGTGGCCGAGGTCGGTGCCACCGAGCGGCTTGGTCACCAATTCGATGGGGTCTGGGGCCGCGGGCCCCAGCGGGTCCAGGGCAGAGCCCTGGCCTTAACTCTCGAGCTCGCTATCCCAGTAAAGGTAATCCCGCCAACTGAAATGCAGATAATTCGGCGGAAACGCCCGGCCGTTCTCCTGCAGCTCCCAGGTCGTCGGCTGCAGCGGCGCCTGCCGCGGCAGCATGTTGCACTCCCGCGGCAGCCGCGAGCCCTTGCGCAGGTTGCACCCGCCGCATGCGGTCACGACGTTCTCCCACGTCGTCCGCCCGCCGCGGCTACGCGGGATCACGTGGTCAAAGGTCAGCTCCTGCGTCGCAAACCGCTCATCGCAGTACTGGCAGGAGAAGCCGTCACGCAGAAACACGTTGAAGCGCGTGAACGCCGGCCGCCGCGCCGACGGGATGTAGTCCTTCAGCGCGATGACGCTGGGCAGCCGCATCGCCAGGGAAGGGGAGTGCACCTCGGTGTCGTACTCGCTCAGCACGCTGACGCGATCGAGGAACACCGCCTTCACCGCATCCTGCCAGGCCCACACGGAAAGCGGAAAGTAGGAGAGGGGCCTGAAATCCGCGTTCAGCACCAGAGCAGGAAAATGCAGTCCGCCGTCCGGCAAAACGCCCCCATCCTCTTGCTGCCAGCGGCATCGTCGGGTGGCACGCGGGTGCCGCCCGAAACACCGAGGACAGTCCAGATCGCGCCAGCGTTATTGCAGAGCCGCCAATCCCCGGCAAGCTAACCCCATGCCAGCTTCATCGCGCCGTCATAACCAGCCCACGATCGTGCTCCCATCGTGCCCCTGACCACCCGTTTCGCCCCCAGCCCAACCGGCCCGCTGCATCTCGGCCACGTCCACGCCGCGCTGGCCGCCGCAGTGCCGGCCCGCGACTCGGGCGGCCTCTATCTGGTCCGCCTGGAGGACCTCGACGCCACCCGCTGCACCGCCGCCCATGCCGCGCAACTGCTCGACGACCTCGCCTGGCTCGGCCTGCACTCCCCACTGCCGCCGCGCCGCCAATCCGAGCACCTCGCCGACTACGCCGTGAGCCTGGCGCGGCTCGCCGCGGCGGAGCTGCTCTATCCCTGCTTCTGCTCGCGCGCCGAGGTCCTGCGCGAGGCCGCGGCGGCAAACGCCGCCCCGCACACGCCCGACGGCGCCGTCCGCTACGCCGGCACCTGCCGCCATCTCCCCGCCGCCGAGCAGGCCCGCCGCGTCGCCCAAGGCGCTCCGCACGTACTGCGCCTGCGCATGGACGACGCCGTCCGCCGCACCGGCCCGCTGTTCTACGAGGAGCGTGGCCTGGCGCCTGGCCGCATCGCCTGCCACCCCGCCCGCTTCGGCGACGTCGTCCTGGCCCGCCGCGACCTGCCGGCCAGCTACCACCTGGCGGTCGTGCATGACGACGCCCTGCAGGGCGTCACCCTGGTCACTCGCGGCGTCGACCTCGCCCCCGCAACCCACCTGCATCGCCTGCTGCAGGCGCTGCTCGGGCTGCCCGTCCCCGCCTACGCGCATCATCGCCTGCTGCTTGATACCCACGGCCGCCGCCTGGCCAAGCGCGACGCCGCCGCCAGCGTCGCCTCCCTGCGCGCCGCCGGCCGCACGCCGGCCGCCGTGCTGCACGCCGCCCAATCAACTGTCGGCCAGCCACCCTGAGCGCCCGAAACCACGATCGTGGCGCGCGTTACTCCAAAAGACGGTCGGCAGCCGACAACGTCCGGCCGCACGAAGGCTATTGGAGCGAAGTCATCATGAATACCGGAATGAAGACGTTGGCCCTGGCGGCGGCACTCGCGCTGGCCGGCAGCGGCGCCGCCCTGGCGCAGGCGGGTGGCGCCGGCGGTGCTGCTGGGGGCGCCGGCGGTGCGGGTGGCGGTGGCGTTGGCGGCGGCGGCATCTCGTCGGGTAGCGGCGGCGCCGGGATCGGCAGCGGTAGCGGCATGTCCGGCGGCGGCGCCGGCATGGGTGGCGCCGGCACGGGTGGCGCCGGCATGGGCGGCACCGGCACAGGCGGCATTGGAACCGGCGGCATTGGCGCCGGCAGCAGCGGTGGCGCGGGCCTCGGCAGCAACATGGGCGGCGCGGCAGGCACCGGCACCGGCACTGGCGTCGGCGACACCGGGGCCGGGCAGGGCGTCGGCGGCGGCATGTCTCCCGGCGGCGTCGGCACCGGCAACACCATGGGCGGCGCCTCGTCCGGAGCCACGGGCGGCGCCGTAGGGAGCGGCGCCGGTGGTGCCGGCGCCGGCACCGGCGGACAGTAAGCAGGCGGGCCGCCCTGCGCCGCGCGCAGGGCGGCCGCCCAAGCCTGGAGCCCCAAGCCTGGAGCGATGACCATCATGCCGTCAGCCAAAGCCTGCCTCCTCGCCGGCGTCCTCGCAGCCGCCTCGCTCGGCACCAGTCAGGCGCAACCCGCGGCCCCAGCCACAACCAACGGCGCCCCCGCGACCGCGAGCAACGCCGGCCGGGCGCAAGGCGTGAGAGCCACCAGCATGCCGGCCGGCACCAGCAGCGCCAGCACGGCCGCAGGCGGCGTCAACGGCGGCAGCCAGGACGCCGCCGGCAGCGCCGGCGACAACGCCTCCGAGAGCGAAGGTGCCGGGGGCGCCGGCACCGGCGGCAGCGCCGGCAACAGCAATGCCAGCGTCTCGAGCAACGGCTCGGCAGCCGGCCACTAGACGCAAGGCGAGCGGCTTTGCCCCCTCGACCCCATGACAGGCTGAGCCTTTAAAATCCATCCGTCAGAGACCGTGTCCTGGCGCCGCTGACGTCGGAGCCTTCTCCCCGCACCCGACACGCTCTAGCCTGTGCCTGCCAGCCGAGGACAGGCCCATGCAGCTCATCGCCAACCGCCTGAACACCATCAGCCCCAGCCAGACCATCGCCATCTCCACCAAGGCGCGCGCGCTCAAGGCCGCCGGGCGCGACATCATCAGCCTGTCTGCCGGCGAACCCGACTTCGACACCCCGGACAACGTCAAGCAGGCCGCCATCCGCGCCATCGAGGCCGGCCAGACCAAATACACCGACGTTGCCGGCACCCTGCCGCTGCGCCGCGCCATCGCCGAGAAATTCCGCACCGACAGCGGCCTCGACTACCGGCCCGAAGAGGTGATCGTCTCCACCGGCGGCAAGCAGGTGATCTACAACGCCATGGTGGCGACCCTGAACCGCGGCGACGAGGCAATCATCCCCAGCCCCTGCTGGGTCAGCTACCCCGACATCGTGGCCCTGGCCGACGGCACCCCCGTGATCGTGCCGTGCTCGCAGAATAACGGCTTCAAGCTGCGCGCCGAAGACCTCGCCGCCGCCATCACGCCGCGCACCAAATGGGTGTTCCTCAACAGCCCGAACAATCCGACCGGCGCCGCCTACTCCGCCGCCGAGCTGCGCCCCCTCTGCGACGTCCTGCTCGCCCACCCGGACGTCTGGATCTTCACAGACGACATCTACGAGAAGCTGGTCTACGACAACTTTACCTTCGCAACGATCGTCGAGGTCGAGCCGCGCCTGCGCGCCCGCACGGTGACGATGAACGGCTGCTCGAAAGCCTATGCCATGACCGGCTGGCGCCTCGGCTATGCCGGCGCCCCGGTCGAGCTCGTGCGCGCCATGGACAAGCTGCAGAGCCAGTCCACCTCCAGCACCTCCTCGATCAGCCAGGCCGCCGCGCTCGAGGCGCTGAGCGGCCCCCAGGACAGCATCGCCACCATGGTCGCCGTCTACCGCGACCGCCGCGACCTGGTCGTCGACATGCTCAACGCCACGCCCGGCCTGCACTGCCACAAACCGGAAGGCGCGTTCTACGTGTTTCCCTCAATGGCAGGCTGCATCGGCAAGACGTCCAAAGGCGGCGCCAAAATCGTTGACGACGAAGCCTTCGTCGTCGCCCTGCTGGAGGAACACGGCGTCGCCACCGTGCACGGCACCGCCTTCGTCTATCCCGGCCACTTCCGCATCAGCTACGCCACCGACACCTCAAGCCTGCGCGAAGCCTGCACCCGCATCCAGCAATTTTGCGCCGGTCTCGCTTAAGAGGAAGGCCAGGGCTCCGCCCTGGACCAGGCGCCCATCGCACTCGCGCGATGGGTCCCGACGCTGCGGGCGGCGCCCCCAGACCCGCAACCGTAAGAAGTGTAACCGGGCACTTCCTTGCTTGGCGAAGCCATTCAATCCTGTTTCCCGACGGTACTGACCTCGCCGTGGAGTCATGAATAAGAACTGGATTTTAAAGGCTCCGCCTTTAATGGGGTCCAGGGGCAAAGCCCCTGGCCTTCCTTCTTGACGACCCGCCCCGGCTTCGCCCCCCGCCTCGCGCGTGCCCCTGTCGCCGCCACGATCGCGATCACCGCGCGCGCCCGTGCGATGCGCGCCGAAGGCATCGACGTGCTGTCGCTCACCATTGGCGAGCCTGACTTTGCAACCCCGCCGCACGCCATCGCGGCGGCGCATCGCGCGGCGCTGGAAGGCCACACCAAGTATCCGCCGGTCGACGGCACGCCGGCGCTCAAGGCCGCCATCATCCGCGACTTCCAGCGCCGCACCGGCCTCGACTTTGCCCCCGATCAGGTCATGGTCGCCAACGGCGGCAAGCAGGTGATCTTCAATGCCCTGATGGCGACCGTCAGCGCCGGCGACGAGGTCATCGTTCCGACGCCGTACTGGAACGCCTATCCGCTCGTCACCGGTCTTGCCGGCGGCAGCGTGGTTCTTCTGGACTGCCCGCAGGCGGACGGCTTCAAGCCAAGCGCTGCGGCGCTGGAGCGCGCGCTTACCCCGCGCACCCGCTGGGTGGTGCTGAACTTTCCCAACAATCCGACCGGCGCCGTGCTCACCGCCGCCGACCTGCGCCCGCTCGCCGACGTGCTGCTCGCCCACCCGCAGTGCTGGATCATGGCCGACGACATCTACGCCCGGCTGATCCACGACGGCACGCCGCACGCCACCATCAGCGCCGTCGAGCCCCGCCTCGCCGACCGCACGCTGACGCTCTACGGCGCCTCGAAGACCTACGCGATGACCGGCTGGCGCGTCGGCTGGGCCGCCGGCCCGCGCGACCTGATCGCCGCGATGGTGAACATGCAGGGCCAGGCCACTTCCGGCATCAACGTCCCCGCGCAGGAGGCCGTCATCGCCGCCCTGGACGGTCCGGACGACGCCGTGCTCGACATGCAGCAAGCCTACCGCCGCCGCCGCGACCTGGTGCAATCCGCGCTGTCGACAATCCCCAACATCACCAGCCACCGCCCCGACGGCGCCTTCTACGTGTATCCCGACATCTCACGCTGCCTCGGCGGCCGCCTTGAGACCGACGAGGACTTTGCCCGCGCCCTGCTCGACGAGGCCCACGTCGCCATCGTCCACGGCGCCGCCTTCGGCCGCAGCCCCTACATCCGCATCAGTTGCGCCACCGACGACGACACCCTCGCGCGAGCTTGCGAGAGAATCGCTGATTTTTGTAAGACAGTTTAAGGAAGCGGTTCTTTTTTGAAAAAAAGAACCAAAAAACTTTTACCCGGTAAGAGGGGCCAAGCCCATCAGCGTGCGACAGCGGCGCAAAAGTTTTTTGCTTCTTTTTTGTAAAAAAGAAGCCCTTACTCCCTCTCCGCCTTCGCCAACCGCTCCACCTCAACAACATATCCATCAGCATCAAACTTCTTGAGGCTGGGCGCCCCCATCGAGCGCACCTGGCCATAAACGGGCCGCGTCGGCCACGGCCGGTCATGCAGCCCGAACAGCCAGCCGACATTGGTGAACGAGTTCGCGTCCCGTCCATCGATGAAGTAGCGGTTGTTGAACCGCAGTGCCGTCTCCCACGCCTCCTCCGGCGAGGCCGACCACTCGACGATCTTCTTGCCCCAATACATCCGCATATGGTTGTGCATGTAGCCGGTCTCGCGCATTTCCATCATCGCCGCGTTCCAGTAGCGATCATGCGTTTCGCCCAGCTCGAACTGCTCGACGCTGTAGAGGTAAGGCCGTTTGTCGCTGCGATGCGCCTCGAGCGACTTGCGCGCCCACTCCGGCACCGCAACGGCATAGTCGCCATAATTCGCCGTGTAATGCACATGGTTCATCGCCAGCTCGCGCCGCACCACGAGCTCCTCGATGTAGGCCGCCTTGTCGTCCGCGTCCCCCGTCTTGGTCTCCTGCACCGCCAGCGCCAGCGCCACCGGCGAGATCTGCCCAAAATGCAGATAGGGGCTCATATGCGAGGCCGCCCCCGCCTCCGGCTTGCCGCGCACCGTCGCATAATGCGCAAACGGCTCGCCGAGGTAGTGCTTGAGCCGCCCCATCACCTGCGCCGTTCCGCCCTTGAAACGCTTCACCGGCCGCACGCCCTGGTCCGCCTTCAAGCTCGCCACGAGCTTGGGCACATCCGACAGGTCCAGCGTGCTCTCCAACGTGAGCCCGGTCGCCTGATGCCGAACCTTCTGTTCCTCCAGCGGCACAAGGTACTCCTTCATCAGCCGTCCGAGCTTCGGCCGCAACGTCCTTGCCGCCACCTCATGCTTGCCCGACGCCGTCTCCACCGGCACCACGACGTCGCCCTCCACCTGCACCACGCGGCACGTCGCCTGCCGCGCAAACTCCGCATAGAACCGCTTGATCGGCGCCAGGTAATTCCGGTCGCAAACCACCATCGCCGCCTCGCCCGCATAGAGCAGCGCCGTCTCCACCGGCGGCGCCCGCCGCGTCACAAACCCGATGCCCCGCCGCTTCAATTCGGGCCGCACCTCCGCCAGCCCCTCAAGCAGAAAGCTCCAGTGCCGCGCATTCACTTCGGGGAAACCCTCGGCGATGCCGTAGCAAACCACCACCGGCAGCTTGCGCTCGTTCGCCTGCTCAACGGCATACTCCAGCGCCGGGTTGAACACCGCCCGCTGCGACAGCCCCATCCAGTAGAGCACGTATCGCCCCGCCTCGTTGAACGGTGCCTCGTTGAGTGGCTTCAGGCGGGTTGACTGGATCATCGCTATACAATGGCCCGCCTCGTCACGACGTCACCCCGGTGACGTGCGGGTTCGGCTCAACCCTCATCCCCGACGAAGAACCCCTCAAATCCGGACAGATCCCTCGCCACCCACCGCAGCCGCATCCGCCCGGCGCCAGCTCCCCCTGAGTCAGCTCGAAACCCTCGACCAACATTGCGGCCCGTCCCGCTTGGCGTCAGCAATCGCTTGTGGCACTGCCGGCACGACCGAGCAGAGCCCCACCACCAAGGACGCACCGTCGTGGACCAAGCCCCACAGCCCGAGCAGACGCTCGACCCGCAGGACTGGGACACCGTCCGCGCCCTCGGCCACCGCATGATGGACGACATGGTCGACCACCTCGCCGGCCTGCGCTCCGGCCCCGTCTGGCGGCTGATGCCCGAGCCCGCCCGCGCTGCCTTCGATCAGCCTTTGCCGCGCACCGCCACCCCGCTGGCCGACATCTACGAAACCTTCACCCGCAACATCGCCCCCTACGCCACCGGCAACACCCACCCCGGCTTCATGGGCTGGGTTCATGGCGGCGGAACCCCCGTCGGCATGCTCGCCGAGCTCCTCGCCGGCGCGCTCAACAGCAATCTCGGCGCCCGCGACCACGCCGGCGTCGTCGTCGAGCGCCAGGTCATCCGCTGGGCCGCCGAAATGGTCGGCATGCCGCCCACCACCTCCGGCCTGCTGGTCACCGGCTCCTCCATCGCCAACTTCATCGGCGTCCTGGTCGCCAGCCGGACCCGCCTCGGCCCCACAATCCGCGCCCACGGCCTCGCCGCCGCCCCGCTCACCGCCTACGCCTCTGCCGCCGCCCACGGCTGCGTCCCCCGCGCGCTCGACCTCGCCGGCCTCGGCACCAACGCCCTCCGCCTGATCCCGACCGACGCCGACCACCGCATCATCCCCGAAGCCCTCGCCACCGCCATCGCCGAAGACCGCGCCGCCGGCCGCACCCCGTTCCTCCTCGTCGGCACCGCCGGCAGCGTCGATTGCGGCGCCGTCGACGACCTCGCCGGCCTCGCCGCCATCGCCAAGCGCGAAGCCCTCTGGTTCCACGTCGACGGCGCGTTCGGCGCCACCGCCTGCCTCTCCCGAACCCACCGCCCGCTCCTCGCCGGCATCGAGCACGCCGACAGCCTCGCCTTCGACTTCCACAAATGGGCGCAGGTCCCCTACGACGCCGGCTGCATCCTGGTGCGCGACCCGCAAGCCCAGCTCGACACCTTCGCCCAGAACCTCGCCTACCTCACCCGCGAGCCCCGCGGCCTGGCCGGCGGCCATCCCTGGCCCTGCGACATGGGCCCCGACCTCTCCCGCGGCTTCCGCGCGCTGAAGGTCTGGATGACGCTCGCAACCTACGGCGCCGACCGCCTCGGCGCGGTGGTCGACCGCGCCTGCGCCGTCGCCCAGCACCTCGCCGCCCGTATCGCCGCCGACCCCACCCTGCAGCTTGCCGCCCCGGTGGCGCTCAACATCGTCTGCTTCCGCGTCCACGGCCTCGATGACGCCGCCCACCGCGAGCTGGTCGCGGACGTCCAGCTCAGCGGCATCGCCGCCCCGTCCACCACGGTGATCAACGGCCGAACCGTCATCCGCGCGGCGATCGTCAACCACCGGACGCAGGAGCGTGACGTGGATGCGATGCTCGCAGCCGTAAGTCAGGTTAGGCAAGGGCTCTGCCCTTGACCCGCTGGGGCCCGCGGCCCCAGACCCCATTCAGTTAAGGGGGCCCGGATGGACGAGACCTTTCGCAAGGCCGCGCTCGACTATCATCGCTTCCCCACTCCCGGAAAGCTCGCCATCGAGCCGACCAAGCGCATGGCCACCCAGCGCGACCTCGCGCTCGCCTACTCCCCGGGCGTCGCCGCCGCCTGCGAGGCCATCCGCGCCGACCCCGACGCCGCCCGCGACCTCACCGCCCGCGGCAACCTGGTCGCCGTCATCTCCAACGGCACCGCCGTGCTCGGCCTCGGCAATATCGGCCCGCTCGCCTCCAAGCCGGTCATGGAGGGCAAGGCCGTCCTGTTCAAGAAGTTCGCCGGCATCGACGTCTTCGACATCGAGGTCGACGCCCAAGACCCCGAACGCCTGATCGAGGTCGTCGCCGCCCTCGAACCCACCTTCGGCGCCATCAACCTCGAGGACATCAAGGCCCCCGAATGCTTCGTCGTCGAGCGGGCGCTCCGCGAGCGCATGCGCATCCCGGTCTTCCACGACGATCAGCACGGCACCGCCATCACGGTGGCCGCCGCCATCCGCAACGGCCTGCTCGTCCAGGGCAAGTCCCTCGCCGAGGTCACGCTGGTGACCTCCGGCGCCGGCGCCGCCGCCCTCGCCTGCGTCGACCTGCTGGTCTCGATGGGCCTGCCGCCCGAGAACGTGACGCTGACCGACATCAAGGGCGTCGTCTTCGCCGGCCGCGACCCCGACATGCCCGAGAACATGGCCCGCTACGCCCGCGTCACCGACGCCCGCACCCTGCGCGACGTAATCCCCGGCGCCGACATCTTCATGGGCCTCTCCGCCCCCCGCGTGCTCGACCCCGACTGGCTCCCCCTGTTCGCCCCCAAGCCGCTGATCCTCGCCTTGGCCAACCCCGAGCCCGAGATCCTGCCCGACCTCGCCCGCGCCCGCCGCCCCGACGCCATCGTCGCCACCGGCCGCTCCGACTACCCGAACCAGGTCAACAACGTCCTCTGCTTCCCCTTCATCTTCCGCGGCGCCCTCGACGTCGGCGCGACAACGATCAACGAGGACATGAAGCTCGCCGCCGTCGAGGCCATCGCCGACCTCGCCCGCGCCGAGGCCGACGAGGTCGTCGCCACCGCCTATGGCGGCGCCGCCCCGGTGTTCGGCGCCGACTACATCATCCCCAAGCCCTTCGACCCCCGCCTGATCCTGCAGATCGCCCCCGCCGTCGCCCGCGCCGCCATGGCCAGCGGCGTCGCCACCCGCCCGATCACCGATTTTGCCGCCTACCGCGAAACCCTCGAGCGCTTCGTCTTCCGCTCCGGCCAGCTCATGCGCCCGGTCTTCGAGGCCGCCCGCAAGCACCGCACCCGCATCGTCTACGCCGAGGGCGAGGACATGCGCGTCCTGCGCGCCGTCCAGATGGTCGTCGATGATGGCCTCGCCGAGCCCATCCTGCTCGGCCGCCGCCCCGTCATCGAGGCCCGCATCCGCGAGCTCGGCCTGCGCCTGGCCACCGGCGGCCCGAACAGCGGCCGCCCGGTGATCATCCTCGACCCGGCCGAGGACACGGCCGTGTTCGAGCCGCTCGCCGCCGACTACCAGCGCCTGGTCGGCCGCCGCGGCACCCCGCCCGACGCCGCCCCCCGCCGCCTGCGCAACCGCCTCACCGTCGCCGCCGCCATGCTGCTGCAATCCGGCCACGCCGACGCCGCCCTGGTCGGCGGCACCTCGGCCTGGTGGCGCCACATCGAGTATATGCTGCCGATCATCCCCAAGGACGACGGCGTCGGCCGCATCTTCGCCCTCTCGGCGCTGATCCTGCAGCCCGGCGCGCTGTTCATCTGCGACACCCACATGAACATCGATCCGACGGCGCCGCAGATCGCCGAGATGACCCTGCTCGCCGCCAACGCGCTCCGCCATTTCGGCCTGGTGCCCAAGGCCGCCCTGCTGTCCCACTCCGCCTTCGGCGCCTCGAACGCCCCCTCGGCCCGCAAGATGCGCACCGCCCTGGCCCTGATCCGCGCCGCCGAGCCCACCCTCGAAGTCGACGGCGAAATGCACGCCGACGCCGCCCTGAGCGCCGCCTTGCGCGACCGCGCCGTCCCCGACAGCCGCCTATCCGGCACCGCCAACCTGCTGGTGATGCCGACGCTCGACGCCGCCAACATCGCCTTCAACCTGCTGAAAGCCGCCGGCGAAGCCCTCCCCGTCGGCCCGATGCTGCTCGGCCTATCCTGCCCGCTGCACATCCTGGTGCCCACCGTCACCGCGCGCGGGATCGTCAACATGACGGCCCTGGCCGCCGCCGGAAAGCTGCACAGCGCGCCGTAGCTGAGGGAAGGCGAGGGGCTTTGCCCCTCGACCCCATTAAAGGCGGAGCCTTTGAAATCCATTCTGTTATCCGTGGCTCCTGGGCGAGGTCCGTGCCTTGGGGAGCAGGCCTGCTGCCTGTGGCAACACTGCCCCGATCCGGCCCTGTTTTCGCCCCCACACCCGTTCAGGTTGTTCAGACCATCGTGTGGTGCTCATCTGTCGGCAAAGCCGGCTCTAGCAATCGGGTGTTAACCTGTCCGCTGTAGGATCGCGGTGATCGCAGGCCGCGCTGGCCTATGAGCGGACGTAAAGTGACAGGGGCGAGCGTCGTGAAAAAACTGGTCAAGGCCGTGCTGCCCGTCGCCGGGCTCGGCACCCGGTTCCTGCCTGCCACCAAGGCGGCCGCCAAGGAGATGCTGCCTGTCGTCGACAAGCCGCTGATCCAATATGCCATCGAAGAGGCGCGCGCCGCCGGCATCGAGCAGTTCTGCATGATCACCGGCCGCGGCAAGACCGCCCTGGTCGAGCATTTCGACGTCGCCTACGAGCTGGAGGCGGTGCTGCGCCAGCGCGGCAAGCAGCGTGAGCTTGACATGCTGCGCGCCTCGCAGATGGCTCCCGGCTCCATCGTCACCGTCCGCCAGCAGGAGCCGCTCGGCCTTGGCCACGCCATCTGGTGCGCCCGCGCCTTCATCGGCGACGACCCCTTCGCGATCCTGCTGCCGGACGACCTGATCCTGTCCGAAACCTCCTGCACCAAGCAGCTCGCCGACGCCTACCGCGAGACCGGCGGCAACATCGTCGCCGTCACCGAGGTGCCGCATGAGCACACCAATCGCTACGGCATCCTCGACATCGGCGCTGACGACGGCCGGCTGGTCGAGGTGCGCGGCCTGGTCGAGAAGCCGGCCCCGGACGACGCGCCGTCCAACCTCTCGGTCATCGGCCGCTACGTCCTGCTGCCCGACGTGATCCGCTACCTGGACCGCATGGAGCGTGGCGCCGGCAATGAGGTCCAGCTCACCGACGCGATGGCGAAGATGATCGGCCACACGCCGTTCCATGGTTTGCGCTATGAGGGCAGGCGCTTTGACTGCGGCGACAAGGTCGGCTTCCTTGAGGCGCAGATCGCGTTCGCCCTCAAGCGCGAGGATCTCGGACCGGCCGTGCGTGCCTTTCTCAAGACCTATCGCGACGCCTGAGCCAGGATGAGCAATCGAGCATGAGCACCACGGCGAGCAGTTACACGCATCATTTCGACCCGACGACGCTGCGCGAGTACGACATCCGCGGCATCGTCGGCAAGACGCTGCATCCCGCCGACGCGTTTGCGATCGGCCGCGTCTTCGGCTCGATCGTCATCGAGGCCGGCGGCAAGACGGTTGCCGTCGGCTATGACGGCCGGCTCTCCTCGCCCGACCTCGAGCCGGCGCTGGTCTCCGGCCTCAAGGCGAGCGGCATCGAGGTGCTCCGCGTCGGCTGCGGGCCGACGCCGATGCTCTATTTCGCCGCCACCACGCTCGAGACCGCCGGCGGCATCATGGTCACCGGCAGCCACAACCCGCCGGACTATAACGGCTTCAAGATGATGCTCGGCCGCAAGCCGTTCTTCGGCGAGCGCATCCGCGAGGTCGGCGAGCGCGCCGCCGCCGGCCGCGTCGTCGCCGAGGCGGAGGGCACCGACCGCTTCGTCGACGTCGGGCAGGACTACATCACCCGGCTGATCAGCGACTGGGACGGCGGCGACCGCATCCTCAAGGTGGTGTGGGACAACGGCAACGGCGCCGCCGGCGAGATGCTGACGCGCCTTGTCGCCTCGCTACCCGGCGAGCACACCGTGCTGAACGGCACGATTGACGGCAACTTCCCGGCCCACCATCCGGACCCGACGGTGCCGAAGAACCTCGAGCAGCTCATCGCCATGGTGGCCGAGAAAGGTGCGGACCTCGGCATCGCCTTTGACGGCGACGCTGACCGCATCGGCGTCGTCGACGACAAGGGCGGCATTCTGTTCGGCGACCAGTTGCTGGTCGTCCTCGGCCGCGACGTGCTGGCCGCCCACCCGGGTGCGACGATCATCGCCGACGTGAAGGCGAGCCAGGTGCTGTTCGACGCCCTGGCCGAAGCCGGCGGCAAGCCGCTGATGTGGAAGACCGGCCACAGCCTGATCAAGGCCAAGATGGCCGAGACCGGGGCGCCGCTCGCCGGCGAGATGTCCGGCCACGTCTTCTTCGCCGACAAGTGGTACGGCTTCGACGACGCGCTCTACGCCGCCGTCCGCCTGCTCGGCATCATCGCCCGCATGGACGGCAAGCTCAGCGCCGTGCGCGAGGCACTGCCGCACGTCATCAACACCCCGGAGCTGCGCTTCAACTGCGAGGACACCCGCAAGTTCGGCGTCATCGAGGAGGTTGCCGGCCGACTGAAATCCGCCGGCGCCAAGGTCTCCGACATCGACGGCGTCCGCGTCCAGACGCCGGACGGCTGGTGGCTGCTACGCGCCTCCAACACCCAGGCGGTCCTGGTCGCCCGCTGCGAGGCCACGAGCGAAGACGGTCTCGAACGTCTGAAGACCGCCCTGGTGGAGCAGCTCGAGGCGTCCGGCCTGGCAGCGCCCGACTTCTCCGGCGAGAACGCCGGCCACTAGAAAGCCAGGCCAGGGGCTTTGCCCCTGAACCCCATCAAAGGCGAAGCATTCAAAATCCGTCACGAAAATGGACGAGTCACCCGACAAAAGCATTGGGGGTCTGGGGCCTCAGGCCCCAGCGGAGTCCAGAGGCAGAGCCTCTGGCCTTCGTCCTACTGAGCAACCTTCTTGGCCGTATCCGTGATCCCTTGACCAGCGGCCGAGATGTCCTTTCCGGCGCCCGCGGTCGTGTTGCAGGCGCTCAGGCTGAGCGCGGACCCGAGCAGCAATGCCGTCGTCAGCAGCGCTGCGAGAAACTTCACCATCGTAGAACCTCCATAAACGTCGAGGCGAGGCCTCGCCGACATCAGCATCATACGTGATCAGCCCGGGTTGGTTACGTGCACCGGGGCGTTCCAGTGACCACTGTTGCGCGAGTGCAGCAGGTGTGGCGGAGGCGGATGGGAATCGAACCCACCACCCGCTATTGGCGGGCCAACGGTTTTGAAGACCGCAGGGGCCACCAGACCCCGATCGCCTCCGTCTGCCGACCGTAGCAGGGAAGGGGAGCAAGGCAAGGCAAGGCAAGGGGCTTTGCCCCCTTGACCCCATCAAAGGCGGAGCCTTTGAAATCCATTGGTAAGACGGTATTTGCTTTGCACTCTGTCTCTGATCGGACAGGCTGTGCCGATGTGGATCGTCGCGACCGATGCAGATGCAAGCTTTGATCATCATCAGGTCACGCCGGTCTTGCCTATAGGCAAGATGACAAAAATCATTTAGCTGCCGACCCTTCACAAAGGGGTCTGGGGCCGCCCGGCCCCAGCGGGTCCAGGGCAGAGCCCTGGCCTTCCTCCCCCCGCTAACCCAGCACCCGCCGATCCGCCACCCGGCGCGTGAACCGCACGCTGTCCAGGTGCTCCAGCAGCGGCACAGCGTGCTTGCGGGTGATGCCAAGCGCCCGCCCGGCCTCGCCGGTCAGCAGCCCGTCGCCGCTCAGCAGCGGCGTGAGTTGCCGCTTCGCCGCCTCGATCGCCTCCGGATGGAACAGGAAGTCGCGCTTCTGCACCCGGTCCGTCGCCTGGATCAGCGCCCCCTGCGTCACCAGCCGGTTCAGCACCGGCAGCAGCCGCGCATCCGCCCGGGCCAGCTCCGTCCGGTCCGGCGGCGCCAGCCCGTGGCGTTTGATCAGCGTCATGATGCGCTCTGTGAGGCTCCCGCTCTCCTCGGCGCGCCGCTGCTCGCGCGCCGCCGAGACGACCACCAGCGCGCTGCCCGCCGCCTGCACCCGGCCGGCCGCGACCAGCCGCGCCTCCGCCTCGGCCAGCACCTCCGGCCCGACCAACGGCAGCACCCCCGCCAGCCGCACCCGCCCGACGCCGCCATCCCCGGCGTCCGCCACCACCCGGCTGACGGCGTCGACCGCCTCCCGCAGCCCCGCCTCGCCGACCACGACGCCGCGCCGCACCACCACGGGCGCTCCCTGCAACGCCGCCGCCGCCGCCGCCGCGCCAAGCCCCGCCCGCCGCGCCGCCTCCATGAGGCTGAGGCCCGTCATCCCCGCCGCCGCCACCGCATCGCGCACCAGCTCCGCCGGCGCCGCCCCCGCCAGCCGCCCGAGCCTGGCCAGACTTGCTGTATTTCGCCTCTGCAAACGCCGCGAGCCCGGCTCCAGCACCCGTCCGCCCGCCAGCGTCACCGCCGGCGAGGCCTGGCGCAGCACCACCCGCCCCCGCGCCGGCAGCGCCACCGGCGGCTCGCACTGCAACTGCGCCATCCCGCGACCGCCGGGCTCCAGGCTGTCGGCGTCGAGCAGCCGCAGCCGCGCGCCCGACTCCCCGGTCCCGCCCAGCAGCACCAGCCGCTCGCCATTGCCGAGCGCCCGCGGCGCGCTCCGCACCACCTCCAGCGCCACGGTGATCCAGGCCGCCGGCGCCAGGCTGCCCGGCGTCGCCAGCGCCATGCCGCGCCGAGCCTCGCCAGCCGCGACGTCGCGCAGGTTCACCGCCACCCGCTGCCCCGGCTCCGCCAGCGCCACCTTGGCGCCATGCACCTGCAGCCCGCGCAGCCGCACCGCCCGCCCGTCCGGCTGCAGCGTCATCGTCTCCCCGGCCGCCAGCCGGCCATGCCGCAGCGTCCCCGTCACCACCGTGCCATGCCCGGCGACGCTGAACGCGCGGTCGATCGGCAGCCAGGCATACCCGTCATCGTCAGCCGCCGGCGCCGCGTCCGCCAGCCGCGCCAGCGCCGCCGCCACCGCGCCGACCCCATCCCCGCGCAGCGCCGAGCACACCACCGGCGCCCCGCAGGCGATGCCACGGCTCGCCAGCAGCCCCGCTGCCGCCGCGCCAACCTCGCCCGCCCGCCCGGCATCGACCCGGTCGCACCGCGTCACCGCAACCACCCCCCGATCCAGCCCAAGCAGGCTCGCCACCTCGAGATGCTCGACCGTTTGCGGCTTGATCCCCTCGCCGGCATCCACCGCCAGCAACACTCCGCCGATCCCCGCCGCCCCGGCCACCATCGTGCGCAGGAAGCGCTCATGGCCCGGCATGTCGATCAGGTCGATGATCGTGCCGCCGACCTGCAGGTGAGCAAATCCCAGCGCGATCGAGATGCCGCGCCGCCGCTCCTCCGCCAGCCGATCGGTCTCCATGCCCGTCAGCGCCCGCACCAGCGCCGTCTTGCCATGGTCCACATGGCCCATCACGCCGATGACGAGTCGCTTGCCTACAGCCCCCGGCATGCCGCCTCGATCGCCTCGCCGAGCCGCCGCACCTCGTCGTCGGCGACCGCGATCATGTCCAGCAGCACCAGCCCGTCGGCAATCCGCCCGACCACCGCCGGCACGCCCCCCCGCAGCGCCGCCGCCAGCGCCTCCGCACCAACCCCCTCGACCGCCAGGCTCACCGCCACCGACGGGATCGCCGCCTCCGGCAGCGCGCCGCCGCCCGCCCGCGCCGTGCTCGGCTCGATCCGGTACAGCATCGCCGCCGGCAGCACCGCCGTCACCCGCTCCGCCCGCGCCCGCAGCACCTCGATCGGCTGGGCCAGCATCCGCAGCACCGGCACCGCCTCGCTCTGCCCCTCCGCATACAGCCGCAACGTCGCATCAAGCGCCGCGAGACACAGCTTGTCGGCCCGCAGCGCCCGCATCAGCGGCTGCCGGCGCAGCCGGTCGATCACCTCGGCGCGCCCGACCAGCAGCCCCGCCTGCGGCCCGCCGAGCAGCTTGTCGCCGCTGAACGTCACCACGTCGGCGCCGGCCGCGACCGCCTCCTGCACCGTCGGCTCCGGGCTGCCGGTCGCCCCGGCAAGCCGCACCAGACTGCCGCTGCCAAGGTCCTCCACCAGCGTCAGCCCACGCTCCCGCGCCAGCCCCGCCAACTCCGCCAGCGGCGTCGCCTCGGTAAAGCCGATGATCCGGTAGTTGCTCTGGTGCACCCGGAGCAGCACCCGGCTCGCCGGCGTGATCGCCCGCGCATAATCCGCCAGCCGCGTCCGGTTCGTCGTGCCGACCTCGACCAGCCGCGCACCGCCCTGCTCGATCACCTCCGGAATGCGGAAGCCGCCGCCGATTTCCACCAGCTCGCCGCGCGAGACGATCACCTCGCCGGCCTCGCCCAGCCCCGTCAGCGCCAGCAGGATCGCCGCCGCGCCGTTATTGACCACCAGCGCCGCCTCGCTCCCGGTCAACCGGCACAGCGCCGCCTCTACTGCCCCGCCGCGCCGGCCACGCCCCCCCGTCGCGAGGTCGAACTCCAGGTCGCAATACCCGCCCGCCGCCGCCACCGCCTCAACCGCGAGCTCCGCCAGCGGCGCCCGGCCCAGGTTGGTGTGCAGCACCACCCCGGTGCCGTTGATCACCGCCCGCAATCCCGGCGCCTCCTCGGCCTGCAGATGCGCGAGCGCCGCCGCCTCGATCCCGCCCGCCTCACACGCCGCAGCGCCGCCAAGCCGCCGACGCCGCTCCTCCGCCACCGCCCAGCGCAACGCCGCCGTCACCCGCGCCGCCGCCCGGCCACGCCGCATCGCCACCGCCGCCTCGCCCCGCAGCAGCGCGTCCAACTGCGGCAGCGCCCGCAACCTTGCCGCCGCCTCCTCTGTTCCCGACACGAGCCCTCCTGCACGCGACCACCGTTGTGCGGCCGTATCTGGGGTCATCAGCGGGAGAGCGCCATGCCGGACACCGCCCCAACCACCGGGCTGGCCGCCACGCCACGCCTCACCAGCCTGGCGCATGGCGGCGGCTGCGGTTGCAAGCTCGCCCCGTCGGTGCTCACCGACATTCTCGCCGGCATGCCCCAGGCCGCCGCCTTCGCCAACCTGCTGGTCGGCATCGAAACCGGCGACGACGCCGCGGTCTGGCGCCTGAACGACACCCAGGCGCTGGTCGCCACCACCGACTTTTTCACCCCGATCGTCGACGATCCGTTCGATTTCGGCCGCATCGCCGCCGCCAACGCCCTGTCCGACGTCTACGCCATGGGCGGCACGCCGATCTTCGCTCTCGCTTTGCTCGGCACCCCGCTCGGCAAGCTCGACCTCGCCACCGTCCGCCGCATCGTCGCCGGCGGTGCCGCGATCTGCGCCGAGGCCGGCATCCCGGTCGCCGGCGGCCACTCGATCGACAGCCCGGAGCCGCTCTACGGCCTGGTCGCGCTCGGCCTGGTCACGCCCGACCGTGTGCTGCGCAACAGCGGCGCTCAGGCCGGCGACCTGCTGGTGCTCACCAAGGCGCTCGGCGTCGGCATCTACAGCGCCGCGCTCAAGCGCAACCTGCTCTCCGACGCCCACTACGCCGCGATGATCGCCTCCACCACCCAGCTCAACCGCATCGGCGCCGCGCTGCCCGCCATCCCCGGCGTGCATGCCGTCACCGACGTCACCGGCTTCGGCCTCCTCGGCCACGCGCTCGAGCTCTGCCGCGCCTCAAACCTGTCGGCGACCATCGAGGCCGACGCGCTGCCGTTGCTTGATGGCGTCGAGGCGTTGGCCGGGCAGGGGGTCGCCACCGGCGCCGCCACCCGCAACTGGCAAAGCTACGGCGCCAGCATCGACCTGCGCGCACCGGACCGCCAAGCCCTCCTGACCGACCCCCAAACCAGCGGCGGCCTGCTCATCGCCGCCGCCCCGGAGGCAGTTCCTGAACTGCTCGCCAGGCTGAGAGACGAAGGCTACGCGCACGCGGCAACGCTCGGCAGCATGCAGGCAGGTCCGCCGAGGATCACCGTGCGATAAAGAAAAAAGCGCTTCTTTTTTGGAAAAAAGAAGCAAAAAACTTTTATCCGCTGGCCCTTCGGTCCTGGGGCTAGGCGTTCTTTCGAGTGAAAGTTTTTTGGTCCTTTTTTTCAAAAAAGGACCGCTTCCTTAGCCAAGAAGCGAGCGCGCGATCTCGGTGTGCTCCTGGTCGGCCGCCTTGGCCTCCTCCAGCGAGCGGCCAAGCTCCTGCTCGGTCTGGCTGAGATCCAGCGCCTTCGCATACGTGCGCAGAGTCCCAAAGGCCGCGATCCAGTAGTGCAGCGCCAGCTGCCCCGCGGCGACGATGCCGAGGTCGCGGCTGTCCGCGTCCGGCGCCTTCTGGCGGATGATCTTGCTCACCTTGTAGTGCGCCTCGAGGATCGGGTTGCCGACATCCTCTGCCGTGCCGCTTTCGGCCAGCGCCCGCTCAATCCGCTGCTGCCACTGCGCGGCCCCGGTGTTGCCCGCCTGCAGCGCCGCGACCAGCCGCGGATTGCTCGCGTCCTGCTCGATCTCGGCCGTCGCCTGCTTGGCCACGTCGCCGCCCGCCTTGAGCGCCATCAGACCCTGCGACACCAGCATCTTCAAGTTATTATCAGCCACTCTGTCGTCCTCCGCACGTCTTGTGCGGGTGGCGAACGGAGCTTCGCGGACGGCGGTTGCGTCCGAAACGGCGTCAAGCCTCGGTGATCATCGCCGTCCGGCGGGAGGGTCGGCCGAGCCTAGCTCTTGTGGCTCTTATGTGCGCTGCGGCTTGAACGGCGGCTGCTGGCACGCAGCACGCGGCCGCTCGACACACCGCCGCAGCTCAGGAAGTCGGCCGGCTGCACGATGTCCTGGCCACGCGCGTAGTCCGACAGCTCGGAGCCGCCATGCAGCGCCTGCACCTCCTCGAACATGCCGGCGTTCTGCTGGCAAAACACCACGCCGAGCTTCAGCCCATTATCCGACTGAGCGTTGGCAAGCTGAGTGATGTAGTCGTCATGCGCCTTCTGCGCGCTGCGGCCATAGGCGTGCCTGAAATAGCCGCTCAGCGCCGATTCCTGCGCCGCCAGGTCGCTCTTGTAGCGGCTGACGAACTGGTTGTACTTCGACTGCTCGCCGCAGGACAGCGCCATCACCATCAGCTCGCTCTTCAGCCCGGCGACGTCGAAGGCGTGCCGGTCGCCCGGTCCGGCGCATTCGCTGGCGCTGGCGAGCGGGGCGGCCAGCAGGCTCGCGGACAGGACGACAGACGTGAGCAGGCGCATCGGCAAACTCCGGATTGAACGAAATGCGTCTCGCACGACGCCGGCGTGGTGGCGCTCGCAGCGTCATCCGCCGGATGAGCTAGACAAGCTAATGAGCGGTTAAGCAACCCGATTTGCGTCCGCCCGCGAAGATCAGCATACGGTGTGACGGAGGCGCATCGCCGTCGCGTCAGCGGGCCGCCTCGCCGTAAATACAAGCGTCGGCAGGGGCAACCCTGTCGTGACGCCGCGCCTAGACAGACGCCAGGACGCCGTCATGTCGGTGGCCTCTGAATCCAAGGGGATGGTTTTGAACGTTCGAGTTTCGCTCGGTGTGGTGGCGACCGGCCTGCTGCTGCAGGGCTGCATGCCGAAGGCGGTGACGGTGGGGGAGACGGCGCCGCTACCGCCGCATTACGGCCCGCCGCCGGCGCAAACCTGCACGGTCGCCCCGTTCACCCTCGCCGAAGGCGCCAGCACGGCGGTCGCCATGACGGTCAGCAGCGACGGCGGCTACTGCGCCATCCACGCGGCCGAGACCGCAGGCGGCCCGTTCGACGTCGGCATCGAGCCGACCCAGCCCGACCACGGCAGCGCCCACATCATCAGGTATAACGGCCAAACCAGCATCGAATACATCGCCCGGACCGGCTATGTCGGCCCCGACAAGTTCGTCGCCGAGCTGATCCGCCAGGGCCAGCCGGGCTACACCACCCTCACCGTGTCGGTCGCGGTGATCAAGTAGCCGCCAACACCTGCCCGGCGGCATTGCGCCCGGCCCGCTCCAGCAGCCCCGCCATGCCGATCCGGTTGCACCAATCGCCGAAGCCCTCGCCCGCCTCGCCCTCGGCCGCATAGTCGCGCAGCAGCGGGTCCAGGGTCTCGAACACGGCCGCCTCGGCAATGCGATCGAACAGCCGGAACGACAGCCGGGTGCCCTCGAAGTCGCCGCCGACATAGAGCGCGTAATAGCCCGGCATCCGCCCCACCAGGCCGATATCGCCAGTGTAGGTGCGCACGCAGCCATTCGGGCAGCCGGTGATGCGCAGGCTGATGCGCCGGTCGCTCAAGCCGTGCCGGGCCAGCAGCGCCTCCATCTGCGCCACGTGCTTCGGCTGCAGCCGCTCCGCCTCGGTCAGCGCCAGGCCGCAGGTCGGCAGGGCCGGGCAGGCGAGGGCGAAGCGCGCCAGCGGCGTCATCGTCTCGGCCGCCGCCACCCCGTGCTCGGCCAGCAGCGCCGTGACCTCCGCCCGCTGCTCAGGCGCGATGTCGCCCAGCAGCGCGTCCTGCTGCGGCGTCACCGTGATCGGGAAGCCGTAGCGCTCGGCGATCAGCCGCAACGCGCTGCGCAGCCGCAGCGGCCCGTCATCCAGGATGCGCCCCGAGGCGATCGGCACCCCCAACCACAGCCGGCCATCGCCCTGCTCATGCCAGCCCAGCACGTCCGGCACCTCGAGCCGCATCGGCCGCGCCGGCTCGAACGCCTCGCCGTAGCTACCCTCCAGCGTCGCGCGCACCCAGTCCAGCCCACGATCGTCGATCACGTATTTCAGCCGCGCCCGCCGCCGGTCGCCGCGGTCGCCGAAGTCGCGATGCAGCCCCATCACCGCATGCACCATCCGCAGCAGCCCGCCCGGCGGGATAAAGGCGATCGGCGTCGCCAGCCGCGGATACGTCCGCGGCTTGTTGTGCGTCATGCCCAGCCCACCGCCAACGGCGATGTTGTAGCCGACGAGCTGCTCACCCTCCCACATCGCGACAATGCCAAGATCGTTGGACAGCACATCGATCGTGTTGTCCTCCGGCACCGTGATGCCGATCTTGAACTTCCGCGGCAGGTAGGTCGGCCCATACAGCGTCTCGACCTGCTCGGCCTCCGGCACGAAGCCCGGCGTCTCGTCGAGAAAAATCTCGTAATACGCCCGGCTCTTCGGCTTCAGCAGCTCGGAGAGCGCGCAGGCATCGGCCAGCACCCGCTCGTGCCGGGCGTCGCGGATCGGCGCCGGCGATGCGGTCACGTTGCGGCTCACGTCGCCGCAGGCGCAGATCGTGGTGAGCAAGCTGTGGTTCACCGCGGCGATCGCCGGCTTGAGCTCACCCTTGAGGATGCCGTGGAACTGGATGCCCTGGCGCGAGGTGATGCGGATCGTGCCGTTCGCGTGGTCGTCGGCGAGCCGGTCGAGACCAAGATACTGCGCCGCCGTCAGCCGCCCGCCCGGCATCCGGACGCGCAGCATGAACTGATACTCTTTCTCCAGCTTCTGCTGCTTGCGCGCGGTCGCGGTGTCGCGGTCGAACTGCTCGTAGCTGCCGTGGAACTTGAGCAGCTGGTAGGCATCCTCGCTGACCTGGATGCCACCCTCCGCCAGCTCCTCCGCCAACCGCCCGCGTAGGCCGTGGCTGGCCAGCTTCAGCGCCTCGGCGCCGGAGCGCTTGGTTCCCGGCGGTGTCAGCGCGCCGCTGATGTCATCGGGCATGGATGGTGCTCCGGTAAGCAAGGCCAGAGGCGCTGCCTGTGGGCTTCGCTGGGGCAAGCGGCCCCAGACCCCTTTTACGAATGGATTGTAAAGGCTCCGCCTTTAATCGGGTCCCGGGACGACGCCCCTGGCCTTGCGCCCTACGACGGCTGATCGACCATCCGCAGATACGGCCGCAGCGTGTCCCACCCACCCGGGAACTTCACCTTCGCGTCCGCGTCCGAAACGCTTGGCGCGATGATCACCTTCTCGCCCGGATGCCAGTTCGCCGGCGTCGTCACCTTGTGCGCGTCGGTCAGCTGCAGGCTGTCGATCACCCGCAGCACCTCCTCGAAGTTGCGCCCGGCCGAGGGCGGATAGTTCAGCGTCAGCCGCACCTTCTTGTTGGGGTCGATCACGAACACCGTCCGCACCGTCACCGTCGGATCCGCCTCGGGGTGGATCATGTCGTACAGCGTCGAAACCTTGCGATCGCCGTCGATGATCAGCGGGAAGTTCAGCGCATGCCCCTGCGTCTGGGCGATGTCGTCCGCCCAGCGCTCATGGTTCTCGCCGCTGTCCACCGACAGCCCGATCACCTTGACGTGCCGCTTGGCCCATTCCGGCGCCAGCCGCGCCACCTCGCCAAGCTCCGTCGTGCAGACCGGCGTGAAATCCTTCGGATGACTGAACAGCACGCCCCAGGAGGTGCCGAGCCACTCGTGGAAGTGGATGCGGCCAGCGGTGGTCGCCTGCTCGAAATCGGGCGCGATCTGGCCCAACTGAATGCTCATGGAACCTACTCCTGCCTCGGCCGGCACCGGCCTTGCGGCGGATATGGCGCAGCTGCCCCCGAACCACTAGGGCGTCACGCACGATTAATGAACACGCAACCTCAGGCGTGTTACTGCCAATGGCCGACAGGGAGCCAGCCTATATGGAAAAGGTGATCGGCTCGGCCAACGGGCGCTGCAGGCCGCTCGCCTCCGCCCGCCGCAGCAGCGCCTCCAGGCTGATCGCCTGCAACTGCTCGCTCAGCCTTGCCTCCAGCTCGCCCCACAGCGCGTCCACCACCCTGTCGTGCAGCGGCCCGCCCGGCCCGCCTGCGCCGTCCTCGCACCCGCCGTCATCGCTGGTGCCGACCCGCACGATCTCCGCCAAGGTGATCTCGCGCGGCCGCCGCCCCAGCCGATACCCGCCGCGCGGCCCGCGCACGCTGTCGAGCAGCCCGGACCGCGACAGCGCCTGCAGCAGCGGCTCGATGCCGCGCCGCGCCAGCCCCGCCCGCTCGGCGATGTCGGCCGCGCTCACGGTCGTCAGCCGGCCGGCGTGAAAACCGACGTCGAGCATGATCAGCACGCCCAGCATCGCCCTGTCGCGCCGCACCAGCATGCCGCTTGCCCTCCGCCCGCATTGTCCAGGCCATGACCATAGCCCACCTAAACCGTCAGATGGGCGCGTAACACCGCCGTCATAAGGAGATTCTCTGATGTCCGAGGTGTTGTCACGTCCGCCCGGCGCCAACCCGCCCGGCGCGCCATCCATCGCCCAGGCGCCACGCCTCAGCCAGACCGCAGCCCCGCGCGGCCGCATCTACGCCAACATCCTGGAGACCGTCGGCGGCACCCCGCTGGTGCGCATCCCCCGCCTCGCCGCGGCCGAAAAACTCGTCGCCGACGTCGCCCTCAAGCTCGAATTCTTCAACCCGCTCGGCTCGGTCAAGGACCGCATCGGCCTGTGGATGGTCGAAGCCGCCGAACAGCAGGGCCAGATCACCCCGGGGCGCACGGTCCTGGTCGAGCCCACCTCCGGCAACACCGGCATCGCGCTCGCCTTCGTCGCCGCCGCCAAAGGCTACCGCCTCATCGTCACCATGCCCGAAAGCGCCTCGATCGAGCGGCGCAAGATGCTGCGGCTGATGAACGCCGAGGTCGAGCTCACCCCGGCCAAACTCGGCATGGCCGGCGCCATCGCCCGCGCCCGCGAGATCCTGCAGCACACCGACGACGCCTGGATGCCCCGCCAGTTCGACAACCCGGCCAACCCCGACATCCACGCCGCCACCTCGGCCGAGGAGATCTGGGCCGACACCGAGGGCCAGATCGACATCCTCGTCGCCGGCGTCGGCACCGGCGGCACCATCACCGGCATCGCCCGCGCCCTCAAACCGCGCCGGCCAACCCTGCGCGCCATCGCCGTCGAGCCGGCCGAAAGCGCCGTGCTGTCCGGCGACGAGCCCGGCCCGCACGGCATCCAGGGCATCGGCCCAGGCTTCAAGCCGGGCACGCTGGACATGAGCGTGGTCGACGAGGTGATCAGCGTCTCCGAACGCGAGTCGCTGGCCGCCGCCCGACAGATCGCCCGCGTCGAAGGCCTGCCGGTCGGCATCTCCTCGGGCGCGACGCTGGTGGCGGTGCTGCGGCTCGGCCGGCTGCCGGAGAACGCCGGCAAGCTGATCGTCGGCATCGTGCCCTCGTTCGCCGAGCGCTATTTGTCAACGGCGTTGTTCAGCGGGCTGACGTAAGGGAAGGGGAGACAGGTAAGGCCAGGGCTCTGCCCTGGACCCGCTGGGGGCGGCCCCCCCAGACCCGCATCCGTTAGGAGATCAAGCCTGGATCTTTCTTGCTTGGCGAAGCCATTCAATCCTGCTTCGCACGGCACCGGCGCCGCCACAGAGTCACGAATAAGAAATGGATTTTAAAGGCTCCGCCTTTAATGGGGTCCAGGGGCAAAGCCCTTGGCCTTCCTCGCCACCACCTCGCCCAGGATCAGCAGCGCCGGCCCGCCATCTGACCAGCCCGCCGCGTCCTCGGCCAGGCGTGCCAGTGTCCCCCGTAGAATACGCTGCCGCTCGGTGCCGCCGCGCTCCACCAGCATCGCCGGGTGCTCGGCGCGCATCCCCGCCGCCCGCAGCCCGGCGGCCAGGCGCGGCAGCGTCGCCAGCCCCATATACACCGCCACCGTCTTGCCGGGCCGCGCCAGGTCATCGAAGTCGAGGTCCAGGTGCCCGTCGGCCACCGACCCCTTCAGGTGCCCGGTCACCAGGGTGAGCGACTGCGCCGCGTCGCGGTGGGTCAGCGGCACGTGCGCCCCGGCGGCGCAGGCGAGGGCGGCGGTGATGCCGGGCACGATCTCGAAGGCGATGCCGGCCGCCTCCAGCACCTCCATCTCCTCGCCGCCGCGACCAAACACGAACGGGTCGCCACCCTTGAGGCGCACCACCCGCTTGCCCTCCGACGCCAAGCGGACCAGCAGGGCGGAGATGTCCTCCTGCGGCAGGGTGTGCCGCGAGCGCGCCTTGCCGACATAGATCCGCTCGGCATCGCGCCGCGCGAGCTCCAGCACGCCCTCGCCGACGAGCCGGTCGTGCACGATCACGTCGGCCTCGCCGAGCAGCCGCTGGGCGCGCAGCGTCAGCAGGTCGGCCGCCCCCGGCCCGGCGCCGACGAGGTAGACGATGCCGCGTTCGGGCAAGGCGCTGCCGGCGCTGGCCGCTGCCAGCACGCGGCCATACTCCGCGTCGGCGGCCGCCTCGTCGCCGGCCAGCACCAGGTCGGCAACCCGGCCGTCGAGCGTCGCCTCCAGCAGCCGCCGCCGGCGCACCATGTCGGGCAGCGCGGTCCGGGTGCGCGCCTTCCAGCGCTCGGCCAGCGCCCCGAGGCGGGCGATCCGCGGCGCCAGCAGCACCTCGATTCGAGCCCGCACCAGCCGTGCGAGCACCGGCGCGACCCCGCCCGACGACACCGCGACGATCAAAGGATCGCGATCGACCACCGAGGGCGTGATGAAGCTGCACAGCTCCGGCCGGTCGACCACATTGACCGGAATGCCGGCCGCCATCGCCGCGGCGGAGAGCGCCTGCAGCTCGGCCTCCGGCGCGTCGGCGCCGATGGCGATTGCGATACCGTCAAGCAGGCCGGGCTCAAACCGCTCCGCCCGCACGACGGTGGCGCCGGCGGCGGCCAGCGGCTGCGACTTGCGCTCGGCCACCTCGCCCTCGCCGAGCACCAGCGCCCGGCGTCCGGTCAGGTCCAGAAAGATCGGGTAGGTGCGCATTGCCGGCGATCATAGCGCCTTGCTGCGGCGCGGCGAGGCCCGGGCCGGCGCTTGGCGTCCCACCATCTTTGCCGCAGCACCCAGGTGAGCTACTTGGATCAGGAAGCGTCGTCACCGGCGCGTAACACAGGGATGGCTGGATGACGCGACGGGTGCTGGTGACGGGCGGTGCGGGGTTCATCGGTTGCCACGTCGTGGCTGCGCTGCTGGCCCGGGGCGACGACGTGCGGGTGCTCGACAGCCTGATCGAGCAGGTGCATGCGCCCGGCGCGCGGCCGGCGATCCTCTCCGAGGTCGAGTTCATCGAGGGCGACGTGCGCGACCCTGGCCTGGTGCGCGACGCCATCGCCGGCGTCGACCGGGTGGTGCACCTCGCCGCCGAGGTCGGCGTCGGCCAGAGCATGTATGCCATCGACCGCTACGTGTCGGTGAACGACCAGGGCACCGCGGTGCTGTTCCAGCAGCTCATCGAGCGCCCGGTGGAGCGCGTGGTCACCGCCTCGTCGATGAGCATCTACGGCGAGGGCCTGTATCGCTCAGCCGACGGCACCGTGTTCTCGGACATCGTCCGGCCGTCCACCCGGCCCGGCGCCGGCTGGGATCCGCTCGGTCCGGCCGGCGAGACGCTGACCCCGCTCGCCACTCCCGAGACCAAGCCGCCCAGCCTCGCCTCGGTCTACGCGCTGACGAAATACGTCCAGGAGCGGCTGACCCTGTGCGTCGCCCCCGCCTACGGCATGCAGGGCGTCGCGCTCCGGCTGTTCAACGTCTACGGCCCCGGCCAGGCGCTCTCGAACCCCTACACCGGCGTGCTGGCGATCTTCGCCTCGCGGCTGCTCAACCGCGAGCGGCCGATGGTGTTCGAGGACGGGCTGCAGCGGCGCGACTTCGTCCATGTCGAGGACGTCGCCGACGCCTTCCTGCTGGCGCTCGAGGCGCCGGCGGCGGCCGGCCGGGCGCTGAACATCGGCAGCGGCCGCGACGTCACCGTGAACGAGGTGGCGGCCACCCTGGCGGGCGCGATGGGTTTGTCGCAGCTGTCCCCCGAGGTCACCGGCAAGGCCCGTACCGGCGACATCCGCCACTGCTTCGGCGACATCGGCGAGGCCGCGCGGGTGCTCGGCTTTGAGCCTCGCCGCGACTTCGCCGCCTCGATCGGCGCCGTCGTCGAGTGGGTGCGCCGCCAGCGCGCGGTGGATCGGGTGAGCGAGGCGCGTGAGGAGCTTGAGCGCCGCGGGCTGGTCGCCTGATGGCCGCCATACCGATCATGAAGCGCCCGGTCCTGGTCACCGGCGGCGCCGGCTTCATCGGCAGCAACCTGGTTGACCGCCTCGCCCGTGCCGGCCACGACGTGCTGGTGTTCGACGCGCTGTCGCGGCCCGGGGTGGAGCGCAACCTGGCCTGGCTGCAGGCCCGCCACCCGGCCCGGCTGCGCGCCGTCATCGCCGATTTGCGCGACGAGCCGGCGCTGACGGAGGCGGTCGAGCAGGCCGGCGCGGTGTTCCACCTCGCCGCCCAGGTGGCGGTGACGACCAGCCTGCAGAACCCGGTGGCCGACTTCCAGATCAACCTGGCCGCCACCCTGTCGCTGCTGGAGGCGCTGCGCCGCCGCGGCGAGGGCGTGCCGCTGGTGTTCGCCTCCACCAACAAGGTCTACGGCAACCTCGCCGACATCGAGCTGCTGAACGAGGGGCAAGCCGGCTACCTGCCGGCCGATCCCGCTTTGGCCGCGCACGGCATCGGCGAGGGCAGGGCGCTCGACTTCTACACGCCCTACGGCTGCTCGAAGGGTGCCGCCGACCAGTACGTGCTCGACTACGCACGCGGCTTCGGCGTGCCGGCCGCGGTGCTGCGCATGAGCTGCATCTACGGCCCACGCCAGCTCGGCACCGAAGACCAGGGCTGGCTCGCGCACTTCCTGCTCAGCGTGCTGCGCCGCCAGCCGATCACCATCTACGGCGACGGCCAGCAGGTGCGCGACGTGCTCTATGTCGAGGACGCGGTGGCCGCCTACCTCGCCGCCTGGGCCCGCATCGGGCAGGTCTCGGGCACCGCCTACAACCTCGGCGGCGGCAGCGCCAACGCCGTCACCCTGCTCGCGGTGATCGGCGAGATCGAGCGGCTGACCGGCATCCCCGCCATGCTGCGCTTTGCCGACTGGCGGCCGGGCGACCAGCGCTACTTCGTCGCCGACGCCCGCCGCGCCGCAGCCGAGCTCGGCCTCGCCGCGCCGCTGGCCTGGCGCGACGGGCTCCTGCGCCTGCTCGGCTGGATGCGCGAGGAGCGGGTGGTCGCGCCCCCGCCGCCGACCGGTGTCGCGCTGCAGGCGGGTGCCGCGTGAGGGTTGCCCTGCTGAACCCGCGCTGGGACTACGCCGGCAGCATCTATTTCGGCTGCCGCGAGCCGCATCTGCCGCTGGAGCTCGGCTGCTGCCGGGTGCTGCTGCAGCGCGCCGGCCACGAGGTGCTGCTGCTGGACGCCCACCTGCAGGACCTCGACGACGCGGCGCTGCACGCCGCTATCCGCGCGTTCGCGCCGCAGATGACGGTGCTGACCACGGCGCCGACCTACCTGTTCTGGCGCTGCGCCCCGCCGGAGCTGCGGGTGCCGCGCCAGCTCGCCGACCTGGTGCGTGACGTCGCCGGCCTGCTCGTCGCCGTCGGCCCGCACGGCTCGGTGACCCCTGGCGCGACGCTCGCCAAGCTCGGCGTCGACGTGGTCGTGCGCGGCGAGTGCGAGGAGGTCGTGCTGGGCCTGGCCGAAGGCGGCGCGCCGGGCCTGCTCCCGGGCACCGCCATGCTGGCCGGGCACCGCCTGGTCGAAGCGGGCGGCCCGCAGGCCAGCCGCTTCACCGACCTGCCGGCGCTCGACTGGCCGGCCGACTGGCTCGCGCGGCACTGCCACCACCACCACCGCTTCGAGGCGCATGTCGCCGCTCCCGGCGCCGAGGTCGAGGCGTCGCGCGGCTGCCCCTACGCCTGCTCGTTCTGCGCCAAGATCGACTTCCGCGACGCCTATCGCAAGCGCGACCTCGCGCCGCTGCTCCAGGAGATCGACGGCCTGGTCGCCCACGGCGTCCGCTACGTCTACTTCATCGACGAGATCTTCCTGCCCCGCCGCGACCTGCTGGAGGCGCTGGTGTCGCGCCCGCTGCAATTCGGCATCCAGACCCGCATCGACCTGTGGTCGCCCGAGATGCTGGCGCTGCTCGGCCGCGCCGGCTGCGTCTCGGTCGAGGCGGGCGTGGAAAGCCTGACCGTGGCGGGCCGCGCCGCCCTGACCAAGCGCTGCCGGCTGACCACCGACGAGCTCGCCGAGCGGCTGATCCTCGCCCGCGCCGCCATCCCCTTCGTGCAGGCGAACCTGATCGCCTCCGCCGACGACGACGCCGGCCTGGTCGCCGCCTGGCGCGAGCGCCTGCTCGCCGCCGGCATCTGGGCCAACGACCCGGTGCCGCTCTACCCCTACCCGAGCTCGCCCGACTACCGCCGCCTCTGGGGCCCGCCGGACGACCACGCATGGGAACGCGCGCACGCGCATTATCTCGGCCGCTTCGCCGAGTTCTCGGACATCCAGGACGACGCACCGCTGTCACTGACGACGCTGGAAGCGGCATGCGTAACCCGCTAGCGCATCAGCCGGATAAACCAGGAGGTCCGTGAGCTGATGCGGACGGACCCTGCTCCAGGCCCGGTGCTGCTGACCACCGACACCGTCGGCGGGGTGTGGCGCTACACGGCCGACCTGGTCGCCGGCCTGTCGCGACGCGGCATCCGCGCCATCGTCGCCACGCTGGGTCCGCCACCGGACGCCGCCCAGCGCGCCGAGCTGCGCGACGTGCCCCTCGTCGTCACCGACTGGCCGCTCGACTGGATGGCCGGCGGGCCGGCGCCCCTCGCCGAAGCTGCCCGCGGCATCGCCAACCTCGCCGACCAGCATCGCGCCGCGCTGCTGCACCTGCACGAGCCATCCCTGCGCGCCGGAATGCCAGGCCCGGGCCGCACCACGATCACGGTGCTGCATTCATGCCTGGCGAGCTGGTGGGAGGCGATGCGCGGCGGCGCGCTGCCCGAAGCGTGGCACTGGCGCCGCACGCTGACCGAGGACGGGCTCATGCGCGCCGACGCCGTGATCGTGCCGTCCCACTCGATGGCGGCAACGATGGCGCGGCTCTACCCGCCCCGCCCCGTGCACGTGGTGCATAACGGCCGGCAGGCGGCTCCCGCAGGGCTGCACCAGCGCCGCGCAACGGTGTTCGCCTCCGGCCGCCTCTGGGATGCGGCAAAGAACATGGCCACGCTGGACCGCGCGGCGGCGATGCTCGACGCGCCCGTCATCGTCGCCGGCAGCACGGTCTCGCCCAGCGGTGACGCCGTCGCCTTCGAGCGGCTGCAGCTGCTGGGCCAGGTATCGCCAAGCCGTCTCGCCGCCGAGCTCGGCCGCGCCGCGGTGTTCTGCTCGCTGGCGCGCTACGAGCCGTTCGGCCTCGGGGTGCTGGAGGCGGCCCAGGCAGGCTGCGCCCTGGTCCTCGCCGACACCCCGATATTCCGCGAGTTGTGGGACGGCGCCGCGCTCTTCACCGACCCGCTCGATCCCGCCCTTGCCGCCGCGTCGTTGCGCCAGGCGCTGGCCGACCCGGCGCCGCTTGGCCAAGCCGCCCATCGCCGCGCCGGGCGCTACACGCTCGACGCCATGGTCGACGACACCCTCGCCGTGCATCGCCACGCCCTGGCCAGACAGGCCGCCCCACCTTGAACACAACCCTGCTTGAACATCACCCCACCTTGAACACAACCCCGCCTTGAACATCACCCCGCCTTGAACATTACCTACGTCACGCATTCGCTGCTGTCCTGCTGGAACCACGGCAACGCGCATTTCCTGCGCGGCGTCCTGCGCGCGCTGCAATCGCGCGGCCACGAGGTCACCATCCTGGAGCCGCACGGATCCTGGTCGTTGCGCAACCTGCTCGATGATCATGGCACAGCAGCCCTGCTCCCGTTCGAAGCCGCCTACCCAACCCTGCGCTCGACCCGCTTCCACGCCGACGACCTGCCGCGCCTGATCGACGGCGCCGACCTCGTCCTCGTGCATGAATGGACCGAGCCGCCGGTCGTCGCCGCCATCGGCGCGCTGCGTCGCCACGCCGGCTTCAAGCTGCTGTTCCACGACACCCATCATCGCGCCGTGAGCGACCCGGACGCCATGCAGCGCTACGACCTGGCCGCCTATGACGGCGTTCTCGCCTTCGGCGCCGCCCTGGCCGCGGTCTACCGCGCCTGGGGCTGGGGCGAGCGCGTCCACGTCTGGCACGAAGCGGCCGACGTCGCCCTGTTCCGTCCGCCAAGCGAACCATCAGCGCGCCAAGGGATCGTCTGGATTGGCAACTGGGGCGACGGCGAACGCACCGCCGAGCTCGAGGCGTTCCTGCTCGCCCCCACCCGCGCCAACGGCCTGGACCTCGACATCTACGGCGTGCGCTACCCCTCCGACGCGCTGGCGCTGCTTGACCGCTACGGCGCCCACTACCGCGGCTGGCTCGCCAACGCCCTGGCGCCCAGCGTCTTCGCCCGCCACCTCGCCACCGTCCACGTGCCGCGCCGCCCCTACGCCTCGGCGCTGCCCGGCATCCCGACCATCCGCGTGTTCGAGGCGCTGGCCTGCGGCATCCCGCTCGTCTCTGCCCCCTGGTCGGACAGCGAGCAGCTGTTCACTCCCGGCGAGGACTACCTCACCGCCGCCGACGGCGACGCCATGCGCCACCAGCTCCACCGCCTCGCGACCGACGCCAGCCTGCGCGCCGCCCTGTCCCAGCACGGCCGCAACACCATCCTCGCCCGCCACACCTGCGACCACCGCGCCACCGAGCTGCTCGCCATCGCCCAGCACCTTGGCGCGCCGGTCGGATGAGGATCGCGTTCTACGGCTCCAGCCTGCTCTCCAGCTATTGGAACGGCGCCGCCACCTATTATCGCGGCCTGCTCTCGGCCATGGCCCGCCTCGGCCACGCCATCACCTTCTACGAGCCCGACATCTTCGACCGCCAGGCGCATCGCGACATCGCACCCCCCGACTGGGCCCGCACCGTCGTCTACCCGCCCACCGTCGCGGCGCTGCGCGACGTCCTCGCCGATGCCGCCCACGCCGACGCGGTCGTCAAGGCCAGCGGCGTCGGCGTGTTCGACGCCGAGCTGCTCGCCGGCATCATCGCCCACGCCGCCCCCGGCGCCGTGCGGGTCCTGCTCGACGTCGACGCCCCGGCGACCCTGGCCGAGATGGCAGCCGACGTCGACCATCCGGTCCGCCGCGCTTTGCCGTCGCTCGACCTCGTCTGCACCTATGGCGGCGGCCCGCCGGTCATCGCCGCCTATCACGGCTTCGGCGCCGCCGCCTGCGTGCCGATCTACAACGCGCTCGATCCGGCGACGCACCATCCCGTTCCGCCCCAGCAACGCTTCCGCGCCGACCTCACCTTGCTGGCCAACCGCCTGCCCGACCGCGAAGCCCGCATCGAGACGTTTTTCCTCACCCCGGCGAAGACGCTGCCAAACCGCCGCTTCCTGCTCGGCGGCAGTGGCTGGGCCGACAAGCCGATGGCCCCGAACGTGCACCCGCTCGGCCACGTCCCAACCGCCGACCACAACGCGCTGAACACCTCCGCCCTGGCCGTGCTGAACGTCGCCCGCGACAGCATGGCCGCCACCGGCTTCTCGCCGGCCACCCGCGTCTTCGAGGCCGCCGGCGCCGCGGCCTGCCTGATCACCGACGCCTGGGACGGCATCGAGCAGTTCCTGGAACCAAACAGCGAGATCCTGGTGGCCCGCGACGGCCAGGACGTCGCCGCACACCTCGCCACACTGACGCCCGAGCGCGCCCGCGCCATCGGCGAACGCGCCAGGCTGCGCATGCTGGCAGAACACACCTACGACCAACGCGCCGTGCTGCTTGATGCGGCGCTGAAGAAAGCAAGCGGTCCTTTTTTGAAAAAAAGGACCAAAAAACTTTTATTTTAATAACTCAATCTACCAGCGCCGATGCAGATCCATTGAGTTATGAATAAGGAAGTAAAAGTTTTTTGCTTCTTTTTTTCAAAAAAGAAGCGCTTCCTTCACATAACTCCCCGGCGCCGCCTCGATCCCGTCGCCTGGCGCCCGCGCCCGCACCAGGTCCCGCGTGCTCACCCATCGGTGCCAGTCCGGCCACCACGAGCCGCCGATCTCGGTCGCGGCAGCGAACCACTCCGCCCCGCCCGCCGCCAGTTCCCCCACCCAGTGATTATGCCGACCGCTGCCCGGCGGATTGACGACGCCGCCGCTATGGCCCGACCCGGTGAGCACGAAGCGCGCCGGCCCGCCGACCATCTGGGTGCTGCGATAGGCCGAGCGCCACGGCGCGATGTGGTCGTCGCGCGCCGCCAGGATGTAGCTCGGCACGGTGATGCGCCGCAGGTCGACCGGCTGGCCAAGCAGCGTCATCGCGCCCGGGCTCGCCAGCTCGTTGCGCCGGTAGATGTGCTCCAGGTAGAACCGGTGCAGCCCGGCGGGCAGGCGCGTCTGGTCGGCGTTCCAGTGCAGCAGGTCGAACGGAAACTGGTCGTTGCCAAGCAGGAACGTGGTGACGACGAACGACCAGATCAGGTCGGAGCTGCGCAGCAGCCGCGCCGCCTCGCTGCCGGCCACCGCGTCGAGCTGCGCCTCGTCGATGAACACGCCGAGCGCGCCCGCCTCGTCGGTGTCGAGCATCGTCGCCAGCAACGTCATCGAGGCGAAGCGCCGACCGCCGGCATCACCGCCGTCGATCGCCGCGGCCGCCGCCAGCAGCGTGCCGCCGAGGCAGAAGCCGAGCGTGTCGATCTGCCTCTCGCCGGTGCTGGCCGTGATCGCCTCGGCCGCGGCAAACACGCCGAGCCGCAGGTAGTCCTCGAACCCAAGCTCGCTCGCCGCACCCGCCGGATCCACCCAGCTCATCATGAACACGGTGTGGCCCTGCGCCACCGCCCAGCGCACGAAGCTGTTCCGCGGCTGCAGGTCAAGCACGTAGAACTTGTTGATCCAGGGCGGCACGATCAGCAGCGGGCGGCGCGCCACGAGGCCGGTCGTCGGCGCATATTGGATGAGCTGCATCACCTCGGTCTGCGCCACCACCACGCCCGGCGTCGCCGCGATCGTCTCGCCCAGGGCAAAGCCCGCGGTCTCGGGCCCGGCCAGTCGGGCGCGGCCATGCTCGAGGTCGGCGAGCAGCGTGTTCAGCCCGCGCAGCAGGTTCTCGCCGCCGCTCTCGACGGTGCGATGCAGCACCCGCGCATTGGTCAGCAGGAAGCTCGACGGGCTCATCGCGCCGATGAACTGTCGGGCGTAGTAATCAAGCCGCTGCGCCGTCCGCCGGTCGACGCCAATCGCCGCCCGCTGCAGGGTGCGCGCCGACAGCAGGTAGGATTGCTTGATGTAGTCGACGACGTCCTCGTCGCGCCATCCGGCAAGGCCTGGCCGCGCCTCCTCATCTCCGCCAAGCATCCGCCGCGTCGTGCGCTGCCACAGCGTCATGTAGTCCTGCCAGAAGCCGATCTGCGCCTGCATGGCGCTGACCGGGCCGGCCATCAGCCGGGCGGTCATTTCGAGAAAGGCGTGGGCGTGGCTCGAGCGATCGCCCGTCTCCGCCGCCGTTTCCATCGCCGTCTCCGGCACCGCCGCACTCTGGGCAGCCTGCCGTCGCTGCCAGTCGAGCACGATGCGCTGCGAGCGCTCGGCGATGTCGGCCATCGAGCGGCTCAAAGTCGCCGGATCGGCCAGCGACCCCGACTTTGGCGCCGAATTCAGCGAGCCGTTCGCCGGCTCAGCCTTGCTGGTCATCGATCCAGACCGTCGGCATGACGTCCTTCCCCGCGGACGGCGCGCCGCGCTAGATAATGCCCGCGTTCAGGTGGCGGGTTCTGATGGTCCATGCGGTGCCGCAATCAACGGCTGACAACACGCCGCGTAAGCCGGCGCCGCACCGGCCGGCTCAGGCTAGCGACCGCCAGACCGGCCAGCAAGATGGCGTATCCCGCCCGGCCGACGGAGGCGCGCTGACGGTGGCGCTACCGATGCTCGCCGCGCTGCTGATGCTCGCCCTCGGCGGCTGCGCGCACGATCCGGTGCAGACGCCGGTCGCCTGGTGGCATGGGCTGCAGGGCGGTGCCATCGCCGAGCAGCGCCCGCCGCCGCCGGGCCAGAACCTGCCCTATCCGCAGCTCGGCACCACGCCGCCGCGCCCGCCGCTGCCGGACGCGCTGACCCGTGACAGGCTGCGCGAGGAGCTGGCCGCCGAGCGTGAGGCCGCGGTGCGTCGCGCCGCGCGCAACCCGATCGTCGTCGTGCCGCCGCCGCATTTGGCGGCCAACCCGCCCGCCGCCGAGGCGGCCAACGCCACCCTGGTGGCCGCCGAGCCGCCGCCCGCCCCCACCACCTTGGCGCCAAGCGTCTCCCCGGCGCGCAGCGCCAGCATCGGCCCGGCGCGCAGCGCCAGCATCGGCCCGGCGCGAAGCGCCAGCATCGGCCCGGCGCGAAGCGCCAGCGTCGGCCCGGCGCCAAGCGCCACCATGGCGCCGGCGCCAAGCGCCCCGGCCGTACGGGCGCCAACCGCCACCACCGCCTCAGCCCCAGGCGCCCCCTCCGCATCAGGCGTCGCCGCAGCCGGCCCGCTCACGCAAGCAGCGTCGACGGCCACCGGCCCCGGCATCACGCCGCAGCCATCCGGCGGCAGCCTGGTCCTGGCCGGCCGCACGGCGGATAGCGGCGTCAGCCTGCCCGCCGTCGCCCAGGCGCCGCCCGACCCGGCCGCTTTCGAGGGCGTCGCCGCCTTGCCCCAGCCGACCGCCGCACCGCCCGTGCCCGCCTACATTCCAGCCGCCGCGCGCGGCACCCAGCTCGGCTTCGCGCCCGGCTCGGACCAGCTCGGCCGTGACAGTCTCGGCGCCCTGCACGCGCTCAGCGCCCGACGCGGCGCCGGCGCCATCGTCATCACCGGCTATGGCGATGCGAGCTCCGACCAGCCCGACGCCCAGTTGGTGGCGCTCGACCTCGGCCTGCGCCGCGCCCGCACCGTCGCCGGCGAGCTGGCCCAGGAGGGCGTGCCCGCCTCCGCCCTGCATATCGACGCCGCCGCGTTCGGTCGCGGCGCCAGCGCGCTGCTGATAAACTGAGCCACCCGTAAACTGAGCCACCCGCCAGCCGCCCCTTTCGCAGTCACCCGTTAGGCCCGTCATGACCGAAGAGTTCCACCGCATCCGCCGCCTGCCGCCCTACGTCTTCGCCGAGGTGAACCAGGCCAAGGCGCAAGCCCGCGCCCGCTCGGAAGACATCATCGACCTCGGCATGGGCAATCCCGACAGCCCGACGCCGCCGCACATCGTCGCCAAGCTGGTCGAGACCGTGCAGGACCCGCGCTCGCACCGCTACTCCACCAGCAAGGGCATCCCGGGCCTGCGCCGCGCGCTCGCCGGCTACTACGACCGCCGCTTCGGCGTCGCGCTGGATCCGGAGACCGAAATCATCGCCACCCTGGGCAGCAAGGAAGGCCTCGCCAACCTCGCCAACGCCATCACCAGCCCGGGCGACACCATCCTGGTGCCCAACCCCTCCTACCCGATCCACCAGTTCGGCTTTATCATCGCCGGCGCCGCCGTCCGCTCCATCCCCGCCGAGCCGGGCGACGCCATGCTCGCGGCCATCGAGCGCGCCGTGCGCCACTCCGTGCCCAAGCCCACCGCGCTGGTCGTCAACTTCCCCTCGAACCCCACCGCGCTGGTCGCCGACCTCGCCTTCTACCGCGAGCTGGTGGCGCTCGCCCGCCGCCACGAGTTCTGGATCCTCTCCGACCTCGCCTACGCCGAGATCTACTTCGGTGAAACGCCGCCGCCCTCGATCCTGCAGATCCCGGGCGCGAAGGACGTCGCCGTCGAGTTCACCTCGATGAGCAAGACCTACTCCATGGCCGGCTGGCGCATCGGCTTCGCCGCCGGCAACCAGCGCCTGGTCTCGGCCCTGGCACGGATGAAATCATACCTCGACTACGGCGCCTTCACCCCGGTCCAGGTCGCCGCCGTCGCCGCCCTGAACGGCCCGCAGGACTGCGTCGCCGAAATGCGCGCGCTCTACCGCGACCGGCGCGACGTGCTCATCCGGGGCCTCACCGCCGCCGGCTGGGAGATGCCGAGCCCGGCCGGATCGATGTTCGTCTGGGCGCCGATCCCGCCCGCGCACGCCCATCTCGGCTCCGTCGCCTTCTCCAAGCTGCTGCTGGAGCAGGCCCGCGTCGCCGTCGCCCCCGGCCTCGGCTTCGGCGAGCAGGGCGAGGGCTACGTCCGCATCGGCCTGGTCGAGAACACCCACCGGCTGCGCCAGGCGGCGCGCTCCATCCGCCACTTCCTGCAGCAGGGCGCTCCCGCCCCGGCCACGGAGGTGGTGCTGGAACCCGCGCATTGAGCGAGCTCCGCCTCGGCGTCGCCGGCCTCGGCACCGTTGGCGCCGGCCTGCTCCGCCTGCTGTCCACCAATGCCGAGTTGATCGCGCTGCGCGCCGGCCGCCCGATCACCGTCACCGCCGTCTCCGCCCGCGACCGGGCGCGGCAGCGCGGCCTGCCGCTCGGCCACCTGCGCTGGCACGACGATCCGCGCGACCTCGCCGCCGACCCGCAGGTCGACGTCGTGGTCGAGCTCATCGGCGGCGCCGAGGGCGTCGCCCGCGCCCTGGTCGAGGCCGCCATCGCCGCCGGCAAGCCCGTCGTCACCGCCAACAAGGCGCTGCTCGCCATCCATGGCGCCGCCCTGGCCGCCAGTGCCGAGCGCGCCGGCGTCGTGCTCGCCTTCGAAGCCGCCGTCGGCGGCGGCATGCCGATCATCAAGACCCTGCGCGAAGGCCTCGCCGCCAACCGGATCGACCGCGTCGTCGGCATCCTCAATGGCACCTGCAACTACATCCTGACCAAGATGCGCGAGACCGGCCGCGAATACGCCGACATCCTCACCGACGCCCAGCGCCTGGGCTACGCCGAGTCCAACCCGGCCGCCGACGTCGACGGCATCGACGCCGCGCACAAGCTGGCCATCCTGGCCGCACTCGCCTTCGGCCGCCCGGTCGCCTTGGACGAAATCCACGTCGAAGGCATCCGCGCCATCTCCGCGCTCGACATCGGCTTCGCCCGCGAGCTCGGCTACCGCATCAAGCTGCTCGGCATCGCCCGCCAGACCAGCGCCGGCATCGAAACCCGCGTCCACCCCTGCCTGGTCGGCGAGACGACCCCGATCGCCACCGTCGACGGCGTGTTCAACGCCGTGGTCGCGGAGGGCGACGTCGTCGGCCGGCTGATGCTGGAGGGCCGCGGCGCCGGCGCCGGCCCGACCGCCTCGGCCGTCGCCGCCGACTTGATCGACATCGCCCGCGGCCGCCACACCCCGGTCTGGGGTGCCGCCTCCACCGCGCTCTCGGTTGCCAAGGCGCTGCCAATGTCCGCCCATCGCGGCACCTACTACCTGCGCCTGATGGTCACCGACCAACCAGGCGTCATCGCCGACGTCACCGCAGCCCTGCGCGACAGCGGCGTATCGCTGGAAAGCATGCTCCAGCACGGCCGCGCACCAGGCGAGGCAGTCCCCGTGGTGCTGGTGACGCACGAAACCTGCGAAGCCGACATGCGCGCTGCCATCGAACGGATCGCCTGCCTCAAGGCAGTCATCGAACACCCGATGATGATCAGGATCGAGCCGGCTTGAAGGAAGGAAGTTGTCCTTTTTTGAAAAAAGGACCAGAAAACTTTTACTACTTCAGCAATCGTCAAACTGGTGAGTTCATACTCCAAGCGCTCGGCGCTAGCTTAACGAGCAAAAGTTTTTTGCTTCTTTTTTCAAAAAAGAAGCCTTTCCTTCCCAAACGTCATGAGACGACTGGCCCCTTGTGCTAGCACAGTCATCGGCAGCGGAGATGGCGATCTTGCCTATGTGCAAGATTTCCCTAACTCATTGATTAAATTAATAACATCTCTGAGGACGCGTCGGCTTTCTGCGCCCGGCCGCGTCCGCGCAAATCTTGCTGTATTTCGCCGATTCAGAATTATCCAGACCCACTTTCACCCGGTCGGGCAGAGCCTTGGCCGTTCTTATGCTAGGCTGCGCGGGCAGATCGAAAGGACTCGCCGATGGACAGCCCCAGCATGGACGCCTACCACGCCAGCGACCGCAACCTGGCGCTCGACCTGGTGCGCGTGACCGAGGCGGCCGCGCTGGGGGCGTCGCGCTGGATGGGTCTGGGCAAGAAGAACGAGGCCGACGCCGCCGCGGTCGAGGCGATGCGCCGCGCCTTCGACAGCGTCGCCATCGACGGCACGGTGGTGATCGGCGAGGGCGAGATGGACGAGGCGCCGATGCTCTACATCGGCGAGCGCGTCGGCGCCGGCGGCCCGCCGATGGACATCGCCGTCGATCCGCTCGAGGGCACCACGCTGACCGCCAAGGCCGGCCCGAACGCGCTGACCGTCGTCGCCCTGGCCGAGCAGGGCAAGTTCCTGCACGCGCCGGACATCTACATGGACAAAATCGCGGTCGGCGGCGGCTTGCCGCCCAACGTCGTCGACCTGGACGCCCCGGTGCTCGAGAACCTGCGCAACCTGGCCCGCGCCAAGAAGTGCGCGGTGACCGACCTCGTCGTCTGCACCCTGGACCGCGAGCGCCACGCCGAGCTCATCGCCCGCTGCCGGGAGGCAGGCGCGCGCATCATGCTGCTGTCGGACGGCGACGTCGCCGGGGTGATCGCGACGACGCTGCCGGACAGCGGCGTTGACCTCTACATCGGCTCCGGCGGCGCGCCGGAGGGCGTGCTGGCCGCCGCCGCGCTGCGCTGCACCGGCGGGCTGATGCAGGGCCGGCTGCTCTACGAGGACGACGCGCAAATCGCCCGCGCCCGCGAGATGGGCATCAGCGATCCACAGCAGAAATACGAGCTGCACGAGATGGCGCAGGGCGACGTGATGTTCGCCGCCACCGGCGTCACCGGCGGGCCGATGCTGCGCGGCGTGCAGCGCCGGGGCACCACGGCGGTGACCCACTCGATCGTCATGCGCAGCAAGTCGGGCACCCAGCGCTACATCGAGGCGCATCATAACTTCAGCACCAAGACCTGGGCGGAAAGCTGAGGAAGCGCCTTCTTTTCTACAAAAAAGAAGCAAAAAACTCTTGCCAGTTAAAGCATGAATCGTAATCAAAAGTTTTTTGGTCCTTTTTTTCAAAAAAGGACTGCTTGCTTCCTTCATCAACAAAGATGACCGAGCCCGTCCTTGGCGTCGCCGCCAGCCTGACTGGCCGCCGCTGGCTCTGGCGCCATGGCGAGGACCGTGTCGGCCTCGGCATAGCGGAGCGCCTCGGCCTGCCCGAGATCGTCGGCCGCCTGCTCGCCGCCCGCGGCGTCGGCGTCGAGGCCGCGGCCGACTTCATCGCGCCGACCCTGCGCGCCCTGCTGCCCGACCCGTCGGTGCTGCTTGACATGGACATCGCGGCCGAGCGCCTGGCCCGGGCGGCGAGCGCGGGCGAGACAGTCGCCGTGTTCGGCGACTACGACGTCGACGGCGCCTGTTCGGCGGCGATCATCACCCTGCTGCTGCGCGGCCTGGGCTGCCGCGTGCTGACCCACGTGCCCGACCGCATCCTGGAGGGCTACGGCCCGAACGCGCCGGCGCTGCTCGCTCTGGCGGAGCGTGGCGCCAGCCTGCTGGTGTGCGTCGACTGCGGCACCGCGGCGCATGCCGAGCTGGCGGTGCTGGCGGGCCGCGCCGACGTCGTGGTGCTCGACCATCACAAGGCGGAGGGCTTGCCGCCCCAGGTGCTGGCCACGGTCAACCCAAACCGGCTCGACGACGGCTCCGGCCTGCGCCAGCTCTGCGCCGCCGGCGTCGCCTTCCTCGCCGCCGTCGCGACGGTGCGTGAGCTGCGGCGGCGCGGCTGGTTCGCCGGCCGGCCGGAGCCCGACCTGATCAGCCTGCTCGACCTGGTCGCGCTGGCAACCGTGTGCGACGTGATGCCGCTCACCGGCCTCAATCGTGCGCTGGTCAGTCAGGGCCTGCGGGTGATGGGCCGACGCGCCCGGCCTGGCGTCTCCGCCCTGCTCGACGTCGCGATGGCGCGCGACGCGCCCTCCGCCTTCACCTGCGGCTTTGCGCTCGGCCCGCGGATCAACGCCGGGGGGCGGATCAGCGAGGCGGATCTCGGCCTCCGGCTGCTGCTGTGCGAGGAGCCCGTCGAGGCGCGCGCCCTGGCGGTGCGGCTCGAGGAGGTCAACCGCACCCGCCAGACCGTCGAGCGCGACATGCTGGACAGCGCCATGGCGCAGGCCGAGGCCCAGGTCGCGGCCGGCCGGGCGACGACGTTCGTCCACGGTGAAGGCTGGCATCCCGGTGTCGTCGGCATCGTCGCCAGCCGCGTGCGCGAGCGCTTCAACCGCCCAGCCCTGGTCGGCGGGCGGGCGGGCGTCCTGGTCAAGGGGTCGGGGCGATCGGTGCCTGGGCTGGACCTGGGTGCGGCGGTGATCGCCGCCCGTCAGTCCGGCCTGCTGCTCAGCGGCGGCGGCCACGCCATGGCCGCCGGCTTCACGCTGCAGGCCGACCAGGCGGCCGCCTTTCACGCCTTTATCGACACCCGGCTGGCTGCCGCTGCCGCGCTGCCACGCGCCGCTGACCTCGGCATCGAGGCGACCGTCTCGGTGCCGGGCGCCACGGTCGAGCTGGCAACCCATCTGCAGCGGCTGGCGCCCTTTGGTCCGGGCAACGAGGAGCCGGTGTTCGTGGTGCCGCGCGCCCGGGTGGTGCGCTGGGACCGGCTCGGCGCGGAGGGCGGCACGATCCGCGCCTTCGTCGAGGGCGAGGGCGGCGGTGGCCGGCTCAAGGCGATGCTGTTCCGCGCCCGCGAAGAGAGCATGGCGGCGGCATTGACCACCGGCGGCGTGGCTCTACATCTAGCCGGACAGTTGCGGGCGGAGAGCTGGAACGGCTCCACCACCGTCAGTCTGTCGATCGCCGACGCCGCGCTGGCCTGACGCCAGGCCGGCTTGCCTGCCTGGCCCCCCCGGTCTAGGCAGACGACAAGGGTCCCCATCGTCTAGCGGCCCAGGACTCCGCCCTTTCACGGCGGCAACACGGGTTCGAATCCCGTTGGGGATGCCACTCAGCGTTCAGCGTCAGGCGACACGGGTGCCGTTGGTCGAGCCCTCGGCGCGCTGCGAGAGCTTCCGGCACTCGTCGCTATTGCGGATGACCTCGCAGAACGTCGCCAACGTGGTCGTGCCGCGGTTCAGGCGGTCGGTGTACAGCAGCAGCGCCGCCGGGTCGGGTTCGCGCTGCAGCAAGGCCTGGTAGACGGCCCGGATCATCGCATGCAGCATTGCGTTGCGCGTCGGCCCGGGCTCGACCGTCTCGGCGGGCGGCGCCGCGACCCATGGCCGAGAGATCAGCATCGTCGGGCGTTCGGCCGACGCGGGTCGAGGTAGGTCGCGCACGGCGCCGTAGGGTGCTGCGCGCATCGACCAGTCGATCCGGCAGCCGGCATCGTCAAACGGCCGCAGCCGCGTCGTCGCACCCTGCGGGCCGCCCCATTTCGCCTCGAAATACCGCCGCTCGGCGGCGATCTCGCTCGTGTTGTCGTCGGGTTGGCCGACATGGGCCAGGCAGTTGGGCTGCAGCGAGACGGGGATGCCGCTGCGCTGCGCCCGCAGCACGTAGTCGGCCAGGCCAAGGTCTCCGGAGGCGAAGTTCTCATCGAACGCGCCCACCCAGTTATAGGCGGCCGAGCCGAAGGCCAGGCAGCTCCGGCCGGGCGGCTCGCTGACCTCCGGCGACGGCTGGCAGAGCAGCAATCCGGCGGCCTCCTGCTGCAGCATGCTGGCGACCACCAGGTCGAGGCCGCCGGGCTGGAAGCTGACCTCCTCGTCAAGCAGGATGGTCGCCTCGCAGCCATCCGCAAAGGAGGCCAGAATGGCCTCGTTGCGAGCCGCCGACATCGACGGCGCGGCGGCATGCAGCCACATCGTGCAGGCGCGCTGGGCGGCCAGGCCGGCGAACGCGTGGCGACCCGTCGTCGTCGTCTGGGCGGCGACGTACCAGTGCACGGGCAACGTGGTCGCGCTCCGGCAACGATCGATCAGGGCGCGCAGGTCGGTCTCGGCCCGAACGACTACTCCCAAACCGAGACGCATGGCTTCATTCCCCGAGTTTTCTCGTTATCGTCGTGGCGGTCCGCAACGGATGAGCCGTATACGTCCCGGCGCCTGGCATTGTTGGATTGATTGCTACTGACGTCCGGCAGGTCGTTCCGGCTCAGACTCCGATACGCCTCAAAGCCATCTAGATGCCTACGCAAGAGGTCGAGGTCCACCCTGCATATTGTCAGTTGTCTCGGGCTTTGGCGACGCCTGCGGTTCACGCCGGCCATGCTGGCGGCATGCCTGCTGCTCGCCGGCGGCCGCGCCGCCGATGCGGGGCCGCTCGAACTCGGCCTGGTCGATACAGAGAACTCGCAGTACCAGAGCGCTGACGTTCTCCGCTCGCATTTCGGCAGCTATCGCTCGCTGGGCGTCACCAATGCGCGCGCGCCGGTCAGTTGGTCCGATCAGGAGGTCACGCCGGACCATTGGCGTGACGCCACGTGGCTCGCCTACATGCGTCTTGCGGCCGCTTCGGGGCTGCGGCTCAGCCTCGACCTGGAGACCATCGCCGCGCCTCCGGCCTGGTTCATCGCCGCCCATCCGGATGCGCGCCTCGTCGACCAGAACGGCGTCACCACGGGCACCCAGATGGTCAGCTACTGGTATCCCGGCTTGCGTCCGCTGGTACACGCCAAGGCGGACCGGATCCTGGCCATGCTGCAGGCGCACGGCGTGCTGCCCAGCATCACCACCGTCGTGGCCTCGCTCGGGCCGGCTGACGAGCCGATCTACCCGCCGCAATGGGTGCTCGGCCCGAACGCCGCCCCGCCAGGCTTCTGGTGGTTCGACGTGCATGCCCAGGCTGATTTCGGGCGGGCGATGGCGGCCAAATACGCCGGCATAGCCGTGGCCAATACGGCCTGGGGCACGCACTATGCGAGCTGGTCGGCGGTGGCGCCGCCGCGCCCCGGCACACCGGGACGGTTCTGGGCGGACGCGCTCGACTGGTATCGGGACACCAAGCGCGCCTTCGTGCGCTGGCAGGTCGCCGACACTCAGGCGCTGGTGCGCAAGTACTGGCCGAGCGACCCGCCGACGGTGACGATCCCGGTGCCCGGCACCCACATCCCGCCCTCCGAGTGGCAGCAGGCGCTGCGCAGCGCCTCGAGCGCCGACCCGCTGATCGTACAGATGAACGACACCGACATGCTCATCGAGGTCGCGATCGCCGACGGCGCCGCACTGCACTTTACCGGCATGCCCGCCGGTGAGGAGCTGCAGTATATCCGGTCCCGGCTCCGGCAGGCCGGCAGCCAAGTGCGGTTGAGCGGCGAGACGGTGGGCGGGGGCACCATGGCCGCCTACGCCGCCGAGCTCGCCGCCGAGGTGATGGGCAGCAGCCTGGACGGCTTCGACTATCTCTACGGCACGGCGCTGTTCGGCCCCGACCACCTGACGCCCGATGCGGACATGGCGCCGGTCGCCGGCATGATGCGTCGCCTGGCCAGCGCTGACGTGCCGTCGCGCGCCAGCCTGTCGATCCCGGCCAACTTTAACCTGGTGCAGGGTGGCTGCGTCGACGTCGCGCCCGCCTCGGCGACACGGCTCTGCCTGTCGGCGACCGGGCAGCTGGTGATGCAGCGTGGGTCGGCGACGCTCTGGGCTGCACCGTCGCCGCCTCAGGCGTGTTCGGCCGGGCAGGCGTGGACGATGGGCTGCCGAGCCTCGTTCCAGGGTGACGGCAACCTAGTGCTCTACGATGGCGCGGCGCCGTACTGGAACACGGCGACCGGCGGCAGCGCGGCGGTCGCACTGCAGGCGCAGGCGTCGCCGCCCTACCTGTCGCTCACCACCGCCGCCGGGTCGGTGGTCTGGAGCAGCGGCCAGTAGCCGGCGTCAAGCGGCTGACGGTGCACCGACGCGGCGCCTGGCGGCCGAGCCGATGACGGCGGCGGCGTAGAGCGCGCCGCCGATGGCCGTGATCCAGAAGCTGCTTGGCCAGTCGGTATACCAGGCACAAACGATACCGGCCCAGGCCTCGCCAACCGCCAGGGCGGCGGCACCAAGCAGGCCGGGCCAGAAGCGGCTGGTCAGACGCTGCGCCGTCGCCGCCGGCGCCACCATCAGGCTGAACACCAGCAGCACGCCGACGATCTGCACCGAGCCGGCCGTCGCCAGCGCGACCACCGCCAGGAAGAGCAGCGAGACGGCGCGGATCGGCACGCCGCGAGCCTCGGCGAGGTCCGGCTGCAGGCTGGCAAACAGCAGCGGCCGCATGATCGTCATCAGCGCCGCGAGGGTGACGAGGGTGAGACCGAGCAGCGTCACGACCGTCGCGTGGTCGACGCCGAGCACGTTGCCGAACAGCAGCGCGGTGGCCTGGCTGGCATAGGCGGTGAAGAAGTGCAGGCAGAGCAGGCCGAGTCCGAGCGAGACGGCCAGCACGATGCCGATCGCGACGTCCCGGCCGGCCAGACGCTCGCCCAGCGCCCCCATGGCCATGCCGGCGACGAGCGTCACGCCGATCAGGCCCCACAGCGGCGGCCAGCCGAGCAGCACCGCAGCGGTGGCGCCGGTGAAGCCCACGTGTGACAGCGCGTGACCGGCAAAGGCCTGGCCACGCAGGATGAGGAAGTAGCCGGCGAGGCCCGAGATGAGGCCGACCAAGCCGGCGGCCGCAAAGGCGTTGCGCATGAATTCGTACTGGAGCAAGGGGCCTCTTCAGCGACCATCAAGACGTTGCAAGCCGATCGGCAGGGCCCGCTGCCCTCGGCGGCTCAGTGGCAGAGCCCTTGTCGTCCGCCGATCACCAGCGTTCGGCCGTCGTGGCGAACCACGTCCATCGGTGCGCCGTAAAGCGTCGACAGGATCGGCCCGGTGATGACCGCGTCGACCTCGCCGATCACCGCCTGTCCTTGCCCGACGCAGAGCACCCGGTCCAGTGCCCCGAGCAGCGGCGTCAGCTCATGGGCGCTGAACACCACGGCGATGCCGAGGCGACGTTGGAGCTGACGCACCAGCGCCACCGTCGCGTCCTGGTGGTGCGGATCAAGGCTGGCCAGCGGCTCGTCGAGCAGCAGCAGCTTCGGCGCGCCGAGCAGCGCCTGGGCCAGCAGCAGGCGTTGCCGCTCGCCGCCGGACAGCGTGCCGAGCGGGCGGTCGGCGAGGTCGCTCGCCGCGACCAGGTCGAGCGCCCGCTCGATCGCGTCCCGGCCCAGCCGCCCGGGCAGGGGCAGACCCCAACGATGGCCGTCGATGGCGGCCGCCATCACCGTGCGCCCGGTGAGGGCGAGGGTGGCGAGACCGCGCTGCTGCGGCAGGTAGCCGATGCGCCGGTCGCCGCGGCGCGCCGGCGCGCCGAGCACCTCGATCCGGCCGGCCGCCGGGCGAAGCAGCCCGAGCACGGCGCGCAGCAGCGTTGTCTTGCCGGCGCCGTTGGCGCCGAGCAGGCCGATGAACTCGCCCGCCTCGATGCGCAGGGTGATCCGCGCCAGGACCGTCCGGCCGCCCTGCGCGAGCGTCGCGTCAGTCAGCGCGATCGCCGGGATGCTCACCGAGCGACGCCCGACAGCGCGCGGTCAAGCCGGTCGAGCTCAGCCAGCATCCAGGACTGGTAGGTCACGCCCGCCGGCATCGTCTCGGTGACGCCGATGACCGGCACGCCACTGGCCAGCGCGATGGTCCGCAACCGGGTCGCCGCGCTGTCCGTCGCCTGGCTGTTGTAGATGAACAGCTTCACCGCGCGGTGGCGCAGGTCGGTCTCGAAGGTCGCGACGTCGCCCGGCGAGGGCTCGGTGTTGTTCATCACCGCGAGCTGAAAGCGCTGGTTGCGCATGCGCAGGCCGAGCGCCGCGGCCATGTAGCCAAAGACCGGCTCGGTCGCGGTGACCGGCGTGCCGGCGTAACGCTGACGCAGGGTGGCGACGCGACCGGCGAGCTGGTCGAGGCTGCGCTGGACGGTGGCGAGCCGTGCCGCGATGGCGTCATGCTGGGCGGGCGTGGCCCGCGACAGGGCCTCGGCGACGGCGCGGGCGACCACCGGCATCACCTGCGGATCGTACCAGAGATGCGGGTTGGCGCCTGGGCCGACATGCACCAGGGCTGCCACGTCGATCAGCTGCCGGGACGGGGAGGGGCTCGCCGCCAGCAACGCGGTCATCCAGGGGTCGTAGTCGGCGCCGTTCTCGATCACCAATCCGGCGTCGGCGAGCGCGCGGGCGACCGACGGGCTCGCCTCGAACAGATGCGGGTCTTCGTCGGGGTTGCTGAGGATCGAGCGGGCCGTTGCCAGGTCGCCGGCGACCTGGCCGGCGATGTCGGCATAGAAGTTCTCGGCGGCGACGATGTGCAGCCTGGTCGCGGCCTGGGCGGTGGGCGCGAGCAGCAGCAGGATGGCGGGCAGCCAGCGCAGGGCACGCACCGATGGGTCTGGGCGTCGCATGATCGATCCTGCGCCAGGGTGGCGTGGCGTTATACTGTTGCATCGCCGGGTGGTCGACAAGGGTGCGGGCGCGGCGCGGCTTGCCAGCGCGGCAATCCCGCGCGAGCCTGACGGCATGGGCGACGCTGAGCAGCCTGCGACGGCGGCGCTGACACAGCCGGAGCTGGAGGCGCTCTACTACGGCGCCGCCCGGGACGGCGATGTGGCGATGCTGGGCGCCTTTCTGGGCGCCGGCGCTGATCCGGACCGACCGGACAGCCGTGGCTTTCCGCCGATCGTGCTGGCTGCCTATAACGACCGGGCGGAGGCGGTGGAGCTGCTGCTGGCGCATGGCGCCGCGGTCGATGCGGCCGATGAGCGGGGCAGCACGGCGCTCGCCGGGGTGGCGTTCAAGGGCTATGAAGCGGTCGCGCGGCTGCTGCTGGCGCGTGGGGCGGATGCCAATGCGCGTGACCTGGCGGGGCGGACGCCGCTGATGTTCGCGGCCATGTTCGGGCGGGACGGCATGGTCGAGCTGCTGCTGGGCCATGGCGCCGACGTCGCGGTGAGCGATGCCGAGGGGCGTGTGGCGGCTGACTTCGCCCGCCGGGACGGGCGGATGGCGCTCGCCGCGCGGCTCGGGGCCGGGCAGGGCCCAGGGCAGCATCTACTTTCCTGAAAAAAGCAAACAGGCGAAATAAAGCAAGATTTGACGGCGTGGATGCTGGCGGGTGGAGATGCGGCAGAAGTCAATGTTATCAATGACTTGGGGAAAGCTTGCCCTTAGGCAAGATTGCCGATTCTGCCGCCGCAGGGCGATGCGCCGAGCACTGTGCTAGCATAGATCCGGCATCGTCCCACCCGCTCGCCCGCCGGCGTTGGCAGGGAGTCTCAGGCGTCGAGCTCGGGGTAGTGGCGGAAGACGTCCTCCTGGCTGAACGGGACGCGGCGTGGCGAGGCGAGGTAGGTGGCGACGTTGGGCAGGCCGCCGACGTGCCGGTGCAGCAGGCCGAGGCCGTTCCAGGTGTGGTGGAACTCCGCCATTGCCTTGGGGAAGGCGTAGGTCAGCCCCTCGACCAGCTGGAACAGCGACAGGTCGGCATAGGTCAGCGTCTTGCCGACCAGATGCGACTGGCCGGCGGGATTGCGCGCCAGCACCGTCTCCAGCCAGTGGAAGTATTTCGGCAGCCGGGTTGCCAGGAAGCCGTCGGCGCGCGTCTTTGCGCTGGCGCGCTGCTCCTCGAAATACAGCCCGGCGCCCAGCGGATGGTGGGTGTCATGCGCCTCGGCGATGAAGTCGGTCAGCGTGAGCTGGATCTGGTGGCACCACAGCCGACCCGGCTCGTCATGCGGCGCGAGGTTCAGGCGCGGTCCGAGATGCAGCAGGATGGCGGCGACCTGGGCGATCGCCTGGTGGCGCTCGGTGAACATGGTGACGTGGTTGTCGACCAGCACCGGGGGTGCGAAGCCGGGGGTGGCGGTGGTGCCGTCCTCGAGCATGCGGACGACGGCGGTGATGCCCTCCTCGCGGGCGACGTCGCGGAACGGCGTCTGGGTGGCCTCAAAGGCGAGCCGAACGAACTCGCCGCGCCCCTGGATCGACGGCCAGTAATAGAGGTCGTAGGACATGCGGGCTCCGGAGATGATGATGACAGAGAAGCAAGCAGTTCTTTTTTGAAAAAAAGAACCAAAAAACTTTTATCCGTGAAGGCTCGCCTTCTTTCGAGCAAAAGTTTTTTGCTTCTTTTTTTCAAAAAAGAAGCCCTTCCCTACTTCTCCTGCAACCGCGCCAACAAGAAGTCCCTGAACACGCTGACCCGCTTGGAGTGCCGCAGCTCCTCCGGATAGACGAAGTAGCAGGCGACGCGGGGGCTGTCGTAGTCCGGCAGCAGGCGGACCAGGCCGTCCAGTTGCGGGCCCATCCAGCTTGGCAGGGCGGCGATGCCGAGGCCGGCGCGGACCGCGTCGGCGAGGGCGGCGAGGTTGTTCACTTCGAGGATGGCCTGGCGCGGGCGGCCGGTCTTGCGGCCGGCTTCGGCCAGGAAGTTGATGTTCTCGACCGGCGAGTGGTAGTCGCCGAACAGCACCAGCCGATGGTCGTCGAGCTGCTCGGCGGTCTCCGGCGTGCCGTGCTTCACGATGTACTCGGGCGAGGCGCAGACCACCCACTCGATTTCCATCAGATGGCGCTGGATCAGGTCCGGCTGCTTGGGCGGGTGCATGCGGATGGCGACGTCGGCCTGACGCATGGCGAGGTCGAGGTCGCTATCGTCGAGCAGCAGGCTGATCGAGACCTCGGGATACATGGTGAGGAAGGGCTGCAGGCGGGGCGCCAGCCAGGCGCTGCCGAAGCCCACCGTGGTGGTGACCTTGAGCTTGCCGGTCGGCTTCTCCTTGCTCTCGGTGAGCAGCGCCTCGGTCATCGCGAGCTTGGCGAACACCTCGCGCACGGTGCGGTTGAGGCTCTCGCCCTGCTCGGTGAGGATGAGCCCCCGCGCGTGGCGGTGGAACAGCGGCACCTGCAGCGCCTCCTCCAGCGCCGAGATCTGGCGCGAGACGGCGGACTGGCTGAGGTTCAGCGTGTCGCCCGCATGGGTGAAGCTGCCGGCCTCGGCAACGGCGTGGAAGACCCGCAGCTTGTCCCAGTCCATCGGTCAGTGCGTCCCCGTCTCGATCGTCAGGATCTGGGCTCGTTCGATCAGGACGAACCTATTGCGCAGCGATGGCCGACTCGGTCTCGCGCTCGGTCAGCCATCGTTCCGCTTCCAGGGCCGCCATGCAACCCGTTCCTGCGGCGGTCACCGCCTGGCGATAGGTCGTGTCCTGGACGTCGCCGGCGGCGAACACGCCGGGGATGTTGGTGCGGGTGCTGCCGGGGATGGTCCTGATGTAGCCCTCGGCGTCGCACTCGACCTGGTCGCGGAAGACGGCGGTGTTCGGGGTGTGGCCGATGGCGACGAACACGCCGTCCACCGCCAGCCGCTCGATGCGGCCGGAGGGCAGGTCGCGCAGGTCGACGCCGACCACCACGGGCGGCGTGCCGGCGCCGATGATCTCCTCGACGGCGGCGTTCCAGACCACGCGCACCTTGGGGTGGGCGAACAGCCGCGCCTGCAGGATGCGCTCGGCGCGCAGGCTTGCGCGGCGGTGCACCAGGGTCACGCTGTCGGCGAGGTTGGTGAGGTAGAGCGCCTCCTCCACCGCGGTGTTGCCGCCGCCGATGACGGCGACGCGCTTGCCGCGGTAGAAGAAGCCGTCGCAGGTGGCGCAGGCGGAGACGCCGAACCCCTGCAGCGCGCTCTCGGACGGCAGGCCGAGCCAGCGTGCGGCCGCCCCGGTGGCGACGACCACGCTGTCGGCAAGGTAGACGTCGCCGCTGTCGCCGACGCAGCGGAAGGGATGAGTGCGCAAATCGGCCTCGATGACGATGTCGTGGATGATCTCGGTGCCGACATGGGCCGCCTGCTCGGCCATCTGTTCCATCAGCCACGGGCCCTGGATCGGGGCGGCGAAGCCGGGATAGTTCTCGACGTCCGTGGTGATGGTGAGCTGGCCGCCGGGCTGCAGGCCGGCGAGCAGGATGGGCGACAGGCTGGCGCGGGCCGCGTAGATGGCGGCGGTGTAGCCGGCGGGGCCGGCGCCGATCACCAGGACCGGCGTGCGACGTGTGGCGGACATGACGGCTCCTCGGCAAGGCGGGTCGGCAAGGCGGGTCGGCAAGGCGGGTCGGCAGAGCGGGCTCGCGGGCAAGCGCCGCGTCGGTCACAGCATATCGGCACCTTGGGTGAGCGCCGCAAGCATGGCGGGCATCCTGGCCCTACCGCGTGGCCGGGAAGGACGATAGGCTCCGCTCAAAAGGACCGACCGAGGTGACAGGGTGAGCCGCGATGTCAGGCCGCACGCCCATGCTGGCGCATCAGGGGCTGGTCAATCAGGGGCTGGTCAATCAGGGGTTGGCCAACCAAGGGCTGCTGAGCCACAGGCTGGCGAGTTGGAGGCCGTGGAGGCCGCCACCCTGGACGATGCGCGGGGACTCGACGGCATCGACCGGCGCATCCTGGCCGAGCTGCAGGGCGACGGGCGGATGACCAATGTCGAGCTCGCGCGCCGGGTCGGGATCTCGGCGCCGCCCTGCCTGCGCCGGGTGCGGCGACTGGAAGAGGCCGGCATCGTTCGCGGCTACCACGCCGACACCAACCCGCAGAAGCTGGGCTGGGAAATCACCCTGTTCGCCATCGTCGGGCTGGAAAGCCAGAAGGAGACGGTGCTCACCGCGTTCGAGCGCCTAGTCGGCGGCTGGCCCGAAGTGCGCGAATGCCACATGATCCGCGGCGGGGGAGACTTCCTGCTGCGCCTGGTGGCGCGCGACACGGCGCATGAGAACCAGCTGACCCAGCGCCTGACCGAGGCGGCGCACGTGGCGCGGGTGCAGACGCTGCAGACGATCCGGACCAGCCGGTGGGAAGCGGGGGTGCCGCTCTAAGGCAAGGAAGGCCAGGGGCTTTGCCCCTGGACTCCATTAAAGGCGGAGCCTTTAAAATCCATTCCTTTTCCATGACTCCAGGGCGAGATCGGTGCCGTGGGAGGCGGGATCGGATGGCTTCGCCAAGTAAGAAATAGCCCGGCTAGACTCCTAACGGATGCGGGTCTGGGGGCGCCGCCCCCAGCGTCGGGACCCATCGCACACGTGCGATGGGCGCCCGGTCCAGGGCGGAGTGAGCCAAAGGTTCCGACTGCGCAAAGCGCAGTTGGAAAGGCTCACGGAGGGGGAGCCCTGGCCTTCCTTTAGCTTGTCTCCCTAAACGACGACCTTGCGATACAGGTGCCAGGTCGCGTGACCCAGCACCGGCATGACGACGGCCAGGCCGACGAACAGCGGCAGCGAGCCGAGGATCAGGCCGCCGGCGACGATCAGGCCCCAGACGGCCATCGTTCCGGGGTTAGCGGCGACGGCGCGCAGCGAGGTGCGCATGGCGGTGAAGGGTGAGACCGCCCGATCGATCAGCATCGGCACGGCGACGACGGTCAGGCTGAGCACGGCGGCGGCGAACAGCGCGCCGACGGCGTTGCCGACGACGATGAGCGTCCAGCCTTGCGGCATGTCGAGCAGTCGCTCGGCGAAGACGCCGGGGCTGGGGGTGGGCAGCACCGTGCCGGCGCCGAGGGTGGCGGCGTAGATCGCCTTGGCGACGGCGATCCAGGCGACGAACATGGCCAGCAGCATGATGCCGAGCAGGCAGACGGCGAAGAAGGACGGCGCCCGGGCGACCTGGAACGCGTCGACCCAGGAGACCGTGTGGCCGGCCTCGCGGCGGCGGCTGAGCTCGTAGAGGCCGATCGCCAGCACGGGCCCGAGCAGAGCGAGGCCGGCGACCATCGGGTAGAGCAGCGGCAGCAGGTGGCCGCCCATGGCGGCGCGGGCGGCGACGAGGCCGACGACGGGGTAGAGCAGGCAAAGGAAGACAAGCTGGGTCGGTATGGCGAGGAAGTCGTCGACGCCATGCGCGAGCACGTCGCGCAGGTCGGCGAGGTCGATGTGGCGGATGGCGGGGATGGCCTTTTCGGCGGGAAGGACTGCGATCGTCATGGCGCTGCTCCGGGCTAGGCCGCTTTGGGGCGGCTCTACGGGCGCGATCCGGGACGTGCTGCTAGGAGACCGCAGTCGCCTGCCGATCAAGCCTCGTTGCGACGAATGCTACGCCGCAACGAGGGTGACGAGAAGCTTAAAAGCTAGTCCTGCTTGGTGGCCAGGCCGACATCGGTGATGCCGGTGCTGCGCACCGCATCCATCACGTCCATCACCTGCTGGAAGTTGATGGTCTTATCGGCGGCGATCACCACGTTGGTGTTCGCGTCCTTCTTTACGCCCTGCAGGTAGCTCCGCAGGCTGTCCAGCGTGTAGACCGCGTCCTGGATATGAACCTGGTCCTGCGCGTCGATGGCGATGACCACCTGGGTGCTGGGCATCTGCTGGGCGGTGCTGGCGCCCGGCAGCTGCATCTGCACCCCGGCATCGGGGATCATCCGCAGCGCGATCATGACGAAGAACACCAGGAGGAACATCATGATGTCGATCATCGGCACGATCTCGAGGCGCGCGTGCGGCTCCTCGAGCAGGGAATGCTTGCGGGCCATGGATCAGGCGCCCGCGGTGGCGTAGCTGCGGGTGATGGTCGCGGTGCGGGTCTCCATCGGCTCGCGGACGACGCCGTTGCCGTGGATGCGGTTGACCAGGCCGAGCTTGATCAGCTCCATCTGGTGGACGATCTGGCGGGTCTTGGTGTTCAGGAAGTTCATGAAGAACACGGCGATGATGGCGATCATCAGGCCGGCGCCGGTGGAGACCAGGGCGTCGGCGATGCCGCCGGTGACCTCGGCGGGGCCGCCATGCGAGGACAGCACGTTGAAGGCCTGGATCATGCCGACGATGGTGCCGAACAGGCCCAGCAGCGGCGCGATGGTGACCGCGGTGTCGAGGATCCACATCATGCGCGTGATGCGCGGCATGCTGTCCATGATCTCCTCCTCGAGATGGCCGTCCATCTGCTCGGCGCTGTCGCCGCGCGAGGCCAGCGCGGTCTCGATCAGGTGGCCCTGCAGCGTGTTCGCCTGGGCGTTGGCGACGACGCGCAGGCCGTCGACGTCACCGTAGCCGACGCTGCGGAGCTTGGCCTGCACCACCTTGCCGGTGCGCAGGGTGCGGCTGAGCAGCCACCAGCGCTCGAGCGAGACGGCGATGGTGAGGATCAGGATGATCGGCATGACGGCAAGCAGACCGCCGGACAGAATGATGTAATGCAGTATGACGTCGACCAAGTTGGTCTCTCCTATCATGCGAAGTCGCGATCAGTCGGCGGTCTCGGTCGCGACGCGCGGCGTAGCCACGTAGCGAATCCCGGGCACCGTATACGACAAAGCGGTTACGGGCCTAGTGTCGTGCCTTGCAATTTCGGGGCCGCCGCCACCAGCGCGGCTGTGTAGGGCTCGCCTGGGCTGCGCACAAGAGCGGCCGCGTCAGCCAATTCAACGACCTTGCCGCCGCGCAGCACCAGGATGCGGTGGGCGAGGAAGCTGACGGTCGCAAGATCGTGACTGATGAAAATGTAAGCGATGCCGCGCTCGATGGACAGGTCTTTCAACAGGTTCAGCATGGCTGCCTGGGTGGAGACGTCGAGGCTGGAGGTGGGCTCGTCCAGCACGATGATCTCGGGCTCGGCGGCGAGCGCGCGGGCGATGGCGACGCGCTGGGCCTGGCCGCCGGAGATCGCCGAGGGCAGGCGGTCGGCGAGCGTCGGGCTGAGGCCGACGCGGGTGAGCAGGCGGCTGGCCTCGGCGCGGGCGTCGGCGGGGGAGACGCCGCGCACGCGGAGCGGCTCGCCGAGGCTGCGGCCGATGCTCAGCCGCGGGTTCAGGCTCTCCCGCGGGTCCTGGAAGACGACCTGGATGCGGCGTCGCTGGGCCGGGCGGGCGGCGCGCGACAACTCGTCGAAGGGCTTGCCGGCGAGGCTGATGCGGCCCTCGTAGGGCAGCATCTGCAGGATGGCGCGGCCCAGGGTGGACTTGCCGGAGCCGCTCTCGCCGACGATGCCGAGGCATTCGCCGGGCGCGAGCTTGAGCGAAACGTCGGCGAGCGAGAGCGGTGCGGACCGGCCGCTGCCGTAGCGCACGCCGACCCCGTCCAGCGTCAGCGCCGGGGCGCGCAGCGCGGCGCGGGGGGCGTTCGGGGTTTCGATGATCGGGCCGAGCTCGCCGGGGCGGGTTGGGCCGGGATAGAGGCAGGCGGCGGCGGTGGCGCCGGCCGGGCCGTCGATGTCGAGCAGCGGCGGGTAGGCGGTATCGCACGGGCTGGCGTGGCGCGGGCAGCGCGGGGCGAAGCGGCAGCCGGGCGGGCGGGTCTCCGGCTCGGGCAGGGTGCCGGGGATGGTGCGCAGCCTGGTCTGGCCGAGCCGCGGCACCGAGCCGAGCAGCGCCTGGCTGTAGGGATGCGCGTTGCCGGCGAAGAAGGCGGCTGCCGGGGCGCGCTCCACCGTGCGGCCGGCGTAGAGCACGTGCACGAGGTCGGCGTGCTCCTCGACGATCGAGAGGTCGTGGGTGACGAACAGCACCCCCATGTCGCGCGAGCGGCGGAGCGAGGCGATCAGCGCCATGATCTGGCGGGCGACGAGCGGGTCGAGCCCCGTGGTCGGCTCGTCGGCGATCAGCAGGCGGGGGCCGCAGGCGAGCGCGATGGCGATGGTGGCGCGCTGGCGCATGCCGCCGGAGAATTGGTGCGGGTAGTCGTCGAGGCGGGCGGCGGCGTTGGCGATGCCGACCTCGTCGAGCAGGCGGACGACGCTGGCGCGCAGCGAGCGGGCGTCCTGGCCGGCGGATTGCGGGTGGGCGCGCAGGCTCTCGGCGATCTGCTTGCCGATGCGGTGGGAGGGGTTGAGCGCCGCCAGCGGGTTTTGGAACACCATGCCGACGTCGCGGCCGCGCACGCCGCGCATCTGCGCCTCGGTGAGGCTCAGGAGGTCCTGCTCGCCGGTGGCGCGGGCGAGCGAGGCGCGCCCGGTGGTGACCGCGCCGGCGGGCAGCAGGCGCATCACCGACAGGGCGGCGAGCGTCTTGCCCGAGCCGCTCTCGCCGACCAGCGCCAGCATGCGGCCGGCGGGGATGGCGAGGTCGAGGTCGTCCAGCACTGAGGTGAGGCGGCCGCCGCGCATCAGGCTGACGCCGAGGCGCTCGAGCCGGAGCACGGGGGGTGCGAGACGGGCGGGTGCGGGGGCGGCCTGCAGGGCGGCGCTCATCGAGATGTCGGGGGGCATGATATCATGGGGCGGGTCATGGGGCGCGGCCGGCGCGGGCGAGCAGGCCCTGGCCGATCATCGAGGCGGAGAGCAGCGACAGGAAGATCATCAGGCCGGGCGGCAGGATCAGCCACCAGGGGCTGAGTGCCACCAGCAGCAGCGCCTCCTGCAGCAGGCCGCCCCAGCTCGTGTACGGCGGCTGGACGCCGAGGCCGAGGAAGGACAGCGCGGAGAGCGAGAAGATCATGTCGCCGACCAGCAGGGTGCCGTTCACCACCAGCACCGCGGCCATCACCCGCAGCAGGTGGACGCGGGCGATATACCAGTTTGACAGGCCGAGCTGGCGGGCGGCGTGGACGAAGTCGCGGTCGCGCTGGGCGCGGGTCTCGTTGCGCACCAGGCGGGCGAGGCCGGGCCAGGAGATCAGGCCGAGCAACAGGATCAGGCTGCCGGTGCCGAGCTTCACCAGGGCGGCGAAGAAGATCAGCACCACCAAGCCGGGCAAAGCGAGGATCGCGTCCAGCAGGCGCATCAGCGCGGCGTCGAGCCAGTTCGGCGCCAGGCCGGAGGCGAGGCCGTACAGGGTGCCGACCACGAAGGCGAGCAGGGCCGCCGGCAGGCTCACCAGCAGCGTCGAGGCGCCGCCGGACATCAGGCGGGACAGGCCGTCGCGGCCGAGCTCGTCGGTGCCGAGGGGAAAGGCGGGCGAGGGCGGCTGCAGCACGTTGTCGGAATGCAGCGCGTAGGGGTTGCCGTGCCAGAGCAGGGTGCCGAGGAAGCTGAACAGCAGGATGGCGGCGAACAGCGCGAGGCCTGCGGTCAGCGTCGCGTTGCTGCGCGGCAGGCGCAGGCGGGACAGCGTTAACGTGGCGCTCATGCGAAGGCCAGGAGCTCTGCTCCTGGACCTCGCTGGGGGCGGCGCCCCCAGACCCGCATCCATGAGTGCATGGACAAGGAATGGATTTTGAAGGCTTCGCCTTTCATGGGGTTCAGGGGCAAAGCCCCTGGCCTTCCTTCTTGATTAGCCAAAGTTCGCCCTCGGATCGAGCAGGCCGTTGACCAGGTCGGCGAGCAGGTTGCCGATCACGGTCAGCACGCCGAGCAGCAGGACGATGGCGATCAGCACCGGGTAGTCCTGACTGAGCGCCGAGCGCCACAGCAGCCAGCCCAGGCCGGGGTAGGAGAACACCGTCTCGATCACCACGCCGCCGGCGAAGATCGACGGGAAGCTCAGGCCGAGCACGGTGACGAGCGGGCGCAGCGCGTTGCGCATGACGTGGCCGAACAGGATTTGCCGGTTGTTCAGGCCTTTGGCGCGCGCGGTGCGGACGTAGTCGCGGGAGAGCTCCTCGTGCACCGACTGGGCGAAGTAGCGCGACAGGCCGGCGACGGTGACCAGCGAGACGGTGGCGACGGGCAGGATGAGGTGCAGCGCGTAGGAGGAGAGCGGCGGGTCGGCGTAGCGGATGTCGGCCATGCCGCTGGCCGGCAGCAGGCGCCACTGGATGGCGAACACCAGCACCAGCAGGGTGGCGACGAAGAAGGAGGGCACCGAGTAGAAGGCGAGCTCGAGCCCGCCGAGCAGCTTGCCGGCCGGCCGCAGGTAGGTGACGCCGTGGGCGAGCCCGATCAGGATGGCGAAGATCGTGCTGAGCACGGTGGCCAGCGCGTAGAGCAGGATGGTGTTGGCCTCGAAATCGAGCAGCAGCGTGCCGACGGGCTCATGCAGCAGGAAGGAGAAGCCGAGGTCGCCGTGGAACAGATGCTGCCACCAGGTGAGGTATTGCTGCCACACCGGCAGGTCCAGTCCGAGGCGGGCGTTGAGGGCGGCGACGGCCGCCGGCGTCGCCTTCATGCCGAGGATGGAGTAGGCCGGGCCGCCCGGTGTCAGATGCACGAGCGCGAAGGTGATGGTGACCAGGATCGCGATGGACAGCGCCGAGGCGCCGAGGCGTTTGCAGACCCTAGCCAGCATGCGGGGCCGGCGCGGCTGTCGCGGTGGCGGCCGGCACACCGGCGGGGCAGGCGCGACTGCCGGAGAGCGCCAGGTATTCGAGCTTCCACATGTAGTTTGGCTGAAACGCCTCCCGAAAACCGGTGATGCCCGGGACCGCCAGCAGCGAGTAGTCGCCCTGCGGCATGAACAGGAACGGTTGCTGGGCCGAGATCAAGTCCTGCAGCTGAAAAATCGCCTGCCGTCCCGGTTCGGTGCCGATCTTCGTCGCCAGCGCGTCGACCTCCGGATCGGAGAACTTGCCGTAGTTCTCGCCGGCGTCGGTGCCGAAGTTGATCTGCATGTCAGGGTAGGTGAACTGGCTCCAGCCGATCGAGGCGGTCTGCCAATCCTGCGGGTGGCGCGTCATCGTCTCGATGATCTGGTTGAAGTCCATCAGCCGGATGTTCATCCGGATGCCGATGCGGGCGAGGTCGGCCTGCAGGAACTGCGTCAGCAGCAATCGGTCACCGGAGTTCGAGCTGAGCAGGTCGGTCCATTCCAGCCGGTCGCCGCCGCGTTGCATGACGCCGTCCGGGCCGCGGCTGTAGCCGGCCGCCGCAAGCAGGGCGAGCGCCCGCCCGGGATCGTAGCCGACCGGGAAATGATCGGCTTTGGCGGCCGGCGACAGGAAGGGTTGCAGGGCCGGCTCGATCGGGCTGTAGAGCGGCTCGGCCTGGCCGTGGAAGACGACGCCGACCAGCGCCCTCATGTCGAGCGCATCGGCGATCGCCTGACGGACCCGAACATCCTTGAAGATGGCGGCGGCCGAGCCGGCGAAGTTGTAGACGACAGTGTTGTTGGAGGAGCCGGAAGGCAGCGGCACCTTGCGGTAGCCGGGCAGCGAGCTGGCGAAGCCGTAGGTCGCGAACGGAATCGTTGCGACGTCGAGCTCACCGGTCTGCAGGGCGGCGAGCGGGTCGATGCCGGCGAGGAAGTCGATCACCAGGCGGCGCGTCTGCGGCTTGTGGCCGGTCCAATACGGGTTCGGCTTGAGCGCGACGTAGCGGCCTGGCTGATACTCGTCGAGCGCGAACGGGCCGCTGTCGACGCCGAGGAACTTCACGTCGGTCTGCAGGCTGCGCTGCGCCTCGAGCGCGACGTGGCCCCAGGCGTGGCGCGGCAGGGCGTAGAGCTGACCGAGGCCGAGCCCTTCGAACCACTCGGGATTGACCGGGCGCGTCGTGGTGACGGTCAGCGACAGCGGGCTGTCGGCGGTGACGCTGGCAAACAGCTGCGGCATGCCGCCGGAGCCGTAGCCGTAGAACGTCTGGCCGGCCGACTTCATCAGCTCGAAGCCGTAGACGATGTCGTCGGCGGTGATCGGCTCGCCGTCCGACCAGCGCCAGGATTTGAGCGTGATGTGAAACCTGGTTTGATCAGGCGAGACGGTGATGGCGTCCGCCTCGCTGTTGGCGAAGTCGAGCGAGTGGTCGCCGGCAAACCACAGCAGCGGGCGGAAGATCTGCCAGATGACCTCCTGGTCGTAGAGCGAGCCGTCGGTCAGCACCGGGTGCATCGAGGCGATCGGCTGCGCCACCGCCTCGACGCCGTTGCCGGACGGCACGACGACGGTGCCGCAGGGCGGCGACGCCACGCATGGCGGGGCGAGGATGGCGCCTAGAGCAAGCGTCGCGAGGAGAAGTCTGGGTGACATCGGTTGGTCTTACTAGGACGTGACCAAACCGGAGTGCAATGCGCGTGCCGCCCTGCGCCGGCCGCCCTTTCGGGCGGACGGCACAGGTGCGACCTCTCAGAAGCGCAGCGTCGCGTCGAAGATGACCGAGGCCGGCGGCCCGATCAGCGCGGTGGTGTCGTAGGTGTCGCGGTAGACGCCGGCGTAGGAGTAGTTGAACAGGTAGCGGTAGGCGTAATAATGCGTGTTGAAGATGTTCTGCGCGTTGAGGGTGAACTTGACCGACTTGGCCGGTCCGAGCCCGTAGCCGGTTAGCGGCATGGTGTAGGAGCCGAGGAAGTTCACCGTGTTGAACTCCGGCAGCTTGTAGTTCTCGTTGGTCGTGGTCGCGGCCTCGAGCAGCGGGTTGGGGTTGGTGACCGAGATGTTGTAGGTGGTGAACTGCTCGCCGGTGTACTGATCGTCGACGCGCACCGACCATGGGCCGTTCTCGTAGGAGAAGCCGAAATTGGCGAGCCAATTCGGGATCGAGGACAGCGGCGTGTCCTTGAAGGCGAAGCCGAACTGGTCCTGGAACGGCGTGACCGAGGCGGAGTAGTTGTTGAGGTAGTCGGCCTGGTTGAACGAGCCGGTGGCGAAGACCTGCAGATGCGGCGTGATGCGATACTGACCGTTCATCTCGACGCCGCGATACTGGTTCGAGCCGATGTTGCTGTAGAAGAACTGGTCGGTCAGGTAGTTGGCGTAAAAGCCGATCGCACTCGTCGTCTTCTGGTAGAAGTAGTCGACGTTGAGCAGCAGGCGCGGCGTGTCATAGCGGATGCCGCCCTCATAGGCGTGCACCAGGGTGTTGTGCGGCGCCTGCGTCGAGCCGGAGGCGCCGAGCGTGTAGTCGGTGATCTGCGGGAAGCTCGCGGAGCGGCCATACGACGCGTAGGCTGTCATGTGATACGGCAGGTCGTAGCTGAGACCGATATACGGCTCGACCGCCTTGTCGAAGCCTTCGAGGTCGTAGGCGCCTTCACCTTGGATGGTTCGTGCCGAGGCCGGAACGTGCGAGGTGGTGAGCACGCCCTCCCAGGCGATGCCCGGCTCGAAATGCAGCGTGTTGTGGATCAGGTCGATACGGTCCTGGACATAGCCCTGGATGACCGTGCGCTCCTGGCCGCCGCCATAGCCGAACGAGGTGTCGCCCGCGACCTGCGGGAAGTCGAGGCCGGGACCGCCGAAGTAGGTCTGCGCGTAATCCGTTTCCTTGGCGAACAGGCCGCCGATGGTAATGTTGTTGTAGGGCAGGAAGACGTTGACCTTGGGCGCGAAGCCGTAGGTGTCGGTGCCCTGATAGCTGACGTTGGCGTCTTCGCCCGGGATGTAGGAGTCGACGTTGGTCGGGTCGGCGCCCGGATTGACGCTCAGCGGCTCGTTGGTGAAGAAGGGCGGGTTGTAGCGCGCCGCGGTGCCGCCGATGAAGGGGATGTTGGTGTTGACCGCGGTCGGGCCATAGGGGCCGTAGATGTAGAACGGCACCTGGAAGTTCGGCTGGTGCGGATAGCTCTGATAGATGATGTCCGGATTGACGTAGCTCTCCGTCTTGTCGTCGGTGCCGACGTAGAAGAACTTGCCGCCGACGATCAGGTGATCGTTGATGTAGGTCTCGTCGCCGAGGATCGCGGTGAGATAGTCGTCGCTCTCGTTGAACACCACCTGGTTCTTGCCCTGGTTGTAGGTGTAACCGTAGAGCGCGATCTCATCCGTCGGCACGCCTGACGAGGGCGGCAGATCCGCCCGGCCGGTGTTGTAGATGACGTCGAGCGTGACGTGCGAGGTGCCGTCGAAATACGGCTTGTCGGCCGAGAACAGCATGTTGTGAAATTTGCCGGCGGTGTTGGCGATGTAGCCGGAGTTTTCACTCTGGTCGTATTTCAGCAGCAGCATCAGCCCGTCAGTGCCGGGGATCGAGCCGCTGTTTTCGGTAAATCCGTAGTGATCGTAGTCGAACGAGCCGATGCCGGCGGTGAGCTCCGTGTAGGGCTTTGCCGTCGGCTTGAGCGTCTCGTAGGCGATGGTGCCGCCGTTGGTGCCGAAGCCGGCGACGTCGACAGGCGCGGTGCCGGGATAGACGTTGACCGAGCTGAGCTGGGTGATGTCGACCGGGTTGCCGACGTTGTTGGTCAGGAAGCCGCCCTGGCCGTTGCTCAGCAGGTCGTTGATCGGAATGCCGTTCAGGGTGGTCGACAGCTCGGCGTAGCGCACGCCGCGGACCGTCAGCTCGGGCGTGTTCTGGCCGACGCCGAGCTGGTAGGAGTTGACCGACGGGGTCTGCTTGAGCAGCGACTGCACCGAGCCGAGGGCGCCGGTCTGCTGGATCTGCGCCTGGCCGACCTCGCTGACCGCGGACGGCACGTTCTGCTCTTTGAGCAGCAGCTCGCGATAGGATTTCTGCACCGTGTCGATGGCGACGTCGTTGCCAGCGACCGGGCCGGCGCCGAGGTCGGAGGTAGCGTTGGTGCCGGCCGCAGTCGACCCTGGCTGCACCGTGCCCGCCGCCGCTGCGGCACCGGCTGCCGCTGGCACGGCCGCGCCGGTGGCACTCGGGATCGCACCCTGATGGGCCGCGACTTTGCCGACCGGATGACGCCGATGGTACTTGCGGTGATAGGGCTTGGGCGGGTTGCCGGCGCTGGCCGGAGCCGAGCTCGTCGGGCCTTCACCGGTGGTGGCTGTCTGGGCGTGGAGGATGGTGGGGCAGGCGCCCCAGGCGACACTGCATGCGGTGAACAGCATCAGGTGCTGGCGTCGCGTCTTGATCATTGCGTAACCCGGGCCTTTTTCATCGATCGCAGACCCGCTGCGCCGGTGAACGCGAGTTCCCTGCTCAGGGAAGCTTCACGCTGTTGTGCGCAGTGTCGCAATGCGTGTGCCATGAGGGAACATGCGCGGGCGTCACATTTGGATACGAGCGTCCGGCTGTGGCTTGATTGTCACGCTTCGACTGCCGAAACTGCCACGGTTAGCCCGACGTTGCCGGCCAAACCTGATCATGAGCGGTGAGAGCAGCGGCGGTGATGTCAAAGAGTGGGCGCGTGATGAGCAGCAAGCCGGACACTGCACGCTTCGCGCGCAGGATCGCCGCGGCCGTGCTGGTCGGCGGCTTGCTGGCGGCCCTCGCCGGGTGCGGCGCACCGCCGCCCGGAGCGGGCGACCCGGACACGCATCCGGGCGCGGCGCTGGTGCCGGGCGGTGGCGCCGGGCCGGGGCTGCACGGCCCCTACCACACGGACCCGGGCCCGGGCGGGTTCCAGTCGTGAGGGGGCGGCTTGGCAGGCTGACCGCCTTGGTTGCTGGCCCGATCACGGTCGCCATGATCGCCGCCGGCCTGGTCGCCGGGTGCGCGAGCGTGGCGCCCGGTGGGCTCGGGATCGGCTATGCCCAGCGCAACGACTATGTGTGCAACCCGCCGCGGCAGGCGCTCGGGACCGGCGCCCGGCCGTTCACCTTCTATCCGGGGCCGGGACCGGCGTTCAGCGCCTGGTATGAGCCGCAGCGTGACCAGGTGGTGCTGCACTTCTACCAGGGCAGCGTCCAGCACCTCGCGCGCGTGCCGGGGGGCGCCGGCGTGCTGTATGCCAACGGCGCCTATGCCTGGAACGACAACGGCACGCGCGGCATCCTGACCTCGACGCGCAACTCGCTTGTCTGGGGCTGCCGGCGGCTGCAGTAGATCAAGGAAGGCCAGGGCTCTGCCCTGGACCCGCCAAGGGCCGGCGGCCCTTGGAACCCGGTTGGATGGGATTCAAGGGTTTCGGGCCGTGGTGCGAAGCACGCGGCGCTTGACGGGGGGTCCAGGGCAGGGCCCTGGCCTTGCTACCCGAAGGCGCCGACCTCGTGCGTCACCGCGGTGCCGATCTCGCGCACCAGGGCGAACAGGCGCGCCATCGGCGTCAGCAGCAGTTCGTGCTCGCGCGCATAGGAGGTAGTGACGGCCGGTCCCTGCGGCTCCGCGTAGTCGCGGCCGAGGGCGGGGTCGGGGGCGGCGGGAAACACCTCGGCGAGCAAGGCGAGGGCGGCGGGGATGTCGAGCTGCAGGATGCGCAGCTCCAGCGCCTCGCGGGTGATGCCGTGCCGGGGCGAGAATTCCGGGATGGCCTGGGCGATCAGCCAGATGCGGCCGATGACGGCGATGCGGAGCGCGTGCAGCAGCATCTCGCTGGTGGCCATCACGGGGGCGCCGGGCCAGGCGGTGCGCAGGCGGACATGGTCGGCCTGGATGCGGCGGAACATCGCCTGGGCGGGCGCCCAGAGGTGCAAGGTCTCGAGCGAGCGGGCGATGGCGGCGAGGGCCTCGGCGCGGCCCGGGCGGCGGGCGTAGCCGGCGCGGTCGAGCCAGGAGCCGGGGTCGAGCAGCGAGATCACCGCGCGCAGCACGTCGAGGTCGGAGTGGCGCAGCGCGTGGGCGGCGAAGTCGAGCGCGCGGCGGAAGCGCGGCGAGGCGTCGAGCAGCTCGGCGAACAGCTCGGGCTGGCGGGCGGCGGCGGTGCCGATGCCCTGCAGGGTGTTGGCGCACCAGCCGAGCTGCTGGAGGATGGCGTTGTTGGGGATGGCGCGCAGCTCGCGCGGGTGGCGGATCAGCGCCGCACCGGCGGTGCCGTCGGCCTGGCGCTTGGCGGGGCGCGAGCCGGTGGGGTCGAGCAGGGCCGGGCCGAAGGCGCCGAGCAGGGCGGCGTAGCCGGGGTCGTCGACCAGGCCCTGCATGGAGATGCCGATCGAGGCGAAGAAGTCGGCGGCGAAGTCGGGCTCGCGGTAGATCGGGTCGGTGGAGGCTGGCACGCTGGCGAAGGCGTGCCGGGCGATGCGGGCGACGGTCGCCAGCGCGAGCTCGGGCGAGCCGAACAGCAGGTAGCCGTCGCCGCCCTGGAAGGCGCTCTCCTCGCGGGTCGGCACCCGGGCGCGGGAGAACGCCTGGCGGGCGACCGAGGGGGACAGGTAGCGCAGCCGGTCGAGCAGGGAGACCGGATGGGCGCCGCGGCCGATGCTCTCGCCGTGGGTGTCGAACAGGATGACCTCGACGCCGGTGAGCGCGTGGGCGGCCAGCAGGTCGACCACCTTGAGGCGCAGGCGCTCGATCAGGTAGCTGGCGGCGAGCTGGCCGACATAGCGGCCGCTGTCGGAGTAGCCGAACTGCAGCGCCAGGCGGCCGCAGCGCTGCAGGTGGTCGCGGTAGTGGCGCGAGCGCAGCGCCTCCTCCAGCACCCGCGACCCCTGTTCCAGCGCCTCGGCGGTCTCGAACAGCGGGCTGATCTCGAGGCGGTCGTCGATGCCGAGTAGGCGGGCGAGCCAGAGCGCGCAGAGCAGGGTGTAGCCGCTTTCGGTCTCGGCGATGAGGAAGCGGATGGGGGTGACCGCATCGATGTGCTTGGCGATCTGGGCGACCGTCATCATCAGCCGGATCGCCGAGGATTGCTCGGCGAGCAGGGCGCCGAAATCGACCGCGACCGGCTGCACGACGTCGAGCGCCGCGTTGATGGCGCTGAGCAGCACCCGGCGGCGGGAGCGGTCGGTGGGCGGGTTGGCCAGGCCGAGGCGCAGGCGGATGGCGTTGTGCAGCTGGGTCGCGTTGAGGCGGACGTGGGTGTGGGCGAGCGACAGGCCGTGCGAGGCGAGGCCGGCGCGGGCGACGACCAGCGCGAGGCGGGCCTCCAGCGCCTCGGCCTGGCCGATCGCATCGGCGAAGTGGGCGAACAGCGCGGCGGGGTCGACCGCGGCGGCGCCGTGCCCGTCGACGAGGGCGCGGGCGAAACGCTGCGTGGCGTCGGGATCGGCCGGGTCGGCGGGGCAGGCGGCGATCTGCGCGGCGACCGTGGCCACGGCGCGGGCCAGCGCGTCGCGCAAGGGCGCGGCGGCGAGCGGCTCGACCTGGCCGAGCAGGCGGCCGAGCTGCAGGCGCTTCATCTCCAGGCGCAGGCGCAGGGTGTCGTTCCAGCCGATGTCGGTGCGCCCGTCGGTGTCGTAGCCGACCCAGGAGGCGAGGATGACGGCGCGCGGCGCGAGCTCGACCCAGCGGTCCGGCCAGGCGAGGCGGCCGGCGTCGAGCAGCGCCCGGTTCAGCCGGTCGAGCGCGTCGCGGCCATGGGTGATGGCGATGCGGGCGGCGGCGAACTCCTCGGCGAGGGTCGGCCGGGTCGGGCGGTGGGAGACGAAGCAGGTCGCGCCCGGACGGCCGCTCGCCGCCTCGGCCAGGGCGGTGAACACCTCGGGGGCGAGGGCGAAGGTCGGATGGGCGGTGAACACGGCGGCGAAGCGGGTGCGCTCCAGCCGGTCGCGGAACTCGGCGAACGGCACCGGGCTATCACTGGGGTCGGGGCGGACGAGGCGGGCGGCGAGCAGGGACAGCGCGGCCTCGTTGTCGGCGATGTCGGTGCCGCCGACATAGCGCGCGAGCCGCTTCGCCCGGGCGGCGAAGGCGGCGTCGCGCAGGTGGCGGATCAGGGTCTCGATGCCGGCCTCGGTCAGCTCGCCGTCGTCGAGCCGGCGGTTGATCGCCAGGGCGACGGCGAGCACCGGGTTGCCGAACGGGTCTTCGCGGGCGCCGGCGCGGGCGCGCTCGGTGAGCTCCAGCAAGTCGGCGGCGAGGTTGGGGCCGGGGGGTCCGGCGTTAAGCGGGCCGGCGTCGGGCGGGCCGGCGTCGGGCGGGGCGGGCTTGGCAGGGGGTGTGTCGGGCATCAAGCCTCGCTGGTGTCGGCGGCAGCAGCGCATGAAGCGGCGGCGGCGTGCAAGCGGCAGGAGGCAAGCGGCGTGCCGGCGCTGGCGGTCAGGCGGCTTGCCGGCCTTGCGGCTGCGCCGAGCGGCGGCGCAGGCGACGCGGCAGCGCCCGCCCGGGCTCCTCGACGGCGCGCCAGAGCAGGGTGCTGAGCGCGAGCAGGGCGGCGAGCAGGCTGCCGTAGTAGAGCCACTGCCCGCGCTCGCCGAACTGCCTGGGGTCCAGCAGGCGCTGGGCGGAGAGCAGCAGCGGGTAGTGCGCCAGGTAGACCGAGAACGAGATCCGGCCGAGCCAGACCCAGGGCTCGCGGCGCAGCGCCCGGGCGACGGGGCCGCGGTCAAAGCCGAGCCCGGCCAGCAGCAGGGCCGAGCAGGGCGGAAACAGCGCCCAGTTCAGCGAGCCGAGGCTCCAGGCGATGCCGCCGGCGCCGGCCAGCTCCAGCGCCGCGGCGAGCCGGCCGGCGCCCGCCCAGCCGCTCAGCGGCGCGCTCCACCGGTTGATCGCCATGCCGAGCGCGAAGCCGCACAGCCCGCGCTCCATCGCGCCGGCGCCGTGCGTGCGCCCGAGCAGGCGGAACTGGATCCGCCACTCGGCCCAGAGCAGCGCCAGCGCGATCACCGTCGCGACGACGCGGCCATCGAGCCGGCGCAGGGCGGCGAGCAGCAGCGGGAAGGCGAGGTAGCAGCCGAGCTCGATGCCGATCGACCAGCTCGGCGGGTTGGCCAGGGCGGCGATGTCGAGAAAGGGAAGGATCAGCGCCGCCGATGCCGTGAGCGTCGGCCAGTCGATGGCGGCGAGGCTCGGGGCGGCGATGGCGACGACCCAGGCCAGGCAGACGAGGTGGAGCGGGTAAAGCCGGCAGAGGCGTCGCAGGTAGAAGTCGGGCAGCTCGGCGAGCGTGAGCCGGGGGTGCACCCGGGCCAGGATCAGCCCGCTGAGGATGAAGAACAGGTCGACGGCGAGGAAGCCGGGGTCGAACACCGCGGCCAGGTGGCGCGAGGCGCCCGGCAGCCAGTGATGGCCGACGACCCAGAGCGAGGCGATGCCGCGAATGGCCGTGAGCGGCCGGTTCTCCGCCGATCGCCTCACGCCAGGGTCAGCAGCCGCAGCGCTGACGCGACGGTGGCGGCCCGCACCGCGGCGCGGTCGCCGGCGAAGACGTGGCGCTCGACCAGGGTCGGCCGGGCGGTCCTGGCAAGCCCGAACCAGACCAGTCCCACCGGCTTGTCGGCGCTGCCGCCGCCCGGGCCGGCGACACCGGTCACCGCCACCGCCACCGCCGCCGCGGAGCGCTGCAGCGCCCCCTCGGCCATCGCCCGGGCGACCGCCTCGCTGACCGCGCCCTCGCGCTCGATCAGCGCCGGGTCGACGCCCAGCATCTGCGTCTTGGCCGCGTTGGAGTAGGTGACGAAGCCGCGGTCGACGACGTCCGACGAGCCGGCGATGTGGGTGAGGGCGGCGGCGATCAGGCCGCCGGTGCAGCTCTCCGCGGTCGCCGCCATGACGCCGCGGGCGCGCAGGAGCGAGAGGGTGGACTCGGCTGCAGCCAGGATTGACGGGGTCAGCATAAGGGAGGGAAGGCTTCTTTCTTGAAAAAAAGAAGCAAAAAACTTTTGCTTGGCTGACGCGGACTACTGGCCTTTGGCTTCGTAGACGGTGCGGGTCTCGAGCACGCGCTGGACGTAGATGCGGGTTTCCTCGAACGGCAGCATCATGATCCAGTCGATCAGCTCGGGCGCATTGCGCGGATGGCTGCCGGCCAGCCAGCCGGCGACCCGGTGCGGGCCGGCGTTGTAGGCGGCGGCGGCGAGGGCGGGCTGGTCGAAACGGGCCAGGAGCTGGTCGAGATACAGGCTGCCGAGCAACGCGTTGAGCGGCGGGTCTTCGATCAGGGCGCCGTTCGGCAGCGCGAGCCCGGCCTGGCGCGCCAGCGCGGCGGCGGTCGGCTGCATGAGCTGCATCAGCCCGCGCGCGCCGGCGGGGCTGAGCGCGCCGGGATCGAAGCTGCTCTCCTGGCGCATGACGGCGAGCACCAGCGCCGGATCACGGCTGCTCGCCGGCGGCGCGTAGGGGCGCGGCCAGCCGGTGCTTGCCAGCACGACGCCGCGCCGCCCGGCCTGCCGCGCCTGCGCCACCGCCACGTCCGGCAGGCCAAGCCGCAGCGCCAGGCTGGCGACCAGCGCCTGCTCCACCGGGCTGGTGCCGCCGTCGAGGCGGCGCAGGAAGCCGCGCGCCGCCGGCGTCTCATCCCAGGCGACCAGCCACTCCGCGGCGCGGCCGAACTCGCCGGAGGCTAGCGCCAGGGCTGCCGCCGGCGTCGCGACCGGGTCGTGCAGCGCCACGATGCGGGCTCGCAGCGCCGCCTCGTCCTCGCCCAGCGCCCGCGCGGCGTTCTGGCCGGCGAAGGTGGTTGGCCAGGCGGCCGCCGCACGCCAGGCGGTGGCCGCGCCAGCCGTGTCGCCGGCGGCGGCGGCGGCGCGGCCACGCCAATACTGCGCCTCCGCGATGCCGATGCCGTGCGACAGCGCCGCCAGCCGGTCGAACCAGGGTCCCGCCTCGGCTGGCCGGGCCAGCCGACGCAGCAGGATCCAGCCGGCGAGCAACGCCTGAGGGGCGCGCGACGGGGCGGCGCGCGGCGGGGCGGCGCTGACGACCTGCAGCGCCTCGGCGTTGCGCCCCGCCGCCAGCAGGGCGCGGGCGAGGCGGTCGCGCTCGGCCCAGAACGCGTCGGCATGCTGCTGCTCGGTCGCCGAAGCGATCATGCGCCAGCCGGCGATGGCGGCGTCGAGCTGGCCACCCCGCCGCTCCCAGGCCAGCCGCTCGAGCTGCAGGTAGGGCGGGAGGTCGGGCGAGCCGTCCAGCGCCAGACGAAGCGGCGCGTCCGGTGCGTTCTGGCGCAGCGCCGCCCAGGCGCGGGGCGCCGCCGCGTCCGCGCCCAGCCGCGTCGCCTGGCGCAGCGCCGCCGCGGTGGCACCGTCCTGCCAGACCAGCCTGGCGAAACGGCGGGACGAGGTGAGCGGATCAAGCGCGCCCGACCACCGGCGCAGGAAGGCCTGCTCGTCGGCGGCATCCTGCACGCCGCTGATCCATAACTGCCGCAGGGCGGCGGCGGCGGCCGCCCCGGCCGCGGCGTCGGCATAGGGCAGCCCGGGCAGGCACGACTCCGGGCAGATCGTCGCGCTTGCCGTGGCGGCGAGCGCCTCGGCGACCCGGTGGCGCAGGCCGGCCTGGTTCGGCCAGTCCGGATGGCGGGCGATGAAGGCCTCGACCTCGCCAGCTCCGCCGCCGCGGAGCAGCCGCAGCCAGGTGACGAGCTCGCCCGCCAGCGGGTCGGCAATGCCGGACGCGACCGTGGCGGCGCGCTGCCAGTCTTGCGCTCGCAAGGCGCGGGCAATCGGCGACTCGGCAGCTTTGACGGGAGCGGAAGCAAGGGCGAAGCAAAGTAAGGCCAGGGCTCTGCCCTGGACGGCACCCCATCGCACTTGTGTGATGGGCACCCGCCGCTGTGGCCGGGAGGCCCCAGACCCCGATCGACTGGCGACCATACGGCGAGCTGTCTTGCTTGGCGAAGCCATCTGATCCTCTACCAACGGCACCGCGCTCGCCCGTTGGACAGGATTAACAGATGGATTTTAAAGGCTCCGCCTTTAATCGGGTCCAGGGCAGACAGCCCTGGCCTTCCTTCACGTCCTGACAGCCGCCTTGCAGCGCGCGGGCGTGGCGCTTACCTTCGGCAACCCGATCAGGCAGCTTGTTCCCGCCGATGACCCCATCGTTTGCCGGCTCGTTTACCGCCCTTGTCACCCCGATGCGGTCCGACGGCAGCGTCGACGAGGACGCGTTCGCCCGCTTTGTCGACTGGCAGATCGGGCAGGGCGCGGAGGGTGTCGTGCCGGTCGGCACCACCGGCGAGAGCCCGACCCTGACGCATGCCGAGCATGCCCGGGTGGTCGAGATCGCGGTCGAGGTGGCGGCGGGCCGGGTGCCGGTGATCGCCGGCGCCGGCTCGAACAGCACGGCGGAGGCGGTGGCGCTGGCGAGCCACGCGCGTGCGGTGGGTGCGAACGCCGTGCTGGTGGTGACGCCGTACTACAACAAGCCGACCCAGGAGGGACTTTACCTGCACTATCAGGCAGTTGCCGAGCGCGGCGGACTGCCGGTGCTGATCTACAACATTCCCTCGCGCAGCGTCGTCGACCTCTCGGTCGAGACCATGGCGCGGCTGGCGGCGCTGCCCAACATCGTCGGCGTCAAGGACAGCACGCAGAACCTCGCCCGGCCGCTGCAGACGCGGCAGGCCTGCGGCCGCGGCTTTACCCAGATGTCGGGCGAGGACCATACCGCGGTCGCGTTCCTCGCCGCCGGCGGGCATGGCTGCATTTCGGTGACCGCCAACGTCGCCCCCGCCCTGTGCGTCGCGATGCATCGGGCCTGGCGCGAGGGGCGGGTCGTGGAGGCGATGGCGATCCAGGATCGCCTGCTGCCGCTGCACGACGCGTTGTTCGTCGAGACCAACCCGGCGCCGGTGAAGTATGCGGCCAGCCTGCTCGGCCACGGCACCCGGCATTGCAGGCTGCCGATCGCGCCGCTTGGCGAGGCCGCCGCGGCGCGGGTGCGCGACGCGATGGCCACCATCGGCCTGCTCGCCGACGAGCTCGCCGCCTGATGGCGACGGCGAAGAAGAAGTCGGGCCTGATCTCGCACGGCCTGGCGGCGCAGAACCGCAAGGCGCGCTTTGACTACGCGATCAAGGAGACGGTCGAGGCCGGCCTCGTGCTCAAGGGGCCGGAGGTGAAGTCGCTGCGCCTCGGCCGCGCCACCATCACCGAGGCCTGGGCCGGCGAGCGGGACGGCGAGATCTACCTGTTCAACGTCTACATCCCGGAATACCAGGGCGGGGTGCTGTCGCGCTTCGAGCCGCGCGGCGCCCGCAAGCTGCTGCTGCACCGCAAGCAGGTGCGCGAGCTGCTCGGCGCGGTGGCGCGCGACGGCCGCACCCTGGTGCCGCTCGACATCCACTTCAACGATCGCGGCGTCGCCAAGGTGACGCTCGGCGTCGGCGAGGGCCGGAAGAAAGAGGACAAGCGGCACGCGATCAAGGATCGCGAATGGGCGCGGGACAAGTCTCGGCTGCTCAGGGCTCGGGGGTAAGGAAGGCCAGGAGCTCTGCTCCTGGACCTCGTCACGCGCCAGCGTGCATTCGCACGACGGGGGCAGCGCCCCCAGACCCGCATCCGTTTGGAGTCTCTGCGTGATCTTCCTTGCTTGGCGAAGCCATTCAATCCTGCTCCCCACGCCACGTATCTCGCCACGGGATCATGGATAAGAAATGGATTTTAAAGGCTTCGCCTTTAATGGGGTCCAGGGGCGGAGTGAGCCCCAAGGTTCCGACTGCGCGACGCGCAGGTGGAAGGCTCACGGAGGGAAAGCCCCTGGCCTTCCTTCGCTACAGGGCGGCGCCCCAGCCTTAACACTGGTCCGCGTGCGGCTTCGTCGCTATGTGCAGCCTAGCTTTTTGGAGCGGGACGAATGAGCTACCGGCCCTATCAGCAGATCGAGCGGCGCCGCTCGCGGCAGATCCATGTGGGTTCCGTCGCGGTGGGGGGTGATGCGCCGATCACCGTGCAGACGATGACCAACACGCTGACCACCGACGCCGCGGCGACGATTGCGCAGATCCGGCTGGCGGAGCTCGCCGGCGTCGACATCGTGCGCGTCTCCTGTCCGGACGAGGAGAGCACCGCCGCGCTGGCCGAGATCGTGCACGAGGTGAATGTGCCGGTCGTCGCCGACATCCACTTCCACTATCGGCGCGCGATCGAGGCGGCGCGGGCGGGAGCGGCTTGCCTGCGGATCAATCCGGGCAACATCGGCAGCCTGGAGCGGGTGCGTGAGGTGGTGGCGGCGGCGCGGGATTATGGCTGCTCGATGCGGATCGGCGTCAATGCGGGCTCGCTGGAGCGGCACCTGCTGGAGAAGTATGGCGAGCCCAATCCGGAGGCGCTCGTCGAGTCGGCGCTGGAGCATGCCAAGATCCTGCAGGATCTGGACTTTCACGAGTTCAAGATCAGCGTGAAGGCGTCCGACGTGTTCATGGCGGTGGCGGCTTACCAGCAGCTTGCCGAGGTGTGCGACCACCCGCTGCATATCGGCATCACCGAGGCCGGTTCGAAGCGCGCCGGGACGGTGAAGAGCTCGATCGGGCTGGGCAACCTGCTCTGGGCCGGCATTGGCGACACGATGCGGGTGTCGCTCTCGGCCGAGCCGGCGGAGGAGGTGCTGGTCGGCTGGGACATTTTGAAGTCGCTCGGGCTGCGCCATCGTGGCGTGAAGATCATCTCGTGCCCGTCCTGCGCGCGGCAGGGCTATGACGTCATCCGCACGGTGCAGACGTTGGAGGAGCGGCTGGCGCATATCGAGACGCCGCTGACGCTGTCGATCATCGGCTGCGTGGTGAACGGGCCGGGCGAGGCGCTGATGACCGACCTCGGCGTTACCGGCGGCGGCGGCGGCAAGCACATGGTGTATTCGGCCGGCAAGCAGGACCATACGACGACGACGGAGGTGATGATCGAGCACATCATCGAGCAGGTCGAGACGCGGGTCGCGGCGATCCAGACGCAGGAGGCGGCGGAAAAGGCGGCCGGGCTCGCGCTGGCGGCGCTGTCGATGGAGGCGGCGGAGTAGGTGGCGCTGCAGCCGGTTCGCGGCACCCGTGACCTGATCGGCGAGGAGCAGCGCCGCTACGCCCATGTCGTTTCGACAGCGCGCCGGATCGCCGGCGTTTACGGTTTTGACGAGTGGCAGACGCCGATCTTCGAGGCGACCGGGGTGTTCGCGCGCAGCCTTGGCGAGACCTCCGACGTGGTCAGCAAGGAGATGTACACCTTCGAGGACCGGGGCGGCGACAGCCTGACCCTGCGGCCGGAGGGGACGGCGGGGATTTGCCGGGCGCTGGTCAGCAACGGGCTGACGCAGTCATTGCCGCAGCGGGTGTTTTATGCTGGGCCGATGTTTCGCTACGAGCGGCCGCAGAAGGGGCGCTACCGGCAGTTCCACCAGGTGGGCGCCGAGCTGATCGGCAGCGCCGAGCCGCTCGCCGATGCCGAAACGATTGCGCTGGGCCGTGACCTGCTGGCGGCACTCGGGATTGCCGATGCGGTGGTGCTCGAGGTGAACACGTTGGGTGATGCGGAGAGCCGCGGCTTGTATCGCGCGGCGCTGGTCGATTATTTGTCGGAGCGGCGTGCGGCGCTGTCGGACGACAGTGTTGCGCGGCTGGAGCGCAATCCGCTGCGTGTGCTCGACAGCAAGGACCCTGGCGACATCAGGCTTGTTGCCGATGCGCCGACGATCATGCCGTACCTGAGCGAGGCGGCGCGGGCTTTCTACGACGCGCTGCGGCGGCATCTCGACGCGTTGGGCGTGGCGTTTCGCGAGAACCCGCGCATCGTGCGTGGGCTGGACTACTACAGCCACACGGCGTTCGAGTTCGTCACCGAGACGCTGGGCGCACAAGGCACCGTGCTCGCCGGTGGGCGCTATGACGGGCTGGTGGCCGAGATGGGCGGGCCGCCGACGCCGGCGGTCGGCTGGGCGGCGGGGATCGAGCGGCTGGCGATGCTGCTGGCGCGCTCGCCGGCGGCGGCGGTTTCGGTCGCTGTGGTGCCGACCGAGGAGGCGGCGGAGAGCGCCGCACTGGTCGTGCTGCAGCGCTTGCGGGCGGGCGGCATACGCTCTGAGATGGGCCATCGCGGCAACCTCAAAAAGCGGCTGGAGCGGGCCAATCGCGCCGGTGCGCCAGCCGCCGTGCTGGTCGGGGCGGATGGGGCGGTGCAGGTGAAGGACCTGGTGAGCGGCAGCCAGGTCGTCGTCGACGCCGAGCGCCTCGTGCAGCATCTGGCGCGCTGATGGCGTTCGCCGACACTCTGGATCGTCTGGTCGGGCGCGCCGACGAGCTGAGCGCGATGCTGTCCTCCGGGCTGTCCGGCGAGGCGTTCTCGCGCGCCAGCAAGGAGCTTTCGGAGCTCGACCCGATCGTCGCCCTGGTCGACGAGCTGCGCGGGCTGGAGGAGGAGCAGCGCTCGGCCGAGCAGATGCTGGCCGACCCGGAGATGCGCGAGCTGGCCGAGCAGGAGCTCTACGCCATTCGCGACAAGCTGCCGGCGTTGCAGCAGCAGTTGCGCATCGCCTTGCTGCCGCGCGATGCGGCGGACGAGCGCAGCGCCATTCTCGAGCTGCGGCCGGCGGCGGGCGGCGATGAGGCGGCGCTGTTCGCAGCTGAGCTGTTCACGATGTATCAGAAGTTCGCCGGTCTGCATGGCTGGCGCTTCGAGGTTCTTGAATACGGTGACACCGGCATTGGCGGCATCAAGGAGGGGATTGCCGAGATCAGCGGGCGCGGGGTGTTCGCGCGGCTGAAATACGAGAGCGGCGTGCACCGCGTGCAGCGCGTGCCGGCGACCGAGAGCCAGGGCCGCATCCACACCTCGACGGTGACCGTCGCCGTGCTGCCGGAGGCGGAGGAGGTGGATGTCGAGGTGCGGGAGAGCGACTTGCGGATCGACACGTATCGCGCGTCCGGGGCTGGCGGGCAGCACATCAACAAGACGGACTCTGCCGTCAGGATCACGCATCTTCCCTCCGGCATCGTCGTCGCCATGCAGGAGGAGCGCAGCCAGCACAAGAACCGCGCCAAGGCGATGAAGGTGCTGCGCTCGCGGCTGTATGACGCGCAGCGCGCCAGCCTGGACGCGACGCGGGCGGCCGACCGGCGCGGCCAGGTCGGCACCGGCGACCGATCTGAACGGATCCGAACCTATAACTTTCCGCAGGGGCGGGTTTCGGACCACCGCATCAATTTGACGCTCTACAAAATTGAGCGGGTGATGTCGGGCGAGCTTGACGACTTTGTGGGGGCTTTGATGGCGGAGGATCAGGCGCAGCGGCTGGCGGCGGAGACGTGAAGCGGTTCTTTTTTGAAAAAAAGAAGCAAAAAACTTTTGGGCACGCTGTCGCGCCTCCCTTAGTTAATAAAAGTTTTTTGGTTCTTTTTTTCAAAAAAGAACCGCTTGCTTGCTAACAGCCGCAACGGAGACGCTGCGCCAGGCCGGTATCGACGATCCGGCGCGCGAGGCGCGTTTACTTTTTGCCCATGCGCCTGAAGCGGCCGAGTTCGCGCGGCTGGTGGCGCGGCGGGTTCGGCGTGAGCCGTTGGCGCTGATTACGGGCCGGCGTGGATTTTGGACGCTCGACCTTGCGGTCTCTGCGGACACGTTGATCCCTCGGCCGGACAGCGAGACGCTGGTCGAGGCGGCGCTGGCGGCGTTTGCGGAACCGGACGCGCGGCTGGCGGTGCTGGACCTGGGCACGGGCACGGGCTGTTTGCTGCTTGCGGTGCTGGCCGAGCGGCCGTGCGCCTGGGGGGTGGGGGTTGATCGGGTGCCGGGGGCGGTGCGTCTGGCCGCCGCCAATGCGCGGGCGCACGGTCTGGCGGCGCGCAGCGCGTTTGTTGTCGCCGACTGGGCGGCGCCGCTGGCGGGACGTTTTGATCTGGTGCTGGCCAACCCGCCTTACATTCCGGTGGGCGAGATTGCCGGGCTGATGCCGGAGGTGGCGCTGTATGAGCCGGCGAGCGCGCTGGACGGTGGCGCCGATGGCCTTGCGGCCTATCGCGTGCTGGCGGGGTCGCTGCCCGGGCTGCTGGCGCCGGGGGGGCTGGCGGTTCTGGAGCTTGGGGCGGGGCAGGCAGGGGCGGTCGGCGGGCTGATGCGGGCGGGCGGGCTTGACGTGCAGGGCGTGCGTGCCGACCTGCAGGGCCACGGGCGCGCAATGCTGCTGCGAGGCGGGCGTTGAAAAAACCGTTTGGCAAGCCTCTCCGGCTTGGCTAGGGTCCGCCCGCATCGTGAGACGATGCACGAGCAGGCCGCATCGCGGTTTGCGCGGAGCAGTCCGGACCAGGCGTGGTCTGGCGCCAAGGTGAGTGCAGTCTCCCTGCAGTTCGATCACTTGCCCGCCGAACCAAAAGGGTTCGACGCGCCAAGAGGGTTCAGCATGCTGCGCTGAGCGATCGCTGCGAACCAGGAAAGTGTTGCGACGAATTGATGAACAATATGAAACGCATGCGCGGCCGCAACCACAGGCCAGGTGGTGGCGGTGGCGGTGGGGGTGGCGGCGGCCCGGTGCGGCACCAGAGCGGCAACATTCCGCCCAACCGCAACTACGTGTTTGACAGCAGCGGGCCGGATTTGCGGGTTCGCGGCACCTCGCAGCAGCTGTTCGAGAAATACCTGCAGCTCGGCCGTGATGCCACCAGCGTCGGCGACCGGGTGATGGCGGAAGGCTACTTTCAGCACGCCGAACATTACTTCCGTATTCTGAATGCTCAGGCTGCGCAGATGAACCAGGCCATGCAGCAGCAGCAAGGCGGCCAGGGCCAGAACGGCCAAGGCCAGCACGGCCAGGGACAGAATGGTCAGGGGCAGAACGGCCAGTCGCAGCACGGGCAGCCGAATGGCAGCCAGAGCAACGGTCACCAATCCAATCAGCAGCGCCGCTATCAGGGCGAGCCGGCGGAGCCAAGCGAGGCGGGCGAGCCGGGCTTTGGCGACCAAGGCGGTCGCGACGAGGCGACCGTTGCCGGGCCTGGTGAAGGCTAGCCGCTCCGCTTCAGGCCGATGAGGGCGGGGCGTTCAGGCCGGATCCGGCCAGGCGAGCATCGATTGCTCGACGACCGCGAGCAGCCTGTCGCGCGGCACGTCGTCGCGTGCCAGGACGGACAGGCCCTGCACCACCACGAGAACCATGTCGGCGAGTGCTGCGGCGTTCGTCGAGGCGGGTAGCAGGCCGGCGGCAACATCACGCGCGATGCGGTCGGTCAGGCAGGCCAGGATGGCCTGGCGCGTCTCGGAGACGATTGCGCGGACATCCGCGGCCTCCGGCGAGCCGGTGGCGGTGGCGCTGGCGAGCAGACAGCCTCTTGGCGTTGCCTCGCCGGTGAAGGCGACGGCGGCGGCGATGAGCATGGCGTGCATGGCGTCGCGTGCGGTCGGGGCTGCCGAGAGGCCGCGACGGAGCTGCTCCGGTTCGCCCGCATAGCGGCGCATGGCTTCGAGAAACAGCCGCTTTTTGTCGCCGAACGCGGTGTAGAGGCTGGGCGCCGTGATCCCCATCGCCACGGTGAGCTCGGCGACCGAGGTGGTTTCATAGCCATGGCGCCAGAACGCCAGCATCGCCTGGTTCAGAGCGGCATCGCGGTCAAAGGAGAGCGGCCGACCCGTCCGCCTGCGCCCTGCGTCGACTTCCATAGTAATCACTATTAAACAGGTTGACCTCGACTGGCAACGATGCGATGAGTTTCATAACAAACATTATGAAAGTACGCACGATGCCGCTGACCGATTATCGCTCGTTGGGGCGCTCCGGCCTGATCGTCAGCCCGATGGCGCTGGGCACGATGACGTTCGGCACGCCGGGATGGGGCACGGACCAGGCAGGCGCGCGCGATATCTTCGAGGCATACCGCGCTCGGGGCGGCAACTTCATCGACACGGCGGACATCTACTCGGGCGGCAGCAGCGAGGACCTGGTCGGCCGCTTCATCGCCGAGACCGGCACGCGCGACCAGATGGTGCTGGCGACCAAGTTCGCCTTCAACGGGTCGGCGAGCCCGCTGGTCGCGGCGCGGGGCGCGCCGGGCAATCCGAACGCCGGCGGCAACGGCGCGAAGAACATCCACCGGGCGCTCGAGGGCTCGCTCAAGCGGCTGCGCACCGACTACATCGACCTCTACTGGATGCATATCTGGGACGGCGTGACGCCGGTCGAGGAGATCGTGCAGACGCTGGGCGACCTGGTCCGCGCTGGCAAGATCCGCTACTTCGCGCTGTCCGACATGCCGGCCTGGGTGGCGATGAAGGCGGCGACGATCGCCAGCGAGCGGCGGGTGCCGGGCCCGATTGCGATGCAGGTCGAATACTCGCTGGTGGCGCGCGACGTGGAGCGTGAGCACGTGCCCGTCGCACGGGAAGCCGGCCTGGGGATGATGCCCTGGAGCCCGCTGGCCGGCGGCTTCCTGACCGGCAAATACCGGCGCGACGACACCGGCGCCACGGGTCGGCTGAGCGGGCCGAACCCGTTCGGCGACAGCAAGTTCGCCGATCGCAACTGGGCGATCCTGCAGGTGCTGCGCGATGTTGCCGCCGAGCACGGGCGGCCGCCGGCTCAGGTGGCGCTGGCCTGGGCGCTCGCCCGGCCGGGCGTCAGCTCCGTGGTCATCGGCGCCAGCAAGCTCGCGCAGCTCGAGGACAACCTGGCGGCGCTCGACATGGTGCTGACCGATGAGCAGACGGCGCGCCTCAGCGAGGCGAGCGCGCCGGCGCTGGGCTTCAGCGACGGCCTGGTCATGCCGGGCATCAGGCGCATGGTGTTCGGCGGCCATCAGGTTCGCGGCTGGAGCGACTGACCGGGGTCGGCCAGCGCCTGGGCCAGCGCGCGGCCGTCGGCGCCGTCCGGGTCGATCAGGCGCTCGCGCAGCATCAGGCCGAGCAGGATCAGCGGCACGTTGAACTTGAAGGCGTCGCCGTCGCGCAGCGCCTCCAGCACCTGCCCGGCCGGCCAGAGCTCGAAGCCGGCCACTTCGCCGTCGTTTGGGCGGGGCAGAAAGGCTTCGTCGAGCTCGAGGTCGTAGGGGATCAGCGTGTCGCGGCGCAGGCCTTCGGGGCGCTGCATAACGTAGCGGATCGCCGCGTGCCGGTGGGCTTTCGCCGTGAGCGCGGGCGGGATCGAGGCTTCCTCCTGCGCCTCCTTGGCCATCGTCTCGTCGGCGCCGAGGCCGGCCGGCACGCCGCCGGCGGCGATGTTGTCGAGCTTGCCGGGATCGAGCGCCTTGCTGGCGGCGCGGCGCGCGACCCAGAGCGCCAGCCGCCCGCCCTGCCGGACCAGCCCGTTCATGTGCACGCCGGTGGCGGCGATGCCGAAGGCGGGCAGGGCGCCGCGATCCACCGTCGTCAGCACCGCGCCCTCGGCATCCCGCACGTCGAAGGCCTCGTTGCGCCAGCGGAAGGCGCCGGCCGCGGCGAGCGTGGCGGCGAGCGCCGGCAGCGCCTCGGGCCGGGCGAGCTCGATGCTGTCCGCGCTGTGATCGAGCCCGGCCGCGACCAGCCGCTCGGCGAACCCGGGACGCACCCAGCCGACGGGCTTGCCGGCGATCATGAAGCGCAGCCGGCCGGCGGGGAGCACGACGTTGTTGCAGGCCGTGACGTGGCGAAGCCAGGGGTTCACGGGCGAGCACCGCGGCTGCGGCAGGGCTCTGGCCTTCCTGGCCGGTCCACGCCATATCGCTCGGCATGCGCATTCGCAACAATCTCGCTCTCGACGCGTCGCACCGCTCCACCGGGCGCACGATCGTCTCGCTGCTGCCCTATCTGTGGCCGAAGAACGCGCCGGCGCTGCGCGTGCAGGTCGTGCTGTCGCTGGTGTTCCTGGTCGCCGCCAAGGTCGCCAACGTCTATGTGCCGATCGTCTACAGCCACGCCGTCGACCGGCTGTCGCCCAAGGCCGGTCCGCTCGCCATCCCGGCGGCGCTGATCGTCGCCTACGGGCTGCTGCGGGTCTGCTCCTCGGGTTTCGGCGAGCTGCGCGACGCGGTGTTTGCCCGGGTGCAGCAGCGCACGGTGCGGCGGATCTCGTTGCAGACCTTCGAGCACATGCACCGCCTGTCGCTCCGCTTCCATCTGGACCGGCATACCGGCGGCATCGCGCGCGCGATAGAGCGCGGCAGCGCCGGTGTCGAAAGCGTGCTGCGGCTGGCGGTGTTCAACATCGTGCCGACGGTGATCGAGCTGCTGATGGTCACCGCCGTGCTGTGGCGGCTGTTCGACTGGCGCTTCGCGCTAGCGACCTTCACCGCCGTCGCGCTCTACATGAGCTTCACCGTCGCGTTCGCCGGCTGGCGGGTGCGGTTCCGCCGCAAGATGAACGACAACGACAGCGAGGCGCAGTCGCGCGCCGTCGACTCGCTGCTGAACTTCGAGACGGTGAAGTATTTCGGCAACGAGGCGCTGGAGAACGAGCGGTTCGACCAGGCGCTGGGGCGCTACGAGCAGGCGGCGGTGAAGAGCCAGGTGTCGCTCAACATGCTCAATCTCGGCCAGGCCGCGATCATCGCCGCGGGGCTCGCCGGCATCATGCTGCTGGCGGCGCGGGGCGTGGTCGCCGGCCATCTGAGCGTCGGCCAGTTCGTGCTCGCCAACACCTACCTGATCCAGCTCTACCAGCCGCTGAACTTCCTCGGCTTCGCCTACAACACCATCCGCCAGGGCCTGGTGGACACCGAGCAGATGTTCCGCCTGCTCGCCGTCGGCCAGGAGGTCGCCGACCGGCCGGGCGCGATCCCGCTGGCAGCGCATCTGGACGAGGCGACGGCGTGCTCGGTGAGCTTCGAGGACGTCCGCTTCGGCTACTCGCCCGAGCGCGAAATCCTGCGCGGCGTCAGCTTCACCGTTCCCGCCGGCCACAAGGTGGCGATCGTCGGGCCGACCGGGGCGGGCAAGTCGACGCTGTCGCGGCTGCTGTTCCGCTTCTACGACGTCGATGCCGGGCGGATCCTGGTCGACGGCGTCGACGTGCGCGACCTGCGCCAGGCGAGCCTGCGGGCGGCGATCGGCGTGGTGCCGCAGGACACCGTGCTGTTCAACGACACGGTGGGCTACAACATCGGCTACGGCCGCCCCGAGGCGAGCCAGGAGGCGGTCGAGCACGCCGCCGCCCGCGCCCAGCTGCACGACTTCGTCGGCCGGCTGCCGGACGGCTATGCGACCCGGGTGGGCGAGCGCGGGCTGAAACTCTCCGGCGGCGAGAAGCAGCGGGTGGCGATCGCCCGCACCCTGCTCAAGGACCCCCGCATCCTGGTGCTGGACGAGGCGACCAGCGCGCTCGACAGCCGCACCGAGCGCGAGATCGGCCAGGCGCTGCGCACCGTCGCCGCGCGCCGCACCACCCTGGTGATCGCCCACCGGCTCTCCACCGTCGTCGATGCCGACCAGATCCTGGTTCTCGTCGATGGCCGGATCGTCGAGCGCGGCCGGCACGCGGCCCTCATCGCCGCCGGTGGCGATTACGCACGCATGTGGGCGCTGCAGGCCGCCGAGGGCGGCGGCGAGGCCGAGATGAGCGGATCAGCCTTGGATCGCCTGCCGGCGACGCTATCTGTTCGACAGTAGCGACAGGAGACGGCATGCAAGCGGAGTTCAGCGAAACGGTCGAAGACATCCCGAGCGAGCTCAGCCATGCGGGCGCTGTCATCGACAAGGCGATCGAGTACCTGGCCGAGCAGGACATTCCGCCGATCGCCATCGCCTCGGCCCTGCTGGGCGGCTCGCTTGGACTGCTGGCGCGCTCGATGAGCGACGTCGAGATCCTGCAGGTGCTGGCCAACGCCGTGCACAGCGTGCGCAACGGCGAGCTGCGCGAGGGGGTCGCGCGGGGGCGGGCCTAGGGAGGCAAGGCCAGGGGCTTTCCTTCCGTGAGCCCCTCGACCCCATTAAAGGCGGAGCCTTTAACATCCGCTTGTTTGGGCCGGAGACGCGTCGCGTATGTCGACCCTTAGAGAATGGGGTCTGGGGCCGCGGGCCCCAGCAGGTCCAGGGCAGAGCCCTGGCCTTGCTAACCCTTGCGCCTCTGGCACCACTTGTCCATAACCCCGGCTTTGCGGCCAGCCTGTGTTTGTCTGGCGATTGATTTAGAGGACTAGCTGATGTCGCGTCGTTGCCAGATCTCGGGCAAGGCTGTGCTGAGCGGGAACAACGTCAGTCACGCCAATAACAAGACGCGTCGCCGCTTTCTGCCGAACCTGCAGGAGACGTCGCTGCTGTCGGACATCCTGGGGACCAGCGTGCGGCTGCGGCTAACGACGCATGCGTTGCGCACCATCGAGCATAATGGTGGCCTGGACGCGTTTCTGACCGGCACCCCGAACCGGTCGCTGCCCGAAGAAGCGCAAGTGCTGAAGCGCCGCATCCTGCGCGCCCAGGTCAAGCGCGCCGCCGCCAGCGCCTAATAAATGGGTCTGGGGCCGCGAGCCCCGGCGTTGAGACCCATCGCACGAGTGCGATGGGCGCCCGGTCCAGGGCAGAGCCCTGGCCTGGCTTGCTAGACGACCACCGCCGCCCGCTCAGACATCGCCCTGAGCCAGGCGTTGCTGGCGTCCTCGTCGAAGAGTTCGGACAATTTCTTCATCATCGTGCCGCCGAGCTCCTCGGCGTCAACGATCGTGACTGCGCGCCGGTAATAGCGCGTCACGTCATGGCCGATGCCGATGGCGATCAACTCGACCACGTCGCGGGACTCGATTTCGCGGATGACGTCGCGCAGGTGCCGCTCGAGGAAGTTGCCGGAGTTGACCGAGAGGGTGCTGTCGTCGACCGGTGCGCCGTCGCTGATCACCATCAGGATGCGGCGGTGCTCGGGACGGGAGGCGAGGCGGCGGTAGGCCCAGAGCAGCGCCTCGCCATCGATGTTTTCCTTGAGCAGGCCCTCGCGCAGCATCAGCCCGAGGTTGCGGCGGGCGCGCCGCCAGGGCTCGTCGGCGGCCTTGTAGACGATGTGGCGGAGGTCGTTCAGGCGTCCGGGGTGGCGCGGCTTGCCCTCGGCGACCCAGCGTTCGCGTGACTGGCCGCCTTTCCAGGCGCGGGTGGTGAAGCCGAGGATCTCGACCTTGACGGCGCAGCGCTCGAGCGTGCGGGCCAGGATGTCGCCGCACATGGCGGCCACCGTGATCGGCCGGCCGCGCATCGAGCCGGAGTTGTCGATCAGCAGCGAGACGACGGTGTCACGGAATTCCATCTCGCGCTCGCGCTTGTAGCTCAGCGAGAGCAGCGGGTTGACGACGACGCGGGCGAGGCGGCCGGCATCCAGCATGCCCTCTTCGAGATCGAACTCCCAGGCGCGGGTCTGCTGGGCCATGAGGCGGCGCTGCAGCCGGTTGGCGAGGCGGGAGACGACGCCCTGCAGGTGCTGCAGCTGCTGGTCGAGCTGCTGGCGGAGGCGGGCGAGCTCGTCGGTGTCGCAGAGGTCCTCGGCGCCGACGGTCTCGTCGAACGCGTTGGTAAAGGCGCGATAGGCCTGGAGCGACGGGTCGTCGGGGCGCTCGCGCTGCTGCTGCGGGCCGCCGGCGCGGTCGTCGCCCTCGGAGGCGGCGCCGTCCTCCTCGTCGTCCTCGCCGGTGGCGGCCTCGGCCGCGTCGCCCTCGGCGACCTCCGGCTGGGCGCCGAGCAGCGACTCGGTTTCGCTTTGGGCGCTGCCCTGCTGGTCCTCGGCGTTGTCCTGGGCGCCGGACTGCTCGCCCTCGTCCGGCGCCTCGTCGCTGGTGTCCTCGGGCTCGGCTTCCTGCTCGGCCTCGGCGAGGTCGAGCGCTGCCAGCAGCCGGCGGGCGGCGCGGGTGAAGTCGCCCTGATGCGATTGCGCCGCCGCCATGTCGGCCAGCGCCCGCTCGCCGGCCTCGCCCAAACCGTCGCGCCAGAGGTCGAGGACGTCGCGCACGGCCGGCGGCGAGGACTCGCCCGACATCCGCTCGCGCGCCAGCAGCGACAGAGCCGCAGGGAGCGGGAGCTGCTCCTTGCGCGTCATCCGGTCGTAGCCTTCCTGCTCGCAGGTCTCGGCGAGGCGGGCGCGCAGATTGGCGGCCACGCCGCTCATGTGGGTGCCGCCGACCACCTCGACGCGGGCCTGCTCCAGCGCGTCATACACCTCGCGCGCCTCGCGACGCGCGGGGGAGCGGGCGGCGTGGACGGCGTCATCGTGGTGGCGCAGGCGCAGGGCGACGCTGTCGGCGGCGCCGCGCAGGCGAGCCATTTCGGCGGGCGGCAGGGCGCGGGTGGGCAGCGGCAGGCGGGCGCGCTTGCCGCTGACGCCGGACGGCCCGGGCTGGAAGGCGACCTGGATGTCCTGGACCTGGGCCAAAGCGCGCAGGGTGCCGGCGGTGGCGCGCTTGAACTCTTCGCCTCTGGTGTTGTCCTTGATGGACATCAGGAAGGAAGGCCTTCTTTTTTGAAAAAAAGAAGCAAAAAACTTTTATCCGGAAGAGGATACACGAGCTCGCCTGACGTCTTCATGAGCAAAAGTTTTTTGGTTCTTTTTTTCAAAAAAGAACTCTTAACCTTTCTTGTACAGCCCGGTCGGCAAGTCCTCGTTGAAGCAGCGCTGATAGTACTCGGCGACCGTCGCCCGCTCCGCCTCGTCGCATTTGTTGAGGAACGTCACCCGGAAGGCGAAGCCGACATCGTTGAAGATGCGGGCGTTCTCAGCCCAGGTGATCACCGTGCGGGGCGACATGACGGTGGAGATGTCGCCGTTGATGAAGCCGGCGCGGGTGAGGTCGGCGAGGGCGACCATGCTTTCCACCCGGCGCTTGCTGGCGTTATCCGGCGCGTCGACCCCCATCTTGGCCAGCACGATCGCGGTCTCCTGCGCGTGCGGCAGGTAGTTGAGCGTGGCGACGATGTTCCAACGGTCCATCTGGCCTTGATTGATCTGCTGGGTGCCGTGATAGAGGCCGGTGGTGTCGCCCAGGCCCACCGTGTTGGCGGTGGCGAACAGGCGGAAGCTGGGGTGCGGGTGGATCACCTTGTTCTGGTCGAGCAAAGTGAGGCGGCCTTCGACCTCGAGCACGCGCTGGATGACGAACATCACGTCCGGACGGCCGGCGTCGTACTCGTCGAACACCAGGGCGCAGGCGTTTTGCAGCGCCCAGGGCAGGATGCCCTCGCGGAACTCCGTCACCTGCTTGCCGTCCTTGAGGACGATGGCGTCCTTGCCGATCAGGTCGATGCGGCTGATGTGGCTGTCGAGGTTGATGCGGATGCAGGGCCAGTTCAGCCGGGCCGCGACCTGCTCGATGTGGGTCGATTTGCCCGTGCCGTGATAGCCCTGGATCATCACCCGGCGGTTGTAGGCGAAGCCGGCCAGGATGGCGGTGGTGGTCTCGCGGTCGAACTTGTAGGTCGGGTCGCGGTCGGGGACGTGCTCGGCGGCGGTGCTGAAGGCGGGGACCTCGAGGTCGAGGTCGATGCCGAACGCCTCGCGGGCCGACACGGTGGTGTCCGGACGGCTCGCATCGGCGGCGTCGGGGCGGGACAGGTCGCGTGTCTCGGCCAAGGTGGCGATCTTGTTCATGGAGCCGTCTGTCCTATCGTCTGCCGCATCAGGGCGGTCATGGTGGCAACGTCACTGTCACACCGCTGTTGCACCGTGCGGGCGCGATACCTCGCCACGCTAGCCGGCCATCGCGGTTGGCTCGGGGGCGAGGTGGGCGCGCAACGCGGCGTAGGCCAGGTTGATGGCCTTGAAGCGCTCCTCGGCCGTGCGGCTGCCGCCGTTCGCGTCCGGATGGTGCTGCTTGGCGAGCACTTTCCAGCGCGACTTGGCGTCGGTCATCGAGACCGGCCACTCCAGCCCGAGGGTCGCCAGCGGCTCGCGCAGGCCGCTTGGCATCTGCTCGGCGGGTGGCCGCGGGGCGCGACGCGAGACGCCGCCGGCGCGCAGCACGCCGAGCGGGTCGTGCAGCAGGTCTTCGTCGATCGGCCCGGCGCCGAGCCGGCCGAGCGGCCAGGTCGGGCGTTGCCAGCCGGTGTCGGCGCGCACCTGCTGCTCGATCTCGCCGGGCGACATGCCGCGATAGAAATCCCACGCGGCGTTGTACTCGCGCACGTGCTCAAGGCAGAACCACCAGTACTCGCGGATGGATTTACGGGATTTCGGGGCGCGGTACTCGCCGGCATGCGAGCAGCCCGGCTTGTCGCAGGGACGGCCCGGCGCCGCCGGATCGGGCGCATAGGCCCGGGCTCGTGGTGGGCGTCCGTTCATGGCATCCCTTATGTGCGTCGGCAGCCACGCGGAGCAAGACATGACACGTGCCGAGAGGCTCAGGCAGACATTGGTGGCGGCGCTGGCGCCGGCGCGGCTCGAGATCAGCGACGACAGCGCCCAGCATGCCCATCACGCCGGCGCGCGCGCCGGTGGGCAGACGCATTACAGCGTGCTGATCGTCAGCGCGGCGTTCGCCGAGCGATCGCGCGTCGAGCGCTCGCGGATGGTGCATGCGCTGCTGGAGCCCGAGTTTGGCAGCGGGCTGCATGCCCTGTCGCTGACGCTGCGGACGCCGACGGAAGACAGCTGAGGCCGGGGCGTCCCGCTGGACCAGAGGGCTTGCCTTGCCTGCCCTCCTTCGCCACATCCACGCCATGTCGAGCCGTCTCCTGATCGACCATCGCCATCCGGAAAAGCTGCACCGTCCGGACAACCCGATCCAGCGCAAGCCGGATTGGATCAGGGTGCGCGCGCCCACCAGCCCGGTGTATCGCGAGACCCAGGCGCTGATGCGCGACCACCATCTGGTCACCGTGTGCGAGGAGGCGGCTTGCCCGAACATCGGCGAGTGCTGGTCGCAGCGCCACGCCACGATGATGATCATGGGCGACACCTGCACCCGGGCCTGCGCCTTCTGCAACGTGCGCACCGGCGTGCCGACGGCGCTGGACGGTGGTGAGCCGGAGCGGGTGGCGGATGCGGTGGCGCGGCTCGGCCTGCGCCACGTCGTCATCACCTCGGTGGACCGCGACGACCTGGCCGATGGCGGGGCAGGGCATTTCGCCGCCGTGATCCGCGCCCTGCGGGCGGCGGCGCCAGCGACGACGGTGGAGATCCTGACGCCCGACTTCCTGCGCAAGCCCGGCGCGGTCGAGGTGGTTGTCGCCGCGCGGCCGGACGTGTTCAACCACAATCTGGAGACGGTGCCGCGGCTCTATCCGACGATACGGCCGGGCGCGCGCTACTACCAGTCGTTGCGGCTGCTCGACCAGGTCAAGCAGCTTGACCCGACGATCTTCACGAAGTCCGGCATGATGGTGGGCCTGGGCGAGGCCAAGCCGGAGGTGATGCAGGTGATGGACGATCTACGCGTCGCAGAGGTCGATTTCTTGACGCTCGGGCAGTATTTGCAACCGACGGTGAAGCACGCGAAGCTCGAGCGCTTCGTGCCGCCGGACGAGTTTGCCGATTATGCGTCGCTTGCCCGGGCGCGCGGCTTCCTGATGGTGAGCGCGACTCCGCTGACCCGCTCCTCCTACCACGCGGATGCTGATTTCGCGGCGTTGCGAGAGGCGCGACACTTAAAGCTCGCCGCGCGCGTTGCCGCGTAATGCCAACACATGCCGAGCATAAAATTGTCGCCTATCGTCCCGAGCAGCTGTTCGACCTGGTGGCCGACGTGCAGCACTACCCGGACTTTCTGCCGTGGTGCGTCGGCGCCACGGTGAAGAGCCGGACGCCGACCGACCTCGTCGCCGACCTGGTGATCGGCTTCGGGCCGTTTCGCGAGGGCTTCACCAGCCATGTTGAGCTCGACCGGGCGCACACGGTGGTGGTGCGCTACGAAAAGGGGCCATTTCGGTATCTCAACAATCAGTGGACGTTCACGCCCGACCCGCGCGGCTGCAAGGTCGACTTCTTCGTCGAGTTCGAGTTCCGCTCGCGGTTGCTGCAATCGGCGATCGGGGTGGTGTTCAACGAGGCGGTGCGGCGGATGGTGAACGCGTTTCTGAAGCGGGCCCGCCAGATCTACGGTCCGACGCCGCTGACGACGCCGACGGTGGCGACGCCGATCTCCGCCTCGACCTGATTGCCGCGGGAGACAGGCATGGGAGTCCGCTTCGCCGTCGCCGCACTGCTCATCGGCCTCGCCTCGGCGGCCGCCGCGCAGACGCCGCCTTACGGTGGGGTCGCGCCTGCTGGTGGCCCTGGGCGCGGCCGTCATGCGATGGCGGACCGCTTTGCCGCGGCGGACACCAACGGCGACGGCCACCTGACCCTGGCCGAGGCGCAGGCGGCGCATTGGCATCGGGTGGTCGATCATTTCGGCGTCATCGACACCGACCATGACGGCACCATCACGCTGGCCGAGCTGCGCGCCTGGCGGAATGCCAACAGAGGTTCTGCTCCGGGCGGCACGCCGCCGCTACCGCCGCCGCTGCCGCCGCCTGGGCAGCCCTGATCAGCGCAGGCTACTGCGAGGAGAGCGGCACCAGGCCGGCATCCGCCAGGATCGACTGGCCCCTGGCTGACAGCATGAACAAGGCCAGTCGCATGGCGGCGCGGGACGGTCGCAGCACCACCAGGCCGTAGGTGGCGGCGATGCTGAGGCCGGCGGGCGGCCTGGTTGCGACCAGGTCCGGCACCTCGCTGCGCAGGGCAGGCTGCTGGCTGCAGAAATCGACCAGCGCGTCGGCCTGATGGCGCAGGAAGATCGTCGCCGCCGGGCTGTGGCCGTCGCTGCCGGCAGCCCCGAGCAGGCGCTGCGCCTTGGCGCTGAGGGTCGCGCCGGCGCCGGGGCGAACGGCGTCGGCGCGGCTGAACATGGCGAAGGCATCGTCGCCAATCGCCGAGTCGCCGGGGGATGCGGTCGCCAGGCGGAGCGTCGGGTCGAGCAGCCGGTCGAGCAGGTCGGCGCTGGTCAGGCCCACGGCGCGCGGCGCCAGCACGCAGACCTGGTTGGTGGCGAACGCGACGGCGGGCAGGGCGCCGGGGCGGGTCTCCAGATGCTTCGGCTGGTCGAGGTCGGCGGAGACGAAGAGCCCGGCCGGCGCGCCGGCCTCGATCTCGGCGCGCAGGGTGCCGGACGGGCCGAAGACCGGATCGGCGACGTTGGACGGATCGAGGCCGGAGGCGGCGATCAGCTCCTGCATCGGCCCGGACAGGCTGGCGGCGGCGTAGACGTGCAGCCGGGTGTTGAACAGGCCGAAGGTCTGGGCCCGGGCCGGTGCGGCGACCGACAGCGCGGCGAGCAGGCAAACCGAGAGACGCATCAGGCGCGCTTTCGCTGCGTCGCCGGCTTGCTGGCGGCGGGCGGCTTCTTGGCGGCAGCGGCCTTGCCCTTCGAGGCCGGCGACTTGGCGCCCTTGGCCTTCGTGCGTGGCGCGTCCGCGGTCTGGCCGAGGCTGCGCTTCAGCGCCGCCATCAGGTCGATGACGTTGCCGCGCTCCTCCTCCGGCAGCGCGTCCGGCTTCACCCCCTCGCCGGCGAGCTTGGCGTCGATCACCTGCCGCAGCTTGGCCTCGTAGCGGTCCTCCAGGTCGGTCGGCTCGAAGGCCTCGCTCTGGCGGTCGATGAGCTGCGTCGCCAGCGTCACCATCGCCGGGTCCGGCTGCTCGGACGGCACGGCGGCGAACAGCTCGGCCGGGTTGGCGACGTCGCGCGCCTCGTGCAGCGTGTGCAGCACCAGGCCGCGACCCATCGGCATGATCGCCACCGCCCGCTCGCGCCGCGCCATCACCACCCGCGACAGCGCCACCTTGCCGGTGTTGGCGATCGCCTCGCGCAGCACGAGGTAGACGTCCTGCGAGCCGTCGCCGTCGGGCGCCAGATAGTAGCTCTGGTCGTAGTAGACCGGGTCGATCTCACCCGCGGGGACGAACTTGGCGACGCTCAGGATCGACGAGCTGTCGATCCGGGCGGACTCGAAATCCTCGTCATCGAGCAGGACGTAGCTGTTCTTCTCGTATTCGAAGCCGCGCGCGAGGTCGCGGCGCTGCAGCTCCTCGTCGGTCTCGGCATCGAGCGTCACCATCCGCACCCGGTTGCCGGTCTTGGGGTTGATGAAGTGGAAGTGCAGGTTGGAGCTCTCGTGATGCGCGGCGTAGAGCGCGATCGGGCAGGAGACGAGGGCGAGCCGGAGTTGGCCGCGCCAGATGGGGCGTTGTTCTGCCATGGGGTTTGGCTCCGGAAGGAAGGAGTTCTTTTTTGAAAAAAAGAACCAAAAAACTTTTACCCGATCAGAGCCGCGCTGGGCAGCTAGGCGACAACGAGCAAAAGTGTTTTGCTTCTTTTTCGCAAAAAAGAAGCGCTTTGCTTATCGGCGCTTACGCGCTGGCGCCGCCTCGGCCGGCAGCCGCTGATCTGCCTCGGCAAACCCTGCCCAAGGGTCAGCGCGCAGCTTGGCGAGGCGGCCGGGCACAGTCTTGAGCGTCCAGGCGGTGACGTCGAGCTTGGGGCCGACTTCGCGCCAGTGCAGCGGGGTGGCGACGCCGGCGCCGGGGCGGGCGCGGGGCGAGAAGGAGCAGACCGCGGTCGAGCCCAGGCCGTTGCGCAGCCAGTCGACCAGGATGCGGCCGGTGCGCTTGGCCTTCGGCACCGAGGCGACGTAGAGCGACGGCTGCTCGGCCTCCATGCGCTCGGCAAAGCGGCGGCACCAGGCGCGCACCTGGTCCCAACCGGCGTCCGGGCGGAGCGGGGCGACGACGTGCAGGCCCTTGCCGCCGGAGGTGCGGCAGTAGGAGACGAAGCCCTCGCGCTCCAGCCGGTCGCGCACGTCGAGCGTCGCGCGGATGATCTGCGGCCACTCGACGCCCTCGCCGGGATCGAGGTCGAAGACCAGCCGGTCGGCGCGGCCGGCATCCGGCAAATGGGAGCCCCAGCCGTGCAGCTCGATCGCCGACATCTGGGTCGCCGCGATCAGGCCGTCCTGGCCTCGCAAGGCCAGGTAGGGGGCGCCGTCCTGGTCGCCCTCGCGGAGCTGCTCGGCCATGCCGCGCAGGGCGTGCTTCTGGAAGAAGTGCTCGCCGTCGATGCCGTCCGGGCAGCGCACCAGGGCGAGCGGGCGGTCGGCGATGCCGGGCAGGGCGGTCTGGGCGACGGTCTGCCAGTAGGTGGCGAGGTCCTGCTTGGTAATGCCGGGCCACAGCTCGCGCTCGGGATGGGTGAGGCGGACGCCGCCGATCTCGGTGGCGCCGCCGCGCTGGACGGGCGGCTTGGCGTTGACGATGCGGGTAGGGCGCTGGCCGAGGGTGATGCGCTTGGCCTCCGGGTCGGGCACGTCGCGCACCACCTCGGCGGCGGGCTTGTCCTCGCGCAGGCCGAGGAAGACGGCGTGGCGCAGGCGGCCGGCGCCGGACCAGCCGATATACTGCACCTCGATCACCAACTCGGGCCGCACCCAGTTCAGGCCGGTGGGCGGCTTCTCCTCGGTCAGCAGCAGGCCTTTGGGCGGCGGCGACGCAAGCGATTTGACCCTCTCGCTCATGACGTCGAGATCGGCATCCGCGAAGCCGCTGCCGCAGCCGCCGACATAGTGCAGCCGGTGCTCGGGGTCGTAGAAGCCGAGGTGCAGCGAGCCGAGGCCGCTGCGTGCGCCCTGCGGCTTCGTCCAGCCGAGGACGACGAACTCCTCGCGGCCCTGGCACTTGATCTTGAGCCAGTCGCGGCCGCGGCCGGGGCGGTAGGGGGCGTCGGCGCGTTTGCAGATGACGCCCTCCAGCCCCATCGTGCAGGCCTGCTTGCGCACGCGGGCGGCATCGCCGGCGACGTGGTCGGAGTAGCGCAGCAGCCCCGCCGTCCAGTCGGCGAGCCCGGCGAGCACGGCCTTGCGGTCGGCGAGCGGGCAGGGGGCGAGGTCGTGGCCGTCCAGGTGCAGCAGGTCGAAGGCGTAGAAGAACAGGGTGTCGTCGCGCTTGTCGCGCAGCGCCGCCTGCAGGGCGTGGAAGCTCGAGACGCCGTCCGGCTGCAGCGCCACCAGCTCGCCGTCGAGCAGCAGGTCGCCCTGGCCGAGGCCGGCGATGGCGGCGGCGATGGCGGGCAGGCGGGCGGTCCAGTCCAGGCCGTTGCGGGTGATGAGCTGGACGACGCCGCGCTCGCGGCGGGCGAGCAGGCGGTAGCCGTCGAACTTGATCTCGCTGATCCACTCGCCGCCGTCGGGCGCGATGTCGGCGGCGCTCGCGAGCTGCGGCTTCGGCGTGGCGCCGAACTTGCGGGCGACGGCGTCGGCCGGCATCTCGCGCTGCGTCGCCGGGGTGGCCATGGCGGCGGGCTCGGCCGCCTCCACCGGGGCGGGCTTGCCCGCTTGCTTGCGCTTTGCCTTGGGTTTGCCGGCGCCTTGCCTGAGCTTCGGCAGCGGCGTGCGCTCCAGTGCCGCCGCGTCCGTGCCGGGCGATTCGTGCTCGTCATGCTCCTTGATCAGCAGCCAGTTTTCCGCGTGCTCGCGCGGCCGCGGCTTGAGGCGGATCAGCACGAAGCGTCCCTGGAGACGCTCGCCCGCCAGGACGAACTTCATCTCGCCGCGTGCGAGGTCGGCCGCCGGGTCGTCGCTCATCGCCCGCCAGTGGCCGCGGTCCCAGATGTCGACATGGCCGGCGCCGTAATTGCCCGCCGGGATGTCGCCCTCGAAGCGCGCGTACTCGACCGGGTGGTCCTCGACATGCACGGCCAGGCGCTTGTCATGCGGGTCCATCGACGGGCCGCGCGGCACCGCCCAGCTCCACAGCACGCCGCCATGCTCGAGCCGGAAGTCCCAGTGCAGCCGGGTCGCGGCGTGCTTCTGGACGACGAAGAGCAGGGCTTCGCCCGCCGGCGACGCAGCTGGAGCGGGCTCGGCGGTGCGGGCGAAATCACGCTTCGCCCGGTAGGTCGCGATCGAGGTGTCCCGTGCCGTCGGCGCCGCCTTGCCCATGCCTGCGGCAACGCAACCTTGCCGTGCGAGGTTGCCGATCTGTCACCTGCCGAGACGCGGGTAGGGCTTGCGCGACGCGTCTCACCTGTCACCTTGCGCGCGCACCGACGACGAGGAGCCACGCCAAGTGGACCTGCCGACACCCGCAGCCGATCCTGCCCCGGGCCCCGCCTCGGGTTCCGCCCTGGGTTCCGCCCTGGGTTCCGCGTTGGGCCCTGCCTCAGCTCCCGCCTCCGCCAACGTCGATCCGGCGCCGCGGGCGGAGAGCCATGAGGGCGCCGAATACGCCATCGGCGCCAGCGTCTCGCTGCAGGAGCGCCGCTTCCGCACCCTCAAGGCGGGCGACATGTTCGGCGTGTTCGACCAGAGCGGCAACGTGCTGCCGAGCCCGGGCGGCACCGAGGGGATCTACTGGCGCGACACCCGCTACCTGTCCGCCTTCGACCTGCTGATCAACGAGTGCCGGCCGATGCTGTTGAGCTCGACGCTGCGCGACGACAACGGCACGCTGACTGTCGACCTGACCAACCCGGACCTGGCCGTCGGGCGCGAGCAGTCGCTCGAGCATGACGTGATCCATCTGCGCCGCTCGCGCTTCCTGTGGGCGGGCGGCTGCTATGAGCGGCTGTCGGTGCGCAACTACTCGGACGCCGACCAGCAGGTGCGGCTCGAGATCCGCTTCGGCGCCGACTTCGCCGACTTGTTCGAGGTGCGCGGCATGGTCCGCCGCCAGCACGGCGAGCAGCACCCCGTGGTGGTGGACGCCGACACCGCCACCCTCTCCTACACCGGGCTCGATCGGCGCCGGCGCGAGACGCGGCTGCGCTTTGACCCGCATCCGGCGCTGCTCGAACCCGGCCGGGCGCATTTCAAGCTCAGCCTGCCGGCGCATGGCCGCACCCTGGTGTTCATCGAGATCGCCTGCGACGCCGATGCGCCGGTCAACTCGGCGCAGCAGAACTTCATGCGCCACCTCGTCGACAGCCGCCGCTGGCTGCGCGGCGCCTCGGCCAACGCGGCCGCGATCGCGACCTCGAACGAGGTGTTCAACGAGGCGATGCGGCGCTCGATCAGCGACCTCTACATGCTGGTCACCGACAAGCCGACCGGGCCGTACCCGTATGCCGGGGTGCCGTGGTTCTCGGCCGCGTTCGGGCGCGACGCGCTGATCACGGCGCTGCAGACGCTGTGGCTCGATCCGAGCCTCGCGCGCGGCGTGCTGCGCTACCTGGCGCTCAACCAGGCCGACCATGACGACCCGGCGGCCGACGCCGAGCCGGGCAAGATCCTGCACGAGGTGCGGCACGGCGAGATGGCCGAACTCGGCGAGGTGCCGTTCCGGCGCTACTACGGCAGCGTCGACAGCACGCCGCTGTTCGTCATGCTCGCCGGATTGTACCTCGAGCGCACCGGCGACGAGGCGACGGCGTGGGAGCTGTGGCCCAACATCCGGCGCGCGCTCGACTGGATCGAGCGCTCGGGGGACCGGGACGGCGACGGCTTCGTCGAGTATTTCCGCAAGACCGACGAGGGGCTCGCGAACCAGGGGTGGAAGGACAGCTACGACAGCGTCTTCCACGCCGACGGGCGGTTCGCCGAGGGGCCAATCGCGCTGTGCGAGGTGCAGGGCTACGTCTACGCCGCGCGTCGGGCCGCCGCCGCGATCGGCCGACGCCTCGGCTTTGCCGACGAGGCCGAGGAGCAGCACGTCGCGGCCGAGAAGCTGCGGACGGCGTTCGAGCAGAAGTTCTGGTGCGAGGAGCTCGGCACCTACGCGCTGGCGCTGGACGGGCAGAAGCAGCCCTGCCGGGTGCGGTCGTCCAATGCCGGCCATCTGCTGCTGACCGGCATCATCTCGCATGATCGCGCCGTGCAGGTCGCCGAGCAGTTGCTGTCGTCGCGCTTCTTTACCGGCTGGGGCATCCGCACCATCGCCAATACCGAGGCGCGGTATAACCCGATGGCGTACCATAATGGCTCGGTGTGGCCGCACGACAACGCAATGATTGCGTTGGGCATGGCGCGCTACGGGCTGAACGAGCACATCCTGAAGCTGTTCGGCGGGCTGTTCGACGCCTCGCTGTATATCGACCTGCGGCGCCTGCCGGAGCTGTTCTGCGGCTTTCCCAGGCGGCGCGGGCAGGGACCGACCTTCTACCCGGTGGCCTGCTCGCCGCAGGCCTGGGCGGCGACCGCGCTGCCGGCGACGCTACAGGCAGCACTCGGCGTCGGCTTCGATCCAGCGGCGCGCACCGTCACCTTCAGCAACCCGAGCCTGCCTGAGTTCCTGCAGGAGGTGACGCTGCATAACCTGACGATCGGCGGGGCGAGGCTGAGCGTGGTGTTCCGACGCGCGGGGCACGGCGTGTCGATGAACGTGCTGGAACGCACGGGCGAGATCCATGCGGTGATGCGGAGTTAAGGCCAGGGGGCGTTGCCCCTGGACCCCATAAAAGGCGAAGCCTCTAAAATCCATTTCTTATCCATTCCCACCGGGCAAGGTCGCGGCGGTGGGAGGTCTTGGTTGATTAGCTGCGCCGAGTAAGAAAGAACCCGGCTAGACTCCAAATGGATGCGGGTCTGGGGGCGCCGCCCCCAGCGAGGTCCAGGAGCGGAGCTCCTGGACTTCCTTGCGCCCAGAAACAGACAGGCTCACGTTTGGTGCTCGTAGTCGGACGAGTGATCCATGGATATTAGCCTGCCGAACGACCTTGATGCGTTCTGGATGCCGTTCACGGCCAACAAGCAGTTCAAGGCGGCGCCGCGTCTGCTCGTCTCGGCGCGGGACATGCACTACCGCTCGCATGACGGTCGCGACGTTCTCGACGGCGCGGCGGGCTTGTGGTGCTGCAATGCGGGGCATTGCCGGCCGGGGATCGTGGAGGCGGTGCAGCGGCAGGTGGCGACGCTCGACTTCGCGCCGACGTTCCAGATGGCGCATCCGCTGAGCTTCGAGGCGGCGAGCCGGGTGGCTGGGTTGATGCCCGATGGGCTGGACCACGTGTTCTTCACCAACTCGGGCTCGGAGGCGTGCGACACCGCGCTCAAGCTCGCCTTGGCGTATCACCAGGCGCGTGGCGAAGGGCGGCGGACGCGGCTGATCGGCCGCGAGCGCGGCTACCACGGGGTCGGGTTCGGCGGCATCTCGGTGGGGGGGATCGGCACCAATCGGCGGGCGTTCGGGCCGTTGCTGCCGGGGGTGGACCATCTGCCGCACACGTTCGACCTGGCGCGCAACGCCTTCAGCCGGGGACAGCCGGAGCATGGCGCGGAGCTCGCGGATGCGCTGGAGAGGATCGTGGCGCTGCATGACGCCTCGACCATCGCGGCCGTGATCGTCGAGCCGCTGTCGGGCTCGACGGGGGTGTTGCCGCCGCCGGTGGGGTATCTGGAGCGGCTGCGGGAGATCTGCACCCGGCACGGCATCCTGCTGATCTACGACGAGGTGATCTCCGGCTTCGGCCGGCTTGGTGCGCCGTTTGCGGTGCAGCGCTTTGGCGTGACGCCCGACCTCGTTTGCCTGGCCAAGGGGATCACCAACGGCACGGTGCCGATGGGCGCGGTCGTGGCGACGAATGCGGTCCATGACGCGATCAACGACAGCGTCGCCGCCGGGATCGAGCTGTTCCACGGCTACACCTATTCCGGCCATCCGCTAGCGGCGGCGGCCTGCATCGCGACGTTGGACATCTATGCCGAGGAGGGGCTGTTCGAGCGCGCCGCCGAGCTGGCGCCCTACTGGGAGGCGCGGGCACATGGCCTGCGCGGAGCTGGACCGGTGATCGACATCCGCAATCTGGGCCTGGTCTGCGGCATCGAGATGGCGCCGCGGCCGGGGGCGCCCGGAGCGCGGGGCTACGACCTGTTCACCCGGGCCTATGCGAGCGGGTTGCTGATGCGCTTTACCGGCGACATCGTGGCGATGTCGCCGCCGCTCATCATCAGTCGGGATCAGATCGACGAGATCTTCGACCTGCTGGGAGAGCTTTTGCGCGAGATCCAGTAAGGCCAGGGGCGTTGCCCCTGGACCCCATTAAAGGCGTAGCCTTCAAAATCCATTTCGGCGGCGTGTGAGGCACACCCAGACGGATGCGGGTCTGGGGGCGCCGCCCCCAGCGAGGTCCAGGAGCGGAGCTCCTGGCCTTACTTAGACGCCGTCTGATTAGCCCTGCCGCCCTGCTTGTTGCCGTCGTCAGGCGGCTGGACCGTGATCTTGGCGCCGTCGTCGAGGCCGGCCGGCACGTCGAGGCCGACCGTCTCGCCGCCGTCCAGGCCGTTGCTCAGCTCGACCGTCTGGCCGAAATCGCGAGCGATCGTGACCTTCTTGTAGTGCAGCTTGTCGTCCTGGATGACGGCCACCTGCATGCCGTCCGAGTTGAAGACCAGGGCGTCGGCGGGGATGATCACGGCGGGTGTGGCGCGGGGGATCTGGAAGGTCACGTTGACGTAGAGGCCGGGCCGCAGGGTGTGGCTGGGGTTCGGGACGTCGACCTCGGCGGTGAGCGAGCGGTTGACCGGCGAGAGGGCGACCGAGCTGCGGGCGACGGTGCCGTGGAAGGTGCGGCCGGGCAGCTCGGGGACGGTGATGCTGGCGTCCAGGCCGTCATGCAGGCCGACGGCGCCGGATTGCGGCACCTGGACGGAGATGCGCAGCACGTCGTCGCTCTGCACGGTGAAGGCCGGCGAGCCGCTGGCGTTGTCGGCGCTCACCAGGTCGCCGACGTCGACGTTGCGGGCGGTGATGACGCCGTCGAAGGGCGCGGTGATGCGCTCGAACGCGGTGAGCGCCTGCAGGCGCTGCACCTGGGCGAGCTGGGCCTGGAAGTTAGCCTCGGCGACGGTCACGCCGGCCTTGGCGCTGTCGACGTTCGCGCCCTGGACGGAGGCGTTGGCGGTGGAGTTGTCGGCGTTCTGCTTGGTCTCCCAGCCTTGCGAGGCGAGCGTCGTCTCGCGGAACTTGGTGACCTTGGCGAGGCTGGTGTTGGCCTGCGCCTGCTCGACCAGCGAGCGGGCCTGCAGCACCGCGGCCTGGACCTGGCCGAGCTGGGCGGCGGCCTGGACGAGCTGCTGGTCGAGGTCGGGCGCGGCGATGCGGATCAGCAGGTCGCCGCGATGCACCCGGCTGCCGATGTCGACATGGCGCTCGGCGATGAAGCCGGTCGCGCGGGCGTAGAGGTTCGCGTAGTCGAAGGCCTGGGTTTGGGCGGGCAGCACCAAATCGACGGGCTTGCTGTCGCGCTTGGCGGTGGTGGTGCGCAGCTCGGGGACCGCGTTGACCATCTGCGAGCGGGCGTCCTGCGCGCGGGCGCTCTCGGCCCAGTGGGTGTAGGCGCCGTAGCCGAGCGCCAGCGCCAGCGGCACCAGCACGTAGATCAGCACCCTGGCGCGGGGCGGCGGCGGTATCTCCTTGTCCTGGTCGTCCGGCTTGGCGGCAGGCCTGGCGGGCGTGCCGTCGGCGTCGTGCTGCGGCTCGGCGATGGCGGGGAGATGCTCCTCGCGGGTCACCAGGGCGCGACTGTCGCTGGTGTGGTCGTCACGCGGCGGAAGCTGGTCCATCATACGTAGTCCTCAAGCGGCTTGGCCTCGCCGCGACGGAGCAGGCTGTAGAGAAACGGCACGAACACCAGCGTGGAAATTGTCGCCACGCCGATGCCGCCCATAACGGCGCGGGCCAGGGCGGCGTTCTGCTCCGAACCCTCACCGATCCCGATTGCCATCGGGATCAGGCCGACGAACATCGCGCCGGCGGTCATCAGCACCGGACGCAGCCGGGTGTGGCCGGCCTCGATCGCCGCCTCCATCGCCGAGCAGCCGGTCTGCTCGCGATGCTCGCGGGCAAAGGTGACCAGCAGGATGGAGTTCGCGCTGGCGACGCCGACGCTCATGATGGCGCCGAACAGGGAGGGGATGGAGAAGTGCGTCTGGGTGATGAACAGGCTGAGCACAATGCCGCAGAAGGCGAGCGGCAAAGCGAGCAGGACGACGAACGGGTCGCCCCAGTTCTGGTAGTTGATCGCCATCAGCAGGTAGACGGCGACGAGCGCGATCAGCAGGCCGAGGCCGATCTGGTTGAACGAGCTGTTCATGCTCTCGATTTGGCCGCGCACCGCGATCTTGTCGGGGGCCTGCAGCGTCTTCTGCGCGGCGGTGACGATGCGGTTGACGTCGCCGGCGACGTCGCCGAGGGCGCGATCCTGCACCGATGCGAAGACGTCGTAGGTCGGCTGCAGGTTCACGTGGTTGATCGAGACCTGCTCATAGGCGCGCTTGAAGGTGGCCACGTTGGCCAGCAGGTTGATCGCCGAGCCGCTGGCTGGATCGTTGGTGGAGGCGGCGCTGGCGCTGACCAGCAGCGGCGTGTTCTGCAAGTCGTGGAGCTGCTGAATCCGGTATTCCGGCGTCTGCACCCAGACCTGGTAGGCGATGCCGGAGACCGGGTCGGACCAGAAGTTCGGCGACACCTGGAATGAGCCGGAGAGCGAGACGTTCAGGTTGGAGGCGACCTGGCTGGTGGTGAGGCCGAGCTCGGAGGCGCGGTTGCGGTCGATGTCCACCTTGTAGACGGGGGCGTCGACGATCTGCTGGAGGTGCACGTCGACTGCGCCGCTGACGGCGCGCAGCTTGGCTGAGATCTCCTGCGCGACCTTCAGGTCCTGCTCGGGATGGCGGCCGCTGACCTGGATGTCGATCGGCGCCAGGATGCCGAAATCGAGGATCTGGGTGATGATGTCGGCGGGCTGGAAGTAGAACAGCGCGTCGGGGAAGCGCTTGGCCAGCAGCAGGCGGAGCTGACGCTGATAGGCGAAGGTGGAGCCGTGGTTCTCGCCGAGCGAAACCAGGACCTGGCCGTCATTATAGGCGACGAACGAGCCGTCGTTGAACGCCAGGTTATAGTTCAGCGAAGGCAGGCCGATATTGTCGATGATGCCGGTCAGCTCGCGCTTGGGCACCACCTCGCGGATGGTGTCCTCGACTGACTGAAACAGCCGCTCGGCCGCCTCGATGCGCAGGCCCGGTCGCGCACGCACGTGCAGCGTCATCTGGCCGGCATCGATCGCCGGGAAATACTCGCGGCCGACGAAGAGGAAGAGCACGCCGGCGAGCGCGACCGTCAGCAGGGCGCCGGCGACCGGGATCAGCGGCCGGCCGATGACCAGATGCAGCAGGCCGACATAGGCGCGCTGGAAGGCGGTGAAACGCTTCTCGAAGCCGGCATGGAAGCGGCCGAAGAAGCCGAGCGCATGGGCGAGGCGGCCGTTCGGGTTCGGTGCGAAGCGGCTGCGCTTCGGCGGCTCGTCGGCCGCCTTGGCGCCCGGCTGGTCGTTGGTATCCTTGTCGCCCTGCTTGGCGTGCTTGGTGTCGTATTCGCGCTTGATCAGCACGTCGATCATGATCGGCACCAGGGTGCGCGACAGCACGTAGGAAGCGAGCATGGCGAACACGACGGCGAGCGCCTGCGGGGTGAACAGGAATTTCGGTGCGTCGGTCAGCATGAATACCGAGACAAAGGCCGAGCAGATCGACAGCGTCGAGATCAGCGCCGGCTTGGCGATGCCGGCCGCGCCCTCGACGACGCTCTCGCGGAATGGCCGGCCCTCATCCATCAGCCGGTAGGTGTTCTCGATCGCCACGGTCGCGTCGTCGACGAGGATGCCGACGGCGAGCGCCATGCCGCCCAGCGTCATGATGTTGATGGTCTCGCCGATGGCGCCGAGCACGGCGAGCGAGCTCAGCACGGCGAGCGGGATCGAAACCAGCACGACCAGCGTGCTGCGCCAGGAGCCAAGGAATAGCAGGATCATCAGCCCGGTGAGCCCGGCGGCGATGGCGGCCTCGCGGATGACGTCGACGATGGCGCCGGAGACGAACACCGACTGGTCGAATAGCGCCTCGATCTTCATGTCCTTGGGTGCTGCGGCATGGATGCCGACCAGCATCGAGCGCACCCGGTTCACCACCGCCAGCGTCGAGGAGTTGCCGTTCTTGAGGATCTCCAGCAGCACCGAGCGGTGGCCGTCATTGCGCACGATGTTCTGCTGCGGCGGACCGCCGTCGCGCACCCAGGCGACGTCGCGGATCAGGATTGGCGAGCCGTTCACGACCTTGACCGGCGCCTCGTTGAGCGAGGTGATCACGGTCGGCGAGGCGTTCAGGTGGATGACGTACTGGGTGTCGCCGATCTTGGCGAGGCCGGAGGGGACGGTGACGTTCTGGCTGATGAGCGCGTTGGTGACGTCTTGCGGGGTGAGGCCGTAGGCGCGCAGGGCGTTCAGGTTGAGGTCGATCTGGATTTGCCGCGGCACGCCGCCGAAGGGTGGCGTCAGCGTCGAGCCAGGCACCGTCGCCAGCGCCTGGCGGATCTTATACAGGCCGTAATCATACAGCTGGGCCTCGCTCTCCTTGGGTGAGGACAGAGCCAGCTGGATCACCGGCACGGCGGAGGCGGAGAACGGCCGGATTACCGGCGGCTGGATGCCCGGCGGCAGCACGGCGCGGATCGAGTTGGTCGCGGCCGTGATCTGGGAGAGCGCGAGGTTGAGGCTGACCGAGGGTTGGAAGTAGATGCGCTGGATGGTGATGCCCTGCAGCGTCGTGCTTTCCAGGCGCCGGATGTCGTTCACGTTGTTGGAGAGCGAGAACTCGGTGTAGGTGGTGACCTTGGTCTCCATGTCGCGCGCATCGAGACCCGTGTAGGTCCAGATGATGACGACGACGGGGATGTTGACCTCGGGGAACACGTCCTTGGGCATCACCGTGCTGGCGCCGATGCCGCAGAACATGATCATCAATGCCAGGACGTAGAAGGTGACCCGGAACTTCAGAGCATACTTGACGAGACCCAAATCAAACCCTCTCGCAACCAGGCCGACGCGCCGCGATGCATGACGGCGGCATGGCGTAGATAGGTGCGCACACCAGCCGGGCGGTGTGTCAAACGGTAACGAAGCTGTTGGTTGCTGGCCTGTGACGGCGTCAGCTGGTTCTCACATGGATGTTGCCTGGTCGATCTCCAGACCTGGGGTGGAGAAATCAGCCAAGTCGAGGGCGTTGCCCTAGACACGTCACGCGCCGCGAGCCTTTGCCCGACGGGGCCTAAGGGCCCCATCAATTAATCGGTTTCCATAGGCTGCCGGCCTTTGGAGGGGTCAAGGGGCAACGCCCCTTGCCTTCTTAATCAGGGTTCGTCGTCAAGCGGTCGAGCTCGACGTCCGTCAGCTCCGGCGAGCTAGGCTGGGCGGATGGCGGGCTCGCCGTCTGCAGCAGCGAGGACAGGAAGGAGCGGCCCCAGACCATTGGGGTGTTGGTCTCGATGGCGCGCCAGGACACCTGCCAGCGCTCCTGGCGCTCCGCGAGCGACATCGTCAGCGCCTTGTCCATTGCGTCGGCGAGCTCGTCCGGGTCGTGCGGGTTCACCAGCAGCGCCGAGGTCAGCTGCCGGGCGGCGCCGGCGAAGCGCGACAGCACCAGCACGCCGGGATCCTGCGGGTCCTGGGCAGCGATATACTCCTTGGCGACCAGGTTCATGCCGTCGCGCAACGGCGTGACCAAACCCACACGGGCCTCGCGCATAAAACCGGCGACGGCGTTGCGGGCGGTGCCGCGCGCGAGCACCCGCAACGGCGTCCATTCCGGCTCGCCCCAATCGGCGTTGATCGCGCCCGCCTCCCGGTCGATCTCCAGCCGCAGCTCCTGGTAGACGCTGACGTCCTTGCGGCTCTCGGCGGCGATCTGCAGCAGCGTCGTGCGCTTGCGCCAGTCGGGCCGGGTCTCGAGCAGCCGGCGGTAGCCCTGCAGGCGCTGCGGCAAGCCCTTGGTCGGGTCCATGCGGTCGACGCCGAGGATCAGGCGCTGGCCCTGCAGGCTGCGGCGCAGGCGCTCGGTGGCCGGGGTGTGCCAGGCCTTTCTGGCGGTTTCGGCGAACTCCCGCGCCTCGATCTCGACCGGGAAGGCGCCGAGCCGGACGGTTCGGCCGTCGAACTGCAGGCTGTTGGTGTTGTCGACCGGCGTGGCGCCGCACAGCCGGCAGGCGGCGGCGGCGAAGTTGTCGACGTCGTTGGCGGTCTGGAAGCCGAGCAGGTCGGCCGCCAGCAGGTCGCGGATCAGCGCGCCGGCCTCGGGCACACTCGCCAGCATGTCGGGCGACGGGAAGGGAATGTGCAGGAAGAAGCCGATCGGGGCGGTGACGCCGCGCCGGCGCATCAGGGTCGGCATGGCCATCAGGTGGTAGTCATGCACCCAGACCAGGTCGGTCGGGCGCAGCAGCGGCACCAGCACGTCGGTCATCCGCTCGTTGACCGCCCGGTAGACCACGGCGGAGCGGCGGTCGTAGCTCATGTGGTCCGGCATTGAATGCAGCAGCGGCCACAGCGTGGCGTTGGAGAAGTCGTTGTAGTAGCGCTCGTGCTCCTCGCGCGTGAGGTCGATGGTCGCGTATTGCAGGTTGCCGTGCTGGACGGTGTGCACGGCGTGCTCGTCCGAGACGCGGCCGGACCAGCCGAACCACAGGCCACCGCGACGCTGCATCAGGCCTTCGAGTGCCACCGCGAGGCCGCCCGCATTGGCGACACCGGGCTGCGGTATCTGGACGCGGTTGGAGACGACGACGATGCGATTCATGAGCCCTCCAGCAGCGCCACCGGGAAGCGCGCGAGGATGTCGCCCACGGCAAGGCGATCATCCCCGCTCAGCGCCTCGCCCGTCAGCACGTTCCTCAGTTGCCGCCCAGCCCATTGCCGGGGCAGGGCGATCGCCGTTCCATCCCAAAACCCACCCGGCAGCAGCGGCGTCGAGCCGAGTTGCGCGCGGAGAGCCAGCCGGGAGACCACGATCAGCGCCAGCCGCTCGCCGTGGCTGCGGGCAAACGCCAGAGCGTGGTCACCCACCGGGCCGTCGAGATGCAACGCGACATAGTCGCCAAGGTTGTAGAGATCCGGGGCGGCGGCGCGCGCTTTCAGCACGGCCGATACCAGAGCCTGCTTCACATGTCCGTCACGCCAGGTCGCGAGCAGGTCGACGGGCGTGCCGGCGGCCAGCGTCGCCTCGCGGTCGGCGAAATCGACCGGGCGGCGGTTGTCGGGGTCGACCATCGACAGGTCCCAGTACTCGGTGCCCTGGTAGAGGTCGGGCACGCCGGGACAGGTCATCCGCAGCATCGTCTGCGACAGGCCGTTGAGCGCCCCGGCGGCGGCGATGCGGCCGACGAAGCCGGCGATCTCGTGGACGACGCGGGTCGGCCGCTCGGCGTCGAGCACCGCGGCGAGGAAGTCTTGGCAGGCGGTCTCGTAGGCCTCGTCCGGCACCGCCCAGCCGGTGCGGCGCTTGGCCTCGCGCAGCGCCTTCTCCTGCCAGCCGGCGACGCGCTCGCGCAGTGCCGCGAGCCCCTGCTGGTCATCCGGCGCGAGGTCGAACGGCCAGGCGCCGAGCAGCGTCTCGTAGAGCATGATCTCGTCGGCCGCGTCCGGCGCCGGGCCGTCGAGGTCGCGACGGAGCGGCGCGTTCAGGCGGCGCCAGCGGGCGAGTGCCGCCTCCCACTCGCCGGGAATCTCGCTCAGCACCGCCAGGCGCGCGCGGGCATCCTCGCCGCGCTTGTGGTCGTGCGTCGCGGTGGCCAGCAGGGCGCGCGGGAAGCGCCGGGCGCGCTCGCGGTTGGCGGCGTGGAAGCCGGCGACCGAGAGCGCGAATTGCGCGGGCTCGGAGCCGACCTCGTTGCGCGACAGCAGCCGGCCGAAGCGGTAGAACGTCGTGTCCTCCACCGACTTGGCCGCCGTCGGCGAGGACAATTGCTGGAAGCGCGTCATCGCGCGCAGCCGCTCGTCGCGCCGCAGGCCGAACGGCACCTGGCGCAGATCGTCGCCGCCGAGCCAGATGGCGACCCGGGCGAGCAGCCCCTGATCGGTGGCGCGCACGGTGCGGCGGGCCCCGGCGAGCGCCCAGTCGAGCGCCTGGCGGTCGGGCTCGGACAGGCCGGCCGGGCCGGCATAGATGCGGTAGACGTGGAAGTGCACCAGCAACTCGGTGAGCACACGCTGGATGGCGGTCAGCGTGTAGTCGCGCGTCGCCAGGTCGCGCCGGGCAATGCGGTGCAACGCGACCGAGGTCGCATACAGCTCGCTCGACAGGCTGTCGCGCAGGATCTGGCGGCGCGCCGCCTGCGCCTCGACCTCGAAGGCGGCCGGGCGGCCGGTCTGCTCGGTCCAGATCCGGGTGATGTCGGCCTCGCCCGCGGCGTCGTGCAGCACCGCGGAGACGTCGTTCATGAAGTCGTAGCCGGTGGTGCCGTCGGTCAGCCAGTCGGTGGGCAGGCGCTCGTGGGTGGCCAGGATCTTCTCGATCCAGATCACCGGCTCGCCGTGCGGGGCGCTCTCCGGGCGCCCGGCGGTCAGCGCGTCCAGCCGGCGGCGCAGCTTGCGGCAGTAGGCGCGCGGCTTGGCCAGGCCGTCGACATGGTCGATGCGCACGCCGTCGATCAGGCCCTCGGTGTAGAGGCGGAACACCGTGCGGTGCGTCGCCTCGAACACCTCGGGGATTTCGGCGCGTATGCCGGCCAGCGTGTTGACGTCGAAGAAGCGGCGCCAGTTGATCTCGTCGGAGGCGGCGCGCCACCAGGCGAGGCGGTAGTTCTGCCGGTCGAGCAGGCGGTGCAGCCGGTCGCGCCCGAGCGGGGTCGTTGGCGACAGGGCGACGAGGGCCTCGTCGATGGCGCGGCTGTATTCGGGGCGGCGCAGCTCGCGCCGCGCCGCAGCGGCGGCCTCGCGCATCGCCGCGCGCTCGGCGGGCAGGTCGGCAAAGGCGCGCGCCGGGGTGTCGAGCGGGCCGCCCTGGCTGAGCAGCACTGCGGCGTAGTCGTGCGGGCAGATCGGGAAGCGGCTGCCGTAATAGTCGACGAAGAGCCGGCCGTCCTCGGGGTCGAAGCGCAGGGTGAGCTCGCCGCGCTCGAGGCACTCGCCATACGGGCTGCCGAGGAAGGGCGCGAGCATGCGGCCGCGCAGCGAGGCGTCGGGCGGATCCCAGTCGACGTCGAAGAAATTGGCGTAGGAGCTCTCGCGTCCCCACTCCAGCACGTCGAGCCACCAGGCATTGTCGGCGCCGCCGACGCCCATGTGGTTGGGCACGATGTCGAGGATCAGGCCCATGCCGTGCCGGCGCAGGGTGTCGACCAGGCGGTGCAGCGCCGGCTCGCCGCCGAGCTCGGGGTTGATCAGGTTGTGGTCGACGATGTCGTAGCCGTGCGTCGAGCCGGGGCGGGCGCGCAGCAGCGGCGAGGCGTAGAGGTGGCTGATGCCGAGCCGGTCGAAATACGGCACCAGCGCGACCGCCGCGTCGATGGTGAAGTCCTTGTGGAACTGCAGGCGGGCGGTGGCGGTGAGCGGCTTCATCACGGGTTTCCTGGCGCGCGGCGCGCCTGATTGAGCCTGGCGAGCCGGCCGGCCACGGCCGGCTGGTCGAGCAGGGCGTCGGCCGGGCCGGCGAAGCGTCGGCGCCAGTTCGGATGCTCGTCGGTGGTGCCGGGAAGGTTGGGCTGCTCGGTGGCCGCGAGCGCATCCTCGAGCGGCAGCATGAACAGCTCGGAGGCGCTGCGGGCGGTGTGCAGCACCGCGGCATCGGCCACGGCGTCGCGCTCGGCCGCCGCGGGCGGCGCGCCGGTCGCGGCACCGCTCTGGCGGAAGGCCTCCCACAGGCGGTCGCGGTCGGCGGCGCGGGCGGTGCGCTCAGGCTCGATGCCGCCGTCACCGAACAGGCCGAGCTGCTCGCGCCAGTCGAGGTCGCGCCCGGCCCACCAGCCGGCAACCGGCGGCAGGTCATGGGTGCTGGTCATCGCCGCGGCCTGCGGCTCCCACTCGGCGGGCGGGCTGAAGCTGTCCTCGCTGCGCTCGAAGGCGAGCACGCGCATGCCGAACACGCCGGCCGATTGCAGGCGCTGCTGGAAGCCGTCCGGCACGGTGCCGAGGTCTTCGGCCAGGATGATTGCCTGATGGCGGTGGGATTCGAGGCGGACGAGCCGCAGCAGGTCCTGCTCCGGAAACGCCAGGTAGGCGCCCTGGCTCGATTTTGACCCCTCAGGCACGACCCACAGCCGGTTCAGGCCCATGCCGTGGTCGATCCGCACGCCGCCGCTGTGGCGCAGCGCCGCCTGCAGCATCTCGATGAAGGCGCGATACCCGTGCTGGGCGAGGCCGAAGGGCGAGAACGCCGCCAGGCCCCAATCCTGACCGTCGCGGCTGAGCAGGTCGGGCGGGGCGCCGATCGACAGCCCGAGCAGCATCTCGGATTGCCGGCTCCAGCAATGGCTGCCGCCGGCGGCGGTGCCGACGGCGAGGTCCGAGATCAGCCCGATCGGCATGCCGGCGGCCCGCGCCGCCGCCTGGGCGCGGCCGAGACCGGCATCGGCGACGGATTGCAAAAAGGCGTGGAAGCGGACGGCGCCGGCGTTGTCCCTGGCGAAGGCCTTGACCGCCGGACCGTCCGGATCGCCGAATTCGGCCGGCCACTCGCGCCAGTCCCACACCGGCGTCTCCAGGCCGAGGAAATGCGCGTGCAGCGCCTCGAAGGTGGCGTGGCTTTCGAGCGCGTCGCCGCCGGCCAGGCGAAAGGCACGCAGCGCTGCGACGGCGGCCGGGTCCTGCTCGGACGCGGCGAACCACTCGCGCAGCACGGCGAGGCGGGCGCGGCTGGCGGCGGGCCAGTCGACCAGGTCGAGGGCTTCGAACTTGGCAAGGCCAGCCTGCGCGGCCGATGCCGGCGCCTCGTCCAGCGGCGCGTGCAGCACGTTGAGCATGGTGCGGCTGGAGGGCGCGTAGGGGCTGAAGCGGTCCGGGTCGGCGGTGAACTGGGCGTGCACCGGGCTGATCGCAATCGCGCTGGCGCCATGCCGCGCGGCGGCGGCGGCGAAGTTGGCGAGGCCGCCGAAATCGCCGATGCCGCCGTCGCCGGCGCGGCGGAGCGCGTAGAGCTGGACGGCCAGGCCCCAGAGGTTCTGGCCGGGCCGGGCATCCTGCACCGTGTAGCAACGCGCCGGCGCGACCGCGACGCTCAGCAGCTTGTCGTCGAGCGTGACGCGGTGATAGCCGGGCTCCATGATCGCCGGCAGCACGCAGCGGCCGGCAGCGGGCTCGGTCGGCCCCTCGAAGACGCGGCCATCCTCGAGTTCGTAGCGGTAGACGCGGGCGGGGAACGCCACCGTGATGGCCTGGCCGATTTCGGCGGTGACCAGCAGCGGCGGCGCGGCGGGCGGGGCGCGCAGGCGATCGAGGCTCTCGGCCGCCTGGCGTTCGGTTTCGGCCGGCATGTCCAGCGCGGCAAGCACGCGGCGCAGGGTCTCGGCCGAGACGTCATGGGACTTGCCGAACACGTCGTTCCAGCGCACCGCGACGCCCGCCGCACGAGCCAGCGCCTCGGTCGGCGTCTCGGTCATTCGCCAACCGACATGATGGTGCAGCGCCCGGGCAGCAGGCCCGCCGGCGCGGCGCGGCTGCTGAACAGGATCGTACCGGGGAGCTCGCAGGCCACCGGCGCCGGGCCGAAATTGGCGGCGATCGTCAGCGTCTTGCCGTTGCCGAGGCGCCAGGCGGCGCGCACCGCCGCTTCGGACAGCGCGACGGCGCCGAGGCTTCGCGCGCCCGGGATGTGCGGCATCACGTGCTCGGCGCGCAGCCGCAGCAAATGGCGGGTCTGCTCGAGGATCGCCGCGTGCTGGGGTTCGGCCGCCTCGCTCGCCGGCGGGATCGAGCGGGTGAAGGTGGCCGGGTCGTTGGGATCGGGGATGAGGTCGCGGCGGCTCTCGTCCTGGAACGCGGCGAAGTGCTGAAACTCGCGGCGCCGACCGTCGCGCACCAGCGGCGCCAGCTCCTCGTTGTGGCTGGTGAAGAACAGGAAGGGCTGCTGACTGCCCCACTCCTCGCCCATGAACAGCATCGGTATCATCGGGCTGAGCAGGAGCAGCGCCATCGCGGCGGCGAGCGCGCCCGGTTCGGCGAGCTGGGTGAGCCGCTCGCCGAGCGCCCGGTTGCCGATCTGATCGTGATTCTGCAGGCAGATCACGAATGCGGTCGGCGGCAGCTCCGCACTCGGCTCGCCGCGCGGCTCGCCGTGATGCGGCGAGACCTGGCCCTGGTAGACGAAGCCCTCGCGCAGCGCGCGCGCCAACTGCTCAGCCGGCGACTGAAAGCTTTCGTAGTAGCCCTCGCTCTCGCCGGTCAGCAGCACGTGCAGGCAGTGATGCCAGTCATCCGCCCATTGGGCATCGAAACCCGGCTCGCCCAGGCCGTGGCGCAGCAGCGAGGCGCGGTTGCCCTCATGCTCCAGCACGAGGTGGACGTGGCGGCCAGGCTCGACGCCGCTGCGGATGGCGGCGGCGAGGTCGAGCAGGAAATCCTGCGGCGAGATGGCGTGCACGGCGTCAAAGCGCAGCCCGTCGAGGCGATACTCGCGCAGCCACATCAGCGCGTTGCCGATGAAGAAGCCGCGCACCTCGTCGCGCTTGAAGTCGATCGCGGCGCCCCAGGGGGTGTGCACGTCGGGGTCGAAGAACGGCTTGGCGAAGCCGTGCAGATAGGCGCCGTCGGGACCGAAATGATTATACACCACGTCCAGGAAGACCATGATGTTCTTGCCGTGCGCGGCGTCGATCAGCGACTTGAGCTCGTCGGGGGTGCCGTAGGCGGCGTCGGGCGCGAACGGCAGCACGCCGTCATAGCCCCAGTTGCGCGGGCCCGGGAAGTCCGACACCGGCATCAGCTCGATGGCGGTGATGCCGAGCTCGGCCAGCGCGTCGAGCCGGGCCTCGATGCCGGCGAAGCCGCCGCAGGCGCCCGGATGCAGCTCGTAGACGACCGCCTCGTGCCAGGGGCGGCCCTGCCACTCCGGGTGCTGCCAGCGATAGCTCGCGCCGTCGACCACCAGGCTCGCATCGTGCACGTCGCCGGCCTGGGCGCGTGAGGCCGGGTCCGGCACGTCGCCGTCGGGCAGCCGGTATTTATAGGTGCTGCCGGGGCTCGCCTCGGTCTGCAGGCTAAACCAGCCACCCGGCTCCGCGGTCATCGGCTGCGCCTCGGCGCCGTCGAGCACCAGGGCGGCGGCGGCGACGGAGGGCGCCCACAAGCGGAACGACGTCGTGCCGCCACCCTCGACCGTGGCGCCGAAGGGCAGCGGATAGACGTATGTGTCGGCAGGCTGGGATGTGTCGGCAGGCTGGGATGTGTCGGCAAGCTGGGACATCGGTCAGGCCGCCTTTAGAATGATCGTTGCCAGCGGCGGCAGGGTGAGCGAGATCGAGGCCGGGAAGTGGTTGAACTCGCCGCGGTCGGCACCTGCGGAGCCGCCATTGCCAGCGCCCGAACCGCCATAGACGGTGGCGTCCGTGTTCAGGATCTCGTGCCACAGCCCGGCCGCCGGGACGCCGATGCGGTAGCCGTAGCGCGTCACCGGGGTGAAGTTGCAGACGACGAGTACCGGCGGATCTTGGTCGGTGCCGTAACGGATAAAGGCGAAGACGCTCTGCGCGTCGTCGTCGATCACCGACCAGCGGAAGCCGTGATCCATGGTGTCCATGACGTGCAGCGCGCGGTTGGCGGTGTAGCAGTGGTTCAGGTCGCGGACGACCGCCTGCACGCCCTTGTTCATCGGGTTGTCGAGTTCGAACCAGTCGAGGCCGCGGTCGTGGTTCCACTCCCGCGCCTGGGCGAACTCGCTGCCCATGAACAGCAGCTTCTTGCCAGGATGCGTCCACATGAAGCCCAGATAGGCGCGCGCGTTGGCAAATTTCTGCCAGGTGTCGCCAGGCATTTTGCCGATCAGCGAGCCTTTGCCATAGACCACCTCGTCATGCGAGATCGGCAGCAGGAAGTTCTCGGTGAAGGCGTAGACCAGGCCGAAGGTGAGGCTGCCGTGATGCCAGCGGCGATTGATCGGCGTCTCTTCGATGTAGTGCAGGCTGTCATGCATCCAGCCCATGTTCCACTTGTAGTGGAAGCCGAGGCCGCCGGCATCGACCGGGCGCGAGACGCGCGGGAACGCGGTCGACTCCTCGGCGATCAGCACGGCGCCCGTTACCCGATCATCGACGGCGGCGCGCAGCTCGTGGAAGAACTCGATCGCCTCGAGGTTTTCACGGCCGCCGAACTGGTTCGGTATCCACTCGCCGGCATCGCGGCTGTAGTCGCGGTAAAGCATCGAGGCGACGGCGTCGACGCGCAGCGCGTCGACATGGAAGCGCTCGAGCCAGTGCAGCGCGCTGCCGATCAGGAACGCCCGCACCTCGTTGCGGCCGTGGTTGAAAATGTAGGTGTTCCAGTCGCGATGGAAGCCCTCGCGCGGGTCGGCATGCTCGTAGAGCGCGGTGCCGTCGAACCGGGCCAGGCCGTGCGCGTCGGTGGGGAAGTGCGCCGGCACCCAGTCGAGGATGACGCCCAGGCCGGCGGCGTGGCAGCGGTCAACGAAGGCGGCGAACTCGTTCGGCGCGCCGAGCCGGGCGGTGGGGGCGAACTGGCCGAGGGGCTGGTAGCCCCAGGAGCCGCCGAACGGGTGCTCCATGATCGGCAGCAGCTCGACATGGGTGAAGCCGAGCCGCTGCAGGTAGGGCACCAGGCGGTCGGCGAGCGTCGCCCAGTTGAAGCCGCCGGCCTCGGCGTTCGGCAGCCATGACATGGCGTGGCACTCGTAGACCGAGATCGGCGCGTCGACCGCCTGGCGGGCGGCGCGGGTCGCCATCCACTCCGCATCCGTCCACACCGGCTCGGCAGGGTCGGCGACCACCGAGCCGGTGGCGGGCGGCAGCTCGGTCGCCCAGGCGACCGGGTCAGCCTTCAGCGGCAGCATCTCGCCCGACGGCCCGACGATCTCGTATTTGTAAACCACGCCGGCACCGATGCCCGGCACGAACAGCTCCCACATGCCCGAGCCCTGGCGCAGCCGCATCGGATGGCGCCGGCCGTCCCAGTTGTTGAAGCTGCCGACCACCGAGACGCGCTGGGCGTTCGGTGCCCAGACGACGAAGCGCACGCCGGCGACGCCCTCGAGGGTGACGACGTGGGCGCCGAGAACGCGGGCGAAGTCGCGGTGGCGGCCCTCGCCGAGCAGGTAGATGTCCATCTCGCCGAGCAGCGGCGGGAAGCGGTAGGTGTCCTCGACGTCGCGGCAATGGTCGCCGGCGCAGGCGCGCAGGCGGTACGGCGCGGCGTGCTCCATGACGCCGCTCCACACCCCATCGGCATGCAGCCGGCGCATCGGGGCGAGCACCTCGCCGGTGTCGCTGCCGATGATGTCGACGCGCTCGGCATCGGGCAGAAAAGCGCGCACGGCGATGCCGCCGGGCACGACATGCGGGCCGAGCAGCGCGAACGGGTCGCCGTGCCGGGCTTGCACCAGGGCCTCGACGGCCCCGGCCTCAACGACGTCCTCAGCCATGTGCGGCGTCCTCATCAATCAGCCGCGCCGCGATGTCGGCCAGCCCGGCCAGCGGAATGCCGATCCAGCCCGGTCGGTTCGCCGCCTCGTAGCGTATTTCGTAGGCCGCCTTCTCGATCAGGAACAGGTCGAGCAGGCTGCGCTCGCTGCCCGGGCCCACCCAGGGATTGTCGCTCTGCGCCAGCACCGCCCGATAGGCCTCCAGGAAGGCGCGCGAGGCGGTGGCGCGGAAGCGGTCGACGACGTGGGCGCGGCGCTCCAGCGAGGCCTCGGAGGCGGCCGTCCGACCGGAGCTCACCGTGGCGGCGGCGTAATCGAGCGAGCGCAGCAGCCCGGCGACGTCGCGCAGCGGGCTGGACTTGGCGCGGCGTGCCTCCATCGGCTTGGCCGGCTCGCCTTCGAAGTCGATCAGAAAGGCGTCGCCCTGCACGACCAGGACCTGGCCGAGATGGAAGTCGCCATGCACGCGGGTGCGCAACGCGCCGCCGACGGGATGGCGGGCGAGAATCTGCACCGCCGCGTGCAGCCGCGGCGCGCTGCCGACGAAGTCGCGCGCCATGCTCTCGACCTGCGCATCCGGCCACTCCCGCACCCGGGCGATGGCCTCGACCGCGAGGTCGATCTGCTCGACGGTCGCCTCGGCCCACTCGCCGAGGGTGTGGGCGTCGGCCGGCTCGGGCGCCAGCGCCACCACGTCGGTCGGCGAGGACAGCACGTCGTGCAACTCGCCGAGCCGCCGGCCGATCGCGGCGGCGAAGGCGTTGAAGCCGCTCAGCGCGTCGTCGAGTTCGAGGTCGCCGGAGGCCTCGGTGGCGTCCGAGACGGTGCGCTCCACGTAGTCGATCGTCCAGGCCCAGCCGTCGCCCTGGTTGCGCACGAAGCCCTGCGCCAGCGCCACCGTGTGCGGCGTGCCGTCATCGTCGATCCGCACGACCTCGCCGAGCAGCGGCGCGATGTTGGCAAAACCCCGCTCGGTGAGGTAGCCGGTCATCTCCGCCTCGGGATGGATGCCGGCGAGCACCTTGCGGACGAGCTTCAGCACCAGCGCGTCGCCAACCACCAGCGAGCTGTTGGACTGCTCGGCCGACAGGCGGTGGATCTCGGCGTCGTCATCAAGCGCCAGCGCGTCAAAGCCGGACAGCTTGCGGAACGCCAGCCGGCCGCCGTCAAACGCCATCTCCCGCTCCTCGCCCATGGCGGCCAGCATGTCGCGCGCGAACGGGTCGAGCGCGAAGGCGTCGGTCAGGTAGCCGACGGTGGAGGCGCGACGAACCCGCGACAGCGCCAGCTGCTGGGGCAGCACCGAGGCGCTTGCCGCCTCCTCGGTCAGGGCGCCGAGCGGCAGCACGTAGGTCTCCATGCGGTTGCCGATGCGCGCCTCGACCTCGGCGAACAGCGATTTCTGCCGGCCCGAGCCCAGCACCACCGCGTAGCGGATGCGCGCCGCATCGACGCGCTCGCCCTTGGAGCCGAACCAGCGGCGCTTGGGCAGGTAGGCGGGCAGGACCTCGCCCTCCAGCATGCCGCGCGAGGGCTGCTGCAGCACCTCCTCGAGGTCGCGGCGCAGCACCAGGGTGGCGAACTCCGGCGACGGCTGGGCCGCCGAGCCGCCCGCCGAGACGCCCTCGGCCTCCAGCGCGAACCAGTAGAAGGCGTAGGGTGGCAGGGTCAGCAGGTAGGTCATATGGCCGATCGCCGGGAACACCGAGCCGCCGACGACGTCGACCGGCACCCGTCCGGCGAAGCTCGACAGGTCGAGCTCGACCGCCTGGGCGGTGCGCGACAGGTTGCTCACGCACAGGATCGTTTCGCTGTCGTCACTCTCGTCGAGCTCGCGCAGGTAGGCCAGCACCTTGCGATTCGCCGGATACAGAAAGCGCTGGGCGCCGCGGCCGAAGGCGTGATGGCTCTTGCGCACGGCGAGCATGCGCCGCATCCAGTTGAGCAGCGAGTGCGGGTCGCCCGATTGCGCCTCGACGTTGACGGCCTGGAAGCCGTAGATCGGGTCCATGATCGGCGGCAGGACGAGGGCGGCCGGGTCGACGCGCGAGAAGCCGCCGTTGCGGTCGACCGACCACTGCATCGGCGTGCGCACGCCGTCGCGGTCGCCGAGATGGATGTTGTCGCCCATGCCGATCTCGTCGCCGTAGTAGATGACCGGCGTGCCGGGCATGGAGAGCAGCAGGCCGTTCATCAGCTCGATGCGCCGGCGGTCGCGCTGCAGCAGCGGGGCGAGGCGGCGGCGGATGCCGAGGTTGATGCGGGCACGCTTGTCCGACGCGTAGGTCTCCCACAGATAGTCGCGCTCCGAGGAGGTGACCATCTCCAGCGTCAGCTCGTCATGGTTGCGCAGAAACACCGCCCACTGGCAGTTGGCCGGGATCGCCGGCGTCTGGCGCATGATGTCGGTGACCGGGAAGCGGTCCTCGCGGGCGATCGCCATGTACATCCGCGGCATCAGCGGAAAGTGGAACGACATGTGGCACTCGTCGCCCTCGCCGAAATACTGCTGGGCGTCCTCCGGCCACTGGTTGGCCTCGGCGAGCAGCATGCGGCCCGGCGCGTGCAGGTCGAGCTCGGCCCGGATGCGCTTGAGGATGGCATGCGTCTCGGGCAGGTTCTCGTTGTTGGTGCCCTCGCGCTCGACCAGGTACGGCACGGCGTCGAGCCGCAAGCCGTCAATGCCCATGTCGAGCCAGAAGCGCATCACCGACAGCACCTCCTCCAGCACCGCCGGGTTGTCGAAGTTGAGGTCGGGCTGGTGCGAGTAGAAGCGGTGCCAGAAATAGGCCTGCGCGCTGTCGTCCCAGGTCCAGTTCGACTTCTCGGTGTCGACGAAGATGATGCGGGTGTCGCCGTAACGATCGTCGTTGTCGGACCAGACGTAGAAGTCGCGCTCGGGCGAGCCGGCGGGGGCGGCGCGGGCGCGCTGGAACCACGGATGCTGATCCGAGGTGTGGTTGATCACCAGCTCGGCGATCACCCGGATGTTGCGCTGATGCGCCGCGTCGATGAACATCCGCACGTCGGCGAGCGAGCCGTAATCGGCGTGCACGCCGCGGTAGTCGGCGATGTCATAGCCGTCGTCACGGCGCGGCGACGGGTAGAACGGCAGCATCCAGACAGCGGTGATGCCAAGCTCGGCGATGTAGTCGAGCTTCTCCATCAGGCCGCGGAAGTCGCCGACGCCGTCATTGTTGGCGTCGAAGAACGACTTGAGGTGTAGCTGATAGATGATTGCGTCCTTGTACCACAATGCATCTTCGATCGGCTTCAGTGCAGGCGTTTTGCTCATGGTGTCCGATCTGCGGTCGTCAAACGGGGGAGGGAGGCTCATGCGGCGCGAAGACGCCAGATGGCGTACGGCTGCTCGGGGGCGAGGCGGACGCGCTGCGACTTGCCGGTCCAGCTGAACCGCGCGCCGCTCAGCAGGTCCTCGACGAGGATCGCGGCGCTGTCGGGCAGCCGCCACTTCCACAGCGGCACCTCGATCGTCGCCTCGTGCGGCTGCGAGGGGTCGAGGTTGACGCTGACGAGCAGCACGTTCGAGCGGTCAGCCGTTGCGCGCTCGTAATGGATCACCGCCTCGTTGTCGGCGTCGAGGAAGCTGATGTCGAGGTGGGATTGCAGGGCGGGGTTGTCGCGCCGGATGCGGTTGAGGCGGGTGATCTCGGGCACGATGTTGCCGGGCCGGTCCCAGTCCCAGGCGCGAAGCTGGTACTTTTCGCTGTCGAGATACTCCTCGCGCCCGGGCAGCGGCGTCGCCTCGCACAGCTCGAAGCCGCTGTAGACGCCCCAGAGGCCGGACAGCGTCGCCGCCAGCGCCGCGCGGATCAGGTGGCCGGGGCGGCCGTTGCGCTGCAGGAAGGGCGGGTTGATGTCGGGCGTGTTGACGAACAGATGCGGGCGGAAGAACTCGCGCGGCGCCGTTGTCGCGAGCTCGGTAAAGTAGGCGATCAGCTCGCGCTTGGTGTCGCGCCAGGTGAAGTAGGTGTAGCTCTGGCCGAAGCCGACCTTGGCCAGGCGATACATCACCTTTGGCCGGGTGAACGCCTCGGCGAGGAACACGGCGTCGGGATATTGCGCGCAGACCTCGCCGATCAGCCATTGCCAGAACGGGAACGGCTTGGTGTGCGGATTGTCGACGCGGAACAGGCGGACGCCGTGGCCGGCCCAGAACAGCACCGTCTCGGCCAGCGTCAGCCACAGCGAGGGGATCGCGTCCTCGGCGTAGAAGTCGACGTTGACGATGTCCTGATACTTCTTGGGCGGGTTTTCGGCGTAGCGGATCGAGCCATCCGGCCGCCAGTCGAACCAGCCGGGATGCTCGGCGAGCCAGGGGTGATCGGGCGAGCACTGCACCGCGAAGTCGATCGCGAGCTCCAGCCCGTGCGTGGCGGCATGGGCGCGCAGCCGCTCGAAATCCTCGAAGCTGCCGAGCGCCGGGTGCAGGGCGTCGTGGCCACCCTCGGCTGAGCCGATCGCATACGGGCTGCCGACATCCTCCGGCGCCGGGGTGAGCGAGTTATTCGGTCCCTTGCGGTTCTTCAGGCCGATAGGGTGGATCGGCGGGAAGTAGAGCACGTCGAAGCCCATCGCCGCGACGCGCGGCAGGTGGCGCTCGACGTCGGCAAAGGTGCCGTGCCGCGCCGGGTCGTCGCTCATCGAGCGCGGAAACACCTCGTACCACGCAGCGAAGCGGGCACCGGTGCGCTCAACCTTGACCGGCATGGCCGGCGTGCACACCGCCCGCGGACGATCGTCCGCGGCCGCCATGAGGCTGGCGAGGCGCGCCGACAGCAGCATTTCGCGCCGGCGGTCGGGCCCGGTTTCGCGCTGCAACGCCGCATGCGCCTCGGCCAGGGCGCCACCGACGCGCGATGCGGTGTGGCCGACGAGCTGCAGGCCCTCGATGATCTCGAGCGCGGTGTCGACGCCGGCGGCGTGCTTCTTGCTCAGCTCGTCACGATAGGTGGCGAAGGCGTCGCGCCAGGCCTGCACCCGATACTGCGCGCGGCCCAGTGCGGTGAGCGGGAAGGCGGCGGTCCAGCGGTCGTTGCCGAGGTTGCGCATCGGCGCCTCGTGCCAGGGCCCCGCCTCGGCGTCGGCGGCGCCCTGCCACTGCAGCCGCACGGCGATGACGTCGTGGCCGTCGCAGATCACGTCCGCCTCGACGCTGACGAGCTCGCCGACCACGCGCTTGACCGGGAACAGGCCGTCATCGACGACCGGCGTCACGCCTTCGATGGCCAGGCGCGGGGTCGCCGCGGCCGCCTGCGCCGAGGCCGGCGGGATGCGGCCGCTCGGGGTGGGCCGCGGGGTCGCGACGGCCTCGAACAGGCGGTAGCCGCCGGCCGGCACGCTGGTCGCCGTCGCCGGCGAGATCGCCTCGGGGCCGTCGGCGCTGTCGGTGACCGGGGTGAAGTGGCCGAAATTGCCGCCGGCGGCGCTGAGCAGCAGCGCCGGGTCGACCGCGCGGGCCGCCCTGGTGTCGGTGTTGATCAGGAGCAGGCTGGCCTGAGCGGCCAGGCGCGGGTCGACCTCGGAGCGAAGTAGCGACAGCACCGGCGCGCCGGAGCCGCCGAGCAGCCGCAAGCTCCGGCCGGCGAGCGGCAGCCCAGCCTCGGCGAGCAGCCGGTTCAGGCTGATGACGGTGTCGGCGTCGGCGTCGGCCAGCGCCGCGTCGACCAACCAGCCGCCGCCGAGGCCGGCGGCCAGCGCCAGGCAGCGCGAGGCCGCCGCACCCGGCCGCGAGCCGGGCAGGGCATCCACCTCCGGCAGCCGGCCCGGCAGGCAGGGCAGGCCGATCACCGGCGCCACCCGCTCGAGCCGCTCGAGCTCCTCCCACAGCCAGGGTGACTGCCAGTCCCACCAGGGCAGCGAGGAGAACACGCCGTCGAGCCCGGCCGGCTCGAGACTGGCGAGCTCGTCCGGCTCGAGCCCCGGGGTCCAGGCCAGCAACAGCGTCTCGGGCAGCGCCTGGCGCAGCCGCCGCAGCACGGCCGACGCGGCGCCGCGGGGCAGCCCGGCCAGGCCGGCGAGGCGGAACCCGGCAACACCGAGCTTGTGCCAGCGCGACAGATGGTCCGCCCACCAATCGGCCAAGGCGTTGAGGCTGCCGGCGCTGGCCAGGGTGACGCTGGCCGCGCGGGCATCGGCGAGGCGGCGCGGATCGAGTAGGGCATCATCATCCGGCGGCTCGAACAGCCCCCTGGCGGACACCGCGGCGGCAGAGCCGGCGGCCAGGCGGTCGAGCTCGACGTCGAGCAGCAGGGTGAGGCCGGCGCGTCGCCCGGCTGCGGCCATCGCGGTCAGCGCAGCCGTGGACGAGCCGCCCCCGAGGGCGCCGCCGAGCTGGTTGAAATCGGAGACCAGCGCCCGCCCGCCGACGCCGCGGGCGGCGAACGGGCTGGCGAGCACGATCCCGGCGAAGCCCAGCGCCACCGCGCGTTCGGCTTGCGCCGCAAACGCCTGGACCGCGTCGCCGCTGTCGGGCGTGACGTGCATCAGCCGCAGCGGCGCGCTGCGAACGGAGAGGCTGCGCACCGCCTCGTCGCCCTGGAAATCCATCACGTCGACATCCTGCCCGTTTGCATTCTGGCCGGACTCATCCTGGCCGTGTTCGGACGCGCGCTGCGGTCCACCTGCCAGAGCACCGCAGCCGCGCGGAGGTTGCCGCGCCGCGCCGCGCCGGGCGAAAATTGACCGTCGGACGCCGTCATCAGGTGATCCGGACGCCGCCGCTGACCGCCTGGTAGGTGGCGATCGCCAGCGTCAGCGGCTCGAACGGCTTGGTGATGACGAAGGCCGGCTCGACCGCCTGGCCGGTGAGCAGGCGCTCGGGATAGGCGGTCACGAAGATCACCGGCGCGTAGTGATGCAGCAGGATGTGCGACACCGCCGAGGCGCCGTCGCCGCCGGCGCCGAGGTTGATGTCGGCGAGGATCAGCCCGGGGCGGGTGCGCTCGGCGATCGCCACCGCCTCGCGCTCGGACGAGGCGACGCCGACCACCCGGTGGCCGCAGCCCTGCACCAGCTCCTCGAGGTCCATGGCGATGATCGGCTCGTCCTCGATGATGAGCACCTCGGTCGCTGCCGAGGCGCGCAGCCGCTCGCGCGCCTCGGCCAGCGCCGTGCTCGCCTCCTCGGCGGTGAGGCCGAGGATGGTGGCGGCCGCATCGAGGCTCACCTCCTCCAGCGAGGTCAGCAGCAGCAATTGCCGCTGACGCTCGGACAGGCCTTCGGCGAGCCGGGGCTGGTCGCCCGCGGCGGCGGCGGCGGCGCCCGGGGTCTCCGGACGGCGCTGAAAACTGCGTGTGACCGAGGCGTAGAGCAGGTGGCGGGGATTGCCCGGCGCGGGCGTTGCCGCCAGCATGCTGGACAGGCCGTCGGCCACCAGCTTGTCGCCGGTGGCTTGGCTGCCGCTCAGCGCCCGGGCATACCGACGCGCATAGGGCAAAGCGCGGATCAACTCCTCGCGTCGGTTGCTGCTCATCGGTCCGGCCTCCTGCCCAACGTGTCTGCCCAACTCTGTTGCCGCCAACTCTGTTGCTGCCAACTCTATTGCTGAGCGTGTCGTGTCAAATTCAACGCCGTTGTGCCGACAATGAGTGACGATGTCAGCCCCAAGGCCGCGCAGGCCCGGCAGGACAGGGCCCGGCAGGCCGACGACGAGGCGGAGCAGCGGCTGCGGCGGGAGATCATCGGCCTGCTGCCCGAGCTGCGGGCCTTCGCCCGCTTCCTGCTGCGCGACCGCTCGGCCGCGGACGACCTGGTTCAGGATACCGTGATGCGGGCGCTGACGGCGCTGCAGCAGTTTCAGCACGGCAGCAACCTCAAGGCCTGGCTGCTCACGATCGAGCGCAACGCGTTCTATGAGCAGGTTCGCCGGCGCAAGCGCGAGACGGCGGCGCTGGAGCGTGGTCTGGCCGAGCAGGCGCCGGTGCAGCAGGCGTTTGCCGCGGCTGCCGTCGGCGGCAGCGACATCAGTGACCTGCAGCGCCTGCTCTGGACCTTGCCGACGCTGCTGCGCGAGGCGCTGGTGCTGGTCGGCGCCCAGGAGCTGACGCATGAGGAGGCGGCGCTGATCTGCGGCGTGCCGACCGGCACCATGAAGGCGCGCGTCTCGCGCGGCCGGGCGCGGCTGGCCAGCGCCATGCAGCAGGCCTGACCAGATGCGAGTTTGTTCCATGCCTCACAAAGCTGTGATCGGGTCGATGCAACGCCGCGCGAGGCTGCGTCATTGCTCAGCCAGGAACAGGAGACGGCGTCGATGTCGAGCAGCGTATTCCACGACCAGGTCATCGCCATTCTACCGAAGCTGCGCGTCCAGGCGCTGGCGCTGACCCGCCACCGCGCCGCCGCCGAGGACCTGGTGCAGGACGCGGTGTGCAATGCGCTCTCGGCTCAGGACAGCTTCATCCCCGGCACCAACTTCGCCGCCTGGATGCACCGCATCCTGCGCAACCGCTTCATCTCCAACCTGCGCAAGCGCCGCGAGACCGCCGACATCGACGACGTGCCGCAGTCGGTGTTCGCGACCAACGCGCCGCATGAGGACCGCCTCGCGCTCAAGGAGCTGGGTGCGGCGATGACCCGGCTGCCGACTGACCAGCGCGAGGCGCTGGTGATGGTGGTGGTGCACGGCATGAGCTACGAGGCGCTCGCCAACGCCACCGGCTGCGCCGTCGGCACGGCCAAGAGCCGGGTGTTCCGGGCGCGCCGTCAGCTTGAGGCCTGGCTGATGGGCGACGTCAAGGAGAGGCCGAACCGGGCGCTGCGCGAGGCCAAGCGCCTGCTGGCACTGCGGCTCGAGACCGCCAGCGCGTCTGCAGCCGCGGACGCCTAGCGCGTCGGGCGGGAGACGCCAGCCAGGCCTGCCGACCGGCAGGCAGGCGTGACCCGCAGAACGCCGCACCATTAAATCCACGGCAAAACGTGAGGGCGGCCGCAACACAGTGCGGCCGTTCTCGTTCATGGGTGGTGCTCACTTGCCCAGGTCACCATGCCCAAGTCGAAGCCTAAGGACGAGCGACCTCGCAAGCCGCGCCCGGCCGAGGTGGCGTTCGACATCTGGCTGCAGAAGGGGTTGCACCAGCTCTTCGACGACGTGGCCAACGAGCCGGTGCCGGACGAGCTGCTGCGGATGATCGAGGAAGACCGGCTCAAGTGACGTCGCCCGACGAGCCGGGGTTCGCGCCCGGGCCGGGATGAGCGGTCATCCCCACGCCGTGACGTCACCGCGGCGGCGACGGTGGCGTCCGCTCTCCTCCGTGCGCACGCGGCTATCGCTGCTGGTCCTGATTGCGGCGGTGCCGCTCTGCGCGATGGCGGCCACGATCGCGCTACAGAACTATCGTGCCGCGACCGACCGCATCACCCAGCGCGCGCTGCTGCTGCGCGAGGCGGTGCAGGCGCGCGGCGATGCCACCCTGCTCGACGCCACCCGGACGCTGCAGGGCCTGGCGCGCTCGCCGGCGATCGGCGGCGACGCACGGGGCTGTGACGCCACGCTGGCCTTCGTGCTCAGCCTGCAGCTCGATGCCTTCAACGGCCTTGCCGTCTACGGGCCGGATGGTGCGCCGCGCTGCAGCGCGCGCGCCAATCCTGCACGCCCCAATCCTGCACACCCCGATCCTGCAAGCCCCGATCCTGCGGTCTCAGACGCCGCGCCGCTGGCGCCGGGCCGGCTCCAGGCCCTGCTCGACCGCGCCGGGGCGACCCACGGCCTGGTGCTGGGCTTGCCTGGCGCCGGCGCCGCGCGGCGCAGCCTGATCCCGATGGCCTACCCCATCGCCGGGCCGGCCTCGGCCGGCCGCGCTGGCATCCTCTACACCGAGCTGGAGGTCGACTGGTTCGGCAAGGCGGATCGCGCCGATGCCGACGCGGTGGCGTGGCTGATCGATGCCGGCGGGATGACCGCTATCGGCCCCGGCCGGGTGGACGACCTGCCGCCTCCCGCTACCCTGGCGCGGCTGCTCGGCAGCGGCGATGCGCTACAGGCGGCGTCGCGCCAGGGTCGACGCTTCGCCTACGCCGCGACGCCGCTGTTCCACGACATGCGGTTGGTCGTCGGCACGCCCTCGGGTCGCGAGCAGAGCGCCGCCGAGCGGGCGCTGCTGCTGCGCCTGTTGCTGATCGCCGGGCTGCTGGCCGTCGGCGTGTCGGTGGTGGCGGTCGGCATTCGGGAAGCGCTGACGCAGCCGCTGCGGCGGCTTGGCGCCGAAGTGCGGGCCTGGCGCGCCACCGGCCGGTTCGATGCCGCCCGGGTGGCGCCGGCGCCGGCCGAGCTGCGCGAGCTCGCCCTCTCGTTCGCCCGCGCGACGCGCTCGCTTGACGGACGCCGGCGCGAGCTGCGCGTGGCCGTCGAGCAGCAGGAGCTACTGATGCAGGAGATCCATCACCGGGTGAAGAACAACCTGCAGATCATCGCCTCGCTGCTCAACCTGCAGGCCGCCCGCATCCGCCAGCCCGAGGCACGGGCCGAGTTCCAATCCGCCCGCGACCGGGTGCGCGCGCTGGCGACGCTGCATCGCCACCTCTACTCGCACGGCGAAGTGCACACGATCCACACCCGCTCGTTCCTGGTCGAGCTGTGCGGCCAGCTGTTTCAGGCGATGGGCGAGCGCGAAGGCGAGCGCATCGCGCTGCAGATCGAGGCGAGCGAGCTGCAGATGTCGTCCGACCAGGCGGTGCCGCTGGCGCTGATCGTCACCGAGGCGGTGAGCAACGCGATCAAATACGCCTTCCCGAACGCCCGCCCGGGCCACATCTGCGTCACCCTGCGCACCCTGGCGGGCGCCACCCCGCTCGCCGACGAGGCCGAGCTGGTGATCCAGGACGACGGCGTGGGCATCCCCGCCGGACGGGTGGAGACCGAGCACGGCACGCGGGACGGCATCGGCCTGCAACTGATCCGCGGCTTCGCCCGCCAGCTCGGCGCGACGCTCGACGTGATGGAGGGGCAGGGGACGCTCTACCGGGTGCGCCTGCCGCTGCACCGCGAGCGGGATACGCTGACACCGGCGGCTTAGGTAGAGGAAGGAAGGGCTTCTTTTTTGAAAAAAAGAAGCAAAAAACTTTTGCTCGATTGGTATCGGAGCGGTGGCTCTGTCTTCAGGAGATAAAAGTTTTTTGGTCCTTTTTTTCAAAAAAGGACTGCTTGCTGACTCCTTAGCCACCCAACCCCGGCCATCCCCCTGTCGAAACTGCGCCGCTGCGTCTAGATTTCACCGCACGATGAGTGATGCTGCACGTGAGAGCCGGGCCTGGATCAGGCGTCAGACCAGGGACGGCCGCCGGGCTGCCCGTCCGGCGATCGGCATTGGCCTGGCGGGCACGGCGCTCGCCATCGTTCGCGCCGCGGCGATGGCGTTTGCCTTGGCGGCCCTGCTGGATGGTGGCGCTGCGGCCGACCTGATGCTGCCGGTGGCGCTGCTGGTGGTGGTGGCGCTGATGCGGGCGGGGCTGATCCTGCTGGGCGAGCGTGCCGCGTTCGGGCTTGGCGCTGCGGCGCGGCGTCGGCTGCGGTCGGAGTCGCTGGGCGGGCTGCTGTCGGCGCGGCTCAGCTCGCTGCGCGATCAGCACGCGGGCGAGCTGGTGGGGGCGGTGATCGACCGGATCGAGGCGTTGGAGGGCCTGTTCGCCCGGTGGGTGCCGGCGGCGTCGCTGGCCATGCTGGCGCCGGGGTTGGTGCTGATCGCCTGCCTGGTCGCCTCGCCGGTGTCGGCGCTGGTGCTGCTGGGTTGCGGCTTGCTGGTGCCGGTGGCGATGGCGCTGTCGGGGCTTGGCGCGGCGGCGGCGTCGCGGCGGCAGTTCGCGGCGCTGACCCACTTGCAGGCGCGCTTTCTGGACCGGGTGCGCGGCATTGCGACGATCGTGCTGGCGGGCCGGGCGGAGGCGGAGGCGGTGGCGCTGGCGGCGGCGGCGGACGAGCTGCGAGCGCGGACCATGCGGGTGCTGCGCGTCGCCTTCCTGTCCTCCGCGGCGCTCGATTGCGCGATGGCGCTGGCGATCGTGGTGCTGGCGATCCGGTTTGCGCGGCTGCTGGCGGGTCATGCCGGCGTGACGTCCCCGTTCGCGGCGCTGTTCGTGCTGCTGCTGGTGCCGGAGTTCTTTGCGCCGCTGCGCGCCTTTTCCGCCGCCTACCAGGACCGGCTGCAGGCGGCCGGGGCGGCCGAGGCGCTGCTGGCGCTGCCGCGCGCGGTGGCCACGCCCGCCGTGCCGGCGGCGGCGATCCGGCACGTGAGCGCGCATGGCGTCACCGTCGCCTTCGACGACGTGCGGCTGAGCTGGGACCCGGCCCGGCCGCCGGCGCTGGACGGGCTGAGCTTCCGCGTCGCCGCCGGCGAGACGCTGGTGCTGGCCGGGCCGTCCGGCGCCGGCAAGTCGAGCGTGATTGAGATCCTGCTTGGCTTCGTTCGCCCGGAGGCGGGGCGGGTGACGATCAACGGCGCCGACATCGCCGACATCGTGCCGGCGGCGCTGGCGCGGATGATCGGCTGGATCGGCCAGCGGCCGGTGCTGTTCGCCGGCACGCTCAGCGACAACATCCGCTTTGCCCGGCCGGATGCGACCGAGCCGGAGATCGTGCAGGCGGCGCAGGCGGCCAGCGTGATGAGCTTTGCCGCGGGCTTGCCGCACGGGCTGGCGACGGTGATCGGCGAGGGCGGCTACGGGCTCTCCGGCGGCCAGGCGCAGCGGGTGGCGATCGCACGCGCCTTTCTGCGCAACGCGCCGCTGCTGCTGCTCGACGAGCCGACCGCGCATCTTGACCCGGCGACCGAAGGCGAGGTGCTGGACAGCCTGCGCCGGCTGGCGGTCGGCCGCACCGTGATCCTGGCCAGCCACTCGGCGGCGGCGCACGCCTTTGGCGCGCAAGCCTTCAGCGGCCGGCGGCTTGACCTGCGGCAAGGTCGGGCGGTGCTGGTCGACCGGGGGGCGGCGTGAGCCGGTCGACGGCACCCATCCTCGCGCCGCTGCTCGGCGTGCTGGGGTTGTGGCGTGGCCGGGCGGGTTGGCTTGCCGCCGGCATCCTGGTCTCGCTGGCCTCGCTTGGGGCGGCGGTGACCCTGCTCACGTTGTCGGGGCTGCGGATCGCCGCGGCGGTTGCCGGGCTCGGGCTTGGCGCGGGATTGGCGCTCCAGCTCGCCGGCGTCGGCCGCGTCGTGCTGCGCTACGCCGAGCGCCTGGTCACCCACTCGGCGACGTTCCGGGCGCTGGCCGACCTGCGCGTCTGGTTTTTCCGCGGTTTATCGGCCGGGTCGGCCGGCGGGCTCGGGCTGCGCCGCTCGGGCGACGTGCTGTCGCGCCTGGTTGGCGACGTCGAGGCGCTGGACGGGCTCTATCTGCGCGTGCTGGTGCCGCTGGCGGGGGCGCTGCTGCTGCTGCCGGTGCTGGTCGTCCTGCTCGGGCTGCAGAGCTGGCGGCTTGGGCTTGGCGTCGGGCTGCTGTTCGGCGTGGCGGCGCTGCTGCTGCCGGTGCTCGGCGCCCGCAACTCGGTGGCGGCCGGCGTGACGTTGGCCGAGGCCGGGGCCGGGTTGCGCGTCGCCGCGCTCGACGCGCTGGCCGGGCTGCGCGAGGTGCGGGCGTTCGGCGCCGAGGGGCGGATGCTGGCCGCCGTGCAGGCGGCCGAGGCGGGGTTGCTCGCGGCGCAGCGTGGCCTGTCGCGTCGTGCGGCCTGGGCGCAGGCGGCGGCCTTTGTGTGCGGCGAAGCGGCGGTGATCCTGGTGCTGCTGCTGCATCCGCCGCGGGTGACGGCGACGGTGGCGGCGCTGTTCCTGGTGGTGGCGAGCTTCGAGGTGGTGATCGGCCTGCCGCGCGCCGGCGTGTTGGCGGGGCATGCCGCCGCGGCGGCGCGCCGGGTGCTGGAGGTCGGCGCGCGGCCGCCTGCCGCCGCCACCCTGCCGGCGGCGATGCCAAGCGGCCACGCGCTCGCCCTGGAGGCCATCCGCTATGCCTGGCAGCCGGACCGCGCGCCGGTGTTCGACGGCCTGAGCCTGAGCATACCGGCCGGCAGCCACGTCGCCATTCTTGGCCCGTCCGGTTCCGGCAAGTCGACCCTGGCGGCGCTGCTGCTGCGGGTGGCGGAGCCGCAAGCGGGGCGGGTGAGCATCGGCGGCGTCGATGTCGCGCGCCTGCCGCCCGAGGCGCTGCGCGCGCGCATCGCCTGGCTCGGGCAGGCGACGCACCTGTTCGACGACACGGTGCGCGCCAACCTGCTGCTCGGCCGGCCGGACGCCGACGACGCGGCGCTCTGGGTCGCGCTCGACCAGGCGGAGGTCGGCGCCGTCGTGCGGGCGCTGCCTGGCGGGCTCGACGCGCGGGTGGGCGAGCGTGGCGCCGGGTTGTCCGGTGGGCAATCGCGCCGGCTGGCGCTCGCTCGGGCGCTGGTCTCGCGGGCGCCGGTCCTGATCCTGGACGAGCCGTGCGAGGGGCTCGACGCCGAGACCGAGCAGGCCTTTCTGACCACCCTGAACGGCATCGGCGACGGGCGGACGGTGCTGCTGATCGCGCATCGGCTGACCGGCGTGGAGCGGCTTGACCGCATCTGGCGGCTGTCCGCCGCGCATGCCGTCGCGGCGGCTGCCTGAGCCGCGGCGCATCGGGCCTTGAGTACTGCCGCATTGCGGCCGCAGGGCATATCATGTTTGAAGGTTGCGCGCGTCGGCGCCGCCTTGTCCCTTGCCGCCTAGGATGAACTGAATGCGTCGTCGTCTGTACATCCTGCTGCTGCCGTTTGCGGTGCAGGCCTGCGCGTTCATGAGCAAGCCGGTGCCACGCTACGAGGTGTTCTTCATCGAGGGTTCCGATCAGCTCGAGGACTCGACCTACGGCACCATCTCCGAGGCCGCCAGCGCCGCCGTGCACTCGGACACCATCCGGCCGGTCCACGTCATCGGCTTCAGCGATTCGGCGGGCAGCCCGAGGGTCGACTTCGCGCTGTCGAAGACGCGCTCGGACAAGGTGGCGATGGCGCTGGTTGCCGACGGCGTGCCGCCGGACCGCATCGTGCGCGAGGCGCATGGGCAGACGGGCGGCGATACGCATGTGCAACGGCGGCGGGTGGAGATCACGATCGGGCCGTGACGGAAGGGCGCTGTCGCGCCGCCGCCGAGCATGAACCTCATAGATGGGGGTCTGGGGCCTCAGGCCCCAGCGGGTCCAGGGCAGAGCCCTGGCCTTCCTTTGAAGATCCTCTCCGAAGTCTTCGGCTTCCCCGACTTCCGCGGCCTGCAGGCGGAGGCGGTGCAGCACGTCGTCGACGGCGGCGACGCGCTGGTGCTGATGCCGACCGGCGCCGGCAAGAGCATCTGCTACCAGGTGCCGGCGCTGTGCCGTCCCGGCACCGCGGTCGTCGTCTCGCCGCTGATTGCGCTGATGGACGACCAGGTCGCCGCGCTGCGCCAGTCCGGCGTCTCGGCCGGGGCGCTGCATTCCGAGCTGACGCCGCAGGAGAATAGCCGCGTCTGGCGGGCGCTGAACAACGGTACGCTCGACCTGCTCTACGTCTCGCCCGAGCGGCTGCTGAGCCCGGGCACGCAGGAGTGTCTGGCGAGGCTGGCGATCGCCCTGGTCGCGGTCGACGAGGCGCATTGCGTCTCCGCCTGGGGGCATGAGTTCCGGCCGGAATACCGGGCCTTGGCGCGGCTCGGCTCGCTGTTTGCCGGCGTGCCGCGGATGGCGCTCACCGCCACCGCCGACCCCCGCACGCGCGACGACATCCTCACGGCGCTGGACATGCAGGGCGCGCGGGTGTTCGCCGCCAGCTTTCACCGCGGCAACCTGCACATCGCGGCCCTGGCCAAGGCCGGCGAGACGCAGCAGCTCACCGACTTCCTGGCCCGCCATCCGGGCGAGACCGGCATCATCTACTGCGGCAGCCGGGCGAAGACGGAGCGCACCGCCGCCGCCCTGATCGCCCGCCGCCTGCCCGCCGCCGCCTTTCACGCCGGGTTGCCGGCCGAGCAGAAGCGCGAGCTGCTCGCCCGCTTTCGCTCCGGCGAGGCGGTGATCATCTGCGCCACCATCGCCTTCGGCATGGGCATCGACCGGCCGGACGTGCGCTTCGTCGTGCATCTCGACATGCCGGACAGCCCGGAGAGCTACTACCAGCAGATCGGCCGCGCCGGCCGCGACGGCGAGCGCGCCGACACGCTGCTGCTCTACGGTGGCGGAGACATCGTGCGGGCGCGGCAGTGGCTGGCGCAATCGAACGCGCCGGAGGCCGAGCAGCAGGTCAAGCGCGGCCGCCTGGAGGCGATGATCGCGCTGTGCGAGACCGTCGAGTGCCGCACCCGGGCGTTGCTCGGCTGCTTCGGCGAGGCGCTTGAGCGGCCCTGCGGCCACTGCGATTGCTGCCTCTCGCCGGTGGCGACCTTTGACGGCACGCTGGCGGCGCGGCAGGCGCTCTCCGCCGTCTACCGCACCGGCCAGCGTTTCGGCGCGATGCACGTGATCGGCGTGCTGTGCGGCGTGGCCAGCGAGATGTCGACCAAGTGCGGGCATGACAAGCTGGCGGTGTTCGGCCTCGGGCGTGATCACAGCGTTGAGTTCTGGCGCGGCGTGTTCCGCCAGCTGATCGCGCGCGGCGCCTTGGCGACCAGCAGCGGCGACTATGCGACCCTGGCGCTGGTCGAGGCGGTCGCGCGGCCGATCCTGCGTGGCGAGGTCAGCGTCGCGCTGCGCGAGGAGCCGACGGGGGTGCGGGCGGCGCGCAACAGCGAGCGGCGGGAGCGACGCGCGGCCGCGGCGCTGCCGGCGGACGCGCCGAGTGGCGCCGCGGCGCTGCTTGGCGCGCTGAAGGGCTGGCGCAGCGCCGAGGCGAAAACCCAGGGCGTGCCGCCCTACGTCATCTTCCATGACAGCGTGCTGCACGAGATCACGCTGGTGCGGCCGGCGAGTCTCGCGGCGCTGGGCGAGATCAAGGGCGTCGGGGCGTCCAAGCTGGTGCGCTACGGAGCGGCGCTGTTGGCGTTGCTGAAGGAGTAAGGAAGCGGTTCTTTTTTGAAAAAAAGAACCAAAAAACTTCTGCTCGTCAGCGCATAACGGAGGAAAGTTTTTTGCTTCTTTTTTTAAAAAAGAAGCGCTTGCTTTTCTACTCTGCCGCTTCGCTCAGATGCCCAGCGCCGTCGAGGTCTATCTGGTGGTCGTGCAAGGCGATGACGCTGTCGCGGTGGGCGATGGACACCAGGGTCGTGTCCGGTAGGCGCTGCCGGAGCATGGCGTAGAGCGCGGCCTCGGCTGCCTGATCCAGTGAGGCGGTCGCTTCGTCGAGGAACAGCCAGTCCGGGCGGACGAGCAGGGCGCGGGCCAGTGCGAGGCGCTGCTGCTCGCCGGGGGAGAGATGGAGCGTCCAGTTTTCCTCGTCGTCGAGGCGCGGCGTGAGGGCGGCCAGGCCGACATCGGCGAGGGCGGCGGCGAGGGCGACGGTGCTGATGCTCCGGCTGGAGCCTGGATAGCAGACGGCGTCGCGCAGGGTGCCGAGCGGCAGGTATGGCCGTTGCGGCAGGAACATCAGCGTGCCGGGCGGCCGCTGCACCTGGCCGCTGCCGAACGGCCAGATGCCGGCCAGCGCCCGGAACAGGGTGGACTTGCCGGCGCCGGACCGGCCGGTGATCACCGTCGCCTGGCCGGGCGGGATGCGGAACGAGGCGCCGTCGAGCAGCAATGCGCCGTTCGGCAGGCGCAGCGACACGCCGGACACCTGCAGGCCAGAGCCGTCCGCCCGGCTGGCGCGCATGCCGTCGAGCCGTTCGGCCTGGGCGCCGGCGATGGCGCGCTGGAAGGTGCCGAGGCGGCCGACGATGGCGCGCCACTCCGCCAGCGCGCTGTATTGGTTGACGAACCAGGAGAGCGAGCCCTCGACCTCGCCGAACACCGTGCTGATCTGGGTCCAGGTGCCGAGCTTGATCGCGCCGGAGAACAGCCGCGGCGCTGCGACCACCAGCGGGAAGACCTGCGACACCTCGCTGAAGCCGAAGGTCGCGATGCCGAGGCGCTTCAATCGGTTCATCAGGGCGCGGAAGTTGGTGACGACGAGGTCGAACCGGTTGTCGAGGCCGACGCGCTCCTCGGCCTCGCCGCCCGACAACGCGATCCCCTCGACGTTCTCGCGCACCCGCATGAGGTTGAAGCGGAAATTGGCCTCGAGGCGCTGCTGCTGGAACCGCAACGGCACCAACGGGCGGCCGACCAGGTGGGTGACGAGCGTGCTGACCAGCGCGTAGAGGATCGCGACCCAAAGCATGTAGCCGGGGATGGTGACGCCGAGCAGGGTGACCGAACCGCCCAGCGTATAGAGCAGGAAGACGTAGCTGAAGATCGAGACGACGTTGGAGATGAAGTCGGTGCCGAGCGTCAGCGCGTTGTCGGTGAAGGTGTTGAGGTCGTCGGCGATACGCTGGTCGGGGTTGTCGGTGCCGGTCGCCTGTGGGTCGGTTGTCAGACCGATCTGGTAGTAGGCGCGGTTCGTCAGCCAGTCGCGCGTCAGCTCGTGGGTCAGCCAGGCGCGCCACTTGATCTGCAGCAGTTGCTGGACCCAGACCGTGTAGATGCCCATGCCGGTGAGGGCGATGGCGAAGATGGGAAAGCCCGGCATGAACACGCCGTTGGCGTAGCGGTAGGTGAACATGAGCTGCCAGAAGGCGTGGGCGTCGAGCGCCTGCACCGCGTTGAGTTGCTGCGCCTGCCAGAAGGTCATCGCGACGCCGATGCCGACCTGGGCCAGGTTCAGGACCACGAGCAAGGCCAGGATCAGCAGGGCGGCGACGCGCTCCTTGGAGTGCAGGAAGTAAGGGCTGAACAGCCGCCAGGCATCGCCCAGAACCGGGCCGAGCTTCGTCATCCTGCGTCCTTACCTGCCCGCCGCGATGTCGGTCGAGCGGCGCGACTTGCAATGCCGCCTGGCCGGGCGCCCGCTCGGGCCGGCGGGATCAGGCGTCGCTCGACGGCGCCAGCCGCAGCCGGATCACGCCCTTGACCTCGGCGGCGTCTGAGACTGGCTTGCCCTTGCGCAGGATCTGGATCCGGCCGGACGCGGCGAGCTGGATGGCGACGCGCCGGATCAGCGTCAGCTCCGCATGCCAGCCCGCGCCGCCGACGAGGCGGGCGGCCTCGCTCGGACAGATGGACTTGTCCACCCCGCGCTGCGTGACGAGCGCCAGTATGGCCTCTTCGGCCTGAACCGTGCTCGCGACCATGGGCAGGCGGTGTCGCGCCGCCTCGCCGGTTGGTCAAGGGCGACACCGCCGGCCGCCGCAGCGGTTCAGCCTGAATTTGGTCCAGAGCGGGATGCGCCGTCGTATGGCGGGCAGCTTGATGCGGCCAGGCCCAGTCCGCCTGGCCGCATGCTGCTCTAGCCGGCCGCCTTGGCGAAGCCGTGGCTGATCCCGTAGGCGAACTTGTCGGCCGTGAGCGGCTGGCTGAAGAAGTAGCCCTGCGCGGCATCGCAGCCGATGCCGGCCAGGAAGACGTGCTGCGCCTCCGTCTCGACGCCCTCGGCGATCATCTCCAGGCCCAGCGCGTGGCCGGTGCTGACGACGGCGCTGATGATGGCGCAGTCCTCGGCATCACGAGGCAGGTCGCGAACCAGCGAGCGGTCGAGCTTCATGGCGGTCAGCGGCAGGCGCTTCAGCGTGAACAGGCTGGCGGCACCGGTGCCGAAATCGTCGAGCGACAGGCCGACCCCGAGGTCGCGCAAGGCGGCCAGGATCAGCAGCGTCTCCAGATCGTCGTCGAGCAGGACGGGCTCGGTGATCTCGAGCTCGAGCCGGTCGGGCGGCAGGCCCGACTCGTCAAGCGCCGCCGCCACCTGCTCGAGCAGCGTATGATCCATCATCTGGCGCGCCGAGATGTTGACGGAGACGTGCGGCGGCGTGTCACCACCGACGCTGACCGACCATCCCGCCGCTTCGCGACAGGCGGTCATCAGCACCCATGCGCCAACCTCGTTGATGACGCCGCTGCGCTCGGCGAGCGGGATGAACGAGCCGGCCGAGATCAGCCCACGCTTGCGATGCGACCAGCGGACCAGCGCCTCGGCGCCCAGCAGGGAGCCGCTGCGCAGGCAGAAACGTGGCTGGTAGTGCAGGAGAAGGCCGTTCTCGTTGAGAGCATGCCGGATGTCTTGCTCCATCCGGCGGCGCTCGGAGATGTCGCTCTTGGCCTCCACCGGCGCTGAGCCCCGCCGGCGGGCGGAAGCGACTTCGACCTCGTCGATCATTCCGACCGTCTGGTCGGCATATTGAAGCAAGGCAGTGCTCCCGGCAGTGTCATCCTGCCGATTTACGCGACAACACTGAAGGAAGTGTTAATGCCGCGACGAAGACGGTCCGGCGGAGGCCCGGAGGTGGCGATTGCCTACTTGATCTTGGCTTCCCGGAACGGCACGTGCTTGCGCACCACAGGATCGTACTTGTTGAGCTCCATCTTCGTCGTCTTCGTGCGGGCGTTCTTCTTCGTCACGTAGAAGTAGCCGGTGTCCGCGGTGGAGACGAGGCGGATCTGGATGGTGTTGGTCTTGGCCATGCGACCCTCGAAATGAACAAAGCAGCGCCGCCCAAAGGGCGGCACTGCCACGCGCTCATAATGCTGCCGAGGCTCGGACCGGTCAAGTCTGGCGCCGGCGCGCCCAGACCCGCATCCGCCATGGATGAGAAATGGATTTCAAAGGCTCCGCCTTTAATCGGGTCCAGGGGCGAAGCCCCTGGCGTTCCTTGGCTCCTCAAGGCGCAAAGCCCAGGCCATCCGGCAGCAGCGCCGCCTGATACGCACCGCGCCGCTCGGCCACGGCGTGCGCTGCCGCCAGGTCGCCGTCGCTGCCCTCTGCAGCCGGGCACAGGTCTCGGACCGCCAGGATCTGCGCCGTGCTCAGCGGCGCACGGGCGGTGCGGGAGGCGGCGAGTGCTGCCGCCAGCGTGTCGTGCCCACCTGCCAATCCGTCGAGCTCGACCTGCAGCTCGGCGTCGCCCAAGCTGGTGCAGACCTGCGGCAGCACGCCCTGGCCCTGGATCGGCCAGCCCAGCGGCGCCAGCACCCGGCTCCAGGTGACGAACAGCTCGCCGCCATCCGGCAACTGGGTGATCGCCTGCACCAGGCCTTTGCCGAGGGTCGAGCTGCCGAGCACGACGGCGCGGCGCTGGTCGGCCAGGGCGGCGGCCATGATCTCGGCGGCCGAGGCGGTGCGGCCGTCGACCAGCACCAGGATCGGCAGGCCATGCGTGAGGTCGCCGCCTTCCACCCGCCACTGATGCGTCGATTGCGGCGCCCGCCCCATCGTGCTGACGACCAGGCCGCGATCCAACACCAGGGCGACGGCGGTGACCGCCTCGCGCAGGAAGCCGCCGCGGTTGCCGCGCAGGTCGATCACCAGGGCGCGGGGTGCTGCCGGGTCGAGCAGGCCGGCCTCGATCGCCTGGCTGAGGCGCTGGGCGGTGTTGGCGCTGAAGGCGGTGATGCGGATCAGCAGCAGCCCGCCGTCGCGGCCGGTGAACACGGTCTCCGGCGGCACCTGGGTGCGCACCACCGAGATCGATCGCCGCTGCCCGTCACGGCCGCGCACCAGCAGCGTCACCGTGGTGCCGTCCGGGCCCTGGATCAGGCCGGCGATGCGCTGCGGGCCCATCCGGGTGGTGGCGCGGTCGTCGACAGCGAGGATCTGGTCGCCGACGCGCAGGCCGGCCGCCTCGCCCGAGCCGCCCGGCACGACGTCGCCGATCGCGACGTGACTGCCGGGCCCGGCCGCGTGGCCGTCATGCGAGCCGGCCTCGCGGACCAGCCCAATGCCGGCGCCCGAGGTGCCGCTCAGCGTGTCGCGCTCGCTCTCGGCGCTGGCCGGCGGCTCGTAGCGCGAGTAGGCGTCCATGTGGCTGAAGATCTCGTCGAAGTAGCGTTGCACGACGCCCTGCGAGCCGGCGGCGCGCACCGCGGCCGAGATCGCCCAGGCCGCGTCATCCATTGCCGCCGTCGCGTCGGCCCAGCCCGCGAGGTCGTCCTCGGCCGGGGCGGGGCGGTCGAACACCGTCTTGCCGGCGACGACCAGCGAGAGCTTGCCGCCGGCGAGCGACGGCAGCAGCGCGGCATCCAGGGCGGTGAGGCCGCGCAGGCCGAGGGCGGTGAGCGCCGGCGCGCCGACCGGCTCCAGGGTGCGGGGCGTGATGAAGGCGAGGGCGGCGGCGAACACCTGGGTTGCCAGCCGGACGTCGAAGTGGCTGCCGGCCTGGCTTGGCGCCAGGTTCGGCAGGGTGGGGCCGAGACCCTGGGCGTGCAGCGAGGCGGGGGCGAAGGCGACCAGCAGCAGCAGGCAGAGGCTCAGTGACGACGCCCGCCGCGGCGTGGCCGGCCGGGCGCAGGGCGGCCCGGCGGGCGCGGCGCGTCGTCGTCGGGCGGTCGGTCGGTGGCGGCGAACAGCAGCCCGCCGGTGACCGGGCTCGCCTCGGTCAGCCGCACGGTCAGCGGCTGCGCCAGGCGGTAGGTCATCCGTGTGCGGCGGCCATGCAGGGCCTGCGCGGCGTCGTCGTGGATCCAGAAGTCGTCCGGAAGGGAGGATAGGGGAATCAGTCCGTTGGCGCCGCTGTCAAGCACTGTGACAAACAAGCCGAAGCGGGTCACGCCGGAAATGCGGGCGGCAAAGCTGGCCCCTACTTTGTCGGCCATGTAGGCAGAAAGGTAACGGTCAACCGCGTCCCGCTCGGCCAGCGCGGCGCGGCGCTCGGTGCCGCTGATCCGCCCGGCGATGTCCTCGAACGCGACCGCCTCGCCCTCCGATAGCGGACCAAGACCGAGCTTGAGGCCGCGGATCAGGGCGCGGTGCACCAGCAGGTCGGCATAGCGCCGGATCGGGCTGGTGAAATGCGCGTAGCGGCTCAGCGCCAGGCCGAAATGGCCGATGTTCTCCGGGTGGTAGGCGGCCTGGCTCTGGCTGCGCAGGATGGTCTCGTTGACCATCGGCGCAAGGTCGGTGCCGGCGACGCGGGCGAGCACCCGGTCGAGGTCGCGCGGGTGGATGGTGCCGCCCGGCGGCAGCGAGATGTCCAGCGTGGCGAGGAAGCCGCGCAGGGCGTCGAGCTTCTCCTCGGAGGGTGGCGCGTGGATGCGATACATCGCCGGCTGGCGCAGCCGCTCGAGCTCCTCGGCCGCGGCGACGTTGGCGAGCACCATGAACTCCTCGATCAGCTTGTGGCTGTCGAGCCGCGGGCGCGGGGCGATGGCGGCGACCTGGCCGGCCGCGTCGAGCACCACGCGGCGCTCCGGCAGGTCGAGCTCGAGCGTGCCGCGCCGCTCGCGGGCGCCGAGCAGGGCGCGGAAGGCGGCGTAGAGGGCGTCGATCCGGCCCTCGCCGAGGCCGCCCTTCCCTAGACCAAGCGTGTCGCCGGCCTCGTGTGCCTGCTGAACCTGCTCGTAGGTGAGCCGGGCGGCGCTGCGCATCAGCCCGCGGCCGAAGCGGTGGCCGGTCTTGCGGCCTTGCTCGTCGACCTGCATCTCGACGAACAGGCAGCCGCGCGGCTCGTTCGGCTTCAGCGAGCACCAGCCGTTCGACAGCGCCTCGGGCAGCATCGGCACCACCCGGTCGGGGAAGTACACGGAGTTGCCGCGCACCCTCGCGTCGCGGTCGAGCGCGGAGTCGGGGCGGACGTAGTGGGCGACGTCGGCGATCGCAACGATTAGGCGGAAGCCGCCCTCCACCGCCTCGGCGAACACCGCATCGTCGAAGTCGCGCGCGTCCTCGCCGTCAATGGTGATCAGCGGCAGGTCGCGCAAATCGGTGCGGCGGCCGAGCGCGACGCCGCGGGCGCGCTTGGCCTCGGCCAGCGATCCCTCGGAGAACTCGACCGGAATGCCCAGCGTGTGGATGCAGATCAGGCTGACCGAGCGGGCGTCGCCAACCCGGCCGAGGCGCTCGACGATGCGGGCGTTCTTCAGCCCGTAGGTCGAGGAGGGCAGCGGCGAGGCGAGCACGATCTCGTCGCTCTCGGCGTCCAGGCTCTCGCCGGCCGGGATGCGCCACTCGGCCTTGGCGCGGCGGTCGGTGGGCAGCAGCCGGTCCGGCGGGCGGAACACGCCGAGGATGCGGCCAGGCTCGTCGGTCAGGCGCTTGAGGGTGCGGCCCTCGTAGCGCAGGCCCGTCTGCCCCGGGCGCGTGTTGGCCAGCGGCGTCAACCGTGCCAGCACCCGCTCGCCGGGCGCCAGCGCCGGCAGGCCGCGCCGCTCGGGCTGCATGAACACCACCGGCGGCGGGCCCTCGCCCTGCCAGTCGACCGGCTTGGCCACCGGGTCGCCATCCCGATCGGTGCCGGTGACCACCACCACGCAAGCATCCGGCAGCCGGCCCGGCGGGGTGAAGCGGCGGTGACCGGCGGGCGCCACCTCGCCCTCGTGCTGCAGCGAACGCAGCAGGCCGCGCAGCGCCTCTTTCTGCTCCGGCCCCAGCCGAAAGTGCCGCGCGATCTCGCGCTTGCCGACGCGGCCTGGGCTCGTGGCGATGAATTGGCGGAGCGACTCGCGGGAGGGAAGGTCGGGCACGGGTCAGATATAGAGGGAAGGTAAGGGGAAGGAAGGCCAGGGCTTTGCCCTGGACCCACCAAGGGCCGGCGGCCCTTGGAACCCGATCATTTAGCGTGTTCGAACAAGATGTCGGGAGAAAGCGTCCTACTGAACGGCCGGTGATCCACTCAGCACAGTAAACAGGCGAAGAAGATTGGTTCGTGGCAAGACTAAATCTTCACAGTCCGCTCTGCTGGCTGGCTCTCGCCATCCGGAGCCTCTGGTCACCGGACGATAGACGGCGACGTTGGGTTGAAGTTTTGCCCTACACAGTCGTGACCAAAGCGGTGATGATTTGATCTGACATCAATGGCGCTCAAAGCTCAGATCTGATCGTCAGACCTCAAGATCAAATGAGGACATGAGGAAAGAGCTACAAACCTTGCTGGCGGTCGAAGGTGTGTCGAGCAAAGACGGTCTCAGTCAGAAATTGGACCAGCTCATCGCACGTAATCTTCAGCCTCAGCAGATAATCCCCACGCAAGAGGACGAACTTGCCAAGGCTTTCGTCCTTCTAGGACCGTGTCTTCCAAACCCGCTGTTCATCACCAGGCTGGAAGACGCTTCTCCAAACTGTGTTTCAAACGCGGTGCCGATTCAGATGGCGTCGAAACGTAACGGCATTCAGGCTCCATTCGACGCGATCACCCTTAGCTGCGTCAGCGCGCTCAAACTAAAATCTTGCGCAGCCTAAACTTCTAACCAATGCAGGTCTGGAGGCGCTGCCTCCAGCGGGTCCAGGGCAGAGCCCTGGCCTTTCTTCCGCTTGCCTTAAGCGCTGGCGACCGCGCGCACGGGCTTCTTCGCCGGCGCTTTCTTTTTGGCCGGCGGGCCGACTTTCGGCTTCGCGCGTGCGACCGGCTTGGCCTCCGCCACTAGCGCCTTCCGCTTCGGCGCCGGCTTGCCCCCGCGCGGCTTGAGCGGCTTGCCGCGTTCGGCGAGCAGGGCGATAGCGGCGTCCAACGTCACGTCGTCCATCTCGGTGCCGCGGGGGACATTGGCGACGACGGTGCCATGCTGGATGTAGGGGCCGAAGCGGCCCTTCTTCACCATTACCTCGGCGCGGTCCTTCGGGTGCGGGCCGAGGGTGCGCACGCTATCCAGCTTCTTGGCGAGCACGTCGACGGCGCGGTTGAGGCCGACGGCGAGCACGTCGTCGTCGCGGTCTAGCGAGCCGTAGATCGGGCCCATCTTCACGTAGGGGCCGAAGCGGCCGAGGCCGGCCTCGATCGGCTGGCGGGTTTCGGGGTGCAGGCCGACCAGGCGGGGCAGGCTGAGCAATCCGAGCGCCTGCTCGAGCGTCACCTGCTCGCCGTCCATGCCCTTGGGCAGCGAGGTGCGGCGGGGCTTGGCCTTCTTGTCCGCCGGGTCGGGCTCGCCCTGCTGAACGTACAAGCCATACGGGCCGCGCTTGACGGTGATCGCCTCGCCGGTCGGGGTTTGGCCGAGCACGCGCATGCCCTCCTTGAGGGTCTCCGCCTCGCCGTCGCCGCCCTCGACGGCCAGGCGCCTGGTGTACTGGCAGTTCGGATAGTTCGAGCAGCCGAGAAAGCTGCCGTGGCGGCCGAGCCGCAGGCCGAGGCGGCCGACGTGGCAGGAGGGGCAGAGGCGGGCATCGGTGCCGTCGGCGCGCGGCGGGAAGAAGTGCTCGCCGAGGTCGCGGTCCAGCGCGTCGATGACGTCGCTGATCTTGAGCTCGCGGGTCTGCTCGACGGCGCGGGAAAACTCCTCCCAGAAGGCGCGCATCAGGGCGCGCCAGTCGAGCCGGTCGTCGGAGACGTCGTCGAGCTGCGCCTCCAGCCCGGCGGTGAAGCCGCTGTCGACGTAGCGCTCGAAGAAGCTGGTTAGGAAGGCGGTGACCAGCCGGCCGCGGTCTTCGGGGACGAAGCGGCGGTTCTCGAGGCGGACGTAGTTGCGGTCGCGCAGCACGGTCAGGATGGAGGCGTAGGTGGAGGGGCGGCCGATGCCGAGCTCCTCCATCTTCTTGACCAGCGAGGCCTCCGAGTAGCGCGGCGGCGGCTGGGTGAAGTGCTGGTCGGCGGCGACGTCGCCGCGGGTGAGCGGGTCGCGCTCGGCCATCGGCGGCAGCATCCGGCTGTCGTCGTCCTCGCCCTCCTCGTCGGTGCCCTCGCGGTACAGCTTGAGGAAGCCGTCGAAGGCGATGATCGAGCCGGTGGCGCGCAGAACGGCATTGCCGGAGCGCACGTCGACGGCGACCTGGTCGAGCTCGGCGGACTGCATCTGGCTCGCCACCGCGCGCTTCCAGATCAGCTCGTAGAGCCGCGCCTGGTCGTGGCTGAGGAAGCGCGCGACGCTGGCCGGCGTGCGGTCGACGTCGGTGGGGCGGACCGCCTCGTGCGCCTCCTGGGCGTTCTTCGCCTTGCTGCTGTACTCGCGCGGCGCGCCCGGCACGTAGGCGGGGCCGAACGCAGCGCCGACATGGCTGCGGATGGCGTGGATCGCCTCGCGCGCCATCTGCACCCCGTCGGTGCGCATGTAGGTGATGAGGCCCACCGTCTCGCCGCCGAGATCCACGCCCTCGTAGAGGCCCTGGGCCGTGCGCATCGCCGCCTGCGCGCCCATGCCGAGTTTTCGCGAGGCCTCCTGCTGCAGGGTGGAGGTGGTGAAGGGCGGCGGCGGATTGCGCTTGACGCGCCTGCGCTCCACCGCGGCGACGCTGAACTCGCCCGCCTCGACGGCGGCCTTGGCAGCGGCGGCCTGCTCGGCATTGGCAAGGCTGAACTGGTCGAGCTTGCGGCCGTCGAGCTGGGTGAGCTTGGCGGTGAAGGGTGCGCCGGCCGGGGTGAGGAAGTGGGCCAGCACCGTCCAGTACTCGCGCGGCCGGAACGCCTCGATCTCGGCCTCGCGCTCGCAGACCATGCGCAGCGCCACGGACTGCACCCGGCCGGCCGAGCGGCTGCCGGGCAGCTTGCGCCACAGCACCGGCGAGAGGGTGAAGCCGACCAGGTAGTCGAGCGCCCGGCGGGCGAGATAGGCGTGGATCAGCGGCTGGTCGAGCTCGCGCGGGTGCTCGATGGCGTGGCGCACCGCCGACTTGGTCACCTCGTTGAAGGTGATGCGGTGCACCTCCTTGCCGCGAAGCAGGTGCTTCTCGTCGAGCATGGCGCGGACGTGCCAGGAGATCGCCTCGCCTTCGCGGTCCGGGTCGGTTGCCAGGTACAGGCGCTTGGCGCCCTTCAGCGCCTTGGCGATGGCGGCGACCTGGCGGGAGCCGCGCTCGTCGGCCTCCCAGTCCATCGCGAAGTCCTCGCCCGGGCGCACCGAGCCGTCCTTGGCCGGCAGGTCGCGCACGTGGCCGAAGCTGGCGAGCACGGTGTAGCCGTCGCCCAGATACTTGTTGATCGTCTTGGCCTTGGCCGGCGACTCGACGACGACGACGTCCATTTGTTGGCCTCACATGCCCGGCAGCAGGGACACCCGGTTGCCCGGCAGCGTCTCGACGCGGCCGGCGAGCTCCAGCTCGAGCAGCACCACGATCACGGCGGACGGCGACAGGTGGCATCGGCGCATCAGATCGTCAACGGGCGTGGGCGACGGGCCGAGCAGTTCGAGCACCGTGGCGCGCGCCGCGGCGAGCTCGGTCGCGCTCTCCGGCACGGGCATGGTGAACATACGATGGTCTTCGGACAGGCCGCCCATGCAGGCGCTGCGCGGCCGCCGCTGGTGCATCGCCTCGGGCGAGACGTCGCGCGGCAGGTTGTCGAGCACGTCGTCCACCGACTCGGTCAGATGCGCGCCCTGCCGGATCAGGTCGTTGCTGCCGCGGCAGCGCGGGTCGAGCGGCGAGCCGGGCACGGCGAACAGCTCGCGGCCGTTCTCTGCCGCCAGGCGGGCGGTGATCAGGCTGCCCGAGCGCATCGCCGCCTCGATCACCACGGTCGCCAGCGACAGGCCGGCGATGATGCGGTTGCGGCGCGGGAAGTGCCTGGCCTGTGGCGCAGTGCCGAGCGGGGCTTCGGCGAGCACGGCGCCGGCCTCGGCGATCGTCGCCTGCAGACGCGCGTTCTCGGCCGGGTATGGGCGATCCAGGCCGCCGGCGATCGCCGCCACCGTCCGCCCGGTGGTCAGCGCGCCGGCGTGGCAGGCGGCGTCGATGCCGCGCGCCAAACCCGACACCACGGTGTAGCCGCGGGCGGCGATGTCGGCCGCGAGGGCCTGAGCGAGCTGCCTGCCGTTCGAGGAGGCGTTGCGGGCGCCGACCATGCCGATCGCGCGGTGGGCGAGCAGCCCGACATCGCCCTGCACCGCGAGCACCGGCGGCGGGTCGGCGACCTGGCGCAGCAGCGGCGGGTAGTCCGCCTCGCCGAACACCAGCAGGATGGCGCCGAAGCGCTCGACCTGCTCGACCTCGCGCGCCGCGGCGGCGGCGCTCGGGACGCGCACCGGATCGGCGCGGCCGCCGGCGCGGGCGAGGGCGGGCAACGCCTCGATCGCCGGCGCGGCGGCGCCGAAGCGGTCGAGCAGGCGGGCGAAGGTGATCGGGCCGACGCCCTCGGTGCGGGCGAGGCGCAGCCGGTCGAGGCGTTCGGCCGCGGTGATCAAGGAAGGGCTTCTTTTTTGAAAAAAAAGAAGCAAAAAACTTTGCTGGCGCTGTCGCGTGCCAAGTTGGCGAGCCTTCTTGCAGATGAAAGTTTTTTGGTTCTTTTTTCAAAAAAGAACCGCCTACTTGCCTTGGCCGATCCGCGGCTCGCTGCCGGCCAACAATCGGGCGATGTTGGCGCGGTGGCGCAGCACGACGATGACCGCGATGACCGCAAGGCCGGTCGGGACCGGCCAGGGGCGCAGCGCCGCCGCGAGCATCGGCGCCAGCACGATGGCCGCCAGGGCGCCGGCCGAGGAGATCCGGCTCACACCGGCGACCAGCAGCCAGGCGAGGCAGCAGGTAAGCCCTATCCGCCAGTCGAGCGCGAGGGTGACGCCAAGCGCGGTGGCGACCCCTTTGCCGCCGCGAAAGCCGAGCCAGACCGGCGCGCAGTGGCCGATCACCGCGGCGCAGGCGGCGAGCGGCGCCGTGGCAGCGCCGAACAGGAGCGCGGCGAGCAGCACCGCGGCGACGCCTTTCAGCGCATCCAGCAGCAGGGTCGCGGCGGCCAGCGCGCGATGGCCGGTTCGCAGCACGTTGGTGGCGCCGATATTGCCCGAGCCGACGCGCCGAATGTCGCCCAGCCCGGCGGCCCGGGTCAGCAGCAACCCGAACGGCACGGAGCCAAACACGTAAGCCAGCAGAGCAGCCGCTGAAAATGCAATCATCGCTCAAGCAGCAAAAGTTTTTTGGTTCTTTTTTTCAAAAAAGAACCCCTTCCCGTCTCATCGTCAACCGCAACGCCTCCGGGCCGGTGAACAGCACCCCACGCATGCCGAGCCGTGTCGCCGTCGCAACATTGTCGGCGTTGTCGTCGATGAACAGGCAGCGCTCGGCGGCCAGCTGCTGGCGCTCGATCATCAGGGTAAAGATCGCCGGGTCGGGCTTGATCAGGCGTTCGTGGCCGGAGACGGTGATGCTGCGGAACAGGGCGAGCCACTCGAAGCGGGCGACGGCGTAGGGGTAGGTTTCGGCCGACCAGTTGGTGATCGCGTGCAGCGGCACCCCCGCCGCATGCAGCTCGCGCAGGATGGCGACGGTGCCGGGGATCTCGCCCGGCATCATCTCCGGCCAGCGCAGGAAATAGGCGTCGATCAGCGCCGCCTGGTCGGGGTGCCGGGCACGCAGCAGGGCGGTCGCCGCTGCGAACGGCCGGCCGCGGTCCTGCTCGAGGTTCCAGTCGGCCGTGGTCACGGTGGCGAGGAAGTGCTCCATCGCCGGCTCGTCGCCGGCGAACAGCTGGCGGTAGAGGTGGCGCGGGTCCCACTCGATCAACACCTTGCCGAGGTCGAAGATCACCGTGTCTGGCGTTACGGTCACTATTCGGCCGAGGCGCGCGGCAAGGTCGACACGGCGCGCGGGGCGGCGATGGGTGGCGGCGGCACCCAGGGCCGGTCGCCGCGCTCGGTGCGGTCGCTGAGCGTCAGCACCCGGTCGCCGTGCAGCCAGACCGCCGTCGCGCCGTCGCGCCACACCGAGAAGCGGTCGACCACGGCGGCGTCCGGGCAGAGGTCGCGCGCCGGCTCGGCGGCGATGACCAGGCGGACGCCGGCGCAGTCGGGCGAGGTCACGGTGACGTCGCGCGCCAGCAGCAGCGGGCCGATCCGGCAGCCGGTCGGCGAGCAGGCGAGGCCGGGCACGCCGCCGTCGCCGACGTCCGGAAACGGGCGGATGGCGTTAACCGCCCAGAGCTGGCGCCAGGCATCCAGCGTGAAGGCATCGGTGCCGGATCCACGCTGCACCAGCAGGCCGGCCGGGCGCCGCAGCGCGATCAGGCGGGCGTCGCTCGAGACCAGCAGGTCGGGCGGCTGGGCCAGCATCGGCGACAGCGTGCCGGCGAGCAGCAGCGCCAGGCCGCCGAGTCGTGGCCGGCCGTGCCCGAGGCAGAGCCAGAGCAGGCCGAGCGCGATCAAGGCCAGGCCCCAGCCGGGCGGAGGCGGCACCGCCAGGCTGGCCGCTGGCCAGGCGGCGACGCGACCCGCGATCATCGTCAGCAGCGCGATGCCCCAGCCCATCGGCACCAGAGCGAAACTCGCCAGGTGCAGCGGCATCAGCAGCAAGGCGGCAAGGCCCAGCGGCATTACCCAGACGGCGGTGATCGGCACCGCGAGCAGGTTCGACACCACGAAGTAGAGCTGCACCCGGCCGAAATGATAGGCGCCGAACGGCGCCGAGGCGGCGCCGGCGAGCAGGCTGGTCAAGGCGAGCGCCGCCAGGTGGGATCGCGCCCGGTGCCACAGCCGGCCGTCGCCGCGAAGCCTGGTCAGCCAGGGCCGCAGCGCCTCGTAGCCGGCGATCAGCGCGAGCACGGCGGCGAAGCTCATCTGGAAGGCGGCGCCGTTGAGCGCGTTCGGCCACAGCGCGAGCAGCGCCAGGGCGGCCAGCGCCCAGCCCTGCAGCGACACCGCCCGGCGGCCGGCGAGCAGGCCGGCGGTCACCAGACAGGCCATGGCGAAGCTGCGCAGGATCGGCAGGTGCGCCCCGGTCAGCGCCAGGTAGAGGCCGCCGGCCGAGAGCGCCGCCAGCGCCGCGATCTCGCGCACCGGCCAGTGCAGCGCCGCGTGCTCGAACCGCGCCAGCACCGAGCGGGTGAGCCCGAACACCAGGGCCATGACGATGCCGATGTGCAGCCCGGCGATCGCCAGCAGATGGGCGAGCCCGGCATCGCGAAAGGCGGCGCGCTGCTCGGCGGGGATCGCTGCCGGCTCGCCCGCCAGCAGCGTCGCCGCGATCCCGCCCTCGCGCGCCGGCAAGGCGGCCAGCGCCCGAGCCGCCACGCCGTCGCGCACACCCTGCCACCAGCCGCCGAGCCCATCGCCGGCCGGCCCAGAGCCGGGCGACACCTTGCCCAGCGCGAAGCCGCCGCCGCCCAGGCCGGCGAAGAAGTCGTCGCGCTGCAGGTCCCATGCGCCCGGATAGGCCGGCGGCGGCGGCGGCCGCAGCAGCGCGCGCAGGCTCACCGTCTGGCCGGTCGCGACCGGCGTCAGGTCGGTGGCGCGCAGCCGCACGTGCAGCGATCGCGGCAGCGCCGGGCCGCCGTCCAGCCTTGGAGCGACGATGGTGAGGCGGCGGCCGTTCTCCTGCGGCTCGACGCCGCGCACGACACCGCTGACGATCGTCGCCTTTCTCGGCAACACCAGCGGTGGCGGCGCCCGCCAGGTGGCCAGAGAGCCGCAGGCAAAGCCCAGCCCGATCATCAGGATCGCCACCCCCGGCCAACGCAGCCGCCGCGACAGGGCGAGGCCAAACGCGATGACCAGCGGCCCGGACCAGAGCGGTGGCTCGTGGCGGAGCGCGAAGTAGGCCAGCACGCCGATCCCCATCGGCACCGGCAGCCAGACGGCCAGCAGCCCTTGCCGCGGCGGAGCCACGACCGGCAGGGCGACCATGTTGGGCGCGAAGGAGTCCACAACCGTAGGTTAGTCGAAGGCTTGAGAAGAAAGAAAGGCAGGGCTTTGCCCTGGACCCGCTGGGGCCGTGCGGCCCCAGACCCCTTCCGTCGGCGTCTGATCGGCCCCGTCTTGCTGGGCGAAGCCGTTCGATCCTGCTTGCAACAGCACCGAGCTCACCGTGGGAACACGGATGAGAAATGGATTTTAAAGGCTGCGCCTTTGATCGGGTCCAGGGCCGACGCCCCTGGCCTTTCGTCGCCGTTCCGCAACCTGCTAAGCCCGCGTGCATGACTGTGCGCACGCGCTTTGCCCCGAGTCCGACCGGGTTGCTGCATGTCGGCGGCGCGCGGACGGCGCTGTTCAACTACCTGTTCGCTCGCCATCACCAGGGCGCGTTTTTGCTGCGCATCGAGGACACCGACCGCGAGCGCAGCACGCCGGCGGCGACCGGGGTCATCCTGGATGGGCTGGCCTGGCTTGGGTTGACGCCTGACGAGCCGCCGCTGTTTCAGTCGACGCGGGCGGACCGGCACCGCGAGGTCGCCGAGGCGTTGCTCGCCGCCGGGCGGGCGTATCGCTGCTACTGCTCGGCGGCTGAGTTGGCCGAGATGCGCGAGCGGGCGCGGGCGGAGGGGCGGGCGCCGCGCTATGACGGGCGCTGGCGCGACCGCGACCCGGCGGAGGCACCGGCGGGCGTCGCCCCAGTCATCCGGCTGCGGGCGCCGCGGGACGGTGAGACCGTCGTTGAGGACCTGGTGCAGGGCGACGTCCGGGTCGGCAACGCCGAGCTCGACGACATGATCATCCTGCGCAGCGACGGCACGCCGACCTACCTGCACGCCGTCGTCGTCGACGACCACGACATGGCGATCAGCCACGTGATCCGCGGCGATGACCACCTGACCAACACCTTCCGCCAGGTGCAGGTCTACCAGGCGATGGGCTGGGAGCGGCCGGCGTTCGCGCATATCCCGCTGATCCATGGCGCGGACGGCGCCAAGCTCAGCAAGCGCCACGGCGCGGTCAGCGTGCTCGAGTTCCGTGACCAGGGCTTCCTGCCCGAGGCGCTGTGCAACTACCTGCTGCGGCTCGGCTGGGGGCACGGTGACGCGGAGGTGCTCGACCGCGACGAGGCCGTGCGGCTGTTCGACTTGCCCGCCGTCGGGCGCGCGGCGAGCCGGATGGACTACGCCAAGCTCACCCATCTCAACGGCGTGTGGCTGCGCCAGGCCGACGACGCACGGCTGGCTGCCGACATCGTCGTCCGGCTGTCCGGGCGGCCCGGGCTGGCGCTGGACGCGGTCGCCGAGGCGCGCATCCGCCAGCTCATGCCCGGGCTGAAGGAGCGCGCCAAGACGCTGGTGGAGCTGGCCGACAGCGCCGCCTTTCTCGCCCGCCCGCTGCCGTTCGACTACGACCCTCGCGCCAGCGCGCTGCTTGCCGGGGCTGGCGCCGTGCTGGCCGCAGTCGCCGAGGCCCTCTCGGCCACCGACTTCACGGCGACGGCGGCCGACATGGCGCTGCGCCAGGTCGCCGAGGCGACGGGCAGGAAGCTCGGGCAGGTCGCCCAGCCGGTGCGGGCCGCGCTCACCGGCGCCACCACCAGCCCCGGCATCGACGTGACCATCGCCGCGCTCGGGCGCGACGAGACGTTGGCCCGGCTGGAGTGGGCACGCCAGGCCGCGGCCGCGTGACGCTGCCGGTCGGCGTCGAGCGCCGGGCCATGCCACGACCGGAGGGTCGCCCGGCGGTGCCGGCGAACGAGCGCATCCGCCACCTGCTGGCGATCGAGGGGCTCTATCCGCCGCAGATCGGCCGGCTGCTGGACCTCGCCGAGAGCTACGTGCTGCTCAACCGCTCTGGCAAGACCGCGCGCGACACGCTGCGCGCCCGCACCCTGATCAACCTGTTCTTCGAGGACAGCACCCGCACCCGCACCAGCTTCGAGATCGCCGGCAAGCGGCTCGGGGCGGACGTCATCAACATGTCGGTGGCCACCTCCAGCGTAAACAAGGGCGAGACCCTGCTCGACACCGCCGGCACGCTCAACGCCATGCAGTGCGACCTGCTGGTGGTGCGCCACGGCCAGTCCGGGGCGCCGGCGCTGCTCGCCCAGAAGGTCGACGCGGCGGTGATCAACGCCGGCGACGGCACCCACGAGCACCCGACCCAGGCGCTGCTCGACGCGCTCACCATCCGCCGCCGGCGCGGTCGGCTGGCCGGCCTCACGGTCGCCATCTGCGGCGACGTGCTGCACTCCCGTGTCGCCCGCTCCAACATCCACCTGCTCGGCACCATGGGCAGCCGGGTGCGCGTGGTCGGCCCGCCAACCCTGATCCCGGCCGAGGTCGAAACCCTCGGGGTCGAGGTGTTCCACGACATGCGGCGGGGCCTCGCCGACGTCGACATCGTGATGATGCTGCGGCTGCAGCGCGAGCGCGCCGCCGGCAGCCTGGTGCCGAGCGCGCGCGAATACTTCCGGCTGTTCGGCCTGGACGCGGAGAAGCTCGCCTATGCGCGGCCGGACGCGCTGGTGATGCATCCCGGCCCGATGAACCGCGGCGTGGAGATCGACAGCGCGATCGCCGACGATCCGGAACGGTCGGTGATCCGCGAGCAGGTGGAGATGGGGGTGGCGGTGCGGATGGCGGTTCTGGAGACGCTCTCTCGGGATAATCCGCGACTTGTGTGAGCAAGGAAGGCGAGGGGCGTCGCCCCTCGACCCCATTAAAGGCGGAGCCTTTAAAATCAATTTTATTGATCCGTGTTTCCGCGGCGAATCCGGCGGCCTGGGCAGCCGGTTTGAATGGCTTCGCCAAGCTAAGAAAGAGCGTCGGGCGACTCCAAGAAATGGGGGTCTGGGGCCTCAGGCCCCAGCGGAGTCCAGAGGCAGAGCCTCTGGCCTTCCCTCATGACTGACCTCCTCTTCCGCAACGCCCGCCTGATCGACCCGGCCGCGGGGCTTGATCAGCCCGGCGGCCTGCTCGTGCGGGACGGGGTGATCGCCGACCACGGCGCCTCGCTGGGCGTGCCCGAGGGGGCGGAAATCGTCGACTGTGACGGCGCGGTGCTGTGCCCCGGCCTGGTCGACATGCGGGCGAGCCTGGGCGAGCCGGGGCGGGAGTATCGCGAGACCATCGCCTCGGCGGCGTTGGCGGCGGCGGCGGGCGGGATCACCACCCTGGTGGCGTTGCCGGACAGTCGGCCGGCGATCGACGACCCGGCGCTGGTGCGGCTGCTGCGGGCGCGCGGCGAGGAGACCGGCAGCCTGACCATCCATCCGTACGGCGCGGTCACGCGCGGCTGCGCCGGCGAGGAGATGGCCGAGCTGGGTCTGCTGCTCGAGGCCGGGGCGGTGGCGCTCACCGATGGCGGGCGGGCGGTGGCGAACGCGCGGATGATGATGCGGGCGCTGAGCTATGCCGGCGGGTTCGGCGCCACCATCGTGCAGCACCCGGAGGACCCGTCGCTCGCGGAGGGTGGTTGCGCGACGCAGGGCGGGTTGGCGACGCGGCTCGGCTTGCCGGCCATCCCGGCGGTCGCCGAGGCAATTTTAGTGGCGCGCGACATCCGGCTGGCGCGGCTGACCGGCGGGCGGGTGCACTTCGCGCACGTGTCGACGGCTGAGACCATCACGCTGGTGCGGCGGGCCAAGGATGAGGGCTTGTCGGTGTCGTGCGACACGGCGCCGCCGTATTTCGACCTCAACGAGACGGCGATCGGCGACTACCGGACCTACGCCAAGCTGTCGCCGCCGCTGCGGCCGGAGAGCGACCGGCTGGCGATCTGCCGCGGGCTCGTCGACGGCACGATCGACGCGGTCGCCTCCGACCACCAGCCGCGCGACGCCGAGGACAAGCGCTTCCCCTTCGCCGAGGCGGCGCCCGGGGGCACGGGGCTGGTGACGCTGCTCGGCGTCACGCTGGCGCAGGTGCACGGCAATGGCCTGCCGCTCGCCCGCGCGGTGGCGCTGCTGACCGCCGAGCCGGCGCGGGTGCTGGGGCTGTCAGCCGGGCGGCTGGCGCGTGGCGGGGCGGCGGATCTGTGCCTGTTCCATCCCGAGCGCGCCTGGCAGGTGGTCGCCGGCAAGCTGCCCGGCAAGGCGCAGAACACCCCGTTCGACGGCCGCGCCCTGGAAGGCCGGGTGCTCGGCACCTGGAAAGCCGGCCGACACGTGTTTGGCGGCTGACCGTCCCGGAGCCACCAACCTCACAGTCCCGTCGAGCCTGCAGGCGCGCCAGTTGGCCACCCCGGTTGCCGTGTCAAACGGGCTGGACCCGGGGGAAGAGCAGGCGGGCGACCGTGCCGACGCCGGGCTTGCTCTTGAGGATTAGCTTGCCGCCGCAATGGTCGACCATCTCGAGCGCCAGGAACAGCCCGATCCCGGCGCCGCTGCCGCCGGCCTTGGTGGTGAAGAACAGCTCGGTGGCGCGCGCCAGCACGTCGGGCGCCATGCCGATGCCGGTGTCCGACACCGACAGCTCGATCGCCTCCTCGCCGTTCATGTCCGCCGCCGCGGCCGGGCCGGACAGCACCCGCACGCAGATCACCATCACGCCGCCACCCACCATCGCGTCCGCCGCGTTGCGCACCAGGCTGAGCAGGACGATCCGCAGCTGCGCGTCGTCGAGCCGCACCGCCGCCGGCTCCTCGACAAGGTCGAGCCGCAATTGGATGGTGACGCCGGCGACCTGGGCGAGGGTGGCGGTGAAGTCCCGCACCAGGGTGTTGAGATCGACCATGCGCGCCTCGCCGAACTGGTGGCGCGACAGGGTCAGCAGTTGCGCGGCGAGTTGACCCGCCCGGCGCGCCGCCTTGTCGGCGCGCTGGAGTTGCCGGGTGACGGCCGTCGGCAGGCGCTGCCCGGCGGCCGACGTTTGCTCGCCGGCACGCTCGACGCTGCCGATGACGACGGTCATCAGGTTGTTGAACTCGTGCGCGACGCCGGCGGTCAGCGAGGCCGTGCTCTGCCGCCGCTGCTCCAGGCGTCGTGCCGCCTCCTTGCGGTCGCTGATGTCGACCTGGCTGGCGAAGTAGTAGATGAGGTTGCCGTCGTCATCGTGGACCGGGCTCATGTGCAGGGCGTTCCAGAACCCCGAGCCGTCACGTCGATAGTTGTAGATGTCCTGGTCGAACGTGGCCCGGGCGGCGATCCCGTCGCGGATCCGCCGTACCGCCGCGCGGTTGGTGTCGGGCCCCTGCAGGAAGCGGCAGTTGCGGCCGATCACCTGCTCGGCGGTGTAGCCGGTGACCTGGATGAAGGCCGGATTGACGTAGACCAGCGGCGCGTCCGGCAGCCTGGGATCGGCCACTGCCATCGCCATGCGCGTCTTCAGCACGGCAGCCTGGAACACGTGCTCCTCGCCAATCCGCGCGCCGGACGCGATGACCGCCGGATCGATGCCGGGTTGGCTCTTCTGGTTGTCCATGATCGACGTCACACCCCTCGCGATCGATGTGTTCGCGTCGGCCGCCGCCGCAAGGTCACGCGGAGGTGATCTCCCGTTTGCTATCGGCCGCATCCCAGCGTGCAACGGCTCGCTAACCGTTCGGTTGGTGCCGACTGGCAAGATGCAGAGAGGCTGCAACGGTCGCGTGGCGCAATCGCGTATTCTACTCGTCGAAGACGACGCCCTGATCCGCCAACTCCTGCTCGAGGTGCTGCGCGAGGCGCCGTTCGAGGTTCTGGAGGCGGCTGATGGCCGGGACGCGCTGCAGCATCTCGACGCGGCGGGATCGATCGACCTGCTGCTGACCGACGTGCACATGCCGGGCGGCTATAACGGCATCGAGATCGCACGCCTGGCGCGAGCCCGTCAGCCGAACCTGCCGGTGGTGTTCGCCACCGGCCGGCCAGAGACGGTGAGCGATTTCGGCACGCCGGGGCCGCTCGACCTTGTGCTGGCCAAGCCGTTCAGCCCGCGACAGGTTCTGGCCGCCATTCGCAGCCTGCTGGCCATCGCGGCGCCGCCGGCTCAGTAGGTGCGCAGCAACGCCACCAGGATGCCCTGCACCTTGACCCGGTCGGCCGGGAAGATGCGCGTCTTGTGCTGCGCGTTGGCGGGCTCGAGCGCCACCGAGGCGCCCCGACGGCGTAGCCGCTTCAGCGTCACCTCCTGCTCGTCGACCAGCGCGACCACGACCTGACCGTTCTCCGCCGTCTCGCCGCGGCGGATCACCACCTTGTCGCCGTCCAGGATGCCGGCCTCGATCATCGAGTCGCCGGCGACCTCCAGCGCATAGTGCTCGCCGCCGCCGAGCAGGGCGAGCGGCACCTCGATCTGGGTGCCGTTGTCGCGCAGCGCCTCGATCGGCAGGCCGGCGGCGATCCGACCGTAAAGCGGCAACTGCACCGCGGCGGCCTCGTTGGCGGCGCGCACCGCCGGAAAGCGGGCGGTGAAGTCGCCGCGAATGACGTTCGGCTCGAAGCCCGGCCGCGCCACGGGCGCCGTGTCGGAGGCCGACAGCGTCGCCGCGCGCACCGCACGGCCAGGCTGGGCGACGTCCTGCGGCGGACGGATGATCTCCAGCGCCCGGGCGCGGTGGTGATGGCGCTTGAGGAAGCCACGCTCCTCCAGGGCCGAGATCAGCCGGTGGATGCCTGACTTGGAGCGCAGCTGTAGCGCGTCCTTCATCTCCTCGAAGCTGGGCGAGAAGCCGGTCTGCTTCAGATGGCCGTCGATGAACGTCAGCAACTCGTGCTGCTTGCGCGTCAACATGGCTAACCCCGCCCCCGCCACACCGAGCCATCAAGCCCCTGTAGCAACACCGACTCTGGAACAGATCGGCAACTTGTGTGTTCTAGTTTAGTTCTGGAGATCACGTCAACACGTAGTTCACTCTAAACGCTGGAGATGCCCGGTTCGGAGGTAGGCCAGGAGCTTTGCTCCTAGACCCCATCAAAGGCGAAGCCTTCAAAATCCATGTCTTATCCGCAGCCCACGGCGAGGTCGGCGGCATGGGGGAGCGGAACGAATGGTTTCGCCAAGCAAGGAAGAGCCCGCCTGGACTCCAACGAATGCGGGTCTGGGGGCGCCGCCCCCAGCGGGTCCAGGGCAGAGCCCCGGCCTTCGCTAAAATCCCGGCAGATCAAGCCTGATCACAGACACCAGACTTCCCGGCGCCCGTGCCGGCTCATGCGGGGCTCGGTGGATCAGGCAGTTCGAGCGGGTGAGCTGGCGCAGAAGGGACGAATCCTGCCGGGCGTCGGCGCTGACGACCAGCTTGCCGTCGGCCTCGCGCAACGTCGCGCGGACGTGGTCTTCGCGCTCGTCGTTGCGAGGCAGGGCGCTGGCGAGCGTGGCGTCGGTCCGCGCGGGCGGATCGCCGGGGCCGCCGGAGAGGCGGTCGAGGGCGGGCAGCAGGAACAGCAGCGCGCAGACGAAGGCGGAGACCGGGTTGCCGGGCAGGCCGAGCACGGGGATGTCGCCGAGGCGGCCGAAGATCAGCGGCTTGCCGGGGCGCATGGCGATCTTCCAGAAGTCCAGCTCGAAGCCGGCCTCGGCGAGGCCGCTGCGGATCAGGTCGTGGTCGCCGACGCTGGCGCCGCCGATGGTGACCAGCAGGTCGCAGCCGCGCGCCCGGCCGGCGATGGCAGCGACGGCGCCGCGCTCGTCGGCGGCGACCGGCAGCATCAGCGGCCGCGCCCCGGCGGCTTGCACCAGGGCGGCGAGGGCGTGGGCGTTGCTGCTGACGATGCCGCCGGCGGGGATGTCCTGGCCGGGCAGCACGACCTCATCGCCGGTCGCCTGGATCGCGACCACCGGCCGGCGGTGGACGGCGAGCCAGGGCTGGTTGGCGGCGGCGGCGAGCCCGATGGCGCGGGCGCCGAGCCGAGTGCCGGCGGGAAGCAACACCTCGCCGCGGCGGAAATCCTGGCCGGCGCGGCGGATGTGGCGGCCGGGCGCGGGAGCGGCGGTGAAGCGCACCTGGTCGGCGTCGCGCTCGGCGTCCTCCTGCACGGCCACGGCGTCGGCGCCGTCGGGGATGACGCTGCCGGTGAACAGCCGGACCGCCTGGCCGGGGGCGAGCGGCGCGGCGAAGGGGTGGCCGGCGGCGGCCTCGCCGATGACGGGCAGCCAGCCGGTGGCGGCCGCCGCCTGCACGGCGTAGCCGTCCATGGCCGAGACGTCTTGCGGCGGCTGGGTGACGCGGGCGAGCACGTCCTCGGCGGCAACGCGGTTCCAGGCCTCGGCGAGCGACACCGTCTCGACCGGCGTTGCCCGCATCGCCGCGAGGATGCGGCGGCGCGCCATCTCGACGTCGAGCAGGCCGGCCCCCCGCGGGGCCGTCATCCTTGCGTGAACTCGCCCGACTTGCCGCCGGCCTTGTGCACCACGCGCAGGCCCTCCACCCGCATCGAGCGGTCGACCGACTTGCACATGTCGTAGACGGTCAGCGCCGCCACCGAGGCGGCGGTGAGCGCCTCCATCTCGACGCCCGTGCGCCCGGTGGTGCGCACCGTGGCGGCGATCTCGATGCCGTCCGCCACCGGCTCGAGCTCGATCGCGACGGCGGCGATCGGCAGCGGGTGGCACAGCGGGATCAGCTCGGCGGTGCGCTTGGCGGCCATGATGCCGGCGATGCGGGCGACGCCGAGCACGTCGCCCTTGCGCGACCGACCCTCGCGGATCAGCGCCAGCGTCGCCGGCTGCATGATGACGCGGGCGCGCGCGGTCGCCGAGCGGTCGGTCTCCGACTTGTCGGAGATGTCGACCATGGCGGCCCGGCCGGCGGCGTCGAAATGGCTGAAGCTCATGCGGCCTGGCCCTGGCCGAGCAGCGCCCTGGTGGCGGCACCCGCATCCGCCTGGCGCAGCAGGCTCTCGCCGACCAGGAAGCAGTTAACCCCAAGTGCCGACAGCCGCGCCACGTCGGCATGGCTGCGGATGCCGCTCTCCGAGACGACGACGCGGTCGGGCGGCACGTGCGGCGCCAGCTCCAGCGTCGTCGCAAGGTCGGTCTGCAGGGTGCGCAGATTGCGGTTGTTGATGCCGATCAGCTTGGTCTGCAGGCCGAGCGCGCGCTCCAACTCGCGCCGGTCATGCACCTCGACCAGCACGTCGAGGTCGAGCGCGCGGGCCAGCGCCTCGAGCGCGAGCGCCTGGCTGTCGCTCAGCGCCGCCATGATCAGCAGGATGCAGTCCGCCCCAATGGCGCGGCTCTCATGCACCTGCCACTCGTCGAGGATGAAGTCCTTGCGCAGCACCGGCAGGGCGCAGGCGTTGCGCGCCGCCTGCAGGTGCTCGATCGTGCCCTGGAAGAACGGCCCGTCGGTGAGCACCGAGAGGCAGGCCGCGCCGGCCGCCTCGTAGGCGCGGGCCAGCGCCGCCGGGTCGAAGTCCGGCCGGATCAGGCCGCCGGAGGGGGAAGCGCGCTTGATCTCGGCGATCAGGCCGGTGCCGCTGGCGCCGGCATGGCCGTCGAGCGCGGTGTGCAGCGCCTGGCTGAAGGGGCGCGGATGCGGGAGCTTGTGGGAGAAGCGCGCCCGCAGGCTCTCCACCGGATGGCTCGCCCGCCGCCGCGCCACCTCCTGCATCGTCGCGGCGCAGATCCGCGCCAGCGCGTCGGGCATGGTCTCGTCCATCAGCTCTCCAAGGCCTGGCTGTCCCGCAACGTCTCGCGACGCAGTCGGTGCAGGAGGTCGCGCGCGGCGCCGTCGTCGATCGAGCGCCGCGCCGGCGTCATCGCTGAGGGCAGGTCGTGCGCCACGCCGGAGACGACAAGGGCGGCGGCGGCGTTGAGCAGCACGGTGTCGCGATAGGCGCCCGGCGCGCCGTCCAGCAGGCCCAGCAGCGCCGCCGCGTTCGCCGCCGCGTCGCCGCCGCGGATCGCCTCCACCGGGCGGCGCGCCAGGCCGACCAGCTCCGGCGTCACCGTGAAGCGGCGGGTCCGGCCGGCCGCCAGCGCCACCACCTCGCTCGCCCCGGACAGGGTCAGTTCGTCGAGCCCGTCGCCATGCACGAGCCAGGCGCACTCGCAGCCGAGGCGATCCAGCACGGCGGCCATCGGCGCCAGCCACGCCGGGTCGAACACGCCGATGAGCTGGCGCCTGACCCGGGCCGGGTTCGCCAGCGGGCCGGCAAGGTTGAGGATCGTTCGGGTGGGCAGCGCCGCGCGCGCCGCCGCGGCGTGGCGCAGCGCCGCGTGGTGGCGGGGAGCGAACAGGAAGGCGAGGCCGACGGCGTCAAGGCACTGCTCCAGCCGCCCGGGCGACAGCTCCAGGCCGATGCCCAGCGCCGCCAGCACGTCGGCGCCGCCGGTGCGTGAGCTCAGCGCGCGGTTGCCGTGCTTGGCCACCGGCACCCCGGCGCCGGCGACGACGAAGGCGACGGCCGTCGACACGTTCAGCGTCTCGCGCCCGTCGCCGCCGGTGCCGCAGACGTCGATGGCCTCGGCCGGCGCGGTGATCCCGACCATGCGCGAGGTCATCGCCCGCACCGCCCCGGTCAGCTCCTCGACCGTCTCGCCGCGCAGCCGCATCGCCATCAGCAGGGCGGCGATCTCGGCGTCCGAGGCCTCGCCGGACATCACCGTCTCGAACGCCGCCTGGGCTTCCGCCTCGTCCAGCCGGGCGCCGGTCGCCAGACGCGCGAGCACCGGGCGCAGGCGGCTCAGGCTGCCTGATCTTTCGAGGAGCGGGCCGCGTTGCGGCCGCGGGCGAGCGCCAGGAAATTGGCGAGCAGCGCGTGGCCGTGCTCCGAGGCGATGCTCTCGGGGTGGAACTGCACCCCGAACACCGCCAGCGCCCGATGCCGCAGCCCCATGATCACGCCGTCGCGGGTGCGGGCGGTCGCGACCAGGCTCGCCGGCAGGCTGGCCGGATCGACCGTCAGGCTGTGGTAGCGGGTGGCGTTGAACGGCGAGGGCAGGCCGGCGAAGACGTCGCTGCCGTCGTGCAGCATCGCGTCCACCTTGCCGTGCATCGGCACCGGCGCGCGGATGACCGTGCCGCCGAACGCCTCGCCGATCGCCTGATGCCCCAGGCACACGCCGAGCACCGGCACCCGGCCGGCGGCGGCCTGGATCAGCCTCACGCAGATGCCGGCCTCGGCCGGCGCGCACGGGCCGGGCGAGATCACGATCGCCTCAGGCTGGCGCGCGAGCGCCGCCTCCACGGTCAGCGTGTCGTTGCGCACCACCTCGCACGCCGCCCCGAGCTCGCCGAGCAGATGGACGAGGTTGAAGGTGAAGCTGTCGTAGTTGTCGATGAGCAGGATCATGCCGCAGTGACTGTGGGTGCCGGCTCCGGCGCGGTCAACAAATCGAGCCGGCGGAGCTGGGGAAACAGCCCCATCCAGGCCACCGCGACGACGATGGTGCCGACGCCGCCGAGCACCACCGCCGGCACCGTGCCGAGCAGGCTCGCCGTCACCCCGCTCTCGAACTCGCCGAGCTGGTTGGAGGTGCCGATGAACAGCGCGTTCACCGCACTCACCCGCCCGCGCATCGCGTCCGGCGTCTGCAGCTGCACCAGCGAGGAGCGCACCACCACCGAGACCACGTCCGCCGCGCCGAGCACGAACAGGGCGGCCAGCGACAGCGGCATCGAGCGCGACACCCCGAACACGATGGTCGCGGCGCCGAACAGCCCCACCGCGGCGAACATCGCCGGCCCGGCGCGCCGCAGCTTCAGCCGCGACAGCACGAGCGAGGTCAGCAGCGCGCCGACCGCGGGCGCGGCGCGCAACGCCCCAAGCCCCACCGTGCCGACCGAGAGGATGTCGCGCGCATACACCGGCAGCAGCGCCGTCGCCCCGCCCAGCAGCACCGCGAACAGGTCGAGCGACAGGCTGCCCAGGATCGCCGGCTTGCTGCTGATGTAGCGGATGCCGTCGAACACCGTGCCGCGCGCCGCCGGTGCCGGCAGCACCCGCCGCTCCGCCACGATCGTCGCACTCGCCACCGCGGCGGCAAAGAACAGCGCCCCGCACCCCGCATAGACCACCGCCGGCCCGGCCGCATACAGCAGCCCGCCCAGCGCCGGGCCGACGATCTGCGCCGTGGTGATCGCCGACGACGCCAGCGCCAGCGCCGCCGGCAGCATGGCCGGCGCGAGCAGGGTTGGCAGCAACGCCGACATCGCCGGGAACTCGAACGCCCGCGTCCCGCCCAGCAACGCCGCGATCACCAGGATGCCGTAGAACCCGACCACGCCGGTGGCACTCCCCACCGCCAGCGACAGCGCGCACAACCCCTCGATCGCCTGGCAGACGCTGGCGATCCGCCGCCGGTCGAACCGGTCCGCGACGTGCCCAACCACCAGCGTCAGCACCATCTGCGGCAGAAAGGCGCACAGCCCGACCATGCCCAGGTCCCAGGTGCTGTGCGTGAGCGCATAGACCTGCCAGCCGAGAGCAACGTTCTGCATCTGGAAGGCAAAGGAGGACCCGGCGCGGGCCAGCCAGAAGCGGCGGAAGACGGGGAGTGCGAAGGGGGAGGCCATCAGGGCAGGCAAGGGGAAGGAAGGCCAGGGCTCTGCCCTGGACCCGCTGGGGCCGGGAGGCCCCAGACCCCATTTCCTTTAGCTAACATCAGGCGACGACTTTCTTGCTGGGCGAAGCCATTTAATGCTGCTTTCCCATGGTGTTGACCTCGCGCGGCGAGACTGGATCGAAATGGATTTTAAAGGCTCCGCCTTTAATGGGGTCCAGGGGCAAAGCCCCTGGCCTTACCGACCTGCGTTGGCAAATCGCACTGCCTCTTCGGCCGCTCTGAACAGGGCCCGCGACTTCTGCCGCGTCTCTTCGTACTCACCCTCCGGCGTGCTGTCGGCGACCACGCCGCCGCCGGCCTGCACGTGCATCGTGCCGTCCTTCACCACTGCGGTGCGCAGTCCGATGCAGGTGTCGAGTGTGCCGTCGGCGGCGAAGTAGCCGATGCAGCCGGCGTAGATGCCGCGCCGGGTCGGCTCCAGCTCCTCGATGATCTCCATGGCGCGGATTTTCGGCGCGCCGGTCAGGGTGCCGGCGGGAAAGCCGGCGGCGAGCGCGTCGACGGCGTCGAGCTCGGGGCGGATCTTGCCCTCGACGGTCGACGAGATGTGCATGACGTGGCTGAAGCGCTCGACGACGAAGCTTTCGGTGACCCGCACGCTGCCGAGTTGGCAGACCCGACCGACGTCGTTGCGGCCGAGGTCGAGCAGCATCAGGTGCTCGGCGCGCTCCTTGGGGTCGGCGAGCAGTTCCGCCTCCAGGCGCAAATCGTCCTCGCGGGTGGCGCCGCGCGGCCGGGTGCCGGCGAGCGGGCGGATGGTGACGGTGCCGTCGCGCAGCCGTACCAGCACCTCGGGGCTGCTGCCGACGATGGCGAAGCGCCCGGTGTCGGCAAAGCCGAAGTCGAGCTGGAACAGGAACGGCGCCGGGTTGATCCGTCGGAGCGCCCGATAGAGCGCCAGCGGCGGCAGGGTGAAGGGGACGGAGAAGCGCTGGCTGGGGACGATCTGGAAGGCGTCGCCGGCGGCGATGTACTGCTTCATCCGAGTGACGATGGCGAGGAACTCGTCGCGCGACAGGTTGGAGCGCGGCTCGGGCTGGGCCTGCAAGGCGGGGCTGGCCGGTGCGGTCGGCAGCGGGCCATCGAGCAGCGCCTCGGCGGCGGCGAGGCGCTGCTCGGCGGCGGCCCAGGCGGCGGCGGCGTCGATGCCCGGGCGCGGGTAGATCGGCGCCGCGAGCGTCAGCGCGTCCGTCACGTTGTCGAACACGGCGAACAGGGCGGGGCGCAGCAGCACCGCCTCGGGCAGGCCGATCGCGTCGTGGTTCTTGCTCGGCAGCCGCTCCATCTGCCGCACCATGTCGTAGCCCAGGTAGCCGAACAGGCCGCCCACCATCGGCGGCACGCCGTCCGGCAGCACCTGCCGGCTCTCGGCGATCAGCGCCCGCAGGCTGGCGAGCACCGGCCGCGGATCCGCCACGAAGGGCCCGTCCTCGTCGCGCCAGATCTCCGCCCGGCCGTCGACGCAGCGCCACACCAGGTCCGGCGCCATCGCGATCACCGAGTAGCGGCCGCGCGCGCTGCCGCCCTCGATGCTCTCCAGCAGGATGCTGTTCGGCTTGTCGCCGCGCTGATGGCGGGTCAGCTTGAGGTAGGCGGCGACCGGCGTTTCGAGGTCGGCGACCCGGGTGCGCAGCGCCAGCCCCGGCCGGCCGGCGGCATACGCCTCGCGCGCCCCCTCGAGGCTCATTGCGGCGGCGACATCTGGTCGAGTGCGGCCTGGTTGATCGACGGCGAGGCGCGGTCGCGCAGGGCGCCGGCATAGGCCAGCTCGACGTCGTTGCCGAGCGACTGGGTGAGCTGGGCGGCCAGCCGGTCATAGGCGGGCTGCTGCTCGGCCGGCGTCACGGTGACGATGCGGGCCAGCGCCGCCACGGTGAAGCCGTCCGCCGTCTCGACCATGCTGGCCGCACCCGGCCTGAGCGCGAACACCGCGCGGGCGAGCTCCACCGGCACGCCCGGCGTGGTGCCGCTGCGGCTGATCGGCGGCGTCAGCGTCGCCATGATGCCGGCCCGCTTGGCGGCGACGTCGAGCGAGACGCGCCCGGCCGCCGGGCCCGACTGCACCGCCGCCAGCAGCGACGCGGCGGCGCTCTCCTGGGTGTGCCGCACCGCATCGTGCCGCCAGTCGGCCAGCACCTTGTCGGCGACCTCCGGATAGGGGCGCCGCGCCGGCGGGGTGATCGCCTCGACCTGCACGGCATACCAGACCGCCCCGGTCGGCGGCGTGCCGGGCGGTGCGCCGGGCGGCGGCGCGCCGGGGATCTGGGTGAGCTGGGTCGGCGCGCCCTTGGCGGTGGCGAACGCCTTGGCGATGATCTGCGCCCGCGCGTCCGCCGGCGCCGGCACCGGCGCCGGCTCGCCGTCCTGGGTGAGGCCGGTCGCGTCCAGCGTGCCCTCGACGGCGGCCGCACCCGCGTCGGCCGGGATCTCGTCGAGCCCGGCGCCGCCGGCGAGCTTGTCCTGCAGCTTGTCGGCGGCACCGTCGAGCTGGTCGGCGGCGCGGGCTTGCGCGATCTGGTGCGCCAGCACCGCCTTCACGTCGTCGAACGTCTTATGCGTGCCGGGGACGATGCCGCTCACCCGCGCCACCTGCCAGCCGAGCGGCGTGTTCACCGGGCCGACGACGCTGCCCTCGGTCGCGGCGAATACCGGCGCGGCCAGCGCCTCGCTCGGCATCTGCGCCCGCGTCACCGTCGCCAGGTCCGCCGCCGCGCCGCCCAGCGCCTGCGCCTGCTTCTGGATCGCGGCCCAGGCGGCGGGATCGGCCGCGGCCCCCCGCCAGGCCGTCGCGATCGTTGTCGCCGCCGCCTGGCTCGGCGCGCTGACCACCTGCACGCTGCGGCTGCCGTCATTGTCGAAGCTCGCGCGCTGCGCCGTGTAGGCGGCCTGCACGTCGGCCTCGGGCACGCTGAGCCCCCGCGCGATCGTGTCGGCGTCCAGGATCACCAGCCGGATGCGGCGATACTCGGGCCGGGCGTAGTCCTCGGGATGGTTGTCATACCAGCGCTGCAGCACCGCGGCGGCCGGCGGCGCGGGGGCCGGCACGGCAGCGAACGGCAGGTTGGCGACCTGCGCCACCCGCTGCTCGGCCAGGAAGCCGAAGACCCGCCGGGTCAGCTCGGCGGGCGCGGCCGCGCCGACGCGCACCTGCTCGATCAACTGCCGCTGCACCAAATCGTCGCGCACCAGGTCGAGGAAGCGCGCCTCGGTAAGCCCCCGCGTCGTCAGCAGCCGGTCGAACTGGGCATGGTCGAAATGGCCCGAGGCGTCCTGGAAGGCGGGGATCGCGAACACCGTCTGGCGCACCCAATCGTCGGGCGCGGCCAGGCCTAGCGCGTAGGCGTGGTTGACGATCGCCTGCTGCACGACGAGCCCGTCGAGCGCCTGGCGCATCAGCCCGGCCCGCATGCTGGGCGGCATCTGCGAGGGGTCCGGCATCATCCGGCTGACCCGTGCCAGCTCCTGCTGGTAGGCCCCCTCCAGGTCGGCCCGGGTGATCTTGACGCCGCCGACGCTGGCTACACTCTCCGGGTCGGACAGCCCCGCGCGCGTCGCCCCGCCGATACCCCACAGCCCGAAGGCGGCCACCAGCACGATGAACATCAGCCGGGCCGGCCAGGTGCCGGCGAGGCGTCGCAGAAAGCCGAGCATGGTGGGGCAAGTCTCGTTTGGCGAAGGGCGGGAGAGCGGCCGGACCATACCGACGCGGCGTCGCGCTTGCCAATACGGGCGGCCTTGGGATAGCCGGGCTCTCGATCCTTCAGGCAGGAGCCAAGATGCGCCAGCTCATCGCCGGTAACTGGAAGATGAACGGCCTCACCGCCGCGGCCGCCACGCTGGCGCAGGCCGTGCGCGACGGGTCGGCCGGCATCGCCGCCGAGCTGCTGGTCTGCCCACCCGCGACCCAGCTCGCCGCCGTCGGCCACATCCTCGCCGGCGGTCCGGTCGGGCTCGGCGGCCAGACCTGCCGCCCGGAGCCGGCCGGAGCCCGTACCGGCGACGTCTCCGCCCCCATGCTCGCCGATCTCGGCTGCCGCTACGTCATCGTCGGCCACTCCGAGCGCCGTGCCGACCACGGCGAGCTCGATGAGGTCGTGCGCCAGCAGGCCGTCGCCGCCACCGAGGCCGGCCTCATCCCCATCGTCTGCGTCGGCGAGAGCGACGCGCAGCGCTCCGGTGGCCAGGAGGTCGAGACGGTGGGCTGGCAGATCGAGGGCAGCCTGCCGAAAGGGTTCACCGGCGTCGTCGCCTACGAGCCGGTCTGGGCGATCGGCACCGGCCGCACCGCCACCGAGAACGACGTGATCCAGATGCACGCCTTCATCCGCGAGGAGCTGGTGCGCCAGCTCGGCGAGACCGGCCACGCCGTCCGCATCCTCTATGGCGGCTCGGTCAAGCCCGACAACGCCGCGGCGATCCTCAGCGTCCCGCATGTCGGGGGCGCTCTCGTCGGCGGCGCCAGCCTCGATGCGGCGGCGTTTCTCGCCATTGCGCGGGCAGCGCCGGCGAACGTCGAGGCGTAAGGCAAGGCCAGGAGCGTTGCCCCTGGACCCCATTAAAGGCGAAGCCTTTAAAATCCATGTCTCAGTCATCTTCTCGGGGCGGGCCCCTGATGAAATGGGGTCTGGGGCCTCGGGCCCCAGCGGGTCCAGGGCAGCGCCCTGGCCTTCCTTTTCCCTTCCCCCTAAAACCCGCCAGCCATGACCACTGTCCTCCTCATCCTGCACCTCTTCGTCACCCTGGCGATGATCGGCGTCGTGCTGATCCAGCGCAGCGAGGGCGGCGGACTTGGCATCGGCACCACCCAGGGCATGGGCTCCTTCATGGGCGGGCGTGGCACCGCTAACTTGCTCACCCGCACCACCGCCGTGCTCGGCGCGCTGTTCTTCGCGCTGTCGCTGGCTCTGGCGCTGCTCAACCGCGGCACCACCGGCGTCGGCCATGACATCCTCTCCCAGCCGCCGGCGAGCAGCCAGGCCGCGCCGTCCGGCCTGCCGGTGCCGCCGACGCCGAACGCGGCGCCCGGCGCCAAGCTTGGCGCCAAGCCTGGCAGCGTGACGCCAGCCACGCCCAACGGCGTTCCGCAGGTGCCGACGAAGTAGTCGTCGATGGCCGAGGCCTGCCGCGTCGTCGTGGTCGGCGCCGGTGCGGCCGGACTTGCGGCAGCGGCGACGCTGCGCCAGGCGGGCGCGGCGGTGATCCTGATCGAAGCCGGACCGCGCATCGGCGGCCGCGCCCACACCGTGCACGAGCCGGCGCTTGGTGGCGCGGCGCTCGACCTTGGCGCCTCCTGGATCCACGACGCCGAGCGCAACCCGCTGGTCGCCATCGCCGCCGCGGCGGGCGAGGGGCTGATCGAGCCGCCCGAGATGCATTGCGGCCGCAGCTCCCGCTGCGGCCAGGTCGCCGACGCGGCGGCGCTGTCCGCCTATGAGGATGAGGCGGCGGCCTGGGTCGCGGCCGCTGAGGCGAAGCTCGCCGGCCCGGACTGCAGCCTGGCCGCGGCGACGAGCGAGCGGCGCGGCCGGCCCTGGGCGGCGAGCATCGAGGCCTGGGAGGGCGCGATCATCGCGGCGGCCGACGCCACGGTGCTGTCGCTGCAGGACTGGCATCGCAACCGGCTTGGCGGCCGCAACCTGAGGGCGCAGGGCGGCCTCGGGCGCTTCGTCGCCCAGCGACTCGGCCCGCCCGCCGGGCCGGTCCGGCTCGGGGTGGCCGCGCGCCGGATCGCCTGGGACGGGGGCGGCGTGCGCGTGCACACCGCGGCGGAGGTGATCGAGGCGGACGCCGTCATCGTCACCGTCTCCACCGGCGTGCTGCGCAGCGGCGCGCTCGCTTTTGATCCGCCGCTGCCCGACGCGCACCTCGCCGCCCTCGACGCCTTGCCGCAGGGCCTGCTCAGCAAGGTCGCCCTGCGTGCCACCGGCGCGGACCGGCTCGGCCTGCCGGCCTCCTGCACGCTGGATCGCGACCTCGCGCCCGGCGAGCCGGCGATGATCTTCCAGGCCTGGCCGGATGGCGCCGACCACGTGATCGGCTTCGTCGGCGGCGACGTGGCCTGGCAGCTTGCGCAAGACGGCAAGGCGGCCGCCGTCGCCTTCGCGCGCGACCAGCTCGCCGCGACGCTGGGCGGGGCTGCCCGCCGCGCCGTGGCCGAGACCGGCATCGCCAGCGACTGGGCGACCGACCCGTGCTTCCTCGGCGCCTACGCCTACGCCGTGCCGGGCGGCGCGGACGCGCGAGCGCGCCTGGCCGAGCCGCTCGACGGCGGCCGAGTCGTCTTCGCCGGCGAGGCCTGCCGGTCGGATGGTTTGGCCGGCACGGTCGGCGGAGCGGTGCTTTCCGGTCGCGACTCCGCGGATTATGTGCTCGCAGGGTTCCACGCGAGGCCGGCCCGGGTGTAGGAAGGCGGCCCATGACGCGGTTTGTCTTTATCACCGGCGGCGTGGTCTCCTCTCTCGGCAAGGGCATCGCCTCGGCGGCGCTGGCCGCCCTGCTGCAGGCGCGCGGCTACCGGGTGCGACTGCGTAAGCTCGACCCCTACCTCAACGTCGATCCGGGCACGATGAGCCCCTATCAGCACGGCGAGGTCTTCGTCACCGACGACGGCGCCGAGACCGACCTCGACCTCGGCCACTACGAACGTTTCACCGGCGTGCATGCGACGCGCGCCGACAATGCCACCACCGGTCGCATCTACTCCGAGGTGATCGCCCGCGAGCGCCGCGGCGACTATCTGGGCGCCACCGTGCAGGTGATCCCGCACATCACCGACGCGATCAAGGACGTGGTGCTGCGCGAGACTGACGACCTCGACTTCGCGCTGATCGAGATCGGCGGCACCGTCGGTGACATCGAGAGCCTGCCGTTCCTGGAGGCGATACGCCAACTCGGCAACGATCTCGGCCCCGAGCGGACGATGTACGTGCACCTGACGCTGGTGCCCTACATCGCCTCGGCCGGCGAGTTGAAGACCAAGCCGACCCAGCACTCGGTGAAGGAGCTGCAGAACGTCGGCATCCAGCCGCAGATGTTGCTGTGCCGGTCCGACCGGCCGCTGCCCGACAATGAGCGCCGCAAGATCGCCTCGTTCTGCAACGTCCGCCCCGAGGCGGTGGTCGCCGCACTCGACGTCGACACCATCTACGCGGTGCCGATCAGCTATCACGAGGGCGGCATGGACCGCGAGGTGCTGCGCCACTTCGAGCTGCCGTTCGAGCAGCCACCCAACATCGAGAAGTGGCGCCGCATCGCCGCCATCGTGCGCGCGCCGGAGGGCGAGGTGCGCATCGCCGTCGTCGGCAAATACACGAACCTTCTCGACAGCTACAAGAGCCTCAACGAGGCGCTCGCGCATGGCGGCATCGCCAACCGGGTGCGCGTGCACCTCGACTGGGTCGACAGCGAGGTGTTCGAGCAGCCGCATTCGGTGCATCGGCTTGAGGGCGTGCACGGCATCCTGGTGCCCGGCGGCTTCGGCGAGCGCGGCACCGAAGGCAAGATCGAGGCGGTGCGCTTCGCCCGCGAGCGCAACGTGCCGTTTCTCGGCATCTGCTTCGGCATGCAGATGGCGGTTATCGAATGCGCCCGCAACCTCGCCGGCCTGCCGGACGCCTCCTCGACCGAGTTCGGGCCGACCGAGCAGCCGGTCGTCGGCCTGCTCACCGAGTGGGCGCGGGGGCCGGAACGCGAGCGGCGCGAGGCCGGCGGCGACATGGGCGGCACCATGCGCGTCGGCGCCTACCCGGCTGAGCTCGCTGAGAACTCGCTGGTGCGCGCCGTCTATGACGGACGGCCGCAGATCGAGGAGCGCCATCGCCATCGTTTCGAGGTCAACGTGCATTATCGCGATCGCCTCGAGGCCGCCGGACTGATCTTCTCCGGCCTGTCGCCGGACGGCATCCTGCCCGAGATCGTGGAATACCCGCGCCACCCCTGGTTCATCGGCGTGCAGTATCATCCGGAGCTGAAGAGCAAGCCGTTTGATCCACATCCGCTATTTTCCGGATTTATCACCGCGGCCGTAAAGCATTCGCGATTAGTATAGAAAGGAAGCGGTTCTTTTTTTAAAAAAGAAGCCCTTGCTCCTAAGGGGTTCCACCTTGACCGAAGTCACCGTCGGCGCCGTCACCTTCGCCCAGCACCGTCCCTTCGTGTTGATCTCCGGTCCCTGCCAGATCGAGAGCCGCGCGCATGCGCGCGAGGTCGCCGCCGCTCTGGTTGAGATGACCCGCGCCGCCTGCATTCCGCTCGTCTACAAGAGCAGTTTCGACAAGGCGAACCGCACCTCCGCCGGCGCGGCGCGCGGCGTCGGCCTGCAGGAGGGCCTGGCGATCCTCGCCGACATCCGTGCCGAGTTCGGCGTGCCGGTGCTGACCGATGTGCACGCCGTCGAGCAATGCGCGCCGGCGGCGCAGGCGGTCGACATCCTGCAGATCCCGGCGTTTCTCTGCCGCCAGACCGACCTGCTGCTCGCGGCGGGTGAAACCGGTGCGGTGGTCAACATCAAGAAGGGCCAGTTCCTCGCACCCTGGGACATGGCCAACGTCGCCGCGAAAGTCGCCAGCACGGGCAACGAACGCATCCTGCTCACCGAGCGCGGCGCCAGCTTCGGCTACAACACGCTGGTGAGCGACATGCGCGCCCTGCCGGTACTCGCCGCCACCGGCTATCCGGTGGTGTTCGACGCGACTCACTCGGTGCAGCAGCCCGGCGGCCTAGGCGGCGCCTCGGGCGGCCAGCGCGAGTTCGCCCCGGTGCTGGCGCGCGCGGCGCTGGCGGTCGGCGTTGCCGCGCTGTTCATCGAAACCCACCCGGATCCCGACCACGCTCCAAGCGACGGCCCGACGATGCTGCCGCTCGCCCAGATGCCAGCACTGCTGGCCCGGCTCGCGGCGTTCGACCGGCTCGCGAAGGAGTAGCGACAGGATGGCCAGGAGCTCTGCTCCTGGACCTCGTCACGCGCCAGCGTGCATTCGCACGACGTGGGCGGCGCCCCCAGACCCGCATCCATGAGAGTGTAGAGGGGTTCTTTCTTGCTTGGCGAAGCCACTCAGTCCTGCCTTCCACGGCCATGATTTCGCCCTGGAGTCACGAATAAAAATTGGATTTTAAAGGCTCCGCCTTTAATGGGGTCCAGGGGCAAAGCCCCTGGCCTTTCTTCTACAGCCGAAACGTTTCCCGTGTCCCAAGCCATCCCTGCACGCGCTCGACGGCCTCTTTCATGCAGGCTTCGAAGCCGAGCGTGTCGGCCAGGCTGGCTGCGGCATCGGCAAGCTGGCGCGTTTCCGCGTCGTGCTGCCTTGTCCAGTTCACCGCCTCGTCCAGGTCGGACAGGTCCGGCGCCACCGGCACGTGCGTCTGCCAGGGCACCAGCCGGTCATAGTACCACTGCCGGAAGCCGTGCTCCGAGCCGACTTTGAGGATGCAGGAGCGGCTGAGCAGCGAGCAGAACAGGCCGCTCCAGGCGTTGCTGTTGCCGTCGACGTCGATCACCACGCGATGCTGCAGGAACGCCTCGCGGCTGATCAGCGGGCGCAGCAGCCCGGCGGCGGTCACCCGCTCGACGAGCCAGGGCTCGTGCATCTGCGCCACCGTCGTGATGCCGCAATCGGTGAGCGCGGCGAGGTCGGGCTGGGCCGCGCGCCGGCACAGCGACAGCCGCTGCAGCCAGTCGAGATCGTCCGGCGCGCCCTCGCCGGGCGGCTGCACGCGCCGCATGCCGGTCGACGAGCCGCGCCAGAACACCCGCGCGTCGCGCGCCTCCCACGCCGGCAACCCATCGCGGCAGATCTGACGGAACTGCGCGTAGCCGCCGGTCGCGTAGAAATCCGGGTCCGGCACCAGGCAGACGCGCGGATCGTAGCTGCAGAACCCGAGCGCCGAATGGTACGAGGCATCCCCCACCTCGGCGTGCAGAGTGCATGCGCCGCTGAGCCGCCCGGCGATCGCGAACAGCACCGCGCTGCGCCGCAGGATCTCGAACAGCGAGCCGTGCCGATACGTGATCGGCCGCAGCGTCACCTCGATCGCTGCCCCGTCCAGCTCCAGCGTCAGCAGCTCGCTCGCCCACTCCGGCGGCACGCCCTCAAGCTCCGCCAGCCGCCAGCGCACCGGCCGCCCGCCGGCGATCGGCCGCGCATGGCTGTCGAGCACGCCGTTCACGGCGGCGACGAAATCCTCCTCCGACAGCCGCTGATGGTCCGGCGCCAGGGCGAACAGGGCCTGCTGGAAGGCAGCGTTCTCGGCGATCGCGGACTGGCTCGAGAAGGTCACGGCTGTACTCCGTCGGGAAGGAAGGCCAGGGGCGTCGCCCCTGGACCCGATTAAAGGCGGAGCCTTTAGAATCCATTTTCTTCGAGTACGATACGGTCTGGCTGGTGCTGTCGAACGTGATTTGATTGCCTTCGCTAGGCTAAAAAGACACTAGTGAAAGGGGGTCTGGGGCCTCAGGCCCCAGCGGAGCCCAGAGGCAGAGCCTCTGGCCTTCCTGACCGAACCCGTGGCACACGACCGCCGCAGCAGGAGCCCCAACCGTCATGAGCGCCATCACCGACATCATCGCGCGCGAGATCCTGGACAGCCGCGGCAACCCGACGGTCGAGGTCGATGTGATCCTGGAGTCCGGCGCCGTCGGCCGCGCCGCCGTCCCCTCCGGCGCCTCCACCGGCGCCCACGAGGCCGCCGAGCTGCGCGACGGCGACCGGGCGCGCTTTGGCGGCAAGGGCGTGCTGCAGGCGGTCGCCAACGTCGAGGGCGAGATCTTCGACCTGGTCGGCGGCCAGGACCCGACCGAGCAGGTCCGCCTCGACAACGCGATGATCGACCTCGACGGCACGCCGAACAAGTCGCGGCTCGGGGCCAACGCCATTCTCGCGGTGTCGCTGGCGATCGCCCGCGCGGCCGCCACCGAGTTCGGCATGCCGCTCTATCGTTACGTCGGCGGCGTGTTCGCCCGCACCCTGCCGGTGCCGATGATGAACATCGTGAACGGCGGCCAGCACGCCGACAATCCGATCGACATCCAGGAGTTCATGATCCAGCCGGTCGCCGCCGGCACCATCGCGGACGCGGTGCGGATCGGCTCGGAGATCTTCGCCCAGCTCAAGCGCGGCCTGAAGGATGCCGGCCACAACACCAATGTCGGCGACGAGGGCGGCTTCGCTCCAGCGCTGCAATCGGCCGACGAGGCGCTCGGCTTCATCACCCGCGCCTGCGAGCGCGCCGGCTACCGCCCCGGCGAGGACGTGACCTTCGCGCTCGACTGCGCGGCCACCGAGTTCTACCGCGACGGCCGCTATGAGCTCGCCGGCGAGGGCAAGTCGCTGGACGCCGCCGGCATGGTCGACTACCTCGCCGAGCTGTCCGGCCGCTACCCCATCGTGTCGATCGAGGATGGCTGCGCCGAGGACGACTGGGACGGCTGGAAGCTGCTCACCGACCGGCTCGGCGCCAAGCTGCAGATCGTCGGCGACGACCTCTTCGTCACCAACCCGGAGCGCCTGGCGCGCGGCATCGAGAGCGCCACCGCCAACGCGATCCTGGTCAAGGTCAACCAGATCGGCACCCTGACCGAGACGCTCGAGACGGTCGAGATGGCGCAGCGGGCGGGGATGCGCGCGGTGATGAGCCATCGCTCGGGCGAGACCGAGGACAGCACCATCGCCGACCTCGCGGTGGCGACCAATTGCGGGCAGATCAAGACCGGCAGCCTCAGCCGCAGCGACCGGATGGCGAAGTACAACCAGCTGATCCGCATCGAGGCCGAGCTCGGCTCGGCGGCGCGCTACGCCGGACGCACCATCCTGAAGCAATAAAGTCGTTCCTGGCGGCTTGCACGCTGTGGTAGAACCGTTCCGCAAGGTGAGGGGACGCCAATGGATTTGGCTCAGGCGGTCAAGCGGAAGAGCAAGGCGCTGCTGCCGCCGGCACTGTTCCTCGCGCTCACCGGCTACTTCGGCTGGAACGCGACGCAAGGTGACCGCGGGCTGCGCAGCTATGCGATGCGCGAGCAGCAGCTCGTCGGCGTCCAGGCGGAACTGGTCGTCGCGCAAGGCGAGGCGACGGACTGGGCGCGCAAGGTGGCCGGCCTGCAATCCGCCCATCTCGACGCCGACACCGTCGACGAACGCGCCCGCGCTATGCTCAACCTTGCAGATCCCACCGACGTCGTTGTGCCTTACGGGCCCGATAAGAAGCTCTACTAGAGCGAAGCAAGGCCAGGGCTGTCTGCCCTGGACCCGATTAAAGGCGGAGCCTTTAAAATCCATTGATCAGCCATGTTCATCGGGCCAGGGATGGTTCGGGTGGCCTGATGTTTCTGACGCATGCGGGTCTGGGGCGCCGCCCCCCGCGAGGTCCAGGAGCAGAGCTCCTGGCGTTACCTTGCCCGTTCCACGCTCCGGCCCTAGGTCTTGGCCCAAGGCCAGGAGACGTCAGCCATGGACCAGATGCCAGCCGCCGCCGCGTCGCTCGACCGCGATCGCCTGCGTGAGGCCTACCGGATCATGTATCTCATCCGCCGCTTCGAGGAGCGCGCCGGCCAGCTCTACGGCATGGGCCTGATCGGCGGCTTCTGCCACCTCTATATCGGCCAGGAGGCGGTCGTTACCGGGGTGCAGCTCGCGCTGCTGGAGGGCGACCAGGTCATCACCGCCTACCGCGAGCACGGCCACATGCTGGCGACCGGGATGGCGGCGCGCGGCGTCATGGCCGAGCTCACCGGGCGGGCCACCGGCTACTCGCGCGGCAAGGGCGGCTCGATGCACATGTTCAGCAAAGAGAAGCACTTCTACGGCGGCCACGGCATCGTCGGCGCCCAGATCAGCCTCGGCACCGGGCTTGCCCTGTCGAACTGGTATCGCGGCGCCGACAGCGTCACCGTCGCCTACATGGGCGAGGGCGCCTCGAACCAGGGCCAGGTGTTCGAGAGCTTCAACATCGCCGCGCTGATGAAGCTGCCCTGCGTCTACGTCATCGAGAACAACCGCTACGGCATGGGCACCAGCGTCGAGCGCGCCTCCGCCTCGCGCGACCTCTCCGGCAACGGCGCGCCGTGGGGCATTCCGGGCGAGCGGGTGGATGGCATGGAGGTGAACGCGGTGCATGCCGCCGCCAGCCGCGCGGTCGCGCATTGCCGCGCCGGCCATGGGCCCTACCTGCTGGAGATGTCCACCTACCGCTATCGCGGCCACTCGATGTCCGACCCGGCGAAGTACCGCACCCGCGACGAGGTGCAGAAGATGCGCAGCGAGCGCGACTGCCTGGAGAGTGCGCGCGGCATGCTGCTGGCGCAGGGCATGGACGAGGCGGCGCTCAAGGCGATCGAGGACGAGGTGAAGGAGATCGTGGCCGACGCCGCCGCCTTCGCCCAATCCAGCCCCGAGCCCGACCCGTCGGAGCTGTGGACGGACATCCTGGTGGAGCCGCGCGGCTGATGTCGACGCAGATCCTGATGCCGGCGCTCAGCCCGACGATGACGGAGGGCAAGCTCGCCCGCTGGCTGATCAAGGAGGGTGCGGCCGTGCACGCCGGCGACGTCATCGCCGAGATCGAGACCGACAAGGCGACGATGGAGGTCGAGGCGGTTGATGAGGGCACGCTCGCCCGCATCCTGATCGGCGAGGGCACCGACGGGGTGGCGGTGAACACGCCGATCGCCGTGCTGTCGGGCGAGGGCGAGCGGCCGGACGCCGCACCCACCGCCGAGGCCGCGCCGCTGCCGCGGGTTGCCGCCGAGGGCGAGGGAATGCGCGAGATCGCCGACCGCTCGGCGCAGAACTGGTCGGCCGAGCTCGGCGCCACGCCGGCGCCGGAGACCACCGCGGACAAAGACTGGGGCGAGACCGCCTCGATCACCGTGCGCGAGGCGCTGCGCGACGCGATGGCGGCCGAGTTGCGCGCCGACGACCGCGTGTTCCTGATGGGCGAGGAGGTCGCGCAGTATCAGGGCGCCTACAAGATCAGCCAGGGCCTGCTCGACGAGTTCGGCCCGCGCCGCATCATCGACACGCCGATCACCGAGCACGGCTTCACCGGCGTCGGCGTCGGCGCCGCGATGGCCGGCCTACGCCCGATCGTCGAGTTCATGACCTTCAACTTCGCCATGCAGGCGATCGACCACATCATCAACTCGGCGGCCAAGACGCTCTACATGTCCGGCGGCCAGATGGGCTGCCCGATCGTCTTCCGCGGCCCCAACGGCGCCGCCTCGCGCGTCGCCGCCCAGCACAGCCAGGACTATGCCAGCTGGTATGCGCACTGCCCGGGCCTCAAGGTGCTGGCGCCATACTCCGCCGCCGACGCCAAGGGCCTGCTGCGCGCCGCGATCCGCGACCCCAACCCGGTCGTCTTCCTCGAGAACGAGATCCTCTACGGCCAGCATTTCGACTGCCCGATCGCGGCGGATTTCGTCCTGCCGATCGGCCGCGCCAAGATCGAGCGGACCGGCAGCGACGTCACCATCGTCGCCTACTCGATCATGGTCGGCGTCGCGCTCAAGGCCGCCGAGGCGCTGGCCGCTGACGGCATCGAGGCCGAGGTGATCAACCTGCGCTCGCTGCGTCCTCTTGATACCGAAACGATTGTCGCGAGCGTCAAAAAGACCTCCCGCCTGGTCACGGTGGAGGAGGGCTGGCCCTATGCCGGCATCGGCTCCGAGGTCGTGATGGTCGCAATCGAGCAGGCGTTCGACTGGCTCGACGCGCCGCCGGTGCGCATCGCCGGCCACGACGTGCCGCTGCCCTATGCCGCCAACCTAGAGAAGCTGGCCCTGCCGCAGCCGGACTGGGTGATCGCCGCGGTGAAGAAGATCGTCTGATGGCCACCAACATTCTGATGCCGGCGCTGAGCCCGACGATGACCGAGGGCACGCTGGCGCGCTGGCTCAAGCGCGAGGGCGAGAGCGTGCTGGCCGGCGACGTTATCGCCGAGATCGAGACCGACAAGGCGACGATGGAGGTGGAGGCGGTCGACGAGGGCGTGCTCGGCCGTATCCTGGTCGTCGACGGCACCGCCAACGTCGCCGTCAACGCGCCGATTGCGGTGCTGGTCCAGCAGGGTGAGAGCGTGCCCGAGGCCGGCGCGCCGGCGGTCGCGAAAGCTCCATCGTCCGAGCCGGCGAAGCCGAAGCCGCACAGCGCCGACAGCTCGGCGACCGAGGGAGTGGCGCCCGCCGAGCTGCCGGTGACTCGCGCCGTGTCGCCGCAGGGTCGCCTCTTCGCCTCGCCGCTCGCCCGCCGCCTCGCCAAGGACAAGGGCATCGATCTCGCCACGCTGACGGGCAGCGGGCCGAACGGCCGCATCGTCCGCGCCGACGTGGAGCGCGCGCGCCAGACGCCGGCGCCGACGCCCGTGCTCCGGCCCGCGCCCGCGCCCGCGTCGCCCGCCGCCAAGGCGCCGCCGGCACCGTCACAACCCGCGGCCTTCGCCGCCGGTGGCCACCGGACGGTGCCGAACACCTCGATGCGCCGGGTGATCGCCCGCCGCCTCACCGAGAGCAAGCAGTTCGTCCCACACTTCTACGTCTCGATCGACGTCGAGCTCGACGCGCTGCTCGCGCTGCGCACCCAGCTCAACGCCCAGCTCAACGCCCAGCTCAACGCCCCGTCTGGGCCCGACGCTCCGGGCGCCGTCAAGCTCTCCGTCAACGACCTGCTGATCAAGGCCGCCGCGGTCACCCTGCGACGCGTGCCGCGCGTCAACGCCGCCTACACCGACGAGGCAGTGCTGCTCTACGACGATGCCGACATCTCGATGGCGGTCGCGATCCCGGACGGCCTGATCACCCCGATCATCCGCCAGGCCGATCGCAAAAGCGTGGTCGCCATCAGCAACGAAGCCAGAGACCTGGTCGCCCGCGCACGCGCCGGCAAGCTTAAGCCGGCCGAGTTCCAGGGCGGCACGTTCTCGATCTCCAACATGGGGATGTATGGCGTCACCAGCTTCTCGGCGATCCTCAACCCGCCGCAGGGCGGCATCCTCGCCATCGCCGCCGGCGTGCCCCGCCCGGTCGTGCGCGACGGCCAGCTCGCCGTCGCGACGGTGATGACGGCGACGCTCTCGGCCGACCATCGGGTGATCGACGGCGCGCTCGCCGCCGAGTGGGTGGCGGCGTTCAAGACCGTGGTGGAGCAGCCGCTGAGCCTGATGCTGTGACCGTCAGTCTGCGTGACGCAGAGGCCGGCGACATACCGATCCTGCTTGACCTGATCAAGGAACTCGCCATCTACGAGCAACGCGAGGCGCTCGCCGTCGCCACCCCCGATTTGCTGCAGCGTCATCTGTTCGGCCCGTTGCCGCGGGCGCACGCCATGCTGGCCGAGCAGGACGGCGACGCCGTCGGCATGGCGCTGTGGTTCTACAGCTTCAGCACCTTCCGCGGCGCGCCCTCGCTCTACGTCGAGGACGTCTACGTCCGTGCCGCAATGCGCAAGCACGGCATCGGCCGATCGATGTTCGCCGACCTCGCACGGCGGGCGCTCGAGGCGGAGTGCGCGCGGATGGAATGGTCGGTGCTGGACTGGAACGAGCCGGCGATCCGCTTCTATCGCTCGCTCGGCGCCGAGCCGCTCGACGAATGGACAACACAACGCCTGGACGGCGACGCGCTTGGCCGTCTGGCAGGAGACTCCCATGCCTGACGCCCAGCAATTCGACCTCGTCGTTCTCGGCGGCGGTCCCGGCGGCTACGTCGCCGCCATCCGCGCCGCCCAGCTCGGCCTGAAGGCCGCCGTCGTCGAGCGCGAGCATCTCGGGGGCATCTGCCTGAACTGGGGCTGCATCCCGACCAAGGCGCTGCTGCGCTCCTCCGAGATCAACCACCTGCTGCACAACCTCGACGAGTTCGGCTTCGCCGCCGACAACATCCATTTCGATCTTGCAAAGGTCGTGGCGCGCAGCCGCCGCGTCAGCAAACAGCTCGCCGGCGGCGTCGGCTTCCTGCTCAAGAAGAACAAGGTCACGACGTTCGACGGCAGCGCTCGCCTGGCCGGCCGCAACACCGTCGCCGTCGAAAAGGACGGCAAGCCGGTCGCGAGCCTCACCGCGCCGCACATCATCCTGGCCACCGGCGCCCGCGCCCGCGAGCTCCCCGGGCTCGAGGCCGACGGCAAGCTGGTCTGGACCTATCGTCAGGCGATGGTGCCGCCGCTGATGCCCAAATCGCTGCTGGTCGTCGGCTCCGGCGCCATCGGCATCGAGTTCGCCAGCTTCTTCGCCAACATGGGCGCCAAGGTCACCATCGTCGAAGTGCTGGACCGCATCCTGCCGGTGGAAGACGAGGAGATCGGCGCCTTCGCCCGCAAGGCCTTCGAGGCGCAAGGCATCCGCATCCTGACCGGCGCCAAGCTCGGCACGGTGCAAAAAGATGCTGACAGCGTCAGCGTCGAGGTGAACGTCGCCGGCAAGACCGAGACGATCACCGTCGACCGCGTGATCTCGGCGATCGGCATCATCGGCAACACCGAGGGCCTCGGCCTCGAGAACACCGCCGTCAAGGTCGAGAAGACGCACGTGCTGATCGACGAGTTCTGCCGCACCGGCGAGCCCGGCGTCTACGCGATCGGCGACCTCGCCGGCGCGCCATGGCTCGCGCACAAGGCAAGCCACGAAGGCGTCGTCTGCGTCGAGAAGATCGCCGGCGTGCCCGACGTGCAGCCGATCGACTGGAGCAACATTCCCGGCTGCACCTACTGCCGCCCGCAGGTGGCCTCGGTCGGGCTCACCGAGGCGGCCGCCCGCAAGGCCGGCCACGCGCTGCGCGTCGGCCGCTTCCCTTTCATCGGCAACGGCAAGGCGATTTCGATGGGCGAGCCGGAGGGCATGGTGAAGGTCGTGTTCGACGCCGACAGCGGCGCCCTGCTCGGCGCTCACATGGTCGGCGCCGAGGTCACCGAAATGATCCAGGGCTACGCCATCGCACGCACGCTGGAGACCACCGAGGTGGAGCTGATGCACACCGTGTTCCCACATCCAACCGTGAGCGAAACGATGCACGAGGCGGTGCTGGGCGCGTGGAACCGTGCCATTCATTTCTAGATAAGAAAAGGCAAGGGGCTTTGCCCCTTGACCCTATTAAAGGCGGAGCCTTTAAAATCCGTTAGATGGGTCTCGGCCTCAGGCCGCGTCGCGCGGATGGACGCTGGCGCGTGACGGGTCCGAGGCAGAGCTCTGGCCTTTCGAAAACTCAATACGCCAGGCTCAACGGTTTATTAACGTATGCGGCGCAGGATTGCTTCATCGAACAGATGGAGACCGGCCGTGGCCGAGAGCACGCTCGTCAATCGCAACATCACTGCCAGCGGCAAGCGCACGAGCATGCGTCTGGAGCCGGAGCTTTGGAACGGTTTGCAGGAAATCTGCCGGCGCGAGCGCGTCGACCTCAGCACGATGGTTCGCCGCATCCACAAGGAGAGTGGCGGCGGTGGCCGCACCAGCGCGGTGCGCGTCTACGTGCTGCGCTACTTCCGCGCCGCCGCGACGGAGGAGGGGCATCGCTCGGCGGGTCACGGCGCCATGCCTGAGGCTGGCGGCAAGCATCACGCCCGCGCGGCCACGATGTGAGGCGGCCAACGTCGCTGCCGTAACCGGGCTAGCCGGGCGTCAAAACGGCTGGGCTGACCTTGAAAGCCGCAGGGTGCTGGGCTACTCCCTGGCGCCTGCCATGGGCCGACGGTGTCGGCCCTGCGCCCAGGTAGCTCAGTTGGTAGAGCATGCGACTGAAAATCGCAGTGTCGGTGGTTCGATTCCGCCCCTGGGCACCATCCTCCCAGCGCCTGGCCTCCCAGCGCCTGGCCTCCCAGCGCCTGGCCTCCCAGCGCCTGGCCTCCCAGCGCCTGGCCTCCCAGCGCCTGGCATCCCAGCGCCTCGCATCCCAGCGCCTGGCATCATCGTCGTCCGCTTGGCGGCGCCGCCCGCATCGCTGCGGCTCGCGCGGCGTCGCAACCTTCACGTTACACAACGCTGACATCCTGGCCGCCTGCCGCTCGACCGCCGGGCGGCGCCGATGCGGGATCGACGAATGCGTGCAAACAGGAAGGGTCGCTGCTGCGTGGCGGCGCTGATCACGGCGACAATCGTCAGCACCATGCCGCCGCTGGCCGGCAGCCCGGCCTCAGCCCAGACCGTCGACCCGGCCGACCAGCCAAATCCCGGGACAGGGGAGCCCCAACCAGGGGGCGGCGCACGCCATACGGGCAATCACGCGAACCAGCACGCGCGTGCTGCCGCAGGCTCGCCGAAGCACCTGACCGAGCTCAAGCCGCAGGTCGACCCCTGGCCGCGCCTGGACGCCGGCGCGACGATCTGTCGCAGCCTGGCCGACCTGCAGCAGCTCGCCAGGATGCAGCGCGACCGGGATCAGGCGGCAGCTCAGCACCCGTCCTGCAGCATCGTCACCGCCATGGTGCCGGTCAGCATCGTCGAACGGGTCAGCCCCGGCGCCACCGAAGTGCAGCTCGCCGGATCGCCGCCTGACGTGGCCTGGACCAACGCCTGGCTGCCCGACCGAGCCGCGGTGAGCGCTCAGCCGGCAGGCGACGTGGCGTCAGGGAGACGCTAGGACGGAAGGCCAGGGCTCTGCCCTGGACCCGCTGGGGCCCGCGGCCCCAGACCCCCAAGCACTAATCTCGCCAGTGGGCGTGGACCAAGAAACGGATTTTAAAGGCTCCGCCTTTAATGGGGTCCAGGGGCAACGCCCTGGCCTTCCTGCTCTCTCACTCGTCTTCTGCAACCTGCTCCCCGTCGTCGCCCGCTGGCCCGGGCACGACGTAGCCCTCCTTGAACCAGCGGCCGAGGTCGACATCGGCGCAACGCTGCGAGCAGAACGGCTTGACGCTGCTCTGCGTCGGCCGTCCGCAGATCGGGCATGTCGCCACCGTCATCGCGCGTCGATCCTCCACTGTCCCGGCGCCAGCTCGGGGGCGGCTTGCAGCAGCAGCGCGGCGCCGGTCACCTGCCTGAACGCCGCCGCCGCCGCCGCGTCGCGTTCCAGCGCGGCGACGATCGCGGGTGCGGCGACCAGCACCCCCCGTCGCGGCACCAGCCGGGCGAGCTGCCGCAGACCGGCGAGACCTGCCGCGTGCGGCCCGGCCAGCAGCTCGTGCAAGGGCGGCCGCACCCGGGCGCGGACGATTTCGGCGAGCCCCAGCGCGGTAAAGCCGAGCAGCCGCGGCTGCAGCGGGTCCGCGGCCAGCGCCGCCTGCAACGCCGGGCCCAGCGCGGCTCGTCGCCGGCTCGGCATGCCGGCGAAATCCACCAGGATCGCCCCCGACAGGTTGCGCAGCCGGATGGCGCGGGCCAGAGCGGGCAGGGCGGCGCGATTGGCCGCCAGCTGGGCCGACGCCTTGTCCTGCCGCGCACCGCTCGCCGCCGCCATGTCGACGTCGATGGCGACCAGCGCCGGCGTCGGGCTGACAGACGCGCGCAATCCGCCAGGCAGGCTCACCACCGCCTCGCCGAGTGCGGCGACCTCCTCCCACACCGGATCCGCCTCGATCACGGCGGCGCCGACCAGTCGCACGCGCTCGCCCAAGATCGGGCGCAGCCGCCCGACCAGCGCCGCATCAGCGGCCAGCACCTCGGCCGCCGGATGCTCAAGCGCCAGCCGCAGCGCCGCCTCGGGCGCCGGCGTGATCAGCCGCGCCGGCGCTTCAGCCTCGCCGACCGCCGCCAGCCGCGGCCCCTTGCCGCCCTGCGCCGCCCGCGTCACCCGCACCAGCAGATGGTCGCCGACGCCACCCCCGCCGGCGCTGCTGTCCGGCAGAAAGCCGACGCCGTCGTGCAGGGCGACAAAGGCGCCGGCCATCGCCGGCGCCACCGCCGTCACCCGGCCGACATGCAGCGCGCCGACCTCGTCCGGCGCCCCCGGCCGCCACAGCGCATACGCCTCCAGCACGTCGTCCTGCAGCAACGCGACCCGCTGCTCCCCCGGGCTCGTGCACACCAGCAGCAGTCGGCTCACGGCAGCCGGAAGCCCCGCCCGCGCAGCAGCTGCGCCGTCTCCCACAGCGGCAACCCGACCACCCCGCTGTAGCTGCCGGAGAGGAAGCGGACGAAGCGCGCCGCCGAGCCCTGGATCGCGTAGCCGCCCGCCTTGCCGCGCCACTCGCCGGCATCGAGATAGGCCTGCCGCTCCGCCGCCTCGAGCCGGGCGAAGCCGACGACGCTCTCCGACAGGCGGGCCGAGCACCGCCCGTCGCCGAGCAACGCCACCGCCGTCAACACGCGGTGCCGCCGCCCGGAGAGCAGGGTCAGGCAGTCCAGCGCCTGCTCGGCCGTCTCCGCCTTGGGCAGGATGCGCCGCCCGCAGGCGACGACGGTGTCGGCCGCCAGCACCAGCGCGCCCGCCGCCGCACACGCCTCAGCCTTGGCCAGCGCCAGACGCTCGGCATGCGGCCGCGGCAGCTCCCCGGGCCGGGGCGTCTCGTCGATGTCGGGGGACAGCACGGCGTCGGGAACAATGCCGATCTGGGCCAGCAAGGCGAGCCGCCTGGGGCTCGCGGAGGCCAGGATCAGGCGCATGGCGAGGCGCCCTGGCAATGGCCGGCGTGGACGCGCGCTACTTGAAGCGGAACGTGATCCGTCCCTTGGTCAGGTCATACGGCGTCATCTCGACGTTGACGCGGTCGCCGGCCAGCACGCGGATGCGGTTCTTGCGCATCTTGCCGCTGGTATGCGCCAGGATCTGATGCTCGTTGTCCAGTTTCACCCGGAACATCGCGTTCGGCAGCAGCTCGGTCACGGTGCCGCTGAACTCGATCATGTCTTCCTTGGACATTCCACCTCTGGCTGAAAAATTCGGATCGCGGGCGATGCGGCTCCCGCCGGCTCAAGCACCGCGCGGGCTTGGGCGCGACGGCCAGCCTCGTCAAGGGACTTCTGCGCCGCCCAGTGCTGCAAAGCCCCGTTCAGAGCCACTTCGGCCGCCGCCGCTCTGGCCGCCGCCGCTCTGGCCTGCGCCACTCTGGCTTGCGCCGCTCTGGCCCAGCCGCAGCGCGATGCTGCGGGCATGCGCCCCCAACCCCTCCGCCTCGGCCAGCGCGACCGCCGCCGGCCCGATCGCCTGCAGCGCTGCCCCGTCCGCCGCGACCCAGGTCGTGCGCTTGAGAAAGTCGAACACCGACAGGCCGGAGGCGAAGCGCGCCGTCCCACCGGTCGGCAGCACGTGGTTCGGCCCGGCCACGTAGTCGCCCACCGCTTCGGGGCAGTGCCGGCCGAGGAAGGCCGCGCCGGCGTGGCGGATGCGGGCGAACAGCGCCGCCGGCTCGGCCGTCATCACCTGCAGGTGCTCGGGCGCCATCCGGTCGACCAGGCCGACGGCCTCGTCCCAGCTTGCCACCAGGATGATCGCGCCATGGTCGCGCCAACTCGCCCCCGCGATCGCCGCCCGCCCCAGGCTGGCAAGCTCGCGCTCGACCGCCACGGCCACCCGGTCGGCGAGCCCCGCATCGTCGGTGATCAGCACCGCCTGCGCCGCCTCGTCATGCTCGGCCTGCGCCAGCAGGTCGACCGCAACCTCGCGCGGGTCCGCCGCGCCATCCGCCAGCACCACCACCTCGGAGGGCCCGGCGATCGAGTCGATGCCGACGGCCCCGAACACCTGCCGCTTGGCCTCGGCGACGTAGGCGTTGCCCGGCCCGACGATGCGGTCCACCCGGGCGATGCTCTCGGTGCCGTAGGCCAGCGCCGCCACCGCCTGGGCGCCGCCGACGCGGTAGATCTCGCTCACCCCCGCCCGCCGGGCGGCGGCCAGCACCAGCGGGTTCAGCACCCCGCCCGGCGTCGGCACGCACATCGCAACGCGCGCCACCCCGGCCACCCGCGCCGGGATCGCGTTCATCAGCACCGAGGAGGGGTAGGCCGCCTTGCCGCCCGGCACGTAGAGCCCGACCGCGTCCAGCGCCCCCCAGCGCAGGCCGAGCCGCACGCCGAGCGCGTCCACCGTCTCGATGTCGGCCGGCATCTGCAGCCGGTGGAACGCCTCGATGCGCCGCGCCGCCAGGTCGAGCGCGGCGACGAGCTCGGCCGAAACCGCCGCCGCCCCCGCCGCGATCTCCTCGGCGCCGAGCCGCAGCCGCTCGGGCGTGACCACCATCCGGTCGAATTCGCCCGTCAGCCGGCACAGCGCCGCGTCGCCGCCGGCCCGCACCTGGCCGATGATGTCGCGCACCGCCGCGTCCACCCGCCCGCCCGCCCCGCGCGCGGTCTCCAGCAAGCCGGCAAACGCCGCGGCAAACCCCGGATCGGCCGTCGACAGCCGCCTCATCCGCGCCCGCCCAGCGCCGCCCGGAACCGCCTGATCCAGCCACCGACCAGCTCCGGCTGCGTCTTCAGCGCCGTGCGGTTGACGATCAGCCGCGAGGTCACCTCGGCGATCACCTCCGTCTCGCGCAGCCCGTTGGCGCGCAGCGTGGCGCCGGTCTGCACCAGGTCGACGATCAGCCGCGACAGCCCAAGCCCCGGCGCCAGCTCCATCGCGCCGTTCAGATGCACCACCTCGGCATGCACGCCGCGCCGCGCATAGTGGCGCCGGGCGATGGAAGGATACTTCGTCGCCACCCGCACCTGCGACCAGCGCTGCGGGTCCTCATACGGCGCGTCCACTGCCTCCGCGACCGACACCCGGCAGCGCCCGATGCCGAGGTCGAGCGGCGCGTAGATCTCCGAGTAGTCGAACTCCATCAGCACGTCGGCGCCGCAGATGCCGATCTGCGCGGCGCCAAAGGCGACGATGGTCGCAACGTCGAACGGCCGCACCCGCACCACGTCGAGCCGCGCATGGTTGGTCGGAAAGCGCAGCCGGCCGCTGTCCTCGTCGACGTAGTCCGCCGCCGGCACGATGCCGACGGCGCCCAGCAAGGCGGCGCACTCGCGCAGGATCCGCCCCTTCGGCAGCGCCAGGATCAGCGGCTGCGTCTGCTCTGGCGCCAGGTCGGCGGCGGGGAAGGGGGCGGTCATCGCGGGCACGGGTAGCATCGCGACGGAAGAAAGGGAAAGGCGAGGGGCGTCGCCCTCGATCTTATTGAAGGCACAGCCTTCAATAGCCATCCATTGGCGCCCGGAGCCTCGGCCCGGGTCGTGCGCTAAACCATGCTAGACAGGCCTACCCAGAAGGAAACCGTCATGCTCGCACCCAGCCTCGTTCCGGGCGCCTCCCTCCGGGGCGCGATGCCAGCCCGGCCCGGCTGGTTCATCGCCCTCGGCATCATCCTCATCCTGCTCGGACTGCTCGCCTGGCTCGACGTGGTGGCGGCGACCATCGCCAGCACGCTGATCATCGGCGTGCTGCTGATCGTCGCCGGCGGCGTGCAACTCGCGCACGCCTTCGCCCACCGCGAGATCGCCACTGCAGGGCGCTGGTTCTCCGCCCTGATCGGCCTGCTCTACATCCTGGGCGGCATCGCCATCATCGCGGAACCGATCGCCGGCTCGCTGCTGCTGACCGCCTTCCTGGCCGCCTGCCTGATCGTCGCCGGCATCACCCGGCTGATCTGGGCCGGCAGCCACCGGCGCCTGCGCGGCTGGTGGGGCCTGCTGCTCAGCGGCGCCGTCACCCTGCTGGTCGGCGTGCTGATCTACCTGTCGCTACCCTGGTCCGGCCTGTGGGCGCTGGGCACCCTGGTCGCCATTGAACTGGTCATCGGCGGCGTCTCAGCGCTCTCGTTCGGCCTCGCACTGCGCCGCGTCGGCACCGTCTAGCAAGCAAGGCGACGGGCTTTGCCCCTCGACCCCATTAAAGGCGGAGCCTTTAAAATCGATTTCTTATCCATGACTCCATGGCGATTTCGGCGCCGTGGCAGGTAGAAATGAACGGCTTCGCCAAGCAAGACAGAATCTATGTGCACTCCTAACGAGTGCAGGTCTGGGGGCGCCGCCCCCGTCGTGCGACTGCACGCTAGCGCGTGACGGGTCCAGGGCGGAGCCCTGGCCTTCCTTATTCTCTGACTAGCCTCTCTCAGCCTCCCGCGAGATGTCCGCGCCGCACGCGCCGAGCTTCTCCTCGATCGCCTCGTAGCCGCGGTCGAGATGGTAGACCCGGTTGACCAGCGTGTCCCCGCCGGCCGCCAGCCCCGCCAGCACCAGCGACACCGACGCCCGTAGGTCGGTCGCCATCACCGGCGCGCCCTGCAGCCGCCGCACCCCGCGCACGATCGCCGAGGCGCCATGCACGTTGATGCTGGCGCCCATCCGGTTGAGCTCGGGGACGTGCATGAAGCGGTTCTCGAAAATCGTCTCGGTCAGCATCGCCGCGCCCTCGGCGACCGACATCATCGCCATGTACTGCGCCTGCATGTCGGTCGGAAAACCGGGATACGGCTCGGTCATCACGTCGACCCCATGCAGCCCGTTCGAGCGCCGCACTAGCAGGCCATCCGCTTCGTCGCGGATCTCCACGCCGGCCTCGGCCATCGCGCGCGCCACCGCGCCGAGATGCTCCAGCCGCCCGCCCTCGAGCAGCACCTCGCCGCCGGTGATCGCCGCGGCGCAGGCATAGGTGCCGGCCTCGATGCGGTCGGCGACGATCGGGTGGTCGGCGCCATGCAGCGCCCGCACGCCCTCGATCACCAGCATGTCGGTGCCGACGCCCTCAATGCGCGCGCCCATCGCCGTCAGGCAGGCGATCAGGTCGGCGATCTCCGGCTCGCGCGCGGCGTTGGTCAGCGTCGTCTGCCCGTCGGCCAGCGCGGCCGCCATCAGCAGGTTCTCCGTCGCCCCCACCGAGGCGAACGGCAGCACGATCGCCGCCCCGCGCAGGCCATGCGGCGCCAGCGCCTGCACGTAGCCGCCCTCCAGCCGGATCTCCGCCCCGAGCGCCTCGAGCCCCTTGAGGTGCAAATCGACCGGCCGGGTGCCGATGGCGCAGCCGCCCGGCAGCGACACCCGCGCCTCGCCACAGCGCGCCAGCACCGGCCCCAGCACCAGGATCGAGGCCCGCATCTTGCGCACGATCTCGTAGGGCGCCTCGGTCGAGGTGATCGCCCCGCCGAGCGACAGCGTCCGCCTTGCCGCGTCCGGCGCCTCCACCGCGATGCCGTGCTGCGCCAGCAGGCTCGCCATCGTCTCGATGTCGGCCAGGTGCGGCACGTTGGAGAGCACCAGCCGCTCCTCGGTGAGCAGCCCCGCCGCCATCAACGGCAACGCCGCGTTCTTGGCGCCGCGGATGGGTATCCTACCCTGTAGCGGCCTGCCGCCGCGAACCCTGATGCGGTCCATCTTGCCCCCTTCAGAAAGGCCAGGGCTCTGCCCTGGACCCGCTGGGGGCGGCGCCCCCAGACCCGCATCACTTCAGTAACGGAGTCCAGAGGCTATAGCCTCTGGTGGGGTCCAGGGGCAAAGCCCCTGGCCTTAAAGCTTCGGCAGAGCCACGCCGCGTTGATGCATGTATTTCCCCGCCTTGTCGGCGTAGCTGGTTTCGCAAGGCCCAGCCCCCTGCAGGAACAGGAACTGGCAAATCCCCTCGTCGGCGTAGATCTTCGCCGGCAGCGGCGTGGTGTTGCTGATCTCGATCGTGACCTGCCCCTCCCATTCCGGCTCCAGCGGCGTCACGTTCACGATGATGCCGCAGCGCGCGTAGGTCGACTTGCCGAGGCAGATCACCAGCACGTCGCGCGGGATGCGGAAATACTCGATCGTGTGGGCGAGCGCGAAGCTGTTCGGCGGGATGATGCAGGTCTTGGTGCGGCGGGTGACGAAGCTCGCCTCGGAGAAGTTCTTCGGGTCGACGACCGCGCTGTCGACATTGGTAAAGATGCGAAACTCGTCGGCCACGCGGGCATCGTAGCCATAGCTCGACAGCCCGTAGCTGATCACGCCCGCCCGCTGCTGCGCCGGCTCGAACGGCTCGATCATCGCCCGCGACGCGGCCATCTCGCGGATCCAGCGATCCGGCATCACCGGCACGGCGCGTCGCCCTCCGGCTCGTCGTCCGCGCGCGCCCGCGCCTGCTGCTTGCGCCGCGTTAAATTGGCCCGCAACGCCGCCGCCTCACGCACCCGCCGCGCCTCCCGCTCCGGACTGATCACAGTCGGCGGCTCGGGCGAAGTCTCGGTCGGGCGCGGATCCGGCATGGCGCCTCCTGGCGCCGGCGCATGGTGCTGCTGGACAGGATTGAACTGTCGACCTCTCCCTTACCAAGGGAGTGCTCTACCACTGAGCTACAGCAGCGTGCCGGCTTGAATAGGCCGGCTGATTAGGCGTTCACGCCGCAGCGCGCAACCGCCGAATGCGGCCGGGGAAGTAAGGCAAGAGGCTTTCCCCCCGTGAGCCTTTCCAACGGCGCGCTGCGCGATCGGAACCTTTTGGCTCACTCCGCGCCTTGACCCCACCAAAACCGAGGAATGGGAAACACTTCGTTAGGGACTATCGCCCAGGCGGACCGACAGCGGGTGGCGCAGCCATTTGAGATGCTGCGCAAGCCAGAACACAGCCCGCAAGAACACTAGCCCCTTACGGATGGGGGTCTGGGGCCTCAGGCCCCGTCGTGCAAATGCACGCTGCGCATGACGGGTCGAGGGCGGAGTGAGCCAAAGGTTCTGACGGCGCTAGCGCCGTTGGAAAGGCTCACGGAGGGAGAGCCCCCCGCCGTGCTTCACCCACCGCCGCCGGCGCGCGCCGCCGCCACCTCGACGGCGAAGCGCTCGATCAGCACCATCAGCGCCCGCGCCGCCTCGGCCGAAGCGTGCGCCGCCAGCCCCGCACTCTCCCGCCCGCCATCATCCTGCAACGCCGCCAGCGCGTTCACCACGAACGCCCGGTCCGCCGCCGGCAGCAGCGCCACCGTCAGCCCGAGCATGCCGGTCAGCAGCTTCACCCCGGCGCCAAGGTCGGCGAGCAGCGCCTCTCCCGCGGCCGTGGCGCCAAGCCCAGCCTCGCTCACGCCAGCGCCAGGAGGATCATGACGATCCCCAGCACCCCGGCGAGAAACGCCACCGTGCGCACCACCGGCGTGCCGGCGACATAGAACGCCACGAAGGCAATCCGCGCGATGAAGTAAATCCAGGCGCCATAGATCGTCAGCCCGTCATGCACGCCCACCGCATGCGCCGTCAGCACCGCCGCGGCGAAGAACGGAAACGTCTGCAGGTAGTTGGTGAACGACCGGATCACCCGCCCGCCGACGCCGACGACCGGCTTCTGCTCGTCGCGCGGGCTCATGCCATAGGCCAGGCCATGCTGCGCCGTGGTGACCTGCCCGGTAGCGATGGCATGCACGAGGCCGAGCACGACCGCCCAGGCGAGCAGCGACAGTTCGATCGTCATTCCGGTCCCCAACCCATTGCTCGGCAGGCAACGCCGCGTCGCAGGCGGAGTTTGGATGCCATGAACGCCCCCGGGGAGAGCGGCTTGACCGGTTCGCCAGATCTCAGCGCCACCGCCGACCCGACGGGCACCCCGCCCACCGACAGCCCCGAGTGGTGGCGCAGCGCGGTGATCTACCAGATCTACCCGCGCTCCTTCGCCGACGCGGACGGCGACGGCGTCGGCGACCTGCCGGGCATCCTCGCCCACCTGCCCTACCTCGCCCGCCTCGGCGTCGACGCGCTGTGGCTGTCGCCATTCTACCGCTCGCCGCAGGTCGATGCCGGCTACGACGTCGCCGACTACCGCGACGTCGACCCGCTGTTCGGCCGCCTCGCCGATTTCGACGCCCTGCTGGCGGCGGCGCACGCCCATTCCTTGCGCATCATCATCGACCTGGTGCCGAACCACACCTCGGACGAGCACGCCTGGTTCCGCGCCGCCCTGGCCTCGCCCGAGGGCAGCCCCGAGCGCGCCCGCTACCTCTTCCGCGACGGGGGTGGCATGGCCGGCGACCAGCCGCCGAACAACTGGCAGAGCGTCTTCGGCGGCCCCGCCTGGTCGCGCGCACCCGGTGAGCGCCAATGGCACCTGCACCTCTTCGACGCCCGCCAGCCCGACCTCGACTGGACCAACCCGGCCGTTCGTATCGAGTTCGAGGCCGTGCTGCGCTTCTGGCTCGACCGCGGCGTCGACGGCTTCCGCGTCGACGTCGCGCACGGCCTGATCAAGGCGCCCGGCCTGCCCGACCATGACCGCCCGGCGGTGATGATCGGCGACGGCGGCGCCGATGCGGCCGCCCCCCGCCGCGAAGGCGGCGCTCCCGTCCCCCGCCGCGAAGGCGGCGGGATCAACCGCGGCCCGATGTGGGACCAGGACGGCGTGCACGAGATCTACCGCGCCTGGCGCCACGTGCTCGACGAGTATCCCGGCGACCGGATGATGGTCGCCGAGGCCTGGATCCGCCCGCAATCGCGCCTCGCCCGCTACGTCCGGCCGGACGAGATGCAGCAGGCCTTCAACTTCGACTACCTGCTGGCGCGCTGGAACGCCGCCGCCTTCCGCGAGGTGATCGACGTCTCGCTCGCCGCCATGCAGGCGGTCGGCGCCCCGGCAAGCTGGGTCACCTCGAACCACGACACCGTGCGCTACCCGACCCGCCTCGGCCTCGCCCGCCCCGGCATCCGCCCCAAGGGCATCGACGCCGACGGCGAGCAGCCCGACGAGGCCCTCGGCCTGCGCCGCGCCCGCGCCGCCGCCCTGCTGACCCTGGCGCTGCCCGGCTCCGCCTACCTCTACCAGGGCGAGGAGCTTGGCCTGCCAGAGCACACCACCATGCCCGCGAGCGTCCGCCAGGACCCGACCTTCCGCCGCACCAACGGCGAGGAGATCGGCCGCGACGGCTGCCGCGTGCCGCTGCCCTGGCGGGCCGACGCGCCCTGCTACGGCTTCGGCCCGGGTGCTGCGATCTGGCTGCCGCAGCCGCCCACCTTCGCCCCCTACGCGGTCGACCAGCAGGACGGCGTGCCCGGCTCCACCCTCGAGCTGCACCGGGCCCTGCTCCGCCTGCGCCGGCGGCATCGGCTGGGGCAGGGGCATCTGCACTGGCTGCCGTCCGAGCCAGAGATGTTGATGTTCGACAACGGCGCCGTGCGCGTGCTGATCAATTTCGGCCCCAGCCCGGTGGCGCCGCCCGCCGGCACCGTGCTGGCCTCGAGCACGCCGATCGACGCCGCCGGCCGCCTGCCCGCCGACGGTGCCGCCTGGATCGCACCATGATCCGCCAGATCGCCGCCGCAATCGCCTGCGACAATCGACCCGCATCGAGCCCGAGGAGGCGAGAAATGAAGCGTCAGATGGTCATCACCGGGCTCGCCGCCCTGCTCGCCGCCACCGGCATCCAGGCAGCCCGCGCCGCGCCCGGCATCGTCGTGCAGAACGTCAACCTGCGCGCCGGTCCGGACACCGGCTACCCGCTGATCGAGCCGCTCGACGCCGGCACCCCGGTGCAGATCTTCGGCTGCCTGGACGGCTGGACCTGGTGCGACGTCGCCACCGCCGACGCCCGCGGCTGGGCCGCCGGCCCCACCCTGCAGGTCGTCTATGACAATCAGCCGGTTTACCTGGCGCAGTATGGCGCCGCCGTCGGCCTCGGCTTTATCGGCTTCGAGGTCGGCGACTACTGGGGCCGCTACTACCGCAACCGCCCCTTCTACGGCGAGCGCGACCGCTTCCGCGGCGGCCCCGGCTTCGACAGACCCGGCGTCGACAGACCCGGCTTCGGCAGGCCCGGCGACGGCAGGCCCGGCGACGGCAGGCCCGGCTTCGATAGACCAGGTTTCGGCGGACCCGGCCCCGGCTTCCGCGGCGGCCCAGGCGGCGGCCCCGGCGGCGAGCCCGGCCGCGGCCCAGGCGGCCCGCCCGGCGGCCTCCGCGGCGAACCCGCACGCGCCGAGGCTGCCCGGCCCGGCAACCCGGGCGTCGCCCAGCGCGGCCCAGGTCCCGTCCGCGGTGGTCCGCCACCAGGCCGCGGCGCACCACCCGCAGCCCGCCCGGCACCCCGCCCCGAGGGCCGTCCGGACCAGCACGGCTAGGCCCGCCACTCCGGCGGCGCGCCGGCTGACCTTTGCCGCCGCGTCGGCGCTGCCATACGATCGCGGCGCCGACGCCAGCAGAAAGGTCCCGCCGATGTCCGCCACCATCGACACACCCCGCCCGGCGACGCAAGCGGGCGCCGCCTGGACCACCGCGCAGGTGCGCGCCCTGCTCGAGCTCCCCTTCACCGAGCTCGTCTTCCGCGCCCAGACCACCCACCGCCGCCACTTCGACCCGGCGGCCGTGCAGGTCTCCACCCTGCTCTCCATCAAGACCGGCGGCTGCCCGGAGGATTGCGCCTACTGCCCGCAAAGCGCCCTGCACGAGACCGGCGTGCCCGCCTCCAAGCTGATGCCGCTGCCCGCCGTGCTCGACGCCGCCCGCGCCGCCCGCGACGCCGGCGCCACCCGCTTCTGCATGGGCGCCGCCTGGCGCTCGCCCAAGGACCGCGACCTCGACGCCGTCTGCGCCATGGTCGAGGGCGTCCGCGCCCTGGGTCTCGAAACCTGCGTCACCCTGGGCATGCTCGAGGCGCAGCAAGCCGCCCGCCTCGCCGCCGCCGGCCTCGACTACTACAATCACAACCTCGACACCTCGCCCGAGCACTACGGCGCCATCATCAGCACCCGCGTCTACCAGGAGCGGCTCGACACGCTCGGCCACGTGCGCGACGCCGGCATCGCCGTGTGCTGCGGCGGCATCGTCGGCATCGGCGAGAGCCTCGACGACCAGGCCAGCCTCATCGCCACCCTCGCCAGCCTGCCCAAAGCCCCCGAGAGCGTCCCCATCAACGCCCTCGTGCGCGTCGCCGGCACGCCGCTCGCCGACCAAGCTCCCGTCGACCCCATCGCCTTCGTCCGCATGATCGCCGCCGCCCGCATCACCATGCCGCGCTCGATGGTCCGCCTCTCCGCCGGCCGCGAAACAATGACCGACGAGGCGCAAGCCCTCTGCTTCCTCGCCGGCGCCAACTCGATCTTCTACGGCACCAAGCTGCTCACCACGGCAAACCCCAGCGAGGACCGGGACACGACCCTATTCCGTAAGCTCGGCATGACAGCAACTCGCTAAGGCAAGGGGCTTTGCCCCTTGACCCCACCAAAGGCCGGCGGCCTTTGGAAACCGTCTAGTTAAGGCACGTCAGATGGCCGAACGAACTGCCTTCGGGCGCCTGCCGGCAGCCGAGGTGCTCCCATAAACGAGATTGGGGTCTGGGGCCGCCGGCCAGAGGCAGAGCGTCTGGCGGTCCTATGGCGCCCTTACACCCAGATGAAAACGGCGAATGCCCCGTTGGCAGTCGCCCGCACCGAGGGCTCGCGCCTCATCCTCGAGGACGGCCGCGTCCTGGTCGACGGCATCGCCTCGTGGTGGACCGCCTGCCACGGCTACAACCATCCGCACATCCGCGACGCCGTCGCCGCCCAGCTCGCCGCCATGCCGCACGTGATGTTCGGCGGCCTCACCCACGCCCCGGCCGAGCGCCTGGCCGCCCGCCTCGCCGCGCTGCTGCCCGGCGACCTGAGCCACGTCTTCTTCGCCGAGAGCGGCTCGGTCGCCGTCGAGGTGGCGATGAAGATGGCGGCGCAATACTGGCTGAACGCCGGCGAGCGTCGCCGCACCCGCTTCCTCGCCTTCAACGGCGGCTATCACGGCGACACCTTCGCCACCATGGCCGTCTGCGACCCCGAGGAGGGCATGCACCGCCTGTTCCGCGGCCTGCTCGCCGACCACCTCCTGGTCGACCTGCCGCGCGACCCCGCCGCCACCGCCGCCTTCGACGCCATCCTCGCGACCCACGCCGCAAGCCTCGCCGGCATCATTATCGAACCACTGGTGCAGGGCGCCGGCGGCATGCTGTTCCACGATGCCGAGACCCTCCGCCACGTCCGCGCCGCCGCTGACCGCCACGGCCTGCTGCTGATCGCCGACGAGATCTTCACCGGCTTCGGCCGCACCGGCTCGATGTTCGCCTGCGAGCAGGCCGGCATCGTCCCCGACATCATCACCCTATCCAAGGCGCTGACCGGCGGCACGATGGCGCTCTCGGCGGCCATCGCCCGCAGCCACGTCTTCGCCCGCTTCTGGTCCGACGACCCGCAGCACGCCCTGATGCACGGCCCGACCTACATGGCCAACCCGCTCGCCTGCGCCGCCGCCAACGCCTCGCTCGACCTGTTCGAACGCGAGGACCGCCTCGCCCAGGCCGCCACCATCGAGCAGGCGCTGCAAGCCGGCCTCGCCGACTGCCGCAACCTGCCCGGCGTGGTCGACATCCGCGTCCGCGGCGCCATCGGCGTGGTCGAGCTCGACGATCCCGCCCGCCTGCGCGGCCTCGGCGCCGCCTGCGTCGCCCGCGGCGCCTGGCTCCGCCCCTTCGGCCGCATCGCCTATCTCACCCCGGCCCTGACGATCTCGCCCGCCGACCTGCAGCACCTGATGCGGGTTCTGCGCGAGGGGCTAAGTGAAGCAAGGCCAGAGGCTCTGCCTCTGGACTCCGCTGGGGCCTGAGGCCCCAGACCCCCGTCACTCGGAGACCAAGCGCCGACCTCGCCACGGAGTCATGAATAAGAAGTGGATTTTAAAGGCTCCGCCTTTAATGGGGTCCAGGGGCAAAGCCCCTGGCCTTCCTTTGGATCCCCCATGTCCCGCCTAGACCCTCTCTTTGAGTCCGCCCTGGCCCGTCGCGACGCCGACCAGATGCGCCGTGTCCTGCGCGTCGTCGCACCGACCGCGCCCGGCCGGGTGGAGTGCGGCGGGCGGGCCCTGCTCGACGTCTCCTCGAACGACTATCTCGGCCTGTCGCGCCATCCCGCGCTGCGCCAGCGTTCGCACGAGTGGGCCGAGCGCTGGGGCACCGGTGCGGGCGCCTCCCGGCTGGTGCGCGGCAGCTTCGAGGCGCATGCCCGGGTCGAGGCCAAGGTCGCGGCGCTGAAGGGCAGGGGCAAGGCGCTGGTCTTCGCCTCCGGCTGGCAGGCCAACGCCGCCGTGCTGGCGGCGCTGCTGCGCCTGCCGCCCGCCGGCGCCAGCGTGTTCGCCGACGAGCTGGTGCATGCCAGCCTGCATCACGGCGTCCGCGCCGCCGGCCTCCGCCCCACCCGCTTCCGCCACAACGACCTGGCCGATCTCGAGGCGCTGCTCGCCGCCGCCCCCGCCACCCAGCGCTTCATCCTCACCGAAAGCGTCTTCAGCATGGACGGCGACCGCGCCGACCTGGCCGCGCTCGCCGCCATCGCCGCCCGCCACGACGCCTTCCTCTACGTCGACGAGGCGCACGCGACCGGCATCCTCGGCCCCGCCGGCGCCGGCCTGGCCGCCGGCATCGCCGGCATCGACCTGGTCATGGGCACCTTCAGCAAGGCTCTCGGCGCATTCGGCGCCTACGTCGCCGGCTCCGGCCCGCTGATCGACTGGCTGGTCAACGCCTGCTCCGGCTTCATCTACACCACCGCGCTGCCGCCCAACGTGCTGGGCGCCGTCGACGCCGCGCTCGACCTGCTGCCCGAACTCGACGCCGCCCGCGCCCATCTCGCCGCCCAGGCCGAGCGCCTGCGCACCGCCCTCCGCCGGCTCGGCATCGCCACCGCCGGCTCCACCCAGATCGTCCCCGCTTTGGTCGGTGACCCCGCCCGCGCCCTCGCCCTCGCCGCAGCCCTGGAACGCCACGGCGTCCTCGCGGTGGCCATCCGCCCACCCACCGTCCCGCCCGGCACCAGCCGCCTCCGCCTCGCCCTCTCCGCCGCCCACACCGAGGCCGATCTCGACCACCTCATCGACGCCCTCGCCGCCGCCTGGCGCGAGTGCCCCGCATGACCGGCCTGTTCGTCACCGGCACCGACACCGGCATCGGCAAGACCCTGGTCGCCGCCATCTGCGTCCGCCTGCTCGACGCCGAGTACTGGAAGCCCCTGCAGACCGGCCTCGCCGACGAGCCCGGCGACACCGCCACCATCACCCGCCTCGCCAACCCCCGCGCCGTCCACCCGCCCACCTACGCACTGCCCGCCGCCTTGTCCCCCGAGGCCGCCGCCGCCCAGGCCGGCGTCACCATCGATCCCGCCCGCCTCGTCCTGCCGTCCACGCCGCACCCCCTCGTCGTCGAAGGCGCCGGCGGCGTCCTGGTGCCGATCACCCCGACCCTGCTGATGGCCGACCTCATCCGCACCCTCGGCCTGCCCGCCCTGATCGTCGCCCGCAGCACCCTCGGCACCGTCAACCACACCCTCCTCACCCTGGCCGCCCTCCGCGCCCGCGCCATCCCCATCCTCGGCGTCGTCCTCAACGGCCCACCCAATCCCGCCAATCGCGCCGCCATCGAACACCATGGCGACGTCGCCGTGCTCGCCGAGCTGCCACCTTTGACCAGCATCGGCCCGGCCGAGATCAGCGACGTGGCAGGCAAGTGGAGCAAGGCAAGGGCTCTGCCCTTGACCCGCCAGGGACCGCAGGTCCCTGGACCCTGATTCGCGACGGCACGCGCTGGGAGGCACCGGACTAGGCGACTACACCTGGACGTTCGTGCTTGCAGATCACTGCAACCTCGGCTTGTATGATCCGACCACCGCCGGAGCGAGGGCATCGTGCCGAGACGCCGTCGACAGAGCCGCATGCCGCGCTACCTGCTCGCCCTGAGCTTCGCCCTCTGCCCGGTCAATGCGCAGGCGAGCCGTTCCCACCACGACCCGATGTCAGGCGGCAGCAGCCGCTCCGCCAGCCTTCGGGCGCCCAGCACCCGCTTCCGCCCGCTGTACAGCACGACCACCCGCCGCTGCGCCACCGACCTGTGCTTCGCCCGCAACCCCACGGGAACCTACAGCAGCGCCAACACCGGCAGAGGCCGTCTCGGCCCGCCAGAGTAGCGCCACACGGCAAAGCCTGGCTCAGCCCTGCGTGCTCTGCCGCGACCGCCTCAGCGCGCCGAGCGGCCGGGGCGCCGCCAGCCAATGCGCCGGCTGCAACGCCACCCGCGGGTTCTCATCCTCCACGCTATCGGCGCGTCCTCCACCAGCATCCGCCCAAGGTCGGTGCAAAGCTGCACCCGCAGCTCGAACACCGCGCCATGCGCACGCTCATGCGCCCTCGTCGGATGGCGGAACGCATCCGTGCCGGGCGCCGGTGCCGGGCGTCCCGTCGATCATCGCGATCAGTGCAGGCGATCGGAAACACGCCGCTCTTGGCGATGACGCGGCCGTGGTGCAGCGTCACGATCGGTCGATCAACGACGCGCACGAGGACGGCATGGGCAAGCTCGACGGCAAGGTCGCTCTCATCACCGGCGGCACCACCGGCATCGGCGCCGCCACGGCCAGGCTGTTCCAGGCCGAGGGCGCCTCCGTCATCGTGACCGGATCCAACCCGGCCACGCTGGAGGCAGCCCGCAGCGCGCTGCCCGGCATCGAGGTGATCGCGTCCGATGCCGGCGACGTCGCGGCGACTGCCGCCCTGATCAGGTCGGTGACGGATCGGCATGGCGGCATCGACGTGCTGTTCGTCAACGCCGGCATCGCCCGGTTCGCCCCGCTCGGCATGGTCAATGAGGCGTTCTTCGACGCCCAGTTCAACATCAACGTCCGCGGCGCGTTTTTTGTGGTCAAGCATGCCGCCCCGGCGCTGCGGGACGGCGGCGCCGTCATCCTCACCGGCTCCACCGCCGGCTCGCAGGGCGGCGAGAACATGAGCGTCTACGCCGCGACCAAGGCGGCGCTGCGCTCGTTCGGACGCACCTTCGCCGCCGAGCTCGCGCCACGCGGCATCCGCGTCAACACGCTCAGTCCCGGCCCGATCGAGACGCCCATCTTCGGCAAGACCGGCCTGCCGCCCGAGCAGCTCGACGGCGTCATGCAGAGCCTGATGGCCGCCCTGCCGCTCAAGCGTGTCGGCCAGGTCGACGAGGTCGCCCGCGCCGCGCTCTACCTCGCCGCCGACGCGACGTTCACCACCGGCGCAGAGCTGTTCGTCGACGGCGGCATGGTGGGCGTCTGACGATCGCGTGCCCCGGCTCGACGGCCCGAGCGGCCGCCGGTCAGCAGAGCATCCCGACGGTCCGCCCTCGTCCAGGCGCCAGCCCCGGCCGATCCCGCCGCCGCGGTCCGCCCCCATGACCTCCCAGCACGCCTTCGTCGCCGAGCGTTACGGGCCCCGCGCCCGTGCCTATGTCGACAGCGCGGTGCACAGCGGCGGCGCCGATCTCGACCAGATCGAGACGCTGCTCCGCTCGTGCGCGACCCCGCCGCGCGTGCTCGACCTCGGCTGCGGCGGCGGCCACGTCAGCTATCGCGCGGCGCCGCACGCCGCCGCAGTGACCGCCTGCGACCTGACCGCCGACATGCTGGCGGTCGTGGCCGACGAAGCGGCGAGGCGTGGCCTGGCCAACATCACCACGGCGTGCGCCGCTGCCGAGCGTCTGCCGTTCGCCGACGCCGCCTTCGACCTCGTGCTCTGCCGCTTCAGCGCCCATCACTGGCAGGACCTGGCGGCCGGCCTGGGCGAAGCCCGTCGCGTGCTGGCATCGGGTGGCGCGATGGCGCTGATCGACACCGTCGCGCCGCCCGACCGCATGCTGGACAGCGTGCTGCAGGCGGTCGAGCTGCTGCGCGATGCGACGCATGTCCGCAACTACACTGCCGCCGAGCTCACCGGCACGCTTGCAACGGCGGGCCTGGCGACACACGGCGTCACGCTACGTCGCCTGCGTCTGGCGTTCGCGGCCTGGACGGCGCGCACCGCCACCGAGCCGCTGCACCGGCAGGCCATCCGCTCGCTGCAGGCGTCGGTGCCGCAGACGGCCCGCGACTACTTCGAAATTCGTGAGGACGGCAGCTTCACCGTCGACGTGGCGATGATCGCGGCGCTCGCCGTCTAGGCGGCGTCGCCAAATCGGCCCGTCATCGACGAGGAGCTGCCAGGTTCCGACGCTCTGGATCGACTGCCGTCAGGCAGGTCCGAGGAGCCGGAAGTGGGCGTTCAGCGGTGCGGCAATCAAGGCCGCCACTGATACGGCGCCGTCAGCGGCGCGATCGACCAATTGGCAAGACTTGCTGCATCGTCACGGCCGGCCCGATGGCAGGCGTCTGGTTTACTCTAATCGGCGTCAGGCACGGGCTCGTCTCAGGCCCGGCGCCACTCTCCGGCGGCAACGGCAGGGATATCCGAACGGCTGATGCCCAGGTCGATGAGCTGCCGATCCGTGTAGCCATCGAGTTCGACCCGCACCCGGGCGGCCTCGTTGCGACGGGCGTTCCAAGCGCGCAGGCGATTGGTCAGCTCGACCAGGCTCAAGCTGCCCCGTGCCGGGGTAAAGCTCATGGTAAGGTTCATCGTAGTCTCCTCAGTAAGAACGAACGCTCTCCCACCAGGATAATGGTGCAGCGCAACATACAACGCAAGCGAAAAATGCAACCTGTGCGTGTGTTTGTTATGCTCACGATGCATGTCTGCCGCACTGCAGCATAGAAGACCCGTAGGCTAGGCTGAGGCCTCAGACGCCATCACCTGGAGTCTGGGCGCGCTCTTCCCTGCTTGGCAGAGCCGTTCAATCCCGCTCCCGCAACAGCACCGCGGTCGCCGTGGGAACATGGATAACCAACGGATTGTAAACGCTCGCCTTTAACCCGACCGCGGGCATGCCGCGATGGAGCGAGGCCCCTGGTCTTGCGTCCCTCAAGCCCGCCGACGCGACCGCGCCGTCTTCGGCAGCAGAGGCGCCAGAAACCGCCCGGTATGGCTGCCCGGCGTCGCCGCGATCGCCTCCGGCGTGCCCTCGGCGACGATCTGCCCGCCGCCGCTGCCGCCTTCCGGCCCGAGGTCCAGCACCCAGTCGGCGGTCTTGATCACCTCCAGATTGTGCTCGATCACCAGCACCGTGTTGCCCTGGTCGACCAGCGCGTGCAGCACCTCGAGCAGCTTGCGCACGTCCTCGAAGTGCAGCCCGGTCGTCGGCTCGTCGAGGATGTAGAGCGTCCGCCCGGTGCCGCGCTTGGCGAGCTCCTTGGCCAGCTTGATGCGCTGCGCCTCGCCGCCCGACAGCGTCGTCGCCTGCTGCCCGAGCTTGACGTAGCCGAGCCCGACCCGCTGCAGGATCGACAGCCGGTCGCGGATGCGCGGCTGGGCCGAGAACTGCGCCACCGCCTCGTCGATGCTCATGTCGAGCACGTCGGCGATCGAGTGGCCGCGGAACAGCACCTCCAGCGTCTCGCGATTGTAGCGCTTCCCGCGGCAGGTCTCGCAGGTGACGAAGACGTCGGGCAGGAAGTGCATCTCGATCTTGATCACCCCGTCGCCCTGGCAGGCCTCGCACCGCCCGCCCTTGACGTTGAAGCTGAACCGCCCCGGCTTGTAGCCGCGCGCCCGGCTCTCCGGCAGCTCGGCGAACCAGTCGCGGATCGGCGCGAACAAGTCGGTGTAGGTGGCCGGGTTGGAGCGCGGCGTGCGCCCGATCGGCGACTGGTCGATGTCGATGATCTTGTCGAGCAGTTCCAGCCCGTCGATCCGGGTGTGCGCGAGCGGCACCTCGCCCGAGCCCATCAGCCGGCGCGAGGCGGCGCGAAACAGCGTGTCGATCACCAGCGTCGACTTGCCGCCGCCCGAGACGCCCGAGATGCAGGTGAAGGTGCCGAGCGGGAACGCGGCCGTCACATCCTGCAGATTGTTGGCCTTGGCGCCGACCACGCGCACCACCCTGGCCGGATCGATCGGCCGCCGCTTCGGCACGGCGATGAATTTCCGGCCCGAGAGGTAGTCCCCGGTGAGCGAGGCGGGGTTGGCCGCCACCGCCTCCGGCGTGCCCTCGGCGACGACGTGGCCGCCATTCACCCCCGCCAGCGGCCCCATGTCGATCAGGTAGTCGGCCGAGCGGATCGCGTCCTCGTCGTGCTCCACCACCAGCACGGTGTTGCCCAGCGCCTTGAGGCGCCTGAGCGTGCCGAGCAGCCGCTCGTTGTCGCGCTGGTGCAGCCCGATCGACGGCTCGTCGAGCACGTAGAGCACCCCGGTGAGCCCCGAGCCGATCTGCGAGGCCAGCCGGATGCGCTGGCTCTCCCCGCCCGACAGCGACGTCGAGCCGCGCGACAGCGTCAGGTATTCCAGCCCGACATCGTCAAGGAACTGCAGCCGGTCGCGGATCTCGCGCAGGATCCGCCGCGCGATCTCCGCCCGCTGCGGGCTCAGCGTGTCGCCCACGCTGCTGAACCAGGCCAGCGCCTCGCGGATGGACAGATCGGAGGCGCTCGCGATATCGCGCGCCGCCGCCCCGCCGCCGACCCGCACCGCCAGCGCCTTCTGGTTGAGCCGCGCACCGTGGCAGGCGGCGCAGGGCTTCTCCGCCTGGTAGCGTGACAGCTCCTCGCGCACCCAGGCGCTGTCGGTCTCCGCCAGCCGCCGCTGCAGGTTCTTGATCACCCCCTCGAACGGCTTCTCGACCGAGTACGCCCGCACGCCATCCTTGTAGCTCATCTTGATCGGGTCGCTGCCCGATCCGTTCAGGATGGCGCCCTGCACGAAGCTCGGCAGCTCCTCCCAGGGCGTGCGCGTCGTCACCCTGTAGTGCCGCGCCAGGCTCTGCAGCGTCTGGTCGTAGTACGGCGTCTGCGCCCCGGCCCAGGGTGCGACCGCCCCGTCGGCCAGGCACCGCCGCTCGTCGGGCACCACCAGCGCCGGGTCGAAGAAGGTCTCGACGCCAAGCCCGTCGCACGCCGCGCAGGCGCCGTGCGGCGAGTTGAACGAGAACAGCCGCGGCTCGATCTCCTCGATCGTGAAGCCGCTCACCGGGCAGGCGAAGCGCGAGGAGAACACCGTCCGCGCCCCGGCTTCCGCCGCGCCGCCATCCACCTCCTCGGCATACATCACCCCGTCGGCCAGCTTCAGCCCATTCTCGAAGCTGTCCGCCAGCCGCGTCTGGATGCCGTCCCGCACCACCACCCGGTCCACCACCGCGTCGATCTCGTGCTTGGTCTTGCGGTTCAGCGCCGGCACGCTGCCGATCTCGTGCACCGTCCCATCCACCTTGACGCGGGTAAAACCCCGCCGCTGCAAGTCGGCGAGCTCCTTGCGATACTCGCCCTTGCGGTCCCGCACCACCGGCGCCAGCAGCAGCAGCCGCGTCCCCGGCTTCATCGCCATCACCCGGTCGACCATCTGGCTGACCGTCTGCGCCTCGATCGGCTCCCCGGTCGCCGGCGAGTACGGGATCCCGGCGCGCGCCCACAGCAGCCGCATGTAGTCCGAGATCTCAGTCACCGTGCCGACGGTCGAACGCGGGTTGCGGCTGGTGGTCTTCTGCTCGATCGAGATCGCCGGCGACAGCCCCTCGATGCTGTCGACGTCCGGCTTGCCCATCAGCTCGAGGAACTGCCGCGCATAGGCCGACAGGCTCTCGACGTAGCGCCGCTGCCCCTCGGCATAGATCGTGTCGAACGCCAGCGAGCTCTTGCCCGAGCCGGACAGCCCGGTGATGACGGTCAGGCTGTCGCGCGGAATGGCGACGTCGACGTTCTTGAGGTTGTGCTCACGCGCGCCGCGTACGGTGATGTGTCCTGCCATGCGAGTAGCATATAGGGCAGGCAAGCGAAGGCGAATGCCCGACGGCAAGGAAGGCCAGAGGCTCTGCCTCTGGACTCCGCTGGGGCCCGCGGCCCCAGACCCCATTGCTGATGGGACAACGCCTCTATCGTGGTAGACATTGCCCTAAGGTGGGCCCTGCCGGCGACGGTTCTGGAAATCTTGCCTATCGGCAAGATTTCAGTAACCACTTGAAATCAAACAAGTATCGCCAACAGTTTGCCCCAACAGCACCCTCATACCGACCCTCCGAAAATCTTGCTGTATTTCACGCCTCACAACTTTTCCAAGCTTTGTAGAAGAACCTAAGAATGCGGGTCTGGGGGCGCCGCCCCCAGCGGGTCCAGGGCAGAGCCCTGGCCTTCCTGCCGCGCCCGTCCATGCACCACCGCCACGCCATCGGCGGTCACCCGCCGCCAGCCCGGCAGCCTGTCAAGCACCCGCACCAGCGGCGACTCGGGCGGCAGGATCGTCCAGGCGATGGCGTTGGCATCGGCAAAGCGCTCGAAGGCATCGCCGTCCATCGCCAGCACGGCGCCGTAGCGGCTGAGTCCGACGTCGCCATAGAGGTCCGCCCGGCTGTCGATGAAGGGTCGGATGCCCTTGAAGATGAGATAGCCGCCGAAGCCGTAGGCGTTGAACACCGGCTTGCCGGCCAGGTCCGGTGGCACCTGGCTGAGGGCGGTGATCGGCGAGGTGGCATCGTCATGGCGCCGCACCGGCTCGGCCAGCCGCAGCGCCGTCAGCAGCAGCAGCGCCGCGCCGGCGCCGACCCAGGCCGGCGCTGCCCTGGCCGCCGCTGCCCTGGTCGCCGTCCGCCCGGCGAACCCGAAGGCCGCGCCGAACGGCTCGCCCAGGATCAGCGCGCCGACCACGCCGGCCAGCATCTGATGCCGCGCGTGCTGCAGCGCCAGGTGCAGTAGTCCGAGCAGCACCGCCAGCCGCACCCCGCCCAGGCGCAGGCCGCGCCACCACGCCACCCCGACCACCACGAGCAGCCCCAGCTCGATGCCCTGCAACGTCGCAAAGCTGGTCGGCTGCCACTCGCCGATGCCGCCGAGCTGCTGCAGCCGCATCAGTTGCAGCGGCAGCGCCAGGCCGCGCCACCCGTAAGGCGTCAGCAGCGAGGCGAGCACCGCTGCCGCCAGGAACAGCCCCCAGCCGCGCGCCGCCCGGCGCTGCTCCATCACCGACTCGATCCCGAACGGCACCACCAGCGCCAGGCCGAAGGCGAAGCTGCCATGCAGGTTCGCCCACAGCGCCATCACCGCCAGCAGCGCCGGCGCCGGCGCCCGGCCGGCCCGCCGCGCCGCCAGCAACCCCGCCGTCCACACCTCCAGTGCGAGCAGCGCCAGCATATGCGGCCGTGCCAGCAGGCTGCCGCTCACGCAGGAGGCGGCCAGCACCAGCAGGATCGCCGCCGGCAGCGCCGCCGCCCGCTCCTGCAGGTCGTGCGCCAGCAGCCCGAACGTCAGCGCCGTCGCCGAACCGTACAGCATGACGATCCCGTTCCACCCGCCGCTGCGGTAGGCGAGCGCCATCAGCACCTCGGACAGCCACTCCACCGGCACCCAGGGCGCGCCGGCGACGCTGCCGGAGAACGGGTCGGCGCTCGGCACGCCGTGCTGCAGGATCCAGGCGCCCGCGGCAATGTGCCAGTAGGTGTCGCCGTCGTTCAGCACCTGCGGCGCGAACAGCACCACGGCATAGCCGAGGACGGCCGCAGCCAGGCAGAGCGGGGCAGGGGAGGACGACACCGGGCGAGCGTGCGCAACCTGAGGTAAGCAAGGCAAGGGGCTCTGCGCCTTGAACCCGTCGTCAGTTGAAGGCGTGCTGCGCACGACGGCGGAGCCGTTGAAATCCATCCGTTAAGAGGGCGGCAACCCCGTCACGGCACGATTTTGGCGCCGCGTCGGTCAGTGCTATAGTGCGCCGATTCGGAACGGGGATCGAGACGATGGCGGGCAGCGTCAACAAGGTGATTCTGATCGGCAATCTCGGCAAGGATCCCGAGGTGCGCAACAGCTCCTCGGGTTCGAAGATCGTCACCTTCAATCTCGCCACCTCCGAGACCTGGAACGACAAGGCGACGAACGAGCGCAAGGAGAAGACCGAGTGGCATCGGGTGGTGATCTTCAATGACCGCCTCGCCGACGTCGCCGAGCGCTACCTCAAGAAGGGCAAGAAGATTTACCTAGAGGGCTCGCTGCAAACCCGGAAGTGGACTGACCAGTCGGGCGTCGAGAAGTATACGACCGAGGTGGTGCTGGATCGCTTCCGCGGTGACTTCCAGATGATCGACGGCGGCGCTCGCGGCGGCGAGGAAGGCGAGAGCGGCGGCTACTCCGGTGGCTACCAGGCCCGCGACAAGCCGGCCGCCGCCCGCGCCCCAGCCGGCGGCCGTGCCCAGCCGAGCTGGGAGCCCCCCTCCGGCAGCGACCTGGACGACGAAATCCCCTTCTAAATGCCGAAAGATCGGTTTCCAAAGGCCCCCGGCCTTTGGTGGGTCCAGGGCAAAGCCCTGGCCTTCCTTAAGGCCTCCGTATGAGCGACGTAACCGTCCCGCCCCCTCCCGGCGAGGATCCGCCCGACCAACTGCCGGTCAACGTCGAAGACGAGATGCGCCGGTCGTATCTCGACTACGCGATGTCGGTCATCGTCAGCCGCGCGCTGCCGGACGCGCGCGACGGCCTCAAGCCCGTGCATCGCCGCATCCTCTACGGCATGCACGAGGCCGGCTACACGCCCGATAAGGCCTACCGCAAGTCGGCCCAGACGGTCGGCGTGGTGATGGGCAAGTATCACCCGCACGGCGACGCCTCGATCTACGACGCCCTGGTGCGCATGGCGCAGACCTTCTCCACCCGGCTGCCGCTGATCGACGGGCAGGGCAATTTCGGCTCCGTCGACGGCGACCCGCCGGCGGCGATGCGCTACACCGAGAGCCGGCTGACCCGTGCGGCGATGTCAATGCTGGCCGACATCGACCGCGACACCGTCGACTTCTCGCCGAACTACGATGAGAGCGAGCACGAGCCGCGGGTGCTGCCGGCAGCGTTTCCGAACCTGCTGATCAACGGCTCGGCCGGCATCGCCGTCGGCATGGCGACGAACATACCGCCGCACAACCCGTCCGAGATCATCGACGCGACGCTCGCCCTGCTCGCCGAGCCGGAGACCACGCTCGAGCAGCTGATGGAGATCGTGCCGGGACCGGACTTCCCGACCGGCGGCATCATCCTCGGCCGTGCCGGCATCCGCTCCGCCTTTGAGACCGGCCGCGGCTCGATCGCGGTGCGGGCGCGGGCCGGCATCGAGGAGATCCGCCGCGAGCGCCACGCCATCGTGGTCACCGAGATCCCGTTCCAGGTCAACAAGTCGACGCTGCTGGAGCGCATCGCCGAACTGGTGCGCGCCAAGACCGTGGAGGGCATCTCCGACCTGCGCGACGAGAGCGACCGCTCCGGCATGCGCATTGTCATTGAGCTCAAGCGCGACGCCACCGGCGAGGTGGTGCTGAACCAGCTCTACCGCTTCACCCAGCTGCAGACCTCGTTCGGCGTCAACATGCTGGCGCTGGATGGCGGCCGGCCGCGACTGCTCGGGCTGCGCGAGGCGCTGCAGGCCTTCATCGCCTTTCGCGAGGAGGTGGTGCTCCGCCGCTCCCGCTTCGACCTCGCGCGCGCCCGCGACCGCGCTCACCTGCTCGTGGGCCTGGCAATCGCGGTCGCCAATATCGACGAGGTGATCCGCACGATCCGCCAGAGCCCGGACGCGGGCGCCGCCCGCAGCGCACTGATGGCGCGTGACTGGCCAGCCGAGGCCGTGCTCGACCTGCTGGCGCTGATCGACGACGCCGGCAACGCGATCCAGAGCGAGACCGAAGGCCAGCCCGCCTCGCGCACCATCCGGCTCACCGAGACCCAGGCGCGCGGCATCCTGGAGCTGCGGCTGCAGCGCCTGACCGGCCTGGAGCGGGAGAAGATCCAGGCCGAGCTGACCGAGGTCGCCGGCAAGATCCGCGAGCTGCTCGACATCATCGGCAGCCGGATCCGCCGCGTCGAGGTGATCGCTGCTGAGCTGCGCCAGATCCGCGGCGAGATCGGCAGCCCTCGGCTGACCGAGGTGGTCGACTACGCCGCCGACCAGGACGACGAGAGCCTGATCGAGCCCGGCCAGATGGTGGTGACGATCACCCGCGACGGCTTCATCAAGCGCACCCCGCTCGAAGTGTTCCGCGCCCAGCATCGCGGCGGACGCGGCCGCACCGCTGCCGGCACCCGCGGCGACGACATCGTCACCCGCTCGTTCAACGCCCACACCCACCAGTTCGTGCTGTTCTTCTCCTCCGGCGGCAAGGCGTTTCGCGAAAAGGTCTGGCGCCTGCCAGAGGCGAGCCCGACCGCCAAGGGCCGGGCCCTGGTGAACATGCTGCCCGAGCTCGGCGGCGACGGCATCACCACCGTGCTGCCGCTGCCGCTCGACGAGTCGCTGTGGGAAAACCTGCATCTGGTGTTCGCGACCGCCAGCGGCGGCGTGCGGCGCAACCGGCTGTCGGATTTCCGCAACGTCCGCTCCTCCGGCCTGATTGCGATGAAGCTCGATGACGGGGACCGATTGATCGGCGTCGCCACCTGCCGCGAGGGCGACGACGTGATGCTGGCGACCCGGCTCGGGCGCTGCATCCGCTTCCAGATCACCGACGACACGCTGCGCGTGTTCGCCGGCCGCGAGAGCTCCGGCGTGCGCGGCATCCGGCTGATCGAGGGTCCCGGCCTGCAAAACGACGTGCTGCGCGACGAGGTCAACAGCCTCTCGGTGCTGCGCCACGTCGAGGCGAGCGTTGGCGAGCGGGCTGCCTTCCTGCGCAGCATGGCGGTGCGGCGACGCGCGCCCGGGCTTGAGGACGAGGCGGCCGAGGTCGCCGCCGAGGCGGACGGGTCAGAGGCGGGTATCGACGAGGAGGCCGCCGAGGAGGCCGCGCTGTCGGCCGAGCGCATCGCCCATCTGGAGGAGAGCGAGGAGGTGCTGCTCACCGTCACCAATGGCGGCTTTGGCAAGCGCTCCTCCGCCTACGACTACCGGGTCACCGGCCGCGGCGGGCAGGGCATCGTCAACATCCTGCTCGCCGCGCGGCGCAACGGCACCGCCGTCGTCGCCACCCTGCCGGTGCGCCGCGGCGACGACATCATGCTGGTGACCGACGCCGGGCGCCTGATCCGAGTGCCGGCCGACCAGATTCGCATCACCGCGCGTCAGACCATGGGCGTCACGCTGTTCCGGCTCGGCGAGCGTGAGCGCGTCACCAGCGTCTTCCCGGTGATCGAGGCCGCCGGCGATGGCGAGGGAGCAGCCGGCGATCCGACACCCGGCAGCATCCCACCCGGCCAGGGGGTCGCCGACACTGCCGACAGCGATGGTCCCGACGGCATCACCGACGACACGGCTGACGATGCCGCACCAGAGGATGCCGGGCCAAGCGGGGGCGGCGATGCCTGACAAGCGGGTCGGCGTCTATCCGGGCACGTTCGACCCAGTCACCAACGGCCATGTCGACATCATCGCGCGTGCCGCCAAGCTGCTTGACAGGCTGGTGATCGGCGTCGCCCAGAACGCCGGCAAGGGGCCGCTGTTCGGCGCCGAGGAGCGCGCCGAGCTGGTGCGCGACGCAGTGGCGCCGATCGCCGCGCGCACCGGCTGCGCGATCGAGGTCACCCACTTCGCGACGCTGCTGATCGACTTCGCCCGCAGCCATCGCGCCAGCATGATCGTTCGCGGCCTTCGAGCGGTATCCGACTTTGACTACGAGTTCCAGATGGCCGGGATGAACTACCGGCTGGACCCGGCAGTCGAGACGGTGTTCCTGATGGCCTCCGAGACGCATCAGTTCATCTCCTCGCGCTTCGTCAAGGAAATTGCCCGGCTCGGCGGCGACATCTCCTCTTTCGTGCCGCCGCTGGCGCTGCACCGGACGTTGGCGTCGCTTAAAGGCGGGTAGCAAGCCTGGCAGCAGCGCGAGGCGGCGGCTTAGTCGTGATGCAGGATGTGCTTGACCCGATGGCGTTTGCATGGCGAAAGGGCGCCGGCCCGCGGCACCGCGGCACACGACCACGAAGGGCGGGACATGCTGCGCCGGACCTTGCTTGCAACACTCGTGACGATTGGAACCCTGATGTCGGCCACCGCCGAGGCGCAAGCCCCCACCGACCCCGCCAACACCGCCTATCTCGACCTCAAGGGTGGCCGGGTCGTCATCCGGCTGCGACCCGACCTGGCGCCCAAGCACGTCGCCCGGGTCAAGGAGTTGATGGCCGAGCATTTCTACGACGGCACGCCGTTCCACCGCGTCATTGAGGGCTTCATGGCGCAGGGCGGCGACCCGACCGGCAGCGGCACCGGCGGCTCCAAGCTGCCCGACCTGCCGGCGGAGTTCACCGACAGCGTTCACTTCCTGCGCGGCACGGTCGGCGCCGCCCGCACCTCGGATCCGAACAGCGCCAACTCGCAGTTCTTCATCATGTTCGCGCCGGCGCCGTCGCTGGATGGACAGTACACGATCTGGGGGCAGGTTGTGTCCGGCATGCAGTACGTGGATGCAATCAAGCGTGGCAACGGGTCGAGCGGAATGGTGCAAGATCCGGATCGCATCATACATATGAGCCTCGCGTCGGACGCGAAGTAGAGGCCGGGCCGCTCATGCGGTCCGGGGCTGGTGGCAAGAGCCTGTAGCTCAGTCGGTAGAGCACGTGACTTTTAATCATGGGGTCGTGGGTTCGAGCCCCACCGGGCTCACCACGCCGCGCTCGCACCACTCGCCCGTCAAAGATAGCCATGTGCGCTGCACAGAGGCCTATTCACGCTGCGCAACCGTTCATTATGCATATTTACTTCTCCTGACGTGTTCATCTGCGCTCTAACAAGACTGCATCGCGGATCAACACTCGTGCTCGATAACCGTCTCGCCCATCGCCTGAACCCAGCCTCGTCCGACATGCCGCTCGACGGTGTGGCCGTCCTGGGTCAGGCCGTGCGCGAGCTGTTTGCCGGCAAGCTCGCCGTCGTCTCGTCCTTTGGAGCCGAGTCGGCGGTGTTGCTGGCGATGGTTGCCGACATCGATTGCGCGACGCCGGTGCTGTTCATCGAGACGCGGCAGCATTTTGCCGAGACGCTGGCCTATCGGCGCCGGCTGACGGCGGCGCTCGGCCTGACCGACGTGCGCGACGTGGCCGCGCTCGAGGCCGAACTGCGGGAGGCGGATCCGGCCGGCGAGCTGTGGCAGTATGACCCCGACGCATGCTGCGCCCTGCGCAAGGTGACGCCGCTTGAGCGTGCGCTGCGACCGTTCGAGGCTTGGGTGACGGGCCGCAAGCGGGCCCAATCCACGACCCGCGCGGGGCTGCCGTTTCTAGAGGCTGCCGCCGGCAAGGTGAAGATCAATCCGTTGGCCGACTGGACCAGCGAGCGCATCGAAGCCGAGATGGTGCGTCGTGACCTGCCGCGTCATCCGCTGGCTGGCGTTGGCTACCCGTCGATCGGCTGCGCGACCTGCACCCGGGCGGTTGCCGCTGGCGAGGACCCGCGCAGCGGCCGCTGGTCGGGCACCGGCAAGATGGAATGCGGCATCCACCTCCCATCATAGCTCGTCGATCGGGATCCAAGGGCCAGCCCTTGGCAGGCCTCGGCAGAGGCCAGCCTTGCTTGCTTCACCGTCGGTGACGGACCCCTCGCGCCTGCTGTCGCGTCTCGCCGTGCGCGCCGGCGAGCGCGTCCCAGGCGAGCGTGTCTTGGCCGAGGAATGCGCCGTCGCGTTCAGCTACAACCGCCTGTCGCACGCCGTGATGATGGCGACGCCGGACGACCTTGAGGACTTGGCCCTCGGCTTCAGCCTCAACGAGGCCATCCTCGACGAGGTCACCCAACTACACGACTTCCAGGTCGTCGCGCCGCCTGGCGAGGATGTCGGGCTGGAGCTGCGGATGTGGATCGATGAGGCCAGGATGGGCCAACTGGAGAAGCGCCGCCGCAGGATGGCCGGGCCGACCGGTTGCGGGCTCTGCGGCCTGGAAAGCCTGTCAGACGCCGTCCAGCTGCCAGCTCAGGTGCCGGACGGCCCCGGTTTCACCGCCAAGCAGGTCGCCGAGGCGATGGCGTCGCTCGCGCCGGCACAGACGCTCAACCATGCGACTCGCGCCGTGCACGCCGCAGGCTTCTGGACACCGACGCTGGGGCTGGTGGCTGTGCGCGAGGATGTTGGCCGGCACAACGCTTTGGACAAGCTGGCCGGCGCTCTGGCGCGCCAGGGCATGAGCGTTGATCAGGGCATCGTCGCATTGACGAGTCGCCTGTCCGTGGAGCTGGTGCAGAAGGCTGCCCGAATGGGAGCGCCGGTGCTGGCGGCGATATCGGCGCCGACGGCATTGGCAGTGCGGGTCGCCGAACGGTGCGGCATGACCCTGATCGGCGTCGCTCGCGCGGACGGCTACGAGGTCTTCTCGGGAGCACGACGAGTCATATGAGGTAAGGACCTCGCCCTCGACCCCGCGCAGGGTGCCGCCCTAATCCTTTACTGACAAGAATGGGATTTGGTGCCGCGGGCCCCAGCGGGTCCAGGGCAGAGCCCTGGGTTCCTAACCGCTGCTATCCGCCGAGATCTCGATCGGCACGGTGATCGTGATCGCCGAGGTCGGCATATGGCCGCGGAACGGGTAGACGGTCGCCCGCACTGCCGCCAGCGCCGCCTTATCGATCAGGCCATTGCCGCTGGAGCGCAGGACCGTCGCCGAGGTCACGGCGCCGCTCGGCTGGACCACCGCCTGGATCACCGCCGTGCCGCTGGCGTTGATCGCCTGGAGCTGCGGGCTGATCTCGACATGGCTCTGAATGGCGTTGTGCAGACCGGCGCGATAAGGGCCGATGCCGGAGTTGTCCTGCACCGGAGCTGCCGGCGGCGGATGCGGAACCGGCGGCGCGGTGGAGGTGACCTCCGGTGGCGGCGTCTCGACCGGCGGCGCGGTTCGGCTGATGTGCTTCGGCTTGACCGGCGGCGGCTTGGGCGCCGCGATGTGGCTCGGCGGTGCGTAGTCGGGCACCTTGAAGGCCAAAGGCGGCGGCGGCGGCGGCTGCACTTCGGGCACAGGGGGCGGGGGCACCGGCGGCGGCGGCACGCTTTGCAGCGGCGTCGGCGGCGGCAGCGTCACCATCTTGACCTGCATCGGCGGCGGCGGTGGCGGCGGCGTCTGCTCACCGACGAACGTCAGCATCGCGGCGAGGATCAGCAGGACGATCAGGACGGACGCGGCGGTCGCGCGCGTCATGCCGATCTCGTTCGGCTCCCAGCCGTGGTGGGATGGGCCGCCCGAGGATGGAAGTGTCGTCACGCTCATCGTCGTTCAGCCGCTCCTCGTCCGCTTCGCGTCAGTCCAGCCTGCGCTTCTATGACCGCACTGCAACACGCACGCAACAGTCGTGCCGGTTCTTACGGCGGCGGCGGGGGCGACGCCAGAGCGGCAGCGAAGTCGTGGCAGCCGGCGCCCTTCGGCGCAGCGAGACAGAAGCGCGACGCATCCTGACCGCAGAGGCGTGCGGCGTCGGTATAGTTCATCGCCAGCACGTCGCGCGCGACCGGCAGGTCTGAATCATGATGAACCACGTCATAGTGAATGGCTTCCAGCGTGGTTTTCCACTGCGCGAGCTGGTCAAGGCAGGCCCGGCTCGTCACCGCCGTCTTGTTGGACTGCAGCACGGCGACCGCCGCCTTCATCTGCTCGAGCTGCGGCTGCGCGTTGTCGAGGTCGTCGGCCAGGACAGGTGCGGAGGCGCAGCCGAGCAGAACGGCGATGACGATGAGGCGGCGCATGGGCGACACTCTGCCATCGCGCGCACGCCGCGCGAAGACCCGCCGGCTCATGCTGCGAGCCCCAGCGACTGCAGCTCGAACAGGCGCCGGTAGGTGCCGTGGGGCTGGGCGATCAGCCCGGCATGGGTGCCCGCCTCGACGATGCGCCCGTGATCGAAGACGATGATGCGATCGAGACTGCGCACCGTGCTCAGCCGATGCGCGATCACCAGCGCCGTGCGGCCGGACATCAGGCGATCCATCGCCTGCTGGATCTCCGCCTCGCTCTCGCTGTCGAGTGCGGCGGTGGCCTCGTCGAACACCAGGATCGGCGCGTCGGCGAGCAGCGCCCGGGCGATCGCCACGCGTTGGCGCTCGCCGCCCGAGAGCTTGACGCCGCGCTCGCCGACCAGCGTGCGGTAGCCGTTCGGCAGCGCCTCGATGAAGCCGGCAGCGTTGGCGAGCTCGGCGACGTGGCGGATCTCGGCCATCGTCGCGCCCGGGCGGGCATAGCCGATGTTTTCCGCCAGCGAGCGGTGAAACAGCACCGGCTCCTGCGGCACCAGCGCCACCTGCGCCCGCAGCGAGCGCTGGACGACGGTGGCGATGTCCTGACCATCGATCAGGATGCGGCCGCCATCGACGTCGTGCAGCCGCTGCAGGAGCTTCACGAAGGTGCTCTTGCCGGAACCGGAGTGGCCGACCAGGCCGACGCGCTCGCCCGCGGCGACCACGAGGTCGAGGCCGTCAAACAGCGGGGCGGCGGTCTCGACATGGGTGAAGCGGACGGCGTCGAAGACGATGCGGCCACCCTCGATGACCAGCGGCGCCGCATCCGGGGCGTCCAGGATGCCGAGCGGCTCGCGGCTCATCTGCACCAGCTCGTCCATGTCGTTGATCGAGCGTTGCAGGTTGCGCACGTGCTGGCCGATGCTCTGCAGGTAGCCTTGGATGACGAAGAACATCGCCAGCACCGCGGCAACGTCGCCGGGCGTCGCGCGCCCGACCCACCACAGCCAGATGCCGGTGCCGATGATGGCGAGCCGCAGGCCGAGCAGCGAGACGTTCTGCAGGGTGAAGTTGAGCGTGTCGTTGCGCCAGGTCCGCCGGGTGCGGCGCTGCCACTTGGTGACGACGCGGCCGAGGCGATCATCCTCGTTGACCTCGGCGCCGAACGATTTCACCACCGCATTGCAGGTGATCGCATCAGAGATCGCGCCGGTCAGCCTTGTGTCCCACAGGTTCGACAGCCGGGCGGCGAGCGACACCCAGGCGGTCATGCCGACCGCCAGCGCGACGTAGATCACAGCGCCCGTCAGCACCACGACGCCCATCAGCGGCCAGCGCGAGCCGAGTAGCGCCGAGGCGCCGAGCAGCGCCACGAGGGCGGGCACCATGGCGAAGATCACGGTGTCGTTCAGCAGGTCGAGGGCTGCGGTGCCGCGCGTCACCTGGCGCACGGTCGAGCCGGCGAAGGTGGAGGCGTGCCAGCTCGTGGAGAAGCGCTGCACCCGCCAGAACGCCTCGACGGTCACGTCGTGCATCATCCGCAGGGTGATGCGGATGATGCCGAGGATCACCAGGCCGCGCAGCACGACGAGGCCGACGCCGAGGCCGGCGATGACGGCGAGCAGTAAAGCCGCACGGTGGCCGGCGGCAGCGTGGGCCAGACCGGCCGCGTTGGCGACGGTGTCGATCAGGCGGCCGGCGTAGATCGGCATGGCCACGTCGAGCAGGGTGGCGCCGGTGGCGCAGGCGAGCGTTGCCAGCACGAAGCCGGGCTGACGACGCCAATGCGCGAACAGGAACGTGAAGACGTCGCGGAGAGACCGCTTGGACAGGCGTTTGGCCATCGCACGTTCGATGCGCCGCCGATGGCGGGCGATCGTCCTCTGATCAGGAAGCTGGAACCGGGCACCGCACGAGGGCGGCGGAGGCTAGCCTTGACGGTTCGACGTCAGGCCAGCGCTGGGAAAGAGTGCGATTGTCATGATCGGCATGAGGCTCTCTCCCTGGTTCAAGTCGCGATAGGCGTGTCTAGCGAGGCGGGTGAGTGTGGCGCAAGCCTTTTTCGCCGCGCAGAAGCAAGGCCAGGGCTCTGCCCTGGACCCGCTGGGGCCCGAGGCCCCAGACCCCGAATATTTAGATCGACCGTGGCTTACAGGTTAGGGCCTTGAGCGCCTCTGTCATCGCCTCGATCACGGCGGGCCAGTTGCCTAACTGGGGCTGCCGCCAGAGCCGGGCCGTCTCGTACCAGGGCGATTTCTCGCCGGCGAGTAGCCAGCGCCAATCCGGCCGGCGCGACAGCATCACCCAACAGGGCTGGCCCATCGCGCAGGCAAGATGCGCGGTGCCGGTTTCGACGGCGATCAGCAGGTCGAGGTTGGCCAGGATCGCCGCCGTCTCGCCGAAATCCGTGAGGTTTGGCGCCAGGTCGATGAGGCCCGGTCGCCGGGCGATGACGCTCGGCGCTTCGACGGCGCGCGCGCCATGCTGAAGCGAGGCGAAGGCGATTCCCGGCAGGGCAAGCAACGGCGCCAGCAGCGCCGCCGCATGGCCTTGCGGCAATGACCGCACGGGGTCCTGATCGTTGCGTGGTTCGCCGCCCCAGACCAGCCCGACCCGCATCCGCCCGGCGCGGGGCTGCATCTGCTCCAGTTTCGCCGCCCAGTGCGCCCGCCGCGCTGGATCAGCCGACAGATGACCCCCGGCGAGCGGGATCGTCTCGAGCGTGGTCGAGGAGCGCAGCGGCAGCAACTTGTCTTCAGTCCAGAGATCGTAGCCAGGCCGAGCCTTGGCGGCGCGGTCGATGACCTGCGACACGCCGGGGACGCGGCGCAGCACCGGGAGCGTGGACGCGTGACCTGCGAGGATGACGGTGGCGCCTGCCGCCGCCAGGTTTGGCACGTAGCGGGAGAACTGGAACGCATCGCCGAAGCCGTCCCAGCAGATAACAAGCAGGGTGCGGCCGCGTAGCGGCTGGCTGATCCATTCACGCGTGGGCTCTTCGAGCGGCGGCGCGAGGGCCCGCGTTGCAATCCAATCCTGCCAGCCCTCGGCATAGCGTCCGGCCAGCAGCAGCATCGAGCCGAGTGAGCTGCGATGGTAAAGGTTGTCCGGCTCGCGGGCGACCGCCGCGCGCAATGCGGCAATCGCCTCATCGATACGCATCGTGTCAAGCAGGACGCGCGAGAGCGGTCCCAAGGCGGTCGTCAGCTCCGGGTCGATCGCCAGCGCGGCGCGCAGGTAGGGCTCAGCTTCTTCGGGCCGCTGCGCGCGCAACAGGTCGCCGCCGAACATCAAGTGCATCCGGGCCATGTCGCGCAGGCGCAGGGTGACGGCGGGGGGCACGGCAAAACGTTGGTCACTCATCACGCCAGCGTAGCGGCTGCGCGGCTGCTCTGGAACCCGCGCGCAGTTGGCGATAGGGTCCGCCCGCCGCGTTGGAGAAGCCCCATGTCTCGTCCGTCTATCAGATCGCCTGCTGTCTGGGCCGTGTTCGTCTGCCTCGGAGCGAGCGGCCTGAGCCAGCCCGGACGCGCGGCCGATGCCGATGCCGCCTGGACGCCGAAGGGCTGCGGCGAACAGCCGGCCAAGCCGACGCTCGACCTGCATGACCGGGCTTCCTACAACAAGAGCGTCGACCTGGTCGGCCAGTATGAGACCAAGGCCAAGGCGTGGAACGTCTGCGTGCAGAAGTCAGCCGCGACCGACATGAGCGCCGTCAGCGCCGAGGCGCGCAGCCGGATGAGCGCGATCAGCCACAGCGCTAGCGCCGAGCAGACGCAGCTCTATGCCGGCTTCGGCGAGTTCTCCGGCGAGTTCAAGGCGGCTGGCGACAAGCTTTCCAAGCAGTAGATGAACAAGGAAGACACCCGCATGCGCCACGCTACTTCGACGTTTCTGCTGATCGGCGCGCTCCTGCTTGGCGGCGCCGTCAGCGCGCGGGCCGACGACGATGGTTCGCAGCCGGGCGACCAGTCGCTCACTTGCGACCAGGTCAACGCCCAGGTCACGACGGAAAACAACATCGTCAACACGCAGGGCGCGCTGGTGCAGAAGTATAACGCGGGCACCGGCACCTCGGTGGACGGCGTGTCTTCAGCGACGGCGATGGATCATGCCAGAGAGGGTATCGCCCAGCACAAGGCGGATGCGGCGACCGCGCGTGGACATGCGCTCGTGAAGCTGGGGCAGTCAAAGAAGTGTTTCAAGTAGAGTAAGGAAGCGGTTCTTTCTTGAAAGAAAGAACCAAAGAGTTTTCGAAAGTTTTTTGCTTCTTTTTTTAAAAAAGAAGCGCTTTCTTTGTCAGGCGGCCGTGAACAGCATCCGCGCGCGGATCGTCCCTTCGATGGCTGAAATCTCGTCAAGCACCGTCGAGCATTGCTGCATCGGCACGTCGGCATCCACGCAGACATAGCCGAGCTCGGCGTCGGTCTGCAGATACTGTGAGGCGATGTTGTAGCGGCCGCGGGAGAACACGTCGTTCAGGTGGCCCAGCATGCCTGGCACGTTCCGATGGACGTGCAGGTAGCGGGTCGTCGTGACGCGAGGCGGCAGCTGCACCTGCGGGAAGTTCACGGCGCCGACGGTGCTGCCGGTCTCGGAGAACTCCAGCAGCTTGCGCGCCACCTCGGCGCCGATGCGCTCCTGCGCCTCCTCGGTGGAGCCGCCGATATGCGGCGTGAGGATGACGTTGGCGATGCCCTGCAGAGGCGAGGCAAAGCGCTCGGCGTTGCCGCCGGGCTCGAGCGGGAACACGTCGATCGCAGCGCCGGTCAGGCGCCCGGCGTGCAGGGCGGCGGCGAGCGCGTCAAGGTCGACGACATGGCCGCGGCTGTTGTTGATCAGGCAGGCGCCGCGGCGCATGTGGGCGATCTCGGCCGCGCCGATCATGGTCCGCGTGGCCGGGGTCTCGGGCACGTGCAGGGTGACGACGTCGCTGGCGGCCAGCAGCTCGGCCAGCGAGGCGGCCGGCTCGGCATTGCCGTGGCGCAGCCGGTCGGCGATGTCGAAGAACAGCACCCGCATGCCCATCGCCTCGGCGAGCGTGCTGAGCTGCGAGCCGATGTTGCCGTAGCCGACGATGCCCAGCGTCTTGCCGCGCACCTCGCGCGAGTTGACCGCCGATTTGTCCCACGCGCCCTGATGGGCGCCGTTCGAGCGCGGCACGATCCGGCGCAGCAGCATGACGATCTCGCCGATCACCAGCTCGGCGACGCTGCGGGTGTTGGAGAACGGGGCATTGAACACCGGGATGCCGCGGCGGCGTGCGGCCGGCAGGTCGACCTGGTTGGTGCCGACCGAGAAGCAGCCGATGGCGGTGAGCGGCAGGGCGGCCTCGATGACGGAGGCGGTCATGCGGGTGCGGCTGCGGATGCCGAGCATTGCGGTCTCGGCCAGCGCCGCGGTGAGCGCCGCACCGTCCAGCGCCGTCGGTAGGCGGGTCGTGCGGGTGTAGCCCTGAGCCTCGAGGAGCGTCAGGGCGCTGTCGTTGATGCCCTCCAGCAGGAGCACCGGGATCTGGTCGCGAGACAGCGAGGGAGGTCTGGTCATTGGTTACCGGGCTTGCTGGATGTGGAGCATTAAGCAAGGCCTTCTTTTTTTGAAAAAAGAAGCAAAAAACTTTTAACTTCTTGGTGTCGGGTGCCCAAGCAATATCCAGGCGGCACAGCCGTGAGAGATAAAAGTTTTTGGTCCTTTTTTGCAAAAAAGGACTACTTGCTGCCCGGCTGTAGCCGGGTGCGTCTTCACTGTCCAGCGAGCGGCGGTGCTTGACGGCGGGCGAGCAAGGCGCAAGCACGGCGCATGCGCGCGCCTGGCATCGAGTCACCGATCGCGGTCGATCCGTCACCGGCGGCCGAGCTGACGGTCGTCGTGCCGTGCTTCAACGAGGCGGCGAACATCGGACCGCTGGTCGCGGCACTCGACCGGGCCCTGGCGGGCGTCCGCTGGGAGGTGGTCTTCGTCGATGACGACAGCCCGGATCGGAGCTGGGAGGTGGCCAAGCAGCTGGCGGTGATCGACGCGCGGGTGCGCTGCGTCCGGCGGATCGGGCGGCGGGGGCTGTCCTCGGCGGTGATCGAGGGCGTGCTGGCCTCGGCGAGCCCGTTCGTTGCCGTAATGGACGGTGACCTGCAGCATGACGAGGCCAGGCTGCCGGCGATGCTGGCGGCGGTGCGGGCCGGGGCGGACGTTGCGCTCGCCAGCCGGTTTGCCGCCGGCGGCGACGCGTCCGGGCTGTCGGCGGCCTGGCGACACCGGCTGTCCGCCGGCGGCATACGGCTGGCCTCGCGGCTGCTGCCGGTCCGGCTGACCGATCCGATGAGCGGGTTCTTCCTGGTGCGGCGCGAGCTGTTCGACCAGGTGGCGCCGCGCCTGGCGGGGCGGGGCTTCAAGATCCTGCTGGACCTGATCCTCTCGGCGCCCCGGCGGCTGCGCGTGGTCGAGCTGCCGGCGACGTTCCGGCCGAGGCTGGCCGGGCAGAGCAAGCTCGACGTTCTGGTGCTGGTGCAGTTTCTGGCCATGCTGGCCGACAAGGCGACCGGCGGGCTGCTGCCGATGCGCTTCATCGCGTTCGCCGTGGTGGGTGCGGTCGGGATCCTGATCGACCTGGCGGTGGTCGCGGTCGCGCGGCGGGCGGGGCTCGCCTTCGACACGGCGCAGGTGGTGGCGACGCTGGTCGCCATGGTGGCCAATTTCTGGCTCAACAACGCCATCACCTATCGTGACAGCCGGCTGGCCGGACCGCAGCTCTGGCGAGGGCTGGCGCTGTTCATGCTGGTGTGCGGCGTCGGCGCGGCGGCCAATGTGGGCATCGCGCAGAGCCTGTATCGCAGCCACTCGGGCTGGAGCCCGGCGAGCGCGGCCGGCGCGGCGATCGGGGTGGTGTGGAACTACGCCGTGTCTGCGACCCTCGTCTGGCGGTCGCGATGAGCCAGAGAGCAGGCGTGCTCTTGCTTGCAGCACTGACGGCGCTGCGCCTGCTGGTGGCCGGGCTGGTGCCGCTGTCGCCGGACGAGACCTACTATGCAATCTGGGCGCGGGCGCTGCAGCCGGGCTACCTTGATCACCCGCCGATGGTGGCGCTGTGGATCCGGGCCGGGGAGTGGCTCGTGGGGCCGTCGCCGCTTGGGGTGCGGTTGCTGGGGCCGTTGGCCGTCGCGGTCGGGTCGGTGCTGTTGTGGGATGGTGGGCGGGTGCTGGCGGGGCCGCAAGCGGGGCTTGCTGCGGCGGCGCTGCTGAATGGGACGCTGTTTGTCGGCGTCGGCGCCGTGGTGATGACGCCGGACACGCCGCTGCTGCTGTTCTGGGTGGCCGCGCTGTGGGCGGCGCTGCGAGGAGTAGCGGGGCAACCGGGTTGGTGGCTGGTGGTGGGGCTGGCGGCCGGGCTGGCGCTGGACAGTAAGTATACGGCGCTGCTGCTGGGGCTGGCGCTGGCGATCTGGCTGGTGGGCTGGCGGCGCGACCTGCTGGCGCGGTGGCAGGTTTGGGCCGGGCTTGCCGTGGCGATGGCGTGCTTCGCGCCGGTGGTCTGGTGGAATGCGCTGCATGGGTTTGCCAGCTTTGCCAAGCAGGGCCGCCGGACCGAGGTCTTCGCGCCGTCGCGCGCGTTGCAGTTCGAGGGCGAGCTGCTGGGCGGGCAGGTGGGGCTGGTAACGCCCTGGGTGTTTGCCGTGTGCCTGCTGGGGGTCGCGCGCTCGGTGCGTCGGTTGCGCAGCGATGCGGCGGCCGGGCTGCTGGGCTGTGCGGTGCTGGTGCCCGGCGTGGTGTTTGTCCTGCATGCGAGCGGTGACCGGGTGCAGGCGAACTGGCCGGCGATCCTTTGGCCGGGCGCCTGTCTGGCGGCCGGGTGGTTGGCGGCGCGGCGCTGGCAGGCGGCGGCGGGGCTGGGCTTGCTGGTGGCTGGGCTCGCCTATGTGCAGGCGGCGGGCCTTGGCGTGGCGCTACCGGTTGGCCTGGATCCGACGCTGGCGCGGCTGGGTGGATGGGACGGATTGGCGGCGCGGGTGGCGGCGGCAGAGCGCCGGCAGGGCGCGGCGTTCGTCGTCAGCGACGAGTATGGGCTGGCCGCCGAGCTCGCCTGGCATCTGCCGGGGCCGGTGGTGGGGGTTGAGCCGCGCTGGGCGCTGTTCCGGCTGCCGGCCGCCGCCATGCAGGGGCCGGGTCTGCTGGTTCAAAGCGAGCATCACCGCGAGCCGCCGAACCCGCTCCGGTTCGGGGCGGTGAGCTTGCTGGGTGAGGTGGTGCGCGAGCGGGGCGGCATGGTGGCGGAGCGATACCGGCTCTATGGCGTCGGCTCGGGGTTGGGCCAGGCGGGGGACCGGGCGGTGCTGCTGCCGGCGCGTGGGGCGCGATGACGCGGGACGACGTGCGCGGGGCGCACGCCGGAGGGTAGGAAGGGCTTCTTTTTTGAAAAAAAGAAGCAAAAAACTTTGCTCGTTAGGAGCAAAACATATGCGTAATGAAATTTATAAAAGTTTTTTGGTCCTTTTTTTCAAAAAAGGACTGCTTTCTTAATTCAACTGTTCGGCAAACAATGTTTGCAGTGCGGCCCAGGAGCGGGCGTCGGATTCGGGGCTGTAGCGGATGGCGTCCGGCATGTTGCGCTTGGCGGCGTCCGGGTTGGTGAAGCTGTGCACGGTGTTGCCGTAGAGGTGCATCTGCCAGTCGACGCCGCCGTCGCGCATTTCAGTCTCGAAGGCGGCGCGCTGCTCGGGGTTGATCATCGGGTCGTCGGCGCCGATGCAGACCATGACCTTGGCGCGGATGTTGGCGGCGTCCTTGGGGCGGGCGGTGGACAGGCCGCTGTGGAAGCCGACGGCGGCGCGGAGGTCGGCGCCCGAACGGGCGAGCTCGAGCGCCATGGTGCCGCCGAAGCAGAAGCCGATGGCGGCGATGCGGCTGGTGTCGACCTCCGTGCGGGCGGTCAGCGCGGTGAGCGCGCCCTTGGTGCGGGCGCGGGTGCGTAGCGGGTCTTCCATCAGCGGCTTGATCAGGCCGATGGCGTGGCCGAGGTCGTCGATGACCTCGCCGTGGCCGTGCAGGTCGCAGGCCAGGGCGACGTAGCCCAGAGCGGCCAGGCGCTCGGCGCGGGAGATCGCGTGCGGGCCGAGGCCGAACGCCTCTGGGAACACCAGGACGCCGGCGCGCGGCGCGTCGGAGGGCTCGAAGAACAGCCTGGACTGCATCGTCAGGCCGTCCGCCTGATAGGTCAGGGTCTCGCTGTGCATTGAATGATGTCCCCGCGTTTGGCCGCCTTGATCAAAGCAGCACCCGGAGCGCGGGAGAGCAAGACGGAGGGCCAGGGCTCTGCCTGGACCCGCTGGGGCCGTGGGCCCGGGACCCCTTGAATTATTTGGAATCGGCGGAATCAAGCAAGATCGCCGCAACCGATTGTTTATCAATGAAACTGCAAAAAAAGGGCCGGAGCCGGAGGCTCCAGGCCCTCTATGAGGGCGACACTGTGGCACCGTGCGGTTGTACCGACTGCCTATCGTTGTATATCAATGGGTTGTGGGAAAACTTGCCAATAGGCAAGATTGCCCGGCTTGCCCTCCAAGGGGCCGCCTTACTCACGTGTGCTAGCACCGCAGCCGCATCGTTTCACGCCTGACGAGCAAAAGTTTTTTGCTTCTTTTTTCAAAAAAGAAGCTCTTGCCTGCCTTACTGCAACTCAACCACCAGCGGCACGTGGTCCGAAGGCTGCTCCTCGCCCCGGACGTCCTTGTCCGGGTTGGCGCTCACCAGGCGTTCGGCGAGGGTGGGGGAGAGCAGGGCGTGGTCGATGCGCAGGCCGCGGTCGCGCGGCCAGGCGCCGGCCTGGTAGTCCCAGAAGGTGTAGACGGCGCCGGTGGGGCGGAGCGCGCGGACGGCGTCAGTGAGGCCGCCGTGCAGCAGGCGGCGGAAGCGCGCGCGGGTTTCAGGGCGGACCAGCGCGTCGGTCGGCGGCAGGGTGCCGGGGGCGTGGTCGGCGTCGGCGGGGCAGACGTTGTAGTCGCCGAGCAGGGCGAGCGGGACGTCGTGCTCGAGCAGGGCGGCGGCGTGGTCGGAGAGGCACTCCATCCAGCGCAGCTTGTAGGCGTAGCCGGGCTCGCCGCCGGAGTTGCCGTTCGGCAGATAGAGGTTGCCGACGCGCAGGCCGTTGGTCTCGACCTCGAGGTAGCGGGCCTGGGCGTCGTCGTCTGGCAGGCCGGGCAGGGTGCGGGCGGTGACGCTCACCGGGGCGCGGGACAGGATGGCAACGCCGTTATAGCTCTTCTGGCCGACGATCTCGGCGGTGTAGCCGAGCTCGGCGAAGCAATCCGGAAACTGGTGCTGCTCGCACTTGATCTCCTGCAGGAGCAGGAGGTCGGGGGCGTGGCTGCGCAGCCAGCGGCAGACATGGGCCTGGCGGGTGCGCACGGAGTTGACGTTCCAGGTGGCGATCTTCATCGCAGCCAGGTGGCGATCTTCATCGCGGCCAGATAGCGATCTTCATCGCGACCAGGTGGCGATCTTCACGGTGACGCGGGCGGACGGCCGCTATTCCACCGAGAAGCTGGTGCCGCAGCCGCAGGAGGAGGTGGCGTTCGGGTTGCGCACGGTGAAGTGGGCGCCCATCAGCGCGTCGGTGTAGTCGAGCTCGGCGCCGCCAAGAAGGTCCAGACTGACGGCGTCGACGAGGACGCGGGCGGCGCCGGCCTGGATCACCACGTCGTCGGACTGGATGCTGCCATCAAGGGCGAACTTGTACTGGAAGCCGCTGCAGCCGCCGGCGAGCACGGCGACGCGCAACGCCACCGGAGCGGCGTCCTGCTGGCCGGCGATGATCTCGGCGATGCGCGTGGCGGCGCGGTCGGAGACGGAGAAGGCGGGCTCGGCGCTGGGGTGATCCATCATGTGAACATAGGCGGCGTCGGGCGCCGGTAGAAGAGGCGGCTTGCCACTGATCGGCCGGGCGGCTGGAACAAGAGCCCGGTCGCGCCTTGGAGTAACGACGGACAGGTAAGGTAAGGAAGGCAAGGGCTCTGCCCTTGACCCGCTGGGGCCGTGAGGCCCCAGACCCCATTCGTGAAGAGCGAGGAGCCTTCGCCTTCACTTGCTTGGCGAAGCCAATCAAATCTCATTACCCAACGCCTCGACCTCGCGAGTTGGAAAAGAATAATAAATGGATTTCAAAGGCTCCGCCTTTGATGGGGTCAAGGGGCAAAGCCCCTTGCCTTTCCTTGGCTTTGCCTTGTCTCTAGCCTTCCGGTGCGGTGCAACCGGTGGTAAGTCGGTGTGATGACGCTTGCCCGTTATGCCGTGCGGCCGGAGACATCGCGCGGGCGGCTGCATGCCGAGCCCGAGTCCGCCGCGCGCAGTCCGTTCGGGCGCGATCGGGACCGCGTGATCCACAGCGCGGCGTTTCGCAAGTTGCAGTATAAGACCCAGGTTTTCGTCAATCACGAGGGCGACTTCTTTCGCACCCGGCTGACGCACAGCATCGAGGTGGCGCAGATTGCGCGCTCGGTGGCGCGGGCGTTGGGGTTGGACGAGGACCTGACCGAGGCGTTGGCGCTGGCGCATGATCTGGGGCATCCGCCGTTTGGCCATGCCGGCGAGGAGGCGCTGAACGACGGGATGATGCCGTTTGGCGGCTTTGACCATAACGCGCAGAGCCTGCGGATCGTGACCCGGCTGGAGCGGCGCTATGCCGGGTTTGACGGGTTGAACCTGACCTGGGAGATGCTGGAGGGGTTGGCCAAGCATAACGGGCCGGTGGAGCGGCCGGCGCCGTATATCGCCGAGTACAATGCGCGGCATGATTTGCGGCTGGAGAGTTTTGCCTCGGCCGAGGCGCAGGTGGCGGCGATTGCCGACGACGTGGCGTATCACAGCCACGACTTTGATGACGGGGTGCGGGCGGGGCTGCTCGAGCTTGACGTGGCGGCGGGGCTGCCGGTGGTGGGCGAGGCGTTGGCGGCGGCAAGGGCGCTGGGCAGCGGTGACCCGGTGCGGGTGCGGCACGAGACGGTGCGGCGGGTGATCGACCGGTTTGTGATCGACCTGGTGGAGGAGAGCTCGCGGCGGCTGGCGGCGCTCGATCCGGTGGATGCCGACGGGGTGCGGGGGGCGAGCGGGCCGGTGATCGGCTTCAGCCCGGCGATGGCGAGCGCGAACCAGGCGGTGAAGAGCTTTCTGTTCGAGCGGCTCTACTACCACTGGCGGGTGAGCCGGATGACGTTGAAGGCGCGGCGGCTGACGCGGCTGCTGTTCGGGCTGCTGCATGAGAGCCCGGGGATGCTGCCGGACCCGTGGCGGGAGGAGGCGGGGCCCGGCGGCCAGGCGCGGGCGGCGCGGACGGTGGCGGATTACATCGCCAGCATGACCGACCGTTTTGCGATGGACGAGTACCAACGTCTGACGGACTTGTCGGTGCCCGGCTAGGCCATTCTTGTCGGGCGGTTTTATACCTATCTAGACTGTCTTGCCTGGCGCGCGGAGCGGGGGCGCTGGGCGGCGAGGACGGCGGATGGGAGGCGAGATGCCGAAGGTCGAGATCTACACGCAATCCTGGTGCCCGTACTGCGCCTCGGCGCTGGCGCTGCTGAAGGCGAAGGGGGTGGCGTTCGAGCGGATCGACGCGCCGGGCGGCAGCGCGGCTCGGGCGGAGGCGCGGACGCGCTCGGGTGGGCGCAGCTCGGTGCCGCAGATCTTCATCGACGGGGTGGGGATTGGCGGCAGCGACGACATGGCGGCGCTGAACCGGGCGGGCAAGCTCGACGCGTTGCTGGGCCTCGCGTGAGGTTCGATCGTTGAGGCGGGATCGGGCGACGGGGCGGGGTCGGCGATGATCCATTATGCGCTGCGTTGCGGCCGCGGGCATGGGTTTGATGGCTGGTTTCGCAGCAGCGTGGCCTTTGAGGGGCAGGCGGCGGATGGCAGCCTGAGCTGCCCGAGCTGCGCCGACCGGGCGATCCGGCGGGCGCCGATGGCGCCCACGATCGGCCGGCGGCGAGGCACCCGCGACGGCGAGGGGCCGCCGGCGGCGGCCTCGCCGGCGGGTCGGGTGATGCCGGCCTCGCCGGCGGGTGGGGTGATGCCGGCCTTCCCGGCGGGTGGGGTGATGCCGTCGGCGGGCGAGGCGATGCCGTCGGCGCCGGCGGGCGAGGCGATGCCGGACGGCGTGCGGGCGCTGCTGCAGCGGATGCGGGCCGAGGTGGAGCGGCGCTGCGACTATGTCGGCCCCGCCTTTGCCGAGACGGTGCGCGCGATCCACCAGGGGGAGGCGCCGGCGCGCGAGGTGTATGGCGAGGCGTCGGCGGACGAGGCTGCGGCGTTGCGCGAGGAGGGGATCGGGATTGCGCTGCTGCCCTGGGTCAAGCGGGCGGATGCCTGAGTGGCGTCGGGGGCTGCGGCTGGGGGGGCTGCTGCTGCTGGCGCTGCTGCCTGGTTTGCACGGCGCCTGGGCGGGCGATGTCGGGCCGGCGGCCTCGGCGATCTACGGCGACTGGCTGACCGGCGATCATCGCGGGGTGATCCGGATCACCGCCTGCGGCGAGGCGATCTGCGGGCAGATCGTCGGGCAGGACTGGAAGCCGGGGCATCCGCAGCCGGTCGACAATCACGGGCAGATCGAGTGCGGCCAGGTTATCCTGCAGGGCAGTCGCAGCGGGCCGCTGCTGTGGAACGGGCACATCACCGATCCGGATGACGGGTCGCGCTACAGCGCGTCGTTCCGGCTGGTGACGGCGGACCGGATGGCGCTGCGCGGCTACATCCTGCTGCCGCTGTTCGGGCAGACGCAGGATTGGACGCGCTGGTCGGGGGCGATCGGCGACAACTGCCGGTTCACGCCGCCGCGGGGCTAGCGGGGCACGCGGGCGGCGGTCCTGGCGAGCGCGGCCAGGCTTTCGCGGGCTTCAGCGCGGTTGTGCAAGGCCGTGCGGATGTGGATGATGCTGCCATGCACATGTCGGGCTGGAGCGCAGGAGGTCGTCGATGTGTCGCTTGCTGGCCGGCCTGATCGTGGTGTGCTCGCTCGCCGCCTGCACGCAGAGCACGGTCGGGCAGGGTGGGTTCGGGCGGGTCTCCAGCCTGTATGCGGTGCGGGACGCCTATGCGATCGCGCATGGCATGGCGTTCAGCTATGCGGGCTCGGACGATGCGGAGCCGGCGGTGGTCGCTGAGCTGGTGCGGCTGGACGCGCGGGCGCTGGAGGCGGTGCGATCGATGGAGCGCTCGCCACAGGGGGCGGCGCAGGCGCGCGAGACGGCGGACGCGGTGGCGGCGCTGACCGACTTCGCGGCGCGCCAGACCAGCACGCCGCAGTAGCCGCGATGAGGATCCAGGCCGCCCTCGCCGGCGCCGCCCCGGCGCGCTTCATCAGCCTGCGCGACCTGACGGTGCGGCAGGGCAAGATGATCCGGCTGGACGACATCTCGCTGACGGTGCGGCCGGGCGAGGTGATGTGCCTGCTGGGGCGGGCGGGCGCGGGCAAGAGCCTGCTGCTGGCGACGTTTGCCGGCCGGATCAGGCCGCTGACCGGGGCCATGCTGGTGGATGGGCGGACGCTGAAGCGGCCGGGCGGGCTGAAGCGGCTGGCGTGCCTGAGCGGGGCGGTGCGGCCGCCGGGGCGCAATGCCGGCGCGGCGGTGCGCAAGCTGGCGCATCTGCGGCGGCGCGAGGCGGTGGCGCTGGTGCCGCCGGTGCTGGAGCAGCTCGGGCTCAGCGAGCAGGCGGCGGCGGGGCCGCGGACGCTGTCGCCGGGCGGGCAGGCGGCGTTGTGTCTGGCCGGGATCCTGCTGCGCCGGATGCGGCTGCTGCTGATCGACGACCCGACGCTGGGCGGGCTTGACGAGCCGATGCGGCTGGCGCTGCCGCAGCTGCTGCGCGAGGCGGCCGCGGATGGCCGGGCGGTGATCTTTGCCACGCGCGATGCGCGGCTGGCGCTGGCGGCGGCGGACCGGGTGGTGCTGCTCGAGCAGGGTCGGATCGTGCAGGATGGCACGCCGCAGGCGCTGTATGAGCGGCCGTATGATGCTCGGGCGGCGCGCCTGCTCGGGCCGGCCAACCTGCTGTCCGGGCTGGTGCGGGAGGCGCGGCAGGGGGGCTTCATCTGGTCGGGCGGGGGCGGGCGGTTCGTGCAGTATCTGCAGGACGAGGAGGCGCGGCCGCGGCTGGGCAGCGCGGTCATGCTGTGTCTGCGGCCGGAGCGGGTGGTGCTGCTCGAGCCGGAGGGGGCGGCCGATAACCGGTTGGGCGGGACGGTGACGGAGGCCGGCGGCGCGGGCTCGTCGCTGCGGTTGCGGGTGGCGACGGGGCTCGGCGAGGTGACGGTGCTGATGCCGTCGTGGCGGGCCGGCGGGCTGCCGCAGGTGGGCGAGGCGGTGACGCTGGCCTGGGCCTCGGACGCGGCGTCAGTGCTGAGCGAGGATCCTCGGGAGCTGGTGGGCTAGGAAGGCCAGGGGCTTTGCCCCTGGATCCCATTAAAGGCGGAGCCTTTAAAATCTATTTGTTATCCATGACTCGTTGGCAAGATCGACGCCGGAGTGGGGCAAAGGGTTCGATTGTGCACAGCGCAGTTGAAAGGCTCACGGAGGGGGGCTGGCCTTCGTTCAAGGCTCAAGCTGACGGGCGAGTTTCTTGCCTTGCCACCAGCCGATGATCGCGCCGGCCGGGGCGCCGGGGATGATCAGCAGCAGGCCGAGGGGCTGGCCGTTGGCGAGCAGGTCCATGCCGACGCCGAGCATCAGCCCGCCGATCAGGGCGCCGGCGACGCCGGAGGAGACAGCCAGCCAGAGGATTTCCGCGCGCGTGACCATGGCTTGGCTAGGTGTCACCGACGGCTTCGTTTGACAATGCTGCGGCGCGCTTATAAGAGCGCGGCCACTGCCGGGAACGTGGACGCACCTTCGGGGTGTGATCCCGCCGCTTCGCTTTGCGGCCTACCGGTGCAACAAGCCATATCAGGTCCAGCAAATGGGCCGGCGGCATTGAAGAAGGAACGGGCGCATGACCAAGCGCACGGAGAGCAAGTACAAGATCAACCGCCGTCTCGGCGTCAATCTCTGGGGACGCGCGAAGTCGCCGGTGAACAAGCGCGAGTATGGGCCGGGCCAGCACGGGCAGCGGCGCAAGCAGAAGCCGTCGGACTACAACATCCAGCTGGTCGCCAAGCAGAAGCTCAAGGGCTACTACGGCAACATCAGCGAGAAGCAGTTCCGCAAGTACTACGAGGAGGCAGTGCGCCGGAAGGGCGACACCTCGGAGAATTTGATCGAGCTGCTGGAGCGGCGGCTGGATGCGGTCGTGTATCGGCTGAAGTTCGCGATCACGCCGTTCGCGTCGCGGCAGTTCGTCAACCATGGGCACCTGACGGTGAACGGGCGGAAGGTGAACATTGCGTCGTTCCTGGTGCGCGATGGCGACGTGATCGAGGTGCGGGAGAAATCCAAGCAGCTCGCGGTGGTGCTGGACGCCACGCAGTCGGCCGAGCGGGACGTGCCGGACTATCTCGAGGTTGATCATCGGGCGATGAAGGGGCGGTTCGCGCGGGCGCCGAAGCTGACCGACGTGCCGTATCCGGTGGCGATGGAGCCGAACCTGGTGGTCGAGTACTACTCGCGCTGACGTCGGCGGGTTTGGCCAGGCGGGGCTGGCGCCGGTGCGCCAGCCCCGTTCTGCTTTCGGCGGCATCGGCAAAGCGGTAGATTGCGACGATGGCGATCGATGACGACAGCGAGTTGCGGATCCTGCGCACTGCCGTGGCAGAGCAGGAGGCGACGATCCAGGAGCTCGAGGGCAAGCTGGCCGAGGCGGAGGGCAGGCACCAGGCGGTGCGGCGCCGGCTGGGCGGGCTCTCGGCGGTGCAGGACGTGGTGGAGGCGCTGGACCGGGAGCGCCGGGTCGTCACCGAGCAGTGGCTGCGGCGCGAGCTGGCGGCGGCGGCGGAGCGGACCGAGCGGACGCTGGATCACCTGCGGCGCGAGCTGGCCTATGCCAAGTCCGAGCGCGAGATCATCACCGGCTCGACGCTGTGGCGGGTGATGCAGCCGTTGCGCCGGGTGGCGCACCGAATTCCGGCGCCGTTGCGCGGCGGCCTGCGGCGGTCCGGCGGGCTGGCGGTGGCGGCGGCGACGGGCCGGCTTGGCCGGGTGCTGCGCGATGGCGGTGCGGCGCCCGCGCGGCGGCAGGAGACGCATTACCAGCGCTGGGCGCGCGAATACGACACCCTCGATGAGCGGGATCGGAACGCGATCAGAACGGAGATTGTGACCCTGGCGTCGCATCCGCTGATCTCGGTCGTGATCCCCGCCTATGAGACGGACGAGGCGTATCTGCGCGCGGCGATTGAGAGCGTGCGGGCGCAGCTCTACGAAAATTGGGAGCTGTGCATCGCCGACGATGCGTCCCCGAGCCCGGATGTGTGGGCGCTGCTGCAGGAGTTTGCCGGCGAGGACAGCCGGATCAGGATCGTGCGGCGGGATGAGAATGGTCATATCGCGGCCGCGACGAACTCAGCGCTCGAGCTTGCCACCGGCGACTACGTGGCGCTGATGGATCATGACGATTTGTTGCCGGAGCATGCGCTCTACGAGGTCGCGCGCGAGCTTGCCGCGTATCCCGAGACCGACGTGATCTACTCCGACGAGGACGGCATCGATGCCGAGGGGCTACGCTTCGAGCCGTATTTCAAGACCGACTGGAACCTCGACCTGCTGCATGGCCACAACATGGTCAGCCATCTTGGGGTTTACCGTCGCAGCCTGCTTGCCGAGCTGGGCGGCATGCGGGTCGGCTATGAGGGCAGCCAGGATTATGACCTGGTGCTGCGCGCCTTCGAGCGTTGCGGAGCGGCGCGCATCCGGCACATTCCGGCGATCCTGTATCATTGGCGGAAGGGTCAGGGCTCGTTTTCGCAGAGCTGGATGGATCGTTGCGTGGCCAGCGCCAAGCGGGCCATGGGCGAGCATCTGGAGCGCACCGGCAGCGGCGCGCGGGTGACCGGCAACCCGTCGGTTGCGCAGTGGCTGCGGGTGGTGCATCCGCTGCCGCGGGAGCTGCCGCTGGTTTCGGTGATCATTCCGACCAAGGATCGGGCGGTGCTGCTCGAGCGCTGCATCGACGGGGTGCTCAACCGCACCAACTACGCCAACGTCGAGATCCTGATCGTCGACAACGGCAGCACCGAGCCGGCCGCGCTCGCGCTGCTGGACAAGCTGGCGGCGGATGAGCGGGTGCGGGTGCTGCATTGGCCTGGCATGTTCAACTACCCGGCGCTGAACAACGAGGCGGTGCGGCACGCCGCCGGCGAGATCCTGCTGCTGCTCAACAACGACGTCGACGTGATCGACGGTGAGTGGCTGGTCGAGATGGTCTCGCAGGCGCGGCGGCCGGAGATCGGCGCGGTCGGCGCCAAGCTGCTGTATCCGGATGGCAGGGTGCAGCATGCGGGCGTCGTCGTCGGCATGGGTGGCGTTGCCGGCCATCAATATGTCGGCAGCCGTGGCGACGATCCTGGCTATTTCGGCCATCTCTGCCTGGTGCGCGACGTGTGGGCGGTCACCGCGGCGTGCCTGGCGATCCGGCGCGAGACCTACCTCACGGTCGGCGGGCTCGACGCGCAGAACCTCAGCGTCGCCTTCAACGATGTCGATTTCTGCTTGCGCGTCGTCGAGCGAGGCCTGCGTAATTTGTGGACGCCGTATGCGACGCTGTACCACCTCGAGAGCGTCTCGCGCGGCGTGGACACCGACCCGGTGCGGCATGCTCGCTTTGCCCGCGAGGTTGCCTATATGCACCAGCGCTGGGGGCACGTGCTGCAGCGGGACCCGTTCTTCAGCCCCAACTTCACGCTCAACTCCGGCCAGAACGAGTTTGCCTTTCCGCCGCGCCGGCCGCGCCCGTGGCAGACCGGCAATTGGTCCGGCGGGATGACGGAGGCGGCGCGATGAGCATCGAGACGGAGATCGCGCGGCGGCGGACGTTCGCGATCATTTCGCATCCCGATGCCGGCAAGACGACGCTGACCGAGCGGCTGCTGCGGCTGGGCGGGGCGATCCAGCTCGCCGGCAACGTGCGCGCCAAGGGCGAGCGTCGTCGCACCCGCTCGGACTGGATGGGCATCGAGCGCGATCGCGGCATTTCCGTCGTCACCTCGGTGATGACGTTCGAGCATGCCGGCTGCGTGTTCAACCTGCTCGACACGCCCGGCCACGAGGATTTCTCGGAAGACACCTACCGCACGCTCACCGCGGTCGACAGCGCGGTGATGGTGATCGACGCGGCCAAGGGGATCGAGGCGCGGACGCGCAAGCTGTTCGAAATCTGCCGGTTGCGCGACATTCCGATCATTACGTTCATCAACAAGATGGACCGTGAGTCGCGCGACGTCTTCGAGCTGCTCGACGAAGTCTCAAGCAGCCTTGCGCTCGACACGGCGCCGCTCACCTGGCCGGTCGGACGGGCGTCCGACTTCATCGGCACCTACGATGTGCGCACGCGCGAGACGCGGCTGACCACGCAGGTCGGCCAGTCCGATCCCCGGATGGCGGCGCTCGGCGAGGAGATCGACCTGGTGCGCTCGGCGCTGCCCGAGTGGGATCCGGCCGCCTTTGCCGCCGGCCACCTCACGCCGGTCTATTTCGGCAGCGCCATGCGCGAGATCGGCGTCGCCGACCTGCTCGGCGCGCTCGCCGAATACGGGCCGCCGCCGCGCGCGCAATCCGCCGACACCCGAATCGTCGAGGCGAGCGAGGTAGCGCTGACCGCACTGGTGTTCAAGATCCAGGCGAACATGGACCCCAACCACCGCGACCGCATCGCCTTCGCCCGGATCTGCTCGGGACGGCTGGAGCGCGGCATGCGGCTGCGCCAGGTGCGCACCGGCAAGCAGATCCCGCTGCATGCGCCGCAGTTCTTCTTTGCCCGCGACCGGCAGGTCGCCGACGAGGCGTTCGCCGGCGACGTCGTCGGCATCCCCAACCACGGCACGCTGCGCATCGGCGACACGCTCACCGACAACGAGACGCTGAACTTTCTCGGCGTGCCGCATTTCGCGCCGGAGATCCTCCGCCGCGTCAGCCTCAACGACGCCATGAAGGCCAAGAAGCTGAGACAGGCGCTGCAGGAGCTTGCCGAGGAGGGGGTGGTGCAGCTGTTCCGGCCGCGCGACGGCAGCCAGCCAATCGTCGGCGTGGTCGGCACGCTGCAGCTCGACGTGCTGCAGGCGCGGCTCGCCGGCGAATACGGCGTCGCGATCAGCTTCGAAAACACGCCCTACAGCCTGGCACGCTGGGTGAGCGGCGATCGTATCAGGCTGGAGCTGTTTCAGGATGCGAACCGGACGGCCATGGCGGACGATATCGATGGCGATCCGGTCTATCTGGCGAGCTCGGCCTTCATGATGAAGCGGACGGCCGAGATGAGTAGCGAGCTGACGTTCCGGGATATTAAGGATGGGAGAGCGGAGGCCGTTGCGGCCTGAAGGAAGCAAGCGCTTCTTTTTTGAAAAAAAGAAGCAAAAAACTTTTGTCAGTTTAGATGTGCTTTGACCAGGGCGAAGCCTTTTTATGGCTTGACGGCTCGGCTTTGCCTTCGCGGCGGTGGTGCTCTTAGGGATAAGAGTTTTTTGGTTCTTTTTTTCAAAAAAGAACCGCTTCCTTTTTGTCTACGCCGCCTGCTGATGCGGAATGTCCTTCTCCGCCAGCAGCGTCTCCAGCTCGCCAGACTGATACATTTCCGTCACGATGTCGCAGCCACCGACGAACTCGCCGCTGACGAAGAGCTGCGGCACGGTTGGCCAGTTCGAGAAGGCCTTAATGCCTTCGCGCAGTTCCGCGTCTTCCAGCACGTTGGCGGTCTTGAAGGGCACTTTCAGGTGCGACAGGATCTGCACCACGCGGGCGGAGAAGCCGCATTGCGGGAACATCGCGTCGCCCTTCATGTAGAGCATGACGGGGGTGGCGCTGATTTCGCTCTGGATGCGCTCTTGGATGCTCATGGCGTGATCTCCTTGTGCAAGGCGGTGGGGGCGGAGGTTTGCAGCGCGAGGGCGTGCAGGACGCCGCCCATGCGGCCGCCCAGGGCGGCATAGACGAGCTGGTGTTGCTGGACGCGGGAGCGGCCGCGGAACTGCTCGCTGACGACGGTGGCGGCGTAGTGGTCGCCGTCACCGACCAGGTCCTCGACGCTGACCGTCGCGTCAGGGAAGCCGGCGCGGATCAGCGCCTCGATCTCGCTCGCCGCCATCGGCATCGGTCAGCCTTCCATCCATTCCGACAGGAAACGCTCATGCGCCCTGCGCAGGCTGTCAAGCGATATGGTCGCGCCGTCCGGCAGTGTCAAACCGTCGCCGCCGCTCTGCCCCAGCAGCCTCGCCGGGATGGCGGCTGTGGCGGCACGCGCCAGCAGGGGGGTGGGGTCGGCGAGGGCGAGCACGTAGCGGGCCTGGTCCTCGCCGAACCAGGCGACGTGCGGCGGGCCGGGCAGGGCTTGCAGCGTGGCGCCGACATTGCCGGCGAGCGCCATCTCGGTGATGGCGACGAGCAGCCCGCCATCCGAGACGTCGTGGCAGGCGGCGACCAGGCCTTCGGCGATGATCGCACGCACGAAGTCGCCGTGCTGTCGCTCGCGCGTGAGGTCGACCACCGGCGGTGCGCCGTCCTCGCGGCCGGCGACCTCGCGCAGCCACAGCGATTGGCCGAGCGACGTGCCTGGGCCGCCGATGAGGACCAAGGCGAGGCCTGGGGCGAGGGCGATGCCGCGGGCGGCGGCGGCATCCTCGATGACGCCCAGGCCGCCGATCGCCGGGGTGGGCAGGATGCCGACGCCTTGCGTCTCGTTGTACAGGCTGACGTTGCCGCTGACGACCGGGAAGTCGAGCGCGCGGCAGGCGCTCGCGATGCCGCGGAGCGCGGCGACGATCTGGCCCATGATCCGCGGCTTTTCCGGATTGCCGAAATTGAGGTTGTCGGTGATGGCGAGCGGGGTGGCGCCGGTCGCTGTGATGTTGCGCCAGGCCTCGGCCACCGCCTGGGCGCCGCCGGATTCGGGATCGGCCAGGCAGTAGCGGGGCGTGCAGTCCGTGGTCAGCGCCAGCGCCCGGCGCGACCCTTCGAGCCGGACGATGGCGGCGTCGGCGGCGCCCGGACGGCGGGCGGTCTGGCCGCCGACGGTGCTGTCATACTGGTCCCAGACCCAGGCGCGGGAGCACAGGTCGGGGCAGGCGACCAGGCGCTGCAGCGCGGCGGCCAGGCCGAGCGGGTCGTCGACCGGGCCGAGCGGGGCGGGCGTGGGCGTCGGCTCCCAGGGGCGTTCGTAGAGCGGCGCCTCGCTTTCCAGCGGCGCCAGGGCGATGTCGGCCTCGATCCGGCCGCCGTGGCGGACCACGATGCGGCCCGTGGAAGTGATCGTGCCGATCACCGCGAAGTCGAGCTCCCACTTGTCGAAGATCGCCCGGGCGGCCGCCTCGCGCTCCGGGTGGATCACGATCAGCATGCGCTCCTGGCTCTCGGAGAGCATCATTTCGTAGGCGGTCATGCCGGTCTCGCGCTGCGGCACCTGGTCGAGGTCGAGCTCGATGCCGACGCCGCCGCGGCCGGCCATCTCGACCGAGGACGAGGTGAGGCCGGCGGCGCCCATGTCCTGGATGGCGACGATGGCGTCGGTCGCCATCAGCTCGAGACAGGCCTCGATCAGCAGTTTCTCGGTGAACGGGTCGCCGACCTGGACGGTGGGGCGCTTGGCGTCGGAGTTTGCGTCGAACTCGGCGGACGCCATGGTGGCGCCGTGGATGCCGTCGCGGCCGGTCCTGGAGCCGACATAGATGACCGGGTTGCCGGGACCGGCGGCGGCGGAGAGGAAGATCCGGTCGGCGCGGGCGACGCCGACCGTCATCGCGTTGACCAGCGGGTTGCCGTCATAGGCGGGGTGGAAGTTGACCTCGCCGCCGACCGTGGGCACGCCGACGCAGTTGCCGTAGCCGCCGACGCCGCGCACGACGCCGTCGACGACGCGCCTGGTGACCGGCAGGGCAGGGTTGCCGAAGCGGAGCGCGTTGAGGTTGGCGACCGGGCGGGCGCCCATGGTGAAGACGTCGCGCAGGATGCCGCCGACGCCGGTGGCGGCACCCTGGTAGGGCTCGATGAAGCTCGGGTGGTTGTGGCTCTCCATCTTGAAGATCGCCGCCAGGCCGTCGCCGACATCGACCACGCCGGCGTTCTCGCCGGGGCCGTGGATGACCCAGGGCGCCGTGGTCGGCAGGGTGCGCAGCCAGATGCGGGTGCTCTTGTACGAGCAGTGCTCGGACCACATCACCGAGAAGATGCCGAGCTCGGTGAGGGAGGGCGTGCGGCCCATGATGGTCAGGACGCGGGCGTACTCGTCGGCGCTGAGGCCGAACTCGCGCGCTAGACGGTCGTCGACGACGCGCTGCATGGGGGGATCCTCATGGTGGGCTGGGCGGACGGAAGGCGAGGGCTCTGCCCTCGACCCGCTGGGGCCCGCGGCCCCAGACCCCACTTCGTGTACGGGCTCGACTGGCTCTTTCTAACTTGCTTGGCGACGCCATTCATCCCGGCTCGACACGGCACCAGCCTCGCTGGTGGGACATGGATAATGAACGGAGTTCAAGGGCTCCGCCGTCGTGCGCAGCACGCCTTCGCGTGATGATGGGGTCAAGGGGCGGAGTAAGCTAAAGGTTCCGAGTGCGCGACGCGCAGTTGAGAGGCTTACGGAGGGAACGCCCCTTGCCTTGCCTCAAGCCGCTAAGGCTTTGAACAGAGTGAGGCCGTCCGTGCCGCCGGTCACCACGTCGACGATGTTCTCCGGGTGGGGCATCAGGCCGAGCACGCGCAGGTTTTCGCTGAGGATGCCGGCAATGGCGTTGCGGCTGCCATTGAGGTTGGCGCCGACGTAGCGGAAGGCGACGCGGCCGTCTTCCACGCGAGCGATGGTGTCGTCGTCGGCGGTGTAGTTGCCGTCGCCGTGGGCCATCGGCGCCTGGAAGGTTTCGCCCGGCTGCCAGCCACGGGTGAAGGCGGTGTCGGTGCGTTCGCAGCGCAGGGTGCAGTCGCGCGAGATGAAGCGCAGGCCGGCGTTGCGGAGCAGGGCGCCGGGCAGCAGGCCGGCTTCGGTGAGGATCTGAAAGCCGTTGCAGACGCCGAGGACGTAGCCGCCGCGGGCGGCGTGGTCGGCGACGGCTTGCATGATCGGCGAGCGGGCGGCCATGGCGCCGGAGCGCAGGTAGTCGCCGTGGCTGAAGCCGCCGGGCAGCACGATGAGGTCGAGGCCGGCGGGCAGCGTGGTCTCGCGGTGCCAGAGCAGGGTCGGCGGACGGCCGGTGCCGCGGGTGAGGGCGGTCGCCATGTCGCGCTCGCGGTTGGTGCCGGGGAAGAGGATAATCGCGCTGTTCACGGCGGATTTTTGCCGCAGGCAGCCGGGAAAAGAAAGGCCAGGGGCTTTCCCTCCGTGAGCCCTTCCAACGGCGCTTCGCGCCGTCGGAACCTTGGGGCTCACTCCGCCCCTGGACCCCATTAAACGCGAAGCCTTTAAAATCCATTCCTTAGTAATGCGGGTCTGGGGGCGCTGCCCCCAGCGTAGTCCAGAGGCAGAGCCTCTGGCCTTCCTTATTCACTCACTCTAGGCTTGGCTTGGGAAGAGGACAGTAACGACCAAGAAAACTGAGCCAATTCTGCCAGATCTCATACGAACGATCTTCAGTCAGCTTTCGCTGGCATGCTAAATACATTAGCGCGTGCCCTGATCCTGCATGCCAAAGCTCGTCGATCGCACCACACTCAGCTAAACTGTACTGCGCCCATTTAGCTTCAGAGTCCTCAAACTGCTTGAGAGCTCCTCTTGAAGGGTCTTGTCTGTTCATTTGTTTGACAGCCGCCGCCACGTATAGCTTTAGCGTCTCCTGCGCGTGATCCACTCTCGCAAGCAAGCACCTTTCATAACGAGGCGTCACCGAACTGTGACAGTCATCATTAAGACTGTCATCATTAACGCTGTTGTCAGCTGGATTATTTTTACCTGCGGCGCTTTGATTGACGGTATGAACTAACAAAGACACTGCAAGAAATTTGATAATCACGTGCTGCATGTCACGGCCCTTCAACCAGATTAGGATGGCGTATTAGCGCAAGCAAAAATTGCCGAAATAAGAGCGGGTTCAATGCCACGATGAGGCTAGGACAAAGCTAGGCGGCCTCTTAGTGAGTCAGCACTTCGTCCCCTCCAGCCGCACGCCGTCGAGCTGGCGTCAGCGCCTCCACGCGCCAGCCGGTGCGCCAGGTCGAGCCGGGCGGCACCAGGCGCAGGCCTGGCTTGTCGAGGAAGTCGCCGGTGAAGCCGACCGGGTCTGAGGTGCCGTGCCAGGGTTCGAGGCAGAGGAAGGGGGCGCCGGAGGGCTTGGACCAGAGGCCGAGCTGCGGCAGGCCGTGCCAGGTGAGGCGCAGGGTGGGGGCTCCGGCGGGGCCGTAGAGCAGGCCCCGGCTGCGCGGGGCCAGCAGGATCAGGGCGTCGTCGGTGAACAGGGTGGGGTCGAGGCGGAGGTCGCTGCCGTGGATCGGGTTGGCGATGGCGGGGCCGAGCAGGCCGTTCTGCAGGCGGTGCACTGGGCCGTCTTCTGGCTCGTCGAAGACGATGTCGTGGGCGACGTCGGCGGGGGCGCCGGCGGCTGGCCAGAGGAAGGCGGGGTGGGCGCCGAGGGCGGCCGGGAGCACCGTTTCGCCTGGGTTGGTGAGGGCGTAGCCGACGGTGAGGGCGTTGGCTTGCAGGCTGTAGGTGATCTCGAGGCGGAAGCTGAATGGGTAGTGCTGCCGCGTCCCGTCGTCATCGACCAGGGCGAGGGTGCAGGCGGTGTCGGTGCGTGAGGCCCACTCGAAGCGGCGGTCGCGGGCGAAGCCGTGCTGGGTCATCGGGTAGCTGCGGCCGGCATGGCGCAGGGTGTCGTTGGCGAGGCGGCCGACGATGGGGAACAGCACCGGGGCGTGGCGGCGCCATTCCGGGCCGGCTTGCCAGAGCAGCTCGTCGCCGGGCGGCGAGGTGATCGAGACGAGCTCGGCGCCGTCCTGGGCGACGATGGCGGAGAGGCCGCCGGCGACGGCGAGCTGGCAGGTTTCCGCCATCTACTGGAACAGCAGCGAGAAGATTTCGAGCAGCACGCCGAGGATGGACAGCAGCCACACGAGGGTGCGCAGCTTGGACACGCCGCTGGCGTAGAGCGGCACGTAGGCGATGCGGGCGAGCACGTAGAGCCAGGCGCCGGTGAGGGTCATCCAGGTCGGGCCGTGCATCAGCAGGGCGCCGAGCAGGCTGGCGGCGAAGACGGCGAAGGTCTCGCCGTAATTGGCGAGCGCGCGCTCCAGGCGGGCGGGCACGCCGGTGACGGGGTGGGGCTCGTCGCGGGCGCTCATCGCCCAGTCGGAGCCGCGTTGCTGCTGCGCCGAGGCGGCGCCCCAGAAGATCTGGATGATGCCGACGAGGCCCGCCACGCCGAGCAGACGCAGCTCGACCAGGTTCATCAGCAGCATTGACGGGCCTTTCCGGCGTTTTCTCTGGTGAGCTTGGCGCGGATAGACGCAACTTGCAAAATCGTGTCTCAGGAGGCATTTGACGGCTGTGATGGCGATGCCGCGGACGCGCCCCGGGCGGGGGCGTCGGCGCCATGCCGCTGAATGAACCGGCGTGGCGAGCGGCGCGGGGGCGATGTGCCTCGTCGCGCCGCTGCCGCATGGAGGATGACCAGTGTCCGCAACTCAGATCCAAGCTCCCACCCAGGCGACGCCGAGCGCGGCGGGGCTGCCCTCGGCGGCGCTGCAGGCGCTCGGCAAGCTGCGCAACATCGGCATCACCGCGCATATCGATGCCGGCAAGACGACGACGACCGAGCGCATCCTGTTCTACACCGGGCAGAGCCACCGGATCGGCGAGGTGCATGACGGCAACACCACGACCGACTACATGGAGCAGGAGCGTGAGCGCGGCATCACGATCACCTCGGCGGCGGTGACCTGCGAGTGGAAAGACCACCGCATCAACATCATCGACACGCCGGGGCACATCGACTTCAACATCGAGGTCAATCGCTCGCTGCGGGTGCTGGACGGGGCGATCTTCATCATCGAGGGCGTGGCCGGCGTGCAGCCGCAGTCGGAGACGAACTGGCGGCTGGCGGATCGCTACAACGTGCCGCGCATCATCTTCATCAACAAGCTGGACCGCACCGGGGCGGATTTCTACCGGGCGTTCGACACGCTGAAGGAGAAGCTCGACATCGTGGCGCTGCCGCTGCAGCTGCCGATCGGCATCGAGGAGAACTTCCTCGGCGTGGTCGACCTGGTCACCATGAAGGCGATCATCTGGGAGGGTGGCGAGCTCGGCGCGAAGTTCCACGAGGAGGAGATCCCCGCCGAGCTTATGGAGCGGGCGCGCGAGCATCGGCAGGTGCTGCTGGACACTGCGCTGTCGATGGATGACGCGGCGATGGAGGAGTATTTCGAGACCGGCGACGTGGCGGTCGAGACGCTCAAGCGCTGCATCAAGCTGGGCGCGATCGCGGGCACCTTCCGGCCGGTGCTGTGCGGCACCGCGTTCAAGAACAAGGGCGTGCAGCCGCTGCTCGACGCGGTGCTCGACTATCTGCCGAGCCCGATCGACGTGCCGGGCATCAAGGTGGCCGAGGAGGAGGATGACGAGGAGGGGCTCGAGCGGCGGGTGATCCCGGCCAACCCGACGGCGCCGTTCGCCGGGCTCGCGTTCAAGATCATCAACGACAAGTACGGCACGCTGACCTTCGTGCGCGTCTATTCCGGCACGCTGAAGTCGGGCGACACGGTGCAGAACACGACCAAGGACCATCGCGAGCGGATCGGCCGGATGTTCCAGATGCACGCCGACAAGCGGGCCGAGATCAAGGAGGTTTCGGCCGGCGACATCGCCGCCTTTGTCGGGCTGAAGGACACTGGCACCGGCGACACGCTGGCCGCCGCCGAGGACCCGGTGATCCTGGAGCGGATGGCGTTCCCGGTGCCGGTGATCGACATTTCGGTCGAGCCGAAGACGAAGGACAGCGTCGAGAAGATGACGCTGGGCTTGCAGAAGCTGGCCGGCGAGGACCCGTCGCTGCGGCTGAAGACGGACCAGGAGACCGGGCAGACCATCCTCTCCGGCATGGGCGAGCTGCATCTCGAAATCATCATCGACCGGCTGCGGCGCGAGTACAACGTCGAGGCGAACATCGGCGCGCCGCAGGTGGCGTATCGCGAGACGATCAGCAAGCCGCATACGCATACCTACACCCACAAGAAGCAGTCGGGCGGGTCGGGGCAGTATGCCGAGGTGAAGATCGTGTTCGAGCCGCGGGAGCGCAACGAGGGCATCCTGTTCGAGAACAAGGTCGTCGGCGGGACGGTGCCGAAGGAGTATGTCCCCGCGGTGGAGAAGGGGATCCGGGTGCAGGCCGAGACCGGGGTGCTGGCCGGCTTCCCGACGGTAGATTTTAAGTACACGCTGGTCGACGGCAAGTATCATGACGTCGACAGCTCGGCGCTGGCGTTCGAGATCGCGTCGAAGGCTTGCTTTCGCGAGGGGATGAAGCTGGCTGGGCCGCAGATCCTCGAGCCGATAATGGATGTTGAGTGTACCACCCCTCAGGATCATGTTGGCGACGTGGTTGGGGACTTGAATCGGCGGCGGGGGACTATTCAGAGCCAGGACAGTGCGGGCTCGACGGTGACGGTGCGGGCGCAGGTGCCGCTGAAGGAGATGTTCGGCTACATCTCGCACCTGCGGTCGATGACCAAGGGGCGGGCGTCGTTCACCATGCAGTTCCACCACTATGACCCGGTGCCGCGCAACGTCGCCGACGAGATCATGGCCAAGTCGCACTGAGGCGGGCGCTGCTCGCGGCGCTGCTGCTGCCCGGGCTTGGCGGGGCGGATCGCAGGGTCGGGGTGGATGGGGCCGCGGCACCCTGGCGCTCGGTGCTGAAGGTGCAGACCGAGCTTGGGGTGAAGTGTTCGGGGTTTCTGATCGCGCCGGCGGTGGCGGTCACCGCGGCGCACTGCCTGTGGATCGGGCGAGTGCGGCGGTTCGTCAGGCCGGGCGAGGTGCATGTGCTGGCCGGCTACCGCGATGGCGGCTACCGCGCGGCGACGGTCGCCCGGACGGTCAGCCTGGTGGGCGGCTACGACCCGACGGACGAGGGTGGGACAGCGGGCTCGGACATCGCCGTGCTGGCGCTGGCGGCGCCGGTCGGGGTGGGGCTTGGCCGGGCGGACGGGGCGGCGCTCAACGGCACGCCGGCGATGCTCGGCGGGTTCGGGCAGGACCGGGCGCAGCGCATCGATGCCGACGTGCAGTGCCGACTGACCGGCATTGCCCGCGATGGGCACGGGCGCACCCTGGTCGGGCATGATTGCCAGGCGACCCAGGGCACCAGCGGGGCGCCGCTGCTCGTGCAGGGGGTCGACGGCGCCTGGCGGGTGATCGGCGTGCAGGTATTAGCAAGGACGAACACCGCCGGCGGCTTTGCCGCGTTGCTACCCGAGTGACCACTGAGGAGTTTGCATCATGAGCGGTTGGTTGGGGACCTTGGAGGGCTTGATGGGCTCGGCGCCGGGCGGCGCGTCGAGCCAGCAGGCGAGCGGGCTGCTGGGCTCGGCGCTGGGCAGCGTCGGCGGCGTGCAGGGGCTGCTCGGCATGGCGCAGCAGGCCGGGCTCGGCGCGAAGGTCGAGAGCTGGATGGGGTCGGGCGGCAACGCGCCGATTTCGGCGGACGAGGTGGGCAAGATCTTTTCGCCCGACCAGATCGAGTCGTTCGCGCAACAGCACGGCGTGCCGGCGGGCGTGGTGGCGCCGCTGCTGGCGCATCTGCTGCCGCATGCGGTCGACACTGCGACGTCAGCGGGGGCGCCTGGCGACGCGTCATCGGGCGATGGCGGCCAGGGTGATGCCGACCCGTTCGCCGGCGCGGGGCGCGAGTAGGCGGCAGGAGCCGCAGTATTTGTTTCGACTTCAGAGTATAAGTCAGTTCTGCGCACTCGAACGTCGATAATACTCTAGACACGCTTTGGCGGCTGGGTTAACGAACCCGTGATGACCGTGAACCGAGCCGCCTCCCGCCGATCCATCGACCTCGTTTGCCTGGGTAAACCAGCCATACCGTGGCGATCTACTGCATTGTCCTAATGCTGTAGGATCCGGCATTGTAACATTAGTGTTGCGATCAGCAAAACTGCTTCATCCCGCATCGGCAACCCTGCGCGCAATGGCCAGTCGCTTGCGCTTAGCTGCAACCTTAGATAGCACTATGCTGCCTATGGTGCAGCTTTAGGTCGCAACATGCGACCAGGATACCGCCAGAACCGGAAGGAATTCCCAGCATGAGCACTGTCACCGCCATCGCCGTCGCCAGCTTTCTCGCCTCGGTCGGCGTCAATGCGAACATCAACGCGGGCACCGACGACAGCATCGTCTCCAAGCTGGCCTATGTCGGCATCAACCAGGTTCGGGTGCAGGCGCCGACCAGCCAGAGCGCCGCGCAGGCGTTTGCCGCCATCGGCAGCGCCGGGATCAAGTTCGACATGATCACCACCACCTGGGATTTGCCGATCACCCAGGCGATGCTGAACACGATGTTCAGCTACATCGACATCGCTGCGCCCGCCGTGCAGAGCGTCGAGGGGCCGAACGAGGTGCAGAACGATCCGGACACGTATGAAGGGCTGTCCGGTGCGCCGGCGTTCCAGGCGCTGCAGCAGACGCTCTACGCGATGGTGCAGGCCGACACCGCCCTGAGCAACTCCGCCAAGCAGACGCCGGTGCTGAGCTTCTCCAACACCCCCGGGCAGACGCCGGACGGCTACACCAGCCCGCTTAACGCCACCGACGAGGCGAGCGTGCATGCCTATGGGCAGCCGGCCGTCCTGCCGTGGCAAGTGATCCAGCCGACGCTTGGCGTCACCACCATCGCGCCGGGCAAGCCGGTGATCGTGACCGAGACCGGGCTGTCGACGGTGGGCACAGCGCAGGGCGCGCCGCAGGAGCAGCAGGCGATCTACGACCTCGACTCGCTGTTCGACGACATCCTGCTCGGTGTCACGCGCACCTACATCTTCAACCTGGTCGATTTCAACACCAGCAGCAGCGCCACCAACTTCTCGGAGCGTTACGGGCTGTTCAAGAATGACGGGGCGATCAAGCGGGCGGGCGTTGCCATGCATAACCTGACGACGATCCTGTCCGACCCGTCGGGCAGCGTCGGCCAGGCGACCGACCAGCTCGGCTTCAACCTCAGCGGCCTGCCGGCGAACTCGCACAGCCTCTTGCTGGAGAAGTCGAGCGGGGTGTTCGACATCATCATCTGGACGGAAAACGACGGGCTGTATAACGCGCAGAGCGGCGTGCTGAGCCCGGCGCCGATCACGCCCTGGCAGATGTCGTTCGACAACGGCGCGCAGCAGGTGGTGGTCTACGACCCGCTGTGGAGCCCGCACCCGACGCAGATCGCCTACGGTCAGACGGTGATGCCGATGACGCTGGCCGGGCACCCGATCGTGGTCGAGGTTACCAATCCCTGACTGACCAGGCGGAAGCCCTTGCGGGGTAACAGGAAGTGAAGGCCAGGAGCTCTGCTCCTGGACCCCGCTGGGGCCCGCGGCCCCAGACCCCATTGGCTTGGAGCCTCGGCGGGCGCTTGATTGGGGGTGCCATGAATAATGCAAAAATTGCAAAGGCTCCACCTTTGATCGGGTCAAGGGGCGGGGTGAGCCAACGGTTCTGATTGCACAAAACGCAGTTAGAACGGCGTGCGGAGTGGGCGCCCCTTGCTCGTTCTTGAAACGATTGTGACGCGACGCCTAGACACGCTGCCCTGAGCCGGGGCGTGTGATGGCGGGCAAGCGGGACGAGGCGGACTTTCAGCGGCGGCGGGACCAGGTGCTTGACAAGGCGGCGGAGCTCTATGCCGAGCGCGGCTGCGAGGACGTGTCGCTGCGGCAGGTGGCCTGGGTGCTGGGGCGGACGGAGCGGATCCTGTGCTGCATGTTCCAGGGCAAGCAAGATCTGATGCGCAGCCTGATGGAGCGCCATCTCGAGCGGCTGATGGCGGCGACCGGGGTGGTGGAGCAGTGGGTCGGCACGCCGCGGCAGCGGCTGGAGGCGATGGCGGCGGGCTATGCCGAGCAGGCCGCACGGACGCGCCATGCGCATTTGGTGTTTCGCCGCGACAGTTGCCGGCTGACGCCGCTGAACCGTTCCGCCGTCGAGTACAAGCTGCGGTGGCTGGAGCATGCGATGCGCAATGCGGTGATGCGCGCGGTGCCTCTGGTGTGCGTCGACGAGGAGGGAGCGATGGTGCTGACGCGGGCGATGCTGGGGGCGATCGACGCGCAGCCGAGGGTGGCGTTCGAGGACACGCGGCGGGAGGCGGAGCTGGCGGGGCTGGCGGTGGCGATGATCTGCGCGCCGGAGGCGGGTCGGGCGCTGAGCGGGCCGGCGCCAACGCGGGCGAGGTGGAACGAGGACTATGTGTGGGAGGATTTGAGCGGCACGACGGAGCCGCCGGAGTGGGAGTCGCGGTATGGGGAGTGAGGGAGAGCGTCTTCGCTAGAAGAACCAAATCGCTGGCCTGCTCGTGACGGACTAAGCGGATAAAAGTTTTTGGTCCTTTTTTTCAAAAAAGGACTACTTGCCTTCCTGAATTAAGGGGATCGGCATGCGCGGCTGGATGGTGTTCGGGGTGGTTTTGGCGGTGGCCGGGGCGGCGGTGGCGGATGAGGGGGCGTTGCAGCGGGCGGTTGGGGCGCCCGGGCGGTCGGCGAAATTCGTGGCGCGGGACGGGGTGCGGCATCCGGTGGCGGAGCTGCAGTTCTTTGGGGTGGAGCCTGGGTCGAGCGTGATCGAGGTTTGGCCGGGCGGCGGGTACTGGACGGAGATCCTGGCGCCGTATCTGCACGATCATGGCCGCTACCGGGTGGCGCTGGCGGCGGCGGATGGGGGGCGGGTCGACCGGTCCTATGCCGCGCATGCCGAGGGGGGGATACGGGCGAAGCTGGCGGCGGACCCGGCGCGCTATGGGCGGGTGAGCGTGGGCGAGCTGGGGCAGGGGCATGACGGGATGGCGCCGCCGGGGAGTGCCGATGTCGTGCTGACGTTTCGCAACCTGCATAACTGGATGGAGCAGGGGGACGCGCCGGAGATGCTGGCGGCGATCCGGACGGCGCTGAAGCCGGGGGGCGTTTTGGGGATCGAGGAGCATCGGGGGAGCACGAAGACGGCGCAGGACCCGGCGGCGGGGAGCGGCTACGTGCGGCAGGATTATGCGACGGCGCTGATCGAGAAGGCGGGGTTTGCGCTGGTGGGGTCGTCGGAGATCGATGCCAACCCGCGGGACACGGCGGACTGGCCGAAGGGGGTTTGGACGTTGCCGCCGTCGCTGGCGATGGGGGCGGTGGACCGGGCGAAGTATGTGGCGGTGGGGGAGGCGGATAATTTCGTGATGACGTTCAGGAAGGTGGGGAATTAGGAACGTTCCCGGCCTTTGCCGACAATTAACCAAGACGGGTTAGTCTTCGACGATCAGAGGTTTGTCGATGCGCTGATCGAGTAAAAGTTTTTTGCTTCTTTTTTTCAAAAAAGAAGCGCTTGCTTTTCTAAAGCCCCAACAACTTAGCCGGACTATCACTGGTGAGCTCGGCCGCTCGCACGTAGGCGCGCATGGTGGCGAGGTCGCGGTGGCGAGTGTGGGCCATGATGGCTTCGTCGCGGGCGCCGGCTTGATACGCCTCCGTGACGAAGCCGGCGCGTAGGCCGTGTGGGGAGAGGCGGTTGGCGGGGCTCATGGGCAAGCCGGCGGCGGCGGCGTGGCGGGTGAGGATCTGGCGGATGGCGGCGGGCTGGAGGGCTTCGTGGTCGATGCCGCCCCAGCGGTCGACGCGGCGGAAGACGGGGCCGTAGGTGGTGCGACTGGCGGTGAGCCAGGCTTCGAGGGCGCGAACGGGGCAGGTGTCGCGGCGCTCGCCGCGGGGGATGCCGAGCCAGGCGCCCTCGCCTGTCGCGTCGGTTTTGGAGCGGGGGATGAGGAGGCGGAGCGCGCCGGTGGCCTCGAAGACGAGGTGGTCGCGGCGGATGGCGGCGAGCTCGGCGCGGCGCAGCGCGCCGGCGTAGCCGATGAGCAGCAGGGCGCGGTCGCGCAGGCCGGCGGTGTCGGTGCCGCAGGTGGCGACGAGCTGGCGGATGAGGCGGGTGGTGATGGCGTGGGCGCGGCGGGGCGGGCGGCCGTGGGCGCGCAGGATGCCGCGCAGGGTGGCGCGGACGGTGGGGTCGGCGCCGGCCCAGGGGGTGGGCTCGGAGGCGGCGTGGGCCGTTGCATGGACCGTTGCATGGACTTGGGCGAGGGCGACGAGGCGGCGGCGGATGGTGGCGGGGGCGTGGGTTTGGGCGAGGCTGGCGAGGTAGGCGGCGAGGCAGGCCGGGCTGGCGGGCAGGGGTTGGTGGCGGTTTGCCAGGCACCAGGCGGCGAAGTGGGCCCAGTCGGCGCGGTAGGCGCGCTCGGTGTTGTGGGCGCGGGCCAGGGCGGCGTAGGCGGCGGCGTCGGTGGCTTCGATGACTTTGGTCATTGGGGCTCGTTCAGGCCGGGGGGGCTCGTTCAGGCGGGCTGTTGGAGTAGGCCGGCCGGTGGGGCCGTGAGGGCGGGGTCGGTAGGGCGGGCCTGGTCGGGCGAGCCGGTCAGGTGGGGGTGGGCGGGCGTGGGTGGCCGAGGGCGCCGTGGACGAGGGCGAGCAGGCGGCGGGCGACGAAGGGCTTGGGCAGCAGCCACTCGCCCTCGACGTAGGTGTGGCTGTCGAGTCGGTCGGGGCGGCCGGTCATGTAGATCACCGGCAGGCTGGGCTGGGCGCTGCGGGCATGGCCGGCGAGGGCGAGACCGTCGAGCCCGGCGCCGAGGTTGACGTCGGTGAGCAGCAGGCGGGGCGGGTTGGCGGCGAGGCGGTCGAAGGCGATGCGGTCGCTGGAGGCGGCGTGAACCAGGAAGCCGGCCTCGCTCAGCAGTTCGACCAGGATCTCGCGGATGTGGTCGTCATCGTCGACGAGGAGGATATCGCACATTGCAGCTTCCTCCGTCCTGCACGGCAAAGTTGACGAGCCAGTGTAGCGTGCCAGCGCGCCGGCGCCACGACCATGCGCCATTTTTTTTGTGGCGGGAACGATGCTGGGTCCACGAATGGCGTAAATTCGCGTGACGCCGGCGTTTGCGGGATTGGTGTGGCGTCGCACGGCCGATTTTGAGTGCGGCAGGGCCGCATCTCGCGCGGTGAGGAAGGTCGACGGGGGTGAGATGTGCGGGAGGGGCCAGAGGGGGGGCCTCTGGCCGGGCGGGCTAGTCGGCCGCCGGCGCCAGGCTTTCGATGTGGATGCGGCGGAACTCGGCCGAGCCGGTCAGCACCCGGGCGAGGCGGGCGACGCCGACATCGCCGCCGAGCTTCTGCATCATCTCGCTGTAGAAGGCGACGTCCTTGTCGGCCGGGCTGCGGCCGAGCATGACCTCGAAGAGCTGCTTGACGACGCTTTCGGGGGTGACGAAGGGAGGGGTCGGCTCGGGTGCGGGGTGCGGCTCGACGGGCTCGGCGGCCATGGCCGGGGCGGCGAGCTCCGGTGCGGCCTCGGGCGTCTCGTCCGGGACGGCGAGCAGGCGGGCCTGGTAGAGGAGCTGTAGGGTGGCGGGGATCAGGCCGAGCTCGTCCTGGCGGAGGAGGTAGACGGCGCTCTCGAGCCCGGGCTGGGCGAGCGGGGTGGGGGCGCTGAGCGGGGCGAGCAGCAGCACCGGGCAGTCATAGCTGGCCGCCGTGGTGGTGAGCGCCTCGAAGGGCAGCTCGGCGGGGTCGACGTCGAGCTCGCCGAGCAGCATGCGGCCGAGGTCCGGGTGGCTGCACTCGTAGATCACCGGCGGCATCAGCAGCGAGGTGAACGACCAGCCGGCGGCGGCGAGCAGGTCGCGGTAATGCGGCAGGGGGGCGAGCGGCTCCGGCTTGCTCGGCGCCTTCAGCTTGGCGAACAACGACATGGCGGGCTCCTGCGGTTGCGGCCTGACACGGCCGAGGCCGGGCTTGACGGCAGACGGCGTGCAACTCGGTGCTAGCGTAACCGGGCTTGCTTCGTAAAGCACGGATGCTGCGCTGCGGCACGGGGCGTGCAGCGGGCGTGCAGCGAGCGTGTGACCGGCGTGCGACCGGCGTGCGGTGGGCGTGCGATGAGGCGGTTGAGGTGCGGGGCGGCGGCACGACCGGGGCGCGAGTTTGACCGGTCGCGACGAGGGCGGCGCGAGTGCTCTTTGCTCAACACGACAGTGTGTGGAAGATTACACCGAATGGAGGGCCGCGCCACGTGTGGATGAAGCACCGTTATGTTCACCGTGCCTATGCGCGACTACCGACTTTGCGGCGGCTGGCGATGGGGATCCTGTCGTGGGCGCAGCTGACGGAGCTGGGCGGCCACAAGGAGCGCGAGGTGCTGGGGCTGATCCGGCAGGTGCGGCGGGAGCGGGAGAGCCTGCTGTCGGGCAACGAGGCGTTCGTCGTGCATTCGCTGGCGCGGGCGCAGAGCGCGCTGCCCGGGGCGATGGCGGAGGTTGGGGTCTATCAGGGGTGTTCGGCCAAGCTGATCTCGATGGCGAGCGGCGGGCGGCGGCTGCATCTGTTCGACACGTTTGACGGGCTGCCGGAGCCGGAGGCAGCGGAGTGCGGGCATCTGCGGGCGCGGCAGTATCGCTCTGGGCTCGGGGCGGTGCGGGCGTTCCTGGCCGATGCGCCGGAGGTGGTGTTCCATCCGGGCTGCTTCCCCGGCACGGCGGTGGCGGTGGCGGACGAGCGGTTCTCATTCGTGCATCTCGACGTGGACCTGAAGTCCAGCACCCGGGCGTGCCTGGATTTCTTCTATCCGCGGATGGTGCCGGGCGGGATCATCATGACGCATGACTACTCGTTTCTGGACGGGGTGCGGGAGGCGTTCGCGGAGTTCCTGGGCGAGGCGGGCGGGCGGGTGATCGAGTTGCCGACGTCGCAGGCGCTGCTGGTTTGCGTGGGCGGCGGAATGGCGGGCGCGGGTTCGCTGGTGGGGGAGTGGTTGCCCGAGCCGTTTCAGGCGGCGACCGCGGCCGCGGCCTGGTAGGCCGCGCGCACGGATCCGCTTGGGACGGGCGGGTGGCGTAGGTTACGCAACGTTAGTTATACTGACGGGGCGGGCGATGATCGGGCGGCGGGGGCTGGGCGGCGTGGTGGTGGGATTAGCGGCGGCGGGATGCACGCCGGGGATGGAGGCGCTGGAGGCGTCGCTGGTGCCGAGTGCGGCGGAGGCGGCGGCACTTTACGGCGTGGCCAAGGGGATCGCCGAGGTGGCGGCGCTGGCGGAGCCGGCGATGGCGCCGGTGGTGGCGGCGATCGTTGCGGCGTGCGATCCGCTGATGGCGGCGCTCAGGTTGGGCGGCGGGGCGGCGATCGCTGTGCGGCTGACCGCGGAGGCGCAGACGCTGTTGCTGGCGACGGCGTCGGCGGTGCGTGTGGTGGCGAACAAGGTTTAGCGGGAAAGTCTCGACGGGCGCTTTCTTGCCTGCGCCGAGAGGCATGGATCAGGACTGGATTTTAAAGGCTCCGCCTCAATGGGGCCCAGGGGCAAAGCCCCTGGCTTTCCTTTCGGGCACCTCAAGGTGAGCATTGTCGTTGGAGCGGCGGAAGGATTGCAGCGTGGGGTCGCGGCGGGCTTGGGCGATGAAGCCGTCGACGTCGCCGGTGGTCATCAGCGGCAGGTAGGCGTTGACCGTCTCGTCCGGCCAGTTCCACCAGGCGAGGGAGAGCAGGGCGGCGATGGTGGCGTCAGGGAAGCGGTGGCGGACGACGTGGGCGGGCGTGCCGACGACGACGGCGTAGGGCGGCACGTTGCGGGTGACGATCGAGCGGGCGCCGATCACCGCGCCGTCGCCGATGGTGACGCCGTGCGAGATGAAGGCGTCGGTGCCGATCCAGACGTCGTTGCCGATGACGACGTCGCCCTTGGAGATGTGGCTTGAGGTGGTGAGTGGGGCGGCGGGGAAGTAGCTGTTCAGCACCGTGAACGGGTAGGTGCTGACCGTGTCGGTGCGGTGGTCGGCAAAGCAGATCTTCACGCCGGCGGCGATCGAGGTGTATTTGCCGATCCTGAGCTTGCCGAGGACCTCCTCGATCACGCCGGGAATGCCGTAGGTGTGGTCGCCGATCTCCCAGCCGTGGCCGGTGATCATGTCGCCGAAATGGGCGCGGGTGCCGGGCAGACGCACGGTGTGGCTGGTCTGCTCGACCAGATAGAGGGTGATGCTGGGGTTCGGCAGGTGCTGGCCGAACAGGGTGACCTTGTTGCCCTCGCGCGCCAGGTGGTCGAAGCGGGTGGTGACCTGGCCGCGCTCGCCGAGCAGGGCGAGGACGCCGTCCTCGAGCCGCCAGCCACGCTCGTTGGGGTTGGTGTAGCCGTGGATCTTGCCGTCCGGGAGGAAGCGCAGGCCGTCCGTGGCGTTGGCGCCGCGGGAGCGGCAGAAGCGCCAGGTGCGGCTGGCCAGATAATCCGTGGTGATTGCGGCTGACGGCATGGGCTTCCTTCCCACTCGCGCGCTCCGCGCATCACGAAGTGCCGAGAGCACAAGTAGGCACCGCGGCGGATAACGTCAAAGTGTTTTGGGGGACCTGCGGGCGGGATCGTGCGGCGGCGGCCCCGCCAGGCCGGCTTGAGGCAAAGCGGGGCGCGGCTATGATCCGGCATGACCGATGCAGACCCGACCGATGCCGCCGACGCGACCCTGGTGGCGCCGGACGATCCTGCATGGCTCTACTCGCCCTACACCTGGACGACGCCGACGCGGCGGTCGGCGGCGACGATCAATGCCGGGGCGTATCTGCGGGTGCTGTTCAGCGGGCCGCGCTGCGCGCTGCGCTTTGACGTCGGCGCCAACCGGGTGCCGCTGTCGGAGGTGTATACGCGGGTGGACGGCTTTGAGGCCGGGTCGCCGTGGCGGCGCGCGGTGGTTGCGCCGGTGATCGAGCCGGTGGTGCCGGTCGACACCGGCGGGCTGGCGTTCCACCTGCTGGAGCTGGTGGTGAAGTCGACCTCCGAGGAGATCAACCGCTGGCATCCGCCGAGCAGCACGGCGGTGGTGTTCACCGGCATGACGCTGGCGGCGGGCGCGCGGGTGGCGGCGCCGCGGGCGCGGCAGCGGCGGGCGCTGATCCTCGGCGACAGCATCACCGAGGGGGTGCGGACGATCAACGAGACGGCCGCCCACGACACCGACCGCAACGACGTGATGATGTGCTGGTCGTGGGCGGTGGGGCGGGGGTTGCCGGTGGAGTTCGGCATCGTCGGCTTCGGCGGGGCGGGGCTCACGCATGGCGGCTCGGGCGGGGTGCCGGCGCTTGGCGGCAGCATCGGGCTGGTGCTGGCCGGGGCGCCGCGGCGGCTTGAGCCGGCGCCTGACCTGGTGGTGCTGAACTATGGCACCAACGACCGGCTGGCGACGCCGGCGGCGGTGGAGGCGGCGCTGCGGCAGGTGCTTGGGGGGTTGCTGGCGGCGACGCCGGGCGGCACCGCCATCGCCGTGTTGCGGCCGTTCAACGGCACGCAGGCGGCGGCGCTGCGCCAGGCGGTGACGGCGGTGGCTTCGCCGCGGGTGACCTGGGTGGACACGACGGGGATCTACGATCCGGCGTTCGGCAGCGACAAGGGGGGGCTGCATCCGTCGGGGCCGAACCATCTTGGGCGCATTGCGCCGCCGCTGGTGGACCTGCTGGCGCCGCTGCTGCACGCGACGACGCGGTCATTCTCGTTTTTTTCGCCCTAGCGCGAGGCGAGGGCCCGGCAAGGTCGCGGGCAGGGTCGCGGGCAAAGTCGCGGGCAGGGTCTCGGTTCGCGAGTCGGCTCGTGGTGTCAGCGGACGATCTGATCGCTGATTTGAAAGCAAGCTACGGAGTGCGAGACGATGGATAATCGATCGAGATACGATCCTCATCGACGAGGTATCGACATGTCTTTGCGCATCCGTGGCCGCGCGCCCAGCCTGTTCAGCCAGCTCACCGGCCTCGATGGGGCCGAATTGGCGCAGCAGGGCGCCCGGCGACGCGTCGGCGACGCCATGCCAGGTGGCCCTGATCGGATCGGGCTCGGCGACCTGGATGAGGCCGCCCCGGACGGCGCTGCCGCGCCAGGCGAGCACGACTCGCGCTGGCAGGCGGTGGTCACGCGCGACCGCACCGCCGACGGCCGCTTTCTCTACTCGGTGCGGAGCACAGGCGTTTACTGCCGACCGAGCTGTGCCGCACGCCTGGCCAACCCGAGGAACGTGCGTTTTCACGCCAGCACGGCGGACGCGGAAGCCGCCGGTTTCCGGCCCTGCAAGCGGTGCAGGCCGGACCAGCCGCCGCTGGCACACCAGCATGCTGCGCTGGTCGCGGATGCCTGCCGCGCCATCGCAGACGCGGAAACGGTGCCGCTCCTGGCTGCTCTGGCCAGGTGCGCGGGCCTCAGCCCGCACCACTTCCATCGCGTCTTCAAGGCCGCCACCGGCGTCACCCCGCGCGACTACGCCGCGGCCCGGCGCGCGGAGCGGGTGCGCGGCAGCCTGACCAAATCGTCGCGGGTGACGGATGCGATCTACGACGCTGGTTTTGGCTCGAGCAGCCGCTTTTACGAGCGGTCGGATGTGATCCTCGGCATGACGCCGACGCGGTTCCGCGACGGTGGCGCGGGGGAGGTTATCCGGTTCGCGGTCGGCGAGACCTCGCTCGGCGCCATTCTGGTGGCGGTCAGCGGCAAGGGCGTGTGCGCCATCCTGATGGGTGATGAGCCTGAGGCGCTGGTGCGCGACGTGCAGGACCGTTTCCACAAGGCCGACCTGGTCGGAGCTGATGCCGGGTTCGAGGCGACGGTGGCGGCCGTGGTCGGGCTGGTGGAAGCGCCGCGGCTTGGCCTGAGCCTGCCACTCGACGTGCGAGGCACCGCGTTCCAGCAGCTTGTGTGGCGGGCGTTGACCGAGCTGCCGGCCGGATCGACGGCGAGCTACGCCGACATCGCCCGTGCTGTCGGCCGGCCCGGCGCCGTGCGGGCGGTGGCTCAGGCTTGCGGCGCGAACCCGTTGGCCGTCGCCATCCCGTGCCACCGCGTCGTGCGGACGGACGGGTCGCTATCCGGCTACCGTTGGGGCGTGGAGCGCAAGCGCGCGCTCCTGGACCGCGAGGCGGAGCAGGCCGGCAGGCAAGCGGGGTCCGGACCTTGACTTGCTGCCGCGGGGCTAATGCGGTCCGGCAACGCTGATGCCACGACGCATCGGTTCGACGCGCGGCTCAGGCGCCTTCTGAGCTGGGTCACCGCCGCCTGACTGTTTGATTTTTTTTCGCTCACACCGTCAGATGCGTCGCGAGGTCGCGCGTCAGATGAGCCACGCGGGCGCGTGTCAGATGCGTCGCGCGGGCGCGAGGGAGTTCGATGCTCGACAGGTCACAGTCCGCCGATCCCGATATCCCTTGGCCGCCGAACCATGCGCCGGCGTCGGCGGTCGTCTTCGCGCATAACAGCGTCGATGTGGCAGCCTCGCCGCAGAGGGTCTGGTCTGTTCTGATCGACTGCACGGCGTGGCCAGGCTGGTACAGGAAGTGTTCGGACGTCTCGATCCTCGAGGGCGGTTCCCAGCTGGAAGCCGGATCGAGGTTCCGCTTCAAGACATTGCGCACCTACTTCGAACCCAAAGTCGTTACGTTCGAGGCTTGCCGGATGCTTGTCTGGTCGGCGAAGGGACCGGCCGGAACGAGCGGCTCGCATGCCTGGCACATCGAGCCCACCGCCGCCGGGTGCAGGGTCGTTACAGAAGAGGCGCAGACGGGCCTGCTTTTGCGGCTCGTTGGCCGCCGGATACAAGGTGAACTGGTCGCCTCGCACGAGGAGTGGGTGCAGTCGTTGAAGCGGCTCGCGGAGGCGTAGCATCGCTCCGCCCTGCTGTCGGTACTCACTCTTCGATCAAGGTCCGAGTCGGACGGCGTCGCCAAGCAAGAAAGACGGCGGTTAAGCTTCAAACAAAACGGGGGCGGGCGCCGTCGTGCGCAGGCACGCTGACGCGTGACGGAGTCCAGAGGCAGAGCCTCTGGCCTTCCTTGCTTAGAGCGGTGCGCTCGGGATGCTCTTCCAGAACGCGCATTTGTGCTCGCTGGCGAAGTCGTCTTCCGGCGCCGGCCGGGGCGTGAGCAGGGATTGGACGACGTCGGCGCCGTGGGCGTAGGGCTCCCAGGTTGGCACGGCGCCGCGGTCGGGCGAGGTGGTGGTGACGAAGCTGGTCCAGTATTTCACCATCACTTTGGACAGGCGCTCCTCGGCGGCGGAGAGCGGCGGGGTGCCGGGGTAGCGCGGCAGGTCGAAGAGGAATTGCAGCTCGGTCGCGTGCGTTGCGCCGAAGGGGTAGGTGGTCGGCGGCAGCGAGGATTCCGGGGCGTTCTCGTCGTTGAACTCGTAGGCGTAGGTGGGGACGTAGCGGGCCGCCCAGCCGGCGACCTTGCGGGCGGGGCAGGCGAAGGTGCCGTCGGTGAGCACGGCGGCGAGCGCCAGCACCGGCTGGGCGTAGTCGCGCAGGGGGTATTTGGCGGCGACGACCGGGCCGAGGGTGGGGCCGAAGGTGGCGGCGAGGGCGGCGGGGTATTCGGCGGCGGTGAGGGCGGCGTAGGGGGTGACGAACAGGCGGCCCTCGTCGTGGTTCGAGCCGGTGAGCAGCGGCACGCGGTTGAACTGGCCGGCGCTCAGCGCGGTGTCGATGGAGAGCGGCACGGTGGTGCCGTCGACGATCGTGGTCAGGTTGGTGCCGGCGTTCTGCAGGCTGAGCACGGCGGCGGCCGGCAGGGCGCGCAGGCAGGCGGTGTCGGCGGGGGCGCAGCCGAGTGCTGCGGCGAGCGCGTTGCCGGTGGTCTCGGCCTCGGCGAGGGTCGGCAGGGTGAGCGAGTAGGCGCCGCTTTCGACGATGGCGCGGCTGAACAGGCCATAGGCGCCGGGCGAGACCAGGTTCGACAGCACGCTCAGGCCGCCGGCGGACTCGCCGGAGACGGTGACGCGGCTCACGTCACCGCCGAAGCCGGCGATGTTTCGGCGGACCCAGTCGAGGGCGAATTGCTGGTCCTGCAGGCCGTAATTGCCGGCGGCGTGGCCTTCGGCGTCGAGGCCGGATTCGGCGAGGAAGCCGAGATAGCCGAGGCGGTAGTTGATCGTCACCACGATGACGTGGCCGTCGGTGACGAGCTTGACCGGGTCGTAGTCCTCGCTCTCGCCGACGACCAGGGAGCCGCCGTGGATCCAGAGCATCACCGGCAGCGGCTTGGCGTCGGCGGGGCGGGGGCCGGTGGGGGTGTAGACGTTGAGGTAGAGGCAGTCCTCGTTGGTGGTTGGGAGGCCGAAATAGGTGAAGACCTGGGCGCAGTGGGGGCCGAAGCTGGTGGCGGTGTGGCTGAACAGGGCGCGGGCCAGCGGCTGCGGCGGCTGCCAGCGGAGCGCGCCGGTGGGGGGTGCGGCGTAGCGGATGCCGAGGAACTCGTTCATGCCCTCGGCGACCTTGCCGGTGATGGTGCCGTATTCGGTCTTGGCGGTGGGTGCGGCGTAAGCGGCGGTGGCGGTGGTGGCCAGGATGGCGGCGGCGATGGCCGCGCGCGCGGCTCGCCCGGACGCGGTGCGTCGATGCATGGTGGTGTCCTCCCCTGCGGCCACGTGTGCGTGTTGATCACGCGCTTGGACTGCGGTCTCAGGCTAGGCGGGGAAGGAGCGGCGCCACAAGGGTGACGCCGAGGGTTATTTTAGCGAGTTGGTACGCTGGCGCGTTGGGGGCCGGGCGCCGGGTGGCAGGGGTGGCGGCGGATGGGACGGGTGGGCGCGCCGAAACATCGGTATGCGTGACGAGGAAGGCAGGGCTCTCCCTCGGTGAGCCGTGCGATGGGTCCCGACGCTGGGGGCGGCGCCCCCCAGACCCGCATCCGTTTGCTCGCCGCGCCAGCGAACCCGCCCGCGTGGCAAGGATCAGAAATGGATTTTAAAGGCTTCGCCTTTAATGGGGTCCAGGGGCAAAGCCCCTGGCCTTCCCTGTGTCTTACGCGGGTAAGAGGGCCGCGCGGTGGGTGAGATGGACATGAGCCGGGATGGCAGGCGCCTGGTCGGCGGGCAGGGTCCAGCGCTCGCCCTGCTCGTCGAAGCCGGCGTTCGCGTAAACGGCGCGGCAGGGCATGTTCGACTTGGTGTGGATGAGGGTGGCGCTGATCGGGCGGGCGGGGTTTTGCGCGCGCAGCTCGGCGACGAGGGAGGACAGCACGGCGGCCTCGACGTCGAGCCCGAAGACGCGGCAGCTCATGACGAACTGGCGGATGGTCGCTCCCTCCCGCCTGTCATCGTGCAGCAGCAGGCCGACAAGGCCGTACTCGACATGCACGTCGCGCACGGCGAAGGCGAGCAGGCGGAGGCCGTCGGCGATGGCGCGGCCGAGCTCGTCGCGGGTCCAGCGCTGGCCGGTGGTGTTGAACTGGTTGGTCTTGTTGAGCAGCTCGAAGGCGCGCTCGAAGCTGGGGTCGCGCACCGAGGCGACGTCGAAGCACTCGACGGTGAGGTCGAGGCCGAGCAGGAAGTCGGCGCGCGTCATGGTCTCGCGGGCGGCCTCGCGGTGCTGCTGCTTCTGGATCAGCTCGGTGCGGTTGGCACTCTCACGGCTGATGCTGGCGAGCTGGGTCTCCGGGCTCCAGAGCAGGATGCGCTTGATGTAGTGCTGGTTCTGGCCGATGGCGCGGATGCCGGGGACGCCGGACTGGACGGCGGCGCGCTCGACCGGGTTGTCGTCGACGAAGACGACGCTGGTCGGCAGCACGTTGGCCTGGCGGATGATCTCGCGGATGTTGTCGGCCTTGGGGCGCCAGTTGATGGCGACGAAGGCGAAGTCCTCGAGGCGGATGCGGCCGCCGAAGATGCGGTCCCACAGGCCGCGGATGGTGGCCTCCTCGTTCTTGCTGACGATGGCGATCAGCACGCCGCGGCGGCGCAGGTACATCAGCGCCTCGGCGACGCCGAGCGGCCAGCCCTCGATGGCGACGGTGCTGATGGTGTCGGCCTCGGCGAGCACGCCGCGCCACATCGTGTCGTCGAGGTCCATGACCACCAGCTTGACCTGGTCGGCCTGGCGGACGGTGCGGAACATCGCCTTGAGCTCGTGCCAGACGGCGAAGACGAAGTCCTCGACGCGGCTGGTGAACAGGCTGGACAGGCTGTCGACCGGCTCGAGGCGGGCGCGGTCGAGGCGGTGGTCCCAGTCGGACAGGGTGGAGCCGTGGCTGGTGACCCAGACGGAGTCGTCCTGCACCGCCTTGCGGCCGATGGTGGCCGAGATCTGATCGAGGTCGAGCAGGTAGCAGTTGGTCAGGCCGGCGATCTGGCCGGCGAGGAACTCGTTGAGGCGCTCGACGAAATGGACGGGATTTTTGAGGCTGTAGCGCGGCAGCAGGCGGCCCATCGGGTTCTGCTGGGGGACGAAGAAGTTGCCGACGAAGGTGAGCAGGCTGTGCTCGATGTTCCAGCGCAGGGCCTGCGGCAGGAACAGGGCGATGCGCGAGCAGGATTCTGCGAACAGGCGCTCGTAGGCGGCGTCGTCGTCGAAGTTGAGGCGGAAATAGGCCTGCTCGGGCAGGATGGAGCGGAACGGCAGCACGACCATCTGGAAGTCGTAGTCGGCGAGCGGCTGGGTGGGCAGCGGCGGCAGGGTCTGGATGTTGTTGAACAGGACGCGCTCGCAGACGCAGCTTGGCTCCAGATGGTCGAACATCTGGTTCCAGCTCTCGAGCAGACAGGCGCCGACGAGCATGATGCGGCGCAGCTTGGTCGGCGCGACCTCGAGGTCGGTGGGGGCGCGGTAGGCGACGCCGTCATGCAGGCGACGATGCGCCCAGGCGGCGGCCGTCGCTGCGTCGGCCAGGCGGTCGGCGGCGAGCGCTTCGGTGTCGAGCTGGTAGCGGTTGTTCTTGAGCACGAAGGTTTCGCGCGCGGTGGCGCCAGGGGCCTCGGCGCCCTCCAGGGTGAGGCGGTCGCCGACGCGGCTTGCGGGCACCCAGCGGCGCTGGCCGACATGCAGGGCGCGGCCTGCCGCCTCGACGAAGGCGAAGCGAGCTTTCCAGTTGGAGTGCTCGACGGCGAGCATCTCGAAATACGGCACCTGCTCGGCGGCGGTGCCGAGGTCGACCAGCAGGCGGGTGACGTCGACGATCTCGCGCACCCGGGCGTTGGCGACGACGCGGTCCATCAGCTCCTTGGACAGGCGCATCTTGTATTCGGTGGAGCTGGTGAGGACGCGGGAGATCTTCTCGATTGCGGTGTCGACGCCGTGGTCGCGGATCAGCGACTTCTTGTGCACGAGGTCGTCCGGGCCGGCGGGGCGGCCGAGCAGGGCGCGGTAGAGCTGGCGGATCATGCTCTCCTGCCACAGCTCCGTCATGTCGATGACCGGGGTGTGTGCGTCGGTTACCTGCGGCCCGTCCGGCATGCTCGCTCCGAATTTTTGCTGCGCGACCGGTCCGCGGTGCGGATCCGTGGGCATCAATGACCCATCGTGGGGGCGAGCGTCAAAGCATTTTCGGCTCTGCTGGGTGCAGTGCAGCATCACGTGTTGGGAAGGTTGAGGCCAGCGGCGAGCCGTTCAATCCTGCCTCCCGCGCCACCCTTCTCGCCCGGTGGCACGCATCACAAATGGATTTTGGAGGCTCCGGCTTTATTGAGCCTTGCCTTGCTGCAGGAGGCGCGACGCGTGGGCAGGCTGGTGTGGATCGCGTCGTATCCGAAGTCGGGCAGCACCTGGCTGCGGGCGTTTCTGCACAACTACATCCGCCAGCCTGCGGCGCCGTACGACATCAACCGGCTGACCGACCTCTCGACGGGCGAGAGCGGGGCGAGCTGGTATCGGGCGCAGGACCCGCGGCCGGCCTCGCGCTACACGGTGGCGGAGGTGCAGCGGATGCGGCCGGCGGTGCATCGGGCGCTGATGGGGCTGCATCCGGATCTGGTGTTCGTGAAGACGCACAATGCGTCGCTGGTGGTGGGCGGGGTGCCGCTGGTGACGCCCGAGGTGACGGCGGGGGCGATCTACCTGGTGCGCGACCCGCGCGACGTGGCGGTTTCATACAGCCACCATCTCGGGCTGACGCTGGACGAGACGATCGGGCGGATGGCGGACGCGGCGGCGGCGACCGGGGGTGGGGACGACAAGGTGTTCGAGCAGGTGAGCTCGTGGTCGGTGCACGTGCATCATTGGACGCGGACGGCCTCGCCGCGGCGGCTGGTGCTGCGCTACGAGGATCTGTCGGCCGAGCCGGAGGTGGGGTTTGGGGCGGTGATCCGCTGGCTGGGCGAGGCGCCGCCGGCGGCGCGGCTGGCCCGGGCGGTGGCGTTCAGCCGGTTCGATGTGCTCAGCGGGCAGGAGCGGGCGGGCGGGTTCGTCGAGCAGCCGACGCAGTCGCGCGGGGCGTTTTTCCGGGCAGGGCGGGTTGGTGGGTGGCGGGAGGTGCTGAGCGTGGAGCAGCGGGGGAGGATCGAGCGCGAGCATGCGGCGGTGATGCGGCGGTTTGGGTATTTGTAAGAAGGAAGCGCTTCTTTTTTGAAAAAAAGAAGCAAAAAACTTTTGTCAGTTAGGGGAACATCACGACGGTGTCTTTATCTTATAAGTCAAAGTTTTTTGCTTCTTTTTTTCAAAAAAGAAGGCCTTCCTAACTGATAAAATTCGCAGCGCCGACCGAAGCGACGCCGGTCAGGGTGATTTGGGTGTTGTCGGAGAGGGTGAAGCTCACGCCGCCGGCGGTGTCCTTTTGATTGGCGACCGCGTTGGCGGCCTCGTTGGCGGCGTAGCCGGTGAGGTCGATGACACTGTTTGGATTGAAGGCGATCTGGTCGGTGGAGGCGCCCTGCTGATTGACGTTGAAATCATACAGGTTGGCGCCGGCGCCGCCGATGATGGTGTCGTTGGTGCTGCCGCCGTAACCGCCGCCGATGATGAAAAAGGTGTTGCCGCTGCCGCCGATGACCTCGTTGCTGTTGTTGCCGCTCAGGAAGAAGGCATTGCCGCCGCCGGTCAGGCCGGCGCCGTTGATCGTGTCGTAGAAGCCGCCGACGATGACGTTGGCGCCGCCGCCGCTGAGCGTCGTTATGCTGCCGTCGTCGCCGAAGATCGTCGACGAGGCGGCGCCGGTGGCGAGGGAGGCGCTGCCGCCGGTCTCGACGAGCGTCACGCCCTTGGTGCCGGCGAACACCTGCGCCGTTCCGCCGCCGGCATAGATCGTATCGTCGCCGGTCGAGCCGACGATGGTGTCGCTGCTGAACCCGTCGGCGCCTGAGCCGCCGGCAACCACGACGTTGTTGCCGCTGCCGAGGCCGATCACGTTGCTGCTGTAACCGGTCACGATCGAATCGTTGCCGTTGCCGGCGTAGATCGTGCTGTCGCCCTGGTCGGCGTCGACATAGTAGTTCAGCGCCGACGGGGCGGCGAGCACGAGGTTGGTGCCGCCGGTCAGGGCGATGTCGCCGCTGCCGCCGGCGGCGCCGTAATAGGTCAGGCCGAACGTGCTGCCGGCGACGGCTTCGAACTGGTTTGCCGCGCCGGTGATGGTGACCGGCGCGACGGCGGCGGTGTCGATCAGGAAGCCGTAGCCGGTGGGCGCGGTTTCGCTCGCGTTGACGAACTGGATGCCGACCTGGCCGGCGGCGAGCGCGCCGGGGGTGCTGGCCGAGCCGTCGTAGTCGGCGATCACCGCGCTGCCGGTGGCGGCGGCGTTGGCGGCCGAGGTGAGGATCGCACCCGCTGCGGCGGTGGGCGCGGCGGTGCTGTCGTTCAGGCCGCCGGCGCTTTCGCCGTCATTGATCACCGCCTGCGCGAGAAGCTGGTCGGCGGTGGGCAGGGCGGCATTGGCAAGCGCCACCAGCGCCGGATCGGAGCCGGCCGCGCTCTCGGCCTTGAAGACGGTGATGGCGGCCAGCGAGTTGCCGATCGAGTAGCTGGCGAGCTGGGTGTCGAAGGCCAGGCCGCTCAGGGCGCCGAGGTTTGCGATCTGGACGGCGCCGGTGGCATCGACGGTGCCGGGGACGGTGACGCCGGCGGCCGCGGCGAGGGCGCCCAGGTCGGCGTTGAGCGATCCGTCGTTGGCGATCTCCCAGGCGCCGTAGCCCTGCGTGTTTGACACACCCTGGAGGGCGAAGGCGAGTTGGCCCTCCATCATGCCGGTCAGGTCGGCGTGGCCGGCGGCATCGATGAAGGCGCGGTCCGCGGCGTTGGCGGGACCGATGGCGGCGAGCGGCGGCCCGGCGGTGAAGGTGGCGGTGAAGAGGCCGGTGGAGGTGGTGCCGAAATAGCTCTGCTGGTCGAGCAGCGCGGCCTCGTAGAGCTGGTCCTGCAGCACCGGGGCAGCCTGGGTCGCGACGTCGGCGACCAGCGTCTGGCTGCCGGAGGCGGCGTAGGTCTGGTCGGTCGAGATGGTGGCCGAGTGGTTGGCGATGTCGGCGGGCAGGTACTGGACGTCGAACTCGTAGCCGGTCTGGCTGGTCAGGGTGCCGAGCGTGTCCTCCTGGGTGAGGTTGATGACCGGGACGGGCGTGGCGCTGCCGCCGATCGCCGTTGCGGCAGCGGACAGACCTGCCTGCAGGAAGGTCGCCTGGCTGGCGAACCACCTGCCGATCTGGGCGGTGGGGGCGCTGTAGGACGCGGTCTCGGCCAGCCCGCCATCAAGCACCTCGGCGTTGTCATCCTGGGCGTCCGCGGTGAGGAAGGCCTGGGTCGTGGTGTCGGTCGCCATGGTTCTGTCCAGGGTTGGTTTGTGGCATTGTCGAAGGTGCGACGAGGCGCTGATCGATTGGGTTGTTGTAAGTAGTAGCTTACATCACGGGCGGAGCGATCCGGCAAGAGAGGCTGATGGGATCGCCATGAACGGTGAGGGCTCTGCCGCCATGAGGCTTTCCAACCGCGCTTTGCGCAGTCGGAGCCTTTGGCTTACTCCGCCTTCGATCCGTTACCGTCGCGTGGATCAGCACGTTGTCCGCAGCGCGGCGCCGCTCGCTGTCGGAAGAGCCGTCGATACGGCCCCAGGTCAACGTTGCCAAAGCCGCGGCTTTGGTGGGGTCAAGGGGCAACGCCCCTTGCCTTGCCGTCAAGCGGACTCGCGAGGAGTGAGCAAGGTGGCCAGGAAGAAGGCGCGGCGGTGCTGGCTGAGAACAGTCAGGCCGCTCGACCAGGAGAACGCGTCGTGGATGCGGCGGGAGACGCGGGATTCCGGATCGGCGCCGAAGAAGAAGTGGTTGGCGAGCAGGCAGATGCCGCCGGGGGCGAGCAGGGCGGCGATGCGGGCGCTGAGCGTCTTGAGCAGGTCGTCCTCGAGCGGGGCGAGGTAGTAGAGCGTGTCGGCCACGACCACCAGGTCGAAGCGGCGGTCGAGCGTCTCGGGCAGGTCCTGCAGGTCGCCCTGGGCGAAGTGCAGGTTGGCGATTGCGGCGTGGCGGCGGCGGGCGTGGACGAGGGCCGCATCGGCGACGTCGATGCCGAGCACGTGGTCGCAGCGGCCGGCGAGGCGGTGGGAGAGCAGGCCGAGGCCGCAGCCGAGGTCGAGGCCGTGGCCGAAGCGGCGTTCGGGCAGCAGCGCCATGATCTGCTCGTATTTGTGCTGCTGGTAGCGAAAGCGCGGGGCGGCGGAGGCCCAGGGATCGTCAGAGGCGGCGTAGAGCTGCTCGAAGGCGGCGCGGGCGCCGGCGACGGCGCGCACCCGCTCGACCGCCGCGTCGGTGCGGGCGCCGAGCAGGAACAGGCGGAAGTCGCGCGGCAGCAGAAGGACCGGGTGATCCCAAACCCGACGGAGCGTCGTTGACACGATCTTGCCTTTGGGGCGACGGCGCCCGGACGGCAGTCATACACGGTTTCGTGATGATGGGAAGTCGGTGATGAGCGCCGGCTGGGCGGCTGCGCGACGCCGGCTAGCGGGAGGCGGTGTCCGCCGGGTGCGCGGCGGTCCAGTCGGTCAGCGCCTTGAGGGTGTTGGCGACGTGGCCTTCGGGGTTGAGCGCGCTGTAGGCGTAGATGATGTGGCCATCCGGGGCGATGACGTAGCTGGTGCGGCTGGCCCAGCCGAGGAAGCCGACGAGCACGGCGTCATAGGCGAGGCTGACGGTGCCGTGCTTGTCGGAGGCGACGGCGAACTTGCTGTGGCACTCGCTGGTGGAGAAGCGCTTGAGCTTGACGATGTTGTCCATCGAGACGCCGATCAGCGTGGCGTGCAGGGCGGCGAACTGGGGCGAGGCGTCGGCGAACTCGTGCGCCTCGGTGGTGCAGCCGGAGCTGAAGGCGGCGGGGTAGAAATACAGCACGACGGGGCCGCGCTTCAGGGCCTCGGCGAGGTGGAAGGAGAACTCCTGGCCGTCTCGGGCCGCCTGGGTGGTGAAGTCGGGCGCGTCGGCGCCGCTCTTCAGGGTGGCGCAGGCGGGGGTGGCGGCGAGGCAGGCGAGGCTCAGCAGGCCGGCGGCGGCAAGACGATGGGCGGGCGGGTTACGCATCGTGGTCGATCCTCCGCATCGTGTCGCGATGGCTGGGCCTCCGCATCGCGTTGCGATGGCTGGGCTCGTTGTCCCGGCGACTTGGATACCCGGCAGTCTAGACCTGACACGCGGCGGACGGGAGGGCTGTTGACGGCTTGTTCACGATTTGGCGGCAGACTGCCGGGGCGGGGCGATTACGGCCCGGCGAGGCGGGGGTCGGCTGGGCGGGAGTTGGTTGGGCGGGGAATGGTTGGGCGGAAATTGGTTGGCCGGAGCTAGGGCGAGGCCGGCGCCGAGCAGGAGGAAGAACCAGCCGGCATTGGGCAGGGTGAAGAAGGCGCTGGTGGAGGCGAGCGGCCACAGGGCGAGCAGGGCGGCGATGAACAGGGCGGCGCGTTGGGGATCCGGCCGGCGGAGCAGGCCCCGGCCGAGCGTCGCCAGCCAGGCGAGCACGGTGGCGCAGAACAGCAGCAGCCCGGGCAAGCCGCCGGAGGTGGCGGCCTCGAGATAGTGGTTGTGCGGATGGATGTTGCAGCCGGAGCGGTCGGTGGGGCCGAGCGGGGCGCCGCCGAGCCAGCGCAGGCCGTGCTGATAGGCGGGATCGTCGCAGCCATGCCGGAAGCCGTCGAAGCCGAGGCCCAGCACGGGGTGGGCTTTGGTCATCACGGTGGCGCGGACGAGGATGTCGCCATAGGGGGTGCTGCCGAAATGGGCGAGCTGGCGGGCGAACTTCAGCACCAGCTTGGCGAAGGTGGGCGGGGAGATCGCCGGCAGCGCGGCGAGCAGCACGGCGGCGAGGACGATGGTGGCAAGCACGGCCGGGCGGGTGCGCGGCAGCAGCACGCCGCAGGCGATGAGGCCGACGCCGGTGAGCAGGGCGGGCATGCGCTGGCCGATCAGGATCATGGTCGCGGTGGCGAACAGGACCAGGCCGGCGGCGGCGAGGCGTGGGGCCAGGTCGGGGTTCAAACCGGGGCGCCGGTTGGGATGCAGATCGGGGTGCAGATCGGGGGCCAGACCGGAGCTCAGGCCGGATTTCAGACTGGGGCGCGGGTTCGGACGGGCGAGGAGCGCCAGGGTGGGCGGCAGGATGGCGGGAAACAGGATCAGCACCAGTGCCGGCCCGGCGCGGGGCTGGCGGAACGGGCCGGTCAGCGCGCCGTCGCCCCAGCGCGGCCAGCCGAACAGGTTGCGGCCGAGCAGGTATTGCTGCCAGCACTCCAGCGCGACCCAGGCGGCGGCGGCGGCGACCATCCAGCCGAGGCCGCGCCGCAGGGCCGGGCGGTCGGGCAGCCACGTCGCCGCAGCGGCGGCGAGCAGCAGGAAGCGCACCGAGACCAGCGCCTGCAGGCACGAGCTCCAACGCCGGCCTGCGAGCGCGGCGGCGACAGGGCCGGCGCCGGCGTGCAGCGTGAACGGGACCGAGCAGATCACGAGCCAAACCCACCAGGCGGTGGCGGCGACGACCCAGAAGCGGCGCAGCCAGGCCCAGTTCGAGCGGCGGGCGCAGTCGGCGAGAAAGGCGACGTCGAGCAGGGCGATCAGGATTTCGCTGCCGGCGCGCGTGTACAGGATGGCGACCGGCAAGGCGAGGAAGGCGGCGGCGACGAGGCGATCATGCCACGCCTCGATGCGCGGCGCGTGGCGGCTGCTCATCGGGGCGGCGGGGCGGGGCGCGATGCGATCACGCGTAACGGCGGGCATTGCGGCGGGCGCGCGTGCGGCCGGGCGCGGCCTGGCGGCAGGCTCGGCAGCTGTTCGGCAGCGTGCACCGGCACGACGTGCGCGGCGGCCGCGCAACAGACACGGCGTGCGGTCGCAGGACGGGGGACTGAGGCAGCAGACCGACGTCTGGTCGGCATTGGCGTCCGGTGAGCTGTCAGCCTGCGCCGCCTATGAGACAGCCGCGCCGCGTGTTGGGCCTGAGCCACGGTTCCTCGGGAGATGTTTCCAAGCCTAGGCTTTGGTGGGGTCAAGGGGCAAAGCCCCGCGGTGAGAGTTCCGGTTTAGCGTGCGACCGCGCGAGCGTGCCAACCATACAGTCCTCCCACCTGCCAGGCGATCCTCAATGGCGTGGGCAGTAATCTCGAAGCCGATCCGGTCCAGTTGCTCCTGGTACTCCGCAGGCCCAAGGCTCGCGTGATAAAGCGGGTCGCCGCGATAGCTGCCAACAGCTTCGCCGTAGGTCGGCCCACCATTGAACATCAGAACCGCTCGACTGGCGCTGTGCCTGGCAAACACCTCGAACATGCGACGCTGATCGTCGGGGTTACAGTGAAACAGGCTGTCCCAGGCCAGGATACCGTCGAACCGAGCGCCCAGCGCGATTGACCGCATGTCGGCGACAATCCATTCGTGAGCGGGCAGCCGCTCGCGACACAGCGAAATGAGCGTGGGCGAAGCATCGACGCCCGTCACGCTCATGCCACAGCCAACCATGTTTGCGGCGACGGGCACTCCGCCGCCACAACCCAGATCCAGAACTTTGGCGCCCGCCGGCAGAGCTGAGACGAAGCGATCGTGCCATGGCTGGTCGCTCCAGCCGCCGCCACGCCGGTCGGCCTCCCACTCACGGGCATGACGCTCGTAGTGGCCGATGATCAGGTCGGACAGATCAGCCATCCTACTCGCCAGGCCACGTTCGGCTGGCGCGGCCGACCGGGTGTGCACCGCGTCGACGACTCAGCATGCGCATCACACTCACCCCGTCCTCCACGCTCCACAGCCTGTCGGTCACGCCGCCTCGCCGCCTCTTCAAGCGCGGATCTGCAGCCGGATCCTCAGAGCTCGGACGCAATGGCGGCGTCGCGGCGGCGGTGCTGGGCTGGCAGGCGGGTGGGTCGCAGCGTGTAGTCGTAGCCCAGGCCGTGGCGCAGATGGCGGCGCAGGATGGCGGCGACGACGTGCTCGTCCGCCTCGGAGAACCGGATGGCGCTGCGGGCGCCGGCGGCCGGGATGATGGTCTCGGCATGGGTCGGGTCGAGGCGGGGCTGCAGCGCCTCGCGGCCGGTGAAGCACAGGCCGGCGGCCAGCGACGCCTCGTCGAGCGGGACCCGCAGATGCGTGGCGATGCGCTCGAGCCAGTGGCGCGGGCAGGCCTGCAGGTCTTCGTAGCGGACGATGAGGGTGTTGTGCGGGCGGGCGCGGGCGACGTCGCCCCAGCGATTGAAGAAGTGCACGTACCACCAGATGTCGGCGACGTGGCGACGCCCGAGCGGGTCGCCGCGCACATACTCGGCGAGGGTGCCGCCGTACTGCTGCTGCCACTTGACGAAGTTCGACAGCATGGCCTGCCGGATGTCGCGCACGAACACGACTACCGGCGGATGGTCGAGCAGGCGGGTGCGCCAGGCGAAGGCGCGCGAGGGGATGGTGTGCGAGCTGCCGATGCGGGGCAGGCCGGGGTAGGTGCTGGGCCAGCGCGGGTGGCCGATGATCGCGTCGGCGGCGGGGCCGCTGGCGTAGAACGGCGGGGCGACGCCGAACTGCCGGGCGATGGCGACGCTGAGCATGAACTTGACCCAGTGGGTGCCGGAGTTCTTGCCGGTGATCAGGAAGGCGTGCACGTCGCGATGCTGGAACAGAAAGAAGTTGGCGAGGTCGGCGCGCAGCACCCGGATGGCGAAGCGCAGGTGCTCGCCGACCGGCCGCCGCGCCTCGCCGGGACGGTCCGGCTCCAGCAGGGTGGCTGGGGCCATCAGCCGGGCGAGCATCAGGCCGGTGAGCGCGAAGCCGATCTCGTCGAGATGGCCGACATAGGGCAGGCGGTTGGGGATCAGGTCGATCCAGCCGTAGGAGTAGGCGAGGCCGGCGATGAAGGCGAGCTTGGACAGGGCGGCGCCGCGGACGCTGAACAGGCAGCGGCAGACGATGCCGAGCTGGAGGCGACACTGCGTCAGCAGAGGGGGCAGGCGGCGCATTTGGCATGGCTACCAGCTACACAGCGGCACATGAAGCCTTCGGGGGGCAAGAACCGCTTGGCGGCGGCGGCCGGTCGCTTTGGTGGTGCATCGCGGGCCTGTGTGGGGGTGCCGGTAGCCTGCCCGATTGGGCTGCGATAAGAACGCGGACGGGGCGCTGCACACACCGGGCGGCGTGATCGAGGCGGGTGCGCGATGGTGATGACACAGGACGCGTTGAATCAGGTTTTTGCCCTGCTGAGCGCGGGCAAGCTCGTCGAGGGCTGGACGCTCGAGCCCGGCGATGGGGCGGATGTGCTGCTGGACTTCAAGCGCGGCGCAAGCTGGCGGCGCGTGTCCGGCCAGGCGGAGTGGGTGGAGACGGTCAGCCAGGAGAGCTGAGGCGGGCGCGGCCGTCCGGCTTGCGCTGGCGCGGCGGCGAGCGGGTCGTGCGGGTAGCCGGGTCGGGCGGGCTGTGGCGCCTCGGCCGCAGCCGCGGCGTCGCGTCGTCGGTGCTGCAACTCACGCGGGCGTGAGGCGTCACTGACCAGACGCGACGTGGAGCCAGTGGCGGCTCGCGCGGCAGGCGGAGGGTCTCCCATGGTGCTCGTGCTTCTCATCATCCTGGCGGTGCTGGCCTTTGGCGGCGGTGGCTACGGCTTCTACTCGGGTGGCTCCTACGGCTATGGCGGCATCGGGCTGGGGACGATCCTGGCGATCATCCTCATCGTCATACTGGTGCGGCGGGTTTAACGCCGCGCTCAGGGGGGTGGCCGGCGCGGCGCTGCCTGGTGCCGGCGGCGCGCTCCAAGTGGCGGACGATGGCGGATGGCAAGCAGCCCCATGCGATCGCCCGGCAGGATGGCGCCGCTGGCAGTGTTGGGGCTGGGGGAGGGCTCGCGCGGCGCCGCATGACCGCGTGCGGATGAGCGTCGGGCCGGCGGACTGGGCGTGTTGGCTTGGCGAGCGGGCACGGAGGCGCTGATACGGCCGGCGGAGTTGGTGCCGCAGCTGTGGCCGGTCAGCTGGGCGGTGAACAGCGTGCGCAACCGGGCGACGCCGCCGGGCCGGATCGACGATCCGCATGCGCCGCCGCCGCGCGACCGTCCGTTGCGGCAGCACCTGGTGTAGCGACCGCAGGCACGGCCATTTGGCCGGGCGGCCGGCGACCCCATCTGAGTGGTATGGGTCGGGGTGGCATGGGCCGGGTCGTCAAGGCGTTGAGCTGGATGGCGGGGACGATCGCCGTGCTTGCGATCGCCTACGTGCTCTACTGCGTGGTCGCCATCGTCGTCGCCGGGCCGAACGCGGCGATCGGCGGCGTCGGGGCGGGGTTCGGCCGGGCGCTCAGGGCGTTCGAGTAGCCGGTCCGGCGGGCCGCTCTGACGGATGGCGCTCAGCTTTGCTGGGCCCGTTCGGTCCAGCTCGCCTCGGCGGATCGACGCATCCAGCTATCGCCGCGCTTGTAGTCCATGAGCACCTGCGCGTCCTCGGCGGGTTCGATGGTCCAGCCCTCGACGCGCCTGCCTTCGCTGAGGAGGGCGAAGACCTGGTTCAGTTCGTCCTGGTTCATTGATGACATGCCCTCACTCTGCCGCCGCCGGCGTCGCACGCGCGGGCCGGCCCGCGGATGGCTTGCCGGCCCCACTGCCGGCGCGGGGAGTATGCCGCTGCAGGCTGAAGGAAGGGTTAATGGCCTGGGCGAGCGAGGTAGTGGTCGATCTCGTCGGCGATCATGTCGGGGGTGATGCTGGGGGCGATGCTGGGGGCGACCGCGAGGGCGGCCGGGTCGGCGCGGCGGAACGGGCGGAGGCAGGGGCTGACGAAGAGCGCGAAGGCGTCGCGCGGCGGGATGCCGAGGAGCTCGGCGACGCCGCCGAACCACGCCGCGGTGGCCGGGCCGCGCTCATGCCACAGCCGGTAGCACAGGCCCATCGCGCAGGTGTGGCAGTTGCTGAAATCCCACTTGAAGCCGGGCGGCCAGGTCTGAGGATGGCGCAGGACGTAGGCCAAGGCGGACATTGACGGGCGCTGCAGCGGCACGGGCGGCAGGCCGGCCTCGGACGTCAGAACACCATCGAACATCAGGGTCTCCTCGTGCGGTCGGTGGCCGAGTGTACCGCCTGATGATTAACCGGAGCTTTATGGCGACGGTTCCAAGGCCCGCCTGCGCCGGGCCGGCCTGCGACGGCGCGGCGCAAGCCTTTGGGTTGAACCCCGTCCGCCTCAAGCGGCGGCGCGTTTCTTCACGTCATCGAGGATGAGGAGGAGTTCGATCGTCGCGTCCTCGTTGAACAGGCCTTCGACGCCGGCAGGGCTGAGGTCCGTGTAGGGCGACTCGTACAGCCGCTCGGCCGGCATGACGCCGTTCTCGGTAAGGTGCTCGACGACCATGTCCATCAGCTCGATTTGGTTTGCGGTCAGCTTGCGGCCGGCGAGGAAGCGGGCGAAGGCGGCCTTGGCGGCGGCGCGGTCGAGGCCGACCAGCGAGCGGACGAAGAGGCCGAGGCCTTGCGCGTCGGTCTTGGCGCGATCGATGTCTTCGGGGTTGCCGGTGCCGCTTTCGCGCAGCATGCGCTCGAGCTCCTCGAGGTCGGTGGGCGTGAGCTGGTGATTGCTGCGCAGCTTATGGATGACGACGTGGTTCTCGTGTTGGCGTAGGAAGTGTCGGACTTTGGCGCGAAATTTTTCAAAATCGTCGGGCGGGGTGAAGCGGGCGAAGGCGATCTCTTCGACTTCGCCGATCACGTCTTCGAAGTTGGTGTAGAGGGTGGCGCGCTTGCGGCGCTCGATGAGGTGGACGAGGCCGCGCAGCTTGCGGCGGGCTTCGTCGAGCAGGCAGATGGTGATGTCCTGCCACCAGTCGGTGGTCTGGATTTCCTGGATGAGCACCATCTGCGCGGCGATGACGGGAATGTTCGACTGTTCTTCCAGGGCGGCGGCGATCTCGACCACGCGGGTCTTGAGCTTGGCGAAGGGGACGGGCTTGCCGAGGACGCCGGGCTGCAAGCTGAGGATGAGCAAATCGAACTGCTTGGCCTCTAAACCGTCGGGCGGTCGTTCCGTTGGCAGATCGGCAAGGGCGTCCAGCTTGCGGCCGGAGTCTTCATCGAGTTTCTGCCAGGCTTCGGGTGCCGCGTAGGTTTCGACGAGGCGGCGCTGCGGGCGGACGATGAAGTTCTCCGGGTTCATTGCCTGCACGTCGGCGAGGAGGTGGTCGGCGGTGGCGCGGCGGAGCGAGAGGTCGGCGTCACTGCTTTCAGGGCGCTGGTCGAGGGTGACGACGAGGGTGACGCGGGTCTTGAACAGTTTGGCGGAGAGGCTTTCGGCGACGGTACCCTCGATGGTCGGGACGTCCTGGCTGAAATATTCAAGGTTTTGGCAGAAGTCGAAGACGGTGAAATTCTGCTTGTCCTGGCCGGGGCCGAAGAGCTCGGGGCAGAGGCGGGTGCCGCGGCCGATCATCTGGGTGAACTTGGTTTTCGAGCGGACGAACTTGAAGAAGAGGAGGTTGACCACTTCGGGGACGTCGATGCCGGTGTCGAGCATGTCGACGCTGATGGCGATGTGGGGCGGCTTGCTGGCCTGAGAGAAATTGTCGATCAGGCTCTGGGCGTGGCTGACGCTGAAATCAATGAGCTGAGCAAATTCGCCCTTCAGGTTCGGATAGTTGGCATCGAAACGTTTCTGGATGTAGACGGCGTGGGCGTGGTTCTTGGCGAAGATGATGGTCTTGCCGACGCGGTCGCCGGCTTGCACGTGCTGGCCGTGGATCATCAGGTGGGCGAGGGCCTTGTCGACGGTGTCCTGGTTGAAGAGCCATTTGTTCAGGGCTTGCGGGTCGATGTGGTCCGGCGTGCCGTCCTCCTCCCCCCATTCGAGCGCGTCCCAGTTCTCCTTCTCGTCGTCGGAGAGGTCGTCGTAGCGGATGCCCTGGCGCTGGAATTTGAGCGGCACCGAGAGGGCGCGCATGGGGACGAGGTAGCCGTCTTTCACGGCGGCTTCGAGGGGGTAGGCGTCGGTGGGGACGCCGGTTTCGAGGTCGAACAGGCCGTAGGTGTTGCGGTCGATCTCGTCCTTGGGGGTGGCGGTGAGGCCGACGAGGAGGCTGTCGAACCAGTCGAAGATGGCGGCGTATTTGCGGTAGATCGAGCGGTGCGCCTCGTCGACGATGATCAGGTCGAAGTGGCCGGGACCGAAACGACGGGCGCCGGATTGCTGCTCCTCGATCAGGCGCATCATCGTCGGGTAGGTGGAAACGTAGACGCGGCCTTCGGTCGATTTGTCGGTGACTAGGTTGACCGGGGCGGCGGCCGGGAGGTGGTGCTTGAAGGCGTTGACCGCCTGGGTGACGAGGGCGGTGCGGTCGGCGAGGAAGAGGACGCGCTTGGCCCAGTTCTGGCGCATCAGCAGGTCGACCAGGGCGATGACGGTGCGGGTCTTGCCGGCGCCGGTGGCCATGACGACGAGGGCGCGGCGCTGGCGGTCGCGCTCGAAGTGTTCGGCGATGCGGCGGATGGCGCGCTGCTGGTAGTAGCGCTCGACGATCGCCTTGTCGGGCTCGGCGTCGGCGAGCGGGCGGCGGGTGGTGCGGCGCTGGACGAGCAAAGCGAGCTCGGACTGCTTGTAGAAGCCGGCGACCTGGCGGGGCGGGTAATTCGTGTCGTCCCAGAGCCAGTGCTCGTAGCCGTTGGAGTAGAAGATGATCGGGCGCTGGCCGTGCATGGCTTGCAGGCAGTCGGCGTAGAGTTTGGCCTGGTGCTGGCCGGCGCCCGGGTCGGTGCGGGTGCGTTTGGCTTCGACGAGGGCGAGGGGTTTGCCGTCGGCGCCCCAGAGCACGTAGTCGACGCGGCCGGCGCCGGTGGGAGTGGGCATGCCGGTGACGGGGTATTCGGCGACGTGTTGGCCGGCCGGGTCCCAGCTGGCCTCGCGGAGCAGCAGGTCGATCAGGGCGTTGCGGGTTTCGGCTTCCTTGTAGTCGTGGGTGTCGAGGGTGGCGAGGTTGATGGCGAGGGCGGCGGCGACCTGCTCGCGCAGGGTTTTCAGCTCGGCGTCGGCTTCGGCATGGTCAGCTTGCAGCTTGGCGTAGGCGGCGTCGCGCTCGTGCAGCTCGGCTTCGCGGCGGCGGAGCTGGTCGAGGGTGATTTTCGCCACCTGTGCCATCGGGCGTGGGAGTTTGGCGGGGTCGAAGGCGAGGGTGTCGGCGGGTTTTTGGCCGCGGGCGTAGGTGCGGGCAAGCCAGAAGGTGAGATGGAAGAGTTCCTTGAGCGCCGTGCGGGCGTCGGCCTCGGAGACGGGCTTGTCGCCGTGGGCGGCCTTGTTGCCGATGGTCTTGAGGTAGTCGGCCTTGCGGAAGATCGCCTCCCCCACGGTGGTGCGGAAGGTTGGTTCGTGGATGAGGGCGGCGAGGTTGTCCTGATAGGGTGATTTGAGGCGCTTGTCGGCGCGGTAGAGCCAGTCGAGGACGCGTTCGAGGGCGTAGCGGGCGTAGAAGGTGGCGGCACGCGGGTCGGTGAGGGTTTGGGTTTCGGCGCGGGTGGCGGCGTCGTGGATGTCCGGCCACTCGGGGGTGAGAAAGCCGAACTGAGACATCTATTAAAGCTCTCCGGCGAAGGCGCGGTGTTGGAGGGAGGTAAAGAGCGCCGTTAGGATCTCATGCTGCTCCAATGCGGTCTCTTTTATCAGATCTAACTTAGCGCAAACAGCGATGTATCGTTGCTGACAATCGAGAGGAGGAACGGGTATTTTGATGCGGTCTAAGCTCGTTTTGTTCAGCTTCGGCTGAGCGGAACCTGTAACGTAGGGACTTACATCGAGATGTAGCAGGACGTCTCGCAGGTATCGGAGATGCGCAACCCCAGAAAACCTCAAGACGTGAGCATGATTATTTACCCAAAACTTGCCCGATGCCAGGAAAGCAATGGGCGTAGACCGCGATAAAAGATTAGCTCCGTCCTCGGCAACAAGTAGACGAGGACCTTCGAAAATGAAGTTGTCAACACTATCTATGACACCAGATGCTCCGTAATAGGGATATTGTCCTATGCGATTTTCTCGGTCTGCTAGCTTTACGGGTATGCGCTTAGCGTCCTCGTTATGACACGTGGCTGCAAAGTCCATAAGCGGCCATTTCGATGTGCCGATACTGGGATTGCCGAACATTGCCACGAAGATCGCGCGTGCCAACTCGTCGAGTTTCGCGAGAGCTGCCCAGCGTTTTCCCCGCAGACCATCGGCCTGATCAAGGACGGCGGCGATTCGTCGTTGTTCAGAAAGAAGCGGTAAGTAGATGTGTTTTGATTTCACGTCTGACGGCTTGATAAAGGGCTGTGCCGTACCGGATCGTGGCCAGAGTTTTTCATCATTCAACTGGAACCAGAGAAAGCGAGCATCAGCTATCTCTGGTTTAGGAAGAATGACCTGAGTGTTGGCTAGGCTACTCCATTTATCTTGTGCATAGAAACATTTGCCACAACGGGCACCTATAGCGGAAAGTATCACCGCTGATCTATCGAACTCAAAGCTAGGCAGTTTGCCATTGACACCACCGGCTCCAAACGCAGGATAACCATCTGTGACAAAATCATTCCCTGTCAGACCATGACGACCTCCTTGTACCACCTCACAGACGTCTGCAAGGCGCCGGAAAAGCGGAGGCGTCAACTCAGCATATCCTCTAATACTCGCATACCCCGCGTGATTTCGTCCTCCAACATTGTAAGTTCAGTCAGGAGTTCCCTCGGCGTTCGATGTGAAGTTCCATTGTGTAAGACTGCCTTATAGCGACGCAGGGAAAGATCCCAGCCGTTTGACACTATGTCAGGCTTCGAGACCACGAAACTTTGTGCTGCGCGAGGCAGACTACGTTCTGCCTTTTCTCGCTGTTTCCAACGTGTCAATGCGTCCGGCAAGTTGTTTTTCGCGTGGTCGGCCTCGCTCAGCACCTACACCGGAACAGCACCTTGTTTTGTCTCTGGCAGTAGGGGCGCGCGCTTGTCGTCCAGCGAAAAACCATCCGCCTGTAGATCGTAGAACCATACGCTGTCAGTGCCGCCGCTGTCCGTGCGGGTAAACAACAAAATGGCGGTCGAAACGCCGGCGTAGGGGCGGAAGGTGCCGGACGGCAGAGAGACAACGCCCTCGAGCTTTTGCTCCTCGATCAGCATGCGGCGCAATTCCTTATGGGCCTTGGAGGAGCCGAACAGGACGCCGTCGGGGACGATGACGGCGGCGCGGCCGCCGGGTTTGAGCAGGCGCAGGACCAAGGCGAGGAAGAGCAGCTCGGTCTTTCGCGTCTTAACGATGCGGGTGAGGTCCTTGGCGACGGTCTCGGCGTCGAGCGCGCCGGCGAAGGGAGGGTTGGCGAGGACGAGGGTGTAGCACTCGGCGTCCTCGGCGTGGTCCTGGGCCAGGCTGTCGCGGTAGCGGATGTCGGGGTTTTCGACGCCGTGGAGGAGCATGTTCATGCTGCCGATGCGCAGCATGGTGGCGTCGAAGTCGAAGCCGTGGAACAGGCCGTGATGGAAGTGGGCGCGCAATGCGTCGTCGCGCATGATCTCCGGGTGGGTGCGGCGGAGGTGCTCGCCGGCGGCGACGAGGAAGCCGGCGGTGCCGCAGGCCGGGTCGACGATGACGTCCTTCGGCGTCGGCGCGGTCATTTCGACCATGAGCTGGATGATGTGGCGCGGGGTGCGGAACTGGCCGTTCTGGCCGGCGGTGGCGATCTTGCCGAGCATGTACTCGTACAGGTCGCCCTTGGTGTCGCGCGCCTCCATCGGCAGGCGGTCCAGCATGTCGACGACGCGGGCGAGCAGGGCCGGGGTGGGGATGGTGAAGCGGGCGTCGCGCATGTGGTGAGCGTAGGTGGAGCCGTCGCCGCCGAGGGTGCGTAGGAAGGGGAAGACGTGCTCGCCGAGGACGGTGAACATCTCGGGCGCCGCCATCTCGCGGAAGCGGGCCCAGCGGCAGTCCTCGTAGGGGCGGCCGCGGGGGTCGTCGCCTGCGGGGAAGATGCGGCGTTCGAGGGGGCGGCCGGTGCGGTTGGCCTTGCGCTCCTCGACGGTCTGCAGCTCGTCGAGGCGGCGGATGAAGAGGAGGTAGGTGATCTGCTCGATCACCTCGAGCGGGTTGGAGATGCCGCCGGTCCAGAAGCTGTTCCAGATGGCGTCGACTTGGTTGCGGATGTCGCCTGTGAGCATGCGCCGCCTTCTTCTTCCTTGCTGAGGGAAGCGTATGTCGAAGACGGTTGTATTGGAACAGGGTTTTGCAGGCGCGGCTGCTGAAGCTTGAACGCAGCGGGCGAGTATTGGATGCGGGGAACATGGTGGGCGCAGTAGGGTTCGAACCTACGACCCGCTGATTAAGAGTCAGCTGCTCTACCAACTGAGCTATGCGCCCGACGACCCGCTCGTCGAGGGCGGGCGTATAGCAGCGGGGTTTGGGGTGCGCAACCTTGCGAATGGATTTTAAAGGCTTCGCCTTTAATCGGGTCCAGGGCAGACGGCCCTGGCCTTGTCTTGCCTGGCTTGCTTGCTGCATGGCTGAGCGACGGCGGAGGGTTTGTGGGTGGCTTATGCGGTGCAGCAGTTGGTGAACGGGGTGACGCTCGGGATGATCTATGGGCTGATCGCGGTGGGGTACACCATGGTCTATGGGATCGTGGGGATGATCAATTTCGCGCATGGCGACGTGTTTATGGTGGGGTCGTTCCTGTCGTTGATTGCGATCACCGGGCTGGCGGCGGTGGGGATTGGGTCGGCGCCGTTGGTGCTGCTGTTGACGCTGGTGTTCGCGTGCGGGTTGTCGGCGCTTTATGGGTGGACGATCGAGCGGGTGGCGTATCGGCCGCTCAGGGGGTCGTTTCGGCTGGCGCCGCTGATCTCGGCGATCGGGATGTCGATCACGCTGCAGAACTTTGTCCAGGTGAGCCAGGGGGCGCGGGAGAAGACGATCTCGCCGCTGATCGAGGGCGGGTTCACGGTGGTTCGGGCGGGCGGGTTTGCGGCCGAGGTGTCGTGGATGCAGGTGGTGATCGTGGTGCTGACGCTGGCCGTGCTGGCGGCGTTCACGCTACTGGTGGAGCGCACTGAGCTCGGGCGGGCGATGCGGGCGTGCGAGCAGGACATGACGATGGCGGCGCTGCTGGGGATCGACACCGACCGGACGATCGGGCTCACCTTCGTCATCGGCGCGGCGCTGGCGGCGGTCGCGGGGCTGCTGTTCCTGCTATACTATGGGGTGACGGACTTCTTCGTCGGCTTTGTCGCCGGGGTGAAGGCGTTTACCGCGGCGGTGCTGGGCGGCATCGGGTCGCTGCCGGGGGCGGTGCTGGGCGGGCTGCTGATCGGGCTGATCGAGACGTTCTGGTCGGCGTACTGCTCGGTCGAATACAAGGACGTGGCGGCGTTCGGCATTCTCATCCTGGTGCTGGTGTTCATGCCGAGCGGGCTGCTGGGGCGGGCTGAGGTGGAGAAGGTGTAGGCAAGGCAAGGGGCTTTGCCCCTTGACCCCATTAAAGGCGGAGCCTTTAAAATCCATTCGTTTTTTTGCAAAATCGTAATGACTAAGCGTCGGCTCGGTAGTTGGATGGCTTCGCCTAGCAAGCAGGGACGCGCGGTAATCCCCGGTCATGCGGGTCTGGGGGCGCCGCCCCCAGCGGAGTCCAGAGGCAGAGCCTCTGGCCTTGCTTTCCTCAAGCGCGTCGCCCTCCCAGCCCTGATCGCGCTCGGCCTCTTCGGCGCGATCGTTGGCCTGCGGGTCGAGCCGGGGGGGTTGGTCGCGCGGCCGTTGATGGTGGCGGTGCTGGTGGGCGTGGTGGTGGGCGTGCGGCTGATGCGCTGGCCGCGGGTTCGGCTGCCGAGCCTGACGCGGGTGTTGGCGCCGGGGCTGTTGGTGGTGGCGGTGGCGCTGCCGCTGTTTGCCGGGCGGTATCTCGTCGACACCGGGACGCTGGTGCTGATCTACGTGATGCTGGGTTGGGGGCTCAACATCGTGGTCGGGTTGGCCGGGTTGCTCGACCTTGGCTACGTCGCGTTTTACGCCGTCGGGGCTTATGCGACGGCGATCTTGTCGACGCAGTTTGGCTGGTCGTTCTGGGCGTGCTTGCCGGTGTCCGGGTTGCTGGCGGCGGCGGCGGGGGCGGCGCTGGGGGCGCCGGTGTTGCGGTTGCGGGGCGACTACCTGGCGATCGTGACGCTGGCGTTTGGCGAGATCATTCGCATCGTGATCACCAACTGGGTGTCGCTGACCGGGGGGCCGAACGGGATTTCGGGGATCCCCCGCCCGACGCTGTTCGGGTTGCGGCTGAACGGCGGCGGGGCGGGGAGTGTGGCGCATCTGCTGGGGGTGGCGCCGCGGCCGATGCTGCGGGTGGTGTTCCTGTACTACCTGATCCTGGGGATGGCGCTGCTCACCAACGCGGTGGCGCTGCGGCTGCGTCGGCTGCCGGTGGGGCGGGCCTGGGAGGCGTTGCGCGAGGACGAGGTGGCGTGCCGGGCGCTGGGGATGAACGTGACGCTGACCAAGCTGTCGGCGTTCGCGACGAGCGCGATGTTTGGCGGGTTTGCCGGCAGCTTCTTTGCGGTGCGGGCGGCGTTCGTGAGCCCGGAGAGCTTTGTCTTCATCGAGAGCGCGACGGTGCTGGCGATCGTCGTGCTGGGCGGGTTGGGCAGCCAGCTTGGGGTGGCGCTGGCGGCGGTGGTGATGATCGGCGGCGGCGAGGGGCTGCGGGAGGGCTTGCTCGACGTGTCGTCGCAGGCGGGCTCGGCGGGGTGGCTCGGGTCGGTGGCGGGCGATGTCGGGCAGTATCGGATGCTGGTGTTTGGGCTGCTGATGGTGGGTGTGATGGTGCTGCGGCCGCGGGGCTTGGTCTCGGGACGGCGGGCGACGGTGACGCTGGGCGGGGCGCCGGCGGCGGTGGAGGCGAGCCTGGTCGCTGAAGGGCGTGGCTGACGCGGAGGGCCGGGAGCTGCTGGCGGTCGAGGGGCTCAGCATGCGGTTCGGCGGGCTGCTGGCGGTGGACGACGTGTCGTTCGGGGTGGCGGCGGGGCGGATCACGGCGGTGATCGGGCCGAACGGGGCGGGCAAGACGACGCTGTTCAACTGCATCACCGGGTTTTACCGGCCGAGCGCTGGGTCGCTGCGGTTTGCGGCGGGGGCGGGGCGGGAGCGGCGGCTGGAGCGGATGGCGGGGTTCCGGATTGCGCGGGCGGGGATTGCGCGGACGTTTCAGAACATCCGGCTGTTTGCGGGCATGACGGCGCTGGAGAACCTGGTGGTGGCGCAGCACGTGGCGCTGTCGCGGGCCGGCGGGTTCGGGGTGCTGGCGCTGCTGGGCACGCCGGGGTTTGCCCGGGCGGAGCGGGTGGCGGTGGCGCGCGCGCGGGGGTGGCTGGAGCGGGTGGGGCTGGTGGGTTCGGCCGACTTGCCGGCGGGGGCGCTGTCCTATGGTGACCAGCGGCGGCTGGAGATTGCGCGGGCGATGTGCACCGGGCCGCGTCTGCTTTGCCTGGACGAGCCGGCGGCGGGGCTGAACCCGCGCGAGAGCGAGGCGCTGCGGGGCTTGCTGGCCGGGATCCGGGTGGAGGGCTGCGCGATCCTGCTCATCGAGCACGACATGGGCGTGGTGATGGGGGTGTCGGACCACGTGGTGGTGCTCGATCATGGGCGGCGGATCGCGGCGGGGAGCCCGGCGGCGGTGCGGGCGGACCCGGCGGTGATCGCGGCCTATCTCGGGGTGGAGGCGTGAGCGCCGGTGCGGCGTCAGCGGGGCCGCTGCTCGAGGTGGAGGGGGTGGAGGCGGCCTACGGGCGGGTGCAGGCGTTGCGCGGGGTGAGTCTGCTGGTCGGGCGGGGCGAGATCGTGACCCTGATCGGGGCGAACGGGGCGGGCAAGACGACGCTGATGATGACGCTGTGCGGGGCGCCGGGGGCGGCGCGGCTGACCGCCGGGCGGGTGCGGCTCGACGGGGTGGACGTGGCCGGGTGGCCGGCGCACCGGATCATGCGGCGGGGGATTACGCTGTCGCCGGAGGGGCGGCGGGTGTTCGGCCGGATGACGGTGGCGGAGAACCTGCGGATGGGGGCGGCGGGTCTGGGGAATGCGGCGTTCGAGGACGGGCGGGCGCGGGCGGTGGCGCTGTTTCCGCGGCTCGGTGAGCGGATGGGGCAGCGCGGCGGCACGCTGTCGGGCGGCGAGCAGCAGATGCTGGCGATCGCGCGGGCGCTGATGAGCCGGCCGAGGCTGCTGCTGCTGGACGAGCCGAGCCTTGGTTTGGCGCCGCTGGTCTGCCGGCAGATCTTCGCGGCGATCGCGACGCTGAATCGCGACGAGGGGATGACGGTGCTGCTGGTGGAGCAGAACGCGACGCAGGCGCTGCGGCTGGCGCATCGGGGCTACGTGCTGGTGCGTGGGACGGTGACGATGCAGGGCGCGGGGGACGAGTTGCTGGCGCGGCCGGAGGTTCGGGCGGCGTATTTGGAAGGTGGTTGAGAAAGGGTGGAACGAGCTGGCGTTAGCAGTTCGTTAAGCTGCGGGTGCGATGCTGTCGCGGCGGTGACAGAAGACACAGGTTGAGCCAGTCGACATTGCTGGCGCCTCGCGGACGTTTCGGAGGTTTGGATGGCGATCGTGGCGGGACTGTTTCGCGAGCTGTGGCGGGATCGGAGCGGCGTCACGGCGGTGGAGTACGGGTTGATTATCGCACTGGTCGCGCTGGCGATCGTGGGTTCGTTGACGGCGCTCGGGCGTAACTTGTCGACCGTGTTTTCGAAGGCGTCGGTGGGTATCTAAGGGCTTGGCGGCGCGCCTGGCGACTGGCGGGTTCGGCGCGGCGCCGGCCTGATCGTCTGTTGCGAGCATTTCCGCGACGGCTGAGGCGCGAGATCGTCTGTTCCGGATGAATATCGGAGGTGGCGCCGTTGACGGGGCGGCAACGGCTCCGGTTACGCGGGCGCGACGGCTTCAGCGGTCTGCGGCGGTGGCGAGCGGTCCGGGATCATTGAACGCCTGGCCTGATCCGGCGGGGTGCCCGTTCGGCTGCCGGCCGAGCGGCGGTCCGGTTGGGCCCGGCGTGTCGTCGATGTCCGCCCGTGCCGTGCAGGGGCATCCCGGCCCCGAGCCGTCGACCCTGCCGGACGGCTGGCCGGGATCGGACCGTCCTGGCGACGGAGCGGCGCACGGTTCCAGCGGCCATCCAGGTCCTGCTTGCAGTCGGCGCGGCGCCTCAAGCCCTCCCGGGCTGCACCCGGCGGCGTTGTCACAAGTGTCGTCTCGCTGCTCGGCCTCAAGTTTGATATGAAGGCTGCGCAAATTTGAGATTACCGCGCAGACGGGAGACGGTGATGGATGGCGAGCTGATCATGTCCTTTGCGGCCGGCTCGGGCGTGTCCTACCAGGGCACCGGCTGGTCGTATCCCGAGGCGGAGCTCACCTGGACGCTGGGCGCGGAGAGCACGATCATCATGCCGCGGCCAAGCCCGGCCGGCGACTACCGGCTGCAGCTACGGGTGCGGCCGTTCCTGCCGGCGGGGCGGTCGTTCATGCGGCTGGGGCTCAGCGTCAACGGGCAGATCGTCGGGCGCTTCGTGGTGCACGAGCCCGGGATCCTGGAGTGCTGGCTGCCGTGGTCGTTGATCGGCGGGCCGGCGACGATGATCCTGATCCTGGAGCACCCCGACGCGACACGGCCCTGCGACGTCGAGCCGCCGATCGCCGACGACCGCAAGCTCTCGCTCGCCTTCGAGGCAGTACGATTGTCGTTCCTCTCGCCCCCGCCCGGAGCGGCGACGGGGGCGGCGATGCGGCCGGCGCCGGGTGCGGACCAGGACCAGGAGGCGCTGCAGGCGGTGCTGATGGAGTGCGAAAGCCTCGGCTATAATTGCGAGCTCGGGATGGTGCAGCGCCAGCACGGCACCGAGCCGCTGAGCCTGCTGCGCTTCGGCTACAGCCCGCTCGACAGCGTCATGCGCGGGCTCGATGACGGGTTTGCCGGGTTCGACGCGGCCGAGCGCATCGAGGTGGCACTGGATTCGGTGACCCGGGAATACGTCGTGCGCGACCAGAGCTACGGCTTCGAGTGGCATAGCTGGGTGCATGAGGGCCAGGCCGATCCGGTGGCGCTGGGCCGGCAGTGGTGCGGCCGGTTGCCGTTCCTGGCGCGCAAGCTGCTCGAGGTGATCGAGGAGGACGCCAAGCTGCTGGTGGTCACCGACGAGGGGGCGCCGACCGACCCGGCGCGGATCGCGCAGTTGCAGGCGGCACTCGACCGGCATGGCACGCCGACGCTGCTATGGCTCGGGGTGGCGGACGCGGAACACCCGGCCGGCAGCGTGCAGTGGGCGGGCGAGCGGCTGATCCGGGCCTGGATCAGCCGGCTAACGCCGCGGATGCTGGCGATCAGCGCCGAGATGGAGGAGTGGGCGCTGATCGCGCCGCGGGCGCATGCGATGTGGAAGGGTCGAGGGTAGTAGAAGGCCAGAGGCTCTGCCTCTGGACTCCGCTGGGGGCGGCGCCCCCAGACCCGCGTCCGTTGGAGTCTGAACAGGCTCCTGTCCCATGGTACCGACCTCGGCATGGACTCATGGACAAGTAATGGATTTTAAAGGCTCCGCCTTTAATGGGGTCCAGGGGCGACGCCTCTGGCCTTCCTTCCTTACTGGATCAACGACGATGACCGACGAGCCGGCACTGAGCGACGTGGAGCTGCGGACGCTGGAGGGGCTGCTTGATCGGCTGGCTGGGAGCGGGGCGGAGCTGCCCTGGCCGCTGTTTCGCTTTATCACCGAGGTGACGGCGACGCCCAATGTCGACCTGCTGGTGCATGATGAGGGGCGCGGCGTGCTGCTCGCCTGGCGCGACGACGCGTTCGGTCGCGGCTGGCACGTGCCGGGCAGCATCATCCGCCATCGTGAGGAGGTGGCGCACCGGATCGAGGCCTGCGCCGAGGACGAGTTCGGCTGCGGCGTGCGCTGCTCGAGCGGGCCGATCGCGGTGGTGCAGATCTTCGACGATCGCGGCCATTCGGTGTCGCTGTGCTACCGGGCGATGCTGCTCGGGCGGCCAACCCGGCGGGTGCTGGGCGAGGGCGAGGCCGCCGCGGCGGGCGACCTGCGCTGGTTCCGCAAGGCGCCGGAGGATCTGTATCCCAGCCATCGCGTGTATCGCGAGGTGCTGGCGGCGTTGGAGCGGGGACGGCTGCGCGAGGGCGTGCCGCTGTTCACCCAGCATGTCGGGCAGCGCGACGCGGCGCAGCCGTCGGCGGCGGGCGCCATCGGCGCCGATCGGCCGCTGGAGTAGAGGAAGGGCTTCTTTTTTGAAAAAAAGAAGCAAAAAACTTTTGCTCGTTAGTGGTGATGGAACGGCGGCCTCCAGCTTCGGCGAAGCCCGGGATAAAAGTTTTTTGGTTCTTTTTTTCAAAAAAGAACCGCTTCCTTAAGCCCACGCCCAAACGTTAGAGCGGTAGAGATCGAAGGACCGCTCACCATGACGCTGCTGTCACGCCTGACCAACCGCCTGCGTCGTCGCGCTGCGGAGCCGGCGCGGCGGCTGCTGGCGCCGCCGGCGGAGCTGATGCCGTCCATGCCGTCGCGGCGGGCGTGGCTGGCGCCAGGGCTCGCCGGGGCGGCGGGGCTGGCGATGCTGCCGGTCGTCGGACGCGCCGAGCCGCCGCCGATCCGGCCGATGCCGTCCGGCTCGGCGCCGGGGCGGTTTGACGGGGGCGTGTCGATCGAGGATTTCGGCGCCCGCGGGGACGGCCGGGCGGACGACGCGCCGGCGTTCCAGGCGGCGATCAACGCGCTGGGCGAGGCCGGCGGGCGCATCCTGCTCGGCGCCAAACACTACCGGTTGGCCTCGCCGATTACCATCACCCGCGCCTATGTCGAGATCCAGGGGCAGGGCTACGGCGAGTCGCCCGGCCCCTCGGGCGGCACCTGGCTGGTGATGAACACGGCGAACTTCCAGCCGTTCACGGTGACCAACGCGAAGGGCAACGAGACGCGCGGCACCACCTTTCGCGACCTCGCGGTCTATCAGGTCCAGCCGGCGAGCAAGCCGGGCTGGGCGCCGACGAACTACCCGTTCGTATTCACGCTCGACCAGCTCGCCGGCGGCGTCGAGTTCCACAATATCTACTTCTGCAACGTCACCCGCGGCGTGCACAGCTACCAGGTTGGGCGGCTTAACATCGGCTACATGAAGGGCCAGTGCTACGATACGATGGTTTACGTCGAATCAGCGCTCGACGTCTGCCGCATCGACCAGCTCGAAAGCTGGTTCTTCGTCACCGGCGACCCGTACGTCGCCGACTACATGGCGGACAACTACGACGCGATCCGGCTTGGCCGCGCCGACGGCGTGTTCATCAACATGCTGTTCGTGTTCTGCGCGCGCGCCGGCATCCATTGCGTGCAGCAGCAGAAGGCCGGCTGCGCGCAGTTCGTGATCAACGCCTATAGCGGCGACCATATTCGTTACGCGGTGTGGTTTGATCATTGCAACTTCGTTAATGCAGGGCCGTCGACGATCACCTCGATCTCGTCGAGCAGCAACATGCCGCATGCGGGAGTGAAGACGTTCCCGGGCGGCGGCCAGATCAAGGTGGAGAACTGCGCCCATCTGCGGCTGTTCGTGCTGTCGGCGTCCTGCGCGCTGATCGACGGCAGCGTCATCCAGGTGACCGGCAACGACAACAAGTTGTTCCTGGGCGCGATCTGGTATGACCGCTTCAACCAGGGCAAGCACACGCCACCGGCGCCGGCGATATTCGTCGGCGACAGCGGCGGAGCGCCGCCCAACGTCGTGACGGCATCGCAACCGGTCGAGGTGCAGAACTCGAACGGCGGTGGCGCCTACGGCACCGAAGGCAACGGCGTGGTCATGGACCCAAGCACGCGCTTTGAACAGTTTCTCGCCGCGCTGCCCAGTAGCCTGCCGGCAGGAACACACGGAGCTTACGTGCAAGGCGGCGTGGTGCGGCGAAGCTGAGGAAAGGAAGAGCTTCTTTTTTGAAAAAAAGAAGCAAAAAACTTTTACCCGATAGTAGGCCGAGGACTCTGGTTTAGTCACTGCAGGATTGGCGCTGGGCTTGTATGGGTAAATCAAGCCAACCGTGCTAGCGCAATCGTCACGGCTTTTTTGATAAAAGTTTTTTGGTCCTTTTTTTCAAAAAAGGACCGCTTCCTTGCCTCACGTCGCTGCCTTGACCCAGTCCAGGGCGCCTTTTAGCGACTGATTGATGACCTGGTGCATGTCCAGATACTGGTATGTCCCGCAGCGGCCGATGAAGGTCATGCGGGGTTCGCCGGCGGCGCGGGCGGCGTAGCGGCGGTAGGTGGCGTCGTTGCGGCCGTCGCTGGTCTTGACCGGGTAGTAGCGTTCGAGCGCGTTGTCGCGGTAGTCGCAGGGCTGCTCGAGGGTGATGGTCTTGCGCGGGCCGGCGCCAGCGTGGTGGGGCAGGCGGCTCCAGTCGGTCTGGCGGGTGTGGGCGCGGTCGTCGGTGAAGTTGACGACCGAGGTCTGGCCGAAGGCGTAGCCGGCCGGCTCCTCGCGGTGGTGGAAGCGGATGGAGCGATACGGCAGCGGTCCGAACTCCTCGTCGTAGTACTCGTCGATGGCCATGCTGTTGAAGCAGTGGGCGTAGTCGCAGGCGAGGTCGTGGGTGAAGGGGGTGGCGAGGGAGAGGGTGATGCGGTCGTGGTCGAGGATGTTGGCGAACAGGGCGGTGTAGCCTTCTCGCGGCATGATCTGGAAGGTGTCGGTGGGGAAATAGCGGTCTTCGTCGTCGAGGCGCAGCGGGATGCGGTTGACGATGGCGGCGTCGACGTCCTCGAGGTCGAGCGCCCACATCTTGCGGGTGTAGGGGCGGAAGAACAGGTCGGTCAGCGTGGTGCCGATGCGGCTGTAGAGGTGTTCGGCGGCGTTACGGGGGGCGGCGCAGGGGACGGCCTGGGCGGTGAGGAAGTCCTGCATCGCGGCTTCGCTGGCCAGCGGGACGTCGAAGACGAGGCTGACGGTGGTGCGGTTGACGGGCAGGGGGGCGAAGCGGGCGGCTGCACCGGCTAACCCGGGCAGCAGGGCGCTGACGCGGTGCTCGTAGGGGACGAACTCGCCGAAGCGCTGCACCCAGCGCACCACGTGCGGCATGCTGGTATGGAACAAATGTGGGCCGTAGCGGTGGACGCGCACGCCGGTGGCGGACGGCTCGTCGAAGGCGTTGCCGGCGAGGTGTGGGCGGCGGTCGATGACGTGGACCTGGTGGCCGTGCTCGGCGAGGGTGCGGGCGTAGACGGCGCCGGCGAATCCGGCACCGATGACCAGGATGCGCCCGGGACGGGGGACCAGGATGCGCCCGGGACGGGCGACCAGGATGCGTTCCGTAAGGGCGACGGGCTCGCGGCTGGGGCGCGGCGGCGCCGGGTCGGCGGCGAGAGTGGGCGGCATGGCGGGCCTTATCCGGGTGCGGTGCTGACGCCGAGATGGGACGGTGGCGGCGCGACCTAACCGGCGGCGGCGCGAGTTCGCCGGGTGGCGACGCTCACGATGCCGCGACCTCGGGGGTTGCGGGGGCGTTGAGCCCGGCGCTGCGGTCCTTGAACTCGGCGGATTGGGTGAGCAGGCGGGTGAGGCGCTGGATGCCGTCCTCGCGGTGCTTGACCGCCAGGAACTCGGCATAGAACTGCACGTCTTTTTCCGCCGCGTCGCGGCCGAGCAGGGCGTTGAAGAGCTGCTGGACGACGCTGTCGCTGCTGTAGGCGAGGTCGCCCTCCTTGGAGGTGTAGGCGACCGGCTGGACGGAGGCCTTCATCTGCTCGAGCTGACGGTCGTGCTCGAGCTTCAGCAGCGCCAGCACGGAGGGCAGCATTGGCAGCTCGTCGTAGCGCAGCAGGTAGCAGTTGCGCCCGATCATGTACTCGTTCACGGCGATCTTGGGCGTCTGGCAGGTGAGCAGCACGACCGCCATGTGCAGGCGCGAGGCGGTGGAGGCGACGCTCTCGCGCGGCACCCAGCTCAGGTCGCCGTCGAGCTTGCCGACGAGCAGGGCGCCGGCATCCTCGCGTTTGGCGCCGAACTCGAGATACGGCTGGGTATTGTTCCACAACGCCCAGCCATGCCCCTCCAGCAGGTGCTGCAGCTCGCGCCGGGTGATGGCGGGCAGCATCTCGGCCGTTCGTTTCGGTTTCAGCGATTTCCGAACAGCCCCATGCGTGCACTCGTCAGGTGAAGGTCGCGGGATGCTCTGCGGTCAGGCCGGGGCAGTCAAACGAAAACTCTGGGGCGCGGCGGAGGTGAGCGGTTGGCGAGACGGGACGACTGTACTTAGCAACTTTAACGAGTGTTTAAGCGAGGAACTCGCTTGTCTCACGACATGAGATCGTTTACGCTTGCTTAACGATCAGAGGAGCGCTGTCATGGGTGTCATTCGTTGCGTCCCCAGGTTGATGCGGCACGGGCTTGGCGCGTTTGCCGCGGACCGACGCGGGGGTGCCGGGCTGGAGTTCGCGTTCATGTTGGTGGTGAGCGTCGTCACCGCCATGCAGGTGGCCGCCCTGGTCGGGGCTTCGCTGCAGCAGACCTTTGCACCGGTGACGGCCGCGCTGGCGTCGCTCAACGGCGGCTGAACGGCGGCTGTGCTGCGCCGACGATGGCGGCGGCGACACGTCGCCGGCGTGACGCGCGGCTGGTTGGGGCGGCGAGGGTTTCCATTCGCGGGCAGCCATCATACAGGAGGCAGATGCTCCTGACCCTGTTGAGGCTGTTGCGATGACCCGCATTAATCGGCATCCATGGATCCTGTCCGGCCTTGCGGCTGGGCTCGTCCTGGCGACGGCCCCGACGGGCGGCGCCTTGGCGCAGTCCGCACCCGAGCTGCAGCAGCGCGCCGCCGGGCTGCCGCTCGCCGACCCGCACAGCATCGTCACGCTGCAGATCGAGAACGATGCCGTCTCGACGCTGAAGGGCACGTCGGACCAGTACTACACGAGCGGGCTGCGCGGCGGCTACGTCTCGCCGACCGGCACCATCCCGGCGCCGATCGCCGACACCGAGGCGAGCCTGCTCGGCCCGGGCGTGGACCGCTACGAGATCGATCTCAACCAGTCGCTGTTCACACCGCGCGACACCCAGGCGCCGGTCCCGCCGGCGGGCGACCACCCGTATGCCGGCGAGCTGCTGCTGACCGGGGCGCTGATCCATGACACCAGCAGCACGCGCAATGATTTTGCGCTGGCGCTCGGCGTGGTCGGACCCTCGGCGGAGGGCGAGACGGTGCAGAACGGCTTCCACGACATCATCGGCGACACCGACAACAGGGGCTGGCACTCCCAGATCCAGGACCAGGTCGCCGTCGAGCTGACGCAGGACCATACCTGGCGGGTGCCGGTGGCGCAGTTCTACGGGCTGGAGACCGACACGCTGCTCGACGTGAAGGTCGCTGGCGGCTCGGTGCAGGACTATGTCGGCAGCGGCTTTGCGGTGCGGCTGGGGCAGGGGCTGGCCTCGGATTTCGGGCCGGCGAAAATCCAGCCGGGGATGTCGGGCAGCGACGCCTATACGCCGGTGCGGCCGTTCGACTGGTACGTGTTCGGTGGCGCGGACGGGCGGCTGGTCGGCTACGACGTGACGCTGGACGGCAGCACGTTCCGGCGCAACACGCCCTCGGTGCACCGGATCTTCGACGTCGGCGAGCTCGATGCGGGGCTGGCGGTCATGTGGCGCGGGGTGCGGCTGAGCTACACCCAGACCTGGCAGACGCCGGAGTTCGATGGTTCGAAGGCGGGGCTGTTCAATTATGGGTCGCTGGCGGCGTCCGTCAGATTCTAAGATTCCGCTGGGGCCTGATGCCCCCGACTTCCGGGAGGAAAGAGATCATGGTCATACGGATTATCGGGGTCGTCTGTGCAGGGCTGATCGCCGTGTCGATGCCGGCGGAGGCCGCGCCGCAGTATTACAGTGAACCGGGCCGGGCCGTGCCGTTGTCGGCAGCGGTGCGCGCCGGCGACATGGTCTTCGCGTCCGGACAGATCGGGGTGGACGCGGCGGGCGCCCTGCCGCCCGATTTCGGAGCGCAGACGCGCAACGCGATGCAGCACATCGCGGACGCGCTGGCGCTGGCGGGCGCCGGCATGGGCGACGTGGTCAAGTGCGACGTGGCGATGAGCGACCTGAAGAACTGGCCGGCCTTCAACACGGTCTACCAGACCTTCTTCAAGCCAGGCGCCTACCCGGTGCGGATGGTCACCGGGGTCGCCGGCCTGGTGAAGGGCGCCGCGCTCGAGGTGCAATGCCAGGCCTATAAGCCGCTGCACGGCTGAGGGCCGCAGGGTGGCGCTGAGGCTGCGAGGCCGCTCGCCTGCGCCTTCGCCCGCACGGAGGCGTCGGGATCGCTGAGCAGCGTCGTGACGAGGGCGGCGGTCAGGGCGAGATAGGGCGGCCCCTCCTGGCGCAGCTTGGCGATTGCGGCGGCGGCGTCGCGGCGGTGGCCGGGGTGCTGCTGGGCGGCCATTTCGGCGACCCAGTCGACTCGCTCCTGCGGCGTCAGCTCGGCCAAAGCGAGGCCGGTCAGCCAGCCTGGTTGCTCGGCGGGGACGGCGAGGATGTCGGCAACGACGCCCTCCTGAAAGTCGGCGGCGCCGCGGGGCAGCAGGCGGTGGCCGCGTTGGAGCAGCAGCCGGTAGCCGAGGTGCTCGAGCAGGCGCTTGCACTGCAGTGAGCCGGCGTTCTCCGGGCGGTCGGCGCGCTCGATCGACTCGAAGAGGATGGCTGGGCGGCGGGTGGCGATGAGGTGCTGGGCGCCCTGCAGGACCTCGAGCTCGTGGCCTTCGACGTCGATCTTGACCACCAGGCGGCGTGACCAGGCGGGCAGGGGCAAGTTGGGCAGGCGGAGCGCGGTGTCGAGGCGCAGCGCTGCCGCCTGCTGGGCGCCGTCGCCGATCTTGCCCCAGGCGTCGGCACCGCCGTAGTCGAGGATCGCCTCCTCGTTGGAGATCGCGGCCTGCAGGACGCGGAGGCGAGGCAAGCCGTTGAGCAGGCCGGCGAGCTGCAGCTTGAGGCAGTTGGCGGGCAGCATCTCGAGGGCGATGACGGGGGTGCCGTCGCGGGCGACCGGCAGGCTGACGAGGCCGATATTGGCGCCGACGTCGATCAGCGTGCCGCCGCGGCGCAGCAGGCGGCGGAGCAGCCAGACGACGTCGTTCGCACCCCAGTCCTGGCCATCGATCAGGCCCTGCTCGTAGGGGCTCGGCTCGGCTGAGCCCACCAGGGTGATCGGGGTGCCGTCGATGATGGTGGGTAGCGCGCGCAGCGTGGGGGGCAGAAGGAAGGGGTTCTTTTTTGCAAAAAAGAACCAAAAAACTTTTGCTTGATAGGGCTGGGACGCGCCAGCGCGACTAGGAGTTTTTTGCTTCTTTTTTGCAAAAAAGAAGCGCTTTCCTGCCTTCGAGTCGTTCGTCATGAGACCGCTTATAACCCCTTGAATGACCGCGATGTCAGTTGCCTGACTCGCACTGCTCGTGCGACATCGCCGGCATGCTGAGCCGACGTTGCCTGATCGCTGCCGCCGCCGGTCTTCCGGTCGCTCTGAACGGGGCGGCGGCGGCCAGCTCGTTCGACGCCTTTCTCGCCGGCGTCGGCGCCGAGGCGCGGCGGGAGGGGATCGCCGCGGGCACGGTGCAGGCGGCGTTTGCCGGGGTGCGGCCGAACGCGCGGGTGCTGGAGCTCGACCGCCACCAGCCGGAGTTCACCCTGACCTGGGCGCAGTATCGCGCCCGGGTGCTACCGCCGGCGCGGCTGGCGCTCGGCCGCGAGGTGTATCTGCGCCAGCAGGGGCTGCTCGCCCAGGTGCAGCAGCGCTACCCGGTGTGGCCGGGCGTGGTGATGGGGATCTGGGGGCTGGAGAGTGGGTTCGGCGCCAAGACCGGGAGTTTCGGCATCGTCGAGGCGCTGGCGACATTGGCCTATGACGGGCGGCGGGCGGTCTTCTTCCGGGGCGAGCTGATCAACGCGCTGCGCATCCTGGACGCTGGCGACGTGAGCCCGCGCGGGATGACCGGCAGCTACGCCGGGGCGATGGGGCAGCCGCAATTCATGCCGTCCTCCTACCTCTCCTACGCGGTCGACTTCACCGGCGACGGGCGGCGGGACATCTGGCACAGCGAGCCGGACGTGTTCGCCTCGATCGCCAACTACCTGGCGCGCTCGGGCTGGCAGCCCGGGGTGCCGTGGGGGCAGCCGGTGATGGTGCCGGCGGGGTTCACCGGGGAGAGCGGTCGGGACCGGCGGCTCTCGCTCGGCGAGTGGATGGCGCGCGGGGTGCGGCGCGAGGACGGCACGCGGTTCAAGCGCGACGACGTCGAGGGGGCGCTGGTGCTGCCGGACGGGCCGGGCGGCGACGCGTTCATGACCTACGCCAATTTCCATGTCATCCGGCGCTACAACCCGTCCGATTTTTACGCGCTCGGGGTGGGGCTGCTGGGCAATGCCTGCCTGTGAGCGGTGCCTCGCCCCCGCCTTTGACCGCCGCCTGGCGGCTGCCGTCGCGGCGGCGATGCTGCTGAGCGGCTGCGTGCGCCGGCCGGTAGAGCGCGCCGCGCCGGCTGCGGCGGCGCACTACGTGGTAGGCGGCGGCTATCGGGCGGGCGGGATCTGGTATTATCCGGCCGAGCGCTTCGAATACGTGCAGAGCGGCATTGCGACGGTGGAGGCGCACCGTCCGGCCGGGCTGACCGCGGATGGTGAACTGTATGATCCGCAGGCGCTGGCGGCGGCGCATCAGACGCTGCAGTTGCCGGCGGTGGTGCGGGTGACGGACCTCGACAATGGCCGGCAGGTGGAGCTTAGGCTCAACGATCGGGGGCCGGCGGACCCGCGGCGGCTGATCGCGCTGACGCCGCGGGCGGGCGAGCTGCTCGACATACCGCCGGGCGGGACGGCGCGGGTGATCGTGGCGACCGACCCGGTGCTGAGCCGGGCGCTGGCCGAGCAGCTCGGCGGCGGGCCGCGCATTGCGATCGAGGCGGCGCCGGAGGCGGCGGTGACGGAAGAGGCGCTGCCGCCGCCCGGGGGCGGACCGGCTGGGCCTGCGGTCGCGCGTGGCTCGGCCGATGTGGCGCCTGCCGCCGTCACGGTGCCGGCGCGGATGGCGGAGCGGGTGCAGCGCGTCAGCGTCTCGCCGGGGGCATTGTATGTGGAGCTCGGCCGGTTCAGCCGCTTCACCTACGCCAACCAGCGCGCGGCGCGGCTCGGCGGCATCGACGCCCGGGTCGAGCGGCAGCGCGAGGGGCGGGTGGAGAGCTACGACGTGCGCGCCGGACCATTTTCGACCATTGCCGAGGCCGACGACGCGATGGACCAGGCAGTAGCCGCAGGAGTGACCGATGCCAGGATCAGGATCCAATGACGTGCCGGATGCGGATGGGGGCGGGCGCACCGGTGCGGCGGTGAGCGCCTCGCGGCGGCGCGTGCTGCTGGCCGGCGCGGGGCTGCTGGCGCTGCCGGCGGTGCGGGCCGAGGCGCGGCCGGGCAAGCCGGCGGCACCGGCACCGGCTGCAGCGGGCAGCCCGGCGGACACGCCGCTCGGGCCGATGGACACCATTGCGCAGTGGGCGTTCGTCACCGACTTCGACACCGGCGCCGACCTGCTGCTCAAGCAGGCCGACCTGCAGATCCCGCCGAGCTCGATGACCAAGCTGATGACGGCCTACATCGTCTACGGCAAGCTCAAGGGCGGCTCCCTGAAGCTCGACCAGACGCTGCCGGTCAGCGAGAAGGCGTGGCGGATGCAGGGGTCGAAGATGTTCGTCCCGCTCGGCGGCCAGGTCGTCGTCGAGGATTTGGTGCGCGGGATGATCATCCAGTCCGGCAACGACGCCTGCATCGTGCTGGCGGAGGGCATCGCCGGCTCCGAGGAGGGTTTCGTCGCGCAGATGAACGCCCGCGCGCACGAGCTGGGCCTGACCAACAGCGTGTTCATGAACTGCACCGGCTGGCCGGCGGACGGGCACCACATGTCGTGCCGCGACATCGCGACGCTGGCGCGGCGGATCATCACCGACTTTCCCGAGTACTATCATTACGACGACGAGAAGCAGTACACGTATAACGGGATCGTTCAATACAATCGTAATCCGCTCGTGCAGCGCGGGTTGGCCGACGGGCTGAAGACCGGGCACACGGATGCCGGCGGCTACGGGGTGGTGGCGAGCTCGCTGCGCGGCGGGCGGCGGGTGATCATGGTGCTGAACGGGATGCCGAGCAGCAAGGACCGGGTGGAGGAGAGCCAGCGGCTGATCGCCTGGGCGTTCAACAGCTTCGACAACGTGAAGCTGTTCGCCGCCGGCGAGACGGTGGACAATGCGAAGGTGTGGCTTGGGGCGACCCCCGTGGTTCCCCTGGTGGGGGCGGGCGACCTGGTGATGACGCTGCCGCGGGCGTGGAAGCAGCATGCCAAAATCCTGGTGGAGTATGACGGGCCGGTGCCGGCGCCGATCCATAAGGGGCAGCCTGTGGGGACGCTGACGGTGTCTGGCGACGGGGTGCCGAAGCATGCGTTGCCGCTGCTGGCGGGGGCGGATGTGGGGCGGCTGGCGCTGCCCGGGCGGGCGCTGGCGACGCTGTCGCATTTTGTGCTTGGGAGTTAGGAAGGCCAGGGCTTCGCCCTGGACCCACCAAGGGCCCGAGGCCCTTGGATCCCATTTCGTCGAGGGGTCTCGGGCGGTTCAGGTCAGCGCCCTGGCCTGCTTTGACTGACTTCATTTCTTTCGAAGGCGGCGAAGCCGCTGGCAAGTCGACCCAGGCGCGTCTGCTGGCTTTGGCGCTCGGCGCCATGCTGACGCGCGAGCCTGGCGGGTCGGCGGGCGCCGAGGCGCTGCGCGGCCTGCTGCTCGGCGAGATCGAGTTTGCCGCGCGGGCGGAAACGATGCTGCATTTCGCCGCCCGCATCGACCATGTGGAGCAGGTGATCCGGCCGGCGCTGGCGGCTGGTCGACCCGTGGTGTGCGACCGGTTTACCGACAGCACCCGGGCCTATCAGGGGGCGGGGCTGGGGGTGGATGCGGCGTTTATCGAGGCGTTGGCGGGGCTGATCGGGCTGCAGCCGACGCTCACCATCATGCTGGAGGTGAGCGAGGCGGTAGGGCGGCAGCGGCTGGCGGAGCGGGGCGGCGGGCTGGATCGCTATGAGCGGCTGGGTGCGGACTTCCACGCCCGGGTGGCGGCGTGCTTTGCCGCGATCGCCGAGGCCGAGCCGGAGCGTTGCGTGCGGATTTCTGCGGACGGCGACGTCGAGACGGTGCATCGGGCGGTGCTGGCTGCGGTGCGCGAGCGGCTGGGGTGAGCGGGTTGGGCGAGCCGCGGGCGAACCTGTCGCTGCTGGGCCATCGGGGCGCGGAGGCGGCGCTGCTGGCGGCGGCGCAAGACGGGCGGCTGCATCATGCCTGGCTGCTCGCCGGGCCGGAGGGGATCGGCAAGGCGACGCTGGCCTACCGCTTCGCGCGCCGGCTGTTCGCCGGGATCGGGCCGCAGACGAGCTCGCTGGCGGTCGATCCGGGCAGCCTGGTGGCGCGGCGGGTGGCGGCGGGCACGCATGCCGACCTGCTGAGCGTGGAGCGCGAGTGGGACGACAAGCGCCGCCGGCTGAAGCGCGACATCGCGGCCGAGGCGGCGCGCGCGATCCCGCCCTTTCTGCACCTGACCGCGGCGGAGGGCGGCTGGCGGGTGGTGATCGTCGACGGTGCGGAGGACCTCAACACGCACTCGGCGAACGCGTTGCTGAAGGTGCTGGAGGAGCCGCCGCCGCGGGCCGTGCTGATGCTGGTGTGCGCGGCGCCGGGGCGGCTGCTGCCGACGATCCGCAGCCGCTGCCGTCGGTTGACGCTGTCGGCGCTCGACGAGGCGGCGATGGGCGCATTGCTCGGCGAGGCGTTGCCAGAGCTGGAGCCGGCGGCCAGGAGCCGGCTGGCGGCGCTGGCGGAGGGGTCGCCGGGGCGGGCGCTGCGGCTGGCGGCCGAGGAGGGGCTGGCGGTGGCCGTGCTGGTCGACGAGGTGCTGTCGGCGCTGCCCGGATTGCCGACGGCGCGGGCGCTGGCGATCGCCGAGCGGCTGGGCCGCGGCGAGACGGCGTTCGACACCTTCATGGACCTGCTGTGCAGCGGCATCGCCGGGCTTGTGCGACGGGCGGCGCGCGGCGAGGAGCGGCTGCTGGCCGGGCGCTCCCTTGATGCGTGGGGCGGCGTGTGGCAGGCCCTGCTGCGACTGCGGGTTCAGACCGATGACTTCAACCTGGATCGCAAGCAAGCCATTCTGACGGGTCTGACGCTGCTGGCGGGAGGGGAAGGAAGCGCTTCTTTTTGAAAGAAGAAGCAAAAACTTTTGCGTCCGCTGTCGCGCCCCCTAACGGGTAAAAGTTTTTTGGTTCTTTTTTTCAAAAAAGAACCTCTTTCTTTCCAAGGGTGCAATGTCAACCTTCTACATCACGACGCCGATCTACTACGTCAACGGCTCTCCGCATCTGGGGCACGCCTACACCGCGATTGCCGCCGACATGATCGCGCGGTTTCACCGGCTGGACGGCCGGGAGGTGCTGTTCCTGACCGGCACGGACGAGCATGGCCAAAAGGTCGAGAAGGCGGCGCGTGAGGCCGGGCTGTCGCCGAACGATTTCGCCGACGAGGTCTCCGCGCGGTTCCGCCGCATGGTGGAGACGATGGGGGTGAGCAACGACGTCTTCATCCGCACGACGGAGGCGCGCCACCGGGCGGCGGCGACGGCGCTGTGGCGGCGGCTGGCGGCGAGCGGGGACATCTATCTCGGCAGTTACCAGGGATGGTATGCGGTCCGCGACGAGGATTTCCACGCCGAGGCCGATTTGCGCACCCTGGCGGATGGCACCCGGGTGGCGCCGACCGGGGCGCCGGTGGAGTGGGTTCGGGAGCCGAACTACCTGTTTCGGTTGTCGGCCTACCAGGAGCGGCTGCTGGCGTATTACGAGGCGCATCCGGAGTTTCTGGGGCCGCACAGTCGGCGCAACGAGGTGCTGAGCTTCGTGCGCGGCGGGCTGACGGACTTGTCCGTCAGCCGCACCTCGTTTTCCTGGGGCATCCCGGTGCCGGACGACCCTCAGCACGTGATGTATGTCTGGCTCGATGCGCTGACCAACTACCTGACCGCGGTGGGCTGGCCGGACGAGGGTGCGGCGCTGGCCGCGTTCTGGCCGGCGGACCTGCACATCGTCGGCAAGGACATCCTGCGCTTTCACGCCGTCTACTGGCCGGCCTTTCTGATGGCGGCCGGGCTGCCACTGCCGCGGCGGGTGTTCTCGCATGGCTGGTGGACCAGCGAGGGCGAGAAGATGAGCAAGTCGGTGGGCAACGTGGTGGACCCGTTCGCCCTGGTGGAGACCTTTGGACTGGACCCGGTGCGGTTCTTCCTGCTGCGTGAGATCACCTTCGGGGCCGATGGAGACTACTCGCGCAAATCATTGATCTCACGGCTTAACGTGGAGCTGGCGAACGATCTGGGCAACCTGGCGCAGCGCAGCCTGTCGCTGGTGGCGAAGAACCTCGGCGGGGTGCTGCCGGAGCCGGTGGCCGAGCCCAGCGAGGACGATCTCGGGCTGCTCGCCTCGGTCACCCTGCTGCCGACGCTGATGCGGGGGCAGGTGGAGCGGCAGGCGCTGAACGAGGCGATCGAGGAGGTCTGGCGCGTGGTGCGGGCGGCCAACGCCTATATCGACCGGCAGGCGCCGTGGGCGCTGCGGCGCACCGACCCGGCGCGGATGGCGGTTGTGCTGCGGGTGTTGGTCGACGTGATTCGGGGGGTGGCGACGATGCTGCAGCCGGTGATGCCGGGCAGCATGGCGGCGATGCTGGACCAGCTCGCGGTGCCGGCGAAGGCGCGGGATTTTGCCAGCCTGGCGACGCCGCTGGCCGGCGGGTTGCGGCTGCCGGCACCATCCGGCGTGTTTCCGCGTTGGCTTGAGCCGGACGGGGCAGGGGACTGATGCTGATCGATTCACACTGCCACCTGGACTACTTCGAGGCGGACGAACTCGCCGGCGTGCTGGCGCGGGCGCAGGCCGCGGGCGTCGGCGGGATGGTGACGATCAGCACCCGGCTGGCGCAGGCCGGCGCGCTCACCGCGCTGGCGGCGGCGCATCCCGGGGTCGTGTGGGCGACGGTCGGCACGCATCCGCATTCGGCGGGCGAGACCGAGGTGGCGCCGCCGGAGGTGATCGCCACGCTGGCGGCAGCGCCCGGGGTGGTCGGCATCGGCGAGAGCGGGCTTGACTACTTTTATGAGCATAGCCCGCGCGAGGCGCAGCAGCAGAGCTTCCGGGCGCATGTGCGGGCGGCGCGCCTGGCTGATGTGCCGCTCGTCATCCACACGCGGGAGGCGGATGCGGACACCGCCCGGATCTTGCGCGAGGAGCGGGCGGACGGGCCGTTCGCCTTCCTGCTGCACTGCTTCAGCTCGGGTCGGGCGCTGGCCGAGGAAGCGGTGGCGAGCGGCGGCTATGTCAGCTTCTCAGGCATGCTGACATTCCCGAAATCGTCTGAATTGAGGGAGATCGCGCGCGATCTTCCAGCCGATCGTCTGTTGGTGGAGACCGACGCGCCGTTTCTCGCCCCGGTGCCGCATCGCGGCCGGCGCAACGAGCCGAGCTACGTGGCGCATACCGCGGCCCGGCTGGCGGAGGTGCGGGAGGTCAGCGTCGCGGCGCTGGCGGAGCAGACGACGGCGAACTTCCGGCGCCTGTTCCGCAAGGCGTGATGAAGGTCACCATCCTGGGCTGTGGCGGCTCGGCCGGCACGCCGCATGTCGGCGGCGCGGACGGGCGCGGCGACTGGGGGCAGTGCGACCCGGCCGAGCCGCGCAACCGTCGCAGCCGGTCGTCCATCGTGCTCGAGGGGCCGGCGGGCGAGCGGCTGCTGGTCGACACCGGGCCGGAGCTGCGGGTGCAGTTGCTGGCCGCTGCGATCCCTCGCGTCGACGCTTTGTTCTACACGCACGCGCATGCCGACCACATCACCGGGCTGGACGAGGTGCGCATCCTCAACCGCATCCTCGGCCAGCCGCTGGAGGCCTACGGCACCGCCTATACGCTGGACGAGATCGCCCACCGGTTTGACTACGCGTTCAAGCCGTGGACGTCGGCGCCATACTTCTTCCGGCCGGTGATGACCCGGCGGGAGGTGGTGCCGGGCGACACGCTGACGGTCGCCGGACTTTCACTCCGCGTCTTCGAACAGGACCACAAAGTGGTGAAGACGCTCGGTTTTCGGGTAGGCGACTTCGCGTATTCCACGGACCTGGTCGAGCTTGGCGAGGATGCGGTGGCGGTGCTGCGCGGGGTCGACACCTGGCTGGTCGGCGCCTTCCAACGCCACCCGCACTCGACGCATGCGAGCCTGCCACGGGTGCTGGGCTGGGCCCGCGACCTGGGCGTGCGGCGCACCGTGCTGACCCACATGGGCATCGACATGGACTGGGGGTGGCTCGGCGCGCACCTGCCGCCCGGGGTCGAGCCGGCCTACGACACGCAGGTTCTGGAGCTGGACTAAGACCTGCCACGCTTGGCTCGTGCATCATCGCATGTTTGCATAATATGCATTATGCGACTTTGTGGTGCGCGCGGTTGCTGCTGTGTTCCTGCTGGCCTATGTCGCTCGCATGAGCCTCTCCCAAGCCGCCCTGCAGCGCCTGCTCGACGTCATGGCCGCACTCCGCCATCCGCAGACCGGCTGTAGCTGGGACCTCGAGCAGAGCTTCGCCTCGATCGCACCCTTCACCATCGAGGAGGCCTATGAGGTCGCCGACGCGATCGCCAACGACATGGCGGCGCTGCCGGACGAGCTTGGCGACCTGCTGTTCCAGGTGGTCTACCTCGCGCGGCTGGCTGAGGAGGCCGGCCGCTTCGATTTTGGCACCGTCGCCGACGCCATCGCCGACAAGATGATCCGGCGCCATCCGCACATCTTCGCCGAGGTCGGCGTGCGCGACGTGCCGACCCAGCTGGCGGCGTGGGAGGCGCAGAAATCTGCCGAGCGCGCGGCGCGCCGGCTCGGCGGCGCGCTGGCGGGCGTCGCGGTCGGGCTGCCGGCGCTGACCCGGGCGGTCAAGATCACGGCGCGGGCGGCGCGCGTCGGCTTCGACTGGCCGGACGCCGCGGCGGTGCTGCGCAAGCTGGGCGAGGAGACCGCCGAGTTGGAGGCGGAGCTGCCGGGCGCCGACCCGGCGCGCGTCGCGGACGAGCTGGGCGACATGCTGTTCGTGATGGCCAACCTGGCGCGCAAGCTGGAGCTGGACCCGGAGGAATGCCTCAGGGCAGCGACGGCGAAGTTTCAGCGCCGCTTCGAGGCGATCGAGGCTGCACTGGCCGAGGACGGACGGACGGCGGCGGAGGCCGGGCTTCAGGAGTTGGAGGCTCAGTGGCAGGGCGTGAAGCAAAAGGAAGGCAAGGGCACACCCTCCCCGGCTAGCCCACCGGGCGAGGCCCAACCATTTGGGGCTTGAGCCGAGCGGTGGCGGCGCCGGTCCGGGTGATCATCCTGCACGGGGCGCATGGTGCGCCCGACACGAACTGGTTCCCCTGGCTTCATGCCGAGCTGAACGCCGAGGGGCTCGACGTCGTGCGCCCTCGCTTGCCGACGCCTGACGGGCAATCTCTCCCGGCTTGGCTCGACGCCTATGATCGGGTGGTCAAAGCGTTGCCGCGTGCGCCGACTATTCTTGTCGGTCACAGCCTGGGCGCGGCGTTTGCCCTTCGGCTGGTCGAACGATCTGAGCCGGTCGCCGGTCTTTTCCTGGCCGCAGGCTTCGTCGGTCCGCTTGGTCTCCCTGACTACGATACGATCAATCAGTCGTTCTTTGCCGCGCCTTTCGATTGGCCGGCCATTCGCGAGCGGAAGGGGCGTGTCTGCCGGTGCTGGGCGGGCGAGGATGACCCCTATGTTCCGCTGTCCCGCTCGCAGGACGTCGCGGCTTGCCTGGATGCGCCGCTCGACATCATACCAGGCGGAGGCCATCTCAGCAGCGAGACGGATTTTACGAGCTTTCCGCAAATGCGGAATGCCATCCTCAGCGCGCGATCCGCTTAGGATTTCAAAGGCTCCGCCGTTGTGCGCAGCACGCCTTGGCGTGACCATGGGGTCGAGGGGCAAAACCCCTCGCCTTCCTTACCGCAATCCCAGCAGCTCGATCAGCGCGATGTACGACGCCTCGTCCGGAGTGCAGACCAAGCCGCCTCGGACCTGGCCGGGGCGGTAGGGTGCGCCGTCGAACTGGGCTGAGAAGCCGCCGGCTTCCTGGTGCAGCAGCCAGCCCGGCAGGTGGTCCCAGGGCATCAGCCGGTTGAACACCACGAAGTGGCTGAAGCCGCCGGCGAGCATGCGGTACTCGTGGGCGGCGCAGCGGTGGTCCCAGCTTGAGGCGAGCTGCGGCAGGCCGTGCAGCACCCGGTTACGCAGCTCGGGGCGCATGTAGCGCCAGGAGGCGCTGCCGGTCATCTGCTCGGTGGGCACGGGCGGGGCGACGTGCAGGCGCGAGCGCTCGCCGTCGGGGGTTTCGCGCCAGGCGCCCTGCCCGGCCAGCGCCAGGCTCAGCTCGTCGACGACGGGATCGTGGATGACGGCGCCGACGACCTGGCCGCGGATGAGTGCCGCGGCCATGACGCCGAATAGCGGCAGGCCGGCGGCGAAGTTGGCGGTGCCGTCCACCGGGTCGACGGTGAAGGCGAGCTCGGCGCCGGCGAGCTGGTCGAGCAGGCTGGCGTCGGCGGCGGCCGCCTCCTCGCCGACCACCAGGCAGCCGGGAAACAGCCGCTGCAGGCCCTGGGTGATGAGGCGCTCGGCGGCCTCATCGGCGGCGGTGACGAGGTCGGTGGGCGAGCTCTTGGTGCGGATGTCAGCCGCGTCGAGATGGCGGAAGCGCGGCATGATCTCGGCGCGGGCGGCGGCGCGTAGGAGCTGGGCGACCTCGTGCAGCGCGGCCTGGTCGAAGCTCATCCGGGCAGCCCCTGCTCGAAACGCTCGCGCTCGGCGGCGGGCAGACGCACGGTGACGTGGATGGCGGCCTCGCCGTCCTGCCGGCCGGTGACCTCGCCGTGCTGGTAGAGCCAGGCGAGCCGCGCGCCGTCGGCGACGGCGATGTGGTACTCGGCGACGGCGAGGCCGGCGGAGAGGCGGCGGTCGAGCGCTGCTTCGAGGTCGTCGAGGCCGGCGCCGGTCAGCGCCGAGACGGCGACCATCTCGTCCGGGCCGACACCCTCCCGACGCGGCACGGCGTCCAGGCCGCCGAGCAGGTCCGCCTTGTTCAGCACCTCCAGCGTGCGCTCGGGCCAGGCCTCGTCCAGCGTGCCGTCGCGCACCATGCCGTCGAGCACGGCGATCACGTCGGCGCGCTGGGCGGCGCTGTCCGGGTGGGCGGCGTCGCGCACGTGCAGGATCACGTCGGCGCTCGCGACCTCCTCCAGCGTGGCGCGGAAGGCGGCGACGAGCTCGGTCGGCAGCTCGCTGATGAAGCCGACGGTGTCGGACAGGATCACCCGGCGGCCGGCGGCGAGATCGAGCGCGCGCATGGTCGGATCGAGGGTGGCGAAGAGCTGGTCCTCGGCGTGCACCGTCGCCCCGGTCAGGCGATTGAACAGGGTGGACTTGCCGGCGTTGGTGTAGCCGACCAGGGCGACGACCGGGAACGGCACCTTGCGGCGGTTCTCGCGGTGCAGGCCGCGGGTCCGGCGCACGCCCTCTAGCTCCTTCTTGAGCCGCACCACGCGGTCGGTGATCAGCCGGCGGTCGGCCTCGATCTGGGTCTCGCCCGGGCCGCCCAGGAAGCCGAAGCCGCCGCGCTGACGCTCGAGATGGGTCCAGGAGCGCACCAGGCGGGAGCGCTGGTATTCGAGATGGGCGAGCTCGACCTGCAGCGTGCCCTCGCGGGTCCTGGCGCGCTCGCCGAAGATGTCCAGGATCAGGCCGGTGCGGTCGATCACCTTGCAGCCGAAGCCGCGCTCCAGGTTGCGCTGCTGCACCGGGCTGAGGATGGCGTCGATCACCACCACGGTCACCTCGGCCTCCGTGAGGCTTGCCTTTTGCGCCTCGATCTGGCCGGAGCCGAGTAAAGTCGAGGGCCGGCGGGCGCGCAGCGGCAGGATGGCGGTGTGGACCAGGTCGAGCCCGATCGAGGCGGCGAGCCCGCAGGCCTCGGCCAGCCGCGCCTCGGCCGCGCGCTCGCCGCGGCCGTCGGCGCCACGGTCCGGACGCTCCCAGGGCAGGATCACCGCGCCGCGGGTCGGCGCTGCGCGCTGGTCGATCGAGGCAGGCCGCCCTGCCCGCTCCGGATTTGCCGTGTCAGTATTCCCGAGCAGGCTCCGCCTCCCCGCCCGCTTCGCGCGCCGGGTCGAAGAGCTGGATCGGCGCGCCGGGCATCACCGTGCTGATGGCGTGCTTGTAGACGAGCTGGGTATGGCCGTCGCGGCGCAGCAGCATGGAGAAATTGTCGAACCAGGTGATGATGCCCTGCAGCTTGACGCCGTTGACCAGGAAGACCGTGACCGGCGTCTTGCTCTTGCGAACGTGGTTGAGGAACACGTCCTGCACGTTCTGCTGCTTTTCTGGCGCCAACAGGCGGGTCCTTTCTTGCTCTGGCAGATCATGCCTTAGCGATGGAAGAAAGGCGAGGGCTCTCCCTCCGTGAGCCCTTCCAACTGCGCTTCGCGCAGTCGGAACCTTCGGCTCACTTCGCCCTCGACCCGTCACGCGTAAGCGTGCAATCGCACGACGGGGCCCACGGCCCCAGACCTCCATCAATACCTGACGCTATCCGCAGCTACACACATCAATTGCGGCGGTCCGCCGCCTTGAAGCTCGCCTTGCTGGTAAGTCAGCTCCCAATACCGTCCGTCATACGGATCACGATACAAGGCACCCCACCCGCTTGCATCTCTTACGATCTCGATAAGGTATGTTTTCGTAAGAGTGAGTATCCGCATACAAACGTCGTCGGCAACAACACGTCCCCCTTGGGAGCGCCACTGACCGGTTAGGACAGTTTCCGAAGGTCCGATACTCATGGAGTTCGGACGACCTAATACGTGGGTCGATAAACGTTGAAATAGCCGGGCGGTGACGACGCCCACTGCACCGTTGCCGACGGGTCGGCCGTCCAGATGGGTGATCGGCCGGACGAAGCTGGTGGCGCTGGTGAGAAACACCTCCTGGGCGTCGGCGAGCTCGGCGGCGCTGAAGGCGCGCTCCTCGAAGGCGACGCCGTCCAGCAGCTCGAGCAGGGCGGCCCGGGTGCAGCCGGGCAGGATGGCGTGGCTGCGGGCGTGGGTGCGCAGCACGCCGGCGGCATCCACGATCCACACCGTGGTCGAGCCGCCCTCGCTGACCAGGCCGTCGGCGGTGATCAGGATCGCCTCGATGGCGCCGGCCTCGCGCGCCGCCTGCTTGGCCAGCACGTTGGCGAGCAGGTTCACGCTCTTGATGTCGCAGCGGCCCCAGCGCTCGTCCGGACGGGTGATCGCCGCCGCCGCCCAGGCGGCTGGGTCGGTCGGGAACGGCGGCGTGCGGCGGGCGGTGACCACCAGCGCCGGCGGCGTGCCGGGCGCCGGGAAGACGTGCTCGCGTCGCGCCACGCCACGCGTCACCTGCATGTAGAGCAGGCCCTCGCGCAGCCGGTTCCGCCGCACCACCTCGGCACAAACCCCGAGCAACGCGGCGCGCGACATCGGCGCGGCGATCCGCACCTCGCGCAGCGAACGCTCCAGGCGCTGCAGGTGCAACGCGGCGTCGACGAAGCCGGCGGGGCGGACGTAAAGCACCTCGTAGATGCCGTCGCCGAACTGGTAGCCGCGGTCCTCGATGTTCACCGTGGCATCGCGGAGGGGCAGATAGCGGCCGTTGACGTAGGCGATGCGGGACATGGTGCTACCCGAGGGAAGGCCAGGGGCTTTGCCCCTGGACCCCATTAAAGGCGGAGCCTTTAAAATCCATTTGTTCGTCCGTGCTCCTGGGCGGAGTTCGGTGGCAAAGCTGTGTAGCCCCTAAACGAAATGGGGTCTGGGGCCGCGGGCCCCAGCGGGTCGAGGGCAGAGCCCTCGCCTTCCTACCCCGCCGCCACCCTGTCTTCCGAGTTCACGCCCAACTGCTTAAGCTTACGGTGCAACGCACTGCGCTCCATGCCGACGAAGCCGGCGGTGCGGGAGATGTTGCCGCCGAAGCGCAGCAGCTGCGCCTGCAGGTACTGGGTTTCGAACAGGTCGCGGGCGTCGCGCAGCGGCAGGCCCATGATGTCCGCCGTCGGGTCGAAGTTGAGCAGAGCCGGGGCGCCTTGGCCGATCTCTGGCGGCAGCATGTCGGCGCGGATCGGCTCGGCGGCGCCGCCGGGCGCCATGATGAGCAGCCAGTCCATGATGTTGCGCAACTGCCGGACGTTGCCGGGCCAGTCGTAGGATTGCAGCGCCGTGAGGGCATCGGCGGAGAGCTCGCGGCCGGGGATGCCGGCGGATTCCGCCGAGCGGCGGAGGAACAGCCGGGCGAGCTCGGGGACGTCGTCGCGGCGCTCCTTCAGCCCGGGCAGGCGCAGCGGCACGACGGCGAGACGGTAATACAAATCCTCGCGGAAGCGGCCGGCGGCGATCTCGGCCTGCAGGTCGCGGTTGGTGGTGGCCAGCACCCGGACGTCGACCTTGACGCGGGATGAGCCGCCGATGCGTTCGAAGGTCTGGTCCTGCAGGGCGCGGACGATCTTGCCCTGGGTCTCGATCGGCATGTCCGAGACCTCGTCGAGCAGCAGCGTGCCGGTATGGGCGCGCTCCAGCACGCCGGCGCGGCGCGGCTGGATGGCCGGATCGAGCCCGCTCTCGACGCCGAACAGCTCCTCCTCGAAGCGCGAGGGGTTCAGGGTCGCGCAGTTGAGCGCGATGAACGGGCCCTCGGCGCGGCGCGAGCGGGCGTGGATCATCCGCGCCGCCACCTCCTTGCCGCTGCCCGCCGAGCCGCTGATCAGCACCCGCGAGCCGGTCGGCGCCACCCGCTCGACGGTGGAGCGCACCTGGTTGATCGACGAGCTGTCGCCGGTGAGCTCGCTCTCCATGCCCGAGCGCAGCCGCAGCTCGCGGTTCTCGGTGGCCAGGCGGGACGCTTCCAGGGCGCGGCGGACGACGTGCAGCAGGCGGTCGGACTTGAACGGCTTCTCGATGAAGTCGTAGGCGCCGTGCTGGATGGCGGCGACCGCGGTCTCGATGGTGCCGTGGCCGGAGATCATCACCGCGGGGACGATCGGCTCCTCGCGGTAGAGCGTCTGCAGGATGCCCAGTCCGTCCATCTTGGAGTTCTGCAGCCAGACGTCGAGCACGATCAGCGAGGGGCGACGGGCGCGGAAGGCGGCGATGGCGCTGTCCGCGTCGCCGGCCTGGCGGGTGTCGTAGCCCTCGTCGCGCAGGATGCCCTCGATCAGCAGCCTGATGTCCGGCTCGTCGTCGACAATCAGGATTTCATGCGCCATCGGCCATCCTTGCAGGCAGGATCAGGGTCGCGACCGCACCGGGACCGTCTGTGCGGTCATCCAGGGTCACGACGCCGGCATGGTCCTCCATGATCTTCTTGACGATGGCAAGACCAAGACCGGTGCCTTTCGGCTTATGCGTGACGTAAGGCTCGGTCAAACGGGCGCGATCCTCGGCCGGCAGGCCGAGGCCGTCATCGCTGACCGAAATGCGCAGCTCGGTGGCGGTTTGCACCAGCGCGACGTCGATATGGCCGCTCAGGGCGCCGGCCTCGCCGACGCCGCCGGCCGGTTCGGCGAGGCGGCGCATGGCCACCGAGTCGGCGGCGTTCTGCAGCAGGTTGGTGAGCGCCTGGCCGAGCAGCCGGCGGTCGCAGGGGCCGACGGGACCGTGATCGGGCAGGTGCGTCGCCCAGCCGATCTCCGGATGGGCGGTGCGCTGCAGCACCATCGCCTCGCGCACGATGCGGCCGACATCCTCGGGGCGGATCACCGGCTGCGGCATGCGGGCGAAGGCGGAGAACTCGTCGACCATGCGGCCGATGTCGCCGACATGGCGGACGATGGTGTCGGCGCACTGGCTGAAGATCTCGGGGTCGGACTTTATTTCTTTCAGGAACTTGCGCTTGAGGCGCTCGGCTGAGAGCTGGATCGGGGTCAGCGGGTTCTTGATCTCGTGCGCGATGCGGCGGGCGACGTCGGCCCAGGCGGCCTTGCGCTGGGCGGATTGCAGCTCGGTGATGTCGTCGAAGGTGACGACGAAGCCGTCGGCGCGCTTGCCCGACAGCTCCGGGCCGATGCGCACCAGCAGGGTGCGGCGGCGGTTCTGCGGGCCGACCTGCACCTCGCCGGTGCGCGCGCGGGTGGGCTCGGCGAGCGCCTGGCCAAGCAGGGCGCCGAATTCCGGGATGATGCCGGCGAGCGTCTGGCCGGTCATCGCCAGCAGGTCGGCGCCGACCAGCTCGCTGGCCGCCCGGTTGGGCAGCTCGACGCGCCCAGCGGCGTCGAGCCCGACGACGCCGGCCGAGACGCCGGCGAGCACGGTCTCGGTGAAGCGGCGGCGCTCGTCGATCTGGCTGTAGGCGTCCATCAGCTCGGCGCGCTGCGAGGAGAGCTGGCCGGTCATCCGGTTGAAGGCGCGCGACAGGCCGGCGACCTCGTCCTCCGAGCGCACCTCGGGGACGCGCACGGTGTAGTCCCCTGCCCGCACCCGCTCGGCCGCCTGGATCAGCCGGCCGACCGGGCGGGCGATCTGGTTGGCGATCACGAGGCCGATCAGCACCGCCGCGAACAGCACCAGCAGCGCCACCAGGCCGAAGATCAGGATCAGCGTCACCTGCAGGCTGGAGCGGTTCTCGTCGAGGCGCTGATACTCGGCGACCGCCTCCTCGTTGCGCTTCATGTGGTCGAGGATGCGCGGGTCGACCGGGCGCTCGATCATCAGCATCAGCGTCGGCACGCTGTCGATCTGGGCGAGTGCCCGGACCTCGGTGTCGTTGTCGTTGCCGAGCACGGCGGCGTCGCCCGATTGGGCCTGGTCGATCGCGCCCTCGGGGACGAGGCCGAGGCCGAGCGGCGCCATCAGCCCGGCCGAGGCGATCACTTGCCGGCTGACCGGCTCGAAGATGATCGCCGCGTCGAGCCCGCGCAGCGCGGTCTGGGTGTCGAGCACCTGGCCGAAGGCGCCCGGGTCGCCGGCCAGCAGGCGGCCGGCATTGCCCAAATCGTTGGCCATGCCCAGCGCGTCGGCGCGGATGTTGTTGCGGTGCTCCTCGACGTAGCCCTGGCTCGCCTCCAGGCTTTGCGACAGGGCGGTGCGCACCCGGTCGTTGAACCAGGTCTGCACGCCGAGGTCGAAGAACACGGTGGAGAAGATGGCGACCACGATCGTCGGCGTGACGGCGACGACGCTGAACAGCAGCACCAGGCGGACGTGCAGGCGCGAGCCGGCCGAGCCACGGCGGCGCTCCATCCAGACCCGGGTGAGTCGGCCGGCGAGCACCGCGCCGAGCACCAGCAAGACGACGAGGTTGGCCAGCACCAGGCCGAAGACGAGGTTGCGCCGGCTGGCCATGTGGGCGCCGCCGGACAGCTCGACGAAGGTGCCGATGCCGAGCAGCAGGGCGACGGCGGCGAGCAGCAGGGTGGCGAACTTGCCGAGCAGCAGGTCGGCCAGCCGCCGGCCGCGCGACGGGCGCAGGGTGGCGGGACGCGGACGGATAGGGGGGAGGACGTTCATGGCTTCAGTCTAAGCAAGGCCAGGGCTCTGCCTGGACGGGACTCCATCGCGCCAGCGCGACGGGAACCCGCCGCTGGGAACGGCGCCCCCAGACCCGCATCCGTCGGAGCACAGACGGGCACCTTCTGACTTGGCGAAGCCATCTAATCCTACTGCCCACGCCACCAATCTCGCCTGGGAGTCATGGATAAGAAATAGATTTTAAAGGCTCCGCCTTTAATGGGGTCCAGGGGCAAAGCCCCTGGCCTTCCTTATCCAATACCCCGCAGCACCGGGATATTCAGGTCGCGGATCTTCTTGCGCAATGTGTTGCGGTTCAGGCCCAGCATGGCTGCGGCTTTGATCTGGTTGCCGCGGGTTGAGGCCAGGGACATGGCGATCAGCGGGCGTTCCACTTCGGCCATCACCTGGTCGTAGATGTCGCGCATCGGCATGCCGTCGCGGCTGGCGGCGAGGAACTGGCGGATGTGGCGCTCGACGGCCTGGGCGAGCGGCTCGGGGGTTTGGCTTTCGGGTTCGTCCTCGATACGGCTGGTCGGGTCGGCGAGCTCCGCCTCGATCACCTCGCCGGTGATGACCTCCTGCGGGTAAAGGGCGGCGAGGCGCTGCATCAGGTTCTCGAGCTCGCGCACGTTGCCGGGCCAGCGGTGCTGGCGCAGCGCCTCGACCGCGCGCTCGTCGAGCGTCTTGGCGGACAGGCCCTGCTCTCGCGCGCGGTCGAGGAAGTGGCGGGCGAGCACGGCGATGTCCTCGGAGCGCTCGCGCAGCGGCGGCAGCCGGATCGGCACCACGCAGAGCCGGTAGAACAGGTCCTCGCGGAACTGGCCGGCGCGGATGGCGGCGCGTAGGTCGCGATGGGTGGCGGCGACGATGCGGACGTTGGCCTTGATCGGCTGGCGGCCGCCGACCGACATGTACTCGCCTTCCTGCAGCACCCGCAGCAGCCGGGTCTGCGCCTCGGCCGGCATGTCGCCGATCTCGTCGAGGAAGAGGGTGCCGCCGGCGGCCTGCTCGAAGCGGCCGGGGCTGCGGTTGTGGGCGCCGGTGAAGGCGCCGCGCTCGTGGCCGAACAGCTCGCTCTCGATCAGCTCGCGCGGGATCGCCGCCATGTTGATGGCGACGAACGGGCCGGCGCGGCGGCGGCCGTAATCGTGCAGCGCCCGGGCGACCAGCTCCTTGCCGGTGCCGCTCTCGCCGTTGACCATCACCGTGAGGTCGGCGGTGGTGAGGCGCGCGATGGTGCGATAGATCTCCTGCATCGCCACCGAGCGGCCGATCAGCGGCAGCCGCTCGTCGGTGTCGCGCGCCTCGGGCGGGGTGGCCGGGATCGGCGCCGGGGCGGCGAGCGCGCGGGCGACGACGGCGAGCAGCTCCTTCAGGTCGAACGGCTTGGGCAGGTAGTCGAAGGCGCCACGCTGGGTTGCCTTGACCGCGGTGATCAGCGTCGACTGGGCGCTCATCACGACCACCCGCAGCTCCGGGCGGATGCGCTTGATGCGCGGCACCAGGTCGAGCCCGTTCTCGTCGGGCATGACGACGTCGGTGATCACGAGGTCGCCCTCGCCATCCTCGACCCAGCGCCACAGCGTCGCCGCGTTCGAGGTGCAGCGCACCTGGTAGCCGGATCGGCCGAGCGCCTGGGTGAGCACGGTGCGGATGGAACGGTCGTCGTCGGCAACCAGCACGGTCGGCAGGGTCATGGTCTCTCCAGCCGCCCGCGAGGGGGCGGTCGCAATGCCGGCAGGGTCGCCGGGAGGCTCCGGCAGTGTCGGCGCCGCGTCGGGCGGCATGTCGGTCAGGATTGCAGGCTCTCGGTCTCGTCCTGCAGCACCGGCAGGTGCAGGCGGAACTCGGTGCGGCCGGGGCGGCTGTCGACCTCGATCAGGCCGCCATGGTCGCCGACGATCTTGGCGACCAGCGCCAGGCCGAGGCCGCTGCCGGACGGCTTGGTGGTGACGAAGGGGTCGAACAGCGACTGGCGCAGATCGTCCGGGATGCCAGGACCGTTGTCGCGCACCGCGACCACCAGCGGCAGGTGGACGCGCTCGCGGGTGCCCGGCACGGCCAGGCGGACGCCGTAGTGGAAGCTGGTGGAGAGGGTGATCTCGCCGGTCATGATGTCGGCGTCGGTGATCGCCTCGGCGGCGTTCTTGACCAGGTTGAGGAGCACCTGGACGAGCTGGTCGCGGTTGCCCCAGACCGGCGGCAGCGAGGGGTCATAGGCCTCGGCGATGCGCAGATGGGCGGCAAAACCGGCCTCGGCGAGTTTACGGACATGGCCGAGCACGCGGTGGATGTTGACCGCGCGGCGCTCGATCGGCTTCTCGCCGAACACCTCCATGCGCTCCACCAGGGCGCGGATGCGGTCGGCCTCGTCGCGGATCAACTCGGTGAGCTCGCGGTCCGGCCGGGAGACGGTGTTCTCCAGCAGCTGCGCGGCGCCGCGGATGCCGGAGAGCGGGTTCTTGATCTCGTGCGCCAGGATCGCCGCCATGCCGGCGACCGAGCGGGCGGCGGAGCGGAAGGTGGTCTGGCGGTCGAGCGCGCGGGCGGCGGAGTTGTCGGCGAGCGAGAGCAGCACCCGGCCGGGCTCGTCGGGCACCGGCGTGCCCTGCACGGTGATCCCGGTCTTGTGCAGGCGGGGGCTTTCCAGCGTCAGGTCGTACTCGCTGATCGTCACCTCGTCGCGGCGGACCTGCTCGATCAGCAGGCGCAGCGGGCTGTCGGGGGTGACCAGGTCGACGACCCGGAGCTGGCGGAGCTGGGAGAACGACATGCCGAAGAACTGCTCGGCGGCCGGGTTGGCGAAGCTGAAGCGGTCGTCCGCCTCGATCAGCACCACGGGCACGGCCAGCGCCGCCAGCAGCACCGAGGCGTCGAGCGCCGCGGTGGGCGGCGGCGGCGGCAGCACGGCGAGCAGGCGCACCGGACGGCTCATGCGGCGCGGGCCGGCTCGGACGGGGTATCGCCGGCCGCGGGCTGGGCGTCGCCGGCCGCGGGCTGGGCGTCGCCGGCGGCGGGCTGGCGGAGGGTGCCGGCCTCGATCAGCGGGTCGTAGAAGCGGTCGACCAGGTCGAGCACCCTGGCCACGTCGTCCAGGCGCACCACGGCGGCGCGGAAGGCGGCCGAGCCGGGCAGGCCGCGCGAGTACCAGGCGACGTGCTTGCGGGCGAGCCGCAGCCCGGGCTCGCGGCCGAAATGCAGCAGCATGGCGGCGTAGTGCTCGAGCAGCAGCGCCTTCTGGGCCGCTAGAGCCGGCTCGGGCAGGCTCTCGCCGGTGACGAGGCGGTGCGCGATGTGGCCGGGCAGCCAGGGGCGGCCGTAGCAGGCGCGGCCGATCATCACGCCGTCGGCGCCGGAGGCGGCCAGGGCGGCCAGCGCCTCCGCCTCGCCGAGGATGTCGCCGTTCACGATCACCGGAATGGCGACCGCCTGCTTGACCTGGCGGACGAAGGCCCAATCGGCCTGACCGTCATAGAATTGCTGGCGGGTGCGGCCGTGCACGGTGACCATGCGGATGCCGCACGCTTCGGCGATGGCGGCCAGACGCGGCGCGTTCAGGCTCGCATGGTCCCAGCCCATGCGCATCTTCAGCGTCACCGGGACGCTGACGGCTCTGACGGTGGCCTCCAGGATGGCGGCGGCGGCGACCTCGTCGCGCATCAGGGCGGAGCCGGCCTGCTGGCCGAGCGCGACCTTGCGCACCGGGCAGCCGAAATTGATGTCGATCACCTCGGCGCCGCGGGCCTCGCTGATCCTGGCGGCCTCGGCCATCGCCGCCGGCTCGCAGCCGGCGAGCTGGATCGCGCGCGGCGTCGCGAAGTGCGGGGCGCCAGGCTCGGCGCCGTCCGCCAGCTCTGCCATGCGCAGGGTGTTGCGGTTCTCGCGCACCATCGCCCAGGAGGCGATCATCTCGGACACCACCATGCCGGCGCCAAAGCGACGCGCCAGGCGACGGAACGGCAGGTCGGTCACGCCCGACATCGGCGCCAGCACGACAGGGCGCGCCAGCGTTGCCTGAGGGGACAGGACGATGCTGCTCAGCCGCGAGTCAGCGGCAGAGTTGCACGTATAGGTTGCAGCTTGTGCAGGACTGCCCATGATTTATGCAGAGTAGTGCGGTTCTGGCCGGAGTGGAACCTCTTCAAGGTGGAGAAGAAGAGAGGAAGGCCAGGAGCTCTGCTTCTGGACCCGTCACGCGCCCGCGTGCATTCGCACGACGAGGGCGGCGCCCCTAGACCCGCATCCTGCCTCCCCCAAGCACCGATCTTGCCAGCGAGCCATGGATCAGGATGGATTTCAAAGGCTCCGCCTTTGATGGGGTCCAGGGGCGGAGTGAGCCCAAAGGTTCCGACGGCGCACCGCGCCGTTGGAAGGGCTCACGGAGGGAAAGCCCCTGGCCTGCCACTGGCCTTCGTTACCGACCGTTGACGGGCCGGGATGCTTGTCGCATTGCCTGGCGGCATGCGCATGGCCGCCCTTCTGCTCGCTGCCGGGACCGGGCAGCGCTTTGGTGATCCGGTGCCGAAGCAGTTCCTGCCGCTGGCCGGTCGGGCGGTGATCCGGCATGCCGCGGAGGCGCTGAACCGGCATGCGACGCTGCTGCAGCCGGTGGGCGACCCGGTCGCGATCGGCGCCGCGCTCGACGGGCTGGCGCACCTGCCGGCGGTTGCCGGCGGGGCGACCCGGCAGGACAGCGTGCGCATCGGGCTGGAGGCGCTGGCGCCGCACGCGCCGGACATCGTGCTGGTGCACGACGCCGCGCGGCCGGTGATCCCGCCCGGCACGGTGGAGGCGCTGCTGGCCGCGCTCGACTCGCACGACGCGGCGATCCCGGCGGCGGCGGTCACGGACACGCTGAAGCGCAGCCGCGGCGGGCGGATCGACGTCACCGTCTCGCGCGACGGGCTGTTCCGGGCGCAGACGCCGCAGGCGTTCCGCTTCACCGCGCTGCTGGAGCTGCATCGCACGACGCGGGTGGGGTTGACCGACGATGCCGGGCTGTTCGAGGGCGCCGGGCTGCCGGTGGCGCTGGTTCCCGGCTCGGAGGACAACGTCAAGCTGACCTATCCCGACGACCTCAGACGATTGGAGCGCGCGATGGCCGTGACCCTGCTGCCGCGCATCGGCACCGGCTTCGACGTGCACGTGCTGGCGGCCGGGCGCCGCCTCATGCTGTGTGGCATCGAGGTGCCGCACGATCTTGGCTTGATGGGACATTCTGATGCCGACGTCGGGATCCATGCGTTGTGCGACGCGCTCTACGGGGCGCTGGCGGAGGGCGATATCGGGCGGCATTTTCCGCCCAGCGAGGCGAGCTGGAAGGATGCCGACAGCGCCCGCTTCCTGCGCCACGCCGCCGGCCGGGTGGCGGCGCGCGGCGGGCGGATCGCCAATGTCGACGTGACGCTGATCTGCGAGCGGCCGAAGATCACGCCGCATGCGCCGGCGATGCGGGCGCGGCTGGCGGCGCTGCTGGAGATCGAGGTCGAGCGGGTGTCGGTGAAGGCGACGACGACCGAGCGGCTGGGATTTACCGGGCGCGGCGAGGGTATTGCGGCGCAGGCGGCGGCGGTGGTGCTGGTGCCGGAGTGAGTGCGGGCTGAGGAGCTCGCGGCCCGGCATCCCCGGCTGTTCCACCTGACGGCGCCGGGCAACCTGCCCGGGATCCTGCGGCATGGGCTGCTGGCCACCAGCGCGCTGCTGACGCTGTTCGAGGTGGCGGACGACGGTCGGGCGGCGCTGGAGGCGGCGCCGCGGCCGGACGGGGTGGTGCTGCGCCATCCGGTGCAAGGTGAGGCCGGGCTCACCGACAACCTGCCGCTCAGCGTCGCGGCGCTGACGGGGTGCCTTGATGACGGGGTGACGGCGGCCGACTGGCTGCGGCTGCTGAACCGGCGGGTGTTTCTCTGGGCTGACGAGGCGGGGCTCGGCCGGCTGCTGGACGCGCGGCTGAACCGCGGGCGGGACCGCATCGTGCTGGTGCTGGACACGCTCGGGGTGGTGCGCGACCACGCCGAGCGGGTGGAGCTCTCCGCCATCAACTCGGGGGCGACGATGCGCCGGCCGGCGCGGCGGGGGCTCGCCACGTTCACGCCGCTGGCGGCCGCACCCTCGCTCGGCGACTGGCGGCGGCTGCGGGGCGGGCGGGACGACGTGCGGGAGGTCACCGTGCTGGGCGGCATCGGCGACGTGTCTCGCTACCTGGTGGAGGTGCGGCAGGTGAAGGCCAGGGGCGCGCCTGGAATTTGATCAAGGCGCGGCTTTTAAAAGTTTGACGCGGCGGAATACGGCAAGATTTCTGGCGGCGCGCCGGCGTCCGGCCGGGCGGGCGGGCCGAGGCAAGCTAGGCTCAGCAGGAGCACTCGCAAGATCGGGGCAGTGGTTACGCCAAGTTATGTTGTTTATCAATGGGTTGGTGTAAAACTTGCCTATAGGCAAGAGTGACCGGCTTGCCGTCAAGAGCCACCCGTCAGAGGTGCTAGCACAGCCTGGTCGTCGTCTCACGTATTCAACGGGTCCGCGTGCCTCGGCGTCTCGATGCGAGGTCGACGCAGCCGGCGGGTGGCCGTTCTTGACCGCGCACGGGCGGGCGGCGGAGGCTGGGGCATGATCGACGCCGCGCGATGATGGGCAGTGGGTCAGAGATACGCGTGCGCGCCGGTGCGTTGGAGACGCGCGTGCGGGCGGGGCACGCGATCGCGCTGCGGCTGTTCGACATCGCCTACGAGATCGACCTGGTGCAGATCGAGGCCGGCCGACGCGCCCGCGCCGCGGAGGCCAGCCGGGCCAGGCTGAGCGCGGCGCCGCAGAAGGCGATCGCGTTCGGGGTGCCGCCGGTGGCGCTGCCGCTCGACGCGGTGACCGTGAGGATCGGCGACGTCGAATACCGGCTTGCCGCGGCGGCGCGGGTCTACGAGTTCGGCGTGGTCGCGCTCAGCTTGCGGGCGGAGGTCGCCGACCTGCCCTGGCCGGCCTTTTCGGCGCTGGTGAACGGGCTCGACCTCGCACTCGGCGACAGCTCCGACGGCGTGGTGTGGGAGCGGATGCTGTGGACGCTGCTGGCCGAGATCGGCCCGGCGTTGGCGCGGCCGAACACCGGCGAGCGGCTGTGGGAGGACTACGTGCTCGGCGTGGTCAGCAGCTTTGAGGGGGCGATGCCGGCGTCGCGGATCGGTGCGACGGACGGGCTCGACCTGGTGCCGCTGCTCGCCGGCGAGACGCGGCCGCTCTCCGAGGCGGCGCGGGCGGAGCTGCTGGCGCACCGCTTCTCCTACTACGAGGACGATTTGGTGGTGCTCGGCTGGGACCGGGCCTTCATCTACGAGCCGCGCGGCGACAGCGACGTCGCCGACGTGCTGGAGGTGGCGAACGCGCAGCTGCTGGAAATGCGCTACTACGACGAGCTGCTCGATGCCGAGCTGCCGCGGATGTACGAGCTGGTGGCGGTGGCGCGGCGGGCGCTGAACCTGGTGGCCCCTGCCCGCTTTGCCCGGCTGGCGCGCGGGCTCTACACGCTGGTCGCCGAAGTGACGGAGCTGACCGAGAAGGTCGACAACGCGCTGCAGGTCACCGAAGACGTCTACCTGGCGCGGATCTACGCCGACGCGCTGGCACTGTTCCGGGTGCCGCAGGTGGGCGCCGCCGTTGACCGCAAGCTGGCGATTATCCGGGACACGTACACGGCCCTGTACGACGAGGCGTCCTCGAGCCGGACGGGGCTGCTCGAGGTGCTGGTTGCGGTGCTGATCATGGTGGAGATCGTGGTGGCGCTGACAAGGCATGGGTAAGGAAGCCCAAGGCTCTGCCCCGGACGGGCTCCTGCGGCCCCAGACCCCATTTAGCTAGAGTCGAGGCTGGGTCTTTCTCGCTTGGCGAAGCCAATCAATCCTGCCTCCCGCGCCACCGAGCTCGCCCCCGAAACATGGACACGTCATGGATTTTAAAGGCTCCGCCTTTAATGGGGTCGAGGGGCAAAGCCCCTCGCCTTCCTCACTTGCCGTACTTCTCCCACCACAGCGCGATTGCGGTGTCCGCGCTCGGATACTGCTCGTAGACCGCGGCGTGTTCGCTGTTGGGGATCAGGGTGAGTTGGCTGCCGGGGATGGCGGCGGCGGTCGTCTGGGCGACGGGGAAGCCGTAGACCGGGTCGCCGACGCCTTCGAGCACCAGGGTTGGCACCTGGATATCGGCGAGCAGGCTGGTGAAGTCGGGGCGGGTTGCCAGGGCGTGGCCGCCGCCGATGGCGCCGCTGACCGAGGCCTCGGCGAGGATGTCGATCATCGTGAGCGCCGCCGGGGCGCCGCTGAGGCGGAGGTGGCCGGTGAGCATCTGGGCGTCGATGGCCGGCACGATGGAGGCGACGGTGTCCTGCTGGGCCTGGCGGCCGAAGGCGGGCCACTGCGCCATCTCCTCGATCGAGGCGGCTTCGGGGTTGGTGTCGATGAGGATCAGGCCGGCGACGCGGGTGGGCGCCTGGGCGTAGAGGGCCAGGGTGATCTGGCCGCCCATCGAGTGGCCGCCGATGATCGCCGAGGCGATCTTCAGCTGGTCCATCAGGCCGAGGACGATGCTGGCGTAGCCGGTGACGGTCTCGTTGGCGGGTACCGGGCCGGACTTGCCGAAGCCGGGGAGGTCGAGGGTGATGACCTGGAACAGGCCGGACAGGTCGGCGAGCTGGTGCTCGAACAGGCGGCCGTTCAGCGGGTAGCCGTGGATCAGCACCAGCGGCTGGCCGGTGCCTTGGATTTGGTAGAAGACGCGCAGGCCGTTGACGACGGCGTAGTTGCCCTCGCGGTGGTCGGCGGCGATGGCCTGGGCGGTCGTCGGGACTGGTTGGGCGGCGGCCTTGCCGGGAGCGAAGCCGGCGGCGGCGCCGAGGGCGAGCCCGAGCGCGAGGGTGGTCCTGAGGGTCATGGGTGCGGGTCCGCCGTGATGAGGCCGCTCAATCCGCTGGGAGCGGGCATGGTTGCCGCACGATGTCGTGGCCACATATCGGCTCCGCTCCCAAGCCAGGAGGCCGGCTTCGATGCCGCACTGCCACGCCGACGCTGTTGATCCGATTGCGATGCTGATGCCGTGGGCGCTGGCCGCATGAGCCTGGTCGGGATGGCGATGCTGGTGCTGTCGCTGGCCGCGCTGGGCGGGCTGGCGCTGGCGATGCTGCATGGCAGCATGCCGGAGGGGCGGCACATCCCGTTCGCGGTCGGGCTGTCGCACGGGCTGGCTGGCGCGGCCGGGCTGGCGCTGCTGGTGATCGGGCTGGTGCGCGGGGCGCCGCATGGCGCATCAACGGGTGCGGCCGGCTTTGGCACCTATGCGGCGGTGCTGCTGGCCGGCACGCTGCTACTTGGGCTGGCGCCGATCCAGGCGCGGCTGCGGCGGCGCGGACTGCCGGTGCTGGCGCTGGGACTGCATGCGACGCTGGCGGTGCTGGGGCTGACGCTGCTGGCGGCTTATCTGTCGTTGCCGGGGTGACGGAAAGCAAGGCCAGAGGCTCTGCCTCTGGACTCCGCTGGGGCCGGGAGGCCCCAGACCCCGATGATGGAGTCCACTCAGGGTGGTCCAGGGGCGACGCCCCTGCCTTGCTTCACCCGTTCGACAGATCGAACTTCATCGTGGCGAGCTGGCGGCGGACCATGAAGTCGTCGAGCGGGTGGGTGAACTGCAGGCCGAGCATGCGCGAGACCGGCTGGTAGCGGGTCAGCACGTGCGGTCCCTGCTCGACCTGGCGGACGAAGCCGAACTCCTGGAAGTCCTCGCTCGGCTCCAGCACCCGGATGCCGAACAGGCGGAAATTGGTGGTGTGGCGCTCCAGGGCGGCGAGCAGGAGCTCGAAGTCGCCGGCGCGGATGGTGTTCTCGGTGGTGATCAGCAGGAACAGCTTGGGGTCGGTCGAGGCGAGCACACGGCGCATGCGCTCGGCGGCGCGGACGAAGTAGCCGTGCTGGGCGTCGTCGGTGAGGTCCTGGTGATTGAACATCGTCTCGACGCCGAACTCCTGCTCGTAGAACAGGTGGCGGCCGACCTGCTCGTCGGGCAGCGAGCGGCGCTCGGGCGGGATGAGCTCGAACTGGGCGCGGTCGAGCAAGGTGGCGAAGTCGTCATCCAGGGCGTGGGCGACGGCGCGGGGGGAGGAGAAGATCCAGTCGAACGGCAGCGAGTAGCGCTTCAGCCCGGCGCGCTTGAGCAGCATCGAGCTGTAGCAGTGCGCGCCGAGGCTGACGGCGTGGCGGAAGGCGGGGCCGGTGGTGGTGTCGAGCGGGGAGACGGATTGGCGCTCGAGAGCCTCGCGGGCGATCGTGCCGGTGAACTCGTCGCTGTAGACGAACTGGCGCACGACCTGGGCGAGGCCGCGCGGGCCGCCGACCTCGCGGCCGGCGGCGACGTGCAGCGTGACGCCGAGCGGGTCCGGCTCGCGGTTGAGGACGCCGCGATACAGCGCCTCGACGAACTCCTCCTCGGTGATGCTCATCGCTGATCCTCCGACGCACAGCCTGCGACTGACGGTATCGTTCAGTCCACGGCGTCCGTCGAGCCCGGCGGCCGTGTCGACAGCGCGTCAGGCGCCGGCGGCGGCGCGGCCTGGCCGAGCAGGGTGCCGAGGCTGGCCGCCATGTCGGTGGGGATCAGCACCGTCGTGCCGCGGTCCTTGTTCATCTCGTAGAGCAGGTTCATCTGGCGCAGCTGCAGCGCCACCGGATGGCTGGCGTAGAGCTCGGCGGCGAGCACCACCTGGCGGGCGATGTCGGCCTCGGCGGAGGCGAGGGTGACGCGGGCGTCGCGCTCGCGCTCGGCCTGGGCCTGGCGGCTCATCGCGTCCTGCAGGCTGGCCGGGATCACCACGTCGCGGATCTCGACCGAGCGCACGGCAACCCCCCAGCCGGCGGTCTTGGCGCCGATCACCCGGCGCAGCTCCTCGTCGGCGGCCTTGCGGTCGGAGAGCAGGCGGGTGAGATCGCTGGCGCCGATCATCTCGCGCAAGGAGGTCTGGGCGACGCGCTCGATGGCCTGGCGGTAGTCGACGATGTTGACGGCGGCGGCGCGCGGGTCCTCGACCTGCCAGAAGACGATGGCGTCGACGCCGACGGAGACGGTGTCGCGGGTGAGCGCCTGCTCGGCGGTGATCGAGGCGGTCTGGATGCGCAGGTCGATGACCATGGCGACGGCGTCGATGGGCCAGACGAAGTAGAGGCCAGGGCCGCGCACGGCGTGGAACCGGCCGAGACGCAGGACCACGGCACGGCGCCACTCCTGCGCCAGGCGAACGGAGCGGAAGAGAAGGAGCAGGATGACGACGGCCAGGACGATCGAGACGGGGATCATTGAGGCTCCCTTGCGGAAGAAGTAAGGCCAGGGCTCTGCCCTGGACCCGCTGGGGCCCGCGGCCCCAGACCCCATTTTGTTTGGAGCTTCTACGCCTTCTTTCTTGCTTGGCGAAGCCGATCAAATCCTGCTCTCACCGGCACCAGCCTCGCAGACGCCACGACCAAAAATGGATTTTAAAGGCTCCGCCTAAGAAATGGATTTTAAAGGCTCCGCCTTTAATGGGGTCGAGGGGCAAAGCCCCTCGCCTTCCTTAAGCCGTAGCGCGCTACCGCCAGGCGGTCGGCGAGGCCGCGGGGGCCTTGGCGCGGGAGGCCGGCGCGTTGCAGGTCGCGGCGGGCCAGGATGCCGAGCAGGGCGGCCGGGTTGTCGAGGCTAACGCCGTCGATCCAGGTGAGGCCTTCGGTGGCGAGTTGGTCGAGCAGGGGCTGCAAGGTTGGGCCGGCGAGGGTTTCGGGTGTGAGGCCGGCGTTGGCGAGGCGGTCTTCGGGGAGGAGGCAGCGGTCGTGGCGGGCCAGGGCGGCGACGCTGCGCAGGATGCCGCCGGCGCCGTAGGCGGCGCCGATGCGGGTGAGCGCGGGCAGGTCGGTGGCGCCGAGGATGCGGCCGGCTGCGTGCTGGAGGCCGCCATGGGCGCCGTCGAGGTAGGCGCGCCAGGCGGCGGTGTCGGGCAGGCCCTCCTCGGCTTCGCGCTCGCGGGCGTCGATGAGGGCGAGCAGGGCGGCTGGGTCGAGCGCGCCGGCGGCGAGCGCGTCGGTGAGCGGGGTGGCGACGTCGTGGCGCTTGGCCTGGCCTTCGACCACCTCGCGCCACCATTGCAGGCGGATGAGCGCGACGAGCGGGGTGGAGCCGACCTCGCGGGCGCGGGCGAGCTCGTGGTTGAAGGCGTAGAGCACGAACAGGGCCTCGCGCCGGTCCGCCGGGGCGAACAGCGTGCACAGGAAGCGGTCCGGATCGTGGCGACGGACGACGAGGGCGCAGGCCGACAGCATCCGTCGCATGGGAGCCTATCGTCGGCGGCCAGGCAACCATCGGGTCCCGTGCGGGCTTATTTGGTCGTTGCAAACCCATGAAGGAACCGCGCATGGCGTTCGAGCTGCCGCCCCTGCCCTTTGACACCAACGCCCTGGCCGCCAACGGCATGTGCCAGGAGACGCTGGAGCTGCATCATGACAAACACCATCAGGCGTATGTCACGGCGCTGAACGGGTTCGTCGAGAAGGATCCGAGCCTGCAGGGCAAGTCGCTGGACGAGGTGGTGCAGACGGCGAGCGAGGGGCCGGTGTTCAACAATGCCGGCCAGCATTGGAACCACATCCTGTTCTGGCAGAACCTGTCGCCGACCGGCGGCAAGATCCCGGGCAGGCTGGAGGCCAAGATCACGGAGGCGTTCGGCAGCGTCGAGACGTTCAAGGAGCAGTTCAAGCAGGCGGCGATCACCCAGTTCGGGTCGGGCTGGGCCTGGCTGGTGCAGGCGCCGGACGGGGCGTTGAAGGTGGCGAAGACGCCGAACGGGTCCAACCCGCTGAAGACTGGCGAGGGCAAGGTGCTGCTCGGGCTCGATGTCTGGGAGCATTCCTACTACCTGGACTTCCGTAACCGGCGGCCGGACTACATCACCAACTACCTCGAGAAGCTGGCCAATTATGAGTTTGCCGAGAGCCGTCTCGGCTGATCAGGAAGGAGACCGGCGAGCGCGGCGACCCCGCGCCTGCCGACACAGCATGGCCGACTTATCCGACGTGAATTTGCCGCAGATGCTGAGCGAGCTTGCCGTGTCGTCCTGGGAGACCATTGCTCGACGTATGACGTTGATCGCGTTGGGGCAGTGCAGTGCTGCCGAGTATTCGAGCATGGTGACGGAGAAGCTCGGCGCGGTGCAGACGAGCACGCTGACGATGATGATGGGCGGCACCGCGGCGGCGATCCTGGCGCCCTGGCACAGTGGCGCAACCACAAACGCAAAACGTCTGCGCGAAGGTTAGATAGCGGAAATGGGGTCTGGGGCCGCGGGCCCCGGCGGAGTCCAGAGGCAGAGCCTCTGGCCTTTTTTACGCGGCGTCCCGCAATCGCCGAATCGTCCGATCGCGACCGATCAACGGCAGCAGGGTGCGCATCTCTGGGCCCGATTCCTCGCCCGTGAGGGCCAGGCGCAGCGGATGAAAGAGGGCTTTGCCCTTTCGGCCGGTGGCGGCTTTCAGGGCGTTCGTCCAGTCCGTCCAGCTTGGCTCGCTCCAGGGCTCGGGCGGCAGGGTCGCGGCGGCCCGGGCGAGGAACTCGGTCTCCTCGGGCACCAGGCTGGGCGGTAGCTCGCCGGCGACGACGTCCCACCAGAGGCGGGCGTCGAGCAGGCTGTCGAGGTTGCCGCGGACGGCGAGCCAGAACGGCTCGTCGGCGCCGGGCGGCAGGCGGTCGCGCACGGCGGCGAACGGCAGGGCGTGCATGGCGCGGCGGTTGGCGGCGAGGAGCTGCGTCATGTCGAAGGTCGCCGGGGTGTGCGAAAGGCGGGCGAGGTCGAACTGGCGGGCGAGCGTATCGAGGTCGGCGGGCTCGGCGGCATGGGCGGTGCCGAGGCTGGCGAGGTAGGCGGTGAGTGCCGCGGGCTCGATGCCGTCGCGGCGCAGGGTGCGCAGCGATAGGCTCTCGATGCGCTTGCTGAGCTTCTCGCCGGTCTCGCCGGCGAGCAGCGGCAGGTGGGCGAAGACGATTCGCGAGGGGTTGCCGCCGAGGGCCGCCCACAGATCCATCTGGATGCCGGTGTTGGTGACGTGGTCCTCGCCGCGGATGACGTGGGTGATGCCGGTTTCGAGGTCGTCGACGACCGAGGTGAAGGTGTAGAGGAAGGTGCCGTCGGCGCGGATCAGCACCGGGTCGGACAGGCTCGACAGCTTGACCAGGCGGCGGCCGAGGGTCGCGTCCTCCCAGGAGACGGTTCGGTCGGCGAGCTTGAAGCGCCAGTGCGGGCGCTTGCCGTTGGCCTCGGCGGTGGCGCGCTGCTCGGCGGTGAGCCTGAGCATGGCGCGGTCGTAGACCGGCGGGCGGTTCTGGCGCAGGCGCTGCTCGCGCTTGAAGCGCAGCTCCTCCTCGCTTTCGAAGCAGGGGTAGAGCACACCCTCCTGCTTCAGGCGCTCGGCTGCCGCAGCGTAGCGGGCGAGGCGTTCGGACTGGCGGAAGGTCGAGGTCCAGTCGAGGCCGAGCCAGGCGAGGTCCTGGCGGATGGCGGCCTCGAACTCGGGGCGGCAGCGCTCGGCATCGGTGTCGTCGAGGCGGAGCAGGAACTCGCCGCCCGTGGCGCGGGCGACCAGGGCGTTGGCCAGGGCCGCGCGGGCGTTGCCGACGTGGAGGTAGCCGGTGGGCGACGGGGCGAAGCGGAGTTTTGTCACGGCTGGAAGGTGGGCTGGCGGGTGCGGAGAGGCAAGATGAAGGCCAGAGGCTCTGCCTCTGGACTCCGCTGGGGCCCGGGGCCCCAGACCCCATTCGTTGGAGTCTAGCCTGGCTCTGTCTTGCTTGGCGAAGCCGATCGATCCTGCTTCTCCAACACCACCGACCTCGCACGGCGCACACCGACAATGAATGGATTTTAAAGGCTTCGCCTTTAATCGGGTCCAGAGGCGACGCCCCTGGCCTTCCTTTTTGCCGCCGCACGCTGCAACACACGGGCTGGCCTTTCGAGAGGGGCGCCGACGCATGAAGCCGATCCCAGAGCATGACGGCGTGGTCGTGCTGAGCACCCGGACCGTCTGGTCCGGACACTTCCCGCTGCAGGTGGTGCGGTTTCAGAACCGGCGCTTCGACGGCACGATGTCCGAGGCGCGGGACTGGGAGCTGTGGCGGCGTGGCCGGGCGGCGGCGCTGCTGCCGTATGATCCGTGGACCGACCAGGTGGTCACCGTGGAGCAGTTCAGGCTGCCGGTGCTGGCGGCCGGGCTTGATCCGCTGATGGTGGAGCTGCCGGCCGGGCTTGCCGATGCGGGCGAGGCGCCGGAGGAGGTCGTCACCCGCGAGTCCCAGGAGGAAACCGGCATCCGGCCCGACCGGCTGGAGAAGATCGGCGGCTTCATGCTGACGCCGGGCGGCTGTGACGAGCACTGCACGCTGTTCGCCGCACGGGTGCGCGCGCCCAGGGCGGACGCGGACGGGCTGGCCGGCTATGCCGGGCTGCGCGAGGAGCAGGAGGACATCCGCATCCGGGTGCTGCCGGCCGACATCGCGATCGAGCGGGCGATCGCCGGCGGCTACCTCAACGCGATGACGACGATCGGCCTGCTGTGGCTCGCCGCCCGGCGCGATTGGCTGCGCGAGCGCTGGGCGTGAGCGAGCCGGTGCCGCCGCTGGTCCCGGTGCTGATCCCTGGGCTGGTCCCGGCGCTGGTAGACGTCGCGTGGCTGGCGAGGCGGCTTGGCTGGCCGGGGCTGCGGGTGCTGGACGCGACCTGGTTCATGCCGGCGGACGGACGTGACGCCGCGGCCGGGTTCGCCGCGGCGCATGTTCCGGGCGCCCTGCGCTTCGACATCGACGCGGCGTCGGATCCGGACAGCACGCTGCCGCACATGGCGCCCTCGGCCGGGCAGTTCGCCGAGATGATGGCCGGGCTGGGCCTGTCGGATGACGACCACCTGGTGTTCTACGACCAGCACGGCCTGTTCTCGGCAGCGCGCGGCTGGTGGCTGATGCGGCTGTTCGGGCATCAGGCGGCCAGCGTGCTGGATGGCGGGCTGCCGGCCTGGCGGCGCGCGGGCCAGCCCGTGGAGCAGGGCGGCGGCACGACGCTGCCGCACGGGCGGTTCACGGCGACGCTGCAGCCCGGGCGGGTGCGCGACCTGGCGGCGATGCGCGCCAACCTGGCGAGCGGCGAGGCGCTGGTGCTCGACGCCCGAAGTGCTGCGCGTTTCGACGGCCGCGAGCCGGAGCCGCGCCCCGGCCTGCGCGGTGGCCACATTCCGGGCAGCCGCTCCCTGCCCTACACGACACTGCTGGCGCCGGACGGGCGGATGCTGCCGGGGGCCGAGCTGCGGGCGCGCTTTGCCGCGGTCGGCGTCACCGGCGAGCAGCCGGTGGTCACCACCTGCGGCAGCGGGGTCAGCGCGGCGGTGCTCAGTCTTGGGTTGGCGGCCGCGGGTTTGCCGGATGGGGCGCTTTATGACGGGTCTTGGGCGGAGTGGGGCTTGGACGACGAGCAAGGGGCTCTGCCCGTTGACCCCACCAGGGGGCGGGGCTCCCTGGACCGCCATCCGGAAGGACTCAATACGCGGCTGGTGCATCTTGGGCGGGCGGGGACGCGCCAGCACGGGCTGGTCAACCCGCCGGTGCATCGTGGGTCGACGGTGCTGTACGAGAGCATGGCGCAGCGGCGGGCGCTGGCCGGGCGGCCGCATGAGCGGCTGCTCACCTACGGGCTGAGCGGCACGCCGACCCATTTCGCGCTCGAAGACGCGGTGGCCGCCGTCGAGGGCGGCACCCACTGCCAGATCGTCGGCAGCGGGCTCGCCGCCGTGACCGTGCCGCTGCTCGGATGCCTGTCGGCCGGCGACCACTGCCTGATGCCGGACAGCGTCTATGGGCCGAGCCGCAGCTTCTGCGACCGAACGCTCGCCCGGCTCAACATCGCCACCACCTACTATGACCCGGTGAGCAGCGCCGACGCGCTCGGCGCGCTGTTCCGGCCGACCACCCGGGTGCTGTTCCTCGAAAGCCCCGGCAGCCACAGCTTTGAGCTGCAGGACGTGCCGGCGCTCGCCGCACTTGCGCATGCCCGGGGTGCCACCGTGCTGATGGACAACACCTGGGGGCTGCAGTGCTTCCAGCCGTTCCGCCACGGCGTCGACGTCTCGATCCAGGCGCTGACCAAATATGCCGGCGGCCACTCCGACGTGCTGCTCGGCGCCATCACCACCAACGCGCCCGAGCACGCGCGCCGGATCCGGTCGGCGGTGCTGGAGCTCGGCCAGTATGCGAGCCCGGACGATTGCTGGCTGACCCTGCGCGGCCTGCGCACCCTCGGCGTGCGGCTCGCGCACCAGCAGCGGTCGGGGATCGAGGTCGCCAGATGGTTTGCCGGCCGGCCGGAAGTCGCCGAGGTGCTGCACCCTGCCCTGCCCGGCGCCGCGGGGCACGAACTCTGGCGGCGGGACTTTACCGGGGCGCCGAGCCTGTTCGGGGTCGTGTTCCAGCCGGCGATCAGCGTCGCGCAGGCGGACGCGATGACCGACGCGCTGCGCCTGTTTGGCATCGGCGCGTCCTGGGGCGGCTACGAAAGCCTGGTGCTGCCGACGACCGGCATCATCACCCGCAACGCCGCCCTGCGGCACCAGGGGACGATGGTGCGGTTTCATATCGGCCTGGAGGACGTCGCAGACCTGATCGCCGATTTGGAGCAGGGATTCGAAGCGTTTCAGAAGTAAGGCCAGGGGCGTCGCCCCTGGACCCGATTAGAGGCGGAGCCTTTAAAATCCATGACTTGTCCGTGCCCACATGGAGAGTGAGGTGCTTTGGGGAAGCAGGATTCGAATGGCTTCGCCACGCGAGGAAGAGGCCGCGTGACGGGTCCAGGGCGGAGCCCTGGCCTTAGCTACGCCGTCGACGCGTCGGCGACGGTTTTCCCCGCGAGCCGACGTTGAGGGCGACGCCGCCGCAGACCAGGCCGCAGCTGACCGGCACCAGCCAGGCGGGGCGGATCAGCAGCGGGATGGCGACGTGCAGCCAGGCGCCGTCGGGCAGCCAGGCGCGGGCGGCGTCTTGCAGGTTGGCGAGCAGGGTCTCGTCGGTGGCGAGCAGCACTTCGCCGAGCGACATGCCCGGGCCGAGCACGGCGACGCTGAAGGCGAGCACGAGGAAGGCTGCGGCGAGGCTGATGAAGACCCGCATCGCCATCACATGTAGAGCTTCTGGGATTGCAGGTTGGTGTAGAGCCCGGCCACGAACTCGCCGTAGCCGTTGTAGATCACGGTGGGCACCCGCTCGCCGCTGCCGAGCAGCCGCTCGGTGGCCTGGCTCCAGCGCGGGTGCGGCACGGCGGGGTTCACGTTGGCCCAGAAGCCGTATTCGTCCGGGTTGATCGCCTGCCAGAAATTGACCGGCTGCTTGTCGGTGAAGCCGATGGTGACCAGCGCTTTGGCGGATTTGAAGCCGTATTTCCAGGGCAGCAGCAGGCGCAACGGGCCGCCGTTCTGCGGGTCGAGCGGCTTGCCGTAGAGGCCGGTGGCGATGAAGGGCAGGTCGTTGGCGGCCTCGGCGATGGTGACCGCCTCGAGGTAGGGGAACGGGTAGACGCCGCTTTGCAGCCCGGGCATCACGTCGGGCTGCTGGGCGGTGGTGAAGGTGACGTATTTGGCGCTGGCGAGGGGCTTGGCGTAGGCGACCAGGCTTTTGAGCGGAAAGCCGCTCCAGGGCACGGTCATCGCCCAGGCCTCGACGCAGCGGTGGCGCAGCACGCGCTCGCTGATCGGCATGGCGCGCAGCAGGTCTTCCAGGCCGACGGTACGGGGCGTCTCGACCATGCCCTCGAAGCGGACCGACCAGGGCGACATCTTGAGCTTCTGGGCGGCCTGCCAGATGTCCTTGTCGTCGCCGAACTCATAGTAGTTGTTGTAGGTGGTGGCGTCAGCCTCGGCGGTGAGCGGGCGGGTGACCATGAAGCGCGGGTCGCTGGTCGGCGCCGGGGCGGGCGCGGCGACGGCGCGCGGCAGCTGGCCGAACGTGGCGAGGCCGAGCCCGGCGGCGCCGGCCTGCAGCAGCCGGCGGCGTCCAAGCACCGCGTGCTCCGGCGTGGCCGCGCCCTCGGCCAGCTCCCAGCCCTGTCTGCTCCGCACCAGCATCGTTTGCCCGCCCGTTATCTTGCCCTGATCTGGTCGGTCACGATCACGATGCGAGCCGCCTTGCAGCAGTTTAACATCGCCCGGCCGGGAAGGAAGGCCAGAGGCTCTGCCTCTGGACTCCACTGGGGCCCGAGGCCCCAGACCCCGATTATTTGGAGTTCGTACGGGCGCTTTCTTGCTTGGCGAAGCCAATCAATCCTGCTGCCACCGGCGCTGAGCACGCCGTATGGAATAGATGTCAGCGGATTTCACAGGCTTCGCCTCAAGCCCGCTCGCCCGGATGTCGCGCTAACGAGCAGAAGTTTTTTGCTTCTTTTTTTCAAAAAAGAAGCGCTGCCGTCCCTCACCCGAGCGCCTGCGCAAGGTCCGCCACGAGGGTCGCCGCCATCTGCTGCCAGCCTGCCCACGGGTCGCCGCGTGGTTCGTGGCGGTGTGCGGTTGTCACCATGCGGGTGAGTGCGATGGCGATGGCGGCGGCCTCCGGTTCGCAGAGTGTGGCGAGCGGCTCGTTGCCGAGTTGTTCGGCCAGGCCGCCGACGCGTGTTGCGACGATGCGGCGGCCGGCGGCGACGGCGGCGGCGGCGACGCCGCTCTGGCTGGCCTCGCGGTGGGAGAGCACCAGGCCGTCGGCCCAGCCGAGCAGGTCCGCCACCTCGATTTCGGGCACCCAGCGGTTTTCGACGGTGACGTTCGGCATGGCGGCGAGCCGGGTGAGCGCGGCGCTGCCGGGGCCTTGGCCGACGACGCGCACGGTCAGGTCGGCGCGTGGGCCGAGGGCATCAAGGCTGTCGGCGAGCAGGTCGAGGCCTTTGTAGGGCAGCAGGCGGCCGAAGGAGAGCAGGCGGAACGGGCCGGCGTGGCCGCCGGGGGCTGGTGGCGGGGTGGCGGCGAAGACGAAGGGGGGCAGGCCGGAGCGCAGCAGCGGCTTGTCGGCGGCGGCGCCGGTTTGGCGCAGGCGGGCGGCGACGTGGGCGGAGAGCGCGACCAGGGCGTCGGCCTGGGCGATGAGGCGGCGTTGCAACTGCATCTGCAACGGGAAGCCGTCGCCGGGATGGGGGTCGGCGTCGTGCACCATGAGGGCGAAGCGGCGGCCGGCGCGGTGCAGGGCGGCGCCCATGGCGAGGTCGAGCGGGCCGGGCATGGCGCAGAGTGCGGCGGTGATGCCGAGCGCGTCGACGCGGCGGGCGAGCTTGGGCACGAGCTGCGGCATGGCGAGCAGGCGGGCGGAGAAGCTGGCGATGCCGGCATAGGTGCGCATCGGCAGCTCGCAGCGGGGCGGCGCCGGGCCGTGCATGATTTCCGCGCCCTCGGCGAGCGAGAGGACGACCTGGACGTCCGGCAGGGCGCGGCAGGCGCGGGCGAGCTCGGCCGCGACGCGTGGGCCGGCGCCGAAGCGGCCCCACTGCCAGATCAGCAGCCGCATGGGGCGCCGGCGAGAGGTGCGGCCGCGAGCGGCTCGCCAGCGAGGGCGGCGAGCAGCGGCGCGGCGGACAGGCGGGTGGTGGCGGCTTGGCGGCCGGCCTCGCCGAGTTGGCGGCGTCGCGCCGCGTTGTCGGCGAGCAGGCGCAGGCTGGCGGCGGCGGCGGCGACATCCGCCTCGGCCCAGACGGCGCCTGGCACCTCGAACACGCCGCGGGGGTCGCGCGCCGGCACCAGCGTGTAGGGCACCGGCATGCCGCTTTGCGCATCCAGGAAGTCGGTGCTGCCGGACCAGTCGGTGGCGATGACGGGGCGGCCGAGCAGCATCGCCTCGGCCGGCACCAGGCCGAAGCCCTCGCTGCGATGCAGCGACAGGACGATGTCGCAGGCGGCGGTCAGCGCGTGGCGTTCGGCCTCGCCGAGGGTCTCGGTCATGATGCGGATGTTGGCCGCACCGTCGACGGCGGCGGCGATCGCCTGCATGTCGGCGCGGGCGTGGCCGGGTTGGCCGATTTTCAGCAGCAGCAGGCGGTCGGGCCGGGCGGCGAAGGCGTGCCGGAAGGCGGCGATGGCGGCGAGCGGGTTCTTGCGGGCGAAGGAGGAGGCGAGGCTGAACGACACCAGCACGGTGACGACGCCGTCGGCCAGCCCGAAGGCGGCGCGGCCGAGCGGCGCCGGGACGGGCGGACAGGCGGCGAGCGGCAGCGGCACCAGGCGCACCCGGCCGGGATGCAGCGGCTCCAGCGCCGCGGCGGTGAAGCGCGACGGCGCCCAAACTTCGTGCACGAGTCGGGCCGGGCGGCGCCAGGCGGGCGGTGCGACCGGCAGCTCCCAGAACCAATAGCCGATCATCCGCCGGCCGCCGACCGCGCGGCGGCCGAGGCGCAGCAGCGCCAAGGCGAGCAGCGGCGGGTTGGCAAGGCAGAGCAGCGGCGTCGTCGGGGTGGGCGCGCCGGCGGTCGTCGGCGGCATCAGGCCGGCCGCCTCGCCGGCGAGCGCCAGGCCGACGTCGCGCGGCCAGGCCGGCACGCCGGCGGCGAGCAGGGCGCGCAACAGGATGCGGGCCGCCTCGCCCAAGCCGGAGGCGCGCAGCACCTCGCCGGCGACGATCAGGCCGGCGGCGGGGTCGCGCTCGGCCGGGATGGCGGTGGGATGCGGCGCCAGCATCGTCGCGCCGCGGGCCAGGGCAGCGCGACGCGCCTCCGGCGGCAGGCGTCGCCACAGGCGGTGAAGCGGCGATAGCCCGGCCCGTGGCGTCGAACGTTGCATGCGGTGGATCAGCCTGACCCGTGGCCGCCTGCCAGGCAAGGGCGCGGCGGCGCGGCGCGGCGGCGGGGCATGGCGGCGGGGCATGGCGGCGGGGCGCGGCGAGGCATGGCGGCGGGGCTGGCGGCGCACACCGCGTGATGCCGGTTGCCGTGTCCGGACGGGCGTATACACTCGCGCCAATGTCCGTCACCAGCGCGCCGACAACCATCGAAATCCTGGAGCGGCTGGTGTCTTTCGACACCACGTCCCGCGCCTCCAACCATGCGCTGATCGACTGGGTGCGCGGGTATCTGGACGGGCTCGAGGTGCCTTACACGCTCAGCCATCATCCGAGCGAGGCCAAGACCAACCTGCACGCCGTCGTCGGGCCGGAGCTGCCGGGCGGCTTCGTGCTGTCCGGGCATGTCGACACGGTGCCGGTCGATGGCCAGGACTGGAGCTCGGACCCGTTCAGCCTCACGCGGCGCGAGGGCCGGCTGTATGGCCGCGGCAGCACCGACATGAAGGGCTTCGTCGCCAGCATGCTCGCGGCCGTGCCGGCGATGCAGGCGGCGTGGCGGGGCGGCGGGCTGCCGCGGCCGATGCACCTGTTCATCACCTACGACGAGGAGGTGACCTGCGACGGTGCGCGGGTGCTGGTGGAGCAGCTCCGGCGCGACGGCCAGGCGCCGTCGCTGTGCATCGTCGGCGAGCCGACGATGATGCGGCCGGTGATCGCCCATAAGGGCCGGCTGGCTGCCGCGGTGACGTTCCGCGGCAAAGCGGGGCACTCCTCGCGGCCGGCGGGCGGCGGCAATGCGGTGCATGCCGCCGCACGGGCGGCCGCCTTCGTCGCCGCCGAGGCCGAGCGGCTGGCGCGCGAGGGCCGGCGCGCCGAGGGCTTCGACCCGCCGCACTCCACCACCCAGGTCGGACGGTTCGAGGGTGGCGGCGCGCTCAACATCATCCCCGCCCAGGCGCGCTTCGAGGTCGAGTGGCGCAGCGTGCCGGGCGACAGCCTGCAGGCGCTGTCGCGCCGGCTGTGCGAGCACATCGAGACGCAGATCCTGCCGGCGATGCGGGCGGACGATCCGGCCGGCGGCGCTTGCGGCTACAGCTTCGAGGTGGCGACCGAGCTGCCGCCGCTGGCGCTGCCGGCCGAGCACCCGCTCGCCGCGCTGGTGCATGGCCTGACGGGGGTGAACACCTCCGAGCGCGTCAGCTACGGCACCGAGGCGGGGATCTACCAGAATGCCGGCATCGCCGCCCTGGTCTGCGGGCCGGGCGACATCGCCCAGGCGCATCAGCCGGACGAGTATATCGAAACTGCCCAGCTCGACGCCTGCGACCGCTTCATCGGCCGGCTGATCGGGCGCCTCGGGGCGCGCGAGCTGACGCATTGAGCGGACCGTCGCGGTGGGCGGGCCGGGCCCGAGCAAGCCGGGCGAGCAAGCCGGGCGGATGAGCGGCGGGGTGGCCCGCGCGCCGGAACGGACGGCGTTCGAGGTGGCGCTCGAGCCGCCCGACCTGTCGCCCTGGCTTGCCGGCAATGCGGGTGTGCCGGGCTTCATGACCTATGCCGCGGCCGCGCCCGGGCCGCACGTCGTCATCACCTCGCTGGTGCACGGCAACGAGATCAGCGGCGCGGTGGCGCTGGACGAGCTGTTGCGCGGCGGGGTGCGGCCGGCCTGCGGAAGGCTGACGGTCGGCTTCGTCAACCTGTCGGCGTTCGCCCGCTTTGATCCCGGCGCGCCCACCGCCTCGCGCTTCGTCGACGAGGATCTCAACCGGCTGTGGGACCTGCGCCTGCTCGACGGCCCGCACCGCTCGCTCGAGCTTGACCGGGCGCGCGAGATCCGGCCGGTGATCGAGGCCGCCGACATCCTGCTCGACCTGCACTCGATGCTGTGGCCGTCCGACCCGCTGATCCTGTCCGGCCCGGCGGAGAAGGGGCGCACGCTGGCGGCCTCGCTCGGCGTGCCGCCGCTGGTGATCGCCGATCACGGCCACGCCAACGGACCGCGGCTGATCGACCATCCGGGCTTCACCAGCCCCGACAGCAGCCGGATCGCCGTGCTGGTCGAGGCGGGTGCGCATTGGCAGCGGGCGACCGTCGCCACCGACCTCGCTTGCATCGCCGCCCTGTTCGCCCGCACGGGCCTGGCGAGCGAGGCGATTGCGGCGCCGCCGGTCGCCGGACGATGCGCCGAGGTGACCCATACGGTGACCGCGATGACCGCCGACTTCAACTTTCTTGCCGCCTATCGCGGCGGCGACATCGTGCCGGACCGCGACACGCTGATCGCCCTGGACGGCACCGCCGAGGTGCGAACGCCGCATGATGATTGCCTGCTGGTGATGCCCAGCCTCAGGCCAAGCCGGGGGCATACGGCAGTGCGACTGGCAAGGCTTTTGGAAGTTTTGGGGTAGGACAGGCGAAGGCGCCCGCTTCGTGAGGCGGGTTCTTTCTTGCCTGGCGACGCCATTCAATCCCGCGTCCGACGCCGAGCTCGCCAGGGGATCATGGATCCGAAATGGATTTTGAAGGCTCCGCCTTTAATGGGGTCCAGGGGCAAAGCCCCTGGCCTTCCTTGCTAAAGCGCCGTCTGGCTAACAGGCTCAACGACCGGCTTCTGTGCCTCCGGTCCGCCCAGCATTTCGTCGATGGCTGCGCGGGCGGCCAGGACGGCTGACTTGAACGAGCCACGCAGGCCGCGGGCGCGGGTCAGTCCGCTGGCGGAGGCTCGTTTTGCGTTCTTGTCATACACTGACCAGGCGCGCATGCCGTCGGTCTCGATGCCGACCACATAGACGACGCCGCGATACTCCAGGGTTTGCTCCATGCCGCCTCCCGTCATTATCAGCGAACGTGAGGTCGCCTGGCGTTTCGTCCAGTCCTCCGGGCCGGGCGGGCAGAACGTCAACAAGGTGGCCAGCGCGGCGCAGTTGCGCTTCGACGTGGCGCGTTCGCCGAGCCTGAGCGAGCCGGTGCGGACGCGGCTGATGGCGCTGGCGGGGCGTCGGGTGAGCGGCGACGGGGTGCTGGTGATCACCGCGCAGCGCTTCCGCAGTCAGGAGCGCAACCGGGCGGACGCGTTGGAGCGGCTGCAGGCGCTGGTGGCGGCGGCGTCCGAGCGGCCGGAGTATCGGGTGCCGACCAGGGTGCCTTACGGACAGAAGCGGCAGCGGCTGGAAGGCAAGACCAAGCGCGCAACAGTCAAGGCCAACAGAAAGCGGGTAGACGAATAGATGGGGGTCTGGGGCCTCAGGCCCCAGCGGGTCCAGGGCAGAGCCCTGGCCTTCCTCCTAGTAGGTCACCACGGTGCGAATGCTTTCACCGTGCACCATCAGTTCGAAGCCGTCATTGATCTGCTCCAGCGGCAGGGTGTGGGTGATCAGCGGGTCGATTTCGATCCGCTTGTCCATGTACCAGTCGACGATCCTCGGCACGTCGGTGCGGCCCCTGGCGCCGCCGAAGGCCGAGCCGATCCAGCGCCGCCCGGTGACGAGCTGGAATGGGCGGGTGCTGATCTCCTGGCCGGCGGCGGCGACGCCGATGATGGTGGCGACACCCCAGCCCTTATGGGCGCATTCGAGCGCCTGCCGCATGAGGGTCGGGCTGCCGACACACTCGAACGTGTAGTCGGCGCCGCCACCGGTGAGCTCGACCAGGTGGCCGACCAGGTCCTCGATGCCCTTCGGGTTGACGAAGTGGGTCATGCCGAAGCGGCGGGCGATGGCCTCGCGCTCGGGGTTGAGGTCGACGCCGACGATCTGGGCGGCGCCGACCAGGCGGGCGCCCTGCACGACGTTCAGGCCGATGCCGCCGAGGCCGAACACCACGACCGTCGCGCCGGGCTCGACCTTGGCGGTGAACAGCACCGCGCCGATGCCGGTGGTGACGCCGCAGCCGACGTAGCAGACGGTCTCGAACGGCGCGTCGGCGCGGATCTTCGCGCACGCGATCTCGGGCATGACGGTGAAGTTCGAGAAGGTCGAGCAGCCCATGTAGTGCAGGATCGGCCGGCCCTTGTGGCTGAAGCGGGAGGTGCCGTCGGGCATCAGGCCGCGGCCCTGGGTGCCGCGGATGGCCTGGCAGAGGTTGGTCTTGCGGCTGAGGCAGTACTCGCACTCGCGGCACTCGGGCGTGTAGAGCGGGATCACGTGGTCGCCGGGGCGGACGGCGGTGACCCCTGCCCCGACCTCGCGCACGATGCCCGCCCCCTCATGGCCGAGGATCGACGGGAACAGCCCTTCCGGGTCGCCGCCGGAGAGGGTGAACTTGTCGGTGTGGCAGAGGCCAGTGGCGCGCAGCTCGACCAGCACCTCGCCGGCGTGCGGACCCTCGAGGTCGACCTCGTCCACCACCAGCTTGCTGCCCGCCTCGAACGCGATTGCCGCGCGTGTCCGCATCACTCTAGCCCTCCAGGCCGACCGCCACCGCGGCGAGCGGCAGCAACTCCGCCAGCAGCAACGCCCAGGAGCGCTGCCCGGCTGCGTCGGCGATCAGGTCCTGGCGGATCTCCAACTCGACATTCGGCAGCCCCCGCCGCTCGGCCTGCAACGGCACGGTGTAATCCGAGGTCTGGGACAGCGCATAGGGCTCGTTGTCGCCGACCGGCGGCGGCAGGCGCTGGCGGAACAGGGCGAGCAGCGCTTCGGCGAAGCGGTTGCCCGGGGTGTAGAGCACGCCGGCCTGCCAGGGGCGCGGCTCGTCGAGGTAGACCGGGGTGAAGCTGTGCACGGCGACCAGGATGCTGGGGCGGGCGCGCGCCAGCACGCCGGCGAGCGCCGCCTGGTAGGGCCGCAGGATCTCCGCCCGCCTCGCCTCGGCGGCGGCCGGCGCCAGGCCGCGATTGCCGGGGATCGCGGTGCGCTCGCTGATCACCGGGATCGAGCCGGGGTGGTCCTCCGCGCGGTTGCAGTCGATCACCAGGCGCGAGTAGCGCTGCGCGACGAGCGCGGCGTCGAGGTGCCCGGACATCGCCCGGGCGACGCCGAGGGCGCCGATGTCCCAGGCGACGTGGCGGTCGAACTCGGCGGCAGGCACGCCGAGGTCGCCGAGGCGCCCGGGCACGGCCCGGCCGGCGTGGTCGCAGGCCAGGACGAAGGGAGAGCTGCCGGTGGCGCGCTCCAGCAGGACTGGGGCGGGGTCGGTCGGGCTTCGCAAAAGCATCAGAAAAGGAAGGGCTTCTTTTTTGAAAAAAAGAAGCAAAAAACTTTTATCCGCTCGCTAAGCTCGCGAACGTTTTTTGGTGCTTTTTTTCAAACAAGGACTGCTTGCCTGGCGGCGTGGGCACGCAGCACATCAGGTAGACCGCGCCGATCCAGCCCAACGTCGCCGCGGCGTTGAGCAGCGCGGCGGTGCCGGCCGACAGCACCAGCTCGGCGGCGCAGAACAGCGCCAGGCCGAGCCAGAGCAGACGGATCGGCCGCAGCGTCACTCGGTTGAGGTTCATCATGCCGGGCCGCGCGCCACGCTCGGCACGGGCGATCTGGCCACGCAGCGCCTGGGCGGCGCCGAACGCCATCAGGGTGCCGATCACCACCGCCGCGCGCAGCGTCTGGCTGTCGATGTTGGCCAGGTCCCAGGCCAGCAGCGCCGCCTCCAGAGCGATCGCGGCGTTGAGCGACAGCCGGGCGAGGTCAAAGCAGCTCAGCGTGTCGCCCAGGTGGTCGGCCAGCGGCTGGCACACTCTGTCGATCAGCAGCGCGTCGACATCGGGCATGACGATCTCCCAGGATCGTCTCATTAATAATATGTTTCCAATTAAATGATCAAGCTGGTTTTGGAGCCGCGTTAACCGGCGCCGGTCGGCGCCTCGTGCCGCGGCGAGCGGGCGCAGCCATGCACGCGCATCGGCGAGCTGAGCAGCGGGTCGAGCAGCACCGCCATCTCGCAGCGGGATTTTGGCCGCATCGGGTGGGTGGTCGGCTGGCGGCGGAAGTTGATCACCAGCGAGCCGCCGCCGGCCAACGCCAGGCGCAGCGTGCCCTGGCGCAGCGCCCGCACGTAGAGCGGCTCGCCGGCGCCGGAGCCCGAAACGATGCCGGCGCCGACGGCGGCGACGCGGTCGCGATAGGCGTCGGCGAGGTCCGGCGTGTGCGAGTGGTAGAGCCCAACGGCGACGTTCCAGTCGCCGCCCGCCTCGGCGCGCAGGCTGACGAGGTAGCGCGCGGCGTAGTCGGCATTGGCGGCCGGGTCGAACGCCTCGTCGAGGCTGCGGAAGGCGCCGGGATGGAGCTGCAGGTCGACCTGCAGGCAGCCGACGTCGATGTAGGGTATGTGGCGGCCCTGCGCCTGGGCGACCCAGGCCACGGCGGCGGCGCGGCTGTCGAGGAACAGCCCGGTGCCGTTGGCGTCGATCGTCCACGGCCAGGGGCGGACGTCGCCCATCGAGGTGATCGGCCGGCCGCTTTCGACGCGGGCGATGGTGGCGAGCAGGCCGGGCGGCAGGCCGTGGCGCTGCTCGGCGGCTTTGATCGCGGCGGTGCACTGGTCGCTCTGCTGCACGTCCCACGGGATTGGGGCCGGCGACGCGGCGGGGAGCGCGGCGTGCGCCGTCGGCTTTGCCGCCAAGGCCGCGCTGCTGACGACCAGAGCGGCGAGGACCGCGCCCAGCAAGGTCTTCACCGATGGCATCGGCGTCCCGTACGACAGGAGACGTCTGGCCACCAGTCGTCGTCGGGCGACGCCGGGATGCGTGCGTGCGGATGCACGCTGCGGGTGACGGGTTGGGGGCGGCGTGAGCCGACGGTTCCGACGGCACCGTTGGAGAAGGCTCACGGGAGGGAGAGCCCTCGCCTTGCTTGGCAGTTTCCGCCCACCCGCTAAGCTGGCCGGCAAGCCATTGTAGGGGACCGGCTCCGCATGAACACCGGCCCGATCGATCGTCGGCAGTTGGCCGCCTCCGCCGAGCTTGCGGGGCCTTGCGTGTTCCACATGGTCTATGGCGAGCACTGGGCCAACGCCATGATCGCCTACATGGCGGCGCACAGCCTCAGGCGGCGGCTGGGCGACTTGCGGTTCTCGAACTTCCACATGCCCGAGTGGGGCATCGTCCATGCGAGCCTGGCGGCAGCGCCGGGGGAGAGGACGATGACGCTGGAGCATCGCTTCCGGCTCGATTTCAGAGCGATCGAGCGCGAGATCCGCGTCTCAGGCGTCCGGCGCATCAACTCCAAATGCTACAGTCAGCGCCTCGAATACTTTCCTGAGGCGGAGTTTTGCCGCGGCCTGTTCCAGGCCGGGCCGCATGTCGGCGCGGCGTTCGGGGCGGGCTACGTCGTCTGCCCGATCCGCGGCGGCGAGACGCTCCGGGTGGTCAACGGCGACTATGTGCAGATCCCGATCGGCTTCTATGAGGAAATGATTGCGCAGACCGGGCTCCGGCCGGTGTTCATGGGGCAGTTGGCGCAGAACGTTTACACCGACGCGCTGCGTGCACGCTTTGCCAGCGCGGTGTTTCTGCCGTCGATCAGCCCGATGGAGGATTTCCAGACCATACGGCGCTCGCAGAACATCATCCTGTCGGTGAGCACGTTTTCCTGGCTGGCGGCGTGGCTGTCGGAGGCGCGGCAAATCATCATGCCGCTGGCCGGCCTGTTCAATCCGGAGCGCTGCCCCGACCACGACTTCATTCCATACTCCGAGCCACGGTATCGGTTTTTCCGGTTTCCGAACTACGCGCCGGCGCAGCCAGCCGAGCTGATGGCGTCGCTGGCGGCGGTGGAGGGCCGGTGGTCGGAGGTTGGTCCGTCGCCCCGAACGTTGGAGGGTATCGCACCGGCTGGCGAGACTATCTCGCAACCGTGATGGTCGAGACCACTTCGTGATCGTTGGTCAGAGAAATACTTGGCGCCAGACGGTATGAGGGTGGACCGACCTCGGGGCGACCGATAGCATCGATCCAGAATATTCCACCGATTGTGACGCGCAGCATGCCGCGCGCGTAGGGGACAACGCCAATGAGCAGGTTTGATTACATCGCCGAGCGAATGGCGCAGGCGAGCTTTGAGACGGCGCCGTTCAAGCATCTCTACATCGAGGACCTGTTTTCCGAGCAGGATTTTCGGCAGGTGGTCGGCTCGCCCGAGGTGAACATACCTCCGGTGGCGGGCGATGAGGAGCTGATCGCGGAGCTGTATTCGAGGTCGTTCAAGGAAATAGAGTTTCCTGGCACCACAACCAACATTCCGGCCTACCTGAATTGGCGCAAGGATCCCGCGAGCTTCAAGACGTTCAACAATCGGGAGTTGTGCGAGGGCTTCGGCGTAACGATGCGCCTGCAGCAGACGGCGGCGGGATCACCGCTCGGCGAGGTGACGGAGTATTTCAGAAGCGAATCGTTCTGGCGGGTGTTGGCGGCCAAGTTCGGCATCGACTTCGACGACGTCTACACCGATTTCGGGCTGCAGAAATACCTCGACGGCTACGAGATCAGCCCGCACCCGGACATTCGGCGCAAGGCGCTCACCTTCATGGTGAACATCAATCCGGCCGAGCACTCGGAGTCGATCGGCTACCACACCCACTACCTGAAGTTGAAGCCCGAGCGGGAGAGCCTGAAGGCGTTTTGGAACACGCATGCCGACATCGACCGGTGCTGGGTGCCTTGGGAGTGGTGCTCGTCCACCAAGACCCAGACGCGCAACAACAGCGTCGTCGTGTTCGCGCCGTCGAACGACACGATCCACGCGGTCAAGGCCTCGTATGACCATCTGCAGACGCAGCGCACGCAGTTCTACGGCAATCTGTGGTTTCGGGAGGATCGTCCGAAGGTCGGCGTCACCTGGCGTGATTTCGAGTTCGACACGACGGGCGCGCCGTCGCTGACGGCCGACAAGATCACCGCGGTGCAGACGCTGCGCCGGCAGCAGGCGCAGCAGAAGCGGCCTGGCGACGAGATCGCCCTGGTGTGCAAGCAGGGCACGTTCCTCAAGGCCTCGACCAAGCACTCCGCCGAGCTCTCGCAAGAGGAAAAGGTGGCGCTGCAGCCTGGCGACAAGCTGACGGCGGTGATCCGGGCGGAAATTCCGGACTACTACGTCGTCGACGACGTCGCCTTCAAAGGCTTCGAGAGCCGTGGCCGTAGCTGGTACGTGCTCAAGGCGCATTGGCGCGAACAGGAGCCACTGCCGAACATGGCGGCGCTGAACGGACGCGCCGCCGCGCATCAGCCCGTGGCGAACTGACGGGTTGCAAAGTCTTCGCCGTCAGGCGGATCGCTCCATCGTGACAGGCCGCGATGGAGCAGCGCCCCGGATTTGCTGGCGCGCTGGCGTCCCGTAGGGGATTCGAACCCCTGTTACCGCCGTGAGAGGGCGGTGTCCTGGGCCTCTAGACGAACGGGACGTCTGTGCAGGCGGGTGAACCACCCGCTGGCCGCGCCGGTTCTCTACGGCAGGCCGTCGGCTGCCGCAACCCCGCGCCAGGCGCTCAGGCAACCAGCCAGTTCGCCTCGACGACGCCACCCGTGACCCCCTGCGGCAGGTGGAACAACGCCCGCCGATTGCCGTCACGCGAGAGCAGCAGGTGCTCGATGCTGGACAGCGTCACGTCGATCACCGTGAACACGGCGCTGGCCGCCGCCAGGTCCTGGTCGGGTGGCGGCGGGCCGTGCAGCACCGACGAGGGGGGGGCGCCGACCTGGTAGGTGGCGCGGGTGTGCTCGCTGAGGGCCGACCACTCCGCCGCGGCGCGCGCGTCCCGGCCGTGCAGGCGGGCCAGGCCCGCGAGGCGGAGCTGGACCTTGCCGGCATCGTCCCAGACATGCAGCTCGACGCGCGACTCGGCCTCGATCTCCGCCACTTTCGGCGAGCGGGCATCGGTGTGGACGGTGAGGCGGTGCGCGGCACGATCGACGCCGCGCAGGACGACCGAGCGCAGCCGCGGCACGCCGTCGCTGAGCGTGCCCAGCGTCAGCACGTGGAACGGCGAGGCCGGATCGGCGGCGCCGACGGCCAGCGTGTCGAGGATGGTGTCGAGCAGGCGGGCCTGGGCGTCGTCCATGGCATGGTTCTCCTGGTGGCGGCGTGCGGCCGGATGGACCTGGCGCGGGTCGAGGGATAAGCACAGCCGGACACTGAGCCGCTGAGGACGACCCGATGGACGAGGCAACGCAGAACCCGGCTGACGGTGGCGCGCCTGCCGGGGGCGCGCGCATGGAGGAGCCCGGGCCGGCGACGGTCACGCTGGGCGGGCTGAGCGTGCAGGCCGCCCTCGCCACCTTCCTGCGTGACGAGGCGATGCCCGGCACCGGCGTCACCGAGGCGCAGTTCTGGCCGGGCTTCGCGCGCATCGTGGCCGAGCTCGGGCCGCGCAACCGGGCGCTGCTCGAGCGCCGCGACGCGCTCCAGCAGCAGCTCGACGCCTGGCACGTGGCGCGGCGCGGCCAGCCGCACGACGCGGCCGCCTACCAGGATTTTCTGCGCGAGATCGGCTACCTGCTCGGGCCGCCGGAGGCGGCGGTGCAGGTCGCGACCGCTAATGTCGACGACGAGATCGCTCGCATCGCCGGGCCGCAGCTCGTGGTGCCGATGAGCAACGCGCGCTACGCGCTCAACGCCGCCAACGCGCGCTGGGGCAGCCTGTATGACGCGCTCTACGGCACCGACGCGATCGACGAGGCGGGCGAGCTTGCGCGCGGCCGCGGCTACAATGCGGCGCGCGGTGCGGCCGTCGTCGCCCGCGCCCGGGCGTTCCTCGACAGCGCGGCGCCGCTCGCCGGGGCGAGCTGGGCGGCGGCGCGGGGCCTCGCCATCGTCGACGGCGACCTGGTCGTGGCACTCGCGGACGGCTCGGCCAAGCTGAAATACCGCTCCGAATATGTCGGCCATCGCGGCCCGATCGACGCGCCGAGTTCGGTGCTGCTGCACCACAACACGCTGCACGCCGAGGTGGTGATCGACCGCGACCACCCGGTCGGCCGCACCGACCCGGCCGGGATCGCCGACGTGCTGATCGAGGCGGCGATCAGCACGATCATGGATTGCGAGGACAGCGTCGCCGCCGTCGACGCCGCCGACAAGGTCGCGGTGTATCGCAACTGGCTTGGGCTGATGCGCGGCGACCTCGCCGCCGAGCTCGAGAAGGGCGGCCGCACCGTCACCCGCCGCCTCGCGCCGGACCGCGAGTACGAGGCGCGCGATGGCGGCGCAATGGTATTGCCCGGACGCAGCCTGATGCTGATCCGCAATGTCGGGCTGCACATGTATACCGATGCGGTGCGCGACGCGGCCGGCCAGGAGATCCCGGAGGGGATCCTGGACGCCGCGGTGACGGCGCTGATCGCGCTGCACGATTTGCGCGGCAAGAGCGTCGTGAAGAACAGCCGCGCCGGCTCGGTCTACATCGTCAAGCCGAAGATGCACGGTCCCGAGGAGGTGGCGTTCGCCAACGCGCTGTTCGGCGAGGTGGAGACGCTGCTCAGCCTGCCGCGCAACACGCTGAAGATGGGCATCATGGACGAGGAGCGGCGCACCAGCGCCAACCTCGCCCGCTGCATCGAGGCGGCGCGCGAGCGGGTGGTGTTCATCAACACCGGCTTTCTGGACCGCACCGGCGACGAGATGCACTCCTCGATGGAGGCCGGCGCGATGATCCGCAAGAACGAGATGAAGCACACCACCTGGATCCGCGCCTACGAGGACAACAACGTCGATGTCGGGCTCGCCTGCGGGCTCGCCGGGCGGGCGCAGATCGGCAAGGGCATGTGGGCAGCACCCGACCGGATGGCCGAGATGCTGGTGCAGAAGATCGCCCACCCGATGGCGGGTGCGACCACCGCCTGGGTCCCCTCCCCCACCGCGGCGACGCTGCACGCGCTGCACTACCACCAGGTCGACGCCAAGCTGCGCCAGGTCGACATCGCCACCCGCACGGCGGCGAGCCTCGACGCGCTGCTCACCATTCCGGTTGCCGAGGGTGCCAACTGGGCGCCGGACGATGTGCGCCAGGAGCTCGACAACAACGTCCAAGGCATCCTCGGCTACGTGGTGCGCTGGATTGACCAGGGCGTCGGCTGCTCCAAGGTGCCGGACATCCACGATGTCGGGCTGATGGAGGATCGGGCGACGCTGCGCATCTCCTCGCAGCACATCGCCAACTGGCTGCACCACGGCGTGGTCAGCGAGGCGCAGGTGATGGAAACGCTGCGGCGGATGGCGGCCGTGGTGGACCGGCAGAACGCCGACGACGCGGCCTACACGGCGATGGCGCCGGGCTTCGACGGGCCGGCGTTCCAGGCGGCGTGCGAGCTGATCTTCAAGGGGCGGGAACAGCCGAACGGTTATACCGAGTTCGTGCTGCATCAATGGAGGCGGGAGGCAAAGAAGCAAGCGGTTCTTTTTTAGAAAAAAAGAACTAAAAAACTTTTATCCGTAAGAAGCACGACCAGCGAGGGCGAAGCCGAGCCCGTCAAGCTGTCAGATAATCTCATCAAAAGGCTTCGCCTCCGATGATACGCCTCCTTAACGAACAAAAGTTTTTTGCTTCTTTTTTTCAAAAAAGAAGCGCTTACTTTTTTAAATTACCAGGCTGCGAAAACTTAAAGCTGATGTCTGGCCGCAGGGCCGACTGATTGCCGGCGGCCATGAATGAAATTCGCAGCACGAGACTGCCCGCCATGGTGAGCGCTGCGGCGATGCGTGACAGCGGGCGCGAGCGGCCGCGGGTGAGCAGCAACGAGGTGGCTTGGAGGGCGAGCGGCGCAACGACGCCGAGCCCTGTGGCGCCAATCGTTTCAATGATGCCGGGGGTCGTTTTGAGCGCCTCGCCGACGCCGCGGCGTTGGTAGACGGCGTGTGAGGCGATGGTGGCGCCGAGCTCGAGGGTGAGTGCGGCCAGGGTGATTTCGTCGAGGCGGCGGCGGTTGGCCGGGCCGCGCTCGCCGATCGACAGCATGGCCGCGCCCGAGGCGACGGAGGAGGCGGCGAAGCGCATGGCGAGCGCGCGGGGCGAGGCGGCCCAGAGCGGCGTCGAGGTGGCGGCGAGCAGGGCGGCGGTGTAGGTGCCGATGCCGGCGCCGCTCACGGCCAGGGGCACCGAGGCGATGGCGTTGGCGCGTCGCAGCCAGCCGGCGCGGGCCCAGGCGAAGCGGTCGGCGGCAAATTGCAGGGCGGCCATCGGCACGGCGAGGGCGCTGAACGCCGAGAAGATGTAGGTGCCGATCGACATCGGCGAGGTCGGCTTGAAGATGCGCAGCATCATGTAGAAGCGCTTGGGCGTGTGCAGGTCCCAGATCAGCATCGACCCGCCGAGGAACGGCGCCAGCAGCGAGAGGTAGCGGGCGCGGCGCACCAGGCCGTCGCGCCTGGGGGTTTTGGTGAGCTCGGCGGCGCCGGCGAGCAGGGCGGCGCCGCCGCAGATGCCGGCGAGAAAGATGTAGCCGCCGACGACAAAATTGTTGAACGGCGCCGGCTTGAGCTGCTGCCGGCCGTAATAGGTCGAGCCGTCCCAGTCCTCCGCCGGCGCCTGCGGGCGTGGGCTTTCGGTGTGGCCGGCGGCGCGGGGCGGCAGGGCGTTCAACGCTGGTGCCCGCCGGCGAAGATGGCGAGCGCGGTGACGGCGAGGCCGGCCATGGTGGCGACGCCGGCGAGCAGCGCGGGGCGGACGCGGCGCGAGGCGCGGGTGGGTGCCGCCGGCAGGTTGTAGACCTCCGGGCGGGCGGTGAGCAGGAAGAAGGCGTTCAGGTGGCCGAGGTCACCGGTCGCACCTGGGGCGTCCGGCACGCCGTAGAGGTAGGCGTCGCTGACGCCCAGATCGTGCAACGTCTTGACCCGCTCGCGGGCGCGCTCCTGCAGCACCGAAACCTCGTTGAACTGGATGCTTTCGGTCGGGCAGGCCTTGGCGCAGGCCGGCTCCAGGCCGCCCTTCAGGCGGTCGTAGCAGAGCGTGCACTTATGCGCCTTGCCGTCCTGGTGACTCACGTCGACGACGCCGAACGGGCAGGCCGGCACGCAGTAGCCGCAGCCGTTGCAGATGTCCTGCTGCACGACGACGGTGTCGAACTCGGTGCGGAACAGCGCGCCGGTGGGGCAGGCCTCCAGGCAGGGCGCGTTGTGGCAGTGCTTGCAGACGTCGCTCATCATCAGCCAGCCGGACTGGTAGGGCGTTTGCGCATTGTCGCGCACGCCGCATCCGCCGCCATCGTGCACGGCGCCAAGCGAGCCCGTTTCAACAAACGCGACGTGGCGCCAGGTGTTGGCCGAGAGCAGGCCGGTATTGTCGTAGCTTTGGCCGGTGAGACCGATGCTGTCGGCCGGCAGGTTGTTCCACTCCTTGCAGGCGACCTCGCAGGCCTTGCAGCCGATGCACAGGGTGGTGTCGGTGAAGAAGCCGTAGCTGCGGCCGGGCTCGATGATGACGCCGCCGGTGAGCTCGCTCTCGTTCGGGATCACGTGGTCGAAGGTCGAGGCGGTGTAGTCGAGCGCCCTTGGGTGGACCATGGCGCTCAGCCCGCCAGCACGCGGATGGAGCGGGCGACCAGGCTGACCACCTCGTCGGTGGTCTGGTAGCCGAGCCGCACCCGGGCGCCGCTGCGCACCAGGTCCACGAGCTGGTCCGGCTCCATCGCCGCGCGCGGCGACAGCACCACCTGGTGCGACACGCCGAGGCTGTCGGTAATTTGGAAGCGGCTTTCCTGCGCCAGGGTGATGACGCCGTCGAGACTTTGCATGGGCGCACTCCGCGGCTGCCTGGTCACGGCGAGGTGCAGCACTCCCATGCCGCGCCCACCTTGCCAACAGGGGTGGGTATGTCTTTGTAGTGTGCAACGGGTTGGATGGAGTTTGCGTCACCATGGCGAAGCGGCCGACGGGTCAGACGATGCGGCGCACGGTCGGCCAGCGGGCGGCGCGCTTCCTCGCCGACTGGTCGCTGCCGCGCCAGCTCGCCGGCGGCGACCCGAAGCGCGAGGCGGCGAAGAGCACGACCTCGAAGGAGCTGCGGCCGCGGCTTGAGCAGGCGGATACGGTTGGCACCAGCATCTGCCCGTTCTGCGCCGTCGGCTGCAGCCAGCTCGTCTACGCGAAGAACGGCCGCCCCATCCACATCGAGGGCGACCCGCGCTCGCCGGTCAACCAGGGCACACTGTGCCCCAAGGGCGGCAGCGTGCTCGGCCTGCTGCTCAGCCCCGAGCGGGTGACAACGGTGAAGTATCGCGCGCCGTTCGCGACCGACTGGGAAGACCGCCCGCTCGAGTGGGCGATGGACCGCATCGCTGAGCTGACCAAGCAGACCCGCGACGAGACGTTCGTGACCAGGCTGCCGAGCGGGCAGCTCGTCAACCACACGGTCGGGCTCGGCTCGCTCGGCGGCGCGACGATGGACAACGAAGAGAACTACCTGATCAAGAAGCTGCTCGGCGGAGGGTTGGGAGTCGTCAACATCGAGAACCAAGCCCGCATCTGACACTCCTCTTCGGTGCCCAGTTTGGGCGCCACCTTCGGCCGCGGCGCCGCCACCATGGCGCTGTGGGACCTCGCCAACAGCGACGTCATCGTCGTGATGGGGTCCAACATGGCCGAGAACCATCCGATCGGCTTCCGCTTCGTCATGCAGGCGAAGGCGCGCGGCGCGACGCTGATCCATGTCGACCCGCGCTTCACCCGCACCTCGGCGATGGCCGACATCCATGCGCCGGTGCGCTCGGGCTCGGACATCGCCTTTCTTGGCGGGCTGATCCACCACGTGCTCGAGCACGATTTGTGGTTTCGCGACTATGCGCTGAACTACACCAACATCGCCAAGATCATCACCGACGACTACGTCGACGCCGAGGACGGCGACGGGCTGTTCTCCGGCTTCGATCCGGCGAACGCCAGCTATAAGACCGACAGCTGGCAGTACAAGGATCACGTCGCCGCCTCGCCGCTGGCCGAGCACAAGCCCGGCACCGGCAGCGATCCGTCCGCCGGACAGGCGGCGATGCAGGACGGGCCGCCGCCGTCCGACCTGACGTTGCAGGATCCGAACTGCGTCTACCAGATCATGCGTCGCCACTACGCGCGCTACACGCCCGACATGGTCGAGAGCGTCACCGGCTGCCCGCGCGAGACGTTCTTGAAGATCGCCGACGCCATTGCGCGCAATTCCGGCCGCGAGAAGACCGGCGCGTTTTGCTACGCGGTCGGCTGGACGCATCACACGGTGGGCGTGCAGATCATCCGCGCCTGCTCGATCCTGCAGGGGCTGCTTGGCAACATGGGCCGGCCGGGCGGCGGCATCATGGCGCTGCGCGGGCACTGCTCGATCCAGGGCAGCACCGACATCCCGACGCTCTACAACATGCTGCCGACCTACCTGCCGCAGCCGAACACGTTCCTGGGTCAGCACGATCTTGCCAGCTACCTGGAGATGGAAACGGTGCCGACCGGCTGGTGGCACAATTTTCCGAAATACTTCGTCAGCCTGATGAAGGCCTGGTATGGCGACGCGGCGACGCAGGACAACGGCTGGGCGTTCGACAACCTGCCCAAGCTCACCGGAGACCTGTCGCAGCAGCCGATGACGATGGCGATGGTCGACAACGTCGTGCGCGGGCAGTTCATCTTCGGCCAGAACCCTGTCGTCGGCGCCGTCAACTCGGACATGGTGAGCCGGGGCCTGGCCAAGCTCGACTGGCTCGTCGTGCGCGACATGGCGATGATCGAGACCGCGAGCTTCTGGCAGAAGGGCCGGCTCGCGCAGTCCGGCGAGATCAGCCCGCAAACCTGCCCGACCGAGATCTTCCTGATCCCGTCTGCCATCTCGGCGGAGAAGGAGGGCTCGGTCACCAACACCTCGCGGCTCGTGCAGTGGCACGACAAGACCTGCGACGCGCCCGGCGATAGCCGTTCGGATTTGTGGTTCGTCTACCATCTCGGTCGGCGTCTCAAGGCGCTTTACGCCGGCAGCACCCTGCCCCGCGACCGCGCCATCCAGGAGCTGACCTGGGATTATCCGGTGAACGGCGACGAGCAGGAGCCCTCGGCCGCGGCGGTGATGGCGGAGATCAACGGGCGCCATCTCGATGACGGCCGCATGGTCGAAAAGTATCAGGACCTGAAGGACGATGGCAGCACCTCCTGCGGCGGCTGGATGTATTGCGGCATCATGCCCACCGCCGGCCACAACGTCGCGCGCTCGCGCAAGCCGGACGGACCGGACGGCCCGGGCAGCCATCTCGGCTGGGCGTTCGCCTGGCCGTCCAACCGCCGGACCCTGTACAACCGCGCCTCCGCCGACCCGGACGGCGCGCCGTGGTCGGAGCGCAAGAAGCTCGTCTGGTGGAGCGAGGCCGACGGCCAATGGACCGGCACCGACGTGCCCGACTTCCTGCCCGACCGCCGGCCCGACTTCGTGCCGGACTGGTCCAAACACCCGTCAGGCATGGATGCGCATTCCGGGCATGATCCGTTCATCATGCTGTCGGACGGCCAGGCGGCGCTGTTCACCCCCAACGGCATCAAGGACGGCCCGCTGCCGACCCATTACGAGCCGATGGAAAGCCCGGTGCACAACCAGCTCTACGGCCAGCAGGCCAACCCCGGCGCCAAACGATGGGTTCGGCCCGGCAACGAGTATCACGAGGCGGCGGATCCGGATTACCCTTACGTCCTGACCACCTACCGGCTGACCGAGCTGCAATGCGGCGGCATCAGCTCGCGCATCACGCCGCACACCGCCGAGCTGCAGCCCGAGGCCTTCGTCGAGATCCCGCCCGAGCTCGCGAGCCGGCTTGGCATTGCGCATCTCGGCTGGACGACGCTGACGACGAAGCGCGGCAGCATCGAGGTCCGCGCGATGGTCACCGAGCGGGTGCGGCCGTTCACGATCAACGGCCGCACGATCTACCAGATCGGCATGCCCTGGGGGTTCGGCTGGGAGGGCATGGCGCATGGCGACATCGCCAACGTGCTGCTCGCCATCGTCGGCGACCCGGAGACGTCGATCCACACCACCAAGGCGCTGACCTGCAACCTGCGCCCGGGCCGGCTGCGCACCGGCACCAACGAGAACAGCCCGCCAGCCTCGCTGAAATCGGCCGATGCGGCAGAGTGACACCGCGCCGGACGCCGTGCGCGCCAGCGGCCGCCACGCGCTCGAGGCGTTCGACGAGGCGCTCAGCCACGCCCCGCGCAAGGATGGGCCGGCGCTGTCCAAGACGAGCTGTTGCCTGTCGCAGCTGCGCGACGCGCTGATCGCCTGTCAGCGCGAGTCGGGTGTGACGGAGGCCTCGGCGTCGCGGCTCGAGACGGTGAACGGCGTGATCAGCCTGTGCCTCGCCGCCCACTTCCCGCTCGGCCCGATCCCGTGGCCGAGCATACGGCAGGGGCGGGATGCGCTGGAGCAGGTGGTCTCGGGGATTTAAGGCAAGGCCAGGGGCTTTCCCTCCGTGAGCCCTTCCAACGGCGCGTTGCGCCGTCGGAACCTTTGGGCTCACTCCGCCCCTGGACCCCATTAAAGGCGAAGCCTTTAAAATCCATTTACTAGTCATGATCCCACGGCGAGGTCGGCGGCGTGGAAATGGGGTCTGGGGCCGCGGGCCCAACGGAGTCCAGAGGCAGAGCCTCTGGCCCTGCCTAATTCCGCCGCCAGACCTCCTCCTGCAGCACGCTCGCAAACACCACCCAGCCGAGCAGCGGCAGGTCGGCGAGCGCCGCCTTGCGGTCGACCAGCGTCGCGGTCGCCGCGGCGGCGGCGGACGTGGCGACCATGCCGGCGGTGACGCCGAGCGCTTCGCCCAGCCGCTTGCGCCCGAACAGGACGTAGGAGAAGCCGGCAACGCCGAGCAGGTTCAGCGACCAGGCGCCGAGCGCCAGGGTGCGGGCGTTGGAGGGTCGGGCCAGCATCAGCCGGTAGCCGGAGTAGCCGAGCAGCGCGTCGAGCCCGGTCCAGGCGATGCCGAACACCGGGCCGGGCGGCGTGAAGGCGGGTTTGCGGAGCGCGGCATACCAGGCGGCGGTGCGGGGGTGGTCGGGCGTCGGGCTGTAGCGCTTGCCGCAGAGCTGGGCGGCGACGACGGCGGTGGTCGCGATGCCGGCGGCCGTCTTGCGTGTCACACTGTTGCGCATTGTCACCTGTCTCCACGTGATGCTCGATAGGCAAGCAGCAACGCCTGCGTAATACTGATGGTGCATGACCCTTCCTGCCATCTTTCCGGACTGGGTGCCCGGCTGGATCCAGCTCGCACTCGTCATCGTGGCGATCCTGCTCGGGCTCGCCTTCCTGCTGATGCCGTTCAGCGTGTTCGGCGTGAAGGCGCGGCTGGAGGCGGTGGAGATCCGGCTCGACGAAATCCAGGCCGAGATCCGCAGCCTGTCGATGCGGCTGCCCGAGCGGGTGCCGGACCGGGCGACGCCGGCGCTGGAGCGCGACGACTTCGCCGGCCGGCCGCCGATCCCGCCCGCCCGCGCCGAGGTCTACCAACGCGGCGCGCGCGAGCGGCGCGAGGAGCCGCGCTTCCGCTGAGACGCGCCGCGTCCCACTCCATCAGGGCGCACGGCCGCTGATGCACGCGCGCGTCGGCATCGAGGCGATGGTGGCTGACGGGCGCGCCGCCCACGTGCACTCGCTGGCTCGCGACCGTGTGGCCCTGTCGCCGCTCAAAGCCGGATCGTTGTTTTTCGAGCACATGGCGACACGGGAGGTGCCGCCGGGAGACTGGGCCGAGCCGAGCTACCTCTCGAGCTCGCCTGCGCTCTTCGTCCTGCATGACGTGCTCGTGCGATCGTCGGCCGGGCTGCTCGCCATCGACGACGCCGTCCTGGCCGACACGCTCGTGCACGCGGACCCGGCCGAGCATGGTTTCACCGAGACCGCGGACGGCGTCGCGCTCGACGAGGGACCCGTGCAGACGCTCGACGCGGTGTGCCTCGACCTGCTCGCCGGCGGCTGCGGCAGCCTCTATCACTGGCTGATCGAGAGCGTCGGCCGGCTCGGCATCGTGCCGGCCAACTACCGCGCGGCCGCCGAGACGCTGCTGGTGCCGCAGGAGGCCGGGCCGCTGCAGCTCGGTGTGCTCGACCGGCTCGGCCTGCCCGCCGGCCTGCGCACGCGCACCGTCCGACGCCGCGAGGCGCTGCGGGTGCGGACGCTCATCGTGCCGCTCGCCTTCAGCGCGACGCTCGACCTGCACCCCTGCCTGGGCGCACCGTTTCGCGCCGTCGTGGATCCGGCCGTCGGGGACCAGCCACGGCGCTTCTACATCGACCGTCGCGGCAGCCCAGGGCGACGGCTGCTCAACGAGGATGCGCTGGTCGAGCGGCTCGCCGAGCACGGCGTTGTCGCCGTCCGGCTCGAAGCGCTTGACCTGGCGGCGCAGGTCGCGCTGTTCCGGCGGGCCGAGCTGATCGTCGCCCCGCATGGTGCCGGCCTGGCCAACCTCGTCTATGCCACCGTCGGCTGCGTGGTGCTGGAGCTGCACATGGACGCCTACGTCAACTGGTGCTTTCGCCGGCTCGCCGGCATGCTCGGCCTCAGCTACGACTGCGTTGTCGGCCGGGCGAGCGCAGCATGGCCGCCGCTCACCGCGGCCATCCATGCCGCGTCCTGGCAGGTCTCCGTCCCGCACGTGCTGGCCGCCCTGCCCGCCGCAAGGTCGCGGCACACGCCACGGCAAGCGTGACCATGGAGGAGACGCAGGGGTCGGCATCTTCCCCGGCGACGCGGCTGCGGTCCGCTCTTGGCGGCCAGGAACTGCGGCGCAAGGACAGCATCCGGGTCGACACGCTGCGCGCCGACCTGGTCGAGTGCATGCGGCGGGACCGGGCGGACCTCGACCTGGACGGCGTCGTGTCGCTCCACGAGGTCGCGCATTATCGCGGCCAGCTCGTCGAAGACCTGCTGCACGCCGAGAAGCGCGACATCACGGCGCTGGAGCGCGAGGTGATCGACAGCCTGGCCGAGCACCAGACCATCGCTGACAACGTCGAGCAGGAGCTGGACGGCCACCGCACCTTCGGCGAACGGGCCGCCGACCATGTCGCCTCGTTCGGCGGCAGTTGGCGCTTCATCACCCTGTTCGGCGTCGTCCTGGTCGTCTGGATGGCGCTCAACGTCGTCATGGCAACACGGGCGTTCGACCCCTACCCGTTCATCCTGCTCAACCTGGTGCTGTCGTGCCTGGCGGCGGTGCAGGCGCCGATCATCATGATGAGCCAGCGGCGGAGCGAGGCGAAGGACCGGGCACGGTCGCTGAACGACTACCAGGTGAACCTCAAGGCGGAGCTGGAAATCCGCCACCTGCACGAGAAGATGGACCACCTGATGACGCGGCAATGGGAGCGGCTGGCCGAGCTGCAGCGCATGCAGATCGACCTGATGCAGGAAATGTTGGACCGGCGACGCAAGCCGGGGGTGGAGCCGCAGAGCTGAGCAAGGCCAGGAGCTCTGCTCCTGGACCTCGCTGGGGCCGGAAGGCCCCAGACCCCACTTTGTTTGGAGTCCCAGCGGGCCGCTGTCTTGCTTGGCGACGCCGATCAATCCTGTTTCCGACGCCACCAACCTCGGCGTATGGGAATACGTAATAAGTGGATTTTAAAGGCTCCGCCGTCGTGCGCAGCACGCCTTCGCGTGATGATGGGGTCAAGGGGCGAAGCCCCTTGCCTAACCCTGCCGCGTGCGCCCGTTGGACAGCTCCGCCACCACCCCGTGCAGCGTTCGCAGCTCCTGCTCCGTCGCCTCGCCGCGTTCGAACAGGTGGCGCAGGTTGCGCACCATGCCCGGGCGTTTGGGCAGGTTGTCGAGGAAGCCGCACGCGTCCAGTTCGCGGACCAGGTGGGCGAGGAAGTTTTCCAGCTCGCCCTTGGTCGCGACGCGGGTTTCGTTGGTCATCAGCCGTCGCGGCAGCGTCTGCTCCTCGGCGGACCACCACTCATAGGCCATGACCATCACCGCCTGGGCGAGGTTGAGCGACATGAAGGCGGGGTTGAGCGGGTAGCGCACCAGCGTGTCGGCGGCCGCCATGTCGTCGTTGTCGAGGCCGGCGCGCTCGGGGCCGAACAGCAGGCCGCAGCGCAGGTCGCGGGCGCAGGCGAGGCGCAGCTCGGCGGCGGCGCCGCGCGCGGTCAGCACCGGCTTGATGACGTGGCGCGGGCGCGGGCAGGTGGCGAACACGTGGTGCAGGTCGGCGACGGCATCCGCCGTCGTCGGGTGCACGGTGATCGCCTCCAGGATGCGGTCGGCGCCGGAGGCGTTGGCCCAGGCGCGCTCCTGCGGCCAGCCGTCGCGCGGGGCGACCAGGCGGAGGTGGAACAGCCCGCCATTGCCCATCGCCCGGGCGACGGCACCGATGTTGTCGGCGAGCTGCGGGCGGACCAGCACGACGACCGGGCTGTTGCCGATGGGGGCGAGCGGGGCGCCGCCGTCGCGTCCGGTCAAGCGGGCGTCCGGCCTGGAGCGGGCGGGCTCACGGCGGATGGGCCAGGATCCAGGCGTTCATCTCGGCGATCTCCCGGCGCTGGGCGGCGATGATGCCAGACGCCAGGCGGCGCAGAGAGGGGTCGTGCCCGTAGCGCAGCTCGGTCTGCGCCATGTCCACCGCGCCCTGATGGTGCGGCAGCATGTTGAGGACGAAGTCGCGGTCGGTGTTGCCGGTGTCGTGCACCGCCATCATGCTTTCATGCATCTGGCTCATGCCGCGGCTGAAGGCGAGGTCGGCCGGGTTCGCCCCCGGTATCGGCGCCATGGGGACCATCTGCGGCGCCGCGGCGGCGGCGTCTGCCGGCGGGGTGCCGGGCGGCGGCGCTTGCGGCTGCGCCGGCTGAGCCTGCGCCGCGGCCGCGAGCATGACGGCGGCGGCGAGCAGGTGGTGCAGGCGTGGCGTCTTCATCTAGGCGCGACGCCAGGTCGTGCCGTCGGCGCCATCCTCGAGCAGGATGCCGTCGGCGAGCAGCCGGTCGCGGATGCGGTCGGCCGCGGCCCAGTCGCGCCGGGCGCGTGCCTCGCGGCGTGCGCCCACCGCCATTTCGATCATGGTCGCCTCCTCAGGGTCTTCGGGCCGGGTGCGCCGCTGCAGCAGGCCGAGCACGGCGCCCGAGGCGCGCAGGCGGCCTGCCGCCTCCAGGTCGCCGGCCCGTGCCTCGGCGGCGAGACGGTGCAGCACCGCGATCGCCAGCGGCGTGTTGAGGTCGTCGCAGAGTGCGGCCATGAACGCGTCGTCGGGCGCCGCCTCGGGCTGGTCGCCGAGCTCGTCGAGCGCGCGGTAGAATCTCGCCAGCTCGCGCTTGGCCTCGCCCAGTGCCGCGAAGCCGAAATCGAGCGTCGCCCGATACTGCGTCTTGAGCAGCAGCAGCCGCACCGCCTCGGCCGGCGCGCGGGCCAGCACCTCGCGGGCGGTGAAGAAGTTGCCGAGGCTCTTGCTCATCTTCTCGCCGCCGGAGAGCAGCATGCCGCTATGCATCCACAGCCGCGCGAAGCCGCTGCCGGGAAAGGCGCAGCAGCTCTGGGCGCGCTCGTTCTCGTGGTGGGGGAACAGCAGGTCGGTGCCGCCGCCGTGAATGTCGAAGTCGGTGCCGAGATAGCGCCACGCCATGGCGCTGCACTCGATGTGCCAGCCCGGCCGGCCGCGACCCCACGGGCTGTCCCAGCCCGGCAGCGCCGCGTCGGAGGGCTTCCACAGCACGAAATCGCCCGGATCGCGCTTGTAGGCGGCGACCTCGATCCGGGCGCCGGCGAGCAGCTCCTCCGGGTCGCGTCCGGACAGCGAGCCGTAGTTCGGGTCCGACGCGACAGCGAACAGCACATGGCCGGCGGCCGCGTAGGCGTGCCCGCCGGCGATCAGCCGCTCGATGACCTCGATCATTTCGGCGATGTGCCCGGTCGCGCGCGGCTCGAACTCGGGTGGCAGGATGTCGAGGGCGGCGAGGTCGGCCTGGAAGTCGGCGTAGGTGCGGGCGGTGACGGAGGCGATCGGCTCGCCGAGCTCGGCGGCGCGGGCGTTGATCTTGTCGTCCACGTCGGTGACGTTGCGCACGTAGGTGACGCGCGGATACAGCCGACGCAGCAGCCGCACCAGCACGTCGTAGACCAGCATGGCGCGCATGTTGCCGACATGGGCGAGGTCGTAGACGGTCGGGCCGCAGACGTAGAGCCGCACGTGCGACGGGTCGATCGGACTGAACGCCACGCGCTGCCGCGCGCGGCTGTCGAACAGGGTGAGGGCCATCGCCGACGGTTCTGCGGCACTCGGCGCCGACGGGCAAGACGGCGCGCTTTTCCGTGCTCCCGAAAGACCGGTGCGCTAGACTGGCCGTCGCCGCCGATCAGCAGGGAGCGCCGCATGGCCGAGCTCGTGTTCTACACCCATCCGGCCTCGCGCGGGCGCATCGTGCGCTGGATGCTGGAGGAAATCGGCGCGCCCTATCGCACCGAGCTGCTCGGCTACGGCACAACGATGAAGGCGGCGGACTACCTCGCGGTCAACCCGATGGGCAAGGTGCCGGCGATCCGTCACGGCGAGGCGGTGGTGACCGAGGGCGCGGCGATCTGCGCCTACCTGGCCGACGCCTTCCCCGAGGCGGGCCTGGCGCCGCCGCCGGCCGGGCGCGCCGCCTACTACCGCTGGCTGTTCTTCGCCGCCGGCCCGCTTGAGGCGGCGACCACCAACCGCACCCTCGGCTTCGCGGTGCCGCCGGAGCGCGAGGGTATGGCCGGCTACGGCCGGTTCGAGACGGTGGTCGACACGCTCGAGGCCGCCGTCACGGACGCGGAGTATCTGGCCGGGCCGTCGTTCAGCGCCGCCGACGTCTATGTCGGCTCACAGATCGGCTACGGCCTCGCCTTCGGCTGGCTGGAGCACCGGCCCGCCTTCGACCGCTACGCCGGGCGCCTCCTGGCACGTCCCGCTGCCGTGCGGGCCAGGGAGATCGACGACGAGCTGATGGCGGCGGCTAAGGGTTAAGGAAAGGCCAGAGGCTCTGCCTGTGGACTCCGTCACGCGCTAGCGTGCTTTCGCAAGACGGGGCCTGAGGCCCCAGACCCCCATCAACGGAGTCCTCTTGCTCGGCGAAGCCATTCGATCCCGCATCCCACAGCACCGATCTCGCCGTGGGGTCATAAAAGACGGATTTTAAAGGCTCCGCCTTTAATCGGGTCCAGGGGCGACGCCCCTGGCCTTCCTTGCTTCAGGCATTCACCTGATTGCTCTTCGTCAGGATGCAGCCGCCGATGCGCCAGGTGCCGTTCGGCTGCTTCTGCATCGTGTAGTCGGCGCTGTAGGACAGTCCGTCCGGTCCGACCAGGGTGACCGTCTGCACCACCCCGGTCGGCGCCGGCACCAGTGCGGTGAAGGCCACCGATTGCGGCCGGTAGACCGGCGCGTAGGCGGTGCGGACCATCCTCATGAAGGTCTCCGGCGTGCCGAACTCCGCCTGCAGGGTGGGGGTCGCGAAGCCGAAGGCGCCGCGGGCGTCGTCATGCTGAAAGGCATCGAGCTGGCTGCGGATCACCTGCTGGATCGCGGTCCTGTCGGCGTCCGCCTGCGCCGAGGCGGCGCGCGGCGACAGGATCAGCGGCAGCAGCAGCGCGACAGCGAGCCAGCCGCGCCGGGCGAGCAGGCGGCTCATCGGGCGCGTGCCGCCCGCGCGGCGACCAGCAGGTCGACCGCGGCGGCGCCGGCGGCGATCAGCGCGGTCGTGCAGGCGCGTGCCGTCGCACCCGAGGTCAGCACGTCGTCGACCAGCAGGATCCGGCGTCCGGCCAGGGCGCCCAGGCGGCGCGGCGTGGCAACAATCGCGCCCTGCAGCATCGCCGCACGCTCCGTCGCGCCGAGCTCGGCCAACGGCGCGGTGCGGCGGGTGCGGCGGAGCGCATCGAGGCAGGCCAGTCGGCCCGACAGCCGGGCAAGCCGGCGCGCCAGCAGCGCCGACTGGTTGTAGCGCCGCTGGTGCAGCCGGGAGCGATGCAGCGGCACCGGCACCAGCAGCTCGGCGCGCGCCAGCAGCGGCGCCCCGGCCGCCGCCATCGCCGCCGCGATCAGCCCGGCATGCTCCGTCCGGTCAGCGTATTTGAACGCCAGCAGCAGCCCCTTCGAGCCGCCGTCATAGCGCCAGGCGGCGCGCGCCTCACCCCAGGGCGGCGGCAGCTCGAGGCATTGCGCACAGTGGCTCCCACCCTCGCCCGGCTCGAACGGCGCGCCGCAGCGACGGCAGATCGACCCCGCGACCAGCGGCAGCCGCGCCTTGCACGGCGGGCACAGGCCGCCCGGCGCCGGCAGCGTGCCGCAGGCGCCGCAGGGCTCCGGCAGCAGCAGGTCAAAGGCCGCCAGCGCCGCCGAGCGCATTGTCGTCGCAATCGCCGATTGCATGCCCATGCTGCGAGCCTAGCGCGGCGCCGCGCCGACGCACAGCTTTTCCGGCGGGCTCTGCAACGGGCGCCGTCAAGACCTGATCATCATCCCCGAACCGGCCCTGGCGGATTGCCGTGCCCGCACGCACATGCGGGACGATGGACAGCATGCTCGTCTTCGACCGCGCCGCCGTCCGGCGCCACCGTGACCGCGCCGCCAGCCGCGTCGGCGCCGTCGCGCCGATCCTGCAGGATGTCGCCGAGCGCCTGCTCGACCGGCTCGACGACACCACAACCCGCTTCACCGCCGCTCTCGACATCGGCGGCCGCGGCGTCGTCGCGCCGATGCTGCGGGCGCGCGGCATCCCCACCGTCAGCCTCGACATCAGCGCCCGGATGGCGGCGCTCTCCGGCCCGCCCGCGATGTGCGGCGACGAGGAGCGGCTGCCGGTCGCCGAGGGATGCGTCGACCTGGTGGTCGCCAACCTGTCGCTGCACTGGGTCAACGACCTGCCCGGCGCGCTGATCCAGATCCGCCGCGCGCTCCGCCCGGACGGGCTGTTCCTCGCCAGCCTGCCGGTGCTCGGCACGCTGCAGACGCTGCGGCAGGGCTTCGCCAGCGCCGAGGACAACCTGCGCGGCGGCGCCTCGCCGCGGCTGTCGCCGTTCCCGGAGCTCGCCGACTGCGCCAGCCTGCTGCAGCGCGCCGGCTTCGCCCTGCCGGTGGCCGACCTCGACCAGATCCAGCTCGCCTACGCCGACCCGCTCGCCCTGCTGCGCGACCTGCAAGCCGCCGGCGAGCAGAACGCGATCCTCGCGCGCGACCGACGCACCCCACCCGCCGCGCTGTTCCCACTCGCCTTGGAGGCGCTGCCCCGACACGACGGACGCAGCCAGGCGACCCTGCGGCTCGGCATGCTGACCGGCTGGTCGCCGGCGCCGTCGCAGCCGCAGCCCAAGGCGCGGGGGAGTGCGACGATCGGGCTCGAGGAGGCGCTGCGGCGGATGTAGGGAAGGCCAGGGGCGTCGCCCCTGGACCCGATTAAAGGCGGAGCCTTTAAAATCCATTTTTGATCCATGTTTCCATGGCAAACTCAGTGGCGTGGGCAACTGGATTGGTTGGCTTCGCCACGCAAGACAGCGCCCGGATAGCCTTCTAACGGGTGCGGGTCTGGGGGCGCCGCCCGTGACGTGCGACTGCACGCTAGCGCTTGACGTGCGACTGCACGCTAGCGCGTGACGGGCTCAGGGCGGAGTGAGCCAAAGGTTCCGACTGCGCAAAGCGCAGTTGGAAAGGCTCACGGAGGGAGAGCCCTGGCCCTCCGCCCGCTGGCCTACCCTCCCGTAACGCTCATGTGCCGCTTGACCGAGGGCGCGCTCTGCCGGCGGTCGATGACGAAGTCATGGCCTTTCGGCTTGCGGGTGATCGCCTCGCGGATCGCCGCGTCGAGCACGTCGTCGGAGTCGCTGCTGCGCAGGACGGCGCGCAGGTCGGCGGCGTCGTCCTGGCCGAGGCAGAGGTAAAGCATGCCGGTGCAGGTCAGCCGCACCCGGTTGCAGCCCTCGCAGAAATTGTGGGTCATTGGCGTGATGAAGCCGAGCCGGGTGCCGGTTTCGGCGACGTCGAAGTAGCGCGCCGGGCCGCCGGTGCGATAGGCGGTCTCGCTCAGCGTCCAGCGGCGTCGCAGGCGGGCGCGCGCCAGCGAAAGCGGCAGGTACTGGTCGGTGCGGTCGGCCTCGATGTCGCCCATCGGCATGGTCTCGATCAGGCACAGGTCAAAGCCATGCCGGCCGCACCAGGCGAGCAGCTCGTCCAAATGGTCCTCGTTGATGCCGCGCAGCGCCACCGCGTTGATCTTGATCGCCAGGCCTGCCGCCTGCGCGGCCATGATGCCGGCCAGCGTGCGGTCGAGCTTGCCCCATCGCGTGATGGCGGTGAACGTCGCCGCGTCGAGCGTGTCGAGGCTGACGTTGAGGCGCCGCACGCCGCTCTCGACCAGCATGTCGACGTGGCGGGCGAGCTGGCTGGCGTTGGTGGTGAGCGTCAGCTCGTCGAGCGCCGGCACCTCGGGGTCGGCCTTGAGGCGGCGGCCGAGGGCGCGGAACAGGGTGCCGACGTCGCGGCGCACCAGGGGCTCGCCGCCGGTGATGCGGATCTTGCGCGTGCCCAGCCGGATGAAGGCGGCGCAGACCCGCTCCAGCTCCTCCAGCGACAGGATCTGCGCGCGCGGCAGGAAGTTCATGTCCTCCGCCATGCAGTAGACGCAGCGCAAGTCGCACCGGTCGGTCACCGAGACGCGGAGGTAGGTGATGGAGCGGCCGAACGGGTCGATGAGGGAGGCCATGGGTGAATGATGTTGCCGCGACGAGGGTGGCGCGCAAGCGGTCGCGGTCACCTATTCACCGGCGGGTCGCCTTGCATCGTCGTCGACCAGCGCGAGGGCGACCTGGCGGAGCTCCACGAGCACCTTGCCGGCATGCTCGAAGTTGACGGTCACGCGGCTGCCGACGGCGGACTGCACCTGGCCGATGCCCCAGTCTGGCCGGTCCGGATGGCGCACGCGCTGGCCGGGCTCCAGCGAGGCGCGCTCGACCGGCATCAGGCGGGCCCTCCGGCGACCGGCTGGCAGTGTTCTTGCTTTGCCACGGCTTCATCCTTGGTTAACCGGATTGCGCTACGCTGAGGCGCGCGTATGTGTTGCGCCAAGCTGCTACGCGCGTGTGTGACGATCGGCTGCATCGGCAGCAGGCTTGGCATCCGAGACGCAGGACGGGCGATGCAGAAGGACGACCAACTGGCCGCCTTGTCCGCCGTTCAGTCGGCCTGGCCGGCGGCGACAACGATGACCGGCCGGCTGCGCCTCGCCGAGACGATGGCGGCGCGGCTCTGCCACGACATCAGCTCCCCTGCCGGCGCCGTCGGCAACGCGCTGGAGCTGATCGGCGAGCCAGATTTCGCGGTGGAAGCGGCGGCCTTGGCCCGCGACGGCATGACCGCGCTGACGATGCGGCTGCAACTGACACGCGCCGCATGGTGCGAGCCCGGCGCACCGCTGGACGCCGCCGCGATCCTGCGACTGACGCGCGGCCTGTCCAGCCGGCCCATCGAGGTCGACCTGAGCACGCTCCACCCCGGCGCCGCCGACGGCACGTTCGCCCCCGCGCTCGCCCGGCTGCTGCTCAACCTGCTGATGCTGGCCGGCGAGTCGCTGCCGGCGGGCGGTCGGGCGCGGCTCGGCGGCAACGCCGCCGAAGGCATCGTGCTGACGATCGACGGGCCGCAGGCCGCCTGGCCGGTCGGCCTGCCGACGATGCTGGGCCACGAGGAGGCCGCCTGGGCGGCCATCGGCGAGCCCCGCGTGCTGCAGGCGCCGCTGACCGCACTGCTCGCCGCGGCCGCAGGCTACCAGTTGTCGCTGCTGCTCGGTCCCGCCAGCGCGGCGCCGCCGTTGTTGCTGAGGGCAAGGTAAGGCCAGGGCTTTGCCCTGGACCCACCAAGGGCCCGAGGCCCTTGGATCCCGTAACTTGGTGCTCAAACGGCTATGCCGTCTTGCTCGGCGAAGCCAAAAGACTGTTCGTCCGGCGCGATCAGCCGAAGAGAGACCATGGATAACAAGTGGATTTCAAAGGCTCCGCCGTCGTGCGCAGCACGCCTTGGCGTGACGATGGGGTCAAGGGGCAAAGCCCCTTGCCTTGCCTTGCCTTGCCTAGCCTTGCCTTGCCTGACTCCCCCAGGGTGATGCGATAACGCCCGCATGCGACTGGTCGCCGTCACCCGCGTGCTCAACGAGGCCGACATCGTCGAGGCCTTTGCCCGCCACACCGCGCATTCCGTCGACCACCACGTCTTCCTCGACAACGGCAGCCATGACGGCACGGTCGAGATCCTGGGCGCGCTGCGCGACGCGGTCGGCGGCATCGACCTGCTGCAGGTCAACACCGTCACCTTCTGCGAGCACCTGCACAACACCATGCTGTACCGCATCGCCGGCGCGGCCGCGGCCGACTGGGTGTGCTGCCTGGACACGGACGAGTTCATCGGCCTGCGGCACGGCAGCCTGCGTGAGGCGCTGGCTACGGTGCCCGCCGGGTTGGAGGCGGTCACGCTGCCGCTCGTCAACTACTATACGACGCTGCAGGACGACCCGGCCGAGCGGTTGGTGCCGGCCCGCATCCGGCATCGGATCCGCGCGCCGCACGGCGTGAGCAAGATGTTCATCCGCGGCCGGCTGCCCGAGGCGCAGATCCTGGACGGCAACCACGCCGCGATCGTCGAGGGTCGCGACGCGCGGATGGCGCCGCTGCCGGGCGCGAGCCTGGCGCATTTTCCGAGTCGCGCCGGCGTGCAGATGCTGGCCAAGGCGATCATCGGGCGGCTCAAGGTGCTGGCCGGCGGCGCCGAGGCGCGGCCGGAGGCGATGTCGGCCCACTACACCCGCTTTCTGCAGATCATGCGCGACGATCCGGGCCATCTGCTCGGCGACCCGAACTTCATGGGCGGCGGCAATGCCGGGCTCGACCTGATCGAGGACCCGATCGAGTATCGCGGCGCGCCGCTGACCCACACGCCGCCTGTGGATGCGAACCTGCACGCCGTGCGGGCGATGGCGCATGCGGCCGAGGCGCTGGCGGTCGCGCACGGGCGGCTGCTCGACGAGAACGCCGCCTTGCGCACCCAGCTGCGGCTGTGGAACACCGAGTTCCGCCGCCTCTGAACGCGCCGCGCCAGCCACCGCCGCCACGCTTGCAGGATGGCCCCAGCACATTGCCCGAGGAGCCTGAGCGTGGAACCGCCTGTCGATGTCGGTCCTGACTTCATCCAGCCGCGGCCGCCGCGCACTGGGCGGGTGCTGATCGACGTTGCCGTCGGCGGGGTGGCGATCCTGCTGTCGGTGATCTCGCTGATCGTTGCGATCCAGAACGAGCGCACCCAGCGCGAGCTGGTCGCGGCGAGTTCCTGGCCGTTTCTCCAGGTGGATGTCGACGCCAGCTCGGCGCAGTCGGACATCAACCTCGTCGACACCGGCGTCGGCCCGGCCAAGATCGCCAGCTTCGAGATGTTCTACAAGGGCCAACCGGTCGCTTCGGCGTTCGCGCTGCTGCAGCAATGCTGCGGCCTGTCCACCGACTTCGCGACGATGCGCAGCCAGCTGTCGGACGGCATCCTGGTCGGGCAATCCTGGGATCTGGTGCTCCGCCCGGCCGGCACCCAGCTGGTCCTGCGGCTGCTCGAGGGCGCCAACGCCCGCAGCCCGCTTCACCAACGCTTCATGGACTCGGTCGCCGACATCACCTACCGGGCCTGCTACTGCTCGGTGCTCGACGAGTGCTGGCTGTCAAACCTGGTCGACCTGCATCCCCGCCGCGTCAGCGTCTGCCCGGCGGCCATGCATCCATTGCTGAACAACCCAACCCTGGCGTTCGTAAAGCACTCCTGACTCAATGTTTCCAAAGCCTTGGCTTTGGTGGGGTCAAGGGGCAAAGCCCCTTGCCTTGCCTTCTCTCCAGGCCGACGAGCCGCGCTACCCCGGATCGTCGAGCCCGATGGCGCGTAGCCGGGCCCGCTCCTCGTCCCAGCCGGCGCGCTCCTTGACGTTGAGGAACAGGTGCACCGTCCGCTCCAGCAGGCGTGCCAGCTCGCCACGCGCCTTGGCGCCGATCGACTTCACCTTGGTGCCGCCCTGGCCGATCAGGATCGCCTTCTGCCCGGCGCGGGCGACGTAGATCGTGACCTCGATCCGCACCGAGCCGTCCGGCTTCTCCTGGAAGCTCTCGGTCTCGACCGTGGTGCCGTACGGCACCTCCTCATGCGTCTGCAGGAAGATCTGCTCGCGCACCAGCTCGGCGGCGAGCAGCCGGTCCGGCAGGTCGGTCAGCTCCTCCTCGGGGTAGAGGTGCGGGCCCTCGGGCAGCATGTGCTGCAGGCCGCCGAGCAGCACGTCGAGCCCCTCGCCGGTGCTGGCGGAGACGAAGAACGTCTCCTCGAACACGCCGAGCTGGCCGAGCTCGTGCGCCAACGGCAGCAGCGACCGGGGCTCGACCGTGTCCACCTTGTTGAGCACCAGCCAGCAACGGCGCTTGCTCTTGGCAAGCGTGGCGACCAGACCGCGCACCCCCTCGCCTGCGCCGGTGCGGCTGTCGACCAGCGCCAGCGTGAGGTCGGCATCCTGCGCCCCGGTCCAGGCGGCGGCGACCATCGCGCGGTCCAGCTTGCGCTTCGGCGCGAAGATGCCGGGCGTGTCGACGAGCAGGATCTGCGTCCGGCCGCGCATGACGATGCCGAGCACGCGAAAGCGGGTGGTCTGCGCCTTGGGGCTGACGATCGAGAGCTTGGCGCCGGTCAGCCGGTTGAGCAGCGTCGACTTGCCGGCGTTCGGCGCGCCGACGATGGCGACGAAGCCGCAGCGCGTCGGGTCGTCAGCGCCGGCCGGCGACGGGCCGCTCACGCGAGCCGCTGCAGCAGCGCCGCCGCGGCGTCACGCTCGGCGATGCGCTTGCTGCCCGCCTCGCCGCGCCCGACCTGGCCGCAGGCGGCCACCGTGATGACGAACACCGGCGCGTGCGACGGCCCCTCGCGCGAGCTGACCTGATACTCCGGCAGCGCCAGGCCGCGGCCGAGCAGCCACTCCTGCAGCGCCGTCTTCGGGTCCTTCGGCGGCAGCAACTGGCCGACCATCGCCGCCTGCCAGTGCCGGCGGACGAACTCGCGCGCCGGCGCCAGGCCGCCATCCAGATAGAGTGCGCCGATCACCGCCTCCATCGCGTCCGCCAGCACGGTGGCGAGCTTGCCGACGCCGGCGCGGGCCTCGTTCGGCGCCACCGCCAGCACGGCGGGCAACCCGGCGTCGATGGCGATCGCGGCCAGCACCTCGCGCGAGACCAGCCGGGCATGGCGCGGGCCAAGCTCGCCCTCCTGCTCGTCGGGGAAGCGCTCGGCCAGCCACTCGGCGACGATGAGGCCAAGCACGCGGTCGCCGACGAACTCCAGCCGCTCGTTCGAGCCGGCGCCGCGCCGGGAACCGGCACGACGCGGCTTGGGGCCGAGCGAGGCGCCCTGATGCGCCGCAGAGCGATGGGTCAGCGCCTCAGCCAGCAGCTCGGGCTGCTGGAAGACGTGGCCGGTGTCGAAGTCGGTCAAGGCAAGCGCTGCTTTTTGACTCGCGCCGTCGCAGGACGCAGCCCTCCAACGAGCAAAAGTTTTTTGGTTCTTTTTTTCAAAAAAGAACCTCTTCCTTAAGTAATGCCGTGCAGCAAACGATCCCAGCGGATCTCGAGCGGCCAGTACCAGAACTCCCAGACCGGATGATCACCGCCGATCGAGAAGAAGATGAACTGCGCCCGGCCGACCAGGTTCTCGACCGGCACGAAGCCGAGGCCGTCCGGGCCCTGGAAGCGGCTGTCGGCGCTGTCGTCGCGATCATCGCCCATCATGAACAGGTAGCCGGCCGGCACCACGTATTCGGGCGTGTTGTTCTGCGGCGCCCCGCCCTCGACGTCGATCTGCATGATCGGGTGCTTCGGCCCGTTCGGCAGCGCCTCCAGGTAGCGCTCGCCGGCCAGCACCTGGCCGCGCTCGTCGGTCTGCTCGTAATGGCCCTTGTCGGTGCGCGGCACCTCGGTGCCGTTGATATAGAGGCGGCCCGCGGTCACCTGGATGCGGTCGCCCGGCAGCCCGATCACGCGCTTCACGTAGTCGATCGTCGTGTCATGGGTGAAGCGGAAGACGGCCACGTCGCCGCGGTTCGGCAGCGAGCCGAAGAGGCGGCCGGAGAACAGGTCGGGGGCGAACGGGATCGAGTATTTCGAGTATCCGTAGCTGTACTTGCTGACGAACAGGTAGTCGCCGACCAGCAGCGTCGGGATCATCGAGCCGGAGGGGATGTTGAACGGCTCGAAGGCGATCGTGCGGATGCCGACGGCGATCAGCCCGGCGTAGAGGATGGTCTTGACGTTGTCGAACAGGCCGGCCTGGCGCACGGCGGGCTTGGTCGACCGGGCGGATTTTTTGGTCGAGACGGCCATCGGGCGGGGTTCCTGCGGAGGCGGGATCAAGCCGACCACACCCGGCGAAGTCAAGGCGAGGCCGGATCGGGCGGACGCTCGTAGATGACGTTGAAGCCGTGGCCGGCGCAGAACGCCCGCTCCGCCTCGGTCCTGACCGTCCAGGCGAGGGTGCAGCGCGACAGGCGCTTGACGTAGGTCGTGTAGAACGGCGTCAGCGCGGCCAGGCTGACGGCGACGAAATCCGGCCGGGTCCACGCATTGGCGAGCATCGCGTGCAGGATCGACCGCTTGATCAGGCTGAGGTCGCGCGGCTCGCCGAACCCGCCCACGAGCTGGCCACGGATCACCGTCGGCGCCCGTTCGGCGAACCGGCGCACCGAGCCTGGATTGAAGGACTGCACCGCGCACTCGCCGCGATAGCCCGCCAGCAAGCCCGCGACAGCCTCCTCAAGCGCGCCCGGCTGGCGGTCATTCTTCAGCTCGATCAGCAGCGGCACCTGCCCGCCCACCTGCTCGAGCGTCTCGGTCAGGGTCGGGATCGTCGCCGTGGCGCCGAACAGCGGCAGCCGCCGCAAGGTGCTGACTGCGGTCGCGGCAACCGAGCCTTCGACCCCGCAGACGCGGCGCAGGTCGTCGTCATGCAGCACCACGGGCACCCCATCCGAGCTCAGCCGGACGTCGAGCTCGATCGGCACCCCGGCCTGCAGGCAGGCGGCGAAGGCTGGGCGCGAGTTTTCTGGCACCCCGCCCGCGTTGTCGTGCAGACCGCGATGCGCTACCGGCCTGTCGCGTAGCCAGGACGCCGCTCTCACGACGGGAGCCTAAGAACGCCACGCTCGCGCGTGGCGGGTCCAGGGCAGCGCCCTGGCCGTTCTCAGGCCGGCACCTCTGCCGAAATGATCACCATCGCGTAGGCATACGGCACCTCGTCCGTAAGCGTCAGCGCAACACGGGCGATGCGGCCCGGCGGCGTGATCGCCAAGAGGCGCGCGGCCGCGCCGCCGGACAGCCGCAGGGTCGGCGCGCCGCTGGGCAGGTTCACCACCCCCATGTCGGAGTGGAACACGCCCTGCGAAAAGCCGGTGCCGAGCGCCTTGGCGCAGGCCTCCTTGGCGGCGAAGCGTTTGCCCAGCGTGCCCGCACGCAGCGACTCCGTGCGCCGCAGCGCCCGGCCGCGCTCGACCTCGGTGAAGACGCGCGCGAGGAAGCGCTCGCCATGCCGATCCAGCACCCGCTGCACCCGGCGGATGTCGCACAGGTCCGATCCCAGCCCGATGATCATGCTGCCTCTCTGACCGGCCCGCAGAACTGTCCGGCCGGCGCGACGTTCGCAGCGCGCTGTCGCTTAGCCAAGGGGGATCGAACCATGCCGGACTACACTGATCAAATCGACGTCGCAGCGCCCGCCGACGCCGTCTTCGCCTTCATCTCGGACGTGGCGAACCTGCCGAAATACCTGCCGACCGTGCATGGCGCCCACAGCCACGGCTCGGACCGTGTGGAGGTCGACGGCGAGGCGAACGGCCACCAATACGCCTCCACCGGCTGGTTCAAGGCGGACCCGCAGGCCAAGCTGATGAGCTGGGGCTCGGACGGGCAGAACGACTACGCCGGCAAGATGACCGTGACCGGTGACGGCTCCGCCTCGACGGTGGCCTGCACGCTGCGCTTCACGCCGACCGACGAGGTGCGGGAGTCGATGGACGAGCATCAGGGCGGTCCGGGCAACGCGATGACGGACGGCCTGCGCGCCTCGCTCCAGAGCATCAAGCAGCTGTGCGAGGGCACCGGCGGCAAGGTCTCAAGCACCGCGGAGTAGCCGTCCCGACGCCGGTCGCCGCACGTCACGGTGACCGGTCGGGGGGGACGTCGCGTCTGCTACGCCCTCGATCGCTCGACCTGGGTGACGCCGTTCGCGACCCGCAGGCCGGCGATAACGTGCGACAGGTGGCGCAGGTCACGCACCTCCACGTCGATCAGCACCTCCATAAAGTCCTGCTGGCGGTTCAGGATCTTGAGGTTGCTCACCGTGCCCTCGTGCTTGGCCACCGCATTGACCACGGTCGACAGCAATCCCGGGTCGTTGCCGGCGATCACCGAGACGCGCCCGATATGCGACGAGCCGGTCGGCTTGCTCGCCTGCGCGTAGTTCCAATCGATGTCGATGAAGCGCTCCGGCGTCGCGGCGAAGCTCTCCAGCGTCTGGCAGTCGCGGTTGTGCACCGTCACCCCCTTGCCGGTAGTGACGATGCCGACGATGCGGTCGCCGGGCAGCGGGTGGCAGCAGCCGGCAAAGCTCGTGCTCATGCCGGGGATCAGGCCGGTGATCGCATGCTCGCGCTCCGGCGCCGGCGGCCGGGCGGCGCGCCCCAGCATGCCGGTGACCACGCGCGGCACCCGCGGCGCCTCCTGCAGCTCCGGATAGAGCGCTTGGATCACCTCTTTGGCGCCCAGCGAGCCGGCGCCGACGGCGACGTAGAGGTCGTCCCGCGTCGCCACCTTGAGCGACTTCACCGCGCCCTCGCGCAGCGCCGCCTCGAGCACCTTTTCGGTGCCATCAAGCCCGGCCTGGCGGAACGCCTTGGCGAGCAGCGCCCGCCCGGCATCCAGCGTCGCCTGGCGCTGCTGCTGGGCGACGTAGCGGCGGATGCGCGCCCGCGCCTTACCGGTGACGACGAAGCGCTCCCAGGCCGGCGAGGGCGTGCCGCCGCGCGCCGTCATGATCTCCACCTGGTCGCCGTTGGCGAGCGCCTGGCGCAGCGGGATCAGCCGGCCGTTCACGCGGGCGCCGACACAGGTGTCGCCGACCTGGGAGTGCACAGCGTAGGCGAAGTCCACCGGCGTCGCGCCGACCGGCAGCTCGATCAGCTGGCCCTTCGGCGTGAAGCAGAACACCCGGTCGGTGTAGAGCTCGAGCTTGGTATTCTCGAGGAAGTCGTCCGCGGCGACCGAGTTCTCCAGGATCTCGAGCAGGTCCTGCACCCAGCGGAAGCGCTCGCGCCCGCCTGCTTTGGCGCCCGCCCCGGCATCAGGGCCGCCCAGCGCGCGCAGTTCCGCCTCCTCGCCGGTCTTGTAGCCCCAATGCGCCGCCACCCCGGCCTCGGCGACGGCGTGCATCTCGGCGGTGCGGATCTGCACCTCGATCTTCTGGTTGCGCGGGTGGCGCAGGGTGACGCCGGTGTGGATCGACTGGTAGCCGTTGGCCTTCGGCGTCGAGATGTAGTCCTTGAAGCGGCCGGCGATCACCGGGTAGGCGGAGTGCACCGCGCCCAGCGCCGCGTAGCAGGCCTCGCGGTCCGGCACGACGACGCGGAAGGCCATGATGTCGGAGAGCTGCTCGAAGGCGACGTTGCGGCGCTGCATCTTCTCCCAGATCGAGAACGGCGACTTCTCCCGCCCGGTGACCTCGGTCACCGCGACGCCGGAGTCGCGACAGACCCGGATCAGCTCGGCCGCGACCTCGTCGATCACGTCGGCACCCTGGCCGCGCAGGTAGTTCAGCCGCGCCTGGATGGTGGAGTTCGCCTCCGGCTCCAGCTCGGCGAAGGCGCGGGACTGCAACTCGGTCTTGATGCGGTCCATGCCGATGCGCTCGGCGAGCGGCGCGTAGATGTCCATCGTCTCGCGGGCGATGCGCAGGCGGCGCTCCACCTTGGCGACGAAATGCAGGGTGCGCATGTTGTGCAGCCGGTCGGCGAGCTTGACCAGCAGCACCCGGATGTCGCGGCTGATCGCCAGCACCAGCTTGCGGAAGTTCTCCGCCTGCTTGGTGCGGTCGGATTGCAGCTCCAGCCGGGTCAGCTTGGTCACGCCGTCGACCAGCGTCGCGACCTGTTTGCCAAAGCGGCGCTCGATCTCGGCGACGGTGACCGGCGTGTCCTCGATCGTGTCGTGCAGCAGCGCGGTGACGATCGAGCTCACGTCGAGCTTGTAGCCGGCCAGGATGTCGGCGACCGCGACCGGATGGGTGATGTAGGGGTCGCCGTTCTCGCGGCGCTGCGGCCCGTGCGCCTGCATCGCCATCACGTAGGCGGCGTCGACCAGGTCGGTGTTGGCGGTCGGGTCGTAGGCGAGGATCTTCTCGGTCAGCTCAAACTGACGGACGATCTGCGGGCGGGGCTTGCCGCCAGCCTGGGAACCCGCCGCCGGATCCTCGACGACAGGCAGCGGCGCGGCGGTGGGCGCGGCGGCTCCGAAGGCGGCCGCCGATCCCTCAGGCGAGAAGACCCGTCCGCTTGATGCCAATCAGCGCCTGGCCCGGCCGCCGAGCTCGGCCTCGATCGCCGCCTCGATGTCCTCCGAGGACATCTCCTCGACCGGCATGTTCGCCGTCTCCTCGTCGGCCGAGACGTCCTGCAGGCCGAAGATGTTCTGGTCGGTCGGGATGAGGTCGAGCACCTCCTCGTCGGCCGGCTCCGGCTCGGGCGAGCGGCTCAGCGACTTGATCAGGTCCTGCTCCAGCTTGTCGAGGCCGATCGTCTGGTCGGCGATCTCGCGCAGCGCCACCACCGGGTTCTTGTCGTTGTCGCGGTCGATGGTCAGCTCCTCGCCGCGGCTGAGATTACGCGCCCGCTGGGCGGCGAGCAGAACCAGTTGGAAGCGGTTCGGGATGCGTTCGACGCAGTCCTCGACGGTAACACGCGCCATGCGGCAGTATCCGATCGGTCATTGAGCGAAGGCTCACAGCAGTCATGAGCGAAGGCTCACAGCAGTCATGAGCGAACGCCTTAGATAAGAGCAAGTCGGAGGCCAGGCAAGGCCGATGCGCCGGCTGCGCCCCGCGTCAACGCGCCCGCGCGCTCACCCAGTCGGGGGCGATCTCGGCGAGCGGCGCCAGCACGAAGGCGCGCAGATGGGCGCGCGGGTGCGGCAGGATCGGGTCGGGCGCATCACGCAGGCGGCCGCCCATGTCGATGATGTCGAGGTCGAGCGTGCGCGCCGCGTTCGGCGCACCGCGCACCCGCCCGAACGCCGCCTCGATCGCCTGCAGCCAGGCCAGCAGCGTCTCCGGGGCGACGTCGCCCTCCAGCAGCGCGGCCCCGTTCACGTAGTCCGGCTGGCCGGAGGGCGGCTCCGGCGCGGTGACGTGCCAGGACGACACGGCGGCCAAAGTGAGCCCCGGCAGCCGCCGCAGGCGCTCGACCGCGCGCTCGCAGCTTTGCCGCGGCGGCTCACCGGCCGGCGAGGGCAGGTTCGCGCCGATCGCCACCAGGATCCTCACGCGCGCGACGCCCCGCTTGGCGCCCCGCGGCAGCCGCCGCTTAGCGCCCCGCGGCAGCCGCCGCTTGGCGCCCCGCGGCAGCCGCCGCTTGGCGACTCGCGGCCGCCGCCGCAAGATCGCACCACCATGCGGCCTCGGCGAAAGGGTTTGTTAATGGCTGTGCGCTCTAATGCGGGTGTGGCAGGGCGCCGGCTGCGGTGTTGGCGCATCTTTAGCGGGCACAGGGATGTCATTGCGGCTCAAACCTTCTTGGCGCTACTGGACGGACGCTAATTATGCCACTTGACGTGCAGGAGACCGGGACGGTGGAGGCGCCGACGCATGACTGTCGGCTCTGCCCGCGCCTGGTCAGCTACCGCGAGCAGAACCGGCAGGCGCATCCGGACTGGTTCAACGGCCCGGTGCCGAGCTGGGGGCCGTTCGCCAGCCAGCTGCTGATCGTCGGCATGGCGCCCGGGGTCAAGGGCGCCAACCGCACCGGCCGGCCGTTCACCGGCGACCATGCCGGGGTGCTGCTTTACGAGACGCTGCTCGAAACGGGCCTTGCGCGCGGCCATTACGGCGCCGAGGCCGATGACGGGCTGGAGCTGACCGGTTGCCGCATCATCAACGCCGTGCGCTGCGTGCCGCCAGCCAACCTGCCGGTGCCGGCCGAGGTCACCACCTGCAACCGCTTCCTCGCCGCCGAGCTGCAGGCGATGCCCAACCTGGCCGCCGTGCTGTGCCTGGGCGTGCTGTCGCACGCCGCGGTGCTGAAGGCCTGCGGCATCCCGCCCAGCCGCATCCGCTTTCGCCACGGCCAGATGCACCAGCTGCCCGACGGCCTGATCCTCGCCGACAGCTACCACGTCTCGCGCTACAACACCTCGACGCGCAAGCTGACGACCGACATGTTCCGCCAGGTGGTGCGCGACGTGTCGGAGCAGATCGACCCGGTTGCCTGAACGCCGCCGCGACCGCGCCAAACGCTGGACCTACGCGCCCCTGCCCGCCTAACCTCAGGCAAACGGGAGGATCTGTCGGCAATGTCCGCGCACGCCATCCACCACGCCCTGACCACGGCGATGATGCACAGCACCGCGCCAATGGTGCTCAGCGATCCCGCTTTGCCCGACTGCCCGATGGTGGCGGTCAACCAGGCCTTCGTTGACCTGACCGGCTACGCCCATGCCGACCTCGTCGGTCGCAACTGCCGCTTTCTTCAGGGCCCGAAGACCGATCCGATCTCGCCGCGCCGCATCCGCACCTGCCTTGATGCGGGCAGCGGCTGCATCGAATGGATCGTCAACTACCGGCGTGACGGCACGGCCTTCTACAACCTGCTGTTCATCTCGCCAGTGCGCGACCTGGACGGAACGCTGCTCTACTTCTTCGGCAATCAGCTCGACATCACCTGCGGCATGCCGGACTGGCTGGCCGAAGTCAGCATCGGCAGCGCCCACGTCGTGCCAGCCCTGGAGCACGAGTTCCACGCCCTGCTGCACCAGGTCGACCTGGCCGAAAAGGTCCAGGCGCTGCAATCGATCATCACCGCGGCGCATCGCCTGGCCGAGATCTCGGTCAGCCTGGAGCCCGGAACGCTGCAGCAACTCGCGCACGCAGGGTAGGCCAGGAGCTCTGCTCCTGGACCCGTCGCGCGCCAGCGTGCATTTGCACGACGGGGCGGCGCCCCCAGACCCGCATCCGTTAGAGTTTAGAGTCTAGAGGGCTCTTTCTTGCCCGGCGAAGCCACTCAACCCTGCATCCACGCCACTGACCTCGCCTTGGGATCATGAATAAGGAATGGATTTTAAAGGCTCCGCCTTTAATGGGGTCCAGGGGCAAAGCCCCTGGCCTTGCTTGCTACTGCGTCCCCCCGCGCCGCCGCGCCTTCAGCTCCGCGGCAATCAGGAAGGCCAGCTCCAGCGACTGCTCGGCGTTCAGCCGTGGGTCGCAGAAGGTTTCGTAGCGTCGTGCGAGGTCGATTTCGGTGAGCTGGTGGGCGCCGCCGACGCACTCGGTCACCGGCTGTCCGGTCATTTCGACATGCACGCCGCCGGGGCGCAGGCCGTGCGCGGCGAAGACGTCGAAGAAGCCGCGCATTTCGGCCAGGATCGCCTCGAACGAGCGCGTCTTGAGCACCGGCGCGCCGGGCTCTGACGTTGCCACCGTATTGCCGTGCATCGGATCGCACAGCCACAGCACTCGGCGCTGCTGGCGCAGCACCGCCTCGAGCAGCGGCGGCAGGTGGGTCGCGACTTTGGTGGCGCCCATCCGGCTGATCAGGGTCAGCCGTCCGGGCTCGTCATCGGGGTCGAGGATGTCGATCAGCCGCAGCAGGTCGTCGGCCGTGGTGCTCGGCCCGACCTTGAGCCCGAGCGGGTTGCGCACGCCGCGCAGGAACTCGACATGGGCGCCGTCCGCCTGGCGGGTGCGGTCGCCGACCCAGAGGAAGTGCGCCGAGCAGTCGTACCAGTCGCCGGAGGTTGAATCGACCCGCGTCATCGCCTGCTCGTAGGGCAGCAGCAGCGCCTCGTGGCTGGTGTAGAACTCGGTCTCGCGGATGTGGGTGGTGTTGTCGCTGCTCATGCCGCAGGCGGCCATGAAGCCCAGCGTCTCGTCGATCCGGCCGGCGAGGTCCTGGTAGCGCGCGGCGAGCGGTGAGCGGGCGACGAAGTCGAGGTTCCAGCGATGCACCTCGTGCAGGTCGGCATAGCCGCCCGAGGCGAAGGCGCGCAGCAGGTTCAGCCGCCCGGCCGACTGGAAATACGCCTGCTCCATGCGCGCCGGGTCGGGCCGCCGGTCGGCCGCGGTAAAGGCCGGCCCGTTGATGATGTCGCCGCGGTAGCTCGGCAGGCTTTGCCCGTCCTGCGTCTCCTCGTCGGCCGAGCGGGGTTTGGCGAACTGCCCGGCCATGCGGCCGATCTTGATCACCGGCAGGGTGGCGCCGAAAGTCAGCACGACGGCCATTTGCAGCAGCACGCGGAAGCTGTCGCGCACGATGTTAGCGCTGAACTCGGAGAAGCTCTCGGCGCAATCGCCGCCCTGCAGCACGAAGGCGCGGCCGTCGGCGGCGGCGGCGAGCGCGCGCTTCAGCCGCCGCGCCTCGCCGGCGAACACCAGCGGCGGGTAGCCGCCGAGCCGTGCCTCCGCCGCCGCCAGCGCCGCCGCATCCGGGTAGCGCGGCATCTGCCGGCTCGGCCGCTCGCGCCAGCTTCCCGGCGACCAGCCCGGCGTCTGGGCCGCGGCGGGCGGCGCCAGCGGGCGCGAGATCGGTCGGTGTTCCGTCATGGCTGCTGTCCCTGCGACCTGTCCGGTGCGTCGCTGCGTCGACGTATCAACCGCAAACGGACCATCCGTGGCAATCGCCGACGCCGCCTAGGTCGCGCGAAAGCGGCGCTGGCGGCGCATGCCTGCCCCGAGCCAAGCCTTCTCCAGCCGAAAGGCGCGTGCCACAAAGGCGGCAGGTAGCGGAGACGATATGGAATGGCCGGCCCGACACCGCCGACACTGCCCTGGGTGACGGCACAGGCGAGCCCGCTGGCCTGCCGGCTGGCCATCATGGCGCTGTCACTGATGCCGGCCGCCTGCGCCACCCGACCCGCGCCGGCGCCGGCGCCGCTCGCCCCCGCCAGCACCGACAGCGCCCACGCCGCCGTGCGCCGCTTCTTCGACCGCACCTACGCCGAGCAGTCGACGCTGCGCTACAGCTACGCGCCGCTGATCCTCTCGCAGGTGCATATCGCCGGCATCACCGAGCGCGGCTACTTCCTGTGCGGCACGGTGCGCCCGGTCACCAAGGCCGAAACCTATGTCGGCCAGCAGATCTTCTTCGCCCACTTCAACCCGCTGGGCCAGGACGTGGTCGACAACGCCTCGGTGCAGCCGAACGGCCCGAGCGAGACCAGGGCGTTGTGCGGCGAGGCTTACGGCGCCGCCAACGTGCCGCTCGGCGACCTCATCGCCGGGCCGTGACCCGGTCCGAGCGTAGCCCCGGCTCAGGCCGTCACCACCACGGGGATCCGAAATGACGGAAACGCCGGCCCTGCTGATCTACACCACCTACCGTCTCCTGCCCGATGACGTGGCAGCCTTCCGGTCGCTCGCCTGGCGCATGGCGACGGCGGCGAAAGCGCGCGATGGCTGCGTCTTCCTTGACGGTGCTCAGGATGCCAATGACCCGGCCACCTTCCGGCTGATCGAGGGTGGCGGGACCAGGCGGCGTTGGATGCACATGGCGCCAGCGGCGAGTTCCAGGCCGTGCTGAAGGATGCTGCGGCACTCGGCATCGTCGGCCGTTCGATCGACGTCTACTCGGTCGCGGGGAAGCAGACGGTCGAGATGCCGTCATGATCACCCTGCGCCTCCGTCAGCCGCCGAGCCCGACGAACCCGCGCGTGTCCTGCCACGTCGGCGCCAGGAACCGCAGCGGTGCGGCGATGGCGCCGATGATCTCGACATGGTTGACGCCAGGATAAATCCGCTCCGCCACCGGCCGGCCGGCGGCGCGCAAGCGGGTGGCGAGCGACTCGGTGTTCCGCGGCTGTACCGTGCGGTCGGCGGTGCCGGCGGCGAGGAAGAACGGCGGCGCCGCGGCGTCCACAAAGTTGACCGGCTGGGTGTGCTCGCGCGGCGGCGGGCCGAAGATGTCGCGGAGCTGGTCGGTGTCGAGCGGCAGAAAATCGTATGGCCCGGCCAGGCCGATGACGCCGCGCAGCCGGCGGCGGTCAAGGCCGGCCGCGGCGAGCCACTGCGGATCAAGGCCGAGCATGGCGGCATTGTAGGCGCCGGCCGAGTGCCCCATCAGGAACGGCGGTCCCGCGCCGCCATGCTCGGCCGCATGCCGCGCCGCCCAGGCCGTCGCCAGCGCGCAATCCTGCAGAAAGCTCGGAAACCGCACCGCGGGGTAGAGCCGGTAGTCCGGGATCACCACCACGGCGCCGGCGCCGGCGAGCGCACCGCCGACGAAGCGATAGAGTGCGCGGCTGCCGTCGGTCCAGCCGCCGCCATAGAGGAAGACGATCACCGGCGCCGGCCGGCGCCCCGGCGCGGGGGCGTAGACGTCAAGGCGATGGCGCGGCTCGGGACCGTAGACGATGCCGTCGGCGACCAGGTGATCTGGGGCCAGGTCGTTCAAGATGCGGACGGGCGAGCAGCGGGCGGTCAGCAACAGGCTCGCGGTGAAGAGGCGGCGAGACAGGCCAGAGGCTCTGCCTCTGGACTCCGCTGGGGCCGCGGGCCCCAGACCCCGTTTATTGAGGGGATCAGCATCGTCATTTCTGTCGGGCGAAGCCTTCAGATCCTCAAACCACCTTGCAGGAACCGCCCGCAATACCAAGAAAGAAATGGATTTTAAAGGCTCCGCCTTTAATGGGGTCAAGGGGCAAGGCCCCTTGCCTTGCCTTCAGGCCGCCAGGCTCGGGTAATCCAGGTAGCCCACCTCGCCCCGCGAGTACCAGGTCGCCGCCACGTCCTTGTTCAGCGGCGCGCCCTGGCGCAGGCGCTCCGGCAGGTCCGGGTTGGCGATGTAGGTGCGGCCAAAGGCGATCGCGTCGGCCACCCCGCTATCCATCGCCGCCTGCGCGGTGTCGCCGAGGTAGTCCGCGTTCAGCACCAGCGTGCGGCTGAAGGCGCGGCGGATCTCGGGTGCGACCGGCGGGAAGGCGGCGCGGCTGAAGGTGCCCGCCTCGTTCGGCTCGCGCAGCTCCAGGAACGCGACGCCGACCTCGTCCAGCGCGCGGGCGGCGGCGGTGAACAGCGGCACCGGCTCGGGATCCCCCACCCCCTGGATCGGCTCGTTCGGCGACAGCCGCACCCCGGTGCGCGACGCCCCGATGGCGTCGACCACCGTCTGCGCCACCTCGCGCAGCAGCCGCACCCGGTTCTCGATCGGCCCGCCATACGCATCGGTGCGATGGTTGGCGCCGGAGCGCAGGAACTGGTCGATCAGGTAACCATTCGCGGCATGGATCTGCACGCCGTCAAAGCCGGCGGCGACGGCGTTGCGGGCGGCGCGATCATAGTCGGCGAGCACGCGCGGGATGTCGTCGAGCTCGAGCGCCCGTGCCTCGGCATAGGGCTGCTTGCCATCATAGGTGTGCGCCTGGTTCGGCCCCGTCGTCGCCGAGGACGAGACCGGCGCAGCGCCGCCGAGGAAGCTCGGATGCACCAGCCGGCCCATATGCCAGAGCTGGCAGACGATCCGCCCGCCGGCCGCGCGCACCGCGTCCACCACCGGCCGCCACGCCTCGACCTGCGCCGCCGACCAGATCCCCGGCGCATACGGCCAGCCGAGACCCTCCTGAGTGATCCCGGTCGCCTCGCTGATGATCAGGCCGGCCGAGGCGCGCTGGGCGTAGTATTGCGCCATGATCGGCGTCGCCAGATGCTCGCGGGTGCCGCGGCCGCGCGTCAGCGGCGCCATCAGGATGCGGTTCGGCGCCTCGATGGCGCCGATGGTGATCGGATCGAACAGGCTTGCCATAGTCTCTCCCGTGCCGCGCCGCGTGCCGGCCGCACTGCGACATGGATGCCGGCGCAAAGCCGTTCAAGCCGGGCCCGGGCAGGGCTCCGTCCTGTCCGATTGCGCGTCGGCGGGGAAAGGGACAGATTTCACCGATGATCAAGCTCGCCCTTGTCATGCTGCTGGCGCTCGCCGGCTGCGCCACCGACCCGAACGGACGCACTCCATGGCACCAGTACCTGCATGATCACGGGCTCGAATAGCCGCGCCGCGGCGCTCGGCGCGCTGCTGCTGGCCGCCGGCCACGCCCGGGCGGCGACGCCGATCGCCGTGGTCGGCCCGATGACCGGCTCGAACGCCGCCTTCGGCGCCCAGATGCGGCTCGGCGCCGAGCAGGCCGTGCACGACATCAATGCCGCCGGCGGCGTGCTCGGCCAGCCGGTGACGTTGGCGGTCGGCGACGACGCCTGCGACCCGCGCCAGGCAGTCTCGGTCGCCAACGAGATGGCCGGCCGCGGCGTCGTGTTCGTCGACGGCGAGTTCTGCTCGGGCAGCTCGATCCCGGCCAGCCACGTCTACACCGAGGAGAGCGTGCTGCAGATCTCGCCCGCCTCGACCAACCCGGACTTCACCGACAAGGGTGCCTGGAACACGCTGCGCACCTGCGGACGGGACGACCAGCAGGGCGCGGTCGCCGCCGCCTACATCGCCGCGCATGACCGCGGCGCCACCATCGCCATCCTGGACGACAACTCCGCCTACGGCCACGGCCTGGCCGAGCAGACCCGGAAAGCGCTGAACGCCGCCGGCGTGAAGGAGGCGCTGGACGCCACCTACACTCCCGGCGAGAAGGACTACTCCGCCCTCGTCAGCCGCCTCCGCCAGGCCAACGCGACCCTGGTCTACATCGGCGGCTACCATCCGGAGATCGGCCTGATCGCCCGCCAGGCGCGCGCGCAAGGCTACGCGCCGGTGATTTTCGGCGGCGACGCGCTGGTCACCGACGACTACCGGCAGGTCGCCGGGCCCGCCGCCACCGGCACCCTGATGACCTTCCCGCCCGATCCGCGCCGACTGGCCTCGGCGGCGCCGATCGTCGCCGAGTTCACGGCGCAGAAGGTCAACCCAGAGGGTTACGTGCTCTACAGCTACGCGACGGTGCAGGTCTGGGCCGAGGCCGCCAAGAAGGCCGGCAGCACCGACGCCCAGAAGGTGGCGGCGGCGCTGCACGATGGCACGCCCTATCAGACGGTGGTCGGCCCGATCAGCTTCGACGCCAAGGGCGATCCGAAGGGCAGCGGCTACGTCGTCTACGCCTGGGGCAAGGACGGCTACGGCCAGCTCTGAACGCGAAACGGGCGCCGCAAGGGCGCCCGTTTGCCAATCCTATTGGCGCCAGAGCGTCACTTCTTGACGGCGTCGCGCACTGCGTCCTTGGCTCCGCCGACCGTGTTTTGCACCTTGCCACCGGCCTTTTCTGCGGTGCCTTCGGCCTGCATTTTGGTGTCGCCGGTCACCTTGCCGGCAGCTTCCTTGAGCGAACCCTTGACCTGATGGCCGATACCGGCCGCGCGATCTTCGTCTACCATGTAAGCCTCCCTGGCTGTTGAGGTTAAAACGAGGGCATCGCGCTCCGGTTGCCGACCGCGTGAGCATGCCGCGCGCGCCAGACCTCCGCTGCCTGCAGGTCTGCCGTCGCGACCTCGGTGGCGCGCCCCACCGCCAGCAGCCCGAGCGCGATCGTCGCCGTGATCCGCGCCTCGGCCGCCGGATTGCCCGCCTCCCCCGTCCACACCGCCCGCCAGGCCTCCGCCGGCGGCTCCTCCCACGCGGCGCCGGCCGCCGGCGCCACCAGCTCCCGCCGACCGAGGCCAGGCACGAGCAGATGCAGCGTCGACGCCTTCGCCGGATGGCGCTCCGCCTCGCCGCCGCCGCCCTTGAGCACCAGCAGCCGCAACTCGCCGAGCCGCTCCGCCGCGCCGAGATGCACCTCGATGTAGGGCGGGTGGAACACCCCATCCACCGCCGCCGGCGCGCCCGCCGGGTTGAGCAGCCGGCAGACGGTGTTGATCGGCGAGCGCAGGCCGAACAGCGCGCGGCTGGCGAGCAGGCGCTCGAGCCCAGGCGACAGCGCCTGCAGCGGCATGTAGGCGAAGCCGCGCCGGGCCAACTCCGCGCCGGCGGCCGCCGCGTCCATCACCGGCGCCAGCCCCAGCCCGGCCAGCCCGTCGAGCACGCTCATGCCGCTCGAGAACTGGTTGCTGCCATGCATCAGCACCGGCACCCCGGCCAGGCCCAACGCCAGCGCCGCCATCAGGAACCACGGCGCGCCCCGCGTCCGCCCGGCCCCATAGGAGGGCCAGTCCAGCGCCACACCGGCCAGCGCCACGCCCGCCACCTCGAGCGACGCCGTCTCGCGCGCCGCCTCCACCAGGCCCGCTACCTCCTCGGCGTCCTCGCCGCGGTAGCGCAGCAGCATCAGAAAGGCGCCGACCTGCATCGGGTCGGCCCGCCCCGCCAGCACCAGCGCGAGCGCCTCGCGCGCCTCCGCACGGGTCAGCGCCCGCGAACGGCCAGGGCCACGCCCGAGGGTGGCGACGAAGGTGGCGAAACGGTCGGTGTCCGACATGGCGGCGTCCTGAAGCGGCGGCAAGCGCAGGCGAGCGCATCAGTGCGGCAAGAATGCACCGTGCCGCCAGGTTCCCAGCACCTGCAAATCGCCGGAGAGCAGCAGCAGGTCGGCGCGCAGGCCCGGCGCGATCCGCCCCACCTCGCCGGACAGGCCGAGCAGCGCCGCCGGCGCCGCCGAGGCCATTTGCAGCGCCCGCTCGACGCCAAGCCCAAGCCCGAAGGCGACGTTGCGCACGCAGTCGATCAGCGTCGTGTCCGCGCCCGCCAGCGTGCCCGCGTCGTCCACCAGCCGGCCATCCCGGCGGCTGATCCAGCGCCCATTGAGCCGGAACCCGTCCAGCGTCGTCCCGGCGACCGCCATCGCGTCGCTGACCAGGAACATCGCCGGCCCGGCAGGCGCGGCCAGCGCCAGGCGCAGCATCGCCGGATGCACATGGACAAAATCGGCGATCAGCCCGCATCGCACGCCCGCCGCCAGCAACGCCGCCGCGACTAGGCCCGGCTCCCGCCCCGCCGCCGCCGGCATCGCGTTGTAGAGGTGGGTGACGCCGCTGATCCCGGCGGCAAAGCCGGCTTCAGCCGCCTCGATGCCGGCCGCGCTGTGCCCGGCCGAGACCACCACGCCCGCCCGCACCAGCCGGGCCACGCTTGCCGCCGCCACCTCCTCAGGCGCCAGCGTGACCAGCAGCCGCCCGGGCGACAGCCGCGCCGCCGCCGCCTCCAGCAACACGACATCGGCCTCGCCAGCCCGGCGGATGGCGTCACGCCGGTGCACCCCCGGCCGCGCCGGGCTGATGAACGGCCCCTCCAGATGCAGCCCCAGCACGCCCGACCCCGGCTCGGCGACAAGGCTCGCCGCCGCGTCGATGGCCTGCGGCATCAGCGCGGCGCGATCGGTGATCAGCGTCGGCAGCAGCCCGGTGACGCCGAACGGCCGGTGCGCGTTGGCGATCGCCCGCGCCGCCGCCGCCGACGGGTCGTCGTTGAACTGCACCCCGCCGCCGCCATTGACCTGCACGTCGATCAGCCCCGGCGCCAGCAGCGCATCGGCCGGCAGCCGCCGGCTCGGCACGCCCACCAGCGGGCGGTCCGCCAGCACAGCCGCGATCCGGCCCGACCTGACCAGCAGCGCCCGGCCCTCGACCAGGACGCCGCCCAGCAGCATGCGGCAGCCGCCCAGCAGCTCGTCGCCGTCCATCGCCTCGGCGGCTGGTGTCACTCGCTGTAGCGCTGCTCGACCCAGGGATCGGCATTGTTGTGGTAGCCGCGGGTCTCCCAGAAGCCACGCCGGTCGCGCGCCGCCAGCTCGATCCGGCGCACCCATTTGGGCGACTTCCACAGGTATAAACGCGGGATCAGCACCCGCACTGGGCCGCCATGCTCGCGCGAGATCGGCCGGCCCTCCCACTCATGCACCAGGAAGACGTCTGCTTGATCGAACTGGTCCAGCCGGACGTTGGTCGTGTAGCCGTCATGGGCGTGCAACAGCACGTGCCGCGCCTCGTCCTTCGGCTCCACCATCGCCAGCAGCGCCGAGACGGCGACCCCGCGCCAATGGTTGTCAAAGCGCGACCAGCTGGTGACGCAATGCATGTCCGAGACGCTGTCGCGCTGCGGCATCGCCAGCAGCTCGGCCAGCGTCAGGCTCAGCGGACGGCGGCAGAAGCCGTCGATGTCGAGGCGGAACTTCGCCACCGTCACGTCCGGCTGCTGCCCCAAGTCGAGCACCGGCCAATCCTTCACCAAAGTCTGGCCCGGCGGCAGCCGCGCCGCACCCGGCTCAGCCAGGCCGACGAGCCCGCGCTTGCCCGCCGCCCAAAGCTGCTTGCTCAGCGTCAGCTTGCTGTCGATCGGCGTTTCATCGGTCATGCGCCGTGCTCTGCCGCTGGACAGCAAGGCCAGGGCTCCGCCCCAGCGTCGGGAAGCGCCAGACCCCACTGACTAGACATATTTCAGCGCCACGAAGCCGACCACGATCAATGCCAGCGTCACCATCGTGACCACCGTCAACCGCCGCTCGACAAAGTCGCGCACCGGCTCGCCGAAAAACCGCAGCAGCCCCGCCACCAGGAAAAACCGCACGCCCCGCGTCAACGCCGCCGCCGCCACGAACACCGGAAAGCTGAACCCGGCGGCGCCGGAGGCGATGGTGACGATCTTGAACGGGATCGGCGTCAATCCCTTGATCAGGATCAGCCACAAACCGTATTGCACGTAGCGCTGCCGAAACGTCTCGAACGCCGCCTGGTAGTGGTAGAACCGCAGGATCGGCAACGCGACGCGGGCGAACAGCGCGTAGCCGATGTAGTAGCCCAACATTCCGCCCAGCACGCTCGCGACCGTGCACAGCGCCGCCAGCGCCCAGGCCCGACGCGGCCGCGCCAGCACCATCGGGATCAGCAGCACGTCCGGCGGGATCGGAAACACGCTGCTCTCGGCAAAGCTCACCAACGCCAGCCATAACGGCGCGCGCGGGCTGGCCGACAGCCTTAAAACACGCTCGTAGACGGCTCGCAGCATCGCGGACTCCAGGCTTGGCTGAGATTACGCCGACAAGGTTAAGAAAAGGTAGGAAGGCCAGAGGCTCTGCCCCTGGACTCCGCTGGGGCCCGCGACCCCGGACCCCCGACCTCGCCGCAAGCCATGAACAATAGCCGGATTTCAAAGGCTCCGCCTTCGTGCGGAGCACGCCTTGGCGTGACGATGGGGTCAAGGGGCAAAGCCCCTTGCCTTGCCTGCTCTCAAGCCGGCAACGTGATCGTCGCCCGTGTACCCTGCCCGCTGCGATTGCCGAGCACCACGTCGCCGCCATGCGCGCGCAGGATGTTGCGCGCGATCGACAGCCCGAGCCCAGTCCCACCCGTCTCCCGGTTGCGGCTGCCCTCCACCCGGTAGAACGGGTCGAACACCCGCTCCAGCTCGTCCGGCGGTATCCCAGGCCCGTCGTCGTCGACGAACACCGTCACGGTCCCCGCCCCCCGCCGCAGCGCCACCTGGGCGCCGCCGGCGTATTTCACCGCATTGCCTACCAGGTTGGCGATCGCCCGCTTCAGCGCCACCGGCCTCGCCTGCACCACCATGTGCTCCGGCCCGTCATAGCGCAGTTGCTCGCCCGCCTGCGGGGTGGCATCGCTCGCCTCGTCGACCACGGTGCGCAGCAGCGCCGGCAGGTCGAGTGCCACGACCGGCTCGGCGCGCGAGGCGTCCCGGCCGAACGCCAGGGTCGCGGCGACCATCGCCTCGAGCTCGTCGAGGTCGGCCAGGAACTTGCCGCGCAGCTCGTCGTCCTCGATGAACTCGGCGCGCAGCTTCATCCGGGTGATCGGCGTGCGCAGGTCATGGCCGATGGCGGCGATCAGGAAGGTGCGGTCCTGCACGAAGCGGCGGATGCGGCTCGCCATGGTGTTGAAAGCGATGGCCGCGGTGCGCACTTCGCTCGGCCCCACCTCGGGCAGCGGCGAGGCGTTGACGTCGCGGCCGAGCCGCTCGGCGGCGGCGGCGAGCGTCGCCACCGGCCCGATCAGGCGGCGCACCGCCCACACCGAGAGCAGCGCGGCGGCGAGCGTCATCACGACGAAGGCGGCCAGAAAGGTCGGCGAGTTCCAGAACAGCACCGGGCGCAGCGGCAGCCGCACGTTCAGCCAGGTGTCCTCCGGCAGATGCACGGCGACCTCGAGCTTATGGGAGCGCGTGTCGCAATGCACGATGACGCCGTGCGGCCGCGGGCCGAGGCGCGGCGGCGGGCCTGGTCGCGCCGGCGCGTCGAGCCGCGGCGGTGGCGGCCCGTCCGGGCGCGGCTGCATCGAGTGGATGCTGATGCGCACCACCTGGTCGAGCCAGAGCGGCGGTGCGGCGGCAAACCGGCTGGCCGGCGCCGCGTCCAGCGTGACCGCCCAGCCGCTCGGCAGGTCAAGCTCGCGCAGCACCCCGGCGCGCTGCTCCGGCGGCACGCTGGTGACCGCGCGCACGATCGTCGAGATCCGCACGCCGACGTAGCGGGCCTCGGCGAAATGCTGCAGGCCGATGCTGTCATAGGCGTGGATCGTCAGGCCCAGGCCTTGGACGAGGGCAAGGCCGAACAGCAGCGTCACCAGCGTCCGCGACGCGAGCGAGCCGGGCCAGCCCAGGGCACGGCGGCGCGGCGGCGTGGCGAGCGATCCGTCAGGCACGTTCGACATCGCAGGCCAGAACGTAGCCGCCGCCGCGCACCGTCTTGATCAGTTGCGCGTGCCGGCCGTCATCCTCCAGCTTGCGCCGCAACCGGCTGATCGCGACGTCGATCGCGCGGTCGAACGGCCCCGCCTGACGGCCGCGCAGCAGATCGAGCAGCATGTCGCGGGTGAGCACGCGATTGGCCCGGTCGAGCATGGCGACCAGCAGGTCGTACTCGCCGCCGGTCAGCACGACCTCCACGCCGTCCGGATTGAGCAGGCGCCGCCGGGCCGGCTCCAGCAGCCAGCCGCCAAAACGCAACCCGCGCGGCGCCGGCTCGACCCGCCGCTCGGCCCGCTCGGAGCTGCGCCGCAGCACCGCCCGGATGCGGGCCAGCAGCTCGCGCGGGTTGAACGGCTTGGGCAGGTAGTCGTCGGCGCCGAGCTCGAGGCCGATGATGCGGTCGGTCTCCTCGCCCATCGCGGTCAGCATGACGATCGGCACGTCGGACTGGGTGCGCAGCCAGCGCGCCAGGTCCAGCCCGCCCTCGCCGGGCAGCATCAGGTCGAGCACGACGAGCTGGTAGTGGCCGTTTGGCCAGTTGCGCCGCGCCTCGCGGGCGTCCCGCGCGGCGGTAACCCGGAAGCGGTTGCGTTCCAGGAAACGCGCCAGCAGCTCGCGTATCTCCCGGTCGTCGTCGACCACCAGAATGTGCGGCATCGTCTCCATCAGCCACACCTAGCGCGCGTCGACGCCGAACCGGAACGTCCGTTGCACTCCGTTGCAATGCGGACGCTTAGCGCCAGTGCGCCGGCAGCCAAACCCAGGAGCCGTAGCGCGCCACCCACCGGCCCGGCACATACTCATGATAGCCGTAACCGACCCGCCGACCCGCCCAATGCGCCGGGATCCAGACATAGGTGCGCCCATCCCAGTGCCAGTGCGCACGCTCCAGCACGTAGCGCTCGGGCGGACCGGGCGGCGGCGGCGGCGGCGCGTAGCCGGGCTCGGCCGGTATCGGCGCATAGGCGCCAGGCGGGTAAGGCTGCGCCAGCGCGCTGCCGCAGAGCAACACACCAAGCAACACACCAAGCAACACCCAGGTGCAGACCGACCTCATGCAAAACTCCTCATCGACCATCTGTGGAAAAAGGAAGGCCAGGGCTTTCCCTCCGTGAGCCTTTCCAACTGCGCTCTGCACAGTCGGAACCTTTGGCTCACTCCGCCCTGAACCCGTCACGCGCGAGCGTGCATTCGCACAACTGGGGCCGCGCCCCCAGCCCAGCGAAGCCACTCAACCCTGGGTCCCACAGCCCCGACCTCGCCATGGAATACCAGGCAATCTAATGGATTTTGAAGGCTTTGCCTTTAATGGGGTCCAGGCGCAGCGCCCCTGGCCTTCCTTCCCTCAGATATCCGCATAAACATGCGTCTCCGCCGCCCCGCCCGGTTGCGTCACCGCACCGAGATGCGCCGGCCCGACCAGCTGCGCGTATTTCCAGATTGCGCCCGAATTGTAGTCGGTCCCCCGCGGCCGCCACGCCGCCCGCCGCGCCGCCAGCTCCGCCGCGTCCAGCGCCACCTCGATCGTGCCGGCGTCGGCGTCGAGCGTGATCGTGTCGCCGTTGCGCAACAGCGCGATCGGCCCGCCCAGCGCCGCCTCCGGCCCGACATGGCCGACGCAGAAGCCGCGCGTGCCGCCGGAGAACCGCCCGTCGGTGATCAGCGCCACCAGCTCGCCCATGCCCTGCCCGTAGATCGCCGCCGTGGTCGACAGCATCTCGCGCATGCCCGGCCCGCCACGCGGCCCCTCGTAGCGGATAACGATCACGTCGCCCGCCTTGTAGGCCCGCGCCTGCACGGCGGCGAACGCCTCCTCCTCGCTGTCGAAGCACAGCGCCGTGCCGGTAAACTGCCGGCGCGCGAGCCCCGCGACCTTCACGATCGCCCCGTCTGGCGCCAAATTGCCCGTCAGCCCGACCACGCCCCCCGTCGGCGCCAGCGCCCGGCTCACCGGGTAAATCACGTCCTGCCCCTCCGGAAACGTCACTCCCTTGAGGTTCTCCGCCAGCGTCCTGCCGGTGACGGTCATGCAGTCGCCATGCAGCAGCCCGGCATCGAACAGCGCCCGCAGGATCACCGGAATGCCGCCAACCCGGTGCACGTCCAGCGCCACATACTTCCCACCCGGCTTGAGGTCGGCGATGTAGGGCGTGCGGCGCATGATCTCGACCACGTCCGCCATCGTGAACCGGATCCCCGCCTCGTGGGCGATCGCCGGCAGATGCAGCCCGGCATTGGTCGAGCCGCCGGTGGCGCCGACGCAAACCGCCGCATTCTCAAGGCTCTTCAGCGTGACGATGTCGCGCGGCCTGAGCTGCCGCTCGACCAGGTCCATCACCGCCCGCCCGCTCTGCACAGCCCAGGCATCCCGCTCCTCATACGGCGCCGGCGCTCCCGCCGAGCCCGGCAGCGCGAGACCGATCGCCTCCGACACCATCGCCATCGTATTCGCGGTGAACTGCCCGCCACACGCCCCGGCCGACGGGCAAGCGACGCATTCCAGCTCATGCAGCTCCGCGTCGCTCATCTTCCCGGCCGCATGCATCCCCACCGCCTCGAACACGTCGACGACGGTGACGTCGCGGTCCTGGAACCGCCCCGGCAAAATCGTCCCGCCGTACATGAACACGCTCGGCACGTTCAGCCGCACCATCGCCATCATCATGCCCGGCAACGACTTGTCGCAGCCTGCCAAGCCCACCAGCGCATCATAGCAATGCCCGCGCATCGTCAGCTCGACGCTGTCGACGATGCACTCGCGGCTCACCAGCGAGGACTTCATCCCCTGGTGCCCCATCGCAATCCCGTCGGTCACCGTGATGGTGGTGAACTCGCGCGGGCTGCCACCCGCCTCCGCCACCCCGAGCTTGACCGACTTCGCCTGCCGGTCGAGCGCGATGTTGCACGGCGCCGCCTCGTTCCAGCAGGTCGCCACGCCCACCAGCGGCTGCGCGATCTGCTCCTCGGTCATGCCCATCGCGTGGTAATACGAGCGATGCGGCGCCCGGCCAGGGCCCTCGGTCACGTGGCGGGACGGGAGGGAGGATTTGTCCCAGCGCTTTTTCAACATGGTGAGGCTCCAAGAAAGCGGTTCTTTTTTGCAAAAAAGAACCAAAAAACTTTTACCAGCTCGGGATTATTCCAACGGCGAAAGTTTACCTAAGTCTTATGAAATAAAAGTTTTTTGCTTCTTTTTTTCAAAAAAGAAGCGCTTGGATTGCTGCTTCAAGATGCCTCGCCTCGGCCAAGAAAGCCGCCAACCGCTCCCGATTTTCCGCCACCACCTCCGGCTTAGCCTTGGCGACAAACTCGGCGTTGCCCAGCTTGCGCTCCACCTTCGCCGCCTCGCTTGCCGCCCGCTCGCGCTCCCGGACCAGCCGCGCCCGCTCCGCTGCCAGGTCGACGATCCCCTCCAGCGGCAGCACCAGCGTCGCCTCGTCCACCACCGCCTGCACCGCGCCGCCCGGCATCGCGCCCGTCAGCGCCGACAGTGCCGAAACCCGGGCCATCCGCCGGATCGGCTCGATCCAGCGCTCGCCGCGCGCGAGCGTCGCCGGCGCGGCGTCGCGCAGCAGCACCGGCGCCAGCACCGAGGGCGGCACGTTCATCTCCGCGCGCACCGCCCGCACGGCGCTCACGAACCGCACCACCCAGTCGAGCTCGGCCGCCGCCGCGGCTGCCCCCTCGACCTCGACGGGCTCGGGCCAATGTGCCCGGATCAGCGAGCAGGGTGCGCCGTAACCGAGGCTGTCCCACAGCTCCTCGGTCACGAACGGCATCGCCGGATGCAGCAGCCGCAGGATCGCGCCGAGCACGAACGACCCGGTCGCCCGCGCCTCCTCCGCCGCCGGTCCGCCCGCCGCAAACACCGGCTTGGCAAACTCTAAAAACCAGTCGCAGAGCGTGCCCCAGGTAAACCGGTAGCAGGCCGCCGCGTACTCGTCGAAGCGGAACGCCTCCAGCGCCGCGCTCGCCTCGGCCACCGCGGTGTTCAGCCCGTCCAGCAGCCATCGGCACAGCGGCGAGGCCACCGCGTAGGGCTCGAACACCGCCCCCACCCGCCCCGGCACCGCCCCGTTCATCTCCAGCAGCCTGGCCGCGTTCCACAGCTTGGTGACGAAGCCGCGATACCCCTCCACCCGCTGGGCGCCGAGCTTCACGTCCCGCCCCGGCCCGGTCAGTGCGCAGACGGTGAAGCGCAGCGCGTCGGCGCCAAAGCTGTCGATCAGCGCCACCGGGTCGATGACGTTGCCGCGGGACTTGCTCATCTTCTGCCCGCGCTCGTCGCGCACCAGGCCGTGGATGACGATCTTGCGAAACGGCACGTCGCCGCGAAGATGCAGCCCCATCATCAGCATCCGGGCGACCCAGAAGAAGATGATGTCGAACCCGGTCACCAGCACGTCGCCCGGGTAGTAGCGCGCCAGCTCGGCGGTCTCCTCGGGCCACCCCAGCGTCGAGAACGGCCACAGCGCCGAGCTGAACCAGGTGTCGAGCACGTCCTCGTCCTGGCGCAGCGCCACCGCGCGCCCATAATGCGCCTCCGCCTGCGCCGCCGCCGCCGCCGCGTCGTGGGCGACGAACACCGCCTCGTCCGGCCCATACCAGGCCGGGATGCGATGCCCCCACCAGAGCTGGCGCGAGATGCACCAGGGCTGGATGTCGCGCATCCAGGCGAAGAACGTGTTCTCCCACTGCCGCGGCACGAACTGCACGTCGCCGGTCTCGACCGCGGCGACCGCCGCCGGCGCCAGCGCCTCCGCCCGGCAATACCACTGCACCGTCAGCCGCGGCTCGATGACGACGCCCGAGCGGTCGCCATGCGGCACCTGGATCACCGCCGGCTGCACTGCCGCCAGCAGCCCCAGCCGCTCCATCTCCTCGACGATCTGGCGGCGCGCCGCCTCCCGCGTTACCCCCTCCAGGCTGCGCGCAAACCCCTGGTCGGCATCCTCGCCCCAGGCGATCTCCGCCAGCGTCACCCGTCCCTGCCGGTCCAGCACGGTGACCGCCGGCATCCCCTGCCGCAGCCCGACCTCGAAATCGTTGAAGTCATGCGCCGGCGTGATCTTGACCGCGCCCGTCCCCTTCGCCGGGTCGGCATAGGCGTCGGCCCGGATCGGAATGCGCCGCCCGGTCAGCGGCAGCACCGCCTCCCGCCCGACGAAACCTGCCCAGCGTTCGTCCTCGGGATGCACGACGATGCCGGTATCGCCCAGCATCGTCTCCGGCCGCGTCGTCGCCACCGTGATGAACTCGTCCGGCGCGCCGTCGATCGGATACCGAAAGTGCCACATCGACCCGCGTGTCTCGCGGCTCTCCACCTCGAGGTCCGAGATCGCCGTCTGGAACTGCGGATCCCAGTTCACCAGCCGCTGATCCCGGTAGATCAGCCCTTCCCCGTGCAGCCGCACGAACACCTCGCGCACCGCGGCCGACATCCCCTCGTCCATGGTGAAGCGCTCGCGCGCCCAATCCAGCGAGCACCCGAGCCGCCGCAACTGGGTGGTGATCGTCCCGCCGCTCTGCGCCTTCCACTGCCACACCCGCTCGAGAAACGCCGCTCGCCCCAGCGCCTGCCGGCTGGTCTGCCCCCCTGTCGGCTCGGCCGCCAGCTCGCGCTCCACCACCATCTGCGTCGCAATGCCGGCATGGTCCGTGCCCGGCTGCCACAGCACGTCCCGTCCCTGCATGCGCCGGTAGCGCACCAGCGCGTCCTGGATCGTAAACGTCAGCGCGTGCCCGACATGCAGCGTCCCGGTCACGTTGGGCGGCGGGATCATGATGGTGAACGGCGCGGCCGACGACTTGGGATCAGCCGCAAACGCTCCCGCCCGCTCCCACCCCTCGTAGAGCCGCGCCTCCGCCTCGCCCGCCGTAAAACCCTTCTCCAGCATCACTTGGTCCAGGGCAGCCCGACCGCCTGCCACCCCGCGACCTGGCCCCGCCGCCCGCTCCCGTCCGGCGGCCCCTCGAACCCGTCAACGATGTTGAACACCTGGCGATACCCCGCCGCCAGCGCCGCATCGCCGCAAGCGATCGAGCGCACGCCGCTCCGGCACAGCATGTAGAGCGGCTGATCATGCCCCAGCCCCGCCGCCGCCAGCTTCTCGACAAAGCCGGGATCCACCCGCCCCTGCTCGTTCGACCAGCTCACCATCACCGGCTCGGCCATCCCCTCCAGCGCCGGCACCCCGATGGATGCCCACTCCGTCGGCGTGCGCACGTCGACCAGCCGGCCACGCGGATCGGCCTGCAGCGCGGCAAACGCCTGTTCGGCGGAGACATTGTCGACCATCCTGCGTTCCCCACCTGACCTGACCCAATGCCCCAAGGTGCTACACCATGAGTACGCCGACAATCGCGCCGCACGCGCAGCACTCCGGCGGCCCGCATCCTTACGCGAGCGCCGCCGACGGCCTGGCCGGCGCCATCGGCAACACGCCGCTGATCCGCCTGCGCCGCGCCTCGGAGGCCACCGGCTGCACCATCCTCGGCAAGGCCGAGTTCATGAACCCCGGCGGCTCGGTCAAAGACCGCGCCGGCCTCGGCATCATCGAGGCCGCCGAGCGCGACGGCTCCCTCAAGCCTGGCGGCCTGATCGTCGAGGGCACCGCCGGCAATACCGGCATCGGCCTGACACTGGTCGCCAACGCCCGCGGCTACCGCTGCGTCATCGTCATGCCCGAGACGCAAAGCCAGGAGAAGATCGACTTCCTGCGCATGATCGGCGCCGACCTCCGCCTGGTCCCCGCCAAGCCCTTCCGCGACCCCGGCAACTACGTCCATCTCAGCCGCCGCCTCGCGGACGAGCTCGGCGCCGTCTACGCCAACCAGTTCGACAACCTCGCCAACCGCGAGTTCCACCGCGCCACCACTGGCCAGGAAATCTGGTCCCAAACCAACGGCCAGGTCGACGCCTTCACCGCCGCCTGCGGCACCGGCGGCACGCTCGCCGGCGTCAGCCTGGCGCTCAAGGCGCACAACCCGAGCGTCCGCATCGTTCTCGCCGACCCCGAAGGCAGCGGCCTCTACGGCTGGGTCAAGTCCGGCGACCTCACCATCGAGGGCAGCTCGATCACCGAAGGCATCGGCCAGTCCCGCATCCCCGCCAACCTCGAGAACATCGAGATCGACGACGCCGTCCGCATCCCGGACCCGGAGGCGCTGGAGCAATGCTTCGACCTGCTCCAGCACGAGGGCCTCTCCCTCGGCGGCTCGGCCGCGCTCAACGTCGCCGCCGCCGTGCGCGTCGCCCGCGACCTCGGCCCGGGCCACACCGTCGTCACCATCCTCTGCGACGGCGGCTCCCGCTATCAGTCCAAGCTGTTCAACCCCGCCTTCCTGCGCTCCAAGAACCTGCCGGTGCCGAGCTGGCTCGACGGTCAGTAAGCCAGGCCAGGGCTTTGCCCTGGACCCACCAAAGGCCGGCGGCCTTTGGAAACCAATTAGGAGGACGTCGCATTGTAACCTGTTGCGATAGGCTCACGGACGGGTCGATGATACAGCGATCCGCACGATCGACTGAGCTACGGAGAACATCATGGCCTACAAGACGATCAACCTGGCGCTGACGGCCATGCTGACAGCCGCCTCACTCACCCCCGCCCTCGCCGAACCAGGCGGCTGCCTCAAATACGGCGCCGCCGGCGCCGTCGGCGGACACCTTGCCCATCACGGCGTTCTCGGCGCCGCCGGCGGCTGTGCCGCCGGCATGTACGTCCGCCACAGATTCCGCAAGGAAGCCCACGCCAAGGCCGCCCTCTACGACCAGGAACACCCGGGCTCCTCAGGCACCTACCAGCAAAAAGCCACCGCCTACGACGTCGAGCACTCGACCTCGCCGGCCAGCGGCACGCCAGCCGGCGCCACTCCATCAGCCACGCCAGCCCCAGCCCAGAACCCGCTTTAGTCGTGCTTGCCGGCAGGACCCCGCGGCGTGCTACCGCACCACCCTGACGAGGTCTGAATAGACGGAAAGCAGCGGATCAGCCGTATAGAGCCAGGCGGGCTCGGCCATCGCCTGCGCCACAAGCAGCCTGTCGAATGGGTCGCCATGATGCAACGGCAGATCTGCAACTCGCGCCGCCACGTCTGAACGCACCGGGAGTTCAGTGAAGCCGACATCACGCGCTTCTTGAGCTACCGCCTCGGGACGTATTTTGAAGTCTGCTCGGCCCAGCGCTGTCTTGATCGCGATCTCCCAGATGCTGGCGGCGCTGAACAGCACTTCGTTGCCGATATCCTCGATTGCCGCCATGGTCGTTATGTCCAGACGCTGCGGGCTGTCGAGGCACCAGATGAGCAAGTGCGTGTCCAGCAGCAGACGCATCAGCGTCCTTCAAAAAGCGCAAGCAAGTCGTCCGGCAAGGGCGCGTCAAAATCATCCGACACGCCGAGCTGGCCCGCCAACGTGCCCAGCCGCCGTTTAGCGGCTTGATGTTGCAGTGGCACCAGCCGCGCTACCGGCTTGCCGGCCCGCGCGATGACGATCTCCTCGCCCGCCGCAGCCTGATCCACCAGCCGTGACAGATGCGTCTTCGCTGCATGGATGTTGACCGTCTGCATTAACCATCTCCCGACTGGACTAAGTCCAGTCCCCTACACCATAGGCTCGCCATCTTCCACCACCCTCGTCTCCGGCACCGCCAGCCAAACCAGCCCCGTCGCCAACGCCCCCGCCCCGGCCAGCACCAAAAACGCCGTGCGCACCGCCGTGTCCGCCAGATATCCGCCCAGCGTCGTGCTGATCGTCGCCCCCAGCCCGATCATCAGCCCGAGCACCCCCATGCACAGGTTGAACCGCCCGGTCCCGCGCGTGATGTCGGCGGCGATCAGCGGCAGCATCACGCCGAACGCCGCCCCCGAAATCCCGTCCAGCAACTGGATGACGATGATCGCCCACGAGCTGTGCGCGAACGCCAGCAGCACCCCGCGCACCGGCAGCGACGCAAACCCCACGATCAGCACCGGCCGCCGCCCCAGCCGCTCGGCGGCCGCGCCTACCCGCGGCGACAGCAGCGCCACCACCAGCTGCGGCAGCACGATCGAGGCGGCGATCACCAGCTCGGCGCCGCGCCCCTCCAGCCGCGTCGCCACCCCCGCCGCCAGCGGCAGCATCGCCGCGTTCGACAGGTGGAACAGCAGGCAGCAGAACGCGAAGCTGACCAGCGCCCGGTCGCGCAGCAGCGCGCCCACGCTGCCCCGCGGCCGCAACGAACCCTGCTGCATCGCCGCGGCACCCACCCCCGGCCCGATCGCCCGCAACGCCCACAGCCCCGGCAGCGCCAGCGCCGCGGCCAGGAAGAACACCGCCCGGCCCGAGACCGCGTAGCCCACGTAGCCCATCAGCGCCGCCGCCAGCCCGTTGCCGACCGAGGCCCAGCGGGCGTTGCGGCCGAAGCGCTCGCCGGCGCCGGTCGCGCTTGCCGCCGCGGCGCCGAGGCTGATCGCGGCGATCGCCGGGCCGAGCATGCTGGAGGCGAAGCCGTGCAGCACCTGCGCCGCCGCCACCGGCAGCCGCGCCGGCAGCACCGCGGTGACGATGCAGCCGACAATGATCGCCGCGATCGCCGCCGCCGCCGCCGCCCGCTTGTTGCGCAACCGGTCCACCAGCGCGCCCGCCGGCACCTGGCTCGCCATCGAGGTCACGGTGCCGATCGACAGCACCACCCCGATCTGCGCCTGCGTCCAGGCCTCGCTGGTGAGGAACACCGAAACGAACGGTCCGAACGCCGTCTGCAGGTTGGCAACGAAGAAGTTAAGCGCGTCCAGCCCGAACGCCGCGCGTGCGGCGTCGCCCGTGCCAAGCCGCGGCTTGCCGGCCCGCATGGGGCTATGAACCCGCCCCACCCTTGCCCGCACCGACCTTGCTCGTCGAGCCGGCATCCCCCGGCGGCGGCAGCACCGGCGGCGGCCGGCTCGATTGCGGCGGCGCCACATCAGGCGCGGCCCCAGGCGGGACCACTCCAGGCGGGGCCACTCCAGGCGGGACCACTCCAGGGGGGGCCACCCCAAGCGGGGCGGCCTCACCCACCGCCGGCGCCGCGGCGCCGGGAGCCGCGACGGCCGGCCCGGACGGCGCCGTCTTGGCTGCCGCCTGCACCGGCTTGGCGGCCACCGGGCCCGCCGGCGACGGCGCCACCACGATCGCCTCGTCGCTGCCGTCATAGGCCGGCGTGGCGGTGATCGCCGCCTCGTCGAGCCCCAGCACGATGTCGTCCTCGCTACCCGGCGGCGGAAAGCTCAGCAGCGCCCACTCCACCGCCACCGTGCGACTGCCGACGCCCATGAAGCCGCCGAAGTCGATGACCACCGCCAGCGCCTGGCCATGCGCGTCCACCAGCACGTTGACGATCCGGCCCAGTGCGGCGTGGTCCGCCCCGACGACGGTGCGGCCGAGGATGCCGGCAACCGGCAGGCGCAGCGCGTCAACCGGCAGCGGCGTCCCGTCGGTCTGCGTCAGCCCCCCGCCCAGCCCAACGCACCAGGCATCATAGGGCTCGATGCCGAGCGGGCAGACGCCGCCGGGATCGGCCTCCAGCGCGATCACAGGCAGGTCGGGGATAACGGTTTGGGCCGTCAAAACGAGGCACAGAAGAGGAAGGAAGCGCTGCTTTTTTGAAAAAAAGCAGCAAAAAACTTTTGCTCGCGCTGTCGCGGACCCGTCCGAAAATAAAAGTTTTTTGGTTCTTTTTTTCAAAAAAGAACCTCTTGCTTTCCGTCAACGACCCGAAACGTCCCGTCCGCCTGTAGTCGCTCCAGGTCGCCGCTGGCGATGCCGTAATGCAGGCCGTGCAGCCGCAGCGCACCGCCCTCCACCCGCTCGCGGATCCAGGGAAACGTCATCAGGTTCTCCAGCGACAGCCGCACCGTCTCGTGCTCGCACATCTGCGCCGAGGCGTCCCGCCCCTCGACCGCGCGCACCCGCAGCCTGGCCCGCGCCGCGATCTCCACCCACGGGCGCACGAAGTCGGACAGGCTGTCCGGCGTGCCGTTGAGCAGCGCCTCGACGCCGCCGCATTGCGCATGGCCCATGACGATGATGTGCGGCACCTCGAGCGCCTTGACCGCATACTCGATCGCCGCCGAGGTGCCGTGATAGCCGTGATCGAGCTCATACGGCGGCACCAGGTTGGCGACGTTGCGCACCACGAACAGGCTGCCGGGCGCGGCGTCGAAGATCATCGCCGGGTCCACCCGGCTGTCCGAGCAGGCGATGATCAGCGCGCCCGGCTTCTGCCCCTCGGCCGACAGCGTCTCATAGGCGCGCCGCCGCTCCGGCCAGACGTCGCGGCGAAAACGCTGATAGCCGTCGAGGAGCTCATCCATGACGCGCGCCGTCTCCGGGCTGCTGGCGGGTTCGCGCCCGGCTTACGCAATGATCCTCAATCCGTCCAGCGCGAGGCGAGCTCGGCCCGCAGCCCCGAGAGGCGCCGGCGCTGCCCGCCCGCCGCGTCGAAATTGTCCGGCTGCAGCCAGGCGCTGACCGCCGCCCGGCAGTCCGGCCACTCCGCGGCGAGCAGGCTGTACTGCGCCGTGTCGCGCTCGCGCCCCTTGACCACCATGTGCGCCCGGAGCGTGCCCTCATAGCGGAAGCCGAAGCGCTCGGCCGCCCGCCGCGACGGCGCGTTCAGCGCGTTGCATTTCCACACCAGGCGGCGATAGCCAAGCGTGTCGGCGGCAAAGCGCAGCAGCAGGAACAGCGCCTCGGTCGCCGCCCGGGTGCGCTGCATCGACGGCGCGAACCAGATGTTGCCGATCTCGATCGCCGCATTGGCCGGCTGGATGTCCATCAGGCTCATCCAACCCCGCGCCGTCGCGTCCCCGCTGGGGGCCTCGCGCTCAGCCGCCTCCGCCGGCACCACCGACCAGACGATCGGGTCGCTCTGGGTGGCAAAGGCGACCACCTTCTCCTCCAGCGCCGCCTGGCTCTTGAACGGGCCGCTCTGCAGATAGGTGAAGCTGGCCGCCGCCGCCTCGGGCTCGGCGGTCATCGCCTGCCACAGCCCCGCCGCGTGCTCCCGCCCCAACGGCTCGAGCCGAACGTAGCGGCCGCGCAGCTCGATGCGCGGCGGGATCGGGCGCGGCGTCGCGTCGACCTCGGGGCCGACCGGCTGCAACTGCGCTAAGGGCTGCACCATGACGCAACTTCATCCCCCGGCTGTCGGTTTCTTGCACGATCAACACACGCGGAGCCACCATGCGCACCCTCGCCCGTCCGACCCTTTACGCCTGCCTCGCCGTCGCCGCCGTCGCCCTGGCCCCCTCGCTCGCCGCCGCCGCCGACCAGCGCTTCACCGCCACGATGGGCGGCAGCAGCGAGGTGCCGCCGACCGGCAGCCCCGGCACCGGCCAGGTGCAGGCCACGCTCGACCCGCAAACCCGGGTGCTGCACTACACCGTCACCTTCCGGGGACTGACCGGGCCGGCAACGATGGCGCACTTCCACGGCCCCGCCCCGGTCGGCGCCAATGCCGGCGTCGAGGTGCCGCTCGGCAACGCGCCGACCAGCCCGATCCACGGCACGGCGACGCTGAGCCCGGAGCAGATCGAGGCGCTGGAACAAGGCAAACTGTACGCCAACGTGCACACGTCCCAGCATCCGGGCGGCGAAATCCGCGGCCAGCTCATGAAGGGCGTCTGACCCATCACGGCTGGCTGCGGCCGCAGTCGAGGCCTAAGTCGGGGCGTTAGTCGGGGCGTCAGTCGGGGCCCTAATCGGGTCCCGTCACCCCGGCATGGCTGCGCCGCAGCTCGGCATCGTTCAGCCGATCGGTGGCCGACGGCGACGCCTTGCCGGCCGAGGGCGCGGCGGCCGGATGGCCGCTGCGCAGCCCCGCCGGGTCCAGCGCCACGTCGCGCCGCACCGCGCCGCTCGCCCCCAGGCTCGGCATGTCGGCGCCGTCCACCATCACCACCGTCCCGCCGGCATTGCCGGTGGTCAGCGTCGCACTCGCCGCCGCCGCCGGCAGCGGCCAGGTGTCGCCGGCATGCATGGTCCGGTTGAGCAGCACCTTGCCGGCGTCACGCACCATCACCCAGCTCTCCGCCGTCGCCTTGACCACGATCCCGGCCATCGCAGGCTGAACCGCCGGCGGTGTCGGCACGGACGGTGTCGGCACAGACGGTGTTGGCGCCGGCGTCGGCACGCTCGCCGCCGCCCCGCCGACCGCCGCGGGTGCCGCCGCAGGCGCGCTGCCGGGCCCGGCGACCCCAGCCGGCGCGGCTTGCGGCGCCGGCGTCAGGGCGGCGGGCGCCGGGCCCGCAGTCGGCGTCACGGGCGCGCGCCCCGCCGTCACGCCCGCTGCCGCCGGGGCCAGCTGCGAGGGCGGAGCCACGGAGGGCAGGATCGAGGGCAAGGCCGCCACCACATGCGAGGGCGTGCGCTGATCGGCGGAGTAGTAATACCAGCCGCCATACGCCGCCGCGACCACCAGCATGCCCAGCAGCACCAACGCCCCGGCCGGCACTCCGCGCTGCGGCACCGGCACCGGAAAGGTGAGCTCGGGCCGCTTGTTGGCCGGCCCACCCTCGGCGCGAAACCGCGCCGCATACTCCGGCCCGGGCAAGCCAAGCGCGTTGCCATAGGCGCGAATAAAACCAAGCGCGTAGGTGGTGCCCGGCAGGTCCGCCACCCGCCCGTCCTCGATCGCGTCCAGGTATTGCGGCCGAATGCGCAAGCTCGCCGCCAGCTCGGGCACACCCCAGCCAAGCCGCTCCCGCGCCGCCCGCATCTCGGCGCCAAGCCTCGCCGTGCCGGACGACTCCGACGACTGTGGGCGGTCCTGCAACATCGTTCTCAGCCCCTACGAGAGGGAATGTTTAGACCGTTCAGGCAGCGGAGCAAGGCAAGGCCAGGGGCTTTGCCCCTGGACCCCATTAAAGGCGGAGCCTTTAAAATCCATTTCTGATCCATGACCCCGTGGCGGGGCCGGTACGTGGAAAACAGGATCAAATGGCTTCGCCAAGCAAGGAAGCACGCGTCGGAACTCCAGGGATGCGGGTCTGGGGGCGCCGCCCCCAGCGAGGTCCAGGAGCAGAGCTCCTGGCCTTTCCTAAACCTCCAACCCCTGCTCCCGAGCCCAGGCCAGCACCGGATCCCGCAGCGAGGCGTGCCCAGAGGTGTTCGCCCGCAGCCGGTCCAGCACCGGCCGGAACGCCGCCAGGTCGACCGCCCCCAGCACCGACTTCACCGGCAGCACGCTGGAGGCCGACATCGACAGCTCGGTGATGCCGAGGCTTGCCAGCACCATCGCCTCCAGCGGCCGCGACGCCGCCTCGCCGCACAGCGACAGCGCCACCCCGGCGAGTGCTGCCTCCCGCACCACGTGCTCCAGCATCGCCAGCACGGGCGCGGAGATCAGGTCGTAGCGGCCGGCCATCGCCGGGGCGCCGCGGTCGGCGGCGAACAGGAACTGCAGCAGGTCGTTGGAGCCGATGGAGACGAAATGCGCCTCGCGCATCAGCTCCGGCAGCGCCCAGAGCAGCGCCGGCACCTCCAGCATGGTGCCGATCTGCAGGCTGGCCGGCGCCGGGCGGATCCGCGCCGCCTCGGCATACAGCAGCCCGCGCGCCTGGCGGAACTCGGCCAGCGTCGCCACCATCGGGAACATCACCGACAGCGGCCGCCCGTTCGCCGCCAGCAGCATCGCCCTGAGCTGGCGACGCAGGATCGCCGGCCGGTCAAGCCCGACGCGCAGCGACCGCCACCCCATCGCCGGGTTTTCCTCCACCGGCCGCGGCGTGTCCGGCAGCAGCTTGTCGCCGCCCAGGTCCAGGGTGCGAAAACGCACCGGCCGCCCGTCCGCCGCATCCAGCACCCGCGCGTAGATCGCCTGCTGCTCGGCGACGTCGGGGATGGTGCCGCGCGCCATCATCGCGATCTCGGTGCGGAACAGCCCGATGCCGGCCGCCCCGGTCTTGGCGAGCTGGTCGACCTCCAGCGTCAGCCCGGCATTGATGAACAGCCGGAACGGCGTGCCGTCGGCGCTTACCGAGGGCCGGTCGCGCAGCGCCAGGAAGCCGGCGATGCGATTGTCGCGGTCGGCGATCGCGCGCAGGTAGGCGACGTGCACCTCCTGATCAGGCCGCAGGATCAGGGTCGCGTCGTCGGCGTCCAGCACCGTCTCGTCGCCGGCCTCGGCGGCATCGATCGCGCCCCGCACCCCGCCAAGCGCCGGCAGGCCCAGCGCCCGCGCCATGATCGCCGCGTGGCCGGAGGCCGAGCCCTCCTCCACCACCACGCCGGCGATCCCCCGGGCGTGCCAGTCGAGCAGCTGCGCCGGGCCGAGCCGGCGGGCGAACAGGATCGCGCCGGCCGGCGAGCGCTCCACCAGCTCGTCCATCGCGCCGTCCTGCCCGTCGAGGCAGACCAGCACCCGCAGCGCCGCGTCCTCCATGTCGGCCAGGCGCTCGCGCAAATACGGATCGGCAATCCGCCGCATCCGCTCGCGCAGCTCGCCGGCGACCCGGTGCACCGCCGCCTCGGCGGTGAGCCCGCCCTCGATCGCCTCGGCCACCCGCCGCAGCCAGCCCTCGTCGGCGGCGATCAGCCTTGTGGCCTCGAGCACCTCGCGCGGCTCGCGCCCCTCGGGCAGGCGCGAGGCGATCAGCTCGTCGAGCCCGGCCCGCATGTCGGCCACCGCCGCGCGCAGCCGCTCGCCTTCGGCGGCCGCGTCGTCGGACAGCACGCGGCGCGGCGGCCGGCCGGTGCCGAGCACGATCACCGGGCCGATGGCGATCCCCGGCGACAGCGTCACCGCGTCGAACTGCCGTGGCAGCGCGGCGCCAAAGCCCTGTTCGGCGCCGTCCACCGCGCCGGTGGCGGCGAGCAGCTCGGCGAGCAGCATCGCCACCGTCTCCAGCACCTCGATGTCCTCGCTGCCGAACCGCCGCGGGGCGAGGCACTGCACCACCAGCACGCCGAGCGTGTGCCCGGCGCGGCGCACCGGCAGCGCCAGGAGCGAGGCGTAGCGGTCTTCGCCGGTCTCCGGCCGGTAGGCGAAGGCCGGATGGTTCTGCGCATCGGCCAGGTTGAGCAGGCTGCCCGAAGCGGCGACCAGGCCGACGATCCCCTGCCCGACCCGCAGCCGCGTCTGGCCGACCGCCCCCGGGTTCAGCCCGAACGTCGCCCGCAGCTCCAGCATGTCGCCCGGCCGCATCGCATAGATCGAACACACCTCGGCGCCGATCTCGGCCGCCACCAGGCTGATCACCTCGGCGAGCGGCGCCGCCCCGCCACTCATCATCAGCCGCAGCCTGGACATCAGCCGCAGCGGCGCCGTCGTCATCCGCCGCGCGCCGCCACAGCGTCCGCCCCGCGCGCCGCGGGGATGTCGGCTCCATGGGCGGCGAGGATATCGGCCCCACGCGCCGCCAATGCAGCCACCGCCTGCTCCACCAGCTCGCCGATGATCTCGGCCACCGGCTGCTCGGACGTCACCATGCCGACCGACTGCCCGGCCATCACCGAGCCGTGCTCGACGTCGCCCTCGATCACCGCGCGCTTCAGCGAGCCGGCCCAGAAATGCTCGATCTCGAGCTGCGCCGCCTCGCGCGTCACCGCGCCCTCGACGTAGCGCGCCGCCACCTCCCGCTGATGCGCCATGAACCGCCGCACCCCCTCATTGGCCAGCCCCCGCACCGGGATCACCGGAAACCGCTCGTCGAGCTGCACCGAGGGTAATGCGTCGCGGGCATTGGCGCGGATGAAGGCGCGCTTGAAATTCGGATGGGCGACGCTCTCCCGGGCGGCCGCGAACCGGGTGCCGAGCTGCGCCCCGGCAGCACCCATCTCCAGATAGGCCAGGATCGCGTCGCCCCGCCCGATCCCGCCGGCGACGAACACCGGCACCTCGCGCATGTGCGGCAGGATCTCCTGCGCCAGCACGGTGAGCGACACCGGCCCGATATGCCCGCCCGCCTCCGAACCCTCGATCACCAGCGCGTCGGCGCCCGAGCGCACCAGCCGCCGCGCCAGCACCAGCGCCGGCGCAAAGCAGATCACCCGCGCGCCACCATCACGGAGGCGCCCGATCGCCCCGCTCGGCGGAATGCCGCCGGCCAGCACCACGTGCGTGACGCCGGCCTCCAGGCACACCCGGATCAGCCCGTCGAGCTCGGGGTGCATGGTGATCAAATTGACGCCGAAGGGCTCGCGCGTCAGCGCCTGGGTCGCCGCGACCTCCTCGGCCAGCCGGTCCGGCCCCATCGCGCCGCAGGCGATCACCCCGAAGCCGCCGGCATTGCTGATCGCCGCCACCAGATGGCGCTCGGAGACCCAGCTCATCGCCCCGGCCATAATTGCATGCCGGGTGCCAAGAAACGCCGCGCCGCGCTCGGACAGCGCCGAGAAGCGCGCCGCCGCCCGCTCACGCGTTCCGGCGGCCGTGCCCGTCAGCGCCAAGCCGGGCGTCAAGCCGGGCGCCAAGCCGGGCGCCAAGCCGGGCGTCACCAGGTCGGGCATCACCAGGCCGGGCGTCACAATATCAGGCGGCATCGAGCCCGTAGGCCGTATGCAGCGCCCGCACCGCCAGCTCGGTGTATTCGAGCCCGACCAGCACGCTGACCTTGATCTCGCTGGTGGTGATGACCTGGATGTTGATCGCCTTGTCCGCCAGGGTGCGGAACATCGTGTTGGCCATCCCCGCATGGCTGCGCATGCCAACCCCGACGACGCTGATCTTGGCGACGTCCGGATCGACCAGCAGCTCGGCATAGCCGATGTCGCCGCGCGCCGCCTGCAGGATCTCCTGGGTGCGCGCCAGCTCGCTGCGCCCGACCGTGAACGTCATGTCGGTGGTGCCGTCGGCCGCGACGTTCTGGACGATCATGTCGACGTTGACATGCGCGTCCGCCAGCGGCCCGAACACCGCGGCCGCGACCCCCGGCCGGTCCGGCACCCGCCGCACGGTCACCTTGGCCTCGTCGCGCGAGTAGGCGATGCCGCTGACCATTTCCTTTTCCACGATCTCGTCCTCGTCCACCACCAGCGTGCCCGCCCCCTCGCCGACATCGGGGTCGCCGAAGCTGGACAGCACCTGGATGCGCACCCGCTCCTTCATCGCCAGCTCGACGCTGCGCGTCTGCAGCACCTTGGCGCCGACCGAGGCGAGCTCCAGCATTTCCTCATAGGCGATCTTATCGAGCTTGCGCGCCTTCGCAACGATGCGCGGGTCAGTTGTGTACACACCATCGACATCGGTGTAGATGTCGCACCGGTCCGCGCTCAGCGCCGCCGCCAGCGCCACCGCCGAGGTGTCCGACCCGCCGCGCCCCAGCGTCGTCACCCGCCCGTCCGGCGCCATGCCCTGGAACCCGGCCAGCACCGCCACCTGCCCCAGCCCCATGCGGCGGACGATCTCCGCCCCCTCGATGCCGGCGATCCGCGCCGTGCCGTGCGCCCCGTCGGTGCGCACCGGCACCTGCCAGCCGCACCACGACCGCGCCTCCACGCCCTCGGCCTGCAAGGCGATCGCCAGCAGCCCGCTGGTCACCTGCTCCCCGGTCGAAACTACCGCGTCATACTCGCGCGCATCGTGCAGCGGCGACAGCGCCTGGCACCAGGCGACGAGCTGGTTCGTCACCCCCGCCATCGCCGACACCACCACCGCGACCTCATGCCCGGCCGCCACCTGCCGCGCCACCCGCCGCGCCACCGAGCGGATGCGGTCCAGGTCGGCGACCGAAGTGCCGCCGAATTTCATCACGATGCGCATGGGGCGGGTCTAGCGGCGCGGGGCCGAGCAAGGCAAGGCAAGGGGCGCTGCCCCTTGAACCGCTCGTCACGCAAAGGCGTGCTGCGCCCGACGGCGGAGCCTTTGAAGTTCATTGATGATCATGCCAAACGGCAAGCTTGGTGCCGTGTGCAAAGGTCAATGTGATGGCTTCGCCAGCAAGGAAGCCCTCAGGAAATGGGGTCTGGGGCCGCGGGCCCCAGCGGCGTCCAGAGGCAGCGCCTCTGGCCTTGCCTTCCCCTCCCACTCAGCCGACTAACCACCCATGCTCGCCCGCCTAACCCCGCTCCTGCTGCTCGCCGCCTGCGCCGTCACCGGCCCGCCGCACGGCCCGCCGCCGCTGCCCGCCGACATGCACGCGGCCTTGGTCGCCCCGGTCGGCACCGCGGTGCTCGCCGCCCCCGCCAGCTGGACCCCCAAGCCCAGCCTCATCACCCCGGTCTACGCCGTCCCCGCCCCGGCCCTGCTCGCCGGCATGCAGGATTGGCTGCTCGCCCGGCCCCGAACCTGGCTTACCGTCGCCTACCCCGACCAGCTCCAGGCCTTCCTGATCGTCCGCAGCCCCGTCGCCAACGATCCCGACATCGTCGTCATCCAGGCCGTCGCCCGCACCCCCACCACCAGCCGCGCCGTCATCTTCTCGCAGAGCCGCTACGACACCCCGCTGCCCTACACCCACCACAACCGCAGCCGCGTCACCGCCTTGCTGGCCGCCCTCAAAACCCGCTTCGGCACGGTCGTCACTCCATGAGCAACACCAGGCCGGGCGAGGTCGAGAAGTTCGACGCGCTCGCCGCCGCCTGGTGGGACGACACCGGCCCGATGCGCGTGCTGCACGCGATGAACCCGCTGCGCTGCGCCTGGATCACCCGCCGCCTGCCCGCCGCCCCGGTGCGCCTCCTCGACCTCGGCTGCGGCGCCGGCCTCGCCGCCGAGGCCTTCGCCCGCGCCGGCCACGACGTCACCGGCGTCGACGCCGCCGGCGCCGCCATCGCCACCGCCCGCGCCCACGCCGCAAGCGCCAACCTGGCCATCACCTACCGCCAGGCGGAGGCCGAAACGCTGCTCGCCGAGGGCCAACGCTTCGCGGCGGTCACCGCACTCGAGGTGATCGAGCACGTCGCCGACCGCCGCGCCTTGCTGCGCAGCCTCGCCGGCCTGCTCGAGCCGGGCGGCCTGCTGTTCGTCAGCACCGTCAACCGCACCCTGCGCTCGCTCGCCACCGCCAAGATCGGCGCCGAATACGTCGTCCGGCTCCTCCCCGTCGGCACCCATGACTGGCGCCGCTTCGTCACCCCCGCCGAACTCGCCGACGACGCCCGCCGCGCCCGCCTGCGCGTCATCGACAGCGTCGGCATGCTGCCCGACCTCACCCTGACCCGCTGGCACGAAGGCCGCGACCTCAGCGTCAACTACATCGCAGCACTCAGGAAGGCTCAGGACGCCTAGCTGATCCGGGCCGCCGCATGGCGCGGCGTCACCGCCCAATGCCCCGCCAGAGCGAACAGGATCATCGCCAGCGGCGCGCAGTAACACAGCGCCAGCATCGGCAGGCTGGGGCTGAAGCCGCCCAGCACGCACCCGGTCAACACCACCGCGAACAGCAGCGCCGCCACGAAGCCGTTCCACGCCGACACCACCCGTGCCAACCTGATCCGCCGCCGAGCCTGCCGTATCCGTCGTGCCGTCATCGTCCGCCCTGCCGATGTGATGCAGTGCAACATGAGGCGGCCCAGGCTGGCGGCGTCATGCAAAACCCTCAAGCAAGACCTGCGCACCCATGCAAGAAACGCCCGCCGACCTGCTCGATCAGATCAGCTTCGGCCCCACCGGCCTGATCGCCGCCATCACCCAGCAGCACGACACCGGCGAGGTGCTCATGCTCGCCTGGATGAACCGCGACGCCGTCGCCGAAACCCTGGCCACCCGGCAAGTCTGCTACTGGAGCCGCAGCCGCCAGACCCTGTGGCGCAAAGGCGAAACCTCCGGCCACACCCAACGCCTGGTCGAAGCCCGCCTGGACTGCGACGGCGACGCCCTGCTGCTGCTCATCGACCAAACCGGCGCCGCCTGCCACACCGGCGCGCGCTCGTGCTTTTATCGAAGCAAGGCAAGGGGCTTTGCCCCTTGACCCCATCAAAGGCGGAGCCTTTGAAATCCATTACTTGTTCATACCACATAGCGAGATCAGTGCTTTGCGGGATGAACTTGAATGGCTTCGCCAAGCAAGGAAGTCAGCGCTTGGACTCCAAGTCGCGGGGTCTGGGGCCTCCCGGCCCCAGCGGGTCCAGGGCAGAGCCCTGGCCTTCCTTGTGCCCCTAATCTGGCTACTAGCCGGCGAAGCCAGTGGTGACGTCCTAGGCGCCCGCCTCATCGCCGCGCTCCGCGCCCAACGCCCTGACCTCACCGTCGCCGGCATCGGCGGCCCGCGCATGGCCGCGCAAGGCTTCGCGTCGCTGTTCGACATGCGCGAGCTCGCCGTGATGGGCCTGGTCGAGGTCCTGCCGCGCCTGCTGCCGCTGCGCCGCCGGCTGGACGAGGCGGTCGCCGACGTCGCGCGCCGCCGCCCGGCGATGGTGGTCACCATCGACAGCCCCGGCTTCGCCCTGCGCCTGCTGGAGCGCATCGGCCCGCTTGGCCCGAAGCGCGTGCACTACGTCGCCCCTCAGGTCTGGGCCTGGCGCGAGCACCGCGTGCGCCGCTTCCCCGGCCTGTGGGACCGGCTGCTCTGCCTGCTGCCGTTCGAGCCCGCCTTCTTCGCCGGCCACGGCGTGCCGGCCAGCTTCGTCGGCCACCCGGTGCTGCAATCCGGCGCCGACACCGGCGACGCCGCCCGCTTCCGCGCCCGCCACGCTTTGCCCGACGACGCCCGCGTGCTGGTGCTGATGCCCGGCAGCCGCCGCAGCGAGGTGCCGCGCCTGCTGCCGGTGTTCGGTCGCACCCTGTCGCTGCTGGCCGAGCGTCTGCCCGGCCTCGCCCCGGTGATCCCGGTCTCCCCCGTCGTCGCCGAGACCGTCGCCGCCGCCGCCGCCGCCTGGCCGGTGCACGCCAAGCTGGGCCGCCCGATCCTGGTCACCGAGCAGGCCGACAAGCACGACGCCTACGCCGCCGCCGGCGCCGCGCTGACCAAGTCCGGCACCTCCACCCTCGAGCTCGCCCTCGCCGGCGTGCCGATGGCCGTCACCTACCGCGTCAACCCGCTCACCGGCCTGCTCGCCCGCCGCCTGATCCGGGTCCCGCACGTCGCCATGGTCAACCTGCTGGCCGGCCGCGAGATCGTCCCGGAACTCCTGCAGGAACAATGCACTGCCGAACGTCTTGCCGATACCGTCACAAGCCTGTTCAACAGCCCCTCGGTCGCCGCCGACCAACGCGCCGCCTTCCGCGCCGTCACCGACAGCCTGCGCGCGCCCGGCGGCGTGCTACCCGCCGACGCCGCCGCCACCGCCATCCTGGAGCTTCTGGATCAGCCCTGACGCCTCCGCCGCCCGCCGCGACGCCGCCATCCCCTCGCCGACCGCGATCGCCGCCGCCAGCGCCCGCCGCCCGGCCGCCGCATCCACCAGCACCGGCACGCCGTCCAGGCACGCGGCCGCAAACGCCTCGTGCTCCGCCGCCAGCGTGTCATGGTCGTCCCAGCCGGTCTCCTCGCGCCGGAACCCGCCCGTCCCCGGCAGCGGCAGCCCACGCTCCCGCCCCAGCATCACCAGCTTGCGGGCGACAAAATCCGCGGAAAGATACCCCTCCTCGGAAAACATCCGCATCCGCCGCTCCGTCTTCAGCGCAATCCGGCTCGCCGTGATCGTCGCCACGCAGCCGTTCTCGAATCGCACCCGCGCATTGGCGATGTCCTCCAACCGGCTTGACACCGCCGCCCCCAGCGCGTCCACGCTCAGGATCGGGCTGTCCACCAGCGACAGCACCAGGTCGAGGTCATGGATCATCAGGTCGAGAATGACCGAAACGTCCGTCCCCCGCGGCTTATACGGCGCCACCCGCGTCGCCTCGATATACAGCGGCCGCGCCATCCGCCGGCTGATCGCCGCGTGCTCGGCCGAGTAGCGCAGCAAATGCCCCACCTGCAGCACCAGCGACCGCTCGCCCGCCAACGCCGCCAACCCGTCGGCTTCAGCCAGCGTCGCCGCGATCGGCTTCTCCACCAGCACATGCCGCCCCGCCCGCAAGGCCGCCCCCGCCAGCGCGAAATGCGTCTCCGCCGGCGTCGCAATCACCACCGCGTCGCAGGCGGCGAGCAACGCCTCAAACCCCAACGCCGCACAGCCCACCTCCCGCGCGACGAGCCCAGCCCGGGCCGCGTCGGCATCATGCAACCCCACCAGCACCGCACGCCGACTCGCCCTGACCTTAAGGGCATGAAACCGGCCAAAATGACCAGCTCCAACGATGCCGATGCGCAGCATCACGTCAGTCAGGAAGGCCAGGGGCTTTGCCCCTGGACCCCATTAAAGGCGAAGCCTTTAAAATCCATTACTTATCGATGACTCCAAGGCGAGTTCAGTACCGTGGGGGAGCAGAGTTGAATGGCTTCGCCAAGCAAGAAAGTGCCCGACCGGACTCCCTACGGATGCGGGTCTGGGGGCGCCGCCCCCAGCGGGTCCAGGGCAGAGCCCTGACCTTACTAGCAGCCCGCCCCACCCCCGCGCTATACGCCCGCAATCCGAGGAGCCTGCCTGCCACGATGATGTATTTCAGCCGCGCCAAGACCCTGTCGATCCTGGGCGTCTGCGTGCTGGGCGTCTTGCTCTGCCTGCCCAATTTGTTCGCCAGCCCCGCCGCCTGGCTGCCCTGGCGCCAGATCCATCTCGGCCTCGACCTGCGCGGCGGCAGCTACCTGCTGCTCGAGATCGACATGCGCTCGGTCGTCCGCGAGCGCCTCGACAGCCTGGCCGACAGCGCCCGCTCCACCCTGCTGCACGACGCCATCGGCTACCAGAACTTCGCCACCCACCAGGCCGCCGAGCCCGGCGCGCCCGACCAGGTCACCTTCCACCTGCGCGACCCGTCCCAGTCCGCCGCCGCGCTCACCGCCCTGCGCGCCCTGCCCCAGGCCACCCCCGGCGAGTTCACCGTCGCCGACGCGACTGGCCAGGTCAGCCTCACCCTCTCCGAGGCGGCGCTGCGCCAGCGCGCCGACGGTGCCATCGAGCAATCGATCGAGATCGTCCGCCGCCGCATCGACGAGACCGGCGTCGCCGATCCGCAGATCGCCCGACAGGGCGACAACCGCATCGTCGTCCAGCTCCCCGGCATCACCAATCCCGAGCGCATCAAGCAGCTCCTCGGTCAGACCGCCAAGATGACCTTCCACCTGGTCGACGAGTCGGTGCCGCCCACCGCCACCGCCGCCCCGCCGGGCGACACGCTGCTGCCGATGCAGGCCAACCCGGCCCAGCACATCGCCGTGCGCAACACCGTCGCCGTCGACGGCGCCAACCTCACCGACGCCCGCCCCGGCCAGGATCAGCAAACCGCCCAGTGGACGGTCAACTTCACCTTCGACAGCCTCGGCGCCCGCCGCTTCGCCGCCATCACCCAGCAGAATGTCGGCCACCCCTTCGCCATCGTGCTCGACAACCGGGTGATCACCGCCCCGGTGATCCAGGAGGCGATCACCGGCGGCCAGGGTCGCATCACCGGCCATTTCGACGCCCAGTCCGCCAGCGACCTCGCAGTGCTGCTGCGCGCCGGCGCCCTGCCCGCCCCGCTCAGCGTGATCGAGGAGCGCTCGGTCGGCCCCGAGCTGGGTGCGGACAGCATCCGCGCCGGCGCCATCTCGCTGGTCGTCGGGCTGATCCTCGTCGTCACCTTCATGGGCGTCTTCTATGGCCAGTTCGGCTGGTATGCGAACCTCGCTCTGGTCGTGAACCTGATCCTGATCCTTGCCGTCCTGTCGCTGTTCGAGGCGGTGCTCACCCTGCCCGGCATGGCCGGCCTACTGCTCACCCTGGGCATGGCGGTCGACGCCAACATCCTGATCAACGAGCGCATTCGCGAGGAGGCCCGCCACGGCCGCACCCCGCTCGGCGCCATGGAGCACGGCTTCAAGCGCGCCTTCTCCACCATCCTGGACAGCAACGTCACCGCCCTGCTCGCCCACGTCATGCTGTTCGTCTTCGGCACCGGCCCGGTGCGCGGCTTCGCGCTGACGATCACCATCGGCATCGCCACCACCCTGTTCACGGTGACGGTGTTCACCCGCCTGCTGATGGTCCGCTGGTACACCGCCCGCCGCCCGGCCTTGCTCCCCGTATAGCCAGAAGGCGAGTGGCGTTGCCCCTCGACTCCGTTCAAGGCGAAGCCTTTAAAATCCATCACTTAAGAGATGCAGGTCTGGGGGCGCCGCCCCCAGCGAGGTCCAGGAGCAGAGCTCCTGGCCTTTCTTCGCCTAAACCTTATTTTCTCCTAACAATCTCATCAGCTTAATATTGAAGCGCGAAAGCACCCCATGCTGCTCCGGCCTTTATTTCGTTTAGTTCCTGACGGCACCCGCATCCACTTCATGCGCGGGCGTTTCGTCGGCCTCGCCACCTCGGCGTTCCTCTCCATCGCCTCGATCATCCTGTTCATCCGCCCCGGCCTCAACCTCGGTATCGACTTCCGCGGCGGCATCGTGCTCGAAGCGCGCACCCCTGGCCCGGCCAACTTCGCGGGGTTGCGCGCCGGACTGGCCGCGCACGGCATCGCCGCCGCCGGCATCCAGCGCTTCGGCGCCGCCGACGACGTGCTGATCCGCCTTGACGCGGAGCCCAGCGAGCAACGCACCCAGAGCGAAATCACGGCACTACGCGCCGCCCTCGCCCAGGCCGCCCCTGGTGCGACCGTGCTGCGCACCGACGTCGTCGGCGCCTCCGTCTCGGCCGAGCTGTTCCGCAACGGCCTGCTGGCGCTCGGCATCAGCCTGCTGATGATCCTCGCCTACATCTGGTTCCGCTTCGAGTGGCAGTTCGCCGTCGGCGCCGTCGCCACCCTGATCCTCGACGTCACCAAGGCGGTCGGCTTCCTGGCCCTCACCCGCATCGAGTTCGACCTGGTCATGGTTGCCGCGATCCTGACGGTGATCGGGTATTCCACAAACGATAAGGTTGTCGTGTACGATCGTGTGCGAGAGAACCTGCGACGTTACAAGACGATGCCTTTACGCGAGCTGATCGACTTGTCCATCAACGAAACCCTGAACCGCACGCTGGGCACCTCCAGCACGGTTTTCCTGGCCGCGCTGCCGCTCGCCCTGTTCGGCGGCGCCACCCTGTCGGGCTTCGCCTGGGTGATGCTGTTCGGCATCGTCGTCGGCACCTCCAGCTCGATCTTCATCGCCGCCCCCATTCTGCTGCTGCTCGGCGAGAAGCGCCTGCGCCGCGATGCCGTGGCCGCACCGCCGGTGCGCAAGACGGGCGCCGACCTGCCAGGTCAGGCCCGCTGAGCGGGCGCACTCCGCCAAAGCGCGCGCCCCGCGCCGCCCTCGCGCGGTCCGGCGGCCGCCTGCTGCTGCTGCGCGGCAGTGCGGAGCTCACCAGCACCGTGCGCGACGCGGCGCGCCGCATCGGCGCCAGCCTCGATGAGGCCAACGACGTGCCGGAGGCGCTCGCCATGCTGCTGCGCCCGCACGACGCCTACTCGCATCTGCTGGTGCCGTCCGGCACCGCCGAGGCCGACATCGACGACCTGCTCGGCCTCGCCTCCGAGGACCTCCGCAACGAGCCGCTGCTACTCGGCGACCAGCCGGTGCAGCACTGGAACGCCCACCACGTCGTCGAACCCTCGATCGAGACGCTGGCGCCGATCCTGGCCGCACCGGCCAGCCCGCCACGCCGCATCAGCCTCGACGCCGCCGCCCTCGCCGTGGCGCTCGACGCCGGCTGGCTGCGCATGCGCTTCCAGCCCATCGTCGACGCCCACACCCAGCGCCCGGTCAGCCTCGAGGCCCTGGCCCGGGTGCACCACCCGCAGCACGGCATCCTGCCGCCCGCCAGCTTCCGCCGCGGCCTGGCCGATGCCACGCTGGCGCGCCGGATGTTCGACACCGCGCTGGAGCAGACCCTGGTCACCACCGCGACGGTGCTGCGCGGCAGCGGCATCGGCATCAACGTCAACATCCCGCTGCTGCTGCTGCAGGCGCCGGGCCTGGTCGACCACCTGCTCGACACCTGCCGGCGCCATGCCGTCGACCCTGCCTTCGTCACCCTTGAGCTGCTCGAGCGCCCGCAGCCGCTGGCGCCGACGCAGCTCAGGCCGGCGCTGGACGGGCTGCGCGCCGCCGGCTTCGGCATCGCCATCGACGACGCCGGGCCCGCCCAGCCGCACTGGCGCGAGCTCAGCGTCCTGCCCTTCACCTCCATCAAGCTGGACAAGAGCCTGGTGCGCGGCGCCGGGCACGCCGCCGCCGCCATCATCGAGGCCGCGCACGCCGCCGCCATGCTCGTCGTCGCCGAAGGCGTCGAGACCCACGCCATCCGCCAACGCATGGTCAGCCTCGGCGCCGACCTGCTGCAGGGCTTCCTCTACGCCCGCCCAATGCCGGCCGCCGCCTTGCCGGCCTGGCTGCGCGACGCCTCAGAGCTCAAGCCGCCGCACTGATTCCGTCAGCCGCAGCCGTGCCGGCGGCAGCGGCCGGTGCTGGGCGCCATAGGCGTCCCGCGCCAGGAAATGCCCGGTCAGCGCCAGCCCATCCGCCGCATCCGCCGGCGAGACCGCCGCCGGCACCGCCTCCGCCACCACGAAGCCCGGCAGCCGCAGCAGCCGCTCGCGCCAGTCCCCGGCATGCGCCACCCCGACCGCCCGCCCGCTGCGCGGCGAGACGAACGCCAGCCCCTCGCACTCGCCGCTGACCGCGCAGCGTCCAAGGTCCAGCCCGAAGCCGAGGGCGGCCAGCAGCCGCAGCTCGAAGCGCACCAGCAACGCCACCGGGTCGACGTCGCGCGACAGCGAGGTGATCAGACCCACCAGCGCCTCGAACACCGCCGGATGCGGCTGCCGCTCCGCCAGCGTCGTCTCCGCCTCCCCACACGCCGCCAGCAACACTCCAAGCCGCCGCGCATCCGCCATCGCCAACGCCGCCGCCGGATGCACAAGCTCGGCGCTCAACGACCCAAGCTGCTCCGCCAGCCGCGCCACCCAGCGCACCTGCACCAAATTGCCGGTCTGCCACAACGCCGCCTTGCCGCGCGACAACCCGCCCTTGGCCAGACCCCGATGCAGCCCCTGCGCCCCGGTCAACACCGCCGCCAGGGCATCCCCCTCGCCGTAGCGGCGGGCACTCAGCACGATCCCCGGGGAGTCCCATTCCATCTGCGTCAACCAGGGCATGCGAGGCGGGAAAGGCAAGGCCAGAGGCTCTGCCTCTGGACTCCGCTGGGGCCCGCGGCCCCAGACCCCATCGCGCATGGGACTACGCCTTCAGCGTGCTATTAATCGCCCTACGGCGAGGCCCGTCGGCGGCACTCCTGCAAATCTTGCCTATCGGCAAGTTTTCCATAAGCCATTAATAATAAGGCAGTATCGCCAGCCAACATCACCCTGATGCCAGCCTCAAGAGTCTTGCTGTATTTCGCCTAAAAACAAATCCGCAGCTTTGTTGAAGCTCCTCCGAACGGATGCGGGTCTGGGGGCGCCGCCCCCAGCGAGGTCCAGGAGCAGAGCTCCTGGCCTTCCTACCGCCTGGACAGCGGCGAGCATGCCGTAGCGGCGGCCCGCGCCAGCACCATCATCCGCCGTGCGCCCACCCCGGCGCCCGCCATTTCCCCCGCCAGGTGCGCCAGCAGCGGGTTCGACAGCAGCGCGTGCGCCGCCGCGTTGCCCAGGATTTCCGTCGCCGCCACCGCGGTTGCCGCCAGCACCGTGCGCCGCACCAGCGCCAGGGTGCCGAGCAATCCCGGCCGCAGCCCGTGCAGCTCCGCCACCTGCCGCAGCAGCCGCAGGCCGCGCCACGACACCAGCAGCACCGCCAGCGACGGCGAGGGCGTCGCCGCCAGCCCCGCCACCAGCTGCACCGCCGCGACGCGCCCCAGCGCATCGCTGCGTGCGGTGAGGCTGGCGCCCGGCCCGGCGCTGAGCAGCGCCAGCACCGCGTCCGGATCGTTGGCGCTGTCGATCGCCGCCAGCAGCCCGGCATGCTCGGCCGCGTCCGGCAGCCCGGCCACCCAGCGCCGCGCCGCCCGCACCCGCCGTCCCGCATCCTGGCCGAGCAGCTCGGCGCGCAGCCGGTCGACGCTGCGCAGCGCCAGCAGCCCGCGCAGCTCGCGGGCGATGCCGACGAACAGCAGCCCGAACCCAGCCACCGCCACCGCCAGGGTCAGCCAGCCGAGCACCGGCCCGCGGGCGAACTGGTCGGCGACGAAGTTCCCCGCCCCCAGCAGCGCGAAGCCCAGCGCCAGCACCGTGAGCCCGGCGAGCGCCAGCGCCGGCGCGCCGCGCCGCCGCCGCGGCGTCAGCGCCAGCACCATCGGCTCCGGCTCCAGCCGCGCCGAGAGCCCGACCTCGCGCTCGATCCGCGGCTCGATCAGCGGCACCGCGAGCCGATCCCCTGGCGCCTCCTCTGGCGCATCCCTTGGCGCGTTTCCTGGCGCACCGCTCACAGCACGTCCTCCAGCAGAAAGGCGAGCAGCTGGTCGAGGCCCAGCGAGGCGACGCCGCCGCGGCCACCCTCGGGCAGCTTGACCGGCTCGAACTGCGGCAGCGCCAGGAAGCGGTGCGTCCAGAACCCGGCCTCCGGCGCCCCCTCTGCCGGCACCTGGGCCGGCACCTCGCCCGGGTAGGACCGGGTCATCGCGGCCTCGCCCAGCGCCCGCCCGCGCACCGCCGAGACCGGGTGGCCATCGAGCGTCCAGACGATGTCCTCCGTGCAGCGCACCGCGGCGATCGCGAACCGCCCCTCGACGACACGGCGACCATTGGTCAGGTCGGCCTGCCCGGCCAGGCCGCCGACCAGCGCCGCCAGGTTGCCGCGCTGGCGCTCCGCCACGTGGTCGGACTTGGTCGCCGCGAACGCCACCCGCCGGATCACCCGCGGCAGCCGGAGCTGCGCCAGCTGCCCGAGCAGCTCCTCCCACGAGACCTGCCAGCGCAATGCCGCCGCGGCGGCCCCCAGCGCCGCCCGCGCGTCGCCGAACGCCGCCGGCCCGGCATGCAGCGCCGACAGCAGGTCCGCCAGCACCACGATCCGGTCCACCGAGCCGAACAGCGGCGACACCAGCTCGGCCCGCACCTGCTCGACATAGGCCGCATAGCGCCGCGCCAGCAGCTCGCCGAGCGCCCCGCCCGCACGCGCCGGAAAGAACGCCATCCACGGCGGCTCGGGTCCCGGCGGCGGCATCAGGAAGCGCCCCGGCTGCAGCATCGACAGCCCCGCCTCGTCGCGCAGCCTGAGCAGGCAGGCCCGATACAGCCGCTGCCCGGTCAGCGCCAGCGTCTCGTCCGCCGCCGCACGCGCCGGCAGCGCCTCGGCAAAGCGCAGGAACCCGGCCGCCTGCGCCTGCCCCTCCAGCCGCCGCAGCGTCGCCGCCGACCAGTCGGCGTATGACAGCCGCAGCAGCGGCAGGTCGAGCAGCCACTCGCCGGGATAGTCGAGAAACTCGAGCCTGACCCGCCGCGGCGGCAGCGGCACCGCGCCGCGCCCGAAGGTCAGCTCCAGCGCCAGCATCCCGACCGAATCCGTCCGCGCCGGCCAGGCCGGCGGGTCCGCCGCCAGCGCCGCCAAATGCCGCCCCAGGTCGAAGCGCGGCATCTCCGACGCGCCCGCCGGCGCCAGCCGCACGCCCTGCAGCATCGGCACCTGCAAGGCCGGCAGGCACGGCACGCCGGCGCCGAGCGCCAGCAGGTTGGCGCCAAGCGAGGTGAGGAACGAGGTCTTGCCGGCCCGCGCGAGGCCGGTCACGCCGATGCGGACGGTGCGGTCGAGACGGAGGGACGGGATCAAAGCAGGGTCAGGGCTTTGCCCTGGACGGGTTCCCAACGCGCGCGTGCGATGGGACCCGCCACCAAGGGCCGGCGGCCCTTGGATCCCGGTCCGGGGGCAAAGCCTCCGCCTTAAGTCCTCTCGATCAGCTCGATCTTGTAACCGTCCGGATCCTCGACGAAGGCGATCACCGTCGTCCCGTGCTTCACCGGCCCGGCCTCGCGCGTCACCTTGCCGCCGCCCGCCCGCACGTGCTCGCACGTCGCCTTCACGTCCTTCGAGCTCACCGCGAGGTGGCCAAAGCCGTTGCCGACGTCGTACGGCGTCTCCTGGTCCCAGTTATGGGTCAGCTCGATCTCGGCCTGGCCATGCGCATTGTCCGCATAGCCCATGAACACCAGCGTGTAGCGCCCGGCCTCGACGACGTTGCGCCGGATCTCGTGCATGCCCAGCAGCGTGCCATAGAACTCGATCGAACGGTCGAGGTCGCGCACGCGCAGCATGGTGTGCAGATAGCTCACGTCACTCATGTCATGTCTCCTGTGATGGCGGCGGGGTCCAGGCCGAGCAGGAACACTCCCAGCCGGTCGGCCTCGTCGATGCAACCCTGACGGTCGGTCAGCAGCGTGCCTCCCGCTTCGAACGCAATGCCGCGCAGCCCGGATGCGTGCGCCCGTGTCACCGTGTTCGGCCCGATCGTCGGCAGGTCGGCCCGGCGGTCCTGGCCGGGCTTGACCAGCTTGACCAGCACCCCGCCCGGCCCCGGCCGCGCCAGCCCGCCGGCCCGCTCGAGCATCTGGTCGGTGCCCTCGATCGCCTCCACCGCCAGCACGATGCCCTGCTGCACCACGCAGGCCTGGCCGACATCCGCCGCGCCCAGCGCCCGCAGCACCGCGACGCCGCGCGCAATATCCTCCGCCGCACCGTCCGCCCTGACGCGCCCGAGCAGCCCGGCGCCGCCCACCGCCTCGCTCAGGAGCTCGTGCGCGCCGAGCACCGCAAACCCTTCCTCGCCGAACACCCGCACCACCGCGGCGAGCAGCCCGTCATCGCCGCCGAACGCCGCCCGCCCCACCCGCGCCAGGATCTTCGCCCCCTCGCGGTCAGGCCGCAGGTCCAGCAGCGACGGCCGCCGCACCGGCCCGACCAGGCAGAGCTCGGTGCAGCCATGCTCGCGCAGGCTGGCCAGGATGCGCCCGGCCGCGCCCACCCGGATGTATTCGTGCGGATAGCCGCCGATCACCGCCGGCTCGGCATAATCCTCGAAGCCGACCACGAACACCGCCCGCCCCGCCGCCTGCGCCGCCGCCGCCACCCGCCCCGGTAACGGCCCGCCGCCTGCCAGAATGCCCAGGGTCGCAGCCCGCGCCGCACCGTCGCGCGTCACTCCGCCTCGCCATGCTTCAGCGCCGGTCGGATCAGCCCACGCCGGCTCGGCGCCTCGACGAACGCCAGCAACTCCTCGACCAGCGGGTCGTCCGCCGCCGCCCGCACAGCCGCCAGCCGCTCGGCGAACACGCCCTCACCGTCGTCGCCGAACAGCGCATGCACCGCCGCGCGCAGCCGGTGCAGCCCCGCGCGGTCCACCCCCCGCCGCTTCAGCCCGATGACGTTCAGGCCCGCCAGCCGCGCCCGGTTGCCCAGCACCGAGCCGAACGGGATCACGTCCGCCTCCACCCCCGACACCCCGCCCACCATCGCGCCGCGCCCGATGCGCACGAACTGGTGCAGCGCCGCCGAGCCGCCGATCACCGCCCGCTCGCCGATCGTCACGTGCCCGCCCATCACCACGTTGTTGGCGACGATCACCCCATCGCCCAGCACGCAGTCATGCGCGACGTGGACCACCGCCATCAGCAGGCAGTCCGCTCCCACGGACGTATGCCCGCTGCCCGTCACCGTGCCGCGATGCACGGTGACGTGCTCGCGCAACTGCGTCCGCGCCCCGATCGAGCACGAGGTCGGCTCGCCGGCGTATTTCAGATCCTGCGGCGCCAGCCCGACGCTGCAGAACGGAAACAGCACCGCCTCCTCGCCCACGCTGGTCCGCCCGTCGACCACCACATGCGAGTGCAGCCGCACGCCCCCGCCCAGCCTGACCTCGCCGCCGACATGGCACCAGGGCCCGACCTGCACGCCCGCACCCAACTCGGCGCCAGGCTCGATGATCGCCGTCGGGTGGATGGTGGGCATCAAGACTCGCGATACGGTGAGGCAGCCGCCGGACCCTAGCGGCACAGCGCCGACGCCTCAATTCAAGGAAGGTTTCGGTGCGTGACAGGGGAAGGCCAAGCGCTTTCCCTCCGTGAGCCTTTCCACCTGCGCTTCGCGCAGTCGGAACCTTTGGCTCACTCCGCGCCTGACCCCATTCAAGGCGGAGCCTTTAAAATCCAGTCCTTATTGATGCTCACCGGGCAAAGTCCCTGCCGTGGGAGGCAGGATTGATTGGCTCGCCAAGCAAGAAAAAGCGTCGCCTGCCCTAACGGATGCGGGTCTGGGGGCGCCGCCCCCAGCGGGTCGAGGGCAGAGCCCTCGCCTTCCTGCCCTGCCTATCCCTGCCCCGGCGCGTCCAGGATCATCGCGCTGTAGGTCGCCTCCGCCACCGACACCCCGTCCACCTTGGCGACGCCGCTGAACTTCCACACGTTGCCGCGCTGGCGTTGCTTGCTCACGTGGATGCGCAGCAGGTTGCCCGGCACCACCGGGCGGCGGAACTTCGCCCCCTCGATAGTCATGAAATACACCAGCCGCCCGGCCGCCTGCGGCCCCAGCGTCTGGAACACCAGCACCGCCGCGGTCTGCGCCATGCACTCGATGATCAGCACGCCGGGCATCACCGGATGGCCCGGAAAATGGCCCTGGAAGAACGGCTCGTTCACCGACACCGCATGGATCCCGGTCGCCGACTGGTCGAGCACGACGTCCTCGATGCGATCGATCAGCAGCATCGGGTAGCGATGCGGGATCGCCCGCATGATCCCCGCCAGGTCGATGCTGAGGCCCGCGGCGGAGCCGCCCTCGACGCCCCCGGCGGAGCCGCCCGCGCCGCCGCCCGCCGCCGCCGCGCCGTCGTCGCCGGCCTCCGCGTTGTCCACCGAGGTGTCCATGGTCGTCAGCCTGAGTCCTTCGCGCCGGGTTCGACCTGCTGAACGCCCGACCCCGCCGGTTTGGCGCGTGCCGCGCGACGCAGAAACGCGACATTGCGAAAAAACTCACGCACCGGCATCGCCGGGCTGCCGACCACCGCCGCGCCGGCCTCGACGTCCGACATGATGCCGGCCTGCGCCCCGATGCGCGCCGAGCGGCCGATGCGCAGATGCCCGGTGAGCCCGGCCTGCGCCGCCACCACGACGAAATCCTCGAGCGTGGTCGAGCCCGAGATGCCCGCCTGCGAGACCACGACGCAGCACCGCCCGAGCCGCACGTTGTGGGCGATCATCACCAGGTTATCGAGCCGCGAGCCGGCGCCGATCACCGTGTCCTGCGCCGAGCCGCGGTCGATGGTCGAGTTGGCGCCGACCTCGACGTCGTCCTCCAGCACCACGCGGCCGAGCTGCGGCACGCTCAGCATCCCGGCCGGCGTGGTGGCAAAGCCGAACCCCTCCTGGCCGACCCGCGCCCCGGGATAGACGTAGACGCGCTGCCCGAGCATCGCATGCGTCACCCCGGCGCCGGCGCCGATCCGGCAATCCGCGCCCAGCACCACGCCCTCGCCCACCAGCGCGCCCGGGCCGATGCGGCAGCCCGCCCCGACCTCGGCCTCGGCCAGCACGATCGCCATCGGCCCGACCTCGGCCGACGGGTCGACCCGCGCCGCCGGGTCGACGAAGGCGCTCGGATGCACGCCGGGCCGCACCGGCCGCATCGGATGGAACAGTGCGGCGACCCGTGCCCAGGCGACGTAGGGCTCCTCGGTCACCAGCGCGGCGCTGCCGGGCGGCAGCCGCGCCAGCATGTCCGGATGCAGGATCACCACGCCGGCGTGGCTGGCCGCCAGCGCGGCCAGGTATTTGCGGTTGTCGAGGAAGCTCACCTGGTTCGGCCCGGCGACCTGCAACGGCGCCACGCCGACCAGGCGTGGCGCCGGCGCCGGCTCGTGCACCACCGCCCCCGGCGCCGCGGCGGCAAGCTCGGCCAGCGTGAACGGCCCGGCCCGGCCGAAGAACCGCGGGTCGCCCGGCGCCTCGGCCCGTGTCGGTGCGCTCACCCCCGCCTCAACGGACGGCGGTCGCCGCCCCCGTCTTCGACGGCGCCGCCTGGCTGACCTGCAGCGCCGGGTCGACCCCGTCGGCGGTGATCGTCACCTGCGGCAGCGTCTTGTTCAGCACGTCGGCCACCTGCGGGCTGATGTCGAACTCGTTGACGTTGAGCGCCACCTGCGAGCGGTGCAGCACCAGGTTCATGCCGTGCGCCTCGGCCACCACCCGGATCACCTGCACCAGCTCGCGCTCGATCTGGCCGAGTGCCACCTGCGCCGCCTCCTGGATGATCCGGTTGCGGTCGCGCAGGCCCTTCTGGTCGCTGGTCACCCGGCTCTGCAGCGCCCGCTCGCGCTCGCGCATCTGGTCGCCCGACAGCTTGCCGCGATCGTTGATCAGCGCCTGCTGCATCTCGCGCCAGCTGAGCTGGGCGCGCTGCGCGTCCTGGCTCAGCAGGTTGCGGCGCTCGCCGATGACGCGCTCGATCTCCTGCGCCGCGGTCGAGGCGCGCATGATCTCCGGCACCCCGATCACGCCGACGACGGCGACCGGCGGCGGCGTCGCGGCCTTGGGCTGGGCGGCCACCGTCGGCACCGGCGGCTCGGGCAGCTTGGGCAGCGGCTCCTGCTGCGGCGCGCCCTGCTGCTGCTGCTCCGCCGCCTGCTCCTCGGCCGGATCCTGGATCGGCATCGGCGCCGGCGCCTCGCGGCGCGCCGCCTGCCGACGCGCGGGGGCCGCGGCCGGCGCCGCCGCGCCGCTCGGCGCGCTCTGCGCCTGGCTGGGGACGAACCAGCCCGGGTTCGACTGCGCGAACGCCGTGCCGTCGACCAGGGTCACAAGCAGGGCCGTGCGCGCGGCGAGCCGAACGGCAGCGCCGGCGCGGCGGCGAAGGATGGGGGTGTCGATGATGCTGGTCACGCTAGAACCTTGTTCCGAAGCCAAATCGAAATACCTGTGTCTGGTCGTGCTCGTGCTTGACCACCGGGTCGGCCAGGTCGACGTTGATCAGGCCGAACGGGCTGCGCCACGAGATGCCCACGCCGGCGCCGACCCGGGGCGACAGATCGTCCTGGCCGTAGACGCCCTGGACCGCCTTGGTCGCCGAGCTGACCGTAAGCCCGCCCAGCCCGCCAACGTCGACGAAGGCACGTCCGGTGATGCCGAGGTCGGCCGAGATCGGCAGCGGGAAGTGCAGCTCGGTCGACTGGGTGTAGATGAACTCGCCGCCCAGGCTGTCATAGCTCGGATACTTGTCGGTCGCGATCGAGTGCGGCCCGGCGCCGCCGTCCTGGAAGCCGCGCAGGTTGTCGCCGCCGAGAAAGAAGCGGTCGATGATGCGCTCCCGCCCGCCGCCGAACTCGTCGAGATAGCCCGCCCCGGCGGAGATCGCAAATCCCCAGTCCGAGTTGCCGGTGAAACGATCGAGCGGGATGAACACCGTGTTGTCGATCTTGGCGCGGAAATAGTGCTCGTTGCCGCCGAGCCCGGCGAAATCGGTGCCGATGCGGGTGATGAAGCCGGTGTGCGGATCGACGCGGCTGTCGCGGTAGTCGATCGAGAAGGTCTGGCCGACCTGGCTCAGCAGCGAGTAGCCGGCCTCGTCGTTGATGTAGAGCGAGGCGCCGGTGGCGATGTCGTGCACGTCGCGGTCGCTGATCTGGTAGTTCAGCGCCTGGCTGAGATGATCGTTGAAGGCGTAGCCCATGCGCAGCGTGACGCCCTCGCGCTGCTCCTCGTAGTTCGCGATGTAGAGGTTGTTGTTCTCGGTCTCGAAGATGTCGAAGCCGGCGACCAGGTTGCGATCCAGAAAATACGGATCAGTCGCCGACAGGTCGACCTGGCTCTCGCGCTGGGCGATCACGCCGTTGATGCCGGCGTCGATCCCCGAGCCGACCAGGTTCTTCTGGCGCAGGCCGATCTGGCCGAGAATGCCGGCATCCGTCGAGTAGCCGCCGCCGAGCGTGAACTCGCCGGTCGCCTTCTCGTCGATCTCGGTCGAGACGTTCACCTTGTCGGCGCTGGAGCCGGGCTGCGGGTTGATCGTCACCTTCTCGAAGTAGCCGAGGTCATCAAGCCGCTGCTTGGTGCGCTTGACCGCCGCCTCGTTGAACGGGTCGCCCTCGGCGAACTGGAACTCGCGGCGGATCACCTTGTCCTCGGTGACCGTGTTGCCGAAGATGTCGATCTGCTCGACATACAGCCGCTCGCCCGGCGTGACCTCGAACACCAGGTCGACCGTGTGCTGCGCCTTGTTGCGCGAAATCCGCGGCTCGACATGGGCGAACGGCAGCCCGTCATGCAGCAGCCGCTCGGACATCGCCGTCGTCGAGCGCTCCACCGCGTCGCCGTTGTAAAAATTGTGCGGCTGCAGCTCGATCAGCGGTTGCAGCCGCGCGATGCTGGCCTTCGGCACCTTGGAGACGATCCTGATGGTGCCGACGCGGTAGCGCTCGCCCTCGGCGATGGTGAAGCTGACGAAGAACGATTTGCGGTCGGGCGTCAGCTCGGCGACCGCGCCGGTCACGTCGACGTCGGCGAAGCCGTGCGCAAGGTAGAACCGCCGCAGCAGTTCGCGGTCAAAGCGGATGCGCTCCGGATCATACTCGTCAGCACTCGAGAACAGCCGCCAGAAGCGCTCCTCGCGCGAGGAGACGACGCCGCGCAGCGTGCCCTCGCTGAACGCGTGGTTGCCGACGAAGCTGATCCGGCTGATCTGCGTCTCGGCGCCGTCATGGATGTTGAAGATGACGTTGACGCGGTTCTGCGGCAGCCGGACGATCTGCGGGTCGACGGTGGCGGCGTAGTGGCCCTTCGAGGTGTAGGCCGCCAGGATGTGGTCGCGGTCGATCTGCGCCATCCGCGGCGTGAACACCGCCCGCGGCCGCAGCGTCACGATCTTGCGCAGGTCGGCATCCTCGACCGTGTGGTTGCCCTCGAAGGTGATGGTGTTGACGATCGGGTTCTCGGCGATGTGCACGACCAGCGTGTCGCCGTCGCGGGTGAAATTCACGTCGCGGAACAGGCCGGTGGAATACAGCGTGCGCAGGCTGCGGTCGATCCGCTCCGGGTCGAACGGGTCGCCCGGCTGGACCAGCATGTAGGACAGGATGGTCGCCGGCTCGATGCGCTGGTTGCCCACGATGCGCACGTCGCGAATGGTGTTGCCGAGCGGTGCCGCCGCCGCAAGCCGCCCCGCCGCAAGGCCACGCGCCGGCCGCGGGCGGAGGACCCGGTGATGCACCGGCGCCGGCCGCGGCGCACCCTGCTCAACCGGCGGCACGAAACCCTGCACGGGTCCGCCAGCCGCCGGCGGGGATGACGGGGTCGCGGACTGCGCCCAGGCGCCTTGTCCAAGCAGCGGCAGCAGGCAGGCGGAGGCAAGCAGGGAGAAGCGTTGGGCAGACAAAAGCAAGATCCCCACCAGCCGTTTGGTCACGCCGGATTGATGAAATCCAGCGGGAACGAGAGCACGCGAACCATATAGATGGCCCGCGCGCTCCGCTACACGGGAAGCGGCGGCAAGTCCAATGGGCGGATTCGGGCCAGGTGAAGGCGAGGGCTCTGCCCTCGACCCGCTGGGGCCTGAGGCCCCAGACCCACATTCATAAGGTGTCGGTGTTCCGACGGGCTCGGCCTTGGCTTGCGCCGCCGATAATATGGCTGCGTCGCTCAGTCAGATGCACAGTGGGACAATCCCTGGCTCAGTGTTTCCCAAGCCTAGGCTTTGGTGGGTTCAAGGGGCGGAGTAAGCCCCTTGCCTTGCCTTCAGCCGATCAGTCGCGACACCCAGCGGAACAGTCCGAAATGGGTCAGATCGTTGAACGTCGCGAACACGAACAGCGCGCCGATCAGCGCCACTCCGGCGCGCTGTCCGAAGGCCTGCGCGCGCTCCGGCAGCGGCCGCCCGCGCAGCGCCTCGGCGGCGTAGAACATCAGGTGCCCACCATCGAGCACCGGCACCGGAAACAGGTTGATCAGGCCGAGATTGATCGACAGCAGGGCGATAAAGTTGACGAAGCTGGCGGCGCCGAGCTCGGCCACCTGGCCGGAGAGCTGGGCAATCCTGAGCGGCCCGCCCAGCTCGTCGGACCCCCGCCCCGACACAATGATCGTCCACAGGCCCGACAGCGTCTCCCGCGCCACCTCCCAGGTCTGCGTCACCCCGGCGACAACTGCGCCCGCCGCCGACAGATGCTCGGTGTCCACCCCTTGGCTGGTGATCCCCAGCATGCCGACGGGGTGCACCGCCGACCGGTCGCGCGGCTGCGGCGTCACCGGCAGCGCCAGCGCCGTGCCGCCCCGCGTCAGCGTCACTACCAGCGTGCGGCCGGCGGCATTGACGACGATGTGCTGGATGTCCTCGAAGCGGTGGATCGCCGCGCCGTCAATGCCGGTGATCCGGTCGCCCGAGCGCAGCCCGGCCGCCGCCGCCGCCGACCCCGGCAACACCTCGCCGATGACGGCGCGCGGCACCACCCGTCCGGCAATGCCGAACAGCAGCGTGAACAGCACGATCGCCAGCGCGAAGTTCGCCACCGGCCCGGCCGCAACCACGATCGCCCGCGACAGCACGCTCTTCTCGAAAAACGCCCGCCCGTGGCGATAGGCGTTCTCACCGTCCGCCTGGTCGCCCTCGAAGGAGTTGGTCATGCCGTGCAGCTTCACGTAGCCGCCGAGCGGCAGCATGCCGACCCGCCAAACCGTGCCGCGCCGATCGGTCCGGCTCCACAGCGCCCGGCCAAAGCCAACGGCAAACGCCTCCGCATGAATGCCCTGCCACCGCGCCGCCAGGTAGTGGCCCAGCTCGTGAATGAACACGAGCACGCCCAGGACGACGATGAAGGCCAGAACGGTCGTGAGCGCGTGTGGCACGAGGGAAGGTCCTGAGAAGGAGACAACCATGTAGGAAGAGTTGAAGGCCAGGGTAAGGCGAGCTCTGCCCTCGACCAGTCACGCGACCGCGGGCTGCGCGCAACGGGGCCGTTTGGCCCCAGACCTCTGCCGCTTGAACGCCAACCTCGCTCTTCCTCGCTGGGCGAGGCCACTCAAGAGCTTGCGCTCACAGGATAGATATCGCCCGTGAACAAAGAATAATGAACGGATGTCAAAGGCTCCGCGGCCGTGTGCGGCACGCTGTCGCGTGACGATGGGGTTCAGGGGGCAAAGCCCTTGCCTCGCCTAAGCCGCCCTGGCCCCACTCACCAGCCCGGCGGCCGTCCGGCGCGCCTCAGCATCGACCTGCATCAGCTCGTCCAGGCTATCCACCGCCGGCGCGCCGAGCTGGTCGAGCACCCGGGCCACCGTCTGCACGATCTGCAGGAAGCCGAGCCGCCGCTCCAGGAACGCCTCCACCGCCACCTCGTTGGCCGCCGACAGCACCGCCGGCGCCCCACGCCCCGCGGCGAGCGCCGCCCGTGCCAGCGGCAGCGCCGGGAAGCGCGCATCGTCCGGCGCCGCGAAGTCCAGCCGCCCGGCCTGCGCCAGGTCGAGCCGCGGCGAGTTGGTGGCGATGCGTCGCGGCCAGGCCAGCGCATGGGCGATCGGGATGCGCATGTCCGGCGAGCCGAGCTGGGCCAGCACGCTGCCGTCGGTGTAGTGCACCATGCCGTGCACGATCGATTGCGGGTGCACGAGCACGTCGATCCGCTCGCCCGGCAGGGCGAACAGCCGCGCCGCCTCGATCAGCTCCAGGCCCTTGTTGAGCATGGTGGCGCTGTCGATGCTGATCTTGGCGCCCATCGACCAGATCGGGTGCTTGAGCGCCAGCTCCGGCGTCGCCGCCGCCATCTCCTCCAGGCTGGCGCGGCGGAACGGCCCGCCCGAGGCGGTGAGCGTGATCCGCTCCACCGCGCCGCGATTGCCGTCGGCCATCGCCTGGAAGATCGCATTGTGCTCGCTGTCGACCGGCAGCAGGGTCGCGCCGGCGTCGCTGACGGCCCGCAGCATGAGCTCGCCGGCCGAGACCAGCGCCTCCTTGTTGGCGAGCGCCACCACGCCGCCGCCGCGGATCGCCGCCAGGGTCGGAGCGAGCCCGGCGGTGCCGGTGATCGCCGCCATCGTCCACGCCACCGGCAGGCCGGCCGCCTCGATCACCGCCTCCGGCCCGCAGGCGGTGCGCACGCCGCTGCCGGCGAGCAGCCCGGCCAGGCCGCGGTGGCAGGCGGCGTCGTTGCAGACGGCCAGCTCGGCGCCGAGCGCACGCGCCTGCTCGGCGAGCAGCGCGATGTTGCGGTTGCCGACCAGCGCCCGCACCCGGTACTGCTCCGGCGCCGCCGCCAGCAGGTCGACCGTGCTGCGCCCGACGCTGCCCGTGGCGCCGAGCACCGTCACCGTTTTCACCACCCGATCGGTCTCCCCCCTGCGGCGGCCGTTGCCGCCGCGATGACGAACAGATGCGCCCCGATCGCCGGTTGCGCCAGCAGCAGGCAGGCCACAGGTGCCACCGCCAGCAGCCCATCGAAGCGATCGAGCAGCCCGCCATGCCCCGGCAGCAGCCGGCCGGAATCCTTCACCCCGAAGCGCCGCTTGATCGCGCTCTCCCCGAGGTCGCCCAGCTCGGCCACCACGGCGAGCAGCAGCGCCAGGGCGGTGATCGCGCCGAGCTCCGCCCGCAGCCCGGCCGCGAGCGCCACCAGCACCCCGCCGGCGACGCCGAAGCCGAGCCCCCCGGCCGCCCCCGACCAGGTCTTGCCCGGCGAGATGCGCGGCGCCAGCTTCGGCCCGCCAACGACCCGACCGACCAGGTAGGCGCCGACGTCGCAGCAGCTCACCAGCACCACCAGGAACAGCATGATCACCAGCCCGCCCGGCCGCAGCCGCAGCGCCGCCAGGCAGACGACCGGGATGCCGACATAGGCGAGCCCGGCCAGCGCCAGCCCCGCCTGGTTCGGCCGCCCCCTGATCATCTGCCGCCACTCGAGCCCAAGCCCAACCGCGCCCGCCGCCAGCAGCGCCAGCCAGGCGGGCCCGCCAAGCCACAGGCACAGCAATCCCGGCGGCAGCAGCGCGATCGCCGACACCACCCGCGTCCTGAGGTCACGCCAGCGCCCCGCCCCACCCCCGCGCGCGGGCGCGACGGCGCCGTCAGACAGGTCGGGCACCGAACCGCCGCTGGCGCCGCCGATACTCGCCGAGCGCCTCGGCAAACGCCTCCGCGCCAAAATCCGGCCACAGCACGTCGGTGAAGACGAACTCGGAGTAGGCCGACTGAAACAGCAGGAAGTTGGACAGCCGGCGCTCGCCCGAGGTGCGGATCACCAGGTCCGGGTCGGGCATGCCGTCGGTCGAGAGGTAGCGCCCGAGCGCCGCCTCGTCGATCGCGGACGGCTCCAGCTCGCCACGCAGCACCGCCTCGGCGCAGCGCCGCGCCGCCCGGGCGATCTCGCTGCGGCCGCCGTAGGAGAGCGCCACCGTCAGGTTCAACCGACGATTCGCCGCGGTCAGCCCCTCGGCCTGGGCCAGCTCGCGCGCGGTGTCGGCGCCGAACCGGTCACGCTCGCCGATCACCCTGAGCCGCACCCCCTCGGCATGCAGCTCGGCGACCTCATGGCGCAAATAGTGCCGCAGCAGCGCGGTCAGCCCGCTCACCTCGTCCGCCGGCCGCCGCCAGTTCTCGCTGCTGAACGCATACAGCGTCAGCCAGCCGATGCCGTGCTCCACCGCCGCCTCGATCGTCCGCCGCACCGAGGTCGCACCCGCCTTGTGCCCGGCGAGCCTCGGCAGCCCCCGCGCCGCCGCCCACCGCCCATTACCGTCCATGATGATGGCGACGTGGCACGGCGTGCCGGCGTCGGACAGCGACGCCGCCCCGTCCGCCACCGCGTGCTCCGGCGGCGCCGCCGCGATCACACCGCCCATGTCGCCCGCGCGTCGGGCGCCACGGTCAGGCTGTCGGCCAGGTTGCAGGTCAGGAACAGGCGCAGCGTCAGACCTGCTTGATCTCGCGCTCTTTGTCGCTGAGCGCGTCGTCGATCCGCCTGATGAAGGCATCCGTCAGCTTCTGCACCTCGCCCGACCAGTCGCCCACCACGTCCTCGCCGATCTCCTTCTTCTTCTCGAAGCCCTTGATCTGGTCCATGCCGTCCCGCCGCACGCCGCGGATCGCCACCCGCGACGCCTCGGCATAGCGCCCGGCGGCACGCGCGAGCTCGGTGCGCCGCTCGGCGGTCAGCTGCGGGATCGGCACCCGCACCACCTGCCCGTCCGCCGACGGGTTGAGCCCCAGCCCGCTGTCGCGCACCGCCCGCTCCACCGCGCCGACCAGCGTCTTGTCCCACACCTGCACCGTGATCATCCGGCTCTCCGGCACCCCGATCGTGCCCACCTGGGTGATCGGCATCACCGAGCCATAGGCCTCGACCTTGACCGGCTCGAGCAGCTGCGGACTCGCCCGCCCGGTGCGCAGGCCGCCGAAGTCGCGCCGCAGCGTCTCCATCGCGCTCTCCATCCGGCGCGCCAGGTCTTCCTTCAATGCGTCTAGGTCAGCAGGCACAGCAGCGCTCCAAGAAAGGCCAGGGCTCTACCCTGGACCCGCTGGGGCCGTGACGCCCCAGACCTCTTAACTGATCGGTTTCCAAAGGCCGCCGGCCGTTGGTGGGTCCAGGGCAAAGCCCCGGCCTTACTTCTCTACGATCTTCGTAAACTTCCCGCCGCCCTGCATCACCTGAAAAAAGCTCCCCGGCGCGTGCATGTTGAAGACGATGATCGGCAGCTTGTTCTCGCGCGCCAGCGAGATCGCCGCAGCATCCATCACCGCCAGGTCGCGCGACAGCACCTCCAGGTAGGTCAGCTCCTGATACCGCTCCGCAGCGGCCACCTTGCGCGGGTCCGCCGAGTACACCCCGTCCACCTGCGTGCCCTTGAGCAGCGCGTCGCAATGCATCTCCGCCGCCCGCAGCGCCGCCGCGGTGTCGGTGGTGAAGAACGGGTTGCCGGTGCCGGCGGCGAAGATCACCACCCGCCCCTTCTCCATATGCCGCTCCGCCCGCCGCCGCACATACGGCTCGCACACCGACGCCATCGGGATCGCCGACTGCACCCGGGTCGGCAAGTTCAACGACTCCAGCGCGTTCTGCATCGCCAGCGCGTTCATCACCGTCGCCAGCATGCCCATGTAGTCAGCCTGCGCCCGGTCCATGCCGCCGGCCGCCACCTGCACCCCGCGGAAGATGTTGCCGCCGCCGATCACCAGGCAAACCTGGATCCCGGAGGCGACCACGTCGCGCACGTCGCGGGCGATCTGCGTCACCATGCCGGTGTCCAGCCCGAACTCGCGCGAGCCCATCAGCGCCTCGCCGGAGATCTTCAGCAGCACACGCTGATAGGCGGGCTCGGCTGTCATGGCGCCTCCAGGCAACGCGACGGGAAAAATTTGCCGTCGTTACAGCCTAAGGCTGCAACAACCAGTTCCACAAGCTGCTACTCCGCCGCGTTCGACACGCCGGACACCGCCGCCACCTCGGCCGCAAAATCCGGCCCCTCCGGCTTCTCGATCCCCTCGCCAAGCTGGAACCGCACGAACCCGTCCAGCCGCCCGCCCGATTTCTGCACCACGGCGCGCACCCGGCTCTCGCCGTCGATCACCCACACCTGCTCGAGCAGCACCACCTCTTCGTAATACTTGCGGAGCCGTCCTTCGACCATCTTCTCGATGATGGCCTCCGGCTTGCCCGACCCGCGCGCCTGCTCCATCAGCACCGCCCGCTCGCGCGCCAGCGCCGCCGGGTCCACGCTGTCGACGTCGAGCGCCTCCGGCCGCGCGGCCGCGACATGCATGCCCACCTGCCGTCCCAGCATCTCCAGCGCGTCGAGCTCGCTCGCCCCCTCGACAACCACCAGCACGCCGATCTTACCCAGGCCGGGCTTCAGCGCCTGGTGCACATACGTTGCCACCACGCCGCTCGGCACGGACAGCACCCGCACCCGACGGATCGTCATGTTCTCGCCGATGGTCGCGATCAGCGCCGTCAGCTCCTCGCCGACGCTGCGCGTCCCGCCCGGAAACGCCGCCGCCCGGATCGCCTCCACATCCTCGCCAACCAAAAGCGCGACCTGCGCCACCGCCTGCACGAAGGCCTGGAAGCTCTCGTTGCGGGCGACGAAGTCGGTCTCGGCGTTGACCTCGACGATCGCCGCCCGGTTCTTCTGCGACGCCACGCCGACCAGCCCCTCGGCCGCCACCCGCCCGGACTTCTTGGCCGCCTGCGACAGCCCCTTCTTGCGCAGCCAGTCGACCGCACCCTCGATCTCGCCGCCGGTCTCCGACAGCGCCCGCTTGCAGTCCATCATCCCCGCGCCGGTCTTCTCGCGAAGCTCCTTGACGAGGGATGCGGTGATCTCAGCCATAACTCAGGCCTCCTTGGAAGAAAGCGGTTCTTTTTTGCAAAAAAGAACCAAAAAACTGTTGCCCGATAAGAGCCGCGACAGCGCCGATAAAAGTTTTTTGCTGCTTTTTTTCAAAAAAGCAGCCTTCCTTTCCTAAGCCGGCACGCTCTCCGCCGTCACGTCATGCCCGCCTGACGGGCCCGTGCCGGTCAGCCCGCCGTTCAGCACCTCGAGCGGCAGTTCTTCGCTGGCGCCCATGTCGCGCCCCGAGGCCACCATCTCGGCGCTGATGCCGTCCAGCACCGCGCCCGCCACCAGGTCGCAATAGATGGTGATGGCGCGAATCGCGTCGTCATTGCCGGGGATTGGGAAGGTGACGCCGGCCGGGTCGGAGTTGCTGTCCAGGATCGCGATCACCGGAATGCCAAGCTTGGTGGCCTCCTCGACCGCCAGCTTCTCCTTGTTGGTGTCGATGATGAACAGGATGTCCGGCAGCCCGCCCATCTCCTTGATCCCGCCCAGGCTGCGCTCGAGCTTGTCGCGATCCCGCGTCATCTCCAGCACCTCCTTCTTGGTCAGGCCCTGGACCTCGCCGCCCAGCATCTCGTCGATCTGGCGCAGGCGCTTGATCGAGCCGGTGATCGTCTTCCAGTTGGTCAGCATGCCGCCGAGCCACCGGTGGTTCACGTAGTACTGGCCGCACCGGTTGGCGCTCTCGGCGACATACTCGGCCGCCGCGCGCTTGGTGCCGACGAACAGCACCCGCCCGCCGGCCGCCGTCACGTCGCGCACCGCACGCAGCGCCCGGTCCAGCATCGGCACCGTCTGCTGCAGGTCGATGATGTGAACCTGGTTGCGGATGCCGAAGATATACGGCCCCATGCGCGGGTTCCAGCGCCGGGTGTGGTGACCGAAATGAACGCCGGCCTCGAGCAGCTGTCGTAGGGTGAAGTCTGGCATCGCCATGGCGGCGTGCTCCTTTCCTTGTCGTCCGGTTGAACCTCCGCGGGGCAACGCCTTGCGGCACCGGACCTGAGGCTTCCCAGGAAAGCGCCCCGCGTGTGAATTACCGCGCCCGCCTCCCCGCTGATGACAGTCGGAGAGGCGTTCGCGACGGGCGGGATATGAAGCCAACCACACCGGAACGCAAGATCGTTGCCGCCGCGGCACTCGTCGGCCTGCTGGCCGCCGGCCTCGCCTGGGCCGTCTTCGGCACCCTGCACACCCCCGACACACTCATGTACACGCAGTATGCCGGCCAGCTCCACGCCGGCGCCCTGCCGCTGGCCGGCCCGATGCCGGTGTCGCTGTTCCGCACCCCCGGCTTCCCTGCGCTGCTGGCCGGCCTCCAATCCCTGGCGCCGCAGGCCTGGCCCACCCTGCTGATCTGCCTGCAGCTCGCCGCCACCGCGCTCACCGCCGCCCTCACCGCCGCCGCCGCCCGCCGCCTCGGCGCCTCCCCGGGGCTCGCTTTCCTGGCCGGCGCCCTGCCCACGCTCGGCTTCATCGTCGTGCTGGAGCTCGCCGTGATCCCGGACGCGCTCTACGCGGCGCTCGCCGCCGGCGCCGCCTTCGCCCTGCTCCGCCACCGCCCCCGCACCGCCGGCCTCCTGCTCGCCCTCGCGCTCCTGCTGCGCGAGGCGACAGTCGTCCTGATGGTCTTCTACGCGCCTCTAGCCTGGCTGGAAGGAAGGCCAAGGCTCTGCCCTGGACCCACCAACTCAACGGGATCCAAGGGCCTCAAGCCCTTGGCGGGTTTGGGCAGAGCCCAACCTTGCCTGTTTCTGCTTCTTCCTCCCCTGCTCGCCGCCACCTCCCTCATCACCTGGAACGTCTCCCGCGGCGCCGGGCCGGTGCTCACCACCAGCCGCCAGGTCGTCATGCTCCAGGCGATCCTGCCCCTGCTGCCGCACCACCCGGATGTGCTCGGCGCCAACACCCCGTTCGAGCAGCTCGCCCGCGCCACCCTCTCCGGCCCCGGCGGCATGGACCGGATGAACGACCTGCAGCGCCAGCTCGGCGCCGCCGACTGGACGGCGCCGCGCATCGCCACCGCCGCCTCCGCCGCCTATGCGTCCACCTGGGCGCACCATCCACTGGCGATGCTCGGCGCCACCGTCGGTGCCATCCGACACGAATATCTCGCCATGCCGTTCCAGCCGATCGACACGCTCGGCGCGTTGGCCGTCTATGCCGGCTGGCCGCGCCCCAGCTTCGACAGGCTGAACATCCTCTGGCCCCGCGCCCGCCACGGCGACCCCGCCGCCACCCTGCTCATCCTGCTCGACGTCGCAACCCGCCTCGCCGGCACCGCCATCGGCCTCGCCGGCCTGATCGGCCCGTGGCTCCCCGGCCGCGCCTGGCGGCTGCGCGCCCTGTGGTGCATCCCCGTCGGCTTCGTCGCCGTCTACGCCCCGGTGCATATCGAAACCCGCTATCTTGCCCCGGTGGTGCCCCTCATCACCTTGCTGGCGGCGGCAAGCTTGAGACAGCGAAGGCCAGAGGCTCTGCCTCTGGACACCGCTGGGGCCCGAGGCCCCAGACCCCGATTCACGGGAGTGTAACGACGCTCTTTCTTGCTTGGCGCAGCCGATCAACCCTCGTTTCCACGCCACCGCCTCGCCAATGCACACGAACAAGAAATGGATTTTAAAGGCTCCGCCTTTAATCGGGTCCAGGGCAGACAGCCCTGGCCTTCCTTCCCCCGCGTTCGTGTAGCAACGCTGCCGAGGACGCGCTGTTAGCGCCTGACATTATCCTCAGGGTCATCCCGCATGACGCAGCAGATCCCCCTCGACAGCTCCAACATCGCCGCCGAGCCGGACGAGCACGGCCTACTGGAGGCTGCGCCCGACCTTGCCTATCAGCGCCTGCTCTTCGTCAACACCGTCTTCGTCGGCGCCCCGCGCCAGCCGGGCTGGGTGCTGATCGACGCCGGCATTCCCGGCACGGCTGACCGCATCGCCGCCGCCGCCGCCGAGCGCTTCGGCCAGGACGTGCCACCGGCCGCCATCGTCATGACGCACGGCCATTTCGACCATGTCGGCGCCCTCGAGACGCTCGCCGAGCGCTGGCACGCCCCCGTCTACGCTCACCCCCTCGAACGCCCCTACCTCGACGGCACCGCCGCCTACCCGAAGGCCGACCCCACCGTCGGCGGCGGCCTGATGGCGCTGCTCTCGCCGCTCTACCCGCGCCAGCCCGTCGACGTTGCCAACCGCCTGCACGACCTGCCCGCCGACGGCACCATCCCGCCGTTGCCGGGCTGGCGCTGGATCCACACCCCGGGCCACTCCGTCGGTCACGTCTCGCTTTGGCGCGAGGCCGACCGCGCGCTGATCGTCGGCGACGCCTTCATCACCACCGCCGGCGAAAGCGCCTACGCCACCGCCACCCAAGCCCCCGAGCTGCACGGCCCGCCGAAATACTTCACCCACGACTGGCAAGCCGCCGCCCGCTCCGTCAGCACGCTCGCCGCGCTGGAACCGGAGCTCGCCCTCACCGGCCACGGCCGCGCCATGCACGGCGCCGCCATGCGCACCGCCCTGCACACCCTCGCCCGCGATTTTACCGAACTCGCGGTGCCGAAAGACGGCCGTTACGTCAGCGATCCGCAGCGTGCTGAGGATGGGAGCGCCTATAAGACAGCGACGTAAGCAAGCGGTTCTTTTTTGAAAAAAAGAACCAAAAAACTTTTGCTCTATAGGCCGAAGGCCTTGCAGATACAGTGGGCGTTTTCGGCGGGCGTCGAGTGGGACGTGTCGATCGTCAAATCGTAGCTCTGACCGCGATGAACTCGGTCGAACTGCCACCGAGCCAAACCGAGCTCACGGTCGCCTCTCGCCCGCTCACGCGCCTCAAGCACCAGCAACGGCGCAAACAGCCCGACGAACCGCAAATCGACCTGCGTCAGCAGCGCCCGTATTCGTCCGCCTCACCTCCCCGCAGCATGACGTCATCCACGACAAGATCATTGCCCGCCGCCGCCATCGCGGCCACCGCACGCCGCATCCCCCGCATGGCGCGCGTCATCACCGGTCCGGTCTTCACGACCACAGACGGCATGCCCTGCTCCTGCACCGTCTCGACCACCATGCCAGCAGGGTCGCCGAACAGGCGTTGCGGCAACATCTCGATGAAAACGTCCATCGAGACATGAAGAAACGGCCTGGCCGCAATCGCCTGCAAAGCCCGGGCGGTCGACGTCTTGCCGACGCTTCCCACGCCGTTCAAGACGATGACGTGCGGCTGACGTCCCAACGACAAAGCCCCTGCTCAAACCTCGACAACGATGACCGGCTTCGCCAACGTTGCCAACACCGTTTCGCCGAAACCACCAAGGAGCCACACATCCCCAACTCGGCCTGACGCAAACCCGATGACCTGGCGACTGCATTGGCTTGAGGCTGAGGGCGACCTCACCCCACGGCGCCACCAAATCGCGTCCGAGATCGCAACGGCCCGCTGCGCCGTCGCCGGCAACGTGGCGACGCCGCCTCTTGATATCCTCGTGCAGCGCTGCCGCCACGCGGTCATCCCCCGGATCGGCATGGGCGGACGCGCCCACCGCGACCGCCTACTCGCCATCAGCCTGGACCCTGACAACCCGAACTTCGCCAACAGCCTGGCGAACGGTGCCATCCGCCGGACCGTCACCCACGAGGTGCATCACTGCCTGCGCATGGCCGGCCCAGGCTACGGCCGCACCCTCGGCGAGGCCCTGGTCAGCGAAGGCTTGGCAGGCCACTTCACCCGCCGCCTCTTCGCCACGCTGCCGGAGCCCTGGGAGTGCGCGGTCGACGAAGAAACGGTGCGCTCCCATCATCCAAGCCCAGCCGAGCTGTCATCCTCGTCCTACGATCATCGCGCCTGGTTCTTCGGCCATGGCGGCCACCGCCCACGCTGGCTCGGCTACACCTTGGGGCACCACCTCGTCGGTCGCTGGTTGGAGCGCACCGGACCGGTCGACGGAAGCGCGTTGATAAACGTCGCTGCCGAAATCGTCCTGGCTAACGCGGAAGCAAGAACGACACGCGCCTAGACCGCCCGCGCCAAAACCAGGTCATCATGCCAATGCCGCCCCACCAGGAAACGCCTGGTGCCAACCTCGCCAAAACCCTGCCGCCGGTAAAACGCGATCGCCCGTAGGTTCCGCCCCAGCACCCCCACCAGCACCCGCTTGGCGCCACACCCCCGCGCCTCCGCAACCCCGTGCGCCATCAGCGCCGCCCCAAGCCCGCTGCCCTGCCAGGGCGACAGCACGTAGATCCGCTTCAGCTCCCGGTCGCCCTCCCGCACCGCCGGCCCGTCGATCTCCCGGCTCGGCGGCATCATCACCGCGAGCCCAACCGGCGCGCCGGTGTCCGACGCCGCGAGGAACACCGCGCTGTCCGCCGCCTCGATCCAAGCGGCATAGCCCTCCGCCCGCTGCTGCGCCGCGCACTGCGCCACGATGTCCGCCCCGTCGATCAGCGGCGCGTAGGTCTCCAGGAACGTCGCCGCCCCGACCAGCGCCAGCGCCGCCGCGTCATCACCCATCGCCCGCCGCACCGTCCAGCCGAACGCCATGCGCGCAATCTCCTAGGATCGATCCCCGGTCGCGAACGATACTGCTTGCCGCTGGATCGGGACGCCGAATGACAAGATCGGGTGCAACGGCCAAAACGCCCCAACTCGCAAGAGAGCCGCAAGCCTTATCAACGAGTTCCGCTGATCTTGCCTATAGGCAAGTCCTGTTCCGTGAACCTCAGACCTCTTCGATCCGCTCCACCCCAGGCACCATCTTGAGCGCCTGCGCCAGCCGCGGCGACGTCTTCCACCGCCCCGGCAACGCCACCTCCACATCCTCCGGCCGCCCGAGCATCGGCACCAGCACCACCGTGCCGCGCCCGCCGCGCTCGCGCTCCAGCAGGGTGCGGATGTGCGGCACCGCCTCGGTCCGCCGCAACCACACCCGCATCTGCCCGCCCGCCTCGGCCGCCGCCGCCTCCAGGCTCACCAGGTCGTTCGCCGTCACCCGCAGCGCGTCCCCCTCCAGCCGCAGATCGACCGTGACCAGCACCGTCTGCCCGGCCACCAGCAGCGGCCGCACCCGGGCCAGCACCTCGCTGAACAGCGTCACCTCGAAGCCGCCTGACGCGTCCGACAGCGCCACCCACGCCATCCGGCTGCCGGTCCGGGTCGACCGTTCTTTAATCGAAACAACGCAGCCGGCAACCTTGACCCGCGACGAGCCCGCCCGCCCGGCCGCCTCCATCCGCCCCGACGGCACCGCCCCGATGCGCTTCAGGAACGCCGAATAGCTGTCGAGCGGATGCGCGGTGAGGTGAAAGCCCACCGCCTCCGCCTCGTAGGTCAGCCGCTCCATCATCGGCCAGTCGGGCACGTCCGGCAGCCGCAGCGGCTCCGGCCCGGCGCCGCCGAACAGCCCGGTCTGGCCTGAGCCGAGCTCCTCGGCGCGCGCCTGCGCCCGGCGCAGCACGTGCTCGGCGGCGCCGAACAGCCGCGCCCGGTTCGGCTCCAGGCTGTCAAAGGCCCCGGCTCGCACCAGGTTCTCCACCTGCATCTTGTTGAGCAGCCGCGCATCCACCCGGGAGGCGAACGCCGCCACGCTGTCGAACGGCCGGGCGCCGCGCGCCTCGACCAGCGCGACCATCGCCGCCTGCCCCACCTTCTTGATCGCCGCGAGCGCGTATCGGATCGCCAGCCGCCCATCCTTGAGCGACCCATCCCTGAGCGACCCATCCTTGAGCGACCCATCCTTGAGCGATTCGATCGTGAAATCGTCACCGGAACGATTGATGTCCGGCGGCAGCACCCGCACGCCCATCCGCTCCGCCTCGCCGCGCAGCGCCGCCAGCTTGTCGGTGTTGCCGAGCGCGAGCGACATGCAGGCGGCGAGGAACGCCGTCGGATGGTTCGCCTTCATCCACGCTGTCTGGTAGGCGACCAGCGCATAGGCGGCGGCGTGCGACTTGTTGAAGCCGTAATCGGCGAACTTCGCCATCAGGTCGAACACCTCGACGGCCTTGGCCTGCGGCACCCCGCGCCCCACCGCGCCGGCGGTGAACACCGCCCGCTGCTGGTCCATCTCGGCGCGGATCTTTTTGCCCATCGCGCGGCGCAGCAGGTCGGCCGAGCCCAGGCTGTAGCCGCCCATCACCTGGGCGATCTGCATCACCTGCTCCTGATAGACCATGATGCCGTAGGTCTCGGCCAGGATCGCGCGCAGCTCCGGATGCGGCGCCTCCCACGGCTCGCCATGCTTGCGCTGGCAGTAGGACGGAATGTTGGCCATCGGCCCCGGCCGATACAGCGCCACCGCGGCGATCAAATCCTCGAACCGGTCGGGGCGCATCTGCCGCAGCACGTCGCGCATCCCGGCGCTCTCGAACTGGAACACCCCGCCGGCATCGCCCCGCGCCAGCATCTCGTAGGTGCGCTGATCGTCGAGCGGGATGCGGTCGAGCTCGACCGTGATGCCGCGCGCGCTGAGCAGGCCGACCGCGCGCTGCAGGATGGTCAGCGTGGTGAGCCCGAGGAAGTCGAACTTCACGAGCCCGGCCTGCTCGATCCACTTCATGTTGTATTGCGTGACCAGCGTGTTCTCGCGCGGATCACGATACATCGGCACCAGCTCGGTCAGCGTCCGGTCGCCGATCACGACCCCCGCCGCATGGGTCGAGGCGTGCCGGTACAGCCCCTCCAGCTGCAACGCCACCTCCAGCAGCCGCCGGATCGCCTCGTCGTCCTGCCGCATCGCGGCAAGGCGCGGCTCGCCGTCGATCGCCTGCTGCAGCGTCACCGGGTGGGCGGGATTGTTCGGGATCAGCTCGGCCACCCGGTTGACCTGCCCGAACGGCATCGCCAGCACCCGGCCCACGTCGCGCACCGCAGCCCGCGCCTGCAATTTGCCGAAGGTGATGATCTGCGCCACCCGGTCGGCGCCATACGCCTCGCGCACGTAGCCGATCACCTCGTCGCGCCGCTCCTGGCAGAAGTCGATGTCGAAATCCGGCATCGACACCCGCTCGGGATTGAGAAACCGCTCGAACAGCAAATCAAACCGCAGCGGGTCCAGATCGGTGATCGTCAGCGCCCAGGCAACCACCGAGCCCGCCCCCGAGCCGCGCCCCGGCCCGACCGCAATGCCTTGCGCCTTCGCCCATTGGATAAAATCCGCGACGATGAGAAAGTAGCCGGCGAACCCCATCGAGGCGATGACGCCGAGCTCGAACTCCAACCGCTCCCGGTATGGCGCCGCATCCCCCGCCATCACCGACAGCCGCCGCGCCAGGCCCGCCCGCGCCATCTCGCACAGCGCCGTCGCCTCGTCACCGCCCGCCGAAATCTTGCTGTATTTCGGCAGCTGCGGTTTTTTCGTCTCCGCCATCACCGCACACCGCCGCGCCACCGCCAGCGTGTTGTCGCAGGCCTCGGCCAGGTCCGAGAACAGCTCGCGCATCTCACCCGCCGGCTTGAACCAGTGCTCCTCCGTCACCCGCCGGCGCTCCGCCTCCCCCAGCGTCCGCCCGGCGGCAATGCACAGCAGCGCGTCGTGCGCGCCATGCATGCCGGGCGCGGCAAAGAAGCACTCGTTGGTCGCCACCAGCGGCATGCCGAGTCGGTCGGCCAGTCCGATCATCCCAGGCTCGATCGCCCGCTCCACCGCCACGCCGTGGCGATGCAGCTCCATCATCGCCCGATCGCCAAACGCCTCGACAAACCGTGCCGCGAGCCGCTCCGCCTCGTCCGCCTGCCCCGCCGCCAGCAATCGCCCCAACGGCCCCCGAGTGCCGCCAGCCAGCAGGATCAACCCCTCCGCCCGCGCCAGCACCGCCGAGAGCGGCAGCGCCGGCTCCGCCGGATCACCCTCGATAAAGCCCTGCGACGAAAGATGCTGCAGGTTCGCCAACCCCACCGCATCCTGCGCCAGCAGCACCACCGGGTCCGGCGCCAACCGCGCGCCCCGCTCGATCGAGACCTGGCAGCCGATGATCGGCTGCACCCCCTTGGCGGCGCAGTAATGCGAGAACTCCAGCGCGCCGAACAAATTGCCGGTATCGGTGATCGCCACCGCCGGCATCGCCGCGGCGCGCGCCAGCGCCGGCAAGGCGTCGACGCGAATCGCCCCCTCGCTCAGCGAGTAGGCGGAGTGATTGCGCAGATGGACGAAGCTCGCGTGCGGCATGAGGAGAGTTTAAGGCGAAGCGGGAGGAAGGCCAGGGCTCTACCCTGGACCGGCTGGGGGCAGCGCCCCCAGACCCGCATCCGTTTGGAGCCTAGCCGGGCCTTTCCTTGCTTGGCGAAGCCGATAAATCCTGCTGCCCAGGCCATCGGTCTCGCGCATGGAAACAAGGATAACAAATGGATTTTAAAGGCTCCGCCTTTAATGGGGTCCAGGGGCGGAGTGAGCCCAAAGGTTCCGACGGCGCAACGCGCCGTTGGAAGGGCTCACGGAGGGAAAGCCCCTGGCCTTGACTTCACTTCATACGATTCGCCCCGCCGTCAACGTGACGATCCGGTCCATCCTACGCGCCAGTTCGACATTATGCGTCGCGATCAGCGCTGCCACATTCTGGCTGCGCACCACCTGCAGCAGTTCATCGAACACTGCGTCGGCGGTGCCGACGTCGAGGTTGCCGGTGGGTTCGTCGGCGAGCAGCACTTTGGGTGCGTTGGCGAGCGCGCGTGCGATGGCGACTCGCTGCTGCTCGCCGCCGGAGAGCTTGCCGGGCAAGTGCTGCGCGCGGGCGCCGAGTCCGAGGCTGTCCAGCAGGCGCCGGGCGCGCGCCTGCGCGGCCCGGCGCGAGGTGCCGCCGATCATCTGTGGCAGTGCGACGTTTTCAAGCGCGGAGAATTCTGCGAGCAGGTGGTGGAACTGATACACGAAGCCGATCTGGTTGCGCCGCAGCGCCGTGCGCTCCCGGTCCGCCATCGCGCCGGCATCGTGGCCGTCCAGCAGCACGTGGCCGCCGTCGGGCTTCTCGAGCAATCCCGCCAGATGCAGCAGGGTGGACTTGCCGGTGCCCGAGGGCGCCACAAGAGCGACGATCTCGCCCGCCCGCAACGTCAGGTCGACGCCGCGCAAGACCGGCAGGTCGCCGGCGTCGGAGCGGTAGGTCCGCATTACGCCGGCAAGGGTCAGCGGGTCGGTCATCAGACGAGAAGTCGTTTTTTGAAAAAAAGGACCAAGAAACTTTTATCCCGTAAGGGCGCCATCAATGAGCAAAAACTTTTTGCTTCTTTTTTACAAAAAAGAAGCGCTGGCTCACTCATTACGCAAGGCCTCGACCGGATCGGTGCGCGCCGCGCGCCAGCTCGGATACAGCGTCGCGAGCAGCGACAAGGCGAGCGCCATCAGGATGATCTGGCTCACCTCGCCCCAGTCCAGCTTCGCCGGCAGGTGCTCCAAATAATACACTTCCGGATTGAACAGGTCGGTGCCGGTGAACGCCTGCAGCCATTGCCGCAGCCGCTCAATGTTGAGGCAGAACACGATGCCGAGCACGGTGCCGACCAGGGTGCCGGTCACGCCCACCGAGGCGCCGCACATCAGGAAGATCCGCATCACGGCGCCGCGCCCGGCACCCAGCGTGCGCAGCACGGCGATGTCGCGCGTCTTGTCTTTGACCATCATGATCAGCGAGGAGATGACGTTGAACGCGGCGACGACGATGATCAGCGTCAGGATCAGGAACATCACGTTCTGCTCCACCTGCACCGCGGCAAAGAAGCTGTCGTTGCTTTGCGTCCAGTCGATCACCCGCACCGGCGCGTCACCGACCGCGCGCTCGATGCGTTGCGTGACCGGCGCGATGTGCTCCGGATCGCGCACGGTGACCTCGATCTGGGAAACCGCGTTCGGCTTTTGGAAGAACACCTGCGCGGCGTGCAGCGGAATAAAGACGTAGCGGCTGTCGTACTCGTTCATGCCCGCCTGGAAGATCGCGACCACCCGGTAGGCCCGCACCCGGGGGATGGTGCCGAACGCGGTCGCCGCCCCGTTTGGCGACAGCAGCGTGAGCTTCGAGCCGACGGAGAGGCCGAATTGCTGCGCGAGCGTCAGGCCGATCGCGATCGCGTCGTCGCCGGAAAAATCGCCAAGGCTGCCGGCGCGGATGGTGCCGCCGATCGAGGGCAGCGCCTCAAGGTCTGCCTGCCGCACGCCGCGCACCAGGCCGCCGGTGCTGCTGGTCGGCCCGTTGAGCAACACCTGTCCCTCGATCACCGGCACCGCCGAGACCACGCCCGGCACGTCGCGAACCTTGGTGGCAAGCCGGTCGAACTCGCCAAGCGACCCACTGGTCGAGTAAACGCCGAGGTCGCCGTTGAGGCCGAGGATGCGCGACAGCAGGTCAGATTTGAAGCCGTTCATCACCGACATGACAATGATCAGCGTCGCTACCCCGAGTGCGATGCCGATCAGCGAGAAGCCGGCGATGACCGAGACGAAACGTTCACCGCGGCGGGCGCGCAGATAGCGACCAGCGATGGCGCGCTCGAAGGGGCCGAACATCAAGAGCCTTCTTTTTCTGAAGAAAAAGAAGCAAAAAGACTTTTATTCGTAAAGACGACCTGGCCCGCGACGCTCGTCTTACGAGACAAAAGTTTTTTGGTTCTTTTTTTCAAAAAAGAACGTCCTTCCTTCACGTCACCACCGCCATCACCGCGTCGCTCGCCACCTCGCGCCGTTCGCCGGTGGCGCGGCGCTTGAGCTCCACCATGCCGCTCGCCGCCCCGCGCGGCCCGACGATGACCTGCCAGGGATGGCCCATCAGGTCGGCGTCGGCGAACTTCCGTCCGGCGCGCTCGTCGCGATCGTCGTAGAGCGCGTCTCCGGCAAAGCTCGCGTAGAGCTGCTCGCTGAGCGCGTCGCAGGCGGCGTCGCCGGGCTTCAGGTTCAGCACCGAAGCGCGAAACGGCGAAACGCTGTCGGGCCAGATGATGCCGGCCTCGTCATGGCTCGCCTCGATCAGCGCGCCGACCAGGCGCGACACGCCGATGCCGTAGCTGCCCATTTCAGGGATGATCTGGGCGCCGTCGGGCCCGGCAACCGAGAAGCCCATCGCGGCGCTGTACTTAGTGCCGAAGTGGAAGATGTGGCCAACCTCGATGCCCCTGCCCTCGCGCCGCCGCTCTGGATCGAGCGCCGCCCAGGCCGCCGCGTCGTGCTTCTCCTCGGTCGCCGCGTAGGGCGTCGTCATCTGCGCAAAGAAGCGGTCGAGATCGTCTGCACTGGCGTGCGAGAAGCTGGCACTGCCGACGTCGATCTCCTCGAACGCGCGATCATAGAACACCTGGCTCTCGCCGGTGGGTGCGAGGATGATGAACTCATGGCTGAGCTCACCGCCGATCGGTCCGGTGTCGGCCACCATCGGGATCGCCTGCACGCCAAGCCGGGCGAAGGTGCGCATGTAGGCGAGCATCATCCGCCGGTAGCTCCGCCGCGAGCCGGCATGGTCGAGGTCGAAGCTGTAGGCGTCCTTCATCAGGAACTCGCGCCCACGCATAACGCCAAAGCGCGGCCGCACTTCGTCGCGGAACTTCCACTGAATATGGTAGAGCGTCTGCGGCAGCTCGCGGTAGCTTTTGACCGAACCGCGCATCAGGTCGGTGATCATCTCCTCGTTGGTCGGTCCGTAGAGCATGTCGCGCTCGTGGCGGTCGCGCAGGCGCAGCATCTCCGGCCCATAGGCGTCGTAGCGGCCGCTCTCGCGCCACAGGTCGGCGGTCTGCAGCGTCGGCATCAGCAGCTCCTGCGCGCCAGCCGCGTCCTGCTCCTCGCGCACGATCTGGGCGATCCGCCGCAGCACCCGCCAGCCGGCCGGTAGCCAGGCGTAGATGCCGGCGGCCGTCTGCCGCACCAGCCCGGCCCGCAGCATCAGCCGGTGCGAGGCGATCTGCGCCTCGGACGGCGTCTCCTTGAGGGTGGGCAGCAGGCTGCGGGACAAGCGCATCGTGGTGGATCCTGAGTGGTCGCGGCGGCGGCGGGACCCTACAGGGGCGATGGCGCTCAGACCAGAGAGGCTGGTCGGCGGCCAAGACGCAATAATGCTGCGTCGCACAAGTCGATGAAGAAACTAAACAGAGATTATACGTGACAAAATTGAGCGGCGGCTGTAGCAGAAGGTCGGCCCCGCAACGATGGCGAGCGGGGCCAAGTTTAGGGAGGAAACGCCGTCACACGGTAGGATGAGAAACCCTCATCCTACCCGTGATAATCCCCCTCTATTGTGGCAGCCGCTAGTCAAAACCGCACGACGATGACCCGAAATCCATCGCGTCAGACTAAGACTGCACAATGTGTACGCAGGCTGGGTCCGGTTCGACTCAAACTGCTCAATCCTGCAGCGCCAGCCAGCCATGGCGAAAGCTTAGATACGGCGAGCTGATCACCGCGAAGCAGCACAGCCAGATCACCGCCGCGACCGCCGTCGTTATCAGCAGCACCCGCGCAAGCCGCACCCGCTCCGGCGTGCCGCGCCAACCGGTGTGCTCATCGGCCTGAGCAACCGGCTGAGTGCCGAGCGGCAGCACGGCGAACAGCGCCGTCCACCAGATCAGCAAGTAGAGCACCACACCGGTAAACCAGCCCATGGCTCAAACCCGCAGCAGATGCACGTCCACCAGCGGCCGCTTGCCCAGCCGCCGGCCGACGGCACGCCGCAGCGCCGCCCGCGCCGCGTCGACCAGCGCCGTATCGTCGCGGCGCAACGCCGCCGGCAGGTCGCTGACCGCCTGGCCGAACTCCTCCTCGAGGCGCGTCGTGTCGTCCTCCGCCGGGTCGATCAAGCCGGGGGCGCTCACCTTCGGCCGGCCAACCAGCCGGCCGGCCTCGTCAAGCGCGAGCGAGCCGACGACGACGCCGTTGAACATCATCCGCCGACGCGCCGCCAGCACGCCGCCATTGAGCGGCACCACCCGGTTGCCGTCCAGCGCCAGCCGTCCCACCGGCGCGCTGTCCACCACCTCGGCGCGGTTGCCCGACAGCCGGAGGATGTCGCCGTTCTCCAGCAGCACCGGCGTCGCCCCCGCCTCCTTGGCCAGCGCCGCATGGGTCGACAAATGCCGCCACTCGCCATGCACCGGCACCGAGTAGCGCGGGCGCACCAGCTCGTAGAGGCGCCGCAACTCGTCGCGGGCCGGATGGCCGGAGACATGGATCATGTGGTCGCGCTCGGTCATCAGGTGCACGCCGCGGCGCACGAGGTTGTCCTGCACGGTGCTGATCGCCCGCTCGTTGCCGGGGATCACCCGCGAGCTGAACACCACCGTATCGCCCTCGCCCAACGCGATGTTGGGGTGGGTGTCGAGCGCGATGCGCGAGAGGGCGGAGCGCGCCTCGCCCTGGCTGCCGGTGACTAGCATCACCAGGTTCTCGTCCGGGATCGAGCCGGCGCGGTCCTCGGGGACGAACTCGGGCACGTTCTTCAGGTAGCCGGTCTCGCGCGCCGCCGCCTCCATGTTGCGCAGCGACCGCCCGACCAGGGCGACCGAGCGCCCGGCATCGCGCGCCGCCAGCGCCACGCTCTCGAAGCGAGCGACGTTGGAGGCAAAGCAGGTGACCGCGACCCGGCCGCGCGGAATGCCGCGGATCAGCGCCGACAGGCTGCGCCGCACGTCCGCCTCGGAGCCGGAATGCCCCTCGACCAGCGCGTTGGTGCTGTCACACACCATCGCCAGCACACCTCTACGGCCGAGCTCGGCGAACGCCGCCTCGTCCGTCGGGGGCCCCACTAGCGGATCCGGATCGAGCTTCCAGTCGCCGGTATGTACGATGACGCCGTGCGGGGTGGTGATCGCCAGCGCCTGCGCCTCGGGCACCGAGTGCGCCACCCGGAGGAACTGGAGCTGGAATGGCGGCAGGTCGAAGGCGCCCCCCGGCTTGATCACATGCAGCTTGACGTCGTTGAGCAGCCCGGCCTCGCCGAGCTTGCGACGCAGCACCGCGGCGGTGAACGGCGTCGCATAGACCGGGCAGCGCAACCGCCGCCACAGATGCGCCACCGCGCCGACATGGTCCTCATGCGCGTGGGTGATCACGAGGCCCACCAGCTTGTCGCGCCGCTGCTCGATGAACGACGGATCCGGCATCAAAATGTCGATCTCGGGGTTCTCGTTGCCTCCGAAGCCGATGCCGCAATCGACGGCGAGCCAGGCGCTGCCGCAGCGATACAGGTTCAGGTTCATGCCTATCTCGCCCGTCCCACCCAATGGCAGGAAGGCGAGGTCGCCGGTTGCTGCGTCCATCAATCGCTTTCGTTGAGTCTTGTTCTGTCCCGGCTTAATCTGGGGGTTGGGTTGCGCTCCGCCAACATGCGCAGCCCGTCCAGGGTCAGATCGGGTTCGATCCGGTCGAAAATGTCGGTGCCCTCGGAGAACAGCGGCGCCAGCCCGCCGGTGCCGATGACGCGCAGACGGTGCTCGAACTCGCGCGCGATCCGCACGACCAAGCCCTCGACCAGGCCGACATAGCCCCAGTAGATGCCTGACTGCATTGCCGCGACCGTGTTGCGGCCGATCACCGCCTGCGGCCGGCCAATGCCGATGCGCGGCAGCCTGGCCGCCGCCTGATGCAGCGCCTCGATGGACAAATTGATGCCCGGCGCGATCACGCCGCCCTGGTAGGCGCCGCTCGCGGAGACGACGTCGAACGTCGTCGCGGTGCCGAAATCGATCACCACCACCGCCTCCCGGTACAGCTCGCGGGCGGCCAGCGCGTTGAGCAGCCGGTCCGCGCCCACCTCGTCTGGCGCCTCGACGTCGATCGCAAAGCCCCAGTCGAGGTTGGAGCGGGCGACCAGCGGCTCGGCGGAGAACCAATCGCGGCACAGTCGGCGCAGGTGGTAGAGCGCCGCCGGCACCACGGTGCCGATCACCGAGCGCTCGATGTCGCTGGGCTTCAGGCCGGCGAAGCCGAGCAAAGCGAGCAGCCAGACGGCGTATTCGTCCGAGGTGCGCTGCGGGTCGGTCGCGATGCGCCAGATGCCGCGCCAGCTCGCACCGTCATGCACGGCGAAGACGATGTTCGTGTTGCCGGCGTCTACGACCAGCAGCATCGGCGAATCTCCGGTAAGGAAGGCCAGAGGCTCTGCCTCTGGACTCCGCTGGGGCCCGCGGCCCCAGACCCCATTTACTTAAGCTAGAAGCACGTCTCCGGCTCTGATCGTCAGAGTTGCGCCGGCGTGATCAAGCAGCAGCGCTCCGTCATCAGCCAAACCGGCAAATCCACCCTCCAGCGTCGTCCCATCCGGCAACGACACGTGCAGCGTCGTGCCGATGGGGTGGGCAACGCGCAGCCAGGCCTGCCGCACCGGCTCAAGCCCCCCAGACGCAAAGGCCCGCAGCGCGCCGTCCAACTGCGTCAGCAGCCGGGTCGCGAACGCCTCCGGCTCTGCCGCCGCATCGACGACGCTCGTCCGCCGCTCCGCCAGCACCGGCGCCGCGCGCAAATTGACGCCGACGCCGACCGCCAGAAACGGCGATACCCCGCCGCCGCCCTCGATCAGGATGCCCGCCAGCTTGCCCTCGTTGAGCAGCATATCGTTGGGCCACTTCACCATCAGCCCGGCGCCGCTGCGCCGCGTCGCCCGCACTGCCTCGTAGAGCTGCACCGCCATCAGCAGCGACACGCCGACGCCGTCCGCCAGCCCCCGTGCCGGCCGTAGCAGCAGCGAGAGGTTCAGGCTACCCGGCGCAGACCGCCAAACCCGGCCATACCGCCCGCGCCCGGCCGTCTGCTCCAGCGCCAGCACCGCCAGCCCCGCCGCCTCGCCCGCCGCCGCCCGCTCCAGGCACAAATTATTGGTCGAGGCGACGCTGTCATAGACCTCCAGCCGAAACTGGCCGACCGACTGGGTCCGCAGCAGCCCGGCCAGGCTCAGCCGAACAGAACCAGTGCCGCCGCATGCGCCGCATCGACGACGGGTGCGGGGAAGACGAAGAACAGCAGCGTGAAGGCGCCGCTCGCGACGCCGACAAAGGAGATTGACGGCGCCCGCCGGTCAAACGCGTCCACCGGGGCATCGAAGTAAATCACCTTGATGACGCGCAGATAATAGTAGCAGCCGACGACGGAGGTCAGCACGCCGATCACCGCCAGCGCCCACAGCCCCTGGTCCACTGCCGCACGGAACACGTAGAGCTTGCCGACGAACCCGGCGAAGGGTGGCACGCCCGCCATCGAGAACATGAACAGCGCGAACAGCGCCGCCAGCAGGCCGTCATGCTGCGCCAGGCCCGACAGGTCCGAGATCTTCTCGAGCGCGATGCCGCGCCGGCGCATGGCGATGATGCAGGCAAATGTGCCAGCCGACATGAACACGTAGGTGACCAGGTAGATCAGCACCCCGTTCACACCCTGCTGGGTGCCCGCGGCAAGCCCGATCAGGGCGTAGCCCATATGGCCGATCGAGGAGTAGGCCATCAGCCGCTTGATGCTGGTCTGGCCGATGGCGGCGAACGAGCCAAGCAGCATCGAGGCAATCGACACCAGCTCGATGATCGGCTGCCAATGGCCGAGCTGGTGGCCGAACGGCACCAGCAGGCAGCGCAGCAGCACCGCGAACGGCGCGACCTTCGGCGCGGTGCTCATGAAGGCGGTCACCGGCGTCGGCGCGCCCTCGTAGACGTCCGGCGTCCACATGTGGAACGGCACCGCGGAGAGCTTGAAGGCGAGGCCGGCGATGATGAACACGATGCCGACGACGAGCCCGGTGGAAACCCCCGCCGGGTTGGCGACCGCGCGGGCCAGGTGGGCGAAGTCCATCGAGCCGGAGAAGCCGTAGGCGAGCGAGATGCCGTAGAGCAGCAAGCCCGAGGCAAGCGCGCTGAGAACGAAGTATTTTAGCCCGGCCTCCGAGGAGCGCACGTTGTCGCGGGCGAAGGCGCACAGCACGTAGATCGCGAGACTCTGCAGCTCGAGCCCCATGTAGAGCGACATCAGGCTCGCCGCCGAGACCATCACCATCATGCCAACGGTCGAGAACAGCATCAGCACCGGGAACTCGAAACGGGCGATGCGCTGCTTGTCGTTGTAGTCCAGACCCAGGATCATCGCGAAGCCGGCGCCGAACAGCACCAGGATCTTGGCGAAGGTGGCGAACCGGTCATTGACGAACAGGCCGCTGTAGCCGACCCCGTAGGACGTCTGCAGCACCAGCGCGCCGACGACCACGAGGGCGGCGATGCACAGCATGGTGCAGAGCAGCGTGGTGTCGCGGTTCTGCAGCACGCCGACCAGCAGGATCGCGAGCCCGCAGACGGCCAGCACCAACTCGGGCAGTGCGAGGATCCAGTTCATCGCGCGGCAAGCCCTGTCGCATGCGGCAGACCAAGTGCGGCCTGATGCTGTGTCACCATCGCGCTGACGGTGGCGTTAAAGTAGTGGGTAAAGCTGGACGGGTAGATGCCCATCCAGAGCGTCAGCACCACCAGCGGCGCAAATACCGCCACCTCGCGCGGCGACAGGTCGAGGATGGAGCGCAGGTCGGGCTTGGTCAGCGCACCGAAGATCACCCGCCGGTAGAGATACAGCATGTAGGCAGCACCCAGGATCATCCCGAAACTGCCGAGCAACGCCAGCCAGAAGCTGACCTGGAAGGCACCGACCAGCACCAGGAACTCACCGACGAAGCCGGCCGTGCCCGGCAGTCCGATGCTCGCCATGGTGAACAGCATGAACACCGTGGCATAGGCGGGCATGCGCACCGCCAGGCCGCCGTAGCGGGCGATCTCACGCGTGTGCATCCGGTCGTAGATCACGCCAACGCAGAGAAACAGCGCTGCCGAGACGATCCCGTGCGACAGCATCTGGAACAGCGCCCCCTGGATGCCCTGCACGTCAAAGGTGAAGATGCCGATCACGACCACGCCCATATGGGCGATCGACGAGTAGGCGATCAGCTTCTTCATGTCGGTTTGCGCCAGCGCCACCAGCGAGGTGTAGATCACCGCGATCACGCCGAACGCATACATCAGCGGCGCGAATTGCTGCGACGCCTGCGGCAGCATCGGCACCGAGAAGCGCAGGAAGCCGTAGGCGCCCATCTTCAGCAGCACGCCGGCGAGGATCACCGAGCCCGCGGTCGGCGCCTCGACATGCGCGTCCGGCAGCCAGGTGTGCACCGGCCACATCGGCACCTTGACCGCGAACGAGGCCAGAAAGGCAAGGAACAGCCAGAACTGCATTTCCGGCGGGAAGCCGCTCCGGGTCATCGCGACGATGTCGGTGGTGCCGGCGTGAAACCACATCGCCAGCAGGGCGAGCAGCATCAGCACCGAGCCGGCAAAGGTGAACAGGAAGAACTTGAACGACGCGTAGACGCGCCGCGGCCCGCCCCAGACGCCGATGATCAGGTACATCGGGATCAGCACGCCCTCGAAGAAGACGTAGAACAGGATGAAGTCGGTGGCGACGAACATCCCGATCATCATCGTCTCGAGGATCAGGAACGCCATCATGTATTCGCGCACCCGGTCGTGCACGCTCTCCCACGAGGCGAGGATGCAGAGCGGCATCAGCACCGTGGCGAGCAACACGAACAGCACCGAAATGCCGTCGACGCCGACCGAGTAGGCGACGTTGAAATCCGGCAGCCAGGTGACGCGCTCGGTGAACTGGTAGCCGGCAACGTGCTGGTCGAACCCGGTCCAGAGCAGCAGCGACAGCAGGAACACTACAAGGGTTGTCCACAGCGCCGTCCAGCGTGCCGTGTTCCCGGTGGTGGCAGCGTCGCCCGGGACGATGGCGATGATCCCGGCGCCGACAAGCGGCAGGAAGGTCAAGATGGAGAGCAACGGCAGCCCGGCCAAGGTCGTAGCGCCACTCATCAGCGGAACATCACGAAGACGCTGATCAGCACGACGAGGCCAATCAGCATGGTGAAGGCGTAGACGGCGATGGAGCCGGTCTGGATGCGCACCACCTGCGCCGAGCCGTCAGCGGTCAAAGCCGCAAGGCCGTTCGGCACGCCGTCGATGATCTTCTCGTCACCGACATGCCAGAACTCGCGCGCCAGCCACATCGCCGGGCGAACGAACAGGTAGTCGTAGAGCTCGTCGAAATACCATTTGTGCATCAGGAACTGGTAGACCGGCTGGAAGCGCTGCGCGAGTTGCCCCGGCAGGCCGGGCGACAGCACGTAGAACCAATACGCCATTACCAGCCCGGCGATGCCGACCAGCGTCGGCAGCAGGCTGACGATCGCCGGGACATGCTCGGCATCCTCGAGCACCGTGTTGTCGGCGGCGGTGAAGATCGCGCCGCGCCAGAACGCAGCTTGGTCAACACCGATGAACAACCCGTGCAGCAGCCAGCCGGCGAACACCGCGCCGAGCGAGAGCAGCACCAGCGGCACCCACATCGTCCACGGGCTCTCATGCGCGTGCTCCAGCGCATGCGGGTCGGCCGGCTTGCCGTGGAAGGTCAGCAGCAGCAGGCGGCCGGAGTAGAACGCGGTGAGGAACGCCGCCGTGACCCCAAGCACCCAGGCATACTCGCCGACGCCGGTGCCGGCGGCGAACGCGCTCTCCAGGATGGCGTCCTTCGACCAGTAGCCGGCAAAAAACGGGATGCCGGCCAGCGCCAACGAGCCAAGCCACATGGCGACGTAGGTGATCGGGATCTTCCGCCACAGGCCACCCATCTTGAACATGTCCTGCTCGTCGTGCATGGCGTGGATGACCGAGCCGGCGCACAGGAACAGCAGCGCCTTGAAGAAGGCGTGCGTAATGAGGTGGAACATCGAGGCCTGGAAGGCGCCAACGCCGGCGGCGAGGAACATGTAGCCGAGTTGCGAGCAGGTCGAGTAGGCGATCACCCGCTTGATGTCCGGCTGCACGCAGCCGACGGTCGCGGCGAAAAAGCAGGTTGTGCCGCCGATAAACGTCACCATCGACAGCGCACCGGGCGCGAACTCCAGCAGCGGCGACATGCGCGACATCAGGAACACGCCCGCCGTCACCATCGTCGCCGCATGGATTAGCGCTGAAACGGGTGTCGGTCCCTCCATCGCGTCCGGCAGCCAGGTGTGCAAAAAGATTTGCGCCGATTTGCCCATCGCGCCGACGAACAGCAGCACTCCGATCACCTCGAGCGCCCGCCACTCGCTGCCGAACACCATGTAGCTGTCGTTCAGATGCGCCGGCACTGCAGCGAAGATGGTCGGAAAATCCACCGCGCCGAAGGTCGCGAACACCAGCGCGATGCCGATCGCGAACGACAAATCTCCGACCCGGTTGACCACCATCGCCTTGATCGCCGCCCGGCAGGCGCTCGGCCGGTCATACCAGTAGCCGATCAGCAGGTAGCTCGCGAGGCCCACCCCCTCCCAGCCGAAGAATAGCTGCACCAGGTTATTCGCCGTCACCAGCATCAGCATGGCAAAGGTGAACAGCGACAGGTATGAGAAGAAGCGCGGCACTGTCGCGTCGTGGCTCATGTAGCCGACGCTGTAGAGGTGGATCAGCGTTGCCACCGACGAAACCATCGCCACCATGGTCACCGACAACGTATCGTAGCGCAGCGCCCAGGCGAGGTCGAAACCGCCGACCTGCATCCAGGTCGCGATTGGCAGCACCGTGACCGGTGCGGCTCGCCACACCAGGTCAACCCAGCAGGTCACGCCGCAGCACGCCGCCAGCACCATCAGGCCGATGGTCGCGACCTGGCTCAGCCGGTCGCCAATCACCCGGCCGAGCAAACCCGCAATCAGCGAGCCGAGCAGCGGCGAGAACACCGCGATGGCGTAGAGCGGCAGCGGCGCGAGATGGAACAGCGGGTGCATCTCAGCCCTTCATCAGGTTCACGTCCTCGACCTGGATCGAGCCGCGATTGCGGAAGTAGACGACGACAATCGCAAGCCCGATCGCCGCCTCGGCCGCCGCCACGGTGAGCACGAACAGGGCAAAGACCTGGCCCGCCATGTCGTTCAGTGCCGAGGAGAAGGCGACGAAGTTGAGGTTCACCGCCAGCAGGATCAGCTCAATCGACATCAAGATGACGATGACGTTCTTGCGATTCAGAAAGATGCCGAAGATGCCGAGCACCAACAGCATGCCGCTGACGACAAGGTAATGGCCCAGACCGATCGCCAGCGCGCCGCCCGGCATCAGCCGTGCTCACCAGGGCCGGCGTGGTCCACACCGTGCACCGCCTCGTGGCTGTCGTCCGGATGGCCGTGATCGTGCCCGCCGTCGTCGGACTCATGCCCGTGCCCGACCAGCACTCGCGGCTTCGGACGCAGAATGGAGGTGACCCCCTCGCCAAGCGGCGCGTCGATCATCACCAGCGTGTCGGCCAGCGTCCGGCTTTGCTGGCGGGTGATGTTCTGCCGGCGCGCGACGTGGCGATCACGATGGGTCAGCACGATGGCGCCGATCATCGCCACCAGCAGGATCAGTCCGGCCATCTGGAACAGCAGGATGTAGTCGGTGTAAACCAGCACGCCGAGCGCGCTCGTGTTGTTCAGCCCGCCCGGCGTTGCCGACATCCGCAGCGAGGCCGCGTTCGGCGCCAGCTTCCAACCCGTCAGCACTAGCACCAGCTCGACACCCAGCACCATCCCGACCGCCGCACCGACCGGCGCGTAGCGCTGGAAGCCCTCACGCAGCTCGCTGAAGTTCACGTCGAGCATCATCACGACGAACAGGAATAGCACCGCGACCGCGCCGACATAGACGATCACCAGGATCATCGCCAGGAACTCGGCGCCGGCGATCAGGAACAGCGCCGCAGCGTTGAAAAACGCCAGGATCAGGAACAGCACCGAGTGCACCGGATTGCGCGCGCTCACCACCATCACCGCCGACGCCAGCAGGATGAAGGCGAAGGCGTAGAAGGCGATGGTGGTGGCGATCATCGGCGGGGCCTAGCGGTAAGGCGCATCAAGCTCGAGCCTTTTGGCAATTTCCGCCTCCCACCGATCGCCGTTATCGAGCAGCCGGTCCTTCTGATACATCAACTCCTCGCGTGTCTCGGTCGAGAACTCGAAGTTCGGCCCCTCCACGATCGCGTCCACCGGGCAGCTCTCCTCGCACAGGCCACAGTAAATGCACTTGGTCATGTCGATATCGTAGCGGGTCGTCCGCCGCGATCCATCCTCGCGCGGTTCCGCCTCAATCGTGATCGCTTGGGCCGGACACACCGCCTCGCAGAGCTTGCAGGCGATGCAGCGCTCCTCGCCGTTCGGGTAGCGCCGCAGCGCATGCTCGCCTTTGAAGCGCGGCGAGATCGGGCCCTTCTCGTAGGGGTAGTTGATCGTCGCCTTGGGCTTGAAGAAGTAGCGCATGGTCAACGCCATGCCGGAGACGATCTCGCCGAGCAGCAGCCGACCGGCACCATGGTCCAGGAACGCCATTGGGGTAGTCTCCTACGCGAGGAAGGGAAGGAAGGCCAGAGGCTCTGCCTCTGGACTCCGCTGGAGCCGGCGGCCCCAGACCCCTTCACTAAACAGGTTCCAAGGGCCGCCGGCCCTTGGTGGGTCCAGGGCAAAGCCCTGGCTTTTCTTCATACAGCCGGATGCGGCAGAAGCCCCGTCGCCATCAGGAAGCCCGCCGTCAATATCAGCCAAGCCAATGACAGCGGCAGAAAGACCTTCCAGCCCAGCCGCATCAGCTGATCATAACGGTATCTGGGAAAGGTAGCCCGTGCCCAAAAGAACACGAACATCAGCGCCCATACTTTAGCGCCGAACCAGACGAAGCCCGGGATGAAGCCCAGTCCAGGCAGCGCATGCCAGCCGCCCAGGAACAGGATTGTCGTCATCCCGCACATCAGGAACATGTTGGCGTATTCGCCGAGGAAGAACAGCGCAAACGCCATTGCGCTGTACTCGACGAAGAACCCGGCGACGATCTCGCTCTCGCCCTCGGCCAGGTCGAACGGCGCCCGGTTGGTCTCCGCCAGCGCCGAGATCAGGAACACGACGAACATCGGGAACAGCGGCACGCAGAACCAGATGTGGCTTTGCGCCTTGACGATGTCGTTCAGGTTCAGGCTGCCAACGCAAAGCAGCACGCAGACGATGACGAAGCCGATCGAGACCTCGTAGCTGACCATTTGCGCCGCCGAGCGCATGGCGCCCAGGAACGGGTACTTCGAGTTGCTCGCCCAACCGGCGATGATGATGCCGTAGACGCCAAGCGAGCTGATCGCGAACAAATAGAGCACGCCGACATTGATGTTGGCGATCGCCCAGCCGTCGTCGATCGGGATGACGGCCCACGCGATCATCGCCAGCACGAAGGTCAGCATCGGCGCGAACAGGAAAAGCACCCGGTTCGCGCCGGTCGGGATGATTGTCTCCTTCATCAGCATCTTCAGCGCGTCGGCGAACGCCTGCAGCAGTCCGAAGGGGCCGACCCGGTTCGGCCCGATCCGCAACTGCATCGCCGCCAGCACCTTGCGCTCGGCATAGGTCGCGTAGGCGACGCTGATCATCAGCGGCACCAGCAGCGCCAGCGTCTCGGCCACGGTCACGATGACCTGGCCGAGCACCGTGTCGAAGAAGAAATGCTCCATGCTACTCCGCGGCCTGCTGCAGCAGGGGCTTGGCGACGTAGAGCGACGAGCACTGCGCCATCACCTTGCTCGCCCGACTGATCGGGTTGGTCTGGTAGTAGTCCGCGATGGCCGGCTGGAACGGCGCATGGCTGACGGCCGCCGCGTCGCCCGCCGGCGCCCCGCCCGGCTCGGCGCCGAAGCGCGGCAGTCCAACGCGCTCGAACACCGGGTTCACCGCCGCCAGGCGACGGCGCACGCCGTCGAGGTCGTCATAGGGGAGCGTGCGGCCGATCACCTCGCTGAACGCCCGCACGATCCGCCAATCCTCACGCGCCTCGCCCGGCGCGAACCCCGAACGGTAGCCGTGCTGCACCCGACCCTCGGTGTTGACATAGGTTCCAGGCTTCTCGGTATACGCTGCCCCGGGCAGGATCACGTCCGCACGCGCCGCCCCGTGGTCGCCATGATGCCCCTGGTAGACGACGAAGGTGCCGGCCCCGATCGCCGCCATGTCGAGCTCGTCCGCGCCGAGCAGCCAGAGCAGGTCTACCCCGCCGCCTAGCATCGCCGTCGTGCCGAACCCGCCTTCGCCTGGCACAAAGCCGAGGTCGAGCGCGCCGACCGCGCTTGCCGCCGTGTGCAGCATGTTGAAGCCATGCCACTCCGGACTCAGCGCGCCCACCCGCTCGGCCAGCGCCCAGGCCGCCGCCAACACCGCCGCCCCGTCCGCTCGCCGCAGCGCCCCCTGCCCGACGATGATCATTGGCCGCTTGGCCCGGCCGAGCACACCATCCGCTGTGCCGGCACGCGCAATCGCGCTCGGGTCCTCGCCCAGCCACTCAACGGCGTAGGTCAGGTCGGTAGGCACGCCGATGGCGGCGATCGGCACGCCGGCGAGGAAGGACTTCCTGATCCGGGCGTTCAGCACCGGCGCCTCATGGCGCGGGTTGCTGCCGATCAGCAGGATCGCGTCGGCCTCCTCGATCCCGGCCACCGACGAGTTGAACAAGTAGTGGTCACGCCGGGCGAACGAGACCGCCTCGGCGCGCTGGCGGAAATCGAGGTTGCGTGAGCCCAGCGTCGCGAACAGGTCGCGCAGCGCCACCATGCTCTCGGCGTCCGCCAACTCGCCGGCGATGGCGCCGATGCGCTCGCCAGGCAGACCCTGCAGCCGCTGCTGGATGGCGGTGAACGCCTCCGGCCAACTCGCCGGCTTCAGCTTGCCATCCCGCCGCACCCATGGCCGATCCAGCCGCCGGTGCTTCAGCCCGTCGAACGAGAAGCGCGACTTGTCACCCAGCCAGCACTCGTTCACCGCGTCATTGTCGCGTGGCAGAATGCGCAGCACCTCGGGGCCGCGCGCATCCACCCGGATCGCCGCCCCCAGCGCGTCCAGCACGTCCACGCTGTCGGTCTTGACCAGCTCCCAGGGCCGGGCGGTGAACGCATACGGCTTGGAGGTCAGCGCGCCAACCGGGCAGATGTCGATCAGGTTGCCCGACAGCTCGGTCGTCAGCGCCTTCTCAATGTAGGTGCCGATCTCCATGTTCTCGCCGCGCGAGGTCGAGCCGAGCTCGTCCGTGCCGGCAATCTCGGTCGCGAAACGAACGCAGCGCGTGCACTGGATGCAGCGCGTCATGATCGTCTTTACCAGCGGCCCGAAATACTTGTCCTTAATCGCCTTCTTGCTCTCGGCATAGCGCGAGTGGTCCATGCCGTACGAATACGCCTGGTCCTGCAGATCGCACTCACCGCCCTGGTCGCAGATTGGACAGTCCAGCGGGTGGTTGATGAGCAGAAATTCCATCACCCCACGCCGGGCCTGCCGCACCATCGCCGTATCGGTGCGAACCACCATGCCCTCGGCCACCGGATAGGCGCAGGAGGCGATCGGCTTGGGCGATTTCTCCACCTCGACCAGGCACATCCGGCAATTGCCCGGGATCGACAGCTTCTCGTGAAAACAGAAATGCGGGATCTCGATACCCGCCTGCATGCAGGCCTGGATTACCGTGGAGCCGGCCGCAACCTCGTGCGTCTGGCCGTCAATCGTTAGCTTGGTCATCTAATCCTCAGGGCAGGAAGGCCAGGGCTTTGCCCCAGACCCACCGTCACGCATATGCGTGCTTGCGCACGACGGCCGGCGGCCTTTGGAAACCGACTCATTCAGCGGCAAGCGGCAAATTGCCGGGGGTGATGGCGATGGGGCGTAGGCCGCCGGCCTTGTAGGCGGCGATCTTTGCCTCGAGCTCCGGGCGGAAGTTACGGATCAAGCCCTGGATCGGCCACGCCGCGGCGTCGCCCAGCGCACAGATGGTGTGCCCCTCGATCTGCCGGCTCACCTGGTCAAGCATGTCGATCTCCTCGACCTCGGCCCGACCCTCCACCATCCGGTTGATCACCCGCATCATCCACCCCGTGCCCTCCCGGCATGGCGTGCACTGCCCACAGCTCTCGTGCTTGTAGAAATGCGCCAGGATCGCAATCGCCTTGACGATGTCAGTCGACTTGTCCATGACGATGACGCCCGCCGTGCCGAGGCCGCTCTTCACGTCGCGCAGGCTGTCAAAATCCATCAGCACGGTGTCGCAGACCTCTTTCGGCAGCACAGGCACCGAGGAGCCGCCCGGAATTACGCCCAGCAGGTTGTCCCACCCGCCCCGCACGCCGCCGGCATAGGTGTCGATCAGCTCGCGTAACGGAATGCCGAGCTCCTCCTCCACGTTGCAGGGCTTGTTCACATGCCCCGAAATGCAGAAGATTTTTGTCCCAGAGTTCTTCGGCCGCCCGAGCGCCGAAAACCAGGCCGGCCCGCGGCGCAGAATGCAGGGCGCTGCGGCAATCGTTTCGACGTTGTTGACCGTCGTCGGGCAACCATACAGCCCGACCGCTGCCGGAAATGGCGGCTTCAGCCGCGGCAGACCCTTCTTGCCCTCGAGGCTCTCCAGCATCGCGGTCTCTTCGCCGCAGATATAGGCGCCGGCGCCGCGATGCAGGTAGACGTCGCAATCCCAACCGGACCCGCAGGCGTCAGTGCCAAGCAGCCCCTCAGCATAAGCCTGCTCGATCGCCGCCTGCAGGTTGCGCGCCTCGTTGTAGTACTCGCCGCGAATATAGATGTAGGCCGCATGCGCGCCCATCGCGAAGCAGGCGATCAGGCAGCCCTCGAGCAGCTTGTGCGGGTCGTGACGCATGATGTCACGGTCCTTGCACGTCCCCGGCTCGCTCTCGTCGGCATTCACCACGAGGTAGTGCGGCCGCCCGTCCGAGGTCTTCGGCATGAACGACCATTTCATTCCGGTCGGAAAACCTGCCCCACCCCGCCCGCGCAACCCGGACGCCTTCATCTGCTCGATGATCGTCTCGCGCCCGCGCGCCAGGATTTCCGCCGTGCCGTCCCAGTCGCCACGCTCGCGCGCGCCCTTGAGCGTCCAGTCGGCCTGGCCGTAGAGGTTGGTAAAAATCCGGTCCTTGTCGGCAAGCATCGGCTATTCTCCAGCACCAGGGCCAGACATCTCGGTGCGCGTCGCAGCGTCAGCCTGCGTCACCCGTGGGTCGGTCAGCAACGTGATCCGGCCGCCTGCCGGCGCCGAAGTCTGCCGTCCGCTCATCGATCCAGGCTGCGGCAAACCCTCGCCGCGCTTGGCCGCCTCCAGCATCCGCTCCGTCGTCGGCCCGTCCAAATCCTCGTAGTAATCATCGTTGATCTGCAGCATCGGCGCGTTCACGCAGGCGCCGAGACACTCCACCTGCGTCATGGTGAACAACCCGTCCATGCTGGTCTCGCGCCAGTGACGAATGCCCGACACTTTCCGGCAAGCCGCCACGATCTCGTCCGAGCCACGCAGCCAGCATGGCGTCGTCGTGCAGACCTGAATATGGTATCGCCCGACCGGCGTCGTCGGAAACATGCTGTAGAACGTCGCATTTTCGTAGACGCGGATCGGCGCCATGCTCAGCCGCTTGGCCACCGCGTCCATCGCCACCCGCGGCACCCAGGCGCTGCCCGTCTCGCGCCCCATCTGCCGCGCCGCCAGGTAAAGGCACTCGATCACCGCGCTGGCCTGCCGACCCGGCGGATATTTGGCGACCGCGGTCGCCACCGCACGCTCGCTCTCCTCGTCGAAGGCGAAGCTCTCCGGCTCGCCATGGTCACGCGCGTAGCCCTCGCCGCTCGATCCGTCACCGACGTTCTCGGCCTGCATGTGGCCATGCGCGCCCATGCCGTGCGAGGCGGAGTCGGCCGCCCCGCTCATCGGTCGATCTCGCCGAACACCAGGTCGAGCGAGCCGATGCACGCCACCGCGTCCGCCAGCATGTGGCCCTTGGACATCGTCTCCAGCGCCTGCAGGTTGGCAAACCCAGTCGGCCTGACTTTGCAACGATACGGCCGGTTGGTGCCATCCGCGACCAGGTAGACGCCGAACTCACCCTTCGGGCTCTCGGTCGCCGTGTAGGTGGCGCCGGCCGGAACGTGATAGCCCTCAGTGTAGAGCTTGAAGTGATGGATCAGCGCCTCCATCGACCGCTTCATCTCCTGGCGTTTCGGCGGTGAAAACTTGCGATCTTGAATGCGCACCGCACCCGGCTCGATCTTCTCGATGCACTGCCGGACGATCTTGACGCTCTCGTACATCTCGTAGATGCGCATCAGGTAGCGATCATAGCAGTCACCGTTGCGCCCGACCGGGATCTGAAAACTCACCTCGCGATACATGTCGTAGGGCTGCGACCGGCGCAGGTCCCACGCCACCCCGGAGGCGCGCAAATTCGGCCCGCTCCAACCCCAGGCGAGCGCTTGCTCGGCGCTGAACACGCCGATGTCCACCGTGCGCTGCTTCCAGATGCGGTTCTGGGTAAGCAGCCCGGACAGGTCGTCGACGAACTTCGGGAAGGTCTCAGACCATGCCCAGATCCGGTCCAGCAAGCCCGCCGGCACGTCCTTGCCGACGCCGCCCGGGCGGAACCAGTTCGAGTGGTAGCGCGCGCCAGTGGCCGCCTCCTGGAACTCCAGGATCTTCTCGCGCTCCTCGTGACCCCACAGCACCGGCGTCAGCGCACCGACATCGAGCGCGTAGGTGGTCACGTTGAGCAGGTGGTTCAGCACCCGCGTCAGTTCGGCGAACATCGTGCGAAGCCACTTGCCGCGCACGGGCACCTCGATGTCGAGCAGCTTCTCCACCGCCATCGCCCAGGTGTATTCCATGCAGAGTGGCGAGACGTAGTCGAGCCGGTCGAAATACGGCAGCGCCTGCAAGTAGGTCTTGTACTCGATCAGCTTCTCGGTGCCACGATGCAGCAACCCGATATGCGGGTCGGCGCGATCAACGACCTCACCATCCATTTCAAGCACCAGGCGCAGTACGCCGTGCGCCGCCGGATGCTGCGGCCCGAAATTGATCGCGTGGCTATCGATCTCGATCGTCTTGGTCGAACCGTCGACAGCGGTGTCCGGCTGCAGGTCAAGCGGGTCGTCGGCGACCTCGCTGTTGCCGCCAATCTTCGGGCTCTTGTTAGTCTCGACGAACGCCGGGCGCTCGATGATGTCGCTCATGTTGGTGGCACCTCTCGTCCACTGGGCGGCGCGATCGAACGGCTGGCCGACCGGCGCTCATGCGCCTTTTCGTCGCCCGGCAGCGTGGTCATGCCTTCCCAGGGTGAAATGAAGTCGAAGTTGCGGAAATCCTGCGTCAGACGGACCGGCTCGTAGACCACCTGCTTGCGATCCTGATCGTAACGAACCTCGACGTAGCCGGTCAGCGGGAAATCCTTGCGCAGCGGGTGACCCTCGAAGCCGTAATCGGTGACGATGCGGCGATGGTCCGCAAGGCCGGCAAACAGGATGCCGAACAGATCCCACGCCTCGCGCTCCCACCAGGTCGCCGACGGGTAGAGCTCGGACACCGAGGCGACCGGCGTCGTCTCGTCCGTGGTCGTGATCACCCGGATGCGCCGGTTAGTCGAGATCGACAGCAGGTTGTAGACCACCTCGAAGCGCTCGGCGCGCTCCGGATAGTCGACGCCGCAGATGTCCATCAGCTGCTCAAATCCTAGCCGCGGCTCGTCGCGCAGCAGCGTCAGCAATGGCACCACCGTGCCGCGCACGACCCGCACCACCAGCTCGCCGGCCTCGATCCCGGCGGAGAGCACGCCCGGCACCGACGTCGAAAACTCGGCCGCCAAGGCTGCCAGCTGCGACGGATGGGCGATGGCGGGCAGATGCGACGGCACGCCCACTACGCTCAATGTCGGAATGGCCGGCGCTGTCGTCCCCGCCACCGTCGCGGTCGGCTCAGCCACGAAGGATCGTCCCCGTGCGGCGGATCTTCTTCTGCAGCTGCATGATGCCGTAGACCAGAGCCTCGGCGGTCGGCGGGCAGCCGGGGACGTAGATGTCGACCGGCACGATCCTGTCGCAGCCACGCACGACCGAGTAGGAGTAGTGATAGTAGCCACCCCCGTTGGCGCATGACCCCATCGAGATCACCCAGCGCGGCTCGGGCATCTGGTCGTAGACCTTGCGCAGCGCCGGCGCCATCTTATTGGTCAGCGTGCCGGCGACGATCATCACGTCCGACTGCCGCGGCGAGGCGCGCGGTATCACGCCGAACCGGTCCAGGTCGTAGCGCGGCATGTAAGCGTGGATCATTTCCACCGCGCAGCACGCCAGCCCGAACGTCATCGGCCATAGCGAGCCGGTACGGGCCCAGTTGACCAGCTTGTCGATATTGGCGACGACGAAGCCCTTGTCGGCAACCTCGCCGGTAATGCCGCGCACCACCGCATCCTGTGCCGGACCAGGCGGCAGAGCCTCCCGATTCCAGGCTACCGCCTCGGTGTGGCCGACGATCTCGTTTACCTGGCCGCTCATGGCCTACTCCCAATCCAGCGCGCCCTTGCGCCACTCATAAATGAAACCGACGGTCAGGACTGCAAGGAACCCCAGCATCGACAGGAAGCCGAACATACCGATCCTGGCCAGCGACACCGCCCACGGAAACAGAAAGGCCACCTCAAGGTCGAAGATGATGAACAGGATGGCGACCAGGTAGAACCGCACGTCAAACCGCCGACGCGCGTCGTCGAACGCCTCGAAGCCGCACTCGTAGGCGGACAGCTTCTCGGCATAAGGCCGCTGCTTAGCCGCCAGCAACGAGCCGCCAACCATGGCCGAGGCGATCACCGCGGCGATGACGAGGAAGACCAGGATCGGGTAGTAGTTGGCAAGCAACGGCTGCATGGTGACATCCCCGGCGACGGCAGGAACCTGCCGCATCGCAACATGGGGTGACACTAGCCGCAACAGCAGGGTCCCGCCAGCCAGCGCCTGGCGCGAGTGACGGGGCTCGAACCCGCGACCTCCGGCGTGACAGGCCGGCGCTCTAACCAACTGAGCTACACCCGCATCGAGGCAGGCCGCAGCGTCTACGACCCGGGCTGAGGCGCGTCAATGGTGGGCGGTGACGGGATCGAACCGCCGACCCTCTCGGTGTAAACGAGACGCTCTACCGCTGAGCTAACCGCCCGTTGGGCCTCAAGGAAGGCAAGGGGCTTTGCCCCTTGACCCCATCAAAGGCGGAGCCTTTGAAATCCATTTATCAAGACAACCCGGCCAGCTCATCACTCGTCAGCATCAATCCTTAACTGATCGGGTTCCAAGGGCCGCCGGCCCTTAGCAGGTCAAGGGCAGAGCCCTTGCCTTCCCTAATGCGGCAGGCTAGCCGCCGACCCGCTCCCCGCAGCCGCCGCAACCGGCTCCGCCGGCTCCTCCCACTCGATCGCCTCAGGCTTGCGCTGGAGCGCCTGGCTGATCACCTCGTCCGCATGGCTGACTGGGATCAGCTTCAGCGCCGTCTTCACGCTGTCGGGGATGTCCGCCAGGTCTTTCTCGTTCTCCTGCGGGAAGAACACGGTGGTGATCCCCGCCCGCAGCGCCGCCAGCAGCTTCTCCTTCAGCCCGCCGATCGGCAGCACCCGGCCGCGCAGCGTGATCTCGCCCGTCATCGCCACGTCGCGCCGGATCGGGATGCCAGTCAGCACGCTGACGATGCTGACCGCCATCGCAACGCCGGCGGACGGCCCGTCCTTCGGCGTCGCGCCCTCGGGCACGTGGACGTGGATGTCACGCTTCTCGAACAGCGTCGGCTTGATGCCAAACTGGATCGAGCGGCTGCGAACGTAGCTCAGCGCCGCCGAGACGCTCTCCTGCATCACGTCGCCGAGCTTGCCTGAGCTCTTGATCGTGCCCTTGCCCGGCAGCGTCACGCTCTCGATGGTCAGGATCTCGCCGCCCACCTCGGTCCAGGCGAGGCCGGTGACGACGCCCACCATGTCCTCGCTCTCCGCCTCGCCGTAGTGGAACTTACGGACGCCGGCGTATTTCTCCAGGTTCTTGCGGCTGATCGCCACCTTCTTGACCTTGGCGGTGACGATCTCCTTGACCGCCTTGCGCGCCAGGTTGGCGATCTCGCGCTCCAGGTTCCGCACCCCTGCCTCGCGCGTGTAGTAGCGCACGAGGTCGATGAGCGCGTCGTCGGCGAGCGACCACTCGTCCGGCTTGAGGCTGTGCGCCTCGCCCTGCTTGGCCACCAGGTGGCGCTTGGCGATCTGCACCTTCTCGTCCTCGGTATAGCCGGGGATGCGGATGATCTCCATCCGGTCCAGCAGCGGCTGCGGCATGCGCAGGCTGTTTGCCGTGGTGACGAACATCACGTCCGACAGGTCGTAGTCGACTTCGAGGTAGTGGTCGGCAAAGGTCGCGTTCTGCTCCGGGTCCAGCACCTCGAGCAGCGCCGAGGACGGGTCGCCCCGCCAATCCGCGCCCAGCTTGTCGATCTCATCCAGCAGGAACAGCGGGTTGGAAGTCTTGGCCTTCTTCATGCCCTGGATGACCTTGCCCGGCATCGAGCCGATATAGGTCCGCCGATGGCCGCGGATCTCGGCCTCGTCGCGCACGCCGCCGAGCGACATCCGGACGAAGTTGCGCCCCGTGGCGCGCGCCACCGACTTGCCGAGCGAGGTCTTGCCGACGCCGGGCGGGCCGACCAGGCAGAGGATCGAGCCGCGAATCTTCGGGCTGCGCGACTGCACGGCGAGGTATTCGAGGATGCGCTCCTTGATCTTCTCCAGCCCGTAATGGTCGGCGTCCAGGATGCGCTCGGCCTCGGCAACGTCGATCCGCACCTTGGAGCGCTTCTTCCACGGAATCGACAGCACCCAGTCGAGGTAATTGCGCACCACCGTCGCCTCGGCGGACATCGGGCTCATCGTGCGCAGCTTCTTCAGCTCGCCGAGCGCCTTTTCGCGCGCCTCCTTGGTCAGCTTGGTGCTGCGGATCTTGTCCTCGAGCTCGGCGGTCTCGTCCTTGCCGTCCTCGCCCTCGCCGAGCTCCTTCTGGATCGCCTTGAGCTGCTCGTTGAGGTAGTACTCGCGCTGCGTCTTCTCCATCTGCTTCTTGACGCGGTTGCGGATCTTCTTCTCGACCTGCAGCACCCCGATCTCGGACTCCATGTGCCCGAACACGCGCTCAAGCCGGTCACCGACCCGCGCCGCCTCGAGCAGCTCCTGCTTCTCGCTGATCTTGAGGTTCAGGTGGCTGGCGATGGTGTCGGCGAGCTTGCTGGGCTCCTCGATCTGGTTGAGCGAGACCAGCACCTCGGGCGCGATCTTCTTGTTCAACTTGATGTACTGTTCGAACTGGCTGACCACGGTGCGGCCGAGCGCCTCAAGCTCCTTGGCCTCGCCCTCCTCGTCCGGCAGCGCCTCGGTGCGCGCCTCGAAATAGGCCTCCGTCTCGCCGAATTCGGTGATCCGCGCCCGCCGGCCACCCTCGACCAGCACCTTCACCGTGCCGTCTGGCAGCTTGAGCAGCTGCAGGATCGTGCTGACGGTGCCGACACGGTAGATATCGTCGATGGAGGGGTCGTCCTGGGCGGCGTTCTTCTGCGCGACCAGCAGGATCTGCTTGTCGTCCTTCATCACCGCTTCGAGCGCGCGGACGGACTTCTCGCGGCCGACGAACAGCGGCACGATCATGTGCGGAAACACCACGATGTCGCGCAGCGGCAACACCGCCAGCATGTCAGGGTTCTCCGCCGACGGCTCGGGCTTCGGCCGGCTGGCGACGGCGCGGCGCCGCGGCTTGGCGGCCGGGCGCTCGGCGGCGCCACCCTCGACGACGTTCTCGTTGGCGCCAACCTGGCCGCCCTTGGCCTTGTCGGTCCCGAGCCCGGCGTCGGCGGCCTTGTCGCTGTCGTCCTTATTGAATTTCGTCATCGTCAGAGACCTCCGTTCAGGACAGTCAGGCGCGTCCCGCCCATCGTGGCACGGTCGCGCCGACCGCAGTGCACAATCCGTGCCCCTGCGTGAATTCGATGTCGCCCCGTGGGGCAGCCGATACAAGGCGGCACGTGGGCGTGCCGCCAGAAGCAGGCGCTAGGCGCTCTCCTCCGCCCGCTCCTTGCCGTAGATGAAGAGCGGGCTGGCATTGCCCTCCGCCACCTCACGGCTGATCGACACCTCCTCGACATTGTCCAGACCCGGCAGGTCGAACATCGTGCTGAGCAGGATCGCCTCCATGATCGAGCGCAGGCCCCGCGCGCCCGTCCGCCGCGCAATCGCCCGCGTCGAGACCGATTTCAGCGCCTCCTCGGTGAAGGAGAGCTTGACCCCCTCCATCTCGAACAGCCTGGCGTACTGCTTCACCAGCGCGTTCTTCGGCTTGGTGAGGATCTCGATCAGCGCCCCCTCGTCGAGGTCCTCGAGCGTCGCCACCACCGGCAGGCGGCCGATGAACTCCGGGATTAAACCAAAGCGCAGCAGGTCCTCCGGCTCGACGTCACGCAGCAGCGCGCCCATCCGCCGCTCGTCCGGGTCCCGCACCTCGGCGCCGAAGCCGATCCCCGAGCCTTTGCCGCGGGCGGCGATGATCTTCTCGAGCCCCGAGAAGGCGCCGCCGCAGATGAACAGGATGTTCGTGGTGTCGACCTGCAAGAACTCCTGCTGCGGATGCTTGCGCCCGCCCTGCGGCGGCACCGAGGCGACCGTGCCCTCCATGATCTTCAGCAGCGCCTGCTGAACACCCTCGCCAGAGACGTCCCGGGTGATCGACGGGTTGTCGGATTTGCGGCTGATCTTGTCGACCTCGTCGATGTAGACGATGCCGCGCTGCGCCCGCTCGACATTGTAGTCAGCCGATTGCAGCAGCTTGAGGATGATGTTCTCGACGTCCTCGCCCACGTAGCCGGCCTCGGTCAGCGTCGTCGCGTCGGCCATGGTGAACGGCACGTCGAGGATGCGGGCGAGCGTCTGCGCCAGCAGCGTCTTGCCCGAGCCGGTGGGCCCGATCAGCATGATGTTGCTCTTGGCGATCTCGACGTCGTTGTTCTTCGCCCCGTGCGCCAGGCGCTTATAGTGGTTGTGGACGGCGACCGAGAGCACCTTCTTGGCATGGCTCTGCCCGATGACGTAGTCGTCCAGGACCTTGCAGATCTCCTTGGGCGTCGGCACGCCGTCGCGTGACTTCACGAGGTGCGTCTTGTGCTCCTCGCGAATGATGTCCATGCACAGCTCGACGCACTCATCGCAGATGAACACGGTCGGCCCGGCAATCAGCTTGCGCACCTCATGCTGCGACTTGCCGCAGAACGAGCAGTATAGAGTATTCTTAGACTCACCGGACTTGCTCATGGTGTCTCCAGCCCCGGTCATGCCGGGGGCCAAATCTCGCGTCCAGGTCAGGCTCGGCGCGTGCTGCACCCAATCCGCGTTATCGCACGCAAGACATGTGCCGCATAATTGAGCAACTGCCGACGGATGCGCAACCCGCGTGTTGCAAGCTGTTGATCGACGATGCGCTCAGGTCACGAGCTTGGGACCGTCCTTCTCGCCGCCGGTCACCGGCTGCTTGACGACGACCTCGTCCACCAGCCCCCAATCCCGCGCCTCCTCGGCCGACATGTAGGCGTCACGCTCCAGCTTGCGCTCGATCTCGCCGACCGGCTGGCCGGTATGGACGTGGTAGAGCTCGTTGAGCCGGCCCCGCAGGTGCAGGATCTCGCGCGCCTGGATCTCGATGTCGGCGGCCTGTCCCTGGGCGCCTCCCGAGGGCTGATGCACCATGATGCGGCTGTTCGGCAGCGCGAACCGCTTGCCCTTCTGCCCGGCGGCGAGCAGCAGCGAGCCCATCGAAGCCGCCTGGCCGATGCACACCGTGCTGACCGCCGAGCGCACATACTGCATGGTGTCGTAGATCGCGAGGCCAGCGGAGACGACGCCGCCCGGGCTGTTGATGTAGAAAAAGATGTCCTTGTTTGGGTTCTCGCTCTCCAGGAACAGCAGCTGGGCGCTGATCAGCGAGGCCACACCGTCAAACACCGGGCCGACCAGGAAGATGATTCGTTCCTTAAGCAGACGCGAGTAGATGTCATAGGAGCGCTCGCCGCGGGCGGTCTGCTCGACCACCATGGGCACCAGCGTGTTGGCGTAGACCTCGGCGGGATCACGATCCCTCATGAGCGTTCATCCTTGGCTGGCCGGTCCCCGATATGGGCGACCAGAGCAGAAGATAGGCACAAACGCACGGGAAGCCATAGGCCGGCGAGCCAGCAACAAGGCCGCCCAGGCGGAACAGCGAACAGCAGTTCTTTGCGTCTTGCTGTCGAGCGAGAAGCTTTGCTTCCTACGCTTTGCTAAGCCGGCAGCCCCGGCTCCGCCGCCGCCTCGTCCGCCGCCTGCTCCTGCGCCGCCTCGTCCTGCAGCGGCCTGGGCTGCTCCTCCACCCGCGTCAGCTCCTCCAGCGGCGTCAGCTCCTCCGGCGGCACCGTCTTGTCGGTGACGTTCGCCAGCTCGAGGATGTAGTCCACCACCTTGTCCTCGAAGATCGGCCCGCGCAGCGTCTCGACCGCCTGCGGGTTCTTGCGGAAGAACTCGACGACCTGCGCTTCCTGCCCGGGGTAGCGCTGCGCCTCAATCCGCATCGCCCGGGTCAGCTCGTCGGGCGTCACGGCGATGGCGTTCAGCCGGCCGATCTCGGCGAGCAGCAGCCCGAGCCGCACCCGCCGCTCGGCGATGGCGCGATACTCGGCGCGCAGCGTCTCGCCATCCTTGTCCTTGTCCTCAGCGTCCGCCCGTCCCTCCTTCGCGTCCTGCTCGACCCGCGCCCAGATCGCATCGAACTCCTGCTTCACCATGCCGTCCGGCGCGGCGAAATCCGCCCGCTCGGCCAGCGCGTCGAGCAGCTCGCGCTTGATCCGCAGGCGCGCAATCTGGTCGTACTCGCCCTGGATCTGCTGGCTGATCACCGCGCGCATCTTGTCGAGCGATTCGAAGCCCACCTTGCCGGCCAGCGCGTCGTCGAGCGCCGTCGGCAGTCGCCGCTTCAGCGCCTTGGCCGTGAGATCGAAGGTCGCCGCCTTGCCGGCTAGCTCGGCCGCCTGGTAGTCGGCCGGAAACCGCACCTCGATCGTCCGGCTGTCGCCCGGCTTCAGGCCGGCGAACTGCTCCGAGAAGCCGGGGATGAAGCCGCCGCCGCCGACCTCGACGTCCATGTCCGTGCCGCTGCCGCCCTCGAACGGCACCCCGTCAACGCGGCCGATGAAGTCGACGGTGACAAACTCGCCGCTCTCGGCGCCGCGATCCTCGTCCACCGGCTCCAAACTGCGCTGCCGCTCGGCGACGCTGGCCAGCGCCTTGTCGATGGTCTCGGTGGACGGCTCGGCGCGCAGCCGGGTCAGGCTGATGGCGGCGAAGTCGGGCGGGGTGATCTGCGGCAGCAGCTCGACCTCAAGCTTGAACTCGAGGTCGGCCGGCGCGTCGGTCGACAAGCCGCGGACCAGGTCGACCTTGGGCTGGCCGGAGGCGCGCAGGCCGCGGTCGGCGAGCAGCGTCGTCGTGGCGTCGTCGACGCTTTCCTGCAGCACCTCGGCCATCACCGCCGTGCCGTAGCGCTGGCGCACCAGGCTGGCCGGGATCTTGCCAGGGCGGAAGCCCGGCAGCTTCAGCCCGCGGCCGATCTCGCTGAGTTTGGCCGAGCGCTTGCCCTCGATGTCGGCGGCCGGCACGACCACGGTGAAGCCGCGTCGCAGCCCTTCGGAAAGCGTCTCGGTGACCTGCATTGTGTGGAACTACCCTCTGGCGGTCAGCGTCGGGCGGCCGACCGATAAATGTGATCCGGGACGATCGTCTGCGTGTATGATCAAGCGGCGTCCCGTGGTGCGGGCGAAGGGACTTGAACCCCCACGGCTTGCGCCACCAGAACCTAAATCTGGCGTGTCTACCATTTCACCACGCCCGCAAGGCTGAGTTGCCGCCGAGGTCGCGCGACCCACCCGAGCGGCGGCACGACTTAGCCGAGTCCGCAACGGCTCACAAGGGCGCGGCGTGCCTGAGCCTTTGCCTGCGCCACGTGCCGCGCGCCTGCGCCTCCCATCCTCGCGATGCAGGCCTGCGCGCCCGCATACCCATCAGGCGACAGCGCTCAGGGTTGCAAGCTAAGGGCGACCACCGGCGGTAGCGCCGGTCGCGGCGCCGCGCCTGATGCGGCGGAACGGACGCTTCGGCCAGCTCTGCACGGCGGTAAGACATGCGCCCAGGACTTGCCCGCCCGGATCGCCTCAGAGTGGGGTCGGCACCGCGATGAGCGGCGAGGGCCGGCAGACCAGCGGCTACGCCATCGCCGCCGTCGAGCGCGCCCTTGCTTTGATCGAGACCATGGCCCGGCTCGGTCCCGCCTCGCTGGCCCAGATCGCGGCCGCGACGGGCAGCACCAAGACCGTCACCTTCCGGCTGCTGCGCACGCTGGAGGCGCACGGCTATGCGGTGCAGTTCGGCGCCCGTGGCCACTGGCGTCTGGCCGCGGGCTGGAGCGCAATCGGCCGCGCCGTCGAGCAGCAAGGCGCCACGATCAGCGCCGCCCAGCCGGCGATGGCAGCCCTCGCGGCGGCGACGGGCGAGACCGTCTACCTGCGCGGACGCGACGGCGGCGAAAGCGAGGTGCTCGCCGTCGAGCGCCCAGCCGGACGCTCGACACGCACCCATGCAGCACTCAGTGAACGCCGCGGGCTGCATGCCGGCCCCGGCTTGCTGCTGCTCGCCCACGCGCCGGCACGGCTCGCCGCCGCCGTCAGCGGCGACCGGAGCGTCGAGCTCGCACGGATCCGCGAGCGTGGCTGGCTGGTCAACAGCGACACGACCCCCGGCGGCGCGGTGTGGCTCACGGTGCCGGTCGTCGACCGGATCGGCGGCGTCGTACTGGCGCTTTCGGTCGCGGGTCCCGCTAGCCGAATGGCGCCGCCGCGGCCGACCGAGCTGCTGACCGGGCTGCTCGAGGCGGCAACGGCGATCACGCGGGCGCTTGGGTAAAAGCCAGGCTAGAACTGCATCCACTCCCCCTGCCACCGACCTCGCCATTTGCGTCATGGAGAAGGACTGGATTTTAAAGGCTCCGCCTTTAACGGGGTCCAGGGGCAAAGCCCCTGGCCTTCGCCTGCGCCGGCGCGAGTGCGGCCAGCAGATCCTCGGCGATCAGGCCCTCGCCGGCGATGCGGCCCGCCTGCCCGTGCAGCCACACCGCCGCCCCGGCCGCCTCAAAGGGCGGCAAGCCCTGGCCCAGCATCCCCGCGACGATGCCGGACAGCACGTCGCCCGAGCCTGCCGTGCCGAGCCAGGGCGGCGCGTTGTCGTTGATCGCGGCCCGGCCGTCCGGCGCCGCGATGATCGTGTCGCTTCCCTTCAGCACCACCACGCTGCCGGTCTGCGCCGCGGCGGCCCGCGCCGCCGCCAACCTGTTCGTCCCCGGATCACCGAACAGGCGGGCGAACTCGCCGGCATGCGGCGTCATCACCGCGACACCCTGCAGCGCCGCCAGCCGTCCGGCCTGCGCGGTCAGGCCATCGGCATCCAGCACCACGGTGCGGCCAGCGGCCAGCAGCGCCGGCAGGATCCGCCGCGCCGCCTCCTGCCCCAGCCCCGGCCCGCACACCCAGACCTGCCGCCGGCGGTCCTCCAGCAGGGTTGCCAGCGGATCGGCATCGACGATCAGCCCCGGCTCGCCGCTGCGGTAGAGCTCCGCGCCCCGCTCGGCGGCGATGGTGACCAGCCCGGCGCCAGCGCGGCGCGCCGCCCCGGCGGCCAGCCGCGCCGCCCCGGTCATCGTCGCACCGCCGCAGACGGTGACGGTGCCGCGGGTGTATTTGTGATCGCTGGCGGTGAGCCGCCTCAGCGCCCACAGCCCCGGCCCGTTGTGAAAGCAGCGCGGCGTCAGCCCAGCGAGCACCGCGTCGGGCAGGCCGATGTCGGCGCACAGCGTTTCACCGCAGAGCGCGCGCCCGGGCAGCAGCAGATGCCCCGGTTTGCGCCGCACAAAGGTGACCGTCAGCAGCGCCGTCGGGGCATAGCCGCGCGCTGCCCCGCTGGCGCCATCCAGGCCGCTCGGCACGTCGACCGCGACCAGGCGGCGGCAGGCGCCGAGCGTCTCGCTCACCACCGGGTCAAGGTCACGCGACAGGCCGGCGCCGAACACCGCGTCGATCACCAGCTCCGCCCGCCGCGCCGTGCGCGAGCCGAAAGGCAGCAACGGCCGCCGCCAGCCCGACGCCGCCGCGCCGGCCGGGCTGCCGCGACGCGGCGCGCGGGTGGCGGCAACGTCCACCGGCCAGCCGCGCGCCGCCAGCAGGCGGGCCGCAACGTAGCCATCGCCGCCATTGCTGCCGGGACCGCACAGCACCAGGGTGCGGCATGGCCGGAAGCGTGCGACGACGGCGCGAGCGACGGCGCGGCCGGCGTTCTGCATCAGCGACTCGATTGTGAGGCCAGCGGCGATGGCGAGGCGGTCGGCCTCGGCGGCCTCGTCGGGGGTCAGCAGGGCGGCTGGGTGCATCAACTGGACCTTCAGAAGGCAAGGGTTCTTTTTTGAAAAAAAGAACCGAAAACTTTTGCCCGTTAGACTCGCGCCTCCCGAGCTACACACCTAAACGGATAGAAGTTCTTTGCTTCTTTTTGCAAAAAAGAAGGCCTTCCTTACTCTCTTACCAAGGAGACGCCTCGCGTGAATCCCCTGGCCGGAACGCCGCTCGACGTCAGCATCGCCGTGCTCACCCTGCACACCATCGGCGCGGTGCTCTGGATCGGCGGCATGGGCTATGCGCTGATCGTGCTGCGTCCCGCGATCGGTGTGCTGGAGCCGGCGGCGCAAATGCAGATGCACATGCAGAGCCTGCGGCGCTTCCTGCGCCTCACCTGGCACGTCATGCCGCTGGTGCTCGTGAGCGGCTGGATCATGGTGTTCACCCTGTATGGCGGCTTTGCTCACCTGCCCTGGGCGGTCAACGCAATGCAGCTCACGGCCCTCGTGATGGCCGGCGTCTTCGCCTACCTCGCGCTCGGCCCGTTCAAGCGCTTCCGGCGCGCAATCCGGCCTGGGCCCGAGCTGCTTGGCAGGATGCGCCGGCTGATGCTGGTCAACCTCGCGCTCGGCACCCTGGTGCTGGTGTTCGCCTCCATCGGCCACTTCCAATAACCGATGTCCAGGCTGCTGCCCGCCGGCCTGCTGATCGGCCTGCTTGCCGGTTGCGCGACAAGCACTACCCCGACGCCGAGCCAGCCGCAGGAGGGCAAGACGCCGGTGACCCAGGGCGCCCAGGCGGCAGGCCCACTGGTCGTCGACAGCCATGTGCCGCCGTTCGCCTCGCGGCCGTTCGAGCCGTTCGCCCGGCGTGACGCCGTCGCCATCGCACTACGCGAGTGGCGCCTGTGGGGCCAGCCGGTCGACGACGACCCGCCCGACACCCGGCCGCCGCCGTTGCCCGAGGACAAGCCGGAGCGCCAGGCCGGGCTGTGGCAACGAGTCGGCGAGTATTGGTGGACGGGCCAGGATCCGGGTGAGCGCGAGGCCGCCTGGACCGGCATCCACGACGCCGAAGGCAACCTGTTTACCGCTGAGGGTGATGGCCGATTCGCCTGGTCGGCCGCCTTCATCAGCTACATCATGCGGCTCGACGGCGCCGGACCGCGCTTTGCCTACGCGCCCAGCCACTCGACCTACATCAACCTCGCCGTGGAGGGCCGGGTGCCGGTGCTGCAGGCCTACGGGCCGAACAGCTATGCGCCGCTCGCCGGCGACGTGATCTGCACCGGCCGCGACAGCGCCGCCCATATCCGCTTCCGCAACCTGCCGGCGCCGCCGTTTGCGAGCCATTGCGACATCGTCGTCGGCGTCGCACCCGGGCAGCTTACGGTCATCGGTGGCAACGTCGACGATGCGGTGACCGAGAAGCACGTGCCGATCTCAGGGAGCGGCCTGCTGGTCGGCAATGACGGGCGGCTGCTCGACGGACGCTACGACTGGTTCGTCGTGCTGAAGGTGCTGTACGACCTCGGCTGAGGCGCTCAGCGGCGGTCGAGAATGCGTTCGACCTCGGCGCGGACGATGCGCTCGACGATGCCGGGCAGGTTCTGCTCCAGCCAGCCGGAGAGCAGCGGCGCCAGCGCCTGGCGCACCAGGGCCTCGACGGTCAGGCTGCTGCCGGCAGCAGCATTGGCGGCGCCAGCCATCTGCTTCAGCTCGGCCATCGCGGCGGCGGCGGCCTGGGCGGCGGCGTCACTGACCAGGCCGGCCGGCGGCGGCGCCAACGCCGGCTGCGTCCGCACGGTGGGCTCCGGCCCGATCGAGCTCGCCCGGGGGTCCGCCGCCGCCGTGCTCGCCTGGCTCGGCTCCGAGACCAGCATCGACGGATCGAGGCGCAGCACGCCGTCGCCACCGCGGCTTACCGGCGGCTCGTGACCGGTGGCGAGCGGCTCGCCCTCGCGCATCGCCTGGCGGATGGAGGCGATCACGCCGTCCATGGCGCCGACGCTGCTGTCGCCGATGCCGGCTGTCGGGCTGCGTTGAGCCTTGTCGCCCGGGCGGTCGCTCATCGCGCCGGCACGTGGGTCGCGAAGTCGCCAGTGCCCCAGAGCCGGTCCCGCACGGCATTGTAGTATGCGGTCTCGTCATAGGTCGCGACGTGCAGACCGAGGTCGCGCGCGGTCAGCCGTCCAACCGCGTCGGCAACGCCGTAGGAGGCGTTGATGTAGGAGGCGAGGTTCTGGATCAGCGTCACCCGGCTCTGTAGCAACGCCTGCTGCGCGTTCAGCACGTCGAGCGTGGTGCGGCTGCCGACGATCGCCTCGCGCGAGACGCCTTCCAGGGCGATCGAATTGGAGCGGATGGCGGCGCGGGTGCTGTCGATGGCGGCCTGGGCGGCGATCAGCGTCTCCCAGGCGGTGACCGTCTGCTGGATGGCGGCGCGTCGGGCATCCTCGACGGCGCGCTCGCTCTCCTCGGCGGTCTGACGCGCCTGACGCACCGCTGCGTATTCGGCGCCGCCCTGATAGAGCGGGATCGAGAAGCTCAGCAATCCGGTCGCCGTCGCGCTGTGATCCTTTTCGTAGTTCGTGTTCTCTTCCTTCGTGCCCTGCCCGACGAGAGACAGCTGTGGCATCAGCGCCGAGAACGCGACGTCGATCGCGTCCTTGGCGGCGGCGTAGGCGAACAGCGCCGAGATGACGTTCGGGTTGTTGGCGACGGCGAGTTCGCTCGCCTCGGTCTCCGAGCGCAGACCCAGATGCAGCGGCTGCGGCTCGATCAGGTTGTCGGGCGGGAGCGTGCCAACCTCGCGGGCAAAGGTGGCGCGCGCCGTCTGCAGGTTTCCGGCGGCGATCTCGCGGTTGGCCTGAGCGCCGGCCAGCGCCGCCTCGGCCTGGGCGACGTCGGTGCGGGTGATCTCGCCGACCCGGAAGCGGTCGTTGGTGGCCTGCAGCTGACGCGTCAGCACCTGCTCGTTGCTGATGTTGAGCTCCAGCAGGTTCTGGTTCTCGATCACGCCGACATAGGCGTTCACGGTGTCGGAGAACACCTGCTCCTCTTCGGCAATCAGGCGGCCGCGCTCGGCGAGCACGGTGTTCACCGCCTGATGGGTCTGGGCGGTGGTGCGGCCGCCGCGGTAGAGCGGCTGGGTCACCGTGGCGCTCGTCGTAAACTCCTGGTGCGCATAGACATTGGTGCGCGCCGACTGCGGAATGGTGGTGCCGAGCGCCTCGGCGCCGGCGCCGATGACGCTGGTGTAGGCGCCATAGCCGGCGGTGCCGCTCACCACCACGGTCGGCCGCCAACCGGCGAGCGCCGTCGGCACGCCCTCGTCGGTGGCCCGCAGGCGGGCGCGCTCCTCGGTGAGCTGCGGGTTGGTCTCATAGGCCAGCCCGAGCACCTCCTGCAGCGTGCGCGGCGGGCTGCTGACCTCAGTACCGGGGCGATTGTCGGAGCGCGCCAGCGTCTGGGCACGCGCGCCGCCGTGAAATACCGCAAGAAAAGCGGCGAGCGTGGCGGCAACGCCCGTCAGGCTTGGCCCGGCACCGAAAGTCGGCCTGCGTCCGAAAGCCATGCACTCAATCCCCACTCGTCACCGGCCGTACTCTGCCATAGCGCGCCCAAGGTCGCCAACCGCGATGCCGCAGCGACGGGCATTCTCATTGAAGGGAAGGCAAGTTGAAGGCAAGGCAAGGGGCTTTGCCCCTTGACCCCACCAAAGCCGAGGCTTCGGAAACATCGACTTAGGGACTGCGGTCCGGGCTGTCGGACAGCAATCGACGCCGCCATTTGATATGCTGGGCACCATTCGACTGGGCGACGCGCAATTGGAATGCCTTACGGAGGGAGGGGGAGTCCTCGCCTTCCTTGAAACTCTTAGAAGGTGAAGGCGGGGGCGGGCAGCAGGGAGGGCAGCAGCGGGGTTGAGGCGTCGAAGGCGAAGCGGGACACCAGGCCGGCGGGCGTCGCCTCGGCGATCACCGCCTGCGGCATCCGCCCCTCTTCGGCCAGCACGCCGACCAGCCGGCCATTGGGTGGAGCCAATTGGCTCGCGAGCGCCGGAGGGATGGCGCGCACCGCGCCCTCGATCACGATCAGCCCATAAGGGCCGCCATCCGGGTGGCCAGCCGCGAGCCGGCCCTGCACCAGGGTGGCGCCCGGCGCGAGGCTGGCGCAGGTGGCCCGCGCGACGGCCAGCAAGGCGGGCTGCTCCTCGAGTCCGACAACGCTCGCGCCGCAGCCGGCCAGCACCGCGACGCCGTAGCCAACGCCGGCGCCGACCACGAGCACCCGCTCGCCTGGCCGTGCCCGGCCGAGCTGCAGCAGCCGGGCGAGGATCAGCGGCTCCATCAGCACCCGGCCGTCGCCGAGCGGCAGGTTGTCGTCAATGTAGGCGAGTGGGCGCAGCGCCTCGGGCAGGAACTGCTCACGCGGCATCGAGCGCAGCACCTCGAGCAGGCGGCGATCGGTCACCCGGTTTGGCCGGATCTGGCCATCGACCATGTGCGCCCGGGCGCTGGCATAGCCGCCGGCGACGTCGTCAGGGATCTGCATGACCTGCCTCACCAAGATTTCGGCCGTTATAGGGAGCTCCCGCACGGCAACAATCCCCCGGGCGATCCTCGGCCCGCGGCTTGGTGCTTGACCGGGCCGGCGGCGGCGGACGATAAGCCGCTCGGCTCTCTGGTCCGGTGGCAGAGTGGTGATGCAGCGGACTGCAAATCCGCGAATGTGGGTTCGATTCCCGCCCGGACCTTTCAGCATCGGCACGACGCGGCAACCTTGCCTATAGGCAAGATCTTCATAACCTACTGACAACCAAGCACGGAACGACGCACTGGAACGACAAGCCCTCGGCTATCGCGCTGTCGTCACACCGCTATTGTCTAACGGCTAGGAGGCTGAGTGCCAACCGGCCAGCACGGCGCTCGCCGCTTGCGTCAGGCGTCCGCCCTGGTATCCGTCGTGGCGTCGGTGGTCGCTCCCGTCTCAGCGGGGCCGCGCAGCGTGGCGAGGCGATTACGACCGGCGATGATGATCTCGAGATGGAGCGCGCGCTCCTCGACCGCCGAGGGTCCGCGCAGGAGCACCAATTCCAGGCTCTCCAGCAGCTTCTCGGCCAGCCTGACGTCGCCAATCTCACAGGCGTGCTCGAAGGCCATCGTGATCTTGTCGGACAGGCGGCGGACCGGACGACCGGACAACGACGCCGCCTGGATGGCCGACGCCGACGACGCTGCCGCCACTCCGTCAATCTCGGAAGCGGCCGCGACGGGGGGCGGCGGCGCGAGCTGCCAATCCTCAACCTCGGTCTCGACCGGCGGGGCGATGCGCGCCGCGGCGCTGATCACGCCGAGCAGCACCAGGAAGGTCGACGCGTAGGCGCCAGCGCCCCACAGCAGCCCGTAGGCGATGCCGCAGACGGCCGAGGCGATGACGCCCGTGGCGCTCAGGGTGACAAAGCCGACGCCGGCAAGCCGCCAGGCAGAAAGGCGCATGCGTATGATCCCATCCAGGTCGATGGGGATTAGAGCTCAGAAAGATTAAGCGATCGTTAGCAGGCGGCGGAAAAAACAAGGTCAGGGCTCTCCCTGACCGAGCGCCCGTCGCACTCGCGCGATGGGTCCCGACGCTGGGGGCGCCGCCCCCAGACCCGCATCCGCTAGATGAGCGTACACAACCTCTTGCTTGCTTGGGCGAAGCCATCCAACCCGCTCCCCAGGCCACAATCCCGCGTCGGCGTCATAGACAAGAAACGGATTTTAAAGGCTCCGCCTTTAATGGGGTCGAGGGGCAAAGCCCCTCGCCTTCCTCTCTCAAGGCGCCCCTGCCTGCAGCGGGAAGGACATGCCGGCGGCCGCCCTCAGGCCAAGTCGGCCGGACAGCGGCCCGCGCTCAGGTCCGAGCAGGCTGACCTGCTCGCTCGCCGCGCTGGTGGCGATGCCGGCCGAGGTGGTCGCCTCCAGCCGGCAGCCGGGACGCCCGGCGGTGCAGCGGAAGCTGCCGTCGAGCATGGCGATGCCGAGCCGGGTCACGCCGAGCCAGCTATCGACCAGGGTGCCGTCCTGGTCGGCGAGCAGCGCGATGCGGCCGTCCAGCGTCTGCCCGCCCAGGCTCAGCGTCACCGGGTAGCGGCGGGCGACCACGGGCAGGATGTTTGGCACGTTGAGGTCCGCCCCCATGCCGGCGAGTGCCGCGGCGAGCGAGCCGAAGGCGGCGCGCCAGAAGCCACGCGCGGTTTCCGGCAGGCCGGGATCGTCGGTGATGTCCGAGCCGACGCCGAAGGCATAAAACACGCCGCCGCGTAGATAGGTACCCAGCCGCTGGCCAAGGCCTGTCGCCGTCGACCCGCTGTGCTCGGAAGACGGCGCAGCCGTGCCGGGCTTGAACACCGAGCCGAGGTCGCTGTTCTCGGCCATGTCCGAGTAGATGATGGCGCGGATGGTGACCTGGCTGGCGGCGAAGCGACCCTCGTCGGAGGCCAGAGCGCGGATGATCTGCTTGGCCGGCGCATCCGCCGCCGCGCTGCGCACGCTGTCGGCCGGCCGCTTGGCGGCGAGGTAGATCTGGGTCAGCGCGGCGCCGAAATCGTGCAGGAAGTATTTCTGCTGGTCGGCGATGCCGGCGAGCGGGTTCTGCTCGAACAGGTAGGTCTGGGCGGCAAGCCGGGCCTGCTCGGCGGCCGCGTAGCCCGGCCAGCAGCCCGACCAGAGCTCGCTTGACTGGCCCGAGCCGGCCTGCCCCACCAGGCCGCCGGGCGACAGCCGGACCACGGTGACGCGCTCGCCGGGTGCAAGCGTCGCGCGCAGCTTGGTGTCGAGCCGGCGCGCCCAATCGGTCTGGCCGTCGATCATCAGCGTGTCGTCGATGTAGACCACGGTCTGGCGGACCTGCGGCTGGCGGCAGAACGCCGGGTCCAACCCACCGGCGCCGAACAGGGCGGCGCGGGCGGCAACCGGCAGCGAGGCCGCCAGCACCAGGCTCAGCAGGGCGAGGGTGCGGCGCATCAGCCGGCCAACTCGCGCAGCAGCGCCGCGTCGAGCACCAGCGGCATCGCCTTGTAGTCGTACGGCGTGAGCGGCCGGCCATCGACGCCGATGCTGATCGCGACGGTGCCGCGCTGGGCCAAAGCGAGACGGGCCAGCGCGTCGCGATAGCCCTCGGCCTCGCCGCGCAGGCTGGCGGCCAGCGCCTGCAGCACCGCCTCGCCATGCGCATCCACCTGGTCGAGCAGCGCCTTCTGCGGGCCCACCGCGGCGGCGCGGGTCGCCGCGGCGCGCTGCTTCTCGGCCACGTCCTTGGCAGCCTGCGCCTGCACCGTGCGGATGCGGTCGACGACGCCGGCGCGGCGCCGGCCGAAGCGGCGCGAGGCGACGGCGTATTGATGCGTCGCGTCCATGTAATCCGGATCGACGTCGTGAGTGAGGTAGGCGAGGAACACCCCGACCAGCCAGGCGGCGACGTTGGCGAGCAGCGACAGCAGCACGTCGCGCAGCGGGTGCACCTCGATCACCGCATCCGCGCCGAGCAGGTTCGGCCCCGCATCGGCGGCCAGGGTGTGCAGCACGGCGGCGTAGCGCGAGCCGCCGGCGGCCGCCAGCACGACCAGCAAGGCGAGCGTCGAGAGGCCAAACAGCCGCCAGTCGCCAAGCCGGCGGGCGCGCTCGCGGTGCTGGCCGAAGCGCACCGCCCACTGCTTGAGGATCGTGCCATGGCCATGCGCGGCAAACGCAAGGGCGACGCCGAGCACCGCGGTGGCACCGGCCGCGATCGCCGGCACGCCGGTAAAGATGAAGAATGTGTCGTAGTTGATCAGCCACTCGGCGACGCCGATCAGCAGCAATCCAAGCCAGTAGAACGGCGACAGGCCGCGCATGTTGGGTGCCCGGCCACCATTGCGGTCGCGCGCGTCACGCCACAGCAGCTCCGCCTCGGCATAGCGGTCACGCGCCTGACGGTAGCGATGGTCCTCGCCCGCCTGCGCCTCAACCTCGGCAATGCGGGCGTCGCGCGCCTGCTCCAGGCCGGCGAGTTCTCCCTCCAGCCGGCGCACCGCCTCGATCGCCGGACGGCTCGGCTCCAGGGCGGTGTCGAAGCCGGACCGAGCCTCGCGCCAGGCGGCGATGTGGGCGCGCGCCGGCTGAACAAGATGCAGCCGCATGCCCGCCGTCAGCCCGCGCTCGTCGACGCTGATGCGGCCGAAGGAGGCCTCCTCGGCGGCGTGCTCGGCCAGCACGCCAGGCGGCTGGATCAGGCGGTCGGCGCGGAGCGGGAAGCGCAGTGCCTGAGCGGCGAGGTCCGGCAGCGATGACTCGGTTTTTGGGAGGGCGGACATTGAGGACTACGTAGGAAGGAGAGGGAAGGAAGGCCAGGGCTCTGCCCTGGACCCGCTGGGGCCCGCGGCCCCAGACCCCATTCATTTGGAGTCCAAAGTCGCTCTTCCTTGCTTGGCGAAGCCATTCATCCCAGTTCAACACGCCACGAACTCGCGCACGAACCATAAATAATAAATGGATTTCAAAGGCTCCGCCTTTGATGGGGTCAAGGGGCAAAGCCCCTTGCCTTGCCTCAAAACGTTGGCGTCTGGGTCAGCGGCGCGCGGGTGACGCGGTCTGGTTGGCGGATGTGGACGGGCGGCTCGGCGGCGGGATGGCGGAGGCGGGCGGCGGGGAGTGGGTCGGGCAGGCTGATGCGTTCGGCTTCGACCAGGCCGTCACCCTGCGCGTCGGGGCGAAGCACGGCGACGTCGCCTTGGCCGCTGGCCTGCACGGCCGCGAGGTTGGCGGCGAGGCTGTCGCCGAGCAGGAACTCGACGCGCCGGTTGCGGGCGCGGCCGTCGGGCGTCGCGTTGCTGGCGACCGGTTGGCGGCGGCCGATGGCGACGGCGCTGAGGGCTTCGGGCGGGACGCCGTCGGCGGTGAGTCGGGCGATGACGGTGTGGGCGCGGCGGGCGGAGAGGCCGAGATTGTAGCTGTCGGAGCCGACGGCGTCAGTGTGGCCGAGCACGGTGAGCATGCCGCCCGCTTGATGCTGGGCGGCCGCGAGGCGGGCGAGCACGGCGGCGGCCCCCGGCAGCGGCTGGTCGCTGGCGGTGTCGAAGAGGACGTTGTCGGGAATGTCGAGGCGCAGCGGCGCGTCGACGGCGCTGCCGGCGGCGGTGGCGGGCAAGCCGGCGGCGGCGAGGGCGGCGGCGCGATCGGACGCCGGGACGGGTGCGATGGCGGCTGCGGGGGCGCCCGGTGGCTGGGCGGCCGGTGGCTGGGCGGCCGGTGGCTGGGCGGATGGTGGCGGGGCGGCCGGCGGGGCGTCGGGCGCCACGTCGCCGGGCGCGAGCGGCGGCGGCGGGGGCACGCAGGCGGCGAGCGCGGCGAGGCCGGCGAGCAGCACGATGCGGGTGGCCCAGGCTGCCATGGCTGTGCACTAGCGCGCGCTCGGCGGGCGAGGCAATCGGTGCGGCGGATGGATTGCTCGCCGTCGCGTGGCGGTTCATCATCAGCGCCGACGCGGGTGTGGTGAAATGGTAACCACAGCGAGCTCAAAATTCGCCGCCCGGAAGGGCTTGCCGGTTCGAGTCCGGCCACCCGCACCATCGGCCGCGCGTCTCCTGAAGGTTCGAGGCTAGGCGCGTTGCCAGCGGGGTGGCGCTTCGCTATAGGGTCCGGCCTGCCGATCCCGGATAGCTCAGTTGGTAGAGCAAGCGACTGTTAATCGCTCGGTCGTAGGTTCGAGTCCTACTCCGGGAGCCAGATTTTTGCGCGCGCGGGGCGTGCTGTGGTCCCGCGTCCGTTGCCCGTGCCTGGGCGCCGACGCCGGTGACGTTGGTCGCTGATGCGGGGCGTGCGGGTGGCGCTTTACTACGCGCCGGAGCCTGACGACCCGCTCTGGGCGGCCGGGTGCAGCTGGCTCGGGCGGGACGCGGAGCTCGCGGTCAACGTCGCGCAGCCCGCGGTCCCCGGGCTGCCGGCGCTGACGGCGGCACCGCGTCGCTACGGATTTCATGCGACGCTGGTGGCGCCGTTCCGCCTGGCGACGGGATGGGATGAGGCGATGGCGGCGGTGGAGGCGCTGGCGGCGCGCTGCCGGTCGTTCGCCCTGCCGCCGCTCGAGGTCGGGCGGCATCGCGGCTGCGTGTCGCTGCTGGCGCCTGCGCCCTGCCCTGCCCTGCCGCTGCTGCACGAGGCGGCGCTGGCGGCGCTGGACCCGCATCGGCTGCAGCCTGATCAGGCGGACCTGGCGCGGCGCCGGCTGCCGGGGCTGGACGCGGCGGAGGAGCGCAATCTGATGCGCTGGGGTTACCCTTACGTGCGCGAGCAGTTCCGCTTCCACATGACGCTGGCGGCGGGGTCGGACGACACGATGCTGGTGGCGGCGGCGGCGCATTTCGCCGACGCGCTACGGGCGCCGCGGCGTCTCGGCGCGCTGTGCGTGTTCACCGAGCATGCTGCCCCCGGCGAGCAGGCGCCCTTGCTCCTGGCCGAACGCTTCGCCCTGTCGGATGCGGGTCAAGGGGTGCCGCCCCTGGCGCGTCCACGGCAGAGGCCGGGCTTTATTTGAGCCGATAACTCCCATCCTGCCAGAAGGCAGGATTGTAAAACCGCTCCGGCGCATTCCATCGCACCTCCGGCTCCAAAGCCGGGGCGACGTGGCCGTGCAGACGGGCGAACGGCGTGTCGACGATGCGGTAGGCGCTGGCGGCAGCGCGGACACAGCAATCAGCGACGGCGAGGCCGGCGGGCAGTGCGGGGGCGAAGCCGCCGAGCTCGGCGAGGACGGAGCGGCGGAAGGCGATGCAGCCGGCGCCGAGCACCGAGACGTTGCGGGTCACCGCGTCGAGCCAACCGTAATCGGCCTCGGCCTCGGCGGCGGGGCGGAGCGGCATCGGGCCGGTGGGACCGAGCATGGCGGCGCCCTGCCTGGTCTGGCCGTCCGACCCCACGACGCGGCCGCCGACGAGGCCGACATCGGCGTCCTGGAGCGGCTCGAGCAGCGCCTCCAGCCAGCCCGGCTCGGCGCCGTGCGGGATGTCGGCAAGGATGACGACGTGCTCGGCGCGGGCCTGGCGCAAGGCGAGGTTGGCGCGTGCGGCGTAGCCGGCGGCAGCGTCGGGCTCGATGACGCGGATCTCGGGCGGCAGCAGCGCGGCGAGGGCGGCGTCGCCGACGAGCCGGACGTCGGTGCCGGCGAGGCCTTCGGGCAGCAGCTCGGCGAGCGCGGCCTGCAACTGGCGGCAGGCCTCCGCGGGAGCTCCAGCGGGGGCGGCGAGCAGCAGCAAGGCGAGGCGAGGGCGCACGCCGAGCGGGCGGCGGAGGCGGAAGGTGGCGGGACGCAGGCCCGGCTCGACCCGCGCCGCCTCGCCGTAGGCGAGCCGGGCGTGGCGTTCGAGCGTCGCCTGCAGCAGCGCCGGCAGCGGCGGCGGGCGATGCGCGAGCGCCTGGTAGAGAGGTGCGGCGACGTGGCCGATCGCCGCGCGCCGACGCAGCAGCGCGAGCAGCAGGGCGTAGACGCAAACCGCCTCGTCGGGCTCGGCCGGCGACGTCGGGGCGGGGACGTCAGCGCCGCCGGCCCACCGATCGTCCGGCGCCTCGGCGATCACTGCGAGAAGCGTGCTCTTGCGGATCGCCAGCAGCGCGCCGGCATAGTTGGCAGCCTCCAGCAGGTCGGGCGAGAACTCGGGCCGAAAGGCATGGCCGATGACCGTGCCCTCGGCGTCCACCAGGTGGGAGTCGGCGTAGAGGGCGTCGAGCGGCGGCGCGCCGGCAAGCCTGGCGGCCGACGGATGGCCAGGCGTCAGCGCCTCGGCAAGCTGCAGCAGCGTGCCGGGCGAGACGACGTCGCCGGGCGGCATCAGCACCACCCAGTCGCCGGTCGACATCTCCAGCGCCGCCAGCAGCCGGGCGGCAAGGCCAGCCCGGGCGGGCGCGGCGCGCAGCCTCACCCGTGGGTCCCAGCCGCGCAGACGCTCCAGCCCGTCCGCAGCGGGGATGGCGCTCGAGGTGAGGGCCACGACCTCCCAGAGCGGGTAGGTCTGGATCAGGATGGCGGCGAGCGAGGCGGTGAGCGGGTTGCTGGCCTCCGGCGCACCCGGCAGCAGAACGCTGAATAGCGGGCGGTGCTCGCCGAGGGCGGCGATCGCCTGCAGCTCGGCCGGATCGTGCTCGACGAGCAAAGGCGGCAGACGCAGCGAGCGGGTGCGGCCGAGCAGGTGCAGGAACGGCGGGCTTGCCTGGTCAAGCCCCAGGGCGGCGAGGCGGGCGGCGACCTCGTGGCCGATCACCGCCGGGCCGAACAGCTCGGCCATGCGCGCCGCTCCCGCCGCCGCCCGGGCTGCCGCCTCGGCCGGCTCGGCGACGACGCGGCGCATCGCCGCGATCAGGGCGGCGCGGTCGGGCTCCGCCCAGACGTAATGCGGCAGGTAGGGGCCGACCTGGGTGCCGACCTCGGCCAGGTGGTACCCGATCGGGTAGCCGGTCCGCTCGTCGAGGAACTCGCAGTTGCCGGAGTAGCCGGTGGCGATCACCGGCCGGCCGAGGGCCAGGAACTCGGCGATGTTCAGGCCATAGCCCTCGGCGCGGTGGGCGGAGACGTAGCAGTCGACGGCAGCGCGCAGCAGCGCCATCTCGGCCTCGCTGACCCGCTCGGCGACGACCAGCACGTTGGTCATGCCGCGCAGCGCCAGGCTGACCTCGCGGGTGACCTGCGGCTCCAGACTGCTGGAGTGGAACTTGACCAGCAGAAACACCGGCTCGTCCGGGCCGAACGCCTCGCGGAAGGCCTCGACGGCGAGCAGCGGGTTCTTGCGCGCCGAGGTGCTGCCGACGTCGAACGCGACCAGAAAGACGACGTGGCCCTCCGGCACGCCGAACGCGGCCCGCCCTGCCTCGCGCCCGGCGCTCTGGGCCAGCACCGGCAGGCGGACCTTGCGCACCGGCACCGGCGCGACGGCGGCGATCGCCTCGACCTCGAAGGCGGAGTTGCTCCACACCTCGTCGACGGCGCCAAAGCACTCGAACCAGTCGGGTCGGAACGCCGCGAGCTCCCAGGCCCAGAGTGCGATCGTGTAGGCGTCGTCGAAGCTGCCGGGCGGATAGACGGCGAGCAGCCCGGCCATCTGGTCGGCGTTGGCGAGGATCAGGTTGACGCGGTAGCGCGGGCGATGGTCGGCCTCGGCCAGAGGCAGGCGCGGGGCGCCGGTCTGGACGTCGAACGGGAACAGCTCGAACGGCAGGTCGGCGGCGCGCAGCGCCCGCACCAGGTTGCGCGCCGCGGTGCCGAGGCCGGTGGCGGCGGCGAACGGGCCGAAGACGTTGAGGCCGAAGGGCTTGGCGAACACGGCGAGCGGGTCGGCGCGGCGCGCGGCGTGGGCGGCGACGCCGCGCCGGAGCCTGCCCTCGATGCGGCCATGGTCCTGCCAGTGCGCCGCCGCGGCGACCGGGTCATCGCCGACGGCGCGCCGGACGTCCGGATTGGCGAACAGGTAGCCCGCGGCGTCGAAACCCTCCGGCGTGGGCGGCTTGGCCAGCGGCGCATCGCCGAACTGGGCATCGCGCAAGATCGAGGGGCGTAGGCCGCGGCGCTCCTCATCGCGGCCGAGGCGCTGCCAATGCTGACGCGCGTCCGGCACCCGCCCGGAGAGGATGGCGGCGGCAACGTCGGGGTTGACGGCCAGGTAGACCGCCGGGTCAAACAGCGCCTCCTCGGCGGTCTGCGGCGGGCCGAGCAGCGTCGGCGGCTCGCGCGGCGGCCGCGGCAGCGACGGCAGCGACACGTCGTCATCAAGGCTGGGCGGGCGGGCGACACGCGGCGTGGCTGGGCGCGGCGCCGCCAGGAGGTCGGCAGCGGGCAGGTCGGCAGCGGGCAGGTCGGCGGCAGGCGCGGCGGCAGCAGGCGCGGCGGGCAACGCCCCGGGCACGGCGGTGAACGGGTTGCGACGCAACCCGGCGGCGATCTCGTTACGGCCACTCAGCTGATAGTGCTCGAGGCCGCTGTGCAGCATGCCGGCCTTGACCGCATCGCGCACGTCCGGGAACGCCGCGAGGTAGAGGTCCTCGGGGAACGCGTCCCGGGTGAACTGCGGCAGTTCGCTGGTTGGCACCGCGGCGTCAGGCATCCAAGCCGGCACTCCCTGCAGGCGGCGCCTCCGGCATCGGCTCTCGCGTCGAGCCCCGGCCGGCACGAATGGTCGGAGCGGCGGGATTCGAACCCACGACCCCCAGTCCCCCAGACTGATGCGCTACCAGACTGCGCTACGCTCCGACCGGTCGCCTGCTCACCCGCAACGGGCACGGCGCCGACGTGCTAGCAGGCGCGGCGACGCCAGGCAATTCGGCTGCCATAGGCCCGTCATTCGGCACGGCGTCATGGAGGGCCGCCTCATGTGGGTTCATGTCATTTGGGGCCGAGCAGCGCCCGCAGCTCGACCAACTCCGTCAGCATGCGGCCGAGCAGGTGGCGCAGCCGCTGCACCTCGGCGCCGGCGGCGACCGCCGCGGCGTCGACACCCGGCCGCGTCGGATCCGGGGCACGGAACTCCGGTATGGCGAGCTGGGCGCCAGCCTCGTCGTCGACTCGCTCGGCCTGGACCGCGGCGCGCTCGACCTCGGACGCGAGGCGCTCAGCCTCGGTCGGCGGCGGAATGTCGTCCGACAGCCGGCCGCCGCCATCACGCAGCAGGCGCTGGACACCTTTGATCGTGTAACCCTGGGTGTAGAGCAGGTCCGAGACACGGCGCAGCAGGGTGATGTCGTCGGGCCGGTAATAGCGCCGCCCACCCCCGCGCTTGAGCGGCCGCACCTGGCTGAACTTGGTTTCCCAGAACCGCAGCACATGCTGCGGGATCTGCAACTCGTCCGCGACCTCGCTGATCGTGCGAAACGCGTTGGGCGCCTTCTTCAGCCGGGCGTCGGCGGCAGTCTCCGCGGCCGGAGGCACAGCCGCCAGATTGCCGCCGCTCATGACGCCGCGTGTTGGAAAAGAAGACGTAAGAAACTCTCATAACCCCTAGCGAGTAAAAGTTTTTTTGTCCTTTTTTTCAAAAAAGGACCGCTTGCCGTCGAGCGCCTCATAGGTCGTCCTCAACCGGCACCGCGGTCCCGTTCACCTGCGCCTTCAGCACCTGGCTCGGACGAAACACCAGCACCCGGCGCGGCAGGATCGGCACCTCGACCCCGGTCTTCGGGTTGCGGCCGATACGGCGGCCTTTCAGGCGCACGGAGAAGGTGCCGAAGCCGCTGATCTTGACTGAATTTCCACCTTCGAGCGCAACGCAGACGCGGTCCAGCACGGTTTCCAACAGGTCGGCGCTCTCGTTTCGAGACAGCCCGACCTGGGTGTAGATACGCTCGGCGAGCTGGGCGCGAGTGACCGTGTTCATTGACGGCACGCTAGAGAACAGCCGGCTGGGCGTCAAGAAAATGTCCAAGATCAGCAGGTTGCGCTCGGCGGCGCGGGCGCGCTCAGAGCCTCGGGCTACATCCTGACGAGGGCGGCGCCCCAGGTCATGCCGCCGCCCAGCGCCTCCATCAGCACCAGCGAGCCCGGTCGGATGCGGCCGTCGCCCACCGCCTCGGCGAGTGCGAGCGGGATCGAGGCGGCGGAGGTGTTGGCGTGGCGATCGACCGTGACCACCACCCGCTCGGGCGGCAGCGCGAGCTTGCGCGCCATCGCCTCGATGATGCGCAGATTGGCCTGATGCGGCACCAGCCAGTTCACCGCGTCACGCGCGAGCCCGTTCGCCGCGAGCGCCTCGTCCACCACGCCGGAGAGCTTGCCGACGGCGTGGCGGAACACCTCGCGGCCCTGCATGATCAGGTGGCCGGAGCGCTCCGGCTGACCGACCGCGCCGTCGATGTAGAGCAGGTCGCCCAGCCGGCCATCGGCATGCAGGTGCGTCGACAGCAGCCCGCGTCCGCTCTGCCTCGGCTCGCGCGCGAGCAGCACCGCGCCGGCGCCGTCGCCGAACAGCACGCAGGTGTTGCGGTCGCTCCAATCCATGATCCGGGAGTATACCTCGCTGCCGATCACCAACACCCGCTCGGCCTGGCCGCGGCACATCAGACCATCGGCGACGGCGAGCGCGTAGACGAAGCCGCTGCAGGCGGCCGAGAGGTCGAAGCCGAAGCCGCGCGTGATGCCGAGCGCCGCCTGGATGCGCAGCGCCGTCGCTGGAAAACCCTGGTCGGGGGTGCTGGTGGCGACGATCACCACGTCGACCGCCGCCGCCGCGACGCCGGCCTGCGCCAGCGCCGCGCGTGCCGCCGCCGCACCCATGAAGGCGGCGGTCTCGTCCGGCCCGGCGAGGTGGCGCTGGCGGATGCCGGTGCGCTCGCGGATCCACTCGTCCGAGGTGTCGACGCGGCGCGACAGCTCGGCATTGTCGACCACCCGGCGCGGCAGGTAGCCACCGACGCCGACGATTGCCGCGCGGGCGTCAGGATGAACGTCCATGAGTGTCCCCGAAAGAAGGCCAGGGCGCTGCCCTGGACCCGCTGGGGCCGTGAGGCCCCAGACCCCGTTTACTAATGTGCTGGATTTTAAAAGCTCCGCCTTGACTGGGGGCCAGGAGCACTGCCCTGGCCTTCCGCCCCATGCTGGCTCAATCCGCCGCCGCCAGGGTCGATCCAGTCGCGGGCGCGTCGTCCGCCACGGCGACCAGGCCGGCGACCCGGGCGAGCCCGTCGCGGATGCGGTCGTTGAAGCGGTGCACCACCATGTCCATCGCCACGTCGATGGCATGCGCGAAGCCCTGCGCGTCGGTGCCGCCATGCGACTTCACGACGACGCCGTTCAGCCCCAGCATCACCGCGCCATTGTAGCGCCGTGGGTCCAGCCAGGTGCGCAGGCGCTCGAGGCCGGGACGCACCAGCAGGTAGGCGAGCTTGCCGGCCAGTGAGCCACCGAAAATCTCCCGCAGCAGCTCCGACACTAGCTTCAAGGCGCCCTCGCCAGTCTTCAGCGCAATGTTGCCGGTAAAGCCGTCGGCCACGATCACGTCGGTGGTGCCGGCGGCGATGTCGTGGCCCTCGACAAAGCCATAGAACTGGGCGGCGATGTGGCTGCGCTTCAGCACCTCGGCGGCGGCGCGCAGCCGGTCGCTGCCCTTCATCTCCTCGGTGCCGACGTTCAGCAGGCCGATCGAGGGCGCGGTCAGCCCGAGCACGGTGCGGGCGAACATGTCGCCCAGGATCGCGAACTCGACCAGGTTGCGGCTGTCGCAGGCCAGGTTGGCGCCGAGGTCGAGCATGACCACGTCGCCGCGCGCCGACGGGCCGATGGCGGCCATCGCCGGACGGTCGATGCCGGGCAGGGTCTTGATGATGATCTTGGCCAGCGCCAACAGCGCGCCGGTGTTGCCGGCGGTGATCACGCCGGCCGTCTCGCCGGCCGCCACCGCCTCGATCGCAATGCGCATCGAGGCGCCGCGCCGGCGCAAGGCCGCGGTCGGCTTCATCGAGCTCGGGATCGTCTCGTCAGCGTGGCGCACCGTGCAGACGGCGGCGGCACGCGGCTCGGCGGCCAGCAACGGCCGCAGCAAAGCCTCGTTACCGACCAGCAGGAAACGCGCTTGCGGATGGCGCTCGGCGGCGATGGCGATGCCGCCGATCACCATGCCGGGCGCATCGTCGCCGCCCATTGCGTCGACGGCAAGGACGAAGCCGCCGCTCAAGCGAACCCCTCGCCGCGGCCAGCCGAACTCAGCTCAGGCGCGAACGGCACCCTTGAGCGCCTTGCCGGCCCCAACCACCTCGCGGCCGTCGTAATGGCCGCAATGGCTGCAGACATGATGCGGACGCTTCAACTCGCCGCAATTCGAGCATTCGTTATGGGCTTCGCTGGGCAACGCCTGGTGGCTGCGACGCATGCCGCGACGGGACGGCGAGGTCTTTCTCTTTGGGACGGCCATAACAGGCGAAACTCCAGACGCGTACGAGCCGCGCGGGGTAGCAGAGGGTTATGTAGCTTGCAAGCGAAGGCAAGGCCAGGGCTCTGCCCTGGACCCGCTGGGGGCGGCGCCCCCAGACCCGCATCCATTTAGAACCTGACTGGGCTCTTCCTTAGCTGGCGAAGCCATTCAATGCTGCTCCAACAGCACCGATTTCGCCAAGACAGCATGAATCAAGTGATGGATTTTAAAGGCTCCGCCTTTAATGGGGTCAAGGGGCAAAGCCCCTTGCCTTGCCTTCATAGCTTCGGCCGCAGCGCCGCGAATGGACTGGAGCCTGGCGCCTCCACCGTTTCGTCCAGCACCGCGCCGGGTTTTCTTGGATACGGGTCCAGGCCGAGGGCGAGCTGTTCGGTTGCGGCCTCGCCGAGGTCGATGGTGTCGCCATCATAGACGATCTCGTCCTCGCTATCGGGATCGATCTCCTCGTCGGGCTGCTCCTCGACGACGAAGCGCACTGCGAAGCTCTCCTCGACGTCGCTGTCGAACGGCTCGAGGGTGACGACGCAGTCCTGGGTCAGCCGGGCGGCGAGCTGGCCCTGGGCGGCGACGGCGCCGCCGGGCAGCTCGGCCAGGCTGAAGCGGCAGCGCAGGCTGGCCAGGGCGACGAGGCCGAGGCGGGTGGCCAGCGCGGCGCACTCGGCGGCGTTTGCCTCGACGGTGACCTCGGCGCCGCGCCGGCCGACGGCGCTGGCGGTAAACCGGCGGGAGAACTCCGGGCTCATGCGGCCGGCTCCACCGGGGCGAAGACGACGCGGCCGGCGAGCAGGTCCTGGCCCTGCAGCTCGTCGTCGCGCCTGAGCACCAGGGCGGCCAGGGCGGGCGCGGCCCCCGGCGGCGGGGCAGCCTCGCCGCGCCAGATGTTGCGCGCCAGCGCCTCGGCGAGGGCCGAGACGTCGCGCGCGGCGAGCGGCGCCTCGTAGGCCTGCGCCCGGCCGTGCAGCGCCTCCCACATCTCGCGGTTGCGCTTGCCGACGGCCAGGTCGCCGACGCCCATTTCGCGGAGGTTGAAATCCATGTCGGAGAACATGGCGTCAAACACCGCCTGGGCCAGGCGGGCGCCGGGCTCAGTGAGCTCGCGCAGGTGGCGGATGATCAGCACGACGTGCACGCCGACCAGGTCGAAGCGCCCGTCCAGCGTGTCCGGCACGCCGAGCGTGGCATAGAAGTAGGGGTCGCGGCCGCCGCGCACCGCCGCGCCGTAGAGCTCGAAGCCGGCGCGCTCGGATCGCCTGCCGCGCAACAATCCCAGCATCTCGCCCGCTCCCGTCCGTATGCCCTGGCGGCTGCCCGATGTTGACACGCCGCCGGCTGACGTGACACCCCAGCGCCGGGCTGCAAGGCTGCGTGCGCCAGATCATCGGCCCGCGGCGCCTGTCGGCAGTGTCGGCCGCAAGGCCTGTTCAAGCGGGACCCGCGCGTGCGCCCTTTTCCAACGCCACTGCATCCTCACCGGCCTGCCCTCGCCGTGGCGCTCGTGCTGCTGGGCGGCTGCAGCTTCCTCGGGCCGACGCACACGACGCGCGGCAACATGGTCGACGTCGACCAGCTCAAGGAGCTCGTCCCGGGCACCTCGACGCGCACTGACGTCACGTCGCTGATCGGCTCGCCGACCGCGCACGCGACCTTCGACGACAACACCTGGATCTATATCGGCCAGATCACTCAGGCGCGTGTCGGGCGGCTGCCCGGGGTGGATCGTCAGCAGGTGGTCGAGCTGACCTTCGACACGGGCGGCACGCTGCGCGGCGAGAAGGTTCTCGACAAGGCCGACGGCCTGCCGGTCAGCATGGCGTCCGGAGCCACCCGCTCGCCCGGCAGCGAGGCCTCGTTCCTGCAGCAGCTGATCGGTAATGTCGGGCATTTCAGCCCCGGCGGCCTGGGCCTCGGCGGCAACGGCGGCAGCAGCCCGGGCGGCAGCGGCGGCGGCATCGGCGGTGGCAGCTAGCCCGCCCTACCTCCACGACCCCGGCCTTACCGACCTCGAGCTCCACCACCCAGAACTCACCGCCGGCCAAATGCGGCCGGCATGCGCGCGGCCATGGGGCTGGCGGTACATTTAGAGGGCGGCCACTACCGCAAGATTTGGCGCCACCGACCGGCCGATGGCGGCCGCTCGGCCGGGCTGCGGCTATGGCAGGCCGGCGCGGCGCTGCAGTCGCGCCTGCATGACGGCACCTCATCGCCGGTCCGGCTCGGCCCGCGCTTGGTCGCGGCGAGGCTTCATTGCGGATGCACGCTCGCGCAAACCTTGCTAGTATAGGTTGCAAGGACGACCAGCGTTTCCCCATCAAGAGGCGAGCGATGACGACATCGGTTGGCACGAGCACGATCGACAGGTCGCAGCCGGACTTGGACGGCGCCGCGCCCGACGGCCATCTGCTCATCACCCGCAACGCCGCCACGCCGAGCGGCGACCCGGTCGTGGTCGACCTCGGCACGCTGGCCGACGCGACGGTGCTCGCCTCGGTCACCGTGAGCAACGGCGCCACCGCGATCCTGAGCGGCGCCCTGGCAGCGGTCGGGGTCGGCACGACGCTCATCATCGACGGCGGCACGTTGGAGCTTCGCGACGGCGCGCTGCTGACCGGGCGGCGCAGCGGCGTCACCGTCCACCCGGGCGGCGGTGAGCTCAGGATCGGGCCGGTCGGGGCGCCGGACGGCGCTGTCGACGTGCCGGTGCGGTTCAGCGCCGGCGCCGCGCCGGCCGACTTCGTGATCGACTTCCCGGGCGCCACCAGCGTGACCGCGGTCTACGACCCGACAACCCTGCAGACGACGATCGGCGACGGCGTTCGCGCGTTCGGCGGGGTCGTGGCGTCCGGGCGCATGGCGACGCTCGCCGGCAACCCGTTCGGCATCGGCGTGGCCGCCGGCGCGACCGGCAGCAAGACGTTCACGCGCGCCGAGGCTGGGACCGCGGAGGGCGGCGCCAGACTGACCGGCTTCCTGCCCGGGGCGATGATTGCCACTCCCGAGGGCGAGCGCGCCGTGCAGACGCTCGCCGCCGGCGACGCGGTGCTGGCGGTCGAGCATGGCCGGCAGGTGATCCGTCGCCTGGCCTGGACGGCCAGCCAGGCGATCACCGTGCCGGAAGATCAAGGCGCGTTGCGGCTGCCGGTGCGGATCCGCCGCCAAGCGCTCGCCGACGGCGTGCCGCAGGCCGACCTGCTGCTGACCCCGGAGCACTGTCTGCTGCTGGATGGCCGGCTGGTGCCGGTGCGCATGCTGGTGAACGGCTGCTCGATCCTGATCGAGACCGAGAGGCGCGGCTACAGCGTGCATCACGTCGGCATCGACCCGCACGGCGTCATCATGGCGAATGGCCTGCTGACGGAGAGCGATCTCGACACCGGCGATCGCGGCCGCCGCCGTCGCGGCGGCGTCGGTGTCCGCCTGCCGATGCCGTCGAGCAGCCCGGTGCGCGGCGCCGCGGCGCCGCTGGAGGTCTCGCGCGCCATGGTCGAGCCGCTCTGGGAGGCGCTGGCGACGCGCGCCGAGGCGCTCGGCTATCCGGTCGTCCTCGCCCCGCCCGCCACCCTGACCGACGAGGCGGATCTCCGCCTGGTGAGCGAGGACGGCGGCGAGATCCTGCCGCTCTGCGTGCATGACGGGCGGGCGAGCTTCCTGGTGCCGGGCACGCTCGGTGCCGCATGGCTGCGCAGCCGCAGCGCCCGCCCCTCCGAGGTGATCGGGCCGTTCGTCGACGACCGGCGCGAGCTCGGCCTGCTCGTCGGCGAGGTCGCGGTCTGGCAGCTCGAATCGCGACGGCTGCTGCGGCACCATCTGGCGATCAAGACGCTGAGCGGCTGGCACGCGCCGGACGCGGAGCACTGCCGATGGACGGACGGCAATGCGCTGCTGCCGCTGGCGCCCGACCCGGACGCCGCGACGCTGCTCGTCGAGGTGCAGATCCTCGGCGGCGGCCCGTATCTCGTGGCGGATGTCGGAGCCTTGGCGACGGCGGCGTAGAGGGACGGGGTAGGAGGGAAAGCCAGAGGCTCTGCCTCTGGGCTCCGCTGGGGCCTGAGGCCCCCCACCCCCATCAATGAAGTCACGGAGGGAGGCCCCTCGCCTTCCTGACTTGTGCCTGCCTGCCGCTCGGAGCACGTTGCCGGCGTGACATGCCGAAGAGCATGCTGAGCACGGAGGCAGCACATATGGACACCAGCAGCGCGATCGTTGAGCTGACGCCGGACAGCGAGGCCGCGACGAGCCGCCGGCCGTTCGCCTGGGAGCGCACCTACCCGGCCGGCCTGGCGTGGGACGCGCCGCTCACCATCACCACGCTGCCTGAGATGCTCGACGCCGCGCTCGCCGCGCATGGCGACAAGCCGTTCATCGAGTTCCGCGGCCAGCGCATCAGCTTTGCCGAGTTTGGCGCCCGGGTGGAGCGCGCGGCGGCCGGGTTCCGCGCCCTCGGCGTCGGGCCGGGCGTGGCGGTGGCGCTCTACCTGCCGAACGTGCCGTATCACCCGATCAGCCTGTTCGCGGTGCTGCGCGCCGGCGGCCGGGTGGTGCACCTCAGCCCGCTCGACCCGTCGCGCAGCATCGCCCGCAAGCTGCTCGACAGCGATGCGAGGCTGATGGTGGCGCCCGACTTCGCGACCATGCTGCCGCAGGCGCTCGGCGCCCTGGACGAGGGCCTGCTCGACCACCTCGTGGTCGGCGAGGACGCGGCCTGGGGCCCGGGCATGCCGACCCAGCCGATCCCGTCCGACCCGCGCGTCCATCCGTTCGCCGGGCTCGGCGAGGGCGCGCCCACCGGCGACTGGCCGCAAGCCGCTCCGGGCGACGTCGCGGTGCTGCAATACACCGGCGGCACCACCGGCCTGCCGCGGGCGGCGATGCTGACGCATGCCAACCTGACCGCCTCCCCGTCGATCTACGAGACGTGGTTCGACGGTAGCGGGACGCCCAGGCTGCCGAGCGACCGGGTGCTCGGCGTGCTGCCGCTGTTCCACATCTACATGCTCACCACGGTGCTGCTGCGCTGCCTGAAGGGCGGTCTCGAGATCATGCTGCGGCTGCGCTTCGACGCCGCCCAGACGCTCACCGACATCGAGACCGGACACGCCACGATCTTCACCGGCGTGCCGACCATGTTCATTGCGATGGCCGCGCAACCGGACATCGCCGGGCGCGACCTGTCGTCGCTGCGGGTGGCGAACTGCGGCGGCGCGCCGTTGCCGGTGGAGGTCGCGCATCGCTTCGAGGCGCTGAGCGGCCGGCGCGTCGGCGGTGGCTGGGGCATGACGGAGACCTGCTCGGCCGGCACCATCATCCTGCCGGGCGCCGAGATGACCTCGGGGCTGATCGGGGTGCCGCTGCCCGGTGTCGAGATGCAGGTGGTGGACGTGGCCGACCCGCGCCGGCTGCTGCCGGTCGGCGAGGTCGGCGAGCTCCGGGTGCGCGGCCCGAACGTCACGCCCGGCTACTGGCGGCGGCCGGAGGAGAACGAGACCGCCTATGTCGACGGCTTCTTCCTGACCGGCGACATCGGCCACATGGACGCGGCCGGGCAGTTCAGCATCGTCGACCGCAAGAAGGACATGATCATCTCCGGCGGCTTCAACGTCTACCCGCGGGTGATCGAGGACGCGATCTACGAGCACCCGGACGTCGAGGAGTGCGGCGTCGTCGGCATCCCGGATGACTATCGCGGGCAGTCGGCGAAGGCCTTCGTCAAGCTGCGCGAGGGCGCGGCGGTCTTCACGCTGGCGGAGCTGCGCGGCTTTCTCGTCGACAAGGTCGGCCCGCACGAGATGCCGGCGGCGCTGGGCTTCCTGGACGCGCTGCCACGCACCGCGGTCGGCAAGCTGTCGCGCAAGGACCTCGCGGACCAGCCGACCGGGACCGCCTCGGCTGCCGCCGCGGCGGGCTGAGCCATGCTCGGCCTGATGCAGTCCCAGCCGCTGCTCGTCTCGTCGCTGCTGGTGCATGCGGCGCGCCATCACGGTGAGGCCGAGGTGGTGTCGCAGGGCGTGGACGGCGTGCTCACCCGGGCGAGCTACCGCATGGTCGAGCAGCGGTCGCGCTGCCTGGTGGCGGCGCTGCGCTCGCTCGGCATCGCGCCGCATGACCGGGTGGGGACGCTGGCCTGGAACAGCCAGCGCCACCTGGAGATCTACTACGGCGTGCAGGGGATGATGGCGGTCTGCCACACCATCAACCCGCGGCTGCACACCGAGGACGTCGCCTGGATCATCAACCACGCCGGCGACCAGGTGCTGATGGTCGATTTAAGCTTTGTCTCGCTGGTCGAAGCGGTGGCGCCGCTGGTGGCGGGCAGCGTGCGCGCGGTGGTGATGCTGTGCGAGCCGGCGCAGATGCCGGCGGTCGTGCTGCCCGGCGGCATGACGCTGCTGTGCTACGAGACGCTGATCGAGGCTGGCGAGGCGGCGGCCGCGCCCTTCGACTGGCCCATCTTCGATGAGAACACCGCCGGCGTGCTGTGCTACACCTCCGGCACCACCGGCCGGCCCAAGGGCGTGCTCTACAGTCATCGCTCGACCGTGCTCCACGCGCTCGGCGCCAACATGCCGGACGCGCTGGGCTTTCGCGCCGTCGACCGGGTGATGCCCGTGGTGCCGATGTTCCACGTCAATGCCTGGGGCATGCCGTATGCGGCGCTGCTGGGCGGCGCCTCGCTGATCATGCCCGGGCGGCACCTCGACGGGGCCAGCCTGGCGCGGCTGATGAACGCCGAGCGCGTCACCGTCACCGCCGGCGTGCCGACGGTGTGGCTCGGGTTGCTCGCGCATCTGCGCGCCAGCGGCGAGCGCCTGCACCACACGCGCCGCATCATCATCGGCGGCTCGGCCTGCCCGGCGCTGCTGATCGAGGCCTTCGCCGACGAGTACGAGGTGCCGGTCGAACACGCCTGGGGCATGACCGAGCTCAGCCCGATCGGCACCTTCAACAAGCCAAAGCCGGCGCAGACCACGCTCGATCCGCAGGCGCATCGGCAACAGATGCTGAAGCAGGGCCGCGCGGTCTTCGGCGTCGACATGCGGATCGTCGGCGCGGACGGCGCGGCGCTGGCCTGGGACGGGGTGCAGTATGGCGACCTGCAAGTGCGCGGGCCGTGGGTCTGCAGCGCCTATTTCGGCGAGCCCGCCGGCAGCGCGCTCGACGAGGCGGGATGGTTTGCCACCGGCGACGTGGCGACGATCTGCCCACAGGGCTTCATGCACATCGTCGACCGCTCCAAGGACGTGATCAAGTCGGGCGGCGAGTGGATCAGCTCGATCACGCTCGAGAACTTCGCCATGTCGCACCCCGCGGTCGCCGAGGCGGCGGTGATCTCGGCGCGGCATCCGAAATGGGATGAGCGGCCGCTGCTGCTGGTGCGCGCCGCCGAGGGCCAGTCGGTCGACACCGCCGACGTGATGCGCAGCCTGCAGGGCCTGGTGCCGCGCTGGTGGCTGCCGGATGCGATCCTGGTGGTCGACGACCTGCCGCACACCGCCACCGGAAAATTGCAGAAGACGGTGCTCAGGGCGACTTACGGGGACACGCTGATGCGGTTGGCGGAAGCGTAAAGAAGAGCACTTCTTTTTTGAAAAAAAGAAGCAAAAAACTTTTGCTCGTTAGGCGTTATTCAAGTGATAAAAGTTTTTTGGTCCTTTTTTTCAAAAAAGGACTACTTCCTTTAAGGCTGCCCGCATGACGCTCCCCGCCATCTTCGACCGTCTCGAACTTCCCGTCATCGCCTCACCGCTGTTCATCATCTCCGGCCCGGAGTTGGTGATTGCGCAGTGCCGGGCCGGCGTCGTCGGCTCGTTTCCGGCGCTGAACGCCCGCCCGGGCCCGGTGCTGGAGGAGTGGCTGCGCCGCATCGAGGGTGAGCTCGGCGAGACTGACGCGCCGTTCGCCGTCAACCAGATCGTGCATCGCTCGAACGACCGGCTGATGCACGATGTCGAGCTTTGCGTGAAGTACAAGGTGCCGATCGTGATCACCTCGCTCGGCGCGCGCGAGGAGGTGAACGAGGCGGTGCACTCCTATGGCGGCATCGTGCTGCACGACGTGATCAACGACCAGTTCGCTCGCAAGGCGATCAGCAAGGGCGCCGATGGGCTCATCGCGGTGGCCGCCGGCGCCGGCGGCCATGCCGGGACGCTGTCGCCGTTTGCGCTCATCGGCGAAATCCGCCGCTGGTTCGACGGCCCGCTGGCGCTGTCCGGCGCCATCGCCACCGGCGACGCGGTGCTGGCAGCGCAGGCGAGCGGCGCCGACCTCGCCTATGTCGGCTCGGCGTTCATCGCCACCGAGGAGGCGAACGCTGCGCCGGCCTACAAGCAGATGCTGGTGGAGAGCGGCGCCGGCGACATCGTCTACACCGACCTGATCACCGGCGTGCACGGCAACTACCTGCGCGGCAGCCTGGTCGCCTCAGGGCTCGACCCGGACAACCTGCCGCGCGGCGACGTCAAGGCGATGAGCTTCGCCAGTAACGGCGCGAAGGCCTGGCGGGACGTCTGGGGCTCCGGCCAAGGCATCGGCAGCGTGCAGTCGGTGTTGCCAACCGCCGACCTGGTGGCGCGGCTGCAGTCGGAATACGGAGCGGCAAGGGAGCGGCTGGGGCTGAGCCATAGGACGATGGCGGCGGCCTAGCGAGAGGTCGTCGCCGACGGACTGTCTGATGCACGCCGACGATCAAAGCAGCCCGTTCATCCCCTGGCGGATGAGCGTTTCTGCAGCTGCGTTGTCAGCAGCGTTGACAAACCCGACGTGACCGACACCGCTTGTCGTCGTGAGCTTGGCCCACAATGCCGTTTTGTAACGGGCGTGCACGCTTAGATCGGGCAGCACAATATCGTTGGTCTTGTGCGTGACGTAGAGAAGCGACGCCGATCTCGACCTGTCGAACAGCGCATCGCAGACTGCGTTGTAGTCAGGCTGATCCCAGGCCTGGTCGCTCTCGGGATGAAACAGCACATACAGCGTTGGGCTTGAATCGGCCAGCGTAGCGCGCATGCGCTCCACACATCGAACCAAGTATTCGTGGTCCTCCGGGCAGCGTAGTGGGTCACGATGATTGAAGACCGGACTAGGACGCGACATCAGCTTGTTGTAGACCGTATGGAAACAGCGCTTACCGGTCTCTCGCGGTCTACTCTGTAGTTGTTAGGATCCAAGAACGATCTGAAGTCATCATTTAGGCAATGCGCGACCATTTCGGCGTTAGAGAATATCCAGTCGAATGGATAGCTCTCGGTCTTCAGCCCATACGCTTCAGCAGTTCGGACGTCATACAAGCCGAGCCGAGGCTGACAACCCTCGTCGCAGATTGAACGGACGGTTGTTCTAGCAAAGCCGCTCCCATCACAACCTCCCTAACGGTAGGCTCACAGGCTAACTGACTTAACCTCCGGTTGTCATTGCTCCTGAACATTCATCAGGCGCCCCCACGTCATCCCGTGCTGACAGGATTTTAGAGGCTTCAGCCTTGACGGATTTAGGAGCAATGCTCCGGATCTTTCCGGTCGCAGCAACACGCTAATCTTCTTCGAGCATGTCCTGCCGAGGATCCAGCGCTCGCCAATCACGCTCCTCCTCGCTCGCCGCACGGTCGGCAAAATCGCCGAGTTCCGCGGCCGAGCGCCAGCCCGCCTCCGCCGCGTCGACCACCTCGGCGTCCTCGCCGAACGCGAACCAGGCGTCCAGCACCTCGCGCGACGCCATCCCCGGCGAACGGCAGCGCTCCACGCTGTCACGCACGTAGGCGCGAGCGAAGGCGTTGGCCTGCATCAGCGTCGGGAAGCCGGAAACCTCCTCGACCACGTTGTCCTCGGCGCCGCCCGACAGGTCGAGAATGCGCACCCGCCAGCCGCCCTCGGGGGCGAACAGGTCACCGACCGACACGCCCTCGCTCATCGCAGCAGGTCCGTATAGCCGTTGGTGATCGGGTAGCGGCGGTCGCGGCCGAAGGCGCGCGAGGTGATCTTCACGCCCGGCGGCGCCTGCCGGCGCTTGTACTCGGCCCGGTCAAGCAGCTTCCAGACCTTCAGCACGGTCGGGCGGTCCATGCCCTGGTCGACCAGCTCGTCGATCGAGTGCTCGCCCTCGATCAGGCCGGCAAGGATCGCGTCCAGCACCGGGTAGGGCGGCAGGCTGTCGTCGTCGCGCTGGTCGGCGCGCAGCTCCGCCGAGGGCGGCTTGCTGATTACCCGCTCGGGCATCACCGGCCCCGCCGGCCCCAGCGCATGCGGCGGCCGGTGCTCGTTTCGCCAGCGACACAGCTCGAACACGGTGGTCTTGTAGACGTCCTTCAGCACCGAGTAGCCGCCGCACATGTCGCCATACAGCGTCGCGTAGCCGACCGACATCTCGGACTTGTTGCCGGTGGTCAGCACCATGTGGCCGAACTTGTTGCTGCACGCCATCAGGATCAGCCCGCGCGCGCGGGACTGCATGTTCTCCTCCGTCAGGTCGTGCTCGCGGCCGTGGAACAGCGCCTCCAGCACGTCGTCGAAGGCGCCGATCGGTCCGGCGATCGGCACCGTGTCACAGCGCACGCCGAGCAGGCGCGCGCACTCGGCGGCGTCCTCCAGCGAGTGCGCCGAAGTGTAGCGGCTCGGCAGCATCAGCGTGCGCACGCGCTCCGGCCCGAGCGCGTCCACCGCAATCGCCGCCGACAACGCGCTGTCGATGCCGCCGGAGAGGCCCAGGATCACGCCGGGGAAGCGGTTCTTGTTGACGTAGTCCGCAAGCCCGACGACGAGGCCGCGATAGATCCCCTCCAGCCGTCCGAGCTCGCGCGGCAGCGGCCGCAGCTCGGCGCAGCACAGCGCCTCGCCCTCCGCCCGCAACCAGTCGGTGACCAGCAGCGCCGTCTCGAACGACGGCGCGACGGCGGCGAGCGAGCGGTCGGCATTGAGCACGAAGGAGGCGCCGTCGAACACCAGCTCGTCCTGCCCACCCACCTGTGCTGCGAACACGAACGGCAGCCCGGTCTCGACCACCCGGGCAATCGCGAGCTGCACCCGGCGGCCGGACTTGCTGTCCTCGAACGGCGAGGCGTTGATCGACAGCAGCAGCTCGGCGCCACTCTCCTGCAGCGTCTGCGACACCGCCGGCAGCCACCAATCCTCGCACACCATCAGGCCGAGGCGCACCCCGCGCAGGCTCACCGGGCCGGGCGACGGACCGGCGTCGAACACCCGCTTGTCGTCGAAGACGCCATAATTCGGCAGCTCGTGCTTGGCGCGGCGGGCGACGATGCGGCCACCATCCAGCACAAAGGCGGCGTTGTAGAGCCTGTCGCCGTCGCGCCACGGGCCGCCGACGATCAGCGCCGGCCCGCCATCCGCGGTCTCACCGGCCAGGCGTTCGATCGCCGCCTCGCACACCGCGACGAAGGACGGCTTGCGCACCAGGTCCTCCGGCGGATAGCCGCAGATCGAGAACTCCGGGGTGACGACGACGTCGGCACCCTGCTCCGCCGCCCGCTCACGCGCCGCGCGGATCAGCGTCGCATTATGCTCCACCTCGCCAAGCCGCGGGTTGAGCTGGGCGATGGCAAGGCGCAGGGCGGGACGTTGGGCTGGGTGATGCGGGTCGGGCGCGGGCATGCCTATCAGGCTAGGCGCGGGGGCAGCCTACTTCAACGCTACACATTCTTGATACCCGCCATGATGAAACCTGTTATAACCGGCTCGCGGCCAAAACAGGTACGCTGCCAGACTGGAGAGCCACGTGCCGGCGACGGCCCACGATCCGACCCGGCCGCAATGCGGCGCTTGCATGGTGCAGCCCTTCCCGTTCTCGATGGCCTTCCAGCCGATCGTCAACGTGCCGGCCCGACGACTCTACGCGTATGAGGCGCTGGTGCGCGGCCCCGCCGGCGAGGACGCCCGCAGCGTGCTCGACCAGGTGACTGAAGCCAACCGCCACGCCTTCGACCAGTCGATCCGGCGGTGCGCCATCGAGCTTGCGACCCGCAACGGGATCGTCGCCAGCGGCGCCGCTCTGTCGATCAACTTCATGCCGGCGGCCATGTACAATCCGGAGACCTGCGTGCAGGCCACCGTGGCCGCGGCTAGGCGATGCGGCCTGCCGCTCGATCGGCTGATCTTCGAAATCACGGAGGAGGAGCGCATTGCCTCCTATGATCGGCTGCGGGCGATCTTCGCCTGCTACCGGGGGCACGGCTTCCGTGCCGCGATCGACGATTTCGGCGCCGGCTACGCGGGGCTGAACCTGCTCGCCGAGTATCAGCCCGACCTGCTCAAGCTCGACATGACGCTGCTGCGCGGCATCGACGCCTCCCCCACCCGGCAGGCCATCGTCAGCAGCGTCATCGAGCTGTGCCGCATCCTGGAGGTGACGGTGCTGGCCGAAGGCGTGGAGACGGAGGCCGAGCTGCACACCCTGCTCGACCTCGGCGTGTCGCTGTTCCAGGGGTTCCTGCTGGCCCGCCCGGCGTTCGAGGCGCTGCCGACGGCACGGATGTAACGGCCGGGGCGACGCCCCCGTCGTGCGCAGCACGCCGCCGCGTAACGGGTCCAGGAGCAGAGCTCCTGGCCCGCCTTAAAACTTCCCACCCCTGGGAAAGCCGCTCGGCGGCAGCCGTCCTGCCGAGCCGCGCTCCCCGAGCCAGTCGCGCAGCGCCATCTCCACCCGGATCTTCTCTCCCAGCCGCCAGCTCAGCCCCTGCGCCAGGGTGAACACCTTGGCGTCGCGCAGCCCGCCATCCTTGTAGCGCTGCAGCGTCACGCCGGCGCCGCGCGACAGCTCGGGCAGCTCGGCGAGCGGGAACACCAGCAGCCGCCGATTGTCGCCGACGACCGCCACGTGGTCGCCCTCGGCCGGCACGCAGAGCACCGCCTCCTCGCCCGCCCGCAGGTTCAGCACCTGCTTGCCGGTGCGCTTCTCGGCCAGCATGTCCTCGCTGCGCACCACGAAGCCGCGACCGCCGCTGGAGGCGATCAGCAGCCGCGTGCCCGCCCGATGCACGAGCACGGTGACGATCTCCTCGCTCGCCGGCAGGTCGGTCAGCACCCGGATCGCCTGGCCGTCGCCGCGGCCGCGCGGCAGGTCGGCGGCGCGCAGCGTGAACACGCGCCCGCCGGTCGCCAGCAGGCACAGCCGGTCGGTGGTTTCGCAGGGCAGGCAGAGCCGCAGCGCATCGCCCTCCTTGAAGCGCAGCTCGGCGGTGTCCGCGACGTGGCCGCGCACGCCGCGCACCCAGCCCTTCTCGGACAGCACCAGCGTGATCGGCTCCCGCTCCACCGGGATCATCTCGTCGATCCGGACCGCGGCCGGGGGTGCGGCGATCAGCGTGCGGCGGGCACCAAGGTCGCCCGAGCCGAAGCGCTCGCGCGTCTCGGCGATCTCGCCGGCGATCCGCCGCCAGCGCAGCGGCTCGCTCCCGAGCAGCGCCCGCACGTCCCGCCCCTCGCGCGACAGCGCCCTGTGCTCGCGCTTGATCTCGACCTCTTCAAGCCGGCGCAGCGAGCGCAGCCGCATGTTGAGGATGGCGTCGGCCTGCACCTCGTTCAGCGCGAAGGCGGCGATCAGGCCGCGCCTGGCATCGTCCTCCTCGCGAATGATGCGGATCACCTCGTCGAGGTTGAGGAACACGGCCAGAAAGCCGTCGAGCACCTCAAGGCGCCGGTCGATCGCGCCGAGCCGGAAGCGCGAGCGGCGCTCCAGCACCTCGTGGCGATGCGCGAGCCAAGCCTGCAGCACCTCGCGCAGCGACAGCACGCGCGGCACGCGCTCCCCGGTCAGCACGTTCATGTTGAGCGGGAAGCGGGTCTCGAGCGCGGTCGCCCGGAACAGCGTCTCCATCAGCACCGCCGGCTCGACGCCGCGGGTCTTCGGCTCCAGCACCAGGCGCACGCGCTCGGTGCTCTCGTCGCGAATGTCGCCGAGCAGCGGCAGCTTCTTCAGCTCCATCAGCTCCGCCACCTGCTCGATCAGCCGCGCCTTCTGCACCTGGTACGGGATCTCGGTCACCACGACCTGCCAGGTGCCGAAGCGGCCCTGCTCGACCTCGTAGCGCGCCCGCAGGCGAAAGCCGCCGCGGCCGGTCTCGTAGGCCGCCGCGATCGCCGCCGGCTCTTCGACCAGCAGGCCGCCGGTCGGGAAGTCCGGCCCCGGCATCAGCGCCAGCAGCTCGGCGACACTCGCCTCCGGGTGCTCGATCAGGTAGATCGCCGCGGCGCACACCTCGCCGGCATTGTGCGGCGGGATCGAGGTCGCCATGCCGACCGCGATCCCGGCCGCACCGTTCGCCAGCAGGTTGGGAAAGCCCGCCGGCATCACCACCGGCTCGCTCTCCTCGCCATCATAGGTGGCGCGGAAGTCCACCGAATCCTCGTCGATGCCGGCCAGCAGCGCCGCCGCCACCTCGGTGAGCCGCGCCTCGGTGTAGCGCATCGCCGCCGCGTTATCGCCGTCGATGTTACCGAAATTGCCCTGGCCCTCGACCAGCGGGTAGCGCACCGCGAAGTCCTGGGCGAGCCGGACCAGCGCCTCGTAGACCGCGCTGTCGCCGTGCGGGTGGTACTTGCCGATGACGTCGCCGACGACGCGGGCGCATTTCTTGAAGCCGGCCTTGGGGTCGAGCCGGAGCTGCTGCATGGCGTAGATCAGCCGGCGATGCACCGGCTTGAGGCCGTCGCGCACGTCCGGCAGGCTGCGCGACATGATGGTCGAGAGGGCGTAGGCGAGGTAGCGCTCGCTCAGGGCTTCGGCGAGCGGCGTCTCCTCGATGCGTCCGGCTAGGTCATCAGGCAAGGCGGGTTCCTCGAATCGAGCGTAAGAGAAGGCCAGGGGCCCTGCCCCTGGACCCCATTGTCACACGAAGGCATGCATTCGCACGACGCTGGAGCCTCTAAAATCCGTCACTCAAGTATCGCGGGTCTGGGGGCGCCGCGCCCAGCAGAGTCCAGAGGCAGAGCCTCTGGCCTTCCTCTACCCCGCAGGGCCTTCCTTGCCTGCCTCGCCGCCGGCGCGCCGAGCGCCCTCGTGATTGCCTCGAAGCTGGACACCGAAGGCGGTTTGCTGGGCGAGATGATGGTCCAGCTCCTGCGCCGCGCCGGGTTGCCGGTGCAGCCAAGGCTGCTGCTCGGGCCGACCCGGATCCTGCGCGAGGCAATGCTGGAGGGCCAGATCGACCTGTATCCCGAGTATACCGGCAACGGCGCCCTGTTCCACGACGACCGGTCAAACCCGGCCTGGCATCAGCCCGGCCCTGGCTGGCAGCGGGCGCGAGCGCTGGACGCGCCGCTCGGCATCACCTGGCTGGCGCCGGCGCCGGCGGACAACACCTGGGTGATCGCGGTCCGTCGCGAGCTGGCGGCGGCGGGATTGACGACGCTGGATGGGCTCGCCGGCTGGCTGGCTCAGGATCGGGCGTTCAAGCTGGCCTGCTCGGCAGAGTTCGTCGACAGCCCGGCGGCGCTGCCCGCCTTCCAGTCGGCGTACGGCTTCCGCCTGCCGGAGGCGCGGCTGCTCACCCTGGCCGGCGGCGACACCGCGGCGACGATCCGGGCGGCGGCGGAGGCGATCTCGGGGGTGAACGCCGCGATGGCCTACGGCACGGACGGCGCCTTGCGCACGCTCGGGCTGCTGGCGCTGGCCGACCCACGCGGCGCCCAGATCGTCTACCAGCCCTGCCCGGTGATCCGCAGCGCGGCGCTGGCGCGGGCGCCGCAGATCGCCGCGCTGCTGCAGCCGGTTTTCGCCTCGCTCAGCCTGTCGGCGTTGCAGGGGCTCAACGCGCGCATTGCGGTCGACGGCGAGGACGCCTCGGCGGTGGCCGCGGATTGGCTGCGTCGGCTCGGATGAACCGGGTGCGGCTGCTGCTCCTCGCGGTGGCGGCGATCGGGTTGTGCGGCCTCGGCTTCGTCTCGCTGGCGCCGAACCGCTTGACCTCCGGCCAACCTCTCGCCGTCTGGCAGGTCGGGGCCGCCGCGCCCGCCGTGCTTGGGGTGTGCGGGCTGGCGCTGCTGGCAAGCGGTTGGCGGCGCCGACGAGGCGTCGACCTGCTCGGCCTCGTCTCGGCGCTGGCGATGGTGGGGGCGCTCGCCTGGCTGGTCGGCCGGGCGGCGAGCCTGCGGGCGGGTGCGCTGGGGCCGGCGACGCGGGTGTCGGTCGGCGCCGGGGCGTGGCTGGCGCTGGCGGCCGCCGGGCTCGCGGCGGTCGACGCGCTGCAGCGGCTGCGCGCCGGGTTCGCAGCCCGGCTGGCGGTGCTGGCGGCGGCGCTGGCCGGCCTGTGGCTGCTGGCCGCCTCGGGTGCGCTGGACCAGGTGTCGCTCGCCCGCGAATACGCCAGCCATCGCGCGGCGTTCGCCGCCGAGCTGCTGCGGCATTGCTGGCTGGTGGCGATGAGTGTCGGCCCGGCGCTGCTGATCGGCATCCCGCTGGGCCTACTGGGCACCCGCCGGCCACGGCTCGGTGCGGCGGCGTTCGGCGGCCTGAACCTGCTGCAGACCGTGCCCTCGGTGGCGCTGTTCGGGCTGCTGATCGGCCCGCTCGCCGCCCTCGGCGCCGCCGTGCCGCTGCTCGCCCGGCTCGGCATCCAGGGCATCGGGCCGGCGCCGGCGATCATCGCGCTGGTGCTCTATGCATTGCTGCCGGTCGCCCGCGGCACGGCGGCCGCGGTCGCCTCGGTGGACCCGGCGGTGCTGGAGGTGGCGCAGGGCATCGGCATGGGACGCGGCGCGACGCTGCTGCGCGTCGTGCTGCCGCTGGCCGCGCCCGTGGCGGTGGCGGCGCTGCGCCTGGTGGTCGTGCAGGCGATCGGGCTGGCCGTCATCGCGGCGCTGATCGGCGCCGGCGGGCTCGGCGCCTTCGTCTTCGAGGGTGTCGCCCAGGATGCGACCGACCTAGTGCTGCTCGGCGCCCTGCCCGCCATCGGCCTCGCGTTGGTCGCCGACCTGCTGCTGCAGGCGCTCGCCGCCGCCCTCGACCGGCGCACCGCTTGATCACGCTGGATCAGGTCACCGTGCGGCGCGGCGGACGGGCGATCGTCGACGGCGTGTCGCTGGCGCTGCGGCCGGGCGAGTTCGCGGTGCTCGTCGGCCCCTCCGGCTGCGGCAAGTCGACCACGCTGCGCACCATCAACCGGCTCGTCGGCGTCGACGCCGGCCGGGTGCTGGTCGGCGGCCAGGACATCGCCACCCTGCCCGCCGAGGCGCTGCGCCGGCGCATCGGCTATGTCATCCAATCCACCGGCCTGTTCCCGCACTGGACGGTGGCGCAGAACATCGCCGCCGTCCCGCGCCTGCTCGGCTGGAGCCCCGCCCGCATCGCCGCCCGCGTCACAGCCCTGCTCGAGACGCTGCAGCTCGACCCGGCCGAGTTCGCCGCCAAGCGTCCCGCCCAGCTCTCCGGCGGCCAGCAGCAGCGCGTCGGCGTCGCCCGCGCACTCGCCGCCGACCCACCGATGCTGCTGATGGACGAGCCGTTCGGCGCGCTGGACCCGATCACCCGCGACGCGCTGCAGGTCGAGATGCTGCGCATCAAGCGCACCGGCGACCGCACCATCCTGCTGGTCACCCACGACATGGACGAGGCGCTCAGGCTTGGCGACACGGTCGCGGTGATGCGCGCCGGCCGGATCGTGCAAGCCGGCAGCCCGCGCGCGCTGCTCGCCGAGCCGGCCGACCCGTTCGTCGCCGCCTTCGCCGGCGGCGGCGAGGCCGGGCTCAAGCTGCTCGCGGCGATCACCGTGGCCGAGCGCCGTCGGCCCGAGCTGCGGACAGAGGGCGAGCCGATCGCCGCCGAGGCCAGCTTGCGCGCAGCCCTCGCGCGCATGTTGGCTGAAGGGCGCGACCAGCTGCCGGTCATTGGCGGCGGCGTTGTCCTGCTGGCCGACCTGATCAGGAAGGAAGGGCTTCTTTTTTGAAAAAAAGCAGCAAAAACCTTTTGCTCGTTTCGGGTGGGATGCTCGCTCTGATGACGCTGTTCATGCCGCTGGCGGCGCCGATCTTTGCCTGGGCATACCCTGGTAGCGGACCGCCGATCTACGCCGGCACCAGCTTCCTTGCCCTGCTGCTCTCGCATGCCGGGCTGGTCGCCGAGGCGGTGCTGATCGCCACCGGCTTCGGCGTGCCGGTCGGCATCGCGGTGACGAGGCCGCACGGCCGGGAGTTCCGCGCCATCGCCGAGGCGGTGGCGACGATCGGCCAGACCGTGCCGCCCGCCGCCGTGCTGGCGCTGATGGTGCCTGTCGTGGGGTTCGGCGCCACCCCGACGCTGATCGCGCTCGCCCTCTACAGCCTGATGCCGATTACGGCCGGCACCATCGCCGGCCTCGACGCCGTCGCGCCCGAGCTGCTCGACGCCGCCAACGGGCTGGGACTAACCCCAGTGCAGCGACTCCGCCTGGTCGAGCTGCCGATCGCCTGGCCGCTGATCCTGAACGGGCTGCGGCTGGCCAGCATCATCGCCATCGGCACCGCGACGATCGGCTCCACGGTCGGCGCGCTGACCCTTGGCACACCGATCATCGGCGGCCTGGACGGCGACCGGCCAGGCTACGTCGTGCAGGGAGCGATCATCGTCGGGCTGCTGGCGATCGTGGTCGACGAGCTTTTTCAAGCAGTCAGCAAGCAGTCCTTTTTTGAAAAAAAGGACCAAAAAACTTCTGCTCGTTAGAGACGCCCGCCCGCTCGCGCCCGAACGGATAGAAGTTTTTTGCTTCTTTTTTTCAAAAAAGAAGCCCTTCCTTACTTAGCATCATTCGCCGCCGCGATCGTCCCTGGCTTCACCACGGTCGTAATCGTCTCCCGCAGCACCGTCACCCGCACCGTCGGCGCGATCTCCACCTCGATCTCGTTGCTGCCGTCCTTCACCTTCTGCACCGTGCCGACGATGCCGCCGCCGGTCACCACGCGGTCACCACGCTTAATCGCCGCGAGCGTGGCGCGCAGCGTCTTCTGCGCCGTCTGCTGCGGCCGGATTAGCAGGAAGTAGAACACGACGAAGATCAGCACGAGCGGCGCGAACTGCAGCAGCGTCGCGCTGTTCAGGAAGCCGGACGCGTCCTGCGCATAGGCGGGTGAGATCAACAGGCTCATCGCGTCGGGGCTCCGGGTTGTCGTGTGGGCGGCCGGACCATAGTTTGCGCCCTCCCCCTGTCAAACCGGATGCGCCCCGATGGACAGCCTGGCCCCGCTTCTCGCGCGCATCGCCGATGCGCTCGAACGCCTCTCCCCCGCCGCGCCGCCGCCGGTCGAGCTCGCCACCGCGGACGGCTTCGTCTGGGAGCCCGCGACCGGGCGTCTGATGCCGGTCGCCGCGATCGCCCGGGTGCCGCTCGACCTGCTGCAGGGCATCGCGGCGCAGAAGCGGCTGCTGCTCGACAACACCAGCCGCTTCGCCGCCGGCCACCCGGCCAACAACGCCGTGCTCTGGGGCGCCCGCGGCACCGGCAAGAGCTCGCTCGTCAAGGCCGTGCACGCCGCCGTCAATGCCGAGCGCCCCGGCAGCCTGGCGCTGATCGAAATCCACCGCGAGGACGTCCGCACGCTGCCGACCCTGCTCAACCTGCTGCGCGACCAAGCCCGGCGCTGCCTCATCCTCTGCGACGACCTGTCCTTCGAACGGGACGACGCCGACTACAAGGCGCTGAAATCGGTGCTCGACGGCGGCATCGAGGGGCGGCCGGCCAACGTGCTGTTCTACGCCACCTCCAACCGCCGCCACCTCATGCCGCGCGAGATGATCGAGAACGAGCAGTCGACTGCCGTCACTCCCGGCGAGGCGATCGAGGAGAAGGTCTCGCTGTCGGACCGTTTTGGCCTGTGGATCGGCTTTCACAACACCGACCAGCCGACCTACCTCGCCATCGTCGAGGCCTATGCGCGCGAGCGCGGGCTCACCATCGCACCGGAGGCGCTGCGCGCCGCGGCGTCGGAATGGTCGATCACCCGCGGCGCCCGCTCCGGCCGCGTCGCCTGGCAGTTCATCGAGGATCTGACCGGCCGTCTCGCCATGCGGCCGGCGGCTGCATTGACGCCGGACGACCATGGGATGGCGGCAGAAGGGAAGGCCAGGGGCTTTGCCCCTGGACCCCATTAAAGGCGGAGCCTTTAAAATCCATTCCTTGTCCATCGCTCCAGGGCGAGGTCGGTGGCATGGGAAGTCGGGTTGAATGGCTTCGCCAAGCAAGAAAGTGCCCGGCTCGACGCCAAACGGATGCGGGTCTGGGGCGCCGCCCCATCGTGCGAATGCACGCTGTCCCGTGACGGGTCCAGAGGCAGAGCCTCTGACCTTCCTTACGTACTTTGCACAATCAGCAGCATCGACGTCGTCACGAACCCGCCCAGCAGCAACTTGATGTGCTGGTGCTCCGGCCCGCCATACGGCGGCACGTCATAGTTCAGATCAGACGGATGGTCGCCGGCGTAGAAGTCGCAGCGGGCAAGGCCGAGGCCGGCGCGGCGCAGGCGCCGGTCGAGCGCCTCGATGTCCTGCTGGCGATAGATCAGCGAGCCGCCGACGCTCAGCGTGTCGTCATTTGAGGTGACGTTGAATTCGGTGGTGTGCACGGCGCAGCCGCCGGGTGCGAGCAGGCGCGCGGACTGCTCGACGAAGGCAAGCCCGGCTTCGAGCGTGCCGAGATGCTCGATCGAGCATGAGCTCCAAACGAAGTCGAAGCGCTCCGGCCAGGGCAGGTCGAGCTCGCGCATGTCGGCGGGGCGAAAGCGCACCCGGCGGTCAAACGCGTCGCGGTCGATGAGCTCGGGCCGGAACAGCGCATCGAGCGAGGCGGCGTGCTGGCCCGTGGTGCTCCAGCCATCGGCCTCGCTGCCCACCGCCTGGTCGGTGGCGAGCACCTGCACGCCGCGGGCGGCGAACGCTGCCGGCAGCGGCTCGGTGCCGACTGCGAAGCCGCAACCGGTGCGCCCCGGCGCCAGCTTGCCGCGCTCCTCCAGCGCCTGAGCGATGGCGCACCATTCCCAGGCCTTGCGATGCGGGCGTCGCGGCGGCACGCCGGCGTCCAGGCCGTAGCGCGGCAGCGGCAGCAGCGCCGCCTGGCGGGCATACCAATCAGTCAGGAAGTGCTCGTGGCGGCAGACTAGGGAAGTGAGCATGGGCTTGCTGCTTAGCAAGCAAGCGGTTCTTTTTTGAAAAAAAGAACGAAAAAACTTTCGCCCGTCAGGGTCGCAACAGCGCGAGCAAAAGTTTTTTGCTTCTTTTTTTCAAAAAAAGAAGCTCTTGCCTACGCCTCGATGATCTCCGTCCCACCCATGTAGGGCCGCAGCGCCGGCGGGATGACGATCGCGCCGGTGGCGGTCTGATGCGTCTCCATCACCGCGATCAGCGCCCGGCCGACGGCCACGCCGGAACCATTCAGCGTGTGCACAAAGCTGACGGCGCGGCCCTCGGCCGCGCGGTAGCGCGCGTTCATCCGCCGCGCCTGGAAGGCGCGGCAATTAGAACACGAGCTGATCTCCCGCCAGGCTTGCTGGCCGGGCAGCCAGACCTCGAGGTCGTAGGTCCTGGCGGCGGAAAAGCCGGTGTCGCCGGCGCAGAGCAGCATGCGCCGGAAGGTGAGGCCGAGCGCGGCGAGCACCGTCTCGGCGGCGCGGGTCATACGCTCGTGCTCGGCATCACTGTCCTCCGGGCGGACGACCGAGACCAGCTCGACCTTGCGGAACTGGTGCTGGCGCAGCATGCCGCGGGTGTCGCGCCCGGCCGAACCGGCCTCGGCGCGGAAGCAGTCGGTCAACGCCGTCATGCGTATCGGCAGGCGTGCCTCGGGAATGATCTCGCCGGCGACGAGGTTGGTGAGCGGCACCTCGGCGGTCGGGATCAGCCACCGGCCATCCGTCGTTTTGAACAGATCGTCGGCGAATTTCGGCAGCTGGCCGGTGCCGAACATGGTGGCGTCGTTGACCAGGGACGGGACGCTCGCCTCCTCGTAGCCGTGCTGGTCGACATGCAGGTCGATCATGAACTGGCCCAGCGCCCGCTCCAGCCGGGCGAGCGGGCCGCGCAGCACGGTGAAGCGGCTGCCGGCGAGCTTGGCGGCGGCCTCGAACTGCATCAGCCCGAGCGCCTCGCCGAGCTCGAAGTGCTGGCGTGGGGTGAATGCGTAGTCCGGCGGCTCGCCGGTCCGGCGCTGCTCCACGTTGGCGGCCTCGTCGGCGCCGTCCGGCACCCCGGCGTCGAGGATGTTCGGCAGGCCCTCCAAATACTTCTTTATCTCGGCCGACTTGCCATCGACCAAGATGGCGTCCTGGTGAATGTTCTGCCGGATCTTACCGCTCCGGGTCGTCAGATCCTTCAATTCCGCCACCAGATCGCTCCTGCCTTCTGATGGAACATCAAGTTTGAAAGACTTGACAATTGCTTTCACTTGCGTCTCGTAATCTTGCGCCTCGGAATGCTGCGACTCCGCCATGGCGATCAAAGCACGACGCTCACGGTCGAGCTTGATTACCTCCTTTGAGGCCGAAGGTAGCCCTCGCCGCGCCATCGCGGCATCGAACACGTCCGGGTCCTGGCGAATTGCCTTGATGTCATGCATCGACGGCGACCTTCGGCTCGACAATCCGCGCCGCAAAGATCGACAGCTCGTAGAGCAGGATCAGCGGCACAGCGAGGCCCGTCTGCGTGATCACGTCCGGCGGCGTCAGGATAGCCGCGGCGATGAAGCAGCCGACATAGGCGTAGCGCCGCGCCTTGCGCAAACCCTTGCTGGTGACCAGCCCCGCCTTGGCGCACAGCGTCAGCGCCACCGGCAACTGGAAGGCGATGCCGAAGGCGAAGATCAGCTTCATCACCAGCGACAGATACTCGCTCACCTTCGCCTGCAACTGGATCTGCAGCCCGTCCGTGCCCGCCGGCGTCTCGAAGCTCAGGAAGAAACGCCAGGCGAACGGAAACACGAAGTAGTACGCCAGCGCCGCGCCCAGCACGAACAGGATCGGGGTCGCCAGCAGGAACGGCAGAAAGGCGCGCTTCTCGCTGCGATACAGCCCCGGCGCGATGAACATCCATAGCTGGCCGGCGATCACCGGAAACGCCAGGAACGCCGCGCCGAAGAACGCCACCTTGATGTAGGTGAAGAACGCCTCGTACAGGGCCGTGTAGATCAGGTGCGGCTGCTCGCCCTTGCCGCGCATGATGCGCGCCAGCGGCTGGGCCAGGAAGAAGTAGATCTGGCCGGAGAAGTGGTAGCAGACCGCGAAGGCAATCCCGAACGCCAGCCCCGACCACATCAGCCGCCGCCGCAGCTCGACCAGATGCTCGAGCAGCGGCATCGCCTTGTCGTTGATCACGTCCGCCGCAGGCGCGGCGGGCTCAGGCCGTGCCCGGGACATCCGCGGCGCTCAGCGCCCGCTCGGCACGGTGCCGGGAACCGGCTCGCGCTTGGGGATCGGCCCCATCTCCTCGGCCGGCGCACGACCCACGGCCGGCGGGATGAAGGCCGGCGCCGGCGGCGCGAGGGCCGCTTCGGCGTCCGCAGCCGGGCCGGGCGTGCCCGGCGGCAAAAACGCCGGCGTCGCACCCGAGGCGATGGCGGTCTCCGGCCGGGCCTCCACCTCGCGCGCCGGCGGGAATGGCGGCGGCGTCTTCAGCGGGTCGTCGCTCATCGTGCGGCGGATCGCGCCATCGGCGTCGATCGCCTTGGCGAGCTGGCCGCGCAGGTTCAGCCCGCGCAGGTCGGAGCGCAGCTCGGTCAGCGAGTTGCGCACCTCGTGCAGCTCGGTATCGCGCACCATCTCGTCGACCTGGCCCTGAAAGTCGGCCGCCATCTTGCGGGCCTTCTTGACGAAGCTGGCGATCGTGCGGATCGCCACCGGCATGTCCTTGGGGCCGATGAGCACGAGCGCCACGACGCCGATCAGCGCAATCTCGGACCAGTCAAAGCCGAACATGGCGCCTGCCTAGCACGCCGCCGCAGAGCGCAAAAGGCGACGCGGCGCGGCAGCGTCAAGCGGCACCCAAGGGCGGCGATTGCACCCAGCGGCGCAACGTGCTCCCGCCTCATGCATGCAGACCATCCACGTGCCCCGCGCCGGCAAGCGCTACTGGGCCGCGCTGTCGCTCGCCAGCGTCGCCGGCGCCAACCTCGGCGATTTCTGCGCCCACGACCTGCACGCCGGGCATCTGCGCGGACTGGCGCCGCTGGCGCTGCTGTTCGGCGCCGTCCTCACCCTGGAGCGCCGTTCCGACCGGCCGGGAGAAAGCTGGTACTGGCTCGCCATCCTGATCCTGCGCACCGCCGCCACCAACCTCGCCGACCTCGCCGACCACGACCTGCGCCTGCCGTCCCTGGCCGTCATCGCCGGCTTGGCCGCGCTGATCGCGGCAACCCTGTTCACCAGCCGACATCGCTCCTCCCGCCTTCCATCGACGGACGCGCGCTACTGGACCGCCATGCTGCTCGCCGGCACGCTGGGCACCGCCGTCGGCGACGCCATCGCCGACGGTCTCGGTCTCACCCCAGCCTGCGCCCTGACCACGCTCGCACTCGCCGCTGCCCTGCTCGGTGGCGCCGGCTACTGGCCAACCGTGCTCACCATCCGCACCGCCGGCACCAATGTCGGCGACCTGTCCGCGCACGCGATCGGCCTGATGCCAAGCACCATCCTCAGCATCGGCGCTTTCGTGGGGATCCTGGTCGTGTGGAAAGGCCAGGGCTCTGCCCTGGACCCGCTGCGGGCGGCGCCCCCAGACCCGCAGCCGTTTGAGGACTAACTCCTCCGCCCTGACTTGGCGAAGCCAGCCAGAGATGAATGACAGATGGATTGCAAAGGCTCCGCCTCTGATGGGGTCGAGGGCAACACTCCTCGCCTTGCTCAGCCTCCCTCCACAATAAGCTCCTCCCGACGCGGCAGGTCGCTCAGGTCGTTCAGCCCGAACCGCACCAGGAACTCCGTCGTCGTCGCCCACAGCGTCGGCCGCCCCGGCACCTCCTTGCGGCCGAGCGAGCGGATCAGCCCGGCCTCGAGCAGCAGGTCGAGCGTCTGCTGGCCGAGACTGGCGCCGCGCACCGCCTCGATCTCGGCGCGGGTCGCCGGCTGCTGGTAGGCGATCACCGCCAGCACCTCCATCGCCGCCCGCGGCAGCCGGCGCGGCTGGGCGATCACCCGCGTCAGCCGCGGCGCCAGGTCGGCGGCGGTGCGGAACTGCCAGCCGCCGGCGACCGCGACCAGCTCGACGCCACCGCCGGCGTAGCGCGCCTGCACCTCGGCGATCACCGACGCGGCGTCCACGCCCGGGCCGAGCAGCGCCCCGACGGCGGCGGTGGTGAGCGGCTCGGCGGCGGCGAACAGCATCGCCTCGGCCAGTCGTCGGTGCTCCGTCTCGCTCATCCCGCCTCCTCCCGCCGACGCAGCAGGATCGGCCCGAACGGCTGATCCTGGCGCAGCTCCGCCGCCCCGTCGCGCGCCAGCTCCAGCCCGGCCAGCAGGGTCGCAGCGACGGCGGCGCTGCGCTCGCGATCCTCCTGAGCGCCCTCCCGTCCGGCAGACGCCCGTGGCAGGAACGCCTCGAAGCCGACCCAGGCGGTGGCCTGCCCGAGCATCGCGGCCAGCCGCGCAAGCGCGTCGCCGACCGTCCAGCGTGCCGGCTCCGGCGGCACGTAGCGCCGCTCGGCGGCCTGCCGGCGCAGCACCGAAACCCAGCCGCGCAGCAGGCCGGGCAGGTCCAGCCGCAGCCCGGAACGGTCGACATGCAGCAGCGTCTCCGGCAGGCCGCGCGCCTGCACGTCCCGCCCCAGCAGCGGCCGGGCATCGAGCCAGGCGGCGCGCGACTGCATCAACTCCAGCGCCAGCAGCCGCTCGGCCAGCAGCGTCGACGCCTCGCCACCCTCCTCCGCCGCGTCCGGATCCTCGGGCAGCAGCAGCCGCGACTTCAGCCAGGTGAGCCAGGCCGCCATCACCAGCCAGTCCGCCGCCAGCTCCAGCCGCACCGCCCGCGCCTCGGCCACCACCGCCAGGTATTGCTCGACGAGCGCGCCGATCGAGATCCGCGCGAGGTCCACCTTCTGCGTCCGCGCGAGCTCCAGCAGCAGGTCCATCGGCCCGTCAAAACCATCCAGATGCACCACCGGGGCGGTGCTGGCGGCCCGATCCGGACGTCCCGGCGTGCTCACGGGCCGTCAGCGCTCGGCGAGCCGGCCAGCCACAGGGTGAGCCCGAAGGCGGCCGGCAGGACCCGCCCGAGCAGGCCGTGCAGCGGGTCAAACCGCAAGCCGCCGGCGCGCAGCATCGCCGGCAGCACGAACAGCCCGGCGAGCACCAGCACGACGCCGAACCGCTCGATCCTGGCCCAGCCGAGCGCCAACCGCAGCGGCAGCAGCCCGACCACGATGCGCCCGCCATCGAGCGGCGGCAGCGGCAGCAGGTTGAACAGCCCGAGCGCCAGATTGTAGACGATAAACAGGCTGAGCGCGTCGGCGAGAACGGCGCCATGCAGCGCCAGCGCGCCGAGCCAGGCGAGGGCGAAATTCATCGCCGGACCGGCCGCCGCCACCAGCATCATGCCGCGCCGCGGGTTGGCGAAGCCGGCCGTGCAGACCGGCACCGGCTTCGCCCAGCCAAACATCATCTCGACCCGGCCCAGCGCCAGCAACTGCCCGGCGAGCAGCACCCCCGGCACCAGCAGCGTGCCGACCCGGTCGACATGCCGCCACGGCTTGATCGACAGCCGACCGGCCCGGCGCGCCGTCTGGTCGCCGAGGGCGGCCGCGGCCCAGCCATGCGCCACCTCGTGCAGGATGATCGCGATCAGGGCGGAGAGCGCCGCCGCGACGAGTTGCACCGTTGTCTGCATTGTGGAGGCAAGCCAGCGCTTCTTTTTTGAAAAAAAGAAGCAAAAAACTTTTGCCCGTTAGCCGTGACTGCGGTCGGGAATCGCCTTCACGGATAAAAGTTTTTTAGTCCTCTTTTTAAAAAAAGGACCGCTTCCTTGCCTTTGGCAGCATCCGCATTACCGCCATTCCCGCCAGCAACGGTCCGCCCATGGTCACCGCGCCGATCCCCATCGCCCCGGTCGCCAGCACGCCGTAGAACACGTCGCGCTGCCGGCTGGTCCAGAACTCCTGGCGCGCCGGCTTCACCCGGTCGGTGAAGCGCCCATCGATCCCCTTCTCGCCAGGGATCGGCTCGAATAAATTGCCCTCGGGATGCTCCGGCGGCTGGTTCTCGAGCTGCTTCTCCCACATGCGCGCCGCCGCCCGGTCGCCAAGGCCTGGCGAGAGGCGCTGCAGCGCCCCCATCTGCGCCACCGACCGGCCGACATACACCTCCCGGCGCGGGTGCTCGGCGGCAAACACGATCGCCTGCGCGCACAGCCGCGGGTCGAACACCGGGCTCGGCGCGGTCTGCATCCGCCCGGTATGATTGCGCGCCCAGTTGAATTGCGGCGTGTTGACCGCCGGCAGGTAGATGACGCTGAGGCTGATCTTCAGCCCGTCATGGATCAGCTCGGCGCGCAGGCTGTCGGTAAAGCCGCGCACCGCCGCCTTGGCGCCGCAATAGGCCGATTGCAGCGGCGCCGAGCGGAAGCCCAGGCCCGAGCTCACCTGAATGATCGCGCCGTGATTACGCGGCGTCATCAGCTTCAGGGCGGCGAGCGTGCCGTGCACCTGCCCCAGATAGGTCACCGCGGTCACCCGCTCATACTCGTCGGCAGTGATGTCGCGGGCCGGGCTGACCACCGTCGCCATCGCGTTGTTCACCCAGGCATCAATCGGCCCGAGCGCCGCCTCGATCTGCTCGGCGGCCGAGGCGACCGCCGCCTGGTCGGCGACGTCGGCCGCCACCGCGAGCGCCTGCACACCCTGCGCCCGCAGCGCCGCCTCGGTGGTGGCGAGCCGCCCCGGGTCGCGCGCGATCACGCCGACGCTCCAGCCGCGCTCGGCGAACAGCGCCGCCGTGGCCCGTCCAATCCCGACCGTGCCGCCGGTCACCACCGCTACCTTGGCCATCGCGCCCTCCTCGTCATCCTCCTCACATGTGCGGCCGAGCCGCCAAATGGCCAGGGCCGACCTCGCCGGACCCGGCGAGCAGGCCAGCGACAATCTCACAGGCCGGACAGCCTGCCGCGAGCAATGCTCCCTTTTCCTGCAACCGATCCAAGATAACTCTAAGTCATGCAGCCTTGACGCGACTGACACAAGCAGGCTCGGCATAGCAACAAGACGTGTGCTGCCTGCCATGGTGTGCGGGAATTACTTTGACGCTGCGCCGCAATACGGCATAGATCAGCCGACGGTCGTCGGTCGGCCAGCGAGATCTTGCCCGTAGCGCACGAATTCCGACCCGATAAGGACAGCTGCAATGGCGGATGGCGCGACCGGCTTGGGCGACCAGTTCGCGCTCTCGCATGAGAGCCTGATCCGCCAGCTCTACCAGGCCGTGCTGCGGCGGCCGCCCAGCCGCAGCGACATCGACCACTACTCGACCATCCTGGACAGCCACGGCGCCGACCGCGGCGTGCAGAAGCTCGCAGCCGTGCTGGGCAGCAGCACCGAGTTCAAGATGAGCCGCAGCAACGAGCTGCTGCAGTTCGCCGTGGGCAACCCGCGCCTCAGAACACTGATCGAAACGGTGCCGGTGTTGGTGCGCGCCGGCGTGCCGGCCGACGCAGTGCCGGACTTTGACGTCCTGCCCGTCGAGCATCCGAACTGGAGGCATCAGCTCGCGCTCATTCCCAGCGAGCTACGCGCACTCGACCTTTCAACCAGGTCGTGGCTGAAGGCGTCATTGGTGGCGGGCCGCCTCACCCTGCAGGATGGCGACGCGGCGCCCGAAACCTTCGTGCTGAAGAACAACCGCTATCAGCTCGACACCGAGGCGCACGCCGCCAGTCGCCTCGCCGACGAGGCGACCCGGCAAGCCTGGGCGGTGCGGCGGGAGCATGACGGCATTCACTACCGTGCGCCGCGCGACCTCGAGGTCGCGCCCACCCGACTGAAGCGCGTCATGCTCGTCGGCGCCTGTATGACCGGCAACTGGGCCACGATGTTCGAGCACCTGGAGCCCGACTGCCTCTGCGAACGCGTGCTGTTCAACAACACCCAGATCCTGCCGCCGCACCCGGCCGCGCCGCTCGCCGAGTATGATTTCCAAATGGTGGTGTTGCCGTTCCGCGCCATCGTGCCGGAGCATAGCTGGTTCCGCCTGCGTTACGAAGACGACGCCGCCTACGACACGCTGTTCGCCGAATGCTGCGCCCGCATCGCGCTGTTCCTGCCACAGGCGCTGCGTTGGAACATCGAGCACAACCTGCTCACCTTCGTCGGCAACTTCCTGACACCGCAGCAGAATGCCATGGGCCGCCTGCTGCCCCGCCGCAGCCTCAAGAACCCGGTGCACTTCGTCGAGCGCCTCAACGACTTCCTGGTCGAGCAGCTCGCCAATCTCACCAACTGCTACCTGCTCGACCTCGACCAGATCTCGGCGACGTTCGGCCGCAAGTTCATCCAGGACGACGCGTTCTGGGTCAGCACCCATGGCAGCACGCTGTCGGATTTCGACTACCGCTTCGACCGCCAGCGGCTGGAGCCCGTCGACAGCCTGCCCAGCCTGTTCACCAGCCGCGTCGAGGACTTCATCTTCGCCGTCTGGCAGGAAATGAAGTCGATGCTGCGCACCGTGCGCCAGGCTGACCAGGTCAAGCTCGTGGTGATGGATCTCGACGACACGCTCTGGCGCGGCGTCATCGCCGAGAGCGAGCAGATCAGCCCCTATGCCATCGAGGGCTGGCCGCTCGGCGTCGCCGAGGCGCTGCTCGACCTCAGGCGCAGCGGCGTGCTGCTCGCCATCGTCAGCAAGAACGAGGAGGGCACCATACGCGGCCTGTGGAACCGCGTGTTCACCGGCCGTCTGCAGCTCGATGATTTCGCCTTCGTCGCCATCAACTGGCGCCCCAAGGCCGACAACATCCGCGAGGTCATCGGCCAGGCCAACCTGCTGGCGACCTCCGTCGTCTTCGTCGACGACAACCCCGTCGAGCGCGCCGCCGTGCTCGCCGGCGTGCCCGGCATCCGCGTGCTCGGCCAGAACCAGCATTACCTCAAGCGCATCCTGCTGTGGAGCGCGGAAACCCAGTCTGCCTCGATCAGCCATGAGAGCGCCAACCGCACGGAGATGGTCCACCAGCAGGGCAAGCGCGAGGCGGCGCGCGGCGCCATGACGCGCGCCGACTTCCTGGGCTCGCTGCAGCTCCAGGTCGAGACCTTCGCCATCGCCTCGGTGCGCGATCCCAGCTTCGAACGCGCCATCGAGCTGCTCAACAAGACCAACCAGTTCAACACCACGGGACGGCGCTGGACGCGTGACGAGCTGGCCCGGGCGATGGCCTTGGACCTGCGCCTGCTGGCGTTCAACGTGCGCGACGTGCATGTCGAATACGGCCTGGTCGGCCTGGTGCTGCACGAGCGGGCGCGCATCGAGCAGGTCGTCATGAGCTGCCGCGTCTTCGGCCTCGAGGTCGAGGCGGCGGTGATCGCCCAGCTCGTCGCCACCCTGCGCGGGCCCGCCAGCCGCCGGACGATCAAGGCCGTTCTCACCCCGACCGCAGCCAACGCACCCTGCCGCACGCTCTACGCCGATGCCGGCTTCGTCGCCCGCGGCGAGATCTGGGTCCTGCCACCAGGCCGCTCCCCCGCCATCCCGGCCCATGTCGACATGCGAACCCGGCAGGCGGCGCTGGAGACAGTCACGTAACGAAAGGAAGGCCAGGGCTCTGCCCTGGAGCCGCTGGGGCCGGTAGGCCCCAGACCCCAGTCGTCCACGCCACCGGCACCAAACGTTGCGTGTGAACCTAACAAATGGATTTTAAAGGCTCCGCCTTCTAATGGGGTCCAGGGGCGGAGTGAGCCCAAAGGTTCCGACGGCGCAACGCACCGTTGCAAGGGCTGACGGAGGCAAAGCCCCTGGCCTTGCCTTACTCCACCCCCACAATGCGCAACGCCGGACGGGAAAACTCGACGCTGCCGGTGAAAGTCCCGGCGACGTCATTGAACTCGGCCTGCAAGGTAAGGGTGATCTCGGCCACGCCCGACGTGGGCACCACCAGCGGCGCGAGATGGATGATGCCGGACCAGCCTGTTGTCGGCCCCGCCGAGTAGGCGGCCCAGCCGGCGACGCCGCGGCCCCAGTAATTGCCCTGCGACCAGTTGCCGCCTGCCGCCAGCCGCGCATAGACGGCGCTGAACGGGCTCGCCGACGCCACCCGCACCTGCACCCATCCCTCCACCACCGTGCCCGGCCGCAAGGCCGCCGGCGTCTTGCAGTGGTCCACCAGGAACACCTGCTGGCGCTTGCCGCCCGACCCGGCGCCGGCGACGTCAATACGGAACGACCGCGCGCCGCCAGGCCCGTCGTGAACGCTGCCGGCCACCGTCTTGCCGGTGCCCGCAACGTTCGCCCCCGCCGCCCAGCCAAGCGGCGCGCTGCCGGGCGCAAAGCCTGGGAAGTGCTCGGCCTGCGCGCTCGCGAACAGCGCATTGTCGAGCAGGTTGCCGCCCGGCTGGTCCGCGGCCGCATCGCCGCGGTCGGCCAGCATCGCCGTCGAGGCGCCCAGCAGCGGCCGCAAATCGGTCAGGCCCTGACGGGCAACGGCCATGTTGCCGTAAAAATTCGCGTGCACGCCATCATCCGTGCACAGCGCGCAGTACGCCGCCTCCGCACCGCCGCCGCCCGCCAGCGCCGTCCACCAATCCCACACCAGCAAGCCGTGCGCCGTCGCATAGTGCCGTTTCCAGTCGTTCAGCCGAATGTCCAGCGCCCGCAACTGCGGCAAGCTCACGAATGCCGACGCCTCGACGCTGTCGATCGGCGGATCGAGCACCAGCACCGGCCGAATCCCCGCAGCCTGCAACTGCCCGATCAGCGACTGCCAGTTCGCCACCAGAACGTCGTGATAGCTGGCGCCGTGCGCGATGAAGTCGTTGTGCCCACCCTGCAAGAACGCAACATCTGGATGGCGCGCGATGAGCTTCGGCAAACTCGCCAGCATGGTCTCGCTGGTGCCAAAGCCGCGGCCGAAATTATCCAGTTGCGGATCGAACGCCCAAGGCAAGCCCGCCAGCACGTTCAGCAGGGCAACGCTGCCGGCATTCAGCGACGGCGACGTCCGGCTGACACCGCTGCCACTCTGCTGAATGTAACTGTCGCCACTCACCGCGACGTGCAAGCCCTTCGGTCGCGCGGTCGCGGCCATCGAGCCTCCGAGCATCAAGGCAAGCGATACGCCGACGCGGCACAGCAGCCTCACACGATCACGTCCTTATGCCGGTAGGAGAGTGTCACAGAGAAGAGCAGAAAGGCCAGGGCTCTGCCCTGGACCCGCTGGGGGCGGCGCCTCCAGACCCGCATCCGCTCTACAGCCCCATCTGCGCCGCGATGTCCGCTCGGGCGGACGGTGAGCGTCGGTAATACTGATGCGAGCTGAGCAGGTTGAACTCGTAATCCCGCCACGCCGTCGCGTCGACGAAGCGGAACGCGTCGGCGGGAAAGGTCGACGGGTCCAACCGGTGCCGTGGCCCGTCTTGTCCGAGCCGCGGCATGCCGCCGTTCACCACGGCGCTGAGCTGCAGCACGTGGTCGACATGGCTGTAGTAGACGCCGACGCGGCCGCTCAGCCGGATCAGCCCCTGCAGCTGCGCCGGGCTTGGCTGCTCGAAGGCGTCAAAGCTGCAATCGCCCGCCGCCAGCAGGGACAGATCAAACAGCGGCGCGGCATCGTTGCCATGCAGGAACCAGTTCTCAACGGCGTTCTGCAACGCCAGGTGCCCCATGCTGTGCGCCAGCAGAAAGCATCGTGCGCCGCCGCTGCGCGCCTGCGCCAGGATCGGGCGGAGGCCGGCGAGCGCGGCCATCAGGTGCAGTCCGGAGCTGCGCGCCATCATCTGGTCGCGCTCGTAGTCGCCCTGCAGGATCGGAAAGCCCAGCGCCCGGCCGAGCGAAGGCCAGCTGAACGCGACGACGCTGGTGTCCGCCGCCGCGACGCCGGAGGCGGCCAGCCATTCGCGGTTGAAGGCTGCGCGGGTGACGGCGTCGGCGAAGCTGTTGTCGAAGCCGTGCAGGAACAGCAGCAGGTTGCGCCCCGGCCGCGACAGGTCCGCCACCGCCGCTGGCGCGAAGCCGCCTCGTTGTGGCTCCTGCAATGCGGTGATGGCGCCGGCGCGGTTGGCGGCGACGTCGATGCCGTCGACGAAGGCGGTGCCGTAGACGAGGCCGGCGAAGTCGGAGGGCGGCTGAATGCGGGCGGCGTAGCTGGCAACGCTGTCCGCGGCGCCGCTCAGCACACGGTTGGTGATGAAGTGCACGGTGGTTGGCATCGGCAGGGCTCCGGCTGGAGCCCGCTCGTACGCAAGCCGGCGGCATCGTCCCAAGCAGAAGAGCTTCTTCTTTAAAAAAAGGACGACTTGCCTTCCGTTGGATCCTGCCCGACCGGCCGCCACTCGCCGTGAAGCAACGCTGCCTGCTCCGCCCGCCACCCCGGCTCTGACATCATCGGCAACCGCCGCCGCGCACGCGCCGCGGCGAGCCTCCTGACTGCCGCCGCGTCCACCTCCGGCACCGCCTCGAGCAAGGCCGCATTCGCCGCCACGTCGCCGCTGCAGTAGAGCGCCAGGTCGCAACCCGCCGCGAGCGCCGCCTGCGCCCGCTGCACCGGCGTGCCGCTCAGCGCCGCCATCGCCAGGTCGTCCGAGACCAGCACGCCGTCAAAGCCGATGCGGCCGCGGATCACCTCGCGGATCACCCGTGCCGACACGGTGGCCGGCGCATCGTCCAGCGCCCGGTAGCGCACATGCGCCGTCATCATCCAGGGCAGCGACGCGTTGGCGCAAAACGGCGCCAGGTCCGCCTCGCTCACATCGTCCAGCTCGGGCAGCGCGAGGTGGCTGTCGGCCCTCGCGCGGCCATGCCCCGGCGCATGCTTGCCGACCGGCTGCACGCCGGCGGCGAGCAGCCCCTCCGCGACTGCCCGCCCGAGTTCGCTGACGGCGCGCGGATCGTCGCTGAAAGCGCGGTCGCCGATCACCCCGTCCGCCCCCGGCACCGGCACGTCGAGCACCGGCGCCGTCACCACGTCGAACCCGGCCTCGGCGCACGCCGCGCCGATCAGCGCACCGGTCAACCACGCGGCACGCAGCCCCGCGGCGGCATCCCGGGCGTAGGCGGCGCCCACGGCAGCCGCCGACGGGTGCGCCGCCCAACCCGGCGGCCGCAGCCTGGCAACCCGGCCACCCTCCTGGTCGACCATCATCACCGCGCCCTCCGGCAGCACCGCGCGCAGCGCCGCGATCAATCCCCGTAGCTGCGTCGGCTCACCCACATTGCGGCCAAACAGGATCACCCCGGCCGGGCGGCCGCCGCGCAGCAGCGCCGCCTCCTCCCCGCTCAGCGTCAAACCACCTACGCCAAGGATGCAAGCCCGCATCATCCTAGAGAAAAGGACCTGGGGCGGCCGGCCCCCCCATGCGCAGCACGCTCACGCCTGACGGAGTTTCAGGGCAGAGCCCGTGCCTAGAACGCCGCGATCGAGCACTCGCCGCCCTGCGCCCGCACCTGCTCGCAGAACCCGCTGGCCGCCGCGATGTCGGCAAACCCGCCGGTGCGCAGCCGGAACATCGGCCGCCCCGCAATCGCCGTCTTCTCAACCACCGGCTTACGCGCGCCGAGCAGCCCCGGCATCTTCTTGTCCAGCCGCGCCCACTCGTCGAACGCCGCCTTCTCGCTGTCCATCGCCGCGAGCTGAACCTGCGCGCCCCGGATCGCCGCTGGCGCGGCCTGGCCCGGCGACGCGGGCGCCGGCACGCTTGGCGCCACACTCGTGCTCGGCGCCAGCACCGGCGCGGCCGTGGTTGGCGACGGCAACGCCGCAGCCACCGCCGCGGCGTCGGCAGCGCGCGCCGCCGAGGCGCCCGCCGGCACCGCCGCCGTGGTCGGCTGCGGCTCTGCGTCCTCGTCCTCGTCGGTGCCGGTCGGCGCCGGCGCGGCCGGCTTGAGCGCCTTCGCGAGCGCGCCGATCTGCGGCGTCTCGGCCGGCGGCGCCAGCGCGTCCTGCCCATCCTCGGTGCCGATGTCGTCGCCCGCCGCAAGCTTCATGCCGCCCGGGTCGGCCGGCTTCTCCCGCAATGGCCCGGACGCCGCCTCGATCACCGGCACCCCGCCATGATGATGGCCAGCGACCGACCACAAGCCCGCCAGCGCCGCCACGCCGCCGCCCAGCGCCAGCGCCACGAGCCCCATCCGCTTGATGTCCGGGTCCAACCCGCCGCGGCGCTGCTGGCGATAGGAGGGCGGCTCGCGCAGCCCGCGATCGATCCTGTCGGCCATCCTCAGCGCATCTCCTCGACCGGACTGACCCCGAGCACGGCCAGCCCGGAGCGCAGCACCACCGCCACCGCGGCGACCAAAGCAAGCCGCGCCCGCGTCTCCACCGGCCGCTCCGCCTGCAGGAAGCGCAGCGTCGACTCGTCGCGCCCACGGTTCCACAGCATATGAAAGTCGCCCGCCAACTCATACAGGAAAAACGCAACCCGATGCGGCTCGCGCGCCAGCGCCGCACCCTCGATCAGCCGCGGCCAGGCCACCAGCCGGCGCACCACGGCAAGCTCCTCCGCCGCCGCCAGCGAGCCGAGCGGCGCCTCGGCCAGCACCGCCTCGGCCGTCTCGATCCCCGCCGCCCCGGCCGCCCGCAGCACCGAGCGGCACCGCGCATGCGCATACTGCACGTAGAACACCGGGTTCTCCCGCGTCTGCGCCACCACCAGCGCCAGGTCGAACTCCATCTGCGCGTCCGGCTTGCGCATCAGCATGGTGAACCGCACCGCGTCCGGCCCGACCTCGTCCAGCAGGTCGCGCAGCGTCACGAACGAGCCCGCCCGCTTGCTCATCCGCACCGGCTGGCCGTCGCGCACCACGTGCACGATCTGGCAGATCAGCGCCTCGAAGCTCACCGCCCCACCACTCAGCGCCGCCACCGCCGCGCGCATCCGCGGCACGTAGCCGCCATGGTCGGCCCCCAGCACGTCGATCAGCACCGCCGCCCCGCGCGCCGCCTTGTCGGCATGGTAGGCGATGTCGTTGGCGAAATAGGTGTTCGAGCCGTCCGACTTGCGCAGCGGCCGGTCCACGTCGTCGCCGAACCGGGTGGCCCGGAACAGCGTCTGCTCGCGCGCCTCCCAATCCTCCGGCGTCTTGCCGCGCGGCGGCTCGAGCACGCCCTGGTAGATCAGCCCCTGCCCGTCCAGCGTGTCGATCGCCGCCTGCACCGCGCCGCTCGCCAGCAGCGCCCGCTCCGACGTCACCACGTCCTGGCGCACCCCGAGCGTCGCCAAATCCTCGCGGATCGCCGCCAGGTTCGCCTCGATGGTGAAGTCCCGCACCACGTCGAGCCACCGCGACGGGTCGGCGATCCCCAGACCCTGCGCCAGGCCGTCGCCATGCCGCGCCGCCAGCGCTTGCCCCACCGCCACCAGGTAGTCGCCGCGATACTGCAGCCCGCCCGGCACCGCCGCGCTGAACTCGGCCTCGCTCAGCGACGTGCCGAGCGCCTGCAGGTAGCGCCAGTACGCCGCCCAGGCGAGCGCGATCACCTGCGCCCCGGCATCGTTCAGGTAGTACTCGCGCGTCACCGCATAGCCCGCCTTGGCCAGCAGCCCGCACAGCGCGTCGCCCACCACGGCGCCGCGGCAATGCCCGATATGCAACGGCCCCGTCGGGTTGGCCGACACGTACTCGACGTTGACGCCCACCCCGTCGCCAACCCCGCTCGCCCCATAATCCTCGCCCCGGCGCAGAATCGCCGGCAGCACGCCGAGCAGCGTCTCCGCACTCAGCGTCAGGTTGACGAAGCCCGGTCCCGCCGCCTCGGCGGCGGCAATGCCGCCGCGCCCGACCAGCCCCGCCGCCAGCCGCCCGGCGATCGCCGACGGCTTCTCGCGCGCCGGCTTGCTCGCCACCATCGCCGCGTTGGTCGCCATGTCGCCATGCCCCGCCTCGCGCGTCGGCGTCACGTCGACCCGCGCCAGCGTCGCCGCGTCAAGCCCCGGCACCGCCTCGCACAGGGCCGCGACCACCTGCTGGCGGATCGCAAAGAAGAGGTTGTCTGACATCCGCTGCGGCTAGGGCCGGCGGGGAGGAAAGGCAAGCGCTTCTTTTTGAAAAAAAGAAGCAAAAAACTTTCATCCGATAGAGGCTCTTGGCAGCTTAGGGCGCGACAGCGGGACAAAAGTTTTTTGGTTCTTTTTTGCAAAAAAGAACCCTTCCTTCCTCGGGAGTCACACCATGAACCACATTCGCCACTTCGCCATCACCGCGGACGACGTGGAGCGCGCCCGCGCCTTCTACGAGGCCGCCTTCGGCTGGCGCTTCGACCGCTATGGCCCGCCCAACTTCTACCAGATCGACACCGGCGGCGGCCTGCCCGGCGCCCTGCAGCAGCGCGCCGAGCCGCTCAGCGGCGCCGGCTTGCGCGGCTTCGAGTGCACGATCGGCGTCAACGACCTCAACGACGCGATCGCGAGCGTCACCCGCCACGGCGGCCGCGTGCTGTCGGCGCCGTTCACCATCCCCGGAATCGGCCGCCTGGCCTTCTTCGCCGATACCGAGGGCAACCGGGTCGGCGTCATGCAGTACGAGGCATGACCACTGAACTCACGCTGGAGCTCGTCTCGGCGCCCACCAACGAGATCGGCGCCCTGATCGCCGCACTCGACGACGAGCTGGGCGCCCTCTACTCGCCCGAGCAGCGCCACGGCCTATCGCTGGACGCGATCTTTCGGCCCAGCCTGCGCTTCTTCCTGGCCCGCCGCGCCACAGCGGCGGTCGGCTGCGGCGGCATCGCCCTGCTCGACGGCTATGCCGAGGTCAAGCGCATGTTCGTCCGTCCCGCCGAGCGCGGCCAGGGCGTCGCCCGCGCGATCCTGGCCCGCCTCGAGGCCCAGGCCGCCGCCGCCGGCCAGCCGCTCATGCGCCTCGAAAGCGGCCTGCAACAGCCCGCCGCGCTCCGCCTCTACGAGCGCGCCGGATACCGCCGCTGCGCCGCGTTCGGCAGCTATCGCGACCTGCCGCCGGACCACATCGTCACCAGCGTGTTCATGGACAAGCCGCTGCCCGCAACGGCGCCGCCCCGATGCTGATCCGCCCCGCCGCCGAGGCCGATCTGCCGGGCATCCTCGCCATCTACAACGCCGCCGTGCGCGACACGACCGCGATCTACACCGAGCAGGAGGCGACGCTGACGGAACGCGCCGCCTGGCGCGACGCCCGCCTCACCCTCGGCTACCCGGTCCTGGTCGCCGCCGACGGTGACGCGGTGCTCGGCTACGGCGGCTACGGCGATTTCCGACCCTTCCCCGGCTACCGCCACACCGTCGAGCACTCCGTCTATGTCGACGCCGCCGCCCGCGGCCGAGGCATCGGCCGCGCCCTGATCGCCGCGCTGATCGAGCACGCGACGGCGCTCGGCAAACACGTCATGGTCGGCGCGATCGACGCCGCCAACCCGGCCTCGCTCCGCCTGCACGCCTCGCTCGGCTTCACCGAAGTCGGCCGCATGCCCGAGGTCGGAACGAAGTTCGGCCGCTGGCTCGACCTCGTGCTCATGCAGCGACGGCTCGGCGCCTGAGCCTCAAGGCCCGATCAGCGTGACCACCTTGCCCAAGGTCGCAACGAAGTCGCGCGACGACAGCGCCAGCGCGCCCTGAAACGGATAGTCGAGCATCCGGATCATCACCAGCACCGCAATGATCCAGGCGCTGAACAGCGCCGAGAACCCCATCACCGAAGACGGGCTCTCCACCGCCGCGAACGTCACGAACCCGACCAGCACGGCCGAGAACCCGATCAGCATCGCCCAGAGCGGCGCCGGAATGCCGGAATCCATCTGGAACAGCCTGGTCTCGCGCTGCACATGCGCGGCGGCGAGCTGGCCCAGCACCGCATCGCGGATCGCGCCGGCCCGGCCATCGCCGCCGTCGCCAAGCCGCGTCGCCTGGTCGAACATCGCCATCAACGCCGCCCTGGCGACCGGGCTCTCCTCATGCCGGCGCATCCGCGGCCACTCGTCGTCAGTCACCGCACGCAGGTAGTCCGCCACGCTGACCTCGAACGGCAGCCCGGCCCGGCCCGGCAGGTCGGCCGCCAGCATCGCGCTCGCATGCAGCCCGGCGCACTCCGCGTTGATCGACTGGTCGGCGACCGTGTACTGGCTCCAGGTGTCGCTGAAGACGAACGCCAGCAATACCGCGTAGACGACCCCGAGCTGCAGGAACAGCGCCGTCCCGGTCTCGTGGTGCCGCCGCCGCACCGCCAAGGCAACCCGCCGCTGCACGCCGTAAGACAGCGCCCCCGCCACCAGGGGCACGCCGACGACCAGCAGCAGGGCCCAGATGCCACCCATGGGCTAGGGGAAGGCCAGGGCGCTGCCCTGGACCCGCTGGGGGCGGCACCCCCAGACCCGCATCCGTTTGCCGCCCGAACCAACTCCTTCTCGATTGACGACGCCCTTCAAACCACCTTCCCCTCGAACTCTCTAGGAGGACCATGAATAACAGATGGATTTTGAAGGCTTCGCCTTTATCGGGGTCCAGGGGCGGAGTGAGCCGACAGTTCCGCCTGCGCGTAGGCGCAGTTGGAAGGGCTCACGGAGGGAAGACCCCTGGCCTTCCTTCTTCCCGCATCACGCTAGCGCAGCACGAGGTCATCGCGATGGATCACCTCGTCGCGGCCGCGAAAGCCGAGCAGCGCCTCGATCTCCTCGGATTGATGTCCAGCCAGCCGGGCCAGGTCGGTGCTCGAGTAGCCGCACAGTCCCTGGCCGAGTGCCACCCCGTTTGCCTCGCGCACCAGCACCACCTCGCCGCGCTCGAACACGCCCTCGACATGGCTGAGCCCGGCCGGCAGCAGCGAGCCGCCGCGCCGCAGCGCCGCCGCCGCGCCGGCATCCACGCTGAGCACACCGGCCACCTCCAGCCGCCCGGCGATCCAGCGCTTGCGCGCCGTCCGCCCCTCCGGCGCGGCGAGAAACCACGAGCATCGCGCCCCGGCTCCCAGCGCCCGCAGCGGATGCGCCCGATGCCCGAGTGCCACCGCCATCGCGCAGCCCGCCTGGGTCGCGATCCGGGCCGCCACCAGCTTGGTGCGCATGCCGCCCGAGGAGTAGCCCGGCGGCGGCTCGCCGCCATACGCCTCGATCGCGGGCGTCATCGCCTCGATCAGCGGCACGTGCGCCGCCGAGGCGTCGCGCCGCGGGTCGGCGGTGTAGAGGCCATCGATGTCGGAGAGCAGCACAAGCTGGTCGGCCTCGATCATCTCGGCGACGCGCGCCGCCAGCCGGTCGTTGTCGCCGAAGCGGATCTCGGCCGTCGCCACGCTGTCGTTCTCGTTGATCACCGGCACGCAGCCAAGCCCGAGCAGCGTGCGCAGCGTCGCCCGCGCATTGAGGTAGCGCTTGCGATCCTCGGTATCGCCGAGCGTCAGCAGCAGTTGCGCCGCGGTGATCCCCTGGCGGGCCAGCGCCGTCGACCAGGCCTGGGCGAGCTGGATCTGCCCCACCGCCGCGGCGGCCTGCTTCTCCTCCAGCCGCAGCCGCGCCTGCTCCATGCCAAGCGCGCGCCGCGCCAGCGCGATCGCCCCGGAGGACACCACCACCACCTGCGCCCCGCCCGCCCTGAGCACGGCGATGTCCTCCGCCACGCCGTCCAGCCACTCCGCCCTGAGCGTCGCCGTTGCGGCGTCGACGATCAGCGCCGAGCCGATCTTCACCACCAGCAGCCGCGCCCGGGCGAGCACCGGCACCTCGACCGGCAAGCTCAACCCGGCGGCACTCCGGCTCGCGCCTCGTGCACGGCGTTCTGCAGCGCCCGCAGCATCTGCGGCACACCCTGCCCGCTCACCCCGGACATCACCTGCACCGGCCGCCCCGAGGCGCGGGCGAGCGCGCCGCGCCGTGCGGCCACCTCGCGCGCGCTCATCGCGTCCGCCTTGTTGAGCGCGATCAGCTCCGGCTTGTCCGCCAGACCCCCGCCATAGGAGGCGAGCTCCTCGCGCACCGTCCGCCAGGCCCGCACCACGTCGCCGGCGGCACCGTCCACCAGATGCAGCAGCACCGCACAGCGCTCGACATGGCCGAGGAAGCGGTCGCCCAGCCCCGCGCCCTCATGCGCCCCCTCGATCAGCCCGGGGATGTCGGCCAGCACGAACTCCTCGCTGTCCGACAGCCGGACCACGCCGAGCTGCGGGTGCAGGGTGGTGAACGGGTAGTCCGCCACCTTCGGCCGCGCCGCCGAGCTCGCCGCCAGAAACGTCGACTTGCCGGCGTTCGGCAGCCCGACCAGGCCGGCATCGGCAATCAGCTTCAGCCGCAGCCAAACCCACCGCTCCTCCCCCGGCCATCCGGGATCGGCCCGCCGCGGCGCCCGGTTGGTCGAGGTCTTGAAGTGCGCGTTGCCGTGCCCGCCATCGCCGCCGCGGCACAGCACCACCCGCTTGCCCGAGGCATCAAGATCCGCCAGCAGCGTCTCCTGGTCGTCGGCCAGGATCTGCGTGCCCACCGGCACCCGGATCAGCACGTCGTCGGCGCCGGCGCCGGTCTTGTCGCTGCCGGCGCCGTTGCCGCCCTTGCGGGCGCGGAAATGCTGGGTGTAGCGGAAGTCGATCAGCGTATTGAGGTTCTCCGCCGCCTCGAACACCACGTCCCCGCCCCGCCCGCCATCCCCGCCATCCGGCCCGCCGAACTCGATGAACCGCTCACGCCGAAACGCCACCACCCCGTTGCCGCCATCGCCGGACCGCAGGTAGATCTTTGCCTGGTCAAGGAACTTCATGGGCGCGGTCTAGCACAGGCAAGGCAAGCGGTCCTTTTTTGAAAAAAAGGACCAAAAAACTTTTGCTCCTGGGACGATGGGGTGACCGTGGTAGTGATCATGGGCGACCCCGTTACAGCGGCAGGCGAGGCGATCTTGCCTATAGGCAAGATAACTCTAACTCATTGATATATCACAAATCATCGGCGATGCGCCGTCACTTAGAAATCTTGTCGTATTTCACCGATTCCAGTTTCCCCGACCCTTAACAAGCAAAAGTTTTTTGCTTCTTTTTTGCAAAAAAGAAGCCTTCGCTTCTTCTACCCGAAATGATCCCACCCGTTCGGCAGAGTCATCTCCGCACCTCTGGCATCGAGCACGCTGACCCCAGCCCCGGCCTCGAGCCGGCCGATCCGGGTCAGTCCGCAGCGCCGCAGCGCCGGCGCCGCCTCGGGCGCGGCCGCGACCAGCAGCTCGTAGTCGTCGCCGCCGGTCAGGCACGTCTCAAGCCGGTTGCACGCCCGGGCGGCCGGCGAGAGCGGCACGGCGGCGGCGTGGATGACCGCCGCGAGGCCGCTGGCGCCGGCCAGGTGGGCGCAGTCCTGGGCGAGCCCGTCGGAGAGGTCCATCGCCGCGTGCACCGCCTCGTCGAGCGGCAGGCCGAGTCGCGGCCGCGGCAGGTGGTAGCGCTCGGCGAGCGTGCCGTCCGGATCGTCCAGCTCGCCTCTGAGCGCCAGCAGCCCGAGTGCCGCGTCGCCGATCGTGCCGGTGACCCACAGCTCGTCACCGGCCTGTCCGCCGCTGCGACGCCAGGCGCGGCCGGGCGCGACGTGCCCCAGGATCGTCAGCGACAGCGTCACCGGCCCCGGCGTGCCCACCGTGTCGCCGCCCAGCAAAGCGAGCCCGAACTCGGCCTGGTCGAGAGCCAGGCCCCGCGCGAAGCCGGCGATCCAGCCTTCGTCAAGCGGCTTCGGCAGCGCCACCGTCAGCAGATAGCCGAGCGGCGTCGCACCCATGGCGGCGAGGTCCGACAGGTTCACCCGCAGCAGCTTGCGCGCGACGAGCTCGGCCGCATCGTCGGCCAGGAAGTGCACGCCCGCCACCATGGCGTCGGCCGAGATCACCAGCTCCCGCCCCGCTGGCGGCGCCAGCACGGCGGCATCGTCAAGGAGATCAAGCCCGGCAGTGCCCGCCAGGGGTCGGAAATAACGCGAAATCAAGCTGAACTCGGTCAAGGAAGCGGTCCTTTTTTGAAAAGAAGGACCAAAAAACTTTTGCTCGTCAGGCGCGACAGCACGGAGAAAAGTTTGCTTCTTTTTTTCAAAAAAGAAGCCCTTCCTTCAAGCCGGCTCGAACTCCGCCGGCCGCAGCCGGTGCGCCAGCGCGTCCAGCAGCCCGTTCGCCAGCCCCGGCTCGTCGCCATCGAAGAAGCCGTGCGCGACGTCCAGATACTCGTTGATCACCACCCTTGCCGGCGGCCCGTCGCGCATCGTGAGCTCGGCGCCGGCGGCGCGCAGCAGCGCCCGCAGCACTGGGTCAAGCCGTCCGAGCGGCCACTCCGGCGGCAGCGCCTCGACCAGCATGCCGTCCAGCGTCTCCTGCTGCGTGATCGCGGCGCGCACGATCTGGGTGAACAGCGGCACGTGCGCGTCCGGCACCCGCCCCTCCTCGAAGCCGCCGGTGCCGGGCAGCTCGCCGAGCCGGTGGCGGACGAACTCCTGGATCACCGCCTCTGGCGCCGCCCCGGCCTGCTCGCTCTGGAACAGCGCCTGCACCGCGCCGACCCGTGCCGCGGTGCGCGGCCGGCTCACCCGCTCGCGGCCTTTCTGTCCCGGGCGCACGCCCATGCTCAACGTATCCCCATGTTCCGTCGCAGCGCGACCTGCAGCAGGCACGCCACCGCCGCCTCCGCACCCCTGTTATGCCCGTCATCGCCCGCCCGCGCCTCCGCCTGCGCCAGCGTCTCCACCGTCAGCAGCCCAGCGCCGAGCGCCAGGCCGTGCCGCACCGCCACCGCCATCAGACCCTGCATCGTCGAGGCGCAAATGTAGTCGTAGTGGTCGGTCTCGCCGCGCACGACGCAGCCGAGCGCGACAAACCCGTCATAGCCGGTCTCGGCGTCGAGCGCGATGCGGATCGCCGCCGGCAGCTCGAACGCGCCGGCAACGTCAGCGACGTCGTGCACGGCTCGCGCCTGATCGAGGATCCGTGCCGCGCCCGCGCCCAGGCCGTCCACCACCTCGCGGTAGTATGGCGCCCGCACCACCAGGATGCGCGGCGGCGCGCCCGGAACCGCCGGCGCCCGAGGGCGCGGCAAGGACGCCGGGCCATGGAGGTCACCGCCGCGCGCGATCGCCAATACCGTGTTCACCCCTCGCTCCACTCAGCCAGTCTCGGCCAGCCGCGCGACGTAGCGTGCCAGCGTGTCGATCTCGATGTGGACCGCCTCGCCCGGCGTCCGCAAGCCGAGCGTCGTGACCGCTGCGGTGTGCGCAATGACGTTGACGCCGAAGCGCCGCCCGGCCACCTCGTTCACCGTCAGCGACACGCCGTCAACCGCCACCGACCCCTTCTCGGCGACAAACCGGTGCAGTCCGGCCGGCAGCTCGATCACCAGCCGCAGCGATCCCGCCTCGCGCTCGACGCTCTGCACCCGCCCCACACCATCGACGTGGCCGGCGACCATGTGCCCGCCGAGCTCGTCGCCGAGGCGCAGCGAGCGCTCGAGATTGATCCGCGTGCCGACCCGCCAGCCGCCGAGCGCCGTCCGGCTCAGCGTCTCGGTCGACACCTCGACGGCAAACCAGTCCGCGCCGAGCTCGGTCGCGGTCAGGCAGCAGCCCGAGCAGGCGATGGAGGCGCCGACCACCGCCGGCACGCCGGCATCGAGGAAGCCGTCAGGCGCGGCAATCACGAGCCGCATGTCGCGCCCATCGCCAATGGCGCGCAGTTCGCGCAGCGATCCGAGGGCCGTGACGATCCCGGTGAACATTCAAGCCACCCTTTCGAATACGCTCAGCACGTCGGCGCCGAGCCCCTGCGTCGCCCGCCGCGCAAACCGCGGCATCTCCGCCAAGGTCGTGACGCCCAGCGCCTGCACCGCGGCGGTGGCCGCCGCGCCGAGCAGCGCCGGCGCATGGAACCAGGCCAGCCGGTCGACCAACCCCGCGCGCAACAGCGACGCCGCGAGCCGCGCCCCGCCCTCGACCAGCACGCTGGTCAGCCCCGCGGCGCCGAGTGCGACCAGCGCCGCCGCCGGATCCACGCTTTGGCCCGACGGCTCCGCCGGCACGGAAAGGCACCGCACGCCCGCCGCCGCCAACGCCGCCCGTCGCGCCGGCTCCGCATCAGCGCGATGCAGGATCCAGCACGGCGCCTCGGCCGCGCCGGCGACCAGGCGCGAGCCCAACGGACTGCGCAACGCCCCGTCGGCGACCACGCGCACGCCCGGCCGACCGGCAAACCCGTCGATGCGGCAGGACAGCTCCGGGTCGTCGGCGAGCACCGTGCCGATGCCGACCATCACCGCGTCGTGCTCCCCGCGCATGGCATGCGCCGCCCGACGCGCCGGCGCGCCGGTGATCCAGCGGCTTTCCCCGCCGGCCGTGGCAATCCGGCCGTCCAGCGTCGAGGCCAGCTTCAGCGTGACCAGCGGCCGTCGCCCGGTCGTCCGCATCACGAAGCCGGCGACCAGGGCCGACGCCGCAGCCGCCTCGAGCCCGGTCTCGACCGCGATGCCGGCCGCCCGCAGCCGCTCCAGGCCGGCGCCGCTCACCCGCGGGTCCGGGTCGCCGACCGCCACCACGCAGCGGGCGATGCCGGCCTCAACCAAAGCCGAGGCGCAGGGCGCGGTCTGGCCGTGATGGCTGCACGGCTCCAGCGTCACGTAGGCGGTGGCGCCGCGCGCCCGCTCGCCGGCCATCCGCAGCGCACGCGCCTCGGCATGCGGCCGGCCGCCATCCGCGGTCCGGCCACGCCCGACCACCACCCCGTCGCTGACGATGACGCAGCCGACGGAAGGGTTGGGCCAGGTCGCGCCCAGGCCGCGCTGGGCCAGGGACAGCGCGGCGCGCATGTGGGTGCGGTCGTCCATCGGTCAGGCAGGTCGGTCTGGTCGAGCAAGAAGGCAAGGGAAGGCCAGGGCCGTACGGCCCCAGACCCCGTCAGGCGCTTCGCGCGTGACGCGTCGGCAAAGTCTCGGACCAGGACAGGAAGAGGCCGTCCAGCTCGACGGTCAGGCAAGCGCCCGACGGGAGAGCAGCGAATCCTGTCGTCCAGCGCTGCGGGCCCTGGTCGTCGCGCTCCGGCTCGTCCCAGCCCGCGCGCAGCGACGCGTCGTCCAGCGCCAACTCACGGCCGTCGAGCACCAGACGCCGCACGCACACGCCGAGCACGCGGGTGTCCGTGCTGCCGGACAGCATCTCCGCCGGCACCCAGCGGCGCGAGGCGAGGCGAAGCACGCGGCAGCCAGCCGGCAGCGTAAAATGATGCACGCCGCCCGAGGCCTCGCCGAGGATCACCGCGCCGTCGGCGAGCACATGCAGGCCGTGCTCCCGGCTCACCTGCCAGCCGAACGCCTCCTGGGCCCGCCGCAGCAGCCGCGCCTTCACCGCCTCGAGCCGCACCCCCTCATGCACCATCGGTGCGCAGGTCTCCGCCGAGTGCCGGGGCGCAAAGTCCGGGTGCAGTTGCACATAGTCGCCACCGCCGACAAACGCCGTCCGGTTGCCGGTGTCCAGGTAGCTCTCCGCCGGCAGCCCCTCGGCGACCAGCACGTCGTGCCGCTCGAGCTCGACATGCCAGTAGACCACCGTCTCGCACGCCTCCTCGCGCCGGACGGTGGCCCCGTTCACCAGCCGCTCCGCCTGGATCAGCACCCCGTCGACATAGAGCGCGTGCCCGGGGCTCACCCGCAGGTCACGCGCCGGCCGCCCCGGCCCGAAGGCGCCCGCCAGGATGCGCACCGGCTGCACCGCCCGCGGGTTGGGATGCGTCTTGAGGTTCATCCTGTGGTGGCCGAGCCATGTCACGGCGGCAAAACCTTGCCCGAGCAGCGTCATCACCTCGTCGCCCTCGCGCAGCGCCTCGACCGCCACCTCGCCCTGCCGCGTCAGGATCCGTGTTCCGGCGGCGTAACAGACCGCCGGCTCGTCCGGCCCAGCCAGCGCGACCACAACCGACTCGCTCTCGCCAGCCGGCATCATGTGAAAGAAGCCGGATCCGACCAGGTCCATTTTGCCGTCGCCGTTCACGTCCGCGACGGCGCTTGCGGCCAGACCATCATAGGTTGTCGGCGCAGAGAACGCTCCCCCGCCTTCGTTCAGCACGATTTCGGTCTGGTTGGCCTCGACGCCGGTGGCGTAGCCGCCAACGACGATGTCGAGCCGCCCGTCGCCGTTCACGTCGGCCAGCGTCACCGTGCTTGGCGTGAAGTCGGACGCCACCTTGATCACGCTTGGCGTGCCGTAACCGCCCGAGCCGTCGTTGAGAAACACGTCGAGCGTGGCAGCCGTCGCCACGACCACGTCAGGGTGCGTGTCGCCGTTCAGGTCGCCGGCGGCGATGGCTTCGGCGGCCGGACCAGACCCGGAGGTCGGCGCCGGCAACGCGTAGTCGGTCGGCGTGCCGAAGCCGCCGCCGGTATTCCGCAGCACCGAGAAGTAACTCGGACCGCCGTCTGGTCCGGAGCTGCGCAAGGTGATGAGGTCCGGCCGGCCGTCGCCAGTCACGTCCGCGGTCGTGAAGCTCAGCACAACGCCATAACCAGGCACCGGTGAGCGATCGTAATAGACCTTCGGGCCGAACCCGCCGCTGCCGTTGTTGAGCACCAACGCGACGCCACTATCGTCAGTCGGTCCGGTACCCTGCGGATCTCCGCCGCCGACGAGCAGGTCGGGCCGGCCGTCACCGTTGACGTCGGCCGCGGTCACCTGCACCGGGTAGGGATACATGTCGAAGCCGTTGGTCTGAATGTAGGTTGGCGTGCCGAACACGCCCTGTCCTTCGTTCGGCAGCACGATCAGGTTGCCATGTCCGTCAGCGACGATGATGTCCAGCCGACCATCGCCGGTGAGGTCCGCGGTCGTGACATCATTCGGCGAGCCCGAGGGACCGCCGCCGTAGCCATAAGGGATAAAGTCCGGGAGCTTGTATGTGATGCCCGCCGCGAACGTTCCGTCGCCAGTGTTGGTCAGGATGGTGATATTACCGCCGTCCGGGCCGTTATAGTAAGTCTCGGGGTCATTCATGTTGGCAACGATGAGATCGAGCCGCCCGTCACCGTTGACGTCTGCGACGGTGACCGCGTTGTCGAGGCCGTTGCCGTCGTATTCCGTCTCGCTGCCGAAGCCGTTCTGCATGGCTGTTTTCCTGGACGAATTTTTTAATATTCCGTCACCGGACTGAGGCGAAGGCAAGCGTCTGGTGGCCAGGACGCAAAATCGTGATGTGACGCGGGTCTGGTGGCGCCGCCCCCAGCGAGGTCCAGGAGCAGAGCGCCTGGCCTTCCTTGCCTCAGGCCTGCCCCCGAGCCTCCATCTCCGCCAGGAACGCCTCGAAATCCCGCGCCTCGCGGAAATCCCGGTAGACGCTGGCGAACCGCACATACGCCACCTCGTCCACCTCCTTCAGCGTCGTCATCACCAGCGCGCCGATCTGGCTGGTCGGGATTTCCGTCTCGCCCGACGCCTCAAGTTGGCGCACGATGCCGGTGACGATCCGGTCGACCCGCTCGTCGGCCACCTGCCGCTTGCGCAGCGCCGTGGTGATCGAGCGTGTCAGCTTGTCGCGGTCGAACGACACCCGCCGCCCGTCCGACTTTACCACCGTCAGCTCGCGCAGGCTGACCCGCTCCACCGTGGTGAAGCGCTGGCCGCAGGACGGGCACGAGCGGCGGCGCCTGATCGCCTGGCCGTCCTCGGTCGGCCGGCTGTCTTTCACCTGCGTATCGGCATGCGAGCAGAACGGGCAGTTCACGCTAGCTTCGGTAGATCGGAAAGCGCCCGCAGAGCTCCAGCACCCGCGCGCCCACCGCCTGCTCCGCCGCCTCATTGCGCCCGTCCGCCGAGCGCGAAAGCCCGTCCAGCACCTCGCCAATCATCTGCCCGACCTCGCGGAACTCCGCCGTGCCGAAGCCGCGCGTGGTGCCGGCCGGCGAACCAAGCCGAATGCCGGAGGTGACGGCCGGCTTGGCCGGGTCGAACGGGATCGCGTTCTTGTTCGCCGTCATCCGGGCCCGCTCCAGCGACGCCTCGGCCGCCTTGCCGGTGACGCCCTTCGGCCGCAGATCGACCAGCACCAGGTGGCAGTCGGTGCCGCCGGTGACAAGGTCGAGCCCCTGCTCGATCAGCGTCTCGCCCAGCACCCGCGCATTGTCGGCGAGTGCGCGCTGATACTGCCGGAAGTCCGGCCGCAGCGCCTCGCCGAACGCCACCGCCTTGCCGGCGATCGCATGCATCAGCGGGCCGCCCTGCAGCCCGGGGAAGATCGCCGAATTGATCTTCTTGCCGATCTCCAGGTCGTTCGACAGCACCATGCCGCCGCGCGGCCCGCGCAGCGTCTTGTGCGTGGTCGTCGTGCAGACATGCGCATGCGGCAGCGGCGAGGGGAACAGCCCGGCCGCGACCAGCCCGGCAAAGTGCGCCATGTCCACCAGCAGGTAGGCGCCCACCTCGTCGGCGACCCGGCGGATGCGCGCGAAGTCGATAAACCGCGGGTAGGCCGAGCCGCCGGCGATGATCAGACGCGGGCGCTCGGTGCGCGCCAGGTGCTCGAGCTCCTCGTAGTCGAGCAGCCCGTCCTCGCGCCGCACCCCATACTGCACCGGCCGGAACCACTTGCCGGACAGGTTCGGCGCCGCGCCGTGCGTCAGGTGGCCGCCGGCGGCGAGCGACATTCCCAGGATGGTGTCGCCAGCGGACAGCAGGGCGAGGAACACCGCCTGGTTGGCCTGCGAGCCCGAATGCGGCTGCACGTTCGCATAGGCGCAGTCGAACAGCGTGCGCGCCCGCTCGATCGCCAACTGCTCGGCGCGGTCCACCTCGCCGCAGCCGCCGTAATAGCGCCGGCCAGGGTAGCCCTCGGCATATTTGTTGGTCAGCACCGAGCCCTGCGCCTCCAGCACCGCGGCCGAAACCAGGTTCTCGGACGCGATCAGCTCGATGCCGTCCTGCTGGCGCGCCAGCTCGGCGCCGATGATGGCGGCCAGCTCCGGATCAGTCTCACCAAGCGGCGCCGAGAAGAAACGGGAAAAGCTCTGGGTCGGCGTCTGGTCGTTCATCGGCTGGGCGCTCCGGCAGGATGGTCGCGATATCGGCGCGGCGCCCCCGGCTTACCACCCGTACGGGCGCGAAGGAACGGCGCGAAGGAACGGCGCGAAGGAACGTCGACGAGCGTCGAGGCGCCGTTCCGGCCCGCCCTCCTGGCGTCGCCCTTGCATCGCGCGTCGTTTGCGCCACGCTGCGCCAACCGCCGGCCCAAGGAGCGCCCCCCGTGTCCCAGACCACGCTGCCCCGCAGCAGCATGTTCCAACGCAAGTCGATCACGGCGCTGCTCGACGGCCGCACCGGCGGCCACGAGCTCAAGCGCTGCCTCTCCGCCCGCTCGCTAGTCGCCCTCGGCATCGGCGGCATCATCGGCGCCGGCCTGTTCTCGCTCACCGGCATCGCGGCCGCCGACAATGCCGGGCCCGCCGTCGTGCTCTCCTTCATCGTCGCCGCCATCGGCTGCGCCTTCGCCGGCCTCTGCTACAGCGAGCTCGCCTCGATGATCCCGCTCTCCGGCAGCGCCTACACCTATGCCTATGCGACGCTGGGCGAGCTCGTCGCCTGGATCATCGGCTGGGACCTGGTGCTCGAATACGCCGTCGGCGCCGCCACCGTCTCGGTGAGCTGGTCGAGCTACGTGCTCAACCTGCTGCACGGCTTCGGTGTCGACATCCCGCCGCGGCTCGCCGCCTGCCCGTTCACCACCGTAACCATGCCGGATGGCAGCCACGTCGCCGGCCTGATCAACCTGCCGGCGATCCTGATCATCGTCTGCGTGTCGCTGCTGCTGGTCCGCGGCATCTCCGAGAGCGCCGGCGTCAACATGGCGCTCACCGTCGTCAAGGTCGCCATCGTGCTCGCCGTCATCGGCTTCTGCGCCGGCCATGTGAACACGGCGAACTACCACCCCTTCATCCCGCCCAACACCGGCAGCTACGGCGCGTTCGGCATCTCGGGGATCATGCGCGGCGCCGGCGTGATCTTCTTCGCCTATATCGGCTTCGACGCCGTCTCCACCTGTGCCGCCGAGGCGCATCGGCCGGAGCGCGACATCCCGATCGGCATCCTCGGCAGCCTCGGGATCTGCACGATCCTCTATATCGGCTTCGCGCTGGTGCTGACCGGCGTCGTGAACTACCACGCCATGCACGGCGACGCGAAGCCGGTGATGACGGCGATCGACGTTACCCGCTTTGCCTGGCTCAAGATCGCGGTCAACGTCGGCGTCATCTGCGGCTACAGCTCGGTGCTGCTGGTCAACCTGCTCGGCCAGAGCCGGGTGTTCTACGCCATGGCGCAGGACGGCCTGCTGCCCGGCATCTTCAGCGCGCTGCACCGGCGATTCGACACGCCGTGGCTGTCCAACCTGGTGTTCATGGTGTTCACCGGCACGCTGGCCGGCCTGACGCCGATCGAGGTGCTCGGCCACATGACCTCGATCGGCACCCTGCTCGCCTTCTCCATCGTCTGCGCCGGCGTGCTGGTGCTGCGCCACACCGACCCCACCCGCGAGCGCCGCTTCCGCGCCCCGTTCAGCCCGGTGGTCCCGGTGCTCGGCATCGTCGTCTGCCTCGCCATGATGCTGTCGCTCGGCTGGGTGAACTGGCTGCGTCTCGGCGTATGGATGGCGATCGGCCTGCTGATCTACTTCGCCTACAGCCGTCGCCACTCCCGCCTGATCGGGGAGGCGGCATGACCACCGGCCCGTTCCCCGCCACCCGCCTGCGCCGCAACCGCCACGACGCCTGGACCCGCCGCCTGGTCGCCGAGCACCGGCTCTCGGTCGACGACCTGATCTGGCCGGTCTTCGTCGCCGAGGGCCGCGAGCTGACGCCGATTGCCGCCATGCCCGGCGTCAATCGCATCGGCATCGACAGGCTGGCCGCCGAAGTCGAGGTGGCAGCAAAGCTGGGCATCCCGGCGCTGGCGCTGTTCCCGGTGACCCCCGCCGAGCACAAGGATCCGGAGGGCAGCGAGTCGGCCAACCCCGACAACCTGATCAACCGTAGCGCCCGCATCCTCAAGGACGCCTTCCCCGACCTCGGCCTCATCGGCGACGTGGCACTCGATCCCTACACCGACCATGGCCATGACGGCGTGATCCGCGACGGCTACGTCGACAACGACGCGACCCTGCCGATCCTCGCCCGCCAGGCCCTGGTCCAGGCGGCAGCCGGCATCGACGTCCTCGCCCCCTCCGACATGATGGACGGCCGCATCGGCCACCTGCGCGCCGCGCTCGACGGGCAGGGCCTGATCCACACCCGCCTGATGAGCTACGCCGCCAAATACGCCAGCGCCTTCTACGGCCCGTTCCGCGACGCCGTCGGCTCGGCCAAGTCGCTGCGCGGCGGCAAGCAGACCTACCAGATGGATCCCGCCAACACCGACGAGGCGCTCCGCGAGGTCGAGATGGACCTGCGCGAGGGCGCCGACATGGTCATGGTCAAGCCAGGCCTGCCCTATCTCGACATCATCCGCCGCGTGCATGAGCGCTTCGCCGTGCCGACCTTCGTCTACCAGGTCAGCGGCGAGTACACGATGATCGCCGCCGCCGCCGACGCCGGCTACCTCGACCGGCAAGCCGTGGTGCTCGAAAGCCTCACCGCGTTCAAGCGCGCCGGCGCCGCCGGGGTGCTGACCTACTTTGCGGTGGAGGCAGCTGAAGCGCTTCTTTCTTGAAAGAAAGAAGCAAAGAACTTTGCCCCCGCTGTCGCGCCCGAACGAGCAAAAGTTTTTTGGTTCTTTTTTTCAAAAAAGAACCGCTTCCTTACTGCGTCAAGAACCCCCTGATCGCCCGAATGCTGTCCGCATCCAGCAGCGCCGGCGCGTGTCCGGCGTCCTCGACCAAGTAGCCCTCCGCCCCATCCTTCAGCATCGACTCGAAAACAGGCTCCTCCAGCAAGTCGCTTGAGGCGCCGCGGATGACCAGCCTCGGGCAGCGGATCTGGCTCCAGATCGCCGACAGGTCGGCCGCCCTCGGTGCCGCCTCGCGCATCGGCTGCGCGATCTCGGGGTCATAGTGCAGCGCCAGCCCGCCATCCGGCAGCGGCCGCGAGGAGTGCTCGGCCATGGTCAGCCACTGCGCCTCGCTGAGCGGCCCGAACGGCTCGTGCACCAGGCTCAGGTGGCGCGCCAGCTCGGCAAGGCTGGCAAAACGCTTCGCCTCGCCCGCCGGCAGCGCCGTCATGTAGCGCGTGATCCGCTCCATCGCCGCCAGCGGTATCTGCGGCCCGACATCGTTCAGCACCAGCTTGCCGATCGGCGTGCCCGGCTCGGCGGCCAGGATCATGCCGCAAATCCCGCCCAGCGAGGTGCCAACCCAGCTCACCGGCTTACCGACTGCCGCTAGCAGGTGCGACAGCGCGGTGGCGTAGCTGCCGGCATTATAGAGCGCCCCGTCTCCCAGCCAGTCCGAGGCGCCGCGCCCTGGCAGGTCGGGGCAAATCACGTGAAAGCGGTCCGACAGCGCCGTCGCCAGCACGTCGAAGTCGCGCCCGTTGCGCGTCAGCCCATGCACGCAGATGACCGCCGGCCCGTCCGCCGGCCCGAACTCCAGATGCGCCATCCGCCTGAACCGGCCATCAAGCCGATACAGGGTGCCACCGCTGCGCATCGCCGTCGTCATGCCGGATCGCTTTCCAATCGTGATCGCATCCTGGTCTCGGATGCTGCAGCGCACTCGTACACAAGCGCCTGAGCGAGGCAACGCAAGATGCCGCGCGGAGTAGAGCCATCGATTGACGATTACAGGGTAAGCCGTGCGCGTCGTCGCCCTCGAGAAGCATTTCGCCCTGCCCGCCCTGGCACGGCAATGCCGACCGGCTACTTAAGTCAAGGTAAGACAAGGCCACGGGCTTTGCCCCTGGACCCCATCAAAGGCGGAGCCTTCAAAATCCATTATTATTATGCGTGATCCCGAGGTCGGTGCCGTGGAGACAGGATTGAAGGCTTCGCCAAGCAAGAAGGAGCCCGCCTACACTCCTAACGGACGCGGGTCTGGGGGCGCCGCCCCCAGCGGGTCCAGGGCAGAGCCCTGGCCTTCCTGCGCCCTTCCTTCTCGCCAACCCAACGTCGCCGGCGCATGCGAGCCCGCCCGTCGGCGCAGCCGCAGCATCGGCCGCTCAATGCAGTAGAACGAGCAGCAGCTGAGCCCGGCCGACAGCACGACCGCGGTGGCCAGCCACGCCGCGTGGTTCGTCGGCGCCACCCGGTCGGCGATCATCAGCGCCGCCCAGTGCCAGAGATAGAGCGAGTAGCTCAGCCGCCCGATAAACACCGCCGGCAGCCAGGACAAGGCGTGCGCGGCGGCGCGGCGCGGCGTGATCAGCGCCGGCATCAGCAGCAGCAGCGAGGCCCCTTGCAGGGTGTAGCGGATCACCTCGTGAAACATCTCGCCGCGCAGCGCCAGGCTGAGCACCAATCCGGCGACCCCGAGCGCCGGCAGCCAACGTGCGGCGGCGAGCCTCGCCTCCAACCGCGGCAGCAGCGCCAGCAACGCTCCCCACGCGATCGAGTCCGCCCGGGCATCGGTGCCGCGATACAGCCGGGCCCAGCGATGCGCGGGCGTGGCGTCGAGCGGCAGACACGCGGCGGCGCGGTCGATCAGGCCGCAATGGGTGAACAGCCACCAGCGCCAGAGCGGCACGGCCACGCAGATCAGCCCCAGCGCCAGCAGGACGCGGCGTTGCTCGCCGCCGCCGCGCGACCACAGCGCCCACAGGGTCAGCGGCCAGATCAGATAGAAATGGTCCTCGATCGCCAGCGACCACAGGATGTTGAACGGATGGCGCACCCCGACCAGGCTCGACTGGTAGTGCCAGGCGAGTTCGTACCAATTGGCGCCCCAGAGCAGCGCCGCGAGCCAACCGCCCAGCGTAATCCGGCCACCCGCCAGCACAAACACGCAGCCGGCGACCAGGGTGAAGACGACGGCCGCGGGCAGCAGCCGCAGGCAGCGCCGCAGATAGAAGCCGGCGAAGTCGATCCCGCCCTGGCGCGCCAACCCGCCGGCCAGTTGCCGCGTGATCAGCAGCCCGCTGATGAAGAAGAACAACGTGACGCCGAAGCCGCCAGGCAGCACCTGGTCAAGGCCGAGATGCGCCAGCACGACCAGCAGGATCGAGATGGCTCGTATCCCGTCAAGCGCCGGAATGTAGCGGCTGTCGGCGAGCATGCGCGCGTCCTGCGGAAATCATGTCCTCATACGCATGCACCGACCTTATGACAACTTCAGCGTGTGTATGCTGCTCATCATCACCGTCGTCGGTTGCGTGCCCTCGACGTATGGTTATGATCGTCCAGGCATTGGCGTGGCGGGCAAAAGCGCGAGATAGTATAGCCTATCCGGCCGATGCCGGGACGGTGTGAGCGCAAGCGCGTATGGCGACCATGAATTGGAACATTCCCGCAAACCTGCAGCCGCAGCCGGGCGACTACGAGTTCGACCTGGACGGGGTGTTGCGCAGCGTCGTCGGGCTGCGCAGCACCGTGCCGCTCGACGCCTTCACCGCCGGGCCGCTCGGCACCGATCGCGCCGGCAGTGGAGTCGTGATCGAAGGCGGCCTGGTGCTGACCATGGCCTACCTGATCACCGAGGCCGAGACGATCTGGCTCTCCACCTGCGACGGGCGGGTCGTGCAGGGCCACACGCTGGCGATCGATACCGAGAGCGGCTTCGGCCTGGTCCAGCCGCTCGGCCGGCTTGAGCTGCCGAGCGTGGTGCTCGGCGGCGCCGGCCTGGTCGAGCCCGGCAGCCGCGCCGTGCTCGCGGCTGCCTGCGGGCGCCACCGGGCGATCGAGACCCGCATCGTCGGGCGTCAGGAGTTTGCCGGCTACTGGGAGTACCTGCTCGAGGACGCCTTGTTCATCGCTCCCGCGCATCCCTCCTGGGGCGGCGCGCCGCTGATCGGCACCAACGGCCACCTGCTCGGCGTCGGCTCGCTGATCCTGCAGCAGGGCGACACCGCCGGCCGGCGCACCGACATGAACATGGTGGTTCCGACCTCGCTGCTGCCGGCGATCCTGAGCGACATGACCAGCTATGGCCGCGTCAACCGGCCGCCGCGGCCGTGGCTTGGGCTCTATGCCTCCGAGAGCGATGACACCGTGGTGGTTGGCGACGTGGCGTCAGGCGCACCGGCCGAGCGGGCCGGCGTGCAGCCGGGCGACCATCTGCTGGCGGTTGACGGCGAGACGGTCAGCGACCTTGCCGCCGCCTGGCGTCGCGTCTGGGCGGCTGGCAGCGCCGGCGCGCCGGTCGCGCTCAGCCTCGCCCGCGACGAGACCAGGCTGGAGATCACCGTCATCTCGGCGGACCGTAGCAAATACCTACGCACCCCCAGGCTGCACTAGGGCTCGCCAGTTACTCTCAGAAACGGGATCCAAGGGCCGCCGGCCCTTGGCGGGTCAAGGGCAGAGCCCTTGTCTTCTACTCTTTGGAGTTCAAAGACCCCATGAAAAGCTTGGCCATCCTCGTCGCCCTCCTGGCCCTGAGCGGCTGCTACGGCACCCCGCAAGCGGTCAGCGCCCAACCCAATCCCTACGGCTACATCTGCTACGCCGGCTTCTACCAGTGCCGACTGCCCGCCCAGTATCCCGTCGGCAGCCAGTGCAGCTGCCCCGGCCTCGGCGCGCCGTCGTTCGGCACCGTGCACTGACGGCGCCGACGAGCCGATGCCCAGCCTGAGCGCCACACGCTGAGCCGCCTCACCCGCCGCATTGCGGACCTGCTCGCGGCGGGCGTCGGCTTAGCGCTCCTGCTGGTCGCACTGGCGGCGGTCGCCGCCTGGTCCACCCTGCCGCCGCGTCACGTCCGCCTCAGCATCCCCGGCCTGGCAGCCTCGGTCTACATCAAGCTGGACCGCGACGGCGTGCCGCGCATCACCGCTGCCAACGAGGTCGACGCGGCCACCGCGCTCGGCTACCTGCACGCCCGCGACCGGATGTTCCAGATGGAGCTGATGCGCCGGGCGGTGAGTGGCCGACTGTCCGAGATCGCCGGCCCCGCCACCCTGCCGCTCGACCGGCTGATGCGCACCCTCGGCCTCGCCCGCCTCGCCGCGGCCGACCTTGCGACCCTGCCGCCGGACACGCGCCGCCTGCTCGACGCCTACGCCGCCGGCGTCAACGCCTGGATCGGTGGGCGTGGCCGCCGCGCCGCGCCCGAGTTCCTGCTGCTCGGCGCACCGGCTGCCTGGCAGCCCGTCGACAGCCTGCTCTGGGGCCGGCTGATGGGCCTGTCCCTGTCCGGCAACTGGCGCGACGAGCTGTCGCGCGCCGAGCTGGCCGGCACCGTGCCGCTCGCCCGCCTGCTCGAGCTCTGGCCGACCCGCAGCGACATCCGTCCGGCCGACGCCACCGCAAGCCTCGTGCGGTCCAGCCTCAGCCGCCTGGCCGCCGACACCGGCCGCGCCCTGCCCCGCTTCCCGGCGCCGTTCACCCTGCCTGACGAGGCCAGCGACGCCTGGGCGGTCGACGGCACGCGCAGCCGCACCGGCGCGCCGCTGCTCGCCGGCGACCCGCACCTCTCGTTCGGCTTGCCGGCGATCTGGTACCTCGCCCGCATCGACACGCCGGGCACGACGCTGGCCGGCGCCACCGCCCCCGGCGTGCCCTTCCTGGTCATCGGCCGCAACCGCCGCATCGCCTGGAGCTTCACCACCGCGCCGGCGGACACCCAGGACGTCTTCGTCGAGACGGTGCTGCCCGATCGCACCCGCTACGCCACGCCCGACGGCCCGCGCGCCTTTGCCACCCGCGTCGAGACCATCGCGGTGCGCGGCGCCCGGCCGGTCAGCCTGACCGTGCGCGAGACGCGGCACGGCCCGGTGATCAGCGACCTCTCACCCTACGCCAAGGCCGCGCCGCCCGGCCGCGTGCTGGCGGTATCGATGACGTCTCTGCTGCCCGGCGACGCCTCCACCGGCCTGCTGGCGCTGAACCGCGCCCGCGACGTCGACGAGGCTGGGCAAGCCGCGGCGCTGATCGTCGCCCCGGTGCAGAACCTGCTGGTCGCCGACCGCTCGCGCATCGCCCTGTTCACCACCGGCCGGGTGCCGCAGCGCGCCGCCGGCGACGGCCGGTCGATGGTGAACGGCGCCGACGGTCGGCATGACTGGATCGGGCTTGCCAGCGGCGCCGCCCTGCCGCGCACCGTCGCGCCGGCCTCCGGCGAGCTGCTGAACGGCAACGAGCGCGCTTGGCCGGCCAACTTCCCGGTGTTCATGGGCGCCGACGGGCCGGCCGACTGGCGCGCCCAGCGCATTCGCGCCCTGCTCGCCGCCCGGCCGCGCCACGACGTCGCCGACTTCGCCGCCATGCAGGCGGACCCGGTCAGCGCCTACGCCGCCGACATCCTGCCGGCGCTGCGCCACGCCGCGCCCGATGACGGCTCGCCGGCGAGCTGGGTCGCCTCCACCCTCGCCGGCTGGTCCGGCCGAATGGCGGACGACGCGACGGCGCCCACCGTCTTCAACGCCTGGACGGCGCGCTTCTACGCCCTGTTGCTCGAGCGCCAGCATATTCCCCTGGGCGACGGCGCCATTCCCGAGGACCTGACCGGCTGGCTGCTCGGCCCGGCGCCCGCCGAGGCCCGCCAGGCCTGGTGCGGCGATGCCGATTGCGGCGCCCTGCTGCGCCAGGCGCTGGACCGCGCCGGCGACGACCTCGCCGAGCGCTTCGGCCGCGATCCTACCGGCTGGCACTGGGGACACCTGCACCAGGCGATCTTCGCCCACCCCATCCTCGGCCGCGTGCCGGTGCTCGGCGCCCTCACCACCGCCAAGGTCAGCGTGCCGGGCGACGACACCACCCTGTTCCGCGGCGGCGATCCGTCGCCGAACCACTTCGCCGCCCTGCACGGCGCCGCCTATCGCGGCGTCTACGACCTCGCCGACCTCGACCGCAGCCGCTTCATCGTCGTGCCCGGCCAGTCCGGCAACCCGCTTTCAACGCACGCCTATGACATGGTGCAGCGCTGGGCCAACGGTGACACTATATCGCTCGGACCAGCCGCCACCCTGACCGCGCCGGCTGCAACCGTGGAGCTTGTGCCGTGAGTGCCAGTTTCTCCCTGCTGCCGCCGCCGGACCTCACCGCCGACATCCTGCCGCGCCGCGTCGCCGCCTGGCTGGTCGACCTGCTGATCGTCGGGCTGCTGCTGCTGATCGCCAAGGCGGCGCTGCTGGTGCTGACGGTCGCGACCTTCGGGCTCGGCGCGCCGCTGTTCGGCCTGCTCGCCGTCGTGCCCATCGCCTACACCGCCTGCGCCGTCGCCTCACGCTTCGAGGCGACCCCCGGCCAGGCGCTGCTCGGCCTGCGCGTCGTGCGGGCGAGCGATTTCGGCCGCCCGAGCACGGTGCAGGCGATCGCCTATGCAGTCTGCTTCGCCTTCACCTGGATCGCCGGCGGCCTCTGGCTCGCGGTCGCCCTGGTCACACGCGGGCACCGGGCGCTGCACGACTACGCCTCCGGCCTCGTCGTCGTGCGCGAGCGTGCGCTCGGCGAGTTGCGTGCCGGCACGTTGACCATGTCGCGCGGCGCATGGACGATGGGAGCGACCGGCGGAGCCTATCCTCGATGACCTACAAGCCGCCGCGCCGACCGCAATTCTTCTACACCACCGCGCCGCTGCCCTGCCCCTACGTGCAGGGCCGCACCGAGCGCAAGGTCGTGACCGAGATCACCGGGCCGGACGCCGACGGACTGCATGACCGGCTGTCGCGCGCCGGCTTCCGCCGCAGCCACAACATCGCCTACGCCCCGGTTTGCCCGGCCTGCAACGCCTGCGTGCCGATCCGCATTCCAACCACGACCTTCCAGCCCGACCGGACGCTGCGCAAGCTTGCCCGCCTCAACGCCGCGGTCGAAGGCTTCGAGGTGCCGGCCCGGGCCACCGCCGAGCAATTCCAGCTCTTCCAGCGCTACCAGCAGGCCCGCCATGGCGATGGCGACATGGCGGTGATGAGCTTCTACGACTATCGCGCCATGGTCGAGGACACGCCGATCGAAAGCCTCGTCGTCGAGTTCCGCGATCCGGACGACAGCCTGATCGGCGCCTGCCTGGCCGACCGCCTCGGCGACGGGCTGTCCGCCGTCTACAGCTTCTTCGCCCCCGACCTCGCCCGCCGCTCGCTCGGCACCTACGCGATCCTGTGGCTGATCGAACGCGCCCGCGCGATGGGCCTGCCCTACGTCTATCTCGGCTACTGGGTGCCGGAGAGCCGGAAGATGGCCTACAAGGCGCGCTTCCGCCCGAGCGAGATCCTCGCCGGCGGCGCCTGGCGCGTGCTGACCGATGCCGACCTCGGGTCGCAGCCTTGCCTGTCAGCCGCTGAGCTCGTGCCGGCAAGTGCAGGGTAGGAAGGCCAGAGGCTTCCCTCCGTGAGCCTTTCCAACGGCGCTTCGCGCCGTCGCAACCTTTAGCTCACTCCGCCCCGGAACCCCATCAAGGTCAGAGCCTTACGGATGCGCGTCTGGGGGCGCCGCCCCCAGCGAGGTCCAGGAGCAGAGCTCCTGGCCTTCCTAAAGCTTCCTGAGCGCCAAAGCCGCCATCACCGCGCAGCCGGCCGCGAGCAGGAACGGTGCGCCGGGAACTTTCAGCGGCACCCAGTGCGCCGTGAACGCGTAGAACAACCCGGTTGCCAGCAATGGCGCCACGACCGCGGTGAGCCCTTCCACCGCCGACAGCACGCCCTGCATCTCGCCCTGGGTGTCGACCTGGCCGCGTGCGGCGACCATCGCCCGCACCGAGGGCGTCGCCAGCCCGCCAAGCGCGATCAGCAAGACCGCTGGCAGCACGCCCCAGCCACCGACCGCCATGGCGAGCCCGGTATAGCCGAGCGCGCCGGCGCCGTAGCCGATCAGCGCGGAACGACGCTCGCCGAATCGGCCGTTGACCGGCCGCAGCAGCAATCCCTCAACCACCGCCTGCGCGGTGCCGATCACGGCGAGCATGATCCCGTTGCGCTCCGTGCTCCAGCCGAACCGATAGCCGGTGTATAGCACCAGCGAGCTCTGCACCGTGCCCAGGCCCACCCAGGAGCACGACCAAGCCAGCGCCAGGCGGCCCAGCGAGCGGTCGCGCAGGATCTGGCTGACCAACCGGAACGGGTTCGCCCCCGACCAGGTGAGCCGCCGCCGGTCGCTGCCGGCCAGGCTCTCCGGCAGGATCAGCAGCCCGAACGCGAAGTTCAGCAGCGACAGCCCGGCGGCGGCGTAGAACGGCAGCCGTAAATCCCAGGTGCCAAGCAGGCCGCCCAGCGCCGGCCCGATGACAAAGCCGGCGCCGAAGGTCGCGCCGATCAGCCCGAAGCGCTTCGAGCGCTCTTCGGGCGACGAGACGTCGGCGATGTAGGCGGTGGCCGCCGGCACGTTGGCCGAGGTCGCGCCGGCGATCAGCCGGCCGACGAACAGCCAGGACAGGCTCGGCGCCAAGGCCAGAAACACGTAATCGCAGCCCAGCCCCAGGACCGAGACGAGGATGACCGGCCGCCGCCCGAACCGGTCCGACAGCTCGCCGAGCAGCGGCGCAGCGAGGAACTGCACGCCCGCATAGGCAGCGATGAGGGCGCCGATCCAGGGTGCGGCGCGATTGGGCGGCAGGTGGCCGAGCTTCTGCACCAGCCCCGGCACAATCGGCGAGATCAGGCCAAGCCCGAGGGCATCAAGCCCGAGCGTGGCCAGGATGAAGGTGATGGACGCGCGCGGCCGTGCTGACATGCCCAGCCAAGCATGCTGCAGCGCATCGGTTCCCCTGCTCGCGGAGATGCAACATCGGCCGGGCAAGGGCCGTTGCGGACCGGTGACCAGCTCCATCCAACGCGCCGCGACCGTCAGGTCGCCGCTGCCGCGCTTCCTGCTGCTTTACGGCGCGCTGTTCGCCGCATTCGGCGTCGCCTCGCCGTTCCTGCCCAACCTGATGGGCGAATACGGACTTCAGCCATCGGCGATCGGCGTCGTCCTGGCTGCCGGCACCGCCATCCGCCTGCTCGCCGGGCCGCTCGGCGGGCGCCTGGCCGACCGCAGCGGCCGCTCGCCGCTGGTGCTGACAGGCTTCACGATCGCCGCGGCGATCGTCGCCACCTTCTATGCCGGCGCCCGCGGCTTCGTCCCGCTGCTGCTCGTCGGCCTGGCGCACGCCTCGATGCTGGCGCCGATCAACCCGATCGCCGACGCGCTCGCGCTCGGCTCCTCCAAGGCCGCGCCGCAGGAGGGCGGCGGTTTTGCCTATGGCTGGGTGCGCGGCGCCGGCTCGGCCGCCTTCATCGCCGGCACGCTGCTCGCCGGCGTGATGGTCACCGCGCGCGGCCTGCCGGTCATCATCTGGCTCAACGCCGGCCTGCTCGCGGTCGCCGCCGCACTCGGCTGGCTGCTGCCGAACCGCGTCGCCGGCACACCCGACGAGACGGCGCCGGCCGAAACCCGGAGCGGCGGCGTGTGGGCGCTGCTGCGCGTGCCGCACTTTGCCCAGCTCATGCTCGCCGTGGGGCTGATCGGCGGCAGCCACGCCATGCATGACGGCTTCGAGGTTATCCGCTGGCGCGCCGCGGGCATGTCGGCCAGCCGCGCCAGCGACCTCTGGGCGGTCTCGGTCGCCGCCGAGGTCGTGATGTTCTTCGTCCTCGGCCGGCCGCTGCTGGCCCGCCTGGGGCCGGGCGGAGCGCTGATGCTGTCGGCCGCCGCCGGCATCCTGCGCTGGAGCGCCGCGGCGCTGACCGCGTCGTTCTCCATTCTGGTCTTCGTCGAGCCGCTGCACGGCCTGACCTTCGCGCTGCTGCACCTCGCCTGCATGCAGCGCATCGCCGAAAGCGTGCCGCGCCATCTGGCGGCCACCGCCCAGGCCTTCTACGCCACCGTCGCCATGGGCGCGTTCAGCGCCGTAGTCACCGCCTTGTCTGGACCGCTCTACCAGTCGCTCGGGGCGGGCGGGTTCTGGTTCATGGCAGGGCTGTGCGGCCTGGCGTTGCCGGTGGCGGGCGGATTAAGAAGCAAGCGGTTCTTTTTTGAAAAAAAGAACCAAAAAACTTTTGTTAGTTAGCGCTTACCGTCGCCACGGAGTGCGACGGCGCGAGCCGAAGTTTTTTGCTTCTTTTTTTCAAAAAAGAAGCCCTTCCTTCCAAACGTTGGTGGAGGGGGTTGGATTCGAACCAACGTAGGCGTGCGCCAGCGGATTTACAGTCCGCCCCCTTTAGCCACTCGGGCACCCCTCCGAACGCGAGGCCGGACGTAGTGCCCCACCCCCACGCTGTCAACGAAGCCCGCCCTCGGCTATAGACAGACGGATGGCAGATCACAGCGGACGCGGCCGGTCGGGCCCATCGAACCCGGGCTCAGGCAGGCCGGCGCCCCAACCTCATCAGGCCCGGCCTCACCAGGCCCAACCTCATCAAGCCCAACCTCATCAAGCCCAACCTCATCAAGCCCGGCCGCATCAGGACCGCACGCCCTTTCCGCGTCAGCCCGCGGGCGCCCCGTCCGGCACCGTCTGGCTTTACGGCCTCCATCCGGTCGCCGCCGCGCTCGCCAACCCGCATCGCCGCCTGCGCCGGCTGCTGGTGACGGCCGAGTCCGAGGCCGCACTCACCGCCGCGACGCCGCAGCCCTGGCCGCTGCCGCCGGAGCGGGTTGAGCGCGCCCGCATCGACGCCGCCATCGGACGCGACGCGGTGCATCAGGGCGTCGCGGTGCTCGCCGACCCGCTGCCGCCGCCCTCGCTCGCCCAGGTGCTGGAGCGGCCCGGGCTGCTGCTGGTGCTCGACCAGGTCAGCGACCCGCGCAACGTCGGCGCCATCCTGCGCTCGGCCGCCGCCTTCGGCATCGCCGGCGTGGTCACCCAGGACCGCCACGCCCCGGAGGAGACCGGCGCGCTCGCCAAGGCCGCGAGCGGCGCCCTTGAGACCGTGCCCATGCTGCGCGCCGTCAATCTCGCCCGCACGCTGGTGGCGCTGAAGGCCGCCGGCCTGTGGATCGTCGGCCTGGCAGCCGGCGCGGCGCCGCTGCGAGGCGCGGCGTTCGGCGAGCGGCGTGTCGCCCTGGTTTTGGGCGCGGAGGGCGAGGGCCTGAGGCGGCTCACCCGCGAAAGCTGCGACGAGCTGGCTGGGCTTGCGATGCCGGGCGGCATGGAGAGCCTGAACGTCTCCGCCGCAGCCGCGATCGCGCTCTACGAATTGACCGGCGCACGCCCTGTCTAGGGCGGTTCCACTAGGGTGGAACCACTCTCATCGTTTTTGGCGAGCGCTTTTCAGCAGCCTAAGATCGCTAAGCGATCGCAGTAAGGCTGATATTGCTCCAGCAACTTGCGCCAGCAGTCATCAGCCCAGGGCCGCAACGCGATCGTCGTCAGTCTCTAACGGTTTGTTAACCTCGTTCTGTGATCCTGCGCCCGAGACGCGAGGAAGCCAGATCGGAGGGGCAGCGATGCCGGTGGAGTGGACGATCCTGTCCGAGGAGGCGCAGCTTTCGCTGTCGACGGCGGCGATGCGCCGTGCCCTATCCCTTGTTGCGCACGAGGCCGAGCGGCTGGCAGCCGAAATAGATGACGGCCATCTCACCGACCAAGGCGGCGCCGAAGCCCTCCGCCTGCTGACCGCATTGATCCGCCTGGACGACCCCGACCCCCAACGCGGCCACGCCTAACAACCGGGGGTCTGGCGCCTCAGGCCTCGACCGGCGGCGCCGCGCTTCCTTACTCCGCCGCCAGCGCCAACGCCTGAACGGAAACGTGCACCCGACTATCCGCCTTGGTCTCGAACTTCACATGTCCGTCGATCAGGGCGAAGATCGTGTGATCCTTGCCAAGCCCAACATTGGTGCCAGGCTTCCAGCGTGTGCCGCGCTGCCGGATGATGATGTTGCCGGCGATGACGCTCTCGCCGCCATATTTCTTCACGCCGAGCCGCCGCCCTGCGGTGTCGCGCCCGTTGCGCGAGGAGCCGCCTGCCTTCTTGTGTGCCATCTGCCGTGCTCCCTGCCGCTCAGGCGGTGACGATGTCGCCGAACCGCAGCACGGTCACGTGCTGACGGTGGCCATTGCGACGCCGGCTGTTCTGTCGGCGTCGCTTCTTGAAGATGATGACGGTGGGCAGCCGATCCTGCGCCACCACCGTAGCGCTGATCGAGGCGCCTTCAACCAGCGGCGCGCCGATGGCGATGCCGGCGTCGGTGCCGACCGCGAGGATTTCACTGAACGTCACGGTCGCTCCGGCCTCCGCCTCGAGCTTCTCGACCTTCAGCACGTCGCCTGGCGCGACGCGGTATTGCTTTCCGCCGGTGCGGATGACTGCAAACATCAGCAAGCCTCTTCCTGTAGCGCTCGTTGGCGCCAGTTCTTTGCCGAGCGTCGTTCGCGCCCGTGCGTCGACATCCGGCTCGCGCCAGCATTGCCGGCGGCTGTATGCGACCGGGCCCACCGAGTGTCAACGTCTTGCGGGCTTGCCGCCGCCCGTCCTATACGCCGTCGCGACGGAGAGGTGCCGGAGTGGCCGATCGGGGCGGTCTCGAAAACCGTTGTGCGTGCAAGCGTACCGTGGGTTCGAATCCCACCCTCTCCGCCAGGCCACCACCAAGCCACTGACGTCGAAGGTCTCGGCTTCGTCCGCAGCTGACTGGCCGCGCGCAGGTCGCGGTGTCGGTGCGGATAGAGGCGTCAGAGCTGCCGTCTCGCCACACTGTGGGCCTGCAGCAGTTCGGGCCAGGCCGGCGCATAGATGCGTGCCCGATCGTAGAGTTCGGCCGCCTCATGCCACCGGCCTTGCCGTGCGCGCAGGTCGCCGAGCCCTTTCAGCGGGTCGGCGAAGTGCGGGCTGCGACTGTTCGCCGCCGTGAGGTCGGCGTCGGCGCCCGTCAGGTCGCCGCGCCTCAGCTCCGACAATCCGCGCTCAAGGTAGACGAGCGAGGCGTCCGGCACGGCGGCGATCCCCTCGCTCCAGACGCGTTCGGCGCCGGCAAGGTCGCCGGTCCGCTCCAGCACCCGTCCGTGCAGGGCGAAGCAGCGTGAGTAGGCGCCGGCCTCGCGGAACGTCGCCTCGGCCGCGGCGGCCTGGCCGGCCAGACCCTGCGCCTGCCCCAGCAGGCAGGCGGAGTCCGTGAACGTAATCCTGACGCCGGCATCCGCCCGCCAGGTGGCGAGAAAAGCCGCCAGCGGCGGGATCGCCGCTCCAGGATCACCGCGGTCAAGCGCCAGCTGCCCGGCGAACAGGTCGGCCTCGGCCTTGGGAGGCGGAGCGCGTCGCCTGCAGCTTGAGCAGCTCGTCCAGCACCCCGCCGGCGACGACCTCGCCGCTCAGACCCCTGCCCGTCAGCGCAGGCGGCGCCTGGAAGGAGTCCACCACCACCGATCGCGAGGTGGCGGCGTCGTAGACCATGGCAAGGGCGACGAACGTCAGGCCGCCGCTGAGCAGGATGAAGAACAACTGCGTCCCCGCCCTGAGCCGTCGGTGAACCGGCGCAGCTTGAGGTGGGAGAGCGTAACCTCCCGCTGCTCGTGCAGGTGTTCGGTCTGGATGTCGACCAGGCGGCCCTGCTTGTGGAAATACGCGGCCGCCCGCGCGGCAAGCTCCGGGTCGGACCGTGCGGCCTGCATCGCCGCCGCCGCCGCGAACGGGTCCAGTGCGGCAGCGGAGCCTTCGCTTTCCGTCTCGCCGGCGCGCTCGTCCTCACCCAGCAGCCGCTCGGATAGCGTCCCTTCGGCCACCGCCGCCCCTCCCCACGCATGCCTCGCTCATGCGAAGCTATCCGGCGGAAGTCCAGCCTTTCAAGGTCGCGAACTCCTGAACCTAGCGAGCCCCGTCCAACGCCAGATTGACCTCGAGCACGTTCACCCGCGGCTCACCAATCACTCCGAACAGCCGGCCGCTGGTATGCGCCTGCAGGATTGCATCCACCTGCGCATCGCTCAGATGGCGGGCGGCGGCCACCCGGGCGACCTGGCGGGCAGCGTTCTGCGGCGAGATGTCGGGATCAAGCCCGCTCGCCGACGTCGTCACGGCGTCGCCCGGCACCGGCGCCGCGCCGGCCTTGGCGAGGTCACCCCGCACCCGGTCGATCAGCGCCTTGGAGGTCGGTCCAAGATTGGAGCCGGCGGAGTTCGCGGCGTTGTACGGCGCGGCGACAGTCTTGGTCGGGTCGTCCGGATGCGCCGGATCCTGCCCTTGCGTCGCGGACGGCCGACCCTGGAAGTAGCGGTCGGCGGTAAAATTCTGCCCGAGCAGCGACGAGCCGACCACATGGCCGTCGCGCCGGATCAGGCTGCCCCCGGCCGTCGTCGGCAGCGCCACCGCAGCCGCGCCGACGAAGCCGAGCGGCAGGGCGATGCCCGTCAGGATCGTGAACAGCACGACCAGAACGAGCGCCGGGCGAAGTTGAACGATCATCAGTGCATTCCGAACAGGGTGAGGATCATGTCGATCAGCTTGATGCCGATAAACGGCGCCACCAGACCGCCAAGCCCGTAAATCAGCAAATTGCGCCGCAGCAGCGCCGCCGCACCGATGGGCGTGAACTTGACGCCGCGCAGCGCCAGCGGGACGAGGGCGACGATGATCAGCGCATTGAAGATCACCGCCGACATGATCGCCGATTGCGGCGAGTGCAGCCGCATGATGTTGAGCGCCCGCAGCCCGGGATAGGTGGCGACGAAGATCGCCGGCAGGATGGCGAAGTATTTCGACACGTCGTTGGCAATCGAGAACGTCGTCAACGAGCCGCGGGTGATCAGCAGCTGCTTGCCGATCTCCACGATCTCGATGAGCTTGGTCGGGTCGCTGTCGAGGTCGACCATGTTGCCGGCCTCGCGCGCCGCCTGGGTGCCGGTCTGCATCGCCACCCCCACGTCAGCCTGGGCCAGCGCCGGCGCATCATTGGTGCCGTCGCCGCACATCGCCACCAGCCGTCCCTCGGCCTGCACGCGACGGATGTAGTCAAGCTTGTCCTGCGGCGTCGCCTGGGCGAGGAAGTCGTCCACCCCCGCCTCGGTCGCGATCGCCGCCGCCGTCACCTTGTTGTCGCCGGTGATCATCACCGTGCGGATGCCCATCCGGCGCAGCGCCGCGAAGCGCTCGCGTATGCCGGGCTTGACGATGTCCTTGAGCTCGATCACGCCCATCAGCCGGTTGCCCTGGGTCACCGCCAGCGGCGTGCCGCCGGCGCGCGCCACCCGGTCCACCGCGGCGCTGAACACCTGCGGCGGCGCCAAAGCGAGGTCACCGCGACTGTCACCCGCCTGCTCGCCATGCGTCAGCGCCAGCACCGAATCGACCGCGCCCTTGCGCCACGAGCGGCTGTCCGCGTCCAGACCCGAAACCCGCGTGTTGGCCGAGAACGCCACCACCTGGCCGCCGGGCGGCATCTCGGGAATGACGCCGTGCCGGTCGCGCACATAGGTCAGGATCGACCGCCCCTCCGGCGTGTCGTCGCCCAGCGAGGCCATCGCCGCCGCCTCCGCGAGCGTGCGCTCCTCCACCCCCGGCACCGGATACAGCCCCGCCGCCATGCGGTTGCCAAACGTGATCGTGCCGGTCTTGTCGAGCAGCAGCATGTCGACGTCGCCCGCCGCCTCAACGGCGCGGCCCGAGGTCGCAACGACGTTGAAGCGGATCAGCCGGTCCATGCCCGCAATGCCGATCGCCGACAGCAGGCCGCCGATCGTCGTCGGGATCAGGGTCACCAGCAGCGCCACCAGCACCGGAACGCTGAGGTCGGTACCGGAGTAGTGTGCCAGGCCGACCAGCGTCACCACCGCGATCAGGAAGATGATGGTCAGCCCCGCAAGCAGGATGTCGAGCGCGATCTCGTTCGGCGTCTTGCGACGCTCCGCACCCTCCACCAGCGCGATCATCCGGTCGATGAAGGTCGCTCCAGGGTCGGCGGTCACCCGCACGATCAGCCAGTCCGACACCACCTGGGTGCCGCCGGTCACCGCCGAACGGTCGCCGCCCGCCTCGCGGATCACCGGCGCGGACTCGCCGGTGATCGCGCTTTCGTTGACGCTCGCAATGCCCTCGACGATCTCGCCGTCACTCGGGATCAGGTCGTTGGTCTCCACCAGCACCAGCATGCCGCGCCGCAGCTCCGGCGCCGGCACCTGGCGCGACGAGCCGCGATCCTTCGGCGAGGCGATAACCTTCGCCATCATGTCGCTGCGCGAACGGCGCAGGCTCTCAGCCCGCGCCCGCCCGCGCCCCTCAGCCACCGCCTCGGCAAACGTCGCGAACAGCACCGTCAGCCACAGCCCGGCAGCGATCGCCAACGCGAACCCCCAGGCCTGGCCGGTAAACAGGTTGCGGAGGCCGAGCACGGTCACCAGCGCCGCCACCACCTCGGTCACGAAGATCACCGGGTTGGCGATCAGGTGGCGCGGATCGAGCTTGGCGAAGGAGTCGCGGCTTGCCCGGGCGATGATCGTGCTGTCGAAGAGCGAGATCGTGTCGGCGTTGGTCTGAGCCATCACAGCATCCTCAAGAAAGGCGAGGGCTTTGCCCTCGACCCACCAAGGGCTCGAGGCCCTTGGATCCCATTCAGCGTCTTAGAATTTGATTGTAAGGGCTCGGCGTTGATGGGGTCCTTCCCCATCAGTAAGTCGTCCCCGCCACCATCGCATAATGTTCCGCCAAGGGCCCGAGCGACAGGGCGGGCAGGAACTGCAGGCCGCCGAGGATCAGGATCACCCCGATCAGCAGCCCGATGAACAGCGGCCCGTCAGTCGGAAACGTGCCGGCCGAGGCGGCCAGCTTCGGCTTGGCGCCCAGCGAGCCGGCGATCGCCAGCACCGGCACCAGGAAGGCGAACCGGCCCAGCAGCATCGCCACGCCAAGCCCGTAATCCAGCAGCTTAGTGTCCGCCGTCAGCCCGGCAAACGCACTGCCGTTGTTGCCGGTCGCACTCGTCCACGCATACAGCATCTCGCTCAACCCGTGCGGCCCCGCATTGGCGAGCGAACCCGTCCCACTCGCACTCACCAGCGACAGCGACGTGCCGCACAGGATGCATAGTGGCAGGATCAACACCGCCAGCATCGCCAGCTTCACCTCGCGGGCCTGCACCTTCTTGCCCAGATACTCCGGCGTCCGCCCCACCATCAGCCCGGCCACGAACACCGCCAGCAACGCAAACACGATGATGCCGTAAAGCCCGGACCCGACGCCGCCGGGGATCACCTCGGCAAGCTGGATCAGGAACATCGGGATCATCCCGCCCAGCGGCGTGAAGCTGTCATGCATGGAGTTGACCGCGCCGTCCGACGTCGCCGTCGTCGTCACTGCGAACAGCGAGGACATCGGCGTGCCGAAGCGCACCTCCTTGCCCTCCATGTTGCCCATGCTCGGGTCGATGCCGAGATGGGTCAGCAACGGGTTGCCGCCGCTCTCCGCCCAGTAGCAAAGCACGACGAAGCTCACCATCAGGATCGCCATCGTCCAGAACAGCGCAAACCCCTGCTTACGATCCTTGACGATCACCCCGAACATCACCGTCAGCGAGAACGGGATCACGATCTCCGACCAGATCTCGACGACGTTGGTCAGCCCGGTCGGGTTTTCGAACGGATGCGAGGAGTTGGCGTTGAAGAAGCCGCCGCCATTGGTGCCGAGCATCTTGATCGCCTCCTGAAAGGCGACCGGCCCCAGCGCGATCGTCTGATGCGCGCCCTCCAGCGTCGTTGCGTCGACGTAGGGAGACAGCGTCTGCGGCACCCCCGAGGCGATCAGAAACACCGTGTAGATGAGGCAGATCGGCAGCAGCACGTAGAGCGCGATGCGCGTGACGTCGACCCAGAAATTGCCGAGCTCGCGCACCGCATTGCCGGCAAACGCCCGCGCCACCATCACCGCGGCGGCAATCCCCGTCGCCGCGGAGAGGTAGTTGTGCACCGTCAGCCCCCACATCTGGCTGCCGTACGACATCGTCGTCTCGCCGCCATAGGCCTGCCAGTTGGTGTTGGTGACGAACGAGATCGCGGTGTTGAAGGCGAGCCGCGGCGACAGGCCCGATTGCCCCGCCGGGTTGAGCGGCAGGTAATCCTGGAACCGCAGCAGCAGGTAGAGGATGAGAAAATGCACCGCCTGCAGCATCACCAGCGCAAACGCATACGTCTTCCAGCCCATCGAATGGTCCGGATCCACCCCCGCCAGGCGGTAGAAGCCGCGCTCCACCGGTGCGAGGATCGGGCTCAGGACAGTCCGCTCGCCCTGCACCACGGTGGCGATGTAGCGCCCGAGCGGCACCGCGCATACGAACACCAGCGACAGCACAAGCGAGATCTGCACCCAGCCGATCAATGTCATGTCGATGGCCTCAGAAGTCTTCCGGGCGCACCAGCGCCCAGACCAGGTAGACGAACAGACCGGCGGAAACGATGCCGCCCAGGATCAGGTCGAACACGCTCAGATCCGCTCGCACAGCGCGGCGTAGGCCGCCATCAGCAGCACTCCACCCGTGCCCAGCACCACCACAACGATGTCCATCATGCTCACTCGCCCCGATCATCCATCCGGCAAACTAGGAGCGGCGCCGTAAAGGATCCATTCGCCAAGCAAGGTGAGGCCACGGCTCTGCCCTGGACCAGGCCGCTGGGTGCCGGGCGGGCCGACCTGGCCACGAAGTCATGCCTGGCAAATGGATTTGAAGATCCCGCCTTGAATGGAGTCCAGGGGCGGAGCGAACCCCAAGGTTCTGACGGCGCACCGCGCCGTTGGCAGGGCGCACGGAGGGCAAGCCCCCTGGCCTTGCTGCCTCTTCCCTGCTTGATCGTATCCGCGCCGCCGCGAGGGAGACCGCCATGCCTGACGCCACGATCCCGCCGCCCCGATCCCCGGCGCCGCCCGCCAAGGCGGGCACCACCATGGCGCTGGCCGCCCTCGGCATCGTCTACGGCGACCTCGGCACCAGCCCGCTCTACACCTACCAGACGATCGTCGAGACCGTCGGTGGGCATCCAGCGGCGCCGGACGCGCTCGGCCTGCTTTCCCTCGTCGTCTGGGCGCTGATCATCACCGTGTCGATCAAGTACTGCCTGATCGTCATGCGCGCCGACAACCACGGCGAGGGTGGCATCCTCGCCCTGATGTCGGTGATCGGCACCAGGGCAACGCGTGGCCGCGCGCTGCTGATCGCCGCGGGCCTGTTCGGCGCCGCGCTGATCTATGGCGACGGCGTCATCACCCCGGCGATCTCGGTGCTGAGCGCGCTCGAGGGCGTGAACGTCGTCACCAGCGTCTTCAAACCCTACGTCCTGCCCACCGCACTGGTCATCCTGGTCGCCCTGTTCGCCGCCCAGACCTTCGGCACCTCGCGCATCGGCCGCGTGTTCGGCCCGGTGATGCTCGCCTGGTTCGTCGTCATCGCCTTGCTCGGCCTGGCCGGCGTCGTGCGCCACCCGGAGGTGTGCCTCGCCATCGACCCGCGCCACGCCGTCGGCTTCCTCGCCCGGCACGGCCTGCACAGCTTCGCCGTGCTCGGCGGCGTGTTCCTCGCCATCACCGGCGGCGAGGCGCTGTATGCCGACATGGGCCATATCGGCCGCGCGCCGATCCGGCTCACCTGGTTCGCGATCGTGCTGCCGGCGCTGCTGCTGAGCTACGCCGGCCAGACCGCGCTGCTGATCGACAACCCCAACATCGGCGCCAACCCGTTCTTCAAGCTCGCCCCCGCCTGGGCGGTGATCCCGCTGGTGGTGCTGGCGACGGCGGCGACCATCATCGCCAGCCAGGCGATCATCACCGGCGCCTTCTCGCTCACCCGCCAGGCGATTCAGCTCGGCTGGTTCCCCGGCCTCGTGATCCGCCAGACCTCAGACCGCGAATACGGCCAGATCTACGTGCCGCTGATCAACTGGATCATGATGGCCGGCACGCTGGCGCTGGCGTTCGGCTTCGGCAACTCCTCGGCGCTGGCCGGCGCCTACGGCACCGCGGTGTCGACGACGATGCTGCTGACCACCGCCCTGCTGTTCACCGTCATGCGCGACGTCTGGCGCTGGCCGCTCGCCGCCGCGGCCGCGGTCGCCGGCAGCTTCCTCGTGATCGACCTCGGCTTCTTCGCCGCCAACCTGCTCAAGCTGCCCGAGGGCGGCTACATCCCGCTGCTGCTCGGCCTGCTGATCTACGGCATCATGACCACCTGGCACCACGGCATCGAGGCGTTGCGCGCGCGCCAGAACGAGCACCCGCAAGACCTGTCCGAGTTCCTCGCCCAACTCGAGGCCGGTAAGGTGCCGCGGGTGGCCGGCACGGCGGTGTTCCTGTCCGCCGCCGAGCAGCCGGTGCCGCCGCTGCTCGTGCGCCACGTCGCCCAGTTCAAGGCCCTGCCGCAAACCGTGGTCAGCCTCACGGTGCATTTCGTCGAGACGCCGCGGGTCGACGACGCCGAGCGCGCCAGCGTGACGCGGGTGGCGCCCGACCTGTGGCACGTGGCGGTCTCCTTCGGCTTCGTGGAGATCCCCGCCTTGTCAAAGGCGCTGGTCGCGGCGCGCGCCCAAGGCTGCCCGCTCGACCTCGACGACGCACTCTATTTCGCCGGCCACGACGAGGTGGTGCGCAGCCCCGACCGGCCCCGCCTGGCCGCCTGGCGACGCCTGGTGTTCGCCTTTCTCTTTCGCAACGCGGTGCGCCCGCCGGACCGCTTCGACCTGCCGTCGGACCGCTTCCTTGAGGTCGCCCGCCAGGTCGCCCTGTAGCACCGCACCTGCAGATCCAAGCAAGGCCAGGGGCTTTGCCCCTGGACCCCATTAAAGGCGGAGCCTTTAAAATCCGTCTCTTATCCATGACTCCGCGGCGAGGTCGATGCCGGGGGGGATGCAGGACTTATTGGCTTTGCCAAGCAAGAAAGATCTCCGAGTGAGCCAAAGGTTTCGACTGCGCAAAGCGCAGTTGGAAAGGCTCACGGAGGGAGAGCCTCGACCTTCAGCGCAGCCCGACAAGCGTGATCGGATCATCCCCATGCGGATCGCGCACCTTGCTGTCGTTGCGGTTCCACCACCCGCCGCCCAGCGCCTGGAACAGCCCCGTGGTGTCCGACAGCCGCAGCGCCTGCGACTGCACGAGCGTCAGCCGCGCCTGCAGGTCGGCCTGCTCGGCATTCAGCAGCTGCAGGTAGGACACCTGGCCAAGGCTGAGCTGGCGACGGGTGATCACCAGCGTCTGGCCCGCCGCCTGATCGGCGAGCGTCGCGACGCGCACCGCATCGGCGTCCGTCTGCAGCGCGCGCAGCGCGTCGGCGACGTTCTGGAACGCCGTGATCACGGTGCTGCTGTACTGTGACGCCGCCTGCTGCAGCGCCGCCCGGGCGGCCCGCTCCTTGTGCAGCATGATGCCCCCTTCGAAGATCGGCTGGGTGACGGTGCCGGCGAGCGTCCAGAACCCGGTGCCGGGCGAGAACAGGTCGCCGGCCTTCAGGCTCTCGCTGCCGCCGAACGCCGACAGGCTCAGCACCGGCAACCGGTTGGCCACGGCGACGCCGACCAGGGCGCTGGCCGAGTGCAGGTTCGCCTCCGCCTGCCGCACGTCCGGCCGCTGCTCCACCAGCCGCGACGGCAGGCTGAGCGGCAGCTCCTGGGGCAGGTGCAGCGAGCCGACGTCAAACGTCTCCGGCACGCCCTGGCTCGGCAGCCGGCCGCTGAGCGCGGTGATCAGGTCGCGATTGACCGCGAGCTGCCGCTCCAGCGGCGGCAGGCTCGACTCCGCCTGCGCCGTTGCGGCGACCTGCGCCAGCACGTCGACGCCGGCGATCTGGCCAAAGCGCAACTGCGTCTGCAGGATGCGCAGCAGGTCGCGTTCGATGCCGATGATGTCGCGCGTGGCGCCGATCTGCTGGCGCAACGACGCTTCCGTCACCGCCGCATTGACCAGGTTGGCGGTGAGCGTGAGATACGTCGCCTCAAGCTGCTGGCGCTGCATGTCCGACAGCGCCACCAGCGACTCGGTCTGGCGCCGGTTCAGCCCGAACACGTCCGGATTGTAGGAAACGTTGAGCTGCGCGGTGTACAGCGAGTAATACGGATTGTTGTTGGCGGCGACTGGCGTGATCGTAGAGGTCGCGGTCTTGTTCCGGCTCGGCTGAAACGATCCCGACAGGCTCGGCAGGTAGTTGCCTTCCTGCGCATAGACGTTCTCGCGCGCCTGGCGCAGCGCCGCCTGTGCCGCCGCGAGGTCCGGGTTGTGGGCCAGCGCGTCGGCGATCAGCGCGTTGAGCGGCTTGCTGTGGAACAGGCCCCACCACTCGCCCGGAATGTCGAACTTCCCGTTCAGCGTCTGCGTCGGGTTGGCAACGGTGTTGTCGGCGACCAGCACGCGCGGCGTCGCTTCGGTCGTGTAGCGGTCGGTCGGCGGCGGCGCCGGGTGGTGGAAGTCCGGACCGACGGCGCAGCCCGCAAGCAGGCTCGCCGCCAGTGCCGCGGCCGGCAGCCGCCGGGATGCGCCGCTCATTCCGCCGGCTCCGCCCCGGCCCCGCCCCGCGTGGCGGCGGCCCGCACCGGCACCCGCCGCGAGCACAGGTCGAGCAGCACCGGCAGCACCGTCAGGATCAGCACCGGCGCCAGCAGGATGCCGCCGACGACGACCAGCGCCAGCGGCTTCTGCACCTGCGAGCCGATGCCATTGGAGACCGCCGCCGGCAGCAGCCCCACCGCGGCGACGACGCAGGTCATCACCACCGGCCGCATCTGCGTCAGGCACGTCCGCACCACCGCGTCGGCTCGCAGCATGCCGCGCGCGACCATCCGGTTGAAGTAGGTCACGACCAGAATGCCGTCCATCGCCGAGATGCCGAACAGGGCGACAAAGCCGATCGCCGCCGAGACGCTGAACGGCGTGCCGGTCGCGGCCAGCGCGATGATGCCGCCGATCAGCGCCATCGGGATCACGCTGGCGGCGAGCAGCATGTCGGTGACCGAGTTGAAGTTGAGGTAGAGCAGAAAGCAGATCAGCAGGATGCTGAGCGGCACCACGATCTCCAGCCGGTTCAGCGCCTCCTGCAAATTGCCGAACTCGCCCACCCACTCGGTGTGATAGCCGCCCGGCAGGCGCACCTCGGCGGCGACGCGCTGCTGCGCCTCCTGCACCGTCGCCCCGAGGTCGCGTCCGCGCACGCTGAACTTGATCGGGATGTAACGCTCCTGGCCCTCCCGATAGATGAACGAGGCGCCCGAGGTGAGCTGGACGTCGGCGACGTCGCTGAGCGGGATCTGGGCGATGCCGCCGCTCGGCAGCGTGGCGCCGATCAGGATGTGGCGGATCTGGTCAAGGTTGTCGCGATAGCGCGAGGACAGCCGCACGATGATCGGGAAGTTGCGGTCGCTGCCCTCCTCGTAGAGGTTGCCCGCCGCCTGGCCGCCGATCGCCGCCTGCACGGTGGTGTTCACGTCGCCCGGGGCCAGGCCGTAGCGCGCCGCCCGCGCGCGGTCGACGTCGATGCGCACCGTCGGCTGGCCGAGCGAGCTCAGCACCGCAAGGTCGGTCACCCCCGGCACGTGCGCCATCACCTGGGCCATCTTGTCGGCGGTGCGCTCCAGCACCTCGAGGTCGCCGCCATACAGCTTGACCGAGTTCTCGCCCTTCACGCCGGAGGCCGCCTCCTCGACGTTGTCCTCGATATACTGCGAGAAGTTGAAGTCGATGCCGGGAAACGCGGCCTGGAGCTGCGCCGTCATCCGCGCGGTCAGCACGGTCTTGTCGACGCCGGCCGGCCAGCTGTCGAAGGGCTTCAGGGGCACGAAGAACTCAGCATTGAAGAACCCGGTGGCATCGGTGCCGTCGTCCGGCCGGCCATGCTGGGAGATCACGGTGATGACCTCCGGGTAGCTCTTCAGGATGCGCCGCATGCGGTCGACATAGGGCGAGCCGGCCTCCAGCGAGATCGAGGTCGGCATGGTGGCACGGATCCACAAATTGCCCTCTTCCAGCTTGGGCAGGAACTCGAGCCCGAGCGCCCGGCCGCCGACGCCGGCCAGCGCCAGCATCAGCAACATCCCGCCCAGCGTGAGGATCCGGTTGGCCAGGGCGAAACGGATCACCGGCGCGTAGATGCGGTGCAGGAAGCGCACCACCAGGGTGTCGCGCTCCTCGACCTGCTCCGGCAGCATCAGCGCCGAGAGCGCCGGGGTCACGGTGAAGGTCGCGATCAGGCCGCCAGCGATGGCGTAGGCGTAGGTCTTGGCCATCGGCCCGAAGATGTGGCCCTCGATGCCGCTCATGGTGAACAGCGGCACGAAGGCGGCCATGATGATCAGCGCCGAGAACAGGATGCCCTGGCTCACGTCGGAGGCGGCCAGCGCGATCACCGCCGACTTGCCGCGCAGCGTGCTCGGCGGCAGCGACGGGTCCGGCCGTGCCGCGATCAGCATCCGCTCGGCCGGCGACTGCGACAGGCGGCGGAAGATGCTCTCCATCATGATGACGCTGGCGTCCACGATCAGGCCGAAATCGATGGCGCCGACGGAGAGCAGGTTGGCGCTCTCGCCGCGCAACAGCAGCAGGGCGATGGCGAACGCCAGCGCGAACGGGATCGTCGCCGCCACGATCACCGCCGAGCGCAGATCGCCCAGGAACAGCAGTTGCAGCACGAAGATCAGGACGACGCCCTCGACCATGTTGTGCAGCACCGTGTGGGTGGTCACCCGGATCAGGTCCGAACGGTCGTAGATCGGCACGATGCGCACGCCCGGCGGCAGGATGCTGCTGGCGTTGATCTTCTCGATCTCGGCCTCGACGCGCTTGATCGTCGGCGTGCTCTGCTCGCCGCGCCGCATCAGCACGATGCCCTGCACGATGTCGTCGCTGTCGTCCTGCCCGGCAATGCCGAGCCGCGGCTGGTTGCCCACGCTCACGCTCGCGACGTCGGAGACCAGCACCGGCAGGCCGTTGCTCGAGCTCAGCATGGTGTTCCGGATGTCGTCGAGCGAGTGGATCAGCCCGACGCCGCGCACCACCGCGGATTGCTGGCTGAACGACACCGTCTGACCGCCAACGTTGACGTTGGCGTTGTTGAGCGCCGCCATCACCTGCGGCACGGTCAACCCATACTGCACCAGCTTGGCCTGATCGATGTCGACCGAGAACGTCTTGGTCTTGCCGCCCCAGCCATTGACGTCGGCAACGCCCGGCACCGCCTTGAAGCGGCGCTCCAGCATCCAATCCTCGATCGTCTTGAGGTCGGTCACCGAGTACCCCGGCGGCCCGACCACCCGGTAGCGCATGATCTCGCCAATCGGCGACTCGGGCGAGATCGTCGGCTGCGCCCCGTTCGGCAGCGGCGGCAGCTGCGACAGGTGGTTGGTGACGCGCTGCTCCGCCTCCTCGTAGGTGAAGTCGTAGGTGAACTGCACCTTGGTGTCGGACAGGCCGAACAGCGAAATGGTGCGGATCGCCTGCACGTGCGGAATGCCGGCCATGGCGATCTCGAGCGGGATCGTGATGTTGCGCTCGATCTCCTCGGCCGACTGGCCGCTGCTCTGGGTCACGATGTCGACCAGCGGCGGCACCGGGTCCGGATAGGCCTCGATGTTGAGCGCCAAAAAGCTGACGACGCCGCCGGCAAACACGATCAGCAGCATGATCGCAACCAGCACCCGCTGGCGCAGCGCGGCCGTAATCAAGGCGTTCATTGGCGAACCATCCAAGTCAGGAAAGGGCTTCTTTTTTGAAAAAAAGAAGCAAAAAACTTTTGCTCGCGCTGTTGCGACTGCTTATCGGGAAAAAGCTTTTTAGTTCTTTTTTTCAAAAAAGAACCGCTTAATCCGCTTCCGCCGCCCGGTCGATAAATACCGCTCCCGCGGTCACCACCACGTCGCCGGCGCGCAGCCCGTCCAGCACCTCGACCTGCCCGTCCTGATGGCGTCCGAGGGTCACATGGCGGATCAGCAGCGTCTTGCCCGGCCCCGCAAGCCAGACATGCGCGCCCTCCGGATCATAGACGATCGCCGCCTCCGGGATCGAGGCCGCGCGCACCGGCGTGCCGGTGACGATGCGGAAGCTCGCGAACATCTCAGGCTTGAGCAGCCCGTCGGGGTTGGCGATCTCGGCGTGGATCGGCAGCCGGTGCGTCGACGGATCGATCGAGGACGACACGTAGGTCAGCCGCGCCTTGAACTCGCGGCCCGGCAGCGCCAGCACATGCACCACCACGGTGTCGCCGACATGGATCTGCGGCGCGTCCATCTCGCGCGCATTGGCAACCAGCCAAAGTCGCGAGGTGTCGCCGATGGTGAACAGCGGGCTCGGCGGCGCGCCGCCGCTCTGCTGGGTCACGATGTTCTGGCCCAGGCCCACCTGGCGCTGGATGATGGTGCCGCCGATCGGCGCGGTGACGATCGCCTCCGGGCTGAACCGCGTCGGGTCGGTCGCCGCCTCCATCGCCCGCACCTCGAGCGCCGTCTTGCCCAGGATGCGCAGCCGGTTGCGCACCGCGCCGAGCGCCACCTCGGCGCTGTTGAAGTTGCCCTGCGCGCCGGCCAGGTCGGACTGGCTCTGCTGCCAGTCCTTCAGTGCCGATCCCTGCGCCAGGTAGAGCTCATGCTGCCGCCGCTCGGTGGTGGTCGCGAATGCGAGCTGGGCGCGGGTGCTGCGGTCGGTCGCCAGCGCCGACAGCAGGTCGTTCGCGCCCTGAACGAACTCGCTCGCCTGCACCGCGAGCAGCGCGTCGCCAGCCCGCACCTGCCCGCCGGCGCGCCCGAACAGCCGCGTCACCCGCCCGGAATAGGGCGAGAACACCGGCGTCGTCAGGTCGTCGTCGATGGCGATCTTGCCGTCGGTGGTCTCGGTGTCGGCAAACGCCACCGGCTGCACCCGCGCCGTCTTGAAGCCGGCCCATTGTTGATCCGTCGGCGTGAAGCTGTCCGCGCTCGCCACGGCCGGGGCCGGCGGCGGCGGGCTGGGGGCAGCGCCGCTGAGGATCAGATAGAGGGCCAGCAACCCGGCGCCAACGGCGATCATCACCACCTGCGTCCGGCGCGCCAGACGCCGCGTCGCGGGCACCGGCGTTGCGGCCGCCCGGTCCGTCCCGGGCGCCTTCCTCTCTGTCACGTCCATGCTGATCCATTCGGCCGAAAGCTGCGAAAGTTCAATAACCTAGAAGCACTCACGGCGATCGCGGTCGCCGAAATGCCCGTTCCCCGATCCAATCAATCAGCCATCCGCCAACCCTGGTCGCAGGCGTCGCGAGCCGCCTCCGACGGGGCTGTCCAACCAACCGCGCGGTTTATACCGCAATGCCGCATAAATAATCGATACTGCCGGATTGAAGAATTGTGACACCGGTCCCGGACGGACGACGACGACCGCCCGCCCGGGCCATGATCCGGCTTAGAAGTGCACGATGATGTCGCCGGCCGCGAGCACCGTGTGGTTCTTGTCCGGCGTGAGGCCGTGCGTCGGGCTGCCGTTGAAGGCGTTGCGGTCGGCCGCCCAGTAGCCGATCTCCGGCCGCATCTCGATCTGCGGCGACAGCCAGTGCTGCCAGCCGAACGTCAGCTCGTAGTAGTCCGCCGCCGTGCCGGTGCGCTGGCCTTGCGGGTCATGATAGTATTCCGGCCGGAACGAGAAGTTGTCGAGCGGGTCGGGAGAGTAGTTGATGTAGGACAGCACCGCCGTGGCGCTCGCCCGGCAGCGCAGCACCGCTGGGGTCGAGCACTGCGCGAGGTTCGGCGCGTTGAAGCTGATGAACTGCGGCGAAAACGGCGTGCCGCCGGCGCCATAAATCGCCTCAGCCTGCGCGTTCTTCGCGTTCGGCACGCCGTCCTGGTACTCGTAGTACGACTCAAAGGCCAGGTGCCAATGGTCGTTGAACTTATGATAGTAGGTGCCGCCGTACCACTGCAGATTGTTATAGCCCCAGTTGCCGCGGTTGATGCCGTTGAAACACGGCTGAATGTTGTCGCGCCCATCGTTGAAACTGTAACGAATGCAGCCGGTGAAGCTCGGCTGATTGCCCGGGTCCTTCGGGAACGACGCCGTCGGGTAAAGCGCGTTGTAGGGAACGTCATTGTTGATGCGGGCGCTGGCATGCCACAGCGGCGTCTCGGTGCCGTCGCTGACGCCGAACTGCAGGATCAGGTTCTTGGTCGCCGCCAGTGAGGCGACGACGCCGGTGTTGGTGTAGTTGTCGAAGTTGTAGGTGAAGGAGTGGGTGTACATGTAGTTGTTCGGCGCCAGCTGCGCCTCAATGTCGGGCAGCGAGATGTAGCGTCCGGCACGGATGACCACGCCGTGCGCCAGGCCCGGGATGTAGAGCTCGGCATACTCCATCGGAAAGTCGTAGCCGTTGACGTTGTTGTGCTTGAGCAGCTGCGAGCTGACCAGCCCATACGACGTCGTGTAGCGGTAGTTCTCGCCGTAGATGCCGGACAGCCGGAAGCCCCAGTCGACGTGGTCGGTCTGCACCGTGTCCGGCGTGCGCTCGACATAGATCACCGCCTGGTCGAGCTGCACCGTGTTCGGCGTGTAGGCGTAGCCGATCGGCGAGTTGCCGCCCGGGCGCTTGCCGTTGGTGCTGAGATTGCCGCCGCCGTCGATCCACCCATAAGCCTGGATGTGCCAATCCGACAGGAACTTGCCGACGCCGGTGTTGGCGATCGACTCCATCAGCGGCGAGTCCGCCGAGGCCGGCCGGTCGACACCGATCGACGTCGCGCCGCCATACGGCCACTCGGTGAACGGCATCGGCGGCGTCGTCTCGGGTGTTGCCGGCCAGTCGGCGCGTCGTGAAGGCGGCGCGTTCGGGTCCGACGGCGCCGAGCCGTGGCCGAGCTCCAGCCTATAGTAGTTGAGCAGGCGTACGACGACGTTGTTGCCGAGATACGTGTCCAGGCAAGCGTAGTTTTTGTAAGGGTCGGGATTGACGGAGCAGTCGGGCGTCGGCGCCGGCGGCGGCACCACAGGCGTCGGCGCCTTGGGCGCCGACTGCGTGTTGGCGGCGATGACGAACGGCGTCTCGCCGGGCGTCGGTGACGATGCGGCCGACAATGGCAGGTCCAGCGGATCCTGTTCCACGCCGCTGTCCTGCGCCGCAGCCTGCGTCGCATCCGTCATCATGAACCCGGCGATCATCGTCGAGCAGGCGATCGCGCTCCAAGCCAGGCGCGAAGTCGTAAGGCCAGCCATTCAAAACTCCCGTCACGGCATTTGATCGATCACGCGCTTGACCGATGCCGCCACGAGTAGTCCGGCCTGGCATATAGAAACCATGTACTTTGAACGGATTTTGCCAGTCTTCGATCGGCCCGTCAGCGGCCCGCAACACGCGGCCAGGCCCAGCTAAACTGATGCGGGTCCGGGGCGCCGCCCGCCGAGTCCAGAAGCAGAGCCTCTGGCCCGTCTTACATGCCGCCGCGCATCAACACGTTGTTGTCATCCGCGACGTAGTAGAACCCTCGCCCATCCGGCGTCATTGCAATGCCGAACAGGTCGCCGTTGCCGGGTGGCGACTGCGCCTGGTCGGAGTTGATCCACTGCGCGTAGACCTGCTTGCCCGCGGTTGGGTCAACCTCCACCAGCCGCCCATCCTTGCCGTTGCACACCAGCAGGTGCCCCTCCGGCGACACCGTCATCGCCAACGGCCAGGACAGTAATCCGTCCCTGGTGATCACCTTGCCGGTGCCGCTGCTGTCGCCACGCGTGCTGGCGTGGTCGACCGCGCTGATGACGTTGTCGAGCCCGTCGGTCACGTAAAGCGTATCATCGGCGCCGAGCGCAAGCCCGGTCGGCCCGAGTAAAAAGTTGTCGACATCCGCGCGCTGGGCAAAGCCGCTCGCGACCGTCGTCTGGTCGGTGAGCACCGGCGGCTTGCCGGCCGGGATGGCAAGCTGCAGTCGCAGCACCGTCGCGCGGCGCAGCACCACCGGCAGGCCGGTCGCCCGGTCCAGCACCTTCGGTCCAGGCACGCCGAAGCCCGCCATGCTGATGAACAGGGTCGCGCTCGTCCCACGGTCAACCACTGCCATGTTGCCCCAGGGATCGTTGATCGTCGGCCCGGACCACACCGCGGCGAGCTTGCCGGTGGGGTCGAGCACCAGCACGCAGCCGTCCCCCTTGGTCGCCGTCGTGCCGTCCTTGCTCGGCGTGCTGCCGACGATCACCCAGCCCGACTTCAACATCGTCATCGCTGTGCTGAGGCCGATGCCGCCGGGGCATTGCGGCAGTCCCTGCGGCACCCGCGCGAACAGGTAGGTCTGCTGGCTGGCCGGACGATAGCCGACGATGGTTGTGCCGGTGCCCTGCAGGTTCGAAATGTTGTTGAAATTGTCGATCAGCACGTCGTCCTTCATCACCTTGCCGGCCGAGACCGGGGCGACGATCACGGCATAAGGATTGACGTCACCGTTGTCGGGAATGGTCGAGCTCATCACCGTGTGCCGATGCACCAGCTCCAGAAAGCCGCGACGCGGCTCCGCGTTCGCCGAGCTCGCCAGGCCGGCAAGCGCGAACACGGCAAAGCGCCAGGCAGTCGACATCATCGGCATGGCAATCCTCATATTTTAGAAATAAGCAAGCAGTCCTTTTTTGAAAAAAGGACCAAAAAACTTTTATCCGTTTAGAGCACCTTTATGAGCAAAAGTTTTTTGCCTTACAGCAGGATGTTCGTTCGCAATCCCAGCACCAGCTCGTTGCGCACCCCCACGCCAGCGCCCGGCCGAATGATATACTGCGCGTCCGGCTGCAACTGGCACCAGGGGCGGAGCTGATACTGGTAGGTCGCCTCGACGAAGGTTTCGCTGGTGCGCACCGGCTGGCCCGGCACGCCCGCCTGGTCGTTGAAGACGTTCACGTCACGGTCCGCGCCGGTGATCGAGCCGCTGACATGGGCGTAGCCAAACCCCAGGCCAAGCGTGTCGTCCGGACGTCCGAAGATCGGGTCATGGTAGACCACGCCGCCATTGGCGCTGAAGTCGATCAGGTTACGATCGCCCTGTGGCGCGCCCATCACGCGGCCGAACACGCTGACCGAGCGATTGGGATTGTCCCTCTTGCGCCAGACCATCTGGTCGGCGACGGCATAGATCGAGACATTGCCGTTATGTTGGCGCGGCAGGCCGCTGCTGCTGGCCGAGGCGAGCGGCACGCCGTCGGCATCGTAGCGCACGTCGTCGAACTCCTCGTCATCGAACCAGGCGCCGAGGCGATAGGTGTGGCCGAGCGGCGCCCCCTCCCCCGGGTCCACCATCGCGCCCAGCGCCGGGTAGACATATTGCAGCTCGGCCAGCACCAGCGGGCCATGATTGAGCGGGAAGCTGGTGCCGGAGGCGTCCGCCTGCTGCGCATCGCCGATGTTGGTCGAGGCCGGGCTACCGTTATAGACGCCGACCAGGATCGCGATCGGGTTGGTCGGCCGGTAACGCACCCGCACGCCAAGCGCCGAGAGCGGGTAGGCCGGACCGCCCCCCGGCAGGTCGTAGGAGGGCAGCGTCGGCCAGCCAAAAATCGTGTTGACGAAGTAGGCGCCGTTCGGGCTGACGATGAACTCCTGATCGACGCTCTGCTGGCCGATCTTCACGTCCAGCCGGTCGTCCGGCAGCATGCGCTGGTCATACCACGCCTCCCACAGCCTGGTCGCCCGGTCGGCCTCGATGCCGCTCGACGTCTGAATGCTCTCCAGGTCGTCGGCGCTGAGGTTGCGGCCATGAATCTGCAAGGCGCTGACGTTGAGCAGCCCGCCATGCCAGCCAAACGCGCGCTGCGTGTCGAGCTGCATCACCACCTGCGTCAGCCCGTCATAGTCCGCTCCGGTCCTGGTGCCCCCGGTCACGTTGCCGAGCACCTCGCTCGTCTCCTGTAGCGCGATCGAGATGCCGTAGGGGCTGAGCGCGCTGCGCAGCCCGAACAGGTCGCCGAGCAGGAAGTTCGACCGCTCCAGGCTGCTGAGGAACCCGCCGGTCGAGACCTCAGTGCCGTTGCTGTCCTGCGAAGTGATCGGCACGGACAGCGGCGGCGGCGATGCCCAGCCGGCTGGCGCCACCATCAGCGCCCCCGCCCCGACAGCCACGACCGTGATACGGCAACGCAAGGAGCTCGAAGGTGCGGCACGTCGCATGACAGGGTTCCCATGACCTCACGGCCATCCTCCTACATGAGAGTGCTTCTCATTTGCAAGCGGCCTGCGGATGACGGCGCGCCTCCGCACCCCTTCGTCCGAGCCAGCCTGCCCGGCGCCAGCGCCAGGCCAGGCAGGCAACGCGCGATCACGTCCTTGTTATCAGCCCCGGCGCGCCCACCCTATACTGGCGCGCCGAAACGCCACGCCGTCCCGCGTCGACGCTCTGAAATGGTGAGCTGAAACAGTCATGCCTGGAACGACGCCCGCACGTCTGCCTTCCGTCGGCCCGCTCAACGTGGCCGCGTGAGCCTGCCACCCCCAACTGCCGCCACCGAAACGATGGCCAAGACCGAGCTCGACCTGGCCCAGGTCGCCCGCAGCGCCGCCCACGCCGCGAATTGCGCCATGGCCGCGTTCTACGAAACGACCGCCCCCGGCGACCTCGCCGCCCTCGGCGCCACGCAGCCGGACCATGCGGCGATGGACGCCAGCGTGGCGCGACTACTCGCCGAGGCGAGTTGGGACGACGATCTGTTCCTGATCGTCAACGATCTCGACGCCGGCCCGGCCGCCGCCGTGCGCTTCCTGGCCGCCTTCCGGGTGCCGGACAGCCGGCACGCCACCGGCGGCCTGCTGGTCGTCGCCGACAGCGCCCCGCGTGCCGGCCTCAGCGCGGCAACCCTCTACGTGCTGCGCACCCACGCCGCCCAGATCTCGGCCCTGCTGGAGCTGCACGCGCTGCGGCGGGCCGGCGCCAGTGACGACACGGTCGCCCTGCCCTCCGACGTCGCCGAGCGCCTGCGCCTGCTCGAAAGCGTCGTCGTCAACGCCAGCGACGCGGTGCTGATCACCGAGGCCGGGCCGCTCGACCCGCCCGGCCCGCGCGTCGTCTACTGCAACGCCGCCTTCACCGGCACCACCGGCTTCGCCGAGGCCGAGATCATCGGCCAGAGCCCAAGGCTGCTGCAGTCAAGCGACACCGACCGCTCGACCCTGGATCGCCTGCGCGCCGCACTCACGCGTTGGCAGCCGATCGAGGTCGAGCTGCTCAACACCCGCAAGGACGGCACGCCGTTCTGGGTCGAGCTCAGCGTCGTTCCGGTCGCCAACTTGGTGGGCGAGTTCACCCACTGGGTGTCCGTCCAGCGCGACATCAGCGGGCGCAAGGCCGCCGAGGCCCTGGCCAGGCGCGCCCGCCTCGCCGAGGCCGAAACCCTGGCGCTGCAATCCGAGATCAGCGAAAGCAAGCGCAGCGAGGCGCGCCGGCTGCACGCCGCCTTCCATGACGAGCTGACCAACCTGCGCAACCGCGCCTTCCTGGCCGACCGCCTGGCCATCGTGCTGGCGCGCCTGCCGAGCCAGCCGGAGTTCCGCTGCGCCGTGCTGTTCCTGAACCTGGACGGCTTCAAGCTCGTCAACGACAGTCTGGGCCACCGCGCCGGCGACCTGCTGCTGATGGAGGTCGCCGGCCGCCTGCGACGCTGCCTGCGTCCGCAGGACACGCTCACCCGCGTCGGCGGCGACGAGTTCGCGGTCCTGATCGAAGGCGTCGAAGGACCCAACCTGCTGGCCAACCTGGCCGCCCGCATCATCAAGGTGTTGCGTGAGCCGCTCTGGCTCGGCCGCCAGGAGGTGTTCTCCTCCTGCGCGGTCGGCATCGTCACCGTCACGCTCGACCACGGCTCGCCCGCCGAAATCCTGCGTGACGCCGACATCGCCATGGTCGAGGCGAAGCGCCAGGGTCCGGGGAGCGTGGCGACCTTCGCGCCAACCATGCATGAGAGCCTCGTCGCCGCCCTCGCGCTGCGCACCGACCTGCGCAACGGCCTGGCCCGGGGCGAATTCCAGCTGCTCTACCAGCCGATCTGCGATGCCACCTCGGGCACGATCACCGGCGTCGAGGCGCTGGTCCGCTGGCACCATCCAACCCGCGGCGTGGTGCCGCCCATCGCCTTCATCGCCACCGCCGAGGAGATCGGCCTCATCCGCGACATCGGCCGCTGGGTGCTGGCGACCGCCAGCCTGCAGTTGCGCCGCTGGCGCGACCGTTTCGCCGGGCTGCAGCTCCGCCTCGGCGTCAACATCTCAGGCGACGAGCTGAAGGACCCGGACTTCACCGCCGAGGTGCACGAGACGCTCGCGGCCGCCGGCATCGAGCCCGCCGCGCTGCAGCTCGAGGTCACGGAAGGCATCTTCCTCCAGGACCCGGAAGCCGTGGGCCGTATCCTGGCCGAGCTGCGCGCCCGTGGCGTGCGCATCGCGCTCGACGATTTCGGCACCGGCTACTCGTCGCTCAGCTATCTCGACCGTTTCCAGATGGACACGATCAAGGTTGACCGCTCCTTCGTCACCCGCCTGCTCACCGAGCCCCGCACGCTGGCGATCGTCGGCACCATCGTCGCCCTCGGCCGCGTCCTCAGCCTCGACATCATTGCCGAAGGCGTGGAAACCAAAGCCCAGCTCGACGCCCTGGTCGGCGTCGGCTGCTCCTCGATCCAGGGCTACCTGCTGGGCCAGCCAATGTCGGCTGAGGCCATCGAGGCACGCCTTGACGTTCAGCTCAGGGGTTAGAAGGCCAGGGGCGTTGCCCCTGGACCCCATTAAAGGCGGAGCCTTTAAAATCCATTTGTTATCCGTGGCTCGCCGCGCGAGTTCGGGCGCGTGGGAGGCGGAGCCTTTCCTACGCCTTGACCGGCAAAGGATTGCGCTCCGAGAATCCCGCCTGATGCCAATACGGGTAAGTCTTCGGCCGAGTGCTCGCCGTGTCCAGCCGCGCCACCTGTTCGGCCGTCAGGTTCCAGCCCACCGCACCCAGGTTCTGCCGCAACTGCTCCTCGTTGCGCGCGCCGACGATCACGTTGGCCACGGTCGGCCGCTGCAGCAGCCAGTTCAGCGCCACCTGTGGCACCGTCCGCTCGACCTCGGCGGCCACCGCCTCCAGCGCATCCACCACCGTGTAGAGATAGTCGTCCTCGACCTGCGGCCCCATCTCGGCCGTCTTGTGCAGCCGCGAGCCGGCCGGGATCGGCTTGTCACGGCCGATTTTGCCGGTGAGCCGCCCCCAGCCCAGCGGGCTCCACACCACCGCGCCGACGCCCTGGTCGAGCCCCAGCGGCATCAGCTCCCACTCGTAGTCGCGCCCGATCAGCGAGTAGTAGGCCTGATGCGCCACGTAGCGCGGCAGGTTGTAGCGGTCGGCAACGGCAAGCGACTTCATCAGGTGCCAGCCGGAGAAGTTCGAGCAGCCGACGTAGCGGATCTTGCCGGCGCGCACGAGGTCGTCGAGCGCCGACAGCGTTTCCTCGACCGGCGTCAACGCGTCGAAGCCGTGCAACTGAAACAGGTCGATGTGGTCGGTGCCGAGCCGACGCAGCGCGCTTTCAATGGCCTCGATCAGGTGGAAGCGGGAACTGCCAACGTCGTTCGGACCATCGCCGAAGGGGAACGTCGCCTTGGTGGAGATCAGCGCCCGGTTGCGCCGGCCCTTCAGCGCCGCGCCCAGCACCTCCTCGGCAACGCCGCCGGAGTAGATGTCGGCGCTGTCGAACAGGGTGAGCCCAGCGTCAAGGCAGATGTCGACCAGGCGGCTGGCCTCGTCGACATCTGAGTTCCCCCAGGCGCCAAAGAACTCGCCCTTGCCACCGAACGTGCCGGTGCCGAAGCTGAGCACGGGAACGCTGAAGCCAGAGCGGCCTAAACGGCGATGTTCCATGATTGCACCCTGTAAAAAAGGAAGCGCTTCTTTTTTGAAAAAAAGAAGCAAAAAACTTTTATGAGCGCTGTCGCGCCTCCAGCTGGCGAGGACGTCTTACTGATCGAAAGTTTTTTGCTTCTTTTTTTCAAAAAAGAAGCGCTTCCTTAAACCGCATCACGGTCATGGATCTCAGCCGGCGGATGCGTCGCTTCGACGGCCGTGAAGGTCTCGGCGATACGATAGCTGTGCTCGGCGCCCTTCGGCACCGTCCACGAGCTGCCCGGCTTCAGGCTCAACGTTTGCCCTTCAAGCAACAACTCAGCATGTCCGGCGATGACGTAGCCGACCGTCTCGTACTGACGCCGCACCGCCGGGCTGGCCTCGCCTGGCTGCACCTGGTCCCACAGCCGCATCGACAGCCCGGGCGCGCTGGCGAGATAGCGCTGCCCCTGCGGCCCTTTCGGCGAGTAGGCCGCATCCACCTTGGTCACGCTGCTGTCCGACATGGAGATCTCCTGAACACGCGGGTCTCGCGGCGCCGCTCCGCTAAAAGACGTCGCATGAGTCAAGGTTGCACAGGCGCGACGCGCCAAACCGTGCCGTTCGCATCCTCCGTCACCAGCAGCGCCCCGTCATGCGCCACCGCAACGCCGACCGGCCGCCCCCAGACGCTGTCGTCGTCCACCACAAAGCCGGTGAGAAAATCCTCGTAGGTGCCGTCCGGCACGCCGTCATGCAGCCGCACGCGAACGATTTTGTAGCCGGTCCGCCGCGCCCGGTTCCACGAGCCGTGCAGCGCCACGAAGGCGTCGCCGACCACGTCGGGCGAAAAGGTGGCGGCGCCCGTCCGCACCGCCGGCGCGTAGAAAGCCAACCCGAGCGGCGCCGAATGCGGCTGCAGCAGCACGTCCGGCAGGCTCACCCGCCCGGCCAGATCCGGCCGCTCGCCGGCATGCCGCGGGTCCTCGTTGGCGCCGATATAGTACCAGGGCCAGCCATAGAAGCCGCCCTCGCGCACCCTGGTCACGTAGTCGGGCACCAGGTTGTCGCCAAGCCCGTCGCGCTCGTTGGTCGCGCACCACAGCGCCCCGGTGGTCGGCTGCACGGCCAGGCTGACGCAGTTGCGGATGCCGTCGGCGAAGATCCGCCGGCCCTGCCCCGACGGGTCGAACGCCAGCACGTCCGCCCGATCCGCCTCGTCGCCCCAGGCGGCGCCAACCAACCGCCCGGCCTCCCACTGGCGGATCTGCGCCGCGCTGCGCCGGCCGATATCCGCCCCGGCATTGGAGCCGGAGCCGACCGAGACGAACATCCGCCGCCCGTCCAGGCTGAACTGCACGTCCCGCGTCGTATGGTCGCCAACCGTCTCGCTGAGCTGCGGCACCACCACCTGCGGCGGCCCGCCCGCCACCAGGTCGCCGTTGCGATAGGCAAAGCGCACCACGCTGTTGGTGGTCGCGACGTAAACCCAGCGCGGGTCCGGCCCCGGCGGGTAGAAGGCGATGCCGAACGGCCCGTCGAGGTCGCCCGCAAACACCGTCTCGCGCTCGACCTGCGCCGCGCCGTCGGCGGCGCGCAGCACCCGGATCCGTCCCGGCGTCGTCTCGGCCACGAACACGTCGCCGTTCGGCGCCACCCGCAGCATCCGCGGGTTCTCGAGCCCGGTGGCAAACCGGGCCACACGGTAGCCCGGCGGCACGCGCGGCCACGCCCCGGCCGGCGGATCAACAACCGACGGCGCGTTGCTCGCCGAGCGGCTGGCAAAGGGCTTCGGCATGTCCGAGGGCACCAAATGGCGCTGCACGCCCGGGGCATCCCGCCGCCAGTCGGCGAACACGGCCGACCCGCTGAGCACCGCCGGTCCGCTCACCGCGGACGGGGCGCCGTCCTGGCCATGCACGCGGACCAACGCGCCGCCCAGCAGCACCACCACGCTCACGCAGGCGACAACGCGGTGGGTGTTGCTCATGGGCGGGCTCCTCGTGCCAGCGCCGGCCGGCTGCCGGTCACGCGCTTACCAACCAGCCGTGCCGCCCCAGATGCCAGCACATCACCTGAAAGTGTCGGCATGTCAGACCCCACCCGCCTGCTCGTGGTCTTCTACTCCCGCTCCGGCTGCATCGAGAGCCTGGCTGTCGCCATCGGCGAAGCCGCCCGCGAGGCCGGCGCCACCGTCCGCCTGCGTCGCGCCCGCGAGGTTGTCGACGAGGAGGTGATGGCCGCCGGCAAGGGCTGGCTCGACAGCGCCCGGCGGCAGAACGCGCTCTACCCGGCGCCGAGCCAGGAGGATGCCGAGTGGGCCGACGCGATCTGCTTCGGCACGCCCTGCTATTTCGGCGTCATGGCGACCGAGCTGAAGAACTTCCTCGACCAGCTCGGCGCGCAGTGGAAGCACGGCAAGCTGGCCGGCAAGGTCGGCGGCGCCTTCGCCACCGCCTCCTGGCCGCATGGCGGCACCGAGGTCGTCACCCTGTCGCTCTACGCGCCGATGGCGCATCTCGGCATGGTGATCGTGCCGACGGGATACACCGACCAGGCGATGCTGGAGGCCGGCTCGCCGTACGGCGCCTCGTCCATCGTCGGCGCCGAAAACGCCGCCCCTGGCGAGCAGGACCTGGACGCCGCCCGCCACCAGGGCCGCCGCATGGTCGCCATCGCCGACGCCCTCATCGCCGCCGACGAGATGCCATCCCGCAAGCAGTAGCCCTCACCTCCGGCGCCAGGCCCCGTGTCGAAGCGCGACACGGAGCAACTCCTCTCGGCACCAACGAACCGCACCGCCCGTCGTTCTCTAATCGCGATCCGTTTGGCAAGAGGCGCCCTGGCAGGCTAGGTTCTGCGTCATAAATTCGGCGAGCTACGCGCCATCGGCCATTATATCGCGGACTCACTGGCCGACGGGCACGGCTTCTGGTCGGTCTGTATAGCTTGGACGTATTTGGCGAGGCGACGCAGTCAGCTGCGGCCTTCATCGAAGTAGACTTCTTAGCCGGCTCATCTAGTGGCGGAACGCCTTCCTCCTTCTTGGCCCGCGCTTTTGAATTGCATAACGGAGCGTTGGCGTCGTTCTGTGAAAAGCACGGTGTCCCTTGCAATGCATTTGGAAAATTGCGCGCATGATTCTTTGGTGACGGGCATCTCAGGCAGTTTATCGTCACGGTTGAGGATCATGAGGGACGCCGGGCCGGGGATGAATACGCCGGCATCCCTGGTAAGCGCATCAAAGTGCTCGATCCGCTTGGCCGCGTCCGTAAGAAGCCAACCATCATGAGACGCGTCAACGTTCCCTGAATTTACTTCTTACTCTGCAACTAAAGTTTGTCTGTTCGGTTGGAGCGCCGTTTCTCCGTCCCGGCCTACACGATCACAGAGCGCCGCGCGGAGTGGCCATCAAGGGAAGCGGAGCAACCCGGAGCCACGCACAGCCACCTCTTTGCGGCGAGCATGGCGAGAATTGCGAGCACTGGACCTTGATGGCTACGAGCGCGGTGCCACGCTTGATCAGGTTGGCGGCTACTGTCCTGCCAGATCATGGTTCCTTCCGCGGCCTGTTGGCAGCCGCAACATGGCATCGGGGAGGGCGGCACCAGCGCCAGGCCCCACGTCTTCAGCTTGCACGACCGCGGGTGGCGGCTTAGCAGGACATTGGCCGCCTCGAACAGATAAGATCGGAGCAAACCGTCGCCGCATTTGGAGATCGTCGCGGCCTTATCGACCTCGCCGGACTGATACCGTCGCGGCGTCAAACCGAGATATGCGCCGACCGAGGTGCCACGCTTGAAGTGGTTGGGATTGTCGATCACGGCGGTATAGGCCCGCGCGACGATCACGCCCACGTCGGGCACCGTCATCAGGCGGCGCGCAGCAGCGTCGGTGTTGGCTCGGGGTTGACCTGCCGATCCAGGGCGTCAACCTGCTCACGGATCGCCTGCCAAGCCAGCAGCAGCGGCTCGCTAACTACCGACAGCGTCGCGTTATCGGCAATGACCTCGCAAACCCTGACAGAGAACGGCCCTTTGCTGCCACGCGCTATAACAAAGCCAAAGGTCCCGAGTAGGCCACGGATGTTGTTGGCAACCGCCTGGCGCTGCGAGACGAGCTGAGCACGCGCCATCAGCAACAATCGTTGCGCTTGTGCGTCCATGCTCTTGATGCCTACCTCGCGGAACCAACCGGTTCGCACCACCTGGGCCGGCCCGTGCGCGTCATTGGCGTCGGTTTTGTTGAGTTGCATACTCCGGGCACCCTGGCGTGCCGGGCATCGAGGCAGACGACGGGTAGGCGGTGCTTGCGCAGTTTAAGTGTCAGCCAATTCGACATTTGCCCGGTCTCCAGGCCGACCCGCACCGCCGCGGGGGCATGCGTGCGCACCACCTGGCTCGTGGCCTCTGGCACGGTGCTGCATCTGGCTCGCCAAATGATCGCGCCGGTCTGATCGACGACGCAGATCGAGGTGGTCTCAAGCGAGACATCGAGGCCGACGTAGTGCTGCTGGTCCATGGGAACGCCTCCGGGGGGATGGTTGCCCGCGGACCCTCAGCGGACGCTCAGCCCGAATCACCCGCCGCAATTACGCCATGTCCCGACCCGCCCGCGGCAACACTCGTCGTCTCGACGCTATCCGCAACAAACCTCGTCGTATTGAAGCAATCCGCGCCAACGCTCGTCTGTCGACGCCGTCTGCGGCAACACTCGTCCTATCGAAGCCGTCCGCGACAACACTGGTCGTCTCGCCACCATTGCACGGCAACGCTCGTCCTCTCGCCGCCATCGAGCGCCAACGCCCGTCGTCTCGCCACCATCGCACGCCAACGCTCGTCCTCTCGCCGCCACCGCACGGCAACGCCCGTCCTCTCGCCGCCACCGCACGGCAACGCCCGTCCTCTCGCCGCCATCGAGCGGCAACGCTCGTCCTCTCGCCGCCATCGAGCGGCAACGCTCGTCTTCTCGACGCGACCCGCGGCAACGCTCGTCTTCTCGACACGACCCGCGGCAACGCTCGTCTTCTCGACGCGACCCGCGGCAACGCTCGTCTTCTCGACGCGACCCGCGGCAACGCTCGTCTTCTCGACACGACCCGCGGCAACGCTCGTCTTCTTGACGCGACCCGCGGCAAAGCTCCTCTGCTTGACGCGACCCGCGGCAACGTCGGTCTCTCGCCGCCATCGAGCGGCAACGCTCGTCTTCGCGCAGCCGTCTGCGGCAACGCTCATCTCCTCAACACCTCAAGCGGCGACGATCTTGCCCCCCGACCGGCATCGACAAAGCTCAAGGCATACCGTTCGATAGCACCCAGTTGCAGGACGGCGTGGTCCCGTCTCGCCCGCAGCGGCTGACCGCCGATCAGGCCGCCTTCGTTCGCAGCACCACCTTGCGCATCAGCCCAAGCACGTGATCGGCGCTCGACGCCGACGCAGCGCCAGTGTCAGGCCCGGTCAGCACCGTGTAGCGACAACGCTCGTCTTCAATCTGGCCAGCATAGGCCATCGACCAGTCGGCGAAATCGCGCCGCACGATGGTGCCCGACTCCAAAACGATCGTGTTGGCGTGCCGCATGTCGAGCTGGATGCGCTCGAACACCCGCCGGACCTCCGAGACCCGCCCCTCGAGCGTCTGCGCAAAGCAGTCGACGCTGAACAGCAACGCCCCCGTCAGCCCGGCTGACCGGTTGTTGCGCACCGACACGTCCAGGATGGCGCCGATCTCCCCCTGGACCTCATGCGGCCCGCCAGTCAGTCGGCTGCGGCTGGCGTAGATCAGCCGATACAGATCAGCCTCATGCATCGGTCGTCTCCTGCAGCAATTTGACAAAACCGCCAGTCGTCGTGTCCCGGGCGAAGCTCACCGGACGAGGTTCATCGCCGAAATCCTGCGGGGCAAGGCTCAACGCGGCGAGGCTTGCGATGACGGCCGGCACTTGGGCTGCAGGTACCGGCCGGCTGAACAGAAAGCCTTGCGCCTCGGAGCAGCCGTCGTTGCGCATGCGGGCCAGCTGCTGCCTTGTCTCGACACCCTCCGCCACAGTCCGCATGCCGAGGCTCGCTCCTAGCGCTGCCACCGCCTGCACCACCGCCGTGTCGTCGGCGAAGCTGCGGTCGATCTTGATCCTGTCGAACGGAAAGCTGCGCAGCTGGGTCAGCGACGAGTAGCCGGTGCCGAAATCGTCGAGCGAGATCTTCGCCCCGAGCGCCTTCAGGTCGATCAATTGCTGCGTCACGGAGGCTGTGTTGCTCAGCAGCACCGACTCCGTAATCTCGAGGTCAAGGCGCGAGCCGGACAGGCCGGACGATTGCAGCGCCGCAACGACGCGGCGCACCAGTTCGCCGGTGTCGAACTGAGCTGCGGCAATGTTGACCGAGACGACAAGCTCGCTCGGCCAGCGGCTCGCCTCACGACAGGCCTCCTCGATCACCCAGTCGCCGACCGAGGAGATGATGTTCAACTCCTCGGCCACAGGAATGAATGTGTCCGGAGACACCAGGCCGCGCACAGGATGGCGCCAGCGGATCAGCGCCTCGAAGCCGTTCAGGCGGTTGGACGTGAGATCCACCTGCGGCTGGTAGAACAGCTCGAACTGGCCGAGCGGCAAGGCGGCGCGCAGGTCCTGCTCCAGCAGCCGCCGCGCCTCCGCACGCTCGCGAAGCTCGCGCTTGAAGAAGCAGAGGCGGCCGCGGCCCTCTCCCTTGGCCTGGTAGAGCGCGAGGTCGGCCTGGCTGAGTAAGGTCTCCGCGTCCAGGGTCTCGCCCGCGATCAGGCAGACGACGCCGATGCTGGCGCCGACGCTGACGATGTCGTGGCCCACCATGAACGGCCGTTCCAGCAGCTCGATCAGCCGCACCGCCACGCCGCGGATGGTCGCACGGTCCAGCGGACGCGCCAGGACGACCGCAAACTCGTCCCCACCGAGCCGTGCGGCAACGTCCTGCTGGCGCAGCCCGGCCGCCAGGCGGCGACCCACGGCACCGAGCAACTCGTCGCCAGCCGCGTGTCCCAGGCTGTCGTTGACGGCCTTGAAGCGGTCCAGATCGATCAGCAGCACGCCGAACTCGGATCCGCCGCAGCGCAGACCCTGACCGTCGTCCGACGCCCAGTCGGCCAGCGCATCATTCAGGCGCTCAACGAACTGGCGGCGATTGGCCAGCCCGGTCAGCGCGTCCACCTGCACCCCCGGCCCGCCACAGGTCGCACAGAGCCGGGCGCTGGCAGCCTCACGAAGACCCATCATGAACTGCGCGACCGATCGTTCGGCATTGTGTCTCGACGTTCCAGCGCGGGCTGCGCCGGCATCCATCCTAGCCGGCATTGCTTAACGAACGGTGAAGCCGGAGCCTCCGCCCCCCCTCACCCGGCCCGACGATGCTTCAGCCCGCCACCAGCCGCCCGCTCGCAATCGCCGCCGTGAACAGCGCCCAATCGCGCTCCGTCTGGTCGGCATAGAGCTGCGCGAACTCAGCCACCGCGGCCGCAAAGCCCTCCCTCTGCCCCAGATAGCCGGCGAGGCCCGCAAGGTCCGCCGAGCGTCCATGCGCCCGCCCCAAGGTCCGGCCGCACAGCGCGGCATACTCGCTCAAACCATCCTGCTCGATCCCGGCGCCAAACGCCGCCAGCCGCGCATCCTTGAGGTGGCGGACATAGAATTGCCGCCCCGCCGCCCCGGCGCTCTCGCCCGCCTGCCCGCGCGAGCGGGTCCAGCCCAGGAACAGGTCGGACGCCGCCTGCATCACCCGCTGCCCCGTCACCACCCGCTCGCCGAACTGGTCGAACGCCGAGCGTCCGGCGAACGGCTCCAGCACCGAGCGCTGCGCCTCCTTGATCTGCAGCAGCAACGGCTCGCCATCAGCGGTCGCGAACAGCCCGATGGCGCAAAACGTCCCGACGCTGCCAACCCCCACAACCTTGAACACCACGTCCTGCAGGCGGTAGCGCTCGAGCAGCATCCGCCGCTCCGCCGACAGCGCGGCGACGTAGCGCGCAAAGGCCTGGCGCGACGCCGTCTCGCGCGCCGGCAGCCGCACCACCAGCGGCGGCTTCTCACGCAGCCGCGGCGCCGCGCGTCCGGTGTCGATCAGGCCGAAATGATCGTCCGCACCCCGCAGGCGCTCGGCCAACGCCGCGCGCGCCCGCCGCCGCGCCCGATGGTCGGCGATCGTCTCGATCGCCTCGGGCAAGTCGATCCGCGCCCCCCAGGCCGCCAGCGGCGACAACCGGGCAAGCCGCCTGACCTCCTGAGCATAGGCGCGCACCCCCTGCCCGGCGAGCCGCTCGCACGCCCCCGGCCCCATCCCGCCCTCGCGCCCCGCCAGCACCAGGCTCGCGGCCAGGCGCTTGACGTCCCACTCGAACGGCGCCGGCAGCGTCTCGTCGAAATCGTTGATGTCGAACACCGGCAGGCCCTCGGCGCTGGCGTAGCTGCCGAAATTGGCCAGATGGCAGTCGCCGCAGCTCTGCACGACAAAGCCGGCCGACGGCGTCTCGGCCAGGTCCGCCGCCATGATCGCAGCACCGCCACGCAGGAAGGCGAGCGGCGAGACGCGCATCCTGGCGTAGCGCACCGGCAGCAGCTCGGCGATCCGGCTCGCCCCCTGCGCCTCCAGCATCGCCACCGGATCCGCCCGATCGGGCGCGGCAACCCACGCCGCATGCGCATGCCGCCCGACCACCCGCCGCCGCGCCTTGCCAGCCACATGGCGCTCAATCCGGGTCAGCAACGGCGGCTCGCCGGCAGGTGCAGAGGTCATGCCGCAAGGCTAGCAGGTTGCCACCATGACAAAACCAGGAAAGCCCAGGCGCTTCGCCCCATCGCGGCATGCCCGCGAGCGCATGACAGGCGGAGCCTTAGCCATGACTTCCATCGCGAGGTCGGTGGCATGGAACCTCTGCACCGTCCGACCGCACCGCCGCCGCAACGCCGCCACAAGCCGCAGCCATGATCCCCCCCTCGAACAGGGGGAGACGACCATGCGTCGCAGTCTGCGTTTGCTAATGAGTGCGGTGATCCTGTGCGTCGCGGCAGGCTCGTTGTCGGCCTGCGGCTGCGGCCCGCTTGGCCTCAGGTGGTGTCACGGCGGCTACTACCGCCGCTGACAGGCCCGCCGCGTCACGCCGGCGGACGCAATGCAACGCGCCGCCGGCGCAGCACGCGCAACCCGGCGCCGCCGCCCAACGTCACACACTGGATGATCGCAGCAACCCAGCCATGACCCACATCGCGCCGGCCGACCTGCGCGCCTTCCTGGCCGCCGCCGAGCCGGCGGCGCAGGCCGCGGCGCTGTCCGGCCGCGACGACCTGGCCGGCCACGTGCTCTCCGGCGCCGCACTGCGCGGTGTGGCGCTCGCCGGTGCCCACCTGGACGACGTCGTGATGCGCAACGCGCTGCTCGACGAGGCCTGTCTCGACGGCGCCAGCCTGCGCCGCGCCGACCTGTCCGGCTCCAGCCTCGAACACGCCCGCGCCAGCGAGCTCGACCTCAGCGAGGCGCTGCTCGAGGACGCCAGCCTGCGCGGCGCCACCCTGCGCTTCGCCAACCTCACCGGCGCCCTGCTCGACCACGCCTGCCTCGACGGCGCCGACCTGTGGGGCGCAACCCTGGTCCAGGTCGAAGCGCCCGGCGCCAAGTTCCGCGGCGCGACGCTGAACGAGGCCGTGCTCGCCGCCGCCTGCCTCGACGGTGCGGACTTCGCCGGCGCCCGCCTGCAGAAGGCCGACCTCGCCGGCGCCCGGCTGCGCGGCACCGACTTCACCGGCGCCACCCTCGCCGGCGCCACCCTCGCCGACGCCGACCTGTCCGGCGCCCGCCTCACCCAGCTCGACCTCTCCGCCTGCGACCTGCGCCACGCCCGCCTCGCCGACGCCTGGCTGGACCGCACCCGGCTGCGCATCGATCAGCTCGGCGGCGCCATCGGCGAGGAACGCGCCGGCGAATGGGACGCCGCCCGGCGCGGCTATCTCGGCCTGGAGCAGAACTTCCGCGGCCTCGGCGACCCGGAGGCGGCAAGCTGGTGCTACAAGCGCGCGCGCCGGATGGCCAAGCGGCACGCCCGCCACCTCGCCGTGCTCGCCGTGCGCGACCGTCACCCCGTCATCATGCTGCAGCAGGGCGCCTCCTACCTTGCCGACAGCTTCGCCGAGTGGCTGTGCGACTACGGCGAGAGCCTGCCCCGCGTCGTGCGCGCCTACGTCGTCGCCCTGCTCTGCTTCAGCGCCTACTACTGGGCGAGCGGCAGCCTGCTGCTGCCCGCCGGCCACGCCATGGCCGCCGCACCGGCGCGCGACTGGCTCGAAATCCTCGGCTACAGCTTCCTGACGATGTGCACCTCATCGACACCCGACGTCGGCCTCAAGGCGGCAAACCACCTCGTGACCTATGTCGGCAGCCTGCAATACGTGCTGGGCGTGCTGCTGATCGGCCTGTTCGGCTTCGTCCTCGGCAATCGCATCCGCCGTTAAGCCAGTCCCGCATCGGCCAGACGTGCAGGCGGGCTCCAAGGCACCGACCTCGCCTGGAGTCAGGGATAAGAAATGGATTTTAAAGGCTCCGCCTTTAATGGGGGCAGGGGCAAAGCCCCTGGCCTTCCCTGCCGTTCCTGGCCATGACGCTCCCATGCACATCCTCGGCGTAGATTTCGGCACCACCAACAGCGTCGTCGCCCTCGCCGAGCCCACCGGCGCCGTCCGCTCCGTCAGCCTGCCCTTCGGCCGCGCCACCGCAGCCACCTTCCGCTCCGTGCTCTGCTTCTGGGCCGAGGCCAACGGCCGCACCCGCCATGCGGCCGGCCCGGACGCCATCGCCGCCTACCTGGAGGACCCGCTCGACAGCCGCCTGATGATGTCGCTCAAGACCTACCTCGCCCAACGCGCCTTCACCCGCACCCGCCTGTTCGGCAGCGACGTCACGCTCGAGCGCCTGATCGGCCTGTTTCTCGAAGCCCTGCTGCCGCCCGGCCTCGCCCCGCCCGGCGGCCGCATCGTCGCCGGCCGCCCGGTGCATTTCGCCGGCGAAACCGCCGACGACGCGCATGGCGAGGCCCGGCTGCGCGCCAGCTTCGCCGCCGCCGGCCATCCCGACATCGACGTGGCACTCGAGCCGGAGGCCGCCGGCTTCCGCTTCAGCCGCGCCCTGCAGCGCGCCGCCACCGTCCTGGTGGGTGATTTCGGCGGCGGCACCTCGGACTTCTCGGTGCTGCATTTCGAGCCCGGCGAGCCGGTGCGAACCCTGGCCACCACCGGCATCGGCCTCGCCGGCGACAGCTTCGACGTCCGCATCATCGACCACGCCGTCTCGCCCAGGCTCGGCCGCGGTGGCACCTTCCGCCCGCTCGAGACCGACCTGCCGATCCCCGTCGAGTACTACGCCGGCTTCGCCCGCTGGCACCGCCTGTCGCTGATGAAGAACCCGCGCACCCTGCGCGACATGCGCGACGTCGCCCGCCACGCCGCCGAGCCGGCCGGCCTGCTGGCGCTGATCCGCCTGGTCGAGGACGAGGCCGGCTACGGCCTCTACCAGGCGGTCGCCGCGGCCAAGGCGGCGCTGTCCACCGCCGACGCCACCACCTTGCGCTTCCGCCACGCCGACTTCGTCGTCGAGCAGCCGATCACCCGCAACGACTTCGAGGCCTGGATCGAACCGGACCTACGCCGCCTCGGCGCCGCCATCGAGGACGCCGTGGCCAAGGCCGCCACCCCGGTCGACCAGGTGTTCCTCACCGGCGGCACCTCCTTCGTTCCGGCGGTGCGCCGGCTGTTCGAGGCGCGATTCGGTGCCGCCCGGGTATCCGGCGGCGGCGAGTTCGTCAGCGTCGCCGAGGGCCTGGCGCTGATCGGCCAGGAGCGCGCCCGGGGTGCCGCAAAGCCCGCACCGGCATGAGCGCCGGCGAACGGAACATGCTGTAGTCGCCACCAACCAGCAGGAGCCGCCGCCCATGTCTACGACAATACCCCCTGCGACAATGCTCCCTGCGACAATGCCCCCTGCGACCATGCCCTCCCTCGTCCAGGCAAGCGCCGACCTCCCCGCCCGGCGCGGCGCCCAAGTGCTGCTCGAGCTGCTGGAGAGCGAGGGCGTGCGGTACATCTTCGGCAATCCCGGCACCACCGAGCTGCCGCTGATCGACGCCCTGCTCGGCTCCAGCGCGATCCACTACGTCCTCGCGCTGCAGGAGGCGAGCGTGGTCGCGATGGCCGACGGCTACGCCCAGGCCACCGGCCGCCCCGGCTTCGTCAACCTGCACACCGCCGGCGGCCTCGGCCACGGCATGGGCAACCTGCTCAACGCTCAGGTCTCCGGCACCCCGCTGGTCATCACCGCCGGCCAGCAGGACAGCCGCCACGCGCTCACCGACCCGCTGCTGTTCGGCGACCTCGTCGGCATCGCCAGCCCCAGCGTCAAATGGGCCCGCGAGGTCACGAGCGCCGACCAGCTCCCCGTCCTGGTCCGCCGCGCCTTCCACGACTGCAGCGCCGCCCCGTCCGGCCCGGTCTTCCTGTCGCTGCCGATGGACATGATGGAGCAGATGACGACCGTCTCCATCGCCGCCCCCTCGCGCATCGACACCCACGCCGTCGGCGGCTCGCTCGAGCGCCTGGCCGGGCTGCTCGCCGGGATCGCGCCCGGACGCCTCGCCTTGATCGCCGGCGACGAGGTCGGCACCGCCAACGCCACCGCCCAGGCCGTCACCCTGGCCGAGCGGCTGGGCGCCCCGGTCTACGGCTCCTCCTGGCCCGCCCACCTGCCCTTCCCGACCGCCCACCCGCTCTGGGCCGGCAACCTGCCCACCCGCGCCGTCGACATCGCCGCCGCCCTCGCCCCCTTCGACGCCGTGTTCGCCCTCGGCGGCAAGTCGCTGATCACCATCCTCTACACCGAGGGCTCGGCCGTCCCCGCCGGCTGCCGCGTCTTCCAGCTCTCCTCGGACGTGCGCGACCTCGGCCGCTCCTACGCCACCGAGCTGTCCGTGCTCGGCCATATCGGCGCCTCGCTCGACGCGCTGCTGCCGCTCCTCCAGCCCCTTCTCGCCGGCCGCAGCTCAGCCCGCGATGCGGTCATCGCCAGCCACGGCGCCCGCATGCAGGCCCGCCGCGCGACCCTCGAGCAGCAAGCCCAGCGCGAGCTCTCCCGCCCCGTCACCACCCCGCTCGCCGCCGCCCACGAGGTCCTGCGCGCCGTCGGCCCGGCAATCCCCATCGTCGACGAGGCGATCGCCACCAGCACCCCGCTCCGCTCGCTCCTGCACGACGCAACGGTGCGCCGCTACGCCTTCCTGCGCGGCGGCGCGCTCGGCTGGGGCCTGCCCGCGGCCGCCGGCTACAGCCTCGGCATCGGCCGCGAGCCCGTCGTCTGCCTGCTCGGCGACGGCGCCGCCCTCTACTCGCCGCAAGCCCTCTGGACACTCGCCCACGAGAAGCTCCCCGTCACCGTCGTGGTGATGAACAACCGTGAGTACAACGTGCTGAAGAACTTCATGCGCTCGCAGGCGCACTACCTGTCGGCGGCCAGCAACCACTTCATCGCCATGGACCTCGTCGACCCGCCGATCGACTTCCTGGCCCTGGCCACCTCGATGGGCATCCCGTCCCGCCGCGTCGAGCGCGCGACCGACATCGCCGCCGCCGTGCAAGCCGGCATCGCTTCCGGTCTCCCCAACCTGATCGAAGTGCCGATCAGCGTTTGAGCGAAGCTAGGCAAGGGGCTTTGCCCCTTGACCCCATCAAAGGCGGAGCCTTTGAAATCCGTTACTGATCCATGGTCGATACGGGGCTGATTGGGGTTTGGGGAGAACTAACGGCTTCGCCAAGCACGGAAGATCGCGTCGTTCAATCCAACTCGTCGGGGTCTGGGGCCTCACAGCCCCGTCGTGCGACCGCACGCTCGCGCGTGCCGGGTCGAGGGCAGAGCTCTCGCCTTCCCCCCGCTTCCTAGAAGAACGCCTGGATCCCGGTAATCGCCCGCCCCAAAATCAGCGCGTGCACGTCATGCGTGCCCTCGTAGGTGTTCACCGTCTCCAGGTTCTGCGCATGCCGCATCACGTGATACTCCTCGGAGATCCCGTTGCCGCCGTGCATGTCGCGCGCCACCCGGGCGATGTCGAGCGCCTTGCCGCAATTGTTCCGCTTCACCAGCGAGATCATCTCCGGCTGCATCTCGTGCGCGTCGAACAGCCGCCCCACCCGCAGGCTCGCCTGCAGCCCGAGCGTGATCTCGGTCTGCATGTCGGCCAGCTTCTTCTGCACCAGCTGCGTGGCCGCCAGCGGCCGGCCGAACTGCTTGCGATCCAGCGTGTACTGCCGTGCCCGCTGCCAGCAATCCTCCGCCGCCCCCATCACCCCCCACGAGATGCCGTAGCGCGCCCGGTTCAGGCACCCGAACGGCCCCGCCAGCCCCGAAACGTTCGGCAGCAGCGCGCTCTCCGGCACCTCCACGTCCTGCATCACGATGCTGCCGGTGATCGAGGCCCGCAGCGACATCTTGCCGACGATCTTCGGCGCCGTCAGCCCAGCCATCCCCTTCTCGAGAACGAACCCGCGGATCGCGTCGCCATGCGCGCTCGACTTCGCCCACACCACGAACACGTCGGCGATCGGCGCATTGCTGATCCACGTCTTCTCGCCGCGCAGCCGGTAGCCCCCACCCGGCAGCGGCTCCGCCCGCGTCCGCATGCTCGACGGGTCCGACCCGGCATCCGGCTCGGTCAGGCCAAAGCAACCGATCGCCTCGCCGCTCGCCAGACGCGGCAGCCAGCGCGTGCGCTGCGCCTCGTCGCCAAACGCATGGATCGGGAACATCACCAGCGAGGACTGCACGCTCATCATCGAGCGGTAGCCGCTGTCCACCCGCTCCACCTCGCGCGCCACCAGCCCGTAGGCGACGTAGCTCGCCCCGGCGCCGCCGTACTCCTCGGGGATGGTGACGCCGAGCAGCCCCGCCTCGCCCATCTGCCGGAACAGCCCCGGGTCGGTGCGCTCCTCGCGATACGCCGCAATGATCCCCGGCAGCAGCCGCTCCTGGGCAAACTGATGCGCGGTGTCGCGGATCATCCGCTCCTCTTCCGAGAGCTGCCCGTCCAACCGGAACGGGTCGCTCCAGTCAAACGGCGGCGCCTTGGTGGCGACCCTGATCGGCGTGGTGACGTTCATGGCGTTTTCTCCGATAAGGAAGAAAGGCCTTCTTTTTTGAAAAAAAGAAGCAAAAAACTTTCATTCACTGGAGTTAGGTCGCCCAAATCGCATCTAAACGGGCAAAGTTTTTTGGTTCTTTTTTCAAAAAAGAACCCCTTCCTTACTCCCAGACCTGTCGATACAGCGCCTCGATCTCCGCCGCCACCGGTACGAGAGGATTATTCCCCGGCGACCCCGAGGCCAGCGCCTGCCCGGCCATCACCGGCACCGCCCTGTGCCACGCGCCCTCGTCGATGCCGTAGGCGCGCGGGCTCGGCACGTCGAGCTCGTCATTGACCTGCCGCAGCGCCTCCACCAGCCGCGCCGCCGCCGCCTGGTCCCCCTCGTCCGCCGGCGCCACCCCCATCACCCGCGCGCACTCGGCGTAGCGCGGCAGCGCGCCCGGCGCCGACCAGGCCGTCACCACCGGCAGCAGCATCGCATTCGACAGCCCGTGCGCGACGTGGAAGTTCGCCCCGATCGGCCGGCTCATGCCGTGCACCAGCGCCACCGAGGCGTTGGAGAACGCGATCCCCGCCTGGCTCGCGCCCAGCATCATGCCCTCCCGCGCCGCCCGGTTGTCCGGCTCGGCGCAGGCGGTGCGCAAATTGGCCCAGATCAGCCGCATCGCAGCCAGCGCCATGCCGTCCGAGAACGGGTTCGCCCGGCGCGACACGTAGGCCTCGATCGCGTGCGTCAGCGCGTCGATGCCGGTGTCCGCCGTCAGCCGCCGCGGCTTGCTGAGCGTCAGCTCGTAATCGACGATCGCGACCTGCGGCAGATAGGCCAGCCCGGCGCACAGCATCTTCTCGTTGCTCGCCTCGTCGGTGATGATGGTAAACCGGGTCGCCTCGGAGCCGGTGCCGGCGGTGGTCGGCACGGCGATGATCGGCAGCCCGGCACGGTCCTCCTGGTGCGGCGCCCGCAACGCCCGCATGCTGCCGCCGTGCACCGCCAGCACCGCGACCGCCTTGGCGGTGTCGATCGGGCTGCCGCCGCCAAACCCGATCACGCAGTCATGCTCGCCCTCGCCGACAAAGGCGGTGGCCGCCTCGACTGAGGCCGACGTCGGATCCGAAACCGCATCGGCGAACACCCGGTAGGCGAGCCCCGCCTCCGCCAGCACCGCCTCCAATCGGCCCAGCGCCCCGTTACCCTCCAGGAACCGGTCGCTGATCACCGCCGGCCGCTGCAGCCCAAGCTGGCTCAGTGCGCCCGGCAGCTCGGCCAGGGCGCCGCCGCCGATGCGCATCAGACGGGGCAGTGAGATCGCGGACATGCACCAAAGAGAAGGACGCCGGGAGGCGGAAGGCAAGGGGCTTTGCCCCCGACCCCACCGACACGCGCAAGCGTGCCCCGGGCAGCGACCGCGCCCCTGGGCCGGCAATCATGCATGCCACGGCCAGGCCGCAATCGGGCACTACGTTAAGTTGTGCCTTGCTCTGCCAAAACCAACGCCGGTATTACCCCGGCTCACGCCATGAGACAGACCTGATGGACATCCAGCAACCGCTCGACGTCGCCACGCCGTCGCTGATCGACCCGCTGGCGCCGAGCCTGTTCCACGAGGCCTGGTGGCTTGACGCCGCCATGCCCGGCCACGAGGCGGTCACCGTCACCGCCGGCAACCGCGTCGTCGCCCGCCTGCCCTACCGCCGCCACCGCCATCTCGGCCTGTCCGCCAGCATCCTGCCCGGCCTCGTTCCCTTCCTCGGCCCGGCGCTGGCGCCCATCGCCGGCAGCCCGGTCAACCAGGCGCTGCAACGCCACCAGCTCACCCGCGAGCTGATCGCCCAACTCCCCCGCCTCGCCTGCTTCAGCCAGCGTCTGCACCGCGACACGCCCGACGCGCTGGCCTTCCAGCAGCTCGGCTTCGCGGTCGAGACCATCTTCACCTACGAGATCGAGCCCGCCCCGCACGCCCGTCTCTGGCGCGCCATGCGCGACAAGACCCGCAACGTCATCCGCCGCGCCGAGGAAACGACCACCCTCGTCGACCTGGAGCCCGCCGCCTTCACTCGCCTCTACGCCGAGAACCTCGGCCGCCGCGGCGCCGCCCAGAACACCATGTTCGGCGTCAACGGCCACCCGGTGTTCGAGGCCGCGCTGTCGCGCAACCGCGGCCGCCTGCTCGCCGCCCGCGACAGCACCGGCGCCATCGCCGCCGCCATCTTCTATGCCTGGGACAGCCAGGTCACCCACTACATCCTCACCACCCGCCACCCGGACGCCCATAACGGCGTCGTCAGCCGGCTGATCTGGCACGCGATCGGCGAGTCTGTCGCTGCCGGCCGGGTGTTCGACTTCGGTGGCGTCGGCACCCATGGCAGCGTGCTGTTCTACACAGCCTTCGGCGGCGAAGTCCGCCCCCGCTACCTCGTGCGCCGCCGCACCGACAGCTACCGCCTTGCCCAGCTCCTCGTCAGGCGGACGACGGAAAGCAAGCGGTTCTTTTTTGAAAAAAAGAACCAAAAAACTTTTGCTCGAAAGACGACCACGCTGAAAGGCACCTAAGCGGATAAAAGTTTTTTGCTTCTTTTTTCAAAAAAGAAGCGCTTCCAACGCCACCGCCTCGGCCACCCGTATCCCGTCCACGCCCGCCGACAGAATACCCCCTGCAAAGCCGCCGCCCTCGCCCGCCGGATACAGCCCCGGCGTGTTGGTGCTCGCCAGCCCCGCCCCGCGGCTGATCCGCACCGGCGACGAGGTGCGCGTCTCCACCCCGGTCAGCACCGCGTCCGCCATCGCAAACCCCGGGATCTGCCGCTCGAAGCGCGGGAGCGCCTGCCGGATCGCCACGGCCACGAACTCCGGCAGGCAGGTCGCCAGGTCCGAAGGCCGCACCCCCGGCTGATACGACGGCACGACGTCGCCCAGCGCCTCGCTCGCCCGCCCGGCGAGAAAGTCGCCCACACGCTGCGCCGGCGCCCGATAATCCCCACCGCCGGCGACAAACGCCGCCGCCTCCCAGCGCCGCTGCAGCGCATACCCCGCCAGCGCCGGGTCGACGCCCGTCGGGAAATCCGCCGGCTGCACGCCGACGACGATCCCCGCATTGGCATTGCGCTCGGCGCGCGAGTACTGGCTCATCCCGTTGGTCGCCAGGTGCCCCGGCTCGCTCGCCGCCGCCACCACCTGCCCGCCCGGACACATGCAGAACGAGTAGACCGACCGCCCCGCCGCGGCGCCCTCACAGTGATGCACCAGCTTGTAGTCCGCCGCCCCCAGCCGCGCATGCCCGGCAAACCCGCCAAACCTCGCCCGGTCGATCAGCCCCTGCGGATGCTCGATCCTCACCCCGATGGAGAACGCCTTCGCCTCCATCGCCACCCCCTGCCCGTGCAAGGCCGTCACCGTGTCGCGCGCGCTGTGCCCCACCGCCAGCACCACCTGCCGGCACGCCACCACCTCGCCCGAGTGCAGCCGCACGCCCCTGACCGCCCGGCTCACCGGCTCCAGCTCCAGCCCGACCACCCGCGCCCCGAACCGGTACTCGCCGCCCAGCGCCTCGATCGTCGCCCGCATCCGCTCCACCATCGAGACCAGCCGGAAGGTGCCGATATGCGGCTTGGCGAGCGTCAGGATCTCCTCCGGCGCCCCGGCAGCGACGAACTCGGTCAGCACCCGCCGCCCCAGCCGCAGCGGGTCGCGAATGCCGCTCCACAGCTTGCCGTCCGAGAACGTCCCCGCCCCGCCCTCGCCAAACTGCACGTTGCTCTCCGGATCGAGCACCCCGCGCCGCCACAGCCCCCAGGTGTCGCGCGTGCGCACCCGCACCGGCTGCCCCCGCTCCAGGATAATCGGCCGAAACCCCATCCTCGCCAGCATCAGCCCGGCGAACAGCCCGCACGGCCCGGCCCCCACCACCACCGGCCGCTCGGCAAACCCCTCCGGCGCCCGCGCCACGAACCGGTAGTCAAGCGCTGGCGCGACCGCGACCCCCGGCCCCACCAGCCGCTCGCCATCCTCCATTGCGACATCGAGCGTGTACACCAGGCAAACCGCCGACCGCTTGCGCGCGTCACACCCCCGCCGCGCGACCTCGACCCGCCCCAGCCGCCCGACCGCCACCCCCAACCGCCCCGCCGCCGCCTCGCGCAGCGCCGCCTCGTCATGGTCCAGCGGCAGCTTCAGCTCGGTCAGGCGCAGCATCGTGGTCATCCGGCGCGATATAGGCTCGGCAACAAGCAAGGGCGAGGCTTTGCCTCGCGCTCCACCAGGGGCGTCGCCCCTGGACCCGATTAAAGGCGGAGCCTTTAAAATCCATCACGATCAGTGCCACCCAAGCCGATCGCCAAACGAAACAAAAGTTTTTTGGTCCTTTTTTTCAAAAAAGGACCGCTTCCTTCACCCCAAATACCGCCCCCGCAAGTGCGCCTCGAAATCCGCCGGATCCAGCCCACGGCCGGTCGCCTCCACGAGCAGCGCATCAAAGCCCAGCCGGCTCCCCTGCCCATGCACATGCGTGCGCAGCCAGCCCAGCAGCGGCGCCAGCTCGCCCTGCCCCAGGCTGTCCTCCAGCCCCGGCTCGGCCGCCCGCGCCGACGCCATCAACTGCGCCGCCGCCATCGCGCCCAGCGAGTAGCACGGGAAATACCCGAACAGCCCGTCATACCAATGGATGTCCTGCAGGCACCCGCGCGCGTCGTCCGGCGGCACGATCCCGAGCAGCGCCTGCAGGCCCTCGGCCCAGGCCCCGGGCAGGTCAGCGACCGCGAGCGTGCCGCCGATCAGCGCCTGCTCGAGCCGAAAGCGCAAAATGACATGCGCCGGGTAGGTCATCTCGTCCGCGTCCACCCGGATGAAACCGCGCTCCACCCGCCGCCACAGCCGCGCCAGGTTGGCACGCTCGAACGCCGCCGCATGGTCCGCCTCGCCGCCGAACGCGGCCCGCAGCCGCCCGCCGAGCCAGCCCAGATACGCGTCCGACCGGCAGGCCTGCATCTCGACGATCAGCGACTGGCTCTCATGCACCGCCATGCCGGCGGCCTCGCCCACCGGCTGGCGCGCAAAGGCCGCCGGCAGCCCGCGCTCATACAGCGCGTGCCCGGTCTCATGCAGCACGCCCATCACCGCCTGGGCGCAATCCGCCTCGTTGTAGCGCGTGGTGATGCGCACGTCGTTGGGCGTGCCGCCGCAGAACGGGTGGGTGGAGCGGTCGAGCCGCGCCGCCGCGAAGTCGAGCCCGGCCCGGCTGGCGAGCTCGCGGCACAGCGCCTCCTGCGCCGCCGTCGGGAACGACCCGGCCAGCGGCAGCGGCGCCGGCTGCGCCGCCTGGCGCGCCTCGGCAAGCGGCAGCGCGGTCGCCAGAAACGCCTCGTAGCGGTCGAACACGGCGGTGACCGTCGCGGTGCGCAGGCCACGCTGGTAGCCGTCCATCAGCGCCTCGTACGGCGACAGCCCCAGGCGCTCGCCCAGCGCCGCCGCCACCTCGCGCTGCAGCGCCACCACCTCGGCCAGCAGCGGCGCCACGCTGGCAAAATCGGAGTCGCGCCGCGCCAGCCGCCACACCGTCTCGCAGCGCCCGTTCGCCCGGCTTTGCGCCTCGACCAACTCGCCCGGCAGCGCGGTGGCGCGCGTATGGGCATGCCGCATCAAGGCGAGGTTCGCCGCCTGCCACGCCTCCGCCGGCGGCTCGGCCTCGGCGGCGTCCAGCGCGTCCGCGGTCTGCGGCGCGATCAGCATCTCGTGCGACAGCCCAGCCAGCACCGCCATCTGGTCGCCGCGCGAGGCGGCCCCACCCGGCGGCATCATCGCCGCGGCGTCCCAACCGAGCATCGCGCTCGCCTCGTTGACGGTGGCCAGGCGGGCAAAGCGGGCAAGCAGGCGATCGTAGTGGCTCATTCCCCCAGGGTCGCTCAGGAAGGCGCAGCAAGGAAGGGGTTCTTTTTTGAAAAAAAGAACCAAAAAACTTTGCTCCGTCAGCCCCGCCCCGCGACAGCGCAGGCAAAAGTTTTTTGCTGCTTTTTTTCAAAAAAGAAGCTCTTCCTCCCGTCGTTGCTCATCATCCAATCGAGGCAAGCCGATGCGACACGACCACGGCCACTCCTCCGGCAGCCGCGCCGCCGGCGCCACCTCCCGCAACCCGGCCACCGGCGCCGAGCTCGCGCACTACCCGTTCGACGACGCGGCCGCGGTCGAGCAGCGCCTGGCCGCCGCCGAGCGCGGCTACCGGCACTGGCGCGACACCCCGGTCGCCCAGCGCGCCGCCGCCCTCGCCCGCCTGGCCGACGAGATCCGCGCCGACGCCGAGCACCTCGCCGGGCTGATGACGGCCGAGATGGGCAAGACGCTGGCCGAGGCGCGCGGCGAGGTCGAGAAATGCGCCAGCACCGCCGCCTGGTTCGCCGGGAACGGCGCCCCGATGCTGGCCGACGAGCCGGTCACGGCCGGCGATGACGACGTCCACGTCGCCTACCGGCCGATCGGCACCGTGCTCGGCATCATGCCCTGGAACTTCCCCTACTGGCAGGCCATCCGCGCCGCCGTGCCGATCACCCTCGGCGGCAACGCCTTCCTGCTCAAGCACGCGCCCAACGTCATGGGCTGCGCCTACGCACTCGAGGCCATCTGGCGCCGCGCCGGCTTCCCCGAGGGCGTGTTCGGCGTCGTCAACGTCGACAACCAGCCGGTCGAGGCGATCATCGCCGACCGCCGCATCGCCGCCGTCACCCTCACCGGCAGCCCCCGCGCCGGCAGCGCCGTCGCCGCCCTCGCCGGCCGGGCGCTCAAGAAGAGCGTGCTCGAACTCGGCGGCTCGGACCCGTTCATCGTGCTGGCCGACGCCGACCTCGACCGCGCCGTGGCCTCCGCGATCACCGGCCGCTTCGCCAATTGCGGCCAGGTCTGCCTCGCCGCCAAGCGCTTCATCCTCGAGCGCCCGATCGCCAAGGCCTTCACCACCCGCTTCGTCGAGGCCGCCCGCGCCCTCACGGTCGGCGACCCCACCGACCCGGCAACCAAGCTCGGCCCGATCGCCCGCGACGACCTCCGCGCCACCCTGCACGACCAGGTGCAGCGCTCCATCCAAAACGGCGCCGAGCTGCTCCTCGGCGGCCAGCCGCTCGACGGCCCCGGCTGGTTCTACGCCCCCACCGTCCTCGCCGGCGTCAAGCCCGGCCAGGCCGCCTATGACGAGGAAACGTTCGGCCCCGTCGCCGCGCTGATGGTCGCCGACGACGCCGAGGACGCACTGCGCATCGCCAACGCCACCGAGTTCGGCCTCAGCGCCAACCTCTGGACCGCCAACCTCGACCGGGCGCGCCAGATGGCCGGCCAACTGGAGTCAGGCGGCGTCTTCATCAACGGCTTCACCGCCTCGAACCCACGCACCCCGATCGGCGGCGTGAAACGCAGCGGCTACGGGCGCGAGCTGTCACATTTCGGGGTGCATGAATTCGTCAATGCTCAGGTGGTGTGGAGTAAGGCAGGGACGTAAGGCCAGGGCTCTGCCCTGGACCCGCTGGGGCCCGCGGCCCCAGACCCCAATGAGTAAGAGCCATCAGTGCTCTTCCTTGCTTGGCGAAGCCAATCGATTCACCGGCCCACCCTCGCCGTGGAAACATGAGTCAGTAAATTGATTTTAAAGGCTTCGCCTTTAATCGGGTCCAGGGCAGACAGCCCTGGCCTTCCTTACGTCCCAAGCAATGACGCGATCACACCCCGGCCTTGCTGCGCCCCCTCGGGCCGAATGCCGCCGGCCGCGAACGCCTGCTCAATCGGCGCCGGGTCGGAGAACTCGGTTTCGAAGCTGAACTGCACCGGCATCAGCGCCCAGGGCAGCGCGCTGCGGGTGTAGATCTGCGCCACCGGCCGGAACCAGCCGTGCTCATGCAGCGTGCTCGGGCGGATGATGGTGAACTTGGCGGCGCTGTCGGCTTCGGTATGGGTCCAGCCGGCGCAGGTCGGGCAGGTGTATTGGCGGCTGTCCTTGCCGCTCTCGCCCTGCTTGGCCCAGCACCGCGGCGTGCCCTGTGTCACCGCGAAGCCGGCGCGGTCCACCACCAGCGCCATCGAGAACGCGCTCGACGTCAGTTGCTGGCAGTCCGTGCAATGGCAGGCAAAGCTGAAGCGTGGCGGCGACGTCACCCGATAGTGGATCTCGCCGCAGCGGCAGCCGCCCTCGAGCGGGGTTGGAAACGGCTTTGCCATGGCGGGGCTCCGGTGACGTCGAGCCGCAGTGGGTCGATCAGCCGCCAGGCCGGGTCAAGGGGCGGCGGCCGGCGCTAACAGGCTTGTGTCCGCCGGCGCGACGCTGGCCCGGTAGCTCGGCCCCGGCAGCGGGCCGCGCCGCTGCTCGTAGGCGTAACCCAGCCGCAGCAGCATCAGCTCCGACCACGCCGGCCCGATGAACGACAGCCCGACCGGCATGCCGTCGATTTGCGCGGCCGGCACCGTCAAATGCGGGTAGCCGGCAACGGCGGGCAGGCTCGAGGCGCCGCCGACGTCGTGGTCGAAGGTCAGCAGGTCCACGGTCCAGGCCGGGCCGCCGCTCGGCGCCACCAGCGCGGCGACGTGGTTGTCGGCCAGCAACTTGTCGATCCCCTGTTCGCGCGACAGCCGATGCCCGGTGGCGAGTGCCGCCTGATAGCCGGGATCGGCCAGCCCATGCGTCTTGTCGGCACGGACGAACAGCTCCTGGCCGAACAGGGCGAGCTCGCGCGCCGCATGGGCGCTGTTGAAGGCGATCAGGTCGGCCAGCGTGCGGCTGCCGACCGCCGCCGGCGCGCCGGCGAGATACTGCTCGACGCCGACCTTGAACTCGGTGAGCAGCACCGTCTGCTCGGCGTCGCCCATCGCGTCCGCGCCAGCCGGCGCCTGGGTGATCTCGACCAGCGTCGCGCCGCCCGCGCGCAGCACCGCGAGCGCCTCCTCAAACGCCGCGTCGCTCGCCGGCGACGTGCCGGCGAGGAAGCGCAGCACCCCGATCCGGGTGCCGGCGAGCGCCCCCTCGGCGCCGGCCAGGCCCGCCAGGTAGTCCGTCTTGTGCGTGTCGGCCGCAGCGCTCGCCGGGTCCGAGGGCTCGCTGCCGGCGATCACGCCCAGCATCAGCGCGGCGTCGCGCACGGTGTGGGTCATCGGGCCGGCGGTGTCCTGGCTCGCCGAGATCGGCACGATGCCCGTGCGCGGCACCAGCCCGACCGTGGGCTTGAGCCCGACCAGGCCGGCGAGCGAGGCCGGGCAGGTGATCGAGCCGTCGGTCTCGGTGCCGATCGCCGCCGGCGCCAGCGAGGCGGCGACCGCGCTGCCGCTGCCCGAGGACGAGCCGCAGGGCGAGCGGTCGAGCGCATAGGGGTTGCGGGTCAGCCCGCCGACGCCGCTCCAGCCGGAGATCGACGGCCCGCCGCGGAAGTTCGCCCATTCGGACAGGTTGGTCTTGCCCAGGATCACCGCGCCGGCAGCGCGCAGCCGGGCGACCAGCGGCGCGTCGCGCCCGCGTATGTTGGCCGCCAGCGCCAGCGAGCCGGCGGTGGTCGGCATGCCGGCGACGTCGATATTGTCCTTGACCAGCACCGGCACCCCCTCGAGCGGCCGCCGCTCGCCACCGGCGCGCCGGGCGTCCGAGGCCGCCGCCGCGTCCGCCGCCGCCGCGTCCATCGCCAGCACCGCCTGCAGCCGCGGCCCTGCCGCATCCACCGCCGCGATGCGCGCCGTGTAGGCGGCCACCAGTCCTGCCGCCGTCACCTGCCCCGCCGCCAGCGCCGCCAGGCTCGCCTCAAGCCCCCGCCCCTCGACCACCGCGCCGGCCATCTCCGCCGCCCTCCCCTCGACCATGCCCAGCCACACGAACAGCACGGCGCACCCGGCAAGCGACTTGGTTCTCATCCGACAACGCTAGCCGCGAACAGCCAGACCGCAAAATCGCGCTTAACCTTTGGTTAACCGGCCACGGGCAACATGCGGGCCGGCGCAATAATCTGCGCCGGCTATGCAGGAGGCATGCTTGTTTGTGAGCCGGTTCAGTCCTCAGACGCTCATTCGCGAGAGCACGTTGCGCCTTGCCGGCGGCGCCATCTCGCCCACCCGTCCGGCGCGGCGGCGCACATACCTGCTGATGTATGGCGTTCTGTTGTTCTTCAGCGGCATCGCCGCCTACCTTGCCGGCGTCACCATGGCCCTGCCGCGCCACCTGCTCGGCAGCAGCGCCAGGCTGCTCGCGTTCAACGAGATGCTGGTCTGGTATAGCGGCGTGCCCGTCATGCTCGGCCTCTGCCTGGCGCTGATCGACATCTTTGTCCTGCTTGGTCATAAACGCTCCCGACGACCCGAGGTGCGACATGCGCCGCTCGCCGATGTGCGCCTGACCGTCGCGCTCACGGCCTACAACGACGAAGCCAGCATTGCTGACGTGGTCTCGGACTTTCGGGCGCATGCCTTGGTCAAGGAGGTGATCGTCGTCAGCAACAACAGCACTGACCGGACGATGCAGCGGGCGCAGGCCGCCGGCGCAACCGTGCTCAACGAGCCGCAGCAAGGCTACGGGCGCTGCGTCTTCCGCTGCCTGGAGGAGGCCCTGATGCGCGAGGGCGAGCTTATCATCCTCTGCGAGGGAGACAGCACGTTTCGCGCCTACGACATCGACAAGTTCGTGGCCTACGCACCGCATGCCGACATCGTTCTCGGCACCCGAACCGTGGAGCGTCTACGCGCTCGCAAGACCCAGCTCAGCACCTTCATGTACTATGGCAATTTGTTCGTCGGCAAGCTGCTTGAGGCCAAGCATCTCGGCCGGGCAACGATCACCGACGTCGGCACCACTTACAAGCTGTGCCGCCGTGACGCGCTCGCCGCCTTGCTGCCGCACCTGAACCCTGCGGTCAACCTCGAGTTCAACGCCCACTTCGTCGACGTTGCGCTCTCGCACGGCACCGAAATTGTGGAGTGCCCGATCACCTTTCATCCGCGCATCGGCGTCAGCAAGGGCGGCAATCTCAACAACAGGCGCGCCCTGAGCGTCGGCCTGCGCATGCTGCTGGGCATCGCCTGGGGCTGGAAGGCGGCATCGTGATGGGCGTCGACACCGTCTGCCCGGCCGGCCTTGACTATCACGGCTCCCGACTGCCCGATGACCCTCGGCGAGCCGTGCTCTGGCAAAGCCTCTGGCGATACTACTTCCGCTCCAGGATCCGGCCGACCGACTGCGTGCTCGACCTCGGCTCAGGCTATGGCAACTTCATCAACGTCGTCACGGCCGCCAGGCGGATCGCCGTCGATGCGTGGCCGGGCTTTCCGGCCTACCTTGAGCCGCACATCGAATACGCGGTCGGTCCCGTGACCGACCTCGCCTTCATTGCTGACGGCGTGGTCGACTTTGCCTTCGCCAGCAACCTGTTCGAACACCTGACGAAGGCCGAATTTTCCTCGGTGCTGGTCAGCCTGCGCCACAAGCTCTCGGCGGACGGCACGCTCACGATTGTTCAGCCGAACTACCGCTACGCGTATCGCGAGTATTTCGACGACTTCGATCACAAGAGCGTCTTCTCGCATGTCAGCCTCTGTGACTTCCTCGCGGCCAATGGCTACGAGGTGATTGACATGCTGCCGCGCTTCATGCCGCTGTCCATCAAGGGTCGGCTGCCAGTCGCGCCATGGCTTATCGGCGCCTGGCTCGCATCACCGGTCCGGCCTTTTGGCAAGCAGATGCTCGTTCAAGCCAGGCCCAAACGATGAGCAGCGACCTGCTGCAGGATCGGGAGCGACAAACTCTCGGCCGGTCGATCGGGCACGCCGTCAGGACTTGCACAGGCGTCTTGACGCCGGCGGAGATTGCCTGCCGATCGATGCTCGTCATCCTGCTGGCGGTGCTTCTCGTGCACGGCGTCGGCGTTGGGCGGGACTTCGTGACCGCTATTCAATACCCCTATGAGCTTGATTACGGTGAGGGGATCGTCTGGCAGCAGACTGTCCTGATCCCCGGGCCAAGAATGTACTCGCTGACGACGCAACTGCCCTTCATTGTCTTCCACTACCCTCCCGTGTACTACCTTCTGACGCACGTCTTGGCGCTGGCTCGTCCTGACCTGCTGTCTGCCGGACGAACGCTCTCGTGCCTATCGGCTATCGTTACAGCGACCATGGTGACATCGCTCATTCTCGCGACAACCACGTCACGGGACCGCAACGGGTTAACACGCCGTTGGTGTTGTGCGCTCGTGGGCGGCCTGCTGATCTTCAGCGCCTTCGCCGTTCGCTGTTGGGCGATGTTCATGCGGGTGGACCTGCTTGCCGAGGCCATCGCGTTATCGGGCGTGCTTGTCGCAGCCCGCGCCAACAACAGCGTGATTGGCACGACCTGCAGTCTGATTCTCTGCGTCGCGGCGGTTTATTGCAAACAGACCGAGCTGCCGGCGGGAATGTCTGTTTTCGCCATCACACTTGTCTTTCGGCCGCGCGCGGCTCTCATTGCCGGCGGCTTGGCGGTCATGTCGGGCATCATTCCGCTTGTCTTCCTGCAACGTATGACTCATGGCGGCTTCCTGCACAACATTCTGATTGATAACGTCAACCGTATGAGCATGGCTAACGCCGTCAGGACCTTGACGTCGCAGAACTCCACCTTGCCTCTTTTCGTGGCCGCAATCGTTTCTGCTGCCGCTCTGCTTTACACCCTTCGCTCCGGCCTCATCAGCAATGGGCCGGTGTTCTTGAGAGCTCCGGCGAACCAGGTCCGGTTGATGCTGCTGGCGCAGTTTGGGCTTGCTAGCTTATTGCTGTTCACCGTCTTCAAGTCAGGCGGCAGCATCAATTATTTTATTGACTGGCTGTCGGTGGGATGCACCCTCATCGGCGCCTGTCTTTATGATCTTCTCAAGATGCCCCGCGTCGGGTCATACCTTCTCATCCTGCTCTGTGCTTACAGCGTGCTAATACCGTTCCGCCTGCTGGCGGAGAATCCGCTGGCGGCGGAACGGGCTTCGGACGCGCTGCTTGTTCAGCGGATCGCCCGAGCGTCCCGCCCTGTCGCATCCGAAGACATGGTTCTGTTAATGCGCGCCGGCAAGCCGGTCATCTTCGAGCCGTCCATCGTCACCGAACTCGCAGCCCTCGGTCGGTGGGACGAGCGTCCACTCGTCACCATGATAGCGGCTCATGGCTTCGAATTTATGGTGACGTGCGACAACCTGAACGGCCCGACGGTTCGGCGCAGCCCGGCAGTCGCCGCTGCCATGCTGCACAGCTACCCGATCGCGCAGCAGGTCGGCCCCAGCATCTGGCTTCGCCTCCCGGACCCGCGGACAAAACCGCCTGCTCCGTAGGGAGGAGTGGCGTTCGCAAAGCGCTGTCACGTTGTGCAGAGCCGCTGTGTGGCGACAGGTTCTTTAGGGTTCCGTTAAACCTGATGTCGCATACCGCACGTGATCGAGACTTCGTGCAGAAGGACTTCTGTTGAGCGACCGTTGGCAACACCCTGCGCGCAAGGCGGCTAGCTGTCTGTTGCGCCCTCCAGCTTGTTACGCTCGCGGCGGCGACGGCGCAGGGAGGGTTCGCCACCCAGCGCACCGCGCCGGACTTTCTCTGCTTCTGGATCGCGGCGCGCGTCGCCGTCGCCGGTCATGCCAGTGCTCTCTACGACTGGCCGCAGATGCTGGCGATGATCCGGCACGCTCTTGACCATGACTTCATCGGCTTCGTTCCGTGAAAGTATCCACCCGGCGCGCTCATGCTGTTGTCGCCGCTGGCGCTGCTGTCGCTGCCGGCGGCGCATGTCACCTGGGCCGTCGTGACGATCGCCGCCTTCCTCATCGTCATCTACCAAATCGCTGGGCTGACGGCCCTCATCATCGCGGTTGCCGCGCCATTGAACGTGCCGGAGATCGTCATGGGCCAGAACGGCTTCGCCACCGCCTCCGTGCTCGGCCTGTCCTTGCTGCTCGGCGAGCGTCGTCCGCTGCACGCCGGCCTGGTTGCCGGCCTGCTCAGCTGCAAGCCGCAATTGTTCCTGCTGCTCCCCATCATGGCGCTGGTCCGCCGCGATTGGCGCCAGATCGCCGGGATGGTGATCTCGGCCGGCCTGCTCGCCCTCGGCTCAGCCTCGGCCTTCGGCGACCAGGCGTGGCGAGCCTTCTTCCAGTCGCTGCGCTCAACGCCACGGCGTTCGGCGAGGGCGCCATCCCCTGGTCGGCCCTGCAAAGCCTGTATGCTCTCGCGCGATCGTCGGGCCTCAGCTCGGCTCCGGCGGCGCTGCTGCAAGCCATCCTCAGCATCGGCGTCGTGCTCGTGGTGGCGAGGATCGACAGGCGAGCGCCATCGCACGCACTTCGCCATGCCGCGATGTGCGCCGGCACGATCCTGGTCACGCCCTTCCTCCTCGTCTGGGACCTGCCGATCATCGGCGTCGGCATGGCCTTCCTGTTTGCCGGCATGCGGCAGGACAGGATGTCGCCTACCGAAGCGGCCGCCCTGATCTGCCTCACCGGATCGACCATCGTCGTCTTCAGCCTCGACAGACCGGTCGGGTGCTTTGACGGCCTGCTGCTGCTCCTGCTCGTCTGGCGCCGCTGCCGTGAGGCGTGGTCTCCCCGCTCAACCGCCGGACCGCTCGATCTATCGCCGGCAATCGCCTCCATCGGTTGAGCGAGCCATGTCGAACTCGCACCCCTCACGCCAGCAGCCCCTCCGCCCGGAAGCTGAGCCAGCGTCCGTTCCCCACGATCACGTGGTCCTGCAGCGCCACCCCCAGCGCTGTGGCCGCCTCGCGCACCTGCTCGGTCATCGCCAGATCTTCGCGCGAGGGCGTCGGGTCGCCGCTCGGATGGTTGTGCACCAGGATGAGCGAGGCCGCGCCGAGCTCCAGCGCCCGCTTCACCACCTCGCGCGGGTAGACCGGCGTGTGGTTCACAGTGCCGCGCGCCTGCGCCTCGTCGCCGAGCAGCACCCCGCCCTCGCCCAGGAACAGGACGCGGAACTGCTCGACCTTCTCGCGCGCCAGCGCCGCCTGCAGGTAGGCCACCAGCGCGTCCCAGTGGTCCAGCACCGGCCGCCCGGTCACCGAGGCGCGCGCCAGCCGCAGCGCTGCCGCATGCGTCAGCTTGATCGCCGCCAGGCCGTGGCGCCCGAGCCCCGGCACCTGCGCCAGCTCCCGCAGCGGCGCCGCCAACACCCCGGCAAAGCTGCCGAACCGACCGATCAGGGCGGCGGCAAGCGGTCGCGGATCCTCGACCAGCGGCGTGGCCAGCAGCAGCAGCATGCCCAGCAACTGGTTATCGCTCAGTCGCCCGGCGTGCCCCGCGACAATCAGGTCGCGCACCCGCACGCCACCCGGTCGCGGCGGCTCAGGCACGCCGCTCTGCGCCTCTCCCCCGCCATCCCACCCCGCCGGCAGCCGGAAATCACCTCGATCGGCAAACCCCGCCGGCGACGGCCGCGCCACTTCACGAGCCGCCTGACCGATCAACCCCGCGAAATGCCGCCTGAAAAAGCCGCCCTGCCCCGTGCCACGCCGCTCCGGCCTAGAGATAGCCGTGCCGGGTGAAGCTCACCCAGTCCTCCCGGCCAAGCAGCAAATGGTCGTGCACGGTGATCGACAGCATCGCCCCCGCCTCGCGCAGCCGCCGCGTGAACGCCAGCGCATCCGGCGCCGGCTCAGGCTCCGCCTCAGGACGGTCGTGCAGCAGGATCAGCGCCGTGGCATGCAGCGCCAGCGCCCGCTCCAGCACGCCCCGGGTCTCCCCCCAGCCCCGACCATCCGCCTGCACCTCGTCGGCCAGCAACCGGTTGCGGTTGTCGAGGAACAGCACCCGGCGCTGCTCCACCCGCGCCGCGGTCGGCCGCTCGACATAGGCCATCAACTGCGCCCAGTCCGACAGCACCGGCCGCCCCGCCGGCTCCGCCCGCCCCAGCCGCGCCCCCGCCTCCCCGACCAGCCGAATGGCGGCCAGCGCCTCGGTGCCAAGCCCGCCCGCCGCCACCAGCGCCTCGCCCGGCGCCGCCAGCACCCCGGACAAGCTGCCAAACGCGTTGATCATCGCCTTGGCCAAGGGCTTGGTGTCGCGCCGCGCGATGCCCAGAAACAGCAGCATCTCCAGCAACTCGTAATCGGCCAGCCCATCCGGCCCAGCCGTCAACAGCCGCTCCCGCATGCGCTCACGATGGCCGTGCGGCCCGGTGCTGGCGAACGGAAGCGAGTTGCCTTCTGGCACGACAGGCTCCGGTTGTATGAACCAGCCTCAATCATGACAGAGGTTGTGCAACGAAGACCAGAGGCGCTGCTCTGGACCTGACCACCGGGCGAGCGGATACGAGTCTGGCAGCGCCGTCCCCGGTGGGTCCAGACCCCCCTGGCCTTACACCTAGCTCCGCAAGACCGCCCGCACATGCACCCCAAACACCACCACCAGCACGCCCGCCAACCCAAACCACGTCAGCGCATACGACAGGTGATTGTTCGGCGGCTGCGGCAGCGCATCGGCCGGCTGCGGGTAGACGCCGACCTGATCGTGCCCCATCGCCACCAGGGTGAACGGCGCCACCCCCCGCGCGCCCAGCGCGGCGCCAATGGCGGCCGGGTCCAGCGTGTAGAACCGCCGCGCCGACACGCTGTCCACCGCGCTCTTCCAACTCGGATGCTCCGCCGGCCGCACGTAGCCCACCACCGTCGTCGCGCCGGCGGGCGTCGGCACCGTCACTCCCTCCGGCACCCAGCCGAGGTCAACCAGGATCGGCGCCTCGCCCGGGCGTGACAGCAGGCGCAGCAACTGACTGCCCATCTTCGGCCCCTGCGGCGTGTCGTTCACCTGGTCAGCATAGGCCGCACTCGCCGCACTCAGCACGCCCACGACGCTGACCCGTGTAAACGGCCCGACCCCGGGCGCGAGCGGCACCGGCGGGTTGCGCTCCGCCGCATCGATGCTGGCCAGGATCGCCGTCTTCCACGTCAGCCGATGCACCTGCCAGATGCCAAGCGTCACCAGCAGCGCCAGCATCAGCACGGTCACAAACGCCGGCCCAACCAGCCGCGACAGCTTGGAGGACGGCTCGACAACCGCGGTCACGATGACCCCGGCAGCACCCGAAAATGCTGCACGACCAGGAACGCCTTGATCCACCGCGTCATCAGCACGGCCAGCACGATGGTCAGCACTGGCCAGATCAGCGCATGCACCCATAGCGGCGGCGCAAACCGGCTGTCGATGATGAACGCCGCCGTCACGATGATGGCGCCCAGCACGATCAGGATCGGCACCACGAAACCGTCGCCAACATCGCTGTCGCTCAGGTCGAGGCCGCACACGGCGCAAGCGGCGTTCAGCTCGATCATGCCGTGGAACAACGCTCCCTCGCCACAGCGCGGGCAGCGGCAGGAGACGGTCGCGGAGGCGAGGGAGGGCGTCACGGGAAGGCCAGGGCTCTGCCCTGGACCCGCTGGGGCCGTGAGGCCCCAGACCCCAGCCGTCTGAAGTTCACCCTGGAGCGCTCCTGGTTGACGACGCCACTCGGGACGTAAACCGGCAGAATAAACGTCTTACAAATGGCTTTCAAAGGCTCTGCCGTCCTGCGAAGCACGCCTTCGCGTGACGATGGGGTCAAGGGGCAAAGCCCCTTGCCTTACTCCAGCACCGGCGGCCCAGCGCCCCACACATAGATGCACACGAACAAAAACAGCCAGACCACGTCGACGAAGTGCCAGTACCAAGCCGCCGCCTCAAAGCCGAAATGCCGCGTCGGCGTAAACTGATTGTCGCGCGAGCGAAACCAGCACACCACCAAAAAGCAAGTTCCAACGATCACGTGAAAGCCGTGAAACCCGGTGGCAAGAAAGAACACCGACGGGTAGATGCCGCCGCCGGAAAAGTGAAACGGTGCGTCGGAATATTCCCACGCCTGGCACGCCGTAAAGCTCATACCAAGCAGGATCGTCAGCCCCAACGCCTGGATCAGCCCGCGACGATCCTGCTCGATCAGGCTGTGATGCGCCCAGGTGACGGTGCAGCCCGAGAGCAGCAGGATCATCGTGTTGAGAAACGGCAGCTTGAAGGCGTCGAAGGTGTGGATGCCCGCCGGCGGCCAGCTCGGGTTGGCGGTGTCGAGCACGTGCTCCGGGTAGAGCGCGAAGTGGAAAAACGCCCAGAAGAAGCCGACGAAGAACATCACCTCGGAGGCGATGAACAGCACCATGCCGTAGCGCAGCCCCAGCCGCACCACGGGGCTGTGCAGCCCCGGCGTCCGGCTCTCCCGCAGCACGTCGCGCCACCACAGGCTCGCCACCACAGCGGTCAGCACGAGGCCGGCGATCAGCACCAGGCGGTCACCGTAATGCGCGTCGAGCACGATGCCGAGCAACAGCAGCCCCGCGCCAAAGGCGGCGCAAATCGGCCAGGGGCTCGGATCAACCAGGTGATACGGCTGCTTGAGCCCCGAACTCACCGCCAGCGCCCGGTTGTCTACGTCGGCGTCCATGGTGATCTCCTTAAGGAAGGAAGGCCTTCTTTTTTGAAAAAAAGAAGCAAAAAACTTTTATCCGTTTAGGCACCCGCGCACGACAGGCAAACGAGCAAAAGTTTTTTGGTTCTTTTTTCAAAAAAGAACCCCTTCCCTACGCCTTTGCCAACTTCACAATAGCCAGCGCATAAAACAGCACGCAGACCGCCACCAGCACGATGAGCATGGCGATGTTGCGCCCGCGCCGCCGTCGCTTCAGCTCAGCAGCCTGCGCCGGCGAAAGCGGTGGCGGAAACGGCTCCATCAGCCGACAAAACGATCAACGCCAAGCGACAGGAACAGCGCGAACAGGTAGACCATCGACACTCGAAAGCCGATCCGCGCCGGCCGGTCCCGCGTCAGGCTGACGCCGCTCGCGTCTTGCCGGTCAAACAGGATGGCGACGCTGGTGGCCAGGTAGATCAGCCCGAAGATCGCCGCGCACAGCCCGTAAACCTCGCCGGCAAAGCCCAGCCACCACGGCAGCAGGCTCACCGGCAGCAGCAGCACGGTGTAAATCAGGATCTGCCGCCGCGCCTCGCGCGCCCCGGCAACAACAGGCAGCATCGGCACCCCGGCCCGCGCGTAGTCCTTGCAGGCGTAGAGCGACAGCGCCCAGAAATGCGGCGGCGTCCAGAAGAAAATAATGGCGAACATCAGCAGCGGCATCAGCGTCACCGAGCCGGTCACCGCCGCCCAGCCGATCAGCGGCGGGAACGCCCCGGCAGCGCCGCCGATGACGATGTTCTGCGGCGTCCGCCGCTTCAGCCACATGGTGTAGATGAAGACGTAGAAGGCGATCGACAGCGCCAGCGTCACCGCCGCGGCCAGGTTCGTCGCCAGGTACATCATCCCGGTCGAGGCAACCGCGAGCGTCACCCCAAAGCCGAGCGCCTCGCCCGGCTTAATACGGCCGCCCGGGATCGGCCGACTGGCCGTGCGCGTCATTAGCGCATCGATGTCGCGGTCGAACCACATGTTGATCGCGCCAGCCGCACCCGCCGCGACGGTGATGCACAGCACCGCCGCGATCGCCACCACCGGGTTGATGTGCCCGGGTGCGACGAGCATGCCGATCACCGCGGTGAACACCACCAGCGTCAGGACCCGCGGCTTGAGCAGCGCAAACCAGTCGCGCGCCTCCGCCGGCATCTCAAAGGCCGGCGCGGCACCCACCGGCGCGAGGACGATGCGACCCATCACCGAACCCGCGGCAGCTCCTCGAAGGTGTGGAACGGCGGCGGCGAGCTCACCGTCCACTCCAGCGTCGTCGCCCCCTCACCCCAGTAATTATCGGCAACCGGCACCTTCGAGGTGAACGTCCGGTAGCAGACATAAAGGAAGATCAGCACCGACAGCGCGCCGACATACGAGCCGAGCGAGGCGACGTAGTTCCAGCCGGCAAAAGCCTCCGGATAATCCGGATACCGACGCGGCATCCCTGCCGCACCCAGGAAGTGCATCGGGAAGAACGTCAGGTTCACGCCGACGAAGGTAACCCAGAAATGCACCTTGCCCCAGAACTCCGGATACTGATGGCCGGACATCTTGCCGATCCAGTAGTAGAAGCCGGCAAAGATCGAAAACACCGCGCCAAGCGACAGCACGTAGTGGAAATGCGCCACCACGTAGTACGTGTTGTGCAGGATCTGGTCGAGGCCGGCGTTGGAGAGCACCACGCCGGTCACCCCGCCGACGGTGAACAGGAAGATGAAGCCGACGGCGAACAGCATCGGCGTCGCCATCTCGATCGACCCGCCCCACATCGTCGCGATCCACGAGAAGATCTTGATCCCCGTCGGCACCGCAATGATCATCGTCGCCGCCATGAAGTAGGCCCGCGTGTCGACGCTGATGCCTGAGACGAACATGTGGTGCGCCCAGACGACAAACCCGACGACGCCGATCGCCACCATCGCGTAGGCCATGCCGAGGTAACCGAACACCGGCTTGCGGCTGAAGGTCGAGACCACGTGGCTGACGATGCCGAAGCCGGGCAGGATCATGATGTAGACTTCGGGGTGGCCGAAGAACCAGAACAGATGCTGCCACAGCACCGGGTCGCCGCCACCCTGCGGGTCGAAGAACGAGGTGCCGAAGTTACGGTCGCAGATCAGCATGGTGATCGCGCCGGCCAGCACCGGCAGCGACAGCAGCAGCAGAAACGCGGTCACCAGCATCGCCCAGACGAACAGCGGCATCTTGTGCAGCGTCATGCCCGGGGCGCGCATGTTGAAGATCGTGGTGATGAAGTTGATCGCGCCGAGCAACGAGCTGACGCCGGCCAGATGCAGAGCGAACAGCGTGAAGTCCATGCCCGGCCCGGACTCGTAGGTGCTGTTCGACAGCGGCGGATACAGCGTCCAGCCGGTGCCGCTCTCGCCCATGAACAGCCCGGCAAGGATCAGCGCGAACGCCGGCACCAGCAGCCAGAAGCTGATGTTGTTCAGCCGCGGGAACGCCATGTCCGGCGCGCCGACCATGATCGGCACGAACCAGTTGCCGAAGCCGCCGATCATCGCCGGCATCACGGTAAAGAAGATCATGATCAGGCCATGCGCCGTCACGATCGTGTTCCACTCCTGGCCGGAGGCGACCAGGTGGCTGCCGGGATGCATCAGCTGCGCGCGCATGATGATCGAAAGGATGCCGCCGATGATCCCCGCGCACACCGCGAAGATCAGATAGAGCGTGCCGATGTCCTTATGGTTGGTCGAGAACAGCCAACGCTGGGCAAAGGTCGGATGATGGCCATGCCCATGATCGTCGTGCGCCGGGGCATGCACGTCGTGGCTTAGGTCGCGGGAGGAGGCGGACATTCTCAGTGCTCCGTCGCAAGGGCCAGGCGAGACTGCGTCGCCGGCTCCGCGCTGCTGAACTTGGTCTTCGCCGAGGCGAGCCAGGCGGCAAAGTCCTGGTCGCTCACGGCATGGATGGAGATCGGCATCACGCTGTGGTTGGTGCCACAGATCTGGTTGCACTCACCGAAATAATCACCCGGCTTGTCCACCTCGACCCAGGTTTCGATCGTCCGCCCTGGAATTGCATACCGCTGCACGCCAAGCGAGGGGATGAACCAGCTGTGGATCACGTCGCCGCTGGTGGTCAGGATGCGGATCTTCTTGTTGGCCGGGATCACCAGCTGGTTGTCGACCGCCAGGTTGCGCAGCTGGCCAGGCTTGAGCTGGTCCTCCGGCACCATGTAGCTCTCGAAATGCAGGCCGCCGGCATCGGGGTAGGTATACTCCCAGTACCACTGATGGCCGGTGACCTTGATGGTCATTGCCGGGTCCTGGGTGCGGTCCTCATAGTAGACCAGCCGGAAGGACGGGATCGCGATCACCACCAGGATCACCACCGGCAGCACCGTCCAAGCGATCTCCAGCGTCGAATGATGCGAGACGCGGCTGGCCACCGGGTTGCGAGTGCGGTTGAACCGGAAGATCACGTAGGCCAGCAAACCGGCAACGAACACCGTAATGGCGACGATGATGATCGTCACCAGCAGGTTCAGGTCCTGGATATGCTGCTCGACCGGGCTGTGCGCGGTCTGCATGCCGATCTGCCAGGGCGACGGCGTCTGAGCCTCAGCGCCACGGGCAAGCAAACACCCCGCCAGCCCAGCCAGGAAAGCGGCACCGCCCCGTCGAAAAACCTGCTTCAAGAAACTCGCCCCGCTTCAGGCCGGAAGGCCGCACGCCCCCGACTATCGGACAGGCTCGCACAGATCAAGATAGGTGTGCGGTCTCAGGGGCAAAGGCTCAGGGCAGGAAAAGGCCAGGGCTCCCCCTCCGTGAGCCTTTCCAACTGCGCTTTACGCAGTCGGAACCTTTGGCTCACTCCGCCCTGGACCCGCTGGGGGCGGCGCCCCCAGACCCGCGTCAGTAAGATTGAAAACTCGATCTCCCTGGCTCGGCGAAGCCATTCAATGTCTGTCTGATACGGCACAGCCATCACCACGGGAACATGAATAATAAACGGATTTCAAAGGCTCCGCCTTTGATGGGGTCAAGGGGCAAAGCCCCTTGCCTTGCCTAATTTCGCAGCCCGACGAGGGTGAACAGCCCCCCCGGCGGAATCGGCTCCGACACCGCGCCGGCGATTTCATCAGGCTCCAGCAGGCTGCCGATCGAGAAGTCCGGATGCCAGCCCAGCGCCTTGGAGGCCGGCGCCAGCGCGCGTTCGATCCACCAGCGCGGCCCGCGCTCGGCGGCGAAGTGGTTGACGAACAGGATGTGGCCGCCGGGCCGCACCACCCGCCGCATCTCGGCCAGCAGGCGCCGCGGGTTCGGCACCACGGAGGAGACGAACATCGCCACCGCGCAGTCGAACGCGCCGTCGCAGAACTCCGTCTGCTCGGCATCCATGACCAGCAGCGCCTCGACGTTCAGCAGCCGCTCGCGGGTCACCCGTTCGCGCGCCCGCGCCAGCATCTCGGAGGACAGGTCGATCCCGGTGACCCGCTTGGCCGGGTCGTAGCGCGGCAAAGCGAGGCCGGTGCCCACGCCGACCTCGAGCACATGCACCGCGTCGGTCGCGTTGACCGCGGCGACGGCGCGGCGGCGGCCAAGCGCGGAGATGCCGCCGAAGACGGTGTCATAGACGCCCGCCCAGCGCGCATAGGCGGCGCGCACCGCGTCGGCGTCCAGGGCGTGCAGCGGGGTGAGGCGGGACTGGTCCACGGCATACCCTGAGTTGGAGGCACGCTCGTAGACAAAGCGCACGCCACCGGCAAGGGCGATCGCGCCCCCGCCCGTCGCACGGCCCGGTCGTTCAGGCCCGTCTCAGGCGCGTCTAGGGCGCGTCCGAGAGGTTGACCGCGGCGGCGCGGCCGTTCTGCTGCTGCTCCACCTCGAAGCCAACCCGCTGCCCCTCATTGAGGTTGCGCAGCCCCGCCTTCTGCACCGCGCTGATGTGGACGAAGATGTCCTTGCCGCCGGTCTCGGGAGCAATGAAGCCGTAACCCTTGGTCGGATTGAACCACTTGACCGTACCGTTCAGCATCGGCGTGCACCTTTGTCGTGCGGCGGGCGGCGGGGTTTGATCCCTGTCCGGCGCCGCTGGTTGAACGTCCGTGCACTCTCGTGCACGCTCCCGAAAGCAGGTCCGGCGGCCTGTCGCGCCGGTTCTCTGCCCCGCGCCGACGATAGGCGACGATGATCGGCCCGGCAACGAGCCTGTTGGGCAACCGGCCGACGATATCGCCGTGGCGGTTGCGCCTCACGTGAGCTTGAACCAGGAGGCAGGGACGGATGGCCAGGCAAGGATGCCCCAGGGCGCGTGACGCCAGGCGCGTCGGCAGGATGCGGCGCCGATGCCGGGCGTAAACTGGTTCCTCGCCCTGCTGGCGCTCTGCGTCTGGACCGGCGCCTTCGGCTGGTATTTCTACCCCCTGATCAGGGACTACGTCCGCAAGCGCACCCGCCGCTAGCCGCACCCCCGGCCGCCGGCCACACCGCACAGCAAGGCCCAGCGCGTGGACATCGACGTCGAGATCCTGATACTGGACCCGCGCCTGCACGCGTGGGGGATCCCCCGCTACCACTCGGCGCTGGCCGCCGCGGTCGACCTGCACGCCTGCCTCGAGGCGCCGCTGACCCTGCCGAGCGGCGCCCCGGCGGTGCTGATCCCGGCCGGCTTCGCCCTGCACATGGCCCGCGCCGACCTCGCCGCGGTGATCCTGCCGCGCTCGGGCGCCGGCCACCATCGCGGCCTGGTGCTCGGCAACTCGGCCGGCCTGGTCGACGCCGACTATCTCGGCCCGATCACCATCAGCGCCTGGAACCGCAACCCGCCCGGCACGCCGCCCATCCTGATCGCGCCCGGCGAGCGCATCGCCCAGATGCTGTTCGTCCCCGTGCTACGCCCCCACCTGCGCACGGTCGACGCCTTCTCGCTCCCCTCCACCCGCGGCGCCGCCGGCTTCGGCTCCACCGGAGCGTAGGGCAGCCCTGCAGGGCCGAGTCTCGAAAACCTGCCTGCACGGGGCGCGGTCGTGCTAGAGGGCGCGAATGTCCGAAGCCCGGCTGCCTCGTCTGGAGTGGCTGGACCTGGCGCGCGGCCTCGGCGTCATCCTTGTGGTGCTCGGCCACGTGCTGAGCGGGCTCACCCGGGCCGGGCAGTTCCCAGACGGCCCGCTCGCCACCTGGACCGAGTACGCCCTCTACACCTTCCACATGCCGCTGTTCTTCTTCCTGACCGGGCTGAACGCGCCGCACAGCCTGCAGCGCGGGCCGAAATCGTTCCTCGCCGCCAAGGGGTGGACGATCGCCTACCCCTACATGCTGTGGTCGCTGCTGCAGGGCGGCGGCGGCGCTAGCCCGGCTGCGGCCGCTGCCGCCGCTCGGCCTGCGCCCTGGCCGCGCCGACGCATGCGGCAGCAGACGGGAGCCCCGCAGCCCCAGGTTGCGGCGATGAGCCCGGACAGGCTGCGCAGCGTTCCAATCGCCTGAGCAAACTGTCATAATTCCGCCGTAGCGCCTCATTACGATCGCGCAGCCGATCGCGCTGTACCGCCGGATCGCGCGCGTCGCCCGGGGCCCGCATCGACACAGGCATGACGGAGACCCTCGCATGGCCGTGACCGCCGCCCGCCCGCCCCGGACGCAAGACCCATCGCACAGACCGGTCGATGCCTGATCCGCGCGTCCTCTCGGCCCCGGCCAGACTGCCGCCGGCCGCCCCGCGGCGGAGCCCGACAGCCGCAACCCCCTGGGCGGCCTGGCTTGCCCAATACGGCCTGCTCGCCGGCTTCCTCCTGGTCACGATCGGGCTATCCGGCAGCAGCATCGACCGCCCGGTCTTCATCGCCGGCTGCACCGGCCTCGCCTACCTGGCCTGGCGCCGCGGCGTCGCCGCCCATCTCGAGCTTGTCATCATCCTGTTCGTCGCCGCCCCCCTGCTGCGCCGGATCACCGACTACCACGTCGGCTGGGACCCCAGCGGCGTCATGCTCGTCGGACCGCTGCTCGCCCTGCTGGTTCCCTGCAGCGAGCTCTACACCCTGCTGATCGAGCGCGGCCGCGCCCGCGGCGTCCGCCTGCAGCCCCTCCTCATCTACGGCGCCTGCATCGTCTGGGCCTGGGCGATCTCGTCGCTGCAGGGCCAGGTCGTCCCGTCCTCCATCGCCGCGGTGAAGCTCGCCGCGCCGCTGCTCTACGCCATCTGGCTGGTCGCCCGTCGCGAGCCCACCGCCGCCCTCGCCGGCGCCACCCGCGCCTTCACCATCATCCTGCCGGTGATCGGCGTCTACGGCGTCATGCAGTGGCTCAACCCCGCCGAGTGGGACCGCTACTGGATGCTGATGGCGCCGATGGATTCGATCGGACTACCGCTGCCCAAGCAGGTCCGCGTGTTCGGCCCGCTCAACTCGCCGGCCTCCTACGCCATGTTCATCACCTGCGGCCTGCTGCTGGTGATGAACGCCCGTCGCGGCCTGCTCACCTTGCTGATCGCCGCCCCCGCCTGCCTCGGCCTGCTGCTCTCGCAGTTCCGCACCGCCTGGATCGGACTGATTATCGGCCTGATGTTCTTCCTCGTCCTGCCCAGCACCCGCCGGCGCTCCGGCTTGTTCGTGCTGTTCATGGTCGCCGCCGTCACCATCACCGCCACCGCAACCCCGTTCGCCGACGTCGTCACCAAGCGCCTGGAGACGCTGCAATCCTCACCCACCGAGGACGGCAGCGGCTCGGCCCGGCTGGAGCAGGGCGACTACCTCTACGCCCACCTGGAAGACTTCGTCGTCGGCTACGGCTTCATCCCGCAATCCAGCAACGGCAAGCTGGAGCAGAACCTCTCCATCGTCGACGGCGCCATCGTCATCTCGATCATCGACATGGGGCTCGTCGTCGGCACCCTGTCGCTAGTCGCCCTCGCCTGGGCCAGCCTGGCCGCCATGCGTCAAAGCTGGACGGTGCGCGAGCCGCTCTTCGTCGCCGCCGGCGGCATCGTCGCGGCCCAGCTTATCGACATGCCGCTGACCAGCGTCACCACCGGAGAACTCGGCTTCCTGACCTGGACGTTCATCGCAATTCTCACCAGCTTAGGACGCAAGCAAGAGGTTCTTTTTTGAAAAAAAGAACCAAAAAACTGTGATTGACGAAGGTTCTTCTTATTACGAAAAGTTCTTGGTTCTTTTTTGCAAAAAAGAACCGCTTCCTTACTGCCCCGGCAGCAACGCCGTGCTCTCCCCCCTCAAGTCATAGACAACCAGCCCGATCCACTCATGCGCCGCCCAATCCAGCAGCGCCAATTTCGGCCCCAACGGCTGGGCATAGGCGCTGATCCGGTCGCGTGACTGATAACCCACCGGCCAGGCCAGCACCGTCCAGCCCGCCCGGCGAAACGCCCCCACCGCCCGCGGCATATGCGCCGCCGACGTCAGCAGCACCCAGCGCTCGCCCGGCTGCGGATGCACCAGCGCCGCCGTGTCGCGCGCATTCTCCTCGGTTGTCCGCGACGCCGTCTCGAACACCACCCGCTCCGGCGGCAGGCCAAGCTGCGCCAGCAGGATCCGGGCATACTCCGCCTCGTTCGAAACCCCCTGCACGATGTCCCCCGAGCCGCCGGTAAAAACCAGCCGCGCCGTCGGATAACGCCGCGCCAAAATCACGAAGCTGGTCAGACGGTTGGCCGCCGAGTTCAGCGTCGGCGTGCCCCGGTCCCGGCTCGTCAGATCGTCGATCGCACCCCCAGCACGACAATGCCGTCAACACTGTCCGGCGGCACCAGCACCGGCGGAAACCGGTCCTCCAACGGCCGCACCGCCCAGTTCCCCACCGGCAGCACCAGGCACGCCGCCAACGCCCCAACCCCCACCACCAGCAACCCCCGCCCCACCCGCCACCGCCGCAGCAACAGCCCCAACACCGCGCACTCCACCATCAAGGCGGTCGGCAGACAGGCAGCCGTGAGCAGCTTGTCGATGATGAACGTCATGGCTTTTCAGCGAAGGGACAGGGAGGGAAAGGCCAGGGCTCTGCCCTGGACCCGTCACGCGTGAGCGTGCATTCGCACGACGGGGGCGGCGCCCCCAGACCCGCATCCGTTGGAGTCCAGGCGCTCTTCCTTACTTGGCGAAGCCATTCAGTTCCCGCCTCCTCACGCCCCGAACTCGCGGCGCGGAACATGAATAATAAAGGGATTTTAAAGGCTCCGCCTTTAATGGGGTCCAGGGGCGGAGTGAGCCCAAAGGTTCCGACGGCGCAACGCGCCGTTGGAAGGGCTCACGGAGGGAAAGCCCCTGGCCTTCCTTCCCCTGCCCCTGGCCTTCCGTCCTCCCAGAGGCTACGAGCCGCAAGGCCGCGGTGCGCCCGGCCCAGACCGGACCCCTGAGTGAGGCGAGCGCATGTCCGACACCACGTTCCCGGCGTTTGCCTCGCGCTCGAGCCTGCCCAACCTGTTCGACGTCGCCGCCATGCTGTTCATCTTCGGCCTGCTGATCGCGGTCACCCACGCCGCCCGCGGCACCCTCGCGCCGCTGCCCGCCAACGCCGGCGCCATCATCCATCTCGACCCCGCCTACCTGCCCGGCTACGCGCTCCGCACCACCCTGCGGATGTTCGCCGCCCTCGTCTTCTCCCTGCTCTTCACCTTCACCTACGCCACCTGGGCCGCCAAGAGCCGCCGCGCCGCCCTGGTGCTCATCCCGCTGCTCGACATCCTCCAATCGGTGCCGATCCTCGGCTTCCTCACCTTCACCACCGTCTTCTTCATGAGCCTGTTCCCCGGTCAGACCCTGGGCGCCGAGCTCGCCGCCATCTTCGCCATCTTCACCAGCCAAGCCTGGAACATGGCGTTCTCCATGTACCAGTCGCTGCGCACCGTCCCCGCCGACCTCGACGAGGCCTCGCGCGGCTTCCGGCTCACCGCCTGGCAGCGCTTCTGGCGGCTCGACGTGCCCTTCGCCGTGCCCGGCCTGGTGTGGAACACCATGATGTCGATGTCCGGCGGCTGGTTCTTCGTCGTCGCCGCCGAGGCGGTCACCGTCGGCGACGTGACGCTGAAGCTCCCCGGCATCGGCTCCTACGTCGCCACAGCGATCGACCAGCGCGACCTGCGCGCGGTGATCTACGCCATCCTCGCCATGCTCGTGGTGATCCTGCTGTACGACCAGCTGCTGTTCCGCCCCCTGGTCGCCTGGTCGGCCAAGTTCCGCTTCGAGACGACGCAGACCGAGGCGCCGGAGGATCCCTGGGTGCTGGCCGCCCTGCGCCGCACCCGGCTGCTGCGCCTGGCGGCGGACGCGGTGGGCGACCTGTTCGCCCAGTTCACCGGCGCCCGGCTGTCGCTCAGCAGCCGCTTCCGCCCGCAGCAGCGCGCCCGCCCGTCGCGCCTCGTCGATGCGCTGTTCCTCGCCGCGGTGGTGCTGGTCGCCGGCGCCGCGCTCACCCGCGTCGTCGCCTTCTGCAGCGCCAGCCTCGCCTGGTCGGACCTCGGCACCGCGCTGCTGTTCGGCCTCTACACGCTGATCCGCGTCATCGTGCTGATGGTCATCGCAACCCTGGTCTGGGTGCCGATCGGCGTCTGGCTGGGCCTGCAGCCGCGCCTCGCCCGCCGCGCCCAGCCGGTGGTGCAGTTCATGGCCGCCTTTCCGGCCAACCTGTTCTTCCCGATCTTCGTCATCGCCATCGTCCGCTGGCACCTCAACGCGGAGATCTGGCTGAGCCCGCTGATGGTGCTCGGCGCGCAATGGTACATCCTGTTCAACGTCATCGCCGGTGCCGCCGCCTTCCCCGGCGACCTGCGCGAGGCGGCGCGCAACTTCCGCGTCGGCGGCTGGCTGTGGTGGCGGCGGGTGATCCTGCCCGGCATCTTCCCGTATTTCGTCACCGGCGCCATCACCGCCTCGGGCGGCGCCTGGAACGCGGCGATCCTGGCCGAAGTCGCCTCCTGGGGACACACCAAACTCACCGCCCAGGGCCTCGGCGCCTACATCGCCGAGGCCACCGACCAGGGCAACACCGCCAAGGTGGTGCTCGGCGTCATCGTCATGTCGGCCTTTGTGCTCACCTTTAATCGCGTGCTGTGGCGGCCGTTGTTCACATACTCCAGTCGGCGACTGACGCTTTAGGCAAGCGCTTCTTTTTTGAAAAAAAGAAGCAAAAAACTTTTATCCGATTAGCTGTACACCGGGCCGACGTTTCGCTTCACGAGCAAAAGTTTTTTGGTTCTTTTTTTCAAAAAAGAACCTCTTAGGAGCGCACCCATTTGGATCCCCTGCTGCAGGTGCGCAACATCCGCCAGGCCTACACCAAGGACGCCAGCGCCGACTTCATCGTCCTCGACAACGTCGACCTGACGATGCAGTCGGGCGAGATCGTCGGCCTGCTCGGCCGCTCCGGCTCCGGCAAATCCACCCTGCTGCGCATCGTCTCCGGCCTGCTGCGGCCCACCGCCGGCGAGGTCGTCTGGCGCGGCGCGGCGCTGCAGGGCCCGGCCGCCGGCGTCGCCATGGTGTTCCAGAGCTTCGCCCTCTTCCCCTGGCTCACCGTGCAGGAAAACGTCGAGATCGGCCTCGAGGCGCAGGGCATCCGCCGCGCCGAGCGCCGCGAACGCGCCGAGGCGGCAATCGACCTCATCGGCCTCGGCGGCTACGAGAGCGCCTACCCCAAGGAGATGTCCGGCGGCATGCGCCAGCGCGTCGGCCTCGCCCGCGCGCTCGTCGTCCACCCCGACCTGCTGCTCATGGACGAGCCGTTCTCGGCGCTGGACGTGCTCACCGCCGAGACCCTGCGCACCGACCTCATCGATCTGTGGATGGAGCGCAAGCTGCCGGTCAAATCCATGCTGCTGGTCACCCACAACATCGAGGAGGCGGTGCTGATGTGCGACCGCATCCTGGTGTTCTCCTCCAACCCCGGCCGCGTCGCCCAGGAGCTGCAGGTGCCCTTCGCCCACCCGCGCAACCGCCACGACGCCGCGTTCCGCAAGTTCGTCGACGACATCTACGCGTTGATGACGCGCCGCGCGACCTCGGTGCCCGCCCCGAGCGACAAGCCGGTCAACCCGATGGCGCAAGCGCTGCACCCCGTTTCGACCAACCTCATGGCCGGCCTGCTGGAAACGCTGGCCGGCGCGCAATACTCCGGCCGCGCCGACCTGCCCCCGCTCGCCGCAGCCCTGCAGCTCGAGCTCGACGATTTGCTGCCGCTCGGCGAGGCCCTGCAGATGGTCGGCTTCGCGCTGCTCGAGGAGGGCGACATCAAGCTCACCGAGGCCGGCCGCCTCTACGTCCTGGCCGACACCGACGACCGCAAGGCGCTGTTCCGCACCGCGCTGCGCGAACGGGTGCCGCTGGCCGCGATGATCCGCGGCGTGCTCGACGAACGCTGGAACCACCGCGCCTCTGCAGTGCGCTTTCGCGACGAGCTCGAAGACCACATGTCGCCCGACTACGCCGACGACACGCTGTCCTCGGTCATCAACTGGGGCCGCTTCGCCGAGCTCTACAACTACGACGAGGAGGCAGACCAGTTCTTCCTCGATGTGGAGGAGTGACCGGAGGAAAGAGGTTCTTTTTTGAAAAAAAGAACCAAAAAACTTTTGTCCATTACGAGTTATCGCCAGGCTGGCAAGCGACAGCACGAAGAAAAGTTTTTTGCTTCTTTTTTTCAAAAAAGAAGCGCTTCGGAGGAGGATCGAATGGGCGTGTTCGACGAGAAGGTGACGGCGCTGGATGGCCGGCCGACGACGCTGGCCGACTATGCCGGCCGGGTGCTTCTGATCGTCAACACGGCGAGCAAATGCGGCTTCACGCCGCAATTCGAAGGGCTGGAGGCGCTGTATCGCCGCTTCGGCCCGGACCGCTTCGCCGTGCTCGGCTTTCCCTGCAACCAGTTCGCCGGCCAGGAGCCGGGCAGCGCCGCCGAGATCGCCTCGTTCTGCAGCACGAACTACGACGTGAGCTTCCCGATGTTCGCCAAGGTCGACGTGAACGGCAGCGCCGCGCACCCGCTCTTTCAATGGCTGAAGAGCGAGCGCCGCGGCGTGCTCGGCACCGGCGCGATCAAGTGGAACTTCACCAAGTTCCTGCTCGACCGCCATGGCCACGTCGTCGACCGTTTCGGCTCCGCCACCAAGCCCGAGGCGATCGCCGGCGCCATCGAGGCGCTGCTGGCGTGAGCGAGCCGGATCGCAACGACCCCGCCTTCCGCGCCGGCTGGACCGCCGCCATCGAAGCCGCCCGCTTCTGGCACGAAGCCCGCGCCAAGCAGACCCTGATCCAGGCCAAGCGCTCACGCTTTCCGAAAAACCTGGAGCGCGAGGCGGAGGTGCACAAGAATTCGGCCGAGTTGCTGGCGACGTTGTCCCCGGACGACGTGTAGCAACAAGAAAGGCAAGGGCTCTGCCCTTGACCCGCTGGGGCCGTGAGGCCCCAGACCCCATTCGCTTAAGGGCCGGTCAGGCCGACTCCGACGGCAACGCGCGAGACTTTGCCTCCCGCATTTTCAAAAATGACTTGCCACCTCTTGGAGATGAAAAGTCTCCAGGTTTTTCGCTCGCCCGAGTCACACCAAAGTATATTAGCTGGTCCTACTACTACTTTCCGGCCCGGATCAGGCCCGTCGTCAGAATAACGAGTATTAGCCTGTAACAAGCATTTAAAGCCATCACCCTCCATAAGCTTTTTTGCGTCCTTGATGGACGTCCCTATGGGTATCCGCCTCAGAACTGCTGACTTTGTCGTTTCCTCATCCGGCTTCATGAACCGTGATCTTGCCATGGCCGCCCTTGGATCAGAGATGACGAGAAGCGACGCGGAGAAAGTCACGGCTTTGAAGATACTCGATAAAGATGCCATCAATATGAGGCCTCAAATTGCAATTTCTGCTACCATCAGGGGTCTGGGGCCTCACGGCCCCAGCGGGTCCAGGGCAGCGCCCTGGCCTTGCCTTTTCCCGGGGCTGGCTCGGCGGCCGGCTGACGCGGCAGCAGCACCCAGGCGCTGCCGCCGGCATGCATGCGCCCCGCCGCCGCCTCGGCCATCGCTCCGGAGCCGTAGAAGATGTCGGCCCGCGCGGCGCCGTTGATGTCGGTGCCGAGGTCCTGCGCCACCGTCAGGCGCCGCCAGGGAGCATGGGTCAGCGGATCGTCGGTGGCGATGAACACCGGCGCCCCGAGCGGCACCACCGTGCGGTCGACGGCAACCGAGCGCCCCGGTGTCAGCGGCACGCCGAGCGCTCCAGGCGGCCCGACCGTCGCCGCGCTCCCGGCGGCGCCAGCCTCCTGCGCCACCTGACGGAAGAACACGTAGTCCGGGTTCTCGTTGAGCAGCGCGTCGGCCTGCCCCGGGTGGGCGGCCAGCCAACCCCTGATCGACTGCATGCTGACGTCGTCGGCGGCGAGCTGCCCCCGCTCGGCGAGCAGCCGGCCCACCGGCACGTAGGGCTGGCCGTTCTGCCCGTCATAGGCCACCCGCAGGGTGACACCGCCCGGCGTCACGATCCGGCCGGAACCCTGCAGCTGCAGAAAGAACAGGTCGGTGCGGCTCTTCAGCCAGACGATGGCAAGGTCCTGATCGTCGAGCGCGCCGGCGGCGATCTGCGCCCGCGTGTAGTACGGCACGGTGCGCCCGTCAGGCAGCCGCCGAACGACCACCGGCCGGCCGTTCGGCTGTCTCGCCGGCAGGCGGACCAGGTCGTCCGGCCGGGCGAGCAGCGCCACCTGGTAGGGCCCGCCCTGCACCGTCGCACCGGCGACCAACGGCTCGTAGTAGCCGGTGAACAGGCCGGCCTGCGACCCGTCGCCAAGCTGATGCGGCGTGAACCAGGCCTCGAAATACCGCCGCGCCGCCGCGTCGTCGCCGTCCGGCACGCGGGCGAGCGCGGCGCAAGGCTGTGTCCAGAGCGCCGCCTGCCCGGCTGCCGCCGCGGCCAGGGCGCCACCGCCAAGCCGCTGATCGGCAGGCAGGGTGGTCAGCCGCATGCAGCCGCGCCGCATCGCCGGCAACGTTTCGGCCAGGTGGTCGGCTGACCAGCCAGGCAGGTCGGCGAACACCGCAGGATCGGCAACAACGCCGTCGACCGGCGCGCCCAGCGTGCAGCCGCCGAGCAGCGCCAGGCCAAGCAGGGCCACAATGGCCCGGCAGCCAAGCTGCATCAGGCGCTGCGGGCAGCCGTCAGTCGCCAGGCCGGGTCGGAGCGTGACAGGTCGCGCTCGAAGCTCCACAGATCGTGCAGCTCGGTGATGCCCTCGGTGCCAGTCGCCGGGTTGCCGGCCCGGTCGAGCGTCAGGTTGACCTGGTCGGAGACGAAGCGAACGGTGATCTCGGCCTGGCTGCCGAGCAGGGTCGCGGTCTCGATGGTGGCGGCGGTGATGGCGCGGATCTCGGTGCGCTGGGTCTCGCCGGCCTCCTCGCGCGCCGAGATGGCGGCGGCAAAGGCGTCGTAGCTCTCCGGGCTGAGCAGCGGCCGCAGCGTGTTGCGCTCGCCGGCGGCAAACGCGCCGACGATCAGCCGGAACGCCGCCTCGGCGCCGGCGAGGAACTTGCCCGGCTCGAAGCTGCGGTCCACCCCCTGCATGCGCGACAGCGCCTGCCCGGTCGGGCTCGCCGGGTCGGGCAGGATGCGGCTGGTCGGCGGCGCCTCCACCTTGGCGTCGATGATCGGCGCCGGCCGGCCGGCCGGCCGCGGCTTGGCGACGGCGGCCGGCGCCGGCCGGCCCTCGAAGCCGGTGCGCTTGCCTAGAATGCTGCGCAGCCGCAGCACCAGAAAGGCGGCGATGGCGCCGAACAACACCAGATCGATCGTAAACCCGCCGTCACCCATGACACTGTCTCCCTGCCCCAGACATAGGTGGCCGGCCGTCAAGCGGCAATCATGCAGGGTCACCGGCTTGCTTGTCGTCAGGCGTTAACGCTTTAGCAACCTGTAGATCTTACACTGCCTCTCGAACCCATAGGTTGAGACGCACGATGGCCGGGAGACGTTTTGAACAGCTCCCGGTCCGAAGCATCCGGCAGGACCGACGTGCGACGGTGACGATCATCACCGCGTTTCTCGCCACGGCCCTTATCGGGTTTAGCGCGCTCGCGGTCGATGTCGGCATCTGGAAGACAAACCAGGCCGCCATGCAGGGGGCTGCGGATCAGGCGGCCTATGCGGCCAGCTACAATATCTCTTCCAGCCCCAGCTCGGCGCAGGAAGAGGGGAAGGGAACCGCTGCCGCGAACGGCTTCGTCGACGGCGTCAACGGCACCGCGGTGACGATCAACATTCCGCCCCATAGCGGCCTCAACGTCGGGACGGCCAACGCGATCGAGGCCATCATCACTCAGCCTCAAGCCTCATTTCTGCGTGGCGTCATCAGCAACAGCCCGGTGGTCGCGTCCGGGCGCGCGGTCGTGGTTCCGGTCACTGGTCCCACCTGCGTCATGACGCTTCAGTCGAGCGGCTACGGGATCAACGTGACGGGTTTTGGCGCCATCACCGCCAACGACTGTGACGTCTTCGACGACTCGGTGAGCTCGCAAGGCAATTGCGACGTCAAAGCTGTCGGTGCGGCGGCCGTCACGGCCTACGACGTCTTCCTGGGGCAACTCGCCTGCCCGGGGGTGGCGATCGTCCCCACTGACAAGCTCAAGGCGCCCGCGGCAGCGGCACTCGACCCCTACGCGGGCTATACGCCGCCTGCTGCGGCATCACCGTGTAAAAGCACAGGTATCTTCCTCGCCGCGGTGTTCCCCGTCACGCTCTCTACTCCAGGTACTTATTGCGGCTTTACAGTAACGGGGAACTTGACGCTGAAACTGGGTGCGCCTGGCGTCTACATTTTCACGACCGACATTAATGTCGGCGGTATCTTCTCCTTATCCGGAGGATCCAACGCCGTCACCGTCGTCATGGCACCCGGGGCAGCGATGAACCTGCTCGGCGCTGGTTCGATAAACCTGACCGCTCCCGCGACCGGACCGACGGCCGGCATTGCGTTGTGGCTGGAGGGAAACCAGCCGTTCAGCCTGACAGGCGTATCGTCTCTGACCATTGGCGGCGCTTTCTACGCGCCGAACTCGGCAGTGACCTTGACCGGAGCAGCAAGCAGCCCTTGCACTCAGCTTGTCGTCAATTCCCTTGCCGTCACCGGTGCCATTAACCTGCAGCACAACTGTGCGGGTTACGGCATCCAGGACGCGAGCATTGGCTACAAGCTCGCAGAATGAGGCGCTCGTCCGACCGCCTCGCATCCATCAAGGCGATCCTCGGCGCGCGACACGGCGTCGCAGCGGTTGAGTTCGCGCTGCTGGCGCCGACGCTTGTTCTACTGCTTGCCGGTGCGGTCAGCTTCGGCGACGCGCTCCGGGTCAAGGTGGAAGTTGGCAATGCGGCCCGTGCCGGTGCGGATTGGGCTGCTCTTCAAGGCTACAATCTCTTAAAAATCCAGGCTGCCGCACAGGGCGCCACCAATCTCGGCACCAACGTCACGGTGGTCCCAGTGCTCTCCTTGGCCGAGTGCATGCAGCCAGGCAGCTCGACGCCGGTTCCGGACCCGTTGTTAACACCCTGCGCGAGCACAGGCGCGCCGCCAGGCCTTTATGTAACAGTAACGACCAGCGTCCCTTACCAATATATCATGCCGATCGCTGGGTTGAGCATGGGCGCGGTCACGCTCAACGGCGTCGCCATAGCCCGGGTACAATAGCCATCATGAGGAGTGATGCCGTGCAAGACCTTTTTGACTGGCAGATGGCGAGACCATGACGCTCTACGGCGTCGCCCGTAGGCTGCAGTCGCGCGCCGGCACGACGGCGGTGGAGTTCGCCCTGCTGGCGCTCCCGTTCCTGCTCCTCGTCACCGGGATCATGGATGCCAGCCGACTGGTCTGGACCAACTTCTCGCTCCAGTTCGCCGTGGAGGCGGCAGCGCGGTGCACGGCAGTCACCACGACGACCTGTGGACCACAAGCGATGACGGCGCCCGGCGCCGCAACCTTCACCTACAACGCCACCGCGTCCTGCGGCGCCAGCATCACCGGCAGTCAGGTATCGGGAACGATGCCGTTCTTTTTCACGGTGACGGGGTTCCCCGTGTCGGTCACGCTGAACGCTATGTCGTGCCGACCGACGTAGCGCATCGGTCAAGTTTGACGCCGGCAGGATGCCGGTTCGCACGCGATGTTGCCCGCAATCAGGCTGAGCCCGGACGTGACGCGTTCCAGGTGAGAGCAGGGGCCAAGCCCGAGCGCTGACAGCGACCTGATGTCTGGCCGGGTATGGGGCTGGCTTTCCTCCACCCGCGTCACGCGCTAAAGCCGGTGCCTCCGGTTCCGGGCCTCCGTCACCCCATGATCCTGCTGCGCCACGGCCAGAGCGAGTTCAACCGCCAGTTCACCCTGACCCGGCGCGATCCCGGCATCAAGGACCCGGACCTGACCGAGCTCGGCCGCGCCCAGGCCGAGCAGGCCGCCCTGCGCCTCGACGACCTGGACCTGCGGCGCTGCATCGTCTCGCCCTACACCCGCGCGTTGCAGACTGCCGCCCCGATCGTAGCCCGGCGCGGCCTGCCGGTGACCGTCGACCCGCGGGTGCGCGAGCGCTACGCCTTCGTCTGCGACGTCGGCAGCCCGCGCGCCCGGCTCCAGGCGAGCTGGCCCGGGCACGACTTCGCCGCCATCGACGAGGTTTGGTGGCCGGACGCCCGCGAGGCCGAGGACGGCGTGATCGCCCGCGCCGGCGCCTTCCGCCGCGAGATGGCGGCGCGCGAGGATTGGCGGCACACGCTGGTCGTCAGCCACTGGGGCTTCCTGCTGGCGCTCAGCGGCACCAGCCTGCAGAACGGCGACTGGATGCGCTACGACCCCAACACGCCGGCGCCCAGCGAAATCATCTGGCGCCCATAGCGGCACGTCACCGGCGGCAACCGCACGCTGGTAGCGCCCCGGCAGACGGCATGCTACCCGCGCCGCCATCACCGAGCGAGGGAGACCACCCGATGTCCGAAAGCACCAAGGCGCCGAGCGCGCCGATCGCCGAGGGACAGCCGCTCCCCCCGCTCACCGTCAACGTGCAGTACGTCAAGGACCTCTCCTTCGAAGTCCCCTCAGGGCCGGAGATCTTCGCCAGCCTGCGCAGCGCCCCGCAGGTGCAGATCAACCTCGATGTCCAGGCGCGTCGGCTGCAGGACGGCCAGAACGTCTTCGAAGTGGTGCTGTCGGTGCGCGCCGAGGCCACCGAGCCGCCCAGCAACGGCGCCGCCGGACGCCCGGTGTTCATCGCCGAACTCGCCTATGCCGGGATCTTCACCATCGCCAACGTGCCGGATGACACGATCGAGCCGATGCTGCTGATCGAGTGCCCGCGGCTGCTGTTCCCCTTCGCCCGCAGCATCATCTCCGACGTGACGCGCGAAGGCGGCTTCCCCGCCGTGCTACTGCAGCCGATCGACTTCATCGCCCTGTGGCAGCAGCGCCGACAGCAGGCGGCCAGCAGCGCCGCCGTCAACTGAGGCAAGGCCCGGGGGCCTTGCCCCCTGGATCCCAGCAAAGGCGAAGCCGTTAGCCTAGATCGGAGGCGGGCCTGGCGCCGCCCCCAGCCTCGGGACCGATCGCACACGTGCGATGGGCGCCCGGTCCAGGGCAGAGCCCTGGCCTTCCTACCCCTGAGCCAAAGCCGGCACGACGGTCGCCCGAGGCGTCCCCGTCCACTCGATCCGTCCCGCCGCCTGGCACGCCACGCAGGCTGGCGCCCAGGCGCTGCTGGTGGCGCCGCACTGCCCGCAGCGCCAGCTCGGGTCGGGCGCCGCCGCCGCCGCGTCGCGCAGCGCCGCCCGGGTATCGCCGCCATCCGCCTCGGCGATGTCGGCGAGCAGCACGTGCAGCCGCCGCTGGTCGAGCCCGGCGGCCAGCGCCCGGCTCGCGTGCCGTCGCGCCTCGCCGCTCAGCCCCGCCTCCAGCGACAGCCGGCCGAGCAGCAACTGGCTCTCCGGATGGTCCTCGTTCGGCTTGACGAACTCCTGGGCGCTGCGTAGCCGGTCCATCGGGCTCGCGATCTCGGCCAAAGCGAGCGTCGCGAGGTCAGGCTGCGGCGCCCGCGCCCAGGCCCTGGCGAGCACGGCGCGGGCGCGCCGGGCGCGGCCGGCGGTGCGCAGCCGCCGCGCATAGAGCAGCGCTGCCGGCGCCAGCGCCGGGTCGATCGCGACCGCCTGCTTGGCGAGCGCGAGCGAGCGGCGGGCGTCCGGCTCCGCCTCAGCGGCGGCGAGCGCATAGGCGGCACGCACCGGTGCCGGCGCGTCGGGTGCCGCCCGGGTGAGCTGCAGCGCCTCGTCCCAATGCTGGTTGCGCGCGGCGAGGCGGGCGCGCTCCTCGGCCAGCCATGGGGTGCGCGGCCGCGCCGCCTCGGCGCGGCGGGCGAGCACCGCGGCCTCCTGCCAATCCTCGCGCGCCACCGCCCGGCGGAACAGGCCGCGCAGGCCGATGAAGGCGGCGTCGCGCCGCTCGGCCAGCAGGGCGTAGGCGCCCGCCACCTCGTCGTCGCGCTCGGCCACCTGGCCGGCCGAGGCAGCGAGCAGCAGCGTCTGCGGCGTGTCGCCAAGCAGGCGGCGGGCGCGCGCCGCCTCCAGCCGGCTCGCATCGGCATCGCGCGCCGCCAGCGCCACCAGCGCGCCGGTCACCGCCTGGTCGCCGCGCCGCCGCGCCCGCGCCGCCGCCCCGCGCCGCAGCCGCCGCGGCAGGCCGATCAGCAGCGCCACCAGCCGGCCAAGCCCACCGAGCAGGCCGACCAGGACCACCAGCGACACCACCGCCAGCGGCATCGGCATCTGCACCGTCACCCCCTGCACCTCGAGCGCGAAGCTGCCCGGCAGGCTGGCCACCAGCCAGGCGAGCGCCAGCACGACCGCGCCGGCGATCAGGGCGGCGAGCACGCGCCCCATCAGCCCTGGGCCTCCAGCCCGGTGAGCGCGGCGCGGGCGTCGAGCAGGCCGCGCGCCTGCGCCAGCCAGTCCTGCAGCGGTGCGGCCGCTTCCGGCGGCAGTTGCGACAGCGTCGCGACCGTGCCGGCCAGGTCGCCCGCATCCAGCGTCGCCTGGGCATGCGCCAGCAGACCGGCGGCAGGGTTGCCGACAATCACATGGTCGCCCTGGCGGATGGTGATGACGCCCTGCATGCGCCCCCAGACGCGGCGCCAGAAGCCGCGTCCGTCAGCCGTCGGCCGGGCCGCTCCGTTCGCCGCCTCGGCCAACGCCGGAAACGCCAGCCGCAGCCCCGCCTCGCTCGGCGGCGCCACCGTCGCGTAGCGGGCCAATGCCGCGGGCGCGCCGTCGATCGCGCCCACCGGCTGGCCGAGCCGGAGCGATGCCGAGGCCTCCTGCAGCCGCGCCAGCCGCTCGGTCCGGCCGGCGAGCCCGGCCAGCGCCGTCTGCGCCTGCTCGGCCTTGGCGAGCCGATCTCCCAACGCCGCGATCGCCGCCTTCTGGGCGTCGATCAGCCGCGCCGTCTCGAGGCTGCTGGCGTTGCTGTCGCCCTGCTGCCGGGCCGCCAGCGCGTCCTGCCGGGCGGCCACCTGGTCGAGCCGGGCCGCAATCACCGCGAGGTCGGCGCTGCTGACGGCGGGCGGCGCCGGTGGGGCCGGCGTCGGTGCGGGCGGCGGTGCGGGCGGGGGCGCGGCGGCTGGCGGCGGCGCGGCCGGCAAAGGTGCCGCCGGCAGGGCGACCGGCGCCGGCGCCTGCTCCAGCTTGGCGACACGCTGGGTCAGGCTGGCGACGCTGCCATCCAGCGCCATGATGCGAGTGGCAAGCTCCGGGTTCGGCGTCGACCACACATAGGCGAGCCCTGCCGCCAGCAGGCCGGACAGCAGCAGCGTCAGCACCAGCGCCGCGATGCCGGCACGCGAGCCGCCACTGGAGCCTGGACGGCCGCCATCGCCTCGACCCTGCACCGGCACGTCCTGGCCCGACCGCACGCCACGTCCGGCCGCGCTGTCCGTCGAGGTGGATGACGGACGCGGCGGCTGGCGCATCCGCCCGCTCGCTGCCGCCGACGACGCGGCAGACGACAATGTCGGCGGCGACGCATCCGGCGCGAACGTCGATTGCACCGACGCGGATGGCGCCGGCGCGGGCGGCGCCGACGCGGGCGGTGTTGCTGCCGGCACCGGAGCCGCAGCCGGCACGGGCGCGTCCGAAGCAGAAGAGGCGGCCGGTGGCGCCGGTGGCAGCGGCTCGGCGTCGGTGTCGCTCATAGCAGGCTCAGCACCTCGTCCAAGGTCGGATGGCGCGCGACGCTGAGGCGGCGCCAGGGCAGCCCATGTAGCGCCTGCCCGGCCGGCGCGCCAATCGCCACCGCCACGCTCGAGGCGAGGCACGGCGCCAGCGCCACGGGCAGCAGCCGCACGAACGCCCGCGCCGTCTCCGCCGACAGAAACAGCGCCCCGTGCAGCCCGGCCGCGATCGCCGCCGCCGCCGCCGCCGGCAGCGCCTCGACCGGCTCGGCGGCATACGCATCCTGCCGCCGCACCTCGAACCCGACGGCGACCAGGGCGGCGGCAAGACCCGCCCCCTGCCCCGCCCCGCTCGCCAGCAGCAGCGGGCCGCCGGCCGGGTCGCACACCCGGCCCACCAGCCGCACCAGCGCCCCGGCGTCGCCCGACGCGCTCAGCACGTCGGCATCCGAACGGGTCACCAGCACCGCAGGCCGCTCAGCTCGGATCGATCGCCTCGAACATGTCGGCGGCGAAGATGTCGTCCGGGCTGTCCGCCCGCAGCGAGTGCCCGAGCGCGAGCCCAAGCGGGCCGGCGCCCGTCGCCTCGCCGCGCAGCGACCGCTTGAGCAGGAACGAGCCGTCCTCGCGCGCCACCAGCCCCACCAGATGCAGCGAGCCGTCCGGCAACACCCGCGCATAGCCGCCGATCGGCGTCCGGCACGAGCCGTCCAGCGCCGCCAGCATCGCCCGCTCGGCGGTCGCCACGGCGCGCGACATCGGGTCCTCGATGCCGGCCAGCAGCTCGTGCAGCTCGGTGTCATCCTCGCGCACCGTCACCCCCACGATCCCCTGGCACGCCGACGGCACCATCGATTCCGGATCCAGCACCGCCGCCGCATGGTGCGCGAGCCCGAGCCGCTTCAGCCCGGCCAGCGCCAGCAGCGTCGCGTCGCACCGCCCGGCGGCGAGATGGGCGAGCCGCGTCTGCACGTTGCCCCGCATCAGCACCATGCGCAGGTCCGGCCGCGCGTGCAGCAGCTGCGCCTGGCGCCGCAGCGAGGCGGTGCCGATCACCGCGCCGTCCGGCAGCGCGGCCAGCGGATTGCCCGGATCAAGCGGCGGCGCACCGGGCGCCAGCACGATCACGTCGCGCGCATCCTCCCGCTGCAGCGTGCAGGCGAGCACGATGCCGGGCGGCAGCGCCGTTTCGAGATCCTTCAGGCTATGCACCGCGAAGTCGATCCGGCGGTCGCGCAGCGCCTGGTGGATCTCCTTGGCGAACAACCCCTTGCCGCCGATCTCGGCCAGCCGGCGGTCCTGCACCGCGTCGCCGGTGGTGCGGATCAGATGCTCCTCGAACACCTCCATGCCACGCAGCACCGGGCAGAAGCCGCGCAACCGCTCCAGGAAGTGCCGGGTCTGCCATAACGCCAGCGGCGAGCCGCGCGTGCCGACGCGCAGCGGCAGGTCACGCCGATGCGGCGGCGGGCGAAGCGCCACCAGGGCCAGGGCGGGAGTAGGCAGGTCGGCCATTAGGCCGTAGGTATGACCGCAGGGCGCAAAAAGGAAGGCAAGGGGCTTTCCCTCCGTGAGCCTTTCCAACTGCGCTGCGCGCAGTCGGAACCTTTGGCTCGCTCCGCCCCTTGACCTCATCAAAGGCGGGGCCTTTGAAAACCATTTCTGATCGATGACCCACGCGCGAGATCCCCAGCGTGGGAGCAAACGGATGGAGGTCTGGGGCCTCAGGCCCCAGCGGGTCCAGGGCAGAGCCCTGGCCTTCCTCTGATGGCAATCCTAGGCATCGAGACCTCCTGCGACGAGACCGCCGCCGCCGTTCTGTCGCAGGACGGCGCGATCCTCGCCGAGGCGCTGCTGAGCCAGCAGGAGCACGCCGCGTTCGGCGGCGTCGTCCCCGAGATCGCCGCCCGCGCCCACCTCGCCCACCTGCCGCGCCTGGTCGCGCAGGTCCGCGCCCAGGCCGGCGTGCCGCTCACCGGCATCGCCGCGACCACCGGCCCGGGCCTGATCGGCGGCCTGATCGTCGGCAGCGGCTTCGCCCGCGGCCTGGCGCTCGCCACCGGCCTGCCCTTCGTCGCCGTGAACCACCTGGAGGCGCACGCCCTGACGGCGCGGCTGCCGGGCCTGACGAGCGGGCCGGTCACGTTTCCCTACCTGCTGCTGCTGGTCTCCGGCGGCCATTGCCAATGCGTGCTGGTGCAGGCGGTGGGGCAGTATCGGCGCCTGGGCGGCACGATCGACGACGCGGTGGGCGAGGCGTTCGACAAGGTGGCCAAGATGCTCGGCCTCGGCTGGCCGGGCGGCCCGGCGCTGGAACGGCTGGCGCGCTCGGGCGACCCCGGCCGGCACGCGCTGCCGCGGCCGCTGCTCGGCCGGCCGGGCTGCGACTTCAGCTTCTCCGGCCTGAAGACCGCGGTGGCACAGCTGATCGGCCCGCAGCCCGGCGCCCTCAGGATCCAGGCGGCAGCCGACATCGCGGCGTCGTTCCAGGCCGCCGTCGCCGCGGTGCTGGCCGACCGGGTGTCGCACGCCCTCGGGATGTGCGAGGTCAAAACCCTGGTCGTCGCCGGCGGCGTCGCGGCCAACGGGGCCGTGCGCGCCGCGCTGGCAGGCCTCGCCGCAGCCCGCGGCGTGCGGCTGGTAGCGCCGCCGGTGCGGCTCTGCGGCGACAACGCGGTGATGGTGGCCTGGGCCGGCATCGAACGCCTGCGCCTCGGCCTGGCCAGCGACCTCACCGCCGCCCCCCGGCCGCGCTGGCCGCTCGACGCCCCATGAACGTCGACGCCCCATGAACTACCGCCACGCCTATCACGCCGGCAACGCCGCCGACTGCCTGAAGCACGCGCTGCTGCACTGGTTGGTGCTGGCGATGGCGCGCAAGCCGACGCCCTTCCTGGTGCTGGACACGCATGCCGGCGCCGGCCGCACCAACCTTGCGAGCCCCGAGGCGACGCGCACCGGGGAAGCCGCCGGCGGCATCCTGCGCCTGCTCGACGACCCGCCGGCGGCGCTCGCCGCCTATGTCGGGACGGTGCAGGCGCTCGGCTTGTATCCCGGCTCGCCGGCGCTGGTCCGCGCGCTGCTGCGCCCAGCCGACCGCCTGATCGCCACCGAGCTGCACGAGGCCGAGCACGCCGCACTCCGCCGCCTGTTCGCCGCCGACCGGCAGGTCTGGGTCCACCGGCGCGACGGCTATGCTTCGCTCGCCGCCTTCCTGCCGCCACCGGAGCGTCGCGGCCTGATCCTGCTCGACCCGCCCTATGAGCAGCCTGACGAGCTCGCCACCCTGGCCGCCGCCCTGCGCACCGGCCACAGCCGCTTCCGCAACGGCGTCTTCGCCGCCTGGTACCCGATCAAGGGCCGCGCTCCCATCCGCGCCTTCGAGGCCCTGCTCGCCGGCCTGCCCGACGTGGTCGCAGCCGAGCTGCTGCTGCGCGAGCCGACCGACCCGGCGCGGCTGAACGGCAGCGGCCTGCTGGTGATCAACCCACCCTACGGTTTCGAGGCCGCGGCCTCGGCGATCCTGGCGGCGCTGCTGAGCCGACTTGGCGAGGACGAACGCGGAGCGGGCATCGAGCTGCGGCGACTAGCCGGTGAGTAAGGAAGGCCAGGAGCTCTGCTCCTGGACCTCGCTGGGGCCTGAGGCCCCAGACCCCGGTCTGTTTGTCTTGCTTGGCGAAGCCGCTCATCCTCTAAGCATCTGCATTCATCTCCTAATGAGAAATAAATAACTGATGGATTTTAAAGGCTCCGCCTTTAATGGGGTCCAGGGGCAAAGCCCCTGGCCTTCCTTCCCTTCGCCCGTCGTCGCCATCACCGGCGCCTCCTCCGGCCTCGGCCGGGCGGCGGCGCGCCACTTCGCCGCCCAGGGCTGGCGAGTCGGCCTGATCGCCCGCGGCGCCGCCGTGCTCGCCGCAGCCGCCGCCGAGTGCCCCACCCGCACCGCCATCGAGTGCGTCGACGTGACCGACGCCGCCGCGCTCGCCGCCGCCGCAAGCCGCATCGAGGCGGCGCTCGGCCCGATCGCGGTCTGGATCAACTGCGCCGGCACCGGCGTCTTCGCCCCCTTCGAGCGGGTCAGCGACGCCGAGTTCCGCCGCGTCGTCGACGTCACCTTCCTCGGCACGGTGAACGGCACCCGCGCCGCCCTCGGCCTGATGCGCCCGCGCGGCGCCGGCCGCATCCTCAACGTCTGCTCAGGCACCGCCTATCGCGGCATCGGCCTGCTCTCCTCCTACGTCGCAGCCAAGGCAGCGGTGCGCGGCTTCACCCAGTCGGTGCGCGCCGAGCTCCGCTGCGAGCGCTGCCCGGTCAGCATCGGCGCCGCCTTTCCGCCGGCGATCAACACGCCGTTCTTCCAGCACGCCGCCAACCACATGGGCCGCCCGCCCCGCCCCGCCCCGCCGGTCTACCAGCCGGACGTGATCGCCCGCGGCCTCTACTTCGCCGCCCTCAGCCGGCGCGGCGAAATCCCGCTCGGCGGCATCACCGTGCTGTTCGAATGGGCCACCCGCCTCGCCCCCTGGCTCACCGATGCGGCGATCGCCCGCCTCGGCTACGACGGCCAGCTCGTCGACACCCGCGCCGAAACGGTGCCGACCGAGCTCACCCTGTTCGAGCCCGCCCAACGCGATTTCGGCGTCGAAGGCTCATTCGCCGCCGAGGCGCGCCACCGCAGCCTGCACCTCGCCTGGCTCAGCCGCCCCCATCTGCGCCCGCAACTGCGCCCCCAATTGGGCCCCCGCCTGCGCCCTCAACCAGCCGCGCCGTCGCCTCCCGCACCCGCCGCCGCAACGCCGGATCCGTCGCGCGCGGGTTCGCCCTCGCCTCGGCACACGCCTTCCAGTAGCGCCCGCTCGGCGCCGTAACCCCCAGCCGCGCCACGTGCAGCGGCGTCGCCGCACCCCGTTCCGGACTGCGCCCAAACCGGCCGATCACCGACCAGGCAAGCCCGACCACACCCGGCTTGGCCACCAGCCCCGTCCGCACCAGCCCCGGATGCACGACGTTCGCCACCCCCGGCAGCCGCTCCGCCCAGTCGAACGTCGCCATCATCACCGCCAGCTTGGAGCGCGCATAGGCGCCCTGGATGCTCCAGCCCCGACCCATCTCCAGGTCATCCGGATCAATCCGCGCCCGGTCGGAGGTCGACGAGCCGACGGTGACGATCGCACCCGCCGCCAAGGCCGGCGCCAGCGTCCGCACCAGCACCACCGGCGACAGATGGTTCACCGCCAGCACCCGCTCATGCCCCTCCGCCGTCACGGTCCGCCGCGTGTCAACCAGGCCGGCATTCAGCACCAGCAAGTCCACCACCCCGCAGCGCTCAGCCACCGCCCGCCCGACGCGCCCCGTCTGCTCCAGCAGCGACAGGTCAGCCGTCTCCACCAGCAACACCGCACCCGGCACACGACCGGCAATCCAACCGCGGCACGCCTCGAGCCGCGCCGGATCACGCCCGATCAGCACCACCCGGTAGCCGTCCTGCGCCAAGCCCAAGGCGATGAACCGGCCGATGCCGCCGGTTGCGCCGGTGACGACGGCGGTCAGGCAAGGCCAGGGCTCTGCCCTGGACCCGCTGGGGGCGGCGCCCCCAGACCCGCATCCGCTTAGGGCCAAATTCAGCGCTTCCTTGCTTGGCGAAGCCAGAATGGATTTTAAAGGCTCCGCCTTTAATCGGGTCCAGGGCAGACAGCTCTGGCCTTCCTGAACCTTGCCTTTTACCCCCCCGTGCCCCAAGCAGCCGCCATGCTCAAGGGCCTGCTCACCGTCGGCGGCTGGACGATGGCCAGCCGCGTCCTCGGCTTCGCGCGTGACATGCTGATCGCCGCCCTGCTCGGCGCCGGCCCGGCGGCCGACGCGTTCTTCATGGCCAATCGCCTGCCCAACCTGTTCCGCCGGCTGTTCGGCGAGGGCGCCTTCAACGCCGCCTTCATCCCCGTCTTCTCCGGCCTGCTCACCCGCGAGGGCCCCGCCACCGCCCGCCGCTTCGCCGAGGAGGCGATCGCCGCGCTGGCTTTCTGGCTGATGGGCCTCACCGTGCTCGGCGAGGTCTTCATGCCCCAGCTCATGGGCCTGCTCGCCTACGGCTTCACCAACGACCCGCCCAAATTCGCGCTCGCGGTCGAGCTCGGCCGCATCACCTTCCCGTATTTGTTCCTGATCTGCCTGGCCGCCCTGCTCTCCGGCGTGCTGAACGGGCTCGACCGCTTCGCCGCCGCCGCCGCCGCGCCCCTGCTCTACAACGTGTTCTCGATCGCCGCGATGCTGCTGCTCGCCCCCTACGTGCCGACCGAGGGCCACGCGCTCGCCTGGGGCGTCTCCACCTCCGGCATCGCCCAGCTCGCTTTGCTCTACTGGGCGGTCAAGCGCGCCGGGATGACGCTGCACATCCCTCGCCCGCGCATGACGCCGCAGATGCGCCTGCTGCTGCGCCGCATGGCGCCCGGCCTCGTCGGCGCCGGCATCACCCAGATCAGCCTCGCCGTCGACGCCTTCGTCGCCTCGCTGCTGCCGCCCGGCTCCGTCTCGCTGCTCTACTATGCCGACCGGGTGAACCAGCTGCCGCTCGGCGTCCTCGGCACCGCCATGGGCACCGCGCTGCTGCCGCTGCTCTCCCGCCAGGTCGGCGCCGGCGACATGGTCCGCGCCCGCGAGACCCAGAACCGCGCCATCGAATACGCCCTGGTGCTGACCGTGCCGGCCGCCCTCGCGCTGGCGGTGATCGCCACCCCGATCATGCAGGTGCTGTTCGCCCGCGGCGCCTTTTCGGTTCATGACGCGACGCTGAGCGCGCAGTCGCTCTCCGCCTACGCGCTGGGCCTGCCCGCCTTCGTGCTGGTCAAGGTGCTCGCCCCCGGCTTCTTCGCCCGCGGCGACATGGCGACGCCCATCCGCATCGGCGTCGGCGTCCTGATCCTGAACCTGGCGCTGAACTTCGCCTTCCTGGCGCCGCTCAAGCATGTCGGCCCGCCGCTCGCCACCACCATCTCCTCCTGCTGCAACGTCGCCGCCCTGACGGTCCTGCTCCGCCGCGCCGGCTATCTCGCCCCGGACCGCCGCCTCTTCACCCGCATGGCCCGCATCGCGCTCGCCGCCGCCACCATGGCCATCCTGCTCGCCGCGAGCCAACACCCGGTCCTGCAAGCCACGCACAGGCTCCGCTTCGGCGGCCTGATCGGCTTGTCCGCCCTGATCGCCGGCGGCATCGCGACCTACGGCACGCTGGCGCAGATGATGGGACTGGTGGACGTCAGGCTCGTCACCAGTAAGCTCAGGAAGCGGCTAGCCTAATCAAGGCGAGGGCGCTGCCCTCGACCCGTCACGCGCTAGCGTGCAGTCGCACGACGGGGCGGCGCCCCCAGACCCGCATCCGTTTGAAGTCTTCCCCTCCGCCCTTCTGGCTAGGCGAAGCCAGTCAATCCTGCGTGCCGCGACCACGACCTCGCCATACGGCACCGATAAGGATGGATTTTAAAGGCTCCGCCTTTAATCGGGTCCAGGGCAGACAGCCCTGGCCTTCCTTGCCTTCACCCGCTTTCCCGCCAATGAATGCCCCATGCAGCGCGTCCTCTCCGGCATCCAGCCCTCCGGCATCCTCACCCTCGGCAACTATCTCGGCGCCATCCGCAACTGGGTGGCGCTACAGCAGGACCATGACTGCCTGTTCTGCATGGTCGACCTGCACGCCATCACCACCTTCCAGGACCCGGCCGCGCTGCGTGCGCAAACACGTGAGAACGCCGCCACCGTCATCGCCTGCGGCATCGACCCGGCCGCCCACATCCTGTTCGTGCAATCCGCCGTCGCCGCCCACGCCCGCCTTGCCTGGATCTTCAACTGCGTCGCCCGCCTCGGCTGGCTCAACCGCATGACCCAGTTCAAGGACAAAGCCGGCAAGGATCGCGAGGCCTCCTCCGCCGGCCTCTACGTCTATCCGAACCTGATGGCCGCCGACATCCACGCCTACCACGCGACGCGCGTGCCGGTCGGCGACGACCAGCGCCAGCACCTCGAGCTTGCCAACGACATCGCGGAAAAATTCAACCACGATTACGGCGTCGATTTCTTCCCGCGCATCGAGCCGGTCATCCTCGGCCCCGGCGCCCGAATCATGAGTCTCCGTGACGGCACCAAGAAGATGTCGAAATCCGACCCCTCCGACCAAAGCCGCATCAACCTCTCCGACGACGCCGACACCATCGCCCAGAAAATCCGCCGCGCCCGCACCGACCCCGAGCCGCTGCCCTCGGAGCCCGCCGGTCTCGAGGCCCGCGCCGAGGCGCGCAACCTGGTCGGCATCTACGCGGCGCTGACCCACGCCAGCATCGAGGCGGTGCTCGCCGAGCACGGCGGCACCGGCTTCGCCCGCTTCAAGGACGTGCTGGCCGCCGCCCTCATCGAGGTGATCGCGCCGATCGCAAACGAGACGCGCCGGCTGCTCGACGATCGGGCTCATCTGGATAGTTTATTGGCTGCCGGCGCGGTGCGCGCGGCCGCAATCGCCGATCCGATCGTTGGTGAGGCAGAACGGCTGGTCGGCCTAGGCTAAGTGACGGGGGTCTGGGGCCTCAGGCCCCAGCGGAGTCCAGAGGCAGAGCCTCTGGCCTACCCTATTCGTGCTGCCGCACCGTCATCGTCTTCACCGCCAGCGCCAACCGGCGATGATCGCCGCCGCCGCTCACCGCCGCCGGCTCGGCGGCGTCCGGATGGCGCAGGCGCAGCAGGTTGAGCCCGTCCGCCCGCCATGTGCCGGCCGGCACGGTGAACCCCACCGTGCCCTCCTGACGCAGCTCGAACTCGCCGAGCGGCACCTCGTTGGCCAGCACCGCCAGGCGCTGCACTGCCAGCCGCTCGCCCCACACATGCGGCATCAGCGTCAGCGTCACCGCGCTCGCATGGTCCGGCGAGAACCGCGGCAGGCTCAGCGTGCTCTCGTCGTCAACCATCCAGCACATCTGCGCTTCGGGGTAGGACCAGCCGATGCCGAGCGCGAGCCCCGGACTACCCTCCTGCCCGAACTGAAAAATTCGGTCGGCCGCGCTCGTCGCAGCCATTGGCGGCGCCTCGTCCGTCTCGTCGCGCAGCCACCAGTAATACGACGGCTCGCGCTGGCTCGGCACCTGCGTCGCGTAGTCGGCGTCGCGTGGGATCGGGTCCGCCGACTCGCCGTAGCGCTCGCCGATGAGCCCGCGCTCGATATGCGTCGGCGTGAACAGCGGCTCGTGCACGCGGTGGCGCATCCACGCATACGGCCTGGTCGCGAACGCGGCGAACGCGGTGATCTGGTCGGGCCCGACGAGCTGGATCGCGATCTCGGGAAATCGGTAACGCTCGCACCACGGAATGACCCAGCCGCTCCGATGCGCATCCACCAGCCGCCGCATCCGCCGCGACACCAGGAACGCATCCGACTCCAGGTGCACGACCTTGTCGAAGCCATGCGCCTGCGCATACAGCGCACCGAAGGCGAACGAGCGATGCCAGCCCGGAAAGTCGAACAGCGTCGCCCGACCGAGCCGGAACTCATGGTGATACAGCACCACCGGCGCCTCGCTCCGCACCGCCGCCGGGCTCGGCGCGTCAAACTCGCGAACGACCGCCACGTCGTCCCAAGCCGGCAACACCGGCGAGCCGTCATCGACGATCAGCAACTGGTCCCAGTGAATGCCCGGCCGCGATTGCGCATCGATCCAGGCGCGGTAACGGGAGTGCCAAACCGCTAGCGTGTCGGCATAGGCGGTGCAGTAAACGAGCGTGCGCATCTACGACAGCAGGAAGGCCAGAGGCTCTGCCTCTGGACTCCGCTGGGGCCTGAGGCCCCAGACCCCCGTCACTTAGGGCTGCCACAACTGGATGGGATTGCCTTCGGGATCGGACAGGGTGGCAAAGCGTCCGTAGGGGTAAGCCTCGGGATCGACCTCGACCGCGACGCCGCCGGCGCGCAACTGAGCCACCATGGCATCCAGGTCGGCGACGCGGAAGTTCAGCATGTAGCTCGTGTTTGGAAACATCATCGTGTCGTTCGCGAATGGTGTGAAAGCGGTCGGTCCCGCCTCCTGCTGCCACGGTTCATAACCATTGGCGGGCGATGCCTGAGCGACGCCGAGCCTATCCTCATACCAGCGGGCAAGCGCGTCAGGATCATGCGACTTGAAGAAAAATCCCCCAAACCCAAGCACCGTCTGCACGTCACCCTCCGCTTTTGGTTACGATGACCCTCTTAACAGATAAAAGTTTTTTGCTTCTTTTTTTCAAAAAAGAAGCGCTGTTTTCAATACTCAAACTGATACGTAAGCCCCACCGAGCTCCCCGGATCATTCTCCGGCGTCGCCCCCTGCGTCGTCCCGCCCCCCGTCCCCACCGTCGTCTGCAGCTTCAGCCGCCGCGTCAGGTCGATCTGCACCTGCGCCTGGGTGCCGCCCGAGGTGCCCTGCTTGGCGCCGACATAGACGCCCTTGGCGACGTAGCGCCCCGCCTGCACCGACGCGCCCGAGCCCGAGGTGCCGCCGCCGACCGAAAGCCGGTCGAGCCCGAGCCGCTTGCGCACGCTGCCGAGCACGTCGCCGCCACCACCGCCGACGCCGCTGATCTCGGCCAACGCGCCGGCGATCTCGGCGATCTGGAACGCCGACAGCTTCGAGGTCGAGGTGTGGAACAGTAGGTAGGCCAGCACCTCGTCCTGCGGCAGCTCCGGCGTGGCGGACAGGCTGATCTTCGGCGCGTCGGCATAGCCGGTGATCTTCAGCGTCGCGGTGGTGCTGCCCGAGGTGCTGTCGGCCTCGAAATCCAGCGTCGGGTCGATCTTGCCAGAGACCCCCGTGCCGTCGAAGCCGACCCGCCCCTTGGTGAAGGTGAGCGTGGTGCCGGCGAGCGAGAACGTGCCCCGGCGCAAATCAAAGCCGCCGCCGATTTGCGGCGCCGCACTGGTGCCGCCGACGGTGAGCTTGCCGCCGAGCTCGGCGTCGAGCCCATGGCCGCGCACGAACACCTGCCCTGGCGCATCGAGGTCGAGCGCCAGCCCGATCAGCACCGCCGGCCCGCTGGCGGCCGCCGGCGGCTTGTCGCCCGGGCGGCGGACATCGAGCTTGGCGACCGAGGGCGGAAAGCTGTTGGGGATGTTGATGTCGGCGCGCTCGATCGTGACCGTGCCGCCAGCGTCCACCCGGCTCTTCGCCTGCCCGCGCACATACAGGTTGGCATCGAGGTCGGCGGTCAGCAGGTCCGAGGCCAGCGGCCGGGCGTGGCGCATGGTCAGCACGATGTCGACCGGTATCGTCGGCGCGAGCACGCCCACCGTGCCGTGCGCCGCGATCGTGCCGGGCCCGGCGGTCGCGGTCAGCGAGGCCAGGGTGATCGTCTGCCCGCTCGCCTCGACCAGCGCCGCCACGTTGGTCAGCCGCAGCCCCTGCGCGTAGTCCTCGACGTCGCCGCCGGTCAGCCGCACGGTGCCGGCGAGCAGCGGCGCCGCCACCGTGCCGCGCGCGCCGAGGTCGAGCGCCAGCATGCCGCGCACCCGCCGGCCGCCGGCCTGCAGGATCGGGTCGAGCACGGCGAGGTCGAGGTTGCCGGTCGTCCGCACGTCAAGCGCGCCGGCGGCGGCCAGCGGCACGGTGCCGGCGGCGACGAGGTGCAGCCTCGGCCCGGCATCGACATGCGCGTCCAGCCGCGCGGTACGGCCATTCAGCACCACGGTGGCGAGGGCGTTGGCGGCCGGCAGGGCGGCCGCCTGGCCGCTCCGATCGTGCAGGTCTCGGGCGACGACGCGGACGGTGCCGTCGGGCGCGGCGAGGCTGCCGGTGAGGCGGGCATCGGCGCTCACTGACCCGTCGGCCCGCAGCCCGGGCGCGAACGGTTCAGCCAGCGCCGGGGTGACGTTGCGCAGCTGCGCCGTCAGGTCGAGCTTCGGCGTCAGCGCGCCCGCCAGCGCCAGGCTGGCCTGCTGCAACGACAGCCGCAGATGGTCCACCGACACCCCGTCGCCAAAACTGATCCGGGCCGGCGCGACGAGGCGGAGCGGCAGCGTCTTATAGTCCGCGGCGAGGCTGGCGAGGGTCAGCGTCCTGCCCTTGGCGTCGAGCCTCGCCGTCGCGGCGATTTTGGCGTCCGCACCGGCCACATCGTGCAGCAGCGCGCCCAGCTTGAGCGCCAGCGCCGTCTGCGGCCCGTCCGCCGAGAGCGTGGCGTTGCCGGTGATGCCGTTGGCGGCGATCCCGTCGGCCGTCAGCGCCAGCGCCACGGTCGGATTTGTCGTCGCATCGCGCACCGTGCCGGCAAGCGTCAGGTGGCCGACCCGCTCGGCGGCGAGCCCGGCCTCGCGCGCATCAAGCTGCAGCTTGATCACCTCGGCCAGCCGGACATCGGCGTCGAGCGCGCCGGTGATCGGCTGGTGCGCCAGGCCCGCAAGGTCGGCCAGCCGTGGCGCGCGCAGGGTGACGCTGCCGGTCGGCAGGGTCGCACCCTTGGCAAGCGACAAGTCAGCCCGCGCGGCGATCGACTTCCAGTCGGCACGGTCAAGCACGACGTGCAGCGTGCCGTCGTCGCTGCGATCGGCCTTGGCGGCGACGGTCAGCGGTGCGCCCTCCAGCGTCGCCGACGCGTTCAGCGTGCCGACCGGCTGGCCCGGCAACCCGACCACGTGGGCGGTGAGCTCGAGCGGCGCCGGCGCGAACCCGGTCGTGCCGAGCACCCCCTTGGCGGTCGCGTCCACCCCGAGCGTCGTCGGCGGCCCCGCCACGTGCCCGGCCGCATCCACATGCCCGGAGACGCTCGCCGCCAGCACCGACAGATCCGACAGCGCCACCGTCCAGTCGATGTCGAGCGTCCCCCCATCGTCCGAACCGCTCGCCCCCACCCGCAGCGTCCGCCCGGCGACGTCGACCCGGTGGATCGCGATGTCGCCATTATCGAGGCTGACCGAGGCGGCGATCTTCGCGTCCTCACCGATCAGCCCCGGCACCGGCTTCAGCCCGCCGGTGACGCTGGCGAGTCCCGCGATCGTCACGTCGATGCGCCGCCCCGCCTCGGCCAGCGTCGCGTCCACGCTCGCATGCCCGTCGAGCGCGATGCCGCCAACCGCCGCCAGCGGCGCCATGTCCGGGATCACCGCATGCGCGCGCCCTGCCAGCGCGCCGCCGGTGTCGATCGTGCCGGCAAGCTGCAGCAGCGGGTGGGCGAGCGTGAAGGCGACCGGGCGCGCCGCCGCGTCGAGCCGGACATGCGCGGTCAGCTTCACCGGATCGCCCGCCAGCACGTCCGGCTTCGGGCCGGGAATGGTGAGCGCGGTCAGCGACGCGGCGAGGTCGACCACCCCCTTGTTGCCGCTCGCATCCGCCTGCAGCGTGCCCACCGTCGCCCCGCCCGCGGCCAGATGGTCGATCAGCACATGCGCCACCGCATCCGGCGCGCTGAACGGCCCATGCACATGCGCCACGATGTCGATCCGCTGCCAGGCGAGGTCCGGCCGCGGCGCCATCGCCGGCGCGCTCGCCGTCAGATCGACGTCGGCATGGCTCCCCGCAATGTCGACGCTGCCCCGCGCATCCGCATGCAGCGCCCCCGCGGCCAGCGCCAGCCTGAGCTGCTCGGCGCTGCGCGGCCCGGCAACATCGAGCCGCAGCGAGAGCGGCCCGCCCAGCGCCGGCAGCTTGCCGAGCGCAGCGATCAGCCCCGCCGGCGGCTCGTCCGCCACCACATGCGCGTCGATCCGCGCGTCGTTCACCACCCCGTCCACCCGATACGTGCCCGCCGCATCGAGCCGGTCGGCAGCGACCGTCGCGCGGCCGGTGGTCAGCGTGTCCAGATGCGCCCGCCCGTCCAGGTGCAGCACCGCCGCCACGCCCGCCACCGGCTCGCCAAGGCTGAACCGCGCCACCGCCAGATGCTCCACCGTCACCCGCACCGGCAACCGGAACGGCTTGGACGCCGCCGCCGGCTTGGCCGGCGCCGCCGCAGGAGCCGAAACCGGCAGGCGGAGAAACGCCGCGCCGGACGCGGTCAGCGACTGGATGCTCGCCGAGCGCCCCAACAGCGCCAGCGGCGACCAATCGAGCGCGACATCGTCCGCGCTGGCGTAAACACCCCGCCCGTCCGCCACCGCCAGATGCCGGACCCGCAGCGCATCGGGAAACCGCCCAGCAAGCCCCTCGATTGTCACCATCCCGCCGGTCAGCGAACGCGCCTCACGCTCGATCAGCCGCCGGCCCGGGTCGACGTTCGCCAGCACCAGAACCGCTGCCACAAGCAGCAAAGGCAGAGCGATCAGCGCTGCTGCAATCCATAAACAAACCTTGAGAAGGCGACGCATCAGAAGGAAGGCCAGAGGCTCTGCCTCTGGACTCCGCTGGGGCCGTGAGGCCCCAGACCCCTTAACTGATCGGGTTCCACGGGCCGCCGGCCGTCGTGCGAAGCACGCTGACGCGTGACGGTCGGTCCAGGGCGGAGTGGCTCAAGGTTCCGCCGGGCTGTACGCCCGGTGGAATAGCCATGCAGGGAAAGCCCTGGCCTTGCCTTGCCTTTGCTCAAAACGCCTGCCCTAGCCCGATATAAATTTCATACGCGTCCGTATCCGGCCCCGAGGGTCGGTTGACCGGCACCGCGATGTCCAGCCGGATCGGCCCGATCGGCGTGTAGTAACGCGCCCCCACGCCGACGCCGACCCGGAGCGGCCCCTCGAACGGCGCGCTCTGCGCCCCCACCTGCCCGGCATCGGCGAACACCGCCATCCCCACCGGCCCGTACACCCGCTGGCGCAGCTCCACCGTCGCCGCGTCGATCGAGGCGCCGCCGATCGGCTTGCCGTCCGGGAACAGCGGGCTCACCGACTGGTAGCGGAAGCCGCGCACCGTCGCCGAGCCGCCGCCATAGAAGCGCTGGTCCGGCGGTAGCTCGAACTCGCTCGCCCCCTGCGCCGAGCCGATCAGCGCCCGCAGCGCAATCACGGTGTGGCCGGGCTTGGTCAACCCGATCCGCGCCGCGTCGAGATAGGTCGAGGCAGCGCCCTGCAGGATGGTGAAGAACGCATCGCCGTCCGAGCCGCCGAAGCTCTCCGTCGGCGTCGCGATCACGTTCGCCCGGATGCCGTGCAGCGGGTCGTCAAGCGGGTTGGACAGCCGGGTGCTGTCGTATTTCGCGGTGATCGGCACCGCCGCCAGCGTGTAGTTGCGCGTCACCCCCTCCTGGATGATCTGCTCCTGCTCGCCGGTCAGCCCGACGCTGCCGGTCCAGTATCTCGAAAACTTGCGGGTGAGCGAGACGCCGGCGGTGAACGCGGTCTGGTCATAGGCGTCGAGGTTCTGCTTGAGCGCCCCGAGATCGGCCTCGAACTGCTGGTCGCGCCGGCCGAAATCCGGCTTGAGGAACTGCGCCGTCACGTCGTAGCCCAGCCCCTGGGTCGCATTGCCGCCAAGCCCGGTCGCGGTGGCCGCCAGGTTGAGCTGCTCCGCCTCGCCGAACACGTCGCGGTCCGACCAGGTGACGCCGAGGCTGCCGCCAAGGTCCGTCGAGTAGGCGGCGGTGATCCCGACCACGTGGCGCGGCCGCTCGGCGAACACGAAGTCCAGCGGCAACTCCCCGTTCGGCTGCAGCGCGCTGCCCGGCCGCGCCTGCACCGAGGCGAACACGCCGACCGAGGCGAGGTCCTGCCGCGCCGCCTCGATCCTGCTCGGCTGGAACTCCTGCCCGGTCTGCACCAGCAGCCGGCGCCGGATGAACGCGGCCTTCACCCGCCCAAGCCCGGCCAGATGGATCGCGCCGATGTCGACGAACGGCCCGGTCTGCGCCGCATAGGCGATGTCGAGCGTGTCATGCGCGCTGTCGAGTGTCGCCACCGGCGTCGCCACCTTGGCCAACGCGTAGCCGTGCTCCTGCAATGCCGTCTGCAGCCGCCCGCCGGCAGCGAGCACGTCCGAGGCAATCGCCGGCGCCCCCGGCGCCAACCCCAACGCCCCGCGCAGCCCGGGCGGCACGTTGCCGGTGAGCTGCACGCTGCCGACCCGGTAGAGCGGCCCGAGGGTGAAACGCACCGCGACCGCGACGCTCTGCCCGGCCGGCACCGCCGCCAGCTCGTTCGCGAGCGCCGGGTCGTCAAGCGGATGCCCGGCGATGCTGATCGCGACCGTCGCGCCGTAACGGCCAAAGCTCTGCAGCGCCAGTTGCAGCCGGCCAACATCCTGCTGCGCCCGCCCGATCAGCGCGAATGGCGGCGCCGGCGCCGTCTTGCGCAACGAAACCAGCTCCGCGCTGCCGCTCAGCACCGCATCAAGCGCCGCGTCCCCGGTCTTGGCGATGCTCACCGTGTAGGGCTGCGGATCAGCCGCCCGGGCGCCGACCGCACCAGATGATGCCAGCACCGCCATCAGCACGACGCGCGGGATCAGCGCACGTCCAGGTCGAGCGGCCAGCATGGCGGCATTCCGTAGCAGGCTGGAGAAGGGAAGAGAAAGGCCAGGGCTCTGCCCTGGATCGGGACCGTGAGGCCCCAGACCCCATAATGAGTGAGATCATCCCCTTGCCGTGCTAACGATCCTCTTGGGTGACACCCCTCACGGGAGTTCCGGAGATCTTGCCTAAAGGCAAGATCTTTAATAACCCATTGAAAACAAACACTTCCAAGAAGTGTGCGTCAAACCCGACAATCCCCATACCGACCTTTCCAAAATCTTGCTGTATTTCACCCATCGCAGAACTCGCAGCCTTGTAGAAGATGCCCCTCCGGTCACGGGGTCTGGGGCCTCGGGCCCCAGCGGGTCGAGGGCAGAGCCCTCGCCTTCCGTCCGCCGCGCCGGACCGGCCTTCCGTCGCGTGATCATTGATGCGTAATGTTACACGCGGTATCGAAGTCAGGCGTGACGTTTGCAGGAGCCGATGGACACTCAGCCCGCCCTGGTCGACCTGCACGGCTGCGCCGGCCTTGGATCGGCCCGCCCGCGCCTCGTCCCCAAGGCCACGCACGAGGTCTGGCCGGCCAGACACCGGCAGATCGTCCGCCGCCTGCGCGCCGCCCGCCGCGTCGCCCTCGTGCTGCTGCTCACCCCGGCCGCCTGTGCCCTCCAATGGCTGCTGCTGCGCCTGCCCGGCTGCGGCCCGCGCGCGCCCAAGGTGCGTTTCGCCCGCCTCTTCTGGTCGATGATCTGCCGCATCGTCGGCCTGCAGGTGCGGGTCGTCGGCGCGCCCGCCTCGGGCGGCGGCCGCCCGGTGGTGTTCGCCATCAACCACACCTCCTGGCTCGACATACCGGCGGCCGGCGGCATCCTGCCCGGCTGCTTCGTCGCCAAGGACGACGTCGCGCACTGGCCGGTGGTCGGCACCGTGGCAAGGCTCGGCCGCAGCGTCTTCGTCAGCCGCCAGCGCTCGGCCACCGGGCGCGAGCGCGCCGACATGCGCCAGCGCCTGGCCGACGGCGACAACCTGGTGCTGTTCCCCGAGGGCACCAGCTCGGACGGCTCGCGCGTGCTGCCGTTCCGCTCCTCGTTCTTCGCCGTGACCGACGGGCAGAACCCGCCGCTGGTCCAGCCCGTCTCGCTGGTCTACGACCGCCTGGCCGGGCTGCCGGTCGGCCGCGCCTGCCGCTCGGTGTTCGCCTGGTATGGCGACATGGACCTCGCCCCGCACGTCTGGCGGCTGGTGCAGTGGCGCGGCATGCGGGCGACGCTGCTGCTGCACGCGCCGCTCGAGCCGGCCGCGTTCGAGGACCGCAAGGCGCTCGCCGCCGCCTGCCACGCCGCGGTCTCCGAAGGGGCCGCCTGCCTGCGCCAGAACCGTGCCGCCGCGGTGATCCCCTTCCCGCCGGCGGCCCTGCCCACCGGCTGCCCGGCCCCGATCACCCCGGAGTGCACGCTCGCCGCCGCTTTCGCTTGACTCCCCGCCCCCGCAATCCGGAGACTGCCACCCGGCACCGCACAGGGACCCGGGCACTGGAGTCGAGCACGCCGACCACCGCGGGACCACCGCCGGCTTGAGCAGGTCCGGCTCCGACATCGCTCGGCCGACGCCGCTGGACCTTGACGGTTCACCGGGCCAGCCCCTCCTGCACGCACAGCGCCGGGATCCCTCCCCGCGGCCGGAGCCGATCGCCATGCGCAAGCGCCTGCACGTCATCACCTGGGGCTGCCAGATGAACGTGTACGACAGCGGCCGGATGGCCGACGTCCTGGCTCCGCTCGGCTACGCCCCGGCTGACGGCATCGAGGACGCCGACATGGTGATCCTCAACACCTGCCACATCCGCGAGCGCGCCGCCGAGAAGCTGTTCTCCGAGCTTGGCCGCCTGCGCCTGGTCAAGCAGGCCCGCGCCGCATCCGGCCAGTCGACGATCCTGGCCGTCGCCGGCTGCGTCGCCCAGGCCGAAGGAGCCGAGATCCTCGCCCGCGCCCCCTATGTCGACATCGTGCTCGGCCCGCAGACCTATCACCGCCTGCCACAGATGGTTGCCGAGGCGTCGCGCGCCATCGCCGCCGTCGGCGCGTCGCGCGCCATCGCCGCCGCCGGCGCGTCGCACGTCCTCACCGCCGCCGGCGCGTCGCGCGCCATCACCGCCGCCGGGGCGTCTCACGCCAGCACCGCCGTGATCGACACCGACTTCCCGGTCGAGAGCAAGTTCGACCATCTGCCCGAGGCCAGCGCGCCGCCGGGCTTGACCGCCTTCCTCTCCATCCAGGAGGGCTGCGACAAGTTCTGCTCGTTCTGCGTGGTGCCGTTCACCCGCGGCGCCGAAATGAGCCGTCCGGCCGCCGCGGTGCTGGCCGAAGCGCGCCGCCTGGTCGCCGCCGGCGCCCGCGAGCTCACCCTGCTCGGCCAGAACGTCAACGCCTGGCACGGCGCCGCCCCGGATCCCGCAAGCGGCGCCACCTGGGGCCTCGGCCGCCTGGTCCACGCCCTGGCCGAAATCCCGGACCTGCTGCGCATCCGCTACACCACCTCCCACCCGCGCGACATGGGCGCGGACCTGATCGCCGCCCATCGCGACGTCCCGCAACTGATGCCGTTCCTGCATTTGCCGGTGCAGTCCGGCTCGGATGCGATGCTCGCCCGGATGAACCGCCGCCACACCGCCGACGACTACCGCCGCCTGGTCGACCGCCTGCGCGCCGCCCGCCCGGACCTCGCCTTGTCGTCGGACTTCATCGTCGGCCATCCCGGCGAGACCGAGGCCGACCACGCCGCCAGCCTCGCCTTGATCCGCGAGGTCGGCTTCGCCCAGGCCTTCAGCTTCAAATACTCGCCCCGCCCCGGCACGGTCGCCGCCAGCGCGCCGCTGCAGGTCGCCGAGGCGGTCAAGGACGAGCGCCTGCAATCCCTGCAGGCGCTGCTGCGCGACCAGCAGCACGCCTTCAACCGCGCCTGCGAAGGGCTCACCGTGCCGGTGCTATTCACCGGCCCCGGCCGCCGGCCGAACCAGGCCGGCGGCCGCTCGCCCTACCTGCAGCCGGTGCACATCGAGCTGCCGCCCGGGCTGCCCGCCGCCGCGCTGGTCGGCCGCGAGACGGCGGTGACGATCCTCACCGGACACCCCAACTCCCTCTCGGCCACCCTCGATGTCGCGAAGTATGGCCCGGCCAACCATCACCAGGAGAGAGCCTGCGCTTGACCGTCCTCGCCCCGCCCCGGCCCACCAGCCTTGATGCCGCGCCCGGCCGCGCGACCCTGCACTTCGCCGACAACGCCCTGCTCGGGCTGCTGCTCGGCGACCACGACCGCCACCTGGTCCGCCTCGAGCAGGGTTTTGGCGTGCGCCTGTCCTGCCGCGGCAACCGGGTGGCGATCAGCGGCGACCCCGCCCGCGTCGAGGCGGCCCAGCAGGCGCTGACCGGCCTCTACCAGCGCCTGCAGAGCGGCCAGAGCGTCCAGCTCGGCGACGTCGACGCGGCGATCCGGATGGCCGAGGCGCCCGACGGCGACCCCCGCCTGCCGCTCTCCGACCTGCCGGCGATCCGCACCCGCCGCGGCGCCGTCGGCCCGCGCAGCCCCGGCCAGCACGCCTATATCGACCTGCTCAGCCGCTCGGAGATGGTGTTCGCCCTCGGCCCGGCCGGCACCGGCAAGACCTACCTCGCCGTCGCCCAGGCCGTCGCCATGCTGCTCGCCGGCCGCGTCGACCGCATCGTGCTCTCCCGCCCCGCCGTCGAGGCCGGCGAACGCCTCGGCTTCCTGCCCGGCGACCTCAAGGAGAAGGTCGACCCCTATCTGCGCCCGCTTTACGACGCGCTCAACGACATGCTGCCCGGCGAGCAGGTGATCCGCCGCATGGGCACCGGCGAGATCGAGGTCGCGCCGCTCGCCTTCATGCGCGGCAGAACATTGGCTCACGCCTTCGTCATCCTCGACGAGGCGCAGAACACCACGCCCGCCCAGATGAAGATGTTCCTCACCCGCATGGGCGAGGGCACCCGCATGGTGATCACCGGCGACCTCACCCAGATCGACCTGCCTCCTGGCGCCCGCTCCGGCCTGCGCGACGCCATCGACACGGTCGAGGGCGTCGCCGGCATCGGCGTCGCCCGCTTCGACGTCCGCGACGTCGTGCGCCATCCGCTGGTCGGACGCATCGTCGATGCCTATGATCAGCGCGCGGCGGCCGAGCGGGACACCTCCCGCCACAGGACGCGCCCGGAGACCGATGAAACCTCGAAGTAGTCCGACCGCCATCGCCGACCACCGGCTGGCGGACGTCCTGACCGCGGCGGCGCCTGAAATCATCGTCGAGTGCCGCCTCTGGCGCCGCCTGGTTCCGCAGGCCGAACGCCTCGCGACCCGCGCCGCCACCCTCACCGGCGGCGTCGCCAGCGTGGTTCTGAGCAGCGACCACGCCGTCCAGCGCCTCAACGCCCGCCATCGCGGCCGCAACAAGCCGACCAACGTGCTGACCTTCGCGCCCAACCCCGGCGAGCCCGGCGGCGACATCGTGCTCGCGCTCGGCACCGTGCGCCGCGAGGCCCTCGCCCAGCGCCGCCGCCCCGCCCACCACCTCGCCCACCTGGTGGTGCACGGCGCCCTCCACCTCGCCGGCCACGACCATCACGGCCCCGGCGAGGCGCGCCGCATGGAAATGGCCGAGGCCCGGATCCTGCACCGCCTCGGCGTGCCAAACCCCTGGCGACCGCCGCTCACCGCCATCCCCCGCCAGGCCGGATCATGAGCGCCGCCGGCGCGCCCGCCCCCAAGCCGCCGCTGTTCCGCCTGCCCATGATGAGGCCCCTCGTCGGCCTGCTCGGCCGCCGCCGCCGCGGCAGCGAAGGCCTGCGCCGCTCCATCGCCGAGCTGATGGAGGAGGCCGAAATCCCACACACCGCCGGCCACGCCCCGGAGCTCGACCGCCAGGAACGCCTGCTGATCGACAACGTCCTGCGCCTCTCCGGCAAGACCGCCGACGACGTGATGATCCCGCGCGCCGACATCGTCGCCATGCAGGCCGACGTCACCCTTGAGGCCGCGCTCGAGCAGATCCGCCGTGAGGGCCACTCGCGCCTGCCGGTATTCGGCGAGCAGCTCGACGACGTCCTCGGCATGATCCACATCAAGGACGTCTACAGCTATCGCGGCCGCCCGGAGACCTTCGAGCTCAAGAGCCTGCTGCGCCGCCCGCTGATGGTCGCCCCGCAAGTCCCGGTGCTCGACCTGCTCCTGCAGATGCGCCAGGCCCGCATGCACCTCGCCCTCGTGGTCGACGAGTACGGCGGCATCGACGGCCTGCTCACCATCGAGGACCTCGTCGAGACCATCGTCGGCGACATCGCCGACGAGCACGACGAGGTCGCCGGCTCGATGCTCACCGAGCGCGCCGACGGCACGCTCGACCTTGACGCCCGGCTGCCCATCACCGAGTTTGAAACCCGCCTCGGTCACCCCCTCGCCCACGACGACGCCGATTTCGACACCGTCGGCGGCCTGGTCTTCACCCTGGTCGGCCGCGTCCCCGCCCGCGGCGAGGTGATCAGCCACCCGTCGGGAATCGAGTTCCGCGTCCTTGACGCCGACGCCCGCCGCATCCGGCGTTTACGCGCGCGGCTGCCGACTGCGAACAAGGAAGCGGCAGAGTAGAAAGGCCAGGGCTCTGCCCTGGACCCGCTGGGGCCGTGAGGCCCCAGACCCCTTAACTTAAGAGAATTGCATGGCTCTGGCAGCGGAACACGTGGTCGCCGAATGGATGTTTCGGCAGGGCTTCATGACGGTGCGGGGCGCAAGGCTCGGGAACACCGAGCTCGATCTACTCGGTGTTCGGCCCAAGGACGGTGGCGTCGAGGGATGGCACGTAGAAGTTCAGGTCAGTTTCAGGCCTGTGGATCACCTGGGGCCAAAACTTAAAGAAAAGGAAAAATCGGCGATCTCACAGGACCTGAGTCAGCCCGACGCAAAACGAGCCGTGATCACGAGTAGAGCCGAGAAGTTTGTGGAGAAGAAGTTTACAAGCGAGAACGTCAACAAGCTGCGCGACAGCTGCTGGCCAGGCATCGAGTGGCGCAGGTTATTCGTCCATGGGCGACTAGTTGCGCATCAGCTGGAGCTGGAGGTCGTCCAAAGACATATCGAGACGATCTCGTTTGAGGACATCCTTGATCATCTTCTCAAGCGTGATCCAAAAGAAGAGAGGGTTTCGGCGTCCGCGACGGACATTGCGGAAATCGTAGCGTTCTATGAAGAGCGCGTCCGAAGCACACCGGCTGCGGCGAAGCCTGTCTAATCTAATGGGGGTCTCGGGCCTCAGGCCCCAGCGGGTCCAGGGCAGAGCCCCGGCCTTGCTTCTAAAGGACTATGCCCGCGTGGGCCATCTCACTCCGATCCTGCTGCTGATCCTGGCCACGAGCCTGGAGGCCGGCGGCGACGCCGTCATCCGGATCGGCCTCAAGCCGCATGACCTGGCCGCACGGGTCGGCCTGATGCTGGCTGGCGGCGCGATCCTCTACGGCTACGGCCTGACGCTCAACCTCGCCCCGCTCGACTGGGGCCGCCTGATCGGCGCCTACGTCGCGACCTTCTTCGTCGTCGCGCAGCTCATCAACCTGATCGTCTTCAAGACCGCGCCGACCCTGCCGATTGTCGTCGGCGGTCTATTCATCGTCGCCGGCGGCGTGATCATCACCGTCTGGCAACGCTAGAGGCGCACGGGCCGTCCTTGCGACGACCGCGCGTCTCGGACGATGCTCCGCCATGCCTCAAGCGCCCATATAGCCCGGATGGACTTCACCGAGGCTGAGATCCAGCGCTACTCGCGCCACATCCTGCTCGATGAGATCGGTGGGCTCGGCCAGGCGCGGCTGCGCTCGTCGCGGGTGCTGATCGTCGGCGCCGGCGGCCTGGGCTGTCCGCTGGCGCTCTACCTCGCCGCGGCGGGCATCGGCACGCTAGGCCTGGTGGATGACGATGTGGTGGAGCTGTCAAACCTGCAGCGCCAGGTCGCCCACCGCACCGACGGCCTCGGCCGGCGCAAGGTCGACAGCCTGGCCGACGCCATCGCGGCGCTGAACCCGCTGGTCCGCGTCGAGCGGCATGCGCTGCGCCTGGACGTCGCCAACGCCGCAGGGCTGGCGCGCCAATACGACCTGGTATGCGACGCGAGCGACAACTTCGCCGCCCGCTACGCCGTGGCCGATGGGTGTCTTGCGGTCTGTCGCCCGCTCGTCAGCGCCGCCGTGCTGCGCTTCGAGGGGCAGCTCTCGACGTTCAAGCCGCATGCCGGCCCCGAGCACCCCTGCTACCGCTGCCTCTACCCAGAGCCGCCGCCCGAGGGCACTGTCCCGTCCTGCGCCGAGGCCGGCGTGTTCGGCGCCGTCACCGGCGTGATGGGCACGCTGCAGGCCACCGAGGTGATCAAGGAGCTGCTTGGCCTGGGCGAGAGCCTGTCCGGCCGGCTGCTGACCTGGGATGCGCTGCAAGCACGCTTTCGTGTAATCCGATTGCATCCCGATCCGGCCTGCGCAGTATGCCGCCACGGTGGTGCGGAGGCATTGTGAACCATGACCCATGAACCCCTCGGCATCCTGCTGCTCTCCGGCCTGCACGACCGGGCGCACTACGCGCTGGTGATGGCGGCAGGGGCCGCCGCACTGGGCCGCGCCGTCACCCTGTTCGCCGCCAATGCCGGCTGCCGGGCATTGTGCGCCGACTGGTCGGGGCTCGACGATGTCGGCCGGGACGCGTCGCTGCGCCGGCGCGGCGTCGTCGGGTTAGGCGAGCTGCGCGAGGCGGCGCGCGAGTCCGGCGTCGCCTTCATCTGCTGCGAATCCGGCCTGCGCGCCGAGGACATCGCCCCCGAGGAGCTCTGGGAGCCGGTGACCGTCGCCGGCGTCGCGACCTTTCTCGAGGCCGTCGGCAGCGGCCAGATGATCGCGATCTAGAACCGAATCAGCCTGACTAGACGCAGCCGGGCTGATAAAGCTGGCGCCGCCTTGACGCTGCCGGCCGCCCTTGGCACCCACGCTGCATGCTCCGTTTCCTCGTGCCGGCCGTGCTCTGCCTCGCCGCCTCGGCCGCCGCCGCGCAGTCCGTGCTACCGCCTGACTGGAACCGGGCGCTGCGGGTCCATCCGGTGACGCGTCCCGGCCACACCACCTCGCAGCTCGGCCTGCCGGCGCTGCATCACGGCCTGCCGCACCGTCCGCCGCCGCACCGCGCGGTCATCACCCATCACGCCCCGGAGCGCCGTCCACCACCGCCACACCGGCCGCCGCCGCGACCCGAACCGCATCCCGTCGTGCCCGCCCGCATGCACCGCCCTGAACCGGCCCCCCCGCCGGTGGTCGTGCCGCCGTCACCCCCACAGCCGCCGCCCGAGCCGCCGAAAGGCACGGTGACCGGCCTGCCGCTGCCGCGCTTCGCCTCGCTGCGCTCCGACGACGTCAACCTGCGCAGCGGCCCTGGCGCGCGCTACCCGATCGACTGGGTCTACAAGCGCCGCGAGCTGCCGGTGATGATCGAGCGCGAGTTCGACGTCTGGCGGCTGATCGAGCTGCCGGACGGCACCAAGGGCTGGGTGCACCAGGCGACGCTGACCGGCCGCCGCACCTTCGTCGTCACCGGCGCCGACGCGACGCTGCGCGCCAGCGCCAACCCGCAGGCGGACGCGGTGGCGATCCTGCGCGTCGGCGTCGTCGGCCGCATCCGCGCCTGCGACGCTGCCTCCGACTGGTGCCAGGTGCAGGCCGCGGACGAACGCGGCTGGCTGCTGCGGAGCGCGATCTGGGGCACGGCGCCGGGCGAGGCGGTGGCGCCGCCGTAAGGCAAGCGCTTCTTTTTTGAGAAAAAGAAGCAAAAAACTTTTGCTCGCGCGGTCGCGGTCTTCTTTCGGATAAAAGTTTTTCGGTCCTTTTTTTCAAAAAAGGACCGCTTCCTTTCAACCTCTAAAGTCAACGACCGCCGCGAACCCAGTCTCAGTCCCGACCGCCAGCCGCGTCCCGTCCGGGCTCCACGCCAGCGCCGACACGGCGCCGCGTCCCGGCCCCGCGACCCGCAGCAGCTTCTGCTCACCGATCTCGGCCAGGATTACGCTGCCGTCGGCGTGCCCGGCGGCGACCGTCTCCTGCTCCGGATGGCAGGCGACCCGGGTGACCATCGCGCTGCCGCCGCCGAGCTCGCGCGGCGGCTTGCCCATCGGCCCGCCGCCAAAGAACGGCCACAGCACGATCACCTCGGCGCCCGAGCTCGCCAGCCATCGCCCGTTGCGGCTGAAGCCGAGCGACGCCGTCTTGGCCGGGTAGCCCGACATCCGCATATGCTGCCCATCGGCCAGCCGCCAGCCATGCAGCGCGTTGTCCTGCATGGTGGTCACCACCGCATCGGCGCCCGGATGAATGGCGACCCCGGTGTGGCTGCCCTTCCACTCGAGCAGCCGCGGCTTGTCCTCCCGCGCGGCGACAAAGCGCAGCGAGGCGCCATTATAGTGCGAGGCGGCCAGCCGCTTGCCCTTCACGTCGAACGCAAGCCCGGTCACCGTCGTCGCATGCTCGTAGCGCCGCTGCGACCCGCCCGCACCGTCGAACAGCTCGACGCGCTTGCCGGCCGCCGCCGCGATCAGCCCCGCTCCGCCCCGCCAGCTCGCCACCTGCTCGACCCAGCGCCCGCCAAAGCTCGCGACCTCGCTCGCCGCCCCGTCCGTGCCGGTGCGCACCAGCCGCCCGTCATCCCCGCCGCTGACGAACCCGCCGGCTGGATGCGCCGCCAGGCACAGCGCACCGCCGTCATGCGCCTCGACCGCCTGGAAGGCCTCACCAAGCCTCAGCGTCCCATCGCCGAGCGCGAACGCGACCACCCCGCTGGCGTCAAACACGGCGGCGACGACAAAGGCCTCAAGCTCGGCGCTGGTGCCGCGTGTGCGCAGCACCAGGTCGGCATCGAGCGTCGCGCTCATCCCGCGGCGTCTCGCTCAGGCGGCACGACAGCTTTCCAGGCCACGCCGCAACTGCGGCCGGTTAAGATTGCGACCGATGAACACCACGCGGGACGTATGCGCCTCGCCCTGCTTCCACGGCCCGATGAAATCGCCATCCGCCATCATGTGCACCGCCTGGAAGGCGAAGCGCCGGTCCTCGCCGGCATAGGCCAGGATGCCCTTGGTGCGCAGCATGTCCGCGCCCTTCTCGGCCAACAGCGCGCCGATCCAGGCCTGGAAGCGCGACGCGTCCAGCGGCTCCGCCACCTCGACGCTCACCGAGGCGATCTCGTCGTCATGCGAGTGCTCGGTGTCGGTCAGAAAATCGGGATCGAAGTCCAGCACCCGCGACAGCTCGAAGGCGCCGCGCTCGAGGATCTGCTCAACCGGCACCGCCGAGCGCGTCGCATGATGCAGCCGCGCCGTGCGGTTGATCCGCCGCACCGCCGCCTCCACCGCGGCAAGCTCGTCCGGCGAGACCAGGTCGACCTTGTTGAGCACGATCACGTCGGCAAAGGCGATCTGGGCTGCCGCCTCGGCGCTGTCCGCCAGCCGGTCCGGCAGCGTCTTGGCGTCGACCACGGTGATGATGGCGTCGAGCCGCGTCTTGGCCCGCACGTCCTCGTCGACGAAGAAGGTCTGCGCCACCGGCGCCGGGTTCGCGAGCCCGGTAGTCTCGACGATGATGCCGTCGAACCGCCCCTTGCGCCGCATCAGCCCGCCGAGGATGCGGATCAGGTCGCCGCGCACGGTGCAGCAGATGCAGCCGTTGTTCATCTCGAACACTTCCTCGTCGGCATCGACCACCAGGTCGTTGTCGACGCCGAGCTCGCCGAACTCGTTGATCACCACCGCATAGCGCTTGCCATGGGTGCCGGTCAGGATGTGGTTGAGCAGCGTGGTCTTGCCCGCGCCGAGATAGCCGGTCAGCACGGTGACCGGCACCAAGTCAGCCATTTGCGGTCCCCTTCAAGGAAGAGGTTCTTTTTTGAAAAAAAGAACCAAAAAACTTTTGCCCGTTAAGGCACTTCACGGCTGCCATAGATAAGCGAATAAAAGTTTTTTGCTTCTTTTTTTCAAAAAAGAAGCCCTTCCCTCCTAACCTTCAGTAGCCGCTCCCGCGCCGGCCCGACGTCGAACTGCCGCGCCCGCGCGCGCGCGCGCGCCGCCAGCTCCGCCCGCAGCGTCGGCTCGCCTGCCAGGCGCCGCAGCGCCTCGGCCAGCGCCTCCGGCCGGTCCGGGTCGACGATCAGCGCCGCGTCGCCCACCAGCTCGGCCAAGCTTCCGCGGCCCGAGCAGACCAGCGCCGCCCCGCTCGCCATCGCCTCCAGCGCCACCAGCCCGAACGGTTCCGGCCAGCGGCTCGGCACCGCCACGATCGCCGCTGCCGCCATTGCCGCCAGCACCGCCTCGTGCGGTCGGTAGCCGTCCAATTCAATCCCCGCTGCCGCCGCCCGCGGCCGCAGCCCGGCCAGGAACCGCGTGTCCGGCGAGCCCGGCCCGAACCGGTCCGCGCCGATCATCCGCGCCCGCCAGCCCGGCAGGCACGGCAGCACCGCCGCGCACGCCTCGACGAACGCGTCCGCCCCCTTGTCAGCCACCATCCGCCCGGCGAACAGGATCTCCTCCGCCCGCTCGGACGCCGGCGCCGGCAGCGCCGCCAGGTCCAGGCAGTTCGGCAGCACCGCCGGCGGCGGCGCGTCGCCCACCCCCTGCATGAACCGCTCGGCCAGCCAGCCCGACACCGTCGCCACCCGCACCGCCGACAGCAGCCGTCGCCGCGCCGCCGGATCGGCCGCACCCCGCATCCCCTGCGGATCATTGTGCAACACCAGCAGCACCGGCGTATCGGGCAGCGCCCGCCGCACCGCCAGCGCGATCGCCGGCCGGTTATGCACCTCCACCAGCCCCGGCCGCAGCCGCCGCAGCGCCCGCATGACGCCGTTGGCATAGCGGCCAACACCGCTCGCCGGCGGCCAGAGCGGCAGCCGCACGGGCTCGAACCACCGGTCGGCGAACGCCGCACCCTCGAACGCCCGCCCCAGCACCACCTCGCCGCCGCTCGCCAGCCGCTCCACCAGCAGCCCGATCGCCCCGGCATGCCCCGGCCCGAACCCCTCGCGCGGCGGCAGCACCACCGCCACGGCCGGCCCGCCGCTCACGCCCGCTCGTACTTGTCGAGCCTCCACGCCACAGGCTCCGCCGCCGCCGCTTGATACCAGCGATCCACCAGCGGATGCCCCCGCACCACCGCGCAATAGGCTGAGCTCGCCTCGCTCAGCGCCGGCCGATAGGTCAGGAATCGCGCCACCACCGGCGCGAACATCACGTCCGCCAGCCCCATCGACCCACCGAACAAGAACCCGCCACCACCGCCAAACCGCCGCCGCGTCTCACCCCAGATCGCCTCAACGCGCGCAATGTCCGCCGCCACCTCGGGCCCCGTCTCGCGCGGCCCCGTCTCACGGGGCCCCGTCTCACGCGGCCCCGTCTCACGCCCCAGCACCATCGGCATCGCCACCCGCAACGGCCGAAACCCGGCATGCATCTCCGCCGCAATCGCCCGCGCCCACCCCCGCGCCACCCGCTCGCCGGGCCACAATCCCGGCGCCAACTCGGCACAGTATTCGCCGATCGCCAAGCTCTCCCAGATCACCGCGCCATCGTGATGCAGCGCCGGAACCAGCCCCGACGGCGTCGCTCCACGCACAGCCGACGGCCCATCGCCGGCCAGTGGAATGACGTCCTCCTCGACCTCTAGCCCAGCCAAGCGAACCGCGAGCCAGCCGCGCATCGACCAGGAGGAGTAGCGCCTAGTGCCGAGGATCAGGCGATTGTCAGCCATCAAGAAAGGCCAGGGCTCTGCCCTGGACCCGCCGGGGCCTGAGGCCCCAGACCCCCATCCGTTTGGAGTTCACAGGCCCGCTTCCGTGCTCGACGAAGCCACATAAAATCGCCTCCAACGCCCCCAATCTCGCCCTTAAAACATGGATAAGAAATGGATTTCAAAGGCTCCGCCTTTGATGGGGTCAAGGGGCAACGCCCCTTGCCTTGCCTAAGCCGCAGCCGCCTCGAACTGCCGGCGCTTGCGCTGCATCACCGTCCAGAACAGCTTCGTGGCGATGGTCGAGAGCCGTCCGCGCGGCGGCAGGCCGACCGCCTTGAGGATCATGCCGATGCTGCGTTCGATGTGGCGCAGCCGGTAGAACCCCATGGCCCGGCTCATGTAGCCGGCGATCGAGCGCTTGTGCTGGTAGGTGGCGCCAGCCGGTTCATTGCTGACGTGGAAGGCGAAGGCGAGCTCGTCATCCTCGGTTTCGGTGATGCGTCCAGCGGCGATGCGCAGCCGCGACAGCATGCCGAGCTTCTCGCGTCCGAGGTATCGCTTCATGTGGTCGTAGAACAGCTTGAAGTGGCGGAACTCATCGGCGGCGATCAGTCGGCAGATTTGCTCAAGCACCGGCTCCCTGGTCGCATCGGCCAGCGCCGAGTAGTAGCTGGAGGTGCCGGTCTCGACCATGCAGCGCGCGATCAGCTCGCCGGTGCGTGAGCCGCGCACTGAGGCGTCGATGTCGAGCGGCAGCTTGTAGCCGTCCTGGTAGCGCCGGAAGCAATCGGCATAGTCCCAGCCGGGGTCGGCGAGCATCGCCCAACGACCCAGCGCGTCGCCATGCTGCACCTCCTCGACGGCCCAGTTGTCGGCGGCCTGCTTGAAGTCCGGATCATCGTTGAAGACGTTCTTCAGATACACCGCGTAGTCGGTGCCGTTGCGCTCGACCATGGCGGCGGCCTTGACGAGCTTGATCTGGTCGAGATCGAGCTTCGTCGCGTCGAAACTGCCCCATGCGACGTCGTCGATCCGCCAATGCTTCATCTGCCTGCCTGTCCGCGCTCGAGGATTGGCGATTATGACAGCCGCGATGCGGCACCGGAAGGGGCGACGCATGTCGGCTGGGTCGTGACGCCGACGCTCGCCGGCGGCAAGGGCCGGGGCGATTTCGCCAGCCAGGCCGGGCGTCTGCCGGCGCTTCAGCTCGTCGGCGTTCGGCGCTATCGTTCAGGCCGGCTTGATCACGGAGCGCCGTCCCGGCATGCGCAGCCCAAGTTCAAAGCTCCGACACCCCGAGCGCCCGGGATTGCACCTTCGGGTCGTGCTGGAGCAGGGCGTTGCCGTCGGGCCGGGACGAGCCGACCTGTTGGAAGGCATCCAGGAGCTCGGCAGCATCGCCGCCGCGGGCCGGGCGATGGGGATGAGCTATCGCCGCGCCTGGCTGCTGGTCGAGGACACCCGAGCCGCGTTCGGCGCGCCCGTGGTGGTCGCACGGCCAGGCGGCATCGCGGGCGGACACGCGGAGCTGACGGAGTTGGGCGCCGCGGTGGTGGCGCTGTATCGATCGATCGAGGCCAAGGCCTCCAGCGCGGTCAGCAGCGAGCTGACGGCGCTGCAGCAGCTTAGGCGAACAGCCTAGAGCAGTATCGGCCTCATTGCGGTCGCGCAGCGATCTTAGACTGATAAATTGCTCGCCAAGAAAAACCAGAGTGGTTCCAACCTACGTGGAACCGCTTTACGCAGCCCCCGCCGCCTCGACCTCGGCCCGCGCCGACTGCAGCGCATCCATGCTGGCGTCGACTGCGTCGGTTTTCATCTTGTCGGCGTCGTCATAGGCCTTTTGCGCCGCCGCCAGACGCTGCTCCGCCGCCGCGCGACTGAGCTCGCCGACCGGCACGGCGGTGTCGGCGAGAATGGTGCAACGCTCGGGGGTCAGCTCGGCAAAGCCGCCGGCGACGAAGAAGCGATCGGTGACGCGGCCGCCCTCGTGCAGGGCGATCACGCCGCCACGCAGCGTCGTGATCATCGGCGCATGGTTCTCCATCGCCGCAAGATCACCCTCGCTGGCCGGCATCACCACCATGTCGACGGCGCGGGAGAGCAGCAGACGTTCGGGACTGACGATCTCGACTTCGACGGGCATCGGCAATCCTTAAGACAGGAAGAGGTTCTTTTTTGAAAAAAGAACCAAAAAACTTTTATCCGATACGGATCATGATCAAACGAGCAAAAGTTTTTGCCTTACGCCGCCTGCTTCAGACTCTCGCCCTTCTTCACCGCGTCCTCGATCGTGCCGACCATGTAAAACGCGTTCTCCGGCAAATTGTCGTGCTTGCCGTCGACGATCTCCTTGAACGAGCGGATCGTGTCGGCCACCGGCACGAAGATACCCGGCGAGCCGGTGAACACCTCGGCGACGTGAAACGGCTGGCTCAGGAAGCGCTCGATCTTGCGCGCCCTGGCGACGATCAGCTTGTCGTCTTCGGACAGCTCGTCCATGCCGAGAATGGCGATGATATCCTGCAGCGACTTATAGGTCTGCAACACCCGCTGCACCTCACGCGCAACGGCGTAGTGCTCCTCGCCGACGATGCGCGGGTCGAGCGAGCGGCTGGTGCTGTCCAGCGGATCCACCGCCGGATAGATGCCCTTCTCGGCGATCGAGCGGTTCAGCGTCGTCGTCGCGTCCAGATGCGCAAACGAGGTCGCCGGCGCCGGGTCGGTCAGGTCGTCGGCCGGCACGTAGATCGCCTGCACCGAGGTGATCGAGCCCTTCTTGGTCGAGGTGATCCGCTCCTGCAGCGCCCCCATGTCGGTCGCCAGCGTCGGCTGGTAGCCCACCGCCGACGGGATGCGCCCGAGCAGCGCCGAAACCTCAGCGCCCGCTTGGGTAAAGCGGAAGATGTTGTCGACGAAGAACAGCACGTCCTGGCCTTCCTCGTCGCGGAAATACTCGGCCAGCGACAGCCCGGAGAGCGCCACCCGGGCCCGCGCGCCCGGCGGCTCGTTCATCTGGCCGTAGACCAGCGCCACCTTGGAGCCTTCCGTGGAGTTGTTCTCGCCAAGCTTGATCACGCCGGCATCGACCATCTCATGGTAGAGGTCGTTGCCCTCGCGCGTGCGCTCACCGACGCCGGCGAACACCGAGACGCCGCCATGCCCCTTGGCGATGTTGTTGATCAGCTCCTGGATCAGCACCGTCTTGCCGACGCCGGCGCCGCCGAACAGCCCAATCTTGCCGCCCTTCAAATAGGGGCAGAGCAGATCAACGACCTTGATGCCGGTGACCAGGATTTCCGCCGACGCCGCCTGATCCTCGAACGAGGGCGCGGCGCGGTGGATAGGGTAAAACGTCTTGGCGTTGACCGGCCCGCGCTCGTCGATCGGCTGGCCGATCACGTTGAGGATCCGCCCCAGCGTCTCCGGCCCGACCGGCACCTGGATCGGCCGCCCAGTGTCGGTCACCTCCTGGCCGCGCACCATGCCGTCGGTGCTGTCCATGGCGATGCAGCGCACCGTGCGCTCGCCGAGCTCCTGCGCCACCTCAAGCACCAGGTCGAGCTCGCCAATCCGGCTGGTGAGCGCATTCTGAATATACGGCAGCTCGCCCTCGAACTGCACGTCGACGACGGCGCCGAGCACCTGTGCGACACGTCCAACATTGTTGCTGGCCATAACTAGGTCCTTTCGATCCGGATCACCGTCACAGCGCCTCGGCGCCGGAGATGATCTCGATCAGTTCACGTGTGATGTTGGCCTGGCGCGTCCGGTTGTAGTTCAGCGTCAGGCGGTTGATCATGTCCCCGGCGTTACGCGTCGCGTTGTCCATCGCCTGCATCTGCGCGCCATAGAAGCCGGCGGCACTCTCAAGCAGCGTGCGATAGATCTGGATCGCGAGGTTCTGCGGCAACAGCTTGGCGAGGATCGTCTCCTCGTCGGGCTCGAACTCGTAGACTGCGCGCGCGCCCTGCTCCGCCGTCGCCTCGCCCTTGGGCTCCGGCAGCGGGATCAACCGCGTCTCCGTCGGGATCTGCGAGATCACAGAGTGGAAGCGGTTGTAGACGATCGTTGCGACGTCGAACTCACCCTTGGCAAACATCTCGGAGACCTGGTTTGCGACCGTCTGCGCCTGGGCGAACTCGATGCGCTTCGACCCGCCGAACGCCTCCTCGCCGACGATGTCGGCGGCGAAATCGCGACGCAGAAAGTCGCGCGCCTTGCGCCCGACAATCAGCAACTTGACCGTCTTGCCCTCGCTCTTGAGGCGTCGGACCAGCGTGCGCGCCGCCCGACCGATGCCGGAATTGAACGCGCCCGCAAGGCCCCGGTCGGCGGTGACCGCGAGCACGAGATGCACCTGCTCACTGCCGGTCCCGACCAGCATCCGCGGCGCACCGGGCGCGCCCCGCACGTTGGCCGCCAGCCGCGTCAGCATCGCCTCCATGCGCTCGGCATAGGGTCGTGCCGCTTCCGCCTGGCTCTGCGCACGGCGCAGCTTGCTGGCGGCGACCATCTTCATCGCCGAGGTGATCTTGCGGGTCGACTTGACGCTGTTGATGCGCCCGCGAAGCTCTTTGAGGTTTGCCAACTACGCCACGAAGCGCTTGGTGAAGCCGTCGAGGAAGCCGGCGAGCTTGCTCTCGGTCTCCTTCTTCAGCTCGCGGTCGTTGCGGATGCTCTCCAGGATCGACGGCTCGGAGGACTTCATCTCCGACAGCAGCGCGTGCTCGTAACGCCCGACCTTGCCAACGTCCACGCGGTCGAGATAACCGCGTGTGCCGGCGAAGATCACCACCACCTGGTCCTCGACTGGATACGGCGTGAACTGCGGCTGCTTGAGCAGCTCGGTCAGCCGTGAGCCGCGCGCCAGCAGCTGCTGCGTCGAGGCGTCGAGGTCCGATGAGAACTGCGAGAACGCCTGCATCTCGCGATACTGCGCAAGGTCCAGCTTGATCTTGCCGGCGACCTGCTTCATCGCCTTGATCTGCGCCGCCGAACCCACGCGCGAAACCGACAGCCCGACATTCACCGCCGGACGAATGCCGCGGAAGAACAGTTCCGTCTCCAGAAAGATCTGACCGTCGGTGATCGAAATCACGTTCGTCGGGATATAGGCCGAGACGTCACCGGCCTGCGTCTCGATCACCGGCAGCGCGGTGAGCGAACCGGCGCCATGCGCATCCGACATCTTCGCCGCCCGCTCGAGCAGCCGCGAGTGCAAATAAAACACGTCGCCCGGATACGCCTCACGCCCCGGCGGCCGGCGCAGCAGCAGCGACATCTGCCGATACGCCACCGCCTGCTTAGAGAGGTCATCATAGACGATCAGCGCATGCGTGCCGCTGTCCCGAAAGAACTCGCCCATCGTGCAGCCGGTGTACGGCGCCAGAAACTGCATCGGCGCCGGGTCGGACGCGGTGGCGGCAACGACGATGGAATATTCCATCGCGCCGTTTTCCTCCAGCGTGCGCACGATCTGTGCGACGGTGGAACGCTTCTGCCCGATGGCGACGTAGATCGTATAGAGCTTCTTGCTCTCGTCGGTGCCGGCGTTGATCGTCTTCTGGTTGATGATGGTGTCGATCAGCACCGCGGTCTTGCCGGTCTGCCGGTCGCCGATCACCAGCTCGCGCTGGCCGCGCCCGATCGGGATCAGCGCGTCGATCGCCTTGATGCCGGTCTGCATCGGCTCGTGCACCGACTTGCGCGGCACAATGCCCGGCGCCTTGACCTCGACGCGGGTGCGCTTGACGTCGGTCAGCGGCCCCTTGCCGTCGATCGGGTTGCCCAACCCGTCCACCACCCGGCCGAGCAGCCCGCGCCCGACGGGCACGTCGACGATCGAGCCGGTGCGGTTGACGGTGTCGCCCTCGCGGATCTGCGTGTCGTCGCCGAACACCACGATGCCGACATTGTCGGTCTCGAGGTTAAGCGCCATGCCGCGCACCCCGGCGCCGGGGAACTCCACCATCTCGCCGGCCATCACGTTCTGCAGCCCGAACACCCGCGCGATGCCGTCACCGACGCTGAGCACCTGCCCGGTCTCGGAGACGTTCGCCGCGGTGTCGAACGAGGCGATCTGCTGCTTGAGGATCTCGGATATCTCGGCGGGACGGATCTCCATCACGCGGCTCCCTTCATGGCGTACTGCAGGCGCTGCAGACGGGATTTGATCGAACTGTCGAACAGCCGCGCGCCGATGCGCACGACCAGGCCGCCAAGCAGGGACGGATCAACCTGCTCCTCAATGTCGACCTTGCCATAGCCGGCCTCGATCAGCCGCGCGCGCAGCTGCTCGCGCTGCACCGCCGAGAGTGGATGGGCCGTCGATACCTTGGCCACCACCACGCCGCGCTTCTGCGCCGCCAGGCCCGCGAACGCCGCGATGATCTCGCGCAACGCCGCCAGCCGGCGATTATTGACGATGACGCCGACGAAGTCCTGCACCAGCTTGCCAAATCCCTGGCTTGCCAGAATGTCCGTCATCGCCGCCCGCGACTGGTTGATGTCGACCAGCGGGCTGCCGAGCAACCGCCGCAGCTCAGGACTCTCGTCAATCAACCGCCCGAGCGCGGCCACCTGCTCCACCGTGCGGTCGAGGTCGCGGTGGTCGTCGGCCAGCGAATAGAGAGCGGCCGCATAGCGATCCGTCAGTCCCCCGCCGGATGAAATCGTCGAGCCGCCAGAGGCCACTGTGTCATCAATCCGCTGCCTGGTCGCGCGGCGTCTAGCATCGGCTGCAATTAGAGGCAACACGGCGCCCAAAATGCTGCTCTGTCGCCCGTCCAGTTGACGATGGCGTCGCGGCATGTGTGACGGCGATGATCATAGCGCCATGGCCAGAAGCCTAAGGCGGATTGCAGTTGCCTCTTGTCAGCTGCTCGATGAACGCTACGGTTGTAGTCGATGTGGTAATGAGAATGGGGGTTGTATGCGTTTAATTCTGTTCGCAATCATGGCTGGGCTGAGCGGGTGTGCATCCATTTTAGATGGTACGAGCCAGCAAGTCTCTATCAACACAAATCCATCGGGTGCGGACTGCGCCCTCTATAGACAAAGCGAACGAATTGCTACAATACAGAACACGCCTGGGAGTGCTTTGATCCAGAAAAGCAAATACAACATTTGGATAGCCTGCACAAAGCCCGGTTATTTGCCAGCTTCATATCTGAACCATTCAGGGCTTACTGGGGCTAGCTTTGGTAATGTGCTAGCCGGTGGCTTAATCGGCGTGGCCGTCGATAGTGCGACAGGTGCCGATAATAAATACGAAGGCGTCGTAAACGTGTCGATGGTTCCGAAACCAGTCGGTGCACCCGATGTAAGCGCGCTTCCACAGACATTCGACGGAGTGTTCCCTCAGATTGTCGTGGCTCCTGCGCCCGCTGCGCTCACAACGGTCATTGGACGACCATCAGCCTAAAGAAACGAAACCGGATCCACGTCCACGTCCACCCGCACCCCCCGTCCGGTCTCCACCGCCGCCAGCCACGCCCGCAGCAGCGGCTGCACAGCGACGTCCCGCCGCGTCTTGAGCAGCAGCCGCCGCCGGTGCCGCCCGCGCAGGATGGCGAGCGGCGCCGGCGCCGGGCCGAGCACGCTCACCCCCTCGCCATGCGGCGCCGCGCGGCCGAGGTCGCGCGCCGCCGCGTCCGCCGAGGCGGCGTCGTCGGCGCTGACGATCAGCGCCGCGAGCCGGCCATAGGGCGGCCAGTGCCCGGGCCGCCGCGCCTCGGACTCGCGCGCCATGAAGGTCGGCAGGTCGCCCGCGACGAGCGCCTGCATCACCGGGTGCTCGGGCGAGAAGGTCTGCAGCAGCACCTGCCCAGGCGCCTCCGCCCGCCCCGCCCGCCCAGCCACCTGGTGCAGCAACTGCACCGTCCGCTCCGCCGCCCGCAAATCCCCGCCCGCAAGCCCGAGGTCGGCATCGACCACGCCGACCAGGGTGAGGTGGGGGAAGTGCCAACCCTTGGCGACGATCTGGGTGCCGATGATGAGGTCGACCTCGCGCCGCGCGATCGCCTGCCCGGCGAGCCCCGCGGCGTGCGGCCCCGGCATGGTGTCGGACGCCATGACCAGGGTGCGGGCGTCGGCAAACAGCGCCGCCGCCTCCTCGCTGATGCGCTCCACGCCGGGCCCGACCGGCACCAGGCTCGCCTCGGCCGAGCAGTGCGGACAGACCGGCGGCACCGGCTCCTGATGGCCGCAATGATGGCAGGCGAGCAGCCGCCGCGCGCGATGCTCGACCAGCCAGGCGGTGCAGTTCGGGCATTGCAGGCGGTGGCCGCAGGCGCGGCACAGTGTCAGCGGCGCATAGCCACGGCGATTGAGGAACAGCATCGCCTGCTCGCCGCGCGCCAGCGTCTCCTGCACCGCCTGCACCAGCACGGGGCTGAGAAACCGGCCGCGCTCCGGCGGGCGTTCGCGCAGGTCGATCGCGGCCACGCTCGGCAGGCTCGCCCCGCCATGCCGGGCGGCGAGCGTCAACCGCGCATAGCGCCCCGCCTCGACATTGGCGATCGTCTCCAGGCTCGGCGTCGCGGACACCAGCACGCAGGCCGCCTCGGCCAGCCGCGCCCGCACCACCGCCATGTCGCGGGCGTGGTAGTTGACCCCGTCCTCCTGCTTGAACGCGGTCTCGTGCTCCTCGTCGACGACGACGAGCCCGAGGTCGGGGAACGGCAGGAACAGCGCCGACCGCGCCCCCACCACCACCCGCGCCGACCCGTCGGCCACCGCCCGCCAGGTGATCCGCCGGGTCCGCGAGGAGAGGTCGGAGTGCCACACCGCCGGCGCGGTGCCAAACCGCTCGACGAAGCGCTCGAGCCACTGGGTGGAGAGCGCGATCTCCGGCAGCAGCACCAGCGCCTGGCGCCCTTGCCCGAGGCACTCGGCCACCGCCTCCAGGTAGCACTCGGTCTTGCCCGAGCCGGTCACGCCGTCGAGCAGGCTGACGGAGAAGCGTTGCGCCGCCGTCGCCGCCCGCAGCGCGGCCGCCGCCGCCGCCTGCTCTGCCGAGAGCGTCGGTCCGGGATGCGCGGGGTCCGGATCGCTGAACGGTGCGGCCACCGGCAGCGCGGTCGCCAGCAGCAGCCCGGCATCGGCCATGGCGCGCACCACGGCCACCGAGGTGCCGGCCGCCCGGGCCAGGTCGCCGGAGGATTGCGGCGCCTGGGCGGCCAGCGCCGCGATCACCCGCCGCCGCGGCTCGGTCAGCCGCACCCCCGCTGGATCGCCCGCCGCGGCCTCATCCCTCACCGCCAGGCTCCAGCCCGCCGCCGGCGTCGGTGGCCGCAGCGCGTTGACCCGCAGCGCCATCGCCAGCACCTCGCCCGGCATCGCCAGCGTGTAGCCGGCAACCCAGTCGACGAAGCGCCGCAGCGAGCCCGGCAGCGGCTCGGCGGCAATCAGCGCGGTGATCGGCCGCAGCCGGTTATCGCCCACCTCGAACTGGCCAAACGGCGCCTGCCGGCCCGGCTCCGGCCGCGCCCCCGCCGCATCGCGCCCCGCTTCGCCCCGCGCTTCGTCCCCGTCACGCGGATCCCACACGACGCCAACCTCCTCGCGACGGTTGAGCGGCACCAGCACCAGGTCGCCCGGCGACACCGCCATCCCCTCCGGCACCGCATAGTCGAGCGGCCCGGCAAACGGGTAGGGCAGCAGCACCGCGACGCGCCGCCGGCCCGGCGCCGGACCAAGCCCGTCGCGCGAGGCCGTTTCAAGCAGGTCGGGCGCGTGTATCCTGCGCGCGTGGTCCCGGCGTCCGGGTGGACCCATGGTGTGCATGTTGATGAGGATCGGGGGTTCGCAGCTGTTGGGCTCGGAACATCAGGCCGTGGCAGCGCCGCAGCAAGCCCACGCGGCAACGCCATGACCGACGCGCCGCCCGCGGACCAGCCAGCCGGCCCGATCACCGACGCGGCGCTCGACGCCCTGCTGCGCGCCAGGCCCGGCCTGCTCGCCGCCCGGCCGGAGCTCTACGCGGTGCTGCAGCCGCCGCGCCGGGTGCATGGCGAGCGCCTGGCCGACCACATGGCGGCGATGCTCACCGCCGCCCGCGACGCCGCCCGGCTCGCCGAGCAGCGCACCGAGGCGGTGCTGGCCGCCGGCCGCGCCGCGACCTCGCTCGCCGAGCGCGTCCAGGGCGCCGTGCTGGCCCTGCTCGCCGCCGCCGACCCGCTCGACTGCGTGGCCGCCGAGCTGCCTGCCCTGCTCGGCGTCGACGCGGCCTCGCTCTGCATCGAGCCCGGCCGCCGCCCCACCGGCGACTTCGCCGGCCATCGCGTCAGCGCCGGCGACCGCGTGAGCGCCGGCGACCGCGCTGGCCATCGTGTCAGCCCACGCGACCTCGCTGGCCAGCGCAGCGACATCCGCACCCTGCCGCCCGGCGCCATCGCCGCCCTGCTCGGCGGCCGCGACGTGGTGCTGCGCGACCAGCCCACCGATGCCGGCCTGCTGCACGCCGAGGCGGCGATGCTGGCAACGCGTGACGCGCTGATCCGGGTGCCGTGCGCCCCCGGCGCCCTGATCGCCGGCGCCCCCGGCGCGCTGCTCGCTCTGGTCAGCCGCGACGAGCGGGCGCTCGCCTCAAGCCAGGGCGTCGGCAGCCTCGCCTTCCTCGGCCGCGTCCTGGCGCTGCTGCTGACCCGCCCGGCGACGCCGCCTTGACGCAAGCGATGACGGCCGACGCCGCCCTCGCCGACTTCCTCGACTGGCTCGCGCGTGAACGCCGCGCCTCACCGCTGACCGTCGCCAGCTACGCCCATGACCTGCGCAGCTTCCTCGCCTTCACCACCAACCATCTCGGCCACGAGCTGGCCCTCGCCGACCTCGCCGCCCTCGGCCAGCCCGAGCTGCGCGCCTGTCTCGCCCGGCAGGCCGCCGCTGGCTGCGGCAACGCGACCCGGGCGCGCCACCTGTCCGCCCTGCGCAGCTTCTACCGCCACCTCGCCCGCCGCCACGGCGTCACCAACCCGGCACCCAACCTGCTCGCAACCCCACGCGCCAAGCCGCCGATCCCACGCGCCCTCTCACCCGCCGACGCCCGCGCCGTGGCCGAGGAGGTCGGCCAGGTCTCCGACCTCGCGGCCACCCAGGCCCGCGACCAGGCGCTGTTCACCCTGCTCTACGGCTGCGGCCTGCGCATCGCCGAGGCACTGGCGCTCGACGTCGCCGCAATCCGCCGCGGCGAGGCCACCCTGCTGATCACCGGCAAGGGTGGCAAGCAGCGGCTGGTGCCGGTGCTGCCCGCCGTGCGCGCCGCCCTCGCCGCCTGGCTCACGCTGCACCCGCAAGCCGGCGACCCGCACGCGCCACTCTTCCTCGGCCAACGCGGCGAGCGGCTGAACCCCGGCGTCGCCCAACGCACCCTGCGGCACTACCGCCGCCTCGCCGGCCTGCCGGAGCACGCAACTCCGCACGCACTCCGCCACTCCTTCGCCACCCACCTGCTCGGCGGCGGCGCCGATCTGCGCTCGATCCAGGAGCTCCTCGGCCACGCCAGCCTGTCGACAACGCAGCGCTACACCTCAGTCGACGAGGCGCAGTTATTAGCCGTTTGGCGGGCTAGCCATCCCAAGGCTTGGTAAGGCAAGGGGCTTTGCCCCTTGACCCCACCAGAGGCGGTGGCCTCTGGACTCAATGAGAAGGAGCCGGCTTGCGACGTGACCTTTATCCGGCGATCGAGCCGTTCCGCACCGGCATGCTCGATGTCGGCGACGGCCACCGTCTCTACTGGGAGCTCTGCGGCAATCCGGAGGGCGCCCCGGCCGTGTTCCTGCATGGCGGCCCCGGCGCCGGCTGCGCGCCGACCCACCGCCAGCTCTTCGATCCCTCCCGCGCCTGCGTGCTGCTGTTCGATCAGCGCGGCTGCGGCCGCTCCCTCCCGCATGCCAGCCTCGAGGCCAACACGACCTGGCACCTGGTCGCCGACATCGAGCGCCTGCGCACCATGCTCGGCGTCGAACGCTGGCTCGTGCTGGGCGGCTCCTGGGGCAGCGCGCTGGCCCTCGCCTATGCGCAAACCCACCCGGCGCGCGTGAGCGCATTGATCACCCGCGGCATCTTCACCCTGCGACGCGCCGAGCTGCTCTGGTACTACCAGGACGGCGCCTCCTGGCTGTTCCCGGACAAATGGGAGCGCTACCTGGCGGTGATCCCGCCGAGCGAGCGTCAGGACATGATGGCCGCCTACCGCCGCCGTCTGACCGGCGCCGACCCGGCGACCAGGCTGGCGGCGGCCAAGGCCTGGAGCCTGTGGGAGGGAGAGACGCTCACCTTATTGCCGAACGCCGCGATCACGGCCCAGCACGGTGAGGACCGCTACGCCCTCGCCTTCGCCCGCATCGAGAACCACTACTTCGTTCACGCCGGCTGGTTCGAGGAGGGTCAGTTGCTGCGCGATGCCGGCCGGCTTGGCGAAATCCCCGGCGTCATCATCCAGGGCCGCTACGACATCGCCACCCCGGCCGCAACCGCCTGGGCGCTGCACAAGGCGTGGCCGCGCGCGACGTTCATTCTCGTCGAGGACGCAGGCCACGCGGCCGGCGAGCCGGGCATCCAGCATGCGCTGCTTGAGGCCACCGACCTGCTGCTGGACGCGTCTTGAAAAACTGTTGCGCCTGGCCCAGCTTGGCGTCTCAACCAACTGAAAGGAGGTGATCCAGTGTCTCATTGTTCACTGCATGCGCACTGCGCCGTGACCTGGACTGCCGCCGCGGATCTCGCGTCGGCCTAAGGCTCCTCGTCTGGCGGCGCATTAGCGCCCACGGACAATGGAAAGCCCCGGGAGGACGCTCCCGGGGCTTTTTTATCGAACCCTTACCTGACGGATTTTAAAGGCTCCGCCTTTAATGGGGTCCAGGGGCAAAGCCCCTGGCCTTGCTGAGCTTCAGATCCCACCGCCCCGCGTCGTCGTGGTCTCCGGGATCGCTGTCTCGCCGAGCGCCGGGTCCGCCGGCCGCACCGCCGTGTCGTCGAACCGGCTCCACCCCGTCGACTGGTAATCCGCCCGCCGCGTCGTCGTGTCGACGGCGTTCACGTGCAGCGTCTGGTCGATCATCGCCGCGTTCGAATCGTCCGCCCGCACCGTCACCAGCGTGCCGCCACGCCGGACGCTCTCGGCGTAGACATGCGCGTCGTCCTCACTGACGCCCGCACCGGTGAGCGAGCCGACGATGCCGCCGGCGCCGCCGCCGACCGCCGCACCCACGCCGGCGCCGGTCAGCGTCGCAATCAGCCAGCCCGCCGCAACCACCGGGCCGACGCCCGGGATCGCCAGCGAGCCGAGGCCGGCGAGCAGCCCGGCGCCGCCGCCGATCACCGTGCCGATCGTGGCACCCGTGCCCGCCGCCGGCGCCGCCTCGTCGGCGGTGTTGGCTGCCGTGCCGGTCGCCGGATGGCCGCCGATCAGGCTGATGTCGTCATGCGGCACGCCGGCCGCCTCGAGCCGCGTGATGGCCGCAGCGGCGTCGGCATGATTGTCATAGAGCCGTGTAATCGTGCGCGTTGCCATTGAGATGAACTCCCATTGAGGGCCGCCGAAACGGCCGATGATGATGATCGCGGCGAGCGGCTCAGCGCGTGCCGACATTGCCCTTGAAGTCGAGCCAGACGGTGACCGGCGAGCCGTCCTTCATCGCGCTCGCGTTCCAAACGCCATGCGTGTCCTTCTTCAGCCCGGCGACGTTGCTGAAGCCGTGGCGCATCAGCCGCCGGCGAGCTTCCTTCATGGTGAAGCTGTTGGCGCCGCTGGCCGGCTGGGTCGCCGACATGCTGTCGGTGTGAACGGCCGGGTTGCCGGCCGCGGTCGTCCCGCCCACCGGCGTCGCCGGCGTCACCACCGGCGCGCCGGTCGGCAGCCCGGTGGAGCTCGGCGGCACCACGGCGCTGCCCGGCGCCGCGGTGGCGCCGGTCGCCACGCCGGGCGCCGCCGGAGTAGCGCCTGTCGCCGTGCCGTCGCCGCCGGCCGACTGCGCCAGCGCGAGCGGCGCAAAGGCGAGGGTGGCAAGCAGCGCCGTGGTGGCAAGACGTGTGGGCGTAGTCCTCATTGGAGCAATCCTTGGTTGCCGGCCGCGTGGCTCATGCGGCCTCAGACGCTGGCAACGCCCGAGCATCATCGGGGTTCGGCGCCCCGAGCCAGCCAGGCGTCTTTCGTGACGTAACGATGGCGAACGGGATCGACAGGACGAGCCCCGCCAGCGCCGGCAGCGCCAGCAGCAGCGCCGTCCAGCTCCCCGCCGCGAACAGCCCGGCGAGCCCCAGCCCGACCACGCTGTGCGGCCAGAACCGCCGCGCCGCCGACCCCACCCCGAGCCGTGCACCACCCCGCTCCGAGCGCCCCCAGCCCGCCGGGCGACCACGGCGCGCAACCAGCCGCAGCACCGCCGCCGCTTTGCCAAACGCCAGCAGCGTGTCGAGCAGCAGCGTGAACGCCAGCTCCGCCGCCGCCGCCACCAGCACCGCCCGCCGGCCACCGAGCGGCTGGGCCACCGCCGGCCGCAGCAGCGCCTCGAGCGTGCCGAGCAGCTTCGGCGCATGCAACTGCGCCGCCCCGCAGCACAGCAGCGCCAGCAACGGCCCGAGCCGCACCGCCGCCGCGCCGCCGCTCGCGCAGAGCAGCGCCGAAAGCGGCAGCATCGCGAACCAGAACGGCGTCAGCACATAGTGCAGGATCGCCTGCAGCATCTGCAGCCGGCCGACCCGGCTGAGGCTGCGATCACGCAGCAGGAACCGATACTGCAGATTGCCCGCCGCCCAGCGCACGTCCCGCCGGATGAACTCGGGCAGGCTCGGCGGCTGCTCCTCATGCGAGCCCGCGTCGTCCGGCAGCACCCGCACCGCCCAGCCCGCCCCCTGCAGCCGCGCCGCCTCGACATGGTCGTGCGAGAGAATGCTCTGACCGTCCGGCAGCAACCCCAGCCGGCAGTAGGCGCGAAACGGCGCGATCCGCACGATCGCGTTGTGCCCCCAGTAAGGCCCCTGATCGCCCTGCCACCACGCCTGCCCGGTCGCCCACACCCGCAGCCCCTGCCGATGGCCGAGCTGCAGCAGCCGCGCGAACAGATCACCCGCCGGATGGCCGGCAAACGTCGCCTGCAGGATCGCCAGCCGCGGCTCGGCCCGCATGATCCCGACCAGCCGCAGCACCGCCGCCGCACTCATGTCGGAGTCCGCGTCCAGGCACAGCATGAACTCGAACCGGTGCGCCCCCCCTGCCGGCTGGGCATCGAGGAAGCTCATCACGTTGCCGGCCTTGAAGCCGGTGTTCTCCGCGCGCCGGCGATAACACACCCGCGCGGCGCCAAACCGCGCCGCCAGCCGATCGGCCGCGCGCCGCTCCTCGGCCGCAAGCCCCGGCTCGGCGGTGTCGGAGAGCAGGCAAACGACGAACCCCTCGCCCCGCCCCGCCGCCGCCAGCCCTGCCAGCAGCCCGGCCAGCCGGGCCACCACCGGCGCCACCGCCTCGTCGCGCAGGCACACCGCAATGGCGGTCGGCGGCATCGGTCCGCAAGACGGCGCCCACCGCACCGCCGGCAGCACCGCCGCGACCGGGTCCGCCGCCCCAAGCCGGATCGCCGCGCCGACCAGCCCGGTGGCCGCCGACAAGCCCAGCCACGGCGCATTGAGCACAATGCACACGGCCAGCAGGAGCTTCAGCACCCCCGCCCCGCCCGGCGCCAGCGTCAGCCAAGCCAGCCCAAGCAGCAGCCCGACATTGCCGCCGATCAGCCCGAGCATCACCGCCCGCCGCCAGCCGATCCGCTCGGCCGGCCCAGCCGGCGGCGCCAGCACCCCGGCCGCGGCCAACGCATCAGGCAGCGCGGCGACGCCTGAGCAGCAGTTGCGCCGAGAACGGCCCACACTCGCGATACATCGGATACAGCAGCGCCACCTGCCGCTCGGCGAGCCCGCCATCGAACCAGGCCGGCCCACCCACCGCCGCCTCGTCCTCCGGCCGCAGCCTCACCCGCAACAGCCCCGGCCCGGGCGCATCGCGCAGCAGCGGGCTGCCCGCCGCGCGCAGCCGCCGCACCCCGCGCCGGCCGATCCGGTGATAGCTCATCGTCTCGCTCTCCAACCCCGGCACGATCACCTTCACGACGTTGACCGCGCCCCCCGCCGGCGAGCAATCGACCCACAGCAGCGGCAACCCATCGCCCGCCAGCCGCCCCGCCAGCAGCGCCAGCCGCTCGGACGAGCCGGCGATCGACTCCGGCGCCACCGTCGGCAAGTCGGACAGCCGAACCCGCCGCCGCTCCCCGAACACCCCCGCCAGCCGCCCGCGCAGCGTCGCCGCGTCTCGCGAGATCCACTCCGCCATCGCCTCGAGCGCCCGGCCCTCCTCCTCCTCGCCCAGCGCCGCCGCGATCTGCGGCTCGGCATACTCGGCCGGCACCGCGCTGCGGATCACCTCGATCGGCCCGTGCGTCGAGGTCTTGCGGGCCCGCGAGCCGACAAACTCCAGCAGCGCCTTGCGCAACGCCCGCTCGCGGTCCGGATGGGACGCCTCGCCACAAGCCGTCACCTGGATCGGCAGCGTCATCGCGCCCGTATCGTCACCGACGACATACAGATCCGCGATGCCAAGCTCGACCCCCGACAGCTTGACCGTGACGCCGATGTCCAAGCCACGTAGTCGTGCCAGCAGCGCCGCCACCGCCGGCTCCAGCGCCGTGTCCAGCTCCACCACCACGCCCTGATCGAGCGCCCGGAAACTGGTGACGTTGCCGTCCCGCTGGGTGAGCTCCATCACCCCATGCGCAATCGCATAGGCCGGATCGAGCCCGGCGCCGAGCCCGTTGGTGATCGGCGTGATCAGCCGCGGCGCCCGCGCGCCAAGCTGATAGGGATACGCCGCCACCCACTCCCGCGGCACCAGCACCGGCCCAGGCTCCGGCCAGCGCTGCGCCGGCACCCAATCCAGCTCGGTGTCGTCGTCGTAGTCGCAGCCCGCCGGCAAACACAACGTGAATGGGTCGATAACCCCATCCGCCCCCAACTCGCGCTTCAGCGTCGCATAGGAGGCGGTCCGATACGGCGTGCGGGCGATCCAGTCGCCGACATGCACCTCCTCGCACAGCTCGCCCAACGCCCCGAGCTCCGCCTCGATGGTCTCGAACCCGTAGCCATAGCCGATCGTCGCATGCTGCCCCGGCATCAGCAGCGTCGCCTGCACCACCGGAATCCCGATCCGGTCCATCCCGTCGATGCGAAAGACAAGCACCCGCCCCTGCGGCGGCAACGCAGCGCGAAAGGCGTCGGCAACGGCGTGCAGGTCCTGCATCGGGGCTCCAAAGCGAAGGAAGGCAAGGCAAGGGGCTTTGCCCCTTGACCCCATTAAAGGCGGAGCCTTTAAAATCCATCACTTAGCTCGGGGGCGGCGTCCGTTCGTCAACCCAGCCCGAGGCACGGCCGTGAAGCCAGCAAATGGATTTTAAAGGCTCCGCCTTTAATCGGGTCCAGGGGCGACGCCCCTGGCCTTCCTAATACAACCCCTGAATCTTGCCCTGCGCATCCACATCGATCCGCTCCGCCGCCGGTGACTGCGGCAGTCCCGGCATCGTGCTCACCGCCCCACACACCGCCACCACGAACCCCGCCCCGGCGGACAGCCGCACCTCGCGCACCGGCAGCACATGGTCGTCCGGCGCCCCGAGCCGCGTCGGGTCGGCGCTGAAGCTGTACGGCGTTTTGGCGATGCACACCGGCAGCCCGCCACGCCCCTCCGCCTCGAATGCCGTCAGCCGCCGCTCCACCGCCGGCGGCAGCGCCACGTCCGTAGCGCCATAAATCCGCCGCGCCACCTCGCGCAGCTTGCCCGCCAGCGGCATCGCGTCCGGGTACAGAAACGCCGGCGCCGGCGCCGGCCGCTCCAGCAGCGCCGCCACCGCCTCGGCCAGCGCCGCGGCCCCGGGCGCACCCTCCGCCCAGTGCCGACAGCCGATCACCGGCACGTCCACCGCCTCGCGCACGGAAGCGGCCTCCTCCGCCGTGTCGCCGTCGAACGCGTTAAGCGCCACCACCACCGGCAGCCCGAACCCCTGCATGTTGCGCACGTGCCGCGCCAGATTGGCCCCGCCGCGCCGCACCGCCGCCACGTCCGGCGTCCCGAGCGCCGCGCGCTTGATCCCGCCATGCATCTTCAGCGCCCGCACCGTCGCCACCACCACCGCCGCCGACGGCCACAGCCCGGCCGAGCGGCACTTGATGTCGAGAAACTTCTCCGCCCCCAGATCGGCGCCGAACCCAGCCTCCGTCACCACGATGTCGGCCAACCCCAGCCCCAGCCGCGTCGCCACCACCGAGTTGCAGCCATGCGCGATGTTGGCGAACGGCCCGCCATGCACCAGCGCCGGCGTGCCGGCCAGCGTCTGCACCAGGTTCGGCGCCAACGCCTCGGCCAGCAGCGCCGTCATCGCCCCCGCCGCGCCCAGCGCCTCCGCCGTCACGGCGCTGTCGTCCGCCCGCCGCGCCACCACCATCCGCCCCAGCCGCAGCCGCAGATCCGCCAGGTCCCGCGCCAGGCAAAACACCGCCATCACCTCCGAGGCGACGGTGATGTCGAACCCGTCCTGCCGCACCGGCCCGTTCCCGCCGAGCCCCAACGCCACATCGCGCAACGCCCGATCGTTCATGTCGAGGCATCGCCGCCAACTCACCCGCCGCGGGTCGATCCCCAACCCATTGCCGCGATGCAGGTGGTTGTCCAGCATCGCCGCCAGCAGGTTGTTGGCGCTGGTAATGGCGTGGAAGTCGCCGGTGAAATGCAGGTTGATCTGCTCCATCGGCGCCACCTGCGCCAACCCGCCCCCCGTCGCCCCACCCTTCACACCAAAGCACGGACCCAGCGACGGCTCACGCAGGCACACCACCACCCGCCGCCCCGCCGCGCTCAAGGCGTCGCCCAAGCCGATCGTCGTCGTCGTCTTGCCCTCGCCAGCCGGCGTCGGACTGATGCCCGTCACCAGCACCAACCGCCCCGACGGCCGCGCCGACGCCTCGGCCACAAACCCCAGCCCGATCTTCGCCTTCAACCGCCCATACGGCTCCAGCGCACCCTCCGGCACGCCCGCTTTCGCCGCGATCTCGCCAATCGGCCGCAACGCCGTGGCGCGGGCGATGTCCAGATCAGTCAAGCGGAAAAAAGGCCAGGGCTCTGCCCTGGACGGCACCCCATCGCGCCAGCGCAATGGGAACTCGTCGCTGGGGCCATAAGGCCCCAAACCCCTACCATTAGAGTCAAATCACGCCCTTTCTGACTTGGCGAAGCCATGCAAAATCCGACCCCCAAAACCACATCCAAGCCATTGCAAAGAATAACAAAAGGATTTCAAAGGCCCCGCCTTTGATGGGGTCAAGGGGCAAAGCCCCTTGCCTTGCCTTGCCTTGCCTTGCCTTACGCCGTCGCCGGGAACAACGCCCGGCGCGCCTCATCATCGACAGTCGACTTGAACTTATGCCGCTCCCGCAGCGCCTCGGCCCGCCCGCTAGCCGGCCGCGCCGCGACCGCGTCCATCAGCCGCTTCAGGTTCGGGAACGCCTCCCAGGCCGACGCATCGGTGCGCGAGCCGCCCAGGATGAACGGCACCATGCGCGCCCAGCCCCAGACCGCCATGTCGACGATCGAGTAGGCCTCGCCGACCATCCACTCCCGCTCGGCGAGCCGGGCGTCGAGCAGGCCATAATGCCGCCGCGCCTCGAACAGGTAGCGCGCCAGGAAGTAATCCTTCGGCTCGGGCGCATAGTGGCGCGTGTGCACCGCCTGGCCGGAGAACGGCCCGACGCCGGTGGCGACGAGCATCAGCCACGAGAGCAGCGCCCCGCGCTCGGACGCCGGCGGCAGGAACTGCCCGGTCTTCTCGGCCAGGTAGAGCAGGATGGCGTTGCTGTCGAACACGGTGACCTCGCCGTCGACGATCACCGGCACCTTGGCGTTCGGGTTCAGCGCGGTGAACGACGCCGCGTGCTGCTCGCCCTTCAAGGTGTCGACCGGCATCGCCTCGTATTCGAGCCCGGCCTCTTCGAGAAACAGCGCCACCTTCATCGGGTTGGGCGCCTGATTGTAGTAGAACGTCAGCATGGCGCTTCTCCCGTTGTCTGCCGCGACGCCGCACTGATTAGGCCGAGCCACGCTCAGCCGCCATCCTCAAAGGGGACGCCGATGGACGAGCCGCCAGACGCCAACGCAGCACAGATCGCCTACTGGAACGACAGGGCGGCGGTCACCTGGACGGCGTTTCAGCCGCGCATCGACGGCGTCTTCGCGCCGCTGACCGCCTTGGCGATTGAGGCCGCCGCGGCGCAGTCCGGCGAGCGCGTGCTCGACGTCGGCTGCGGCTGCGGCGAGACGGTGCTGGCGCTCGCCCACGCGGTCGGCGCCACCGGCCGCGTCACCGGCCTCGACGTCTCGGCGCCGATGGTCGACCGCGCCCGCGAGCGCATCGCCGCCGCCGGGCTCGACCAGGCGCAAATCCTGCTCGGCGACGCCCAGCTCGCTGCCCTGCCGCCGGCGGGCGCCGACCTGCTGTTCTCCCGCTTCGGCGTGATGTTTTTCGACGACCCTGCGGCAGCCTTCGCCAACCTGCGCCGCGCCATGCGGCCGGGCGGCCGGCTGCTCTGTCTCGCCTGGCGAGCGCTGCCGGAAAACCCCTGGTTCGCGGTGCCGCTCGCCGCCGGCGCGCCGCTGCTGCCGCCCCAGCCGCCGCCCGACCCGACCGCACCCGGCCCCTTCGCCTTCGCCGACCCCGCGCGCGTGCGCCACATCCTCGCCGCCGCCGGCTGGCGCAACGTCACGCTCACCCCGCACGAGGCATTGCTGCCGCTCGCCCCCGCCGGCGGCCTTGCCGAAGCCCTCGAGTTCACCACCCGCGTCGGCGTCCTCGCCCGCGCACTCGCCGAGGTCGACCCCGCGGTGCAAGCCGAAATCCGCTCCGCCGTCGAGGCGGCGTTGCGTCGGCACGAGGATGGCAGCGGCATCGCTCTCGGCGGCGCCGTCTGGCTGATCACCGCTTTGGCCTAGGCAAAGAAAGGCCAGGGCTTTGCCCTGGACCCATTAAAGGCGGAGCCTTTAAAATCCATCATGAGAAGAACACGCGCGGTCGCTCCACTGACGGGGGATTTGGGGCCTCAGGACCCTATGCCTCCGGAGAAAGGTCCTCCTCCAAGATCGTGATATGCAGCGAGTACGACACCTCGCCGTCCTCGTCGTCGCGGTGCAGCGTGCCCAGGAACTCGTCGCCCACCAACACCTCGACGGAGGCGCCGCGCTTCTTGGGCGCGTCGATGCGCAGCCGCTCGGTCTGCAGCGTCCGCCGCAGGTAGGCCTGCACACGGGCAATCTCGTTCGGCTTCATCGCAGCATCCTTGGCGCTATGAGGGTCGACAACGCCGTCAGGAATTGAACGCATCCGAACGGCCCGGTTGCACGCAGACGTGATGCGGTCATGCGCGCCGTCACCCGACCAGGCAGTCCGCGAGCTGCTCGCGCCGATACGGCTTGGCCAGCATCCGCACCTCCGGCGGCATCTCGCCCAGCACCAAGGCGGCGCCTGAGGTGAGCACGATCCTCAGCTCAGGCCGCCGCCGCCGCGCGCTCTGCATGAGCTGCAGCCCGTCGACCCCGCCCGGCATCATCACGTCGGAGAACAGCACGTCGATCCGCCGGCCGCTGTCGAGCTCGGCCAGTGCCGCGCGTCCGTCGGCAACCGCGATCACGGTGTAGCCAAGCTCGGCCAGGTTCTCGACGACCACCTCGCGCAGCGCCGCCTCGTCCTCGGCCACCAGCACCACCTTGCCGGCCCCCGCCGTGCGGGACCGAAGGTCGGCGGCGGCCATCCGCCGCGCCGGCCGGGCCGCCTCGACCGGCAGCGCGCTGGCGCCCTCGGCCGAGGCGGCCGGCAGCAGCATCTCCACCGTCGCGCCCCTCTCCACCGTCGCGCCCGCGCCCTGGCGGCCGAGAATGCGGGCAACACCACCGGCCGAGCGGCAAAAGCCGTAGACCTGCGACAGGCCGAGCCCAGTGCCGCGGCCGACCTCCTTGGAGGTGAAGAACGGCTCGAAGGCGCGCGCCGCCACCACCGCCGACATGCCCGGCCCGGTGTCGCTCACCGCCACGCACACGTAGCAGCCCGGCGCCAGCCCCAGCCCGGCAAGCTCGGCCAAGGCGGCGACCTTGGTCGACACGATGATCCGCGGCGCCGTCGTCGCCCGCGCCCCGTCATGGGGCGAGGCCGCCGCGTCAAGCATCGCGTCGCGCGCATTGGTGACCAGGTTGAGCACCGCCGCCTCGAGCTCGCCCGGATCAAGGCTGAGCGGCGGCAGCGCCGGCCCCAGCTCGAGCGCCAGGTCGACGGCGCCGCCCGCCCCTCCGCGCAGCACCGGGGCGAACTCCTCCAGCACCGTGTTCGCGTCGACCAGCTCCGGCCGTACCGCCTCGCGCCGCGAGAACGCCAGCATCTTGCTGGTCAGCTCGGCCCCCCGCCCGGTCGCATTGAGCCCGATCCGCGCCATCTCGCGCAGCCGCACCGAGGCCGTCGGCTCCCGCCCGATCAGCTCGAGCTGCCCGGTCAGGATGCTCAGCAGGTTGTTGAAGTCGTGCGCAATGCCGCTGGTGAGCTGGCCCATGACCTCGAGCCGCTGGGCGCGCAGCAGCGCCGCCTCCGCCGCCTCGCGCCGCCCCATCTCGCCGCGCAGCCGCACCAGCGCCGCCGCCTCGCGCTCCGCCCGCCCAAGTGCCGCCAGGCTCGCCGCCATCAGCAGCAGCATCGCCGGCACGCCGAACAGCATGTCGCGCCCGATATGCCGCCGCCAGCGCGCCACGACCGAGGCGCGGCTCCGTCCGACCACGATCGTCACCGGGTAGCCGCCCAGCCGATGGCCGACGAATAGGGTGGGCGCCAACCCGCCCGCCATCGCCCCGCTCACGAAACGGCCATCCAATCCCGACAGCAACGCCCCCGCCCGCCCCGCCACCCCGTCCACCGGAGTGCCGGCCAGCACCGCGCCGTCGTCGCGCAGCAGCAGCACGCACTTGTCGGGGCTTTCCGAGGCCGGCTCGCCGGTCAGCGTCTCCCAGAACGCCTCGAAGAAGCGCGGCGACGAGCCGACGGCGATCGCCCCGGCAAACGCATGCCCTGCCGCCTCCCGCCGCAGCATCAGCCCGAACTCCGGCCGCTGCAGCACCAGTTCGACCTGGGTGCTGCTGACCGCCAGCGCCGCGCCGGCCCGCACCGCCCGGAAGGACGGACGATTGCCGATGCTGAGCGGCGGCTGCCCGCTGCGCACCGGCGGCAGCGCCTGCGACGCCACGATGATCCGCCCGGTCGCATCGGTCACCACCGTCGTGCTCACCTGCGGCAGCGCCTCGATCATGCGGTCGAGAGTCTGCGTCAGCACCGGCTCGTCCAGCCGCGGCTGCCCGGCGCCGGCCACGGGCGAGCGGTCGAGCCGCATCATCATGTCGGCCGCCCGCTCGGCCACCAGCCGCTCGCTGTCGAACACCTTGGTCGCATGCTCCGCCGCCACCTCGTCGGTGCGCACAAGGTCGCGCCACGCGATGTCGACGGTGGCCCGCCAGTCGAGCCAGGCGACGATGCAGAACAGCCCCAGCGGCGTCGCCAGGGTCACGGCGAGGGTGGCGCGTCCGGTGCTCATGCGCTCTCCAGGCGGCAAAGGCGCAACCTGCCCCGCCGGCCCCGATCGGCCCAAGCACCTTGTGCCGCCGGCGCGCGCTTGCTGCGCCGCAACTCGGCCGCCGGCCACATGTTGATCCTGCAACAAGGATGGTGCCCGCCGTGTGCGACCTTCTGGTGCTGGATGACGACGAGCTGGTGCGGGTCACGCTGGGCGAGGCCCTGCGCGAGGCCGGCTACGTCGTCGCCGAGGCCTCCGGCCCGGCCGAGGCGCTCGCCATCCTGCGCTCCGAGCCGGAATGCCGCCTGCTCGTCACCGACGTCCACCTCGCCGGCCCCGCCGGCCCGCCCAGCGGCCTGCGCCTCGCCGAGCAGGCCCGCGGCGCCCATCCGGAGCTGCACGTCATCTACATCACCGGCCGCCCGGACGCCCTGCCGCCCACCCCGGTGCCCACCACCGACCGCTCGCTCAGCAAGCCCTTCCTGCCCGGCACGCTCGTCGACCTGGTCGGCGAGCTGATCGGCCAGGCGCAGTGATGCGCCGCCCGGTCGCCATCGTCTGGATCGTCGGCCTGCTGCTGGCGCTGCTGCTCTATTTGCGCCAGCCCGAGTACATCCTCGAGACCCTCACGCTCACGCTGTCGCAGCTGGAGCAGCGTTTCGACGGCGTCATCATCTCGCTGAGCCACCAGTCGATCCTGATCATCCGCGCGCTGGCGATCGCCCTGTTCGTCGTCTTCGTCGCCCTGGCCGTCATCGCCGCCCAACGCGGCCTGCCCGCCCGGCGCATGCTGCTGGTCGTCGCCTTCCTCTACATCGTGCTGCTCTGGCACCCGTTCAGCGGCCTGATCCTGGCCCGCGACTGGGTCTTCGCCTTCCTGATCTCCGCCGTCGCCTCCCTCGTCATGACCCGCCGCCTGGCCGGACCAAGCGTAGGCCGCAGTCTAAGGTAAGAAAGCCCCAAGAACGGGGTCTGGGCCGCCGGCCCCAGCGAGGTCCAGGAGCAGAGCTCCTGGCCTTCCTAACCCCCGCATTGCGGCACCAGCCCATGCAGCCGGAGCCCTACCCCGTGCAGCATCGGCTCGATCGGCAGCCGCTCGCCATGCAGCAGCAGCACGATCGCCCCGATCAGCATCGTCCCCAGCGCCGCCGTCAGCGGCTGCCGCCGCACCAGCCGCGGCGGCATCGGCCCCGCCAGCCACAGCATCAGCCACAGCCCGATCACCCCGCAGCCGCCGCCGGTCAGCACGTCGTCCACGCTGTGCACCCCGAGCAGCAGCCGCGAGGCGCCGATCACCACCGCCGCCAGCCCGCCGAACAGCGCCGCCAGGATCAGGCTCGACCAGGCCCAGCCCCTTGACCGCGCGACCAGCCGGCTCGCCGGCAACGCCAGCGCGCCGCCATACACCACCGCAGCCGAGGCGGTATGCCCGCTCGGACTGCGCAGCAGCGCATGGCTGCCCCCCGAGCAGGCGAACAGCGCCAGCTTGCCGAGCAGCACCGCCGCCAGCGCCGCCAGCACGCCCGCGCTCCACCCCAGCGCGCCGCGCCGCCAGTCGAGCAGCGCCAGCAGCACCGCGACCGTGAGCGCGACCGGCAGGATCACCGCCGCATCGGCAAAATCGGTGACGAAGAACATCGTGCGGCGGCGGCGCGCCCCTCGCCGCCCCGCCCTTGGCCGCGACCTGGCCGGCGGCTAGTAGCTGCCGCGCAGCAGCAGCACGACGACGACGATGATCAGCAGCACCGGCAGCAACCCCAGCCCGTTGAAGCCGCCGCCGGCCGAACCGCCGCCATACCAGCCGGAGCGGTAGCCGTAGCCGCCGCTGCCGAGCGCCAGGATGACGAGGATGATGAGGAGAAGCAGCATGGCGATCGAGCTCCTTGACTGTGTCCGCGTTGGCCAAACCGCTATGAACCCGGAATGGACCGTGCCGCAAGTGGAAGAGTCCTGCAGGAGAGACGCACGCCATGGATGACCTGCCGGACCGCCTCGCCATCAACCCGGCCAGCCCGCATCACGACGCCGCCCTGCTCGCCCACGGCATCGGCATCCGCTTCAACGGCGTCGAGCGCACCAATGTCGAGGAGTACTGCGTCAGCGAAGGCTGGATCCGCGTCGCCGTCGGCAAGACGCTGGACCGCCGCGGCCAGCCGATGACGATCCGCCTGAACGGCACCGTCGAGCCCTTCCGGCTGCCCGCTCCCGAGCCTGAGCCCAAGCCCGACCCCGCCTAGCCGATGCCGGCCAGCCTGCGCCACGGCGTCGACCTGCGCGGCGCCGCGACCACCGACGCAGCCGGGCTCGCCACCCTGCTCGGCGCCCCGCCCGAAACGATGCGCCGCCGCCTCGAGCGGCTGCTGGCGGACGCCGCGACGACCGTGCTGGTCGCACTGGATTACGACGGCGCGCTGATCGGCGTCGCGGTGCTGCAAACCCGCCCGACCCTGCTGGAGGACACGCCGGTGGCGGTGCTCTCAACCCTGTTCGTCGCCGCCGCCGAGCGCCGCCGCGGCATCGCCCGGCTGCTGCTCAAGGCGGCCTGCCAGGCCGGCCGGTCAGCCGGCTGCGAAGCCGTGGCGATGCTGGCCATCGAACCGCCGGCGCAGCGCTTCTGCGCAACCAGCGGCTTCACGCCCGAAGGCCAATCCTACCTCCGCCCACTCCGACGCCGCCGCGATTGAGCCGCTACCCACGCTGGCGCGCACACCCCGGCGCACACAGCCGCGCGACGTCGATCCGGCACCCACGACTGTCGCAGCGCAGGCAGCGCAGCCGCTGCTCGGCATGCTCCACCGGGTAATCCGGCCCCCACCGCCGGATCATGGTGTCCAGCGGCAGCCCCGCCCGATGCCCGCAGTTCATGCACCGCGCCACCGGCACACAATCATCCCCCCGATGCTTCAACACCACCAGCGAGGCATACCGACGCGATTGAGGACCAGCCATGGGGCGCAAAGTACATGGAACAGAACAAGAACGCCAGGGTAAGGCGAAGGGAAGGCCAGGGGCTTTGCCCCTGGACCCCATTAAAGGCGAAGCCTTTAAAATCCATTCCTGATCAATGACTCTCCGGCGAGGTCGGTGCCGCGGGGATGCAGGATCGAATGGCTTCGCCAAGCAAGGAAGCGCTCGGTTAGACTTCAGCGGATGCGGGTCTGGGGGCGCCGCCGTCGTGCGAATGCACGCTGGCGCGTGACGGGTCCAGGGCAGCGCCCTGTCACCGCCTTTAGAACCGTCGATCCCGCCGTCTGCCCCACATCAGGATCCCGACCAGGACGATCCCGACCAGCACCGCCTCCTCGCCGAGCGACAGGTGCCGCAGCAACCGGAAGATGAAGCTGTAGATCAGGGCATGGACCACGGTCGACAGCACCATGTGCGTCAGCCAGTCCGTGGCGCCGCCATATCCAAAGCCGTGATGATAGGCGAGGACGAGCCGGCTCACGGCGGCGCGGGCGTCGTCTTCAGCGCGCTGGGCGGCACGCTCAACGGCCCATCCTGCCGCGGCACGTCGCGCCCCGGACCGTTCGGCAGGTTAAGGTTATCGCAGCCGCCAAGCCCGATCACGACGAGCGCCACGGCGGCGCAGGCTGCAACTTTCGCCACCATCGCTGCTCTTGTCATCACTTGGCGCACCCGGAAAGACTCGAACTTCCAACCCCCAGATTCGTAGTCTGGTGCTCTATCCAATTGAGCTACGGGTGCGGGCCGCGCGCGGTGTAGAGGAAACCACCCCACCTCGCAAGCCGCCGACCCGGCCTGAACAAAGCCGGCCGAAAGGCGCCAGCCCCCGCTGACGAGTGGATTTTAAAGGCTCCGCCTTTAATCGGGTCCAGGGGCGACGCCCCTGGCCTTCCTCAAGCGGCCAGCTTGTCGAGTTCGCGCAGGACCGCCTCGCCCATCACGCTGGTGCCCACCCGCGCCGCCCCCGGCGACATCACGTCGGCCGTGCGCAACCCGTTCGCCAGCACCTTCGTGCACGCCTTCTCGATCAACTGCGCGTCCGCCTCCATGTCCAGCGAGTAGCGCAGCAACATCGCAAAGCTCAGGATCTGTCCGAACGGGTTGGCAATGCCACGGCCCGCGATGTCGGGCGCGCTGCCATGAATCGGCTCGTAGAGCGCATGCCGCTGCCCATCCGGCCGCAGCTCCCCGAGCGTCGCCGACGGCAGCATGCCCAGGCTGCCGGTCAGCATCGAGGCAAGGTCGGAGAGTATGTCGCCGAACATGTTCGTCGTCACGATCACGTCGAACTCGCGCGGATTGCGCACAAGCTGCATGGCGCAGGTGTCGGCCAGCATGTGGCTCAGCGCCACGTCGGCGAACTCCGCCTCGTGCAGCTCCGCCATCGTCTGCCGCCACAGCAGCCCGCTCTCCATCACGTTGGACTTCTCGACGCTGCACACCGCGCCGCGCCGCTTGCGCGCCAGCTCGAACGCGATCCGGCCGACGCGCTTGATCTCGTTGCTGTCGTAGACCTCGGTGTTGACGCCTCGGCGCCGCCCATCCGGCAGCGTCTCGATGCCGCGCGGCTCGCCGAAATAGATCCCGCCGGTGCTCTCGCGCACGATCATCAGGTCAAGCCCGCGCACCACCTCCGCCTTCAGCGTGCTCGCATCCGCCAGCGGGTCGAGCACCACCGCCGGACGCAAATTGGCGAACAGCCCGAGCTCGCGCCGCAATCCCAGGATCGCCAGCTCCGGCCGCTTGTCAAAGCCCACCGCGTCCCATTTCGGCCCGCCGACGGCGCCGAACAGCACCGCGTCGGCGGCGCGCGCAAATTCGAGCGTGCGCTCGGTGAGCGGCACGCCATGCGCATCGATCGAGGCGCCGCCGACCAGATCCTCGGTGATGTCAAAGCTGACCGAGCGCCGCCGCGCCATCCAGTCGACCACGCGCTTAACCTCGCGCATCACCTCGGGGCCGATGCCGTCGCCTGGCAGAACCAGAAGCTTCCTGTTAGCCACGGCGATCTCCTCACGGCGCGTGTTGAACGCCTGTTCTAGTGCTGCCGCCTCAAACCCCGGCGATCGCCGGCAGCCATGGCAGCGCGGCAGCGCGCGCCCGCTCAAAAGCGTCGATCGCGCCCTCCCGCTGCATCGTCTGGCCGATGTCGTCGAGCCCCAGCAGCAGCATCTCCCGCCGCGACGCGTCGATGTCAAAGCCGATCACCTCGCCGTTCGGACGCACCACCACCTGGCGCTCGAGGTCCACCGTCAGCCGCGCGTTGCCGCCAAGCGCTGCGTCCGCCATCAGCAGGTCGCAGGTCGCCCGCGGCAACGCGACCGGCAGAATGCCGTTCTTCAAGCAGTTGCTGAAAAAGATGTCCGCAAAGTCCGGAGCGATCACGCAACGGATGCCGAAGTCGAGCAGCGCCCATGGCGCGTGCTCGCGTGACGATCCACAACCGAAATTATCATGCGCGATCAGGATCTCGGCGCTGCGATACGGCGCCTGGTTCAGCACGAACTCCCCCCGCTCGCGCCCCTCGGCGTCGTAGCGCAGCGTGTCGAACAGGTGCACGCCAAGCCCGTCGCGGGTGATCGTCTTGAGGAACCGCGACGGAATGATCTTGTCGGTGTCGACATTGGCGAGCGGCAACGGCGCCGCAACGCCGGTGAGCGTCGTTAACGGCTGCATCAGCTCAGCGCCCGCACGTCGGTCAGGTGGCCGGCCACCGCCGCCGCCGCCGCCATCGCCGGCGAGAGCAGGTGGGTGCGGCCGCCCGGCCCCTGCCGGCCCTCGAAGTTGCGGTTCGAGGTGCTGGCACAGCGCTGCCCGGCCGCCAGCTTGTCAGGGTTCATCCCGAGGCACATCGAGCAGCCCGGCTCGCGCCACTCAAATCCGGCGTCGAGCATCACCCGGTCCAGCCCCTCCGCCTCCGCCTGCCGCTTCACCAGCCCCGAGCCCGGCACCACCAGCGCCCGCACCCCCGCGGCCACGCGGCGCCCGCGCGCCACCTGCGCCGCCGCGCGAATGTCCTCGATCCGCGCATTGGTGCAACTGCCGATAAACACGACGTCGACCGGCAAGCCGTCCAGCCGCATGCCTGGCTGCAGACCCATGTAGTCCAGCATGCGCTGCATCTGCGCCCGCGCCGAAACGTCCGCGACAGCGGATGGATCGGGCACGCAGCCGCTGATCGGCAGCACCGCCTCCGGGCTCGTCCCCCACGTCACCATCGGCGCAATCTCTTCCGCCTGCAAAATGACGCTCCTGTCGTAACGGGCGCCGGGGTCCGAGGCAAGCGTGCGCCAATACGCCACCGCCTGCTCGAACGCCGCGCCGGCGGGAGCATACGGACGTCCGGCAACGTAACGATACGTCGTCTCGTCGGGCGCGATCAGCCCGGCCCGCGCGCCCGCCTCGATCGACATGTTGCACAGCGTCAGCCGCCCGGCCATGTCGAGCGCCTCGATCGCCGCGCCGGCGAACTCGATCACGTGCCCGGTGCCCCCGGCAGTGCCGATGCGGCCGATGATCGCCAGCATGATGTCCTTGGCCGTCACCCCCGGCCCCGCCACGCCCTCGATGCGCACCAGCATGTTCAGCGCCGGCTTCTGCCGCAGCGTCTGCGTCGCCAGCACGTGCTCCACCTCGGACGTGCCGATGCCGAAGGCGAGCGCCCCGAGCGCGCCATGCGTCGAGGTATGGCTGTCCCCGCACACGATGGTCATGCCCGGCAGCGACAGGCCCTGCTCCGGCCCGATGATGTGCACGATGCCCTGCCGCTCGTCCAAAAGATCAAAGAACGGCACGCCGAACTCGGCGACATTACGCTGCAGCGTCTCGACCTGGGTGCGGCTGTCGTCATCGGCAATCCGCGCCCCGCGATCCGCCGTCGGCACGTTGTGGTCGAGCACCGCCAACGTCGCCTCGGGCCGCCGCACCCCACGCCCGGCGGCGCGCAGCCCGGCAAACGCCTGCGGGCTCGTCACCTCATGCACCAGGTGGCGGTCGATGTAGAGCACCGCCGCGCCGTCCTCGAGCCGGTCCACGACATGCGCGTCCCAAATCTTGTCGAACAACGTGCGCGCACCTTGGGACACTGGCCTGGCTCCTCAGCAAGGAAGAGGTTCTTTTTTGAAAAAAAGAACCAAAAAACTTTTGCTCGATAAGAGGTCTTGCCGGTTGGCTCGCGACAGCGCGGATAAAAGCTTTTTGCTTCTTTTTTTCAAAAAAGAAGCCCTTCTCCTACTCCGCCGCGCTGACCGTGACCTCGCGCGCCTTCTCGGCGATACGCGCCGACTTGCCGCGCCGCCCGCGCAGGTAATACAGCTTCGCCCGCCGCACGTCGCCGCGGCGCAGCACCTCGATCAGCGAAATCTGCGGTGTATACAGCGGAAACACCCGCTCCACCCCCTCGCCGTAGCTGATCTTGCGCACCGTGAAGTTGCTGTTCAGCCCCTTGTTCGAGCGCGCAATCACCACGCCCTCATACGCCTGCACCCGGGTGCGCTCGCCCTCAACCACCTTGACGCTCACCCGCACCGTGTCGCCCGGCGCAAACACCGGGATCGGCCGGGTGGCGGCAAGCCGCTCAACCTCGCGCTGCTCGAACTCCTGCAACATGTTCATCGTCTTGGTTCCTATAAAGCCAGTCATTGAAGGCAAGGCCAGAGGCTCTGCCTCTGGACTCCGCTGGGGCCCGAGGCCCCAAACCCCATTAATTGTCGGCGATCCTGTTACCCACCTCGCCGCGTGGCACGTCTGACAAATGGATTTTAAAGGCGCCGCCTTTAATCGGGTCCAGGGGCGACGCCCCTGGCCTTCCGTCCTGATACTCCGCCCATAGATCCGGCCGACGCTCCCGCGTCGCCCGCTCCGCCTCGGCGCGCCGCCACGCCGCAATCGCCGCATGGTTGCCGGACAGCAGCACCGGCGGCACCGGCCGCCCGTCCCACTCCGCCGGCCGGGTAAACTGCGGATACTCCAGCAGCCCGCCCACGAAACTCTCCTCCAGCGCGCTCGCCGCCGCGCCCATCACCCCGGGCAGCAGCCGCACGCAGCAATCGATCACCACCATCGCCGCCAGCTCCCCGCCGGACAGGACGTAGTCGCCGATGCTGAGCTCCTCGACGCCGCGCGCCTCCAGCACCCGCTGATCCACCCCCTCGTAACGGCCGCACAGCAGCGCCACGCCCGGCCCCGCCGCAAGCCGCTCCGCATCGGCCTGCACGAACGGCCGCCCGCGCGGCGTGAGGTAAGCCACCGGCAGCGCCGCCGGCAGCCCGTCCAGCGCCGCGGCCACGATGTCGGGCCGCATCACCATCCCCGCCCCGCCGCCGAACGGCGCGTCGTCCACCCGCCCATGCCGGTCGCCCGCCCCGGCCCGCAGGTCGCGCGCCTCGCAGCACCACCGCCCCGCCGCCAGCGCCCGCCCCGCCAGCGCCCCGCCCAGCGGCCCGGGAAACATCTCCGGAAACAGCGTCAGCACCGTCGCCGACCACGCCGCGCTCACGCGGCACCCCCGCCCAGCCGCACTTCCTGCGGCGGCACCACGACCACCCGCCGCGCCGCCAGGTCAACCTCGGGCACCGCGCTGCGCGTGAACGGCAACAGCAGCGCCGCCCCACCCTCGGCCGGCGCGATCTCCAGGCTCACGCCGGCGCCGTAATCATGCACCTCGCCAACCCGCCCCAGCACCTTGCCGTCCGCATCCACCGCCGCCAGGCCGATCAGATCAGCCAGGTAGAACTCGTCCACCTCCGTCGGCGGCAGCCGCTCGCGCGGCACGAACAACCGCATGTTGGTCAGCCGCTCCGCCGCGGTCCGGTCAGCCACCGCCCGCCCGCCGGCGTCGCGCAGCTCCGCCACGCCCTCGCTCCGCCAGCTCAGCGTCCACAGCCCGCCGCGCTCGTCGAGCAGCGGCCCATACCCCGCCAGGTCCGCCGGCTCGGCCGTGTAGCTATGCACGTGCACCAGGCCCCGCACCCCATGCGGCCGCCCGACGACGCCCAGCAGAATGGTGTCCGAGGCCGCCAACTCAGCCCGCCGCCGCCTCAGACTTGGCGCGCTCCTGCGCCTTCTTCTTCGGCGCCGACTGGATCGGCTGCTCGCGATACGCCGGCTTCGGCGCCAGCCCCGCATTGCCGAGGAACCGCGCCACCCGGTCCGTCGCCGTCGCGCCATGGCTCAGCCAGTGCGTGATCCGCTCGTCCACCAGCCGCAACCGGTCGGCATGCTCCTGCGGCAGCATCGGATTGTAGCTGCCCACCTTCTCGATGAAGCGCCCGTCCCGCGGGCTGCGGCTGTCCGCCACCACAATGTGGTAGTACGGCCGCTTCTTCGCGCCGGCGCGGGCTAGTCTGATCTTCAGGCTCATAAAATCTCCTTAAAAAGGCCAGAGGCTCTGCCCCTGGACTCCGCTGGGGCCCGCGGCCCCAGACCCTTTTCTTAAATGACGGTTTCCAAAGGCCGCCGGCCTTTGGTGGGGTCAAGGGGCAACGCCCCTTGCCTTCCTTGCTTCTTGATCAATACGGCCGTCGCTGCTGCTGGCGCTGCTGCGGCATCAATCCCGCCAGGCCGTGCCGCATCAGCCCCTTCTGCCCCAGCTTGTTCATCCGCTTCATCATCGTCGCCATGTCGTCGAACTGCCGCAGCAGCCGATTGACCTCCTGCACCGTGCTGCCCGACCCCGCCGCAATCCGCTTCTTGCGGCTCGCCTTGATCAGGTCCGGCGTCCGCCGCTCCTTGATCGTCATCGACGAGATGATCGCCGCCTGCTTCTTCAGCACCGTGGTGTCGAGGTTCGCCCCCTCGATCTGCTCCTTCAGCTTGCCCACTCCCGGCAGCATCCCCAGAATGCCCGACAGCGACCCCATCTTGCCGATCTGCCGCAACTGCGCCGCATAATCCTCGAGGTCGAACGACCCCCGCATCATCTTCTTGGCAAGCGCCTCGGCCTCGACCTGGTCGATCGTCTCCGACGCCCGCTCGACCAGGCCCACGATGTCGCCCATGCCGAGGATCCGCCCGGCCACCCGCTCGGGGTGAAACTCCTCCAGCGCGTCGATCTTCTCGCCCGACCCGGTCAGCTTGATCGGCGCCCCGGTCACCTGCCGCATCGACAGCGCCGCGCCACCGCGCGCATCGCCGTCCATTCGCGTCAGCACGATGCCCGTAATACCGAGCGCCTCGTTGAACGCCCGCGCCGTGTTCACCGCGTCCTGCCCGGTCATCGCGTCGACCACCAGCAGCGTCTCGCGCGGGTTGGTCTCGGCCCGGATCGCCCGCACCTCGTCCATCAGCGCCGCGTCGATCGACAGCCGCCCCGCCGTGTCGAGAATGACGACGTCGAACCCCTCGCGCCGCCCGGCCAGCATCGCCCGCTGCGCGATCTGCACCGGCCCCTCGCCCGCCACGATCGGCAGCGAAGCAACCCCCGCCCGCTCGGCCAACTGCGCCAGCTGCAGCTGCGCCGCCGGCCGCTGCGTATCCAGGCTCGCCAGCAGCACCCGCTTGCGCTCCCGCGTCAGCAGCCGGAGCGCCAGCTTGCCCGACGTCGTCGTCTTGCCCGACCCCTGCAGCCCAACCATCAGGATCGGCACCGGCGGCGCCGCGGCCAGGTCCAGCGGCACCGCGCCGGCCCCGCCCAGCGCCTCGACCAGCACGTCGTTGACGATCTTGGCCATCTGCTGGCCCGGCGACACCGCCTCCAGCACCTCCGCACCCACCGCCCGGTCGCGCACCCCCTGGATGAACGACTTGACGACCGGCAGCGCCACGTCCGCCTCGAGCAGCGCGAGCCGCACCTCGCGCAGCGCCTCGACGACGTCGCCCTCCGACAGCGCCCCGCGCCGCCGCAGCCCGTCAAACACTCCGGAAAGCTTGCCCGACAAGGCGTCGAACATCACACCACCCCAACGCCCAACACGCCGCTGCGCGAACACTCGCGGAGCGACGATAATAGGCGCGTTCTAGGGCAGGAAGGACGTCAAGACAAGGCCAGAGGCTCTATCTCTGAACCCGCTCAAATCGCGCCCGGATCTCGTCGTCTAAAACTCGTCCCTCGATCCGCCGATCACCCACTTATCTGGGCGACAGCACCATGATCATCTGCCGGTTCTCCATCCGCGGCATCTGCTCAACCTTCGTCTGCTCGTCGAGCTCCACCCGGATCCGCTCCAGCACCTTGATGCCCAGATCCTGGTGCGCCATCTCGCGGCCCCGAAACCGCAACGTCACCTTGACCTTGTCGCCCTCACCGATGAACGACTTCATCGCCCGCATCTTAACCTGGTAGTCATTCTCGTCGATATTCGGACGAACCTTGACCTCCTTGATCTCGATGACCTTCTGCTTCTTCTTGGCCTCGTTCTTCTTCTTCTGCTGCTCGTACTTGAACTTGCCATAGTCGAGGATCTTGACCACAGGCGGATCAGCGTTCGGGCTGATCTCCAACAAATCAAGCCCGACAGCATAGGCGCGCAGGATGGCGTCGCGCGCGCTCATCACGCCCTGCATCTCGCCCTCCTCGTCGATCAGCCGAACTTGCGGAACCCGGATGTCCTCGTTCACGCGTGGGCCGTCCCGGCTCGGGGCTGCCTGCATCGGTCCTCTGGCTATCGTACTCTCCTGTCCTCGTTGAAACGCAGCATCAAACGCCACCGGCCAGCCCGATCACCCTCACGCCAAAGCGGGGGAAACCAGAAGCCGGCCAGACGCAGCCTTGATGTCGGGCGCCGCCGCCTCGGCTGCAAGCACGGCGACGCAGTCCTCGAATGATACCACAACCTGCTCGCCACTGCCCAGCCGCCTGATCGCGACCGTGCGCTGCTCCGCCTCCCGCCGCCCCACCACGGCAATCACCGGCACGTGCGCCACGCTGTGCTCGCGGATCTTGGCGTTGATCTTCTCGTTCCTGAGGTCAGTGCCCACCGCCAGCCCCGCCGCCCCAAGCGCCGCCGCCAGCTCCTCCGCATACACGTTCGCGTCCGAGACGATCGACGCCACCACCACCGGCACCGGCGCCAGCCACAGCGGAAACCGCCCGGCATACTGCTCGATCAAAATCCCCAGAAACCGCTCGAAGCTGCCCAGGATCGCCCGGTGCAGCATCACCGGCCGCCGCCGCCCGCCATCCTCGGCCACATACTCCGCGTCCAGCCGCGCCGGCAGCACGTAATCCACCTGCAACGTCCCGCACTGCCAGTCCCGCCCGATCGCATCGCGCAGCACGAACTCCAGCTTCGGCCCGTAAAACGCCCCCTCCCCCGGGTTCAGCTCATACTCAACCCCCGCCAGCCGGCACGCCTCCCGCAACGACGCCTCCGCCCGGTCCCAATCCGCCTCCTCGCCCGCCCGCACCGCCGGCCGGTCGGCAAACTTCACCCGGAACTCGGCAAACCCGAAATCCGCATAAACCGAGGCCAGCAACGCCACGAACCGCGCCGTCTCCGCCGCCACCTGATCCTCGGTGCAGAAAATATGCGCATCGTCCTGGGTAAACGCCCGCACCCGCATCAGCCCATGCAGCGCCCCCGACGGCTCATACCGATGGCACGCGCCAAACTCCGCCATCCGCCACGGCAGCTCCCGATACGACCGCAGCCCATGCCGAAAAATCTGCACGTGGCACGGGCAATTCATCGGCTTCAGCGCCAGCGACGTCTCCTCGTCCTCCACGCTGGCGACGAACATGTGCTCCCGATAATTCTCCCAGTGCCCCGACCGCTCCCACAGCGACCGGTCGACCAGCTGCGGCGTCCGCACCTCCTGATACCCCGCCGCGTCCAGCCGCCGCCGCATATACGCCTCGCAGGTCCGATACAGCCGCCACCCCTTCGGATGCCAGAACACCGAACCCACCGCCTCCTCCTGGAAATGGAACAGCTCCATCTCCCGCCCGATGCGCCGATGATCCCGCCGCTCCGCCTCCTCGAGCTGGTGCAGATGCGCCGCCAACTCCTTGCCGTCCCGCCACGCCGTGCCATAGATCCGGCTCAGCATCGCGTTGCGGTGATCGCCCCGCCAATACGCCCCCGCAACCTTCATCAGCTTGAACGCGCCGCCCAAATCCCCCGTCGAACGCATGTGCGGCCCACGACACAGGTCGAGCCACTCCCCCTGCCGATAGACCGAAATCGTCTCCGAAGCCGGCAGGTCCCGGATCAGCTCCGCCTTGTAACGCTCCCCCCGCGCCTCGAAAAACGCGACCGCGTCCTCGCGCGCCCACTCCTCGCGCACGAACGCCGCATCCCGCGCCACGATCTCCCGCATCCGCGCCTCGATCGCCGGAAAATCCTCCGGCGTAAACGGCTCGTTGCGGGCGAAGTCGTAGTAGAACCCGTTCTCGATCGCCGGCCCGATCGTCACCTGCGTGCCCGGATAGAGCGACTGCACCGCCTCGGCCAACACATGCGCCGCATCATGCCGGATCAGCCCGAGCGCCGCCTCGTCCCGACGCGTCACGAACGTCACCGCAGCATCCCGCTCGATCAGCCGCGACAAATCCTGCATCGCGCCGTCAACCGTCATCGCCAACGCCGCCCGCGCCAGCCCCGGCCCGATCGCCGCCGCCACCGCCGTTCCGCTGATCGGCCCGTCAAACGATCGAATTGATCCATCGGGCAACGTCACGTTCGGCATTACGGCAACTCCGGAAGGAAGAAAGGCCAGGGCTCTGCCCTGGACCCGCTGGGGCCCGAGGCCCCAGGCCCCATTACGTTAGTCAGGGGTCTTCGAAGGCGAAGCCTTCGAGATCAATCCATTATTCATTATCGACGTCGAGGTCGACGGCGTGGGAAGCATGGTTGACTGGCTTCGCCAAGCAAGAAAGAGCCCTCAAAGCCTTACGGACGCGGGTCTGGGGGCGCCGCCCCCCGTCGTGCGAATGCACGCTTGCGCGTGTCGTGCGAATGCACGCTTGCGCGTGACCGGTCCAGGGCAGAGCCCTGGCCTTGCCTTACGGCAGCGCCGCCGCCACCCGCTCGACCGGCAGATCCGCCAGATCCGGCTCCCGCACGATCGTCACCCGCCCCGCCGGCGCCGTCAGCTCCGGATCGCTCTCGGCCGAGAACAGCACCACGCACCGGCACCCCATCGCCGCCGCCAGGTGCATCGGCCCGGTGTCGTTGCCCACCGCCAGCACCGCCCGCGACGCCAGCCCCGCCAGGTCGAACAGCGACGTCCGCCCCGTCAGGTCCCGCGCCTCCGGACAGGCGGCGACGATCGAGCGCGCCAGCGGCCCTTCGGCGGTGGCGCCCACCACCACCGGCGCGATGCCCCGACCGGCCAGCGCCCGGGCGAGCTCGCCGAACCGCGTCTCCGGCCACCGCTTGCGCGGCCGGTGCGGCGCCGCCCCGGGCGCCAGCAGCGCATACGGCGCCGCGATCGCCTGCCCGCCCTCGCGCAGCCAGCCGAGGTCGGGGCGCGGAATGTCGACGATGCCGGTCACCATGAGCTGCTCGCGCTGCCGCTCCAGCGTGTGCATCGCATCGCGCCCGGGATTGGCATGCGGGTGCGAGGCGCCGCGCGCGACACCCGACCACGGCGGCCGCCCGGCGAGCTGGTGGTAGCGCGAGGAGCGGCTGGAGGTCTGCAGGTCGTAGACGAAATCGTGCCCGCGCAGCTGCCGGCGCAGCCGGGCGATGCCGCGCAGATCCCACCAGGCCGGCCGCGTGTCCACCTCGACGGTGTCAAACCACGGGCTGCGCCGCCCGAGCTCGGCGAACGGCGCAGTGGTGAGCAGGGTGATGTGGGCGTGGATGTCGTGCGCGCGGATCGCCGCAAAGGCGCGGAACCCCAGCACGAAGTCCCCCATGGCGCCGAGCTTGATGACCAGAATTCGCGTCACGCCTTCATCTTAGGACACATCGCGACGCCCGTAAGCACCCGTCACGATAAAACCTCACGATAGACGTCGAGCGTCGCCTGCTGCATCGCCGCGGTGGTGAACTGCGCCAGCACCGCGCTGCGGCAGCGCTCGGCCAGCGCCACCCGCTCCAGCGGCGCCAGATCCAGCGCCTCGCCGAGCGCCTCGGCCAGCGCCGGCGCGTCGCCCGGCGGCACCAGCCAGCCGGTCACCCCCGCCCGGATCGTCTCCGCCGCCCCGCCATGGTCGGTCGCGACCACCGGGCAGCCCATCGCCTGCGCCTCCACCACCACCCGCCCGAACGGCTCCGGCCGGATCGAGGCGCTGACCACGACGTCGGCGAGCAGCAGCGCCGCCGGCATGTCGGCGCAGTGCCCGGCCATGACGATGCGCTCCGCCAGACCCGCCGCCGCCGCCTGCGCCGCCAGCCGCGCCACCAGCGGCCCATGCCCGTCAAGCTCGCCCACAAACACCGCGATGACGTCCGCATCGCCCAGCAGCGCCAGCGCCTCGATCAGCACCGCATGCCCCTTCCAGGCCGACAGCCGCCCCGGCAGCATCACCACCCGCCAACCCGGCGCCAGACGCCAGCCCCGCCGCAACGCCTCGACCCGCTCCGCCGCCACCGCCCCGGGGTCAAAGGCGGCCACGTCCACCCCGCGCGGGATCACCCGCAGCCGCTCCGGCCCCACGCCATGCCGGCTCGCCACCTGCCGGGCGACGAAGTGGCTGATGGCAATCACCCGCTCGCCCTTCGCCAGCACCGAGTTCCACACCCGCTTGCCCGGCCACTCCTCACCATGCACGCCATGCCAGGTGGTGACGAAGCGCACTCCGCCGCCGGCGGCCAGCGACCGCCAGCCGTGCCACGCCGCCCAGGCCGGCGCCCGCGAGCGCGCATGGATCAGCCGCACCCCCTCGCGCCGCACCAATGCCGCCAGCAACCGCGCATTGGCCGCGATCCGCCACGGCGTCTTGCCGGCCAGCGGCAGCACGACATGCACGCCGCCCGCCGCCACCACCTCGTCCACCATCCGCCCGCCGGCGCTGGCCACCAGCGCCCGCCCACCCGCGCCCACGATCGCCCGCACCATCTCGACCGTGCCGCGCTCCACCCCGCCGGTCTGCAGCCTGGGCAGCACCTGCAGCACGACAAGGCTCGGATCAGCGACCATCGTCTCCAGCCTAGCACGTTGGACGGCCAGGGCTTTGGCCTGGACCCACCGTCACCCGCAGGCGTGCTTCGCACGACGGCCGGGGCCCTTTGGAAACCAACGTATTTACGGCTTGGGACGACGGGCGAGATCCGGTCAGCATCGCCGCTTCTGCGTCAGCGAAGGAGACGTACGGGGGGACCGTCAACGCCAGTCTTGCCACACGCCGCAAATCAATGGGTTACGGCGATCTTGCCGACAGGCAAGATTTTCTCCGGCTGCCGCCCTCGGATGGCCTCTACATCGAGCCCGAAGCGTTCTACACCCGGAGAGGGTGTTCGCGACCGCCCGATCTTACCAAAATGGACGTAGATCAGTAAATTGTGCCAGATGCGCCCGTGGAATGGGCGGCGCAGGGCTGGCGCGCACGCCAGGGAGGACGAGACCGGATGCTCAGCGCGCTGAACCCCGCCTACTCCGTCTCGGGCTTTGCCGTCGGCCTGCTGGTCGGCCTCACCGGCGTTGGCGGCGGCTCGCTGATGACGCCGCTGCTGGTGCTGCTGTTCGGCATCCATCCCGACACCGCCGTCGGCACCGACCTGCTCTACGCCGCCGTCACCAAGAGCGTCGGCACCGCGGTGCACAGCGCCCACCGCTCGGTCGACTGGCGCATCGTCCGCCGCCTCGCCAGCGGCAGCATCCCGGCCACCGCCATCACCGTCTTCGTGCTGTCGCGCACCAGCGGCACCGAGGGCCACGCCCACCTGATCTCCGTCATCCTCGGCTGCGCCCTCGTGCTCACCGCCTTCTCGCTGTTCTTCCGCCGCCAGATCTTGGCCGCCGCCGCCCGCTTCTCGCCCGGCCAACCACGCCACCCGGCCGTCTGGACCGTGGTCGTCGGCGCCAGCCTCGGCGTGCTGGTCAGCATCTCCTCGGTCGGCGCCGGCGCCCTCGGCGTCACCGCCCTGATCCTGCTCTACCCCACCATCAGCACCGTCCGCCTGATCGGCTCCGACATCGCCCACGCCGTCCCCCTCACCCTCATCGCCGGCCTCGGCCACTGGTATTTCGGCTCCGTCGACACCGCCCTGCTCGGCTCCCTCCTCGTCGGCTCCATCCCTGGCATCATCCTGGGCAGCCTCCTCGCCACCCGGGTGCCCGAACTGGTCCTGCGCCCGATGCTCGCCTGCACCCTCCTCCTCGTCGGCAGCCGCCTGGTCACCTAAGACAGAAAGGCCAGGGGCTTCCCCTCCGTGAGCCTTCCAACGGCGCTACGCGCCGTCGGAACCTTCGGCTCACTCCGCCCCTGGACCCCATTAAGGCAAAGCCTTTAAAATCCATTTCTTACCCATTTCTACCTGGCTAGAACGGTGACGTTGGGCGGAGGATTGATTGGCTTCGCCTGGTAAGAAAGAACCCACTAAGCCCCCAACGGATGCGGGTCTGGGGGCGCCGCCCCCAGCGTCGGGACCCATCGCACCCGTGCGATGGGCGCCCGGTCCAGGGCAGAGCCCTGGCCTTGCTACTTTTCTGACGTGCAGCGACGGCCTCCGCCTGGCTTACGACCTGCACCCCGGCGAGGGCCCGACGGTCGTCTTCCTCCCCGGCCTGCGCAGCGACATGACCGGCGACAAGGCGACCTCGCTGGTCGCCCGCGGCGGCCCCCTGCTCCGGCTTGACTACTCCGGCCACGGCGCCAGCGACGGCCGCTTCGAGGACGGCACGATCGGCCGCTGGCGGGACGACGCCCTGCTGCTCATCGACCGCCTGCTGCCCGCGGGTCCGCTGATCCTCGTCGGCTCGTCGATGGGCGGCTGGATCGCCTTGCTCATCGCGCTGGCCCGTCCGGACCGCGTCGCCGGCCTGATCGGCATCGCCGCCGCGCCCGACTTCACCGAGACCCTGATCTGGGCCAGCCTTGATCGGGCCGCGCGCTCGACACTGCTCACCGACGGCGTGATCCACCTCGACAGCGCCTATGGCGAGCCGCTGCCGGTCACCCGCGCCCTGATCGAGGACGGCCGCCGCCACGTCCTGCTCGGGAGCACGATCCCGATCACCTGCCCGGTGCGGCTACTGCACGGCCAGCGCGATGGCGACGTGCCCTGGCGCACCGCGCTGACCTTGGCCGAGCGCCTCGCCAGCCCCGACGTCCTGGTGACGCTGATCAAGGACGGCGACCACCGCCTCTCCCGCCCGCAGGATCTTGCCGTATTTCACGCGAGTCTGACTTATTTACTGGCCGCCTCCTCGGCCAGCACCCCGGCCAGCCCCTCGCGGTAGGTCGGGTAGCGCCAGGCATAGCCGAGCGCCCGCTGCGTCGCAGCGCTTGAGACTTTGCGGTTGTCGGCCCAGAACGAGCGCCCCATCGCGCTCATCCCCGCCGCCGCCTCGGCGAACGGCACCGCCGGCGGCACCGGCAGCCCGAGCAGCCGCGCCGCCGCCTCGATGACGACGGCGCTCTCCGCCGGCTCGTCGTCGCTGAGGTTGAACACCCGGCAGCCCGGCACGACCGGCTGGCGCATTGCGGCGACCACCGCGCCGGCGATGTCGTCACGGTGGATGCGCCCAAAGGCGTGCCCCGGCTTGATCACCCGCCGCGCCGTGCCCTCCCGCACATCGCTCAGCACCGACCGCCCCGGCCCATAGATGCCGGCCAGCCGAAACAGGTCGACCCGCCGCCCTTCGCCTACCGCTTGCCATGCCGCCTCGGCCGCCACCCGCCGCCGCCCGCGCTCGCTGCCCGGCGCCGGCGCGCTCGCCTCGTCCACCCAGCCGCCGCCGCGGTCGCCATAGACGCCGGTCGTCGACAGGTAGCCCAGCCACTCGAGCCGCCCCGCCCCGCCGATCGCCGGGCCGTAGCGTGCCAGCACCGGGTCGCCGCCCTCGCCCGGCGCCGCCGTCGCCAGCACATGCGTCGCCTCGCCCACCACCGCCGCCGCCGCGTCAAAGCGCAGCACCCGCACCCCCGCCAGCGGCGGCAGCCGGTCCGGATCGCGGCTCGTCGCACTCACCGTGAACCCTGCCGCCAGCGCCGCCCGCGCCACCGCGCCGCCGCTATACCCCAGCCCGAAAATCAACAGATGCAGCCTGGCACACTCCCGTTGGCATTTGGCAGCCGCCTAAACTCGCCTAGAGTAGCGCGCATGACCAGCCGCGCATGACCAGACGGGAATGACCAGACGGGCCGCGCAGGCCATAGCGCTGAGCCTCCTCCTGCTGGCCGCGCCCCGGGCCTTGCCCGCCCAGCCAACGCCGCCACACTCGGCCACAGCGCCCGACGCCGACAGCCCCGACGAAATCCCGCCCGTCGACGGCCCGGACGCCACCACCCCCGAGAACCCGAGCGACGCCGCCGCGCCGCCGCTCCCGGCCCGACCCACGGCCGACGACGACGCCCCGAACGAGGAGATCCCCCTGCCGCCCGCCGCCCCGCGCATCGCCGGCGGCCCCGAGTACGAAGCCTGCCTCGACCAGCTCGCCACCGACCCGGCCGCCGCCCGGCATCTGGCCGCCACCTGGAGCGCCCAAGGCGGCGGCCTCGGCGCGGCGCATTGCGGCGCCCTCGCCGCCATCGCCCTCGGCCATCCCGCCGACGGCGCCGCCGCGCTCGACCGCCTCGCCCATTCCAGCACCGCCGACGCCGCCGCCCGCGCCACCGTCTACCTCCAGGCCGACCAGGCCTGGATGCTCGCCGCCGACCCGGCCCAGGCCGCCGCCTCGGCCACCGCAGCCCTCGCCCTCACCCCCGACGACCCCGACGCCCTGATCGACCGCGCCCACGCCCGCACCGGCCAGTCGCGCGTCCAGGACGCGATCACCGACCTCGACGCGGCGCTGGAGATCGAGCCCAAACGCGACGACGCCATCATCCAGCGCGCCGGCGACCTCCGCCGCCTCGACCAGCTCGCCGCCGCCGCCGCCGACGTCGACCGCGTGCTCACCCGCGACCCCGACGACCCCGACGCGCTGCTCGAACGCGGCGTCATCCGCCAGCGCCAGGGCAACCTCGCCGGCGCCCGATCAGACTGGGAACAAGCCTCCGCCTTGGCCCCGGACACCGCCACCGGCGACATGGCCCGGCAGGATCTCGACCTCCTGGAGGCCGGGCCGCAGAAGTAAGGCCAGAGGCTCTGCCGGTGGCACTCCGTCACCCCTCAGCATGCAGTCGCACCACAGGGGCACGCCCCAGACCCGCATCACAAGGAGACGGACGCGATGACGGCCGACAGAGCGGCAGCGCCGCCCTCCCGGACCGCGCCATGGCCGCAGGCGAAGCGCTGGATCGGGTAATCGAGCAACTTGCGGGCGCTCTCGAGCACCAGCGGCTTCGACCACGTGGCCAGCGTCGGCAGCGGAAAGTACCACGGCGTCCAGCCCGGCAAAGACAGCCGCCCCACGCCCACCAGCTCGTCGCCCGCGTAGAGCGTCCCGTCCCGCTCGTCGAGAAACGAGAAGTGCCCCGGGCAATGCCCCGGCGTATGGATGCAGCGCAGCGAGCCGAACATCCCGCCGTCGTCGACAAACGTGCTGATCCGCGTCGCGATCCCCGACAGGCTGCCCCGCACCTTCAGCTCCGGCTCGCCAGGCCGCAGCGACGTGTCCACCGGCCGCTGCAGCAGCGGCAGCGAGCGCTCGCTGATCGCAACGACAACCCCCGGCAGCCGCCCGACCAGCGCGTCGACGGAGCCGACATGGTCGGTATGCGCATGGGTCAGCAAAATCCGCTTGATCGGCGCCCCCAGCGACTCCGCCGCCGCCAGAATGCCCTGGGCGGCGCCCGGGATCGTGGTGTCGATCAGGGTGAAGCCGTCCGGCTCACGCACCAGGTAGCAGTTCATCACGCCCAGCCGGGTAAGCTGGTGGCCGTTAGGACAGAGCTGAGTGATCTTCATGGCGGCGTCCGACGTCCTCAAAAATCCAGATCGGCATAATGCTCCGGCGGCGTCATCCCCGGCATCCGCTCGGTCAGCAGCGGCCGAAAGCACGGGCGAGACTTGATCCGCGCATACCACTCCTTCACCGCCGGCAGCGCCGACCAATCGAGCTCGCCGATGTAGTCGAGACAGGATAGATGCCCCGCCGCGGCAAAGTCCGCCAGCGACAGCGTCTCCCCACCCAGCCAGCGCCGCGTCTCCGCCAGGTGGCTCAGCGTCGGCAGATGCCGGCGCAGGCTGTCATAGCCGTGCCGCAACCGCGCCACGTCCGGCTGTCCACCGGCAAAGCGCTTCACCACCTTCTCGTGCAGCAGCGTCTCCGAGGCGTTGTCGCCAAAGCCATGATCCACCCAGGCGACCACGCGCCGCACCTCGATCCGCTCGACCATGCTGCGGCCAAGCAGCGGCGTGTCCGGATAGGCCTCCTCGAGATACTCGCCGATCACCGAGCCGTCCGGCACCGCGAGCCCGTCCAGCTCGACCAGCGTCGGCACCGTGCCGGCCGGGTTCAACGCCAGGTAGTCAGGCCGCCGCTCCCAAGCCCGCTCGGCGCGCAGCTCGAAGCCGAGCCGCTTCTCCGACAGCGCCAGCCGCACCGTGCGGCAGGCCGGGGAAAGCATGAAGTGGTAAAGCACGCGCATGGCGCGGGCTTATAGCAAATGCCGAGGGAGAGAAGAGAAGCGCTTCTTTTTTGCAAAAAAGAAGCAAAAAACTTTGCCCCCCGCTGTCGCGCCTCCAGCCATCGAGCGACAGTTTTTTGGTTCTTTTTTTCAAAAAAGAACCGCTTCCTTCCTCACGCCCGCATCGCCTCCGCCTGGTCCGACAGCGGCGCCTCCAAATAACGCACGTACTCCTTCGGCACCACCTGCCAGAAATGCCCGACCAGCTCGTCCCAGTCATGCAGCAGCAGCGCCGCATACCGGCTCGACGTCTCGCGCGCATGCGTCTCGATCAATCCCCGCAGCCGCGCCTCCCAATGCGCCGACGCGATGCGCTGCCACAGCAGCGTGTCGGGATTGATGTTGGCGACGAAGCTCCGCTCGCGGTCGTAGACGAACGCCATCCCACCGGTGAACCCGGCGCCGAAATTGCTGTCCGTCGGCCCCAGGATCACCACCGTGCCGCCGGTCATATACTCGCACGCATTGCTGCCGCACCCCTCGACGACCGCCTCCGCCCCCGAGTTGCGCACCGCGAACCGCTCGCCCGCCTGCCCGGCGGCGAACAGGCTGCCGGCCGTCGCCCCATACAGGCAGGTGTTGCCGATGATCGTGTTGTCCTGCGAGGCGAGCGTCGAGGAGTGCGGCGGCCGCACCACGATCCGCGCCCCGCTCAGCCCCTTGCCGACATAGTCGTTCGCATCCCCCAGCACGTCGAGCTTCACCCCGTGCACGGCAAACGCGCCGAGCGACTGCCCCGCCGAGCCGCGCAGCCGCACCGTCACGTGGCCATCCTTCAGCCCGCGCATGCCGAACCGCCGCACGATGCGGGACGACAGCCGGGTGCCGATCGCCCGGTGCGTGTTGCGGACGCTGTACTGCAGCTGCATCTTCTCGCCGCGCTCGAACAGCGGCGCGGCGTCGGCGATCATCTGCGCATCCAGCGTGTCCGGCACCTCGTTGCGCCCCTGCAACGTGCAGTAGCGTGCGTGCGGCCCTGGATCGGCCTGCGCGAGCAGCGGGTTGAGATCGAGGTCGTCGAGCAGGTCCGAGCCCCGGCTCACCTGCTGCAGCATGTCGGTCCGCCCGATCACGTCGGTCAGCCGCCGAACCCCGAGTTGCGCCAGGATGCCGCGCACGTCCTCGGCGATGAACGAGAACAGGTTGATCACCTTCTCCGGGGTGCCATCATACTTCGCCCGTAGCACTTCGTCCTGGGTGCAGACGCCGACCGGGCAGGTGTTGGAGTGGCACTGCCGCACCATGATGCAGCCCATCGCCACCAGCGAGGCGGTGCCGATGCCGAACTCCTCCGCCCCCAGCATCGCCGCAATCACCACGTCGCGCCCGGTCTTGATGCCGCCATCGGTGCGCAGCTTCACCCGGTGGCGCAGCCGGTTGAGCATCAGCACCTGATGCGCCTCGCTCAGCCCCATCTCCCAGGGCAGCCCGGCATACTTCACCGAGCTCTGCGGGCTGGCGCCCGTCCCCCCCGCATGCCCCGAGATCAGGATCGTGTCGGCCCGCGCCTTGGCGACCCCGGCCGCCACCGTGCCGATGCCCGAGCGCGACACCAGCTTCACGCAGACGCTGGCGTCCTCGTTGATCTGCTTCAGGTCATAGATAAGCTGCGCCAGGTCCTCGATCGAGTAGATGTCGTGATGCGGCGGCGGGCTGATCAGGCTCACCCCCGGCGTCGCATGCCGCAGCCGGCCGATCAGCTCGGTCACCTTGAAGCCCGGCAACTGCCCACCCTCGCCGGGCTTGGCACCCTGGGCGATCTTGATCTCGATCTCCCGGCAGGCGTTCAGATACTCGGCGGTGACGCCGAACCGCCCCGAGGCGATCTGCTTGATCGCCGAGCTCGCATTGTCGCCGTTCTCGCGCGGCCGCGACCGCGCCGGGTCCTCGCCGCCCTCGCCGCTGTCCGAGCGCGCGCCGATCCGGTTCATCGCAATCGACAGCGTCTCGTGCGCCTCCGGGCTCAGCGCGCCCAGCGAAATCCCCGGCGCGATCAGATGCTTGCGGATCTCGGTGACGCTCTCGACCTCCTCCAGCGGGATCGGGCTCACCCGGTCGGTGCGGAAATCCAGCAGGTCGCGCAGCGCGATCGCCGGGCCCCGCCGCACCGCGTCGGCATAGCGCCGATAGGTCGTGTAGCTGTCGGTCGCGACCGCGGTCTGCAGCGTGTGGATCAGGTTTGCCTCGAAGGCATGCGCCTCGCCGCGCCGGCGCAGCTTGTAAATGCCGCCCACCGGCAGGCTCACCGCGTCCGACCCCCAGGCCGCCTCGTGCAGCGCCAGCACCCGCTTGGCGATCCCCGACAGCCCGATCCCGGAGATCCGCGACTGCATCCCCGGAAAGAACTCGGCGACCAGCGCGCGGCTCAGCCCGATCGCCTCGAAATTGGTGCCCCCCCGATACGAGCTGACGACGCTGATGCCCATCTTGGCCATCACCTTGAGCAGCCCCTTGTCGACCGCCCGCCGATACCGGCTCACCGCCTCCTTGAGCGCGAGATCGCCGAACAGCCCGCGCCGATGCCGGTCGGCAATGCTCTCCTGGGCAAGATAGGCGTTGACCGTCGTCGCGCCGACGCCGATCAGCACCGCGAACGCGTGCACGTCGACGCACTCAGCCGCCCGCACGTTGAGGCTGGTGAACGTCCGCAGGCTGCAACGAACCAGGTGGGTGTGCACCGCCGCGGTCGCCAGGATCATCGGGATCGCCGCCCGGTCCGCATCCGCCGCCTCGTCGGTCAGCACCACGTGGGTGCAGCCCTCGCGTATGCCCTCTTCGGCCTCGCGCCGGATCCGCGCCAGCGCCGCCCGCAGCCCCGCCTCGCCGCCCCCCGCCTGATCCCGGGCACCGGCCGCCGGAAAGGTGCAATCCACCTCGCGCGCGCTCTCGCCCATGGTCTGGCGCATGGCGGCGAACTCGGCATTGCTCAGCACCGGGCTGTCGAGCTGCAGCAGGTCGCACTGGCTCGCATCCTCGTCGAGCACGTTGCCGAGGTTGCCGAGCCGCGTCTTGAGCGACATCACCCGGCTCTCGCGCAGGCTGTCGATCGGCGGGTTGGTCACCTGGGCGAAGTTCTGCCGGAAATAGTGGTGCAGCCCGCGATACTTGTCCGACAGCACGGCGATCGGCGTGTCGTCGCCCATCGAGCCGATCGCCTCGGCCGCGTCCTCCACCATCGGATGGAGGATCATCTCCATCTCCTCGAGCGTCATGCCGACGGAGAGCTGCCGCCGCCGCAGCGCCTCGCCGCTGAGCAGCACCGGCTCGGGCGCGTCGGTGCGGACGATCTCGTCGATGCGCTTGATCCGCCGCGTCCACTCGCCGTAGGCGTGCCGACCCGCCAGCAGGTCGCGCAGCGCCGCGTCCGGATAGAATTTCGGCGCATCGAGGTCGACCGCGATGCTCTCGCCCGGCCCGACCCGGCCGTTCAGCATGATCTCGCTCTCCGGCAGCTTCACCATGCCGGTCTCCGAGCCGACGATCAGCAGGTTGGAGTGCGTCACCGTGTAGCGCAGCGGCCGCAGCCCGTTGCGGTCCAGCCCCGCCACCATCCAGCGCCCGTCGGTCGCACAGATCGCCGCCGGCCCGTCCCACGGCTCCATCACCGCGTTGCAGTACAGGAACATGTCGATATGCTCCTGCTTCATCGTCGAGCTGGTCGTGCTCGCCGGGATCATCAGCGCCTTGGTCATCGGCGCGTCGCGCCCGGCGCGCACCAGCAGCTCGAATACGTTGTCGAGCGAGGCGGTGTCCGAGCCGCCGGCCTGCACCACCGGCTTGATGTCGTCGACGAACCGGTCGAGCTCGCCCGCCGCCAGCCGCGTCTCGTGGCTCTTCATCCAGTTGACGTTGCCCGAGATCGTGTTGATCTCGCCGTTATGCGCCAGCATCCGGAACGGCTGCGCCAGCTTCCAGGTCGGAAAGGTGTTGGTCGAGTAGCGCTGATGGTAGATCGCAAAGCGCGAGACGAAGCGCGTATCGGTCAGGTCCGGATAGAAGTCGGACAGGTTCTCGGCCAGGAACATGCCCTTGTAGATGATCGAGCGGCAGGACAGCGAGCACAGATAGAGGTCGGCGATCTGGGCCGCGATCGCCTGCTTCTCGATCCGCCGCCGGATCACGTACAGGTCGCGCTCGAACGTCGCGACGTCCGCCCCGGCCCGCCCGCGGATCATGATCTGCTCGATCTCGGGCCGCGTCGCGTTGGCCTTTTCGCCGATCACGGCGACGTCGATCGGCACCTGCCGCCAGCCATAGATCGTGTAGCCGGCGTCCAGGATCTCGGTCTCGACGATCTGCCGGCAGCGCTCCTGCGCGTTCAGGTCGGTCTTCGGCATGAACACCATGCCGACGCCGATGCCGGCCTCGCCCCCCGCCTCACAAACATCGTCGCCGGAGCGGCGGATCGCGTCGACGAAGAAGTCGCGCGGGATCTCGATATGGATGCCGGCGCCGTCGCCGGTCTTGCCGTCCGCATCCACGGCCCCGCGGTGCCACACCGCGCGCAGCGCGTCGAGCCCGGCCTGCACCACCTCGCGCCGCGGCTTGCCGTCGAGTGCGGCGATCAGCCCGACCCCGCAGGCATCATGCTCCTGCCCGGCATCATAGGTGCCGGCGAGGCGCGCGACGTTGTCGTGCCACTCCGAAACGAACGCCTCGCTCATGCCGCCGCTCCCATCGCCGGCTCGCTCGGCGCTGTCGCACTCAGCCGCGCATGAATCTGTGCCGCTGCGTCCCGCCCGTCGCGGATCGCCCACACCACCAGGCTCGCCCCGCGCACGATGTCGCCCGCCGCATAGACGCCCGGGATCGAGGTCTCGAAGCTGCGATGGTTCACCCGCAGCGTGCCCCAGCGGCTGACCTCCAGCCCATCCTGCCCCCACAGCGTCGGTAGCGGCTCCGGATCAAACCCCAGCGCCTTGACCACCAGGTCCGCCGGCACGCTGAAGGCCGATCCCTCCAGCTCGTCCACCGACTGGCGTCCCGAGACGTCCGGCAGACCGAGCCGCATCCGCACGGCGCGCACGGCGCTCACCGTGTCGTCGCCGAGGAACGCCTCCGGTGCGGACAGCCACTCGAAATGCACACCCTCCTCCTCGGCGTTGTGCACCTCGCGCATCGAGCCCGGCATGTTGGCCCGGTCGCGCCGATACAGGCAGGTGACGCTCGCCGCCCCCTGCCGGATCGAGGTGCGCAGGCAGTCCATCGCGGTGTCGCCACCGCCGATCACGACCACGCGCTTGCCGGCGGCGTTGAGCAGGCCGGCATCGAACTGCGGCACCTCGTCGCCGAGCCCCTTGCGGTTCGACGCGGTGAGGAAGTCGAGTGCCGCGACGATCCCCGGCAGCCCGGAGCCCGGCCCGCCGATGTCGCGGTTCTGATAGACGCCGGTCGCGATCAGCACCGCCTCGTGCCGCGCCCGCAGCGCCGCAAACGAGAGCTGCCCCTCGCCGTCGCCGATCCCCTGGCCGAGATGGAAGACGATGCCCGCCTCCTCGAGCAGGCGCCAGCGCCGCAGCACCGCCTCCTTCTCGAGCTTGAACCCCGGAATGCCGTAGATCAGCAGCCCGCCGACCCGGTCATACCGGTCATACACATGCACCGCGTAGCCCCGCCGCCGCAGCTGCTCGGCCGCCGCCAGCCCCCCCGGCCCGGCGCCGACGATGCCGACCGACCGCCCCAGCTCCGCCCGCGGCCGCGCCGGCTTGACCCAGCCCTGCTCCCACGCGTGGTCGGTGATAAAGCGCTCGACGGCGCCGATCGTGACCGCCTCGAAATCCTTCTCGATCACGCAATTGCCTTCGCAGAGCCTGTCCTGCGGGCAAATCCGCCCGCAGATCTCCGGGAAATTGTTGGTCGCCGAGGCGACCTCGTAGGCCTCCTCCAGCCGCCCCTCGGCGGTGAGCTTCAGCCAGTCGGGAATGTTGTTGTTGAGCGGGCAGTGCACCGAGCAGAACGGCACCCCGCACTGGCTGCACCGGCTGGACTGCGCCCGCGCCTCCGGCACCGCGAAATCCGCATAGATCTCGGCGAAATCCTCGCGCCGCGCCGTCGCCGCCCGCTTGTCGGGCTGATGCTGCGCCATGCGCACGAACTGCAGCATCTTGTCGGTCATCCCTGCCTCCCCAGCGGCCGCTCAGCGGTCCAGTGACTATAGGGCTCCCGCGCTCGGCAGACGACCAATTTCCACCCGATGCGACAGCATCGCTGCCTCGTCAAAAGCGTGATGACCGGGACAGCCTCTCCGGCATGGCCCAACCCGAGGTATTTAGAGCCGATCCGGCCCCAAGCTCTCCGTCGCATACTCGTCCCGTCGGCCGCCACCCTGCCGGTAGCGATCCAGATACGCCGGCACCACCAGGTCGAGCGGCGTCGGCGTGATGCCGAGCGCGGCCAGCCCCAACGCCCCCGGGCTCACCACATTGTCCCGCCCCAGCATCAGCAACTGGTCCCGCGTCAGCCCGAGCGGCAACACATCGCCCACCGCCGCCATCATCCCGGCCATCCCGGGCGACAGGCTCACCAGCCGCCGCGACCGCTGCGTCTCCCGCAGGATCCACTGCAGGATCTCGCGAAAGCTCATCACCTGCGGCCCGCCCAGCTCGTAGAGCCGGCCCGCACAATCCTCGCGGTTCACCACCACTTGGATCGCATCCGCCACGTCGCCGACGAACACCGGCTGAAACCGCGTCGCCCCGGCAATCACCGGCATCACCGGCGACAGCGCCGCCAGCTTGCCGAACCGGTTGAAGAACTTGTCCTCCTCGCCGAACACGATCGACGGCCGCACGATCACCGCACTCGGAAACGCCGCCCGCACGGCCGCCTCGCCCGCCGCCTTGCTGCGCCCATAGGCGCTCGGGCTCGCCGCGTCGGCGCCGATCGCCGACACCTGCACCATCCGCCGCGCCCCGGCCGCCGCCGCCAGCCGGGCAATCCGCCCCGCCCCCTCGGCATGCACCGCGTCAAACTGCCCGCGCCGCGTCTCGGCCAGGATCCCCACCAGGTTGACCACGATCTCCGCCCCCTCGACGGCGCGCGCCACCGTGCCCTCCTGGCTCAGTGACGCGAACAGCGGCACCACCTGGCCAACCCGCCCGGTGGTCTTGAGGAACTGCGCACTCTCCGGGTCGCGGCCGATCACCCGCACCACGTGCCCGTCCTGCGCCAGCCGCTTGACCACGTAGCGGCCAATAAAGCCGGAGCCACCGAAAACCGCCGCCACACTGCGCGTCGCCATCACGACAACTCCGAGATCGTTCCACCTGCTGACTATGGGGCTGACCGGCCTTGCGCAAGGCGAGCAAGGCTGGAGGCGTCGCCTCCAGACCTCCACCAGGGGGTGGGCCGCCCCCTGGACCCGGCATCCGGTCAGTGGGACGACGTCGCCAGCGTGCTAGGAATCGTGCTGGTTAAGGCCTTGCGGCGGCGCTTCCGGGACTCTTGCCTATAGGCAAGTCTCTTACTAAGTCATTGACAATGAACGGAAATGACTGGCCCAACTCGCCTGTGCTGGGCGCCTGGAAATCTTGCTGTATTTCGCCTGATCTAAAACGCCAGCTTTGTTGAAGCAGGCCACCGCCACGGCTCGCCTTGACGCGCCCCGGACCGGCCGCTACATGCCGCCACCCTGCCCCGGTGCCCAGGTGGCGGAATGGTAGACGCGCAGGTTTCAGGTACCTGTGGCCGCAAGGTCGTGGAAGTTCGAGTCTTCTCCTGGGCACCAACCGTCCGATGAGCGTCACGCAGTTCATGCCGAACGCCGCCATCCACCTGCACCGCCACGACCTGCCGCCCGGCCTGTCGCTCGGCCCGCTGGTCGCCGTCGACACCGAGGCGATGGGCCTCAACCACCACCGCGACCGGCTGTGCCTGGTCCAGCTCAGCGCCGGCGACGGCCACGCCCACCTCGTCCAGCTCCTCCCCGTCGCCCTCGGTGGCCGCGGCTATGACTGCCCCAACCTCGCCGCCCTGCTCGCCGACCCGGCGGTCACCAAGCTGATGCACTTCGCCCGCTTCGATGTCGGCCTGCTGCAGCACGCGCTCGCCATCACCGTCGCCCCGGTCCGCTGCACCAAGATCGCCGCCAGGCTCAGCCGCACCTTCACCGACCGCTACGGCCTGCGCGACCTGCTGCGCGAGCTCTGCGGCGTCGAGATCTCCAAGCAGCAGCAGACCTCCGACTGGGGCGCCACCGAGCTCACCCCCGAGCAGCTCGCCTACGCCGCCTCCGACGTCCTGCACCTGCACGCCCTGTGGCAACGCCTCGAAGCCCTGCTCCGCCGCGAAGACCGCCTCGCTCTGGCCCAGGCCTGCTTCGACTTCCTGCCAACCCGCGCCCGCCTGGACATCCTGGGCTACGACCAACCGGATTTGTTTTCGCACTAAAGGAAAGGCCAGGGCTCTCCCTCCGTAAGCCTCTCCAACTCCGCTTTGCGCAGCCGAAACCTTTGGCTCACTCCGCCCTGGACCCACGCCGGCTCTCGCGCCACGGGATCATGGCCAAGAAATGGATTTTAAAGGCTCAGCCTTTAATGGGGTCCAGGGGCAACGCCCCTGGCCTTCCTTTCGGCCGCCACCAGCCCTCTAAGCGGTTACGCACAGTTGCAGCATTTGCTTAGCCTGCCGCGCCATCCTGCTGCTAACGTGTCGTTCGTCAGCCGACGCATCCTGAAGGAACTGTCGCTTCGATGAGCCGTGCAGCCTCGACTGCCATGGCCTTGCCCGTCGCCCAGCCCGCACCTCCACCGCTCAACGACGATCTCGCCGTTGCCCGCGGCGTGTTCGATGCCGAGGCGCGCGGTCTCGCCGCTCTATCTGCCGCGCTGGACGGCCCGTTCGGCCTCGCCGTCACCCGCGTCGTCGATCGCCTCGCCGCGCTCACCGGCCGGGTCGTGGTCAGCGGCATGGGCAAATCCGGCCATGTCGGCCGCAAGGTCGCCGCCACCTTCGCCTCGCTCGGCACCCCGGCGCTGTTCGTCCACCCCGCCGAGGCCTCGCATGGCGACCTCGGCATGGTGCAGCCGGGCGATGCCGTGCTGGCGATCTCCAACTCCGGCGAGACCGCCGAACTCGCCGACATCGTCGCCTACACCCGTCGCTTCGGCGTGCTGCTGATCGCGATGACGGCGCGCACCGGCTCCACCCTCGGCCGCAGCGCCGACCTGGTGCTCGCCTTGCCGGACGCCGCCGAGGCCTGCCCGATCACCGCCGCGCCCACCACCAGCACCACCATGCAGCTCGCCCTCGGCGACGCCCTCGCCGTCGCCCTGCTGCGTCGCCGCGGCTTCACCGCCACCGATTTCAGCGCCTTCCATCCCGGCGGCAAGCTCGGCGCCCGCCTGCTCGCCGTGCGCGACCTGATGCACCGCGGCGACGCCGTCCCCGTCGCCCCGCGCGCCCTGCCGATGCCGGAGGCGCTGCTGCTGATGACCGGCAAGGGCTTCGGCTGCATCGCCGTGGTCGAGCCGGATGGCCGCCTCGCCGGCATCGTCACCGACGGCGACCTGCGCCGCGTCATGGGCCCCGACCTGCTGCGCCTGACGGTTGCCGAAGTAATGAACCGCGAGCCGACCGTGATTGCCGCCGACCTGCTCGCGGTGGAGGCGCTGCGGGTGATGAACGAGCGCCGTCGCCCGATCACCAGCCTGTTCGTGCTGGACGCCGATGGCCGCCCCGAAGGCGTGCTGCACGTGCACGACCTGCTGCGCGCCGGGATCGCCTGAGATGGACGGCGAGGTTGGCAAGCTGACGCCCGCAGCCGCGTCACCGCGGCGCGACCGCCTCCCCGGCGGCGTCGGCCGCTCCCGCCGTGCGCCGAGTGCGGCCGGCATCGCGCGGCGCCGCCTGCTGGTGGGGCTGCTCAAGGTCGCGTTGCCGCTGCTCGCCGTGCTGCTGCTGACGCTGATCGCCGCCTGGCCCGAGATCAGCCGCATCATGCGCCAGGAGCAGCTCACCCTGCGGGCGCTGAGCGCGGTCGAGATCGGCGCCGGTCGCATGGTCGAGCCGCACTACCACGGCATCGACGTCCGCATGCGCCCCTACACGGTCACCGCCGACATCGCGGTGCAGCGCACCCAGGACCGCCTCGACCTCACGCTGCCGAAGGCCGACGTGACGCTCGCCAATGACGGCTGGCTGATGGTGCAGTCCAAGAACGGCGTCTACTGGCAGCACGCCAACCAGCTCGACCTCTCCGGCGACGTCGTGCTCTACCGCCAGGACGGCACCACCCTGACCAGCCAGGCCTCGGCGATCGACCTCAAGCAGGGCGCCTCCACCAGCGCGCTGGCAACCCACGCCGAAGGCCCGTTCGGCACCCTGGACGCCACCGGATACACCCTGGTCGACAAGGGCCAGGTCGTGCAGTTCCACGGCCCGGCGACACTGGTGCTCAACCAAAAATGACGGACGCAAGCAAGCCCTTCTTTTCTGAAGAAAAGAAGCAAAAGACTTTCGCTCGCGCTGTCGCGCCCCCTTACCGGCAAAAGTTTTTTGGTTCTTTTTTTCAAAAAAGAACCGCTCTCTTCCTCCTCTTTTCCGCCGCCGCCCAAGCCCAAGGCATCGACCTCTCCCACGGCGGCCCGGTCACCGTAACCGCCACCGGCGGCATCGACTGGGACCAGGCCGCCCAGACCGTCACCGCCCGCCAGGATGCGCAAGCGGTGCGCGGCACGGTCACCGTGACCGCCGACAGCCTGGTCGCCCATTACCGTAAGAAGCCGACGCCGCCCGGCGCCACCCCCGCTGCTGCCCCAGCCAAGCCGACGACGCCCGGCGCGCCCGACGACACCGGCAGCAACGAGATCTACCGCCTCGAAGCGCTCGACCACGTGCACATCTTCACCCCCACGGACCAGGCTTGGGGCGACCACGGCGTCTACGACATCGACCGTGCCGTGCTGGTGCTGACCGGCCACGCGCTTAAGCTGGTGACCCCCTCCGACACGCTGACCGCCCGCGACACCATGGAGTACTGGTCCGCCCTGCACATGGCGGTCGGCCGGGGTGACGCCGTGGTCGTCACCAATGACGGCCGGCGCGTTCAGGCCGACGTGCTGGTCGGCTACACCGACCCCGGCACCGGCAATCCCACGCCCAAGGGCCAGGCCGCCCCCGGCACGAATTCGGTTGCCGACCGCACCGCCGTCTCGCCCAACCCGCCTGCCGCCAAGCCGGTCCAGCCCGCCGTCGCCAAGCCCGGCGCCGACCCGATCGCCTCCTCCGGCAAGCTCAAGCGCGTCGACGCCTTCGGCCACGTCCAGGTGCGCACGCCGACCGAGATCGTCACCGGCGACCGCGGCGTCTACATCCCCGACACTGGCATCGCCCGCGTCGTCGGCCACGTCCACATCACGCGCGGCGAGAACCAGCTCAACGGCCAGGCGGCGATCGTCGACATGCATACCGGTGTGGCGACCCTGAGCGAGGTCCCCGGCGCCCGCGTCCAGGGCCTCGTCGTGCCCAACCAGAGCGATAACGCCCAGGCTGCACCCGGCGCCGCCAAGCCATCCGCCACCCAGAAGGGGACCGCACCGTGAGCCCAAGCCGTGATCAGGACGCCAGCACCGCCCGTCTGCGGGTGCTCCCCGGCGGCGGCGGCCTGGTCGCCCGCGGCATCGGCAAGACCTACAAGAAGCGCCCGGTGGTGCGAAACGTCTCGATCAGCGTGCATCGCGGCGAGGCGGTCGGCCTGCTCGGCCCGAACGGCGCCGGCAAGACCACCTCCTTCTACATGATCACCGGCCTCGTCCGCCCCGACACCGGCTCCATCACCCTGGACGGGGCGGACATCACCTCGCTGCCGATGTATCGCCGCGCCCGCCTCGGCATCGGCTACCTGCCGCAGGAGGCCAGCGTCTTCCGCGGCCTCAACGTCGAGCAGAACATCATGGCCGCGCTCGAGGTCGTCGAGCCGGACAGCGTGCAGCGCGACGTCATGCTCGATGGCCTGCTCGCCGAGTTCGGCATCAGCCACCTACGCCGCACCCCCGCGCTGGCGCTCTCCGGCGGCGAACGCCGACGCGTCGAGATCGCCCGCGCGCTCGCCACCCATCCGCACTACATCCTGCTCGACGAGCCGCTCGCCGGCATCGACCCGATCGCGGTGGGCGAAATCCGCGATCTGGTCGGCCATCTAAAGGACCGCGGCATCGGCGTGCTGATCACCGACCACAACGTGCGCGAGACGCTGGAAATCATCGACCGCGCCTACATCATGCACGACGGCAAGGTGCTGATGGAGGGCCGCCCCGCCGAAGTCGTCGCCCACGAAGACGTCCGCCGCGTCTATCTCGGCGAGCGCTTCTCGCTGTAATGCAAGCAAGGCCAGGGGCTTTGCCCCTGGACCCCATTAAAGGCAAAGCCTTTAAAATCCACTCCTTATCCGTGACTCCACAGCTAGGTCAGTGCTGTCGGGAAACCGAATTGAGTGGCTTCCGCCAAGCAAGAAAGAGGGTAGCGTGCTCTGACGCATGAGGGTCTTGGGGGCCGCCCTCAGCGTCGGGACCCAGCGCACGAGTGCGACGGGTTCTGAGCCAGGACAGAGCTCCAGCCTTTTTCTGAGACGCTGGCGTATATTTTGCATGCCTCGTAATTCCCGGCCGCGCAAAACTACGCTAGCCTTGCCGCATGGCGATCGGCCCCAGACTGGTTCTTCGCCAGTCACAATCCCTGGTGATGACGCCCCAGTTGCGTCAGGCCATCAAGCTGCTCCAGTTCAGCAACCTTGAGGCCAGTGCATTTGTCGAGGAGGAGCTTGAGCGCAACCCGCTGCTCGAGCGCGACGAGCCGGTCGAGCACCCCCCCGAGCGGCCCGCCCCTGACCAGTTACCGCTGCTCACAAACGGCGCCGACGTCGCCGAGCTGGTCTCCTCCGCCGCCATGCCGGCCGACAGCGCCGCCCCGCTCGACACCGACATCGCAACCCGCTTCGAGGCGGAAACCGGCGGACCGGGCGACTACATCGGCCAGGGCAGCGGCAACGGCGCCCGCCACGGATTTGAGACCGACGAGCGCGGCATCGACGATCTGGCCGAGGCGCCGCGCAACCTGCGCGCCCATCTCGGCGAGCAGCTGCGCCTCACCTTCACCGACCCGGCCGAGCGCCTGATCGCCGCCCACTTGATCGCCCTGCTCGATCCCGCCGGCCGCATCACCACCGAGCCCGCCCAGCTCGCCGACGCGCTGCGCGTCCCGGTCAACGTGGTCGAGGCGGTGCGCGCCAAGATGATGCGCTTCGACCCGCCCGGCCTGTTCGCCCGCGACCTCGCCGAGTGCCTCGCCGCCCAGCTCGCCGAGCGCAACCGCCTCGATCCGGCCATGCGCACCCTGCTCGCCCATCTCGACCTGCTCGCCCGCCGCGACCTCAAGCGCCTGATGGCGCTCTGCGGCGTCGACGCCGACGACCTCGCCGACATGATCGCCGAAATCCGCGCCCTCGACCCCAAGCCCGCCGCCGCCTACGAGGACGCGCCGTTGCAGCCGGTGATCCCGGACGTGCTGATGCGCCGCGGCCATGCCGGCGACTGGCTGCTCGAGCTCAATCCCGAGACCATGCCGCGCGTGCTCGTCAACGACGCCTACCACGCCCGCATCATCACCCGCCCCGGCGCCAAGACGCCGCGCGAGGATCGCGCCTCACCAGGCGATGAACACGCGGAGGCCCGAGGACACGGGCGCGCCGAGGCGAGACGCGAGGAGCGCGCCTTCCTGGCCGAGAAGCTCTCGACCGCGAACTGGCTCGTCAAATCGCTGCAGCAGCGCGCCCAGACCATCCTGAAGGTCGCCGGCGAGATCGTCCGCCAACAGGAAGGCTTCTTCCTGCACGGCGTCGGCTACCTGCGACCGCTGATCCTGCGCGACATCGCCGACGCGGTCGAGCTGCACGAAAGCACCGTCAGCCGCGTCACGGCGAACAAGTACATGGCCACGCCGCGCGGCACCTTCGAGCTGAAATTCTTCTTCACCGCCGCGATCAACGCCGTCTCCGGCGAGAACCACAGCGCCGAAAGCGTCCGCCACCGCATCCGCCACATGGTCACCGCCGAGACCGCCACCGACATCCTCTCGGATGACGCAATCGTCGCCGCGCTGCGCCGAGAGGGCGTAGACATCGCGCGACGAACGGTCGCTAAATACCGCGAGGCGTTGCGCATACCGAGCTCGGTGCAGAGAAAGCGGGACAAGGCCTGAACCCCGCCGCCAATTGCCACGAGAGCATGCGCTGAGACGCCTTCGGTGTGGAGGACATCACGCATGCAGATCACGGTTTCCGGCAAGCAGATCGACCTGTCTGACGCGCTCAGGACACGGGTCTCCAGCTCGCTTGGGCTGATCACGGCGAAATACTTCGACCACGCGCAGGAGGCCAACGTCACCTTCAGCCGCGCCCGCTCCTTCTTCACCTGCGACATCAACGTCCATGCCGGACGCGGCCTAACGTTGCGCGGCGAAGGCGAAGCCGCAGACGCCAACGCCGCCTTCGACGACGCGGCCGAGCACATCGCCAAACGCCTGCGCCGCTACCGCAAGCGCGTCAACGAGCACGCCCGCGACCTCGGCAACCGCGCCAAGCCGGAAGCCGCACGCTCCTACGTGCTGCGCCAGGAAGATGACGGCGCCAGCCCCGAACAGGCCGGCACCTATGCGACCGTGATCGCCGAGACCGTCGCCGAAATCAACCGCCTCAGCGTCGCCGAAGCCGTGATGCGAATGGATTTGGCGGATCAGAAGGTGCTGATGTTCCGCAACAGCGCCAACGGCGAGCTGAACGTCATCTATCAGAGGTCAGACGGCAACATCGGCTGGATTGATCCAGCTGCGGTGGCGTAACAGGAAGAAAGCGGTTCTTTTTTGAAAGAAAGAACCAAAAAACTTTTGCTCTTATAAGATCACCTGGGCAAAGGCGAAGCCGAGCCGTCAAGATCTAGATGCTACCGCATCAGCCACGATGACAATGCTACAGCTGGCTAAACTAACAAAAACTTTTGCTTCTTTTTTCAAAAAAGAAGCCCTTGCTGACTTCGCCTCAATGCACCCGAAGCGCCGCCAGCTCATGCTGCTGGATCGCCGCGATCGCCAGTTCCTCGCCTTCGGCCACTGCCATCGGCGTGCCGTCAGCGGCAAAGATCCCGAACGCCTTTTCGCCGTCCTTCAGCGTCACTGGCTTGATAAATGCCAGCTGCGAGACGCCAAGGCCGGAAAGCTGCTCAGGCGTCATGTGGCGGATGTCGATCTTGGTCATGCTATCAATCTTTCATGGCAGGCCGTGCGACGTCCCTATTGGCGACGGTCGGGCCTCCTCGGTTCAGCCCGCGTCGGTTTCGACGGCGCTGTCGACGGTCTGGCCGGCCGCTCGGCCGATCCGGATCTGTTTGACTTTGGGCTCCGGCTGCGGCCGCGCGAGGTCGACATGCAGCAACCCGTTGTCCAGCCACGCCCCCTGCACGTCTATGCCCTCGGCCAACACGAACGCGCGTTGGAACTGCCGCGCCGCAATGCCGCGATGCAGGAAGATGCGTCCCTGCGTGTCGTCGGTCTGGCGTCCGCGAATCACGAGCTGGTTATCCTCCTGCGTGATCTGCAGGTCGTCCATGGTGAACCCGGCCACCGCCAGCGTGATCCGAAGGCCGGTCGCGCTCAACTGCTCGATATTGTAGGGCGGGTAACCGTCGGCCGCCGTCTTGGACGCCCGCTCCAGCATCTGCTCGAGGTGGTCGAAGCCGAGAAACAGCGGCGACGTGAACATGCGCGTGGTCGACAAGCGAGCCTCCTCCTGCGAGCGAGACGGCGACCGAGCCCCGAAATGGCAACCCGTCGCAGTCTCAAATCGGAGCGACCATCTGAGATTTCAAGCGATTCGGACCCGCGCTGGATGCGATCGCCTGATTGATACGACCTGACCGGAAAGCTACATCCGCTCAATGCGAGAGCCATCCGATGCCGCCCTGCCGATCCTGATCGTGCCTGACCGTCGCCTGAAGGCCCGCGCCCGCGCGGTGACGCCGGCCGACGACGCAACCGTCCGCGACCTGGCGCCCCGCATGCTGCGCACGATGTACGAGGCGCCCGGCATCGGCCTCGCCGCGCCCCAGGTTGGCCAGATGCTGCGCCTCATCGTCATCGACCTGATGCCCGACAACCAGTCCCAGCCGATGGTGCTGGTCAATCCCACGATCCTCGGCGTCGGCGCGGAGTGGATCACCCGGGAGGAAGGCTGCCTGTCGCTGCCCGGCATGTATGCCGACGTGACGCGCCCCGGTCACGTCACCGTCGGCTACCACGACCTCGACGGCCGGCCGCAGCGGCGCGAGGCCGACGGGCTGCTCGCCGCCTGCCTGCAGCACGAGATCGACCACCTGGACGGTGTGCTGTTCGTCGACCACCTGTCGCCGCTGAAGCGCAACATGCTGCTGCGACGTCTCGCCAAGGAGCAGAAGATCAAGGCGTCGGCATGAGCCTACTGGTGTGAGGCTCGCCTTCCTCGGCACGCCGGGCTTCGCCGTGCCGGCGCTGCAGGCGCTGGCCTCACGCCACGACGTGGTCGCCGTCTACTCCCAGCCGCCCCGCCCCACCGGCCGCGGCCACGCGGTGCAGCCCTCGGCGGTGCACGAGGCGGCGCTGCGGCTCGGCATACCCGTCCGCACGCCGGGCCGCCTGAAGCGCGACGAGGCCGAGCACGCCGCCTTCGCCACCCTCGATCTCGACGTCGCCGTGGTCGCCGCCTACGGCCTGATCCTGCCGTCGGCGATGCTCGCCAGCCCCCGCCTCGGCTGCCTCAACATCCACGCCAGCCTACTGCCACGCTGGCGCGGCGCCGCCCCGATCCAGGCCGCGATCCTCGCCGGCGACCGCGAGAGCGGCGTCACGGTCATGCAGATGGAGGCCGGTCTCGACACCGGCCCGATGCTGCTCGCCGAGGCGCTTCCCCTCACCCCGACGACCACCGCGACCGCGCTGCACGACGCCCTCGCCGTCCTCGGCGCCCGACTGATCCTGCACGCCCTCGACGAGCCGCCGCCCGCGGTGCCCCAGCCGGAGCAGGGCGCCACCTACGCGCCCAAGCTCGGCCGCGAGGACGCCCCGCTCGACTGGTCCCTGCCCGCCGAGCTGCTTGACCGTCGGGTCCGCGCCCTGAACCCCTGGCCCGGCACCCTGACGACGCTGCGGGGCGAGACGCTGAAAATCCTCGCCGCCGCTCCCGAGCTGGGCAGCGGCGCGCCGGGCACCCTGCTCGATGACCGCCTCGGCGTGGCGTGCGGCCAAGGCGTGCTGCGCCTGCAGCGCCTGCAGCGCCCCGGCCGTGCCGCGCTGGATGCCGCCGCCTTCCTGCGCGGCACCGCCCTGCCGCCCGGCACGGTGCTCGGCGTCTGACCCGCTTCGCCATCAAGCTCGAGTATGACGGCGCACCCTTCGTCGGCTGGCAGCGCCAGGGCTGCGAGCCGGCGCTCGGCCTGTCGGTGCAGTCCGTCCTCGAAGCCGCCGCCGCCCGGCTCAACGGCGGCGCCCCGGTCGCCACCGTCGCCGCCGGCCGCACCGACGCCGGCGTCCACGCCGCCGGCCAGGTCGCCCATCTCGACCTCGCCCGCCCGATCACCCCTGCCCGGCTGCGCGACGCGCTGAACTTCCACCTCCAGCCGCACCCGGTCGTCGTCCTCGCCGCCGCCGAGGTCGCGCCCGACTGGAGCGCCCGTTTCTCCGCCATCGGCCGCCGCTATCGCTACCGCATCCTCAACCGCCCCGCCCGCGCCGCACTTGCCGCCGGCCAGGCCTGGCACCAGCCCCACCCGCTCGACGCCGACGCCATGGGGCAAGCCGCCCGCCGCCTGCTCGGCCGGCACGACTTCACCAGCTTCCGCGCCACCGCCTGCCAGGCCCGCTCGCCACTGCGCACGCTCGACCGGCTGGACGTCGTCCGCGAGGGCGAGATGATCACCATCCACGCCGCGGCGCGCAGCTTCCTGCACCACCAGGTCCGCAACATGGTCGGCACCCTGCGCCTGGTCGGCACAGGCCGCTGGACCGCCGAGGACGTCACCACCGCACTCGCCGCCCGCTGCCGCAGCGCCGCTGGCCCGACCGCGCCGGCGCACGGATTGGAGCTGGTGCAGGTTGTTTATGACAACGACGTTTTTAAGGAAGCGCTTCTTTTTTGAAAAAAAGAACCAAAAAACTTTGCTCGTTTAGTCGTGACTTCGGCGAGGGGAGACGCGACAGCGGAGTAAAAGTTTTTTGCTTCTTTTTTTCAAAAAAGAAGCGCTTCAACTCATCAATCCCACGACCACTACCAGCCCCACCCCAAAACACATGTCCATCAGCACCAGCGCGCTCGCCAGCACCATGTCGCGCTCCAGGGTCAGCATCGCCGCGAACCACTCCACCCACAGCGCCCAGCCGAACACGATCAGCCCGACCGCCTCGCTGACGATGGCTGGCGCGCCGAGCAGGTCCGGAACGTCGCCGAGCAGCACCAGCCCGTAACCGACGATGTTGCACCAGCTCCACGCGGTAATGTAGAGCGGCCACCGCGCCGCAGCGCCGGCCCGCCGCAGCACCAGCTCGGATGCTACCGCGAACCCCGCCCAGCCGACGATAAACGCCAGCAGCTCCAGCACCGCCGCCCGCCACGGCCGCACCGGCACGCCAAGCAGCCGCCACTCGATCGCCCGCGTCGCGGCATAGAGCGCAAGACAGATCGGCGCCGCGATCAGGCTGAGCCGGGCGCCGCGCAACCCGCCCTCGAACCGACCGATCCCCTCGCCCCGCCCGCGCGCCAGCAGCGCCGCACCGCGCAGCGCCTGCGCCAGCATCAGGTCGCCGACCCGGCATCCGGCGTTCCCGACGGCGGCGCCGACGCCGGCGGCTGGCGCCACTGGCTGATCAGCGAGGGCCCCAAGACGATCGCGCTGACCCCAGCCCCCATCCACATCAGCAGCAGCAGCGTGCGCACCCATCCGGTGCCGAGCACGGTGCGCACCACCAGCCAGTTCAGCCGAATTGTGTAGACGACCCACGCCAGCATCGGCACCGCAACCGCCACATGCGGGTCAGCCCCGGCCGCGAGCGCAAAACTCGCCACCCATCCGAGCAGCAGCGCCAGCAGGTTCGGCAGCCACTGGCTCCAGACGTAAACCGTCGCAAACCGCAGCCAGTCTGCCTCCAGCCGCCAGAGCTGCAGCAGCGCCTGCGACAGCACCGGCGCGGCGAGCACCACGCAAACGACCTGCAGCAGCATCGACAGCCCTTTGAACGGCCTGCCGGCGCTGAGCTCCAGGAGCGCGAACACCACGCCTACCGCAAGCCACGGCGCAAAGCTCGCCATCAAGGCCGCCCGGCTCGCCGCAAAGCAGGCGACCCCCGCCGGCCGCAGCAACGCCAACCGCCATAGCCCAGCCGCGACACCCGTGCCGCCAGCCGGCACCGGCCAACGCTGCCGCCCGTTCACGCCAGAAACGCCCCGATCACGTCGCGGTAGATCACCGCCAGCTGCCGCAGCTCCTCCACTGGCACCCGCTCGTCCACCGCGTGCATCGTCGCCCCAACCAGGCCGAACTCCGCCACCGGGCACAGCCCGGCGATGAAGCGCGCATCCGACGTCCCGCCCCCGGTTTCCAGCCGCGGCCTGATCCCGGTCGCCCGCGCCACCGCCTCGGCCAGCAGCGCCACCCCGCCGCCCGGCTCGGTCAGAAACGCCTCGCCGCTGACGCTCACCGCCAGCTCAAACCGCTCCGCATGCTCCGCCAGACAGGCCCGAAGCCAACGCTCCAGCCCCGCCCCGTCATGGCGCTCGTTGAAGCGGATGTTCAGCACCGCCGTCGCCACCCCCGGAATGACATTGCTCGCCGGATTGCCGACGTCGATGCTGGTCACCTGCAGGCTGGACGGCTCGAACCACTCCGTGCCCGCATCGAGCGGCGCCGCGGTCAGCGCGCTCAACCCCCGCAGCAGCCGATGCACCGGGTTGTCGGCAAGCTGCGGATACGCCGCGTGCCCCTGCCGCCCAAACACGCTGACCTTGGCGTTCAGGCTGCCCCGCCGGCCGACCTTGATCACCTCGCCGAGCCGCGCCGGATTGGTCGGCTCGCCCACCAGGCAGAAATCCGGCACCTGATCGTGCCGACGCATCCAATCGACCACCCGGACAGTGCCGTCCGTCGCCGCCCCCTCCTCGTCGCCGGTGATCAGCAGGCTGATCGAGCCCGGCGCCGGTCCCCGCGTCAGCCGGTCCGCCGCCGCGGCCACAAAGGCGGCCACCGCCCCCTTCATGTCCACCGCCCCGCGCCCGAACAGCAGCCCGTCCCGAACCTCACCGTCGAACGGCCCGACGCCCCAGCCCTCGCCCGCCGGCACCACGTCGGTATGCCCGGCAAAGCACAAATGCGGGCGCTCCGTGCCGATCCGCGCGAAGAAGTTCTCGATCGCGCCAAACCGCAGCCGATGCACCTCAAAGCCAAGCTGCTCCAACGTGTCCACCAGAATGCCCTGCGCACCGTCATCCGCAGGCGTCACGGAGGCGCAGCGGATCAGCGCCTGAGCCAGCGGCAGGGGGTCGGTGGCGAGCATTGCGAACGGATATAGGGGTAGTCCGTGAGGACGGGAAGGAAGGGCTTCTTTTTTGAAAAAAAGAAGCAAAAAACGTCTACTCCGCTGTCGCGCTCCCTCTCGCCAAAGTCACGCCTAAACGAGCAGAAGTTTTTTGGTTCTTTTTTTCAAAAAAGAACCACTTACTGTCTTAGTCTCTCAACAACTCGTTAATCGACGTCTTGGCCCGCGTCCGCTCGTCCACCCGCTTTACGATCACCGCACAGGCCAGCGACACTCCGCCGCTGCTCGGCAGCGCGCCCGGCACCACCACCGAGTACGCCGGCACCCGGCCAACGAAGACCTCTCCCGTCGCCCGGTCGATGATCTTGGTCGAGGCGCCGAGAAACACCCCCATCGACAGCACCGCCCCCCGCTCCACCCGCACCCCCTCGGCCACCTCCGAGCGCGCGCCGATAAAACAGTCGTCCTCGATGATCACCGGGTCCGCCTGCAGCGGCTCCAGCACCCCGCCGATCCCGACCCCGCCGCTGATATGCGCGTTCGCCCCCACCTGCGCGCATGACCCCACCGTCGCCCAGGTATCGATCATCGTCCCCCGCCCCACATACGCGCCCACATTGACGAAGCACGGCATCAGCACGACGCCCGGCGCGATGTAGGCCGACCGCCGCACGATCGAGCCCGGCGCGGCGCGAAACCCCGCCTGCACAAAGCGCTCAGCATCCCAGCCACCAAACTTCATCGGCACTTTGTCAAAATGCGGCATCGCCCCCATCGGCCGGCTCTCCGCCAGCCGGAACGACAGCAGCACCGCCTTCTTCAGCCACTGATGCACCAGCCAGCCGTCGCCCTGCGGCTCCGCCACCCGGAACAGCCCCTGGTCCAGCCCCGCCAACGCTTCCTCAACATCAGCCCGCTCGGTCGCCGTCGCACTCGCCAATGCGTCGCGCCGCTCCCACAGGCCGTCGATCCTGTCTGATATCTTCATCGAAAATCCTCAAGGAAAGGCCAGGAGCTCTGCTCCTGGACCGCGCTGGGGGCGGCGCGCCCAAACCTGCATCCATGGGAGTCTGGCCGGGCACTTTCTTGCTTGGCGAAGCCATTCACTCCTGCCTTCAGCAGCATCGCGCCCGTCGCAGACAACGAATGGTAAATGGATTTCAAAGGCTCCGCCTTTGATGGGTCAAGGGACAAAGCCCCTTGCCTCTACCGCTTGACCAGCGTCCCGGGCCCCGCCTCCGTGAACAGCTCCAGCAAACACGCATGCGGTATCCGCCCGTCCAGGATCACCGCCGCCTTCGCCCCCTGCTGCACCGCCGAGATGCAGTTCTCCACCTTCGGGATCATCCCGCCCGAGATCCAGCCCGCCTTGATCCCCGCCTGCGCCGCCGTAATCGACAGCTCCGGCACCAGCTCGCGCCGCTCGTCCAGCACCCCCGACACGTCGGTCAGCATCAGCAGCCGGTTGGCCCCGAGCGCGCCCGCCACCGCGCCCGCCACCGTGTCCGCATTGATGTTGTAGGTCTGCCCGTCCCGCCCCACGCCGACCGGCGCGATGACCGGGATCAAGCCCGCCCCGGTCAACGCATGGATCACCCGCACGTCGACGATCTCCGGCTCGCCGACAAACCCCAGATCGAGCGCCCGCTCAATCTGGCTATCCTCGTCGCGCACCGTGCGCTGCAGCTTGCGCGCCCGGATCAGCCCGCCATCCTTGCCGCAGATGCCGACGGCGAGCGCCCCTGCCCGGTTGATCAGGTCGGCAACATGCTTGTTGACGCTGCCGGCGAGCACCATCTCGACGACCTCGACCATCGCCGCGTCGGTCACCCGCAGCCCATCGACGAAGGTCGACTGGATCTTCAGCCGCTCCAGCATGGCATTGATCTGCGGCCCGCCGCCATGCACGATCACCGGGTTCACGCCGACCTGCTTGAGCAGCGCCACGTCGCGGCCGAACTCCGCCGCCAGCGCGTCGTCGCCCATCGCGTGGCCACCATACTTGATGACGATCGTCGCCCCGGAGTAGCGCCGCAGGAACGGCAGCGCCTGGGCCAGGATGTTTGCCTGCTCGGCGGCGCGCGCGAGGTGGTCGGGATCGATCATCAGGGCAGCGTAAGCGGGCCGGCAAGCCAAGGCAAAGGCGGAGCGAAAGCTTCTTTTTTGAAAAAAAGAAGCAAAAAACTTTTGCTCGCGCTGTCGCGCCTCTGAACGGGCATAGGTTTTTGGTTCTTTTTCAAAAATGAACCCGTCCTTGCCTAAACCAAGCTGGCCAACTCTCCCCGCAGCTCCGCCATGCCACTCCCCGTCTCGCTGCTGGTCGCAATCACCTCCGGAAACGCCGCCGGATGCGTTCGCGCCAGCCCCGCCACCTCACCGAGCTTACTCGCAAGCGCCGCCGGCTTCACCCCGTCCGTCTTGGTCAGCACGAGCTGATACGTCACCGCCGCCCGGTCGAGCAGCGCCATCACCGCGGTGTCGCTTTCCTTGATCTCGATGCGCGCGTCGAGCAGCAGCACCACGCGGCGCAGCGTCGGCCGGCCGCGCAGGAACTCGAACATCAGCCCCTGCCAGTCGCGCTTGATCGCAGCCCCGGCCTGCGCGTAGCCATAGCCCGGCATGTCGACCAGCGTCAGCCGCCTTTCGCCGAGCTCGAAAAAGTTGAGCTGCCGCGTCCGCCCCGGCGTGTTGGAGGCGCGCGCGAGCGCGCGATGCCCGGTCAGCGCGTTGATCAGCGACGACTTGCCGACATTGGATCGCCCGGCAAACGCGACCTCAGGCCCCAGCGGCGCCGGCAACTGATCAAGCCGCTGCGCCGCGTAGAAAAACTTCGCTTCGGCGGCGAACAACAACCGTCCGGCCTCGAGAAATGCCGCCTGCTCCTCGGCGCTGCGCTCCGCCGGCGCCAGGCTCGCCGGCGCGTCGCTCACGTGCGAACGGCTCTCGTCCGCGTCTTGCCCTCGAGCTTGGTGCCGCGCTGGATCAGCCATTGCTGCAGCACCGTTAGGGTGTTGTTGGTCGACCAGTAGATCACGAGCCCGGCCGGAAAGCGCGCCAGCATGAAGGTGAAGATGATCGGCATGAACTGAAACAGCCGCGCCTGCGCCGGGTCCGGCGGCGGCGGGTTCATCTTCTGCTGCGCGAACATCGTGCAGCCCATGATGATCGGCCAGGCGCCCAAATGCAGGAACGGCGACGCCGCCGAGGGGTCGAACGGCAGCAGCCCGAACAGGTTGAACACGTTGGTCGGGTCCACCACCGATAGGTCATGGATCCAGCCGAAGAACGGCGCATGCCGCATCTCGATGGTGACGAAGATGTCCTTGTAGAGCGAGAAGAACACCGGGATCTGGATCAGCATCGGCAGGCACCCCGCCGCCGGGTTTACCTTCTCGTTGCGATAGATCGCCATCATCTCGGTCTGCTGCTTGGCCGGATCATCCTTATACTGCTCGCGCATCGCCTTGATCTTCGGCCCGAGCAACTTCATTTTGCTCATGCTCTTGTAGGAGCGCGCGGCGAGCGGAAAGAACAACGCCTTGACGCCGATCGTAAACACGATGATCGCCACACCGAAATTGCCGAACACGCCGTTGAGCCAATCGAGCGCGTAGAAGATCGGCTTGGTCAGCAGGTAGAACCAGCCGAAATCCACCGCATGGTCGAAGTTCGGGATGTGCAGGCTCGCCTCATAGTGGTCGAGCAACGTCACCACCTTGGCACCCGCGAAGGCATGCGTGGCGTAAGAGGCGCTGCCGCCGGCCGGCACCGTCTCGGCGTCGCTCGGCACCGCATCGACCTGGTAGCGATCCGAACCGTTATCGAGGGTGTGGCGGAAGGTGATGTTGCTGAGCTTGTCTTGGTCGGGCACCAGCGCGGCGAGCCAGTACTTGTCGGTGATCCCGGCCCAGCCGCCGCTGCTCGCCCCGGTCAGCGACACCCCGTCGTTCTTCCCCGCCGCCGCCTTCGCCGCCTTGTAGGTCTGCTCCTTGAGCGTGCCGCCGATGACGCCGAGCAGCCCCTCATGCAGGATGTAATAGCCCGCCACCTGCGGCGTGTAGTCGCGCTTGACCCGCGCATATGGATACAGCCGCACCGGCTGGCCCGTCGCGTTGTGCACCGCCTGGGTGATGCCGAACATGTACTCGTCATCGACGCTGACCGCGAGCGAGAAGATCAAGCCCCCGCCGTTGTCCCAGCTCAGCGTCACCGGATGCCCCGGCCGCAGCGGCCCGTCCTGGTGCGCCGTCCACAGCGTGTTGCTGTCGGGCAGCACCGCGGTGGTGCCGGCGGCAGCGACCCAGCCATACTGAATATAGGTCGGCTGCGGATCGCTCGGCGGCTCCAGCCAGCGCACCAGCGGCGAGGCCTTGTCGACCGTCTCGTGGTAGTCGCGCAGCACCACGTCGTCGAGCCGCGCGCCGACCAGGCTCAGGCTGCCGGACAGCTTCGGCGCGTCGATCGGCAGCCGCGGCACCTCGCGCGGCGGCGCCACCGACACTGGCTGGGTGCCGGGCGAGGCCACATTGTCGGTCGGCGCCGGCGTCGCGCCCGAGGGCGTCGTCTGCGTGGTCTGTGCGGCCTGCCGGGCGAGTTGCGCCTGGTTGCGATGCGGCAGCGCGTATTCGAAGCCGATCAGGATCGCGATCGAGATGACGATCGCGAGCAGCAGCCGGTTATTGTCCATCGCTCGCTCGTCAGCCCGCCGTTGCGGCCGGCGGCACCGGGTCGGCGCCGCCGCGATTCCAGGGATTGCAGCGCAGCAGCCGCCACAGCGCCAGCCGGCTGCCGGCGATCGCGCCATGCCGCTGCAAGGCAAGGCACGCATAGTCGCTGCACACCGGCTCGAACCGGCAATTCGGCCCCAGCACCGGCCGCAGCACCCATTGGTAGAGCCGCACGAGCCCGATCAACAAGGTTGCCGCCCTCACGCGACGCCCACCTTGTCCAACGCCCGCGCCAGGTCGCCGATCAGCAGGTCGAACCGCCGGTGCCGCGTGCTGTCTCGCCCGATCAGCACCAGGTCGTGCCCCGCGCAAGGCCGCTCGGCAAGCAGCAGCCGCGCCGCCGCCCGCAGCCGCCGCTTAGTGCGGTTGCGCACCACCGCGTTGCCCACCTTCTTGGTGACCGTGAAGCCGAGCCGGGCGCCCGCTTGATCGTCCCGCCGCAGCGCCTGCACCACCACGCCTGATATCGCCGCCTTACGGCCGCTGCCGGCCACCTGGAGGAACTGCTTGCGCTGCGTCAGGCGCCCCTGCTGGCGGCGCGACGGCGCCATGACCATGCGCTCAGGCGGACAGGCGCTTGCGGCCCTTGGCGCGCCTGTTGGCGATAACCTTGCGGCCGCCGACCGTCGCCATCCGGGCGCGAAAGCCGTGCCGATGCTTGCGGACAAGCTTCGACGGTTGATAGGTGCGCTTCACGGCAAGCTCCAGGGGTCGTTCACGAACCCGCTCGTGGCGGGTCGGAGGCAAACCGCCTCAATCCATTCGGTCGCGGTCTCCTAGCGCTGCCGCCACGCGCCGTCAATCACGACTGCGCAACGCCGCCGCGCGACGCTCGGCAAAATCATCCTGTCATCGGCATGTCTTCACGATTTCTTAGTCAGATTGGGACATAGTGGTGGCAGTTTGTAGTGCGGTGCAGCATAAGATGGGATCACGGACAACGCCGACGCCCAGGCCAACTTTCGCAGGTGAGACGATGATCCCGACTCCGACATTGCCAGATCCGGAAACTCGCCAGACCCGCGGCGGCGCCACAATCGTGCCGATCATCCTGTCTGGCGGGTCCGGCACGCGCCTGTGGCCGGTCTCGCGCGAGAGTTTTCCGAAGCAGCTCTGGCCGCTGATCTCCGAGCGGACGATGATCCAGGAGACGGCGCTGCGGGCCGCCGGCAAGCAGTTCGCCTCGCCGATCGTGGTGTGCAACCACGAGCATCGCTTCCTGATCGCCGAGCAGATGCGTGAGGCGGGGATGTCGCACGCCCGCATCCTGCTCGAGCCGGTCGGCCGCAACAGCGCGCCGGCGATCGCCGCCGCCGCCATGCTGGTCGCCCGCGACAATCCGGACGCCGTGCTGTGGCTGATGGCCGCCGACGCCGCCATCACCGACAAGCCGGCGCTCGACGAGGCGCTCGCCTCCGCCGTCGAGGCGGCGCTGCAGGGCCACGTCGTCACCTTCGGCGTGCGGCCGAACCGGCCCGAGACCGGCTACGGCTACATCGAGATCGGCGAGGTGCTGCCCGGCGCCCCCGGCGTGCACGAGGTCACCCGCTTCGTCGAGAAGCCCGACATGGCGACCGCGGCGGTGCTCACCGCCTCCGGACGCCACCTGTGGAACTCGGGCATGTTCGTCTTCACCGTCGAGACGCTGCTCAGCGAGATGCAAACCTACGCGCCGGACGTGATCGCCGCCGTGCGCAGCGCCGTCGACCTCGCCGCCGACGACCTCGATTTCACCCGGCTCGACGAAGCCTCGTTCCGCGCCTGTCCGGACATCTCCATCGACTATGCGCTGGCCGAGCGCACCACGCGCGCCGCCTGCGTCCCGGCCGACCTCGGCTGGTCCGACGTCGGTAGCTGGAATGCCCTGTGGGAGCTCGGCGTCAAGGATGACGGCGGCAACGTCGCGGTCGGCGACGTGCTGCTCGAAGGCGCGGAGAACTGCTACGCCCGCAGCGACGGCATGCTGACCGCGGTGGTCGGCCTGCAGGACGTCATCGTCGTCACGACCGAGGACGCGGTGCTCGCCATGCATCGCGACCGCGCCCAGGACGTGAAAAAGATCGTCGCCCGCCTGCACGCCGCCGGCCGCCACGAGGGCCGCGCCCATAACCGCTGCTATCGCCCCTGGGGCTTCTACGAGAAGCTGATCCGCGAGGAACGCTTCCAGGTGAAGCGCATCGTCGTGCAGCCCGGCCACAAGCTGTCGCTGCAGAAGCACTATCACCGCGCCGAGCACTGGGTCATCGTCGCCGGCACCGCACTGGTCACCCGCGACGCCGAGCAGATCATGCTGCGCGAGAACGAGAGCCTCTACATGCCACTCGGCTGCGTCCACCGCCTCGAGAACCCAGGCCGCATTCCGCTCACGCTCATTGAAGTGCAGTCAGGATCCTACCTCGGCGAAGACGACATCGTGCGCTTTGAGGACCATTACGGGCGGGTCTAGATAGAAAAGACCAGGGGCTTTGCCCCTGGACCCGATTCAAGGCGAAGCCTTTAAAATCCATTTCTTATTCGTGTTTCCACGCCGAGTGTGGTGCTCGGAGACGCCGAATGACATGGCTTCGCCAAGCCAGAAAGCGCCCGCCTGGATCCTGACGGATGCGGATCTGGGGGCGCCGCCCCCCGTCTTGCCAATGCACGCTAGCGCGTAATGGGTCCATGGAGGGAAAGCCCTGGCCTTCCTTCCCCCGCCCCACCTCTCTACAACACCCCGACCTTGCACATCAGCCTCGCTGAACCCGGCCAAGAGGCCGGCCCGACAACCCTCGGCACCCTCCGCTTTGCCGAGCTTGGCCTGCCCGTGCTCGCCGGGTCTCGAACCAGCGAGGTCTGGCGGGCCGACAATTCCGTCCGCACCGAGACGCTCGGCACCCTTTCGGTCTCCCACGCCGACGGCCTCGCTGCCGCCACGCTCCGGCTCGTCGAGGACGGCTCTGACCTGGCGCAACAGGTCCACGACGCCTATGCCGAGCTGCTCGCCGCCACCGCCAGGGTCGGCTGCCGGCATTTGCTGAAGATCGCCAACTACATGCCGGCGATCACCGCGCCCGACCGCACCGCCGCCGCCAGGCCGCGCCAGCGCTACCACGCCCTCAGCCTTGGCCGCGCCCGCGCCTTCGCCCAGGCTGGCGTGCCCGTGCCGCCGCCCGCCGCCTGCGCCCTCGGCACGCCCGCCGCCGCCGCGATCACCCTCGCCTGCCTCGCCGCCAACCGCCCCGGCCAGGCGCTGGAGAACCCGCGCCAGGTCAGCGCCTACCGCTACCCGGACCGCTACGGCCCGCAAAGCCCGAGCTTCTCGCGCGCCATGTTGACCCCGCCCGGGCACGGCCATCGTCTGCTGTTGATCTCCGGCACCGCCAGCATCGTCGGCCATGAAAGCCGCCACCCAGGCGACGTCGGCGCGCAATGCGACGAGGCGCGCGCCAACCTTCACGCCTTGCTCGAGGCCAGCCGCGCCGCCGGAGCGAGCCCGGTTGAGCCGGCGCTGTCGTTTCGCGCCTACCTGCGCCGCCCGTCCGACCTGGCGCTGGTGCAGGCCAGGTTCGCCGCCGAGCCGAACGCGCTGTTCCTGCAGGCGGAGGTCTGTCGCGACGAGCTGCTGGTCGAGATCGAAGCCACCTACGCCACCGCGTGAGCGCTCAGCGCGGCGGCGTCGCGGCGGCCGTCGCCGGCCCCCAGAACAAGCGCCGCAGCATTCCCGGCGCCAGCACCGAGAGCGGGTTGACGGAGACCACCGGGTCGGCGAACGGCCCGCGGATTAAGAAGTCGGCGGCGAACACCCCGCCCCCCTTCTCCGGGCTGAACAGCTTGCCGACCAGCGGCAACCGTCCGAGCGCGGTGTTCAGCAGGTAGGCGGGCACCACCGTCCCGCGCAGATCGGCGGTGTCCGCGGCAAGGTCAACCCGCCCGGTCACGGTGACGCCAAGGGTGGGGCTCACGGCGCGCGCCGAGCCGATGTCGAGCGCGCCGCCGGCATAGCGAAACGGCAGCACCAGCTGAGTGAAGCTGACCCCGGGCCCGCGCAGCACGTCGGCGATGCCGAACAGCGTCGCCACCTTGAGCACCCGCGCCACGGTCGGCGCGTCGGTGACCCGGAAGCCGCTGATCTGCGCCGTCGCCTGCAGCGGCGCATCCGGCCGACGGTCGTCAAAACGCCCCTGCAGCGACAACCGCCCGCCCTGAATGTTGTCAGCCACGTCGACGGCGCGTAGCAGCACCCCGGCATCCGCCGCCTCCAGCGCCAGCGTCCGGCCCGGGCTGCCGGCACGCCCGTCATCGCCGAGCCGCGCGGTGATCGCCGCCGGACCGCCGGCATCCACCCGCAACGTCGTCAGCCGCAGCCCGTCATTGGCGGCATGGACGGCGAACGGCGCCACCGGCTGCTGGGCGGCGAGCAGCACCTGGTCGAACTGCGCATCGACCTGCCACGCCCGACCGCGCACCGGCGGCTGACCGGCCGCCTGGCCGCGCACCGGCGGCTGACCGGCCGCCTGGCCGCGCACCGGCGGCTGACCGGCCGCCTGGCCGGTGCCGCTCGGCTGCGCCGCCCGCGGCAGCGGCTCCGGCTTGCCCGCGGCCGGCTCGCCCTTGGGAAACAGCGCCGAGAGGTCGAGCGTCGGCCCGGCGAGCGACAGCCGGATCGCCGCCCCCGGCGGGCTCGCCGGCATGGTCAGCAACCCGTGTCCCACCGTGCGCCCGATCACGATCTGCTGCAGGTCCAGCACCCGCGGCGCCCCGTCGACGATCTGCGCGGTGCTGCGCAGCGTGATGCCCGGACCATCCGCCCGCAGCTCGTCCATCCCGACCAGCCGCCCCTGATCGAGCACCACATGGGCGTGCAGGCTGGCGGCACCACCCGCCGGCTTCTGCCCGGCGATCGGCAGCGACACCGCCGCCCTGGCAAGGTCGGCGTCCAGCACCAGGTCGGCCCGGCCATCGCGGCGCTCGTCATAGCGCGCCTGCAGCCCGGCCTCGCCAATGACGTGGCCACCGGTATCGAGCCCGAGGGCGGCGAGCTGCGCCGGCGTCGCGGTCGCCTGCCACTGCACCGTGGTCACGACGTCGGCGCGCGGCCCGGCGCGAAAATCCAGCGCCGCGCTCAGCGTCGAGGGCAGCCCGGCAAGCCGACCGCCGCCGGTGATGCCGAGCCCGTCACTGCTGATCTTGGCCGCCAGCGTCGCGTCGTCCAGGTCCCGGCCGGCGACGATCCCCGGAAAGCGCGCCTGCGCCACCTGCGCGTCCGCGGCGATGTGGATGCTGTCGAACGTCACCCGCGCGTCCAGCGGCAGCGTCACGTGCAGCGTGCCGTCGAACTGCCCGCTGGCCCGGCTCAAATCCAGCTTGGCGCGCTGCAGCAGCCCCAGCCGACGGTTGGCGAGCAGCGCCAGCACGCTGCCCAGCGGGCCGCGGATCGGCGCCGTGATGTCGGCCATCTGGTCGGCCTGCGTCAGGCCGCTGATCCGGATCGCGCTGCCGGCGACCGAGAGCGCGTCCTGTCGCCCCTCGGCGAGCCGCACCGTCACGGCGTCCGCCCCATCAAGGTCCACCCGCAGCCGCGCGTCGGTGATCGGCGGCATCGGCCGCAGCCAGTAGCCGGTCACCCCGTCGGCATCGAAGCCGCCGGTCAGCGAGGTGACGGTGAGGTTCTGCAGGTCCGACCCTGCATCGGCGAGCCCGACCTCGACGTGCAGGTCATGCGCCTGGCCGGCGACGATGTTGGTGGTGATCCAGTTGCGCGCGCCGCGACCGAGATCCCCCGGCCAGTAACGGCCAAGCTGGGCAAAGGCGACCCGGTCGAGGTCGAGCGAGAACTGCCCGGCGCCGCCCGCACCGACCGCGCTCGCCTGGCCGCTCGCCGTCAGCCGCGTGCCGGCCGCGCCGGGCTGCAGCGGCGCGAACGTCAGTTCGAGCCGCTCCAGGCTCATCTGCGTCGGCGTCACCGAAGCGACCAGCGCGCCGCCGGCCAGCGGCACTGCATCGTCGCCGATCCGGACGCTGCCGGCGCCGACATCGATCCGCGCCTTGGCCTCGATCAAGCCCAGCCGCGGCCCGAGCCGGCCGGTCATCGCCACCGTCACCGGCACGGCCAGCCCCGCCACCGCCGCCAGCGCCGTTCCCGGGCGGTCGCGCGCGCCGGCGTCCGCCGCCAGGGTCGCCGGGCTGAACGGGGAGGTGGACAGCGACAGCGCCGTGCCGGAACCGTCCGCCAGCACGTCGGCGCGCGCCGCGAGGGTGACGCTGGTCGCCCCCAGCGTCGCGCGCAGGTCGGCGCGGCCGAGCACGCCGCCACCCGAGAGCCGCCTGAGGTCGATGTCGCCGGCCGCCCGCCAGTCCACGCCGAGCGGCGCGTCATGCACCAGCAGGGTCAGACCGTGCACCTCGACATGCCTGAGGCGGCTCAGCGCGCCACCGCCATGGCTGCGCGTCGCCTGCCGCAACTCCTCGAGCAGCCGTCCGGGCGGCGGTGGCGGCCCCGGCGGCCTGGCCGCCCGCGGCGTGAGCTGGAGGCTGCCATCGCCACCCCGGATCAGCGTCACCGCCGGCGCATCGACCCGGATCGCCGCCGGCTCGACCCGGCCAAGCAGCAGCGGCCACAGCGGCAGCGACACCGCGGCATGCGGCGCCTCGGCCAGCACCGCCCCGTCCGGCGCCACGTCGCTGACCGCATCGAGCTCGACCCTGATCGGCCCGCCGACGCCGTCCCGATAGCCGCTCCAGGCCAGCGTCGCCCGCCGCACCCGCACCTGCGCATCCGGCTGGCTCACCACGTGCTCCAGCCGCCGGCTCGCCCAGGTCACGTCGATCGGGCCCTGCCCGAGCCGCCAGGCGAGCACCCCGGCGCCGAGCAGCACCAGCACCGCCGCCCCGAGCAGCAGGTCGACGACCAGGTGCAGCACGAGGCGCGGCCCCCTCGGCAACAGCCGGCGCCCCTTGCCCCTCAGCATGGCGGCTTGACCGCCAGCCGGGCGCATGCCGAGCCTGCCCCATGCCCGGCTGCCTCGACCGACCGTTCCCGCCACCGAGCGACCCGGCCGCCGCGGCGCGCCTGCTGCATCGCTGGTCGGACCAGGTCGGGCCGCCCACCCCTGGCCTTGCTCGCCTGCTCGCCTGCCTGGGCGGCAACGCCCCCTACCTCGCCGACCTGGCGCTCCGCGAGCCCGCCACCATCGCCGCCATCGAAGCCGCCGGCCTGCAGCGCGCCGCCGAGGCGACGATCGCGGCGGTGCGGACGCTGTCGCCGCTGTCCGATCGCCGCACCATCGCCGCCGGCCTGCGCCAGGCCAAGCGCCAGCTCGCCCTCATCACCGCCATCGCCGACCTCGCCGAGGCCTGGCCGCTCGAGCAGGTGACCGGCGCGCTCTCCGACCTTGCCGACGCCGCCCTCGCCGCCGCCATCAACCACCTGCTCGCCGCCGCCGCCGCTCGCGGCGAGCTCCAGTCGCCGTTCCCCGCCGCGCCGTCGCGCGCCTGCGGCTTCACCGTGCTGGCGCTCGGCAAGCTCGGCGCCCGCGAACTGAACTACTCGAGCGACGTGGATCTCATCCTCCTCTACGACCCCGCGTCGCCTGTCCCGCCCAACGCGGCGGGAGACGTCTTCGTACGCCTGGCGCGCGATCTGGTCGGCCTGATGCAGACGCGCGACGCCGACGGCTACGTCTTCCGCACCGACCTGCGGCTGCGGCCGGACCCGGGCTCGACGCCGATCGCGACCGCCCTGCCCGCCGCACTATCCTACTACGAAAGCCTCGCCCAGACATGGGAGCGGGCGGCGATGATCAAGGCGCGCCCGGTCGCCGGCGACCTCGGGCTCGGCGCCGGCTTCCTCGCCGCCATCCGCCCCTTCGTCTGGCGCCGCCACCTGGACTTTGCGGCACTCGCCGACATCCGGGCAATGAAGCACCGCATCGACGCCCGCCGCCCCGTGCCGCCGGCCGCCGGCAGCGCCACCGATCGCCTGCTCGGCCGCAACCTCAAGCTCGGCCGCGGCGGCATCCGCGAGGTCGAGTTCTCCGCCCAGGCGCTGCAGCTCGTCTGGGGCGGCCGCCAGCCGGCCCTGCGCGCGCCCGCGACACTCGACGCCCTGAACGCCCTCGTCGCCGAGCACCGCCTGCCGGCCGCCCGCGCCGCCCGGCTCGAGGCGGCCTACCGGGCGCTGCGCCGGGCCGAGCACCGGCTGCAGATGGTGCACGACCGCCAGACCCACAGCCTGCCGGAAACCGCCGCCGGCTTCGCCGCCTTCGCCACCTTCCTCGGCGCCGCCGACCCGGCCGCGGCGGCCGTGACCCTGCTCGGCCACATGGAGGCGGTGCACGAAGCCTACGCCGAGATGCTCGACGGCGAGACCCCCGCCGCGCCCGCCGCCCTGGCGATCGACGCCGCCACCTTCGGCGACCCGGCCCATCTCACCGCCAGGCTCGCCGCCTGGCGCGCCGGCCAGCCACGGGCGCTGCGCTCCGGCCGCGCCCGCGAGCTGCTCGAGGTGCTGCTGCCGAGCCTGCTCGCCGCGCTGTCCGAGCAGCCGCGGCCGGCCCTCGCGCTGGCCCGCTTCGACAGCCTGCTCGCCCGCCTGCCCGCCGGGGTCCAATTGCTGTCGCTGCTGCAGCACAACCCGGCGCTGCTCGCCCGCCTCGCCGCCGTGCTCGGCGCCGCGCCGCTGCTCGCCGACCATCTGGCCGCCGTGCCGGCCGCGCTCGACGGCCTGCTCACGCCCGTCGGCCTTGACGCCGACCCGGCGGCGATGCTTGGCGCGGCCTCGGCCGACGGCCGCTCGCTCGAGGCGCTGCTGGTCGCGCTGCCACCGCTGCTGCGCGGCGAGGAGTTCCGCCTCGCGCTGGCCGAGCTCGAAGGCCAGATGGACGTCGACGCCCTCGGCCGCGCCCGCACGGCGCTCGCCGAGACGGTGATCCGGCTGCTGCTGCCGGCGGTGCTGCGCGAGCATCGCCGCCGCTTCGGCCGGCTGCGCGGCGGCGGCCTGGTCGTGGTCGCCCTCGGCAAGGCCGGCTCGCGCGAAATGCTGGCCGGCTCCGACCTCGACCTGATGCTGATCTACGACCACGACGCGGCCGCCGAACACACCACCGGCGCCACCCACCCGGTGCCGCCCAGCCAGTATTACGCCCGCCTCGCCCAGGCGCTGATCGCCGCGCTGACCGCGCCCACCGCCCAGGGCCGGCTCTACGACGTCGACATGCGGCTGCGGCCCTCCGGCGGCCAGGGCCCGGTCGCCGTGTCGCTCACCAGCTTCACCCGCTACCACGCAAGCGCCTGGACCTGGGAGCGGATGGCGCTGACCCGCGCCCGCGTCGTCGCCGGCCCGCCACGGCTCGCCGCCCAGGTCCGGCGCGCCATCCACGCCGCCCTGCGCGCGCCCCGCCCAGCCGGCACCATCCTGGCCGACGCCGCCGCCATGCGCGCCCGCCTTGCGCGCGACCTGCCGCGGCGCGGCGCGTGGGACATGAAAAACCGCTCCGGCGGCCTGATCGAGGTCGAGTTCATCGCCCAGGCGCTGCAGCTCGCCCATGCCGACCACCGGCGCGTGCTTCAACCGACGACGGCGACCGCCCTGTCGCGCCTCGCCGCCGCCGGCCTGCTCGACGCCGCCGACGCCGCGCTGCTGATCCACGCCGACCGGCTGTGGCGCGCCGCAATCGGCCTGCTCGCCATCACCGTCGGCCGCACCCCGCCCGCCGCCCTGCCGCCGCCGGTGATCGCCGCCCTCGCCCACGCCGCCGGATTGGCGCAGAACGCGACCGACGAGGCCACCCTTGCCGCCGCGCTCGACGCCCTCGCCGGGCGGGTGCGCGCGGCGTTCATCCAGCTCATCGGACCAGTGGAGGACGACCATGCAGACAGGTGACACCGCCCCGGCCTTCGACCTGCCGGCCAGCGGCGGCCAACGCCTCCGCTCCAGCGACTACGCCGGCCGCGCCTACGTGCTCTACTTCTACCCCAAGGCCGACACGCCCGGCTGTACCAAGGAGGCGATCGCCTTCCAGGAGGCCTTGCCCGCGCTCGGCGGTGTCGCCGTCATCGGCATCTCGCGCGACCCGGTGCCGGCCCTCGACAAGTTCGCCGCCAAATACGGCCTGACCTTCCCCCTCGCCTCGGACGAGGCGGGCGCGCTCACCGAGGCCTATGGCGTGTGGGTGGAGAAGTCGATGTATGGCAAGACCTACATGGGCATCGAGCGCTCGACCTTCCTGGTCGACGCCGCAGGCCGCATCGCCGAGGCCTGGCCGAAGGTCAAAGTGCCTGGCCATGTCGCGGCGGTGCTTGAGGCCATCAAGTAAACCAGGGCTCTGCCCTGGACCCGTCACGCGAAAGCGTGCTGCGCACGACGGGTGCGGCGCCCCGGACCCGCATCACTTCAAGGGTAGATTTTAAAGGCTCCGCCTTTAATGGGGTCGAGGGGCAAAGCCCCTCGCCTTCCTAGTACGGCTGATAATACCCTGGCTGCGCGTAGCCCCGCGGCGGCGCATACACCACTGGCGGCGGCGCATAGTAAGCGGGCGGCGCGTAGACCACCGGCGGCGGCGCCAGCACGGCGGCGGCGCCCAGGCCCAGGATCGTGCCGCCGATCAGCCCGCCGACCAGCGCCCCGCCATAGCCGCCGCGGTAGCCGTAGCCGCCGCGATACCCGTAGCCACCGCGATAGCCATAGCCGCCATGGTAGCCGTAGCCCCCACGGTAGCCGCCATGGAAGTGCTGCGCCTGGGCCGCCGGCGCGCCCATGGCGACAAGCCCGGCGACCAGCGGCAGCGCGACGAAAAGACGATTGAGCTTCATGATGACAAATCTCCCACGACATGTCCGACGCTCAAGGTGGCGACGCCCCGTGGCCAAAACGAGGCCCGGTCGTGGCCGTATCATGGCATGAGACGCCCGAAAGCGCCCGGACGTTCAGGCGTAGGCCCAGCCCGCCCAGCAGAGCGTCGGCGCCAGCAGTGCGATCGCCGCAACCGCCAAGCCCACCCGCCGACCCATCGGCGCTGCCGCGGCGGCCGCCTTCGGCCGCATAGAAGCCTGACGTAGCAACATGATCCCAACGGCAGCGAGGCTCAACAGCGCCACCTGCACCGCCGGCCGCGGCCCGTAGCGCAGCACCAGCTCCGCTCGCAGCAGCCTGACCGGGTCGATCCTGGTCGCCACCGCATACCACCCATACTCGCTCGCCGCCGTCAGCAGGGTCGCGCCAAGACCCACCGCTAGCACCGCCCAGGCCTGCCGCCGCCGCGCCGCCGGCAGCAGCCGCCACAGCATCAGCCAGCAGAACAGCCCGGTGTAGAACACCGCCGCCCGCACGTCCGCCTTGGCCTGCATGAAGAAGTGCAGCAGCCCAAGCGCGGCGATGAGGTAGATCAGCCGGTGCAGCCGCTGCCAGACCCGTCCAAGCCGGCGCATCCAGGCATTGGTCGACGTCCCGGCCAGCACCAGCAGCCCGAGCAGCGCCGCAAAGCCGATCGTCAAGTACACGCGGTGCACGATCTCGGCGCCGACATGCAGCAGGTGCCAGTTCTGCTGCGCGGCATAGAGCACCAGGTGCCCCGCGGCATAGCTCGCCGCCGCCACGCCAAGCATCCGCCGCAGCACCAGCGCGCGCGGCCACGCCAGGCTCGATCGCACCGGCGAGACCGCCAGGGTGATCAGCGTCAGCCGCACCGCCAGCAGCCCGAACTGGTGCAGCGCCGTGTCGAGCGGCCGAGCCCCCAGCAGCCCCTCGCCCCAGCCATAGCAGATCCAGCCGACCGGCATCACCAGCAGCGCCAGGGTCACGGCCTTGAACGGCGAGAACCGGCCGCGCTCCAGCCACGGCCACGCCACCCGCCAGGCCCCGCCGCGCCCGCCACCGGCGGCGGCACTCATGCGACCACAACCCGCATCATTGGCTCGGCGGCGGCTCGACCTGCCGCAGCCCCTTCGGATGGTCGAACAGCGCCGGATCCTGCGGCGCGTAGGCGACGCTGACCGCCTGGGCCAGCAGCCGCTGCGCCGTGGCCACCCGCAGCGTCACCCCGTCGGCGGTGATGCAGGCGATGACCGCCCCCGGCGCGTCCGGCCCCAGCCGCCAATTCTGGCAGGCAAGCCCGGCCACCTGGCCGATCCCCAGCCTGGCAAACGCGACGTCCCGGCTGCCGCCCGGCGCCAGCGCGCTGCCGGCCGGCGCCGGCGCATCCAGCACCGCCCCCGCGGTCAGGTTGACGAGGCTGAGCGTATGGGTGCGGTAGTCGGTCAGCATGTAGAGGCCGCCGGCGCTGGGGTCGATCCGCATGCGCTGCTCGGATTGCAGCCAGCGCAGCCGCTGGTGAAACATTGCCGGCTTGGCGTGGTCCTGCTGCGGGTCGGCCGGCGCGTTGGTCGGCGTCTCATACACCACCTCGACGTCGCGGCTCGGCGTCGCCAGCGGCCGGTCGGCCGCCGCACCGCCGGCGCCAACCGGCTGCGCCATCACCGACGGCGCCGACCCGGCCAGCAGCAAGCCGGCGAGCAGCCAATCCCGCCGCCTCAGCGGCCGAGCCCCGGCAACAGCGCCTGCAGCGCGCCGGGCGGCAGCTCCTGATAGCCGTGCGGCGGCACGAACGCGCTCGCCGGCACCGGCCCGTAGCGCACCGCGGTCGCCAGCACCGCCCCGCCCCGCCCCTTCATGTCCTGGCCGCGGCCGCGCAGCAGCACCCCGTCATCGGTCAGGCAACCCTGGCCGCTGCCCTGGCTCGCCACGATCCGATACTCCGTGCAGTGCAGCCCGATCACCTCGCCGGCGCCGATCCGGGTAAATTGCGGGTGCCCCTCGGCGATCAGCCGGTCGAGCCGGAAGCCGCGCGCGGGCAGCTCGGTAAACAGCTTGGCCGGCGGATAGACCAGCACCGCCGTCGCCCGGTCGCGATCGATCAGCACCGGCCCCGGCACCGCCTCGCTGTCGAGACGCAGATGCGCCCCACCCGCCTGCACCGCCACCCGCGCCTGCTCCGGCTCGCGGTTCGGCGACGTGACCGTGTAGTCGATGGTGACGTCGCGCGTCGGCAAATAGACCGGCTCATCCGCCGCCCCGGCAGGCGCCGCCCCCGCCAGGGCGACAACAACGGCAAGCGACGACAATCGGATGAGGTGCATGGCCAAGCCTACCGCGTGATGGGATGCGCGCAGGTGGCCGCAAGATGACCGAACGTCAAGCCGTCCCTCGGCGCAACGCCCGTTCGAGACCGCGCTCGGCTGCGTCAGCTGGCGTGTCTTGGCCAGCACCGAAGCGGCGCGGCGGTCTGGCCATGCGCATCGCAGCGCAGCCAAGGCGCGCCAGGTGACCACCCGAGTAGCATTAGCGAGCGGTCTCGGGCTCAGGGTCAAGGGCGCGGATGGCAGCCTCCAGCGTCTGCGGCTCGGGCGTCGGCTGCCACTCCGCGCCGGCCACCAGCGCATCCGCCAGCCGCGCCTTGTAGGACGCGCGCGGGATCTCGATGGCGCCGAACCGGGCCAGATGGTCGGTGACGAACTGCGTGTCGAGCAGGCGAAATCCGCCCAGCCGCAGCCGCGCCACCAGGTGCACCAGCGCCACCTTGGAGGCGTCGGTCTCCAGGCTGAACATGCTCTCGCCGTAGAACGCCGCCCCCAGCGCAATGCCGTACAACCCGCCGACCAGCCGCCCGTCATGCCGCCGCGTCTCCACGCTGTGCGCAATGCCGCGCTCGAACAGGTCGCAGAACAGCCGCTCGATGTCGGCGTTGATCCAGGTGTCCTCCCGCCCCGGCCCCGCCGCCGCGCACCCCGCCAGCACGGCCGGGAAGTCCTGGTCCACGGTGACCCGGAACCGCCCCGACAGCACCGTCCGCCGCAGCCGCCGCGGCAGATGAAAGCCGTCCAGCGGCAGCACCCCACGATGCTCCGGGTCGAGCCAGTACAGCCGGTCCCCGCCGCGCGTCTCGGCCATCGGAAACAGTCCGGCGCGGTAGGCGCGCAGCATCAACTCCGGCGTGACGTCAAGGGCGCGGCGCGACATGGACGAACAATGCCCAGATCCGACCCGCCGCCGCCAGTCCGAGAGCAGCCGCAGCAGCCGCGTCATCCGCCGCCCGCGCCGCCGTGGCACCGTCCGGAACGCCCTCCCTCGACCTGGCAGGTCTGCATGCCCATGATGCGGTGATCCCGTTCTGGTATCCGCTGCGGCACATCAAACTGACCTGACGGACCGCGTCAGACAACATGCATCTGTCGAGCCACGCCAAACAGTAGACCCAAATCGCAGGCCCAAATCGCAGGCCCAAATCGCAGGCCCAAATCGCAGGCAAGGTGACGCGAATGGTCGACCCGCCAGCACAACAAGGCAAAAGCGGCCGGCTGCTGCCGCTCGCGGCGTTCGCCATCATCCTGCTGCTGCTGGCCGGCGGCTTCCTGCTGTTCCCACACCTGCAACGGGTGATCGGCTTCCAGGACTGCGTCGCCACCGGCCGCACAGATTGCTAGGAAGGCCAGGGCTCTGCCCTGAACCCGTCACGCGCCTCGCATGCAGTCGCATGACAAGCGGCGCCCCCAGACCCGCATCGAATAAGGCTCCGCCTTCCTGCATCACGGTCCCGGAGCGACGATGAAGCTCTTCACCTGCCAATCCTGCGCCGCCCTGCTGTTCTTCGAGAACGAACGCTGCGGCACCTGCGGCCACCATCTCGGCTTCCTGCCCGCGCAGGCCACGCTCTCCGCCCTCGAGCCCGACGGCGACACCTGGCGCGCCCTCGCCGCCCCGGAGGCCGACCGCTACCGCCGCTGCGCCAACGCCGCGCTGAACGCCTGCAACTGGCTCCTGCCGGCCGACGCCACCGACGCCTACTGCATCGCCTGCACCCACAACCGCACCATCCCCGACATCTCCGGCCCGGTCCTGAGAACGCTGTGGCAAAAGCTCGAGCTCGCCAAGCACCGCCTGTTCTACACCCTGCTGCGCTTCGGCTTGCCGCTCGACACCCGCCGCGACCGCCCCGACGGCCTCGCCTTCGACTTCCTCGACGACCTGCCCGGCCAGCCCAAGGTCATGACCGGCCATGACGACGGCCTGATCACGCTGCGCGTGCGCGAGGCCGACGACGCCGAACGCGAGGCGATGCGCCGCCAGATGGGCGAGCCCTACCGCACCCTGCTCGGTCATTTCCGCCATGAAATCGCCCACTACTACTGGGACCGCCTGGTCCGCGACGCCGCCGCGCTCGAGGCCTGCCGCGCCCTGTTTGGCGACGACCGCCAGGACTACGCCGCCGCCCTCGCCCGCCACTACGCCGACGGTGCGCCGCCGAACTGGCGCGACGCCCACATCAGCGAATACGCCACCACCCACCCGTGGGAAGACTTCGCCGAGACCTGGGCGCACTACCTGCACATCGTCGACACGCTCGACTCCGCCGCCACCCTTGGCCTCACCCTCCACCCGGTCGACGACGCCGGCCATCCCCTCCCCGCACTCGCCGCCAACCTCGACGTCAACCCCTATGACGCCGACATCGACACCATCATCGCCGCCTGGCAGCCGCTCGCGGTGGCGATCAACACCCTGAACCGCAGCATGGGCCAGCCGGACCTCTACCCGTTCGTGCTGACCGCGCCGGTGATCCGCAAGCTCGGCTTTGTGCAGCGGCTCGTGAGGCAGGCAAGGCCAGGGCTCTGCCCTGGACCCGCTGGGGCCTGAGGCCCCAGACCCCCGTTACCTGGAGTCCACCGACGCTCTTCCTTGCTTGGCGACGCCATTCAACCCTGCCGACCTGGCGATGGAGCGATGAATAACGAATGGATTTCAAAGGCTTCGCCTTTGATGGGGTCAAGGGGCAGCGCCCCTTGCCTTGCTTGCCTTGCCTACTCCGCCCGCAGGTCCACGCTGACGCTCATGGTATGCCGTCCGCCGCCCAGGATCACGCCCTGCACCGGGCTGATGTCCCCATAATCCCGCCCATGCGCGAGCAGCACGTGTTCGTCGCGCACCACCAGGTCGTTGGTCGGGTCCAGCCCCACCCAGCCATGCTCCGGCCCCAGCCACGCCTCCACCCAGGCATGCGACACGTCCGAGCCCAGCCGCTTGGCGGCCCCCGGCGACGGCCTGGTGCGAATGTAGCCCGAGCAGTAGCGCGCCGGCAGGTCGTGCGCCCGGAGCGCTGCCAGCATGACGTGGGTGAAGTCCTGGCAGACCCCTTCGCGCCGCTCCAGCACGGTGCTGACGGTGGTGCCGATCGAGGTGACGCCGCCGCGAAAGCGGAAGTCCCGCCGGATCCGCCCGGTCAGCTCGACGAGCGCCTCCAGGATCGGCCGCCCGGGCGTCAGCGACGCGGCCGCATAGGCCCCTGCCTCCGGCACGGCGCCGATCATCGGGCTGTCATGCACGAACTCGTTCACGGCATGGTCGCGCCCGCCGGCAGCGGCCAGCGCCCGCACCGTCTCCCAGGCGGGGGTCGAGGCCGCAGGCGGCGCCGCCGGCACGCCGACCTCGACGCGGGCGCTGGCGGTAATCTGCAGCTTCGGATGCGGCTGATCCAGGAACAGCCAGGTCACCAGGTTGCCGAAATGGTCCGCCCCGTCGGTGCGCCGCTGCGGCTCGGGCGTCACCCCGATCGCCGCCTCCAGCACCCGCTGACCCGCGAGCGTCCGCGGCTGCAGATGCAGCATGTGGGTGCCGAGCGACACCGGCCGGCTGTACTCGTAGGTGGTGACGTGGCGCACCCGGTAGATCACGCCACACTCCGCGGCAGCCGCCGCGCCGGCTCCGGCGCGCCGAGATGCACCGCCGGCAGCAGCGTGAAGTAGTGCTGGTTGATGCGCTCCGACAGGCCGGCGATCGTCACCGCGAGCAGGCGCAGCCGCTCGGGCAGCACCGCCGCCGCCTCGGTCTGGTCGGGTGCGGCCAGCACCCCGCCGACGATCGCCGCCACCTCATCGAGCAGCGCGCCGGGCAGTGCCGCGAGCGGCGAAGGCGTGCCGCCGATCTCGGCCAGCAGCGCGCGCGCCGCGGCGAGCTGGAAGCCGAGCGCGCGCGGGTTGGTCTCGTCGGCCAACACCAGGTCGAGCACCGGCGCCGGCTGCAGCGTGGTCAGGTAGCGCGCCCGATAGGTGATCACGCTGTCGCGCAGCTCCAGCAGCAGCCGCAGCCCGGTCTCGATCGGCGCCAGCCGGCTCGCCCCCTCGCGCGGCGACAGCGCCGCCGCCACCTCGCCGGCAATCGTCTCCGCCCGCTCCAGCCGGCGTCCGAGGTCGAGGAACAGCCGCCCGCCGCCGATCACCATGTTCTCCGCCGACAGCCCGGCGATCATCGCCGCCACCTCCAGCACGCCCCGCGTGGCGGCGAGCAGGTGGTCGAGCCGCGGCCCCTCCCCGGCCCCGGCGATGCGGCCGAACTCCGCGTCGACGTCGCGCAGCAGCGACCCGGAGGCGGAGTACATCGTGCCGGTGAGCTGGTCGCGCAGCAGCTCGATCAGCCGCATCACCCGGCCGGACTGCCGGCGCAGCACCCCCTCCGGACCGCCGGCGTCAAGCAGCGCCCGCAGCAGCGCCGAGCGTCCGGCGCCGCGCGCCTGCTCGGCGGCGATCAGCCCGCCCTGCACCAGCCGCTCGGTCAGCACCTGCAGCTCCACCCGCTCGCGCGGCGTCATCGCGGCGCGGGCAAGCCGCAGCAGTGCCGTTCGCACCAGCCTGGCCTCGCTCTCGAAGCGCTCCAGATGCCGCCCGAGCCAGAAGAAATTGTCCGCCACCCGCGCCGGCAGCGCCCCCTGGCTGCGCCGCAGCGGCATCGGCGGCGTGGCCAGCGGCGCCGGCCCGGCGATCTCCGTTACCTCCTCGAGCAGCACCCAGACGTCCTTGGCCAGCGTATGGCGCGCCAGCGTCGGCCCGGGCATCTCGCCCTCCGGCAGCGTCCGGGCCAGCCCTCCCTGCATCACCCGCCAGCCGCCGTCACAGGTCTCGTCGCGGATGGCGAACAGCCGCAGCACCACGGCGCGCGGCTCCATCCCCTCCGGCCCGATGCACGGCGCCACCGAAGGCGTCGGCCGGGCGCTGGCGACAAACCGCCAGCCCCGCTCGCCCGCCAGCCCGGCCGACAGCGCCACCGCCTCGCCACCTCCGTCCAGCGCCGAGCGGATCAACCAGTCCTCCGGCGCCGCCTGCACCCGCCGCAGCGCCTCCGCCTCGCCGAGCCACAGCGTCTCGACCGCCGGTAGCCTCAGCGTCTCGCCGAGCAGACGCGGCGACAGGCGCGGCAGAAACGCGGCAAGCCCGGGCGCCTCCAGCACGCCGACGCCAGGGTCGCTGGCAATCCGCACGGTGCCGGCGCGCTGCGCATCGAACAGCCCGGGCAGCCCGTGCGCCGTCTCCGCCGGCAGCTCCAGCGGATCGAGCCCACCGCCATCGACCCGGCGCAGCAGCACGTCCACCGGCGAGAGGCCGCGCAGCGTCTTGAGGAACAGCCGCCCGGCGCGCACCGTCAGGTCGCCGCTCTCCACCAGCGCGCAGGACAGCTCCCGCGCCAGCAGCACGTGCTCGGACCACAGCGGCTCACGATGCCCGGCGGTCAGCAGCGCGATGCCCGGATTGGCCAGCTCCGCCGGCGCCAGCCGACGCAGCGCCTCCTGCCAGGCCTCGAAGAACGGCGCCAACCGCCCCACCGCCTGGCTGCGGAACAGCTCCGGGCACAGGCGCGACAGCATCCGCCGGTTCTCCAGCGCAAACGCGGCGCCGGCCGGCCGCGACAGCAGGTCGGCCGAAACCTGCCATCGTCCGTCCAGCCCGCGCACCAGATCAACCGCGTAGGCATGCAGCAGCGGCGGCGGCCCGCCGAGCGTGACGCAGGGCCGCAGAAAGCCCGGATTGCCATAAACAAGACCCGGCGGCAGCACGCCCTCGGCCAACAGACGCTGCGGCCCGTAAAGGTCCGCCAGCACCGCCTCGAGCAGGCGCGCGCGCTGCGCCACCCCGGTCGCCAACGCCTCGAACTCCGCCGCCGGCAGCGGTAGCGGCAGCGGGTCGCAGTGCCAGGACAGCGCCCGCGCGCCCGGCAGCAGTCCGGCAAACCCCTCGTCGCTGGCCGCCCGCGCCAACAACGCCCGCCGCTCGATCAGCCCGTCACGGCCCAGCGAGTAGGCCAGCGACAGCAACTGTCGCCAATGCGCCCGCACGCCGCCCTGCCCGTCGACCATCTCGTCCAGCGGCGGCAGGTCGGACAGCATCAAACCTCATGCGTGGCGAAGACGACGCTCGTAGCAAGTTCGCGGCTTGGAGTCTCTGCTCAGGCGAAGGAAGGCCAGGGGCTTTACCCCTGGACCCCATGAAAGGCGGAGCCTTTAAAATCGATGTCTTAGCCATGACTCCAGGACGGGGTCGGTGGCGCGGGAAGCAGGGTGGGGGCGCCGCCCCGTCGTGCGAGCGCACGCTTGCGCATGACGGGCCCAGGGCAGAGCCCCCGGCCTTAAACTTTCTCGACCTGGCTGTACTCTAGCTCCACCGGCGTCGAGCGGCCGAAGATCGAGACGCTGACCTTGAGCCGCCCCTTCTCCTCGTCCACCTCCTCGACATTGCCGTTGAACGAGGTGAACGGCCCGTCCGCCACCCGCACCTGCTCGCCGATTTCGAACAGCACCGACGGGCGTGGCCGCTCCACGCCCTCGGCGGTCTGCTTCATGATCCGCTCGGCTTCGGCCTCGCTGATCGGCGAGGGGCGCATCCGGGTGCCCAGGAAGCCGGTCACCTTCGGCGTGTCCTTCACCAGGTGCCACGCGTCGTCGGACAGCTCCATCTTCACCAGCACGTAGCCGGGAAAGAACTTGCGCTCGGCGTTGACCTTCTGGCCGCGCCGCATCTCGACCACTTCCTCGGCCGGCACCAGCACCTCGTCGAACTGGTCGGCCAGCCCCTTCTGCGCCGCCTGCTCCTTGATCTGCTGGGCGATCTTCTTCTCGAAGCCGGAGTAGACGTGAACCACGTACCAGCGCTTGGCCATCAAACCCGATCCTGCTCGCGGCGCGGCGTGCGCGTCCGTCGTCATCATGCCCGTCATCCTAGAATGCTTTGCATCCGGCCGTCATCGACCACCTGGCCGACCCGGCGTGGGCACTCCGCCGGCCCCCCGCTCAGCTATTACCGCCGAACAGCGCCCGCACGCCGAAGCCGAAGCCCTGGTCGATGACGAAGAAGAACGCCGCCGTCAGCACGGCCATTGCCAGCACGAGACCGGTCGTCACCATGGTGTCGCGCCGGCTCGGCCAGGTGACCTTGCCCATCTCGGCGCGCACGTCGCGCACGAACTTCGCCGGTGACACTGCCACAATCGGTCCCTTCCACCACTCGCCGTCCAGCCGCAGGCCCGCGCGGCGACGGGCTGGCAGGGGTGGAGGGTCTCGAACCCCCAGCCTCCGGTTTTGGAGACCGGCGCTCTAGCCAATTGAGCTACACCCCTGCACGACCGTCTCACGGGCGCCTGCCGTCCCGCCAAAGACGCAAGCGAACAGTGACCGGGCAGGCGGCGTAAAGATTATGACGCGTGCCGCATGTCAAGGGCCGCCACCAACCGCGCCCGCGCCGTCGCAACCTCGGCAAGCGCGCTAAACGGCGGCGGATGCTTGCCGTCGCCGGCCTTTCCCGGCAGGATCAGGCGCGCCGAGCGGGCGTAGCATAGTGGTAATGCTCCAGCCTTCCAAGCTGGCTAGGAGGGTTCGATTCCCTTCGCCCGCTCCACGCCACCCTCATCGCACGCCGTCTCCCGCCACGCCGGCAACAGGCCGACAAGCTCACGGCGGCGTGACATTTTATCTACAGAGTCAGCTTCCATCTCACCTTCACGCAGCCGCGCAAGCAACTGAGCTCGCTCGGCTGTGCCTGCAACGTCTCACGCGATGACGCAAACCCGTCAACGAAAGAAAGCGCCGTGTGAAACGTATCACACCCGCTGTGGCAGAGATCCTGTAAAACCCCTGGCAAGCAAGGGGCGCAGGGACGGACATGCCTTTCTCGACCATCACCTCGTCAAGTCGGCCAACCACCCTGGCGGCCCGCTTGGACGTGCCGGCCGGACATGCCTCCTGTGCCGGCACCGCGCTGCCCGGCCGCAGCGGCATCGTCGTCGCCTTCACCGCGCGGGCCGAGCACCGGCTGCACCTGACGATGCGCGACCGGCTCAGCGTCGCGCACTGGAACGCCGCGCTGCCGCTCGGCTCCTACCGCCTGGTCATCCACCCGCACCTCCCCGGCGACCCGCCGGAACTCGGCGACATGGCGCTGGTCTACCGCCCGGCCGACCCCTGGGCAGCCTGGGGGTTCACGCGCCAGGGCGAACGCATCCTCGCCTGGAACTGCGTCACCGGCATCGACGCCGGCCGGTTTGCGGAGATGGACGAGGCGCTGACGACGGTGCTTCGCACAGCGATGTAAGCGAGGGTTCTTTTCTGAAAAAAGAATCAAAAAACTCTTGCTCGCCGGTGACTGCCGCAGCAGCGTCTCTCTTCCCTACTGACCGCCGGCGACGAAATCCTCCAGCCAGTGGATCGTATAATCCCCTCGCTGAAACGCCGGCGCCTCGATGATGCGCTGATGCAACGGCAACGTCGTCTTGATACCGAGCACCGCGAACTCCTCCAGCGCCCGCCGCAACCGGGCGATCGCCTCCGGCCGCGTCGGCGCATGCACGATCAGCTTGGCGACCATGCTGTCATAGTGCGAGGGCACCCGGTAGCCGGCGTACAGCGCCGAATCCACCCGCACCCCAAGCCCGCCCGGCGCATGGAACACCTGCACCACGCCCGGCGTCGGCATGAAGGTCTCAGGGTCCTCGGCGGTCACCCGACATTCGATCGCATGGCCGGAGAAGCGGATGTCGGCCTGGCCGTAGCCGAGCTGCGCGCCGGCGGCGAGCCGGATCTGCTCGCGCACCAGGTCGACGTTGCACACCATCTCGGTCACCGGATGCTCGACCTGCAGGCGGGTGTTCATTTCGATGAAGGCGAACTGGCCGTCCTGGTAGAGGAACTCCAGCGTGCCGGCATTGCGGTAGCCGAGCTGGCGCAGCGCCGCCGTCGCCGTGGCGCCGATGGCGTCGCGCTGGTCCGCGGTCAGGGCGGGCGAGCCGGCCTCCTCCAGCAGCTTCTGATGGCGGCGCTGCAGCGAGCAGTCCCGCTCGCCAAAATGCACCACGTTGCCGTAATTATCCGCCAGCACCTGCAGCTCGATGTGGCGCGGCCGGTCGAGATACTTCTCGAGATACACCTCGTCGTTGCCGAACGCCGCCTTGGCCTCGGTCCGGGCGACGCGCCACGCCTCCTCGATCTCGTCCTCGCCGAGCGCCACCTTCATGCCCCGCCCGCCGCCGCCCGCCGCCGCCTTGATCAGCACCGGATAGCCGATCTCGGCCGCGACCCGCCGCGCCTCAGCCAGATCCGACAGCGCCCCGGCCGAGCCCGCGACCAGCGGCACGCCGAGCGAGGCCATCGCGCTCTTGGCGGTGATCTTGTCGCCCATGATGCGGATGTGGTCGGGCGACGGGCCGATGAAGGTGATGCCGTGCGCCTCCACCATCTCGGCAAAGCCCGCGTTCTCCGACAGGAAGCCGTAGCCGGGATGGATCGCATCAGCCCCGGTGATCAGCGCCGCCGAGAGCAGGCTCGTCGTGTTGAGGTAGCTGCCCGCCGCCGGCGGCGGCCCGATGCAGACGCTCTCGTCGGCCAGCCGCACATGCATCGCCTCGGCATCGGCGGTCGAATGCACCGCCACCGTTGGAATGCCGAGCTCCCGGCAGGCGCGATGCACCCGCAACGCGATCTCGCCACGGTTGGCGATCAGGATCTTGCGAAACAGCGGTGCCGTGTCGGCAGCCTCAGCCATCGATCACCATCAGCACCTCGCCGTACTCCACCGGCGCACCGGTGGCGATCAGGACGTGCCGCAGGACGCCGGATTTCGGCGCCTTGATCTGGTTGAAGGTCTTCATCGCCTCGATCAGCAACAGCGTCTGCCCGGCCGCCACCGGCTGCCCCGGCAGCGCGAACGCCGCCGCCCCCGGCTCCGGCGACAGGTAGGCGACACCCACCAGCGGGCTCTTCACCGCGCCGGGATGACGGCTGTAGTCGTCCGCCTCATCCACCAGCATGACGGCCTCGGCCGGGCTGCCCGCCGCCGCCGCCGGCACCACGGCGCTCACCGCCGGCGCATGCGCGCGCACGACACGCAGCCGGCTGTCCTTGTCGGCGATCTCGATCTCGGTAAGGCCGGTCTCGTTGAGGATCGCCGCCAGCGCCCTGATCGCCTCGGCGTCGACCGGCGGTCGGCTCATCGCGCCATCCCCCCGCTGGCGCCGGCAATATCGGGCTCGAACAGCACCAGGTCGGCGAGCGCGTCGAGCGCCAGCGCATAGCCGCGCGCCCCCAGCCCGCAGATCACCCCACGCGCCGCCTGGCTCACCAGCGACCGGCGGCGAAACGCCTCACGGCGGTGAATATTGCTCAGATGCACCTCCACGATCGGCAGCTCCACCGCCAGCAGCGCGTCCAGGATCGCCACCGACGTGGTGGAGTAACCCGCCGGGTTGATGACGATGCCGCTGGCGACGCCCCGGCAGCCCTGGATCCAGGTCACCAGCTCGCCTTCGAGGTTGCTCTGGCGGAAGTCGATCGCGAGCCCCAGCGCCTCGGCGGTCTCGGCGCACAGCGTCTCGACGTCGTCGAGCGTCGCGCTGCCGTAGATCGCCGGCTCACGGGTGCCGAGCAGGTTGAGGTTGGGGCCGTTCAGGACGGCGATCAGCGGCATTGCCATGGTCGAGGCGCCGTAGCACGAGGCGGCAGGCGAAGCAAAAAACGCCCACCCGGGAAGGTCGACGCCGCACCCACCGCCGAAACGAGCAAACGTTCTTTGCGTCTTTTTTTCAAAAAAGAACCCTTCCTTGCGTCCCACCAAAGCCTTATCAGCCGCCTCGCATCCGGAGCCAGGCATGTCAGCCGAGTCCCCCCAGGCAAGCGCTCCCCTGCTCAGCACCGCCGAGGGCCTGCGCCTGCAAAGCACCCGCGAGAGCCCGCTCTGGCGCCGCTGGGGCCCCTATCTGAGTGAGCGCCAGTGGGGCACGGTGCGCGAGGACTACAGCCCTAAGGGCGAGGCCTGGGACTACCTGCCGCACGACCAGGCCCGCAGCCGCGCCTATCGCTGGGGCGAGGACGGCCTGGCCGGCTTCTCCGACGACCGCCAGCACTGGTGCCTGGGCCTGGCGCTGTGGAACGGCCGCGACGCCATCCTCAAGGAGCGCCTGTTCGGCCTCGCCAACGAGGAGGGCAACCACGGCGAGGACGTGAAGGAGCTCTACTACTACCTCGAGGGCACGCCGACCCACTCCTACATGCGCATGCTGTACAAGTATCCGCAGGCCGCCTACCCCTACGAAGACCTGCTCGAGCAGAGCAAGCGCCGTAGCCGCAAGGAGCCAGAATACGAGATCACCGACACCGGCCTGTTCGACGAGAACCGCTACTTCGACGTCTCCGTCGAATACGCCAAGGCCTCCCCGCTCGACGTCCTGATGCGCATCCGCATCACCAATCGCGGCCCCGACCAGGCCACCCTGCACGTGCTGCCCCAGCTCTGGGCGCGCAACATCTGGGCCTGGAAGACCGGTCAGCAGCGGCCCTCGCTGTCGCTCGACGGCGACGGCGAGGTCATCGCCCGCCACCCGAACCACGAAGAGATGCGGCTCTGCATCGACGACCGTCACGCCATCCTGTTCTGCGACAACGAGACCAACACGGTGAAGCTGTTCGGCGCCCCCCCGGTCGCCGGCCGCTACTACAAGGACGGCGTCAACGCCCGCGTCGTCGACGGCGACCTCGCCGCCGTCAACCCGGCCAATAGCGGCACCAAATGCGCCGCCTGGATGCGCCTCGAGCTGCCCGCCGGCGGGCGCGTCGTGATGCGCCTGCGCTTTCGCCCACGCGCCTCGGGCGGCAGCGCGTTCGACTATTTCGACGAGGTGATGCGCCGCCGCCGCGAGGAGAACGACGAGTTCTACGCCGTCCTGCAAAAGGACGTCGTGTCCGACGACGCCAAGCTGGTGCAGCGCCAGGCGCTCGCCGGCATGCTGTGGTCAAAGCAGTTCTACTACCTCGACATCCCGCTCTGGCTCGACGGCGACCCGGGCCAGCCGCCGCCGCCGCCCGAACGCAAGCACGGCCGCAACGCCGACTGGCGACACGTCAGCAACGCCGACATCATTTCGATGCCGGACAAGTGGGAATACCCCTGGTACGCCTCCTGGGACCTCGCCTTCCACACCCTGACCTTCGCGATGATCGATCCGGAGTTCGCCAAGTCGCAGCTCCTGCTGCTCACCCGCGACTGGTACATCCACCCCAACGCCCAACTGCCCGCCTATGAGTGGGGCTTCGACGACGCCAACCCGCCGGTGCACGCCTGGGCCGCCTGGCGCGTCTACCAGGCCGACCGCGCCCTCGCCGGCGTCGCCGACCGCGGCTTCCTCGAGCGCATCTTCCACAAGCTGATGATGAACTTCACCTGGTGGGTGAACCGCAAGGACGCCTCGGGCAAGAACATTTTCCAGGGCGGCTTCCTCGGCCTCGACAACATCGGCATCTTCGACCGCAGCCAGCCGCTCCCCACCGGCGGCACGCTCAGCCAGTCCGACGGCACCGCCTGGATGGCGATGTACGCGCTCAACCTGATGAACATCGCGCTCGAGCTGGCGCATTTCGACATCGTCTACGAAGACGTCGCCTCCAAGTTCTTCGAGCACTTCCTCTACATCGCCGAGGCCGCCGCCAACACCGGCGGCCTGTGGGACGACACCGACCTGTTCTTCTACGACGTGCTGAACCTGCTCGACGGCCGCCAGATCCCGATGCGCATCCGCTCCATCGTCGGCCTGATCCCGATCTACGCCGTGCAGGTGATCGACCCGGCAATCAGCCGCACCCTGCCCGGCTTTACCGCCCGCCTCGAATGGTTCCTCGACCATCGCCCCGACCTCGCCCGGCTGGTCTCGCGCTGGGCCGAGCCAGGCGCGGGCAGCCGCAACCTGCTCTCCCTACTGCGCGGCTCGCGACTGAAATCGTTGCTGAAGCGGATGCTCGACGAAACCGAGTTCCTCTCCGATTACGGCATCCGCGCCATCTCGAAATACCACCAAACCCACCCCTACGCCTTCCACTGGGGCGGCCGAACCTTCGAGATGCACTACGTTCCGGGCGAGAGCGACAGCGGCCTGTTCGGCGGCAACTCGAACTGGCGCGGCCCGGTCTGGATGCCGATCAACTACATGCTGATCGAGCAGCTCCGCGAGTTTCATCGTTACTACAGCGAAGACTTTCGCGTCGAGTGCCCAACCGGCTCAGGCACCTTTCTCTGCCTCGCCGAAATCGCCGACGAACTGTCCCGCCGCCTGATCCGCCTGTTCCTGCGCGGCAAGCACGGCCGCCCGGCACTCGGCGACTGCGCCCTCGTCCAGCACGATCCACAGTTTTGCGACAACGTGCTGTTCTACGAGTACTACCACGGCGATACCGGCCGCGGCCTCGGCGCCTCGCACCAGACCGGCTGGTCAGGCCTAGTCGCCCTGCTGATCACACAGCTTCAAGGCGATCCGCTATAGGCAAGGCGTCAGCAAGGCCAGGGGCTTTGCCCCTGGACCCCATTAAAGGCGAAGCCTTTAAAATCCATCTTTTAAGAAGCGCCAAGCTGCAGCCTGTAACTTCAAACTAGTTCCGCAGCAGCTGATTAAATGCCATATAGTTTCGATAATACATCTAATTAATGGATTTTAAAGGCTCCGCCTTTAATGGGGTCAAGGGGCAAAGCCCCTTGCCTTACCGTGCCGCATCCGTCGTCGGCTGCATCGCCGCCACCACCTTCAGCGCCTGCTGCAACTGAAAGTCCGTCCCCGGCTTCGCCCGATCGAATTTCGGCCAATCCGCCGGCGGCTCGTTCGGGATCGCCGACATCGCCGCCGGCAGGTCGGTATGGGTTGCCGCCGGCGGCGTGTTGGTCGGCTGCTTCAGCGCATGGATCAGGTCGCCCTCGCGGTCCGGCAACATGTCCTGCTCGCCATGCTCCTCCTTCACCGGGATGTCGGGCAGGATGCCGGCCGCCTGGATGGAGCGCCCCGACGGCGTGTAGTACAGCGCCGTCGTCAGCACCAGGCCGCCATCATCGCCGATCGGCATCAGCGTCTGCACGGAGCCCTTGCCGAACGAGCGGGTGCCGAGCACGAGCGCCCGGCGATGGTCCTGCAGCGCCCCGGCGACGATCTCGCTCGCCGAGGCGGTGCCGCCATTGACCAGCACCACCACCGGCAGCCCGCCGGTCATGTCGCTGCCCTTGGCATACCAGCGCTGGCTGTCCGCCTCGTGCCGCGCCCGCGTCGAGACCACCTCGCCGCTTGGGATGAAGTCGTCGCAGATGTTGATCGCCTGGTCGAGCAGCCCGCCCGGATCGTTGCGCAGGTCGAGCACCAGCCCGTCCGGGTGTCCGCCGCCGGTCGCCTGCAGCTTGCTCCACGCGCCGTGCAGCTCCGCCTCCGCCTGCGCGTCGAACTCGGCCAGCCGGATATAGGCGGTCTTCCCATACATCGCCGACTTGACCACCGGCACATGGATCACCTCGCGCGTCAGCTTGATCTCGAGCGGCGCCGGCACCGCGCTGCGCTTGACGGTGAGGCTGACGACGCTGTCCGGCGGCCCGCGCATCCGATCGACCGCATCGTTCAGCGTCATCCCCTCGACGCTCTTGCCGTCGATGCCGAGGATGAGGTCGCCCGCCTTCATCCCCGCCCGCGCCGCCGGCGTCTCGTCGATCGGCGAGATCACCGTGATCAGCCCGTCGGTCTGCTGCACCTCCAGCCCGAGCCCGCCGAAATGGCCGCTGATCTGCGTTTGCCGCTCGTTGAACTGCTTCGGCGTGAGATAGGCGCTGTGCGGATCAAGCCCGCTCACCATGCCGTTCAGCGCGTTGTGGACGAGGTCGTCCGAGGCCACGGGATGCACGTAGTCGGTGCGCACCCGCTCGAACACGGTGCCGAACAGGTCGAGCATGTGAAAGGTCGCGGCGTCGGCGCCGGGCCGGTCGTCGGCGCGCGCCGCCTGCAGCCCGGTCGCGCGGCCGAGCAGGTGCGCCGCCGGCGGCAGCGCCAGGCCCACCGCGATCCCGGCGCCCAGCAGCAGCCCAGCTCGTTGTCTCATCGTGCCTCCCAACGCCGCGGCGATCAGCCGGGCACGATGATAGGCGGCCGGCTCTCCGCTGACCAGCAGACTGCGGAGACAGAAAGGCCAGGAGCTCTGCTCCCGGACCTCGTCACGCGCCAGCGTGCATTCGCACGATGCGGCGGCGCCCCCAGACCCGCATCCGGTTGGAGTCTAACGGGGGTCTTTCTTGCTTGGCGAAGCCATTCAATCCCGCTTCCAACGGCATGGATCTCGCCTGCGAGTCATGGATAAGAAATGGATTTTAAAGGCTTGGCCTTTAATGGGTCCAGGGCAAAGCCCTGGCCTTTCTTCGTCCGCAACCTGCCAGGCCTACTCACACGGCAACCAAACGCAAAACGTCGACCCCACTCCCGCCTCGCTCTCGATCACGAGCTGCCCGCGATGGCGGTTGACGATGTGCTTCACGATCGCAAGCCCGAGCCCGGTGCCGCCGACGCTGCGGCTGCGCGCCCGATCGACCCGGTAGAACCGCTCCGTCAGCCGCGGCAGGTCGGTCTGCGGTATGCCGATGCCGTCGTCCTGCACCGCCAGCATCAGCCCGGGCCTTGGCGGCCAGCGCGTGTCCGCCGCTTCCGGCTGCGCCAACCGCAGGTGCAGCACCCCGCCCTCCCGCCCGTACTTGATCGCGTTGTCGAGCAGGTTGTGCAGCACCTGGCTGAGCTGGTCCGGATCGCCGATCACCCGTGGCGGCGACGCCAGCGGCGTCCAGCTCAGCGTGATCCGCCGCTCCGCCAGCCGCAGCTCGAAGGCCGCCGCCGCCCGGCTGACCAGGCCCGCAAGGTCGACCCGGTCCGACGGCGGCAGGTGCTCCGTCAGCTCCACCCGCGACAGGCTGAGCAGGTCGTCGATCAGCCGGCTCATCCGCGCCGCCTGCTCGGCCATGATGCCGAGGAAGCGCCGCTGCGCCGGCGGGTCGTCCGCCGCCGGTCCCGCCAGCGTGTCGATGAAGCCGATCAGGCTGGCCAGCGGCGTGCGCAGCTCGTGGCTCGCATTGGCGACGAAGTCCGCCCGCATCCGCTCCACCGCCCGCTCCCGCGTCCGGTCCGACAGCACGCAAACCAGCCGCCCACCATCGCCGAGCGGCGTCGCAAGCTGCAGGATCGTCGCCTGCAGCTCCCGCCGCACCGGCGCCGGCAGCACCAGGTCGGCGACCTGCGCCGCGCCGCCCTCCTCCGGCTCGGCGAGCGCCGCGTCGATCGCGACCCGCATCGCCGGATGGCGCAGCACCGCCGCCAGCTCGCCGCCGAGCACGAGCCGCGCCGCCGCATTGGTGCGCCGCACCGAACGGTCCAGCCCGAGCACCAGCAGCGGGTCCGGCAGCCGCTCGATGATCGAGGCCTCGCTGCGCAGCCGTCGCGCCACCAGCTCGGCCCGCGCCTCCAGCGCCTGCGACAGCCGGCCGAGCTCCAGCACCAGCGGATGGTCCAGCCCCAGCACCCGCGTCGCCCGCTCGTCACGCGCCACGCCATCCGCCGCCGCCCGCAGCCGCCCCACCAGCAGCGTCAACTCCGACGCCCAGACCAGGGCGAGCCCGTAGGCGCCAAGGACCGTGACGACAATCCCGGCAAGCCCAGGCCATAGCCGCACCGACGCCGTCTCGATCAGCACGACCAACACCGCAACCGGCGTCGCGGCAATTGCGGCGCTGTTGCGGATCAGTTGCGGGTTCACGGTGCGAAGGTAGAAAGAAAGAGCTTCTTTTTTGAAAAAAAGAAGCAAAAAACTTTTACAAACTGAGGCGGATACCGGCCGCCCGGGCTCCTATTGGACAAAAGTTTTTTGGTTCTTTTTTTCAAAAAAGAACCCCTTTCTTCAAACGCCCGGCCCCGTCGGGTCTGTCGGCGCCGGCCGCACCAGCTTGCCGCCGCCGGGCGCCACCTCGAACACCGCCAGCCCGCGATGCACCGTGCCGTCCGGCTGCAGCGCCAGGATGCCGTCCACCCCGGCAAAGCCGCGCGCCCGGGTCAGCGTCCCGAGCGTGTAGCCGTCGCCCATGCCCAACACCCGCGCCAACGCCCCGGCGTCGTAGGCGAGGTCGGCCAGCGGCGGCGGGTCGCGGCCGAACCGCGCCGCATACGCCGCCGCATAGCCGGCCCGCGCCGACGGATCAGGCGCGGCATACCAGGCCCCCGCCAGCATCGGCAGCCGGTCACCCTCGCGCGACCACAGCGCCGGGCCAAGCAGGCGCACCTGCGGCTGGCTGAGCCCATAAAACGGCATCAGCGTCAGCATCGTCTTGAGCTTGTCGCCGCTCTCGGAGAGCAGCAGCGCCTGGAACGGCGGCGGGTCCAGCGGTGCGGCGGCCAGCGCCACCGCCTTCTCCGCCGTCACCGGATCGCGGTCGCCGCGCAGCGCCTTCACCTGCGCATCGCGCGCCTCCCGCCGTGTCGCATAGTCCGAGACCTGCCGCAGCGCCAAATCCGCCGTCTGAAAACCCGGCCGATAGCGCTGCACGTTCACCGCGTTCGCCGAGCCGGCCGGGCTCGCTTCGGCAACCGCGGCCGCCAGCGCGTCGCCATACGCCGTCTGCGCCAGCAGCGCGGCGATTCGGCCCCGCCCATCCTCCGCCGCCGCGCCGAGCAGCCGCCGCACCTGCTGCCCCGGCGTCAACCCGAGCACCCAGATCCCCGCTGCCGCCCGCGCCGGGTCGGAGGTGAAGGCCAGCACCGGCAGCCCCGCATGCCGCGCCACCGGCGCCACCGCCGCCGTCTCCGCCCCGGTCAACGGCCCCAGAATGATGCCGTCCCCCACCTGCGCCGCCTCGCCCGCCGCACTCGCCGCACCGCCAGCCGTGCCACCCGTGTCCTTGACGTCGAGCGGTGGCGCGTCCGGGACCTCCGCGGCCAGCCGGATCGCCTGCAGCATCGCATGCCCCAGGCTCGCCGAGCCGCCGCTCAGCGGCAGCAGCACCGCAATCCGCCGGTGCGAGCTGTCAAACGGCGGCAATGGCGGCGGTGCCGGCGGCTGGGCCGCGGGCAGCGGCTCCGGCACGATCGGCGGCGCCGCGGCCAACGGCACCGCGCCCCCTGAGGGCCCGGGACTCGTCACCTGCGGTGCGGCTACGATGGGCGCCGGCACGGGTCCAGGCTGGTCAATGCCAAAGCCGCCACAGGCCGAAAGCCCGCCCGCCAGGGCGCCGAACAGGAGCATCGATGCGCGACGAGCCATATGGCGAACCCCCTGCGTCCGATCCGGCATCGCCGGCCGAGCTTGCGCCCACCACCGCCGGGAGGCCGGCCGCCCTTGTGCTGGTTTCCACCCCGATCGGCAACCTCGATGACGTCTCGGCCCGCGCCCTCGCCACCCTGCGCGAGGTCGACCTCGTGCTCTGCGAAGACACCCGCACCACCGCCCGCCTGCTCGCCCGCCACGCCATCGCCACCCGCACCGAGGCGCTGCACGACCACAATGAGGAGGCCCGCCTCCCCAGCCTGCTCGCCCGCCTGCACGCCGGCCAACGCCTCGCTCTGGTGTCCGACGCCGGCACCCCCCTCGTCTCCGACCCCGGCTACCGCCTCGTCCGTGCCGCCATCGCCGCCGGCCTCACCATCAGCGGCATCCCCGGCCCAAACGCCGCACTGATGGCGCTCACCCTGTCCGGCCTGCCGCCCCACCCCTTCCTGTTCGCCGGCTTCCCGCCACCCCGTGACGCCGCCCGCCGCGCCCAGTTCAAAACCCTGCGCGCCGCCGAGCAGGCCGGCCTGTCAGCCACCCTGATCTGGCACGAAGCCCCCCACCGCCTGCCCGACATGCTCGCCGACCTCGCCGCCATCTTCGCCGACCGCCCCGCCGCCATCTGCCGCGAGCTGACCAAACGCTTCGAGGAAATCCGCCGCGGCTCCCTGCCCGAGCTCGCCGTCCACTACGCCACCCACCCCGCCCGCGGCGAGATCACCGTCGTAATCGGCCCCGGCGCCGTCGAGGCAACCAGCGAGGCCACACTGGACGCGCAACTCGCCGACGCCATGGCCGCCCACAGCATCAAGGACGCCGCCGCCCTGGTGACAGCCGCCACCGGCTTACCAAAACGCACCGTCTACGCCCGGGCACTCGAGCTCAAGTCGAGCGAGCATGATTAAGAAAGGCGAGGGGCTTTGCCCCTCGACCCCATTAAAGGCGGAGCCTTTAAAATCCATTTCTTATCCATGACTCCTTGGCGAGATCGGTGCCGTGGGGAGCAGGATTGAATGGCTTCGCCAAGCAACAGTCCCGCTATGAACGCGGGTCTGGGGGCGCCGCCCCCAGCGAGGTCCAGGAGCAGAGCTCCTGGCCTTCCGCTAAAACGAACAGCGTATGCTCCGCCGTGGTTTCAATTCGATTACGCAATGTCCCGCACGTTCCGAGCTGATCTTGTAAACGTCCGCATCGTATCCCACCGTCTCGCCGCCCGGCCGGTCGATCGCGGTCAGCAACGCGAAGCCGAACTCGTCATGCGCGAACGCCGTGCTCGCCGTCGTCACGTCCGGCGTCGCGGTGAAGTCGTTCACCGTGAAACCTTTGTTCTCCTGCCGGAACGGCGCCAGATCGGTCGTCCCCGGGGTCGGCAGGCCGGTGTTGATGTCCTTGTCAAGCAGCGTGCCCCCCATGCCAACGATCAGTTGCGGCGCGAACTGCTTGTCGTTCTTGAAGCTGATGTATTCGAATTGATGGATGTGGCCTGAGAGAAACAATCCGATGCTGGCCGGCACGCCGTTCCTGAACGCGCTCGCCGCGTAGGTGCCGCCGGAGACCACCGACTGCTCGGTGAAGTCGCCGGCATTGTCGTTCGGGTTCGCGCTGGTCCCGGTATCGCCAAAGACCAGGCCGAAGCTCGGCTTGTGGGTGGCAAAGATGTTCATCGACCCCGGGCCAAGCGCAGCCAGCGCGTCGGTCAGATCCACGTCGTAGTTCTCGGCCGTCGCCGGCGCGACCGCGAAATCGTTGGCAAAGCTCGAATCGTGCACCAGGAGGTTCACGCCGCCGGCCGGCACGACGTAGGTCGGCGTGAAGTCCGCGGTGTAGTCCGCCACACCATTGGCCGGCGCTGCCGGCGGCGAGGGCGCGCACCCCACCGCGCTGACGCTGTAGGGATGCGGATCGAGCAGCGCGAACCAGCCCCGCGCGCCACGGCCGCAGCTCTCGTGGTTGCCGCGCGCCATCACCCAGGGTGCGGCGGCGAGCAGCGGCCTGGCCGGAAACAGCACGTCGGCGTTCCAACTGTCGAAGGTGTCGCCGAACACCTCGTAATTGGCCGAGCCCGGATCCGCGCAGCCCGGATAGGCGCCATTGCACGCGCTGTCGCGATAGAACCAGTCGCCGACCTGCACGATCAGGTCGGGGTGCATGGTCGCCTCGTACTGCGCCAAATACGCCCAGGGAAACGCCGTCGGGCTCGCGCAATCCTGCTGGCTCGAGCCGTTCATCCGGCAGCCGGTGTCGGCGATCAGCAGGATCCGCCGCGGCTGCGCGACCGGCAGCCGCAGGTCCACGCCGGCGATGCTGGCGGTCTGGTGCCCGGGCGGCACCACCGCCTCGCACTCGGTCCAGCCCGTGGTCGCCATCGGCGTGCCGTTGGCGAACTGCGCCGGCTGCGTGTTGCGCACGAAATACTGCGGATAGCCCGGCTTGGCGTTGGCCGAGCCGCGCGCGCCCGGCAGCGAGGTGAGCGTCGCCGCGTCGAAGCGCCGCGTCATCGCCAGGCTTGCGCCATGGTCGAGCAGCACGCCCGGGCAGGCGCCGCCGGTGATCACCGCGCGCGCCAGCACGGTTGGCGTGCGGCTCAACGGCGCGTCGCCCCAGCGCCCGGCGGCGAGCGCACCGCGCGTGCTGCCGGGCGCAAGCTGGATCCAGCGCGCCACCACCTCGTCCCCCGCGACCGGCTGCGCGACGGCGATGCCGGCACCGCCGGCAATCCAGAGCAGCAAGACGGCCGCGGCTCTCACAGGTGTCGACTCCCGCACTGACGATGCCGGGCCTCTAACCGACGGCCGAGGCGCCTTCACGTGACGGTTCGATGACGGTGCCCAGCCCCCAGCCTCCACTGCACGGCGCGGTTGCAGCCGATCATTCCTGATCGACGGCCCGGCAACCGGTTTCGAGCCGAAACGGCGGTCAAGCATACACTCGTAACGTCTACAGCCGAAATGAACTGCGCCCGCATGCCAATCCGCCCGTTTGTGCGGCCCGAGCAGCCTCGCCGCCGCCGCTGCGGCTACAGCCGCACGTTGGTTGCCTTAGCGCACCGACGCTCGATACTCCGCGCGATCGTTCCGGCGTCGTCGCATGCCCTGCGCGCGCGATCGGCGTCCCGCGCGTCGCCGCCCGAAAACCGGGCGACCCGGCCCCACAGCTTACGACAAGAAGGATCAAGCTATGTCAGTATCGAGCTCGCGCGAGAGCGCCGCCGGCAGCGACGCTCGTGCCGTTCTGCCGCGGCCCGCCCGCCAAATCCAGGCCACGTCACAGTCGCTGCAGGCGGTGCGCGCCCTCGCCTGCCTGCTCGTCGTGTTCTTCCACGTCGACGACTCGATCTTCGGCCTGCCGAAATACTGGCCCGACCACCCGTTCGGCCGCCTCTTCAGCTTCGGCCATGCCGGGGTCGAGGTGTTCTTCGTGCTCAGCGGCTACATCATCTTCGCCGCCCATCGCCGCGACGTCGGCATCGCCGAGCGCTTCACCGGCTTCCTGTGGAAGCGCATCCGCCGCATCTATCCGGTCTACTGGATGCTGCTGCTGGCGCTGCTGCCGGTCTACATGCTGATGCCTTCGTTCGGCGGCGGCGCCAAGACCGGCGCCTGCGCGCTCGCCAACTCGCTGCTGCTCATGCGCGTCTGCGGCCATGGCGAGGCGATCCTCGGCGTGTCGTGGACGCTGTTCCACGAGGTGCTGTTCTACGCCGTGTTCTCCCTGCTGATCCTGAACGAGCGGCTCGGCCGGCTGGCCCTCGGCGCCTGGCTCGCCGGCTCGCTCGCCGCCCTGCTGATCGGCACCGCCGCCCTGCCGGCCGGGCTCGCCTTCGTGCTGTCGCCGCTGCACCTGCTGTTCGGCCTCGGCATCGCCGCCGCAGCACTCGGCAATGCGCGCCGGATCCGCCACCCCTGGCTGCTGCTCGCCGCCGGCGTGGCCCTGTTCCTCGGCAGCGGCGCCGAGGAGGTCCTGCTCGGCCGCATCGGCCACGACGCGCTGAGCCTGCTCTACGGCCTCGGGGCCGCCATGGCGATGCTCGCTGCGGTGACGCTCGAGCGAGCCGGCAGCCTGCGCATCCCGCGCCCGCTCTCCCGCCTCGGTGACGCCTCCTACAGCATCTATCTCGTCCACCAGGTGGCGATGTCGGCCCTGGCCAAGCTCGCTTTGGTCGTCGTCGCCAGGATCGCGCTGCCCGAGGACGTGATCTTCCTCGGCCTCGTCACGCTGTCGGTCGCCAGCGGGATCGTCTATCATCTGTTCGTAGAGGTGCCCCTGCTCGCCCTCGTCGGTCGCCGGATTGTCGCCGCCCTGCCGGCGAGCCCGGCGCTGCCACGCACGGCGGACGCTTGGAGCTGATTGCCAGAACGGCGTTGCGTTCACTCAGGACGGAGAACCATGACCATCGACAGCGATGTCGTGACGAAGCTCATCGCCGCACTGCTGGCCTCGGCCCTCGGCCTTGGTCTGTTCCGGCTGAACGTCTGGCACAGCCGCGCCCGCAAGGCGCACCCGCACGCCGAGCCGGGTGCGGAGCTGAATTGCTGGTAGCGCGGCCGGCAACTCCGACGCCCTGGGCGCTCTGTGGCTCCTGTAGAACCCACAGGATCCTCGAATGCCTCGAATAGTCGTGATCACCGGCGCCGGCGCCGGCGTCGGCCGTGCCACCGCGGAGGAGTTCGCCCGCAACGGCTGCGACGTCGCCCTGCTGTCGCGTGATCCGGACCGGCTCGAGCGCGCCGCCGCCGACCTGCGCGAATACGGCGTGCGCACGCTCGCCATCCCGACCGACGTCGCCGACGCCGACGCCGTGGAGGCGGCGGCCGGGCGCATCGAGGCCGAGCTCGGCCCGATCGACGTCTGGGTCAACGTCGCCATGGCCACCGTCTTCGCGCCGGTCAGCAAGCTCACCCCCCGCGAGTTCGAGCGCGGCACCCAGGTCACGTATCTCGGCCAGGTGCACGGCACGATGTCCGCACTCACGCGCATGCGCACCCGCGACCGCGGCACCATCATCTGCGTCGGCTCCGCGCTCGGCTACCGCTCGGTGCCGCTGCAGTCGATCTACTGCGGCGCCAAGTTCGCCATCCGCGGCTTCGTCGACGCGCTGCGCTCGGAGATCATCCACGATGGCCTGAACGTGAAGCTCTGCATGGTCGACCTGCCGGCGATCAACACCCCGCAATTCGACTGGGCGCTCAACAAGATGGGCCGCAAATCCCAGCCGGTGCCGCCGATCTTCCAGCCCGAAGTGCCGGCGCGCGCAATCTACTTCGCCTCACTGCACCCGCGCCGCCAGATCTGGGTCGGCTGGCCGACCGTGCAGGCAATCCTCGCCAACCGCATCGCCCCCGGCCTGATCGACAAGTACCTGGCCAAATACGGCTACGAGAGCCAAATGTCAGACGAGCCGCTGTCGCCCAACGCGCCGTCAAACCTCTACGAGCCGGTGCCGGGCGTCTACACCGCGCACGGCCGCTTCGACAGCCGCTCCAAGTCGCACAGCTTCGAGATGTTCACCGACCGCCATCGCGCGGCGTTCTGGGCCGCAGCGGGCATTGGGTTCGTGGCAGTCGTGCACCAAATCGCCAAGCGGCTAGACATTTAAGCAAGCGCTTCTTTTTTGCAAAAAAGAAGCAAAAAACTCTTATCGAAATAAAAGTTTTTTGGTCCTTTTTTTCAAAAAAGGACCGCTTGCTTGCTGCCTACACGTAGTACTCCGCCAGCGGCGCAAACCCGTTGAACCGCTGGCTCGCATAGGTCGTGACGTAGGCGCCGGTCGACAGCAGCTCCACCCGCTCGCCGCAGCGCAGCGCCAGCGGCAGCCGGTAGTTCGACCGCTCGTAGAGGATGTCCGCACCGTCGCAGGTCGGCCCAGCGATCGCCACCGGCCCGCACGGCGTGCCGTCATGCGCGGTCTGGATGCGATACTTGATCGACTCGCCCTCGGTCTCCGCCAGGCCACCGAAGCGCCCGATGTCCAAATACACCCAGCGCAGCGGATCCCCCGCCTCGCCGCGCCGGCTCACCAGAACCACCTCGGCGCCGACCACCCCGGCATCGGCCACCAGGCAGCGCCCCGGCTCGATCAGCATCTCCGGCAGCGCGTTGCCGAAGCCGCGCGTCATCGCCGCCATGATCGCCTGGGCAAAGTGGTCGATGCCTGGCACCTCGTCACGGTAGCGCGTCGGAAACCCGCCACCGAGATTGACCATGCGCAGGTTCACCCCCGCCCGGGTCAGGTCGGTGAACAGCATGGCGACCCGGCCGATCGCGGTCTCATACGCCGCCGCCGAAGTCTGCTGGCTGCCGACATGGAAGGACAGCCCATAGGCGTCGAGCCCCAGCTCGCCGGCGCGCAGCATCAGCGCCCGCGCCTGCTCGACCGAGGCGCCGAACTTGCGCGACAGCGGCCACTCCGCGCCGTCGTTCTCGACCAGCAGCCGGCAGTAGACGCGGCTGCCCGGCGCATGCTCGGCCAGCTTGTCGAGCTCCTCGGCGCTGTCGAAGGCGAACAGGTCGACGCCGGCGGCAGCCGCGCCGCGGATCGCCGACACCTTCTTGATCGTGTTGCCGAAGCTGATCCGCTCGGCGGCCGCCCCGGCCGCGAGGCACAGCCCGATCTCCTCCAGGCTCGCCGCGTCGAAGCTGCTGCCCAGCGCCACCAGCCGCTCCAGCACCGGCGGCGCCGGGTTGGCCTTCACCGCGTAGTAAACCCGGGCGAGCGGCAGCGCTCCCGTCAAGGCCCGGAAGTTCTCTTCCACCTGGTCGACGTCCAACACCAGGAACGGCGTGGCCGGCGATGAATGCGACAAAAAGCGCGCGATCTTGGGAGTCACCGCACCAGCCTTCCCGATAGGCGCCCGCCTTGATGAGGCGACGGGCGGAGTTGACGAAACGGTCGAACGAACCAGCGACCAGACGATTGCCAGAACGCTTGACGTCGTTGCGTAAACCCCGAGTGTCCGAGAAGGGGGCCAGAGGCACGTGCGTTGCTGCGTGTGCGCCGAAATAGGTTGCGATCGGCTAGGCTTCAAGAAGAAATATCATGTCCCGAAGCCACGAACCCGTTGGCGTTCACGTTGACGGGCTGGACCTGAAGGATGTCGCCGCATGCAGGATAGACAACAAGCGCCGGAGCAGATCCAGGTCGCCGCCTCGGTCAGCGGCCGCCGCGACCTCACCGGCAACGTCGACGCCGTGCTGCGCGCCCCCGGCGCCGAAGCCCTCGGCCGTCGCGCCGGCTCCCCCGGCGAGATCCCCTGGCGCGGCTGGACCCACGTCCTGCGCCGCACCGTGCGCGAGATCGCCTCCGACCGGCTCTCCCTGGTCGCCGCCGGCTGCGCCTTCTACGCGACGCTGGCGCTGTTCCCGGCGATCAGCATGCTGGTGTCGATCTACGGCCTCGCCTTCGACCCGCAGACCGTCGAGCCGCAACTGCAGGTGCTGCGCTCGCTGCTGCCGCCGGCCGCCTTCCTGCTGATCTCGGACCGCGTCCACACCCTGGTCACCCAGCCCGGCTCCGCCCTCACCCTGCACCTGCTGATCAGCACCGCCATCACCCTGTGGAGCTCGGCGACCGGCGTGAAGTCGCTGCTCTCGGCGCTCAACATGGCCTATGAGGAGAGCGAGACGCGCAGCTGGCTCCGCTTCCAGGCCACCGCGCTGTCGATGACGCTCGCCGCCATGCTCGCCGCCGTCACCGGCATCGCCGTGCTGGTCTTCCTGCCGGCCGCGCTGACCTTCCTCGGCATCTCCGAGTTCCAGAAGGCGCTGGCCCGGCTCGCCTCGCTCAGCGTGCTGCTGGTGTTCGTGGTCGGCGCGCTGTCGCTGCTCTACCGCTTCGGCCCATCACGCCGCTCCGCCCGCTGGCACTGGATCACCCCCGGCTCGGTCGTGGCGACGCTGTTCTGGCTCATCGCCTCCGCCCTGTTCTCGTACTATGTCGGCCACTTCGCCAGCTACGACGCCACCTACGGCCCACTCGGCGCGGTGATCGGCATGATGCTGTGGTTCTGGGTGACGGCCTACGTCGTGCTGGCGGGCGCCGAGCTGAACGCCGAGCTCGAGCTGCAGACCGCACTGGACACCACCGACGGCCCGGGCAAGCCTATCGGCCGGCGTGGCGCCTATGTCGCCGACCATGTGGCACGGTGACGCGTGAGGCGTCGGCGGCATTCATCGCGTCGTCCGGCGCCTCGGCCAGCTCGGTGGTGCTGTCCGCGGCCGCCTCCTCGGCGCTGACCGCCGCGAGCGTAACCTTGGCACGGCCCTGGCTGACGATGCCGAGCCGCGCCGCCGCACCCTGCGAGAGGTCGATGCAACGGGTGCGATGCGCCGGCTCACGATCATTCACCCGCACGATGATCGAGCTGCCGCTCTCCTCGACGGTGACGCGGACGTAGGAGCCGAGCGGCAGGCTCGCATGCGCCGCCGTCATCAGCGCCGGATCGAACGTCTCCCCGCTCGAGGTCGGCCGCCCGGCATGCGCGCCGCCATACCACGTCGCCACGCCGCTCTGACTCCACCCGCCAACCTGGCCGCTCGCCTGGCTCGTCCCGTCCGCTGCAAAGCCCGCTGGGCTACCAAGCGCGAACACAATCATCGAGGCGAGGAGCGGCAGATGGCGTGCGAGCATGAAGTTCCCTGTCGCCGTTTCAAACTCACGCAGCCGTGAAGGGCGCGCCAGGGCATCAAACAGGCAAGCGGCAACAAGATCAAGCCTCGCCGCACAGGTTATTGCAGCGATCCGTCCGGCCGCAGCGCAGCATTGTTGCGAGCTACCATGATGAAGACGCCAGCAACGCCGATCGTTTCGACATCAGCATCTGGCGATTGATCAAACAACGCATGGTTTCATTATGCGTCCCACCCACCAGAACACCTTCGCAGGTGCGATATGCTGCCTGGACAGCGTGATGACCGTGGCCGATATGCCCTACTGTTGCAGCTCTGCCGCCGCCGCAGCCCCGCCATGCATCCGATCACGCCGCATCAGGTCGAGCATGATCAGCATCGCGGGCAGCGAAGCCGCCAACGCCAACCAGTAGAAGCCGATCCAGCCCAGCCACGCGGCCAAGTAGCCGGAGCTGCCGCCGATCGTCCGCTTGGCCAGCACCGCCAGCGACGACAGCAGCGCATACTGCGTCGCCGAGAACCGGGTCGAGCACAGCGACGACAGGAAGGTCAGGAAAGCCGCCGACGCCATCGCCTCGGCGAACGCCTCAAACGTCACCTTCAGATACAGCACCGCGACCACGCCCTGCGACCACGCCAGCACGATGTACAGCCCCATCGTCGCCATCTGAACGAAGCCGGACAGCACCAGCGCCCGCCCCGCCCCCAGCCGCGCCACCAGCCAGCCGCCCACCGCCGCCCCCGCCAGGGTCGAGGCCAGCGACGGCAGCCCGGTCGCCTGCGCCACCTGCGCCCGATCAAAGCCGAGCGAGTGGTAGAACGGCGCCACCATCGACTGCGCCAACGCCTCGCCCAGGTAGAACAGCAGCACGAACGCCAAGACCTCGACCGCGCCCGAGCGATCCAGCAGGTCACGCAACGGCGCCACCACCGCCGCCCGCAGCCGCGCCCGGTAGCCGACCGCCCCCTGCGCCAGCGGCCTGGCCACCGGCTCGGCGGCGCTCAGCGCCAGCACCGGCCCCGCCAGGCTGAGCCCCGCCATCAGCAGCAGCGAGCCCCGCCATCCCAGCGGCCCCGCCAGCCAGATCGCCCCGGCGCCGGACACCAGCATGGCCGCCCGGTAGCCCCAGATGTAGGCCGCCAGCGCCCGCCCCTGCTCGTCCGTCGCAAAGGTCTCGATTCGCCAGGCATCGATCGCGATGTCCTGGCACGCCGACAAAAACGCCACGCCGCAGGCAACCGCGACCAGCGCCACCGGCCGCCTGCCAGGATCGCCCAACGCCAGCAGCGCCAGAGCCAGCGTCAGCAAAGGCTGCAACACCAGCAGCCAACCCCGCCGCCGCCCCAGCCGCCGCCAAGCCCCCGGCGGCGCCTGGTCGAACAACGGCGCCCACAGAAACTTCAGCGCATAGGCCAAGCCGATGGACGCCGTCAGCCCGATCAGCCTGAGCGAAATGCCATGCTCGCTCAGCCATTGCTGCAGCGTGAACCCGGTCAGCGCCAGCGGCAGCCCGCTGGCAAAGCCAAAGCCCCCCATCAGCCCAAGCCGGCGCCCCCCACCGGGCGCCGCAGACCCAGCCGACCCGCTCAGGGCTTCGGCGTAGCGTCGGGCGGCTTGCCGCTGGAGCTCGCCGTGTCCGACGGCGCGTAGGCGCCACCCGGCGATTTGTCGATCCGCGCCGGCTGCCCGGTCTGGTGCTGCACCCGCGCATTCTCCTTCGCCGCCGGCGTCTCGACCGCGTGCTCCTGCATCTTCGTCCGCGTCTCCGCCGCCCCCTCAGTGGCCCTCGCAGGCACACCCAGCCAGCCCAGCATCAACACCGCCACAGCCACCCGCGTCATCATGGCATCAATCCTTGTGAAGGAGAGAAAGGCCAGGGCTCTGCCCTGGACCGGCCGGGGGCGGCGCCCCCAGACCCACATCCATAAGTGACCAGTCGGGCGCGTTCTTACTGGCGAAGCCAATCAATCCTGCCTCCCACGGCACGGATCTCGCCAGGGAGCCATGAAGAAATGGATTTTAAAGGCTTCGCCTTTAATCGGGTCCAGGGGCGAAGCCCCTGGCCTTCCTTCCACTAAGCCGCGTCCGACTTCCGCTCCGCCCGCTTGCGCTGGTTCGGGTCCAGATGCCGCTTGCGCAGCCGCACCGAGCTCGGCGTCACCTCCACCAGCTCGTCATCCTCGATGTAGGCGATCGCCTGCTCAAGCGACATCCGCCGCGGCGGGATCAGCAGCATCGCCTCATCCTTGCCGGCGGCCCGGATATTGGTGAGCTTCTTCTCCTTGATCGGATTGATCTCGAGGTCCGAGCCGCGGCTGTGCTCGCCCAGGATCATGCCCACGTAGACCTTCTCGCCGGGATCGACGAACAGCGTCCCCCGCTCCTGCAGGTACCAGAGCGCATACTGCACCGTCACGCCGTTCTCCGAGCTGATCAGCGACCCATTGCGCCGCCCCTCCATCGGCCCGGCCCAAGGCCCGTAGCCGAGGAACAGCCGGTTCATGATGCCGGTGCCCCGGGTGTCGGTCAGGAACTCGCCGTGATAGCCGATCAGCCCGCGCGACGGGATGTGGAAGGTCAGCCGCACCTTGCCGCCGCCCGACGGCCGCATGTCCTGCATCTGCCCTTTGCGACGGCTCAGCTTCTCGACCACGATGCCGGAGAACGGCTCGTCCACGTCGACGAGCACCTCCTCCATCGGCTCCTGCTTCTCGCCCGCCTCGTTGGTCTGGGTGAGCACCCGCGGCCGCCCGATCGCCAGCTCGAAGCCCTCGCGCCGCATCGTCTCGATCAGCACGCCGAGCTGCAGCTCGCCCCGCCCGGCCACCTCGAACGCCTCGCTCTCCTGGCTCTCGGTGATCTTGATCGCGACGTTGCCCTCGACCTCGCGCATCAGCCGGTCGCGGATCTGCCGCGACGTCACCTTCTTGCCTTCCTTGCCCCCAAGCGGCCCGTCATTGACCCGGAACGTCATCGCCAGCGTCGGCGGATCGACCGGGATCGCATGCAGCGGCTCGGTGATGCTCATGTCGCCGATCGTGTCCGGAATGGTGGAGTCCGTAAGCCCCGCCACCGCCACGATGTCGCCCGCCTCCGCCTCCTCCACCGGCACCCGGTCAAGCCCGCGGAAGCTCATCAGCTTGGTCAGCCGCGCCGTCTCGACCACGGTGCCGTCCTGGCGCAGCACCTTGACCGGCATGTTGAGCTTCGCCCGCCCCTGCTCCACCCGCCCGGTCAGCACCCGGCCAAGGAAGTTGTCGTAGTCCAGGATCGAGGCGACCATCGCGAACGGCGCCTCCTTGTCGAGCGTCGTCGCCGGCACGTGGCTCAGCACCAGGTCGAACATCGGCGCCAGATCCTTGCGCGGCCCGTCCATCGTCGTGTCCGCCCAGCCCTGCCGACCCGACGCATACAGCATCGGGAAATCAAGCTGCTCGTCGCTCGCGCCCAAAGCAGCGAACAGGTCAAACACTTCCGTGTGCACCTCGTCCGGCCGCGCGTCCTGCCGGTCCACCTTGTTGACCACGACGATCGGCTTGATGCCCCGCGCCAACGCCTTGGTCACCACGAACTTGGTCTGCGGCAGCGCCCCCTCGGCGGCATCCACCAGCACGATGGCGCCGTCCACCATGTTCAGGATGCGCTCCACCTCGCCGCCGAAATCCGCGTGGCCAGGCGTGTCGACGATGTTGATCCGCGTGTCGCGCCACACCACCGAGGTGCACTTGGCCAGGATGGTGATGCCGCGCTCGCGCTCCAGGTCGTTGCGATCCATCGCCCGCTCGGCAACCTGCTGGTGCTCGCGAAACGAGCCCGACTGCCGCAGCAATTGGTCGACCAGCGTCGTCTTGCCATGGTCGACATGGGCGATGATCGCAATGTTGCGGATGTCCATGGAACGCTGCCTGTGGTTGAGGCCGCCTGGACGATCATCGCCGCGCGGAGCCCGCAAGGGGTTCGCGGCGCACGATGCGCCTCGAAGCGGCACGGTGTTGCGCCGCACACATAGGCGAGCGACGCTTCGGATGCGAGCGGAAAAGTAAGGCCAGAGGCTCCGCCCCTGGACTCGGCCACCCGCCAGCGTGCTTTCGCACGACGGGGCCTGAGGCCCCAGACCCCCACTTATGAAGCACTCAACGCGCGCGTCCTGGCTTGGCGAAGCCAGTCAACCCTACTTCCCAGGGCACTGAACTCGCCACGCGATCATGGATAAGCAACGGATTTTAAAGGCTCCGCCTGTAGTGGGGTCCAGGGGCGGAGTGAGCCCCAAGGGCTCACGGAGGGAAAGCCCCTGGCCTTGCTGCTCACTGCGCCGCCGCCCCCACCATCTCGCCGGTCAGCCGGTCCGCCTCGCCGGTCAGCCTCGCCGCCTCCGCGGCATTGAAGCCTTTGCGCGCCGCGGCGTTGTTCAGCAGCGTCTTGATCTGCGCGATCACCGGGTCGCGCCTGGCCAGGTAGCCGTCCAGGTAGGCGACATAGCGCGTGTAGGTGGTGTCCTTGGTGGCGCTACCGTCCCGCAGCGCGGCGGTGGAGAGCTGCAGCCCGGCGGTCGAGGCCTGGCCGAACGGCGCCGTCAGCTGCTTGTAGGCCTTCGCCAGCGCCTCGTAGGCGGCCAGGTTGTCGCGGATCGGCTGCGCCAGCGCCGCCGGCTTGAGGTTCTCGACGATCACGCGCCCGTCATGCAGGTAGTCGTCCTGCAGATCGAGCAGCGCCAGCATCGTCGCCCTGGTGTCGACGTGGTCGGCCCAGGTGGTGTCGTCGATCCCCACCGGGCGCACCCCCGGCCCGACCATGCCGCTCCAGGTGCGGCGCACGACGTTGGTGATGCCGCCATGGTTCCAGGCATACGAGGGACCGGTGCAGACCGCCTGGCCGGCGCAGCCCGGCAGCGAGCTGGTGACGGCGCCGACGCCGCCATAGATGTCACCGTAATCAAAGCCGACCAGCGTCGGCGTGCGCAGCTTGTCGGCGGTGACCATGTGCAGCATCGACAGCGCCGGCTGGTCGGCCATCGCCACCAGCAGCGGCACCGGCGCGCCGACATACGGGTCGGCAACCTTGATCTTGAGCAGCTCGCGCTCGAAGCGCCGGGTCTCGGGCGCGGTCTGGCCCGGGTCGCCGTTCAGATAGAAGGCCGGCGCCTGGTCGGTGTGCACCGAGAACCCGGTGCTGTCGTTGAAGTCGCTGACCAGCAGGGTGTTGATGTCGACATCGACCTCACCCTTCGAGACCCGCGGCGCGGTGGTGGGGATCGGCGGGTAGCTGCAGGCGACGGTGACGCCGTCGCAGTTCGCGGGCACCGGCGACGCGCCGGCGAACTTGTCGCCCTCCTCGACGAGGATGACGAACAGCGTGTTGCTCTCGTCAATGCCGTCGGCCTTCAGGCGACGGAAGAAGTCGCCAAACGCGGCGTCATACTGCTTGAGCTGGTTCACATAGCCCGGCTCGCCGGGGCCATAGGCGAAGTCGCTGCCCTGCGGGTTCACGCCGTCGGCGGTGGCGTAGTGGTGGTCGTGCGCGTCGGAGAAGTAGCCGTAGACGACCGGCACCCCGGCCTCCAGCATCGTCGCCGCGTAGGCCAGGGTGACGGCGGGGAACAGGCCGTCATAGCCCGGAAAGCCGACCTGGATCGACGAGGTCGGCTCGGTGCCGCTGGAGCCGACCGACAGGTAGCCGATCTCGTTGCCGAACAGGTCGGCAAGCACGCTGTCGGCCGGCTGGCCGCGTTGCTGCATCAGCGCCGGAACGACGTATTTGTGGCCGTAAATGGCGGAGTAGCCGACATAGCCGCCGGGCTCGTCGGGCAGCAGGTCGGGCGAGGTCTTGGACACCTTGGCCGCAGCGGCGCACACCGCGCTGCCCTGCGCGCAATGCACCGCAATGCCCTCGAAGTCGGCGATCGCCTGATCGCGCACGGTGTAGGAGGCGCTGGTGCCTTCGGCATACTCGGCCGAGTTGCGGCCGAACACCGTGGCGATGTCCGTGGACGTGTTCTCGAGGTCGATGTCGGCAATCCCGGCCGCGCCGACATCACAGCCGGCGCGCGTGTAGGCCACCCACGGCGCCGGCGCGTTCAGCCCGGTCTCGGCAAGCAGCACCGGCGTCGTGTCCGCGCCCGGGTTGGGCGCGCCGGTGGCGCTACTGTTGTCGCCGGCGAGCGGGTCGGTCCAGTAGACGAAGGTGCTGTTGGAGTGCGCCGGCGACAGCGTCTGGGTGTTGTAGTAGTAGAACGTGTTCGAAATGGCGCCGGCCGCAAGTCGGTCCGGATACACGCCGGTCATCGAGGTGATCAGACCGTTAGCCGTGTGCGAGATCAACTGCGTATGGTCGTTGGTCAGCAGCATGCCTTTGCCGGACAGGAAGTTCAGCAAATGCGGCATCTGCTCCAGGTCGGACGGCACGTTCGGGTTGTCGCGCAGGTAGTGGGTGTTGTCGAACTGCATGTAGACGACGTGCTTGATCGCGCCATTCCCACCAAGCGAGCAGCTCGCGTGAGCCTGCCCGGCGACAGCAAGGCATCCGGCAAACGCCGTCGCCATCAGGGCCCCTCTCGTCATCGCGCTCCCCCCAAACCCAAACGAAGCGACCGGAACAATCCGATCCCAGGGCGATGCACCTACAACGGCATGCGCGGCTTGCACGCGACAGATTGGTGATCCTTGTGTTGCAGACTGATGATTGGCCTGGGCAAGCCTGAAGACGCTCGCTGAAACGTCAGGCAAGGCGAGGGCTCTGCCCTCGACCCGCTGGGGCCTGAGGCCCCAGACCCCCATCCGTTGAGGAACTCGGCTTACGGCGGGCGCTTCGTCGCTTGCGCAGCCGATCGAATGGCTGCGCAGCTCGCTGTCGAACGGCCTGGCCACAATCCCTTAGATCAATGTTTCCGAAGCCACGGCTTTGGCGGGGTCCATGTTGGGCGTGGCGCCCTGCTCCTGGATCAGCTCGCGGATGCGGTCAGCATCGTAGGCCTTGTCGGCCAGCACGATAGTGCGCGGCCCAAGATGGTTGAGCAGCGTGTCGGCGATCTGGCCGTCGTGCGTCTGCCCAGCCGTCAGGCCGAGCCGGATCGGCAGGCCCTGCGCGTCGACGACGACGTGGATCTTGGTCGTGAGCCCGCCGCGCGATCGACCGAGACGGTGATCCGCACCCCCTTTTGCCGTCGCGGCCTGCTGGTGGGCGCGACCGGAGGTGCTGTCGATCATCTGGATGGCGCCGCCGTGCGAGGTGGTGGTGGCGTCCATCAGTCGGTCCCATACGCCTGCCTTTCGCCATCGCACGAAGCGGTTGTAGCAGGTGGTGCGCGGGCCATACCGCTCCGGCAGGTCGCGCCACGGCGCACCGGAGCGCAGCACCCAGAAGATGCCGTCCAGCACGCGGCGATCATCGACGCGCGGCACACCTCGCGGCTTGTTGGGCAAAAACGGCTCGATCACGCGCCACTCGAAGTCGGTCCGGTCATAGCGGCTCATGCCGATGCTGAATCAGAACCGAGCCAAGAAGAAAAGCTCACACGAGTGTTGCCGCTGTCAGCGCATCGCCGTTACAGTACCGAGATGACCGAAGGCCCGGAGCAAGCTGCGAACGATACATGGCAGACCGCCTTCTATGAAGCGGCTTACCGCTTCTCGGTAGCGCTGAAGGAACTCCACCAAACAAATCCCTGGCCGGAAACCCAAGTCTTGGCTCTGGCCATCAATCTGCTCGCTACCGAGCTTTGGGACCGGTGCTTCAGCCTGACGGAGATCACCTCCGCCCTAAAGGATGCGGCCGCTGATCTACCCCGTTATGCGGCTGGCGAAGAGGTTCGCCCCTGACGCCCGTTTATAGGTTCACGACCTAGGATCCAAACGCAATCGCAGTCAGGCTGATGTTTCTCTAGAGGATGTTATATACTGTCGTTGGAGGTAGGCGTCATGTATCGGATGTGCCCCATACCGCATCGCAAGCCGTATCGTCTGACGTCAGCGACGACGAACGGCCGTTGGTGGTTCCATATCTAACACTGATGACGGAGGCGGCAGCGCGACCATTCGCGGCGCGAGCTGTTCAATGCCCTGCGCTATATCATCCGCTACGGCACCGCCTGGCGCGCCAGGCCGAACGACTTCCCACCCTGGGCGGCGATTTATCAGCAATCGCAACGCGGCTGGCGGCGGAGTGTCAATCATCAGCCGTTCCGGCACGCCTGCCTCCTCGACCAGCGCGGCGAAGATCCGATCGAATACCCCGAGACGGCTCCATCGGATGAAACGGTTGTAGAGCGTCTTGTGAGGGCCGTAGCCTGGTGGCGCATCCTTCCACTGCAGGCCGTTTCGGATCACGTAGACGATCCCGCTGAAGACACGACGATCGTCAACTCGGGCGAGCCCGCGTGATCGAGGAGAATGGGGAGCGAGCCGCTTCATCTGAGCGACGGAAAGCAGGACCAGACGGGACATCGGACACCTCCGATCCCCTACGAATCACACCGCTTCGAGCCGCGTAAGGGATCCTGAGCCTAGCGTTCTTGCTCTCAGTTTGGGTATGACAAGCCGGAGCCTTCATGACGCACCTCAATCCATTATCCGACGCGGCTTGGGCGCTCATCCGCCCGCATCTGCCCCGAGGCCGGGCAAGCAGCGGGTCGATGATCGCCGAGTGATCAGCGGCATCCTCCACGTGCTCAAGACCGGATGCCGATGGCGCGATGTCGCCGCCGAATAAGGCCCCGCAACCACACTCTACAACAGGTGTAATCGCGGGTCCGGCCGCGGCGTCTGGCAGCGCAGGGTCAACGGTGTTTCGGCCAGCGGCGACAGCTCGGCCGAGCTGAGCCTCGACAGTTCGCATGTGAAAGCGCACCGCTCAGCCGCCGGTGCAAAAGGGGGAGTGGGCGCCGCGCGATCGGCCGACCGCGCGGCGGCCGCACAACGAAAAATCCATCGCCTGGCCGATGATCGCGGCAGACCGGTCGCAATCGCGCTGCCGCCCGGCAACATCGCCGACAGCAGCATGGCCGTGCCCCTGCTCAGTGCAAGCGCACCGTTCAGGCGCCTGATCGCTGACAAGGCCTATGCCGACAGCCTGCGCACATGGTTGCAGGACAGGCGGATCAAGGCGGTCATATCGTCCACCGCAAGCCGCACGATCGCCTACCCTCTTGACCGGCGAGCCTACAAACGCCGCAACGTCATCGAACGGCTGTTCGGCCGGCTGAAGAACTGCCGCCGCATCGCCACCCGATACGACCGCTTGGCGCGCAACGGCATGGCTGCCGTCGCACTCGTCGCCAGCGTAACCGAGCGAACCTGAATGAGTGTCCCACCTGGGATTGCTGCGCGATCGCAGTCGGGCTGATATCTCTCTGGCGGCGTCGCTCGCTGTCGAACAGCCCGAGCCACATACCCTAACGAAACGTTTCCAAAGCCGCGGCTTTGGTGGGGTCAAGGGGCAAAGCCCCTTGCCTTGCCTTTGTTTTCCTTGCTTCCTCTTCCATCAAAGGTCTCAAACCAACGCTCAGATGGCCACGCGACCGCAGCCAGCCTGATGGCGTTCTAAAACGCGCGAGCGGATTGCCCGACGACGACGTGACGAACGAGGAGTGCCAATGCGATTGATGCTGGTCCTGCTGGCTGCTGCCTGGCCGCTCGCCGCGCGGGCGAACTGCGCGCATGACGTCGCCGTCGCCTACCATCGGGCCGCGGCTCTGCCGCCCTCCAAGGGCAAGGCGGCGTTGCTCGAGCAGATCCAGCGAGCGGACGTCGCGCGCCATGAGGACGACGAAGGCGGCTGCGTCGACGCGCTGGCAACGGCGACGAGCGTGCTCGACCACATCGACGCCGCACGACGAGTCAAACCCCGCTGAGCGACCGCCAACACCCATCCCCAGGAAGGCCAGCACACGGCCCGTCCGTCCCCAGGAAGGACAGCACACGGCCCGTCCGTCCCTAGGACGGACAGCACATGGCCCGTCCGTCCCCAGCCTGGACAGCGCACGAACCGTCCTTGTGACGGCCAGCCCCGCGACATCAGACCAGGACGTGACCGGCCCCTACCCACCATCACGCTAGCAGCAGACGCCGCAGGTGCGGCCCGAACGGCGCCCGGCCGTGCCTACTGGCTCGAACTCGGCGGCGGAAAGCCCGGCGCTCCCGGCGGCGGTGTGCCAAGCCCGCCCGGCGGCGCCGGATAGCCCGACGGCGCCGTATAGCCTTGCGGCGGCGGCGCACCGGCAGCGCCCGGCGCGTCGTTCAGCGCCTCGCGGATCGCCTGATGCGCCTCGCGCAGCTCGTGCCGCCCCAGCGCCTCGCGCGCCTGTCGCAGCGCCCGCACCTCGGGGTTGGCATCCGGCATGCTCACCTCGCTGGCCAGCGTCGAGCGGTCGAGCATGCGCGTCTCGGCCATCTCGAGCGCCTGCTGCGCCAGCCCGGTCTTGTGCATCTCGAGCGCCCGGTCCGCCGCGTGCAGATACTGCTCCGGCGATCCCGCATCGCCGCCAGCCGGCTCGGGCAGTCGCGGCGCAATCTCCGACCCCGGCGCGGACCCAGGCGTGTGGCTGGCCTGGTTGGAGACCGGCCCATGATCGTAGCCCTGCGCGAAGGCTGCCGCCGGCGCCAGCGCGGCCGACAGCGCCAGCAATCGCGCCGCCAGCAACTGCAATGAACCTCTCCGCATGATCAAGCTCCTCTGAACGCCGCCGGCCTGGGCTCATGCCATTTCTAAAGCAGCACGGTTAACAAACCCCTACAGCAGCCCCCGCAAATCCACCGCCGGCCTCGCCCCGTAATGCGAGATCACCTCCGCCGCCGCCACGCTGCCGATCCGCCCGCTCTCCGCCAGCCCCATCGCCCGCGCCTGGCCGAACAGGAACCCGGCCGCGTAGGCGTCGCCGGCCCCCGTCGTGTCGACCACGGTCGTCGCCTCGGCCGCCACGATGACCCGCTCGCCGCCGGCAACGATCACGCTGCCCGCCGCCCCGCACGTTAACGCCGCCAAGCCCACCTCGCCCGCCGTCGCCGCCACCGCATCGGCGAACGCGTTCACCCGGAACAGGCTGCAGATCTCCGCCTCGTTGGCGAACAGCACGTCCACCTCGCGCAGCAATCCCCGAAACGCCTCGCGATGGCGGTCGACGCAGAACGCGTCCGACAACGACAGCGCCACCCGCCGCCCCGCCCGATGCGCCGCCGCCGCCGCCCGCCGAAACGCCGCCTGCGCCGCCGGCGGGTCGAACAGGTAGCCCTCCAGGTAGGTGATGTCCGCCTCCCCCACGAGCGCCTCGTCGACGTCATGCTCGCCGAACCCCACCGAGGCGCCGAGAAACGTGTTCATCGTGCGCTGCCCGTCCGGCGAGACCAGCACGATGCAGCGCGCCGTCGGCAGCCCGCCGCGCTGCGGCGCCAGCGGGCAATGCACCCCCGCCGCGGCGATGTCGGCGCGAAACGCCGCCCCCTCCGCATCGTCCGCCACCCGGCCGAGATAGGCCACCCGCGCCCCCAGCCCGGCAGCAACCACGCAGGTGTTCGCCGCCGACCCGCCGCCCGACCGCCTCGCCTCCGGCAGCGCCGCCGTGAGCCGCTCCGCCGTCGCCTCGTCGATCAGCGCCATCGTGCCCGGATGCATGTCGTGTCGGGAGAGAAAGTCGTGCTCCACCGGCGCGACCATGTCGGTGATGGCATTGCCGATGCCGAGAATGTCGTAGCGGGCCATGCGCGTGCCTCCTGATCGATGCGGCGCTTACACCCCGCCCGCCCCGGCTGCATAGCGCCCCCCTCGCGCTGCAGGCCCAATGCACAGGTCACGCGGGCGTGAGACGCAGATCACGCGGGCGCGAGCGAAACTTGGGGATAAGCCCGTCGTGACGGTTGGCGACACCCCATCCAGCCGTGTAGGGACAGAGCTTGGGCCGAGCCGCCGGCCCAATGGGTGCGCGAGCATCCCGATGCCCCGCCCGGCGCGCCACTGCCGGGCTGTCGCGATCAGGCGTGAAGCCTCGAAGGGGAGCCCAGCCTCGTGTTCAAGCGCCGCAAGCCTGATGATCTGGCGGGCAACCCGCCCGCTGAGCCCGCAACCGACCTGCCAAGCAGCGTCGTGCCCGGCGCGTTCCCGCCCGCCGCCCGGCCCGACCCCGCCACCGAGCCGCCGGACGCCACCGACTCCGGCCTCGGCGTGCCCCCGTTCCGGCCCGCCCTCGCCCCGTCCTCACAGCCCGCCCCGCCCGCACAGCCCGCCTCGTCCGCACAGAAGGAGTCCTCCATGGGCCGTTCGCCGTTCCCCACTGCCGGGTCCGCCACCAACCTGCCGCCCGCCGTCGGCCCCCGCCCGGCGCCCGCGCCCACCCGCCCGAACGGCCCCGGCTTCAGCGCCAGCGGCCCTGGCGGCGCCCCGTTCGGCGGCCCGCCGCCACGCGAAACCGGCCTCGGCACCGGCCCGCGCGAGATGATCGGCGCCCAGTCCCGCGACGCCGAGCGCCGCACCCTCGTCGTCGGCCGCGGCATCAGCCTGCAGGGCAACGTGCAGGACGCCGAGCGCCTGGTCGTCGAGGGCACCATCGAGGCGACGATGATCAACGCCGCCGAGCTCGTCGTCGCCAATGGCGGCATGTTCAAGGGCGAGGTGCAGGTCGACGACGCCGAGGTCGCCGGCACCTTCGACGGCACCCTGACCGTGCGCAACACCCTGGTCGTCCGCGCCTCCGGCAAGCTGCTCGGCACCGCCCGCTGCCGCCGCCTGCAGGTCGAGGATGGCGGCCAGATCACCGGCCGCATCGAAATGCTGACCGCCGACACCGCCGCCATCCCGGCCGCCAACACGCCCACCAACCCCGCGACGACCGGGCCCACCGCCGCCATCGCCGAGGCCGCAAGCCGCGACGTCTCCAGCGCCGCCTGAGCCGCCGGGTGCGGCGACCCGCTCGCCGCACCCGTGACCCGCGCACCCGTGACCAACACACCAGTGACGGGCGCACCCGTGACCGGCGCCTCGGGGGGCTTGTCCGCGCCGCCGCCGCGGCCCAAATCCACGCCTTGGCGAGATGGCAGGACCCGACGATGTTCATTGAGACCGAGAGCACGCCCAACCCGGCAACCCTGAAGTTCCTGCCCGGCCGTGACGTCATGGGCGCCGCCACCGCCGACTTCGCCACCCGCGACACCGCCGGAACCAGCCCGCTCGCCGCGGCCCTGTTCGACCTGCCCGGCGTCGCCCGCGTCTTCCTCGGCGGCGACTTCATCACCATCACCAAGTCCGACACCACCGACTGGCAGTCGCTCCGCCCGCAAGTGCTCGGCGCGGTGATGGAGCACTTCGTCGCCGGCCGCCCGGTCATCGAGGGTCCCGCCGCTGGCATCGCCGACGAGGACGTCGCCGAGGCCGACCAGGAGATCGTCCTGCAGATCAAGGAGCTGCTCGACACCCGCGTCCGCCCCGCCGTCGCCTCCGACGGCGGCGACATCGTCTTCCGCGGCTACCGCGACGGCGTGGTCAGGCTGCACATGCAGGGCGCCTGCAGCGGCTGCCCCTCCTCGCGCGCAACGCTGAAGCACGGCATCGAGAACATGCTGCGCCACTACGTGCCCGAGGTCGTCGCCGTCGAGCAAGTCGAGCTCTGAGCGAAGCCACCCCCGTCGAGCCGCCGCTCCCGCCCGAGCGCCGGCTCGACCCCGCCGGCCTCGCCCGGCTCTTCAACGGCGGCCGCACCATCGCCCGCTGGACCGACCGCCCGGTCGACGAACCCACGTTGCGCGAGCTCTACGCACTGACCAGCCAGGGTCCCACCTCGGCCAACTGCTCGCCAGCCCGCTTCCTCTTCATCCGCACCGAGGCCGGCCGCGAGCGCCTCCGCCCCGCCTTGTCCGCCGGCAACCTCGAAAAGACCATGTCGGCCCCGCTCACCGTCGTCGTCGCGCACGACCCGCGCTTCTTCGACCGCCTGCCCCTGCTCTACCCGCACGCCGACGCCCGCGCCTGGTTCGCCGGCAACGACGCGCTCGCCCACGAAACCGCCTTCCGCAACGGCACCCTGCAGGGCGCCTACCTCATCCTCGCCGCCCGCGCCCTCGGCCTCGACGCCGGCCCGATGTCCGGCTTCGATCAGAACGTCGTCGACGAAACCCTCCTCGCCGAAGCAGGCTGGCACTCCAACTTCCTGGTCAACCTCGGCTACGGCGACCGCGTCGGCCTCCGCCCGCGCGACCCCCGCCTCGCCTTCGCCGATGCCTGCCGCTTCGCCTAACCCCACCGCCACGGCCCCGATCCTGGTGCTGGACGCCGCCTCAGGCCAAACCCTCGTCGCCATCGTCAGCACCGCCCTCCTCGCCGAGCAGACGGACAGCGAACGCGGCGCCGCCACCGAGCGCCTCCCCAGCCTCGTCGCCACCACCCTCGCCACCGCCGAACTGGCTCCGGGCGACCTCGCCGCCATCGCCGTCACCGTCGGACCAGGCAGCTTCACCGGCCTGCGCGCCGCCCTCGCCTTTGCGCACGGCCTCGCCTCCGGCGCCAACCTGCCGCTCGTCGGCGTCACCCTCGCCGAAGCCCTCCGCGCCAGCGTGACCGCGGCCAACCACCCCGTCTGGATCGCCCTCGACAGCCGCCGCGGCCGCATCTTCCTCGACCGCGACAGCCAGGTCGCACCCTTCGCCGCCGAAGACCTGCCCTGCCCACTCACCCCGATCACCGTCGCCGGCGACGCCGCTCACACCGTCGTCACCCTGCTCACCTCGCGCGGCGCCACTGCCACCCTCAACCCCACCACCCACGCCAGCGCCCAGGCCATCGCCGCCGTCGCCCGGCAACGGCTCTCCGGCCAACGACCACCACTCGCCGCCATGCCGCTCTACGTCGACCCGCCAGAGGCCAAGCTGCCGGCCGGCGGGCTCAGGCCGGCGCCGGTTTGAAGCGGGTAAGCGGTTCTTTCTTGCAAAAAAGCATCAAAAAACTTTTGCCCGATCAAAATGGTCCGCGACGGTGAGCGCCACCATGCTGGCGGATCCGACGCATGCGGCCGTTCTGGCCGCCATCCATGCCGCCAGCTTCGAGCCCGGCGCCCGCTGGTCCGCCGCCGCCTTCGCCACCCTGCTGGCGCTGCCAGGCCACACCGGCCTGCTCGACCCACAAGCCGGCTTCCTCCTCGGCCGCGTCGCCGCCGACGAGGCCGAACTGCTCACCCTGGCCGTCCTGCCCGCACGCCGCCGCCGAGGAACCGCCCGAGCCCTGCTGCGCGCCTGGCAACCGCTCGCCAAGCACCAAGGCGCCCAAACACTCTTCCTCGAGGTCGACGCCACCAACGCCGCGGCCCTGGCGCTCTACACGACCGAAGGCTTCCACCAAACCGGCCGCCGCCCGTCGTACTACCCAAACGGCGCAGACGCGCTCCTGTATGCGCGTCCGCTCGGAGGCTAGGCGAAGGAAGGCCAGGGGCGTCGCCCCTGGACCCGATTAAAGGCGGAGCCTTTAAAATCCACTCGTTATCCATGGCTCCGTGGCGCGGTCGGTGCCGTGGGATGCAGGATTGAATGGCTTCGCCAAGGAAGTAGGGTTCCTCACGGATGCGGGTCTGGAGCGCCACCCCCGTCTCCCGAATCCACGCTTACGCGTGACGGGTCCAGGGCAGCGCCCTGGCCTGCCTACCGCTTCCGAATCAGCAACGTCTCCACGTCCCCGGGCGCCTCCTGCACCCACTGCACGGCATGCCCCTGCTGGCTCGCCGTGCGCGGCACGTTGCGGCGCACTTCCTCGCCGCGCAGCCGCACCAGCAATGTCTGCCCCGATTGCAGCCGGTCGAGTGCGAGCCGCGTGCGCACGAAGGTCATCGGGCAACGCTCCGCGGTGATGTCGAGCTCCGCATCCGCCATCCTCGCGCCGTCCTCCATCGCTACCCTCCACCTCGTGCCGCCGCCCTTCGACGGCAAGCCGACGCCTCGACAATCGGGCCGGGGATCGGCTACGCCCATAGCCGTGAGTGGCTCGGCAAATCCGATCGAATCGCGCATCGAGCGCCTCTGCGTCGAGCAGGGCCTCAAGATGACCGGCCAGCGCCGCGTCATCGCGCGCGTGCTCTCCAACGCCGACGACCATCCGGACGTCGACGAGCTGTATCGCCGCGCCACCGCCATCGACCATCGCATCTCGGTCGCCACCATCTACCGCACCGTGCGCCTGCTCGAGGAGCGCGGCATCCTGGAGCGCCGCGACTTCGGCGGCAGCCGGGCGCGCTACGAGAGCCGCGAGCACGGCCGCCACTACCACCTGATCGACATCGACAGCGGCCGCGTCATCGAGTTCGAGGACGAGGAGCTGGAGCGTGCGATCACCGTGATCGCCGCCCGCCTCGGCTTCGACCTGGTCAGCCACCGGTTGGAATTGTTCGGCCGCAAGCCGACCGCGCGCGACGGCGGCCAGCCGGGCAACCAGGCCGGCGGCCGGGCGGCGGGCGCCGGCCCCGGCCCCGGCGCCGGCCTGCAGCGGCCGAGCGGCGCCACCCGGCGATGACCGCGCACCGGCCGGTCGACGCACCCCCGCCGCGCGCCTATTTCGGCGGCACGTCGCCCAATCCGGAGGGCTTCGGCGAGTTGCGCGCCGGCCATCTCGGCGTCCGCGTCGCCACCCGCCCGGACGAGCTGGATGCCGCCCAGACCCTGCGCTACCGGGTGTTCTACGACGAGATGGGTGCGGCGGCCGACGCCTCGCTGCGCGCCACCGGCCGCGACCACGACGTGTTCGATGCCGTCGCCGACCACCTGCTCGTCATCGACCACGCGATCGGCCCGGGCGCCGAGGGCATCGTCGGCACCTACCGGCTGATCCGCAAGGAGGCGGCCGCCAAGGTCGGCCGCTTCTACTCGGCCTCGGAATACGACCTCTCATCGCTGATGAGCTCGAAGATGTCGCTGCTCGAGCTCGGCCGCTCCTGCATCGCCTCAGCCTATCGCAACCGCGCGGCCATGCAGCTGATGTGGCGCGGCATCGCCGCCTACGTCTACACCCACCAGATCGACCTGATGTTCGGCTGCGCCAGCCTGCCCGGCACCGATCCCGACCAGATCGCCACCGAGCTGTCCTACCTCTACAACAACCACCTCGCGCCGCCGGCCCTGCGCCCCCGCGCGGTCGCCGAGCGCTACGTCGACATGCGCCGCTGCTCCACCGCCGACCGCGACCCCAAGCGCCTGCTGGCCCAGCTCCCGCCGCTGATCAAGGGTTACCTCCGCCTCGGCGCCTTCGTCGGCGACGGCGCGGTGGTCGACACCCAGTTCAACACCACCGACGTCGCCATCGTGGTGAAGACCGACCTGATCACCGACAACTACTATCGCCACTACGAGCGACGCCTCAGGGACGCGCTTGATTGAGGCAAGCAAGCGGTTCTTTTTTGCAAAAAAGAACCAAAAAACTTTTGTCCGTTGAACTCAGCACCTGTGGATAGTCCGTCACCGACCCGCCGCAAAACGAGCAAGAGTTTTTTGCTTCTTTTTTCCAAAAAAGAAGCCTTTGCTTCCCCAACCGGCTGGCGCGCCGACCTCGCCGCCGGTGCCCTCGGCGCCTTCTCCGCCTTAGCCTTCGCGCCACTCAATATAGTCCCAGCCCTGCTGATCGCCTTCCCGGTCCTGCTGTGGCTGGCCCCCGGCGCCCCGTTCCGGCGTGGCTTCTGGTTCGGCTTCGGCCAGCACCTGGTCGGCCTCTACTGGATCACCAGCGCCATCCTGGTGATGGCGGCGCAGTTCTGGTGGTTCGTGCCGATCGCGGTGCCGCTGCTGTCGGCGACGCTCGCCCTGTTCATCGCCGTGCCGGTGGCGCTGGCGTGCCGGCTGCCGCCGGGGCTGCCGCGCGTCCTCGCTCTGCCTGGCCTGTGGGTGCTGGGCGAGCTGGCGCGCCAGTTCGTCGGCGGCGGCTTTCCCTGGAACCCGCTCGGCAGCGTCTGGGCGATCGCCGCCGGCCTGCCGTTCGCCGGCTTCGGCGTCGCGATGACGCAGCCGGCCGCCTGGATCGGCACTCCGGGGCTGTCATTACTAACGGTGTGCCTCGCCTGCCTGCCGTCGCTCGGCCGGCGCGGCCTGCTGGCGGCGGCCGCGATGCTGGCGCTGTGGTTCACCGCCGGCGCCGCCCGCCTGGCCGGCCCGCCCCCGGCCGCGCCCGGGCTCGACGTGCTGCTGATCCAGGGCGACATCCCGGAGACGGAGAAGCACGATGCGAGCTGGGCGCCCGCCGCCTTCGGCCGCTACCTGGCGATGACCCGCCAGGGCCTGGATGCCGCGCCCGGCCGGCCCACCCTGGTGGTCTGGCCCGAGACCGCGAGCCCCTATTTGCTGGCCCGCGACGCGCCGGCCCGGGAAGCGGTCGCCGCCGCGGCGCACGGCGCGGTGGCGACGCTGGCCGGCTCGATCCGCTTCGACGATCGCGACCGGGCCTACAACTCGCTCGTCGCGGTGCTGCCGGACGGCTCGGTCGGCGGCATCTACGACAAGGTGCACCTGGTCACCTTCGGCGAGTATTCGCCGCACTGGCTGCCCTTCCACATCGCGCCCGGCGACCTGGAGCCCGGCGCCCGCGTGCACACCCTGCATCTGCCCGGGGTGCCGGCGCTGGGCCCGATGATCTGCTACGAGGCGATCTTCCCCGCCGGCGTGGTCGACGAGCGGGACCGCCCGGCCCTGCTGGTCAACATCACCAACGATGCGTGGTTCGGCAACAGCACCGGGCCGCGGCAGCATCTGCAGTCGGCCCGGCTGCGCGCCGTCGAGGAGGGCCTGCCCCTGGTGCGCGCCGCCAACACCGGCATCAGCGCGGTGTTCGACGCGCATGGCCGCGAGCTCGCCCGAGTCGGGATCGACCGCCAGGCGACGCTGCGCTGGCCGCTACCGGGTGCGGGCCGGCAAACCTTGTTCGCCCGCGTCGGTTTAATGATACCCGGCTGCCTGTCGCTGCTGATCTGTACGCTCGGGCTCATCTACGCGCGCCTCGGCGTTAACAAATCATTGCCACAACCGCCGGTCATCTAAAATTCGAGGCATTCTTCGGAAATTTATTACTTAATAGTTGACAATTTTTGGTTGTGCGCTTAACCAATGACGCATCTTCAAGCGCGTGGTCGGGGACCCCGCACCTTCCTTTCAGCCGCGGAGACTGCACCCGATGCCTCGTAATCCGATGACTGCAGCCGACCCGCTGTCGACCGAGGCCGCCGTGGTGGAGAGCCGTCCGAGCCCGATCGACATCCATGTCGGCTCGCGCATCCGGCTGCGCCGGACGCTGATGGGCATGTCGCAGGAGCGCCTCGGCGAGGCCCTCGGCCTGACCTTCCAGCAGGTGCAGAAATACGAGCGCGGCGTGAACCGCGTCGGCGCCTCCCGCCTGTTCGACCTGTCGCGGGTGCTCGACGTGCCGATCAGCTTCTTCTTCGACGACATGCCCGAGCCGCTCGCCAACACCCAGGGCGGCCAGGCCCATGGCAGCCGATTCGCCGGCTTCGCCGAGGCCCAGCAGGGCTTCGGCACCGCGGTCGACGACACCCTCTCACGCCGCGAAACGCTGGAGCTGGTGCGCGCCTACTACCGCATCACCGACCCGGCAATCCGCAAGCGCGTCTTCGACCTCATCAAGTCGATGGGCCCAGGCGAGATCTGAATCTTAGCCCGCCAAGCTGTCACGCAGCTGCGGATTGTCGAAGCGCGGGTTGCGCCAGCCATGCAAGGCCACCCGCAACGCTTCGGCCAGACTGAGCTTCTCCGCCTCGCCGAGCGCCGCGCCGACCTCCTCATGCTGCCCGGCGCCGACCAGATAGAGGCCAGGCACCCGGCCCTGGCGATCATGCAGCACCACGTTGAGCCAGGACGGTGACAGCACCCGTTCGCTGCGGGCGCCATGCATGTCGGTCCGCAAAATGCGCAGCGTCTGCTCGGACAGCAGCAGCTGCTCCGACGCCCGGGCAGCACGGGCATTGTAGCGCAGCAGCGCCACCGACAGCGCCACCTCCGCGCCGCTGAACCCGGCGATCGGCCAGGCGCCGAGCCACCAGAACATCGTGCTCACCCCGGCGCTCAGGGTGCAGATCGCCGTCATCACCAGCGCCATGCCGCGCCGGGACAGGCTGCGATGCGGCACGATGGTCGCCTCGAAGATCGGCTCGGCAAAGTCGCTCATCGGCGGATGCGGTTCATGGATGGCAGCAACCTTGTCGCTCATCCGGAGATCCCTCTAGAGAAAGGCCAGGGGCTTTGCCCCTGACCCCATTAAAGGCGCAGCCTTTACAATCCATGCACGCTGTCGCGTGACGGCGTCCAGAGACAGGGCCTCCGCCTTCCTTCACCCCAATTGGGACCGTTCACCCATCTTGTCAGCCCATGCGCCAACCGGCGACAACGCACGATGTCAGACGCCAAGCCAAGGCCGCCCTCTCCCGTCAAGCCACGCCGCACACCGCGCATGCCGGCGGCTGACATCCGCCCGTTCATCGAGGCGCTACGGGCTGCCAACCCGGAGGCGCAGACCGAGCTGCACTTCACCGACCCGTTCACCCTGCTGGTCAGCGTCGTGCTCTCGGCGCAGGCGACCGACGCCTCGGTCAACCGCGCCACCCCCGCTTTGTTCGCCACCGCGCCCGATCCGGCCCGCATGGCCGCGCTCGGCGTCGACGGCGTCGCCCCCTACATCCGCAGCATCGGCCTGTGGCAAGCCAAGGCTCGCAACGTGGTCGCCCTCTCCGCCCAGCTGCTCGAACGCCACGCCGGCCAGATCCCGGCCGATCGCACCGCCCTCGAAGCGCTGCCCGGCGTCGGCCGCAAGACCGCCAACGTGGTGCTGAACGTCGCCTTCGGCGAGAGCACGATGGCGGTCGACACCCACATCTTCCGCCTAGGCAACCGCACGGGCCTGGCGCCCGGCGCCACCGTGCGCGCGGTCGAGGACCTCCTGGTCCGCCGCATCCCGCCCGACCTGCTACGCCCGGCGCATCACTGGCTGATCCTGCATGGACGATACGTCTGCCGCGCCCGCACCCCGGAGTGCTGGCGCTGCGTGGCCGCGCCCTGGTGCCGCTACCCGACCAAGACGCCGCCGCCAGGACGTCGCCAGGCCTGATCGCCCGCCGCATCACGAACGCGACGCCGATGATCGATGACGCTGCTCTCAACCATTGCTTAACCTGCGCCGTCTAAAATCACGCCTGAATATCAGCCGCAAGGTCAGACATGTCTGCCGCTCGCCATGCCGCGCTGCTGCGCGAGGGACGACTGCTCAACCACTATCAGCCGGTCGTCGACCTGCGCACCGGCGAGGTGCTGGGCGTCGAAGTTCTCGGGCGCCTCCAGGATGGCGCGAACATCATCCCGCCAGGTGTATTCCTGCCGGGCCTGCGCGCGCCGGCGCTCGAACGGCTGCTGTTCACCTCGCTTCGGCAGGGGCTGACAACCCTTGCCGCCTGCGACGTCACGCACCCCAAACTGTTCATGTCGTTCAACGTCAGCTCGCTCGTGCTCGTGCGGGCCGGCTTTCTGAAGCGGCTGCTGGATGTGCTGGCCGCCGCCAACGTCGCGCCGTGCCGCCTCATGCTCGAGGTGCTGGAGAGCGACGAGTTCCTCAGCCTCGAGACGGCGCGGCACATCTTCAAGTCGATCCACGCGTCCGGCATCGGCATGGCGATCGACGACCTCGGCTCCGGCTACTCCTCGCTGAACCGCCTGCGCGACCTCCCCGTCGACAAGATCAAGCTGGACCGATCCTTCGTGCGCGAGCTGCACCATCGTCCGGGCGACCTGCATTTCGTCGAGGCGGTGCTCTCCCTGGCACGTGGCCTGCGCATCGGGCTGATCGTCGAGGGCGTCGAGACCGCGGCTATCAGGGAGGCGCTTGAGGTGCTGGGCGTGGAAGGCGCGCAGGGCTATGAGATCGCTCGGCCGATGCCCAGGGTCGCCCTGCTGCAATGGCTTGCCGAGCATGTTCCGCGCCCCGCCTGCCGCGAGCCGCACACCTTGCTCGCGGCCTACGCTGCGCATCTGCGCATCGTCGAGGCATGCCGGGTGATGATCAACCAACCGCTGCCGGTGAGCTGGTCCGACACCGTCGAAGATCCGCACGCCTGCTGCATCGGTCAGTTCTTTGACAGAAACGGCCTGCACGACACCGCCTTCGGCTCCGCCCACAGGCAGTTCCATCGTGTGATCAAGCGTTACCGCGACGACCCGGCGGCCTGGGAGGCGGCATCGGCGGCGCTATGGAGCAGCCTACAGGCCGCGATCAAGGCCGAGACCGGCCTGCGTGAGGTCCGGCCGCCGGCAGGCCCCAAGCCCACGCCGCGCCGGCAACGACCATCGCGCTCAAGACCGGCGCCATCGCCTCACTCGGCCGCCTGCGCGTAATCCGCCAGCGGCGCGCACGTGCAGACGAGATTACGATCGCCATACACGTTGTCGACACGCTTGACCGGCGGCCAATACTTGGCCGTGCCCACCCACGGCATCGGGTAGGCCGCCTGCTCGCGCGTATACGGGTGCCTCCACGCGCTGGCGGTGATCTCGGCCGCCGTATGCGGCGCGTTCTTCAGCACATTGTCGGCCCGGTCGGTGACCGCATCGACCTCCGCGCGAATGCTGACCATGGCGTCGCAGAACCGGTCGAGCTCGACCAGGCCCTCGCTCTCCGTCGGCTCGATCATCAGCGTGCCCGGCACCGGCCAGGACATGGTCGGCGCATGGTAGCCGTAATCCTGCAGCCGCTTGGCGATGTCCTCCACCTGCACCCCGGCGGCGGCAAAACCGCGACAGTCGATGATGCACTCATGCGCGACCAGACCGTCCTGCCCGGCATACAGGATCGGGTAGTGCGGCCGTAGCCGTGCCGCCACGTAGTTGGCGTTGAGGATCGCAACCTCGGTCGCCCGCGTCAGCCCCGCGGCCCCCATCAGCCTTATATAGGCGTAGCTGATCGGCAGGATGCCGGCGCTGCCGAACGGCGCCGCGCTCACCGGACCCGGCCCGCCCGCCGGCCCGGCATCGTCCCGCCCCGGATGGTTGGGCAAATAGGGCGCCAGGTGGCGAGCGACCCCGATCGGCCCGATCCCCGGCCCACCCCCGCCATGCGGAATGCAGAACGTCTTGTGCAGGTTGAGGTGGCACACGTCGGCGCCGATCGCCCCCGGGCTGGTCAGCCCGAGCTGCGCGTTCATGTTGGCGCCGTCCATGTAAACCTGCCCGCCGGCCTCGTGCACGGCCGCGCAGATCGCCCGGACGTCGCGCTCGAACACCCCATGCGTGCTCGGATACGTCACCATCAGCGCCGCCAGCCGGTCGCGATGCGCATCGATCTTGGCCTGCAGGTCGGTCAGGTCGACGTTGCCATCCCGGTCGCAGCCCGTCACCACCACCCGGTAGCCCGCCATCACCGCCGAGGCCGGGTTGGTGCCATGCGCCGAAGACGGGATCAGGCAGACGTCCCGCATCCCCTGCCCGCGCGCCGCATGGTAGCCGCGGATCGCCAGCAACCCGGCATACTCGCCCTGCGAGCCGGCATTGGGCTGCAGCGACACGGCGGCAAACCCCGTCGCCTCGGCCAGCCAGCGCGACAGCCGCTCGATCAGGCTGGTGTAGCCCAGCGTCTGCTCCGCCGGCGCAAACGGATGCAGCCCGGCAAACCCCGGCAGCGTGATCGCCATCATCTCCGCCGTCGCGTTCAGCTTCATCGTGCAGGAGCCGAGCGGGATCATGCCGCGATCCAGCGCCACGTCGCGGTCCTGCAGGCGCTTCAGGTAGCGCAGCATCTCGTGCTCGGAATGGTAGCGGGAGAACACCGGCTGGGCCAGGAACGGGCTGGCGCGCAGCAGGCTGGCCGGCATCGCCGCCGGCGCGTTCAGCAGCGGCGCGCCAAGCAGGTCGGCCAGCGTGTTGAGCTCGGCGACCGTCACCGTCTCGTCCAGGCTGATCCCCACGCCAGTCGCGTCCAGCCGCCGCAGGTTGAACCCCGCCTCGCACGCCGCCGCCATCAGCGCGTCCGCCCGCCCGCCCGCCTCGATCGCAAGCGTGTCGAAGAAGTCCGCATGCCGCAGCGCCAGCCCCTCCGCCCGCTCGACCACCCCGGCCAGCAGCCGCGCCGCCAGGCTGACCCGGCGCGCAATCCGCCGGATCCCCTCGGGCCCGTGCCAGACCGCATACATCCCCGCCATCACCGCCAGCAGCACCTGCGCGGTGCAGATGTTCGAGGTCGCCTTCTCGCGCCGGATATGCTGCTCGCGCGTCTGCAGGGCGAGCCGCAGCGCCGGCCCGCCGGCCGCATCCACGCTCACCCCCACCAGCCGCCCCGGCATCTGCCGCCGATGCGCCTCGCGGGTGGCAAAGAACGCCGCATGCGGCCCGCCATACCCCATCGGCACGCCAAAGCGCTGCGACGAGCCGACGACGATATCCGCCCCCATCTCCCCCGGCGGGCTCAGCAGCGCCAGCGACAGCAGGTCGGCCGCCACGATCGCCAGCGCCCCCGCCCCATGCGCCGCGTCGATCTCCGCCTGCAGATGCCGCACCGCCCCGGTCGTCCCGGGATACTGCAGCACCACCGCGAACGGCGCCCCAGCCGCCAGCCCCGCCGTGTCGCCCGGCGCGAAATCCTGCAGCCGAAAGCCCAGCGGCGCCGCCCGCGTCGCAATCACCGCCCGGGTCTGCGGATGCAGGTCGGCGCACACCGCGATCACGTCGGACTTCGTCCGGCTGACCGCACGCGCGAGCGTCACCGCCTCCGCCGCCGCCGTCGCCTCGTCGAGCAGCGAGGCGTTCGCCACCGCCATGCCGGTCAGCTCGGTGACCATGGTCTGGAAGTTGAGCAGCGCCTCCAGCCGCCCCTGCGCGATCTCGGCCTGGTAGGGCGTGTAGGCGGTGTACCAGCCCGGGTTCTCCAGCACGTTGCGCTGGATCACCGGCGGCGTGTGGGTGCCGTAATAGCCCTGTCCGATCAGCGACCGCTGCACCACGTTCTGCGCCGCCAGCCCGGCCAGCTCGGCGATCACCCCCGCCTCATCCAGCGCCTCCGGCAGCCGCATCGCCCCGCAGGTCCGGATCGCCGCCGGCACCACGCGGTCGATCAGTCCCTCCAGCGTCGCGCCGCCGCCGATCCGGCGCAGCATCACCCCGATCTCGGCCTCGCTTGGCCCCACATGGCGGCCGACGAACCCGCCCGCCGCGTCCAGCGCCGCCAGCTCGGCCAGCGGATCAAAGCCGGAGACAGGGCCAAGCCCGGGCAACGCATCCATCTACAGCGTCTCCAGCAGGGCCGAGTAGGCCTCGTCGTCCATCAGCCCCTCGAACGCGTCGTCATCCTCCAGCTCCATGCGGAAGAACCAGCCCTCCCCGCCGGCGTCGCGGTTGATCAGCCCCGGATCCTCCGGAAGAATGTCGTTGATCTCGGTGATCGTCCCGGCCAGCGGCGCATAAACGTCCGACGCCGCCTTCACGCTCTCCACCACCGCACAGCTCTCCGCCTCGACCACCACCCGCCCGGGCTCCGGCAGCTCGACGAACACGATGTCGCCCAGCGCCTCCTGGGCATGGTCGGTGATGCCGACGGTCACCGTCCCGTCCTCCTCGAGGCGAACCCATTCGTGGTCGCGGGTGTAGCGCAGGGTCGGCGATGCGGGCTGCTGTGCCATGGGCGCGGCTCCTTCAGCGGGCGTAACGATGGGGAACGAACGGGGTCGGCACGACGCTGGCCGGCAGGTCCCGCCCCCGCACCCGCAGATGCAGCCGCGTGCCCTCGGCCGCCAGCGCGCTGCGGACGTAGCCCATGGCGATCGGCGCGTTCAGCGTCGGCGAGACCGTGCCGGAGGTCACGGCGCCAGCCAGCGTGCCGTCCTCGGCAACGATGTCCGCCATCGCCCGCGCCGGCGCCCGCCCCTCCAGCCGCAGCCCGACGCGCTGCCGGGTGGTGCCGTTGGCGAATTGGTCGGCCAGCACCACCGCCCCCGGATACCCGCCCTGCTCACGCCGCCGGCGCTGAATGCTCCAGCCAAGCCCCGCCTCCACCGGCGTCGTCAACTCGTCGATGTCGCTGCCGTACAGGCACAACCCGGCCTCCAGCCGCAAGCTGTCGCGCGCCCCGAGCCCCGCCGGCGCCGCGCCCGCGTCGAGCAACAGCCCAGCCAGGCGCTCCGCCTGCTCGGCCGGCACCGAGATCTCGTAGCCGTCCTCGCCCGTATACCCGCTCCGGCTGACCCAGCAGGCGATGCCGGCCAGATCGAGCTCGGCGACGCTGAGGAAGGCCATCGCCGCCGCCGCCGGCGCCAGGCCGCCAAGGATCGCGCTCGCCCGCGGCCCCTGCAGCGCCAGCAGCGCACGGTCCGGGTGCTCGGTGATGCGCACGCCGTCGGGCAGGTGCTTGCGCAAATGCAGCAGGTCGTCCGCCTGGCGCGAGGCGTTCACGACGACGAACAGCCGGCCCGGTAGCCGCGACACCATCAGGTCGTCCAGCATGCCGCCGGTCTCGTTGAGAAACTGCGTGTAGCGCTGCCGCCCCGGCTTCAGCCCCAGCAGATCCGCCGGCACCAAGCCCTCCAGCGCCGTGTCCGCAGCCTCGCCGGCCAGGCTGAGCTGGCCCATATGCGAGACGTCGAACAGCGCGGCGCCGGTGCGGCAGGCGGCGTGCTCGGCGAGCAGGCCGGCCGGATAGCTCACCGGGAGCACCCAGCCGGCGAACTCGACCAATCGGGCGCCAAGCCGGCGATGCAACGCGTCGAGCGGCGAGACGCGCGGCGGTGCCACAGGCGGCAGGTCCGGCGGCGCCGTATCGAGCGGCACAGGCGCCGGCGGTTCCGGGTCGATAGGCACCAGGTCGGACATGTCGGCTCCTTCGTCGGGACCGCGTGCAGACGCTATGCCTGTATGCAGCTCAGGTCGCCCGCCAGGCAGCATGCCGGCGGCAGCGACCCCCCTCTGTCACGGAACCTGAGAGATTCAGGCTTTCGCCCTTACTCCGTCGGTGCGGCCAACCCGTCCCAGGGCCGCCGGCTTTCCAGAGGTCCGACCCCCATCGCGGTCCTGGGTACCTGAGCGTTTCCGGGGGCCGGTTGCGCCTTCGGCGGCAGGCTCGCACCTGCACTCTCCCGCGTGGGGTGGTTTGGACGGGGATGTATTGAGGGAGTCGAGGAAGGAAGGCAAGGGGCTTTGCCCCTTGACCCCATTAAAGGCGGAGCCTTTAAAATCCAGTCCTTGTCCATGCCCACCGGGCCAGATCGGTGGCGTGGGAAAGCCGGATTCAGTGGCTCCGCCTAACGGAGGCGGGTCTGTGGGCGCCGCCCCGTCATGCGAATGTACGCCTACGCGTGTCGTGCGAATGTATGCTTACGCTTAACCGGTCCAGGGCGGAGTGAGCCGAAGGTTCCGACTGCGCAAAGCGCAGCTGGAACGGCGCACGGAGGGAGAGCCCTGGCCTTCCTCAGGCCGCCCGCCGACCCGCCAAGCTGGCCGGCAAGGCGGCAATCGCGGAGTCGATCATCGACGCGTCCGCCTCCGCCGTGAACGTCTCGCGGATCACCCGCTCGGACGCCCGCGCGGCGATCTCCGCCGCGGCCACCCGCACCTCGCTCACCGCCGCCTTTTCCGCCGCGGCGATCCGGTCCATCGCCATCTTCTCGCGCCTGGCCCCGGTCGCGGTCGCCTCCTGCTGCGCGATTGCGATCAGCCGCGCCGCCTCGGCCTTGGACGTCGCCAGCATCGTCGCGGCATCCTTTTGCGCCTGCATGCTGTCGATCTGCGCCTGGCGCAGCAGCGCCTCCGCCTCGCGCCGCAGCGACGCGGCACTCTCCAGCTCGGCCCGCACCGCCGCCGCCCGGCCGTCGAGCTGCTGGGTGATCGCCTGCCACAGACGGCGACCGAACAGCACGAAGAACAGCACGAACGCCACCGCCACCCAGCTTCGCGGCTCCGCGAAGAACGCCTTGTGATGCTCCACGCGTCCCTCCTACGCCGCCCGGGCGACCATCGCGTCGCCGACCGCACCATCGATCGCCGCCCGGTCCACCGGCCGCCCGGTCAGCCGGCTCACTACGGTCACCGCGGTCTCGCCAGCGACCTCGCGCAGCGCACCCATGGCCGAGCCGCGCGCCGCCGCAATGCGCGTTTCGGCGTCGGTCAACTGCGACTCGAGCTTGGCATTGACCTCGGCCGCCGCCGAGGTCGCGAACTGCTTGGCCTCCGCCGTCGCCCGCTCGATCGCGCCCGCCGCCTCGGCCGAGGCGCGCCGCCGCTCACCGTTCAGCGACGCCACCGCCGCGTCCGCCTCCGCCTTCGCCCGCCGCGCCGTCTCCAGGTCGCCCTGGATCACGCTCGCCCGATGCTCCAGCACCGCCCCCATCCGCGGCAGCGCCCAGCGCGAGGCCAGGATGTAGAACACCGCAAAGATGATCGCGCCCCAGATCACCTGGCTGATCAGCAGCGGGTTGCCGAAGTCGAGCTGCGGCATCCCCTTCTGGCTCTCCTGCGCCACCGCCGGAGAGCTCAGCAGCACCGCCGCCAGCGCCAGGCGTGTTCGCATCAGGTGAACAGGATCAGGAACGCGATCAGCAGGGCGAACAGCGCCACCGCCTCGGTGAGCGCAAAGCCCAGAATGCCCAGGCCGAACACCTGGTCGCGCGCCGCCGGGTTGCGCGCGATCGAGGTCACCAGCGCCGAGAAGATGTTGCCGATGCCGATGCCCACACCGGCCAGCGCGATGACCGCGATACCGGCGCCGAGTGACTTGGCTGCTGCAGCGTCCATGGTAACTTCCTTGTCCTAATCGAGAGAAAACCCAACCGTCCGAAACGAGCGCAGGCGGCAATCTCAGTGCAGATGCACCGCGTCGTGCAGGTAGATGCAGGTCAGGATGGCGAACACGTAGGCCTGCAGCGCCGCGACCAGCAGCTCGAAGCCCATCAGCAGGATGTTGATCACCACCGGGCCCACGGCCAGCACGTCGCCGATCAACGTCGCCCCACCCAGCATCACCGTGAACGTCGCGAACACCTCGAACATCACGTGCCCGGCAACCATGTTGGCGAACAGGCGGATCGACAGGCTGACCGGCCGCGACAGATACGAAATGATCTCGATCGGAATGATCAACGGCGCCAGCCACACCGGCGCCCCCTTGGGAAAGAAATACTCGGTGAAGAAGTGCCGGCCGTTCTCGCGGATCGCCACGATCGTCACCAGCACGATCACCATCACCGCCAGCGCCGCGGTCACCGCGATGTGGCTCGTATACGTAAAGGCGAACGGCAACAGCCCGAGGAGATTGCCCATCAGCACGAAGAAGAACAGCGTGAACAGGAACGGAAAGAACCGCTTGCCCTCAGGCCCGATCTGCTCGACAGCCATGTTCATCACGAACTCGTAGCCATACTCCGCCGCCGCCTGCAGCCGCCCCGGAACCACCGCCCGCGGCCGGGCGCCAAAATACAGCAGCGCCAGCGTCAGCAACATGCCGGCCACCATGAAGGCGTTGGACTGGGTGAAGTTGACGGCGCCGCCAAGATGGCCAAGCACGTCATGCAGCCTGAACTGGCCCAGCGCGTCGATCGTCGGTTCGCCTGCAGCCGCCACCCGCTCACCCCTACCGCTTACCCGTCTACCGCCTACCCACCTACCGCTGACCCGGCGCGCCCGGCGCCAGCAGGCGCCAGACGTTGAAGATGCCAGCCACGCCACCCAGCAATACGAAGATCACCAGGAACAGCGGCAGCGTGTGCAGCCAGCGGTCCAGCCCCCAGCCAATCGCCAGCCCAACCACCAAAGCCGCCAGCAACTCGACGCCGACGCGCGCGCCGACGCCCCAGGAGCTCCCCATCGCCGGCGCCGCAGCGCTGGCCGCCGTCCGATCAAGCCCCTGCCTGTCCCGGGCGACGCGCAGCCGCTCTTCGAACGACGGCCCGTCCTCCCCATCACCACCCATCGCCGCCCTCGACATAACCCGCCGCCGGAAAGCGTCGGCTTGCTAGCGACGGGGTGGGGTTAAGTCAAGGCAAGTGGAAGACGTTAAGGAAGGCCAGGGCTCTGCCCTCGACCCGTCACGCGCCAGCGTGCTGCGCACGTCACGCGCCAGCGTGCTGCGCACGTCATGCGACAGCGTGCTGCGCACGTCATGCGACAGCGTGCTGCGCACGTCATGCGACAGCGTGCTGCGCACGTCATGCGACAGCGTGCTGCGCACGTCATGCGACAGCGTGCTGCGCACGTCATGCGACAGCGTGCTGCGCACGACCGGGGCGGCGCCCCCAGACCCGCATCCGTCAGGAGTCCAGGCTCACGCTCTCTAACTCGGCGAAGCCATTCAATCCTGCTTCCCAGGCCACCGACCTCGCCGCGGGATCATGAATAAGGAACGGATTTTAAAGGCTCCGCCTTTAATGGGGTCAAGGGGCAAAGCCCCTTGCCTTGCCTTCACTCCGCCGCCTGCCGCGTCTCCACCATCTGCGCCGCGCGCACGAGGTCCACGCTGAGCAGCCGCGACACCCCGCGCTCCTGCATCGTCACCCCATACAGCCGGTCCATCCGCGCCATCGTCAGCTGGTGATGCGTCACCACCAGGAAGCGCACCCCGGTGTCGCGCACCATGTCTTCCCGGCGCGTCGACCTCGTCGAGCACGCACACCGGCGCCGGGTTGCAGCGGAACATGGCGAAGATCAGCGACAGCGCGGTCAGCGCCTGCTCGCCGCCGGAGAGCAGCGACAGGGTGGCGAGCTTCTTGCCGGGCGGCTGGACGAAGATCTCCAGCCCCGCCGCCAGCACGTCGTCCGAGCCGACGAGGGCGAGGTGGGCGCGGCCGCCGTTGAACATCCGGCCGAAGATCGTCTGAAACTGCCGGTCCACCTGCTCGAACATCGCCGACAGGCGCTCGCGGCCTTCGCGGTTCAGGTGGCCGATCGAGCCGCGCAGGCTGGCGATGGCGGTGGCGAGCTCCTCGCGCTCGGCCAGGATGGCGTCGGCGCGGGCGGACAGCGCCGCCGCCTCGGCTTCGGCGAGCAGGTTGACCGGCCCCATCTCCTCCCGCTCGCGGGCGAGGCGCTCGAACTTGCGAGCGGCGCGGCCGACGGCCTCGTCGCTGGCGACCCTCCGCCAGGTTGCGCTCCAGCGCGCGCGCGCGGATCCCGTCGAGCGCGGCGGCCGCCTGCGCCTCCGCCGCCTCGGCGCGCAGCAGCGCCTCGCGGGCCGCGACCTCGGCCGCGGCGGCATCGTGCCGGGCGGCGTCGGCGGCGCGGCTGGCGGCCTCGGCGGCGTCGAGCGCGGCCAGTGCGGCGGCATGCTCGCGCGCCGCCTCGGCGAGCCCCTCGGCGGCGCTGGCACGGCGTGCCGCCGCCGCGGCCGGCGCACCCCGCGCAGCCTCACCGCGTGCCGTCGCCTCGCCGTGCCGCCTGGCCAATGCCGCGCGCCGCGCCAGCGCCTGCTCGGCCCGGCCGGTCCAGCCGCCAGCCTCCTCGCCGGCCGCCTGCCGTCGGGCGGCGTCGCGCGCGCCCTGGCGGACCGCCTCATCATGCTCGCCGGCGGCGGCAATCTCCGCGGCGGCGGCCTCGGCGGCAACCACCCTCGCCTGCTCACCCGCCTGGCGCAGCCGCGCGAGGTCGGGCAGCTCGGCCGCGGCGGCCTCGGCGTCGAGCAGCGCCGCGGCGGCCAACCGCACGGCCTCGCCGGCGTGCGCCAGTTGCGGACCCAACGCCGCATGGCGGAAGGCGGCCTCCTCCGCGTCCCGCTCGAGCGTCCCGGCGGCAAGCCGGGCCTGCTCGGCGGCAGCCTCGGCGGCCTCAAGCGCCGCCCGCGCCTCGCCGGCCGCTCGCCGCGCCGCCAGCTCGGCCGCGGCGGCGTCGCGGTCGGCCTGCCCGGCCTGATCAAGCTCGGCCTGAGCCTGCCGAGTGGCCACCGTGGCCGCCGCGAGCGCCCGCCCAGCCTCCGCCGCCTCCGCCTCGACAAAGGCAAGCTGCGGCGCCAGCCCCGCCAACCGCGCCTCCGCCTCCGCCGCCCGCCGGCTGAGCTGCTCCGAGGCAGCGCGCCCCGCGCTCGCCGCCACCTCCGCCTCGCGCTTGCCCACCCGCCCGGCCGCCACCTCGGCCGTCAGCCGCTCGAGCTCGGCCTCGGCCACGCTCAGCACCTGCGCCAGCCCCTCCGGCGACGCCAGCCGTCCAGCCGCCTCGCGCATCGCCCGCCGCGCCGCCTCGGCCTCGCCCAGGCTGTCCGCCAACCGCCCCCGCTCCGGCGCCAGCCTCGCCAGCCGCCGCTCCGCCTCCTCGGCGCGCACCGCCAGCGCCGCCGCCGCCGCCGTGGCCGCGACAGCCGCAGCGGCATCACGCTGCGCCACCTCAGCCCGGGCGACCGCCTCCTGCCCGGCCGCGTCGGCCGCGGCCGCCAAGCGTGCCAACGCCTCCTCCGCCGCCACCGCCTCGCCGGCGACATCGGCGCCGGCGGCGTCGAGCTCGCGCAGCCGATTACGCTGCCGCAGCTGCTGCGCCTCGGCATCCGCGCCACCGGCCGGCAGCACGTGCCCGTCCCAGCGCCAGGCAGCGCCATCACGGCGCACCAGCGTCTGGCCCGGCAGCAACGCCGCCTGCAGCGCCGCGCCGTCCACCCCGTCCTCCAGCAGCCCCACCCCGCCCAGCGCCCGGGCCAGCGCCGCCGGCGCCTCCACCAGGCGATCCAGCGCGGCCCCGGCCACCCGCCCGCCCACAGGCCCGCCCGCATCGAGCAGCCGCCAATACGGCTCCGACCCCTCCTCGATCCCGCTGCGCAGCGTCGCACCCAGCGCCGCAGCCACCGCGCGCTCCAGCCCGGCCGGAATGCCCAGCAGCTCGCCCACCGGCCGGCCACCCTCATCCCGCGCCGCCAGCAGCCCGCGCAACGCCGCCGCCTCACCCTCCAGCGCCGCCGCCGCCGCCCGGCGCTCGGCCGCCAGGCCACCAGCCTCGGCCTGCCGCGCCACCGCCGCCTGGCGCTCCCGCAACGCCGCCGCCGCCGCCTGAGCCGATCCCCGCGCCGCATCCTCGAGCCGTGCCGCCGCCACCCCCGCCGCCGCCACCCCGCCCGGCGCCACGCAACCCGCCCGCGCCGCCTGATGCTGCTGCTCGACCGCCGCCATCTCCGCCGCCAGCCGCTCGGCCAACCGCTCGGCGCCGCCAAGCTCCGCCATCACCCCCCGCCGCTCCGCCGCCGCCTCGCCGACCGCCTGCCGCGCCGCCGACACCGCCTCGCCGGCCGCCAACCGCGCCGCCTCGGCCACCTCCAGCGCCGCCCCGAGCTCGCCCGCCCGCCCCGCCGCCGCCACCGCCGCCGCCGCCGCCGCCAGCAGCACCGCCGGCGCCACCAGCGAGGCCACCGCGGCCCCCTGCTCCGCCTCCAGCCGCCGCCGTTGCTCACCGGCCCGCTCGGCCCGCGCCGCCGCGCCCTCCCGCTCCCGCGCCGCCTGCAACCCGGCCGCCACCGCCGCCGCCAAACGCTCACGCGCGACCATCCGCGCCGCCGCCGCTACCTCCGCCGCCTCGCCCGCCGCCCGACCGCCCTCGCGCGCCGTCACCAGCCGCTCCCCAGCCGCCGCCGCCGCCCGCCGGCACCCCATCAGCGCCGCGTCCGCGACCAGCACCTGCCGCAGCCGCCGCTCCTCCTCGACCACCGCCGCCTGCCCCGCCGCCGCCTCCCCCGCCCGATGACGAGCCCGCTCAACCGCCTCCCCAACCCGCAGCGCCGCCGCCTCCGCCGCCGCCAGACCACGCGCGCAACCCTCGGCATCCGCCCGCGCCGCCACCGCCGCCGCCAGCGCATCGTCCCGCCGCCGCACCGCCGCCGCCAGATGCTCCGGCAACACCGCCGCCGCCCGATCGAGAGCCTCGACCTCCGCCTCCAGCCGCGCCGCCTGCGCCGCCGCGTCGGCCTGCGCCGCCACCGCATGCGCCAGATCCTCGCCGCACTCCGCCGCCAGCCGCTCCGCCTGCGCCAGCGCCGCCCGCGCCTGCGCCTCCGCCTGCTCCAGCCCCTCGTTCTCCACCCGCCGACGCTCCAGCGCCGACCGCGCCTGCGCCTCCCGCCCACGCGGCCCAGCCACCGCCGCACCCGCCGCCACCGCCGCCCGCGCCGCCCCGGCCGCCGCCGCCACGCTCTCCGCCGCCCGCCGACGCCCCAGCACCGCCGCCGTCCGCCGCCCGTCCAGCGCCAGCTCGCCCGCCGCAACCAGCAGCGCGAACCACTCCGCCTCCGCCTCCCGCACCAGCCCCGACAGCGCCCGATACCGCGCCGCCTGCCGCGCCTGCCGACGCAAGCCCTCGAGCTGCGCCTCGAGCTGCCCCCGCCCGTCCTCCGCCCGCGCCAAATTCGCCTCGGCCGCCCGCAGCTTCAGCTCCGCCTCATGCCGCCTGGCATGCAGCCCGGTGATCCCCGCCGCCTCCTCCAGCACCTGCCGGCGCTCCTCCGGCCGCGCATTGATCAGCGCCGCCACCCGCCCCTGACTCACCATCGCCGACGAGCGCGCCCCGCTCGCCAAATCGGCAAACAGCGTCTGCACGTCGCGCGCCCGCGCCTCCCGCCCCGCCACCCGGTACGAAGACCCCGCACCCCGCTCCAGCCGACGCACCACCTGCAGCTCCGCCACCCCCTCGAACGGCGGCGGCGCCCCCTCCAGCGTCAGCACCACCTCGGCCAGGTTGCGCGACGGCCGGCTGGTGGTCCCGGCAAAGATCACGTCGTCCATCTCGCCGCCGCGCATCGACCGGGCCGAGCTCTCGCCCATCACCCAGCGCAACGCCTCGACGACGTTGGACTTGCCGCAGCCATTCGGGCCGACGATGCCGGTCAGGCCCGGCAGGATCTCGACGACCGCCGCCTCGGCGAAGCTCTTGAAGCCGGCGATGCGCAGCCGGGAGAACACAGGAAGGCCAGGGCGCTGCCCTGGACCCGTCACGCGCGAGCGTGCTTCGCACGACGGCGCCGCAGGCCCCAGACCCCCTTCCATCAGGCAGGCTTTGCCAAAGCGGCGAAGGCGTCGAAGGTCAGCTCGCCGGGATGCGGCGTGTTGCGGAAGACGAAGGTGGGCGTGGAATCGACGCTGTACGCCTTCTCCCCGCGCTCCTGCTCGGCCAGGATCGCCGCCTTCAGCCCGCCATCCGCGATCGTCTGGTCAAACGTCGACTGCGCCATCCCCGCCAGCGCCGCCATCCTGGCCAGCGGCACCTTCGGATCGTCCTGCCCGAACGCCCAACGGTCCTGGTTCTGAAACAGCACCTCGACGAACGGCACGTAGCGCTCCGGCGGCAACGCCCGCGCCACCATCGCCGCCATCAGCGCCGTCTGATCCAGCGGAAAATCCTTGAACACGTAACGGATCTTGCCCGGGTCGATCAGCTTGCTCTGCACCTCTGGAAACACCTCGCGCGAAAACCGCGCGCAATGCGTGCAGGTCAGCGAAAACCACTCCTGCACCACAATCCCCGCAGCGGCCGGACCAAGCGCCCGGTCCGCCAGTCGCGGATCGGCCGGCCCCGCCGGCGGGTCGGCAAAGCCGCGGGTCGCAACGGCCAACGCCGGCACCGTGGCAAGCAGAAGGCGGCGGGAGATGGTCATGGCAGTACCCTCATCAAAGCACCGTAGGCGGCGTGGTCCGGAGTCGGCCACCGCCACAGCCGCAGCGTCAACCCTGGCGCTCCCGGCGCGCCCGCACCGCCCCGCCCAGCCGCCCCAACGCCTCGCGCAGCGACCCGTCCGGCAGCCCCGGCACCTCGACCGGCACCGGCGCGACGCGCGGCCGCACCAGCGGCGGCAGGCTCAGCACCTCCTGCTGAAACCGCAGCCGCTCCACCACCCGTCCGCCCAGATGCGTGTTGATCCGCTCGATCAGCGCCGTCGCGACATGCTGCAGCTCGAGCGCGACCGGCCCCTCGCAGGCCAGCGTCAGCGTCCCGGCGCTCAGCCGGCGCGGACTGCAGCGCGCCGCCAGCATCGGCCCGACAATCTCCGGCCAATCCGCCAGCACCTGCGCGCTCGCCGGCGAACGCCGCCGAAACGCCGGCCGGGTCACCCCCGGCAGCAACGCCCCCAACGGCTTCGGACCATAGGTGCTGCCCTCCCGCCAAACCCGTCCACCCGGCGTCGGTCCCGTCTTGGGCCCACCCGTAGCAGGCCCAGGCTTGTCCGGCGGCTCGCCGCTGCCCATACCGTCGTCCCGTGCCACCCGATGCCCTCCCACCCGCCGCCGACCTGCTGCGCTGGTATGATCGCCATCGCCGCCGCCTACCCTGGCGCGCCGAACCCGGCCCGGACGGGCAGCCCCAGACCGCCGACCCCTACCATGTCTGGCTCAGCGAAATCATGCTGCAGCAGACCACCGTCGCCGCCGTCATCCCCTATTTCAACCGCTTCCTCACCCTCTTCCCCACCGTCCAGGCGCTCGCCGCCGCGCCCGAAGAGACGGTGCTGTCCGCCTGGGCCGGCCTCGGCTACTACGCCCGGGCGCGCAACCTGCACCGCTGCGCCCAGCAGGTCGCCGCCCTCGGCGCCTTCCCGCGCACGGTGCAGGCGCTGCAAACGCTGCCCGGCATCGGCCGCTACACCGCCCGCGCCGTCGCCGCCATCGCCTTCGCCGTGCCCACCGTGCCGCTCGACGGCAACGTCGAACGCGTCTGCGCCCGCCTGTTCGCCCTCGACACGCCGCTGCCCGCCGCCCGCCCGGCGCTCGCCGCCGCCGCCGACCGCCTCGGCGACAATCCGGCCGCCCGCGACCGCCCGTCCGACTTCGCCCAGGCCCTGTTCGACCTCGGCGCCACCCTCTGCACCGCCCGCCCCGCCTGCGCCCTCTGCCCCTGGCACGACCCCTGCGCCGCCCGCCGGCAAGGCGACCCGGACCGCTTCCCGCGCCGCCTCGCCAAGCCCGCCCGCCCGCAGCGCCACGGCGCCGTCTTCCACCTGACGGATGCCGAAGGCCGGCTGCTCCTGCGCCGCCGCCCGCCCCACGGCCTGCTCGGCGGCATGGCCGAGCTGCCCGGCACCGCCTGGCTCGACGCCCCCTGGAGCGAACAGCAAGCCCTCGCCGAAGCCCCGGCCGCCACCGCCTGGCGTCACGCCGGCACCGTGCGCCACGTCTTCACCCATTTCGCCCTGCTGCTCGACGTCTATGCCGGCCAAAGCCGCGGCGACCCGCTCACCGGCAGCCTCGTCCCCGCCGACGCCTTGCCCGACCAACCCCTGCCAACCCTGATGCGCCGCTGCATCACCCTGGCCGAGGCAACCCTGGCCGAGGCGACGAACTCCCGCCCGCCGCCCGCGCTTGCAGCCCGAACCGGGCGGACCCCACGGTCACGAACCCCAAGCTGACGGAGCTCAGACGATGCGCGCGCGATCACCCTGCCAAGCCGCCCTCCTGGCCCCCCTCCTGGCCCCCGTCCTGGCCACATGCCTCGTCGCCTCCCCTGCGCTGGCGCAGAACCTGCCCGGCCAGGGCCAGGATCGCCCCTCCACCCACAACATCCGCAACTACACGCTGAAGAACCTCTCCGGCCAGGTGATCACCGCCGCCGAGGCGCGCTTCGCCAACGGCCAGAGCAAGTCCGTCGCCCCCGACAGCGGCATCCAGCCGCAGGAAGGCCAATCCTTCGGCGAAGACCAGAAAGCCTGCCTCACCGCCGTCACCGCCACCCTCAAGGACGGCACCAGGCTCGCCCTCGCCGACAAGCCCAACGACTGCGAGCTGTCGGTCATCATCGTCGAACCGAAATCGATCGTGGTGAACAGCTCGGCCAGCCTCAACCGCCCGCTGTCGAACTAGGCCCCCGTTGATCCTCAGCCTCTGGGTCGCCCTCGGCGGTGCCATCGGCAGCCTCGCCCGCCACTGGCTGAGCGTCGCCGGCGCGGCGCTGCTCGGCCGCCGCTTCCCCTGGGCGACCCTCGGGATCAACGCCGGCGGCTCGCTGCTCATCGGCTACGCCGCCGCCCGACCAGGTCTGCCCCCCGCCGCGCGCACCGTCGTCATGGTCGGCGTCTGCGGCGGCTTCACCACCTTCTCGTCGTTCAGCCTGCAAACCTTCGACCTCATCCGCAACGGCCGCACCCTCAGCGCCGCCAGCTACATCGCCGGCTCCGTTCTCCTGTGCCTCGCCGCCGTCGCCCTTGGGGTCATGATTTAGGAAGGCGAGGGCTCTGCCCTCGACCCGCTGGGGCCTGAGGCCCCAGACCCCCATTAATTTAGAAAGGCGTTCCAGCAGGCCATTTTCTGAGCATGCGCAGCATATAAATTGGCTGCGCCGCTCGTTGTCGGCTGGGCAGTGGCACCAAAGCCGCGGCTTTGGTGGGGTCAAGGGGCGGAGCAAGCCAAAGGGTCCGACTGCGCGACGCGCAGTTGGAAAGGCTTACGGAAGGGAAGCCCCTTGCCTTTCTTCTTTTCAGCCAGAGCTTCCCAACAGCTCCAGGAGTAGCCCCATGCACCCCGCCATCGCCGCCGGCCGCGTCGCCGTCATCACCGGAGCCGCCAGCGGCATCGGCCGCGCCGCCGCCGAGCGCCTCGCCGGCCTCGGCATGCACCTCGTCCTCGCCGACCACGACGCCGAAACCCTGGAAGCCGTCGCCGGCTCGCTCCGCGCCGTCGCCGTCCCGACCGACGTCAAGGACCCGGCCGCACTCCAACGCCTGCACGACCGCGCCTACGAGGCCTATGGCGAGGTCGCGCTGCTGATGAACAACGCCGGCCGCTCCGGCAAGGGCAACCTCCTCGGCGGCCAGGACGTCAAGGCGATCCTCGACGTCAACCTCGGCGGCGTGCTCTACGGCGTGCGCTGCTTCGCCCCCTCGATGATCGCCCAAGGCACCCCGGCGCTGATCGTCAACACCGGCTCCAAGCAGGGCCTCACCCTGCCGCCCGGCAACACCGCCTACAACGTCAGCAAGGCCGCCGTCCGCGCCCTGACCGAATCGCTGGCCCACGAGCTGCGCGAGGTGCCCAACTGCCAGGTCACCGCCCACCTGCTCATCCCCGGCTTCACCTTCACCGGCATGACCAAGGCCGACCAGGGCCGCGACGGCCTCGCCCCAACCCCCACCAAGCCAGACGCCGCCTGGACGTCCGAGCAGGTCGTCGACTTCATGCTCGACGGCCTGGCCGCCGGCGACTTCTACATCCTGTGCCCCGACAACGCCGTCCCGCGCAGCCTCGACGAACGCCGCATCCTCTGGCACGCCGCCGACATCGTCGCCAACCGCCCCGCCCTGTCACGCTGGCACCCGCAGTACAAGGCGGCGTTCGAGGAGTTCATTCAGGCGAAAAAGTAAGCAAGCACTTCTTTTTTGAAAAAAAGAAGCAAAAAACTTTTGCTCGCTTAGCAGCGCATCAAATCGGATAAAAGTTTTTTGGTTCTTTTTTTCAAAAAAGAACCGCTTCCTTAACGTAGCTTTTTAAAAAACTTACTCAGCAGCGCTGCCGCTTCGCGTTCGCGCACGCCGCCGACGATCTCCGGGCGATGCAGGCAGCCAGGCGCGTCGAAGACGCGCGGGCCGTGCTCGACACCGCCGCCCTTCGGGTCATAGGCGCCGAAGACGATCGTTCCGACACGGAAATGCACCGCCGCCGCCGCACACATCGGGCAGGGCTCCAGCGAAACGATCAGCGTGCAGCCGACCAAACGCGGCGAGCCCAGCGCCTGCGCAGCAGCGCGCATGACCAGCATTTCGGCATGCGCCGAAGCATCGCGCCGGGCCTCGGTCTCGTTGCCCGCCGCCGCGAGCACATGCCCCTCGGGCGCGAGCAAGACGGCCCCAACCGGCACCTCTCCCCGCTCCGCCGCAAGTCGGGCCTGCTGAAGGGCACGCTCCATGTATCGGGGGTCTGGGGCCTCAGGCCCCAGCGGGTCAAGGGCAGAGCCCTTGCCTTGCTTCTGCCTTGCCTTAGCTTGCTTCGATGCGCCCCGTTATCGGCATCACCTTGGATAGCGAACCGCCGGGCGGATACTCCAAGTTCCCCTGGTATGCCGTGCGCGCCAACTACGCTGATGCGGTGGCGGCGTGTGGCGGCCTGCCGCTGGCTTTGCCGCACCACGCCGCGCTGGCGGACGAGTATCTCGACCGGCTTGATGCGCTGATCGTCACCGGCGGCGCCTTCGACGTCGATCCGCTGCTGTATGGCGAGGGCGAGCGGCACGGCAGCGTGTCGCTCAAGCAGGGCCGCACGGCTGCCGAGTTGGCGTTGCTGCGCGGGGCCTTGGCGCGTGACCTGCCGGTGCTCGGCATTTGCGGCGGCGAGCAGTTGCTGGCGGTGGCGCTGGGCGGCACGCTGATTCAACACATTCCGGACAGCGTGGCGGACCCGCTGGCGCATGAGCAGCCGAACCCGCGCGACGAGCCGGGCCACGTCGTGGCGCTGACGCCGGGCAGCCGTCTGGCGGCGGTGGTGGGCGCGGCGACGATGTCGGTGAACTCGTCGCACCACCAGGCGGTGCGTGATCCTGGGCTCGCCTGCATCAACGCGGTGGCGCCGGACGGCGTGGTCGAGGGCATCGAGGATCCGGGCCGCCGGTTCTGCCTCGGCGTGCAGTGGCATCCCGAGTTCCTGATCGACCCGGGCGACCGGCGGCTGTTCGAGGCGCTGGTGGCGGCCGCGCGCCGGTGACGGACGAGGCCGGGAGTGGCGCCCGCGGCGAGCGGGTGGCGAAGTATCTCGCCCGCGCCGGCGTCGCCTCGCGCCGCGACGTCGAGCGGATGATCGAGGACGGCCGGGTGCGGCTGAACGACGCCCGCGTCACCCACCCGGCCACCTTCGTCACCGACGCCGACGTGGTGCAGGTCGACAACGCGGTGGTCGCCGCCCCCGGCCGCACCCGGCTGTTCCGCTACCACAAGCCCGAGGGCCTGGTGACGACCCACAAGGACCCGGAGGGCCGACCGACGGTGTTCGACAGGATGCCGCCCGGCCTGCCGCGGGTGATCAGCGTCGGCCGCCTCGACCTCAACTCCGAGGGCCTGCTGCTGCTGACCAATGACGGCGCGCTCGCCCGCCAGCTCGAGCTGCCGTCCAACGGCTGGATCCGCCGCTACCGCGTCCGCGTGCACGGCATGGTCGACGAGCGCCACCTGCGCCTGCTCGCCGAGGGGGTGACGGTCGACGGCGTCAGCTACGGCCCCATCGAGGCGGGGCTCGACAGCTACAAGGGCGCCAACGCCTGGCTCACCGTGGCGCTGCGCGAGGGCCGCAACCGCGAGGTGCGGCGGGTGATGCAGCATCTCGGCCTGCACGTGACGCGCCTGCTGCGCACCGCCTACGGCCCGTTCCAGCTCGGCAATCTGACCCGCGGCAGCCTGGAGGAGGTGCCGCCCAAGGTGCTGCGCGAGCAGGTCAAGGCCAGGCCGGCCCAGTGACGGCACCGCCGGCCGGGATGGGACGACCCGCCTTGCGTGCTACGCATCTGCCTGCGGCGAGACCACCCTAGCGGCGGTCCTGGCGATCTTGCCTAATGGCAAGTTTTTGCCAACCCATTAAAAACAAACAATAAACATGGGACAAACCGCCCCAGTCCCCCGCATCCCGAGACTTCAAAAATCTTGCTGTATTTCGCCCTCACAAACTTTCCAGCTTCATAGAAGAAGCCAGCCGCCAGATCCGCACCCTGGCCGCGCCATGCCGCCGGTCATCCAGCAGCGTCCCCGGCAACGACCCTGGCAACGACCCTGGCAACGCCACCGCCTCCTCGGCCGCGGTCTCGCCGACCAGCAGCGCGCCGGGCGCCAGCCACCCGGCCCGATCGAGCGCGATCACCGCCTGGCTCACCAGCCCGCCGCCATAGGGCGGGTCGAGAAACACCAGGCCGCACGGCGTGCCCGGCGGCGGCCGGCAGGCATCGGCCGCGAGCACCGTGGCCGCCACCCGGCAGCGGCCGACATTGGCCCGCAGCGCCACCAGCGCCGCCCGGTCCGTCTCGATGAAGGTCGCCCGCGCCGCCCCCCGCGACAGCGCCTCCAGCCCGAGCGCCCCGGTGCCGGCAAATCCGTCCAGCACCGCCACCCCCTCGAACAGCCCCCGCCCGCCCCAGGCGGCATGCGCCAGCGTGTCGAACGTCGCCTGCCGCACCCGCTCCGCCGTCGGCCGCGTGCCCGCCCCCGACGGCGCGACCAGGGCCGTGCCGCGCAGCCTGCCGGCGATGATGCGCATCAGGGACGACCAGAGGCGCTGCCCCTGGCCCCCGCGACGCGCCGGCGTGCACGCGCCTGCCGGGCCCGGCGCCCCAGACCCGAACTCACGAGATCAGCCGGTCGCCATCAGCGCCGCGTAGCGGGCGACATGGGCGAGGATCGTCTGCCGGCGCAGCGACGTGGCCGCGGCGGCGCCGTCGCGCCGAATGGCCACCCCGCGCCACAGAGCGAGGTCCAGCCGCGAGCGCTCGTCGAGCAACGCCAGCGTCGCCGCGTCGAGCTGCCCGGCCAGCGGCGTGCGCTGCCGCTCCGGCATGTCGGCGGTCTCGTTCAGCCGCCGGTAGGTGAAGTCCCGGCCAAGCCAGGTGCCAATCCGCGCCACGACCGGCCCCTCGACGATCTCGGCGAGCGCAAAGCCGTCCAGCCGCCGGCGCGCCTCGCGCAGCAGCTCGGCGTCGTTCGCCGGATCGATGAACCCGTCCACCGGCACCGCCGGGTGCGGCCACAGCAGCATCCGCAGCGCCATGTTGTCGGTCTGCACAGCGACCTGCGGCTCGGCGATGAACGCGCCCAGCGGCCGCCGCGCCTGGCGCACATAATCGCCCCAGCCGCCCCACCCGGCCAGCGCCTCGTCCGTCTGCTTGCGCCAGAACATCCAGTGCGACAGCAGCCGCGACACCGGCTCGCGCAGCACCGTCACCAGCTGGGCGCCCGGATAGGCCGCCCGCAGCGTGCTCAGCGCGAAATGGCCACAGACCAGGGTCCTGGCGCGCGGCATCTGCGCCGGCGCGTCATACAACTCGGCGCGCTGCTCCGCGCCGAGCGTGCCGAAGCCGTCAAAGCCGCCAAACAGCACCCGGTCAATGCCCTGCAACACGAAGTCGCCGCGCTCGGCGGCCGCATCCTCGCCGCCCAGCGCCTGGCGCAGGCTGAAGGCCAGCGCCGTGCCCGCCGCCTTCGGCACGTGCATGAAGCACAGCCGCCGCTCCGGGTCGTAGCGCGCCGCCTCGGCCGCCAGCCGCGCCGCCTCGGCCCGCCGCCGCCCAGGACGAAAGCCTAGCACGCCGTCACCCGCTCGGCCGGCACCGCCGCGCTCGCCCGGCCCACCCGCCCGCGCCGCGCCAGCAGCAGCCCGCCCCCGGCCACCGCCGCGCCGAGCAGCGGCAGCGCGCCGTAGCCGAAGCCCAGCGTGAGCGCGAGGCCGCCAAGCCCGGCGCCGACCGCATTGCCGAGGTTGAACGCGCCCTGGTTCAAGGTCGAGGCGAGGTTCGGCGCGTCCACCGCCGCATGCACCACCCACAATTGCAGCGGCGCCACCAGGGCAAACGCCAGCGCCCCCCACAGCATCAGCACGCCGACCATCGCCGGCCGCGCATACGGCATCATCGCCGGAACGGCGTGGCTCGTGATCGCCGGAACGGCGTGGCTCACGATCGCCGGCACGGCGTGGCTCACCAGCGCCATCGCCAGCAGCACCGTGATCAGCCCGACAAAGCTCCACCGCACCGTGCCCAGCAGGTGCCGATCGGCCAGCCGCCCGCCGGCCAGGTTCCCCAGCGTCAACCCGACGCCCACCGCCAGCAGCGCGAGGGTCACGCCATGCGGGCTGAAGCCGACCTGCCGCTCGAGCAGCGGCGTGATGTAGGTGAAAACGCTGAACAGGCTGGCCGAGGAGACGCAGGAGACCAGCATCGGCAGCAGCACCGGCCAGCGCCCCAGCGCCCGGAACTCGGCGATGATGCGGCCGCGCGCCGGCTCGACGCCAGGCGGCACGTAGACCGCGATCGCCAGCCCCGCCGCGATGCCGATCACCACCACCGCCAGGAACGTCGCCCGCCATCCCGCCGCCTGCCCGAGCGCGGTGCCGAACGGCACCCCAAGCACGTTGGCCAGCGTGAGCCCGGTGAACATCAGCGCCACCGCCTGCCCGCGCCGCCCCGCCGGCGCCACCTCCCCGGCGACGATCGCGCCGATGCCAAAGAAGGCGCCATGCGCAAACGCGGTCACGATCCGCGCCGCCAGCAGCAACCCATAGCTCGGCGCCAGCGCGCAGCCCGCATTGCCGACGACGAAGATCGCCATCAGCGCCAGCAACGTCGACTTGCGCGGCAGCCCGGCGGTCGCCACCGCCATGATCGGGGCGCCGACCACGACGCCAAGCGCATAACCGGTCACCAGCATCCCGGCCCGCGGCACGCTGACGGCGAAGCTGGAGGCCACCTCCGGCAGCAGGCCCATGATGACGAACTCGGTGGTGCCGATGCCAAACGAGGCAACCGCCAGGGCCAGAATGGGAAGCGTCAACATCTGCGGGTGCCCCGTTTGCAGTGCAGCATGCATCGTGCAACCGGGAAGGCAAGGGGCTTTGCCCTTTGAACCCCATCAAGGCGGAGCCTTTGAAATCCATGACTTACGCGTGCTTCCATGGCGAGGTCGGTGCCGTAGGAAGCAGGACTGAGTGGCTTCCCCAACTCAGAACGAGCCCGGTGACACGCCCATGGGTGCGGGTCTGGGGGCGCCGCCCCCAGCGGTGTCCAGAGGCAGAGCCTCTGGCCTTCCTTCAAGTCCGACCACCCAGCAAGACTTGCCGCCGCCGCCGCACCGCGGCGAGCAGGCGGGCGAGCGGCGAGCGGTCCGGCCAGATCGGCCGCAGCATCTCGGTGAGCAGCGCCGGGTCTTCGACCGGGATGTCCTGGAAGCATCCGGCAAGGCGGGCGTCGCGGCTGTCCGCCCGCTGCGCGCCGGGGAAGTGCGCCACCAGGTCACCTTCCGGCAGCGTCCCGGGCGGCGGGCAGGGCGTGCCGGAGAACAGCGTCGCGGCAGCGGCGACCAAGTCGCGCGCGCCGCCCTCGACCGGGCCGAGCCGGATGTTGGCAAGCGGCGTCAGGCGCGGGTTGAGCTCGACCAGCAGGGCCCGGCCGGTCGCCGCCTCGACGACGAAGTCGAGCCCGTGAAAGCCGTTCAGCCGCAGCGCCGCGGCGATCCGGCGCGCCCCCTCGAGCAGCTCCGGGCGCTGCACCAGGCGCACGATCGTCGCCGGGCCGCGCTCGCTCTCCACCGTCACCGCCTCGCAGCACAGCGCCGCCAGCACCTGACCGCCCGAGCACAGCATCGCCAGGTCGCCCGGCCAGCCCTCGACATGGGCCTGGATGCTGACGCGCGGCCCGCCGGCCCCGCCCCCACGCCGCCGGGCCAGCCAGTCGGCAAGCCAGAACGGGTCGCGGTCGACGACCAGGCGCTTGAACGACTTGGCGCCGTTCAGCCAGCCCGCCAGCTCGGTGTAGGCGGCCTGCGCCGCCTGCCGCGTGTGCACGACGCGCACGCCGCCGCCGCCCCAGGCGCCGTCCACCTTCAGCACCCAGGGCGGCGGCCGGGCGGCGGTCCAGGCCTCGAGCGCCGCGGCGGAGGGCAGCGCCGCATCGTCCGGCACGGCGCAGCCGAGGTCCCGCGCCAGCTTGATAAAGGCGACGCGCGAGCCGGTGACGGCGAAGCCCTCCGGCGCCCCGAGCGAGCGCTCCACCAGCGCCCGCTCGGCCACCGTCCCGGAGCGGTGCAGGCGGTGCAGGTAGCTCACCGCCCGGTCGTCGGCCGGGATCACGGTGGCGGCGCCGCTGCTGCGAATGGCGGCGGCGAGCGCCCGCACCGGGTTGAAGGCATCCTGGTCGAACAGGCGAACGCCGCGCAGCACCCGTCCGGGGTGGGCGGCCGGGCTGAGCAGCGCCACGCTGCAGCCATGCCGGGCGAGCAGCTGGGTCATGCGCGCCAGCGTCGGCCACCAGCAGGTGGTGACCAGCAGCACCGGCCCCGGCCCCGGCATGGGGCCTCGCCCAAGCACAAGGCCGGGCTCAGGAAAGGCGGCAGGCTCACCGGCGGCCGGAGGCTGGTCGGCACGGTAAGATGGTTCGATCACGCCCAGCGCCGCAGGTGAGCGTCCAGTCTCACGACACAGCGAGGTGAAATCAACTGGTTGTGTAGCGACGGACGCGCCCCTAATTCCTGCCACGATCGCGAGCCAGACACACCTGCGCTGTCGACCGGCTGGAACGGAGAGTCTGATGCAAGACGTCGTCGTGGTTGGCGCCGGCCCTTACGGGCTGTCCATCGCCGCCCACCTGGCCGCGCAGCCGCTGCGCCTACGCGCCTTCGGAACGCCGATGCAGACCTGGCGCACCGCCATGCCGGCCGGCATGCACCTGAAGTCGCACGGCTTCGCCTCCACCCTCTACGACCCCGAGGGACGCTTCCCACTCTCCGCCTATTGCCGCGAGCACGGCATCCCCTACGCCGATGCCGACCTGCCGGTCGCCGGCGGCACCTTCACCGAGTACGGTCTGGAATTCGCCCGCCGCCACGTGCCGATGCTGGACGAGCGCTCGATCACCGCCCTCCGCGCGGTCGAGTTCGGCGCGGCCCGACGGCCCGGCTTCGAGGTCGAGTTCGCCGACGGCGAAGTGGTGCAGACGCGCCAGGTGGTGTGCGCCGTCGGCATCACCCACTACGCCCATGTCGCGCCGGTGCTGGCCGACCTGCCGTCGCACCTGCTATCGCACTCGTCGGACAACCACGACCTGTCGAAGTTCGCCGGCCGGACGGTCATGGTCGTCGGCGGCGGCGCCTCGGCGGCCGACTGCGCGGCACTGCTCTCCGAGGCGGGTGCCATCACCCATCTGGTCACCCGCGGCGGGGCGCTGCGCTTCCATGCGCCGCCGGCGCCGCGCAGCCGGCGCGAGCGGATGCGCTCGCCGCTCAGCACCATCGGCACCGGCTGGAAGTCGATGTTCTACGCCCGCGCGCCGCACCTGTTTCACGCCATGCCGAGCCAGATGCGGATCGACATCACCCGCCGCCATCTCGGCCCCGCGCCCTGCTGGTTCGTCCGCGACCAGGTGGAGCGCGCCGTGGACGTCCGCACCTCGACCAGCGTCACCCGGGCTTTCGCGCGCGGTGACCAGGCGGTGCTGGAGCTTGAAGGACCGGATGGCGCCGCCACCCTGGCCGTCGACCACGTCGTCGCCGCCACCGGCTACCGGGTCGACCTCGGCCGCCTGCCGTTCCTGGACCGCGGGTTGCTCGGCCGCGTCGGCATCGAGCACGGCATGCCAAAGCTGTCGAACCGCTTCGAGTCGACCGTGCCGGGCCTGTATTTCGTCGGCCCACCGGCCGCCAACGCCTTCGGCCCGCTGCTGCGCTTCGCCTGCGGCGCCGGCTTCACGGCGAGGCGCATCACCCAGGCCGTCGCCTGACAGTGCGCACTCCGCCACCGGCGTGACGGAACTGCAAGCAGTGCGCCCGTGTTGGACCACGCATCAGAGCCAGGAGGCACGGAATGGTTGAAGATCAGGTTGAGGGCACGGCGAAAGAGTACATGGGCAAGGCGCAGGGCGCCGCCGGTGACCTGCTCGGCGACAGCAACACGCAGATGAAGGGCAAGATGAACGAGGCCGCCGGCAAGCTGCAATCCGCCTATGGCGACGTGGCCGATCAAGCTGGCGACATCGCCGCCGAGCTCGGAGACCGCATCAAGTCGCAGCCGCTGGTGGCGGTGCTGATCGCCGGCGGGTTGGGATACCTGCTAGGCCGCATCGCCCGCAGCTGATCCACCGACGCACCGGGCGATGGGCGACGCATCGTCCGGCGTGCTGTTCACCGTCGGTTATCAGGACATCACCGTCGCCTCGCTCGTCCAAGTCATCACCAGTGCCGGCGTCACCCTGCTCGGTGACGTCCGCGCCGTCCCGCAATCGCGCAAGCCCGGCTTCAGCAAGTCTCATCTCGCTGGATCACTACACGCGGCGGGAATCGAGTATTTGCATGTGCGCCCGCTCGGCACGCCCAAGGAGGGCCGGATCGCCGCCCGCCGCGGTGACGTCGCCACCCTGGCACGCATCTTCTCCGATCACCTGGCCGCCGACACGCCGCAGGCTGCGCTCGTTGACTTAGCCGGACGGGCCCGCGGCCGGCTGACCTGCCTGCTCTGCTTCGAGCGTGATCACCGACACTGCCATCGCGCCATCGTCGCCGAGCGGGTCGCGGCCACCACCGGCCTCAAAGTCGTCCACCTCCTGCCCGGCTTGCCGGCCGGCGAGCGACGGGCCAGATCATGACGATGCGGATTGCGATGGCCCATTGAGCGAGCTGGCGGAACCACTACCGGGCCTGACCGAGCGCACCCGCAGCGCCATTCAGGAGGTGCTGGCTGGCCGGCCACGCTCGCGCTTCTCCGGCCTGCTGTTCGCCGGCCCCGCCGTGGTCGCCTCGGTCGCCTATGTCGACCCCGGCAACTACGCGACCAACATCGAGGCCGGCGCCAGCTTCGGCTACGAGCTGCTCTGGGTGGTGGTGCTGGCCAGCCTGGTGGCAATGCTGTTCCAGGCGATGTCGGCCAAGCTCGGCATCGCCACCGGGCGCAACCTCGCCGAGCTCTGCCGCGCCGAGTTCAGTCGCCCGGTGGTGCTGTCAATGTGGGTGATGAGCGAGATCGCCACCATGGCGACCGACCTCGCCGAGTTCCTCGGCGGCGCCATCGGCCTCGCACTGCTGCTGCACATCCCGCTGCTCGCCGGCATGGCGATCACCGGGCTCGTCACCTATGCCCTGCTGCTCACCGATCGCGCCGGCTTCCGGCCGATGGAGCTCATCATCGGCGGGCTGATCGGGGTGATCGGGCTGTGCTACCTGGTCGAGATCGTGCTGGCGCCGCCGGACTGGGGGGCGGCGCTGACCCACGCCGTCGTGCCGCACATCGCCAACGGCCACGCGCTCACGCTGGTCGTCGGCATCATCGGCGCGACGGTGATGCCGCACGCCATCTACCTGCACTCCGGCCTCACCCAGGCGCGCGCGCCGGCCGGCAGCGAGGCCGACCGCCGGCGACTGATCCGCTACTCCAACCGCGAGACCGTGATCGCGCTCAGCTTCGCCGCTCTGGTCAACATCGCCATGATGCTGATGGCGGCGCGCGTCTTCCACCAGGGCCACCCGGAGGTGGCCGAGATCCAGACCGCCTACGCGACCCTCGGCCCGCTGCTGGGCGCCGCCGCGGCAAGCGTGTTCCTGATCTCGCTGCTCGCCTCCGGCATCTCCAGCTCGGTCGTCGGCACGATGGCCGGGCAGATGGTGATGCAGGGCTTCATCCGCACCCGCCTGCCGATCTGGCTTCGCCGCCTCGCCACCATGGCGCCGGCCTTCATCGTCGTGGCGCTCGGCTACGACGCGACGACAAGCCTGGTGATCAGCCAGGTGGTGCTCAGCCTGACCCTGCCGATCCCGCTGGTGGCCCTCACCCTGCTCAGCGCCCGCCCCTCGGTGATGGGGCCGCTGACGACGCCGCGCCTCATCACGGTTGGCGCGTGGGTGGCGACCTCGATGGTGACGGTGCTGAACATCGTGCTGATCATGCAGTCGGTCTAAGGAAGGAAGCGGTTCTTTTTTGAAAAAAAGAACCAAAAAACTTTGATCCGTAAGAGCACTCAGAGGCGGCCTGACTGAGAAAAGTTTTTTGCTTCTTTTTTTCAAAAAAGAAGCGCTGTCTTTCTTCCCCTTGCTTTGTCGAAAGCCTCCGCTTCAAGGTGCGACATGCCTCATTTCAAGCACGAGTCGCGGCACGGTGGCCGGGTGGCCGGCGTGGACGAGGTCGGCCGCGGGCCGTTGGCCGGGCCGGTGCTGGCGGCCGCCGTCGTGTTCTCCCAGCGCGTGCCGCGCCGCCTGGCCGCCCTGATCAACGACAGCAAGGCGCTCACCGCCACGCAGCGCGAGGCGGCGTTCGCAGCGCTACGCGCCCATGAGCACATCGAGATCGGCGTCGGCGCCGCCTCGGTCAGCGAGATCGTGCAACTGAACATCCTGCACGCCGCCATGCTGGCGATGCGGCGCGCCGTCGCCCGCCTGCCCAGCCTGCCCGACCTCGCTCTGATCGACGGCAACCGAGCGCCGCTGCTGGCCTGCCGGGTGGAGTGCGTGATCGGCGGCGATGCGCAGAGCCTGTCGATCGCCGCCGCCTCGATCATCGCCAAGGTCCTGCGCGATCGGGCGATGACCCGGCTGCATGCGCGCTTTCCGCACTATGGCTGGCACGAGAACGCCGGCTACGCGACGGCAGCGCATAGACGCGCGCTGATCGAGCACGGGCCTTGCCATCATCATCGCCCCACCTTCGGGTCGGTCCGCCAATTAGGTCTGGAGCTCTCGTGATTGGTTCCCAAAGGCCCTCGGCCTTTGGTGGGTCCAGGGCAAAGCCCTGGCCTTCTTTCCTTTTTCTATGAGCTACGACCACGACCTGCCGTTAGACCAAGTCCTGCGCGGCGACTGCGTCGAGATGATGCGCATGCTGCCGGCCGCCTCGGTGCACTGCATCTTCGCCGACCCGCCCTACAACCTGCAGCTTCGCGGCGAGCTGCGCCGGCCGGATGACAGCCTGGTCGACGGCGTGGACGATGCGTGGGACCAGTTCGAGGACTTCGCCGCCTATGACCGCTTCACCCGCGACTGGCTCGCCGAGTGCCGCCGGCTGCTGCGCAAGGACGGCACGATCTGGGTGATCGGCTCCTACCACAACATCTTCCGCATCGGCGCCATCCTGCAGGACCTCGGCTTCTGGATCCTCAACGACGTGGTCTGGCGCAAGTCGAACCCGATGCCGAACTTCCGCGGCCGGCGCTTCACCAACGCCCACGAGACGATGATCTGGGCGGCGCGCGAGCAGGGCAGCCGCTACCGCTTCAACTACCAGTCCATGAAGTCGCTGAACGACGACCTGCAGATGCGCAGCGACTGGCTGATCCCGCTCTGCACCGGCGAGGAGCGGCTGCGCAATGCGCACGGCCTCAAGCTGCACCCGACGCAGAAGCCGGAGGCGCTGCTGCACCGGGTGCTGCTCGCCTCGACGATCGCCGAGGATGTCGTGCTCGATCCGTTCCTCGGCACCGGCACCACGGCAACCGTCGCCAAGCGCCTCGGCCGGCACTTCGTCGGCATCGAGCGCCACCCGGCCTATGTCGAGGCGGCGCTCGCCCGGCTGCTGCGCGAGACCCGCCTCGCCCGCGCCGCGCTCGCGACCGCCGCCAATCGGCGCGACCAGAAGCGGGTGCCATTCGGCAGCCTGGTGGAGCGCGGCGTGGTGCCGCCGGGCACGCGCCTGGTGGATCGTCAACGGCGCGTCGAGGCGGTGGTCGGCGCGGACGGCACGATCAGCTCGGGCAGCACCCAGGGCTCGATCCACCAGGTCGGCGCGGCGGTGCAGAACGCGCCCTCCTGCAACGGCTGGACGTTCTGGCACGTCGAACGCGCCGGCGTGCTGACCCCGCTGGACGGCTTCCGCCATGACGGCTGAGACGCCGCTGGCTGCATTGCGGCCGCATTGGCGGCTGGTGCTGGCATGCTTCCTCGGCTGGTTCCTCGACGCCTTCGACCAGGTCGTGCTGCTCCTCGTGCTGCCCGAGATCGGCCGCCATTTCGGCGTCTCGCTGACCGCCATGGGGCTCGTCATCACCGCCCAGTCGGTCGGCCGCGCCGTCGGCAACACCGGCTGGGGGTGGCTCGCCGATCGTTACGGCCGCAAGCTCACCTTCATGGCGGGGGTGATCTGGTTCGCCGTGTTCTCCGGCCTGTCCGGCCTCGCCTGGAGCTACACGGCGCTGCTGGTGATCCAGCTGCTGTTCGGCATCGGCTTCGGCGGCGAGTGGACGGCCTCGGCGGCGCTGCTGATGGAGAGCGTGCCGGAGCGCAGCCGCAAGGTCGCCTCGTCGCTGATGATGGCGGGCTACGAGTTCGGCTTCTTCGCCGCCTCGGCCGTGCAGGCGGTCATGCTGCCGCGCTTCGGCTGGCGCTCGCTGTTTCTGGTCGGCATCGCGCCGGCGCTGCTGGCGATCTTCATCCGGCGCGGCATCGCCGAAAGCCCGGTCTGGCTGCGGACCCAGCAGGAGCGTGCTCAAACCCCTGCCCGCCCGCGCCCGCGCTTCCGCCTCGACCGTGCGGCCCTGCAGGCCTGCGCCTTCATGCTGGTGCTGCAATTCCAGGTGGCGGCCATCTACAGCTTCTACCCGACGCTGCTGAAGACGACGCATGGCTGGACGCCGGGCGGCGTGTTCGCCGCCGTCGCGCTCTACTCGGCCGGCTCCATCCTGGGCAAGCTGAGCTGCGGCGCCATCGCGACCCGGATCGGCGACCGGCCAACGATCCTCGCCTGCCTCGCGATCACGATCGCCGCCATCGCGCCCTTCGTCGGCGCCGCGAGCCCAGCGGTGCTGCTCGCCAGCGCCTTCATCATCGGCGCCTCCAGCAGCGGCGTGTTCGCCCTGGTGCCGGATTACCTGTCGCTGCGCTTTCCCAATCCCACCCGCTCGTTCGGCATGGGCCTCGCCTACGCGCTGGCGGCCGGCGGCCAGGGTGTGGCCAGCTACGTCGTGCCGGCCGCCGGCGGCGGGATCGGGCTGATACGGTCGATCGAGGTGTTCGTGATCGGGAGCTCGCTGGCGGTCGGGATGATCGCCGCCTTCGTGCCGCGGCGGCTGCCTGGCCGGGACATGGAACGGACCGCTTAGGCAAGGACGGCCAGAGGCTCTGTCCCTGGAGACACCGTCACCCGCCAGCGTGCCGTCGCACGACGGACCTGAGGCCCTAGGCCTCCACGATTGAAGGCGTTGACCACGGCACCGGCCGACCCGCGCGCCACGAATAAGAATGGATTTTAAAGGCTCCGCCTTTAATGGGGTCAGGGGGGCAAGCCCCTGGCCTTCGGCTAAGCCATCAAGGGGAGACGTCGTTGTTCCATCAGCTCTTGACGCCGGTCGCCGGCAGTCTGCTGCTTTCCTTTCTGGTCGCCGCGCTGCCCGTCATCACGGTGCTCGTCTGCCTCGGCGTGGTGCGGCTGACCGCCTGGAAGGCCTCACTGGCCGGGCTTCTGGTTGGGCTCGTGATCGCGGTCGCGGTCTGGCGCATGCCGCTCGGCCTCGCGCTTGACGCCACCGCCGCCGGCGCCGTGTTCGCGCTGTGGCCGGTGATGTGGATCGTCGTCAACGCGCTGCTGCTCTACAACATCGCGGTCAGCTCGGGCCGCTTCGACGCCTTCCGCGACTGGATCACCGACCACCTGCCGAATGACCGCCGCATCGTGCTGGTGGTGATCGGCTTCTGCTTCGGCGCGCTGCTGGAAGGCGTCTCCGGCTTCGGCACGCCGATCGCCATCACCTCGGCGCTGCTGATCCTGGTCGGCTATCCGGCGATCGAGGCGCTGACCTTCACGCTGATCTTCAACACCGCGCCGGTCGCCTTCGGCGCGCTCGGCGTCCCCGTCACCGTGCTGGGCGTGGTCACCGGGCTGAAGGACACCACGCTCGCCGCGATGATCGGCCGGCAACTGCCGTTCTTCGCCCTGATCCTGCCGTTCTACGTCATCGGCCTCTATGGCGGCCGGCGCTCGATCGCCGCACTCTGGCCGGTGCTGCTGGTCGCCGGCGGCAGCTTCGCGACCGCGCAGTTCCTCGGCTCGAACTATCTCGGCTACCAGCTGACCGACGTGCTGGCCTCGCTCGGCTCGCTGCTGGTGACGATCGGCTTCCTGCAGGTCTGGCGCCCCACCCCCGATCCCGAATTCGCCATTCGCGACGCCGGAGCGCTGCACCAGAGCGCCATGCACAACGGCGGGCGGGTTCCCGGCTGGCAGGGCTGGATGCCCTGGGTGATCGTCTCGGCGGTCGTGATCATCTGGGTGCATTTCGGCATCAACCTGCTCGGCGACACCAAGCTGCCCTGGCCCCGCCTCGACCACGCCGTCTTCATCACCCTCTACAACAAGCCCTATGGCGCCATCTGGGATTTCCAGCCGCTGGCGTCGGGCACCGCGATCCTGGTCGCCGCGATCATCACCGCCGCCGCCGTCGGCTGCTCGCCGGGCGCCTTCCTGGCCGCCGCCGTCACCACCTGGCGTCAGGCCAGGCTCGCCATCCTCACCGTCGCGCTGATCATCGGTCTGGCCTACCTGATGAACTATTCGGGCCTGACCTACACGCTCGGCCTCGGCGTCGCCTCCGCCGGCATCGCCTTTCCGGTGCTCTCCGCCTTCCTCGGCTGGATCGCGGTGTTCCTCTCCGGCAGCGACACCTCGGGCAATGCGCTGTTCGGCAACCTGCAGGTGGTTGCCGCCCACCAGCTCGGCCTCAACCCGGTGCTGATCGCCGCCACCAACTCGTCGGGCGGCGTGATGGGCAAGATGATCTCGCCGCAGGACATCGCGACCGGCGTCGCGGTGACGTCGCTCAAGGGCCAGGAAGGCACGGTGCTCGCCCGCACGTTCGTGCACAGCGTCATCCTGACGCTGCTGCTCGGGGTGCTGGTGGTGATCCAGCAATACGTGCTGCCGGGAATGATCCCGAAGTGAAGGCAAGGCCAGGGCTCTGCCCTGGACCCGCTGGGGCCCGCGGCCCCAGACCCCATTCGATCAAAGTTCAGGCTCAGTCTTCCTTACTCGGCGAAGCCATTCATGCCTGCCTGCTACGACACCGCGCTGGCCCGCAGAAAAATGACAAAAAATGGATTTCAAAGGCTCCGCCTTTGATGGGGTCAAGGGGCAAAGCCCCTTGCCTTTACTTCCTCGCCTTGAAGACGTGCTCCTCGCCGGGGAACGTGCCCGCGCGCACCTCCTCGGCATAGGCCGCCGCCGCCGCCTTGATCGTGCCGCGCACGTCGGCGTAGCGCTTGACGAAGCGCGGCGTGAAGTCGCCGAACAGCCCGAACATGTCGTCGCTGACCAGCACCTGGCCGTCGCAGGCGGCCGAGGCGCCGATGCCGATGGTCGGCGCCGCAATCGCCCGTGTGATCGCGGCCGCCACCGGCTCGACCGTGCCCTCGACCACCACCGCGAACGCGCCGGCCTCGCTCACCGCGGCGGCGTCCGCCATCACCCGCGCCGCCTCGTCCTCGCTGCGGCCGGTGGCGCGGAAGCCGCCGGCGACGTTCACCTGCTGCGGCATCAATCCGACATGGGCGCAGACCGGCACCCCACGCGCGGCCAGGAAGGCGATGGTCGGCGCCATCTCCCGCCCGCCCTCAAGCTTGACCGCCGAGGCGCCGGTTTCGGCCAGCACCCGCGCGGCGTTGCGAAACGCCTGCTCGGGGCTCTCCTGATAGCTGCCGAACGGCATGTCGACGACGATGCAGGCATGGCTCGAGCCGCGCACCACCGCCCGCCCGTGCGCGATCATCATCTCCAGCGTGACCGCGAGCGTGCTGTCCATGCCGTAGGTCACCATGCCGAGTGAATCGCCCACCAGCATGGCGTCGCACGACGCGTCCAGCACCTGAGCGACCGGGGTGGTGTAGGCGGTGAGCCACACCTGTTTGGCCTGCCCCTTCATCGCCCTGAGCGCCGGCACTCCGACGCGGTTGGATCTCACCGGCGCGCTCATCCGTGTTCCCCTACAGCAATATCAGCCTGGCTGTGTTCGCGTAGCGATCTTAGGCTGATGAAATTGCTCGCCAAAAACAATCAGCGCGGTTCCACCCCGGGTGGAACCGCGCTAGCTGCGCGCGAGTGATCGCAGCCCGATGTCGCGCCGGTAATAGCCCTCCGGCCAATGCAGCGCCGCAACCCCGGCATAGGCGGCATCCCGCGCCGAGCCCAGGTCGGGCCCGGTCGCGCACACCGTCAGCACGCGGCCACCGGCGGCGACCAGCCGGCCGTCGACCAGCGCCGTGCCGGCGTGGAACACGGCCACGTCCGGCAGCGCGGCCGCGCGCGCGAGGCCGTCGATAAACGAGCCGGTCTCGGGAGCGCCGGGATAGCCGGGGGCGGCGAGCACGACGGCGACGGAGGCGATGTCGGTCCAGCGCAGGTCGACATGGGCGAGTTCGCCCTCGCAGGCGGCGACCAGGGCCGGCAACAGGTCCGAGCGCAGCCGCGCGAGCAGCGCCTGGCACTCCGGGTCGCCGAACCGGACGTTGAACTCGATCAGCCGCGGCCCCTCCGCGGTCAGCATCAGGCCGGCGAACAGGATGCCGCGGAACGGCGTGCCGCGCCGGACCATCTCCGCCAGCGCCGGCCTGACGATGCCGGCCAGGCACGCCTCCTGCAGCTCGGCGCCGAAGCCGGCCGGCGGGCACACGGCGCCCATGCCGCCGGTGTTCGGCCCGGTGTCGGCTTCGCCGAGCCGCTTATGGTCCTGCGCGGCGCCGAGCAGCAGCGCATCGGCGCCGTCGCAGAGCGCGAACAGCGACACCTCGTCGCCCTGCAGGCACTCCTCGATCACCAGCGGCAGGCCGTGCGCCAGCACCGCCGCCTCGGCCTCGGCAAGGGTCGCCGCCACCGTCACCCCCTTGCCGGCGGCCAGCCCGTCCGCCTTGACCACGATCGGGGCGCCGCGGCGGCGCACGAAGTCGAGCGCCGCGTCGGTCTGCTCGAACCGCTCCCAGCGCGCCATCGGAATGCCGGCGGCGGCCGCGACCTCGTGGGCGAAGGCCTTGGAGGTCTCCAGCATCGCCGCCGCCTGGGTCGGGCCGCAGCAATCGATGTCCGCCCGAGCGCAGGCATCGGCCAACCCGGCAGCGAGCGACGCTTCGGGGCCGGGCAACACCAGGTCGACCGCATTGAGGGCGGCGAACGAGACCAGCCCGGCCACGTCGTCGACAGCGATCGGCACGTTGCGCGCGAGTGTCGCGGTGCCGGGATTGCCGGGGGCGACGAACAGCATGTCGAGCAGTGGGCTCGCGACCAGGGCGACCGCGAGGGCGTGCTCGCGGCCTCCGGAGCCGACCAGCAGAACGCGCATGTGACCTCCCAGGAAGGGGTTCTTTTTTGAAAAAAAGAACCAAAAAACTTTTATCCATTAAGGTTTAGGACGGAGCTCCGGCGACGTCGACCGCGCCAGCGCCCACAGAAGTTTTTTGCTTCTTTTTTTCAAAAAAGAAGCGTTTGCCTTCCTTACTATATTGGCCCCGCATGGACACGCCGCAGACCAACGTCCCCGAATACACCGTCTCCGAGATCTCCGGCGCCGTGAAGCGCACGCTGGAGAGCGCGTTCGGCCGCGTGCGGGTGCGCGGCGAGATCACCGAGCTGAAGCGCTACGCCTCCGGCCACACCTATCTCTGCCTCAAGGACGAGGGCGGCAAGATGCGCGCCATTGTCTGGAAGTCCGGCTACGGCCGGCTCGGGCTCAAGCCGGAGAACGGCCTTGAGGTGATCGCCACCGGCCGCATCTCCGCCTATGGCGACCGCTCCGAATACCAACTGCTGATCGACCGGCTCGAATATGCCGGCATCGGCGCGATGCTGGCGCGCATCGAGGCGCTGCGACTCGCGCTCGGGGCTGAAGGCCTGTTCGCGCCCGAGCGCAAGCGCCCGCTGCCGCTGCTGCCGGAGGTGGTCGGCGTCGTCACCTCGCCGCAGGGCGCGGTGCTGCACGACATCCGCACCACGATCGCCCGACGCTGCCCGCGCCGCATCGTCCTATGGCCGGTGCCGGTGCAGGGCGAGGGCGCCGCCGCCCGCATCGCCGCCGCCATCCGCGGCTTCTCGGCCCTGCCGGCCGGCGGCGCGACCCCGCGCCCGGACGTGCTGATCGTCGCCCGCGGCGGCGGCTCGCTCGAGGACCTGATGGCGTTCAACGACGAGGCGGTGGTGCGCGCCGCCGCCGCCTCCGCGATTCCGCTGATCTCCGCCGTCGGCCATGAGACGGACACCACGCTGATCGACTTCGCCTCCGACCGGCGCGCGCCGACCCCGACGGCGGCCGCCGAGCTCGCCGTGCCCTCCCGCATCGCCCTCACCGCGACGCTCGTGCAGCAGCAGGCCCGCCTCGTCTCCGCCCTGCACCGCGCGATCCAGACGCGCCGCCTCCGGCTGGGCCAGGCGAGCGCGCGCCTGCCCGACCTGCCCGCCATGGTCGGCCATGCCCGCCAGCGCCTCGACGACCGGGCGCATCGGCTCGAGCTGGCCCTGCCGCACCTGCTCGCCCATCGCCACAACGCGCTGGCCCGGCTCAGCCACCGCCTGCCCAACCTGCCTGCGCTCGTCATCACCGCGCGTCACCGCCTCGATGACCGCAGCCACCGCCTCGTTCTCGCCTTGCCGCCTCTGATCGAGCGCCGCCGCAACGCGCTCGCCCGCGCCGCCCGCGGCCTGCCCGATCCGGTCGCAATCCTGCGCGCCGCCGAGCTCGCCTTGGCCGAGCGCAGCCGCCGGCTCGACCGGGCGCCGGCGCGCCTGCTGGAGGCCCGCCGCGCCGCGCTGGCGCTGCAATCAGCCCATCTGCGCGCCGCCCTCCGCCACGTCCTGCAGGACCGCCAGCATGCCGCCGGCCGCCTGCTACCCCGCCTCAACCCGGCGCCGCTACAGGCGATGCTGCGCGAGCGCCGCGCCCGGCTCGACGGCCTGGCGGCGCGGCTCGACTCCGTCTCGCACAAGGCCGTGTTGGCGCGCGGCTATGCGCTGGTGCAGGATCCCGCCGGTCACACCCTGACCAGCGCCAGGATCAAACCCGGCGCCAAGCTGGTGATCCATTTCGCCGACGGCACGACCGACGCGACTGTGGATCGCGGGCGGCAGGGGTCGTTGCCGCTTTGAAGGAAGCGGTTCTTTTTTGAAAAAAAGAACCAAAAAACTTTTGTCCGTCAGGGCACCAAGCGTCGCCAAAGACGCCCCAACGAGCAAAAGTTTTTTGCTTCTTTTTTTCAAAAAAGAAGCTCTTCTCTACCCGAGAAACTCCTCAAGCAGCTTGTTCACCGCCCCTGGCGCATCCTGCTGCACCCAGTGCGAAACGCCCGGCAGCCGCCGCACCGTCAGGTTGCGCACGTAGCGCTCGGTGCCATCCAGGCAGATCAGGTCGAGTGCCACGTCCTCCTCGCCCCAGATCACCAGCGTCGGCACCTCGATCGGCCGCGCCAGGTTCGGCAGGCCGCCCCGGCCGGCGCGCCCCGCGCGATACCAGTTCAGCATCGCCGTCGCCGCGCCCGGCTCGGTGACCTGCCCGGTATAGGTCGCGAGCACGTCCGGCGGCAGCGACACGCGGCCGAACATCCGGCGCACCGCGGCGGCGCCATTAGCCGTCAGCATCCGCTCCGGCAGCCAGGGCAGTTGGAAAAAGCCGATGTACCAGGACTTGCGGCGCTGCCGCCATTGCTTCAGCGCCGCGCGAAAGCAGAGCGGGTGCGGCACGTTCATGATGACCAACCGCTCCAGCGGCCGCAGCCGCGCCGCGGCGAAGCACCAGGCGACCATCGCGCCCCAATCATGGCCGATCAGCACGACGCTGGTCGCCCCCGACGCGTCGATGAGCGCCGCGACGTCGGCCATCAGCAGCGGCAGCGCGTAGTCGGCCACGGCAGGCGGCCGGGCGCTGCGCCCATAGCCGCGCTGGTTCACCGCCCAGACGCGGTAACCCAGCCCCGCCAGCACCGGCATCTGGTGGCGCCACGAGACGGCGTGCTCGGGAAAGCCGTGCAGGCAAAGCGCCAGCCGCTCCCCCACCCCCTCCTCCAGCACCTCAAAGCGCAGACCATTGGCATCGATGAACTTGGTCAGCATGGCGATGCTCCGTCCGAGCTTGGGTGCGCGGGGCGCTGCCGCTCGCCTTGACCGCCGCTACACAACGCGCGGCTTCGGCGCGGCCGGCGCCTCAAAGCCCATGAGCTGGAACGTCTCGCGCATATGCGGCGGCAGGCCGGCGGCAATCTGCAGCGTCCCGCCACCAGGATGCGGGATGCTCAGTGCCCGCGCGTGCAGGTGCAGCAGGTCCGGCAGCCCCTCCACATGCGTCGAGCTTTGACCGTACTTGATGTCGCCCAGGATCGGCGTGCCGAGCGCCTCGCAATGCACCCGCAACTGGTGGGTTCGCCCGGTGAGCGGGTTCAGCTCCAGCCACGACACCCGGCGGCCGGCGGCGTCCAGCACGCGGTAGTCGGTGAGCGCCGAAACCGCCTCCTCGTCGTCGCGCTCGGCGACCGCGGTCCGTTCGCCAAACGCGCCGCCGGTGCGCCGCAGCCTGGCGTCGATCCGCCCCTCGGCCGGGCTTGGGCGGCCGACCACCACGGCCCAGTAGGTCTTCTGCGCCGCACGGGTGCGGAACGCCGCTGCGAGCTTACCCGCGGCACCGGGGGTGCGGGCGAGCAGCAGCACCCCGGAGGTGTCGCGGTCCAGCCGATGCACCAGCCGCGGGCGGTGCTCGGAGCCAAAGCGCAGTCCGTCAAGCTGGCCGTCGAGATGCTTGACGATCCCCGGACCACCCTGCACCGGCAGGCCGAACGGCTTGTCGAGCACCAGCACCAGCTCGTCGCGCCAGATCACCATCCGCTCGAGGTCTTTCACCACGTGCGGGCTCATGCTCGGCGTGGCGATCGGCGCCGGCCCGACCGGCAGCGGCGGGATGCGGATCGCCTGGCCGGGGCTCAGCCGCGCATTGGCCTCAACCCGGCCGCCATCGACGCGGACCTGCCCGGTGCGGCAGAATTTCTGCACCGCCGCCTGGGTGATGTGCGGGAAGTGGCGGCGGAACCAGCGATCAAGCCGAAGGTCCGCCTCGTCCTCGCTGATGACGCGTGTCGAGACGGGCATCGGGTGGTCTCCAAAGCAAGGCCAGAGGCTTTGCCTCCGGATTCCATCAAAGGCGAAGCCTTTGAAATCCATTTTTAACGATCAACCTTTCCTGCCTTGCCGTCTTTCCTCCCAGGTCGCCAATCGTCTGGCGAGCTCTCTCTCGAAGCCCTTGTCCTTAGGCCGGTAATACGTCTCCCGCGCCATGCCGTCCGGGAAGTAGTTCTGCCCGGCAAACCCATCCGCGGCGTCGTGGTCGTAGTCGTAGCCCTGGCCGTAGCCAAGCTCGCGCATCAGCCTGGTCGGCGCGTTGAGGCTATGCGCCGGCGGCATCAGGCTGCCATTGGCCCGGGCACCCGCCGCCGCGCGCTTCTGCGCCACGTAGAGCGCGTTCGATTTTGGCGCCGTGCCAAGATAGACCACCGCCTGCGCCAGGCACAGCTCGCCCTCAGGGCTGCCCAGCCGCTCAAAGGCGTCCCACGCTGCCAGCACCTGGGTGAGCGCGTTCGGGTCCGCCAGGCCGACATCCTCGGAGGCGAAGCGCACCAGGCGCCGGGCGACGTAGCGGGCATCCTCGCCGCCGGCGAGCATGCGGTTGAACCAGTAGAGCGCCGCGTCCGGATCCGAGCCGCGCAGCGCCTTGTGCAGCGCCGAGATCAGGTTGTAGTGCTCGTCGCGGTCCTTGTCGTAGAGCGCCGCCCGGCGGGCGAGCAGGGCGGCGAGGCCGTCGGCATCCAGCGTGTCGGCCTCGGCCGCCAGCACCTGCTCGGCCATGTTCAGCAGATAGCGGCCATCACCGTCCGCCATCGCGATCAGGCTCGCGCGGGCTGTCGCATCGAGGCCGAGCGGCCTGCCGCCATCGGCCTCGGCGCGCTCCAGCAGCAGCCCCAGCGCCGCGTCGTCGAGCCGGCGCAGCACCAGCACCTGGCAGCGCGACAGCAGGGCGCCGTTCAGCGCAAAGGAGGGGTTCTCCGTCGTCGCGCCGACCAGCACGATCGTCCCATCCTCGACGACCGGCAGGAAGCCGTCCTGCTGAGCGCGGTTAAAGCGATGGATCTCGTCGATGAACAGCAGCGTCGCCACGCCCGATGCGGCACGACGCTTGGCCGCCGCCTCGAAGCAGCGCTTGAGGTCGGCAACGCCCGAGAACACCGCCGAGAGCTGCACGAAGGCAAGGCCGGCATGCCGCGCCAGCAGCCGGGCGATCGTCGTCTTGCCCACGCCGGGCGGACCCCAGAGGATCAGGCTGGCCAGGCTGTGCCGCTCCAGCATGGCGGCAAGCGCACCGCCGGATCCCAGCAGATGGTCCTGCCCGACCACCTCCGGCAGGCTCGACGGCCGAAGCCGGTCAGCCAGCGGGCGGTCGACCGCCGCAGGTGACGCCGCACCGCTCGCCTCTGGTGGCGCCGGCTCGTCGAACAGCCCGCCGGACGTCTCCGCGTCACGCGTCATGGCACACAGCCCTGTGAGGCAACCTTGCCCTGTGATGCAACCTTGCCAGCCGTGCCGGAAAAATCACACGGATTGAGAGTATCTTGCATCCTGCCCGGCACAAACGCCGCGGCATAAACGTTATGATTACGGACCGGCCGCGCGCCGGCTGTTTTCTGGAAGGAGCGCCTCCCTTGCGTACTAAATCAACCCTCGTTGTCGCGACAGGCTTTGCCGCCCTGGCGCTGGCCGCCACCGGCTCGCTCGATGCCGCTCGCGCTCAGACCGATCCGGCCCCGGCCACCGCGACCCCCTCCACCACGACGCCGGCCCATGCGCATCACAAGTCGATGCATCACAAGCCGATGTATCCGCATGACAAGCACGGCCATCTGGCGCCCACCGCCAAGGGCAATGCCGCGGTCGAGGACCTCAACAATCAGAGCCTGAACGCCGCCAAGTCCGGCACCACCTTCACGCCGACAGCCTCCTCGACGACCGCCGAGAGCGGCATGAGCAATGCCACTCCCATGAAGGGCATGCACCACCATCATGGCCACGGCATGATGCCGTCCAGCGCCAGCAAGCCCGCCGACAGCACGTCCAGCGCCATGCCGTCGACCAGCACTCCGGCAACCCCGCCGGCCGACACCGCCCCGACCACCGCGCCAACCACCACGCCGCCGGCCAGCACCGCGCCCGGCGCCCCGCCGCCGCAGTAACCACCCGCAAGGCGACCACACGCGGAAAGCCCGCCCGGGCGACCGGGCGGGCTTTTGCTTGTCAGACGACCCATCTGAATGCGGGCAGCGCCGACCCTCAGGCCTCGTCGGCGGCAGGCCGACCCTCAGGCCTCGTCAGCGCCGTCTGCGTTGACCACCTCGGGCGGTGGGCCACTGTCCTGCCCCTTGGCGGACGGATCACGATCCACCAGCTCGATCACCGCCATGTCGGCGGCGTCGCCATAGCGCATCCCGGCCTTCAGCACGCGGGCATAGCCGCCCGGCCGCGCCTTGTAGCGATCGGCGATGGTGCCGAACAACTTGCCGACGATTACGTCGTCCCGCAGTTGCGCGTAGGCCTGGCGCCGCGCATGCAGCCCGCCGCGCTTGCCGAGCGTGATCAGCTTCTCGACCACGGGCCGCAACTCCTTGGCCTTCGGCAGTGTCGTCGTGATCTGCTCGTGCTTGATCAGCGCCACGGCCATGTTGCGAAACATCGCCAGCCGATGGCTCGATGTGACGCCGAGCTTTCGGCCGGCTACTCCGTGACGCATCTTACGCTCCTCAGTAAGGCAAGGGCTCCGCCCTTGGCCCGCAAAGGGCCCGCGGCCCCTTGATCCCGGTTAGAATGCTTCGTCCAGCCTTCTGGCGAGGTCCTCGATGTTCTCCGGCGGCCAGCCGGAGACCGACATGCCCAGCGAGAGGCCCATCGCCGTCAGGACCTCCTTGATCTCGTTGAGCGACTTGCGGCCGAAGTTCGGCGTGCGCAGCATTTCCTGCTCGGTCTTCTGCACCAGGTCGCCGATGTAGACGATGTTGTCGTTCTTCAGGCAGTTCGCCGACCGCACCGACAGCTCGAGCTCGTCCACCTTGCGCAGCAGGTTGCGGTTAAACGGCAGGTCATCCTGCGGCTCCTCCACACGCGCCTGCTGCGGCTCATCGAAGTTGATGAACAGCTGCAGCTGGTCCTGCAGGATGCGCGCCGCCAACGCCACGCTGTCCTCCGGCGTCACCGCGCCGTTGGTCTCGATGGTCAGCAGCAGCTTGTCGTAGTCGGTCACCTGGCCCACACGCGTCGGCTCGACGCGATACGCCACCCGACGCACCGGCGAGTAGATCGCGTCCACCGGAATGAGGCCGATCGGCGCGTCCTCCGGCCGGTTCATCGCCGCCGGCTCGTAGCCACGGCCGAGCTGCACCGTGAACTCCATGCCAAGCTTGATGCCGTCATCCAGCGTGCAGATCACCAAATCCGGGTTCATGATCTCGATGTCATGCCCGCCCTGGATCTGCCCGGCCCGAACCTCGCCCGGCCCGGTCGCCGTCAGCGTCATCCGCTTCGGCCCCTCGCCGTGCATGCGCAGCGCCAGCTGCTTGATGTTCAGCACGATGTCGGTGACGTCCTCGCGCACGCCGGCGATCGAGCTGAACTCGTGCAGCACACCGTCAATCTGCACCGCCGTAACGGCAGCACCCTGCAGCGACGACAGCAGGATCCGTCGGATCGCGTTGCCAAGCGTCATGCCGAAGCCGCGCTCGAGCGGCTCGGCCACCACGGTCGCCATCCGCGACGGGTCCGAGCCGGACTCAACGTCCAGCTTCTCCGGCTTGATCAACGCCTGCCAGTTTCTCTGGATGACCAATTCAGTCCCTCGATGCAAAACAGCGATCAGCAAGAGGTTCTTTTTTAAAAAAAAGAACCAAAAAACTTTTATCCACTAAGAACAGGCTGGGCCCGAAAGGCGCGACAGCGCTCGTAAGAGTTTTTTGCAAAAAAGAAGCGCTTGCCTCAAACTCTCCGCCGCTTCCGCGGCCGGCAGCCATTATGCGGGATCGGCGTCATGTCGCGAATGGCCGTGATGGCGAAGCCGACCGCCTGCAACGCCCGTAGCGCGCTCTCGCGCCCCGAGCCTGGGCCGCTGACCTCAATCTCCAGCGTCTCCATGCCATGCTCGCGCGCCTTCTTGCCCGCATCCTCGGCGGCAACCTGCGCCGCATACGGGGTCGACTTGCGCGAGCCCTTGAAGCCCTGCGAGCCGGAAGACGACCAGGCGATGGCGTTGCCCTGCGCGTCGGTGATCGTGATCATCGTGTTGTTAAACGACGCCATCACATGGGCGACGCCGGAGATGATGTTCTTGCGCTCCTTGCGGCGTGGGCGCGTAGAGCCGGCGGGCTTCGCCATGGACACTTGACCTTAGGTTTGCCGGCACGACGCCGGCGAGGTGATCGATCGGCGGCGAAGGACTACTTCGTCACCTTCTTCTTGCCGGCGATCGCGACCGCCTTGCCCTTGCGCGTGCGGGCGTTGGTATGCGTCCGCTGGCCGCGCACCGGCAGCCCGCGACGATGCCGCAGCCCACGATAGCAGCCGAGGTCCATCAGCCGCTTGATGTTCATCGCCACCTCACGCCGAAGGTCACCCTCGACGCGAAAGTCACGGTCGATCAGCTCGCGGATCTTCAGCACCTCGTCGTCCGAGAGCTGGTTCACGCGGCGGTCGTCCGGAATGTTGAGCTTGCTGCAGATGGCCGCAGCCTTGGTCGGCCCAATGCCGAAGATGTAGCGCAGGCTGATCGTCACGCGCTTGTTGGTCGGGATGTTCACGCCGGCAATACGCGCCACGCCGTCTCTCCTAGAGGCACCCGCCGAACGACGACTGCGCAACACTGCTGAAAAACCACGAGGGCAAACACCTCCATCAGGAGGTTCCGCCAAGGGCGCGGACTATACAGCCCGATCGCGAGCTGTCAACGCGCCTTGCTCAATTGTTGGTGATCAAAGCCGCCGGACGCATCGGCTGCAGGATGCCATGCAGCGCCGCCGTCACCTGGCCCATCTCCATCATGCCGTCCACCGGGTAGAGCCGGTGCTGGGCCGCGTAGTGCGGCAGGATCGGCGCCGTCTGACCGTGATAGGCGACCAGCCTCGCCGCCACCGTCTCGCGCCGGTCGTCGGCACGGCGAACGAACTCATGATGGCCGCAGACGTCGCAGCGCCCGGCGGCGGTGGTCGGCTTGAAGCTGTCGTGATAGCCGGCACCGCAATTGGCGCAGGTGAAGCGGCCGGCGATCCGCTCGGTCAGCACCGCGTCGTTCACCTGCAGCTCGATCACCGCGTCGAGCTGCCGGCCCATCCGCGCCAGCATCGCGTCCAGCGCCACCGCCTGCGGCACGGTGCGGGGAAAGCCGTCAAGGATGAAGCCGCCGCGGCAGTCCGGCGCCTGAATGCGGCTCTCCAGCATGGCGATGATGAGCTCGTCCGGAACCAGCCCACCGGCGTCCATGATCGCCTTCGCCCGGCTGCCGATCTCGCTCTTGGCGGCCACCTCGGCGCGCAGCATGTCACCGGTCGATACCTGGGCGAGCTTGAAATCCTGTTCCAGCCGCTTGGCCTGCGTGCCCTTGCCCGCCCCGGGCGGCCCCAGAATGATCAGGTTTATCGTGCCCTCCCCCGTCCACGCGCCTTCTTGATCAAGCCCTGATACTGATGCTGCAGCAGGTGCGACTGGATCTGCGTCACCGTGTCCATGGTGACGGAGACGATGATCATCAGGCTCGTGCCGCCGAAGTAAAACGGCACGCCGTAGCGGCTGATCAGGATCTCCGGCAGCAGGCACACGGCGACCAAATAGAGCGCGCCGATCGTCGTCAGCCGCGTCAGCACGGTGTCGAAGTAGTTCGCCGTCGCCGTGCCGGGACGATAGCCGGGAATGAAGCCGCCGTATTTCTTGAGGTTATCCGCCGTCTCCTGCGGGTTGAAAACGACCGCGGTGTAGAAATACGAGAAGAAGATGATCATGCCGGCATAGGCCGCCATGTAAAGCGGCTGACCATGCGCGAGCTGCTGGCCGATGAAGCCGAGCCAGCCGGTCCCGCCCGCCCCGCTGAAGCCCGCCACCGTCGCCGGGATCAGCAGGATGGAGCTGGCGAAGATCGGCGGGATCACCCCGGCGGTGTTGATCTTGAGCGGCATGTGGGTGCTGTCGCCGCCGAACATGCGCTGGCCGACCTGGCGCTTGGGATACTGGATCACCACCCGACGCTGCGCCTGCTCCATGAACACGATGAAGGCGATCACCGCCACCGCGATCACGATGAAGAAGAGGATGAACACCGGCGACAGCGCGCCCGTGCGCCCCAGCTCCAGCAGGTTCGCCGTCGCATGCGGCAGGTTGGCGACGATGCCGGCGAAGATGATGAGCGAGGTGCCGTTGCCGATGCCGCGCGCGGTGATCTGCTCGCCGATCCACATCAGGAACATCGTGCCGCCAACCAGCGTCACGACGCAGGAGAAGCGGAAGAACATCCCCGGGTCGATCACCGCCGGGCCGCTCGGCCCGTGCATGCTCTCGAGCCCGACCGAAATGCCGTAGCTCTGGAACAGCGCGATCAGCACCGTGAGATAGCGGGTGTACTGGTTCATCTTCTTGCGGCCGCTGTCGCCCTCCTTCTTGAGGGCCTCGAGCTGCGGCACCGCCGCCGTCATCAGCTGCACGATGATGGAGGCGGAGATGTAAGGCATGATGTTGAGCGCGAACACCGTCATCCGGCCGAGCGCGCCGCCGGTGAACATGTCGAACATGCCCAGGATGCCGCCGCCATGCTGCTGCAGCAGCTGGCCCATCACCGACGCATCGACGCCGGGGACGGGGATGTAGGTGCCGAGCCGGTAGACGATGAGCGCCCCGAGGGTGAACCAGATGCGCTTCTTCAGCTCGGTCGCTTTCGCGAACACGCCGAAGTTCATGTTGGCAGCCATCTGCTCGGCGGCGGAGGCCATGGGCAGTCCCTCGATTGCTTTTACGTCTTAGTCGGCAAGCGGAAGCAAGGCCAGGGCTTTGCCCTGGACCCACCAAAGGCCGGCGGCCTTTGGAAACCGATCAGTGAGGGGGTCTGGGGCCGCGGGCCCCAGCGGAGTCCAGAGGCAGAGCCTCTGGCCTTCCTTACGCCGCCGGCGCTTCCGGCTTGCTGACGGTGGTGGTAACCGTCCCACCCGCCGCCTCGACCGCAGCCCGCGCCGCCTCGGAGGCGCCCGAGACGGTGATGGTGATCGCCTGGCTGAGTGTGCCCTGGGCCAGCAGGCGTACGCCCTTGCCGCCCTGCGAACGCACCAGGCCGGCGGCTTGCAGGCTCGCCTCGGTCATCGGCGCCGAGGCGTCGAGCTTGCCGGCGGCGATCGCGCGCTCGATCGTGCCGAGGTTGAGCGGCGAGTAGGCGACGCGGAAGATGTTGCGAAAGCCGCGCTTGGGCAGCCGCCGATAGATCGGCAGCTGGCCACCCTCGAAGCCGTTCAGCGACACGCCCTCGCGCGCCTTCTGGCCCTTGACGCCCTTGCCGGACGTCTTGCCCTTACCCGAGCCGATGCCGCGCCCGAGCCGCTTGGATTTCGGCCGCGCGCCCGGGTTGTCACGCAGGTCATTAAGCTTCACGGCTGGTCTCCTCGACCCGCAGGAGGTGGGCCACCTTGCGGATCATGCCGCGCACGGAAGGCGTGTCCTCCAGCGTGCGGGTGCGATGCATCTTGTTCAGCCCCAGCCCGATCAGCGTGCCGCGCTGCCCCGGCTTGCGCCCGATCGGCGAACCGGTCTGGGTCACCGTCACGGTGGCCTTGCTGCTATCCGACATCGGCCACACCCTCACCCTCGCGCTTGCCGAGGATGTCCGCCACCTTGCGGCCACGCCGGTTGGCAACCGCGCGCGGGCTCTGGCAGCGCGCCAGCGCGTCGAACGTCGCCTTGACCATGTTGTGCGGGTTGCGGCTGCCGAAGCTCTTGGCCACCACGTCGCCGATGCCGAGGCTCTCGAACACCGCCCGCATCGGCCCGCCGGCGATGATGCCGGTGCCCGCACCCGCCGAGCGCAGCACAACCTTGCCGGCGCCGTAATGGCCGAACATGTCGTGATGCAGCGTGCGACCTTCCTTCATCGGCACCCGGATCATCGTGCGCTTGGCCCGCTCGGTCGCCTTGCGGATCGCCTCCGGCACCTCGCGCGCCTTGCCCGCCCCGTAACCGACCCGGCCCTTCTGGTCACCGACGATGACGAGTGCGGCGAACGCGAAGCGCCGTCCACCTTTGACCACCTTGGCGACACGGTTGATGGTGACCAGCTTGTCAATCAGGTCGTCGCCGTCGCGATCGCGCTCGCCCCTGTCGCGTCCACCGCGGCCGCCGCCGTCACGTGGCGAATGTGCCATGCCTCTAATTCCCTAGAACGACAGGCCGCCCTCGCGGGCAGCCTCGGCCAGCGCGCGAACGCGACCATGATACAGATAGGCGCCGCGGTCGAACACGACCTGCGTCACCCCGGCCGCCAGCGCCCGCTCGGCGACCAGCTTGCCGACCGCACTCGCCGCACCCTTGTCGGCACCGGTCTTGAGCTCCGTGCGCAACGACTTGTCGAGGCTGGAGGCCGCCGCCAGCGTGCGCCCGATCGCATCGTCGATCACCTGGGCGTAGATGTTCTTGCCCGAGCGGAACACCGACAGCCGCGGCCGCCCGGCCGCCTTGTGGCGGAGCTGGTAGCGCAGGCGCTCGCGCCGGCGGTCCCGAAGATCCTGGTTCGCGCCCATTACTTCTTCTTGCCTTCCTTACGCCGGATCGTCTCGTTGTCGTAGCGAACGCCCTTGCCCTTGTACGGCTCCGGCGGCCGCCAGCCGCGGATCTCGGCCGCGACCTGCCCGACCAGCCGCTTGTCCACGCCCTCGACGGTGATCGACGTCGGCCGGGGCGTGGTGATCTTAATCCCCGCCGGCACCGGAAACACCACGTCGTGCGAGAAGCCGAGGTTGATCACCAGGTTCGTACCCTGCACCGAGGCGCGATAGCCCGTGCCGGTGATCTCCATCGTCCTCGTATAGCCGGTCGAGACGCCGTGGACGATGTTCTGCACCAGCGCCCGCGTGGTGCCCCACATCATGCGCGACGGCGCCGAGTTGTTGCGCGGCGTCACCGTGACGGTGCCACCCTCGACCCGGGTCTCGACATGGTCGGTGAGCGCCAGGCTGAGCTCGCCGAGCTTGCCCTTGGCAGTCAGCACGCCCGCCGCCACCGCGACCTGCACGCCGTCCGGGATGGTCACCGGGTTCTTGCCTACACGTGACATTCTGCGCGCTCCCTCAGAACACGCGGCAGAGCACTTCGCCGCCAACATTGGCGGCGCGTGCCTCTGCATCGCTCAGCACGCCGCGCGGCGTGGACAGGATCGAAACGCCCAGTCCCGCATAGACGCGCGGCAGCTCCTTAATCTTGGAGTAGACCCGGCGGCCGGGCTTGGAGACCCGATGGATCTCCTTGATGACCGGCTCACCCTCGTTGTACTTGAGCTCGATGCGGATCTGCGAAATGCCGGGCCGCAGCTCCTCGGCGCTGTAGCCGCGAATGTAGCCCTCGCGTCGCAGCGCCTCGAGCACCGTCATGCGCAGCTTCGAGCCGGGCGAGACGCAGCTCGTGTGCCGGCTATGCTGCGCGTTGCGGATGCGGGTGAGCATGTCGCCCAATGGATCTGACATTGACATCGCGCGGCTCCTACCAGCTCGCCTTGGTCATGCCGGGGATCTGCCCGGCACTCGCGAGGTCGCGCAACGCGATGCGGCAAAGCTTGAACTTGCGGTAGTTCGCCCGCGGCCGCCCAGTCAGCTCGCAGCGCAGGCGCGTGCGCGTCCGGCTACCGTTGCGCGGCAGCTGCGCCAGCTTCAGCGTCGCGTTGAAGCGATCCTCGACCGGCAGCGTGCGGTCCATCACGATGTCCTTCAGCGACTTGCGTTTCACACGGTCCCGCTTGGCCGCCCGCTCACGCTCGTGGTTCTTGTTGACCGAAGACTTCTTTGCCATTGCTACTGCTGTCCTCCGGAACCTGCCGGCTCTCGCCAGGGGTTTTCCAAAACGCTGGTTGTGTCAGACGAGACGGCTCAGGCCGGCGGCTTGTCCTGGAACGGAATGTCAAAGCCCTTCAGCAGCGCCTTGGCCTCGGCGTCAGTCCGCGCGGTCGTCACGAACACGATGTCCATGCCGCGCACCGCGTCCACCTTGTCGTAGGCGATCTCGGGGAAGATGATCTGCTCGCGCAGGCCCATGGCAAAGTTGCCGCGTCCGTCAAAGCCCTTGGTGCTCGGAATGCCGCGGAAGTCACGCACGCGCGGCAATGCGATGGTGACCAACCGGTCGAGAAACTCATACATCTTGGCCCGGCGCAGCGTGACCTTGGTGCCGATCGGCAGCCCCTCGCGGATCTTGAAGCCGGCAATCGCCTTTTTGGCCACCGTCTTGACCGGCTTCTGCCCTGCAATCAGCGTCAGTTCGGCGACCGCCGCATCCAACTTCTTCTGGTCGCCGGCCGCCTCGCCGACGCCCATGTTGATCACGATCTTCTCAAGCTTGGGCACCTGCATCGGATTGCCGTAGCCGAACTCCTGCTGCAGCGAGGCGCGCAGCGTCTCACGATATCGCTGCTGCATCCTCGGCAAAGGCCGCGTCTCGGTCTCGGACATTCCCGTCAGCCCTCGATGATCTCGCCCGTGACTTTCGCCACGCGCACTTTGGACGAATGCCCGTCCGAGCCCTGGACGACGCGAAAACCAACCCGCGTCGGCTTGCTGCTCTTCGGATCGACGAGCTTCAAGTTCGACAGGTGGATCGTCGCCTCACGCTCCACGATGCCACCCGGCTGACCCATGCCGCGCGGCTTGGTGTGGCGCTTGGCAACGTTCACCCCGGCCACCACGGCCCGCAGCGTCTTCGGCGCCACGGCGAGCACCTCGCCGCGCTTGCCCTTGTCGCCGCCGGTGATTACCACGACCGTGTCGCCCTTGCGAATGCGCGCCGCCATCACAGCACCTCTGGCGCGAGCGAAATGATCTTCATGAACTTCGCCGCGCGCAACTCGCGCACCACGGGCCCGAAGATACGGGTGCCGATCGGCTCGCGCTGCTTGTTGATCAGCACCGCGGCGTTGGTGTCAAAGCGGATCGCGCTGCCGTCCGAGCGACGCACCGGGAACGAGGTGCGCACGATCACCGCCTGGTGCACGTCGCCCTTCTTAACCTTGCCGCGCGGAATGGCCTCCTTGATCGAGACCACGATCACGTCGCCGACCGACGCCGTCTTGCGCTTGGAGCCGCCGAGCACCTTGATGCACTGCACGCGCCGCGCGCCCGAGTTGTCCGCAACCTCAAGGTTGGATTCGACCTGGATCATCTAGCTCTCATGCGTCTGGTGTTCGGGCGCAACCTCGACGCCCTGCTCAGCCAGCACGGCGGCAGCCTCCTCCGAGACCGTCACCGGCAACCCGGCGCGCTCGTCATGCGCAATCGAGCCCGCTGCCGCCGCCAGCGCCTCGGCGTTGACGTCGCCCAGCACGTCGCCGTTGCGGCTGACGACAGTCCAGGTCTTGCGCTTGCTGATCGGCGGGCACTCGACGATGCGCACGTTGTCGCCAACCTGGCAAACATTGTGCTCGTCATGCGCGGCATACTTCTTCGACAGCCGGATGAACTTCTTATAGAGCGGGTGCATCACACGACGATTGACCAGGACCGTTACGGTCTTGTCCATCTTGTCGCTGGTCACTCGCCCGATCAGGACGCGCTTTGGCATCGTCCGTCTCCTCTCAGGATTTCGCGGCGGAGACGAGCTTCTCCGCCTGAATTGTCTTCACCCGGGCAATGTCGCGACGAACCACGCGCACCCGCCCGACACCCTCCTGCTGCCCGGTCGCCCGCTGAAAGCGCAGGTTGAACTGCTCGCGTCGCAAATCGATCAGCATCGCCTCAAGCTCGTCCGGCGTCTTGGCCCGGATGTCCACCGGCTTGGTCATCTCAAACCTCCCCGATACGCTGCACGAAGCGCGTCTTAATCGGCAACTTCGCCGCACCAAGCTGCAGCGCCTCCTGCGCCAGGTCGAGCGGAACGCCCTCGATCTCGAACATGATCCGCCCCGGCTTGACCCGCGCCACCCAGAACTCCGGCGCGCCCTTGCCGGAGCCCATGCGCACCTCGGCCGGCTTGGTCGAAACCGGCACGTCCGGAAAGATCCTGATCCATACACGGCCGGCACGCTTCATCGCCCGCGTGATCGCCCGTCGCGCCGCCTCGATCTGGCGCGCGGTCACCCGCTCGGGCTCCAGCGCCTTTAACCCGTAGGTGCCGAAGTTCAACGTCGTGCCGCCCTTGGCGAGGCCGTGGATGCGGCCCTTGTGGGCCTTGCGGAACTTGGTCCGCTTGGGAGAAAGCATTGTTCTACGTCCTTAGCGCTGCGGCGCCTGCTCGGCAGCGCGGCGGTCCTGCGCCGATGGGTCGTGGGCGAGCACTTCACCCTTGAACACCCAAACCTTGACGCCGCACGTGCCGTAATTGGTCTTCGCCGTTGCGGTGCCGTAATCGATGTCGGCGCGCAGCGTGTGCAGCGGCACCCGGCCCTCGCGATACCACTCGACGCGCGCAATCTCCGCCCCGCCGAGCCGGCCGCCGCAATTGATCCGGATGCCCTGCGCGCCCAGCCGCATCGCCGACTGCACCGCCCGCTTCATCGCACGGCGAAAGGCGACGCGACGCTCGAGCTGCTGGGCGATGTTCTCGGCCACCAGCACCGCGTCGATCTCCGGCTTGCGGATCTCGACGATGTTGAGCGACACCTCCGCCTTGGCCATCTTGGTCAGATCCTTGCGCAGGACCTCGATGTCCGACCCTTTCTTGCCGATCACCACGCCCGGCCGCGCCGCATAGATCGTCACCCGCGGCTTCTTCGCCGGCCGCTCGATCACGACGCGAGAGACGCCCGCACCGGACAGCTTCTTGCGCAGATGCGTGCGCAACTTGATGTCCTCATGCAGCAAACGCGCGTAGTCGTTGCCGGCATACCAGCGGCTGTCCCAGGTGCGGTTCACGCCAAGGCGCAGACCGATCGGATTGACCTTGTGACCCATGCTCAGGCGGCCTTTCGCTCGAAGTCGCGCTTCGGTTTGGCGATCGCATCCGGCGCGCGCTCGGCCACGACGATCTTCAGATGGCTAAACCACTTCTCGATGCGCGCCGAGCGCCCGCGCCCACGCGCATGGAACCGCCGCATCACCACCGATTTGCCCACCTCGGCGCGTGTCACCACAAGCTGGTCGACGTCGAGCTGATGATTGTTTTCAGCATTGGCGATCGCACTCTCCAGCGTCTTCTTCACCGACTGCGCGATGCGCCGCTTGCTGAAGGTCAGCGTCGCCACCGCGGTGCTCGCCGGCTGGTTGCGGATCAGTCCGGCCACCAGGTTCAGCTTGCGCGGGCTGATGCGTAGGTTCTTCAGAACCGCCTGCGCCTCGGTCTCGCCAAGGCTGCGGGCATGCTTCGGCTTGCTCATCAGCCGCGCCTCGCCTTCTTGTCGGCCGAGTGCCCGGTGAAGGTCCGCGTCGGCGAGAACTCGCCAAACTTATGCCCGACCATGTTCTCGTTGACCTGCACCGGCAGGAACTTGTGCCCGTTATAGACGCCGAAGGTCAGGCCAACGAATTGCGGCAGGATCGTCGAGCGTCGTGACCAGATCTTGATGATCTCGTTACGGCTCGAGCTCTTCGCCGTCTCCGCCTTGTTCAGCAGGTAACCGTCGACGAACGGACCTTTCCAGATGGAACGTGCCATGTGCCCTACTTCGACTTGCTGGCGCGACGGATGATCAGCTTGTCCGTCCGCTTGTTGACGCGCGTCTTCGCGCCCTTGGTCGGCTTGCCCCAGGGCGTCACCGGATGCCGCCCGCCCGACGTCCGCCCCTCGCCACCGCCATGCGGATGGTCGACCGGGTTCATCACCACGCCGCGGTTATGCGGCCGACGCCCGAGCCAGCGGCTGCGTCCCGCCTTGCCGATCGCCTGGTTCATGTTGTCGGGGTTGCTCACCGCGCCGACCGTCGCCATGCACTCCGAGCGCACCACCCGCAACTCGCCAGACTGCAGCTTGACCTGTGCGTAGCCGGCATCCTTGCCGACGAGCTGCGCGTAGGTCCCGGCCGAGCGCGCCACCTTGCCGCCCGCCCCCGTCTTCAGCTCGATATTGTGCACGATCGTGCCGACCGGGATCGCCGCCAGCGGCATCGCGTTGCCTGGCTTGATGTCAACCCGCACCCCAGCCACGACACTATCGCCAACCCGCAACCGCTGCGGCGCAATGATGTAGGCAAGCTCGCCATCCTGATACTTGAGCAGCGCTATAAACGCAGTCCGGTTGGGGTCGTATTCCAACCGCTCAACCACCGCTGGCATGTCGAACTTGCGACGCTTAAAGTCGACGGTGCGGTAACTCTGCTTGTGCCCACCGCCACGAAACCACACGGTCGTGCGGCCATGGTTGTTCCGTCCACCCGAATGGTTCTTGCCTTCAGTCAGGCCTTTGACCGGCTTGCCCTTGTAGAGCTCGCTGCGATCGATCAGCACGGTGCCGCGCAGTGACGCGGTGACCGGCTTGAATTGCTTGAGTGCCATCTCTCTGTCTTCCCGCGCTCAGCTCAAACGCGCCGTCAGGTCGATCGACTGTCCAGGCGCAAGCTGCACAAACGCCTTCTTGACGTCCGACCGCACGCCCGGCCGACCCTTGAAGCGCTTCGTTTTGCCCTTCTGCACCAGCGTATTGACGCCGATCACATGCACGCCGAACAGCGCCTCGACCGCCGCCTTGATCTCCGGCTTGGTGGCGCTGGTGGCGACCCGAAACACCACCTGCCCCTTCTCGGTCAGCAACGTCGCCTTCTCGGTCACCAGCGGCGCCCGAACGATTTCATACATCGCTTCGCGCGACATGTGCTTGGCACGATGCTGCGGAGCCTGGATCCGGTTCATGCCGCCTCTCCCTGCGCCGGCGTCGTTGCCGCCTCAGCGCCAAGCAGGCGCGTCCGCAGCGCCGCAATCGCCGCAATGGTCAGCGCCAGGGTGTCATGGCGCATGATGTCATAGACGTTGGCGCCAACGCTCGGCAGCACGTCCACACCGTGCAGGTTGCGGCTCGCCCGGGCAAAGCCCTGATCGACGACATGGTCAACCACCAGCGTGCTGCCCCAGCCAAGCGCCTTCATCCTGCCGGCCAGCTCCCCGGTCTTCGCGCCGCCGGCGGCCGCCTCGATGACGACCAGCTTGCCCTCCGCCTGCTTCTGCGACAGGGCCGAAATCAGCCCAAGACGGCGCACCTTCTTCGGCAGGTCGTAGCCGTGGTCACGCACCACCGGGCCATGCACCACGCCGCCCGTGCGAAACTGCGGCGCCCGCAAGCTGCCCTGACGGGCATTGCCAGTGCCCTTCTGCTTGTACGGCTTGCGCGTGGTGCCGGAAACCTCACCCATGCCCTTGGTGCGATGCGTGCCGGCGCGACGGCAGGCCAGCTGCCAGTGGATCACGCGCGCCAGGATGTCAGCCCGCGGCGTCTGGCCAAAGATCTCGTCCGGCAACTCGGCAGTGCCGGCCTCGCCATTGTCCAACGTGCGAATAGTGGCTTGCATCACGCGTTCTCCGCCGGCGTCTCGGCCATCGGCGCGGCCGGCGCCTCAACCAGGCCCGCCGGGTACGGCGCATCGGCATGCCGCGCCCGTTTCACCGCATCACGCACCAGCACGAAGTCGCCCTTGGCGCCCGGCACCGCACCATGCACCATGATCAACCCGCGCTCGGCATCGACCTGGGCGATCTCGAGGTTCAGCGTGGTGATGCGCTCATGCCCGAGATGACCAGCCATCTTCTTATTCTTGAAGGTCTTGCCCGGATCCTGCCGGTTGCCGGTCGAGCCGTGCGAACGGTGGCTGACCGAAACCCCGTGCGAGGCCTCTAGGCCGCGGAAATTCCAGCGCTTCATCGCGCCGGCAAACCCCTTGCCCTTGGACGTGCCGGTCACGTCCACCTTCTGACCGGCGACGAAATGCGCCGCCGACGGCATCGCGCCCGCGTCCAGCACCGCGTCGGCCTCCACCCGGAACTCGACCAGCTTCTTGCGCGGCTCGACCTTGGCGGCAGCGAAATGACCACGATTGGCCTTGCTGACATTCTTCACCTTGGCCAGCACGGTGCCAAGCTGCACGGCGGTGTAGCCGTCCCGCTCCTGGCTGCGCACCCCAACCACCTGCACCTGGTCAAGGTGCAGCACCGTCACCGGCACGTGGCTGCCGTCGTCCCGAAACAACCGGGTCATGCCCAGCTTGCGTGTGATTAACCCGGTCCGCATCATCAACTCTCATAAACCGTCTCGTTCACGCCCATGGCTTCAAGCCCAGGGCGCCAGAGGAGACAGGTAAAACCTACAGCTTGATCTCGACGTCGACGCCCGAGGCAAGGTCCAACTTCATCAGTGCATCCACCGTCTGCGGCGTCGGCTCGACGATGTCGAGCAATCGCCGATGGGTGCGGATCTCGAACTGCTCGCGGCTTTTCTTGTCCACGTGCGGGGAGCGGTTCACGGTGAAACGCTCGATATGAGTCGGCAACGGGATCGGACCCCGAACCCGCGCACCCGTCCGCTTCGCCGTGTTGACGATCTCCCGCGTGCTGTTGTCCAGCACGCGGTGATCGTACGCCTTGAGGCGAATACGGATATTCTGGTTGTCCATAACTCTCTGCGATCCAATTCGAGGCGTTCGACGTGAGCTCAGGCGGTGATCGAAGCGACCACGCCGGCGCCCACCGTCCGGCCGCCCTCGCGGATCGCGAAGCGCAGACCCTCATCCATCGCAATCGGCGCAATCAGCGTCACGTCCATCGAGATGTTGTCGCCCGGCATCACCATCTCGGTGCCAGACGGCAGCTCGACCACGCCCGTCACGTCGGTCGTGCGGAAGTAGAATTGCGGCCGGTAATTGGTGAAGAACGGCGTGTGCCGGCCACCCTCTTCCTTGGTCAGGATGTAGGCCTCAGCCTTGAACTTGGTGTGCGGCGTGATCGAGCCGGGCTTGGCCAGCACCTGGCCACGCTCGACATCCTCACGCTTGGTGCCGCGCAGCAGCGCGCCGACATTGTCGCCCGCCTCGCCGCGATCAAGCAACTTGCGGAACATCTCCACACCGGTAACCGTCGTCTTCACGGTGTTCTTGATGCCGACGATCTCGACCTCGTCGCCCACGTTGACGATGCCGCGCTCAATACGGCCAGTGACCACCGTGCCACGGCCGGAGATCGAAAACACGTCCTCGATCGGCATCAGGAACGGACGGTCGCGCGGCCGATCCGGCTGCGGAATATACTTGTCGACCTCGGCCATCAGCTCAAGGATCGCGTTCTCGCCCTGCTCGGGGTTCTTGTCCTCGAGCGCCATCAGCGCCGAGCCCTTGATGATCGGAATGTCGTCGCCCGGGAACTGGTAAGAGGAGAGCAGCTCACGCACCTCCATCTCGACCAGCTCGACTAGCTCGGGGTCATCGACCATGTCGATCTTGTTCATGAACACGACCAACGCCGGCACGCCGACCTGGCGCGCCAACAGGATGTGCTCGCGCGTCTGCGGCATCGGGCCGTCGGCGGCCGAGACCACCAGGATCGCGCCGTCCATCTGCGCCGCGCCGGTGATCATGTTCTTCACGTAGTCGGCGTGCCCCGGGCAGTCGACATGCGCGTAATGCCGGTTCTTGGTCTCATACTCGACATGCGCGGTCGAGATCGTGATGCCACGGGCCCGCTCCTCCGGCGCCTTGTCGATCTGGTCATAGGCGGTGAACGTCGCGCCACCGGACTTCGCCAGGATCTTGGTAATCGCCGCCGTCAGCGACGTCTTGCCATGATCAACATGGCCAATCGTGCCGATGTTGCAATGAGGCTTGTTGCGCTCGAATTTCGCCTTGGCCATCGTCTCACTCTCCGTCGCCCGCAAATCACAAAGCGGGGTGGGTTGATTACCAGCGGTAGTGGCTGAACGCCTTGTTGGCTTCGGCCATGCGGTGCGTGTCCTCACGCTTCTTCACGGCCGTGCCACGGTTATTCACCGCATCCAGCAGCTCGTTGCTGAGGCGCTCCTCCATCGTGTGCTCGCCACGCTTGCGCGCACTGTCAATCAGCCAGCGAATCGCCAAGGCCTGACGCCGCTCGGTGCGCACCTCGACCGGCACCTGGTAGGTCGCGCCGCCCACGCGGCGGCTACGAACCTCAACCGCCGGCTTCACGTTCTCCAGCGCCTCGTGAAACATGCGGATCGGGTCGGCCGCCGGGCCACCACGCTTGCGCATCGACTCGAACGCGCCATAGACGATGCCCTCGGCAGCGCTCTTCTTGCCGTCATACATCAGCGCGTTCATGAACCGCGTCAGCACCACGTCGCCGAACTTCGCGTCCGGCAGGATCTCGCGCTTGGTCGCGCGACGACGACGAGACATACGTCGATCTCCTTACTTGGGCCGCTTGGCGCCATAGAGCGAACGCCGCTTGCGGCGCTTGGCAATGCCCTGGGTATCCAGCACACCACGCAGGATGTGGTAGCGCACGCCGGGAAGGTCCTTCACGCGGCCGCCGCGGATCAGCACCACGCTGTGCTCCTGCAGGTTGTGGCCCTCGCCAGGGATGTAGCTCACCACCTCATAGCCATTGGTCAGCCGCACCTTGGCGACCTTGCGCAGCGCCGAGTTCGGCTTCTTCGGCGTCGTCGTGTAGACGCGCGTGCACACGCCGCGCTTCTGCGGGCAGCCCTGCAGCGCCGGCACTTTGTTGCGCTTGGCGGCCGGCTCACGCCCGCTCGCAATCAGCTGGTTAATCGTCGGCATACGCCCTCGTTCCCAGTCCAAAAACACCGTGGCCACCGCCCACGCGCATCGCACCGCCCCTGCAGCAAAAGCCACCAAGGCAGGGCGAACCCAGCCGGTGGGGCGATCCAGTCTAGACCGGCCTTGGCATCTCCCGAGAGAGACGCGGCGCCGACCATGTCGGGTCACTGCAAACGACGGCAAAACCACGCAAAAGACGAGGTAGGCCGAGGGCGCGGAACCTACGTCCGGGTTGGGGGTGAGTCAACCCAAAGTTAAGAAAGGCGAGAGGCTCCGCCTCTCGACTCCGCCACGCGCACGCGTGCCTTCGCACGACGAGGCCCATAGCCCCAGACCCCATTCTTATAAGCGGATTTTGAAGGCTCCGCCTTCAATCGGGCCAGGGGCGACGCCCCTGGCCGTCCTGCTTACTCCGCCGCCTTCACCAGAGCCGGCACCGGTGCCGCCGGCACCGCCTGCGCCTGGTCACGGCCCGCCGCCACCTGCTTCAGCCGGTTCATCACCGCGCCCGTGCCCGCCGGGATCAGCCGCCCGACGATCACGTTCTCCTTCAGCCCCATCAGCGTGTCGACCTTGCCGGCGGTCGCCGCCTCGGTCAGCACCCGCGTCGTCTCCTGGAAGGAGGCGGCGGAGATGAAGCTGTGCGTCTGCAGGCTGGCCTTGGTGATGCCCTGCAGCACCGGCATCGCGCTCGCCACGCGCTCCTCGGCCGCCACCCGCTTGCGGTTCTCCTCCTCGAACTCCAGCCGGTCGACCTGCTCGCCGGCCAGGTAGGTCGTGTCGCCCGGCTCGAGGATCTCCACCTTCTGCAGCATCTGCCGGCAAATCACCTCGATGTGCTTGTCGTTGATCTTCACGCCCTGCAGCCGGTAGACGTCCTGGATCTCGTTGACCAGGTAGTCCGACAGTGCCTCGACGCCGAGCACCTTGAGAATGTCATGCGGCACCCGCGGCCCGTCGACCAGCGGGTCGCCACGCCGGACGAAGTCGCCCTCCTGCACCGAGATGTGCTTGCCCTTCGGGATCAGGTACTCGCTCTCCTCCTGCGTATCGTCGTTCTTGACGATGATCCGCCGCTTGGCCTTGTAGTCCTTGCCGAACTCCACCCGGCCGTCATTCTCGGCAATCACCGCGTGGTCCTTCGGCCGCCGCGCCTCGAACAGCTCGGCCACCCGCGGCAGACCGCCGGTAATGTCGCGCGTCTTGCTGCCCTCGCGCGGAATGCGCGCCAGCACGTCGCCGGCATGCACCACCGCCCCGTTCTCGACCGAGAGGATCGAGTCCGGTGCCAGGAAGTAGCGCGCATCCGTGCCGTTCGGCAGCTTCAGCACCTCGCCCTTCTCGTCCTTCAGCTGCAGCCGCGGCCGCAAATCCACACCCTTGGCGACCTGCTTGTAGTCCACCACCACCTTGGAGGTGAGCCCGGTCACATCGTCCATCCGCTCGACCAGCGTGATGCTGTCGATCAGGTCGAGATATTCGACCGAACCGGCGCGCTCGGTGATGATCGGCAGGGTGTAGGGGTCCCACTCGGCCAGCTTCTGCAGCCGTGTCACCGTCGCCCCCTCGTCGCCGAGCAGCCGCGCGCCGTACGGCACCCGGAACCGCGCCCGCTCGCGCCCCTTATCGTCGGCCAGCACGATCTCGCAGTTGCGCGACATCACCACCGGCACGCCCTGCGAGTTGGTGACGACGTTGCGGTTGCGGATGTTGATGACGCCGTCATGCGACGCCTCGACAAAACTTTGCTCCGCACCACGCTGCGCAGCGCCACCGATGTGGAACGTCCGCATCGTCAGCTGCGTGCCCGGCTCGCCGATCGACTGCGCGGCGATCACGCCCACCGCCTCGCCGATGTTGACCGGCGTGCCGCGCGCAAGGTCACGGCCGTAGCAATGCCCGCACACGCCCACCGGCGCCTCGCAGGTCAGCACCGAGCGGATTTTCATCACCTCGACGCCCGCCCGCTCGATGCGCTCGGCCTCGCTCTCCTCGATCAGCGTGTTGGCCGCCACCAGCACCGAGTTGTTGGTCGGGTCCAGCACGTCCTCGGCCGTGGTGCGGCCCAGGATACGCTCGGACAGCGACGAGACCACCTCGCCGCCATCCATCACCGCGCGCACGGTGAGCCCGCGCTCGGTGCCGCAATCCTCCTCGACGATGATGCAGTCCTGCGCCACGTCGACCAGGCGACGCGTCAGGTAGCCCGAGTTCGCCGTCTTCAGCGCCGTGTCCGCCAGCCCCTTGCGGGCGCCGTGGGTGGAGTTGAAATACTCAAGGACGGAGAGCCCCTCCTTGAAGTTGGCGATGATCGGCTGCTCGATGATCTCGCCCGAAGGCTTGGCCATCAGCCCGCGCATGCCGGCCAACTGGCGCATCTGCGCCGGCGACCCACGCGCGCCGGAATGGCTCATCATCCACACCGAGTTGGTCGGCACCCCGACCTCCTGACGCGAGATCTCCTTCATCATCGCCGTCGCCACCTCGTCGGTGCAGCGCGACCAGGCGTCGACCACCTTGTTGTAGCGCTCGCCGGCGGTAATCAGCCCGTCCTGATATTGCTGCTCGAAATCCTTCACCTCGGCCTGCGTCTTGCCGATCAGCTCGCCCTTGCTGGCCGGGATGATCAGATCATCCTTGCCGAACGAAATGCCCGCCTTGGCCGCCTGGCGGAAGCCAAGCCCCATCAGCCGGTCGGCGAAAATGACGCACTCCTTCTGGCCGCAATGCCGGTAGACGCTGTCGATCACGTCGGACACCGACTTCTTGGTCAGCGTGCGATTGATCAGCGAGAACGGCACGTTCGGGTTCTTCGGCAGGATCTGCGCAATCAGCATCCGGCCCGGCGTGGTGACCACCGTCTGCTGCTTGAGCTTGCCGTCCGGCTGCATGAAGTCGGCGCGCGCGCGGATCTTGTCGTGCAGATGGATCGCGCCGGCGTTGAGCGCGAACTCGATCTCGCCGATCGAGCCGAACGACGCGGCACCCTTCTTCAGCAGCTTGCCGGTCTTGTCGTCATAGGTGTCGCGATCGTCGGTCTCGCGATACGCCGCGGTCTCGATCGACAAATAGTAGAGCCCGAGCACGATGTCCTGGCTCGGCACGATGATCGGCTTGCCGTTCGCCGGGCTGAGGATGTTGTTGGTCGACATCATCAGCACCCGCGCCTCGAGCTGCGCCTCGAGCGAGAGCGGCACGTGCACGGCCATCTGGTCGCCGTCGAAATCGGCGTTGAACGCGGTCGTCACCAGCGGATGCAGCTGGATCGCCTTGCCCTCGATCAGCACCGGCTCGAACGCCTGGATGCCAAGCCGGTGCAGCGTCGGCGCCCGGTTCAGCATCACCGGATGCTCGCGGATCACCTCCTCCAGGATGTCCCACACCTCGGGACGCTCCTTCTCCACCATCCGCTTGGCGGCCTTGATGGTGGTGGCGTGGCCATACTTCTCGAGCTTCGAGTAGATGAACGGCTTGAACAGCTCGAGCGCCATCTTCTTCGGCAGGCCGCACTGATGCAGCCGCAGCTCCGGCCCGACAACGATCACCGACCGCCCCGAGTAGTCGACGCGCTTGCCAAGCAGGTTCTGCCGGAACCGCCCCTGCTTGCCCTTCAGCATGTCGGAGAGCGACTTCAGCGGCCGCTTGTTCGCCCCCGTGATCGCCCGCCCGCGACGACCGTTGTCGAACAGCGCGTCCACGCTCTCCTGCAACATGCGCTTCTCGTTGCGCACGATGATGTCCGGCGCGCGCAGCTCGATCAGGCGCTTTAGCCGATTGTTGCGGTTGATGACGCGGCGATACAAATCGTTGAGGTCCGACGTCGCAAACCGACCGCCATCGAGCGGCACCAGCGGGCGCAGCTCGGGCGGGATCACCGGCACCACGTCCAGGATCATCCACTCAGGCTTGGAGCCGCTCTCGGAAAACGCCTCGATCAGCTTGAGACGCTTGACCAGCTTCTTGCGCTTGGCCTCCGACGTCGTCTCCTTGAGCTCGGCGCGCAACTGCACCTTCTCGGCATCGGTGTCGATGACGTTGAGGATCTGCTTGATCGCCTCGGCGCCGATGCCAGCCTTGAAGCCGTCATCACCGAACTCGTCCTGCTTGGCGAGCAGCTGGTCCTCGGTCAGCAGCGAGTGCAGCTTGAGGTCCGTCAGCCCCGGCTCGAGCACCACGTAGCTCTCGAAGTAGAGGATCTTCTCCAGCTCCTTGAGCGTCAGGTCGACCATCAAGCCGATCCGGCTCGGCAACGACTTCAGGAACCAGATGTGGGCCACCGGCGAGGCCAGCTCGATATGGCCCATGCGCTCGCGCCGCACCTTGGCCAGCGTCACCTCGACGCCGCACTTCTCGCAGATGATACCGCGGAACTTCATCCGCTTGTACTTGCCGCACAGGCACTCGTAGTCCTTGATCGGCCCGAAGATGCGGGCGCAGAACAACCCGTCCCGCTCCGGCTTGAACGTGCGGTAGTTGATCGTCTCGGGCTTCTTGATCTCGCCATACGACCAGGAGCGGATCTGCTCCGGACTGGCCATCTGGATGCGGATCTGGTCGAAAGTGACAGCCTGGCCGGTCTGGCCAAGGATCTTCATCAGCTCGTTCATGCGAACACCCTCTTAGGGTTAATCAAAGAAAGGCCAGGGCTCTGCCCTGGACCCGCTGGGGCCGCGAGGCCCCAGACCCCTTGACTTAAGTAATGGATTTTAAAGGCTCCGCCTTTAATGGGGTGCAGGGGCAAAGCCCCTGGCCTTCCTCTTTCATGTTGCAGCAGTATCCAGGTCGACGTTGAGGCCCAACGACTTTAGCTCCTTCACCAGCACGTTGAAGCTCTCCGGAATACCCGCCTCAAAATTGTCCTGCTCGCGCACGATCGCCTCATAGACCTTGGTGCGGCCCGACACGTCGTCCGACTTCACCGTCAGCATTTCCTGCAGCGTGTAGGCGGCGCCGTAGGCCTCGAGCGCCCACACCTCCATCTCGCCGAAACGCTGGCCGCCGAACTGCGCCTTGCCGCCCAACGGCTGCTGGGTGACCAGGCTGTACGGCCCGATCGAGCGCGCATGGATCTTGTCGTCGACCAGGTGGTGCAGCTTCAGCATGTAGATGTAGCCGACCGTCACCTTGCGCTCGAACGGCTCGCCCGATCGGCCGTCGGTCAGCCGCACCTGGCCCGACGTGTCGAGCCCCGCCCGCGTCAACATGCCCTCGATGTCACTCATCCGCGCACCGTCGAACACCGGCGTGGCGATCGGCACGCCCTTGCGCAGGTTCTCGCTTAGCTCGATCAGCTCGCTGTTGGTGAGCTCGGCAATGTCCTCGTCATAGACCTTGTCGCCATAGACGCCACGCAGCTTGTCGAGCAGCGCCTGCTTCTGCTCACCGGTGCGCTGATACTCGGTCACCAGGTCGCCGATCTCGCGCCCTAGATTGGCGCAGGCCCATCCCAGATGCGTCTCCAGAATCTGCCCCACATTCATCCGCGACGGCACGCCGAGCGGGTTGAGCACGAGGTCGATCGGCGTGCCGTCCTCGAGGAACGGCATGTCCTCCACCGGCACCACGCGCGACACCACACCCTTGTTGCCATGTCGCCCGGCCATCTTGTCGCCCGGCTGCAGCTTGCGCTTCACCGCCACGAACACCTTGACCATCTTCATCACGCCCGGCGGCAGCTCGTCACCGCGCTGCAGCTTCTCCACCTTGCTCTCGAAGCGCGCCTGCAACTTGGCGACGGCCGCGTCGAACTCGCGCTTCAGCGTCTCGATCTCGCCCATCACCGCGTCGTCCTGCACGCCGATGTGGCGCCAGGCGCCGCGCGGATGCTCGCCGAGCAACGCCTCGTCGATCTCGGTGCCGGACTTGATGCCCTTGAACCCACCCGCCGCGCGCCGCCCGACCAGCTTCTCGCGCAGCCGGTTCAGGAACGCGCGCTCCTGGATCGCCTTCTCGTCGTCACGGTCTTTCGCCAGCGCCTCGATCTCGGCGCGCTCGATCGCCATCGCGCGCTCGTCCTTGTCGATCCCCCGCCGGCTGAACACCCGCACGTCGACAATCGTGCCGACCACGCCCGGCGGCAGCTTGAGCGACGTGTCGCGCACGTCCGAGGCCTTTTCGCCAAAGATCGCACGGAGCAACTTCTCCTCCGGCGTCATCGGGCTCTCGCCCTTCGGCGTCACCTTGCCGACCAGGATGTCGCCCGGGTTCACCTCGGCGCCGACATAGACAATGCCCGCCTCGTCGAGGTTCTTGAGCGCCTCCTCACCGACGTTCGGGATGTCGCGGGTGATCTCCTCCTGGCCGAGCTTGGTGTCGCGCGCCATCACCTCGAACTCTTCGATGTGGATGGAGGTGAACACGTCGTCGCGCGCAATGCGCTCCGAAATCAGGATCGAATCCTCGAAGTTGTAGCCGTTCCAAGGCATGAACGCGCACAGCACGTTGCGCCCGAGCGCCAGCTCGCCGAGATCCGTCGACGGCCCGTCGGCGATAATGTCGCCAAGCGCCACCCGGTCGCCGACGCGCACCAGCGGCCGCTGGTTGATGCAGGTCGACTGGTTGGAACGCATGTATTTACGCAGCCGGTAAATATCGACACCTGCCGTCGTGCCGTCCACGCCGGCAGCACGCACCACGATGCGCGCGCCATCGATCTGGTCGACCACGCCCTCACGACGCGCCACGATCGTCGCCCCACTGTCGCGCGCCACCGCCGCCTCCATGCCGGTGCCGACCAGCGGCGCGTCCGACTTGATGAGCGGCACCGCCTGGCGCTGCATGTTGCTGCCCATCAGCGCCCGGTTCGCGTCGTCGTTCTCCAGGAACGGGATCAACGCCGCCGCCACCGAAACGAGCTGCTTCGGCGAGACGTCGACAGCCGTCACATCCTCGGGCTTGACCAGCCGGAAGTCGCCCTGCCGCCGCACCGAGACCAGCTCCTCGGTGAAATGCCCGGACTCGTCCGTCGGCGCGTCCGCCTGGGCCACGACGAGGCGCTCCTCCTCCATCGCCGAAAGGTATTTCCAGCCGTCCTGAACCGTACCGTCCTTGACCAGCCGATACGGCGTCTCGATGAAGCCGTACTTGTTCACCTTGGCGAACGTCGCCAGCGAGTTGATCAGGCCGATATTCGGCCCCTCCGGCGTCTCGATCGGGCAGATGCGGCCGTAATGCGTCGGGTGCACGTCGCGCACCTCAAAGCCGGCGCGCTCACGCGTCAAACCCCCCGGGCCAAGCGCCGACAGCCGCCGCTTATGCGTCACTTCCGAAAGCGGGTTGGTCTGGTCCATAAACTGGCTGAGCTGCGAGGAGCCGAAGAACTCGCGCACCGCGGCGGCCGCCGGCTTGGCATTGATCAGGTCGTGCGGCATCACCGTGTCGATGTCGACCGAGCCCATGCGCTCGCGAATAGCCCGCTCCATGCGCAGCAACCCGACCCGATACTGGTTCTCCATCAGCTCGCCCACGGAACGAACCCGTCGATTGCCGAGGTTGTCGATGTCGTCGATCGTGCCGCGGCCGTTCTTCAGCTCGCACAGGATCTTCACCGTGCTGATGATGTCCTCGCGCCGCAGCGTGCGCATCGTGTCCTCGGCGTCGACGCCGAGCCGCATGTTGATCTTCACCCGACCGACAGCCGAGAGGTCGTAGCGGTCCGGGTCGAAGAACAGCCCGCGGAACAGCGTCTCCGCCGTCTCCGCCGTCGGTGGCTCGCCCGGGCGCATGACGCGGTAGATGTCGATCAGCGCGTCGTCGCGGTTCGAGTTCTTGTCCACCGTCAGCGTGTTGCGGATCCACGGCCCGTTCGCCTGATCGACCGCGAGCGTCGGCAGGGTGGTGATCCCGGCCTCCTCAAGCGCCGCGAGCCGCGCCTCGGCGATCTCCTCGCCGGCCTCGGCATAGATCTCGCCGGTCTCGTCGTTGACCAAATCGAGCGCCATGTAGCGACCCAGCACGTCGGCCCGCCCGACCAGAACCTCGCGGGTGTTCTCGGCAATCTTCTTGACCATGCGGGCCGTGAGCTTGGCGTCCGCCTCGGCCACCACCTCGCCGCTCTGCGCGTCGATCATCGGCTCCAGCAACTTGGCGCCGCGGAACGCATCCGGATCGAACGGCCGCGCCCAGCCCTTGGCGGTGCGGGTAAACACCACCTGGCCGTAGAACATCGACAGGATGGTCTCGGCGTCGAGGCCCTGGATGTCCATGCCGTCGACGCTCTCGCCGGCGGCGCGCTTGGCCTCACGCGCACTCGCGCTGGCATCGGTCTCCAGCGCGTAGAGCAGCGTGGTCACCGGCAGCTTCCGCTTGCGATCGATGCGGACGTAGACAAGATCCTTGCTGTCGAACTCGAAGTCGAGCCACGAGCCGCGATACGGGATCACCCGGGCGGCGAACAGGAACTTGCCCGACGAGTGCGTCTTGCCCTTGTCGTGGTCGAAGAACACGCCCGGCGAGCGGTGCATCTGGCTGACGATCACGCGCTCGGTGCCGTTGATCACGAAGGTGCCGTTGTCGGTCATGAGCGGCATGTCGCCCATGTAGACAGGCTGCTCCTTGATGTCGCGGATCGAGCGCGCGCCGGTGTCCTCGTCGACGTCCCACACGATCAGCCGCAGCACCACCTTCAGCGGCGCCGCAAAGGTCATGCCGCGCTGGATGCACTCCTCAACGTCGTATTTCGGCTCCTCGAGCTCGTAGTCGACGAACTCCAGCCGCCCCCGCCCGGCGAAATCGTCGATCGGGAAGACCGACTTGAAAACCTCCTGCAGCCCGGTCGGCGTGCGGTTGTCGGGCGCCACGTTCATCTGCAGGAACGCCTCGTAGGAGGAGCGCTGCACGTCGATCAGGTTGGGCATCGGCGCAACTTCGGGTATCCGTCCGAAGCTCTTACGAATCCGCTTGCGCCCTGTGAACGACTTGGTGATAGCGTTCATCGTGCTTCTGCCCCGTCCATCAATCCCCGTCGCGCTCATCGCGCCAGGGTAGCCCCTGTCATCGTCCCGGTGACGCGGCGGCCCGACCGCCGTCCGCCACGCATTTCGGGGCGGCGATCACACCGGATCGCCGCCCCCTGTCGCTCAAACTCTGCGAACGCCGCAGATCAGCTGACTACTTGACCTCGACGCCAGCGCCTTGATCCTCAAGCTGCTTCCTGATCTTCGCCGCCTCGTCCTTGTTCACGCCTTCCTTAACCGTCTTGGGCGCGCCCTCAACCAGGTCCTTGGCCTCCTTGAGGCCGAGGCCGGTGATCGTGCGGATCTCCTTGATCACGTTGATCTTCTTCTCGCCAGCCTTGGCAAGGATCACAGTGAACTCGGTCTGCTCCTCCACCGGCGCGGCCACCGCGCCGCCGCCCGCCGGTGCCGCGGCGGCAACCGGCGCTGCCGCCGACACGCCCCACTTCTCCTCCAGCATCTTGCTGAGCTCGGCCGCCTCGAGGACGGTGAGGGTGGAGAGCTCGTCGACGATTTTCGTAAGATCGGCCATTAAAGTATCTCTTTCAAATTAGACTGCAAGCAGTTCCCCGCAAGAGCAAATATTTCCCCTGCGATGCGGATGCGGATGCGGATGCGGTTGTCTATGGTGGTGTCAGGCGGCCTCGGCTGTCGCCTCGTCCCGCTTCGCATAGGCCCCGAAGACCCGCGCCAGCTGGCCGGCCGGCGCCTGAAGCACGCCCGCAATCCGCGTCGCCGGCGCCTGTATCAGGCCCAGCAGCTTGGCGCGCAGCGCATCCAGCGACGGCAGCTCGGCGAGCGCCCTGATCCCATCCGCATCCAGCGTCTGGGTTCCGAGCGCACCGCCGATCAGCACCAGTCGGTCGTTGGTCTTGGCGAACTCGACAGCCACCTTCGCCACCGCGACCGGGTCGTGCGCCCAAGCAAGCGCCGTCGGTCCCTTCAGCAAGGGTGCCAGGCCATCGAACTGGGTCCCATCGAGCGCGAGAACGGCCAGCCGGTTCTTCGCGACCTTGAAGTTCGCCCCTGCCGCCCGCATCCGTCTGCGCAGATCCGTCACCTCGGCCACCGTCAACCCGTTATTCTGGGTGACGACGACCATCGACGTCTCGGCGAAAACGGCGGCGAGGAACGAGACGAACTCTCGCTTCTCCGTACGGTCCAAACCCCGTCTCCATGTTCGGCCAACGAAGGGATCGCCCCCGCCGGCCAGTTGCCCATGGGCCAGCGCGTCGCCGCGCCCGCCCGGCTCGCCCGTCCTGAAGGAACCGCCACAATCCGCCGGAGCACGCTCCGGAAAACCCTGGCACCCCATCTCCCACGCGCGGGGTCAAACCCCCTTAGCGTTCCGTAGCTGGAACGACGTGCGGTCTTGGACAGGTTCGAGGAGGCCGCAGCCTCCCCTGCCCACGCCGCCCTGAAAGCGACGCGTATCTCTTAAGCCGCGCCTACAGTGGCGCCGATCAAGCCGCGCCTACAGTCGCGACGTCCACCCGCACGCCAGGCCCCATCGTCGAGCTCAGCGCCACCTTCTGCAGGTAGGTGCCCTTGGCGCCAGCCGGCTTGGCCTTCTGGATCGCATCGACCAGCGCCCGGATGTTCTCCACCAGCTTCGCCTCGTCGAAGCTCGCCTTGCCCACCCCGGCATGGATGATCCCCGCCTTCTCGGCGCGAAACTCCACCTGCCCCGCCTTGGCCGCCGCAATCGCGCCTTTGACGTCCATCGTCACCGTGCCGAGCTTGGGGTTCGGCATCAGCCCGCGCGGACCAAGGATCTTACCCAGGCGACCCACCAGCGCCATCATGTCCGGCGTCGCGATGCAGCGGTCAAAACCGATCTCGCCGGCCTGCACCCGCTCCGCCAGGTCGTCCGCCCCGACCACGTCCGCGCCCGCCGCCTGCGCCTCGGCCGCCTTCGGCCCACGCGCGAACACGCCGATGCGCAGCGTCTTGCCCGTCCCGTTCGGCAGGCTGATCAGCCCGCGCACCATCTGGTCGGCATGCCGCGGGTCAATGCCGAGGTTCATCGACAGCTCGACCGTCTCGTCGAACTTCGCCCTCGCGTTGCCCTTCACCAGCTTCACCGCCTCGTCCAGCGCGTAGAGCTTGGTCCGGTCCACACTCGCCGCCGCCGCGGCATGCCGCTTGTTGTGTGCCATCGCTCAGCCCTCCACCACCGACAGGCCCATCGAGCGCGCCGAGCCGGCCAGCATCCGCACCGCCCCGTCGACGTCGTTGGCGTTCATGTCCTTCATCTTGGTCTCGGCGATCTCGCGCAGCTGCGCCATCGTCACCCGCCCCACCGTCGCCCCCTTGCCCGGCGTCGTGCTGCCGGCGGTGACGCCGGCGGCACGCTTCAGGAAGTAGGTGTTCGGCGGCGTCTTGGTGATGAAGGTGAAGGTCCGGTCGGCAAACGCGGTGATCACTACCGGCGTCGGCGTGCCAACCTCCATCTGCGCCGTCACCGCGTTGAACTCCTTGCAGAAGTTCATGATGTTGAGGCCCCGCTGCCCGAGCGCGGGGCCCACCGGCGGCGATGGGTTGGCCTTGCCGGCCGGTATCTGCAACTTTATGTAGCCGACGATCTTCTTGGCCATAAGCCCTAGCGCTCCGTTCCGCCAGGAACCGCGGTGCAAACGACACCCGGCCAGCATGGCAGTCGCGCCAAGCCAGACCCAGGGAGCTCCCGCGTTCCGATTGAGCGCCGGCAGTTACACCCGTGACGCGAGTGCGTCAATCGGGAAAGTCAAGGAAAAAGACCAGGGGCTTTGCCCCTGGACCCCATTAAAGGCGAAGCCTTTAAAATCCAGTCCTTATTCATGACCTCACGGCTAGGCCGGTGCTGCGGGAGGCAGGCTTGAATGGCTTCGCCAAGCTGGCAAGAGCGTCGTCTGCTCTGACGGATGCGGGTCCAGGAGCAGAGCTCCTGGCCTTACTTCTCGCTCACCGTCGTCGGCAATGCGTCATGCGTGTTCATCCAGATCCCATGCGGCGACCGCCCCACCGTGATCCGCTCCTCCGCCCCGGTCGCCGGATCGATCACCGCCACCGCCTGCCCCCAGCGCAGCGTCGCCCAGATCTTACCGTCCGGCGCGAAGTCCATGTCGTCCGGCCCGTTCGCCACATGCAGCGTCCGCACCACTGCCAGCGTGTTCGGGTCGAGCACCGAGATCGTCCCCTCCACCCGGTTCGTCGCATACAGCGACTTGCCGTCATGGCTGAGGAACATCACGTGCGCGCCGCGCCCGGTCGGGATCGTGCGGATTACGTGCCCGTCCTTGGGGTCCACCTGCGCGAAGTGGTTCTCCCCCATGATGCCCACCAGCAGCGTCCCCGCATGCCACAGCACCCCGGCCGGCGTCCGCCCCACCTTCACGTTCCACACCACCTTGCCGCTCGCCGTGTCGATGGCGATCAGCCGATCGGTGTTCTGCAGGCTGACGAACACCGTCCGGCTGTCTGGCGCATAGTTGATGTGGCTCGGCAACGACGCCGCCGGCACCCGGTGCAGCAGCTGCAGGCTGTTCGCGTCGTAGATGTCGACCTGGTTGCGCGCCAGCCCCGCCACCGTCAGCGTCCGCCCATCCGGGCTGTAGACCAGCTGATACGGGTCGCTCACCGTCACCTGCCGCTGCACCGCGCCGGTCTCGGGGTCGAGGAAGAACAGCGCATTGCCCGTGGTGTCGCCAATCACCAGCGAGCGATGGTCCGGGGTCAACGCCATGTGGTGCGGCTCACGCAGCATCGGAATGCGCTTGACCTCCTGCCGCGTATCGAGGTCCAGCACGCTGACCGACGCATCGTTGCTGTTGATGACGAACGCCAGATGCGAGGCAAACGCCGGCGTGGCGGCCAGCAGGATGATGGCAATGAGCAAGCGACGCATGACGTTCCTCGAGGCTATGAGGTCGACATAGCATGAAGAACGATCAGCAACGCTAGGACAGGCCAGGGCTTTGCCCTGGCCCCACCAAGGGCCCGAGGCCCCTTGGATCCCAGCACGCGGCTTACTGCCGGGTCGCCAACCCCCGCACCCTGCGGCTCAGCTTGGTCAGCCGACCCACCCCTGCCAGCCGCCGATCCAAAAACGCCAGCGTCGCCAGACCGTCCGTCTCGTCCTGCAGAAAGAACAGCAGCGTCGTCGCATATACCGAGGCCAGGATCGCCCGCTTCGTATACCAGCTCGCATCCACCGAAAGGTCGCCGGCGGCGAACCACATCGTGTCGACCGTCCGCGCCGTGATCCGCCCGGTCAGCATCGCCTGGCCCGGCCGCGCCAGCAGCCCCATCGCGCGCCGCAGCGCGTCCCGATGCGGCCGCACCTGCTCCAGCCGCAGCGCGACGATCGCCCGGATACGCTCGGAGACGCGCAGCCCGGCGATGTCCATCGCATTCGCCTCCGCCTCCATCCGCCGGTCCGCCAAATCCGCCCAGCACTCCACCATGTCCGCCCCGTCGGCGAACAGCAGGTCGGCATCCGGCCCCGCCGCCTCGAGCAGCGCCGCCACCGTCCAGCCCAGCCGCGGCACCACCGGCAACACGGCGTCGATCGCCGCGTCCCGCTCCGGCAGCCGCTCCGGCGGCTCGATCACGACGCCTCCTCCTCGTCCGCCGTGTCACCCGCCGGCGCCGGCGGGTGGCGCGCCATCTCCTCGGCAAAGCCGAACAGGCTGAAATCGGTCATGCGCATGGGGTAGAGGATCCCGTCGAGGTGATCGTTTTCGTGCTGCACCACATTGGCGTGCATGCCGCCCACAACACCCCCGACCGGATTGCCGTCGCAATCAACCCCGGCGTAGCGCACCCGCTCGAACCGCGGCACCGCGCCGCGCAGCCCCGGGATCGACAAGCACCCCTCCCAGCGCAGCACGTCCGCCTCGCCGATGCCCTCCACCACCGGGTTGATCACCACCCCCGCACTCGGCGCCTCACCCGGCCCGGCACGCTCCGCCGGCACCCGAAACACGAACAGCCGCAGCGGCACGTGCACCTGCGGCGCCGCAAGCCCGATGCCCGGCGCGTCGTCCATCGTCTCGATCATGTCGGCCACCAGCCGGCGGATCTCCGCCGCGCCCGGGTCGGCGACCGCCTCGGCCGGCTGGATCAGCACCGGATGCCCCATGCGGGCGATCTTCAAAATGGCCATGGCAGGGCACCGGAAAGGGCTTGGGTTGGCGCGTGCGGCATGATATAGGCGCGGCCTTCGCGGTGAAAGCCGGCCGTCCCGTCACGTCCGCTCACCGCCCCCAAACCACTCGTCCCAGGAGTTTGCCTCCCAGTGCAGGTTCTCGTTCGTGACAACAATGTCGACCAAGCCCTCAAGGCGCTCAAGAAAAAGATGCAGCGCGAGGGCGTGTTCCGCGAGATGAAGCTGCGCCGGCACTACGAAAAGCCCTCCGAGCGCCGCGCCCGCGAGGCCGCCGAAGCCGTCCGCCGCGCCCGCAAGATGGAGCGTAAGCGCCTGGAGCGCGAGGGCTTCTAAACCGTCCGTTAGCCACCACGATCAAAGCGCCCGGGCCTCCCGCGGCGCTTTTTTCTTGCGCGCGGCATGGCAAGCAGGGCCAGAGGCTCTGCCTCTGGACCACCGCTGGGGCCCGCGGCCCCAGACCCCATCTCGTTTGGACTTTGAAGCTCACCCTGCCTGATCTGGCGAAGCCATGACTCTCATGTCCACAGCACTGATCTCGCCTGAAGTAAATGAACACTGAAAGGACTCTAAAGGCGCCGCCGTCGTGCACAGCACGCCGTCGCGTGACGATGGGGTCAAGGCCAACGCCCCTTGCCTTGCCTTGCCTTCGCCCGCTCTTGCTCCCGCGCCACCGCATTCATGCCGTATATCTGCCGTGATCGTGCGTTGTAGTCTGAGCCAGCAACCAGGAGCCGTGCCCCCGATGCGTATCGCCCAGATTGCCCCGCTGCACGAAGCCGTCCCGCCCAAGCTCTACGGCGGCACCGAGCGCGTCGTCTCCTTCCTCACCGAGGAGCTCGTCGCGCTGGGCCATGACGTCACCCTGTTCGCCAGCGGCGACAGCATCACCAACGCCAAGCTGTTCCCGGTCTGGCCGCGCGCCCTCCGCCTCGATCCGGCAATCCGCGACCCGATCGCCCCGCACATGCTGATGATGGAGGAGGTCCGCCAGCTCGCAGGCGAGTTCGACGTGCTGCACTTCCACATGGACTACTGGTCGTTCTCGCTGTTCAGCCGCCAGCCCACCCCGGCGCTGACCACCATGCACGGCCGGCTCGACCTGCCGGAGCTGCAGCCCGTCTTCGCCCGCTTCCCCACCGTGCCGATCACCTCGATCTCGGACAGCCAGCGCCTCCCGCTGCCGCAGGCCCACTTCGTGCGCACCGTGCATCACGGCCTGCCGGAAAACCTGCTGACGCCGCAGCCCGGCCGGCACGACTACCTCGCCTTCCTCGGCCGCATCGCCCCCGAGAAGCGCCCCGACCGCGCCATCCGCATCGCCGCCCGCTCCGGCCTGAAACTCAAGATCGCCGCCAAGATCGACCGCGCCGACACCGAATATTTCGGCAACATCATCAAGCCCCTGCTCACCACCGCCGACGTCGAGCTGATCGGCGAGATCAACGACCAGCAGAAGCCCGGCTTCCTGTCCGGCGCCAAGGCCCTGCTGATGCCGATCGACTGGCCCGAGCCGTTCGGCCTGGTGATGATCGAGGCGATGGCCTGCGGCACCCCGGTGATCGCCTACAATCGCGGCTCGGTCCCCGAGATCGTCGAGCACGGCGTCACCGGCTTCATCGTCGAGAACGAGGCCGAAGCCGTCGCCGCCCTCGCCAAGCTCGACCAGCTCCCCCGCGACCAGGTCCGCCGCCGCTTCGAGCAACGCTTCACCGCCCGCCGCATGGCCGAGGACTACCTCGACGTCTACCGCTCCATCGGCGCCGCGGAGCGGCCAGTGCTCAAGGCAGTAAAGTGAGCGCGCTCACGTGAAGGCAAGCGCTTCTTTCTTGAAAGAAAGAAGCAAAGAACTTTTTTCGCTATTGCCGGCTGGCCCATCATGTTACATGTAGCAGCATGATGAAGCCGTCGGCTCACCCGCGCGTGCAGAAGCATCGTGACTCTCTGCGCGCGCAGGGGCTTCGTCCAATCCAAATCTGGGTGCCGGACACCCGGTCTGCCGCGTTCGCCGCGGAAGCTCGCCGTCAGTGCCAGATCATCAATGAGGCTGAACGGGACGACGAAACAGTCGACTTCTTCTTCGCCAACGGGGTGTTCTTCGATGGCGGAGACCCGTGACACGCGGTGACGTGGTCATCATCGCCGATCGGTCCGGGCAATACACCGGGAAGCCACGGCCCGCTGTGATCGTGCAAAGCGGCAACTTCTCGACTGAGAATTCTATCACGCTCTGTCCGATCACCAGCGAGCATCAAGAGGCACCGCTGCTACGCATCGAGTTGTTGCCAAGTGAGACATTGCCTCTGGCCAGGACGTCGTGGATCGCTGTTGACAAGATCACGACCGTCAGGAAAGCGGGCATCGACCGAGTCATCGGAAGCATCAGGCCGAGTGACATCGTCAAATTGAACGCGTCGCTGATTGTTTTCCTCGGCATCGGATAGTTTCGCTAATCAGGGCGGCTCGGGTCGTGCTGGCGCTGGAACCTGAGAGGCTAAAAGTTTTTTGGTTCTTTTTTCAAAAAAGAACCGCTTCTTCTTACCTTAACTACCCGAGAAGTTTTGCGGGTGCAATGACGCGACGTTGGCGAACAGCACACGCGTGTTGTCCGCAAGCGTGATCATGGTGCCGGCGCCCGTTGTCTTCGCCGTGGCCAGAGCATCGGCCACCTCGTTGGCGCCATAGCCGCTGAGTTGCACCTGATCATTGATCGCGCCGTAGCCCGTGTTCTGCTTGAAGTCGGTAATGGTCTCGACACCGCCGGTCGATCCGGCGACGAACTCGTAGAAGTTCGCGCCGGCGCCACCGGTGATGGTGTTGAGGCCGGTACTCGCGGCAAAGCTGTTGCCGCCCGAGCCGCCAACGAGCGAGGCGTTGCCGGAGCCGGCGCTGAACTGGATCGGGCCGTCCGAATTCGCCGCGCTCAGCGTCTCGTTGCCGGCGCCGGCGACGATCGCGGAGCCGCCGTAATCGTTGGTCTCGAAGTCGATGAAGGCGCCGGGAGCGCCAACGATCTGGTCGTCGCCATTCTCGAAGTTGGTGGCGGAGATCGTGGCATGGCCGCCGGTGGAGTCGTAGGTGAAGTAGGTTTCATCGGCACCGATGTCGTCCGACGTGCCGCCCTGAACATACAAGAAACTATTTTCGCCAGTGTTTTCCCCGCCGATAGTGTCCGACCCGTTCGGCGCCTGACTGGCGTAGACCGTCGCGAAATTGGCGGAGAGAGTGTAGGACCCCTGCGATCCACCGTAGATCTCGGTAGAGCCGTCAAACTCGGCAGACGCGTTGCTACCCATGAAGACGTTGTCCGTCCCCTCGTCGTGAAACACCGTCGAGACCGCGGCGCCGCCCGTCACCGTAGCGCCCGAACCGGCTTCCGTGATCTGGTCCGACATCGTGTCCGAACTGGTGATCACGTCGTTCTGCCCGGCTGCCGCCACCGTGTTGGCGACCCCGGTCAGGGTGATGGCGTTGGTGCCGCCGCCGCCGTCGATCGTGCCGCTCCCGCTCGCGGTAACGGTGTCGTTGCCGTCGCCGGTGACGACGTCGTAACTCGTCGCTGCGCCCAAGGTCAGAGCATTCGCTCCGGCTGCTGCGACCAGGCTGAAGCTGCCGCTCGCGGTGTTGTCGAAGGTTAGTCCGCCGCCGGCTGCAATCACGCTCTGAACGTCAGCGGAACCCGTCAGCATGACCGGCGCCGTCGCGTTGACAACGACGGCCGAGATGCCGGCCGGCACCGTGTCGGCGCCACCGGCGAGATATGTCGCGATACTGGTCGGTGCCTTGGCCGCGCCAATGGCGTTGATCGTTGCGGCGAGTGTGCGGGCCAGAACGAGCGTGTCGGCCGTCGAAAAACTGATCGACTGCACCGGTGCGTTCCCACCCTGAACGGTCACAATGGCCATCGCACTCTCCCACGATCGCACCGTCGACCGACGACGTCGTCAATGACACAAAAGAGCCGAGCCGCACCACGCAACTTGCCAAATTCGCTCGGCGGCGCAGCAGTCAGCCTAATGCCCCAACCCCTGAACAATCTCCTCCGTCATCTTCTTAGCATCGCCAAACAGCATCATCGTGTTAGGCCGGAAAAACAGCTCGTTATCCACCCCCGCATAGCCCGACGCCATCGAGCGCTTGATAAACAGCACCGTCCGCGCCCGCTCCACCTCCAAAATCGGCATGCCATAGATCGGCGATTGCGGGTCCGTCTTTGCCGCCGGGTTGGTCACGTCGTTGGCGCCGATCACGTAGACCACGTCGGCGGTCGCGAACTCGTTGTTGATCTGCTCGAGCTCGAACACCTCGTCATACGGCACGTTCGCCTCCGCCAGCAGCACGTTCATATGCCCCGGCATCCGTCCCGCCACCGGGTGGATGGCATACTTCACCTCCACCCCCTCCGCCTTGAGCTGGTCCGCCATCTCGCGCAGCGCGTGCTGCGCCTGCGCCACCGCCATGCCGTAGCCCGGCACCACGATCACCTTCGAGGCGTTCTTCATGATGAACGCCGCGTCGTCGGCGTTGCCGGACTTCACCGTCCGGTCGCCCGCCACCGCCGCCGGCCCGCCCGCCGCCGTGACCCCAAAGCCGCCGAGCAGCACGTTGAAGATCGAGCGGTTCATCCCCTTGCACATCACGTAGGACAGGATCGCGCCCGACGCGCCCACCAGCGCCCCGGTGATGATCAGCGCGAGGTTGCCAATGGTGAAGCCGATGCCGCACGCCGCCCAGCCGGAGTAGCTGTTCAGCATCGAGACCACGACCGGCATGTCCGCCCCGCCGATCGGAATGATCAGCAGGAACCCCAGCCCCATCGCCAGCAGCGCGATCAACCAGAACACCACCTGGCTCGCCGTGCTGATGAACACGACGATCAGCAGCACCAGCAGGATGCCGAGCCCGAGGTTGACGTAGTGCTGGTAAGGGAAAGTGATCGGCGTCCCCTTCATCAGCGCCTGCAGCTTGGCGAACGCGATCAGCGAGCCGGTGAACGTGATCGCGCCGATCGCCAACCCGATCGACATCTCGACCAGCGACTCAGTGTGGATCGCCCCGGGCAGGCCGATGCCGAAGCTCTGCGGCGCATTGATCGCGCTGGCGGCGACGAACACCGCCGCCAGGCCCACCAGCGAGTGGAACGCGGCGACCAGCTGCGGCAGCGCCGTCATCTGGATCCGCCGCGCCAGCACGATGCCGATGCCGCCGCCGATCGCAATGCCAAGCAGGATCAGCACCACCCCGCCCGCATGCATGCCGTGATGGGCGAGTGTCGCCAGCACCGCGATCAGCATGCCGACCATGCCGAACTGGTTGCCGCGCCGCGACGTCACCGGGCTCGACAGCCCGCGCAGCGCCAGGATGAACAGCACCGCGGCGACGAGGTAGAAGAACGACGTCAGACTGGAAGACATCCGATCCGGCCCTATCGCTGCTTGGACTTGAACATCGACAGCATCCGCTGCGTCACCATGAAGCCGCCGAAGATGTTGACCGAGGCGAGGATCACCGCCAGGAAGCCGAAGATCCGCGCCCAGGCGCTGGCCGAGAGCCCCGCCGCCAGCATCGCGCCGACGATGATCACCGACGAGATCGCGTTGGTCACCGCCATCAGCGGGCTGTGCAGCGCCGGCGTCACGTTCCAGACGACGTAGTAGCCGACGAAGCAGGCAAGCAGAAAGATCGTCAGCAGCAGGATGAACGGCTCGGCCGCCGTTGCCGTCGCCGCCACCGCCGGGCCGAAGCCGGCCACCGGAAAGGCCTGCGGCAGCACGTGCAGCTGGGCCGCAAGGTTGGCCGCCTGGTCAGCGATGCGCTGGGCCTGGTCGGCGAGCGAGTTCGGGTTCATCGGGGGCTGCTCTCTCAGGCGGGGGAAGGGTGGGTCTCAGGCGAGGGACGGTGGCGGGGCGGCGACCGGCGGCGCGATCTGCGGCGCCGACGCCTCGGAGGCGGCATCGGTTGCCGGCTCCTGCGTCGCGACCGCCGGCGGCACGACCCAGAGCGGCGGTGTCGCCGCGGACGGCGGCACCGCCGCTACGGCCGCGGGCGCGACAGCAGGCGGCGGGGCAGCCGGCGCCGCCGTGGCCCCAGCCGGCGCCGCCGTGGCCCCAGCCGGCGCCGCCGTGGCCCCAGCCGGCGCCGCCGTGGCCGCATCCGGCGCGGTCGTCACGCCGGCGCCGGCCGAGGTGGTCGTGTTGTCGACCGCCTGGCTCGGCGCCGCGGCGGCGAACTGCGCGTGCACCACCTGGCCGCCGCGGGTGATCATCACCCCCCGCACGATCTCGTCGCTGTCCGGCAGCTTGGGCGCCGACGCGGCCTTGTCCCAGAAGCTGGTCAGGAAGGTCAGCAGGTTGCGGCTGTAGAGGTTGCTCGCCGCCACCGCGATCCGCGCCGGCCAGTTGCGGTAGCCCAGGATAGTCACGCCGTTGTCGGTGACGATGCGCTCGCCCGGCACCGTGGCCTCACAGTTGCCGCCCGCCTCGGCCGCCAGGTCGACGATCACGCTGCCCGGCCGCATCGCCGCCACCATCGCGCTGGTGACGATGGTCGGCGCGCGCCGCCCCATCACCAGCGCGGTGCAGATGACAATGTCGTTCTTGGCGACCGTCGCCGCCATCAGCTCGGCCTGCTTCTGCCGGAACGCGTCGGTCATTTCTTTGGCGTAGCCGCCGGCGGTCTGCGCCCCCGCCTCGCTGTCCACCCCGACGAAGGTCGCGCCCAGCGACTTCACCTCCTCGCGTGACGTCGGCCGCACGTCGGTCGCGCTGACGATGCCGCCGAGCCGCCGGGCGGTGGCGATCGCCTGCAGCCCGGCCACCCCGGCGCCGATGATGAACACCCGCGCCGGCGGCACCGTGCCGGCCGCCGTCATCATCATCGGGAAGCCGCGCTGGAACGCCGCCGCCGCCTCGACCACGGCGCGAAACCCGGCCAGGTTCGCCTGGCTCGACAGCACGTCCATCGACTGCGCCCGGGTGATGCGCGGCAGCAGCTCCATCGCCGCAAGGTCCACCCCCGCCGCCGCCATCGCCGGCGCCAGCCCCGGGTCCGCATGCGCCCCGGCGGTGCAGACCAGCAGCGCCCCACGCGGCAGGGCCGCCCGCGCCGCCCCGTCCGGCGCCTGCACGGCGAACACCACCCCGGCACCCGCCAGCGCCATCCCGGCGTCGCCCACGACCTCCGCGCCGGCCGCGGCGTAGTCGGCGTCCGGCAGCGCCGAGTGCAGCCCCGCACCCGCCTCGACCGCGACGCTCAAGCCAAGAGCGATCAGCTTCTTGACCGTCTCCGGCGTCGCCGCCACCCGCGTCTCGCCCTCACGCCGTTCCCTGAGCACCGCAAGGCGCATCATCAGGCCCCCTTCTGGACGTTCCTGACACCCCTGACATGGTGCGGACGAGTGACGTAGCGCGCAGCCCGGGCCGCGGGCAAGGGAGGCCAGGACCCGCAAGTCCACTGGACGCGACGCGGCGCCCTTGGCACGGTCCAGCACCGGCATCACCGTCGATTGCCGCCGGCACCTCAGGGAAGAGCGCACGCATGACGACGAACCGCCGGGCCTGGATGCTGTGCCTGCTCGTCGCAGGCTGCGCCGCCACCCCGCCCGACACCGCCCAACCAGCCGCCGCCGCCGCGAACGCGCACCCGCCGATCCCGGCAAGCGAGCCGGGCGACGACGCGCTGAGCTGCCCGGCCATCGACAGCCAGATTGCGGAGATGAACAGCCGCATCGACCAGGCCAATCAACGCACCCGCGCGCTCGCCTCCTCCGGCGTCTCCGGCGGCGGCATCAGCCTCGCCGGCAGCAGCGGCGGCGTCAGCGGCGCCAACGTGAACGGCAACAACTTACCGGTGGTCGGAGCCACCGGCACCGGCGGCATCAATGGCGGCAGCAGCTCCGCCGGCAACGAAGACGCCATGGCGGCGCAGCAGCGCTTCGCCAACTCGGCGATCGCGCGCGCCAACCGGCTCATCGTCCTGGGTCACGCCAAGAAGTGCTTCGCGTGAGGCAAGGCCAGAGGCTCTGCCTCTGGACTCCGCTGGGGCCTGAGGCCCCAGACCCCCATTCCGTTGGAGGCTTGGCGCACTCTTCCTTGTCCAGCGAAGCCATTCGGTGCTGCGTCCCACCGCACCGCACTCGCCCGTGTGGCACGATGAGACCTGGTTTTTAAAGGCTTCGCCTTTAATGGGTCGAGGGGCGCCCCTCGCCGTCTAAATCGTTGAGGGCACCCCAGCCTCGGCCAGCGCCTCCGCCTGCCGCCCCGCTAGCGCCACCTCGTCGAAATCGTCGATCATCGAGTGGAACAGCCGGTGCCAGTTCAGCTCCGCGCCGAGCCGCAGGAACACCGAGCCCAGACCGATCGCCGAGCGGTCCATCAGCACGAACTCCCGCGGCGGCCGCACCCCGCCGGTCTTCTGCAGCCCGGCGTGCACCTTTTCAGCCACAGAGCGGCCGAATTGCGGGTCGCCGTTCTCCTGGATCTTGCGCACCCGGTCCTGCAGCAGCGGCTCGTGGATGAAGCGCGCCCACTCGTTCAGCACCAGCATCGTCTCGCGCGGCAGGTCGCGAAAACCCCAGTCGTGATAGGCCTGCTGCGCCGCATCGTCGTCATTGTCGCGAATGGCGTGGTAGAGCGCGATCTGCCCGGTGACGAAGCGCGCCGGAAACACCCGGATGGCGCCGAAATCCAGCAAATTTAACCCCTGGTCGGCGCGCACCTGGTAGTTGCCCAGATGCGGGTCGCCATGGATCACGCCGTAGCGGTAGAGCGGCAGGTACCAGGCGTGGAACAGCGCCTCGGCGGTGCGGTTGCGGCTCTCCTGGCTCGGCTTGGTGTCGAGATAGGCCTGCATGCCAGTCCCCTCGAGCCACTCCATGCTGAGCAGCCTCGAGGTGGACAGCGCCTCCACCGGCTTGGGGATCGAGACGAAGCTGTCCTTGGCGAGCATCAGCCCGTAGAGCCGCATCTGCGCCGCCTCGCGACGGTAGTCGACCTCCTCGCGCAGCCGCTCGGCCAGCTCCTTGTAGATCTCGTCGCTGTGGATGGCGCTGTCCATCCGCGCATAGATCCCCATCGCCAGCCTGAGCTGCTTGAGGTCGCCCTCGACGATGCTCGGCATGTCCGGATACTGCAGCTTGCAGGCGAGCACCCGGCCGTCGGCCAGCGTCGCGCGATGCACCTGCCCGAGCGAGGCGGCGGCCACCGCCTCCTGGGTGAAGCTGGCGAACTTGCCCTGCCAGTCCGGCCCGAGCTCGGAGGCCATCCGCCGGCGGACGAAGTTCCAGCCCATCGGCGGCGCGTTGGCCTGCAGCTCGGCGAGCTCGGCGGCATACTCGTCGGGCAGCGCGTCGGGGATGGTGGACAGGAACTGTGCCACCTTCATCAGCGGCCCCTTCAGCCCGCCGAGGATCTGCTTGAGGTCCTCCGCATGCGCCGCCTTGTCGGTCTTCAGGCCGAACACCCGCTGCCCGGCAACCCGCGCCGCAATGCCACCCACCGCGCCGGAGGTGCGCGCGATCCGCCGCACCTCGCCGAACAGCGACCCCTCGCGCTTGGGCCGAACCGGCTCGAGCGCCACTCAGCCCTGCTCCAGCTCGTCGATGAAGCCGGCAATGACGTCGAGACCGCGCTTCCAGAAGCCGGGGTCCGACGCATCCAGCCCGAACGGCGCCAGCAGCTCGCGATGCCGCCGGGTGCCGCCGGCGGCCAGCATCGCCAGGTATTTCTGCTGAAAGCCCGGGTGCCCGTCCTGAAACACCGAGTAGAGCGCGTTCACCAGGCAGTCGCCGAAGGCATAGGCGTAGACGTAGAACGGCGTGTGGATGAAGTGCGGCACGTAGGCCCAGAACACGCTGTATTCGGGGCTGAACTCGAACGCCGGGCCAAGGCTCTCGCGCTGCACCGCCAGCCAGATCTCGCCGATCCGCTCCGGCAACAGCTCGCCGCTGCGCCGCTCGGCATGCACCCGCTGCTCGAACTGGTAGAACGCCACCTGGCGAACCACCGTGTTCAGCATGTCCTCCACCTTGCCCGCCAGCATGATCCGCCGCCGCGAGGGCTCGGTCTCGGCGTCGAGCAGGGCGCGGAAGGTCAGCATCTCGCCAAACACCGACGCCGTCTCGGCCAGCGTCAGCGGCGTGCCGGACATGAAGTAGCCCTGCCGGGCGGCGAGCACCTGGTGCACCCCGTGGCCAAGCTCATGCGCCAGCGTCATCACGTCGCGGGTGCGGCCGTGATAGTTCATCATGATGTAGGGGTGCGCCGTCGGCACCGTCGGGTGGGCGAACGCGCCGCCCGACTTGCCCTCGCGCAGCTCGGCATCGATCCACGCATTCTCGAAGAACGTCTGCCCGATCCGGCCAAGCTCCGGATCAAATCCACTGTAGGCCTGCAGCACCCGCGCCCGCGCCTCCTCCCAACCCACCGCCCGGTCATCGTCGTTGGGCAGCGGCGCATTGCGGTCCCAGTGCTGCAGCGTCTCCAGCCCCAGCCACTTCGCCTTTAGCGCGTAGTAGCGATGCGACAAGGTCGGAAAGCTGTCGGTCACCGCCGACACCAGCGCGTCGACCACCTCGTCCTCGACCATGTTGGCGCGGTTGCGATAGCTCTCCGGCCGCGGGTAGTGGCGCCAGGTGTCGAGGATCTCCTTGTCCTTGGCGAGCGTGTTGGTGATCAGCGAGAACAGCTTTTCCCGCTCGCCGAACGCGGCGCCGATCGCCCGCCCCGCCGCCTCGCGCTTGCCGCGGTCACCGTCCGAAAGCTGGTTCAGCACCGCGCTCACCGTCAGGCTCTGCACGCCCCCCGGCCCCGGCAACGGCACCCGCATGCCGGCCACCGTCTCGTCGAACAGCCGGCTCCAGGCCGCGCGCCCGGTCACCTCCTTCTCGTGCAGCAGCTTCTCCAGCTGCTCCTGCAACTGGTGCGGCCGGAACACCCGCAAATCACGCAGGTAAGGCTGCCAGCGCGCCAGCGCCGGGTCGGCCAGCCGGCTCTCCAGCAGCGCGTCGTCAAGCAGGTTCAGCTCCAGCGAGAAGAACAGCATGTCGGCGCTGATCGCCGTCACCCGCTCGCTGATCGACTGGTAGAACCGCCCGATCGCGGCCGTCGCGCTGTCGGCGCTGAACAGCAGCTGCGCATAGCTCATCAGCCCGCCCAGCACCTCGTCGAGGCGCTCGCACTCGGCGATGGCGGCGGCAAGGCCCGCACCATCAAGCTGGCCCAGCCGCCCCGCATAGCGCTCGAAAAACCGCTTCGCATCGGCCGCCGCCCGCTCCAGATCCACCGCCACGCGCGGGCTGTCCGGCGCGTCATACAGGTCGGACAAATCCCATCGCGGCAGCCCGGCGGCAGCCTCGCCAACCCGCAGACCATCCGGCATCGAGCACGGGAACAGGCTTGTCGGCCGAGGCAACGTCATGCGGTGTCCTGTGATTGCACTGCGCCGAACGGCGGCGTAGTGGCACAACCATGTAAGGCGGCGCGCACGGACGTCAAACGAGGAAGGCCAGGGCTCGGCCCTGGACCCCATGCGTCAAGAGGCTAAGCACCCACTTCCTTGCTCGCGAAGCCACGCAAACCCTGCCCCACCCGCCACCGCTCCCGCCCTGGAACCCCGGATAATAAATGGATTTTAAAGGCTCCGCCTGTAATGGGGTGCAGGGGCAAAGCCCCTGGCCTTCCCTCGCCTCAACTGACTACCCGCAATGGCCGAACCTGGCCGCCATGCTGTTCGGCTGCGCCCAGCTCTGGCCCGACCGCACCGCCTTCCGCCATCACCGCAACGGTGCCTGGCAAGACCTGACCTGGCGCAACTTCGCCGACCAGGCCGCCTCCCTCGCCCGCGCCCTGCGCACCGGCGGCGTCGCCGCCGGCGACCGCGTCCTCGTCGCCAGCCCCAGCCGCCCGGAGGTCGCCATCGCCGAGCTGGCGCTGATGGCAATCCGCGCCGTCCCCGTCCCCGCCTACACCACCAACACCGTCGCCGACCACGCCCACCTGCTGCGCGACGCCGCCATCCGGGTCGCCATCGTCGGCACCCCCCAGCTCGCCGCGACCCTCGCCGCCGCCGGCCCGCTCGACCGCCTGCTGCTGATGGACGGCCCTGAGTGGACCGCCGCCACGGGCGACCGCCTCGGCGTCGGCCTCATCGCGGCCGAAGCGACCGACATCAAGCCGGGCGCGATGGCCTGCCTGATCTACACCTCCGGCACCAGCGGCACCCCGCGCGGCGTCATGCAGCCGCACCGCGCCATCCTCGCCAACTGCCGCTCGCTCTGGCAGGTCGTACGCCGCCTGAACCTCACCGGCGAGCGCTACCTCTCCGTCCTGCCCCTGTCGCACGGCTTCGAGCACACGGTGGGGCTGTTCTTCTTCCCCTCGCTCGGCATCGAGATCGTCTTCGCCCGCGGCGTCGAGCACCTCGCGGCCGACCTGGTCGACATCGCCCCCGGGATCGTCATCGTCGTCCCCCGCATCCTGGAGGTGATCCGCAGCCGCATCCTCGCCCAGGTCGGGCGCTCCGGCCGCCTCTCCCGCACCCTGTTCGAGGCCGCCCTCGCCGCCGGCCTGCGCCGCCTCGACGGCCACCCGCGCCGCCTCGACCGCCTGGCCGACCCGCTACTCGACCGCCTGGTCCGCGCCAGGATCCGCACCCGCTTCGGCGGCCGGCTGCGCGCCGCGGTGTGCGGCGGCGCCCGGCTCGACCCCACCGTCGGCCGCTTCTTCACCGCCCTCGGCGTCAAGGTCATGCAGGGCTACGGCCAGACCGAGGCCGGCCCGGTGATCAGCGTCAACCCGTTCGACACCCCCCGCGCCGACACCGTCGGCCCGCCGCTGCAGGGCGTCGAACTCCGCATCGCCGAGGACGGCGAGGTGCTGGTCCGCGGCGACCTGGTCATGGACGGCTACTGGCGCCAGCCCGAGGCCACCGCCGCCACCATCGTCGACGGCTGGCTGCACACCGGCGACGTCGGCGTGATCGAGCCGGACAGCCACCTGCGCATCACCGACCGCAAGCGCGACATCATCGTGCTCGCCGGCGGCGAGACCATCTCGCCGGCCAAGGTCGAGCACGTGCTGATGGCCCAGCCCGGCATCGCCCAGGCGGTGGTCGCCGGCGACGGCCGGCAAGGCCTGGTCGCCCTGGTCGTCGCCGAGGACGGCGACGCCGCCGCCGCAGCCGCCGGCATCGCCGCCGCCAACCGCGCCCTGGCGAGCACCGAGCGCATCCGCCACCACGCCGTGGTCGACAGCTTCACCCTCGCCAACGCCCTGCTGACGCCGACCCAGAAGATCCGCCGCACCCTGGTGCTGGCGACGCACGCAAACCAAATCAGTCGCCTCAAGGAACGACCGGGAGCAGACGGTGGCTGAACACTCGCACGAGCACGGCCACGGGCACGGCCACGGGCACGGGCACGGCCATTATGGCCAGCCCGGCCACGCCCACAGCCACGCGCCGGAAACCTTCGAGCGCGCCTTCGCCGTCGGCGTCGCCCTGAACCTGCTCATCGTCGGGCTGCAATTCGGCTACGGCCTGGTCGCGCACTCGATGGCGCTGCTCGCCGACGGCGTGCACAATCTCGGCGACGTGCTCGGCCTGCTCTTCGCCTGGGCCGCCGCCTGGGCCACCCGCCGCCAACCCTCGGCCCGTCGAACCTATGGCTGGGGCCGCTCCACCATCCTCGCCTCGCTGCTCAACGCCGCCATCCTGCTCGCCTCCACCGGCGCCATCGCCGTCGAAGCCATCCGCCGCCTGATCACCCCCGGCGGCGTCGCCAGCGCCGCCGTCATGTGGGTCGCCGCCGCAGCGATCCTCGCCAATGGCGGCACCGCGCTGATGTTCCTGCGCGGCCGCCACGACCTCAACATCCGCGGCGCCTTCCTCCACATGACCGGCGACGCCGCCGTCTCCGCCGCCGTGCTCGCCGCCGCCGGCGTCATCGCGCTCACCGGCTGGATCCGCCTCGACCCGCTCGCCAGCCTGCTGATCGTCGCCGTCATCGCCTGGAGCAGCTTCGGCGTTCTGCGCGAGAGCGTGAACCTCGCACTGGACGCCGTCCCCCGCGACCTCGACCATGCAACCATCAAAGCCTGCCTCGCCACACTGCCGAACGTCCACGAGGTGCACGACCTGCACATCTGGAGCCTGAGCACCACCAACGTCGCAGCCACCGCACACCTGGTCGCCCGCAGCGGCACCACCATCGACGTGCGCGAAGCCGCCCAGGCCCTGGCCAGGCAGTTCCGCATCGAACACTGCACGTTCCAGGTCGAAACCGAGTCAGGCGCAGAGATGTGCGCGCTCAGGCCCGCCGAGGTGGTCTAGCAAAGCCAGAAGAAGACCGGCCAGGGCTCCCCCTGCGTGAGCGTTCCCAACTGCACGTTGCGCAGTCGGAACCTTCAGCTCACTCCGCCCTGGACCCGTCACGCGCCAGCGTGCATCCGCACGTCACGCGCCAGCGTGCATCCGCACGTCACGCGCCAGCGTGCTGCGCATGTCACGCGACAGCGTGCTGCGCATGTCACGCGACAGCGTGCTGCGCATGTCACGCGACAGCGTGCTGCGCATGTCACGCGACAGCGTGCATTCGCACGACGGGGGCAGCGCCCCCAGACCCGCATCCGTCAGGAGTCTAACCGGGCTCTTTCTTGCTTGGCGAAGCCATTCAATCCTGCATCCCACGCCACCAGTCCCGCCATGGAATCATGAGAAACAAATGGATTTTAAAGGCTCCGCCTTTAATCAGGTCCAGGGGCGAGCCCCTGGCCTTCCTTCTCTTAGATGGCCCCCTTCGCGCGCAGCAGGTCGAGCTGGGTCTGCACCGCTCCCAGCCCTTGCCGCGTGAACAGGATAAAAATCCGTTCTGCGCTCAGATTGCTCAGCGCCGGATTGCGATACGAGTTGTTATAGCGCGCAACGTCGGTCGGATCGTAGCCGTAATGCGACGCCAGATCGGCCAGCACCACCTGCGACGTCGTGATCGCTGGAATGGTAAACGTGAAGTCGGCGTCGGACAGGTTGTGGATCGTGTCCTCGACGACGAAGTTGGTCTGCCCGGCCGTGAGCAGGTCGATCTCGGCGGAGCTCTTGGTCGGCGGCAGGCGAAGGTTGCCGCTCGCGTCGTGGACCAGCAGGCCGCGCGCGACCGGATCGGCCTCGGCGATGATGGCGGCGGCGCGCAGCCAGTTCACCACCTTGAACTCGCTGCCCAGCGTCGGCGCGCTGTGCGCCGAGGCCTGAACGATGACGAACTGCGCCGGCAGATGGCGGGCGATCGACTCCGCCAGGCTGATGATGTGGTGGCCGCCGGTGCGGCTGTCGCCCGCGGTGCCGTAATCGTCCGTCATGCCGGCGCCGCCGAAGCTGAACTCGGCGAACTCGGTGCCATCGGCGTTCCACTGAAAGACGATCGACTTCGCCCAGTCATGCCACAGCGGCGCCGCCGTGATCTCGTCGCGCGAGATGTCGAGGTCGCCCGGGTTCTTCTCGGTCGAGGCCGGCAGGCTCAGCATGGTCGGCAGGCCGCTCGCATCGGCATGGCCGTAGGCGGACTCGTAGTTGTCGGCGAAGGCGAGCGCGCTCGAGAGGTTGAAGCCCTCATGCACCGGCAGGCCGCCCGGATAGGATTGGTGGCCGCCAAAACTGCTGCCGGGCGCCACGCCAAAGCCCTGCGGCAGTTGCGGGCAGGTGGTGTCCTCGTCGAGCACCGGCGGAAACACGCCGGCGAGCGCGCCGCCCGGGAACGCCGCGGCATCGACGTTGGCGAACAGTCCGGCCGCCTGCAACGCGTCGACGATCCGCTGCTTCTTGGCCGCCGTCATCTCGGAGCGGTGATAGATGCAGGTGCGCTTGTTGAACAGCGCGTCAAAGGTCTGCTCGCGCAGCACCCGGTCATGGATGCCGCCGACCGCCAGCTTCAGCCGCGCGAGGGCCGACCTGATGAAGGGCGAGGCCTCGGCGATGGCGGTCGCCGTCGCGTTGCCGGCGCCCGGCACGGTTTGGTCGACGGCATGGGCAGGCCCGGCCAACGCCAGCCCCGCCAGCGCCGCCGCATAGACTCTCAGGCTGTTTCGCATGGTCGCTGTCCTACAATGATAGGAGGCGACATAGGCGGTCACGCCCGGCCCGAGTGTGAATCCTTGTCGACAGCACCGTGTCAGTTCGTCGAGCGCCGCCTATTGCGCTGGCGCCTGCACGAACGCGGCGCTGATCATCAGCGACACGTCGTCGCCCACCACCGGCACGTATTTCGTCACCCCGAACTGGCTACGCTTGATGATGCCCGTCGCCTGGAACCCCACCGTATAATGGTGGTCGATCGGGTTCACCCCGGCGGCATTGAAGTGCACGTCCAGCACCAGCGGCCGGGTGAAGCCGTGCAACGTCAGCGCCCCGGTCACGGTGGCATGCCCGCGCCCGACGATGTCCACCTTGGTGCTCTTAAAGGCGATCGTCGGATAGCTCTTGGCGTCGAACCAGTCCGAGCCCTGCAGCTCCTGGTTCAGCTTGTCAGACGTCGTGTTGAGGCTGTCGGTCGGCATGGTGATCGCGAGCTGGTCCGCCGCCGGGCTGTTCGGCGCCAGCGTCAGCGACCCGGCAACCTCGCTCAGCCGGCCATAGAACGTGGTGAAGCCGAGATGCGCCAGGCTCCAATACACCTGGGTATGCTGCGGCTCGACCATGTAGGCGCCCGGCAGCACCTCCGCCGGGTTGCGCGTCGGCGTCGTCTGCGCCAACGCGGCCCCGCCAACCAGCGCCAGCAAGGGCGCCACGAGGATCACGCGCATCGATGGATCTCCTGTCATGACGGCCTCTACATGCCCAGCGCGCGCCGGTAGACGTCAAGCAGCGTCTCCTGCTCCTCCACCTCGGCGGGCTCCTGCTTGCGGATGCGGATGATCTGCCGGATCACCTTGACGTCGAAGCCGGCCGACTTCGCCTCGGTGTAGATGTCCTTGATGTCGCCGCCGAGCGCCCGCCGCTCCTCCTCCAGCCGCTCGATCCGGTCGATGATCGAGCGCAACCGGTCAGCCGCAATGCCGCCAACCTTGGCATCGTCGCTGACGGTGAGATCCGCAGCCTGGCTCGCCATGCAAACTCCTCCGATAGCCGGGCGCGGCGAGTAGCCGAAGCAAGGCGGAAAGGCCAGGGGAGAAAGGCCAGGGCTCTGCCCTGGACCTGCTGGGGGCGGCGCCCCCAGACCCGCATCCGTTAGGGTTACAGGCCGGCTCTTCCTTGCTTGGCGAAGCCATTCAATCCTGCGTCCCACAGCACCGAACTCGCCGTGAGGAACATGATAAACTAACGGATTTCAAAGGCTCCGCCTTTGATGGGGTCAAGGGGCGGAGTGAGCCAAAGGTTCCGACTGCGCGCAGCGCAGTTGGAAAGGCTCACGGAGGGAAAGCCCCTTGCCTTGTCTTGCCTTAAGGCACCCCATCCGGCGCCGGATGGCTGGCGGCCGCATCCGCCAGCGGCCGTGTCGGCTCCGTCTGGAACTGCGCCTGCCACGCCTTGTAAGGCATCCCGTAGACGATCTCCCGCGCGTCCGGGTCGGTGATGGTCACCCCTCGCTCGCCCGCCTCCTCCCGATACCAGCGTGAGAGGCAGTTGCGGCAGAACCCGGCCAGCGTCATCAGGTCGATGTTCTGCACGTCCGTGCGCTCCCGCAGGTGCGCGACCAGGCGCCGGAAGGCCGCCGCCTCGAGCTCGGTCCGGGTTGCCGCATCGATCTCCGGTGCCGCCATCTGCTGTCCTCCTCGGGCTTCGGAACTTTCATCCATCCCGTCATCCTCGTAAGTGGGGGCGAACGCGCCGCGAGGACAAGACGATCGACCAGTATCCCTTCCGCCGCCACCGCCGCACCCGCATCGTCGCGACCCTCGGTCCGGCGAGCAGCGACCCGGCCGTGCTGGCCCGCCTGTTTGAGGCGGGCGCGGACATCTTCCGGCTGAACTTCTCGCATGGCACCCATGAGGATCATGCCGCCAGCATCCGCAACATCCGCGCCCTGGAGGCGCGCGAGCGCCGCCCGATCGCGATCCTGGCCGACGTGCAGGGCCCCAAGCTGCGGGTTGGCCGCTTCGGCGGCGGCCGCGTCCACCTCGCCACCGGCCAGACGTTCCGGCTCGACATGAACCCCACCCCCGGCGACAGCCGCCGGGTCATGCTGCCGCACCCCGAGATCATCGCCGCCGCCACCGCGGGGACCAACCTGCTGCTCGACGACGGCAAGCTTCGCCTGCGGGTGCGTCGCCGCCTTGCCGACCATTTGGAGTGCGAGGTGCTGGTCGGCGGCCCGTTGTCGGACCGCAAGGGCGTCAACGTGCCCGACGTCGCGCTGCCGATCCCGGCGCTGACCGAGAAGGACCGCGCCGACCTCGCCTTCGTGCTCGAGCAGGGCGTCGAGTATATCGGCCTCAGCTTCGTGCAGCGCCCGGAGGACGTCACCGAGGCGCGCCAACTCGCCGGCGACCGCGCCTGGCTGCTCACCAAGATCGAGAAGCCGCAGGCGCTCGACGACCTGACCACCATCCTCGCCCTGTCGGACGCGGCGATGGTGGCGCGTGGCGACCTCGGCGTCGAGCTGCCGCCCGAGGAGGTGCCGCTCGCCCAGAAGCGCATCGTGCGCGAGGCCCGCCGCCTCGGCCGCCCGGTGATCGTCGCCACCCAGATGCTGGAGAGCATGATCAGCGCCCCCGCGCCCACCCGCGCCGAGGCGTCCGACGTCGCAACCGCGGTGTTCGACGGCGCCGACGCGGTGATGCTCTCGGCCGAGACCGCCGCCGGCCAGTATCCGGTCGAGGCAGTGTCGATGATGGACCGCATCGTGACCCGGGTGGAGCGCGACGCCGGCTGGGCCGAGCAGATGCGCGCCAGCCGCCCGGCCTCCGAGCCTGCCCTGTCGGACGCGATGGCCGCCGCCGCGGTGCAGGTCGCGCGCACGATCGACGCCAAGGCCATCGTCGCCTTCACCGCCTCCGGCCTCAGCGCCATCCGCATCTCGCGCGAGCGCCCGGCCGTCCCGGTGCTCGGCCTGACCCCCTCGGCCGAGACGGCGCGTCGCCTGGCCGTCTGCTGGGGCGTGCACGCGGTGCGCACCGCCGAGGTAATGACGATGGGGGCGGCGGTGACCCACGGCGCCCGCATCGCCCAACGCGGCGGCTTCGCCCAGCCCGGCGACCAGGTCGTCGTCGTCGCCGGCGTGCCATTCGGGCAGGCCGGGACGACCAATGCCCTGCGGGTCACGATCGTGTAGGCAAGCGCTTCTTTTTTGAAAAAAAGCAGCAAAAAACTTCTATCCGACCAGGCATAAACCCCACTGAGCACCCTCTGAACGGGCAAAAGTTTTTTGGTTCTTTTTTTCAAAAAAGAACCCTTTCTTGCTACCAATTTCGTAAAGGAGGCCCCGCATGGCACCCAGCGTAAAGCCCGTCGAGGTGTTCGACTGCGTGGTCTTCGGCGCCACCGGCGACCTGACCCTGCGCAAGTTGCTGCCGGCGCTCTACTACCGGTTCCGCGACGGTCAGATCCCGCCGGGCAGCCGGGTCATCGCCGCCGCCCGCTCCGAGCATGACGATGCGAGCTTCCGCGACATCACCTCCGGCGCGCTGACGCGGCACGTCGCCGCCGCCGACCTCGACCCCGAGATCGTCGCCCGCTTCCTGCAGCTCGTCCACTACGCCCGGGTGAACGGCGCCCGCGACGAGGGCTGGCCATCGCTGACCCAGATGCTGGGCGAGCAGCCGGACCGCATCCGGGTGTTCTATCTCGCGACCTCGCCGAACCTCTACGGCCCGATCTGCGACAACCTCGCCGCCCACGGCGTCATCACCGAGCGCTCGCGCGTGGTGCTGGAGAAGCCGATCGGCCACGACCTTGCGAGCGCGAAACAGATCAACGACGACGTCGGCCGCGTCTTCACCGAGGCGCAGACCTACCGGATCGATCACTATCTCGGCAAGGAGACGGTGCAGAACCTGCTCGCCCTTCGTTTCGCCAACAGCATCTTCGAGCGGCTGTGGGACAGCGACATGATCGACCACGTGCAGATCACGGTCGGCGAGACGGTCGGCGTCGAAGGTCGCGGCGATTACTACGATACGTCCGGGGCGCTGCGCGACATGCTGCAGAACCACATGCTGCAGCTGCTCTGCCTGCTCGCCATGGACCCGCCGATCTCGCTCGCCGACGACAGCGTGCGCGACGAGAAGCTCAAGGTGCTGCGCAGCCTCAAGCGCATCGCGCCGCACGAGATCGGCCACGTCACCGTGCGCGGCCAATACGTCGCCGGCGCCTCCGGCGGCAAGGCCGTCGACGGCTACCTCACCGACCTCGGCGAGGGCCGCCAGAGCACGACCGAAACCTTCGTCGCCCTCAAGGCGGAGATCAACTCGTGGCGCTGGGCCAACGTTCCCTTCTACCTGCGCACCGGCAAGCGCCTGCCCAGCAAGGTCTCGGAGATCGTCATCCAGTTCCGCGCCGTGCCCTACTCGGTGTTCCCCGACGACAGCGCCGACCTGCAGCCCAACCGGCTGGTCATCCGGCTGCAGCCCGAGGAGGGCATGCGGCTGATGATGATGAGCAAGGATCCCGGCCCGGGCGGCCTGCGCCTGCGCCCCGCCGACCTCGACATCAGCTTCGAGAAGGCGTTCTCGGTGCGCTACCCGGACGCCTACGAGCGGCTGCTGATGGACACCGTGCGCGGCAACGCCACCCTGTTCATGCGCCGCGACGAGGTCGAGGCGGCCTGGAGCTGGGTCGAGCCGATCATCGAGGCCTGGGGCGCCAGCGCCGAGAAGCCAAAACCCTACGCCGCCGGCAGCTGGGGCCCGACCAGCTCGATCGCGCTCATCGAGCGTGACGGCCGGACTTGGCATGAGGAGTTGGGATAAGGAAGGCCAGGGGCGTCGCCCCTGGACCCGATTAAAGGCGGAGCCTTTAAAATCCATTTTTTAGTCTTACCCAATGGCGGGATCGTTGCCGGCGGGAGCATCGAGTGATCGGCTTCGCCAAGCAGGAAAGCTGCGTCATTGGCTCTCATCAAATGGGGTCTGGGGCCTCGGGCCCCAGCGGAGTCCAGAGGCAGAGCCTCTGGCCTTTGCCTAACCCATGAAGATCATCAGCTGGAACCTGCTGCGCACCGTCGGCGCCTCGCTCGCCGACGTCGTGCGCCTGGTCGAGTATCAGCAGCCCGACCTGCTGCTGATGCAGGAGGCGACGCGCGAGATCGACGCCCTGCCGGCCCGGATCGGCGGCCACTATTGGCGCGTGCCCTTGCCCGGCCGCATCCACGGCCTCGGCATCTGGTCGCCCCGTCCGGCGCTCCGCCCGCCCGAGGTGCTGCGCCTGCCGTCCGGCGCCGTCGTCGACCGCGTCTGCCAGATCCTGCATCTGCCGGACTTCGCGATCGCCAACGTGCACCTCTCGCACGGCCAGATGCTGAACCGCCGCCAGCTCGCCCGCATCGCCCGCGCCCTGCCTGGCCACGCCGCCGTGCTCGGCGACTTCAACCTCGTCGGCCCGACGCTGATGCGCGGCTTCCGCGACGTCGGCCCGCGCGCCCCCACCCATCGCTCGCTCGACCTGGTGCCGCTGCGTCTGGATCGCTGCATGGTCCGCGGCATGGTCTGCATCGACGCCCAGGCGCTACACCGCCGCACCTCCGACCACCGCCCGATCATGGTCCGCCTCGAGCGCGCGGCATTGACCAACTGACCCTGCCGCAAAGGAGGGGAGACCCATCACCCGCAGGCGTGCATCCGCTCGCCAGGGCCCGCGGCCCCAGACCCCATCGCCTGGTGGGACGACGCCGAAATCATGCTAGCAATTCCCCCGGCTGAGGCGCCGCGGCAGCGGGACGGGACATCTTGCCTATAGGCAAGTTCTCACCTAACTCATTGAAAACAAACACCCAGCCCGTCAAGCAACGGCGATTCCGATCGCCAGACCGACCACCCGAAAATCTTGCTGTATTTCACCAGTACAAAAACCTACAGCTTTGTAGAAGAAGCTCGTCAGTGGATCTTGAAGGCCCCGCCTTTAATCGGGTCCAGGGGCGACGCCCCTGGCCTTCTTCGCCATCCGCCCGTCCAGCAGCTGCACAAGATCCGAGACCCGCACCGGCTTGGCGCAGCGCGGCACCTCGGCATAGGGCTGCGGGATCACCCACAGATCGTAGCCGGTCGCGAACACGAACGGCACGCCGCTCGCTGTCAACAGGTCCGCCACCGGGAACACCCGCTCGCCGCTCAGGTTGATGTCGAGCACGGCGCCATCCAGCGGCGCGTGATCGGCCTCCAGCAGCGCCCTGGCATCGGCCACCGACCCTGCCGGCCCGAGGATCGTCGCCCCGTGCGCCGCCAGCGATGCGGCCATCTCCATGGCAATCAGGTAGTCGTCCTCGACGATCAGCAGATGCCGACCGCGCAGCACGCCCATCGCCGGACCGCTTTGCGTCAGCCTCTCACCCATTGGCCGGCGCCTCCTCCGACGCCGTGCCGCTCGCCACGGCCGTCGCCATCGGCACCGCGATGCGGCAGCGCAGCCCGTCATCGCCAAACGTCAGCCGGGTCTCGGCATGAAGCTGATACGGCAGCGCCCGCTCGATCAGCTCGCTGCCATAGCCCCGGCGCGGCGGGCTGCCGGCAAACGCCAACGCCACCCCGCTCTCGACCCAGTCGAGGACGATGCGCGAGGCCGGCGCCGGCTCGCGCCGCCAGGTGATCGCCAGCCGACCTGCCGGCTGGCCAAGCGCGCCGTACTTCACCGCGTTGGTCGCCAGCTCGTGCAGCGCCAGCGTCAACGCCTGCGCCGCGCTCGCCATCACCGCCACCGCCGGTCCCTCGATCAGCACCTTGTCCGCCACCTGCCGCCCGTCGCCATGCGCATCGAGCTCCGCCTCGACCAGCGCCCGCAGGTCGATCGCCTGGTGGTCGGCGCGCGCCAGCAGGCTCTGCACCCGCCCCAGCGCGCTCAGCCGCTCGCTGAATTCGACCTCGAACTCGTCCAGCGAGCCGCTGGAGCGCATCGTCTGCCCGGCGATCGAGCGTACCACCGCAAGCAGGTTGCGCGTGCGGTGCTGCAGCTCGGCCAGCAGCACCCGCTGGCGGTCCTGCAGCGTACGCAGGTCGTGAATGTCGGTCGAGGTGCCGACCATGTCCCGGGTGGGCCCCGCCGCCTGCTCGCCAACCACCCGGGCGCGCGTCTGGTGCCAGCGATAGTCGCGGCTGGCGGCGCAGAAGATGCGATGCTCGACGAAGTAGTCCCCGCCCGCCATCGCCGCCGCCCAGGCTTGCCGCGTCGCCTCCACGTCGTCGGGATGCACCGCGTCCAGCCAGCCGAACCGCACGCTGTGCTCCATGTCGAGCCCGGTGAACTCGATCCATTGCGGGCTGCCCCAGGTGCGCGAGCCGCTCGCCTGGCTGCGGAACACGAGCTGCGGCACGTTGGTCGCCAGCACCCGGAACAGCTCCTCGTTCTGGCGCAGCTTCTCCTCGGCGTCGTGCCTCTCGGTCAGGTCGCTCAGGACCTTGACGAAGCCCTTCCGGTTGCGCAGCCGGATCATCTGCCCCGAGGCCCAGAACCGCGTGCCGTCGCGCCGCACATGCCAGCGCTCGTCGTCCGACCGCCCCGCCGCCCGCGCGCCCGCGAGCTCGGCCTCGGGCTTGCCGGCAGCCCGGTCCTCGTCGGTGAAGATCGCGTCCGCGCTGCGGCCGATGATCTCGGCCTCGGCATAGCCGAGCAAGCGTTCGGCGCCGACGTTCCAGGAGGTGACGATGCCGTCCGCATCCATGGTGAAGATGGCCAGCGTCGTCGCGCTCTCGACGATGTGCTCGAACATCTCGCGCCGGTCGGGCCGGTCATCACGCTCGGCCTCGGCTGGTTCGTCCATCGGTGGGCGCGCTCCGCGGGGCGCCGGAGCCTGGGTCAGACGCTGCCGTATTCCTTATGCGAGCGGGCCGGACGGCTCACCAGACGCCAGGCGATCAACAAAACGAGCCTGCGTCGCCAACGCGCTCAGCGCAGGCCGGCGCGCTCAGCGCAAAAACGGGTTGCTCAGCCGCTCGCGCCCGATCGTCGAGCCAGGACCATGGCCGCAGATGAACGCCACGGCGTCGCCGAGCGGCAGCACCTTGGTCTTGATCGAGCTGATCAGGCCCGCCCCATCGCCATAGGCAAAGTCGGTCCGCCCCACCGAGCCGGCGAACAGCACGTCGCCCACCTGCGCGAACCCGGCTGCCTTGTCGACGAAGATCACGTGTCCTGGCGTGTGCCCCGGGCAATGCAGCACGTCGAAGCGGTGCTCGCCGAGCCGCAGCACCTCGCCCTCGACGAGCCAGCGGTCCGGCGTCGCGTTGCGCAGGCCGCGCAAGCCATACTGCGCCGCCTGCTGCTCGATGCCCTCCAGCAGGAACGCGTCCGCCTGATGCGGCCCGATGATCGACACCCCGCCCAGCGCGCCCCGCAGCGCCTCGGCGCCCCCCGCATGATCAAGATGGCCATGCGTCAGCCAGATCGCCTCCACCGTCAGCCGCTCGCGCAGGACCGCCGCGGCGATCCGCTCGGCATCCCCGCCGGGATCGATGACGACCGCCTGCCGGCTCGCCTCGTCCCACACCAGGGTGCAGTTCTGCTCCAGCGGCGTGACGGGAACGATTGCGGTGCGCAGCTTCGACATGCGAGATCCTGAAACAAGGAAGCGGTTCTTTCTTGGAAAAAAGAACCAAAACGTTTGCTCGCTTTGGCCAGGGCCCGCTTAGGCTGCAGCTTGGCGGGCATCCTCTTCGGGCTTGTCTTCCGGCTGCAGCTCCTGCACCGCGGCGACCACCAGGGCGATGAGCGGCGTCGCCAGCACCAGGCCCGGCAGCCCGAACAGCGCGCCGACGAAGGTCTGCGACAGGATGGTCAGCGCCGGCGGCAGGTCGACCGCCCGCCGCTGGATGATCGGCGCCAGCACGTTGCCCTCAAACCCCTGGATCAGCGTGTAGAGGATGACGACGTAGAGCGCCTGCCGCGGGCTCTGCGCCAGCGCGATCAGAATCGCCGGCACCGAGCCGGTGATGGCGCCGATATAGGGCACGAAGTTCAGCAGCCCGGCCAACACTCCCAGCGCGAGCGCCAGCGGCACTCCGAGCAGCGCCAGCCCGACGCCGGAGAGAATGCCGATGCACAGCATGTCGACCGACTGCCCGGCCAGCCAGTGCCACAGCGTGACGCCGAGCCGGTCGGCCAGCCGCCGGCCGGTGCCCCGCCGCGCCGGCGGCAGCAGCCGCAGCGCCCCGGAGACGTAGACCGACGGCGAGACGGCGAAGTACAGGCCCGCCACGACGACGATCAGCAGCGTGCCCAGCACCCCAAACACCGAGCCCAGCACGCCCGGCACGAAGCTCGCGATGCTGACCGCATGGCCGCCGCCGCCCGAGCCGCCCAACGCCGTCGGCAACTGCGCCAGCATGAACCGGCCCCACTCCGTCCGCCCGAGATAGCCATGCAACTGCTTCGCCTCGCCGCCCAGCGCGCGACGAAGCTGCGACACCTGGTCCGCCAGCTGCGGCCCGGCATACCAGCCCAGCAGCCCGACCAGCGACAGCATCGTCAGCACCACGATGGTCATCGCCAGCCAGAACGGCAGCCGCAGCCCGCGATGCAGCAGCCGCGACAGCCCATGCAGCAGCACCGCGAACAGCACCCCGGCAAACACCGTCAGCAGCACGTCGCCCAGCAACCACAGCGCCAGCCCGACCACGGCCAGCGCGAGCATCCAGCGCATCAGCCCGGCGATGACGGCAAGCTGAACGGCACGCGAATCGGTCATGCTGTCCATCCGTCCTGGAGCCGCTGATCGTTGCGGGGAACGGACGGCAAGGCAAGGCCGGGGCAGGCGATCGGCCTTCGTCAGGAGGCGGTCTTGACCGCCAGCGCCGGCGCTGCGAGCGCGGTCGACGCGCTCACCTCCTCGGCGAACGGGTCAATCCCGTTACTGGCCGGCCGCATCAGGCTCGCCGCCAGCGCCAGCACGCCGCCGCTCAGCAACAGCCCGGCGGTCGCCGTCGCCCCACCCTCGCCGATCAGCCCGGTCCCGATCGTGCCGAAGGCGCCGATGGCGAAAACGATCGTGCCATACAGCGCGGAGGCGATGCCGGTATCGTGCCGGTGCGGCCCGATGGCGCTGATCGCCGCATCCGGCAGCAGGCAGCCGAGCGCCAGCATCATCAGGATCACCGCGCCTTCGATCGCCCACAGCCCGCCCACCCCGCTCAGCGCGCTGGCCAGCATCACCGCTCCGGCCGCCACCAGCACGCTCACCGCCAGGGTGATCACGCGCGGCAGCCCGAGCCGCCTGATCAGCGCGACGTTGACGGTCGTGCCGATCGCGTAGCTGGCGCCGTTGGCGATGAAGGTGGCGCCGAACAGGGTCGGGCTCAGCCCAGCGCGCAGGAAGATCGCCGGCGCCCCGCCCAGGAAGGCGAACAGGCTGAAGGTCGCGAAGCTGCCGATCAGAACGTGGCTGGCGAACATCCGGCTGCCCGCCACCTGGATCGAGCGGGTGATCACCTCGGACACACTGGCCTGCACCCGGCTCGCCGGCGGCAGCGTCTCGCGCAGCAGCCCGCCGATCAGCGCCAGGCAAAGCCCGCCATAGACCGTCGAGACCCAGAAGATCGCCCGCCAGCCGGCGAAATGCAGGATCACCCCGCCCAGCGTCGGCGCCAGCATCGGCACCACGGCCAGGATCAGCACCAGGCGCGAAACGATCCCCGCCGCATGCCCGCCCGAGGTCGCGATGTCGCCGATGATCGCCCGCGGCACCACCAGGCTCGCCGCACCCCCAAGGGCGGCAAGCACACGAAAGACGATCAGCTCCGGCATCGTCGACGACAGCGCGCAGCCCGCCGAGGCCAGCATGAACAGCACGCAGCCGAACAGCATCGGCAGGCGTCGTCCGAAATGGTCCGACACCGGCCCGTAGATCATCTGCCCGACGGCAATGCCGCCGAACCACGCGGCAAGCGTGAGCGGCGCCGCCGACGCGCCGCCATGCAACGCCGCGCGCATGGCCGGAAAGGCCGGCAGGTACATGTCGGTCGAGATCGGCGCGACCGCGGTGAGAAAGGCGAGCAGGCCCGGAATAAGCGCTGTCCCGCCCGCGCCGAACCATCTCGATCTCATGTCGCACCTGCGTGGGCCGGCAGAGACATTGGGCCGGGCGCTACACGCCGGTCAATCTAGCCGAGCGCGGGTCTGGGGGCGCCGCCCTGGTCGTGCGAATGCACGCTGGCGCGTGTCGTGCCGAATGCACGCTGGCGCGTGGCGTGCGACTGCACGCCGGCGCGTGTCGTGCGACTGCACGCTGGCGCGTGACCAGGCCAGGAGCAGCGCCCCTGGCCTGCCTGACCTCAGAAGAAACCCAATCTCTTCGGGCTGTAGCTCACCAGCATGTTCTTCGTCTGCTGGTAGTGATCAAGCATCATCCGGTGGTTCTCCCGCCCGATGCCCGAAGCCTTGTAGCCGCCGAACGCCGCATGCGCCGGATAGGCGTGGTAGCAGTTCGTCCACACCCGGCCAGCCTGGATCGCCCGGCCAAACCGGTAGCAGCGGCTCGCGTCCCGGCTCCAGATCCCGGCGCCAAGCCCGTACAGCGTGTCGTTGGCGATCGCCAGCGCGTCGTCATCGTCGGTGAACGTGGTCACCGAGACGACCGGGCCGAAGATCTCCTCCTGGAACACCCGCATCCGGTTATGCCCGCGCAGCACCGTCGGCTTGACGTAGTAGCCCTCCGCCAGGTCGCCGCCGAGCTCGTTGCGCTCGCCGCCGATCAGCACCTCCGCCCCCTCCTGACGGCCGATGTCGAAGTAGCTGAGGATCTTCTCCATCTGCTCGCTCGAGGCCTGCGCGCCCACCATGGTGCGGGTGTCGAACGGGTCGCCCTGGCGGATCGCCGCCACCCGCGCCAGTGCGCGCTCCATGAAACGATCATAGATCGAGTGGTGGATCAGCGCCCGGGACGGGCAGGTGCAGACCTCGCCCTGGTTGAAGGCGAACATCACGAAGCCCTCGATCGCCTTGTCGAGGAAGTCGTCGTCCTCCGCCATCACGTCGGCGAAGAAGATGTTCGGCGACTTGCCGCCGAGCTCCAGCGTCACGGGGATGATGTTCTGCGACGCATACTGCATGATCAGCCGGCCGGTCGTCGTCTCGCCGGTGAACGCGATCTTGGCGATGCGCGGGCTCGACGCCAGCGGCTTGCCCGCCTCGAGCCCAAACCCGTTGACAATGTTGAGCACGCCGGGCGGCAGCAGGTCGCCGATCAGCTCGGCGAACACCAGGATTGAGGCCGGCGTCTGCTCAGCCGGCTTCAGCACCACGCAATTGCCCGCCGCCAACGCCGGCGCCAGCTTCCACACCGCCATCAGCAGCGGAAAATTCCACGGAATGATCTGACCGACGACCCCGAGCGGCTCGTGGAAGTGGTAGGCCACCGTGTCGTGGTCGATCTCCGAGATGCCGCCCTCCTGCGCGCGGATGCAGCCGGCGAAGTAGCGGAAATGGTCCACCGCCAACGGCACGTCGGCGGCCGTCGTCTCGCGGATCGGCTTGCCGTTGTCCCAGCTCTCCGCCTCGGCGAGCAGCGACAGGTTCTCCTCCATCCGATCGGCAATGCGCAGCAGCGCGAGCGCCCGCTCGGCCACGCTGGTGCGGCCCCACGCCGCCTTGGCGGCATGCGCGGCATCCAGCGCCCGCTCGACGTCGCTCGCATCCGAACGCGCAACCTCGCAGAGCGCCCGGCCATTTACCGGCGAGGTGTTGGTGAAGTAGCGCCCGGCATTCGGCTCCACCCACCGGCCGCCGATGAAGTTGCCATAACGCTGCTTGAAGTTCGGCCGCGTGGTGCGAACAAAGCTGTCGGAAAGTGCGGTGTCCATCAAACGTCCCTATCCATGCTTGTCGACGTCTGACGATGAAAAACCTCCGCTTGACGATTGTCACGCGGAGAGCCGGATCCTGCCGCGTGACCTGTCGCAGAACTGCGACAGGCTGGGGTTCATGTCGCAGACGCAGCAAAGGCAAGGCTAGAGGCTCTGCCTCTGGACACCGCTGGGGCCCGCGGCCCCAGACCCCATCCGTAGGAGATCCAGGGCTTACTCCCATGCCACGGACCTCGGCCCCTGGCCTTGCTCGCCGTGACAGCCTCCATCCACCGCGCTAGGCTATGGCATCTCACGACGGCCACAAGGCCGCACCTCGTTGCTGGGAGGCAGCGTTGATCCCGCACGACACGTCCAGCCACGTCGACCGCATCCTCGCCGCCGCCGGCGACAGCGCCGCCTGCGGCCGCTCCGCCATCGCCGCCTCCTGGGTGCGCTCGCTGCACCACTACCATCTCGACCCGTGCGACACCCGCCCGCCGCGCACCGTCACCGACCAGGCGCTACGCGACAGCCGCGAGCGGCTCGGCGCCATGTTGCGCGTCGCCCAGACCTCGCTCGACCAGTTGTTTCTCGCCGTCGGCGGCGCCGGCTGCTGCGTGCTGTTCACCGACCACGACGGCGTTCCTGTCGACCGTCGCGGCGCCGGGGCCGACGATGCGACCTTCCATCGCTGGGGCCTGTGGACCGGCGCGGTGTGGAGCGAGAACAGCGAGGGCACCAACGGCATCGGCACCTGCCTGGCCGAGGAGCGCGCGCTCACCATCCATCGCGACCAGCACTTCCACACCCGCAACACCGGGCTGAGCTGCTCGGTGGCGCCGATCCACGACCACGAGGGTCGGCTCGCCGCCGCACTCGACGTCTCCTCCTGCCGCGCCGACCTCACCACCGGCGTCGTCAGCCTGATCGCCGCGGCGGTGAACGAGGCCGCGCGCCGGATCGAGGCGCAGACCTTCCGCCACGCCTTCGCCGGTGCCCGCATCATGCTGGCGCCGGAGGCGGACCGCAGCGCCGGCGCGCTGTTCGCCGTCGACCGCGACGACATGATCATCGGCGCCACCCGCGCCGCCCGCCTCGCCTACGGGCTGACCGGCGCCCGCCTCACCGCCGGCCTGCCCGCCGACACCATCCTGTCGCCCCCCAGCGACCGCCGCGAGGATCTCGGCCGGGCCGAACGCGGCGCGTTGCAGCGCGCCCTCGCCCAAACCGGCGGCAACGTCACCGCGGCCGCCCGCTCGCTCGGCATCAGCCGCGCCACCCTGCACCGCAAGATGAACCGCCTGGAGTTGCACGCCCCGCATTGACCCGGCTGTCGCAGGCTGGCGACAATCGAACCCAACACGACACGTTTGGAAACGGGATCATGATCGCAGACGGTCCGCACTGCCTACCGGCTTCAGAACCGGCGCCACGCGAGGACGGCCCGCCCGTCCGCGTCCGCGCCACCCTCGCCGCGCTGGCGCTGATCGACACCCTCACCGCCCAGCACGGCCCGATCCTGTTCCACCAGTCCGGCGGCTGCTGCGACGGCTCGTCGCCAATGTGCTACCCGCGCTCGGATTTCATCATCGGCGACCAGGACGTCGAGCTCGGCACCATCGGCGAGGCGCCGGTGTTCATCAGCCGCTCGCAATTCGCCGTCTGGTGCCACACCCAGCTTGTCATCGACGTGGTGCCCGGCCGCGGCGGCATGTTCTCGCTGGAGAACGGCACCGAGCAACGCTTCCTCACTCGCTCCCGCGCCTTTTCACCCGACCAACTCGCGATCCTAGACGGACCGCCATCGCAGGCCGCAACGCCAGAGGCTCTGCCTCCGGACGCCGTCACGCGCTAGCGTGCGTCCGCACGACGGGGCCTGAGGCCCAGACCCCATCCCGAAGCGTCTCAACACGCCCTTCCCTGCTTGGCGGAGCCGATCCATCCCGGCGCCCACGCCACGGACGTCGTCAAGGTGGTTCGGATACTAGAGCAATATCAGCCTGGCTGCGCTCGCGTAGCGATCTTAGGCTGTTGAAATTGCTCGCTAAAGATAATTAGAGCGGTTCCACCCTAAGTGGAACCGCGTAAATGGATTTTAAAGGCTCCGCCTTTAATCGGGTCCAGGGCAGACAGCCCTGGCCTTCTACCCGATAGCCAATCCTAGAAGATCGGGTATTGTCGTCCCGCCCTCTGGAGATCAGCCGCATGACCATCGCCTCCGCCCCGATCGACCTGTTCGCGCTGGAGACCCGCGCCTGGCTGGAGGCCAATTGCCCGGAGCCGATGCGCCAGCCGCTCCGCCACGAGGGCGACGTGGTATGGGGCGGCCGCAACGCCAGGCTCGACCCGGCGCAGCGCCTCTGGCTCGACCGCATGGCCGAGCGCGGCTGGACGGTGCCGGACTGGCCGGCCGAGTACGGCGGCGGCGGCCTGTCGCCGGCCGAGACCAAGGTGGTGCGTGCCGAGATGGCCCGGCTCGGCTGCCGCAGCCCGCTGAACTCGTTCGGCATCTCGATGCTCGGCCCGGCGCTGCTGAAATACGGCACCGAGGCGCAGCAGCGTGAACACCTGCCGCCGATCGCCCGCGGCGAGATCCGCTGGTGCCAGGGCTACTCCGAGCCCGGCGCCGGCTCCGACCTCGCCAGCCTGCAGACCTCAGCCCAGGATGATGGCGACCACCTCGTCGTCAACGGCCAAAAGATCTGGACCAGCTACGCCGACAGGGCGGACTGGATCTTTTGCCTGGTCCGCACCAGCCGCGAGTCAAAGCACGGCGGCATCTCCTTCGTGCTGTTCGACATGCAGAGCCCCGGCGTCACCACCAAGCCGATCCTGCTGATCTCCGGCTCCTCGCCGTTCTGCGAAACCTTCTTCGACAACGTGAAGGTCCTGAAGTCGAACCTGGTCGGCGGCCTGAACCGAGGCTGGGAGGTGGCCAAATACCTGCTCGGCCACGAGCGCGAAATGATCTCCGGCATGGGCCTTGGCACCGGCGGCCAGAAGAGCCCTGCCGCGGTGGCGCTGGAGGCGTTCGGCGCCGAGCCCGACGGCCGGCTGGACGAGCCGGTGCTGCGCGCCCGCATCGCCCTGTTCGAGGTCCGGGCGGCCGGCTTTCGCGCCATGTCCGAGCGCTTCATCGACGAGTTCCGCGCCGGCCGCGCCCATCCCGCCCAGCCCTCGATGATGAAGTATTACGGCACCGAGCTGAACAAGCAGCGCCACGAGCTGATGATGGCCGCCGGCGGCTCGGACGCGCTGGCCTGGGACAGCGAGGCCTCGCACGGCGGCGCGGCGGCACGCGCCTGGCTGCGCACCAAGGGCAACTCCATCGAGGGCGGCACCTCCGAGGTGCAGCTCAACATCGTCGCCAAGCGCATCCTCGAGCTGCCGGGAGCCTGACGCGTGCCGCTCTTCCTCGACGACGCCCAGACCATGCTGGCCGACACCGTCCGGCCGTTCCTCGCCGAGCACGCCCCGGTCCGCCACCTGCGGGCGCTGCGCGACGGCAACGATCCCACCGGCTTTTCGCGCGAGCTCTGGCGCTCCTTCGCCGAGATGGGCCTGCCCGGCCTTGCCGTCGCTGAGGCGGATGGCGGCCTCGGCCTCGGCGCCGTCGAGGCGGGCATCGTGCTCGAGGAGGTCGGCCGCAACCTGACCCCCTCGCCCTTCCTGTCGACGGCGGTCGGCGCCGTCACGGCGCTGCAGGGCTCGGCCCCGGCACTGCGCCAGCGCTGGCTGCCCGGCATCGCCGCCGGCGACGTGGTGGCGGCGCTCGCCATCGACGAGACGGCGCGCCATCGGCCGGAGAACACGGCGCTCCGGGCCGAGCGCTCCGGCAACGGCTTCCGCCTCACCGGCACCAAGCGCTTCGTCGCCCACGGCCACGTCGCTGACCTGGTGATCGTCGCCGCCCGCACCGCCGCCGCGCCCGGGCAGACCGACGGCATCACCCTGTTCGCCGTCGAGTGCCCCACCCCCGGCCTCGCCGCCACCCCCGAACGCCTCGCCGACGCCAGCCTCGCCTCGCGCCTGCAGTTCGACGGCCTCGAACTCGACGCCGATGCGGTGATCGGCGAGGTCGATGGCGGCTGGCCGGTGCTGTCGCGCCTGCTCGGCGCGGTGCGCACCGGCGCCTCGGCCGAGCTCCTCGGCGTCGCCGCCGGCGCGATGGGCCTGACCGTGGACTACCTCAAGACCCGCCGCCAGTTCGGCCAGGCGATCGGCAGCTTCCAGGCGCTGCAGCACCGCGCCGCCCATCTCTACGCCGAGCTGGAGGTTGCCCGGGCCGCCGTGCTCAAGGCCCAGCAACTGCTCGACGCCAACGACCCCAACGCCACCCGCGCCACCCACGTCGCCAAGGCCTTCACCGGCCTGGCCGCAACGCTCGCCGTGCAGGAGGGCGTGCAGATGCATGGCGGCATGGGCATGACGGACGAGTACGACGTCGGCCTCTACATGAAACGCGGCCGCGTGCTCGCCGAGATGTTCGGCGACACCGACCACCACGCCGACCAACTCGCCCGCCTCTCCGGCTACTGAAGCATCACTCGACTTGGTGGCACCGGCGATCGCGGCGTTGATGGCGTCCTCCGGGAGGACCACTCAGGCCTAGACCAAATATACCTTCAAGCGAAAAGACATAAGCGAACAAGTGATATTGGCGGCGAAGCAGTGCAGGCTTTCGTAGGCGGTTTAGTTGGAAGAGCCTCCCACCGGCGCGTTTCCATGACGACATCGGCGTTCTCACCAGCTGCCACCAAGGTGGCGGATCAAGCTGGCTCGCTACGCGTCGTCTTAATCAATGGTGATGAACCGACACGACTGATGTTACGCTTCAACGTGGGCGTCCGCATAAGGCGAGGTGTTGAGGTAAAGAGTGTCGACCCGACTTATTTCTCCACGCCTATCCACAGCGGGCAGCCTCCGCGCCCGATCAAAGCAATCAGCGGCAAGGCCTACCGTCTTGGTTGCACTGCGAGCGGCTGAAAGGCGGGATCGCCGGCCTGCATGAGAACGAAGGCCAGCATGTCGGTGATCTGGGCGTCGGCATCCGCCTTCGAGACGCCCATGACGTGGTGACCGCCCTGATCGTCGACGCGCAGCAGGATGGGTTTGCCGCTACGGCTCGCGGCCTGCAGCCGGGCAGCCATCTCCGCACCCATCCAAGACGGGACGCGATGGTCGTTGAGGCCGATGGTGATCAGCACCGCGGGATACTTGGTGCCATCCACGACGTGAGAGTAAGAGTCCATCGCGCGCAGGGCGCGGTAGCCGTCCGGCGTTGCGACGGAGCCATACTCGGCGGTGTTCATCGGCCCGGTCTCCGTCGTCTCGACGCGCAGGGTGTTGACCACCGGTGCCCACATCACGGCGCCCGCCAGAAGGTCCGGACGCTCGGTGACCGTGCGGCCGATCATGACCCCGCCGGCGCTGGCGCCAAAGCCCGTGACCGTCCTCGACGAGGTAAAGCCGGCTGTCTCCAGCGCCTCGACCGAGGCGATGAAGTCGTGCCAGGTGTTCGGCTTGGTGGCCTGCATGCCGGCCAGGTGCCAGCTCTCACCAAACTCGCCGCCGCCGCGCACATGGGCGACCGCCCAGACGCCGCCGCGCTGCAGGAACGGCATCAGCTCAGGATGGAAGGTCGGATCGTAGGAGACACCGTAGGCGCCGTAGGCCTCGGCCAGCGTCGGCGCGGTGCCGTCCCGCCTGAGATCGCGGCGATGAGTGACCGAGATCGGAATTCTCACACCGTCGGCGGCAGTCGCAACGACGGCGTCCGTAACGATGTCGGACAGGTCGAGCGCAAATGGCGGCGCAAGGTGCAGATCCTCTAGACCGCGTGCCGTGGTCTGAAAGTAGGTGGCCGGCCGGGCCCATGACTGAAGCCCGGCGATGGCAGCCGGTTGCCGTGGATCCGCAACGACGCCATAGAGCGAGGCCTGGTAGGGCACCGGGATGCTGGCGAGCGCGCCGCCTGCGTAGCCGGTGCGTGCCAGCCTGTAGTCGATGCCAGAGGCGTAGGCCAGGATGAGCCCGTCCTGGGTGCCGGCGAAGCCGGAGAGCCGTGTCGCCTGCTGTGGCACGACGACCGTCTCGTGTGCGGGCCCGGGGTCATCGAGGTCGATCCGGACCACTTTGCCGCGATCGGCGTTCTTGAGGCTCGCAAACCACGCCTGGTCGCCGCGGATCACCGGCTGCGTGGTGTCGCCGTCGAGCGACAGCACCAGCCTGTCGGAGAGCGGGGCGACGCGCCGCCAGGGCGGGCTTTCGCCGGCCAGCGCCCTGGCCGGAACGGCGAACCATTCGGCATCTTTAGAGACGCCGCTGCTGGCGAAGGCGAGTGCGGTGGTCGAGCCCGGCGGCAGGATGAGGCCGATATAGGCCGCCCGACCGAGGGCGCTGCCGGCGCCGGTTGCAGTGAACAGCGGCACGTCACGCGCCGCATCGTCGCCCGGGCGATGGCGAAAGATCGTTTCGTCCTGAAAGCGGTCGCTCGGACTGCTGTAGGCAGCCTTCAGCCGGGTGTAGAACACCACGCCGCCATCCTGCGACCAGACCGGGCCGGCTGCGGCGGCGCGGTCGATCCGCTCGGGCAGCATCCGGCCCGAGGCGAGATCCATGACCTGCATGACCGCGTCTTCAGAGCCGCCTTTGGCAAGGCAGATCGCGAGCATGCGGTTGTCCGGCGAGACCGCGTATTCGTGGATGGAGGTGGCGGCATCCCCGAGTGCCACGGGATCGACCAGTCGCCGCTCCGGGCCGCCGGCCAGGGCGCGGCGGTAGAGGCTCGCCTGCGCGTCGCCGCTCGCCTGCTTCTCGTAGTAGATCTGCTCGCCGACGGGCTGCACGCTGCTGATCTTCGTTTCAGCATCGCTCGCGGCGGTCACCTGCTTGGCGAAGGCGGCGTAACCGGGCAGCGTGGTCAGCGTCTGTCGCTCGACTGCGTTCTGGGCGTGTACCCAGGTAAGGTAGTCCGAACCCTGATGTTCCATCCAGCGATACGGGTCGACGAGACTGTCCGTGCCGTAAGTCGTGGTGACGGGACGGACCGGGGCGGGCGCGCCGGTAGCCGGCGCGGCAGAGAACAGGGCGGCGAGGATCAGCCATCGGGTCACGTGCACGGTTTCTTTCCAGAACGTTGTTGTTACGATACGAAAAGAACAAACGCCTGCAGCGTCTGTCATCGACAGGCTCCGTCACCTTAAGGTGCTGTCACCATCTCAGCATAGGCAATTGCGCATGCCAACGCTTCAACTGCTTGGCGTACGGCAATTCCCGAGAAGATCTCAGCCGAGAGCTGACGTGGGCGCTCGCACAAAGCGAGGGTGTAACCTACACCCCTGATGGCCAAACGCCCGCTTTCCGCAGCCAGCGCTCCTCGCCAAATCTTTCCGCTCTCGGCCAAGCTGGCTAGAAGTACTCCTACCTCGAGTGAATTGTGTCGAAAAGTCCTGCAAAGACCATGCATCAGCAACAAGCGCAGTGGCGGAACGTGTAAGCTTCTAATTTGGCTTACAAAGTCATTTCGCAGGTGCTGCAACGAGACGGCAAGTCGCCGATTTCGGGCCTTTCTAGGTAATCGGTGGAAACCAGACCCTCACGGCTCTGACCGCTTCTGTTCTATCCAGTCGTCTGTTTTACACGTCTGGCTTGTTCGGCAGTGACCTTCTCGGGGTCGTCGAGTTCTGGAAGCGCAGTCTCCATGAGATCCTTTCCAACACGGCTGTTCTGATCATTGAAGTAGCCGGTCTGATGAGAAGATTGAGCGCGTTTTGCTCTTTCTCACTCAAAGTCATGGCTCACCCACATCTCTACGACATTCAATCCGAGCATCAAGGTTGGAGCGTTGCCCGTATAGGTATCCCCGTGAAGGTCCGGTCAGTGTCGCGTGCAGCGGACCGAGCTGCGCGAGGGTCAATGTCCGTGTTCCTTCAGCGACCTTCTCCGCAGCGGACAGTCCGCTACCGGCCATTGTCGCATCAGCGCAGCCCAAGCCTCGTCACTTTCTTGATCAAGCCAACTCTGGAGATGCCAAGGCGCCGAGCCGCCTCGCTCTGGTTTCCGCCGGACGCGGTCAGCGCATCGCGCAGCATGCGGGTTTCAAGTTCGGCCACGGCCGCATCGAGCGCGCCCGCGGAATGGGCTGGATGGGCGGACGCTTGCCCATCTGGCTCTGGCTCAGCCTCACCAGCAGCGAACCGCAGCAATCCGGTGTCTATCACACCCGTCCCGGCGAGAGCGCCCGCCACTTCAACGACTGATCGCAGCTCACGTACGTTGCCGGGCCACTCGCGAGCTGAAAGCCAGGCGAGCGCATCCGCGGCGAGCCGGGCCTGTGGTGCCGCGCGCCGAAGAAACAGCGAGGCCAGCGCCGGCACGTCATTCCGCCGTTCGGCCAGGGAGGGCGTGCGCAGCACCACGCCCTTGAGGCGGTAGAACAAGTCCTCGCGGAAGTCGCCTGCCGCCACCATCGACTCCAAGTCTCTGTGGGTGGCGGCGACCACGCGCACGTCGGCCCTCTTCTGTGCTCGGCCGCCGACCGGCACAAAGCTGCCCTCCTGCAGAAAGCGCAGCAGCTTCACCTGCATGGACGCGGGCATTTCCCCCACCTCGTCAAGAAACAGCGTGCCGCGATGCGCAGTCTCCACGAGCCCAGGCTGGTCCCGGTGCGCACCGGTGAAGCTGCCACGCAGGTGACCGAACAGCTCGCTCTCGAGCAACTCGGCCGACAGCGCTCCACAATGCACCGGCACGAACGGGCCGCGCGCCCGCGGGCTGGTGGTATGCAGGGCACGAGCGACCAGCTCCTTGCCGGTCCCGGTAGGGCCGAGCACCACCACGCCGACATTCGTTGGTCCGAGGCGACGCACCATCTCTCTCAGCCGTGCCATCGTGCTGGATAGGCCGACCAGTCCGAGATCGTCGGTCGCTTCGCGCCGGCGCAGCTCCGACAATTCACTGTCGAGCCGCGACTTGCGCACGGCACGGCCCACGACGACCCGCAGCATTTCGGGCTCGATCGGCTTGGCCACAAAGTCCCAGGCACCTCGGTCTACCGCCTTGAGCGCGAGGTCCTGATCTGCATGTCCGGTGAGCACGATGACCGGCACGGGCGCGAAGGCTGGGATCAAGTCCAAGCCGGCGACCGGATCCATGTGCGGCGGCATCGAGAGGTCGAGCAGCACCACCTCCGGCCTTGCGTCCCGAAACGCGCGCATGGCCGCGCCCGCGTCACTCGCCAAGGTGACCTGATGGCCCAGCGTGCGCAGCCACGCGCCACCAACCCGCTGAAAGGCGGGCTCGTCATCGACGAGCAGCACGTGGCCGCCCTCGCGTTCCAGCTCCGCTATCAGAGTGCCGCCGGCAGCGTGAGCGTGAAGCACGTGGTCCAACCTGGCTTCGCGCCAAGCGTCACGGTGCCGCCATGCGCCTCCATGATGCGAGCCACGATCGCCAGCCCCAGGCCGGTGCCGCCGGGCCGACGCGACACGAAAGGCTGGAAGATGCGGTCTCGCACTTCGTCGGGAATACCCGGTCCGTCGTCCAGAACGTGGATGCGGACACGATTGTCATGGCCGATTACCTCGACCTCGATCCGGGTGGCACCGGCCAGGCGAGCATTGTCCAACAGGTTGTCGAGCACCCGCCGCAGCTGGCGCGGGTCGGCAAGGACGAGGCTGCCGTCCGAGCGGACGGAAACGATTGCCCCGATGCCCGCGACGTCGAGCGGCACCGGCTCAACCGTCCAAGGCCGAGCGTAATCCAGCAGGTCGTCGGCAAGCCGGGCGACGCGCCGGACCTGTTCACCGACCTCTCGCCGGGTATCGACGTCGGCCAGGGCGACCGCCATCGAGATGGTGTTGAGCGGGTTGCGCATGTCGTGCGCCACGGTGGCAGCCAGGGCACCGAGCTCCGCCAGCCTGTCGTGGTGCTGGCGTTGGCGCTCTGCTGCGCGCGACGACTCAAGCCCGTCCACGCGTGCCGCTTGCTCGGCGAGCAAGTCTGCGAAGATGCCAGCCAGGCGCCTGACGCCGGGTGGCGCCGCGTCCCAGCCCAACGGCTGCGCCGACCACCGCCCATCGACGCGCTCGCAGGCCAATACCGGCTCGCCGGCGCCCCCACCCTCCGTGACCAACCCGAGCACGGCCACCGGTAGGTTGACCTGCTTCGAAAGCAGCCGCATCGCGACCGTCTGCAGCGTGGGAAAGTCCTCCGTCGCCGCCAGAACCTCGCGCCACCGCCGGAGATCGGTCGCCCACACCGCCCCGCCGGGGTAGACGACCCGCTCGGCAAGTCGGCGGATCGGCCCGCCTAGCATCAGCACTGTCGTTGCGGCCACGACGCCGGACACCCACGCCCCGCCAGGCAGCGCCAGCAGTGGCACGGCCGCCCCAACCACGGCGGCTAACAGCCCGGCGACCGCGACCAGCAGCGTCCAACCCAGAGCTCTCCGCGCCCAAGCGTTAGCGACCAGCACGCGGTAGCGAAGCACGCCGTAAACCAGGATGATGGGGTAGAGCGGCAGCCCGAGCAGCGGCCAAGGATAGAAGGGCAGGTGAAGAGCGGCGACGCCATAGCCGGACATGCAGGCGAGGCCCCAGCCACTCGACACCAAGACGGCCGCCACCTGCCGCCGCTCGAGGCCGTGCTCGCGCGCAAACCCGCGCGCGAGCACGAGCAGGCCGCATCCGGCAAGTCCGGCCCAGACCGCGCTTGTCGTCCATCCTACCCGGTTCGGCATAGCGACCAGCGTGAGGCCGGCGAACGGCTCGAAGTCGCCGGGCTGCACGAGGACCGACAGCAGCGTGGCGGCAAGACCGAGGCCGTAGACAGCCGCAAGCGAAGTTCGTGATAATCCGGCGCGTGTGAACGCAAGGGCGAAGTGCAGGAAGGCGGCGGACGTGAGCGCCGCCGTTGCAAGCAGCATCAGCGCGGGTCGTTCGGCAACAGGTCCGGTCCAACTCGGTAGCTCGTTGCCAACGATCCAGGTTGCGACGCCGAGAAGGAACAGCACCAACAGCCGGGCGCCCGTCACCCGGTCAGCCCAATGCAGCAGCACGCCAGCCAGGGCCAGCGATTCCAGCAGCGACAAGGCAAGAGCGACGTGGATGGCCATGTGTTGCTTTACCGCACGAACCGGGCCAGGTGGCACGGCTGGAAATGCGGCAGCCTAGCGCGCTCGGCTGTCAACTTCGTTAACAGTCGCTCAGCGGACTTCGTGTCTGAGGTTGGCAGGTGCACCCTCGGCGTGGAGACCTAACTCACTGACCTGACACGACTTCAACCTTTTGGCACAAGCTGGCACGTCGTCTGCGGTGATCTCCAGGCCAATCAAGGCAGTGGAGTCTCCGACATGCTAACCACCATTTCCGATCCGTCCGCCGCCGGTCTCGCCGTCGATTGGCTGCAACTGGTCATCGCAGCCGCCCTGACGCTCGGCCTGACCACACTCGTCGCCCTGATCATCCGCCGCCCGCTGCATGGCGTGTTGCAGCTCATCTGCGGCCTCGAGGTCAGCGCCCGTTTCTGGACCACCTTCGCCCTCGTGCTGCTCGTCATGGGACCGTTGTTCCTGGTGTTCACCGCGGCAAGCGGCGCCACCAACCTCGCCGACTTCGTTCGCCGCACCGTCTACCTCGTCTCGTTCGGCGTCATCGGCGCCTTCTTGATCATGGGAGCGGCGGTGATGATGAGCGCTCCGAGCCAGGCGCTTGCGCGGCGTCGCGTCGTCGACATCTCGGCCGCTGCTGGTGAAACCTCGGCGGCGGAGTGAACCATGGACACCGCAGGACGCACATACGTCCTGTTCGCGACCATCGCCCTCGTGGCGATGGTTGACCGGATGGGATGGATCGGTTGGTCCACCTTTTCTCAGATGTTTGCAAAAAGGCTGACCCCGATTGAGGTCATCGTGGCCTACCTAGCGCTCGTGCCGGTGCTGCTCGGCTCGTCGCTGGTGATCCTGGCGGCGATAGATGGCGTGCTCAGTTTGTTACCCGACAGGGCAGTCGTGCAGCCACCGCCATGAGCACGCGCCGATCGCTGGCCGACAACGCCAGGGCTTCGCGTGCCGATACTGGCCAGTGCCGGCATGTCGGCCGCATGGATCATTGCAGCGGACGAGAGTCCCGTCACCAGCCTCGCCGTCGCAGGAGCGCGGCAGCCGACCTGGATAGCAAAAATTGCCGAGCGTAACGATTATGGCCGCGGCCGCTCAACGCAGTGAGTAGTGCCGACAACGGAAATCTCGTTTTAGACTGCGAATGGAAGTAAGGAGGGGCCTTGCTGATGAATGTGTCATGTGACTCTTTGCACGACCTTGAGGGTCTTGTGCTCATCGATGGCCAGTGTGTGCTCTGTGCGGCTTCATTCCGCTTCGTAGCCAGGCGTGACCCGGCATGCTGGTTCCGGTTCAGCGCCATCCAACAGGGTTATGGACGTCGAATCGCGCTTCAACTCGGCATCGACCCTGACGATCCGACTACCTTTGCGGTTGTGCTCGGTGGGCGGGCGTTGGTGAAGTCCGATGGCGTGCTCGCCATTCTTGAAAGTCTACCCGGTTGGCAATGGATCGCTGTTCTTAGCGTGGCGCCGCGGGGATTGCGTGACTGGGTCTACGACCGCGTTGCAAGAAACCGCTATCGGTTGTTCGGCAGGCTGGAGAGCTGCATGGTTCCGAGCGCGGACCTGGCGGCTCATAGGGCGTCCGAGTCACCTGCAACCCGCAGATGAGCCCTTCCCCAGGCGTCCCCTGCACCAGCGCCTGAGCACGACGCTGTCGCGCCGCAACACAGCTCACCCGGGCCGAGCAGCCGATCAGCAGCCCAAGCTGCACAAAAAATTCCGGCGTCTCAATCGTCGACGCGGAGACAAGGGCCGCGATGACCTGTCCCAGAACGGAAATCAGAAAGCCGTCGAGCAACATGACCTGCCCATCGTCCTGGCTCATCCGCCGGGCGCGACGCACCTGGCGCACCAGGCCAGTACCAAAACAGACGACGAGAAAGACCCCAGGAATGCCGATCGTCGAAAGCAGACCAGGCAGTAGGCTCGATGACCGATTGCTGCCCCAGCCGACGCCCATGCCGCTCGTCTGCAGCACCAGGTCCATGCTGTCGGCATCGGTTTTCGTGCGATCGTCGTAGGACGCCGAGTCCCCCTTGCTCAGGGTCGCGTCTACAACCTCGCTGGCCGAGGCGACGACGCCCGGCGCCAGCACCGCGACGGACGATCCCAGCATCACCAGAACCACCACGGCGGGCACCGCAAAGCGCACCAGTCGCGCGGCCAGGGCGCGCGGCGCGCCGATGATGGCGTAGACCAGCAGCAGCACCAGGCCGATCCCAAGCACGACGAAGCCGGTCGTCGAGGTCGACAAGGCCATGGTCAGCAGCGCCAGCGGCAGCAGGGCGCGCGCCGACACGCTCCTATGCCCACGCAGCAGCAGCCACGTGCAACTGAAGATCAGGCCGGCGAGATAGCTGGCCAGCGATGCCGGCTCCGCAAACGGCCCGTTAATCCTCGGCACGCCGCCGAACTCCTGGCCCGACCAGATCGTCCAGCCGGGATTGGAGTAAAAGAAGCTGTCCGGAAACGGCACCCCGGCCACCTTGCTGGCGAGCTGCCAGAACGAAATCCCGACGACAATCCAGCCGCCCAGCAAGTAGGTGTTCAGGAGCGCATCGAACCGGATGCCCGGCCGCGACGTCAGCAGCGCCCCAGTGACGAGGATGAGGCAATCGATCACGAGGTACAGGCTCTGCGTGACGTTGGCAAAGCTCGGCTGCAGCAACTCCGTCCCGGTGAACGAGGCGACAACCTTTTCCGGCCACACCTCAACGCTGCCGGCAAACAGCCGCGGCAGCACGACCGCCGTGGCGACGGCAAACAGCGTCAGGGCAACAAACCGCCCCGCCGACTGCCAGACATAAGGCGCCGCCGCGTAGCGCACCCCAAGGAGCATCTGCAGCATAGCGAAGGCAACGAACAGCGAGGCCGGCACCAGGCTCGGCTGGATGCCGAGGCCGCCGATGATCACGGCCGCCGCCGCGTTGAACAGGCCGCCGAGCAGCACGAGCTGCAGCAGCCGCTGCGGGTTGGCCGCGCACAGCAGGCACAGCGGAATGAGGACCAGGCCGAACTGCGTCAACATCACACGCGCGCACCCCCGCCAGGCCTGGCGAGACGCCCGCGTAATGACCAAACTTGCCGTTCAGACCCGCCAATGCCGCCCATGGCGCCAGTGTGCCGTCATCTGCTTAATAATCCGTGAAGCCACACGGCGATCACGACCCGCCTCATCAGCGCTCATCTCGCCGCCACCGTGGCCACGCCTGAACAGAGGAGCAGCAGCACTCATGACCGTCGCCAACACCCGCACCTCCGACTACCCGATCGACCCGATGTTCCTCGAACGCTGGTCGCCGCGCGCCTTCTCCCCCGAGCCGATCGCCGAGGCCGACCTGCTGAGCATGCTGGAGGCCGGTCGCTGGGCCGCCTCGTCCTACAACTCCCAGCCCTGGCGCTTCCTCTACGCCCTCCGCGACACGCCGCACTGGCCGACCTTTCTCGACCTGCTGGTGCCGTTCAACCAGGGTTGGGCCAAGCACGCCTCGGCGCTCGTGATCCTCGTCTCCAACTCGCTGATGCGCCCGCCCGGCGCCGAGAAGGACGTCCCCTCGCACAGCCACTCGCTGGATGCCGGCACCGCCTCCGGCTACGTCGCCCTGCAAGCCATGAAGATGGGCTGGCACGTCCACGGCATGGTCGGCTTCGACATGGATCGCGCCTTCGCCGAGCTCAACGTCCCGCAAGGCTATCGCGTCGAGGCCGCCTACGCGGTCGGCAAGCTCGGCGACAAATCCAGCCTGCCCGAGGCGATGCAGGGGCGGGAGCAGCCAAGTCCGCGCCGGCCGCTCAGCGAGCTCGCCTTCGCCGGCGGCTTCCCGACGGCGTAGACGATAAGGCCAGGAGCTCTGCTCCTGGACCTCGCTGGGGGCGGCGCCCCCAGACCCGCATGCCTCAGGCGTCGCACGGGCTTCCTCATACTTGGCGACTGCCCCGTCTTAACGCTGGCCCCGGGGCGGCCCCATCAGCGCCGGCTGAAACAACACCGCCGCCAGCAGCGTGCACACCAGCGCCAGCGCCATCAGCTTGCCCATCGACGACATGCCGGGATCCTTCGAGAGCCACAGGCTGCCGAACGCCGTCATCGTCGTCAGCGCCGAGAAGAACACCGCCCGCGTCAGCGTCGATTGCAGCAGGTGCGTCGCCCCGCGCCGCCACGCCAGAATGTAGTAGATCTTGAACGCGACGCCGACGCCGAGCAGCAGCGGCAGGGCGATGATGTTGGCGAAGTTCAGCCGCTGCCCCAGCAGCACCGTCACCTCGAGCGTCACCCCGGCGGCAACCAGCAGCGGCACCAGCGTCAGCAGCACGTCGCCAAGCCGGCGCAGCACGATCCACAGGATCACCGCGATCGCCAGCACGGCATAGATCCCGGCCAGCACGAACGCCCTCACCACGGTGCGCTCGGAATCCCACAGCGTCGTCGCGGTGCCGCTCGCCCCCGGCGCCACGCTCAACACCTCGCGGGCAAAGCGCGCCAGCGCGTCGGAATCATTTGGGTTGCCGCGCGGCAACACCTGCACCCGCGCCGTCCCGTCCGCCAGCAGCCAGTCCCGCCGCAGCGCCTCGGGCAGATCCGCGGTGGTCACCGCCTCGGGCCGCAGCATCAGGCGCAGCCGGTCGAGGTCGAGCCGCAGCGGCAGCACCAGCGCATCGCCGACCCGGCCACGCAGCGCCGGGCTCGCATCGGCCAGCCGGAGCAGCAGCGGCTTGAGCCGCGCCCCGGCCGCTCCGGCCGGCACCGCCGCCGCCGCCGCCCGCAGCGCGGCCACCGTCTCGGCATCGTCCGGCGCCGGCCGCAGCGCCGCCGGCTCCAGCGCCGGCAGCAGCGCCGCCCCCGCCCGCTGGATCGCCGCCAGCTTCGGCGCCTGATCATCCGGCACCAGCGCCGCCACCGTGCGCGTGCCGGCAACCGTCGGCAGCGCCTGCAGCCGCTTGGCCAAAGCCTGCGCCGCCGTCAGCGAGGGTGCGGTGACGTCCACCGCCGCCACCCCCGTGCCCGGGTCGCGCCCCAGCGCCCGATAGGTCGCCACCGCCTCGCCGTTGGGGTCCTGCAGGTGCATCGGGTCGAAGTCAAAGCGCAGCCGCGCCAGCAGCGGCGTCCCCGCCAGCACGACGCCGATTGTGCACACGACGACGGCGATCCGGTGCCGGCCGAGGAAGTCGTCCACCGGCGCCAGCGCGGCGTAGCCAAGCTGCTCCGGCTCGCCCGGCGAGGGCATCACGCTCAGCAGCGCCGGCAGCAGCGTCATCGTGAGCAGGAAGGCGATCACCATGCCGGTGCCGGCGATCTCGCCAAGCTCGGAGACGCCGCGGTAATCGGTCGGCAGAAAGCAGAAGAACCCCACGGTGACCCCGGCCGCCGCCAGCGCGAGCGCCGTGCCCGCCTTGGTCGCCGCCCCGCTCAAGGCCTGCCCCACATCGTCATGCTCATGCCGCTCGGCCCGGTAGCGCACCCCGAACTGGATGCCGAAATCTGCCCCCAGCCCGACGAACAGCACCGCAAAGGCGATCGAGATCAGGTTGAAGGCACCGACGGTGATCAGCCCGGCCGCCGCCGTCATCACCAGGCCGGCGATCAGGTTCAGCACCACCGCCAGCACGATCCGCCCCGAGCGCAGCGCCAGCCACAGGATCACCAGCACCGCCACCGCGGTGCCGATGCCGTTCAGCGCGGCGCCGTTGGACAGCGTCGCGAACTGCTCGTCATTCACCGGCGCCTGCCCGGTCAGCCGCAGCGTCGCGCCGTCCAGCGGCCCGATCTCGGCCGCCACCCCCGCCGCCCGCACCTCGCTCGCCGCCGCCAGCCCGGGCCGCAGCTTGGCGAAGTTCAGCACCGGGTCAATCGGCAGCAATTGCCGCCGGTCGGCCGCGTCCGGCACCCGCCCCTGCAGCAACGCCTGCCAGGAGAATGACGGAAACGTCCCGGCAAAGGCCTGGTCCAACGTGTCGGCCAGCATCGTCTCCGCCCGGTCCAGCGACGGCTGCCCCTGCCGCGCGACCCCGATCGCGACCTGCAGAACGCCGCGCAGCGTCGGGTCCGCCGCCAGCCAGCCGAGCAGCGGCCGTGCCTGCCCGAGCTCCCCCGCCGTCCTCTCGACCTGCGCCAGCGGCGGGAACAGCAACCCGGCGCGCAGCAGAAACGGATCGTTCTGCGGCTGCTCCACGCTGCGCACCTGCGCCGCCCTACCCCGCAACCGGCTCACCAACCGGTTGGCCGCGTCGGCCGCCAGCTCAGGCGTCGGCGCGCGGATCACCGCCAGCATCTGCTTGGGCGGAAACGCCTTCTGGTAGGCGTGCTCGCGCTCCACCCAGGGCAGGCCGGGCGGCATCAGCCGATCGGTGTTGGTGTTGATCGAGAAATGCGTCGCCACGAACACCCCGGCGGCCAGCGTGAGCAGCAGGCTCACCCCGATCACCAGCCAGGCGCGTCGGGTGCACGCCGCAGTGAGGCGCGTCAGAACAGTCAGTGGCATGATGGTGATCGAACAGTCCGTGCGGGGGGAAAGCAGAACGATGCGGCGTTCGAGGTCGCGCGGCTAGGGCAGCCCGGCCACACATCCTACTCCCCAGCCTTGCCGCGACCACCGGCAGGCGAGCCAGACACCCCGATCAGATGCCGAAATTGCCGGGCGCGCCGATGTAGTTGCTGCCGTTGCGCGTAACGAAAGTGACCGGCGGCCCGCGCATGCAGCCCGACATCGCCAGCACGCAGGCCGCGCTCAGCACCATGGCCAGCCCCCGCCTCGCCAGCGTCACGCGACGGCGCAACCGGTCGGCGTGAACCCCGCCGGCACAATTCGGCGTTCGCGAACGCCCGGCCTCGCCCCGAGCCGAACCGAGCGGACCGCTCCGTGACCACGTTGGCCCTCCGGCGCCCGCCGGTAAGGCCGCACCGCGCCTGGCCTCCGCGCGGCGCCACAGAGCGTTCAACGCGACCGCGGCCGGGCGGCGAGCGGACGCGTCATGCCGCCCTGCGATAGCCATTGCCATAGGAGGTGGAGAACGTCGCCGGCGGCCCGGGCGTGCAGCCCGACACCGCCAGAACGCCGACCACGCTGAGCAGCACCGTCACCACCCCACCCAGCAGCGCCCGCCGGTCGGTCGGATGGCGACGGCGAGCCACGCCGCGAAAGCCTGAAGTCTGCGCCCGCACTATCATGCCCCAAGCCGGCCCGAACCCCGCCGGCCCGCCTGGTCAGAACGTCGGCGCCCTCACGCCCGCCTTCAAGGCCGCAGCGCGCACGCCGCCGTGTGCAGCCAGACCAGGCCGCCAGCGCCTACGGCAGTCCCACGCCCGGCACCGTCACCGTGAACGCCTCGATCCGCCCGCCGCGCTCCCTGCGCTGGCGCTCCGGATCATGCGAGTCCGCCGTGCAGACCGCGAGCGTTAGCCGGTCCGACCCACCCAGCATGCAGGCATAGGCGCCGCGACCCGTCGGGATCCGCTCCAACACCTCGCCGCCCTCGCGCACCCGCAGGCAGGCATGCGTCGTCGGCGAGGCCACCCAGATCGCCCCCTCCGCGTCCAGGCAGATCCCGTCCGGCACCGCCCCATCCGCCAGCTGCGCCCACACCCGCCGGTTCGACAAACCCCCGTCAGCCGCGATGTCGAACGCGCTCAGCCGCCCGCCAAACGTCTCGGCCACCACCAGCACCCGGCCATCCTCGCTGATCACCATGCCGTTCGGAAACATCAGCTCGTCGGCCACCACCCGCGCGCGACCATCCGGATCCACCCGCACGAGCACGGTCGGGCAAGGCGCCTCCTGCGGCGCCAGCTCGAAGCCGAAATTGCCGACATAGGCGCGCCCCTGCCGGTCCACGATCATGTCGTTCAACCGCCGCGGCACGATCTCCGACAGGTCCGCATGCGTCACCAGCGAGCCGTCCGCCTGCCGACGCAACACCCGCTTGTCCGCCATCGAGACCACCAGCAACCGCCCGTCCGGCAGCCAACCGAGCCCGGAGGGCTGCATCGGCACCTCGCACACCGTCTCGACCCCGTCCGCCGTCAGACGCTGCACCCGATCGGCATGCATGTCCGACCACCAGAACGCCCCGTCATGCCATCGCGGCGCCTCGCCGAAGGCAACATCCCTCGCCACGACCATCGCATGTGCTGCCTCCACGACGCCCCTCCCCTTGCTTTGTTCCCTGATCGTTAGCGCAATATCAGCCTGGCTGCGATCGCGCAGCGATCTTAGGCTGATGAAATTGCTCGCCAAAAACAATCGGCGCGGTTCCACCCTGAGTGGAGCCGCGCGAAAGGCGTGGTGACCGGACGGCCAGGGTCCGCCTCTCAGTCGACACCGATGCACCGCTCCGACGGCTCATGCTGATGCCCTGTCGCCAGGATCGGTGCCGGACCCGGGCTGCACGCCGCCAACGCGAGCATCCACCCGAGGCTCAGGGCGACGCTGCGGTGACACCGCAAGGAACGCCAGTGGCTTTCCCTCCGTGAGCCCTTCCAACGGCGCGTTGCGCCGGAACCTTTGGGCTCACGCCGCCCCTGGACCCCATTAAAGGCGACGCCCGTAAAATCCATTTCTGCTCCATGACCCCCGCGGCGAGGCCATCGCTGTGGGAAGTGGGGTTTGATCGGCTTCGCCAAACAAGAGAGCGCCCTCGCCTTCCTCGATCCTTGCCATCCCCCTTCCTTCCCTTCACCGGGTTGCGTTGCGCGCCCTGCCGTGTTGCCTTGCGCCCCAATCAGGACCGGCCCGCACGACGAGGTCCGGCCGGGAGGAACGCGACCAGTGGCCACTCCGACGCGCCTCCTTGCCATGATGAGCCTCGCCGCGACGGCTATGCTTGCCCCTGCGGCTGCCCGCGCCGAGACCTTGTCCATCGCCTGCGGCTCGATCGGCAAGGAGCTGCAGCTCTGCAAGTCGCTCACCGCCGACTGGGGCAGCCGCACCGGCAACACCGTCAACGTCGTGGCCATGCCGCCGTCCGACAGCGACCGCCTCGCCCTCTACCAGCAGATCCTCGGCGCCGGCTCGGCCAACATCGACCTGTTCGAGATCGACACGATCTGGCCCGGCCTGCTCGGCAGCAACTTCATCGACCTCAAACCCTACACCAGCGGCGCCGAGGCCGACGACTTCCCCTCCACCATCGCCAACGACACCCAAGGCGGCCACCTCGTCGCCCTGCCGCTCTTCGTCGATGCCGGGCTGCTCTATTACCGCCGCGACCTGCTCGACAAATACCACGCCCCGGTGCCGCAGAGCTGGGCCGAGCTCGCCGACACCGCCAAGCGCATCGAGGCCGCCGAGCGCGCCGCCGGACACACCGGCCTGTGGGGCTACGTCTTCCAGGCCAAGGCCTATGAGGGCCTGACCTGCAACGTCCTCGAATGGATCGCCAGCCGCGGCGGCGGCACGGTGATCGATCCGCACGGCGCGATCACCGTCAACAACCCCGCCGCCGCCGCCGCGCTCGACGACGCCGCGAGCTGGATCCGCGGCATCGCCCCCGAGGGCGTGCTGAACTACACCGAGGAGGAATCGCGCGGCGTCTTCCAGTCCGGCAACGCCGTCTTCATGCGCAATTGGCCGTACGCCCTGTCGCTCGCCAACAGCGCCGACAGCCCGGTGCGCGGCCAGGTCGGCGTCGCCCCCCTGCCCGAAGGCACCGGCCCCGACGCCCACCACGCCGCAACCCTCGGCGGCTGGCAGATCGCGGTCAGCAAATACTCCCACCACCAGCAGGTCGCCGCCAAGCTCGCCGTCTTCCTCGCCAGCCGCGCCGCGGTGAAGCGCTGGGCCGTCGAGGGCGGCTACACCCCGCCGATCCCCGCCCTCTACGACGACCCCGACGTCAAGCGCGCCAACCCCTCCTTCGCCCTGCTGCTGCCGATCTTCCGCGACGCCGTGCCGCGCCCGTCCGCCATCGCCGCCACCCGCTACGACGCCGTCAGCAGCGCCCTGTGGAACGCCGCCTACCGCGTGCTCACCGGCGACGCGCACGGCGCCGACGCGCTCGCCGGCCTCGACCGCCAGCTCCACCGCATCGAACGCGGCGGCTGGTAGCCCGCCGAGAGGCACCCCGATGCCCGCCGAGCGCACCCTCGCCGACGCCCGCGCCCGCACCGCCTGGCTGTTCCTCGCCCCCTGCCTCGCCGCCATGGCCCTGGTCGCCGCCTGGCCGCTCAGCCGCACCCTGTGGTTCAGCCTCACCGACGCCGACATGAAGGATTTGTCGGCCGCCAAGCTCATCGGCCTCGGCAACTACATCGGCGGCTACGGCGTGCTGAGCGACCCGGATTGGTGGCGCGCCGTGCGCTTCACCCTGATCTTCGCACTCTGCTCGGTCGCGCTCGAGACCATCGCCGGCATGGTCGTCGCCCTGGTGCTCAACGTCCGCTTTCCCGGCCGCGCTCTGGTGCGCGCCGCCGTCCTCATCCCCTGGGCCATCCCCACGGTGGTCTCGGCCAAGATGTGGGGCTGGATGCTGAACGACCAGTTCGGCCTCGTCGACCACGTCCTGCGCCACCTCCACCTCACCGCCCAGCCGATCGCCTGGACCGCAGATCCCCATTTCGCGCTGCTCACCGTCATCCTCGTCGACGTCTGGAAGACCACGCCGTTCATGGCGCTGCTCATCCTTGCCGGCCTGCAGACGCTGCCCACCGATTGCTACGAGGCCGCCCGCGTCGACGGCGTCGGCCCGATCACCGTGTTCTTCCGCGTCACCCTGCCGCTGATCCGCCAGGCGCTGATGGTCGCCGTGATCTTCCGCGGCCTGGACGCGCTGCGCGTGTTCGACCTCGTCTATGTGCTCACCTCGAACAGCAACCAGACCCAGACGATGTCGGTCTACGTGCGCGACCAGCTCGTCGGCACCGGCCTGGTCGGCTACGGCTCGGCCGCCAGCACGGTGCTGTTCCTGCTCGTCGGCCTGTGCGCCATCGCCACCATCCGGCTCGGCCGCGTCCATCTCGGCGAGCAGGTCCAATGACGATCGCGCGACGACTGAGCGACCTCGGCCCGCGACGCCTCGCCGGCCGCTGCGCCTTCGCCGTCCTGGTGGCGCTGATCGTCCTCTACTCCGCCTTCCCGTTCTACTACGCCATCATCTCGTCGATGAAGGTCGGCTCGGAGCTGTTCGACCCGAACCTGCTGCCGCCGCACTGGCGCCTGGCCAACTACGCCGCCGTGCTGGGCAGCGAGGCCTTCATGCGCGACATCGCCAACTCCGTCGTCGTCGCCGTCGCGGTCGCCGCCCTGTCGCTGCTGCTCGGTCTGACCGCCGCCTACGCCCTCGGCCGCGTCCGCTTCCACGGCCGCCGCCTGCTGCTGCTCAGCATCCTCGGCGTCTCGATGTTCCCCCAGGTCGCCGTGCTCTCCGGCCTGTTCGAGCTCATCCGCAGCCTCGGCCTCTACGACACCGTCTGGGGCCTCGTGCTCGCCGACATGCTGTTCACCCTGCCGTTCACCGTCTGGGTGCTCACCACCTTCATGCGCGAGCTGCCGCGCGAGCTCGAGGAGGCGGCGATCGTCGACGGCGCCTCGCCGCTCACCATCGTCGTGCGCATCTTCCTGCCGCTGCTCTGGCCGGCGCTGGTCACCACCGGCCTGCTCGCCTTCATGGGCGCCTGGAACGAGTTCCTCTACGCGCTCACCTTCACCGTCAGCCCGCGCGGCGGCCGCACCGTGCCGGTGGCCATCGCCATGCTCGCCGGCAACAGCCAGTTCGAGCTGCCCTGGGGCCCGATCATGGCCGCCTCCGTCATCGTCACCGCGCCGCTCGTCGTCCTGGTGATGATCTTCCAACGCCGCATCGTCACCGGCCTCACCGCCGGCGCGGTCAAGGGCTAGACGATGCAGACAGCAAGCAGTCCTTTTTTGAAAAAAGGACCAAAAAACTTTTGCCCGCCAGAGGCGCGACAGCGGAGGCAAAGTTTTTTTGCTTCTTTTTTTGCAAAAAAAGAAGGTCTTCCTTCTAATGGCTGAGATCCGCCTAGAGGGCGTGAGCAAACGCTTCGGCCACCACGCCGTGCTCAGCCGCGTCGACCTCGCGATCGCCGACGGCGAGTTCTGCGTCTTCGTCGGCCCCTCCGGCTGCGGCAAGTCCACCCTGCTGCGCCTCATCGCCGGCCTCGAGGAGGTCTCCACCGGCGAGATCCACATCGGCGGCAAGCGCGTCACCCACCTGCCGCCCGCGAGCCGCGGCATCGCCATGGTGTTCCAGTCCTACGCCCTCTACCCGCACATGACGGTCTACCAGAACATGGCGTTCGGCCTCTCGATCGGCCGCACCGCCAAGGCCGACATCGACGCGAGAGTGCGCCGCGCCGCCGACATCCTGCACATCACGCCGCTGCTCGAGCGCCGCCCGCGCGAGCTCTCCGGCGGTCAGCGCCAGCGCGTCGCCATCGGTCGCGCCATCGTCCGCAAGCCCGGCGTCTTCCTGTTCGACGAGCCGCTCTCCAACCTCGACGCCGCGCTGCGCGTCCAGACCCGGCTCGAACTCGCCAAGCTGCACGCCGGGCTCGACGCCAGCATGATCTACGTCACCCACGACCAGGTCGAGGCGATGACGCTCGCCGACAAGATCGTCCTGCTCAACACCGGCGCCGCCATCGAGCGCCACGGCTCCATCGCCCAGCTCGGCGCCCCGCTCGAGCTCTACCATCGCCCGGTCAACCTGTTCGTCGCCGGCTTCATCGGCTCGCCGAAGATGAACCTGCTCGCCGGCACCATCGCCGAGGCCGGCGCCACCCGCGCCACCCTGCGTCTGCCCGACGGCACCCGGATCACCGCCCATGTCGACGCCCACCTCGCCGTCGCCGGCCAGCCCGCCACAATCGGCATCCGCCCCGAGCACGTCCGCCGCGGCGGCCAGCCCGGCGAGCCCGGCACCCTCGCCCTGACCGCCCGCCACGTCGAGCACGTCGGCGACGCGTCCTACCTCTACCTCGAAGGCCCCGCTTTGGCCGCCGACGCCGCCCCCCTCACCGTGCGCGAAGACGCCGACACCGCAATCCGTTCAGGCGACCGTGTCACCGTCAACCTGCCGCCGGAGCACTGCCACCTGTTCGACACCGCCGGCAGCGCGTTTCCGCGGCAGCTGTAGCCAGGCAAGGCCAGGGGCGTCGCCCCTGGACCCGATGAAAGGCGCAGCCGTTAAAATCCACTGCTTGGCCGTGGATCCATGGGAGTTCGGTGCTGTGGCGGGCAGCATTGAACGGCTTTGCCAGGCAAGACAACGCCCGTCTACACGCCAACCGGCTGTGGGGTTCGAGGCCTCAGGCGCAGCCTTCCTGATCTCTGCGGGTCTCTCGAACCTCGTCGATCAGCCCTGAAATGACGGCGCGACGGACCCTCACCGCGTCCAGATGAGCGTCCAGCTCAGCCAGCTTGCCCTCCAGCCTGGCTTGCAGCCGCGCCTTGCGGGCGTCGTCCTCGGGGGCACGGAGATGGGCGGCAACCTCCCGCAGGGTGAAGCCAAGGCTCTGAGCGCGGTCGATGAACTGCACCACCTTGAGCGCATGGTCGTCGTAGTCGCGATAGCCGTTCGACAGGCGCGGCGCCGGGGGCAACAGGCCGCGAGCTTCGTAAAACCGTATCGTCGCCGTGCTGACGCCGGCCCGCCGCGCCAATTCGCCGATGCGCATGGCCTTGACCTTAAACCATGCTTGAAGGTGTAGGCACATCCCTCCCGGGTCAAGTGAGGTCACATGGCAAGTCAAACGCTTGTTCTGGTTCCCGGGCTCGGCAGCGACGCCACGGTGTGGCAGCGGACGATCGCGACGCTGGGCGACGAGGTTCACTGCGTCGTCGGCGACACGCTCAGCGACGACACCCTGCCCGGGATGGCGCGCCGCATCCTGGACCAAGCGCCGCCGCGTTTCGCCCTCGCCGGCGTGTCGATGGGCGGCATGGTGGCGCTGGAGCTGATGAAGATGGCGCCCGAGCGCGTGACCCGGCTTGCCCTGGTCGACACCAGCGCGCGTCCCGACACGCTCCGGCAAAAGGCGTATCGCCGCCTCGCCAACACGGTCGTCGGGACGACCCGCGACTTCCGACGCCGGGCGGAGCAGAGCATCGGCGCGCTCGTCCACCCCTCGGCCCCGGCTGAAATCCGCGCCGAGCTGGTGGCGATGAGCGTCCAGGTCGGAGCCCGAACCTACATCCGCCAGAACCGCGCCGTGGCCGCGCGGAGCGACTTGCGGCGCGTCCTGCCGGGCATCGCCATCCCCGTCGCGGTGATCGTCGGCGAGGACGATCGGCTCACGCCGGTCGGCTTGTCCCGGGAGATCCACGACCTCACGCCACACTCGACCCTTCACGTCATCCCCGGCTGTGGCCATCTCCCGCCCATCGAAAGACCGGAGGTCTTGGCCACCCTGTTGAAGCAGCTTCTCGCAAGGCGCTAGAGGTCGCACGCCCCTAAGGATGCGGGTCTGGGGGCACCGCCCCCGGCGTCGGGACGGTCCAGGGCAGAGCCCCGGCCGTCCTTGCGACGCCGGTAACCGCAGCCCGTTCAAGACTGCGCCAGGGTTCGGTCACCTGGCGTGTCGTTCGGAAACCGGAGCGGAGCGGCGGTCTGGCCATGCGCCTCGGCGCGCGCAGAAAGGCGCGTCAGATACCACCCTGGTCGTCTTGTCGGATGCGCTCACGCCTCCGCCAACGTCTCCCGGCTGGCCCGCACCCTGGCAACCCGCCGCCCCTCCATCTCCAGCACCTCGAACAGCCATCCCCCAAACACGATCCGGTCGCCCACCTGCGGCACCCGCTGCAGCAGCGCCAGCACCAGCCCCGCCACCGTGTGGTAGCTGCCCTCGGCCGGCAGGTCCGGCAGCGCCAGCCGCGCCTTGACCTCGTCGACCGGCATCATCCCGTCCATCGCCAGCACGCCGCTCTCCGCCTGGTCCGCCGCCGCCGCCGCACCCAGCTCGCGCGCCTCGCCGACGATCGCCTCCAGCACGTCCGCCGCCGTCACCACCCCTTCAAAACTGCCATACTCGTCCACCACCAGCGCCAGCCCCAGCGGGTCGGATTTCAGCCGCTCCAGCGCCTCCAGCGCCGTCACCGTGTCCGGCATCACCGCCGGCTGGCGCAGCGCCGCCGCGATCGACAGCTCGCCGCCGTCCAGCAGCCGGTCCAGCACGTCCTTGGCCTGCACGATGCCCACCGGGTTGTCGACGGTCCGGTCGCACACCACCAGCCGCGAATGCCGCGTCTGCCGCATCGACTGCACGATGTCGCGCCTGGGATCGGTGCGGTCGATCCAGGCGAGCTCGTTGCGCGGCGTCATGATCGCCCGCACCGGCTTGTCGGCCAGCCGCAGCAGCCGCTCGATCATCGTGCGCTCGCCGGTCTCGAGCACGCCCTCCTGCTCACCCTCCTGGAGCATCGCCCGCAGCTCCTCCTCGGTCACCGTCTGGCGCGCCGCCCCGTGCGCGCCGAACAGCCGCAGCACCAGGTTGGAGGAGCGCCCCAGCACCCAAACCACCGGCGCCGCCAGCCGCGCCAGCCCCGCGATCGGCCGCGCCAGCCGCGCCGCCAGCAGCTCGGGCGCCCGCAACGCCACCTGCTTGGGCACCAGCTCGCCCAGCACCAGCGTCAAGTAGGTGATGACGATCACCACCACGGTGAGCGACAACCCGCCGGCAAACGGCGCCAGCACCGGCACCGCGGCAATCTCCGGCGTCAGATACGCCGCCAGCCGCGCCCCGCCGAACACGCCGGCCAGGATGCCGACCAGCGTGATCCCCACCTGCACGGTCGGCAAGAACTGCTGCGGCTCGTCGGCCAGCGCGCGCGCCAGCGCCGCCCCCGCAACCCCCTTGCGCTCCAACACCTGCAGCCGCACCCGCTTGGCCGACACCAGCGCCATCTCGGTCATCGAGAACAGCCCGTTGAGCACGATCAGCAGCAGGACAACGATGATCTGTGTCAGCACTTGCATGTCCGCATGCCTAAACGACTGCAACCGCAAGGCAAGGCAAGGCCACAAGCTCTGCCTCTGGACCCGGTCATGCGTGGGCGCGCTCCGCATGACCGGGCTTGAGGCCCAAGACCCCATTCACGTGGCGAAGCCATTCAAATCCTGCTCTGCACGGCCACCGACCTAGCCAGCCGGACATAAATAAGAAATGGATCTTAAAGGCTTCGCCTTGAACAGGGTCGAGGCGCTCACGGCGGGAAAGCCCCTCGCCTTGCCGTCCTGTGCTTTGATCAAGCCCACTCTTGCGTTACGTACCGCCACGCGCCGCTCGACGGCTGAGACAATCAGGAGAGCCGCCGTCATGGCCGCCGCCCAGAGACTGCACCCGCTCGCCATCATCCTCTCGGTTGGCGGCCTGATCCCTTTCGTCGGCCTCGGCCTCGCCGCCGTGAGCCCGGCCTTCGAGGCGCAGGCGCCGCATATCCTGCTCGGCCTGATCGGCTACGGCGCGGTCATCCTCTCCTTCGTCGGCGCGGTGCATTGGGGCCTGGCGCTCGCCGGCTATGCCGACCCGATCGAGGCCGGCCGGGTGATGCGCCTGCGCCTCGCCCTCGGCGTCGTGCCGGCGCTGGTCGGCTGGGCGGCGCTGCTGGTCGGCCTGGCCTCGCCCTACGCCACGATCGGCCTCGGCGTGCTGATCGCCGGCTTCCTCGGCGTCGTCATGGTCGAGGCCCGCGCCCGGCGTGACCGGCTGATCCCCGGCGGCTACATGGGCGTGCGCTGGACCATCACGATCTGCGTGCTGGCGATCCTGGGCGCGGTGCTGGTGCTGCGCCTCGCCGGCATCCCGATCAACCTGTGACCATGCCCTTCCTGCGGCCCTCCATCATCGCCCTGCTGGTGCTGCTCGGCGGCCTGTGCGCCGCGGCGGCGTCCGTCGAGGGCCTGGCCCCGGCGCTGGCCGCCGCCGTGCTGGTGGCACTGCTCGCCGCCGGCTTCGCCGCCCGCCTGCCCGGCAACCGCTCGATGGCGCCCACCGCCCAGGTCGGCCTCGCCGACGAACCCCCCGCCGAGCGCCGCCTGGCCGAGCTCGAAGCCGCCACCTCCACCCTGCGCCACGACATCCGCGGCGCCCTGTCCCCCGCCATGCTGGTCGCCGACCGCCTGCTCGACAGCCCCGACCCGATGACCAAACGCGCCGGCGAAATCGTCGTCGCCTCGATCGAGCGCGTCGAAGACCGTCTGTCCGAGACGCGCGAGGCCGTTAAGCGTTAGCCAGCAAGGCCAGGGCTGTCTGCCCTGGACCCAATTGAAGGCGGAGCCTTTAAAATCCGACTCGCCGCGCGGCGGGGCTCAACCCCTGCCTCGGTATCCCGACACCTCCTGCGCGGGGATCCAAACCCCCTCGGGCGGCGTGCCCGTCTGCCAGAACACGTCGATCGGAATGCCGCCGCGCGGATACCAGTAGCTGCCGATGCGCAGCCACACCGGCGCCAACCGCTCCACCAGCCGCCCGGCGATCTGCATCGTGCACGCCTCGTGAAACGCGCCATGATTACGAAAGCTGGTCAGGAACAGCTTGAGCGACTTGCTCTCCACCAGCCACTCGCCCGGCACGTAGTCGATGACGATATGGGCGAAATCCGGCTGCCCGGTCACCGGGCAAAGCGACGTAAACTCCGGCGCCGTAAACCGCACCAAATAACGCTGCCCCGCCGCCGGCGCCGCGATCCGGTCCAACTCCGCCACATCCGGGCTGTCCGGTATCGCCGCAGCCCGCCCAAGCTGGCCCATCGTCACGCCTCCAAAACGAGCAAAAGTTCTTTGGTTCTTTCTTTCAAGAAAGAACCTCTGCCTTACGCCAACCCGCCCGCACCGCCGCCGCATGCGCCGCCAGCCGCCCCTCGACGATCGCCCGCCGCAAGCCCCGCATGAGCTGCTGGTAATACGCGACGTTGTGCCAGGACAGCAGCATCGGCCCCAGCATCTCCCCGGCGCGGAACAGGTGATGCAGATACCCCCGCCCATGCCGCGTGCAAGCCGGGCAACCGCATGCCGGGTCGATCGCCGCCAGGCTGTCCGCATGGCAGGCATTGCGCATGTTCAGCACCCCTGCGGAGGTGAACGCCCGCCCGGTCCGCCCCGCCCGCGTCGGCATCACGCAGTCGAACAGGTCGACCCCGCGCATCACCGCCCCCACCAGATCGTCCGGCGTTCCCACCCCCATCAGGTAGCGCGGCCGCCCGGCCGGCAGAAACGGCGCCGTCGCCTCCAGCGTCGCCAGCATCATCGCCTGCCCCTCGCCCACCGCCAGCCCGCCGATCGCATAGCCGTCAAACCCGATCGCCGTCAGCGCCCGCGCCGACTCCTCCCGCAGCGCCGGATAGACGCTGCCCTGCACGATGCCGAACAGCCCATACCCCGCCCGCTCCACAAACGCGCCCCGGCACCGCTCGGCCCACCGCATGGACATCCGCATGCTCGCCTCCGCCACCTCTGCGGTCGCCGGATGCGGCGTGCACTCGTCCAGCACCATCGTAATCGTCGCGTCCAGCCGATGCTGGATCCCCACCGACCCCTCCGGCGTCAACGCATGCTTCGTCCCGTCCAGATGCGAGCGAAACACCACCCCATGCTCGTCCAGCGTCCGCATGCCGGCGAGCGACATCACCTGATAGCCGCCGCTGTCGGTCAGGATCGGCCCCGGCCAGTCCATCATCCGGTGCAGCCCGCCGAGCCGCTCCACCCGCTCCGCCCCCGGCCGCAGCATCAGGTGATAGGTGTTGGCAAGCACGATCCCGGCGCCGGTCGCGCGCACCGCGTCCGCCGTCATCGCCTTGACCGTCGCCGCGGTCCCCACCGGCATGAACACGGGCGTCAGCACCTCGCCATGCGCGCTCGCCAGCACCCCCGCCCGCGCCGCCCCGTCCGCCGCCTCCGCCCGCCAGCCGAACCCGCTCACCCCCGCTCCAGCAGGCTGGCATCGCCATACGAGTAGAACCGATACCCCGCCGCGACCGCGTGCTCGTACGCCGCCCGCATCCGCGCCGTCCCGGCAAACGCCGAGACCAGCATGAACAGCGTCGAGCGCGGCAAATGGAAGTTCGTCATCAGCAAATCCGCCGTCCGAAACACATGCCCCGGCCGCAGAAAGATGTCCGTCGCCCCGTCAAACGCCCCCACGCTCCCGTCCGCCCCCACCGCGCTCTCCAGCAGCCGCAGCGTCGTCGTCCCCACCGCGACCACCCGCCCGCCTCGCCCCCGCGCCGCCGCGATCGCCCGCACCGCCGCGGCCGAAACAACCCCCCGCTCCGGATGCATCCGATGCGCGCTCACCTCGTCCACCCGCACCGGCAGGAACGTCCCGGCGCCGACATGCAGCGTCACCGTCGCCCGCTCCACCCCCCGCGCCGCCAGCGCCTCGAGCAGCGCCGGGGTGAAATGCAGCCCCGCCGTCGGCGCCGCCACCGCCCCGTCCACGGCGGCAAACGCCGTTTGGTAATCCGCCGCATCCTCGCCCGTCGGCCCCGACGGCCGCTCGATGTAAGGCGGCAACGCCAACGCCCCCGCCTGCCGCAGCGCCACGTCAAACGCCGCCCCGGCCTGGTCGAACCGCAGCACCAGCCCGCCATCACCCTCCAGCCGCACCACCACCGCGCTCAACGCCCCGCCCTCAGCCGCGAGCACGTCGCCCTCGCGCAGCCGCCGGGTGTTGCGCGCCAGCGCATGCCACGCGCCCTCGCCCACCGGCTGGTCCAGCGTCACGTCGATCCGCGCCGCCCCTCGCCGCATCGCGATCTGCGCCGGTATCACCCGTGTGTCGTTCGCCACCAGCAGGTCCCCCGCCCGCAGCAACCCCGGCAAATCCCGCACCGAACGGTCCCGCAGCCCAGCGCCAACATGCAGCAGCCGCGCCGCATCGCGTGGCCGCGCCGGGTGCTGGGCGATCAGCTCAGGGGGAAGCGAAAAATCAAAGTCGGAAGTAAGAAGGCCAGGGCTTTGCCCTGGACCCCCCGTCACGCGCATGCGTGCTTCACACGACATCCCGAGGCCCTTGGATCCCATTAAGTGGGGTCGGGGGCCTCGGGCCCCAGCGGTGTCCAGAGGCAGAGCCTCTGGCCTTCCTTACCTCGACAAATAGCTGGCGATCTCAACCAAGTTACCATCCGGATCCCGGCAGTAAACCGACGTCACCGGCCCCAGCGCCCCATCTTTCGCCACCGGCCCCTGCTCCACCGTCACGCCGCAGCCATGCAGGTGCGCGATCACGTCCTCCGGCCCCACCGCGGTGACGAAGCACAGATCGTTGCCGCCCACCGAGACGGCGCGCCCGCTAAACCAATCCTCCGCCCCCTCCGGCCGCACGTTCATCTTCTGCCCACCGAACTTCAGCGTCGTCCGCCGGTCGGCGCCGAACTCGTCGCGCTCCATCCCCAGCACCCGCTGATACCAGGCGGCGGTGATCTCCACGTCGCGCGTCGTGATCACCAGATGGTCCAGCCGGTCGACGGTAAACCGCATCGCCTACTCCTTCGGCCGCCGGCGAAACGCGTCCAGGCTCACCACCTGCGCATCGTCCTCGCCCTTGCCGGCCTCCCCCGCCTTGCCGGCCGTCTCCGCCGCATCGCCCACCTTCGCATCGCCCACCTTGCCGACGCCCTCGGGCGTCGCCCCCGGCCCCCTGGCCAGCGACAGCACCGGCGGCGCCAACGCCACCAGCGGCGCCACCCCCGTCTCGGCCGACGCCGGCGGGCTCACCGGGCTGAACCGCAGCCCATACTGCACCTCGGGATCGGCAAACGCCGAAATCGCGTCGAACGGCACCACCAGCTGGCTCGGCACTCCGCCAAACGACAGCCCGACGCTGACGATCCGCTCCGCCTCGTCCACCTTCAGATCCCAGAACTGGTGCTGCAATACGATCGTCATCTCTTGCGGATACTGCGCCAGCAGCCGCTTGGGGATCGCCACCCCCGGATGATCGGTCTGGAACGTCACGTAAAAGTGGTGCCCGCCCGGCAGCCCCTCGCGCGCCGCAAACGTCAACGCCCGCACCACCACCTGGCGCATCGCGTCCTCCATCCAGGCGTCATACGGCAGCAGGCTCTTCGGCCCCGCCTCCGCCTCGCCCTCCACCGTCCCGTCCTGATCGTCGTCCATGCGCATCCCGCCTTCAGCCCCTCATAGACCTCTCCCCCACCCCGCAAAAGACCCGCCCCCCGGCGAGGCGAAGCGAGCCCCCCCCCCCCCCGCGATGCGAAGCGAGCCAACCCCAAGACTCCGCAGCGCGAAAACGTGGGATGGTGGGTCAGCTGGCGTGTCTACGCGAGCACCGGAGCGGAGCGGCCTGATGGGCCGTGAGCACCGGAGCACAGCGAAGGCGCGCCAGATGGCCCGCCAGCACACGTTTTCAAAGTGAGGGGGCTTCTGTTGCCCGGTGCCCCTCCTACCGCGTCTATCGAAGCTTACGCCGCGACTGCGAGTGCGGAATTATCGTTCGCACTTGAGTGTTGACCCGGTAACGGCGGTATCATGCCGGGCAAAAGGCGAGTCTTTACCACGCGTGTCGAGCCTGTTTCGTCCCCTCATGGTGGAGACGCCGGGCACTGCCCCCGGGTCCACAACGATTATTCCACGCGCCGTTTATCACCATATCTGGCAAGCCAGCCAACCCAATATAGAGACTCGGCCCGGCCGATGCTAGGGGAAGGAAGGCCAGAGGCTCTGCCTCTGGACTCCGCTGGGGCCTGAGGCCCCAGACCCCCATCAGTAAGGGCGCACCATGGCACTGACCGACGAGCAACGGGACGAAATCGCGGCAGCCCGCGACACGCGCCACCAAACCAAGCGCCCCACCGTCCCCGCCCTCGAAGAGCTGCTCTTCACCGCCATGCCCGTGCTCGACCACGGCTTCGTCCGCGTCGTCGACTACATGGGCGACGACGCCGCAGTGGTCCAAGCCGCCCGAGTCTCCTACGGCCGCGGCACCCGACGCGTCAGCGAAGACACCGGCCTCATCCGCTACCTGATGCGCCACCGCCACTCCACCCCCTTCGAGATGTGCGAGATCAAGTACCACGTCAAACTGCCCATCTTCGTCGCCCGCCAGTGGATCCGCCACCGCATGGCCAACATCAATGAATACAGCGCCCGCTACTCCATCCTAGACCGCGAGTTCTACATCCCCTCCCCCGCCCAGCTCGCCGCCCAATCCACCACCAACCATCAAGGCCGCGGCGAAACCCTGACCGGCCAGGAAGCCGAAGACGTCCTGTCCATCCTCCGCACCGACGCCACCCAAACCCACGACCACTACCTCGAAATGCTCAACGAGCACCCCGACGGCACCCAGCCCGACCCCACCCGCCAGGGCCTCGCGCGTGAGCTCGCCCGCATGAACCTGACCCTCAACACCTACACCCAGTGGTATTGGAAGACCGACCTCCACAACCTCCTAAACTTCCTTGCGCTGCGCGCCGACAGCCACGCCCAGTACGAAATCCGCGTCTACGCCGAAACCATGCTCGAAACCGTAAAAGCCTGGGTCCCCGCAACCCACCAAGCCTTCCAAGACTATCGCATTGGTGCTGTCACTTTGTCGGCGCAGATGATCGAAGTAATACGGAGGCGTCTCAGCGGCGATGCCGTAGAGCAAGTTGAGAGTGGGCTCTCAGCCCGAGAGTGGCAGGAGTTATTGTCGATGACATCAGCACCTGACTAGCGAGACTAATGCGTTCACGGTGTGAACAATGTAGGCTTCAGTCTCCCGCGAGGTAGTTCGTCAAAACATGTAATGGACGTAAATAATGGCTGAGGCGTCTTTCTCTGTAGAGAGTAAAGTCTTTTTCCGCTTTCAAGGCGGTATCGCGAACAAAGGCCAACTGAACTTCTACGAAGCAGGCCGATATCGGTATGCAGCAGCTCGCATGTTATATACTGTCGAGCATTTCAGGACATCCGGTCATGTGATTGAGCGGATAAGCGGAAACATCAACGCCGACTTTCGTGTAAGTGCTCCTTCTGAGGGCTCATTTCTCGAGACGGTTCAGTACTTCGCTCCGACGTTAGCTGATCCAAATGTCGCTAAGGCTCTCTTGAGCATACCCTTCGACAAGCTATTCCCTTGGATCCTGGATAAAGTTATTCCTAAGTCATCGACGAACGAGCGACTTAACCAGATAATTGAGAAGCAAATCGGTTCGTCGGATCTTCAGACTGAAGCTACTCGACAGATTATCATGTCGCAGCAGGATGTTGCTATCGAACGAGAGCGCACATCACAGGCCCAAATCCAAGCCGATACAGAGCGACTGAGAATTATGGCCGGCCTGGTCACTAATCAAGCATCAAGATTTCAAGAAAATTTACAACTCTCGCAGGAGCTAAGCACGATTTTAAGCCGCTTTAGAAAACCACAAGGGAGTAACGATACAGATCCAGACTCCGACCCAGCCTATGTAGCGGGTGAGTTAGCGGCCGAGGTAACGAGAGCACACTTGATTGCAGATGCACAAGAAAGGCTGGAAGAAATCTCTCCGGATGCGGAGCAAGCGATTACTGAACGAGTTCGCAAGACGATGCCAGACTTAGGATTTCCTCTCCGGCGATCGTCTGACTTGTTTAACATAGAGGTGGGCAATGACAACCAAAGGATTGCTAGCCTAAACTTAAACCGTATTCGGCAGATGACTGCCGTAACAAGAGATGAAGATGCTGTTAGCATAACAGGTAATATTACCCGCCTCGACAAAGACTCTGGGTTTGGCCGCTTTCGCCCAAATGGAAATCGGTCCGCGCTTTCCTTTAGCATACCTAAGGAAATTTACTATAACAATAGAGATGCCTTTATACGATCATTTGGTGCCCCCGAAGTGGAAATCCAAGCTCTTCCGTTTCGAGACGGCATCGGCAACATAACGAGACTTCTCATAGTTTCTGTTAGCTAAATTCCGGCGCCCGCTAAGAAAGTAGCCGGCTATTTAGGTCAGCTGACACTTGCGGCAGGCGACACAGTAGGTTTAATCGGACCGTAAGCCAGCAAATCCTTGATGGCAAAACTGCTACCGAGATGCAGCAGCACTGGATGATGAACCGTAATGAGCAAAGACGTTACACTACTAGCTACTCGCGTTCGAGGAACTAGGTTACCCTTCCGCAACTGTCTAAATAATTTCAAGAATGCATCATCCGTCGTCTGTTATCTGAACCTCCAACCGACGACTCTTCGACATGTCGGTGACCACCTCAGTCGGGCCCCCGAAATCGGCGTTCATTTGCAAATTGAAACAGCCGTCCGCTCCCGGACTCAACCAGCCCTGTCCGCTCTTCAGTCCGCCGCTCCTTCGCCCCCGATATCCGCTCCTGCCGCAGCTGAAGAAACGCACCATACGGCGGCGCTATCAGCCCGAACCAGCGGGTAATCCGCCCGCATCGGTGCAACCGTTGCGACGACTGCTCGCCATGGACGACACTCCTCGCATTCGATCGACCTCGCAAACCAACCCTCCCTCACGGGATCACCCGATCAGCCCGCAGCCTCTCGAACAACCCAAAAAACGCCTCATCCGTCGCCTGATACCCCGTAAACCCCAACCGCCGACTCTTCGACATGTCCGTCACCACCTCGATCGGCCGCCCCAAATCCGCATCCGTGTGCCAAGCCGACGCCACCCGTCCCAGCTCCGCCTCCACCAGCCCCTCCCGCTCGGCCACCCGCCGCCACGCCGCCCCATCCCCCGCCATCTGCCCCTCCAGCGGCCGAACCACCCCGTCAAACGCCGCCGCCTCCAGCCCGAACCACCCGGCGATCCGCCCCCACATCCACTGCCAGCGAAACACATCCCCATTGACCACATTGAACGCCTGGTCATGCGCCGCCGGCGTCTCCGCCGCCCACACGATATGCCGCGCCAACTGCCGCGCATCCGTCATGTCGGTCAGCCCAGCCCACTGCACCGCCGACCCGGGAAACCGGAATGCCCGCCCCGTCTCCCGGCACAGCGTCGCATAGACGGCGAGCGTCGTGCCCATGTTCATCGCGTTGCCCACCGCCAGCCCGATCACCGTGTGCGGCCGATGCACGCTCCAACTAAAACCATCCCGCGCCGCCGCCGCAAACAGCTCGTCCTCCTGCGCATAGTAGAAGTTCGCCACGTCGAGCCGCCCCTGCTCCTCCCGAAACGGCGTCTGCGGCAGCGTCCCGCGCCCATAAGCCTCGAACGGCCCAAGGTAGTGCTTCAGCCCGGTCACCAGCGCCACGTGCCGTGGCCCCTTCGGCAGCCCCGCCAGCAGGTTGCACACCATTGCCGCGTTGACGCGGATGTTCTCCGCCTCCGTCGACTGGCGCAGCCACGCCGCAATCACCACGAGGTCCGGCCTCACCGCCCGCAGCGCCGCCGCAGTCCCGGCCGCATCGAGCAGATCCGCCGCCACCGGCAAAACCCCGGGCAGCTCGGCAGGCCGCCTGGCCAGGCCGTGCACCCGCCATCCCTGCTCCACGAGCAGCGCCGCCGTCGCGCCGCCGGTCAGCCCACTCGCACCCACCACCAATGCCGTCCCAGCCATCGCCATGCTCCCGTCGCGTCACACGCCAACCCGCCTCACCAGCCACCCGCTCCGCAACACGACGCCAAGCCGACGGCTGAAACCTGGATGCCCGTCGCCACCCGGCGCCGATGAGCGCGCCGCCGCGAACGAGCCTGATCATGGGTAGCCTGCAGTCCGGCCGCCGCCAGAGGCATCACCCCAGCGATCCGGTCTCAGACCAGGTCGCTCGCAATGCCGATGATCGCGAAATCATCGGCATCGGACGTCTGATGAATAGCCTTTCAAAGGCTCCGCCCTTAATGGGACCCGCAAGCTCACGGAGGCAACGCCCGTCGCCTTTGCCGCCACGGCCCCGGACCGGAGACCAGAATGAACAAGCCCGCCGCCGTCTTCGCACCCGTCCTCGCCCTCCTCGCCGCGCCCCTCCTCGCCTCCCCCTGCCTCGCCGCGCCACCCTGCACGCCCCACGGCGGCGCCGTCCCCGCCAACGCCAACACCACCCGCCCGTCCGACCCGTTTTTCCTGCAAACCGCCGGCCTCAACCTCGCCACCACCCCGCCAACCCGCGACCCGCACAACCCCGCCTACCCGCCCGCCACCGAGCTGCCCGACGGCACCCTCCCCTCGCCCGACGCCGACGGCAACTTCATCATCGGCCCCACCCACGCCGCCGCCCCCGAAACCCACGCCGCCGCCGGCATCCCGCAGGGCACCATCCACTCCTTCACCATGACCTCCGCCGACAGCCTGATCTACCGCCCCGGCGTCGTCCGCGACGACCCCGGCGGCTGCCCGAACGAGGCGATCAACACCGCCGTCACCGCCCCGGGCGACCCCTCAAACCTCATCAACACCGCCAGCCACGCCGGCAACTGGACCCGCCAAGTCGACGTCTACGTCCCCGCCGGGCTCGCCCCCGGCGGCCGAACCCCCTTCATCGTCTTCGGCGACGGCGGCCCCACCGGCTTCTTCCACGAGCACATGCTGTTCACCATCCTCGACAGCATGATCGCCGCCCACCGCCTGCCGCCAATGGTCGCCATCGGCATCGGCGCCGGCGGTCAGGACGCGCAAGGCTCCGAGCGCGGCCGCGAATACGACACCGTCTCCGGCCTCTACGCCGAATGGGTCGAGCACGAGGTCCTCCCCCGCGTCGAGCGCGCCGCCAACATCCGCCTCACCGCCGACCCCGACGGCCGCGCCACCATGGGCTTCAGCTCCAGCGGCTCGGCCGCCTTCACCATGGCCTGGTTCCACCCCGAGCTCTACCACCGCGTCCTCGCCTACTCGCCCACCATGGTGAACCAGCAATGGCCGCACGACCCGGCCCTGCCCGGCGGCGCCTGGGAGTTCCACGACCCCTGGCCCGGCCCAGCCAAACCCGGCCTCATCACCCACGACAGGGCCGTCAGCCCCTCCGACCTGCCCACCGGCGCCCCGCTGATCCCGAACAGCCCGCTCAAGCCGATCCGCTTCTGGTTTGAATGCGGCGACCGTGACCTGTTCTACTACGTCCCCGCCATGGCCGACGGCATGCACGACTGGACACTGTCCGACGAACGCACCGCCGCCGTCCTCGCCGCCAAAGGCTACCACTACCAGTTCGTCTTCGCCCGCAACGCCGCCCACGTCGACAACCCAACCGAGGCCCAGACTCTCCCCGAAGCCCTCACCTGGCTTTGGCAAGGCTATCAGGCCAAGCGGTAACAGGAAGGCCAGGGGCTTTCCCTCCGTGAGCCCTTCCAACGGCGCCTTGCGCCGTCGGAACCTTGGGGCTCACTCCGCCCCTGGGCCCCATTAAAGGCGAAGCCTTTAAAATCCATTTCTTATCCATGACTCCACGGCGAGGTCAGTGCATGCCCTAACGGATGCGGGTCTGGGGGCGCCGCCCCCAGCCGGTCCAGGGCAGAGCCCTGGCCTTCCTTTCGCTTGCCGACATCCCCATCTCCCCCAAAACAGCGAAGGGTCCACCATGACCACCTACCGCAAGACCCCCGACGCGGTCGCCAAGCTCACCCCGGAGCAATATCGCGTCACCCAGCAGAGCGGCACCGAGCGCGCCGGCACCGGCCCGTTGCTGCGCAACAAGCACCCCGGCATTTACGTCGACATCGTCTCCGGCGAGCCGCTGTTCGCCAGCGCCGACAAGTTCGAGTCCGGCTGCGGCTGGCCGAGCTTCACCAAGCCGATCGAGCCTGCCAACGTCGCCGAGCTGCGTGACGCCTCGTACGGCATGGTCCGCGTCGAGGTGCGCTCCAAGCATGGCGACAGCCATCTCGGCCACGTCTTCGAGGACGGCCCGCGCGACCGCGGCGGCCTGCGCTACTGCATCAACTCCGCCTCCCTCCGCTTCGTCCATCGCGACGACATGCAGGCCGAGGGTTACGCCGAATACCTGCCGCAAGTGGAGGAAGTGGTATGAGCATCGATCCAACGGATCGCCAGCGTGTCGATCCAACGGATCGCCCACGCACGGAGCGCGCGGTTCTCGCCGGTGGCTGCTTCTGGGGCATGCAGGACCTGATCCGCAAGCGCCCCGGCGTGGTCTCCACCCGCGTCGGCTACTCCGGCGGCGAGGTCAAGAACGCCACCTACCGCAATCACGGCAACCATGCCGAGGCGATCGAGATCGTCTTCGACCCCGCCCGCACCAGCTTTCGCGAGCTGCTAGAGTTTTTCTTCCAGATCCACGATCCCTCCACCCGCGACCGCCAGGGCAACGACCGCGGCGCGAGCTACCGCTCGGCCATCTACTACACCAGCCCCGAGCAAAAGGCCGTCGCCGAGGACACCATCGCCGACGTCGACGCCTCCGGCCTCTGGCCCGGCAAGGTGGTGACCGAGCTCGCCCCGGTCAGCGACTTCTGGCAGGCCGAGCCCGAGCACCAGGACTACCTGGAGCGCACTCCACACGGCTACACCTGCCACTTCGTCCGCCCCGGCTGGACCCTGCCGCGCCGCGCCAAGGTGGCGTGAGGCAAGCGCTTCTTTTTTAAAAAAAGACGCAAAAAACTTTTGCCCGTTCGCTCCACGACAAACGGGCAAAAGTTCTTTGGTCCTTTCTTTCAAGAAAGGACTGCTTTCTACTCCACCAGACACTCGCGGATCGCCGCCTGCGCCCGCCCCTCCCCGTGATCAACGACCGTCATCGTGATCCTCCGTCAGCGCGCCGCGCTCTTGGCCTCCGCCGGCACCAGCGGCAGCCACACCGCGCTCGCCTGCGCCCCCGCATGCATGATCCGCATCGTCGCCGCCTGATAGTCCGCCGGCTTGGCCTCGAAGATGTTGGCAACGAAGCTCTGCGGGTTGCGGTCATAGAGCGGGAACCAGCTCGACTGCACCTGCACCATGATCCGGTGGCCGGGCTCGAACACGTGGTTGCTCGGCGGCAGGGTAAACCGGTAGCGCTCCACCTGCCCCGCCGGGATCGCCGCCGGATGGGCGAAGTCCTGCCGATACCGGCCGCGGAAGATGTCCATCCCCACCGGCAGCTCGTAGCCGCCCATGCTCGGGTCCGCCGGCACCAGCGCCGGCTGCACGTCGATCAGCTTGACCACCCAGTCCGCATCGGTCCCCGTGGTGGCGGCGAACAGGTCGGCCTCCGGCTGGCCCGAGATCCGCACCGCCGCGGTGAGCGGCGCCGTCTCGTACACCAGCACGTCCGGCCGGTCGGCAACCGAGCGCTGGTCGGTCGTCAGCCACGACTTCCAGCGCGCGCTGTCGCCAAAGCTCACCGGCCGCGGCAGGTACAGCACCGGCTTGGCCGGATCGGAGCGGTAGCTGTCCGAGCCCCCGCCCTCCCCCGGCCGCGCAAACCCAAGCCCGCCGCCCGGCTGCAAATAGAGCGCCGTCATCGGCGACGGGCAGCCCGCCGCGCAGGCCAGCGGCCAGCGCGCGAACCGGTCCCAGTGGTTCTCCCCGGTGTTATAGATGAACGCCGCCGGCACCTCCGCCGCCGGCGCCCCATCCTTCAGATACCGGTCAAAGAACGGCCGCAGCACCTGCTGGCGATACTGCAGCGCCGTGTCCCCGTCCCAGTTGAGCCGCCCCAAACTCGCCGCGTCGTAGTTCACCTGGCTATGCCGCCATGGCCCCATCACCAGGTGGTTGTTCGCCCCATGCCCGGCCGCGCCCAGCGCCATCCAGCTGTGGATCGCCCCCCACATGTCCTCCTGGTCCCACAGCCCCTGCTCCCACAGCGTCGGCACGTCCGAGGGATGCGCGGCCACGAAGCGGTCCAGCGCCTGCCCCTGCCACAGCGCGTCATACGCCGGATGCGCCTCCATCCGCTGCCAGAACGGCAGCTGGTCCAGCCCCGCCGCGCGTGCGTAATCCCCGGCCGAACCCGCCGCGAGAAAGTTGTCGTAGTCGTCATAGCCCGGCCGCGGCACCGGCTTGCCCTCCCCGCGCACCGTCATCTGCCCGGTGAAGTAGTCGAAATTGGTCTGCCGGAACGCGCCGTAATGGAACCAGTCATCGCCCATCCAGCCATCCACCATCGGGCTCTCCGGCGACGCCACCTTCAGCGCCGGATGCGGATGCAGCAGCGCCATCACCACCGTCCACCCCTCATACGAGGAGCCCAGCATCCCCACCCGCCCGTTGCTCTCCGGCATGTTGTGCACCAGCCAGTCGATCGTGTCCCACGCATCCGTGGTGTCGTCGGTGCTCGACGGGTTGAGCGGCCCGACCGGCGGCCGCGTCATCGTGTAGTCGCCCTCCGACCCATACTTGCCGCGCACATCCTGAAACACCCGGATATACCCGCCAGCGACAAACACGTCGTCGCCCTGCGGCAGCGTCGCCAGCATCGACGGACTGTCCGCACGGCTCACCCGCTTGCCGGCATTGTACGGCGTCCGCGTCAGCAGCATCGGCGCCCCATGCGCCCCGAGCGGCAGCACGATCACCGTGTGCAGCCTCACCCCGTCCCGCATCGGGATCATCACGTCCCGCTTGCTGTAGTCGAAACCGACCCTGGGCTGATCGACATGGGCGGGAATGTCGTTGCCCACCGCGACCAGCGTGCGATCAACGGGCGCGGCAGCGCACAGCAACAGGAGAAGCAGTTGGGGGCGCATGGTCGATCCTTGGAAAGCAAGCGGTTCTTTTTTAAAAAAAAGAACCAAAAAACTTCTGCCCGTAAAGGCGGAGCGCCAACAGCCCCTTAAACGGGTAAAAGTTCTTTGCTGCTTTTTTTCAAAAAAGAAGGCCGTTTCAGCTGCCTGCCCAAGCCCTGACGATCGCCGCCGTCCCCGCCGGCGTGGTCGTCAATCCGATATGGCCGATGCCGGGGACGATGTCGACGCGGATGCCGGGCTTGCCGGCGGCCAGGGCGGCCTGCAGCCTGTCGGAGAGGAAGATCTCGTCCTCGGCACCGGCCACAGCCATGATCGGGCGTGGAGTGCGGCGGAGGTCGCCGACATAGTCGTCGTCCGGCCCGAAGTTCTTGAGCAGCCGATACGAGTAGGTCGCTGTCTGATGGTGCGGGTTGCCGGCGGGCACGCCGAAGGCGATCACCGGCAGGCCGTTCAGCCCGGTGATGCCGAAACCGCTGACGATCGACAGGGCGACGAAGCGCGGCACCGCGACGGAAACCCAGCCGCCCGAGCCGGTGCCGAGGCGCGCGTTCGGCGCGTCATGGCCGAGGAACGGGGCGAGCAGAATGAAGCGGCTGAAGCGGCTGGCTAGGCGGCTGCCGGCGATGCGCAGCGCAAAGCCGCCGCCGGAGGAAAAACCGATCAGGGTGGTCTCAGCCGGATGATGCGCACCCTCAAGCGTGTTGAGCAGGTTCTCGAGGTCATCCTCGAGCTGCCCGATATAGGCGATGTCGCCATGCGGGCCGGACCGGCCGTGGCCACGCAGGTCCGGCACGATCACGGTGGCACCGGCGGCGGCAAGCGCGCGGGCGGTCGGGTGCATGCCGACGCTGGAGCCGGACGAGCCGTGGATCAGGATGACGACGCGGTCCGGATCGCCAGGGTAGCGGCGATAGGCGAGCGCCGCCCCGTCGCGGGCGATGAAATGCTCGGTCTGCGGCAGGCCGGAGAAGTCGACCGCGTCGTAGGGCGTGCTGACGGCGAGCTGGGGCGGCGGCGCGGCGGGACGGTCAAACGCGATCGTCGCAGCCAGGGCTGCGACGACCAGGAGCAGGATGGCGGCCAGTGATTTCAGTGCGGTTCGCATGCGGGTCCCTGGTGCGGAGGCCGCAAGGAAGGGCTTCTTTTTTACAAAAAAGAAGCAAAAAACTTCTAGCCGCTTAGACTTCGAGCCACTCCCGCCTGACCGCCGCGTCGGCGGCGAAGGCGGCCGGGGTGCCCTCGAACACCACCCGGCCGTGCCCCATGACGTAGAGCCGCTGCGAGATCGCCAGCGCGATCGCGAGCTTCTGCTCGACCAGCAGGATGGTGGTGCCCCGCGCCGCCACCGCCTCGAGCAGCTCGCGCACCCGCTCCACCATCATCGGCGCCAGCCCCTCGGTCGGCTCGTCCACCATCACCAGCGCCGGGCAGCCCATCATCGTCCGGCAGATCGCCAGCATCTGCTGCTCGCCGCCCGACAGCGCGCCCGCCGGTGCTGCCGCCCGCTCCTGCAGCCGCGGAAACAGCGTGTAGGCGTCGGCCAGCATGAACGGGTCGCCGGGGCCGCGCTTCTCGCCCAACACCAGGTTCTGCAGCGTCGTCAGGTCGGGGAAGATCGCCCGGTCCTCCGGCACGTAGCCGAGCCCCCGCCGGGCGATCGCATGCGGGCTCATCCGGCTGATGTCCACCCCGTCGAACGTCACCTGCCCGCGCCGCTGCACCGCGCCCATGATCGCCTTCAGCGCCGTCGACCGCCCCGCGCCGTTGCGCCCCAGGATCGCCACGATCTCGCCGCGGCCGATCTGCAGCTCCACCCCGCGCAGCACCTGGCTCTTGCCATACCAGGCGTCGAGCCCGCTCACCTCGAGCAGCGGCCGCCCTGCGCCGATCATGACCCCGCGCCGCTCACGACAGCGCGTCCGCCGCCGTGCCGAGATAGGCCACCCGCACCGCCGGGTTGGCCCGCACCTCGGCCGGCGGCCCCGAGGCGATCACCTGCCCGTCGGCGAGCACGCTGATCCGGTCGGCCAGGTCGAACACCACCCCGAGGTCGTGCTCGATCATCACCAGCGTCCGCCCCACCGTCACCCGGCGGATCAGGTTGACGGCGCGGTCGGTCTCGGCATGGCTCATCCCGGCGGTCGGCTCGTCGAGCAGCACGATCGAGGCGTCGCCCGCCACCGCAACGCCGATCTCCAGCGCCCGCTGGTCGGCATAGGCGAGCGCCCCGGCCGCGACGTGGCGCCGCCCGGCCAGCCCGGTCAGCTCCAGCATCTCCTCCACCCTGGCGTCCAGCCGCGCCCGCCCGGCGATCGGCCGGATGAAGTCGTAGCCCACCCCCTGCGCCTGCATCGCCGCCACCCGCAGGTTCTCGAACACCGACATCCCGCCGAACAGCGCCGTCACCTGGAACGAGCGCGACAGCCCGCGCCGGCTGATCACGTGCGGCGGCAGCCCGGTCACGTCGGCGCCGTTCAGCAGGACCCGCCCGCCATCCGGCCGCAACCGCCCGCTCACCAGGTGGAAGAACGTGCTCTTGCCGGCCCCGTTCGGCCCGATCACCGCATGCCGCTCGCCGGCGGCGACGTCCATCGTCACCCCCTTGATGATGGCGGTGGCGCCAAAACTCTTGCGCAGGTCACGGATGCACAGCGCCGGCGACACGGCCGAAGCGATGGCCGAAGCGACAGCCGGGCCGGCTGAGCCCCCCGCACCGGCCGCCAGCACCGGGATGGCGGTCGCGGCGGTCATGCCAGGCTCGCCGCCACCTGCGCCTGCCACGCCGCCCTGGCGTGCGGCCAGAGGCGGTGCAGCAGCAGCGCCCCGGCCAGCAGCAGCGCCACGCCGACCGCCCACTGCCACACCTCATGCGGCCGCGCCGCCATCCCCAGCAGCAGGCCGGCCGGCGCGCCGTTGCGCACCGCCTGCAGCCGGAAGCCGAGCTCGGCCAGCCAGACGATGCCGGCCAGCGCCAGCGCCAGCCCCGGCAACTGCGCCGCATACGGCCCGACCAACGCCCCGCCCCGGCCCGCCCGCAGCAGCGGCGCGTGCGCCAGGATGATGCCGGACAGCCCGCCCGGCGCCCACACCACCGCAGCCAGGAACAGCAGCCCGTCATAGAGCTGCCAGGCGTCGGTCATCGTCGACAGCGCGATCTGCAGGAAGGTGATCAGGATGGCGCCCAGCACCGGCCCCCAGAACGTCCCCACCCCGCCGATGAAGGTCATCAGCAGCACGGCGCCGGAGGCCTCGGTCGAGACGTTGGTCGAGGTGACGATCTCGTCGTTGAGCGCCTGCAGCCCGCCGGCGATGCCGGCGAACAGCCCCGACAGCAGGAACACCAGGAAGCGCACCCGCGCCGGGTTGTAGCCGATGAAGCTCACCCGCTCGTCGTCGTCGCGCACCGCATTGGCCAGCCGGCCGAGCGGCGTCGCCGTGTAGCGCCACATCAGCAAGCTGCACACGAAGGCCCAGCTGGCGATCAGGAAGTAGACGTTCCACTGCCGCCCGAAGCTGAGCCCGAACAGGGCAGGCCCGTCCGAGCGGTCGCCGCTCACCCCCTCCTCGCCGCCGAACAGCGAGGGGAACATCAGCACCGCGGCACTCGCCAGCTCCGCCAGGCCGAGCGTGATCATCGCGAACGCCGTCTCGTGCCGCCGCGCCGCCACCCAGCCGCCAAGCAGTGCCGCGAGCAGCCCGCCGGCGGCGCCGAACAGCGGCAGCAGCGGGGCCGGGATCCAGTAGCCGGCGCCCGCCGCCCGCATCGCGTGCATCGCCGCGAAGCCGCCGAAGCCGAGCAGCACCGCATGGCCGAAATCCAGCATCCCGCCCTGCCCGAGCAGCATGTTGAACGACAGCGCAAATACGATGGCGATGCCCATCCGGCACAGCAGCGACAAGCCGAAGCCGCCCGACTGCATGCCCGACAGCACGAACGGCGCCACCAGCGCCGCCAGCGCCACCAGCACCCACGGCAGCGCCGCCCGAACCGCCGCCTGGCGCCGCTCCAGCGGCAGCACGGCGGCGTGCACCACCGCGCTCATGCGTTGCGCGAGCCGAACAGGCCGCGCGGGCGGAACGCCAGCACCAGCACCAGCAGCAGGTAAGGCACCGCCGGCGCCGCCCGCGCCACCGTCAGCCCCCACAGATCGGCGAGCAGCCCGTCCGTGCCCGCCGGCGCAAAGCCCAGCAGCCGGCCGAACGGCAGATCAAGGCTGATCGAGGCGGTCTGCAGCAGCCCGATCAGCACCGAGGCGACGAACGCGCCCCACACCGAGCCGAGCCCGCCCATCACCACCACCGCGAACACGATGCCGCCGAGCGAGGCCGCCATGCCCGGCTGGGTGGTGAACGCGTTGCCGCCGATCACCCCGGCCAGCCCCGCCAGCGCGCAGCCGGCGCCGAACACGGTCGTGAACACGCGCGGCACGTCATGGCCGAGCATCGAGACCATGTCCGGATGGGTCAGCGCCGCCCGCACCACGAGGCCGAGCCGGGTGCGCGCCAGGGCGGCGAACAGGGCGACGAACATGCCGAGCGACACCGCCATCATGAACACCCGGTAGGCCGGGATGTCGGTGCCGCCGAGCTGGAACAGCGGGAAGTCCAGCGCCCGCGGCACCAGGTAGCGCACCGGGTTGCGACCCCAGATCAGCGGCACCACCTCGCCGATCACCAGCGCCAGGGCAAACGTGAACAGCAGCTCCGCCATGTGGCCGTAGCGGTGCACCGCGCGCAGCCCGTAGCGCTGCACCACCGCGCCGATCAGCCCGACCAGCACCGGCGCCACCACCAGCCCGACCCAGAAGCCCAGGCCCACGCTGATCGTGTAGGCGAGGTAGGCGCCCAGCATGTAGAAGCTGGCATGCGACAGGTTGAGCACGCCCATCATGCCGAAGATCAGCGTCAACCCGCTCGACAGCATGAACAGCAGCAGGCCGAACACCAGGCCGTTGAACAGGATGGGCGCCAGGGTCAGGCTCATCGGCCGCGCCCCGGCTCAAACGCCATCTTACGGCGCCTCCATCTTGCAGCTGGTCGCCATGCGCGTCTCGTCCGCCGGGATCGTGGCGACGGTCTTGAAGCCGAGCTTGCTGTCCGGGAACACGTGCGGCAGGTTCGGCTCGAGCTCGGAGACGAACAGCGGCTGGATCATCTGGTGGTCGTCCGCCCGCATGTCGGACACGCCGAGCGGCGTCTGGCGCTTCATCCCGCTCAGCACCTTGGCCACCTTCACCGGGTCCGAGCTGTCCGCCTGCTTCATCGCCGCGGCCAACGTGTCGATCTCGTTGACGACGTTCCAGTAGTAGAAGGCGCGATGGAAGCGCGCCTGGAAGGCGTCGGCGATGTCGTCGATGCCGGGCACGTTGTCGGACCAGGTGGCGACCTGCACGTCGCCGACGGCGCCGGGTCCGGCCGCCGCGACGGTCACCTGGTCGCCGATGTAGTAGGTGAAGAAGCGACCCTTGTAGCCGCTGTCGGCGGCGGCCTTGGTCAGCAGCTCGATGTCCTGGCCCCAATTGCCGGTCACCACCGCGTCCGCGCCGGCAGCCTGGAACTTGGCGACATAGGGGGTGAAATCCTTCACCTTGCCGAGCGGCACCCGGTCCTCGCCGACGATCTTCAGGTCCGGCCGCCGATCGGCCAGCAGCTTCTCCGCCGCCTTCTGCACCGAGACGCCGAACGAGTAGTCGGGATTGAACACGTAGACCTTATGGATGTCCGCCTGCGCAACGATGTAGTCCGACAGCGCCTTCATCTTCATGTCGCTGTCGGCATCGAAGCGGAAATGCCAGAACGAGCACTTGTCGTTGGTCAGGCCCGGATCGACGGCGGCGTAGTTGAGGAACACCACCGACTTGTCCGGGTCGCGCTTGTTGTTCTTGTCGATCGCCGCGACAAGGGCGAACGCCACCGCCGAACCGTTGCCCTGGGTGACGTAGTGCACGCCGTCATCCACCGCCTTGCGCAGCAGCGCGAGCGACTTCTCCGGGCTCACCTCGTTGTCGAGTGCCACCAGCGCGAAATGCCGGCCGGGCCCGGCGGCGCCGCTCGCATTGACCCTGTCGATGGCGAAGCGGAAATGCTGCTCGCCGAGCTGCCCGGTCTCGGCCAGCGGACCGCTGAGCGGGTCGATATAGGCGATCCGCACCGTCTCGTCGGCACGCGCCGAGCCGCACTGCACAAAGCTCACGGGCGCGAGCAGGCCGAGCATGGCCGCATGGAGAGCAAGCCGCATGGAACAGTCTCCCGAGGGAACCCCTTCCTCCGCTCCGTTGACCGGAGCGGCTGTGGTTCCGCAGGATTGATCCTGATGGCCTTTGGCACGCAGCGTCAAGGGAAGCCAAGCGCTTCTTTTTTGAAAAAAAGCAGCAAAAAACTTCTATTTTCTGACCTGAGTGGGCGCCCGACGACGAGTGGGATGACAGCTGGATTGTGCTAGCAATGCACCGCGCCGAGGCCGCACAGCGGCGGTTATGGCAATCTTGCCTATGTGCAAGTTTTCGCATAACCCATTGAAATGCCACATTTCTCGCGGGAGAACATGGGGCATACCGACCGCCTGCCGCCCCTCCCCAAATCTTGCTTTATTTCACCCCACACAAAAACCCGCAGCTTTGTAGAAGCTCCTCGTGATGGGGCGTCAGCGCTGCCGGGCTAATGCTGCTGCCGCGTCGGGGTGATGCAGATCTCCTGGATCAGCACGGTCTGCGGCATGCTGTAGGCGAACAGCACCGAGGCGGCCACGTGGTCGGCCGAGATGCCCCCGCCCATCCGCGCCTTGTTGGCCCGGTAGGTCTCCAGCGTGTTCTGGTCACGCACGTGGTCGAGCACCTCCGTCTCGATCACCCCGGGCGAGATCACGACGACGCGCACGTCGTGCGGCGCCAGCTGAGCCCGCAGGCTGTCCGACATGCCATGCACGAAGAACTTGGTGCCGCAGTAGATCGTATGGTCCGGATAAACCTTCCGCCCGGCGATCGAGCTCATGTTGACGATCGTGCCGCCCCGCCGCGCCACCATGCCGGGCATCACCGCGTGCACCGCATTCATCACGCCGTTGACGTTGATCGCGATGCTCTCGTCCCACTCCTCCGGGTCCTGCATCGTCACGTCGCCGAGCCGCGCGATGCCGGCATTGTTGAACAGGCAATCGGTCGGGCCGTATCGCGCCTCCGCCTCGCGCACGGCGTCGGCGATCGCCGCCCGGTCGCGCACGTCAACGCCGCGCACCAGGGCGTCCGGCAGCCCAAGCCCGTGCATGCGCTCGACCCGGCGCGCCAGCAGCAGCAGCGGATAGCCTTGAGACGAAAACGCACGCGCTGTAGCTTCGCCAATACCAGAGCTGGCGCCGGTGATCACAACGAGCGGCTTCGCCATCGCATCATCCCCGCGCCCGCTGTGGGCGCACGCCTGATTGACACCTCATCGGCTTTGCAAATAACTGTCAAGCCATGATGGCATTTGTCAGCTAGCGCCGTGGCCTCCGTGGTCTTCGACAAGGTCCGCAAGGCATACGGCACGATCGAGGTCGTGCACGGCATCGACCTCGCCATCGAGGACGGCGCGTTCGTGGTGCTGCTCGGGCCGTCGGGCTGCGGCAAATCGACTCTGCTGCGGATGATCGCGGGTCTCGAGACGGTGAGCGGCGGCGACATCCGGATCGGCGAGCGCAACGTCACCCACCTGGCGCCCAAGGATCGCAACATTGCGATGGTGTTCCAGAACTACGCGCTCTACCCGCATATGAGCGTCGCCGACAACATGAGCTTTGCGCTCAAGCGAGCCGACGTGCCGAAGGCGGAGATCGCGAGCAAGATCGCCGGCGCGGCGCGGATCCTCGGCTTGGATTCGTTGCTCTCCCGACTGCCGCGGCAGCTCTCCGGCGGCCAGCGGCAGCGCGTCGCCATGGGCCGGGCGATCGTGCGCGACCCGGCGGTGTTCCTGTTCGACGAGCCGCTGTCCAACCTGGACGCCAAGCTGAGGGTGCAGATGCGCACCGAGATCAAGGAGCTGCACCAGCGCCTCGGCACGACCACCGTGTTCGTGACCCACGACCAGATCGAGGCGATGACGATGGCCGACACCATCGTGATCCTGCGCGACGGCCGGATCGAGCAGGCCGGCCACCCGCTGGCCGTCTACGACAACCCGGCGAACCTGTTCGTCGCCGGCTTCATCGGCTCACCAGGGATGAACGTCGTCGCCGGCACGGTCGAAATGCAGGCCAATGCGCCGGTGATCCGAACCGCAGGCGCGACGCTGGCGCTGCCGGCGCGGGCGGCGGCGATGGTCGGGCAGGCGGTGAGCTACGGCATCCGGCCGGAGCATCTGCGCCCCGTCGCCAACGACACCGGGCTCGTCGGCACGATCATGACCGTGGAGCCGACCGGGCCGGAGACGCATGTGTATGTGCGGCTGGCCGGCCAGGAGCTGTGCGCCATCACCCAGGAGCGCCTGCCGCTCCGTCCCGGCGCGCCGGTCAACCTGGTCGCCGCGGCCGAGCACGTGCACCTGTTCGACGCCGCCAGCGGCATTCGGCTGTAATGCCAGGCCTGGCGCAGCCATAATGGTTGACATCGTCATCCTGGGCGCCGGGGTGATGGGCTCGGCGATGACGATGCCGGCGGCGCATGGCGGCGCCAAGGTGGCCTTGGTCGGCACCCCGCTCGACGGCGCGATCATCCAGGCCGTGCGCGGCGGCCAGCCACACCCACGGCTCAAGCTCGCCTTACCCGCCGGCGTCGAGGCGCACGCGAGCGACGATCTGGCCGCGGTGCTGCGAACCCCACCCCGCCTCATCATCCTCGGCGTCTCCTCGCCGGGCGTCGACTGGGCCATTGACCGCCTGGTCGAGACGCTGCGCACGCCGGTGCCAGTCTTGATAATCACCAAGGGGCTGGCGCCCGGCGACAACCGGATCGACGTGCTGCCGCAGCGTGTGGCGCGCGAGGTCGAGCGGCGCACCGGCATCAGCCTGCCCGTCATGGCTGTCGGCGGTCCCTGCATCGCCGGCGAGCTCGCCGCCGGACGGGACACCAGCGTCGTCGTCACCGGGCCAGGCCCCGCCGTCGCCGACGCTCTGGCGCTGCTCGGCGCGCCCTACTATCACGCCCGCGCCTCGACCGACCTCGTCGGCGTCGAGTTCTGCGCCGCCTTCAAGAACTTCTACGCCCTCGCCGTCGGCGCCGTCGCCGGGATACTGGAGGTCGGCGGTCCGGCCACCAACGGCGGCCAGATGCACAACCTGTCCTCCTCGGTGTTCACCCAGGCGCTCCGCGAGCTCGCCGTGCTGGTGGCACAAGCCGGCGGCGATGTTGCAAGCGTCTACGGCTTGCCGGGCGCCGGCGACCTCTACGTCACCTGCCTCGCCGGACGAAACAGCCGGATGGGCCGGCTCCTCGGCCTTGGATTACCCTACCGCCGCGCCAAGGCGGAGCACATGGCGGAGGACACGGTCGAGGGCGCACAGCTCGCGCTTGACCTCGGGCCGACCCTCGAGACGATGATGGCCTCAGGCGCGCTACCAGCGTCGGAGCTGCCATTGACCAAAGCAGTGGTGGACGCGGTGTGCCGGGATCAATCGCTCAGCTTGGACTTCGAGCAGTTCCATAGATGAGGAAGCGCTTCTTTTTTGAAAAAAGAAGCAAAAAACTTTTATCTCGGAAGAAGGTCCTTGCTAGCTGGGCGAGCTAGAGTTTTTGGTCTTTTTCAAAAAAGGACCTCTTCTTACTTCCCTCCCGCAAACGCATGCAGCCCACTCAGCAGCGAGCGATGGAAGATGATCGCCACCAGCACCGGCGGCAGCGAGAGCATCAGGCCGGCGGCGGCCATGTGGCCGTACTCGGGGTTCATACCGTTGGCGAGGAAGCCGGCGACCTGCACCGGGAAGGTGATCTTCGACGAGGTAATGACGAAGGCAATAAAGAATTCGTTCCAGGTCAGGATCGTCACCAGCAGGCCGGCGGCGGCGAGCGAGGCGCGGATCATCGGCAGGACGATGAACCAGAAGGTTTCCCACTGCGAGCAGCCGTCCAGGCGCGCGGCCTCCTCGGCCTCCTCGGGCACCGATTTGAGGTAGGCCAGCATGATCCAACAGGTGAGCGGCAGGTTGATGGCAATGTAGAGCAGAGCCAGCCCAGTCTCGGTGTTGAGCAGCGCGGTGCGCAGCGCCAAGAAGTAAAGCGGCATGATCAGGGCCGCCGGCGGCATCATGCGCGTCGAAATGATCCAGTTCTCGAGCTGGCGGTTGGCGCGAGTGTGAAAGCGCGACAGCGCGTAGGCCATCAGCGGGCCGAAGATCAGCGAGACGATCACAGAGACGGAGACGACGCGGATGGAGCGATACAGCGCCTGATGGTCGAGGTTGGCCCAGACCCAGGCGATGTTGTCCAACGTGATCGGATGGGGGAACCAGACCGGCTCGTCGCTCTGGATCTGCGCCTTGAACTTGAAGGTGGTGTTGGCAAGCCAGTAAAGCGGCGCCAGCCAGACGCTCAAGCCCAGCACCAAGGCGAGCGTGCCAGCGAGCTGGATCGGCCAGGCGTGGTGGCGTTGTTGGAGCGGAGCGGTTTCGGCCACCTGCGTGCGTCCTCAGCGAAAGATCTTGTCGTCCCATTTGGAAATCTTAAGCCACGCGGCGGTGCTGATCAGGCCGAGGCCCATCGTCAGGATGCCGGCGGCGGCCGCGACCGAGACCTGGCCGGACTCCGAGATGCCGATCTTGTAGATGAACAGCGAGAGGTCGACGGTGGCGCTGCCCGGGCCGCCATTGGTCAGCAGGTCGGTGGCGGCGAAGGCCTGCGAGCACAGGATGAACTCGAAGATCGCGGTGACCGCGAGCAGCGGCCGCAGCAGCGGCAGCTGGATGAACCACAGGGTGCTCCAGAAGCCGGCGCCGTCGATCTTGGCGGCCTCCATCGGCTCGGGCGGCATCGAGCGGACGCCGCCAAGCAGGATGATAACCGCGAGCGGCGACCACTGCCAGGTTTGGGCGAAGATGATGGTGACCAGCGCGCCGATCGGGCCGCCGGTAGGCGAGATCAACGTGCCTGTCGCCATCTGCACCACCTGCGGCACCGGGCCGTAGAGCGGGTCGAGGATCAGGCTGAACACCAGCGCCATGGCGACCGGAGAGACCGCCAGCGGGATCAGCACCACGACGACGACAAGGCCGGCGAAGCGGCCGGCAAACTGGTCGATCAGGTAGGCCATGACCAGGCCGGTGAGCACGGCGAGCGCGGTGGCGCCGAAGGAGATCAGCAGCGTGACCTTCAGCGCCTGCAGGCCGGCGGCGGTGCCGAGCACGGCGGCGTAGTTGGCGAACCAGACGAAGTGGCGCGGCAGGTTCGGCACGCTGATGTCGACGTTGATGAAGGACAAGTAGACCGCATAGAGGAACGGCGGCAGCGTCAGGATCGCCAGCAGCAGGAAGCCCGGCAGCGGCACGAGCCAGGGCGAGCGCCACCAGCCGGGCGCGGCGTAAGGCTCGCCGGTCGCCTCGGTTCGGGCACTTAGCGCGAGGGCGGCTGAGGACGGCATGGCTTGGCTCCGGAAGAAAGCGGTTCTTTTTTGAAAAAAAGAACCAAAAAACTTTTGCCCGTTAAGCCGAGCCGGTGCGGCAGTGTGCTTTCCCCCGATGAGAAAAGTTTCTTGCTTCTTTTTTCAAAAAAGAAGCTCTTCCTTGCCTACGGCGCCGCGAAGATCTCCGTGTACTGCCTTGGCGTGCCGGCGATCCCCTGCGCCTTGAAGCGCGCCTCGGTCTGCTCCGCGGCCGCGGTGAGCGCTGCCTTGGCAGTGGTGCTGCCGGTGAACACGCTTTCGATGTTGGCGCCGATAATGTCGCCCATCTCGCGCCACTGGGGGATCATCGGGCGATATTCGGCCTTGGTGATCGCCTGGCCGTCAGCGACCGCCTTGATATAGCCGGGGTCGAGCTTGCTCTTCAGCAGGTCGGACTGGTTGACCGACTTGCGGTCCTCGTTGCCGATGTCGTTGGCGGTGCGGTCGAACTCCATCTCCTGCGAGGTGGCCCATTGCATGAAGGCGCTGGCGGCCTTGAAGCTCGGGCTACCGTCAACGACGCTGGAGGCCATGGCCAGGCCGATCGAGTAGTTCGCCGGGAAGGCGCCCTTGGGGCCGGCGGGGACCACCGCGTAGCCGATCTTGCCGACGATGTTGGACTGCTTGGGGTCGATGAAGGTCGGATAGAACGCTGTCGATTCCACGATCATGGCGACGCGGCCGGCGGCGAAGCTGGAGGACACCTTGTCCCATCCCCACGAGCCCGAACCGGGCGGGCCGGACTTCTGGATCAGGTCGGCATAGTGTTCGGTGCCGTCGATGCCGGCGCTGCTGTCGAACACCGGCTGCATCTGCGGGCCGAGGAAGTCGCCGCCATAGGAACGCAGCCACTCGGTCCAGGTGTAGACGTCCATGCCCTCGCCACGCAGGCCGCGCAGCGCAATGCCGAAAGTGCGCGGCGGGTGGTTGAGCTTGGCGGCGTCGTCGGAGAGTTCGTCGAGCGTCTTCGGAACCTCGAGGCCTGCCGCCTTCAGCAGGTCGGCGCGGTAGTAGAGGATCGTGACCTCGGAGTAGATCGGCAGGCCGTAGAGCTTGCCCTTCCAGGAATAGAGCTGGTGCAGGCTGTCGAACACGTCGTCGATCTTGTAGGCGGGCTTGATCTGGTCGTCGAGCGGGTGGACCCAGTCGTTGGTGGCGAACAGCGGCACGTAGTTGTCGTCCAGGCAGTAGATCTGGAAGCCGCCGGCCTTGTTGGAGGCGTCGGCGACGACGTGGCTGCGCAGGTCGTTCTCCGGATAGTCGGTGAAGGCGAGCTTGGCGCCGGTCTGCGCCTCGAAGATCGCCTTGTGGCTCTCGATGAAGTCCATCGCCGGCAGATGGCGGCAGGCGACGTTCAGGGTGACGCCGGCGAGGCTGTTGGGCGCTGCGAAGTTGGCGACGGCGGCCTTGAGCTTGCCGTCATAATCCTGCGCGTGCGCGGCGCCGGCAAGCAAAGTGATTGCGGCCGAGGCGGCCAAAGCGGCTTTCGACATGTCTTCCTCCCCTTAGACCCGGGTATGCCCGGATCGACGTTTCCGATTATCGCCGCTCTTCTGGCAGCTCAGTCTTCCAAGCACTGGACCACATTGCGATCATGCAAGCAAAGCCTGCGGGCGTCACCGCATCATTGAGGCGACATTGCCGCCGTCGACCGTCAGCACGGCGCCGGTGCTGGAGCGCGCCTTGGCAAGATGGACGAACGCGGCTGCCACGTCGCTGGCAAGCACCTCGCGGTGCACGAGGTTGCCGCGCATGTAGTCGTCTTCGGAGACGCCGCGGGCGCGGGCGCGGGCGGCGACCATGGTGTCGGTCATCAGGCCGGTGCGGATGCGGTCGGCGTTGACGGCGTTGCTGGTGATGCCGGACGCGCCGTGCTCGATCGCGTATTGGCGCATGAGGGCGAGCAACGCCGCCTTCGAGGTGCCATAGGGGCCAAAATCGGGCCCCGGGTTGACCGCCTGCTTGGAGACGTTGAACAGCAGCGCGCCGCCCGTGCCCTGCTGCTCCATGACGCGGACCGCGGCGCGGGCGAGGTAGTGGTGCGCCCAGAAGTTGATGGCGAAAGCGCGCTGCATCACAGCGTCGTCGACGCTCGCCATGCGGCCCTGGAAGGCGGCGCCAGCATTAGACACCACGATGTCGACGCCGCCGAAGTGCAGCGCCACGTCGGCAATCGCGGCGTCGACGGCGGCCGGGTCGGTTAGGTCGCAGGGGATCGCCAAGGCGCCGAGGCGACGCCCCGCCTCGGCCAGCGGCTCGGCGGCGATGTCGAGCAAGGCAAGCTCGGCGCCCTCGGCGCGCAACGCCTCGGCGACGGCCAGGCCGAGGCCGCCGGCCGCACCGGTGACGACGGCGACCTGGCGGGTCAGCGGCTTCTCGACAGCCTTGGCGAGCTTGGCCTGCTCGAGCGACCAGTACTCGATGTCGAACAGATCCGCCTCCGGCAGCGGCTGCCAGCCGCTGATGCCCTCGGCGGCGGTGATCACCTCGACCGTGGCCTCGGCGACGTCGGCGGCGACGCGGGCGGATTTGCGGGTGGCGCCGGTGGCGAACAGGCCGAGGCCGGCGACGTAGAAGACGCGCGGGTGCGGATCGAGCATGACCTTGCCGCCGCCGACGCGCGCGTTGTTGCGCTCAAAATAGGCGCGATACGCGGCGACGTAGTCGGCGACCGCCGCCTCGACCAGGCGCTTGTAAGCGGACAGGTCGGCGGTCGGCGCCGGCAAGGCGACGCCGAGGCGCTTGATGTGGATCACGTGCTCGGGCGTCGCGTTGCCACGGCCAACGAGGTCAGAGGCGGCCTCGGCGTCGCACAGGGCGAGGATGCGCTCGCTGACCCGGTGCTCGACCACCATGCGGCGCCACTGCCCGGGCACGGCGGTCTCGGCGGCGACGGCGCCGCGCAGGATCGGCGCGATGTGCGCGGCGGTGGCAGCCGGCGGCTCGATCGGGGTCGCACGGGCAAAGGGCCTGGCGCGGCCGGCGGACAGGCGGCGCTCGGCGCGGTCGATCTTGGCGATCATGTCCTCGTAGGAGGCGCGCGGGTCGTCGTCATAGGTGAAGATGCCGTGCTTGAGCAGGATCATGCCGTCGCCGCGCGGCTGGGCGGCAAAGGCGGCGTCGCAGGCCTTGGCCAGGTCAAAGCCGGGCATGACGTAGGGTACGACGATGCTGTCGGGGAACAAGTCGCGGATCAGCGCCTCGCCGTTTGGCTGGTTGGTGAGCGAGACGATGGCGTTGGCGTGGGTGTGGTCGACGTGCCGGAACGGCAGGATCGCGTGCAGGATCGCCTCGACCGACGGGTTCGGCGCATCCGGATCCATCAGCAGGCGACGCTGCAGCATCACCATGCGATCATCCGTCATGGTGTCGAAACGAACCATCGCCCGCAGCGGCTGCAGGCGCACCGCGGGCAGGCCGGCGGGCTCAATGGTGCCCATGTCCCAGCCGCTGCCCTTGACGCAGAGCACCTCGACGGGGGTGCCGTCGGCGTCGGCAACCTCGGTTTTAACCGAGGTGTTGCCGCCGCCATGCAGCACCAAGGCCGGGTCCTGGCCGAGCAGGCGAGTGGTGTAGACGCGTATGGCGAGGTCGCGCGGCAGGCCTTGGGCGGTGTAGCGCGCGACGGTGCTGGCGAACTCAGCGTCGGACCAGAGCGACTTCACAGGTCCACCTTTAGGTTTCCTTTTTTGACAAAAGGCATTGAGGTGTGACGTTTGTCAAGAGCCTTGTGAGAAGTCGGAGCGAAGGCAAGCAAGCGGTTCTTTTTGAAAAAAGAACCAATGACTTTTGATCTAGAGAGATCTACCGAACCTCAGCCACAACAGCATTGCATGCCGCAAGCAGTGACGTGGTCATGCAGCTCTCAACTCTTTCTTCACAGACTTCGCGTATCGTCACAACGAAGACGTCCTTACGACCGCGGACATACCTCACGATGGCTGACCCGCCTGCTACAAGATCGAGACTGAAGGAAGTCAAGTTTCGGCTTATTGTTGGCCTGTTGATCTTGCCACTTGCTACCACAATCGGAACGTGTCTGCTGATGTTAGGCTCAGGAAAGGTGGGGACATACAATCCCATCACCATTATGTGGGGCCTTATAGTCCTCTCAAGATACGGCTTTCTCGCCGGAATGCCTTATGCTGTTCTTGTAAACTGCCTAATTTTACCCTGCGCCAGAGGCCCAACTAGGCTTGGCGGTAGACTAGGTCTGGGCGGCATGGTGTTTTGGCTTGGTTTTGTCGGTGCGATATCGGGTTACGTTGCATGCTATGTCTTCGCTAAGCCTCATCTAGGGATCGTTGGCGCTTTCGCAGGTGCAATCTCCGGCGCCCTCTTTGCTCGGTTTACCGTAAACTCAGCTCAAGACTCAGAGGGCCAAGACACAACGGTTAATGGCATTCGTCAGTAGTTTGACGCACCGAGAAACACGCACATAGCCGCTTGCCTCGCCACGCTCGAATAGAAGTCCTTTGCTTCTTTCTTCCAAAGAAGAAGCGCTCGCTTTCTCTTCACGCCGCTCGCTTCACAGCCCGACCGTCGCCGCATACACCGCCCCCTGCCGCGCTGACAGACGATCCCAGGCGGCTTGCTGGTCTGGCTGCGGCGCCAGGCAGTCTGCGACCCGGGTCATCGCGGCGGCGGCGTCGAGCATGGTGGGGAACCAGCGGGCGCCGGTGGCGGCGATGATCGCGGCACCCAGGCAGGAGGCCTCGTTGGAGAGGCTGCGGCAGGTGGGTAGGCCGGTGGCGTCGGCGATCATGCGCAGCCAGACCGGGCTGCTGGCGCCGCCGCCGATGACGAGCACCTGCTCGGTGGCGAGCCCCGCGTCGTGCATCGAGCGGATGGCCCGCGCCGCCTCCAGGGTCAGCGCCTCGAGGGTGGCGCGATACAGGTGGGCGGCGGTGTGGCGGGGGACGAGGCCGGTGATGGTGGCGCGGGCGTCCGGGTTCCAGTGCGGGTCCATGCAGCCGGTTAGGTATGGGCAGACGAGCAAGCCGTCGGTGCCGACGGGCATTGTGGCGGCCGCGGCGTCCAGGTTGCGGTAGATCGCCGGGTCCTCGCGGCCGCCGGCGAAGGTGTCGACGACGTAGTTCAGGAAGAAGGCGCCGGCGCGCTGGACGTGCTCGAGGAAGTAGCCGCCGGTGGGGGCGATGATGGTGCGCCAGCCGCGGTCGATCACCGGCTCGACGGACCAGGCGCCGGCGACGATGGCGGTGCCGAGATTGAGGTAGACGCTGCCCGGGCGCATGGCGTTGACGCCGAGGCCGGCGCATTGGCCATCGCCGCCGGCGGCGAAGACGGGAGTGCCGCGGCACAGGCCGGTGGCGGCCGCGGCAGGCGCGCTGACGCGGCCGACGAGCTGGCCGGGGGCGACGGCAGGGGGCAGCTTGGCGAATGGGATGGACAGGTGGTCGAGCAGCGGCACCGACCACTGCTTCTGCACGATGTCGAACAGGCCGAACGGGTCGGCGCTGGTGTAGCTGGCGGTGACGGCGCCGGTCAGGTGCAGGGTGAGGAAGCCATGCACGTCGGCGATCAGGCTGGTTGCGGCGAGGCGCTCCGGCTGGTGACGCGCGAGCCAATGCAGGCGGTAGACGACGGGGATCACGTCGACGGGGCGGCCGGAGATGGTGTGCAGGCGCTCGCCGCCGAAGCTTTCGGCAAGGTCCTGGTAGGTCGAGGCGACGCGGTTGTCGAGCCAGGTCATGGCTGGGCCGACGGGACGGTTCTCGGCGTCGAGAAGGACCACCGTCTCGCGCTGATTGGAGATCGCGATGGCCTCGATCGTTGCGGGGTCGATTGCAGCGGTCAGCGACTGCAGGGCGGTGCTGGTGGCGCGCCACCAGCTCTCGGCGTCCTGCTCGGCGTAGCCGTGCTGGGGCTGCTCAAGGGTGAGCGGGGCGCGGCCCTCGGCGAGCGGGGTGCCGTCGGCAGTCCAGGCGATCGCCTTGACCGATTGCGTCGAGGCGTCGATGCCGACCACGCAGCGTTCAGATGTCACGATGCCTCTCCCGTAAAGGAAGGCCAGGGCGCTGCCCTGGACCCGCTGGGGCCCGCGGCCCCAGACCCCGTTCATTTAGAGCCAGCCGACGCTCTTTCTTGCTTGGCGAAGCCAGTCGGCTCTGCTCTGCCACAGCACCAACCTCGCCGTAGAAACACGAATGATAAATGGATTTTAAAGGCTTCGCCTTTAATGGGGTCGAGGGGCAAAGCCCCTCGCCTTCCTTCTTGGTCACGTCAGGCGAGCAGCGACTGCGCGGTGTCCACGTCAGTCACCAAGTGGGTGGCGTAGGCGCCGGCGAGCGTGGCGCGGATGGCTGCGCCCTTCGAGCGGCCGCCAGCGACGCCGATGCGGACCGGGACCGAGCGCAGCTCGTCGAGCGAGATGCCGACCATACGGTTGTCCAGGGCGCCGGCGACACTTTGGCCGTCGGCGCCGATGAAGCGGCCGATGACCACGGCCTCGGCGCCGGCCGCGGCGTAGCGGGCGACCGTCTCGGCGCTGGCAAACCCCGATCGGCGCACCGTGGAGGCGGCGCCGAGGTCGCCGACGCCGAACAGGATGCGGTTTGAGGAACGGACCAGCTCGAGCTGGTGGCGCAGCATCGGCTCGTCGAGCAGGCGGTCACGCAGCTCGGCGGTCGACAGCAGGGCCGGCGCGAGCAGGTTGACGCAGCGGGCGTTAAGCCGGCTGGCGAGCATCGAGGTGCAGAGCTCGGGGGAGAAGTCTTCCGAGGCCGTCGAGCTGCCGGCGACCTGCACCACGGTGAGCGACGCGATCGCGTCCGTCAGGGTGATGGCGCGGGCGGCGGCGAGCACGGTGCGACCCCAGGCGACGCCGATCACGTCCTTGGGGCGAAGCTGGTCGGCCAGCAGGCGGGCGGCGGCGTCGCCCAAACGATCGACCAGGTTCTCAATGCGGGACGGTATCACCAGCGCCTCGGCGAGGCGGTATCGTTCCGCCAGACGTCGGGCGAGGGTGGTGCGGGCGACAAGGTCGGCGCGCAGGCTGATGGTGACGATGCCGCGCTCGCGCGCCTCCTGCAGCAGGTTCACCACGGTGGCGCGCGACACGTGCAAGGCCTTGGCGACCTCGCTTTGGTTGAGCTGGTCGGCGTAATACAACCAGGCGGCCCAGACGACGGCGTCGTCAAACCCGGCCGGCACGCGCGGCACCGCGCTGCTCACGCGGCGGCAACGATTGGCAAAGGCCGCTCGATCTTCAGCATCGCACCGGGCGAAGCGAGTACTCGAGGCGGTGACGTTGTCAAGCCGAGGCCGGAGCCTTTTTGACTAAAGTCAAAAAGAGTTGTCTATTGTAAGCAAGGCCGACTTGGAGAGACCGGTATGGACGGGACGGGTGCGGAGCGCACGCCGGCGAGCGATTGGACGAGCCTCATTGACGACCTGCTCGCCGGTCGCTGGATCAATCCCGCGACCGGTCGGGGCGCCACCTTCCCGGACGAGCGGATCGTCATTGCCGAAAGCCTGGCTGGCCGGGAGGCCGAGCTGATCCGTGAGATGCGGCTCGGCGCGCGGCTGGCGGTGGTGGCTGACGAGGCGACGCAGGCGGCGATGGGCAGCCGCATCCTCGCCGCGGCCCGCACGCTCGGTCCGGTGGAGAGCGTGGTCTTGAGCAAGCCGCACGCCGACATGGCGTCGGTCCGGGCGCTCGCCCAGCGGCTCGGCGACGAGGTCGACGGCGTCGTCGCGGTCGGCTCGGGCACCGTCAACGATCTGTGCAAATATGTCACCGGCCTCGCCGGCAAGCGCTACTGCGTGTTCGCGACCGCCGCCTCGATGAACGGCTACACCTCGTCGACGGCGTCGATCACGCTGGACAACGGGCTCAAGGTGTCGCTGCCGTCGCACAACGCGGCGGGGTTCTTCGTCGACCTGTCTGTATCCGCCGCAGCGCCGCCGTTCCTGGCGGCGGCGGGGTTCGGCGACTGCCTGGCGCGCTCCGTCGCGCAGGTCGATTTGTGGATGAGCCACCGCCTGCTCGGCAGCGACTACGACGACGCCCCCTACTCGATCCAGCGCGAGGACGAGGTGGAGCTGAACCGGCGCGTCGAGGGCTTGCGGCACGGCGACATCGCTGCGAACGGCTACTTGTATCGGGTGCTGACGCTGTGCGGCCTCGGCATCTCGTTCACCGGCGTCTCAAACCACGGCTCAATGGGCGAGCACCAGATCTCGCACTACATCGACTGCTTCGCCGGCGCCCGGCATCCCGGAACGTTGCACGGCCAGCAAGTCGGCGTCGCCTCACTCAGCCTCGCGCGGCTGCAGCAGCAGATGCTCGCCGAGCCGGCGCCCCCGGTCATGCAGCCGACGCGGATCGACGCCGAGGACATGGCGCGGCGGATGGGGCCGGACGTGGCGCGGCAATGCCTTGCCGAGCTGCAGGCCAAGGCGGTGGATGCGACCGGCGCGGCACGGGCCAACGCGCGGTTGACCGCGATCTGGCCGGCGCTGCGCAACGAGCTGGCGCCGTTCATCATTCCGGTGGCGGAGATGGAGCGGCTGCTGCGAGCGGCGGGCGGCGCCTGCACCGCCGCGGAGCTCGGTCTCGATCCGGAGTTCTACCGCGAGGCGCTGATGCATGCGCATGAGATGCGCAACCGCTTCTCCTTCCTTGACCTGGCGGCCGACGCCGGCATCCTGTCCGCGTTCGCGGCAGGGGAGGGCTGATGCAGCCGCTCGCCAGCATGCCGGACCGCGTCGCGGCGTCGGTCGTCGCCATATTTGCCGACATCGACGATACGATGACGCTGCGGGGCCGGCTGCCGGCGCGCGCCTACCAGGCGCTCGAGGACCTGCAGGCGGCGGGCATCTCGGTCGCGCCGATCACCGGTCGGCCGGCCGGATGGTGCGACATGATCGCGCGGTTCTGGCCGGTGGCCGGCGTGGTCGGCGAGAACGGCGCCTTCTACTTTTCCTATGACGACGCGGCAAAGACGATGCGGCAGGTGTTCGCGATCCCGCAGGCGCAGCGCCGTGAGGATCGCGCGCGGCTCAATCAGCTACGGCAACGTATCCTCGAGGAGGTCCCTGGCTGCGCCGTCGCCTCAGACCAGGCCTACCGCGAGGCCGACCTCGCCATCGACTTCTGCGAGGACGTGCCGCCGCTCGATACCGATGCGGTGGCGCGGATCGTCAAGCTGTTCGAAGAGGCCGGCGCCACGGCCAAGGTGTCGTCGATCCACGTCAATGGCTGGTTCGGCGAGTACGACAAGCTCGGCATGTCAGCGCGGCTGGCGGCCGACCTGCTCGGCCTTGAGCTGGACCGCGACCGCGACCGCGTCGTGTTTGTCGGCGACAGCCCGAACGACGCGCCGATGTTCGGCTTCTTTCCGCATTCATGCGGTGTCGCCAACGTGCGCCACTTCGCCGGCCGGATGAGCGCGGAGCCGAGCTACGTCACCTTGGCCGAGGGCGGGTATGGCTTCGTCGAGGTGGCCGAGCGCATCCTTGCGGCTCGGCGGCTGCCGGGGCAGGCCGACGCCTCGCCGTGAGCCTGCCGACGGCGCTCGGCGGCGGGCAGGCCTGTCGTTCGTTCCATCCCTGGACTGGATCGAACGGCCGCGCCTAAGATCGGCAGCCTCCTCTGAGGCCACGTCGAGCGAAGGACGTCCCGATGCAGCTTAGCGACAATCTGATCGAGGGCAACGCGGCGTTCGCCGTCGACGGCTTCGCCTCGGCCTTGAAGATCATGCCCTCGAAAAAGGTGATCATCCTCGGCTGCGCCGATCCGCGCGTCGATCCCGCCGTCCTATTCAGGCTGGCGCCCGGCGACGCTGCGGTGATCCGCAACATCGGCGGACGAGTCAATCCGGCGACCCTCGAGACGATGGCCTTGCTGCGCTCGGTCGTTCGGGACCGCGGCGGCGACGTCGGCTCCGGTTGGAGCGTCGTCGTTCTCCACCACACGGATTGCGGCATCATCAACTGCCGCAACCATGCGCCGGCGCTGCTGGCGAAGCACCTGGGCATCCAGCCGGCCGAGCTCGCCACCATGGCGATCGATGACCCCTACGAGTCGGTGTTGCTGGATGTCGCCGCACTCAAGGCCAACCCAAACCTGCCCGACGACATCGTCGTCACCGGCATGGTCTACGACGTCGCCACCGGGCTGGTGCGGATCGTCGTGCCGTCGGCGCCATTGCGGCCGGACCCGCCTCGCCTGCAAGGCTGACACGGAGCGGCGTCGGGGGCGCCGCGCCGCGGGTAGGATCCCGCCCTAAGTCTTGCGCTTCGGCGTCACGTCGGCCGTCGGCACCGGGATCCAGCGCATACCTTCGCTGCCCTGCACCAGCAGCAGGATGGTCTTGCGGCCTTGCCGGCGCAGGTCGGTCAGTGTCGCCAACAGGTCGGCGGGTGTGGCGACGGGCTTTTGCTGCGCCTCCTGGATCACGTCACCCACCTTGAGGTCGTTCAGCGCCGCAGTGCTGTCGGCCGTCAGCTCGATCACGACCACGCCCTTCTGATCACTGGCGATCGAGTATTTCTGCCGCGCCTCGTCGGTGATCGGGCTGACCTTGAAGCCGAGCCCGGCGACCGCGGTGCCGACCGGGGGCGGTGGCGTGGCTGGCTTGCTCGCCGCGACAGCAGCGGGCTCGGCCGGCTGCTCGGCGGTCGTCACCTGAAGCGTCTGCTCATGGCCGTCGCGAAACACGACCACCGGCACGCTGGCGTCGATCGGCGTCTCGGCGACCACCAGCGGCAGGGTGTGCATCTCCTTAACCGGCTCGGCGCCAAAACGCAGGATGACATCGCCGGGCAGCAGCTTCGCCTTTGCCGCCGGGCCGCCGGGGTCCACCCCGGCGATCATCGCCCCGGCGGTGCCGTGCAGGCCGAGAGCCGAGGCGATGTCGGGCGTCACCGGCTGAATGCGCACGCCGAGCCAGCCGCGACGGGCGTGGCCGAAATGCCAGAGCTGGTTGACGACGACGCGGGCGAGCGAGGCGGGGATGGCGAAGCCGATGCCGATCGAGCCGCCGGAGGGTGAGTAGATCAGCGAGTTGATGCCGATGACGTGGCCCGACATATCGAACAGCGGGCCGCCGGAGTTGCCGCGGTTGATCGGCGCGTCGGTCTGGATGAAGTCGTCATAGGGGCCCTGCTGCACGTCGCGCCCCCGCGCGCTGACGATGCCGGCGGTCACCGTGCCGCCGAGGCCAAACGGGTTGCCGATCGCCAGCACCCAGTTGCCAACCCGGGCGGCGTCGCTGTCGCCGAACGCGACGGCGGGCAGCTTGTGGTCGGCATGCACCTGCAGCACCGCCATGTCGGTGCGGTCGTCGTGGCCGAGCAGCGTCGCCTTGAGCGACGTGTTGTCCTGCAGCACGACGGTGATTTCGTCGGCGTCGGCAATGACGTGGTTGTTGGTGACGATGATGCCGGACGGGTCAATGATGAAGCCCGAGCCGAGCGACTGCACCTTGTGCGGCTGGGTGTCGCTGCCGCCGGACTGGTCGTCCCCACCTTCGCCTTCGCTGTCGCTGCCGCCATGCGGGTTCTTCTGGCGGTTCATGAAGTCGTGGAAGAACTGCTCGAGGCCCGGCGGGGCGGAGGGCGTATCGCCGTCGGCGGAGGCCCCCGGCTTGATGGTCTGCGAGGAGGAGATGTTGACCACCGCCGGTAGCAGCGCGGCGGCCAGGTCGGCGAAGTTGTCCGGCGCCGGCGCAGCCGGCAGGCGGACCGGCACGAGCAAAGCAAGCGAGGACAGGGCTAGTGCACGCAGCAGAGGACGCATGGAAAGGTCCTTAAAGGAAGGCAAGGCACGCGCTTCTTTTTTGAAAAAAGAAGCAAAAACTTTTGACACGCTATCGTGCCTCTTATTGAGCAAAAGTTTTTTGGTTCTCTTTTTTCAAAAAAGAACCGCTTGCTTACTGTTTCGGCACCGAGTTGAGCAGCTTCAGGAAATCCGAGTCCGGCGTCAGCACCAGCCGGTCCTGCCCCGAGGCGAAAGCCTGACGATAAGCATCAAGCGTCCGCCACGTCGCATAGAAGCCCGGGTCGCGCTGATAGGCGTCGGCGTAGGTGGCGATGGCGGTGTTCTCGCCCTGGCCGCGCAGGGCGTCGGCGCCGGCATTGGCGTCAGCGATCAGCACCGTCTTGTCGCGGTCGGCGTTGGCGCGGATGCGCTGGGCGGCCTCGGCGCCTTCGGCGCGGGCTTCCGTCGCCACTCGCTCGCGCTCGGAGCGCATGCGGGCCAGGATCGCATCGGTGTTCTCCTGGGGCAGGTCGGCACGTCGGATACGCACGTCGATGACGTCGACGCCAAAGTTGCGCATCTCGTGGTTCACCTCGTCGCGGATCAGCCCCATGATCCGGCCGCGCTGGTTGGACAGCACGTCGGGCAGCGTCTCGCGGCCGATCACCCGACGCAGGCTGGAGCCGACCGAGGAGTTGAGCCGGCCGAGGATGCCCTCCTCAGTGGGGCCGACCGACTGGTAGTATTCCAGCGGGTTGGTGATGCGGTAGCGGGTGAAGGTGTCGACGATGAGCCGGCGCTGGTCAGCCAGGATCACCTCCTCGGGCGAGCTCTCGTAGTCGAGCAGCCGGCGATCGAACTCGATGGCGGTCTGCACCAGCGGGATCTTGGCATGCAGCCCGGGGGTGGTAATGACGCGCACCGGCTGGCCAAACTGGGTGACAAGCGCCGTTTCAGTCTGCCGCACGGTGAAGAAGCAGGCGTCAATGACGATCAGCACGATCACTGCGACGACGGCGGCGATGATGGCGAGCCGCTTCATGGCGCGGCTCCCGGCGTAGGCACAGGCGCGGCGGAGACCGGCCGCGCGCCGGGCGACGGGGTGCCGAGCTGCAGCAGCGGCAGCAGGCCACGCAGGTTGTTGTCGACCACCGTGGTCGGCGTGTGGGTCAGCAGCGCCTGCATCGTTTCAATGTAGAGCCGGGTCAGGGTGACGGACTTCGCCTGCTGGTAGGCGGCCAGGATGCTGAGGAAGCGGCGGCTCTCGCCGCTGGCCCTGGCGATCGCCGCCGCCTTGTCGCCCTCGGCGGCCGCAGTGATCGCGGCCGCGTCGCCGCGGGCGCGTGGGACGATGTTGTTGGCGTAGGCCTGGGCATTGTTGCGCGCGGTGTCGGCGTCGGTGTTGGCGCGCTGGACGTCGCGGAAGCTCTCGATAACCTCCTCGGGCGGATCGACCTTCTGCAGCTGCACCTGGGTGATCTCGATGCCGGAGCCGTAGGCGTCGAGGATCGCCTGGGTGCCGGTGGTGACCGCGGTCTCGATGCCGGTGCGCCCGCCGGTGAGCGCGGACTGGATGGCGGTGCGGCCGATCACCTCGCGCATGACGCTCTCGGCGGCGGACTTCACCGTGTAGTCCGGCCGGCGGGTGTTGAAGAGGTAGCTCTTGGCGTCGCTGATGCGCCAGAATACGGTGAAGTTGATGTCGATGATGTTCTCGTCGCCGGTCAGCATCAGGCTCTCCTCGGAGAGCTCGCGGGTCGGCAGGGCGCGAGCCGGCGGGGTCGCGTCATCGGCGGAGTTGTCCTGCACCTGCTGGCTCTCGCCGTCGGAGCGGTAGCCGATCTCGGTGCGGTTGATGCGGGTGACGGCGGGCAGCAGCACGCTCTCGACCGGCCAGGGCAGATGGTAGTTCAGGCCGGGCCCGGTGGTGCGGTCATAGGCGCCCCAGCGCAGCACGACGCCCTGCTCGTCCGGCTCGACGCGATAGAAGCCGGTGGCAAGCCAGAGCGCCACGATGCCGACGAGGATGAGCGCGGCGCCACGCAGCGGGCCGCCAGGGCCGCCGAACAGGCGTTCCCACATGCCGCTGCCGCGCGGTCCGCGGCCGCCATCACCGCCGCCCAGGCCACCGCCGAAACGACGTAGCCGCTCCTGCAGGGCCCGGATCGTCCGATCGAGGTCGGGCGGCATGGCCGGGCCGGGCCGTCGCGCGCCGCTAGACCACGGGTCGCTGGCCTCGGACGGGCGCTCGCCGAAGCGCGGGCGCAGGATCTCGGGCCGGCCGCCGCGCACGACCTCGCCGCGCCCGTCGTCGGGCTTGCCGCCGGACGGTGTGTCGCCGGGCTTCTTCGGCTCGTCGCCGTCGCCCCATGGACCGCTCAACGGAGGTCGCTCAACGGGGGCCGCTCATGCTCGCAACTCGGGGTCGCATCGGTTTGGGTTCACTCCGTGAGCCGGATGTGGCTCTAGGCTGGCCTGATTGGCCCGATGCCGGCCCTGGCTGAAGCGTCGACACGCTGCCATATGCGGACCGGGATGAGCGGATAATGGTCCGCCGTCGGAGCTTAGCAAGCAGATGAGCCAATCGCCTACTCAGCCGGCCTCGCTCAGCGAGGCGATGCTGCGCTCGGCACTGGCCGGGGTGCCGGCGCCGGGCGGGCGCGACCTGGTTTCGGCCGGCCTGATCGACGCGATGCAGGTCAAGGACGGGCTGGTGCACCTGGCGCTCAGGGCGGAGCGCAGCAACGCCGGCGCCATGGAGCAGGCGCGCCAGCAGGCCGTCGCCGTGCTCTCGGCGCTACCCGGCGTGCTGAACGTCAGCGCGGTGCTGACCGCGCACCGCCCTGCCCCGCCGGCGCCGGCGCCCGCCGCGGCGGCCTCGGCGGTGTCGGCGCGGCCGGTGTTGGTGCCCGAGGTGCGGGCGATCGTCGCGGTGGCTTCTGGCAAGGGCGGGGTGGGCAAGTCGACAACTGCCGTCAACCTCGCGGTCTGCCTGGCCCGACAGGGCTTGCGCGTCGGCCTGCTCGACGCCGACATCTACGGCCCGAGCCTGCCGCGCATGCTGGGCGTGACCGCCAAGCCCGAGATGCGCGGCAAGCAGATGGTGCCGATCGCCGCCTGGGGGCTTAGCGCCATGTCGATCGGCTTCCTGGTCGACGAGCAGACGGCGATGATCTGGCGCGGGCCGATGGTGATGAGCGCGCTGGAGCAGATGCTCGGGCAGGTGGCGTGGGGCGCGCTCGACATCCTGGTGATCGACATGCCGCCCGGCACCGGCGACGCCCAGCTCACCCTGTCGCAGCGCCTGGCGCTGACCGGCGCCGTGATCATCTCCACCCCGCAGGACATCGCGCTGCTGGATGCAAGACGGGGGATCGCGATGTTCGAGAAGACGCGAGTGCCGGTGCTGGGCGTAGTGGAGAACATGAGTTTCTTCGCCTGCCCGCATTGTGGCGAGCGGACCGACATCTTCGGCCATGGGGGCGCCCGCGAGGAAGCGCGCGCCCACGGCGTAGAGTTCCTCGGCGAGGTGCCGCTGCTGCTCAGCATCCGCACCCACTCCGATGAGGGGACGCCGGTGGCGTTGGCGGATCCGGACGGGGTGGCCGGGCGGGCCTATGCGGCGGTGGCGGCGCGGGTTTGGCAGAAGGCGGAGGCGCGGCTACGCGAGCTGGCCAGCTCGGCGCCGCGAATTGTTGTGGAGTAGCATTCGGGACTTGCAAAAGGACGCGCAGGGACCTGCCGGGCTCCACTGGAGCCCGGCTGCTCTAGATCGTTGTTATTGAGACGATCCGGGCAGGCGAACGCGTGGCTTCGCTTATGGCTGGCGGTCACGGTAAATATCCTCTACGATGTCACGCTCTAACACATGAGAGTATTTCTAAATGGCCACCGGAACGGTAAAATGGTTCAACTCGGAGAAGGGCTTCGGCTTCATCCAGCCCTCTGACGGCAGCAAGGACGTGTTCGTCCACATCACTGCCGTTCAGGCGGCCGGCTTGACCAGCCTCAACGACGACCAGAAGGTCAGCTACGACGTGGTTGCCGAGCGCGGCAAGCAGGCGGCGGCTAACCTCAAGCTCGTCTAACAAGGCTCCCTCGCCGTCTTGACATCGGCGGCGAGGGGCAGACGGTTATCTGGTCAACGGGATGGCTGGTTGTCGAGCCAGGCCTTCAATCTCGCCGGTTTGTTCCGGCAGCATCCTTTCCAGCGTCCCGTCGCGCGCCACCACCACGTGGTAGCTGGTGCCAAGCAGGTGCAGAACGATCAGACCATAGACGAACCACTGCCCGATCAGGTGCACGCTGGTGGCGGTCTGATGCAGCGCTGGCGCTGGCCCGATCAACGGTACGTCGAACAGCCCGAAATAGCTGATCGGATGCTTGCCGGTGGCGCTCAGCAGGTAGCCACTGATCGGCATGACCAGCAGCACCGTGTAGAGCAGCCAATGGTTGGTCTTAGCCAGCAACGCCACGGCCCGCCCGGCGCGACCGGCCAGCGGCGGCGCCGGATGGCTCGCCCGCCACGCCAGCCTTAGCACCACGATGGCGACGATGGTCAGGCCCAGTGACTTGTGCACTGTGTAGAGCAATCCGCTCCACGCGTTGCCGTCGCCCATGTTGGTCATCACCCAGGCGATCGGCAGGATCGCCGCCATCAGCCCCGCGGTCACCCAGTGAAACCACATCGCCGTCGCCGTGTAGGCGGGCCGCGAGGCCACGACCATCGTTTCCGAATCCATCGCTCGGCTCCTTATGATGACATCATCATTAGGCTAAGCGAGAGCGAAGGCCAGGGGCTTTGCCCCTGGACCCCATTAAAGGCGGAGCCTTTAAAATCCGATCCTTATTCATGTTTCCAGGGCGAGGTCGGTGCTTTGGGACGCGGAATTCGCTCCAAGTGATGGGGCTTAGAGCCTCAGCCCCGTCGAGCGACTGGACGCTAATGCGTGACGGAGTCCAGCGGCAGAGCCTCTGGCCTCGCCTTACCGCAGCCGCGCAAACGACAGCGCGCCCAGACGTGCCAGGATCGTTGCGAGCATGCAGTCCCAGGTGAACGCGGCGGCATGGGCGCGGGCCGCCTCACGGCGTGAGGCCTGCGCTGCGTCGTCCTCATCCAGCACCACGCGCAGCGCCCGGTGCAGGTCGGAGATCGAGTAGGGATCGAAATAGACGCAGGCTTGGCCGCCGGCTTCCGGCAGGCTGGAGCTGAACGAGGCGACGCAGGGCGTGCCGACCGACAGGCTCTCCAGCACCGGCAGCCCGAAGCCCTCGAAAAAGGACGGGTAGACCGTAGCCCTGGCACGGGCCAGAAGCCGATACTTCTCGTACTCACCGACATAGCCGGGAAACAGAATGCGGCGTTCGGCGATCGCGGCGGCGAGCACCGGATGTGGCTCGGCGGATTGCAGCCAGCCGAGCCTGCCGGCGATCACCAACCGGCAGTGCTCCAGCAGCGACGGGCTGCGCTCGACGCATTCAAGCAGCCGCGCCACGTTCTTGCGCGGCTCGCGGGTGCCGAGCATCAGCAGATACGGCTCGACCGCCGCGTCGCCGACCTCGTTCCAGAGTTGCTGAGCGAAGCGCTCGGGCCAGCTCACGCCGTTAGGGGCGACGACGACGTCGTTTGGATCGAGCCCCAGGTAACCGACCAGGTCGTCGCGAACCGCCTCCGAGACGCAGAACGTCACGTCGTTGGAGGCAAGGTCGGCCTGCATGACCTGCATGTGGTGGTCGATATTGGCGCCGAGATGGTACTGCGGCGTGATCAGCGTCGAGAGGTCGTGGATCAGGTTGCACTCGACATCGAACACGCCGCGCACCCGCTTGACCGAGGGGTGCAGGCCGACCGCGAGCCGCGACGGATCGAGCAGCACCGGGCCGAGATTGCCGCGGCCGTCATGGAAGGCGGGTGGGAGCAGGACGCCGCTGTCGCGCAGCAGGGCGTCGCGTACGAAGTCGGGCTTGATCTCGGTGGTCTCGAAGAAGAAGCGGGTCTGCGGCAGGTGCAGCAGCAGCAGGCGGGCCAGGGCGGCGGCGACCACCGGGATGCCGGTCCATTGCTCGTCGAAGAGCGGCGAGACGTCGAACCACAGCTCCAGCCTTGGCTCCGCGCTAAGGCGTCGGGCTACCGCCTCCAGCGACGGGATCCAGGCGCCGCTCACGCCCCGCCCCTCATCCAACGCGCTCGGCCAGCAGCCGGTGGGCGAGCGGCCGCATTGCGGCGCCAAGCACGGCGGGGCTCGCAGCGGCCGGTGGCGGCATGGCGTCGAGCTCAGAACCGAGGGTGAGCAGCGCGCCGAGGCGGCGGGCGCTGACGGTGGCGGCGCGCTGCAACTGGCGGCCGAAGGGCGTCTGCAGCTCCGTCTGCATCGAGGCGTCGGCATGGAAGGCGGCGCGCGCACCGGGCGGCGGCAGCGGCGGCTGCAACCCGCCGGCGACCAGGATGCCAGCGATGCCGAGCCGCTCCAGGCGCCGGAGCGTCCAGCCGGCTTCGGGGTCGCTGCCGTCGACCCAGGCGGTCGGTGCGACGGTCCGGAGCGACAAGGCGCTGCGCGGCGTGCGCAGCCGGCCGACGAAGATTGCCCGTAGCGCCATTTCGGGCGCATCGGTCGCCGCCCGCACGTGGTCGGCAAGCCGCGGTACGGCTTCGAGCCCGGCGGCGCCGACGTTGAAGGGCAGCAGCATCAGGCCGACCGTCCGGTCGCGGCGGCGGGCGAGCTTAACGGTGAGGTCGGCGACGATGCCGCCTGGATGGGCGAGGTTCCACGGGAGCGCGATCAGCCGGCGCGTCGCCGCACCAGACAGAGCGGCGTGCAGGTCAGCTGAGCGCAGCGGCTCGGTGGCGGCCGGCTCCGCCGGCGAGGTGCGCGCGGCGTCAGTGGTGCGCGACCAGGCAGGAGCGGCGAACTCGGCCAGCGATTGCACCTGCAGCCCGGCCAGGGCCGTCCCTCCGGGCTGCCCTGCCAGGTCGAGGTCGGCGCTCGCCGCGGCTGCTGGCAGCGTCGTGGTCGGCAGCGGCGTCCCGGCCAGGTTCGTGAGCGGGCGGTGGCGGGGGCCGTAGCTGAGCACGCCGGCCATCAACGGCGGCAGCCGGTCGCCGCCCCCGAACGGATGCCAGCCAAGATCGATCGGCGGCAGCGCCGCATCGTCGCCGGCGACGAACAGGTTGGTCGCGCCCTTGAGCAGCCGCGCCGCGCCGGTGGCGCCGAAGCGCAGATGCACCAGCGGATGGTCAGCGCCAAGCCGCGCTCGGATCGCCGCCAGCGCCGACGGATGGCCGAAGATCTCGGGCGCTGGCAGCAGCGCGCAATCGGCTCCCCCGACAGCCAGCGCGGCTGCCATCGCCGCGAGTTGGCCCTCGTAGCCAAACAGCGTCTGGAACGGCCGGTGCTGCGCCACCGGCAGCACGCAGGCGGCGAAGTCCAGCCGCGTGGTCGGCGTGCTGACCAGCACGGTTGGGCGCGCAGCTACCACGATCATGTCCAATCCGGTTCGGCAGCTATAGGATGCGCCGAGAGGGTGCATCAAGCGTCGGCACGGAGACGGAGGCGGGTGGCGAGCGGGCGGATCGACGGGGTGACGACGGACGGGCTGGTGAACGGCTGGGCGGTCGGGCCGCATCCGCGCCTGCCCTGTCAGGTCGGAGTGGTGCTGGAGGAGACGCTGGTGGGCAGAGCGGAGGCGCGCCACTTCCGCGCCGACGTGCTGGCCGCCGGCATCGGCCACGGGCATTATGGCTTTGCCGCGCGCCTGCCCGCCAGCATCGGCGCCGGCTCATACAACCTGCACCTGATCGACCAGGAGGGCGCCGTCTTGGCCGAGGCCGCCGTCGAGGTGCCGCCACGCGCGCCGCCCGCCCGGCTCAGCGTCGAGGCGCTGCTGTCTGCCGGGCCGCGCTGGACCGAGCAGGCGCTGCTCGAGCGGCTCGACTGCCTGGAGCTCGCACGGCATCGCGCACTGATGGGCGACCGCCGGTTCGTCGACGCCGGCTTCCGCTATGTGCTCGACAGGCCGGTCGACACGCTGAGCGAGACCTACTACCTGGCCGCCCTCGAGCGGGGCGCGGTGAGCCCAGACAGCTTCCTCGCCGGCCTGCTGCGCTCGCCGGACCGCAAGGCGATGACGACGCCGCTTGCGTCGCCTTACGAGGCAAAATTCCCGTATTTCGGCTTGGCATGAGGCAAAGCAGGCCAGGGGCGTTAGCCCTAAACCCCATCAAAGGCGGAGCCTGAAAAATCCATTCCTTGTTCATGCTCACTGGGCGAGGTCGATGGCGTGCGGAAGCAGGGTTTAAGGGCTTCGCCAGGCAAGCAAGAGCGTCGCGTGCCCTGACGGATGCGGGTCTGGGGGCGCCGCCCCCAGCGAGGTCCAGGAGCGGAGCTCCTGGCCTACCTGCCACCCACCGCGAGCATCAGCACATCCCATGGCACGGCCGCGACTTCGCGCAGGCGCCAGCGCCAGCGCTTCAGCTGCGAGGTCGCTGCCGGCACGCGTGGCGGCGGGCAGGCGCGGGCGGCCAGTCCGGTCAGGCGCAGCAGCAGCAGGCAGCGAGGCAGGTGATAGGCGCTGGTGGCGGCGTAGACCGCGCCGCGATGGCTCCGGGCGCGCAGCAGCGCCGCCGCGTTGCGGACGCTGGCGAGGGTGTCGCCGGCGCCGGCGTCCGCCAGGATGTCTGTGGTGGCTACGCCAGCCTCGTGCAGCAGCGCCGTCATCACGGCCGCCTCGGCTGGCGGATGCAAGCCTAGGCCACCGGTGGGCAGATAGAGCGGCCGGCGCAGCGTCGCTCCAAGGCGCAGGGCGGCTTCGACGCGCAGGCGCAGGGTGTTGCTGGGCTGCCCACCCGGTCGCACGGCGGCGCCGAAGATCACGATCGCTGGCCGCAGCGCCTCGGCCGGCACCGCGGCGGGATGGTTTGCGTGCTGCATGGGCGGCAGGCATATCCTGGCCGGCATGACCCTGGCCAGAACCCGCGGCTATGTCGGCATCGGCGTCGAGGGCGTCTCCAAGGCGGCCAATGTCGGCGCGCTGATGCGCACCGCGCATGCCTTCGGCGCTGCCTTCTGCTTCACCGTCGGCGCCGGCTGGGACAGCAGAACCGGCCGCCTCGCCGACACCGCCGACACGCCCTCGCACGTGCCGTTCTGGCGCTTCGAGAGCCTGGAGGCGCTGCTGCTGCCGCGTGAATGCGTGCTGGTCGGCATCGAGCGCACCGCCGAGGCCGCGGTGCTACCGTCGTTTCGCCATCCGCTGAACGCCGCCTACGTGCTCGGCCCGGAGCGCGCCGGCCTGTCGCCGGCGCTGCTCGCCCGCTGCCGCCACGTGGTGCAGATTCCAACCCGCTTCTCGCTCAACCTCTCGGTCGCCGGCGCGCTGGTGCTCTACGATCGCCTGCTGCAGCACGGACGCTTCGCCGAGCGGCCCGTCGGATCGGGCGATGGCGGCGCGCCGGCGGCGCCGGACGGCCACGGCAACCCGCGTTTTCGGCGCACCGTGCCTGGCTGGCTGGACCCCGACACCGATGGCGAAAGCCGCTGAGCGGGTTGGCGGGATGGCCGCCCGCGGCGCCTCGTTGGCCGCTGTTGGTCGGGCGTGCGGCCTGGGCTCGCCTTGACTCGCGTCACCCTGGCGATCAGTTTTTTTGACGATGACGATCAAACCCGCATGATCGGTCCGCACGCGCGACGACCAGACGCTTCGGCGCGCGCGCCCCTCCCGCCTGCCATGGAACGCTCATGACCAGCAGCAGCCCCACCACCGAAGAGGTCCTGTGGCTCTACCGCGTGCTGCTGGGGCGCGATCCGGAGAACCGCGTGGCGCTGGAGCAGGCGACCGGCAACGAGACCGTGCATGATCTGCGCCGCACGATGATGCGCAGCGACGAGTATCAGATGCTGCTCGCCAACCCGCGGCGGCCGGGCGGCGAGAACCGCTACTCCTACCAGGGCGATCGGGCGCTGCTCGCCAACATGGTCTGGCACAGCCGGCTGAGCGCGGAGGCGATCCAGCTCTGCTACCGCGCCGTGCTGTCGCGCGAGATCGAGAACGAGACGGTGCTCAATCGCTATCTCGACCGCGGGCTGAACCTGTTCACCCTGGTCGAGGAGCTGCTCAACTCGGCCGAGAAGATGAAGGCGTTCGAGAAGAAGGTGCTGGAGGGGCAATTCCTGCGCCGCGCCCTCGACCGCACCGGCCTGGGCGGCGGCAAGCGGGTGCTGCTGTTCGGCGCCTATGCCAACGGCAATGTCGGCGACCAGTGCCAGGCCGACGCGCTCGCCTCCATCATGGGCAAGTTCTCGCCCGATGGCGTTCGCTCGGAGGTCTGCGCCTGCTCGTGGGAGATGACGGCGACGCCGAGCCTCGGCCGCGCGCTGCTGCGCCCGCACGACGAGATCATGGATGCCGGCAAGCTGCGCAGCTACGACTTCCTGCTGATCGGCGGCGGTGGCATCCTCTCGACGCCGCATTTCCCGCTGCACTCGCAGGCTTGGGTGGACGGCATCCAGGCGCTGAAGCTGCGCTACGGCTTCGTCGGCGTCGGCGCCTCGGCGGAGCTGCAGGACGGCACCCGGGCCGGCGCCTACCGCCAGCTGCTGGAGGGTGCGGAGTTCGTCAGCGCCCGCGACGAGGAGAGCCTGGAGGCGGTGCGCAAGTTCCGCCCCGACGCCGAGTTCATGCCGGACCCCTATCTGGTCAGCCGGGCGCTCGAGCCGCGGGTGACGGCGTCGGGCGCGCCGCCGCCCCGCCACGTCGTGCTGATCCCGAAACGGCCGGTCGACAAGAAAGAAGAGGACGGCGTCTACGCAATGTCCAAGCTGCAGCGCAAGCTGATGGCCGAGGGCTTCACGACGACGGTGCTGATGCTGGAGCCGCGCCAGGACCGGGTGATCGCCGGCGCGTTCGCCAACGTGCTTAACGCGGAGACGGTGGAGGCGGCGGAAGGCTGCGTCGAGGCGGCGGGCGCCGTCTACACGATGCGCTATCACGGCGCGATCTTCTCGCTGTCGCGGCGGGTGAGCTGCTACGGCATCGGCGCCAAGAAGATCCGGATGCTGTATGAGCGGATGGGCATCCCGCAACATCTGCTCTCGACCGACGAGCTGGCGGCGGGCGATGGCGGCGTCTTCGAGGAGGCGAGCTGGCGCCACGTGGACGCATTCCTTGACGAGGCCCGCATCGTGCCGCAGGCGATCCGGCAAGGGCTCGTCACCAGCGCCGCCTGACAGGCTCCGCGTCGGCGGCCCTGACGGCATGGCCAGGGCCCTGGCCGCGCTGGGACCTGGAGGCCCTGGACCCCGATCGGGAAGACTACCTTGCTGCGGGCCGCCCAGCCTCCTTGAGCTGCGTGGCGCGCAGGGCCTGGGTGTCGAACATCCATCCCGGATACTCGCGCGGCAGCACGCTGACTTGATCGAGCGCGTCGAGCTCCTCGCCGGTCAGCTCGAGGCTGGTGGCGGCGATGTTGTCGTCGAGCTGATCCAGCCGCTTGGCGCCGATAATGACGCTGCTGACCACGCGGCGGTGCAGCAGCCAGGCCAGCGCGACCTGCGCCACCGAAACGCCGCGCCGCTCGGCGAGCGGCCGCATCGCGTCGATGCAGGCATGGCCGCGCGCCTGGTCGACGGGCGGGAACTCGAAGGCGGCTCGCCGGCCCTCACCCATCGCCGCCTCGCGGCGCCCGGCAGCCGCCGAGGCATCGCGGCTGTATTTGCCGCTCAGGAAGCCGCCGGCGAGCGGGCTCCAGACCATCAGCCCGACGCCCTCGTAGCGCAGCATCGGCACGATCTCGCGCTCCAGGTCACGCCCGGCGATCGTGTAGTAGGCCTGCAGGCTGGCGAGCGGCGTCAGGTGCTCGCGCTCGGCGATGCCCAGCGCCTTGACGATCTGCCAGGCCGCCCAGTTCGACACCCCGACATAGCGGACATGGCCGTGCTGGACCAAGGTGTCGAGCGCCCGCATCGTCTCCTCGATCGGCGTCGCCGGGTCGAAGCCGTGGATCTGATAGAGGTCGATATGGTCGAGCTGCAGCCGCTTCAAGCTGGCTTTGACCGCCTCCAGCAGGTGCGCGCGCGAGGCGCCGCGGGCGTTCGCGCCCGGCCCGGTCTGGCCGTATGCCTTGGTGGCGACGACCACACTGTCGCGGGGGATCTTGAGGTTGCGCAGCGCCTGGCCGGTGATCTGCTCCGACAGCCCCTCGGCATAGACGTCGGCGGTGTCGATGACGTTGATGCCGGCCTCGATCGCGCGGCCGATCAGGCGCTCGGCCTCGCTCTGGTCGAGCGCGCCGATCTTGCGCCACATCCCCTCGCCGCCGCCGAAGGTCATCGTGCCCAGGCAGAGCTCCGAGACGAAGAGGCCGGTCCGGCCGAGCTTGTTCATGCGCATTTTCGCTCTCTCCTGGTTGTCGGCGGCACCGTGCCACAGCGCGGGTGTCGGCCGTGAGCGTCCGGCTCAGCCTGATCTGCCACGCAACCACCGCAGCGACGCGCGCGGCCCGCTTTGCCGGCGGCGACGAGGCGCTGGAGCCGGGTGGGCAGGCGGCCGCGGCGGCGCTCGCCGGCACGCTGGGGCGGGTCGATGCCGCCTGGGCAAGCCCCCGGCTGGCGGCGCGCCAGACCGCCGCCGCGCTTGGCCTGGACGCTGCAGTCGAGGCGTCGCTGACCGACCTCGACTGCGCCAGCTGGATCGGGTTCGGGCTGGAGGAGGTCGCGGCCGAGGACCCGGCGGCGCTCGCCGCCTGGCTCAGCGACCCCGACGCGGCGCCGCATGGCGGCGAGACGGTGCGCGGGCTGCTGGCGCGCGTCGAGGGCTGGCTCAATGGTCAGCGACAGGGCGGCGATGCCGCACACAGCCGGCGCGTCGTCGCCGTCACCCATGCCGCGGTGGTGCGGGCGGCGATCATCATGGCACTGGGCGCGCCGGCCGCCGCCTTCTGGCGGCTCGATGTCGCACCGCTCTGCCGGGCGACACTGCAGTCGCGGGGCGGTGGCTGGACGCTAAGCGGGCTCGAGCCGCGATAAGGCAGGGCTTCTTTTTTGGAAAAAAGAAGCAAAAAACTTTTAACCGAAAAACATGCGGACGACTCGTCGATACCGACAAAAGTTTTCGTCTTTTTTTCAAAAAAGGACCGCTTGCCTGTCTTCATCGCCGCAGCGACGCCATCCAAGCCGTGACCGCGGCAATGACCGGCGCCTCGATGCCGTCATAGCCATGCGGACCCAGCGAGCCGCAGGCGCAGCGTGAGCGGGTGACGCCGCCGGTCACCATCAGCACCCGCACGGACGACGCATGCGTCATTGCGCTGGCGATGCGCGTGGCGTCCTGAGGTGGCGCGACGTTGCAGCGGTCGTCTCGGTTGGCGACGATCAGCACGGGCGCCCGAACCGCCGACAAATTGGTGCTGAACACCGTCTCGTGGCTGCCGCCGAGCCGGCTGACGGCCTCCATCAGGACCAGCCCGGCGAGCCTGCCCGAGGGCGCGATGGCGCCATGGCTGGTGCCGAGCAGGAAGACCGGGCCGGCGTTGGCGGCATCAGCGCGGGCGACCAGGGCGCCGACCGACGCGGCGTAGCCTGGCGTGCTGCGGCGGCCGCGCAGGTTGCCGCCGCCGGCCGCCGGCGCGTCGGGGATCAGCACCGCATAGCCGCGCGCGACCCACTGCGCCCGGATGCGGACGACGAAGTTGTCGTCGTGTCGGATCGTGCCGTCGGACGCGAGGCCGATCTCGCCATCGCCGCCCGGGAACATCACGATGATGCCGGCCGGCTGCGCCGGCGCTGCCAGCAGCGCCCGCAGCGAGCCGCCGATCGGCGGCGCCACCGCACGACGCGCTCGGTTGGCGACGCCGCGCCGACCGGGCCGGTGCAGCAGGCCACGCGAGCAAGACAGTTGATGCAATCATAAGATGCAGTATCTTGTCGACCACCCGCCTTAGTCGAAGCTGCGTTAGGGTCCGTTCGCAACCATGCGGCCACGCCATGATGATCACACGCTGCTTGAACGTGGCGTCATGCCATGTCATCGAAGGCCGATGAGCGGTCGCGGGCAAGAGGCCGGCGGCGTGGACAGCGTCGTGGCGCGCTGGAGGTTACACATCGTATTGCTCTGCAACAGAGGGTGTGGACGGGCGTCATTAAGAAGCGCGCAATGTTTTCCGATACAGAGCCGTCTAAGCGCGGCCGCTCGACCCTGCCCGGCAGACGCTCGATTGACATGCAAGCGCGGCCGATGACGGCAGGTTCTTTGCTAATCTCGACGATGCCTTCCCATGGCTGAGCAACTCGACCTGCGTCCGGCCCGCGAGCGTCCTGCGGTCGTCAGCCCGCCGCTCACGACGCGACGCCGCCGGCGCTGGGTTTCGCCGCTGATCGCGATCCTGATCATCGGGCTGACCGGCTTCGTCGCCTGGCGCCTGCTTGGCGGCCCGGCCAAGCACGCTGCGCGGCCCGCCGTGCCGCCACAGTCGGTGGGGGTCGCCACCATCGCGACCGGCGACGTCGACGTGGTGCTGACCGGGCTCGGCGCGGTGACGCCGCTGGCGACGGTGACGGTGCAGACGCAGATCAACGGGGTGCTGGAGTATCTCGGCTTCACCGAGGGCCAGCTGGTGCATCGCGGCCAGTTCCTCGCCGAGATCGACTCGCGTCCCTACCAGGTGGCGCTCGAGCAGGCGGAAGGCACCTTCGCGCACGACACCGCGCTGCTCAACCAGGCGAAGACCGATAACGCGCGCTACCAGGCGCTAAACCGTCAGGACAGCATCGCCAACCAGACCGCGGTCGACCAGGCCTTCCTGGTCAAGCAGTATGAGGCGGCGCTGATCACCGATCAGGGCACCATCGATGCCGCCAAGCTCAACCTGACCTACTGCCACATCGTCTCGCCGGTGGACGGGCGAGTGGGCATCCGGCTCGTCGATCCCGGCAACTACGTCCAGGCCAGCAACACCACCGGGCTGTTCGTCGTCGTCGAGCTGCAGCCGATCTCGGTGCTGTTCACCCTGCCGGAGGACGACATTGACGCGCTGCAGGAGCAGATGCGGCACGGCGCGCTCACCGTCACCGCTTATAACCGGGCCGACACCAAGCTGATCTCGACCGGCACCCTCGCCACGGACGACAACCAGATCGACAACACGACCGGCACGGTGAAGCTGCGCGCGATGTTCGCCAACACCGACAATGCGCTATTCCCGCAGGAATTCGTCAACGCTCACCTGCTGCTGCAGACGCTGCGCGGCGTCGTGGTGGCGCCCCAGGCGGCGGTGCAGCACGGCGCGCCGGGCGACTTCGTCTACCTCGTGCGGCCGGACAGCACGGTGGCGATCCAGCAGGTGAAGCTCGGCGTAGCGGAGGCCGACCACGTGCAGATCCTCGACGGCCTGAAGGTCGGCGACCGTGTGGTCACCGACGGGCTCGACCGGTTGCGCAACGGCAGCAAGATCAAGGTCGCGGTGCCTGGCGCTGCGGCAGGTAGTGCGCCAGCCGTGCCGGCGGCAGGTGGTGCGCCGACCGCGGCGGGCGGACCGGCCGCGCCGGCCGGCGACGATCCGTCCGCCACTGGCGCCCCCGCGCACAAACATCGCCATCACCAGCAGTCGGGCGACGCGTCCTCCGGCCAATGAGCCCGTCCCGCCTCTTCATCCTGCGCCCGGTCGGCACCACGCTGCTGATGGCGGCGATTCTGCTGGTTGGCATCATCGGGTACCAGTATCTGCCGATCTCGGCGCTGCCCGAGGTCGACTACCCGACGATCCAGGTGCAGACCTTCTATCCCGGCGCCAGCCCCGAGGTGATGACCACCTCGGTCACGGCACCGCTGGAGCGGCAGTTCGGCGAGATGCCGGGCCTGGGCCAGATGTCGTCGGTGTCGTCCGGCGGCGCCTCGGTGATCACCCTGCAGTTCGTGCTCAGCCTCAACCTCGACGTCGCCGAGCAGGAGGTGCAGGCGGCGATCAATGCCGCGACCAGCCTGCTGCCGTCCGACCTGCCGGCGCCGCCGATCTATAACAAGATCAACCCGGCCGACACGCCCATCCTCACCCTGTCGCTCACCAGCGCCTCGATGAGCCTCACCGCGATCGAGAACATCGCCGACGTCCGGCTGGCGCAGAAGATCAGCCAGCAGCCGGGCGTGGGCCTGGTGTCGATCAGTGGCGGCAACCGTCCGGCGGTGCGTATCCGGATCAATCCGCGGGCGCTCTCCGCCTACGGGTTGGCGATCGACGACGTGCGGACCATCATCGGCAACCAGAACACCGACGTGCCGAAGGGCAGCTTCGACGGCGCGGCGCAGAGCACCACGATCAACGACAACGACCAGATCACCGACACCGACGGCTATCGCAACCTGATCATCGCCTACAAGAACGGCGCGCCGGTGCGCCTCCGCGACATCGCCACGGTGATCGACGGAGCGGAGAACAACCAGCTCGCCGCCTGGGCGAACCGCACGCCGGCGGTGATCCTCAACATCCAGCGCCAGCCGGGATCGAACGTGATCGCGGTCGTCAACACCATCAAGAAGCTGCTGCCCAAGCTCTCCGCCACCATGCCGGCCGCGGTCGACGTCAGCATCCTGTCGGACCGCACCACCACGATCCGCGCCTCGGTCGACGACGTCGAGTTCGAGCTGGCGCTGGCGGTGGCGCTCGTCGTGCTGGTGATCTTCCTGTTCCTGCGCAACCTGCCGGCGACGCTGATCCCCTCGCTCTCGGTGCCGCTCTCCCTAGTCGGCACGCTGGCGGCGATGTACCTGCTCGGCTTCAGCCTCGACAATCTGTCGCTGATGGCGCTGACCATCTCCACCGGCTTCGTCGTCGACGACGCGATCGTCATGATCGAAAACATCGCCCGCCACGTCGAGGACGGGGAAGCACCCCTCGAGGCGGCGCTGCACGGCTCGGAGGAGATCGGCTTCACCATCATCTCGCTGACCGTGTCGCTGCTCGCGGTGCTGATCCCGCTGCTGTTCATGGGCGACATCGTGGGGCGGCTGTTCCGCGAGTTCGCGGTGACGCTGGCGGTGACCATCGTGCTGTCGGCGGTGGTGTCGCTCACCCTGGTGCCGATGCTGTGCGCGCTGCTGGTCAAGCATCGGCCGGCGGATAGCCGCAACCGCCTTGATCTCGCCGCCGAGCGCGGCTTTGACCGGCTGGTGCACGGCTACGGCCGCTGGCTCACCATCGTGCTCGACCACCAGGCGCTCACCATGCTGGTGGCGCTGCTCACGTTTGCCGCCACCGTGGTGATGTACGTCGCGATCCCGAAGGGCTTCTTCCCGGTGCAGGACACCGGCGTCATCCAGGCGATCTCGGAGGCGGCGCAGGACACCTCGTTCGCCGCCATGGTCCGCAACCAGCAGGCGCTCGCCGACGCTATCCTGCGGGACCCGGCGGTCGCCAGCCTATCCTCCTTCATCGGCGTCGACGGCACCAATTCGACGCTGAACGCCGGCCGGCTGCTGATCAACCTCAAGCCGAAAGGTCAGCGCGACCTCTCCGTGACCGACGTGATCGAGCGGCTGCGCGGCGAGCTGCGTTCGGTGCCCGACATCACCCTGTCGATGCAGCCGGTGCAGGACCTCACCGTCGACAGCACGGTGAGCCGCTCGCAATACCAGTTCTTCCTGGAGAACCCGGACAACACCCAGTTCACCACCTGGGTGCCCAAGCTCGTCGACCGGATGGCGCAGAACCCGGAGTTTGCGAGCGTCACCAGCGATATGAACACCGACGGCCGGGCCCTAGACATGGTGATCGACCGGGCCACCGCCTCGCGCTTCGGCATCACGCCGGCGACCGTCGACAACGCGCTCTACGACGCCTTCGGCCAGCGCATCGTCTCGACGCTCTACACCCAGTCGAACCAGTATCGGGTGATCCTGCAGGCGGACGTGAGCGACTTGCGGAGCCTGCAGCAGGCGCTCGACACGATCTACCTGCCCTCGGCGACGGCGACGAGCGGACAGGTGCCGCTCGCCGCCATGGTGCATGTCTCGACCCGCGCCGACCCGCTGCAAATCGAGCATCTCGGCCAGTTCCCGGCAGTGTCGATCTCGTTCAACCTCGCTGCCGGCGCCTCGCTTGGCCCGGCCGCCGGGCAGATCGAGGCGGCCGAGCGCGACATCGGCCTGCCCGACAGCTTCACCACCTCGTATCAGGGCGCCCTCGCCGCCTTCCAATCCTCGCTCTCCAACGAGCTGCTGCTGGTGCTGGCAGCACTGGTCGCCGTCTACGTCGTGCTTGGCGTGCTCTACGAGAGCTTCATCCACCCGCTGACCATCCTCTCCACCCTGCCCTCGGCCGGCGTCGGCGCCCTGATCGCGCTCGACCTCACCGGCCATGACCTCGACATCATCGGCATCATCGGCATCATCCTGCTGATCGGCATCGTGAAGAAAAACGCGATCATGATGATCGACTTCGCGCTGGCGGCCGAGCGCACCGAGGGCAAGCCGGCACGCGAGGCGATCTTCCAGGCCTGCCTGCTGCGCTTTCGGCCAATCCTGATGACCACCATGGCCGCCCTGCTCGGCGCGCTGCCGCTGATTCTCGGCCACGGCTCGGGTTCCGAGCTGCGCCAGCCGCTCGGCATCGCCATCGTCGGCGGGCTGCTCGTGAGCCAGGTGCTCACCCTGTTCACGACGCCGGTGATCTACCTCGCCTTTGACCGCCTCGCCGTGCGCCTCACCGGCACACCGGCCAATCGCAACACCGGCGACGCGGCAGCGCCGGCGGAATGACGACAGCAAGCGGTTCTTTTTTGAAAAAAAGAACCAAAAAACTTTTCTTTCATAAGGCATTCTTTGCGCCAGCGCCGCGCACTGGACGCAGAGAGACGCGACAGCGGGATAAAAGTTTTTTGCTTCTTTTTTTCAAAAAAGAAGCCTTCGCTTGAACATCTCCGCCCCCTTCATCCGTCGGCCGATCGCAACGACGCTGCTCACCTTGGCGATCCTCGCTGCCGGCGCGATTGCGTTTTTCCAATTGCCGGTCGCCTCGCTGCCGGAGGTCGACTTTCCGACGATCTCGGTGCAGGCGCAGCTGCCGGGGGCTGATCCGGAGACGGTGGCGACGTCGCTGGCGAGCCCGTTGGAGCGGCATCTTGGGCAGATCGCCGACGTCACCGAGATGACGTCGCAGAGCCAGACCGGGCAGGCGCGCGTCAACCTGCAGTTCGGCCTGGATCGGGACATCAACGGCGCGGCGCGCGACGTCGAGGCGGCGATCAACGCGGCGCGGGCGGACCTGCCGACCAACCTGCTGTCCAACCCGATCTATCGCAAGGTGAACCCGGCCGACGCGCCGATCCTGATCGTCTCGCTGACCTCGGCGACGCTGACGCGCGGCCAGATGTATGACGCCGCCAGCAACGTGCTGCAGCAGCAGCTCTCGCAGCTCACTGGCGTGGGGCAGGTCATCATCAGCGGCTCGGCGCTGCCGGCGGTGCGGGTCGAGCTGGAGCCGCAGGCGCTGTTCAAATACGGCATCGGGCTGGAGGACGTGCGGGCCGCACTCGCCTCAGCCAATGCCAACGCGCCAAAGGGCATTCTCGACCTCGGCAACCAGCGCCTGCAGATCTACACCAATGACCAGGCGAGCCATGCGGCCGATTACCGACCGCTGGTGATCGCCTACCGCAGCGGCCATGCGGTGCACCTGACCGACATCGCCAGCGTCGACGACAGCGTGCAGGACCTACGTAACCTGGGGCTCGCCAACGGCAAGCCGGCGGTGCTGGTGATCGTCTTCAAGCAGCCGGGCGCGAACGTCATCCAGACGGTGGACGCGATCAAGGCGGCGGTGCCGAAGCTGCGCGCGGCGTTGCCCTCGGACATCGACCTCACCTTCGCCTCCGACAGCACCATCAGCATCCGCGCCTCGCTCGCCGACACCGAGGTGACGCTGGTGATCTCGGTGCTGCTGGTGACCGCGGTGGTTTGGGTGTTCCTGCGCAATGCGCGGGCGACGCTGATCCCGATGGTTGCCGTGCCGGTCTCGGTGATCGGCACCTTTGGGGCGATGTATCTGTGCGGCTTCAGCCTCGACAACCTGTCGCTGATGGCGCTCACGATCTCGACCGGGTTCGTCGTCGACGACGCGATCGTGGTGCTGGAGAACATCTCGCGCCACATGGAAGACGGCATGCCGCGCGTGCAGGCTGCGTTGCAGGGCGCGCAAGAGGTCGGCTTCACCATCGTCTCGATCACCCTGTCGCTGATCGCGGTGTTCCTGCCGATCCTGCTGATGGGCGGGATCGTCGGGCGGCTGTTCCGTGAGTTCGCCGTCACCCTGTCGATGGCGATCCTGGTGTCGCTGGTGATCTCGTTGACGACGACGCCGATGCTGTGCGCGCTGTTCCTGCGCCCACAGGCGCCGCCGCGCGACTATCCCGGCCATCGCCGGGGTTTCGGCGAGCGTATCCAATCGCTCTACGGCCGCAGCCTCGCCTGGACGCTCGATCATAACGGCCTGGTGCTGATCGTGCTCGCCGCCGTGGTGGTGCTGAACGTGGCGCTGATCGTGGTGATCCCGAAGGGGTTCTTCCCGACCCAGGACACCGGCCGGCTGATCGGCTCGCTGCAGGCCGATCAGAGCATCTCGTTCCAGTCGATGAGCAAGAAACTCACCCAGATGATGGGTATCGTGCAGAGCGATCCGGCGGTGGCGTCCGTGGTCGGCTTCACCGGCGCCGGCGGCGGCGGCGCGGCCTCGCAGACCAACACCGGCAGCGTCTACGTCTCGCTCAAGCCGAAAGGCGATCGCGACAGCCTCGACGTGATCACGACCCGGCTGCGGCGCAAGCTCGCGCGGGTGCCGGGCGGCCGGCTGACCATGGTGCCGGCGCAGGACATCCGCGTCGGCGGCCGGCAGACCAACGCCGCCTACCAGTACACGCTGCAGGCCGACAGCACGGCCGAGGTGTTTGACTGGGCGCCGAAGCTGCTCGCGGTGCTGGAGCGCGACCCGGCGCTGGCCGACGTGCAGTCCGACCAGCAGCAGGCCGGGCTCGAATCGGTGGTGACGATCGATCGCTCCACAGCGACGCGGCTGGGGCTGAACACCCTGCAGATCGACAACACGCTGTATGACGCCTTCGGCCAGCGCTCCGTCTCGACTATCTACAACGCGCTCAACCAATATCACGTGGTGATGGAGGTGGCGCCGAAATACTGGCAGAACTCGGACATCCTGAACCGTGTCTGGATCAGCACCAGCGGCGGCACGCCAACCGGCACCGCGACCACCAACGCGCCATCCGGCACCGTCAGCGCGACCACGAGCGCGACGACGAGTGCGATGGCCAGCTCGGCGAACGGCCTGAACGACAGCCAGCGCAACGCGGCGCAGAACGCGCTCGCCGCGAGCGGCAGCTCGGTCGCCTCCTCCGGCGCCTCGGTGAGCACCGGGGTGGAGACGATGGTGCCGCTGTCAGCGGTCGCCAGCTTCGGCAACGGCAAGACGCCGCTCTCGGTGAACCATCAAAGCCAGTTCGTCGCCGTCACGATCTCGTTCAACCTCGCGCCCGGACGCTCGCTGTCGGACGCGTCGGCGGCGATCGCCCGGGCCAAGGCGCAGCTGCACATGCCGGAGGATATCGTGGGCGGCTTTGCCGGCACTGCGCAGGTGTTCCAGCAGTCGCTCAACAGCGAGGCGACGCTGATCGCGGCGGCGCTGCTGGCGGTCTACATCGTGCTCGGCGTGCTCTACGAGAGCTTCGTACACCCGATCACCATCCTCTCGACGCTGCCCTCGGCCGGCGTCGGCGCGGTGCTGGCGCTGATGCTGCTCAACATCGAGTTCTCGCTGATTGCGGTCATCGGCGTCATCTTGCTGATCGGCATCGTCAAGAAGAACGCGATCCTGATGATCGACTTCGCGCTCGGGGTGGAGCGTGGCGAGGGGGTGGCGCCGCGCGAGGCGATTTTCCAGGCCTGCCTGATGCGCTTTCGGCCGATCATGATGACGACCGCCGCCGCCTTGCTCGGGGCGCTGCCGCTCGCACTCGCCTATGGCAACGGCGCCGAGTTGCGCCGGCCGCTCGGCATCGCCATCGTCGGTGGGTTGATCCTCAGCCAGGCGCTGACGCTGTACACGACGCCGGCGGTTTACCTCGCGCTGGACCGGCTACGGCTGCGCGCGAGGCGACATGGTGGCGGCCAGGTTCAGGCCGCGGAATGACGCCGAAGCCCCGCCGCTGGGTTCCCTCGCGCACCCAGACGACCGCCCGACTGTCAGTTGTTGGACTTGGCTGAACCGAGCCCTGTGACGAAGCCGGCGCCGGATATCTCGAACACCGTTCCACCTCCAAGGTCGCCACCGGCGCCGCCGCTGGTTGTCGTGCCGTAGAGGTTGCCAGCCGCGTCGACGGTCAGCCCGGCCTGTGGGATGTCGCCGTCATTGCCGCCGGTAAAGGTGTGAAGCGGCGTCATCGTCGTGTGGTCGGCCGACAGCTTGAACACGGCGCCGAGGTAGGCGCCGTCGCCGAACTCGTCCGCGCCGCCATTCGTGGTGCCGTACAGGTTGCCTGCCGCATCGACCAGGAGCGCGCCCTGGGGCACCGCCCCGTTGGGGTCGTTGCTGCCGAAGCTGGCGATCGTGGTGAGGGTGGTGTGGCCGGGGCCGGCCAACTCGAAGATCGTGCCGCCATAGCCGGGGCCGCCGCCGGTCGTCGTCCCATACAGATTGCCGGCGGCATCCAGCGTCAGCCCGCCCTGCGGGTTGGCGCCGTTGTTGCCGTTAAACACCGCCAGGGTGGTCAGCGTCGCATGATTTGGCCCCGACAGCTCGAACACCGTGCCCCCATCGCCAGGCCCGCCGCGAAACGTGGTGCCGAACAGGTGGCCGGCGGCGTCGGCCACCATGGTGGCCCCTGGGCTCGCGCCGTTCACGGCGGCGGCGAACGACACGATGGTCGTCAGGGTTTTGTGATTTGGTCCCGACAGTCGGAACACGGTGCCGTCGCCGTCAGCGCCGCCAGCGCTTGTCGTTCCGAACAGGCTGTCAGTGGCGAAGGCGGAGGCCAGGACGCTGGCGCCGGCCGGTGGGGCGAGCGTCAGCCCCCCGAGCGGTGTCGCCCCGTTCAGGCCGGCGAACGAGATCAACGTTGTCAGATGGCGATGCCCCGCCCCGGACAGCTCAAAGCCCGTCCCCATGCCTGCCGTGCCGCCGGACGACGTCGTGCCATACAGGTGGCCGAACGCGTCCAGCGTCAGCGTCGCTCTGGGGCTCGTGCCGTTGGTGCCATCGAACGTGACGACGGTTTTGAACGTCGTGTGATTGCTGCCGGACAGCTCGAAGACGATACCCTGGCCCGACGCGCCTCCAGGTTGATAGCCAGGCCCGCCGAAGGCTGTCGTCCCATACAGGTTGTCGTCGACGTCAAACGTCAGGCCGCTCAACGCGACAGACCCGTTTAGGCCCTCAAACGACGCCAGCGTGGTGAAGACCGGGCCCGTCGATGCAGCCCGGGCAGAGGGTACGACCGTCGTCAGAGCGGTCGCAAAACCAAGAAGCACGCGGCTGCGCGCCAGGCGGGTCATATCGATCATTGAACAGTTCTCCACCATTTCCGATGCTACGGCAAACGTCCTGGTCGCATAGCCCGGCTGTCGATATGAGCGTAGGCTGCCCGGCGCCGCGGCTGAGGCGGCGCAGCGAGGGCTTTACATCATGGCGAAAAGTCAGGACCGCGGCGGCCGCGAGCCGAAGAAGCCGAAGGCGTCCGCCAAGAAGCCGCCGCCGGTCTCGGTGTTCAACAAGCCGGCGCCGACACCAACCAGCTCCGGCCGCAAGTAGCCGTGGCCGACGACCCGCCGGACCCGATGAGCGAGGCCGAAACCCGGCGCACGCTGCTGCGGGAGGCGATGCGGCCACGACCGGCCAATACGCCGAGCTCGCTTGAGGCGACGCTGGCCCGGATTTCGGCAGAGGTCACCGCCGATGCGCAGGACAGGGATAAGTAAGGCCAGAGGCTCTGCCTCTGGTCTCCGCTGGGGCCTCGGGCCCCAGACCCCCGTTACTTAGGTCAGGAACGCCAGGGGCAGAGCCCCTGGCGTTCCTTGCTTAGAAGTCCATCCCGCCGCCCATGCCGCCCATTCCGCCCATGCCGCCGCCGCCCATTCCGCCGCCGGCGAGCGCCGACTTCTCCGGCCGCTCGGCGACCATCGCCTCGGTGGTGATCATCAGCGAGGCGATTGAGGCCGCATGCTGCAGCGCCGAGCGCACCACCTTGGTCGGGTCGATGATGCCGGCCTCGACCATGTCCTTGTAGACGCCGCTCTGGGCGTCGAAGCCGTAATTGTAGTCGTTGCTCTCGAGCACCTTGCCGGAGATCACGGCGCCGTCTTCGCCGGCGTTCTGGCTGATCTGGCGCATCGGGGCGGCGAGCGCCTTGCGGACCACTTCGATGCCGAAGCGCTGGTCGTCGTTGTCGGCCTTCAGGCCGAGCAGGACGAGCGAGGCGCGGGCGAGGGCGACGCCGCCGCCGGGGACGATGCCTTCCTCGACCGCCGCGCGCGTCGCGTGCAGGCCGTCATCGACGCGGTCCTTGCGCTCCTTCACCTCGACCTCGGTCGCGCCGCCGACGCGGATCACGGCGACGCCGCCGGCGAGCTTGGCGAGACGCTCCTGCAGCTTCTCGCGGTCGTAGTCCGAGGTGGTCTCCTCGACCTGGGCGCGGATCTGGGCGCAGCGGCCCTTGATGTCGTCGCCCTTACCGGCGCCTTCGACGACGGTGGTGGTCTCCTTCTCGATCAGCACCTTCTTGGCCTGGCCGAGCATGTCGAGGGTCACCGTCTCGAGCTTGATGCCGAGGTCGTCGCTGATCACGGTGCCGCCGGTGAGGATGGCGAGGTCTTCAAGCATCGCCTTGCGGCGGTCACCGAAGCCCGGCGCCTTGACGGCCGCGACCTTCAGGCCGCCACGCAGCTTGTTGACCACGAGGGTGGCGAGCGCCTCGCCCTCGACGTCCTCGGCGACGATCAGCAACGGCCGGGCGGACTGCACCACCGCCTCGAGCAGCGGCAGGATGGATTGCAGGTTCGACAGCTTCTTCTCGTGCAGCAGGATGTAGGGGTCGTCGAGCTGCGCCGTCATCTTCTCGGCGTTGGTGATGAAGTACGGGCTCATGTAACCGCGGTCGAACTGCATGCCCTCGACGACGTCGAGCTCGGTCTGGATGCCCTTGGCCTCCTCGACCGTGATCACGCCCTCATTGCCGACCTTCTGCATGGCTTCCGCGATCATCCGGCCGATCTCGGCCTCGCCGTTGGCGCTGATGGTGCCGACCTGGGCGGTCTCGGCCTCGGTGCTGATCTTCTTGGTGCGGCTGGCGAGCTCGGCGACGACGGCGGTGACCGCCTTGTCGATGCCGCGCTTGAGGTCCATCGGGTTCATCCCGGCCGAGACGGCCTTGCCGCCCTCGCGGATGATCGCCTGGGCGAGGACGATTGCCGTGGTGGTGCCGTCACCGGCGACGTCGTTGGTCTTGGAGGCGACCTCGCGCACCATCTGGGCGCCCATGTTCTCGAACTTCTCGGACAGCTCGATCTCCTTGGCGACGGTGACGCCGTCCTTGGTGATGCGCGGGGCGCCGAAGCTCTTGTCGATGATGACGTTGCGGCCCTTGGGGCCGAGCGTCACCTTGACCGCGTCGGCGAGGATGTCGACGCCGCGCAGCATGCGGGCCCGGGCATCGGCGCCGAAGCGCACGTCTTTACTGGCCATGATTATTTTTCTTTCAGTGCAAATACGGCAAGAGTCCAACTCTTGATCGTCGGTCGGGTGCCTAGGCGGCTTTTGAGACGGCGGGGGTGACTTCGACGACGCCCATGATGTCGCTCTCCTTCATGATCAGGAGCTCCTCGCCATCGAGCTTGACCTCGGTGCCGGACCATTTGCCGAACAGCACCCGGTCGCCGGCATGGACCATCAGGGCGACGATGGCGCCCTGCTCGTTGCGGGCGCCGGCGCCGACGGCGACGACCTCGCCCTCCATCGGCTTCTCCTGGGCGGTATCGGGGATGATGATGCCGCCGCGCGTCTTCTCTTCGGCGGTGATGCGCCGAACGACCACACGGTCGTGCAGAGGACGAAACTTCATGATGTGATGTCCACAGGTTGAGGCGGTCGCGCGGGGCGGAGGGGCGATGCCCTCGGCAGAGCGAGCGTGGCCGTTGGCCGGTGGCGTAGCACTCCCGGATGCCGAGTGCCAGCGATTTCGCAACGGCGTGGGAATGACCGGATCCCGGCCGCTTGCGACAAGATCTTGCCCATAGGCAAGATCCGCGTAACCCATTGATTTAACTAGTGAGCAACTTGTCTAAAGGTTTGTGTTCCGAATTTCATGCGCCGGCATGGTCGCCGGTGACCGACGTCGTGCCAAGCAACCTGTGTGAGTGGGGTCTGGGGCCGCGGGCCCCCGTCAAGGGCAGAGCCCTTGCCTTCCTTCCCTTCCGCTGCACTTCCAAAGCTGTCTAAGGAGTACCGCCGTTGACGTTCAGATCGATCATGCTGGCAGGCGCGGCGCTGGTTCTGGCGGCGGCCGCTCCGGCGGGGGTGACCGGCAGCGTGCCGGGCGGGGTGGTGCGGGCGACGCTGGCCAACGGGCTGCGGGTGGTGATCGTGCCGGACCGGCTGGCGCCCGTGGTCGCCACCGAGCTGAACTACCTGGCCGGCTCGAACGACGCGCCGGAGGGGTTTCCGGGCACGGCGCATGCGCTCGAGCACATGATGTTCCGCGGCAGCACGGGGCTTGACCGTGACCAGCTCTCGCAAGTGGGGTCGCTGCTCGGCGGCGATTACAACGCCGACACCACCGAGACGGTGACGCAGTACACCTACACCGTGCCGGCCAACGATCTGGACGTGGCGCTGCGCTCGGAGGCGCTGCGCATGCGCGGGCTGACGCTGAGCCCGGCGGACTGGCAGCAGGAGCGCGGGGCGATCGAGCAGGAGGTCTCGCGCGACCTGTCGAGCCCGATCTACAACGCGTTGGCGCAGATGCGGGCGGTGCTGTTCGCCGGCACGCCGTATGCGCATGACGCGCTCGGCACCCGGCCGTCGTTCGACAAGACCGAGGCGCCGCTGCTGCGGGCGTTCTACGAAAAATGGTATGCGCCGAACAACGCGATCCTGGTGATCGCCGGCGACGTGGACCCGCAGGTGGCGCTGGCGCAGGCGACGGCGGCGTTCGGCGACATTCCGCGGCGCGACGTGCCGGCGCACGCGCCGTTCACCGTGGGCGCGATGCGGCCCGGCACCATTGCGCTGCCGACCGACTTTCCGGTCGGGCTGGTGGTGCTGGCCAACCGCATGCCGGGGCTGAGCAACCACGACTTCGCCGCCGCCGACATCCTGGCCGACGTGCTCGGCAGCGAGCGCTATGGGCTGTATGGGCTGGTGCCGGCGGGACGGGCGCTGGCGGCGCAGTTCGACTACCAGGCCGAGCCGGGGGTGGGGTTCGGGCTGGCGCTGGGCGCGTTCCGCAAGGGCGGCGACCCGGCGCCATTGCTCGCCGATTTGCGGCAGGTGCTGGGTGCGGCGGCCCGCGACGGGGTGCCGGCGGAGCTGGTGGCGGCGGCGCAGCGCCAGGAGATCGCGCAGCTCGCATTCGCCAATGACAGCATCAGCGGGCTGGCGGAGAGCTGGTCGCAGGCGCTGGCGTTCCAGGGGGTGAACTCGCCCGACGACCTCGCGAGCGCCTATGCGGCGGTGACGCCGGCGGACGTGAACCGGCTCGCCAGGACGCTGCTCGACCCGGCGCACCAGGTGACCGCGATCCTGACGCCGGTGAGCTCCGGCCAGCCGATCGCCGGGCGCGGCTTCGGCGGCGCGGAGTCGTTCAACGCCGCGCCGGACCATCCGGTGGCGCTGCCCGCCTGGGCGGCGAGCGCGCTGGCCGAGCTGCGCCTGCCCGACCCGGGTGCCGCACCCGACGTCAGCACGCTGCCGAACGGGCTGCGGCTGATCGTGGTGCCCGAGCATGTCAGCCACACCGTCTCGGTGTTCGGGCGGGTGCGCGAGGTGTCGGCGATGGAGGAGCCGGCTGGCCAGGAGGGGGTGAGCAGCCTGACCGGGGCGCTGTTCCCGTATGGCACGGCGCTGCGCGACCGGCTGGGCTTGCGCAAGGCGTTTGACGACATCGCGGCGCAGGAGAGCGCGGGGGCGGACTTCTCGCTCAAGGTGCTGGCGTCGCAGTTCGACCATGGCATGCATCTGCTGGCGGAGAACGAGCTGCAGCCGGCGTTTCTCTCGCCGGCCTTCTCGCCGGAGGTGTTCGGCCTGGTGCGCCAGCAGCTCGCGCAGGGGCTGGCCGGCATGCTGCAATCGCCGGACTACCTGACGGGGCTGGCCGAGAAGCGCGCCATCGTGCCGCCGGGCGACCCGGAGCTGCGCCAGCCGTCGCTGCCGAGCGTGCAGGGGCTGCAGCTCAGCGACGTGCAGCGCTACTTCGACCACGCCTTCCGGCCTGAGCTGACGACGCTGGTGGTGCTCGGCGACGTGACGCCGGAGACGGCGCGACGGGTGGTTGGCGAGACGTTCGGCGGCTGGACGGCGCCGGGGGCGACGCCGCCGATCGACCTGCCGGCGATCGGGCCGAGTGCGGCCTCGTCGACGCATGTGCCGGATGCGAGCAGCCTGCAGGACGGCGTGACGCTGGCCGAGACGGTGCAGCTGCCGGTGACCAGCCCGCAGCGCTACGACCTGATGCTCGGCAACGACATCCTCGGCGGCGGCTTCTCCTCGCGGCTGTATCGCGACCTGCGGGTGACGACCGGCTACGTCTACACCGTGGGCAGCGCGCTGAACTGGGGGCGCGTGCGCTCGGACTACACCGTCTCGTTCGGCGCCGACGCGCAGAATGTCGGCCGGGCGCGGGCGCTGATCCAGCGCGACATCAAGGCGATGCAGACCGCTCCGGTGAGCGAAAGCGAGCTGACCCGGGCCAAGGCGCAGGTGCTGCGGCGGCTGCCGATGCAGCGCGCCAGCGTCGACCAGATCGCCGGGGTCTATTTGCGGCTGGTCGAGCTGGGCCTGCCGCTCGACACCGAGACGGTGGCGGCGCAGCGCTTCCTGGCGGCGTCGGCGCCGGAGATCCAGCAGGCGTTTGCCACCTGGCTGCGGCCGGACGCGCTGGCCGAGGTGGTCAAGGGGCCGGCGCTGCAGAACTGACGGGGACGCAAGGCCAGAGGCTCCGCCTCTGGACACCGCTGGGGCCGGCGGCCCCAGACCCTATTGAGTTCGTCAAAACACAGTTCGGCACCAATCATCTTGGGCACTTCGTGCTGGTCCACCGGATCGCGGGCCTGCTCAAGCCGGGCGGACGCCTGGTGATGGTGTCCCCGGCAGGTCAGGGACGCCGAGCGCTCGCTGGATAGCGCCGGAGGCCGTGCCTCAACACGGATTGTCCACGCCGTCTTGCTGCGTTCGACAGCGGTGAGCTCGCTGGCCGAACGCTGCTCGTCGATGGATTTCGGAGGCTGCGCCTCCCATCGGGTCCGGGATCGACGCCCCTGGCCTTCCCTGCCCCGTCATGCTGACTGTTACGCCGGCGAGCATGGGTGGATGGGGCGCAGGCGATGAGCGACGGGGACGATGGCGCACGACAGGGGTTGTATCTGGACGACCTGACGCTGGGGCAGCGGTTCACCACCGCCGAGCACCGGCTGGAGGTGGAGCGGCTGGTGGCGTTCGCCGCCGAGTTCGACCCGCAGCCGTTCCATCTCGACGAGGCGCAGGCGCGGCGCTCGCTGTTCGGCGGGATGGCGGCGAGCGGCTGGCATACCGCCTCGATCACCATGCGGCTGATGGTGACGAGCGGGCCGGCGATCTCGGGCGGGCTGATCGGCGCCGGGGTGGAGCTGAGCTGGCCGCGGCCGACGCGGCCGGGCGACGTGCTGCACGTGGTGAGCGAGGTCACCGACATCGCGCCGTCGCGCTCACGGCCGGAGCGCGGCATGGTCACCCTGCGCAGCGAGACGCGCAACCAGCATGGCGAGGTGGTGCAGCTGATGGTGGGGCGGATGGTGGTGCCGCGCCGGGTGCCGCCGGGCGCGCAGGTGGCGCGATGATCACCGTTCATCACCTGGAGAACTCGCGCTCGCAGCGGGTGCTGTGGCTGCTCGAGGAGCTCGGCGTGCCGTATGAGGTGCGGCGCTACGAGCGCAACAAGCAGACGATGCTGGCCCCGCCCGAGCTGCTGGCGGTGCACCCGCTCGGCAAGTCGCCGGTGATCACCGACGATGGGCGGACGGTGGCGGAAACCGGGGCGATCGTGGAGTATTTGACCGAGCGCTATGACGGCGAGCATCGGCTGGTGCCGGCGGCGGGCAGCGAGGCGCGGCTGCGCTACACCTACTGGCTGCACTTCGCCGAGGGCTCGGCGATGCCGCCGCTGGTGATGACGCTGGTGTTCCGCGGGCTGCCGAACGCGGTGCCGGCACTGGTGCGGCCGGTGGCGCGGATGATCAGCCAGGGGGTGCAGCGGCGGTTTCTCAACCCGACGCTGGAGAAGCAGATGGCGCTGATGGAGGCGGAGCTCACGCGCGACGCCTGGTTCGCCGGGGCGGCGTTCTCGGCGGCCGACGTGATGATGAGCTTTCCCGTGGAAGCGGCCCGCGCCCGCGGGGTGCTGGGCGCGCGGCCGAAGCTCGGCGCTTGGCTGGCCATGATCCAGGCAAGGCCGGCCTATCAGGCGGCGCTGCAGAAGGGTGGGGCTTATGCGTATGCGTAGGGAAGGCCAGGAACTCTGCTCCTGGACCGGTCACGCGACGGCGTGCTGCGCGTGTCACGCGACGGCGTGCTGCGCATGACGGGGGCGCCGCCCCCAGATCCGCGTTCGTAAGCGGCTGGACGGGCGCTTTCTTGCTTGGCGAAGCCATTCGATCCTGCGTCCCACGCCAAAGACCTCGCCACGGGATCATGGATAAGAGGTGGATTTTAAAGGCTCCGCCTTTAATGGGGTCGAGGGGCAAAGCCCCTCGCCTTACTCACTTAGAGCCTCCCGTATGCTGTTTCCTTTGCGCGCGGCAGTGATCTATCGTGGGCTTAAGATGCTCGGGATGCGTTGCGCCGGTGGCGGGCGTCGCTACCTATGCGGTCGGTTTTGTATGGGATTTGGTGATGGACCTGGATTTCTCTGCCGAGGATGTCGCCTTTCGTGACGAGATGCGGGCGTTCATCGCCGACAACTACCCGTCGGAGACGCGGGCGCACCAGGATGCCGGGCTGGAGCTGACGCGGGAGGATTACCTGTCGTGGCATCGGGTGCTGGGCGCCCGTGGCTGGTCGGCGCCGTCGTGGCCGGTGGAGTTTGGCGGCCCGGGTTGGTCGCCGATCCAACGCTTCATCTTTGCCGAGGAGCTGGCGCATGCGGCGACGGTTTCGATCCTGCCGTTCGGCGTCAACATGGTGGCGCCGGTGATCCAGCGCTTTGGCACGGCCGAGCAGAAGCAGCGGTTTTTGCCGCCGGTGCTGCGCGGCGAGGTGTGGTGGTGCCAGGGCTACTCCGAGCCGGGCGCGGGGTCGGATCTGGCCGGGCTGTCGACGCGGGCGGTGCGGGACGGCGACCATTACGTGGTCAGCGGGCAGAAGACCTGGACGACGCTGGCGCAGTTCGCCGACTGGGGGTTCTTCCTGGTGCGCACCGACCCGGCGGCGAAGAAGCAGGCGGGCATCAGCTTCCTGCTGATCGACATGAAGAGCCCGGGCGTGACGGTGCGGCCGATCATCACGCTCGACGGGGCGCACGAGGTCAACGAGGTGTGGCTCGACGAGGTGCGGGTGCCGGTGGAGAACCGGGTGCACGAGGAGAACGCCGGCTGGACGTGCGCGAAGTTCCTGCTGGCGCATGAGCGCACCGGGATTGCCGGGGTGGCGCGCTCCAAGCGGGGCCTGGACAAGCTGCGTGCGGCGGCGGCGGCCGAGCAGCAGGACGGGGTGCCGCTGGCCGAGGACCCGTTCTTCGCCCGCAAGGTGGCGGAGCTGGAGATCGACCTGCTGGCGCTCGAGTACACCGAGCTGCGCGGCCTGGCGCGTGAGGGCGAGGGTCGTGGGCCGGGGCCGGAGAGCTCGCTGCTGAAGATCCGCGGCACCGAGATCCAGCAGCGCAGCACCGAGCTGATCCTGGAGGTGGCCGGGCGCTACGGCAGCGCGCATCTGTCCGGCATCACGCCGGGCGACAACGAGATGGCGGTCGGGCCGGCCTATGCGCGGGATGCGGCGGACACGTATTTCAACATGCGCAAGACGTCGATCTACGGCGGGTCGAACGAGATCCAGCGCAATATCATCGCCAAGGCGGTGTTGGGGCTCTAGCGAGCAAGGCCAGGGGCTTTGCCCCTTGACCCCAGCAAAGGCGGAGCCTTTACAATCCGTTAGTCTGGTCCCGTGCGGCCTGGGCGAGGCCGATGGGAGCCGATGCGACGTGATGGATTTTAGAGGCTTCGGCGTCGTGCGAAGCACGCCTTCGCGTGACACTCGGGTCCAGGGCAGACAGCCTGGCCTTCCTTCCTGATAGGCACGCAGCATGGATTTCAATTTCACTGAAGAGCAGCGGCTGCTGGGCGACAGTCTCGAGCGCTTCCTGGCCGGCAGCTACGGCTTTGAGGCGCGGCAGCGGGCGGTTCGCTCCGAGGCGGGCTGGCGGCCGGAGCTCTGGCGGGCGTTGGCCGAGGATGTGGGGGTGCTGGGCGCGGCGCTGCCCGAGGAGATGGGCGGCTTCGGCGGCGGGCCGGTCGACACGATGGTGGTGATGCGGGCGCTCGGCCGCGCGCTGGTGGTTGAGCCGTATGTGGAGACGGTGGTGATTGCGGCCGGGCTGCTGTCGCGGGCTGGCGGGGCGGCGGCGGCGGACGCGGTGGAGCGCATCATCAGCGGGCAGTTGATTGCGACGCTGGCTTGGGGCGAGCCGACCAGCCGCTATGATGCCGCGGACGTGGCGACGACGGCGCGGCGGGACGGCAACGATTGGGTGCTGGACGGGCGCAAGGCGGCGGTGGCGGCGGCACCGTGGGCGGGGAGCCTGCTGGTGACGGCGCGGACGGCGGGCGAGCGGCGCGAACGGTCCGGGATCTCGTTGTTTTTGGTGGACGCGGCGGCGGCGGGCGTGGCGATGCGCGCGTATCCGACGGTGGACGGCCGGCGGGATGCGGAGGTGGCGTTCGACGGGGTGCGGCTCGGCGGCGAGGCGCTGCTCGGCGAGGAGGGCCAGGCGCTGCCGCTGGTCGAGCAGGTGCTGGACGAGGCGCGGGCGGCGCTGTGCGCGGAGGCGCTCGGGGTGATGGGCGAGCTGCAGCGCCAGACGGTGGAGTACGCGCGGCAGCGTAAGCAGTTCGGTCGGCCGATCAGCGAGTTCCAGGTGCTGCAGCATCGGATGGTCGACATGTTCATTCAGCTCGAGCAGTCGGTGTCGATGACCTACATGGCGACGCTGAAGCTGGGCCTGCCGGCGGCGGAGCGTGGGCGGGCGGTTTCGGCGGCCAAGGTGTTCGTCGGGCGGGCGTGCAGCTTTGTCGGCCAGATGGCGGTGCAGACGCATGGCGGCATCGGGCTGACCGAGGAGCTGGCGCTCAGCCACTACTTCAAGCGCGCGACGATGCTGGAGACCGAGCTAGGCTCCGCCGACTACCACCTGAAGCGTTACCAGGATTTAGCCGTCGCTCTCACATAAAGACGGTTTGCAGAGGCCGCCGGCGTCGTGCGCCGCACGCGTTCACGTGACGCCGGGTCCAGGGTAGAGACCTGGTCTTACTTGAAGGTATATTCATGCGCTTCATAGCACGGCTCCTAGGCCTGGCCGCCCTGATCGGCGGCGGCCTGGCGGCCTTTACCTGGGCGGTTACGAAGCGGATTGAAAAGGCGCTGCCGCCGAGCGGGCGGTTCATCCAGGTCGGCGACTGCCGGCTGCACTACGTGGATGCGGGCAGCGGGCCGGCGATCGTCATGATCCATGGCCTGTCCGGCCAGCTGCTGAACTTTCCGAAGGCGGGGTTTGCGCCGCTGACCGGCGATTACCGCGTGGTGGCGATCGATCGGCCGGGCAGCGGCTACTCGACGCGGCCAGCCCTCGCGTCGGCGACGCTCAGCGCGCAGGCGGGCACGGTGGCCGCCTTCATCAAGGCGCTTGGCCTCAACGCGCCGCTGATCGTCGGGCACTCTTTCGGTGGCGCGGTGGCGCTGGCACTGGCGCTTGACCATCCGGACTGCGTCGGTGGGCTTGCCCTGGTGGCGCCGGCGACGCATCCGACCTACGCCGTGCCGAAGCTGTTCCGCGGGCTGGCGGTGCGCTCGCCGACCGTGCGCCGGATCGTCGCCTGGACGCTCGCCATTCCGGGCGCGATGCGCAGCCGTGCGAGCGCAATGCCGTTCCTGTTCGGGCCCGAGCCGGTATCGCCTGACTTCCCGATGGTGGCGGGCGGGCTGCTTGGGCTGCGGCCGTCGAGCTACTATGCCGGGTCGAGCGACATGGTGGCGATGAACGACGACTTTCCCGGCTACGTTGCGCGCTACGCCTCGATCAAGGTGCCGGTCGGCATCCTGTTCGGGCGCGGCGACCAGGTGCTGGACCACGTCAAGCACGGGCTGGCGATGCGCTCGGCGATCCCCGGGCTGACGCTGGAGCTGGTCGAGGGCGGGCACATGCTGCCGGTGACGGTGCCGGACCAGGTGGTGGGATTTATCCGGCGGATGGCCGAGCAGGTGTTCACCAAGGAACAGAGGCAGACCGCATGAGCGACGTTCTCGACCGCCCTGCCCCCGCGCCCGAGGCGCGCATCGAACATGTCGACGTGGTGATCATCGGCGCCGGGCTGTCGGGCATCGGCGCCGGCTGGCACCTGAAGCAGAACTGTCCGGGCAAGAGCTTCGTCATCCTGGAGGGCCGCGGCAGCCTGGGCGGCACCTGGGACCTGTTCCGCTATCCGGGGATCCGGTCGGACTCGGACATGTACACGCTCGGCTACCGGTTCCGGCCCTGGACCGAGGCGAAGTCGATCGCCGACGGCGCCTCGATCCTGAACTATATCCGCGAGACGGCGGCGGAAGGCGGCATCGACCGGCACATCCGCTATCACCACCAGGTCAAGCGCGCCGCCTGGTCGTCGGCCGAGGCGCGCTGGACGCTGGAGGCCGAGTGCGACGGGGTGCCGGTGCGCCTCACCTGCGGCTTCCTGTTCACCTGCAGCGGCTACTACGACTACGAGAGCGGCTATCGGCCGGATTTCCCGGGCCTGCAAGACTACAAGGGCACGCTGGTGCACCCGCAGCACTGGCCGGCACAGCTCGACACAGCGGGCAAGCGCATCGTCGTCATCGGCAGCGGCGCCACCGCGGTGACGCTGGTGCCGGCGCTGGCGCGGCAGGCCGCCCATGTCACGATGCTGCAGCGCTCGCCGAGCTACGTGGTGTCCCGCCCCTCGGAGGATGTCTGGGCCAACCGGCTGCGCGCCCGGCTGCCGGCCAAGCTCGCCTACGGCATCATCCGCTGGCGCAACGTGCTGATCGGCCTGTTCTACTACACCCAGATGCGCAAGAAGCCGGCCGAAGCCAAGGCGATGATCATCGGCATGGTCCGCCGCCAGCTCGGCCCGGACTACGACGTCGGCACCCACTTCACGCCCAGCTACAATCCCTGGGACCAGCGCCTCTGCCTGGTGCCGGACGACGATTTGTTCCGTGCCCTCAAGGCCGGCAGCGCCGAGGTGGTGACCGACCATGTCGAGCGCTTCACCGAGACCGGCATCACCCTGCGCTCAGGCCGTTCGCTGGAGGCCGACATCGTCGTCAGCGCCACCGGGCTGAAGCTGCAACTGCTCGGCGGCGTTCAGGTCAGCGTCGACGGCGCTCCGGTCGATTTCAGCCAGACCACCGCCTATCGTGGCCTGATGTACAGCGACGTGCCGAACCTCGCCACTTCGTTCGGCTACACCAACGCCTCGTGGACGCTGAAATGCGACCTCACCTGCGACTATGTTTGCAAGCTGATCAACTACATGGACCGCCACGGCTACGCCGCCGCCACCCCGCGCCGCGGCGCCGGCGAGACGGCGGACGAGCCGATGTCGGACCTGTCCTCCGGCTACATCCAGCGCGATATCAGGCTGTTTCCGCGCCAGGGCGCCAAGCGACCGTGGCGGGTGCACCAGAACTACCTGCTGGACCGCCTCAGCTTTCGCACCGGGCGCATCAACGACGGGGCGCTGAAGTTCACCAAGACAGCATAAGAGAGGCGAGGACTCTCCTTCCGTGAGCCTTTCCAACTGCGCTTTGCGCAGTCGGAACCTTTGCTCACTCCGCCCTCGACCCGCTGGGGGCGGCGCCCCCAGACCCGCATGAGTTAGGTGCGTGCCCAACCTCTTTCTTGCTTGGCGACGCCATGCAATCGCATCCCACGCCACAGGCTTCGCCGTGGAGTCATGGATAAGGACTGGATTTTAAAGGCTTCGCCTTTAATGGGGTCGAGGGGCAAAGCCCCTCGCCTTCCCTGGACCTACTCGGCCGCCGGCTCAGCGTCGAGTTCTTCGTCGGACGCGCCGGTCCACGCCGTGGCGGCGGTTGTTGCCGGGCCGCCGATGGGTTCGTCGGCGTCTGGCGTCGGGGCCTTGGTGTCTCCAGGTGGGCTTTCGGGTGCAAGGGTGGCGAGGTCGATGGGGGCGGTGCCGGGGTTTTCGGCGGGTGGGTCGGCGGGCATGGGCGTCTCCTTTTGCTCGGGCTGACAACGCGAGGGGCGGTTGGCCGTTCATGGCATACCGCTGCATCGAAACGGGGTTGGGCGCTTGCAAACGGCGGCGGCGGGGCATAGCGAGGGCGACATGGCGTGTTTCCGACAGGTCGGTCTCGGCGGTTCGCAGGCTGGCGGCGGTGACGCTGGGAGAGGCTCGTGAGCGTGACGATGGACCCGATGATCGAGCAGCTGCTCGAGACGGTGCGGCGGTTTGCGACCGAGCGGCTACGGCCGCTTGAGGCGCAGGTTTCGGAGAGCGACGAGATCCCGGCGGCGGTGATCGACGAGATGCGGGCGCTCGGGCTGTTCGGGCTGTCGATCCCGGAGGAGCATGGCGGGCTGGCCCTGTCGATGGAGGCGGAGTGCCTCGTCGCGATCGAGCTTGGGCGGGTGAGCCCGGCGTTCCGCTCGGTGATCGGCACCAATGTGGGCATCGGCAGCCAGGGCCTGGTGATGGCCGGCACCGAGGCGCAGAAGGCGGAGTGGCTGCCGCGCATCGCCAGCGGCGAGGTGATCACCTCATTTGCCCTGACCGAGCCGGAGGCCGGGTCGGACAGCGGCTCGGTGCGGATGCAGGCGCGGCGTGACGGCGACGACTACGTGCTGACCGGCACCAAGCGCTACATCACCAATGCCGACCGGGCGGCGCTGTTCACGGTCATGGCGCGCACCGACCCGGAGCGGGCGGGTGGGGCGGGCGTCTCGGCATTTCTGGTGCCGGCGGCGAGCGACGGGCTGTCGCTTGGCCGCATCGAGCGCAAGATGGGCCAGCAGGGCGCGCATGTCTGCGACGTGATCTTCGAGGGCGTGCGGGTGCCGGCGGGCAACCGGCTCGGCGCCGAGGGCGAGGGCTTCAAGCTGGCGATGCGGGTGCTGGACCGGGGGCGGCTGCACATTGCGGCGGTATGCGTCGGCGCGGCCGAGCGGCTGATTGCGGACGCGGTGGGGTATGCCAGCGAGCGCCGCCAGTTCGGCGCCGCGCTGTCCTCGTTTCAGCTCGTGCAGGCGATGATCGCCGACAGCAAGGCGGAGTCGCTGGCCGCCCGGGCGCTGGTGCTGGAGGGCGCCCGCCAGCGCGACCGCGGCGAGCGGATCACTCTGGAGGCGGCGTGTGCGAAACTGTTCGCCTCCGAGATGGTCGGCCGGGTCGCCGACCGGGCGGTGCAGATCTTCGGCGGCGCCGGCTACCTGGCCGAGTACGGCGTCGAGCGGTTTTATCGCGACGTGCGGCTGTTCCGCATTTACGAGGGCTCCTCGCAGATCCAGCAGCTGGTGATCGCCCGCGAAACGATCAGGCAGGGCGGCTGACCACTTTGACAGCAATAATCCGGGGAGCACAGCATCATGCGTGAGGCCGTCATCGTTTCCACCGCCCGCACGCCGATCGGCAAGGCCTATCGCGGCGCCTTCAACAACACTCAGGCGCAGGCGCTCGGCGGGCATGCGATCGCCGCCGCGGTCGAGCGCGCCGGCATCGACCCGGCCGAGATCGACGACGTGATCATGGGCTGCGCGGCGCAGCAGGGCTCGCAGGGCATGAACGTCGCCCGCCAGAGCGCGCTGCGCGCCGGACTGCCGACCAGCGTCGCCGGGCAGACCATTGATCGGCAGTGCTCGTCCGGGCTGATGGCGGTCTCGATGGCGGCCAAGCAGATCATGGGCGACGGCATGACGGTCACCGTCGGCGGCGGGCTGGAATCGATCTCGCTGGCGCAGAACGAGCATTCGAACCGCTACCGCGCCGCCGACCCGTGGCTCGTCGAGCACCTGCCGCAGACCTACATGACGATGATCGAGACCGCCGAGATCGTCGCCGAGCGCTACCAGATCAGCCGCGAGAAACAGGACGAGTATGCCGTGCGCTCGCAGCAGCGCACCGCCAAGGGCCAGGCGGCGGGCATCTACCACGACGAGATCGTGCCGATGAGCGCCGTGATGCTGGTGACCGACAAGGCGACCGGCGAGACCAGCGAGCGGCCGGTGACGCTGGAGCGCGACGAGGGCAACCGGCCGGAGACGACGCTCGCCGACCTCGCCAAGCTGAAGCCGGTGTTCAAGGGTGGCCAGCGCGTCAGCGAGGGGCACTACATCACCGCCGGCAACGCCTCGCAGCTCTCGGACGGCGCCGCGGCGCTGGTGCTGATGGAGGCGCGGGAGGCGGAGCGGCGCGGGCTGCAGCCGCTCGGCGCCTATCGCGGCATGGCGGTCGCCGGGTGCGACCCGGACGAGATGGGGATCGGGCCGGTGTTCGCGGTGCCGAAGCTGCTGGAGAAGCACGGCCTCAGCGTCGACGACATCGGCATCTGGCAGCTCAACGAGGCGTTTGCGGTGCAGGTGATCTATTGCCGTGACCGGCTGCACATTCCGGACGAGCGCCTCAACGTCACCGGCGGGGCGATCTCGGTGGGCCACCCGTACGGAATGAGCGGGGCGCGGATGATCGGCCACACGCTGCTGGAAGGCCGCCGGCAGGGGGCGAAATGGGGCGTGGTGACGATGTGCGTCGGCGGCGGCATGGGTGCTGCCGGGCTGTTCGAGATCTACTCGTAGGTCAAGAAAGGCCAGGAGCTTCGCCCCTGGACCCGATTAAAGGCGGAGCCTTTAAAATCCATTAGTCTGTCCGTGCGCCATGGGCGAAGACGTGGCCGGACAGATGCGGGTCTGGGGGCGCCGCCCCCAGCGGAGTCCAGAGGCAGAGCCTCTGGCCTTATCTTCCCCATAACCGATCCGTCTTAAAACTAGCACACTGCGACTGAAATCGACATTGGGAACTCTCCCAAGAGTGCCAAGACTGATTGCCATTATTCGACTCAAATGCTTTCGTTCCGCTGCGAAACGTAACTGCTGCCGGCTCTGGTCGAGAGCCTGCCGTGGGCGTCGGAAGAAAACATGAGGAGGTCGTCCCAATGCCTACCAGGAACTCGCGCCCGCTCGGTGCGCCAGGGTCTCGGAGCCGTGTGGCTCCGCTGCTCGGCTTGATGACGGCGGCCAGCGTGCTCAGCGCCCCGGCAGTGGCGCAGACGCTGAACAGCGGCCAGGGCCAGTCGTCGAGCGTGCAGGTCGCGACGCCGGTGCCGAACAAGCCCCCGCCGTCGAGCGAGCCGCCGCTGCCCGCGCCCGAGGCGCTGTTTCCCGGGCTGTTCGGCGCCCGCCCCTGGCTGACCGACCACGGCATCGCGGTGCTGTTCGACACCGTCGACGAGCTGGCCGGCAACATCACCGGCGGCGGCGGCCCGATCCCGGCTGCCCGACTGAGCACCGGCGGCGGCGCGACGATCGACGGCCAGGTCGGCTTCGAGACCGACATCAACTGGGAGCGGCTCGCCGGCATCACCGGCTTCTCGACCAACACCATCATCGTCGCCCGTTACGGCGGCCTGCCGGCCGGCGCCCTGATCGGCGACCAGCTCGACGCCACGCAGGAGGTCTACGGCGCCGGCGGCAACGTGGTCGCCCATTTGGTGCAGGCGTACGGCACCGAGACCCTCGCCGGCGGCCGCGTCGGCGTCAATTTCGGCCGCATCCCGCTCGACGACTTCTTCTCCGCCTCGCCGCTGTATTGCGTTTTTGAATCCAACGCGATCTGCGGCAATCCCAAGAACTTCGTCGACAACTACGCCCACAGCTCCTACCCGGACGCCAACTGGGCGGTGCGCGGCTTCATCTCGCCGATCACCGATTTCTACCTGCAGACCGGCATCTACTTTACCCAGAGCAACATCTACAACTCCGCCGAGAACTTCCGTTCCGGCTTCGGCATCGACGCCTCCTACATCTCCGGCCAGGCGTTCCCGGTCGAGGTCGGCTGGACACCGAAGTTCGGCACGGACCAGTTGCCCGGCCATTACAAGCTGGGCTTCGTCTACGACCATAACCCGCATCTGAACGACTACTTCGACATTGCCGGCAGCGCGGTCGAGCAGACCGGCCTGCCTCGCCGCGTCTCCCAAGGCTCGACCACCACCTACGCCCTGGTCGACCAGATGCTGTTCCGCACCCAGCCGACCGCGAGCGGCGGCTTCATCGCCTTGGCCGGCGCCGGCTACAACGACCCGAGCACCTCGCAGCGCTACTACCAGTTCTTCGGCGGCTTCGAGTATGGCGGCTTCTGGCGCGATCGTCCGTTCGACCAGATCAACGGCATTGCCACCTACCAGCGCGTCTCGCCGTATGCCGGCAAGTCGCAGACCATCGCGCTCGCCGAAATGCTGCCGGTGGCGGACATCATCGGCGGCGCCAGCGGCACGCAAAGCTGGACCTCGGTGTTCGAGCTGAACTACGCGATCCACGTCTATCGGGGCGTGACCTTCGCGCCGGACTTCCAGTACATGATCCACCCGAACGCGCAGAAGAACCTGCCGGACGCAGCGTTCCTCGGCTTCAAGACGCACGTCGAGTTCTTCTAACCAAGCTGCTCTGCGAGGAAAAAAAGGCCAGGGGCGTCGCCCCTGGACCCGATGCGAGCGGTTCCACTCAGGGTGGAACCGCTCGCATTGTTTTTGGCGAGCAATTTTGTCAGCCTGAGATCGCTACGCGATCGTAGCCAGGCTGATATTGCTGTGGACTCCAAATGGATGCGGGTCTGGGGGCGCCGCCCCCAGCGGAGCCCAGAGGCAGAGCCTCTGGCCTTCCCTCAGGAGCCCGCCGCGCGCAACGGCCGCTCCGGCAGGAACAGCGTGACCAGAAACCCCAAGGCTGCGATTGCGGCGCCGGCGGTAAACACGTCGGCGAGCCCGGCGCGGTAGGCTGCGAGCACCAGCGCCTGCTGCGCTGCGGGCAGCTCAGCGAGCTGGGTGATCCCGTCGACCCGAAGGAGCCCGCCGCCGGCCGCGTGCAGGCGTCCAGCCAGCACGGCGCCGGCCAGCGCGACGCCGAGCGCGCCGCCGAGCGAGCGGAAGAACGCCGACGCCGCGGTGGCGCCGCCGAGCTCCGCCCGTGGCACCGCGTTCTGGATCGCGGTGATGAGGTTCGGCATCACCAGACCGACGCCAAGCCCCATGGCGACGAGCAGCGCCTCGACCGGCGCCGCCCCGGTGCGTGCGCGCGCCGACCAGGCGAGGCCGAGAAAGGCCAGGCTGGCGGCGAACAGCCCGAGCACGGGCAGCGTCTTATAGCGACCGGTGCGCGAGACCACCCGACCACCGACGACCGAGGCGACGATCACCCCGCCCATCATCGGCGAGATCATCAGCCCGGCGGTGGCCGGGCTTGCGCCCATCAGCAGCTGGAACATCAGCGGCAGGAACACCACGGCGGCGAACAGCGCCATCGCCGCCAGCCCGATGGCCGCCGTCGAGATGACGAACACGCCGTTGGTGAACAGGTTTGGCGGCAGGATCGGCTGGGCTGCCTGGCGCTCGACGAACGCCAGCAGCGCGTAGGCGGCGGCGGCGGCGGCGGCGAGCCCCAGCACCGGCGCCGACGACCAGGGGTAGACGGCGCCGCCCCAGCTCAGCAGCAGCAGCAGGCAGCACGTGCCGACGACGAGCAGCGCCGCGCCGAGCCAGTCGAGCCGCGGCGCCGGCCCGAGCGGCCGCGGCCGCAGCCCGGCGACGATCAGCCCCATCGCCACCGCGCCGACCGGCAGGTTGACGTAGAAGATCCAGCGCCAGGAGGCATACTGGGTGATCAGCCCGCCGAGCAGCGGCCCGGCCACCGAGCAGGCGGCGAACACGGCGGCGAACAGCCCCTGGTAGCGGCCGCGCTCGCGCGGCGGCACCAGGTCGCCGATCACCGTCTGGGCCAGCACGATCAGGCCGCCGGCGCCGAGGCCCTGCACGGTGCGGAACGCGATCAGCGCCCGCATGCTCGCCGCCAGGCCGCACAGCGCCGAGCCGAGCAGGAAGATCGAGATCGAGACCAGGAAGGCGGGCTTGCGGCCATACAGGTCGCTCAGCCGGCCGTAGAGCGGCGCCGAGACGGTGCTGGCGACGAGAAAGCCGGTCACCACCCAGGAGAGATAGCGCAGGCCGCCGAGCTCGCTGGTGATGTGCGGCAGCGCGGTGGCGACGATGTTCTGGTCGAGCGCGGCCAGGGTGAGCGCCAGCATCAGTCCGGTGAGCACGACCCGCAGCTCGCGCGGCGATGCCTGAGGCTCGGGGCGGGGCACCTCGTCGACGCGCCTCAGCATCGGTGGGCTCGGAGGGAGCAAGGCCGGGTAGCGGCCGCTGGAGGTCGTTGGATGGCGATGTGCATCGCCCATCCTGTCGCCGGAACGGCAGCGTCGGCAAGCGCCGGCCGACTTGCACGTGAGCGACCTTACGTATAGGTGAACCGGGATGAGCGAGAGCCTGCCCCTTTTCGGTTCGACGAGCCGACCGCCGCCCGACGGGCCGGCGGAGCAGGCGCTGTTCACCGTGACCGAGCTCGCGCAGGCGCTTGGCATCACACCCCGCGCCATCCGCTTCTACGAGGACAAGGGACTGATCACGCCGCGTCGGCTCGGCACCACCCGGGTCTATGCGGCGCGGGAGCGGGCGCGGATGATCCTGATCCTGCGCGGCAAGCGGCTCGGCTTCTCGCTCAGCGACATCGCCGAGTATCTCAACCTCTACGACGCCGACCTCACCGGCCGCGCCCAGCTGGTCTTGCTGGTCGAGGCGCTGAACACAAGGCGGGCCACGCTCGCCGCCCAGCGCGAGGCGGTGGACGAGGCGCTTGGCGAGCTCGACGAGATCATGCGCCTTGCCCAGCACGCGCTCGCCGCCGCCGGCCGCCACCAACCATCGGAGTGAACTCCCAATGACCAGCGCCGTCATCGTCGGCTACGCCCGCTCGCCGTTCCACTTCGCCGCCAAGGGCGGGCTGACCCGGATCCGGCCGGACGACCTCGCCGCCCAGGTGGTGCGCGCGCTGATCGAGCGCAGCGGCGTCGCGCCGGAGGACGTTGAGGACGTGATCGTCGGCTGCGCCTTTCCGGAGGCCGAGCAGGGGCTGAACGTGGCGCGGATGATCGGCCTGCTGGCCGGGCTGCCGAACTCGGTGGGCGGCGTGACCGTGAACCGGTTCTGCGGCTCGTCCATGCAGTCGGTCCACATGGCCGCCGGGCAGATCGCCATGGGTGCGGGCGACGTCTATGTCTGCGCCGGCATCGAGAGCATGAGCCGGGTGCCGATGGGCGGCTACAACCCGCTCGTCAACGTCGAACTGCAGGCCAAGACGGCCGCCTATATCGGCATGGGCGACACCGCCGAGAACGTGGCGCGGCAGTATCAGGTCACCCGCGCCGAGCAGGAGGCGTTCGCGGTGCGCAGCCACCGGCGCGCGGCGGCGGCCCGGGCCGAGGGGCGGCTTGCGGCCGAGATCGTCAGCATCACTGGCAAGGGCGGCACGGTCGCCGAGGATGGCTGCATCCGGCCGGACACCACGGCCGAGGGGCTGGCGGCGTTGAAGCCGGCATTCAGCAAGGATGGCACGGTGACCGCGGGGACCGCCTCGCCGCTGACCGACGGCGCCTCGGCGGTGCTGGTGTGCAGCGAGGCCTATGCGGACAAGCACGGGCTGGCGCCGCTGGCGCGCATCCGCGCGGTTGCGGTGGCCGGCTGCCCGCCCGAGGTGATGGGCATCGGGCCGGTGATGGCGAGCCGCAAGGCGCTGGCGCGGGCGGGGGTTGCGATCGGCGAGATCGACGTCGTCGAGCTCAACGAGGCGTTCGCCAGCCAGGCGCTGGCCTGCGCGCGCGAGCTCGGGGTGCGGGAGGAGACGCTCAACATCGATGGCGGCGCGATCGCGCTCGGCCACCCGCTGGGCGCCACGGGCGCGCGCATCACCGGCAAGGCGGCCTCCCTGCTGGCGCGGCAGGGCGGACGCTATGCGCTGGCGACGCAGTGCATCGGCGGCGGCCAGGGCATCGCCACCGTGCTGGAGCGCGTCTGATGGCGACTATTCGTAAGGTTGGCGTGATCGGCGCCGGCACGATGGGCGCCGGCATTGCCGCGCAGGTCGCCAATGCCGGCGTGCCGGTGGTGCTGCTCGACATCGTGCCGACGGGGGCGAACAACCGCAGCGGGCTGGCCGAGGCGGCGGTCGCCCGGCTGCTCAAGGTCGAGCCGGCGGCGTTCATGCACAAGGGTGCGGCGAAGCTGGTCACCACCGGCAACACCGAGGACGACCTCGACAAGCTGGCCGACTGCGACTGGATCGTCGAGGCGGTGCTGGAGCGCGCCGACATCAAGCAGGCGCTCTACCGCCGGCTCGAGGCGGTGCGCCGGCCGGGCTCGGCGATCAGCTCCAACACCTCGACGATCCCGCTCGACACCCTGACCGAGGGGATGAGCGAGGCGTTCCGGCGCGACTTCCTGATCACCCACTTCTTCAACCCGCCGCGCTACATGCGGCTGCTCGAGATCGTCGCCGGCCGCGACACCGCGCCCGAGCTCGTGCAGTCGATGGAGCAGTTCGCCTCGGCCTCGCTCGGCAAGTCGGTGGTGCATTGCAACGACAGCCCGGGCTTCATCGCCAACCGGCTCGGCATCTACTGGATGCAGCGGGCGCTGGTCAGCGCCATCGACCAGGGGCTGGCGGTCGAGGAGGCGGATGCCATCCTCAGTCGCCCGATGGGCGTGCCCAAGACCGGGGTTTTCGGGCTGATGGACCTGGTCGGCATCGACCTCGGGCCGCAGATCAACGCCTCGCTGCGGGCGGCCCTGCCCCGCACCGACCGCTTCCACGAGGTCGACCGCGACATCCCGCTGATCGGCCGGATGATCAGTCAGGGGCTCACCGGGCGGAAGGGCGACGGCGGCTTCTACCGGCTCGACCGCGGCAAGGGTGGCAAGCGCAGCAAGGTCGTGATGGACCTGGTGCGCGGTGAGTATCGGCCGGAGCAGCCGGCGGAGCTGCCGGAGATCCGCGCCGCCGGGCGCGACCTCCAGGCGCTGCTCGCCGCCCCCGGCCGCGTCGGCGCCTACGCCTTCGACGTGATGGCGCACACCATCGCCTACGCCGCCTCGCTGGTGCCAGAGGCGGCCGCGACCATCGCCGACATCGACGAGGCGATGCGGCTCGGCTACGCCTGGAAGCAGGGCCCGTTCGAGCTCGCCGACCGGATCGGCACCCAGTGGCTCGCCGACCGCCTCGCCGAGCGCGGCCAGGCCGTCCCGCCGGTGCTCGTGGCGGCCGCCGGCAAGACGTTCTACCGCGTGCAGGACGGACGCCGGCAGTTCCTCGGGCTGGACGGCGGCTATCACGACCTGACGCGCGCGCCCGGCGTGCTGATGCTCGAGGACGTGAAGCTCGCGTCCAAGCCGGTGCTGCGCAACGCCTCGGCCGCGCTGTGGGACGTCGGCGACGGCGTCGCCTGCTTCGAGATCGCCTCCAAGAGCAACACCCTGGACGACCAGGTGCTGGCGCTGCTTGGCAAGAGCATCGAGACGGTCAAGCAGTCTTTCAAGGCGCTGGTGATCTACACCGACGCCGACAACTTCTCGCTCGGCGCCAATCTCGGGCTGGCGCTGTTCGCCGCCAACATCGCCGCCTGGGGCGAGATCGAGACGTCCGTCAGCGCCGGCCAGGCCACCCTCAAGGCGCTGAAATACGCCCCCTTCCCGGTCGTTGCCGCGCCCGCCGGCATGGCGCTCGGCGGCGGCTGCGAGATCGTGCTGCACGCCGACGCCGTGCAGGCGCACGCGGAGACCTATCTCGGCCTCGTCGAATGCGGCGTCGGCCTGGTGCCGGGCTGGGGCGGGGCGGGCGAGATGCTGGCCCGCTGGCGCGCCGAGCCGCTGCTGCCGCGCGGCCCGATGCCGGCCACGGTCAAGGTGTTCGAAACCATCAGCGTCGCCGAGGTCTCGAAATCCGCCCACGATGCGCGCGAGAAGAAGTTCCTGCGCGCCGGCGACGGCATCACCATGAACCGCTTTCGCCTGCTCGCCGACGCCAAGGCGCGGGCGCTGGCCATGGTCGACGGCTACACCCCGCCTGCCCCGCCCGACTACATCCTGCCCGGCCCCTCCGGCCGCGCCTCGCTGGACAGCGCCGCCCGCGGCCTGCACGCGCGGGGGCTGGCCACCGACCATGACCTCGTCGTCGCCGGCGGGCTGGCCGAGCTGCTGACCGGCGGGGAGACGGACATTATCAATACGGTGAGCGAACAGACGCTGCTTGATCTGGAAAAAAGCGTGTTCCTGCGGCTGATCAAGACGCCGGGCACACTGGCGCGCATCGAGCACACGATCGAGACTGGCAAGCCGTTGCGGAACTGAAGGGGAGAAAGCGCTTCTTTTTTGAAAAAAAGAAGCAAAAACTTTTGAACACTGAAGCCGAAACAGCCAGCGCTCACCTCTGACGGATAAAAGTTTTTTGGTTCTTTTTTTCAAAAAAGAACCGCTTCCTTTCCTGGAGTGTCGATCATGCAAACCTACAAGGCGCCGCTTCGCGACATGCGTTTCGTGCTGCACGAGCTGAATGACAGCGCGGCGCTGACGCGCCTGCGCGGCCTGGAGGATTTGTCGCCCGAGTTGATGGACAGCATCCTCGAGCAGGCCGGTTTGTTTGCCGAAGAGGTGCTGCTGCCGATCAATGCGGTCGGCGACGAGCATGGCTGCGTGCTGGAGAACGGGGTGGTGCGCACGCCGCCGGGCTTCAAGGCGGCCTACGACCAGTTCTGCGAGGGCGGCTGGACCTCGATTGCGGCGGACCCGCGCTATGGCGGGCAGGGCTTGCCGGAGAGCGTGAACAAGCTGGTCGAGGAGATGATCTGTGCCACCGGGCTGTCGTTCAGCCTGTATCCTGGGCTCACCCATGGCGCATATCAGGCGATCGCCGATCACGCGACGGAGGAACTGCGCGAGCGCTTCCTGCCGCACATGGTGGATGGCTCCTGGTCCGGCACGATGTGCCTGACCGAGGCGCATTGCGGCACCGACCTCGGCATGCTGCGCACCCGCGCGGTGCCGCAGGAGGACGGCAGCTATCGTGTCAGCGGCTCGAAGATCTTCATCAGCGCCGGCGAGCACGACCTGACTGACAACATCATCCATCTGGTGCTGGCGCGGCTGCCGGGCGCGCCGGCCGGGGTCAAGGGCATCAGCATGTTCCTGGTGCCGAAGTTCCTGCCCGATGCGGATGGCGGGCCTGGCGCGCGCAACGGCGTGATTTGCACCGCCATCGAGCACAAGATGGGCATCAAGGCCTCGGCCACCTGCCAGATCACCTTTGAGGATGCGACCGGCTGGCTGGTCGGCACGCCGCATCGCGGGCTGGCGGCCATGTTCACGATGATGAACAGCGAGCGTCTGTCGGTCGGCATCCAGGGCCTCGGCGCGGCCGAGACCAGCTACCAGAGCGCCGTCGCCTATGCGCGCGACCGTGTCCAGGGCCGCAGCCTTGGCGGGTCCAAGCAGCCGGCCGCGGCGGCCGACCCGATCATCGTCCATCCCGACGTGCGCCGGATGCTGCTCACCATGCGCGCCTACACCGAGGGCTGCCGGGCGCTCGGCGGCTGGGTCGCGCGCGAGCTTGACGAGCTGGAGCGCTCGGACGACCCGGCGGCCAAGGCGCACGCGGCGGACTTCACCGCGCTGATGACGCCGGTGGTCAAGTCGCTGTTCACCGACCTCGGTTTCGAGGCGACCAACCTCGGGCTGCAGGTGCATGGCGGGCACGGCTACGTGCGCGACCACGGCGTCGAACAGCTGGTGCGGGACGCCCGTATTTCGATGATCTACGAGGGCACCAACGGCATTCAGGCGCTCGACCTGGTCGGCCGCAAGCTGCCGCAGTCGAACGGCCGGCTGCTCCGCTCCTTCTTCCACCCGGTCGCCGAGTTCATCGAGCAGAACAGCGATCATCCACAGCTCGCCGACATGGTGCGCGGCCTGTCGCGCGCGTTTGGCGCATTGCAGCTCGCCACCGCGCACGTCGCGACCGCCGGATTGCGCGACCCGGAGGAGGCGGGTGCCGCCGCCACCGAATACCTGCGCCTGCTCGGCCTCGTCGCGCTCGGCTTCATGTGGGCGCGCGCTGCGGTCGTCTCGCTCGAGAAGCTGCCGACGGCAAACGGCGACGCGGGATTTTACCGCTCGAAGCTGACGACGGCGCGGTTCTACATGGAGCGCGTGCTGCCGCAGGCGAGCGGCCTGCTGGTCGCAATCAAGTCGGGCAAGGCGGCGATGATGGAGATGAACGAGGCGGCGTTCTAGACAAGGCCAGGGCTCTGCCCTGGACCCGTCACGCACCAGCGTGCATTTGCACGACGGGCCCGCGGCCCCAGACCCCGTTTTATCTAGAGTCTAAACTCGTTCTCCCTATGCTTGGCGAAGCCATTCGATTCTACTTGCCAACTAGACTACGCTCGCGGTCGGAAATAAATAATGAAATGGATTTTAAAGGCTCCGCCTTTAATGGGGTCAAGGGGCAAAGCCCCTTGCCTTACTTCATCAAAGTTTCCAGGTAGCGTCGTCGATCTTCTGGCATGGCGACAGGCCGGTTGGTCGTGCGGTCGACGACCACCTGGTTGAAGTAGCCCTGGGCCGAGGCTTGCTCCTCATCGTTGCGGAACAGGCCGATTTCGAAACGGATGCTTGAGCGGCCGAGATGGGCGACGCGCAGGCCTGACCAGACGTCGTCGGGGAAGCTGACCGGCCGGAAGAAGTGGCAGCGGGTTTCGACGACGAGGCCGATCACGGTGCTGGTTTCAATGTCGAGCAGGCCGGCGGCGATCAGCATGCGGTTTACCGCGGTGTCGAAGAACGAGTAGTAGACGACGTTGTTGACATGTCGATATGAATCGTTGTCGCTCCAGCGCGTGGTGATGCGCTCGAGCAGCGCGTAGTCGGCGCGTTGTTTGGGGGCGGGACGGGCCTCGGCATTCGGCATGCGGCGAGCTCCTTGGGGCTGAGCAATCTTGCGACCTTCCCGGGCGCGCACAAGCCGGCCCGATCTGACTAGTGGATTTTAAAGGCTTCGCCTTTAATCGGGTCCAGGGCAGACAGCCCTGGCCTTTCTCGGCGAGGATCAGTGATGAGCGGGACGATGCAGATCCAGGCGGCGGTGCTGCGCGAGGTGGGCGCGGCGACGCCGTATGCGCAGAGCCGTCCGCTCGGCATCGAGACGTTGACGCTGGCGCCGCCGGGCGTGGGCGAGGTGCTGGTGCGGATCACTGCCGCCGGGCTGTGCCATTCGGATCTGTCGGTGATCAACGGCGACCGGCTGCGTCCGGTGCCGATGGCGCTGGGCCATGAGGCGGCTGGCATCGTCGCCGCACTCGGCGAGGGGGTGGGCGACCTCGCCGTGGGCGACCAGGTGGTGATGGTGTTCATGCCGAGCTGCGGCCATTGCCTGCCCTGCGCCGAGGGGCGTCCGGCGCTGTGCGAGCCGGGGGCGGCGGCCAATGCGGCGGGGATGCTGCTGGGCGGGGCGCGGCGGCTGACTGCCGACGGGGTGGCGGTGAACCACCATCTCGGCTGCTCGGCGTTTGCCGACCATGCGGTGGTGTCGCGTCGCTCGCTGGTGCGCATCGCGCGCGACCTTCGGCCCGAGCACGCGGCACTGTTCGGCTGCGCGGTGCTGACCGGCGTCGGCGCGGTGGTGAACACGGCCAGGCTGCAGCCTGGCATGCGCGCGGCGGTGGTGGGTCTGGGCGGCGTGGGTCTGGCGGCGGTGCTCGGCGCGGTCGCGGCCGGGGCGATGGAGGTGGTCGCCGTCGACCTCTCGGAGGAGCGGCTGGCGCTGGCGCGCGCGCTGGGGGCGACGCGGACGGCGCTGGCGACGGATGCCGACGCGGTGGGCTCGATCCGCGAACAGACGGGCGGCGGCGTGGATGTTGCCTTCGAAATGGCCGGCTCGGTGCGGGCGCTGGAGCTGGCGTTCGCGATCACGCGGCGCGGCGGGACGACGATCACCGCCGGGCTGCCGCCGCCGGACGCTCGGCTGGCGCTGCCGGTGACGATGCTGGTGGGCGAGGAGCGCAGCGTGCGCGGCAGCTACATCGGCTCGGCGGTGCCCTCGCGCGACATTCCGCGCTACGTCGGCCTGTTCCAGGCCGGCCGCCTGCCGGTGGACCGACTGCTGAGCGGCACGCTGACGCTTGGAGAGATCAACGAGGGATTTGATCGGCTGCGCACGGGCGAGGCGGTGCGGCAGGTGGTGATGTTCTCGGCGAAGTAAGGCCAGGGGCTTTGCCTCCGTAAGCCCTTCCAACGGCGCGTTGCGCCGTCGGAACCTTCGGGCTCACTCCGCCCCTGGACCCCATTAAAGGCCGAGCCTTTAAAATCCATCTGTTTTTATCCGTGCCTCACGGCGAGTGCTGTGCCGTGGGAACCAGATTTGCCCGGCTTCGCCAAGCCAAGGAAGAGCCCGCCTAGACTCAAACAAAATGGGGTCTGGGGCCGCGGGCCCCAGCGGGTCCAGGGCAGAGCCCTGGCCTTTCTCTCTCAGCTTGCTAACGGCCCCCGTGCCCGCCGCCGCCGCCATGACCACCGCCGCCGCCACCATGACCACCGCCGCCGTGAGCGCCGCCGCCGCCGCCATGAAAGCCGCCGCCCCGACCGCCGGCCGGGATGCCTGGCACGCCGCGGCCGCCCCTGAAGCCCGGGCCGCCGCGATACGGGCCCACCCGGTAGCCTTCGTCGACGCCGCCGAAGCCGCCATATCCGGTGTCGTAGTAGCCGCCGCCGAAGCCGTCATAGCCACCGCCACCGCCACCGCCATCGACGACGCAGCCGCCGAGCGGCGCCGCCAGCACGCCGAGCAGGAGCGCCAGCCGGACGCGTGGGGCGTTCACTGGGCGGCTCCCGCCGGCGTGTCGGCCCATTCCATCAGCCCGAACAACGCCCCTTGCGGGTCGGCGACCAACGCGATCTGGCCGCCTTGCCGGTCCTGATGCGGCGCCAGGATGACGCGGCCGCCGAGCGCGGTGACGCGGGTCGCCATCGCGCTCGCGTTGTCGACGCGCAGGTAACTGATCCAGCGCGGATGCGCGTCCGGGTGGCTGCGGGGGATCGGGTTCACGCTGGCCCGGGAGTAGCCCTCGGCGGCGAGCAGGAGGTGATGCGCGTCCGACATGCTGGGCAGGGGGACGATGTCGTAGCCGAGCAGCGCCTTGTAGAACGCCGCGTCGGCCTCTGGGTCGGTGGTGATCAGCGAGCTCCAGATCCACTCGCCCGGCGCGGCCAGCACGTCCGGCGGGTCGCCGCTGCTCGAGGCGAGCACGGCGAACACGGCGCCCTGCGGGTCGGCCAGCACCGCCTCGTCGCCGAGATTGGCGAAGCGGTGCGGCGCGAACAGCACCCGCGCGCCGTGCTGCACGGCGGAGGCGTCGACCTGGCCGAGGTTGCCGGCGGCGATGAAGGTGAGCCAACCAGAGTGGCGGCCGTTCGGCAGCGGGCGCTGCACCAGGCCGGCGACCGGACGGCCGTCGAGCGAGGCCTGCGCGTATTTCGTCTCGCCGGCCTGGGACTCGGTGAAGGTCCAGCCGAACAGGCTGGCGTAGAACGGCTCGACCGCCGCGAGGTCGGGGGTCACGAGCTCGGCGAACACGATCTTGCCGGGGCGACGGTCGCCGGACGGCGGCGAGACCAGGGTGGGCAGGTTGGCGGGCGCGAGCTCGGCCGCGACCGCGGAGCTGGCGAGCGCCGCGGCCGTCATGCACGCGGCGACGCCCAGCGTCAGCCGCGCCCAGCGCTGGCGGGTGGGCAAGGTTCGCTTCGACACCGTTGGCTCCCCTGGATGGATGCCCGCCTACGCTTCAAACCTTCGTGCGGTTCCATGCCTGTGCTGCGTCATGGCGACCCGAGCGCGGTCGCGGCGTTGCCGTCATGCACCACAGGCCGATGTCATGCGTCACGTCCATTTCGATCCGCTTGGCGGCGCCGCCGGCGACATGTTCGCCGGCTGCCTGCTCGACGCCTTCGTCGAGCACCGCGAGGCGGTGATCGCCGCGGCGCAATTGGCGACCGAGGCGCACTGCCGCCTGCTGGCGCATGATGACGGCGTGCTGACCGGCTCGCGCTTCGTCGTCGAGGCCCGGCCGAGCCATGGGCGGGAGGGTGAGCATGAGCATGATCACCCTCATGGCCATCGCCATTGGCGGTATATCCGCGCGGCGCTGGAACGATCGGGCCTTGCGGCAGGCGTCTGCCGGCACGCGGTAGGCATCTTCGGCGTGCTCGCCGAGGCGGAGGGTCGGGTGCACGGCATCGCGCTCGACGGGGTGGTGTTCCACGAGGTCGGCGCCGTCGACTCGATCGCCGACATCGTCGCCGCGGCGGCGCTGATCGAGGCGATCGGACCGGCGCGCTGGAGCTGCGCCTCGCTGCCGCTCGGCGGCGGCACGGTGCGCACGGCGCATGGCCCGATGCCGGTGCCGGCGCCGGCCACGGCGCTGCTGCTGGAGGGTTTTGCGCTGCATGATGATGGGGTGGGCGGCGAGCGCGTGACGCCGACGGGGGCGGCGATCCTGCGCTACCTCATCGCCGCCCCCGCCGGCCCGCCTGCCCTCAGCGGCGTGCTCGCCCGCTCCGGCACCGGCTTTGGCAGCCGCCGCCTGGCGGGGCAGAGCAATTGCCTGCGCGCCCTGGTGTTCGAGATGGCGCCGGCCGCAGCGGACGCACCGGCGCATCGCGAGCTCGCCGTCATCAGCTTCGAGGTCGACGACCAGTCCGGCGAGGATCTGGCCCTTGGCCTGGCGCGGGTGCGCGCCGCCGAGGGCGTGCATGACGTCGTGCAGATGCCGGCGTTTGGCAAGAAGTCGCGCCTGGCCGTGCATGTGCAGGTTCTGGCGCGGCCGGCGATGCTCGACGCGGTGGTCGCCCTGTGCTTCGCCGAGACCACCACGATCGGCCTGCGCACGCATCTCGTGCAGGGCCGCGCCCTGGCTCGACGTGGCGTGCGGGCCGAGCTCGCGGAGGCGGCGGTCGGCGTGAAGCTGGTGCAGCGGCCGGATGCGGCGGGCGAGATGGTGGCGAGCGGCAAGGTCGAGGCGGACGATCTGATCGAAATCGCCTCGCATCGGCGGCGCGAGCAGCTGCGACGACAGGCGGAGCAGCAGGCGTTGGCCGAGCCGGCGGCGCCGGCATGAGTGAAATGCTGTTGCGGCTTCAAGGCGTGCTGGCCGCGATCGGACCGGTCGCCGTCGCGGTCAGCGGCGGCATCGACAGTCTGACGCTGGCGACCGCCGCCCATCGGGTTTGCGACGCCACGATGCACCATGCGACGTCGCCGGCGGTGCCGGCGGAGGCGAGCGAACGCACCCGGGCGCTGGCCGCCATCGAGGGCTGGTCGCTGGACGTGTTCGACGCCGGCGAGTTCGACGACCCGGCCTATCGCGCCAACCCGGTCAATCGCTGCTTTTTCTGCAAGACCAGCCTCTACGGCGCCGTCGCGCGCCGCACCGAGCGGCAGATCCTGTCGGGCACCAACCTCGACGACCTTGGCGATTTCCGGCCGGGTCTGGCGGCGGCGCGGGACCACGCGGTGCGCCACCCCTTCGTCGAGGCCGGCGTCGATAAACGCACCGTGCGCGCGCTCGCCGTCGAGCTTGGGCTCGGCGCGCTGTCCGAGCTGCCCGCCGCGCCCTGCCTGTCGAGCCGGGTCGAGACCGGCATCCGCATCGAGGCGCCGGTGCTGGCGCTGGTGCACGCCGCTGAGCGGCTGGTCAGCGCCCGCCTCGCGCCGCGCACGGTACGCTGCCGGGTGCGTGCCGGCGCGGTGGTGATCGAGCTCGACGAGGCGGCGCTGGCCAGGCTCGACCCCGGGCACGACCCCGGGCGCGACCCCGGGCGCGACCCCGGGCACGCCGCTGGGCGCGATGCGCTGCAGGGCGAGCTGCAGGCGATGGCCGACGCGGCGGGGCTGGCCCGGCCGGTGTCGTTCGCCAGCTATCGCACCGGCAGCGCCTTTCTCCGCCCGCCGGTGGCGACGGCGTCGTGAGCGAGCCCGAGTTCGTGCTCGACCCCGAGCGCGGCCGGCGCATCGGCCTGCCCGAGGCGATCTTCTGCGCCGGCAAGTCGGCGGCCCAGATCGCCGCCATCCTGGAGTCGGCGACCACGCCGCTGCTGCTCACCCGGCTCGATCCCGGGCGCGTCGCCGCCCTGCCCGCCCAGCTCGCGCGGGGGCTCGACTACGACCCGCAATCCGGCACCGCCTTTCACGGCGAGCCCGCGCCCGTCGCCGGGCCGACCGACATCGCCGTGGTCACCGCCGGCACCTCCGACCTGGCGGTGGCGCGGGAGGCGGCGCGCACCCTGCGCTTCCACGGTCGGCCGACGCTGCTGGTGGCCGATGTCGGCGTGGCCGGGCTGTGGCGGCTGATGCGGCGGCTGCCGGAGCTGCAGGCGATGCCGGTGCTGATCGTCGCCGCCGGCATGGACGCGGCGCTGCCGAGCGTGCTCGCCGGGCTGGTCGGCGGCGTCGTCATCGCCGTGCCCACCTCGGTCGGCTACGGGGTTGCCGCCGGCGGGCAGGCGGCGCTGAACGCGATCCTGGCGAGCTGCGCGCCCGGCATCGTCACCGTGAACATCGACAACGGCTACGGCGCCGCCTGCGCCGCGTTGCGGGTGCTCGGCCTTTCGGGCCTGGCCATGAGGAGAGAGCGCGATGGAACGACGTGAGTTCGTCAAGGCCTCGGCGTTCGGCGTCGCGGCGGCTGCACTCGCCGGCGCCGCCGGCGGCGCCCCGCTGGGCGACACCAGCCAGGGCGGCGAGGTGGCGCCGACCGGGCCGGTCACCTCCCAAATCGCCGAGAACCCGGCGATGAAGTATCGCAGCCTGGGGCGCACCGGCGAGCGCGTCTCGCTGATCGGCATGGGCGGCTATCACCTCGCCAAGCCCGGCGGCGCCACCGCCGAGGAGGCGGTGCGCATCGTCCATGCCGGCATCGAGGCCGGCATCAACTTCTGTGACAATTGCTGGGACTATAACGGCGGCGAAAGCGAGATCCGGCTTGGCCGGGCGCTCGCCGGCGGCTGGCGCCACCGCACGTTCCTGATGACCAAGATCGATGGCCGCACCGCTGCCGCCGCCGCCACCCAGATCGAGCAGTCGCTCACCCGCCTGCAGACCGACCATGTCGACCTGCTGCAATTCCACGAGATCATCCGCATGGACGACCCGGAGCGGGTGTTCGCCGCCGGCGGCGCGCTGGAGGCGGTGCTGCGCGCGCGGCAGGCCGGCAAGCTGCGCTACATCGGCTTCACCGGCCACAAGAGCCCGGCGATCCACCGCCGCATGTTCGAGGTCGCCGACGCGCACGGTTTTCATTTCGACACCGTGCAGATGCCGCTCAACGTCATGGACGCGCATTTCGACAGCTTCGAGCAGGGCGTGCTGCCGGTGGCGCTCGCGCACGGCACCGCGGTGATGGGCATGAAGGCGTTCGGCGACACCTTCATCGTCGACAGCGGCGCGGTCTCGCCGATTCGGATGCTGCAATACCCGATGAGCCTGCCGATCAGCATCCAGATCACCGGCATCGACAGCCTGCCGATCCTGCAGCAGGCGCTGGAGGCGGTGCGCAGCTACCAGCCGCTCACCGTGGAGCAGCGCGCCGAGCTGCTGGCGCAAACCGCTCAGCTCGCGGCCAATGGGCACACGGAGCGGTATAAGATCTCCAACCACTTTGACGGAACGGTGCATAATCCGCAGTGGCTTGGATAAGGCCAGGGCTCTGCCCTGGACCCGCTGGGGCCGGGAGGCGCCAGACCCCATCAATTTCAGCTAGGATCGGGCGATGGATTGGAAGCACGACGGCGTGCGGGTGATCCCCGGCGATCAGCTTGATCCGAACACGGCGCAGACGCCGGGCATGTCGCGCGCCGTCGCGATCGATTTCGCGCGGGCCGGCGCGCAGAAGCTGTGGGCGGGCACTGTGACGATCCAGCCTGACGCCAGGACGGGCGCGCATCACCATGGCGCGCTGGAAAGCGTGATCTACGTGCTGCGCGGCCGGGCGCGCATGCGTTGGGGCGAGCGACTGGAATATGTGGCCGAGGCTGGGCCTGGCGACTTTATTTTTGTGCCACCCTATGTGCCGCACCAGGAGATCAACGCCCTCAGCGACGAGCCGCTCGACTGCGTCCTGGTGCGCAGCGACAATCAGGCGGTGGTGGTCAATCTGGAGATCGCCGGCGTCGAGGCGCCCGAGACCGTGCCCTGGATCGACCCGATCCATCCTTAAACCAAGGGTTTAAAGGCGCCGCCGTCCTGCGCAGCACGCCGCGCGGGACAGCGGGCCTGCTGTTGCTTATCGGCTCGCGTGCGAAATGTTTGCCTGAACCAGCATCGGGATATGCTCGCCGAGCCAGTCGCCCATCTCCATCTCTTCCTTCTGAGACTGTTCCAGGATCGGAACGTCGCTTGCCGCGCCGGCAAGACCTGCCAACGTGATCAGAACCTTGTAGGACGCGATCTCGTACGCCTTGAAGCCGATGGCGGCCAGAACGTTCTTGATCATGTCGTCGTCCGAGCCGGCGTGCACCAGGCCGGACACCTTGCCCACGATCGTGGTGACGGTCTCCTTGGCGGCCGAGGTGCTGCTCTCATGCTGCATCAGCAACTGCTCGAGGCGAGTGGCCTGCCCCTCGGACCGCGTCATGTCCTGCTGCATCCGGCTATGCAGCTCGGGATAGGCCTCCATCCGGCCGAGCTGGGCCTTGATCGTCGAGACCGCCTGGCTTTCGACGGCATGCTGGTTGCGCAGCCCGGTGATGTAGTACTCAGTCGCGCTCGTGTCGGCCATGAACTCTGTCTCCGTCATTGGTTCGCAAGACGAACGCTCGTGCCGGCGAAGGTTGGCGCGGCGGTGCTTCACTTTGAATTGTCCTTGACCAAACCGTGGGAACTTCCAATGGCCTCGTCCGGCGCAGATGGCTCCAGCCTCGCCGACCACCCGACGCTCGCGGCTCCGGACGATGATCCGCACCTGTGGCTGGAGTCGATCGACGGTGCCCAGGCGATCGCCTGGGCCGACGCGCAGTCGGCGGCGACGCTGGCGCGCTTTGCCGACGCGTCGTTCGCCGGCGAGCGCGACCGCCTGCACGCCTCGCTCGACCGTGCCGACCGTATTGCCTTTGTGACGCGTCGCGGCGGCCGGCTCTATAATTTCTGGAAGGATGCGGCGAACCCGCGCGGAGTGTGGCGCCGCACCACGCTCGCGGCCTACCGCAGCGGCGCGCCCGAGTGGGAGCTGCTGCTCGACCTGGACGCGCTCGCCCGCGACGAGGGTGAGGATTGGGTCTGGCACGGCGCTGCGACGCTGCCGCCGGCGCATGGGCGGGCGCTGCTGGCGTTGTCGCGCGGCGGCGGCGACGCGGCGGTGCTGCGCGAGTTCGACCTCGCCCGGCGCGCCTTCGTTGAGGACGGCTTCCAGCTGCCAGAGTGCAAGGGCGGCGCCGACTGGCTCGACGCCGACACGCTGCTGCTCTCGGCGGCACTCGGCGCGGGCCTGTCGACCCGGGCGGGCTATGCGCGCACCGTGCGGCTGTGGCGGCGCGGCGAGCCGGTCGAGGCCGCCACGATCGTGTTCGAGATCCCCGCCGACAGCATGGCCGCCGCCGCCGAGGTCGACCGCACCGGCGCCGGCGAGCGGCTGTTCTTCGTCGAGCGGACCGGCTTCTTCGACGCAACGGTCCATCTCGGCGACCGCACCGGGCCGCGCCTCAGGCTCGACCTGCCGAGCGACGCGCGGGTCGACATCCAGGCCGGCTGGCTGGCGGTGAGCCCGCGCACCGAGTGGCGGGTGGCGGCGCAAACCTATGCGTCCGACAGCGTGCTCGGCATCGCGCTCGAGGCGTTCCTCGCCGGCGACCGCGGCTTCGCCGTGCTCTGGCGCCCTGGCGAGCGGCAGGCGCTGCAACGCCTGTTCTGGGTCGCCGGACGCCTGGTGCTCTCGGTGCTCGATGCGCTCAGCCCGGCCTTCCCGGTGTTCACGCCTGGCCCGGCCGGCTGGACGACAGGCGCGCTCGGCGGGCTGCCGGCGCTCGGCGTCGTCGCCGCCTGGCCGTTCGACAGCCTGGCCGAGGAGAGCGCCGGCACGCTGCTGGTCAGCGCCGAGGACCCGATCACGCCCGCCACCCTGATGCTGCTCGAGCTCGACGCGCCTGCCGCCCCGGCGGTGCTGCGCCAGGCGCCGGGCCTGTTCGACAGCGCCGGCCTCGTCGTCAGCCGCCACCTGGCGCGCTCCGTCGACGGCGAGCGCATCCCCTACCTGCAGGTCGGCCCGGCCACGCAGACCGGCGAGGCGCCGGTGCACCTCACCGGCTATGGCGGCTTCGGCATCGCCAGCCTGCCGTACTACCAGACGGTGCGCGGCCAGCTCTGGCTCGCCGAGGGCGGCACCGCGGTGGTCGCCAACATCCGTGGCGGCGGCGAGTTCGGCACCGCCTGGCACGAGGCCGGGCGCCGCGAAGGCAAGGCGCTGTCGCACGAGGACTTCGCCGCCGTCGCCGCCGACCTGGTGGCCCGCGGCGTCACCCGCCCCGGCCGCATTGCCGCCGAGGGCGGCTCCAATGGCGGGCTGCTGATCGCCAACATGCTGACCCGCTTTCCCGAGCGCTTCGGCGCGCTGTTCTGCACCATCCCGCTGATCGACATGCGCCGCTACGCCAAGCTGCTGGCCGGGGCGAGCTGGATCGCCGAGTACGGCGACCCGGACGAGCCCGCCGACTGGTCGTTCCTGGGCGCGATCTCGGCCTACCACACCGCCACCGCGGGGCGCCCCTACCCGCCCATCCTGCTCGCCACCTCCCGCCGCGACGACCGCGTGCATCCGGGCCACGCCCGCAAGATGGCGGCGAAGCTGCAAGCCCTCGGCTACCAGGCGTGGTTCTACGAAAACGCCGCCGGCGGCCACGGCTACGGCAAGGACAGCAGCCAGATCGCCAGCTTCGCTGCGCTGGGCAACGCGTTCCTGCGGCGGTCGATCGGGTGGGAGAGGACGTAAGGCCAGGGGCTTTGCCCCTGGACCCCATTGAAGGCGGAGCCTTTAAAATCCGCTTTTTATCCATGGCTCCCTCGCGAGGTTGGTGGCGTCGGGAGCAGGACTGAATGGCTTCGCCAAGCAGGGAAGAGCCCGGCTAGGCCCCCAAGGAATGGGGTCTGGGGCCCGCGGCCCCAGCGGCGTCCAGAGGCAGAGCCTCTGGCCTTCCCTGCCTCGCCTTGCCGTGCCCCACCACCTCCCGCAGCGCCCTGACCACCGTCGCCTCGCCATGCCGTCGCCGGATCATCGCCAGCCCGCTGCGCGAGACCGCCGCGTGTGCGCCGGCGTCGCGGTCCAGCCGGCAGATCAGGGCGGCGATCGCCTCCGGCGTGTCAGCGACCAGGCCCTGCAGGGGGGGTGGCAGGTCGAGCCCCTCGGCGGCGAGGCTGGTCATGACGCAGGGCGTGCCGGCGGCCAGGCTGTCGAGCACCTTGCCCTTCACTCCGGCGCCGAAGCGCAGCGGCGCGACGGTGAGCCGGGTGCGGCCGAGCAGCGCCGGCAGGTCGGCGACCTGGCCGAGCGCGGTGACGCCGCGGCCGGCGAGGGCCTGGATCGAGGCAGGCATGTCGCTGCCCACGAGGGTGCAGGCAAGGCCCGGCGTCTCGCGCCAGACCAGCGGCATGATCGCCTCGACCAGCCAGCGCGCCGCGTCGCAGTTCGGCGCGTGGCCGTAGCCGCCGACGAACACCACGCCCTCGCGCGGCGCGAACGGCGCCGGCGGCCGGAGCCGCACCGCCCATGGCACCCGGTGCACCCGCGCCTCCGGCACCGCCTGGCGCAGCAGCGCCGCCTCGTGCGCGGAGTGGGTGATGACGGCGTCGGCCGACCAGGCGGCGACGCACTCGGCGAGCTTGGCGCGCCGGGCGGCGGCCAGCAGCTCCGGCCGGCCCTCGGCCACCGCCTGGCGCTCCAGCCGCAGGTGGTGCAGGTCGGCGACGCTGTAGACGATGCGCGCGCCCGGCATGTGCTGGCGCGCGAGTGCGAGGTAGCGCGCGGCGGAGGCGGCGCGGTGCAGGTAGACCAGCGTGACCGTGCCGGCGCTGCGGCGCAGCACCTCCTCCACCGAGGCCGGCTCGGCGTCGCCGCCGCACCAGGCGATGCCGTTCGCCTCCAGCGTCGCCCGTTCCGCGGCGTTCGGGGGCGCGGCGGCGGCGATGCCGACGGCGTAGCCGAGCCGCCGCAGCGCCCGGGCATGGGAGAGCAGCGCGGCGGAGGCGGCGTCACGGCCGGGGTCGGGCAGCGTCTCGTCGATGAGCAGGGCGCGTGGGAGGCTGGGCGGGTGGCCAGACGGGCGGCCGGACGGGCGCCCAGTTGGGCGGCCAGTTGGGTGCCCAGTCGGGTGCCCAGTCGGGTGCCCAGTTGGGCGCATGGCCGGGCGGGCGGCCTCGGCGAGGCTGCGGCGCAGCTGCTCGGCCTGCGCCTCGATGAAGTGCAGCGCGCGCCGCCGGTCCGCCGCCGCGTCCAGGGCGGCAACCGCCTGGGCGACCGCCTGCTGCAGCGCGGCGTCGAAGCTGCTCACCGGCTCGATCACCATCGGCGAGCCGGGCAGCGCCGCGCCGTCCGCCTCGCGGCGAACCTCGATCACGTGGCGAGCCAGCGGCGACAGCCCGCCGGGGATGGCCAGATCGAAGGCGCAGCGCCCGGTGCCGCCGATGCCGCGGGCGGCGAGGTCCGGCCGCGGCGCGTTCGCCAGCACCCGCGCGATCGGCGCGCCATTGTCGAGCACCTGCAGCGCCGCCGCACCGGCAGCATCGCCCAGCGCCCAGCCGCTGATCCGCTCGCGCGTCGCGACGTCGAGCCGGCCGCGCCCGAGGCCAGCCGGCGGCGCGAGCGACGGCGACATGATGACCCGCGTCGGCTCGATCACCCAGGGCGAGCCGGGCAGCTCGCTGCCATCGACGCGCCGCACCCGCACGCTGTGGCGCTCGAACGGCGCCAGGCCGCCCGGAATGACCAGCTCGAAAGCGTGCCGGCCGTCGCCGATGCCGGCCGCCTCGAGGTCGGCGCGGTGCTGCCCGGCGAGCAGCCCGCAGAGCACGACGTCGTTGTCGAGCACGAGCAGCCGCGTCGGCGCCGTGCCGCCATCCCAGGCCCAGCCGCAGACGCGGTCGCGCCCGACATGATCGAGCTGCCCACGCGGCGGCGCCGGCGGGGTATGGGGCGGCGGCACCCGCGGCCGCCAGCGCGCGGCGATCGCCTGGCGCACCGCTTCGAGCTCGGGCCCGCTCTCGACCCGCCGGGCGCAGTAGCGCGCCGGCTCGTCGGCGGCGTTCGGGTAGAGGCGGCGATACTCGGCCGCATTGTGAAACATCGCCCGGCTGTCGTCGTCGACAAAGGTTTCGGAGGCCGCGCCCTCGGCCAGGATCACGTCGTGCGTGTCGAGCTCGACATGGACGTAGTCGACGCTCTCGGCGGCCTCCGTCTGGACGATCGAGATGCCGTTCACCAGCGCGGCGGCGGGGATCAGCACGCCGTCGAGGAACATCGCATGCAGCGGCGAGACCCGGCAGTCGCGCCGCGGCACGCCGTCGGCCAGCGCGCCGGCGCGGATCAGCACCGGCAGCACGTCGCGGTTGCCGGCGGCGGCGCGCTTGGAGTAGCTGCGGCGGCCGATCCAGCGGATCGGCCGCGCCGCGCCGCTCCGGGTGACCACCGTCTGGCCGATGCTGAGCGCCTCGACCGCCACCTCACCGCTCTCGGTCAGGATCAGCGTGCCCGGGCAGTAGCACGGCGTGCCGGCCTCGACGGTCACGTCGGTGCCGCCATCCCGCGCCGCGCCAAGGTGGAAGAACTCGCCGGCGAACGGGTCGCCGAGCCGCAGGGTGGCCTGCTGGGCGCCGCTGGCGAGCTGCAGCAGCCCGCCCGCGAACCCCTTGCTCACCGCGCCGGACCCCGCCAGCCCGACCAGCTCGATCGTGGCGCCCGGCGCGGCGTCGATCAGCGGGCCGGTGTAGGCGCGTCCGGTGCCGCTGCCGAACGCCGCCGGGTTGTCAAGCACCAGCGTGGCGCCGGCGGCGAGCGCGATCTGCGAGGCCACCGCGTCGTCGGTGCCGACCGCGAGCCGCGCCCCGGACGCCACCGCGACGACGCCGCTGCTCGCCGCGACGACCGCACCGAGCGACAGCGCCCCGGCCACGCTCAGCGTGCCGAGCACCGCGACCACCGCCACCGACCCGGTGGCGCTCGCAGTGGCGCCGGTGTCGACCTGCACCCCGTCGATGCCGCTGAAGCCGAAGCCGCCGGCCGCGTCCGCCAGCCGGCCGGCATCCGCGGCCAGCCCGCTCAGCGTCGCCGCGACGTCGTCGGCGAGCTCCAGCACGGTGCTGCTGCCGGCCCCGTCATCGCCGACGACGTCGCCCTGGAGCTCGCCGCCGACGGCGAGCACCAGCCGCTCCGCCCCGGCGCCGAACTGCACCGCGACGCCGTCGCTGCCGGCGGTGCTGCTGATCAGCCCGGCATCGCTCACCCGCCCGACCCCGTCGGCGGCCACCAGCACGCCGACCGCGCCGCTGATCGTGCCGGCATTGCTGATCGTGCCGTCGCCGTCGACCAGCCGCACCCCCGCCGCTCCGCCGTCGATCGCAGCGCCGGCCAGGTTCTGCACCGTGCCGCCGCCGAACAGCGCCACGCCGGAGTTGCCGGCGGTGATCAGGCCGGCGTTCGAGACGCTCGCCGCGTTGAGCGAGCTGATGGCGAAGTCGCTCGCCGCGACGCTGCCGGTCGCCGCGACCACGACGCTGCCGCTGCCGAGCGCGATGCCGGTCGCCAGGCCCGCGCTGCCGCCGCCGCCGACGATCACCCCGGCATCGACCACCTCGCCCTGCCCGGCGAGCGCGATCGCCTCCTGGCTGCCGAGCAGGGTGCCGCCCAGGTCGTTGGTGACCGTGCCGTTGGTCAGCGCGGCGCCGATGTCGACATGGCCGCCTATGGTGCCGTCGTTGGTGATCGCGGTGGCCGTCGCGGTGCCCGCCACCTCCACGCCGACGCTGACGACGTTTGCCAGGGTGTCGCCGTCGATCACCGCCGCATGGTCGCTGGCCGAGCCGTTGGCGACGGTGCCGTCGCTGATCACGAGGCCGAACTGGTCGCCGCCGAGCAGCGTGCCGAGGTTGCTGACCGTCGCCAGCCCGCCGACGTCGGCCGCCCCGCTCGAGCCGCTGATCACGCCGGTCGCGCCGTTGCTCAGCGTGCCGCCGGCGAGATAGGCGCCGTAGCCGCTCGTCGCCGATGCGGCGGCGATGCTGCCGGCATTGACGAGGGTGCCGGCGCCGGAGACGAACAGCCCGAACTGGTCGCCGCCGATCCGCCCCGCATTGTTGATCGTGCCGGCGAAGACCAGCACGCCGATTGAGCCCGCCGACGGGTCGACGATGCTGCCGGCATTGTCGATCGCGACGGTCGCCGTCTCGTCGCCCTGCACCGAGCCGACGATGGCGCCGCCCACCGCGGTCGCCAGCATGCCCTCGAGCAACACCTGCCCGGCCAGCGTGCCGGCCACGCTCAGCGGGCTGACGGTTTCGAAGTCGGCGACCGTCGCCACCCCCGGGCCGCCCAGCGTCAGGCTCGATCCCGATGGCAGCGACAGCGCCGCGCTGGCCAGCGTCACCCCGGTGGACAGGGTGATCGCGTAGGCGGTGTTCGGCGCGGCGTCAGTGCCGTAGGAGAGATCCTCCAGCGCCGTGGTCAGCTCGGCCCCGGTGGCGACGGTGAACGTCGTGGTCATGCGGCGAAGGCTCCCAATGCCGCTCGCCGTCGACGTGCATCAGTCGCGATCAGCTCGCGCAATGATGCACGATGTCACGCCAAGTTGACCAGTACCCACCTCACCAAGGTCAGTCGTGGTTGGAGGCGTCCTCCTCCAGGTCGTGCAGCACCTCCTCGGGCGCCGTCTTGTCCAGCGTCTTGGCCTGCTCGACCAGCGCGTCCGCGGCGGCCTGGTCGCCCTGCTTCAGCTTGTCCAGCGCCTCCTCGGTGAGGTCCAGCGCCTGCTCGTGCTTGTCCGACATCGTCGTGCCTCCGTCTGAGAGGAGGGTGAAGGCGTCACCGAGCCCAGGGTTGCCCGCCGTCTCGCCCGGCAACGCTGCAAACCAGGCGGCATAAGGGGTGTTGCCCGCCAAATGGCGGTTGTAGTCGGGCGCGCCATCGTCCCACCATGCCGGCCCGCGCTCGCCGAGCCCGCGCTTGGCCAAATCCACCTCGGCACGTGCCGCAGCGATCGCCGCCGCGTCACCCCGGCGCAGCCCGTCGCGCTTCGCCCGGCGCGCGGCCATCAGCGCCGACACCAGACGGTGCCGCTCCACCGGATCGAGGCCGGGGTTGGCGCAGCGCCATAGTCGGCCGCGCACGACGAAGTAGCGGCGGTCGGGCGTTTGGGGGTTCATCGAAAGCAAGCGGTCCTTTTTTGAAAAAAAGGACCAAAAAACTTTTGCCCGTTGAAGGCGCGACAGCGCGATAAAAGTTTTTTGCTTCTTTTTTTCAAAAAAGAAGATCCTTGCTTTCTAAGTCCAGTAAAGCTGCCGCGCCGCCGGCAGATGCCGCACCAGCGAGCCCTCGATGGCGTGCCGCATCTCGCCCATCTGCTCCTTCGGAAACACGTATTTCTGCGAGCCGAACTTGGTCAGCTTACGCGCCCGCTTCGCCTCGTCCATCTCCAGCGCGCTGCCGGGATACCAGCCCTGCAGCACCGTCTTCGACTTCGGCGTGAAGCGGTGCGTGATCAGCTCCGCCGTCAGGTCGAGCCCCGGCACGTCGTGCAGCGACGCCGCGATGGCGCCGAACAGGTGGTCGTAGGCGTCACTCCAGTCCGCCAGCCGCAGGATCGGCGCCACCGTCAGCCCCACCGGGTAGCCCGCCTCGGCCACCGCCCGCAGCGCCGCCAGACGCGCCATCATCCGCGGTGCGCCGCCCTCATGGCGCTCCGCCGCCGCGGCGTTGACCGAGAAGCGGATGCGCGTGCGGCGGTTATGGCGCAAGCCGAGCAGCGGCCCGACGGCGTCGAACTTGGTGGTGAAGCGCAGCTGCACCGGCGCCTCCCAGGCGCCGAAATGGCTGATGCAGGCGGCCAGATGCCCGGTCAGATGCTCGATCGCCAGCGGGTCGGTGTAGCACGAGCACTCGAACGTCGTGCCCTCCGCCGCCCGATCGGTCGACAGCGAGGTGATCCGCCCCTGCCCCACCGCCGGCGGCAGCTCGGCCAGGATCTCCGGCAGATTGGCATAGGCGCGCACGATCGGTGGCCCGGCCAACGAGCCGGCCAGGTAGCAGTAGCTGCAATGCGCCGGGCAACCCTCGGCCAGGTCGAAGCGGAAATCGGCACTCGGCGGGATCGGCTGCAGCCGCCGGCGGCTCGGGCTCGCGCACACCACCGCGAGCGTCGTCTTGGCGTCGCGATAGGCCGCCGGCAACCCGGTCAGCCGATCCGCCCCCAACCTGACGACCGCCGCGCCCAGCGCCGCCGCCCGATCCACCATCGCCTGCCCCGCCGGCCAAGCCAGGGCGGAGGGCGTAACGAGAACACGCTTGGGGATCCAGGGACGAGTGGCCATGGGTTTCATGTCGGGGGTCAGCGAGGGCAGGCAAGGCCAGGGCTCTGCCCTGGACCCGCTGGGGGCGGCGCCCCCAGACCCGCACTCGTAAGAGCCCAGGAGGCTTCCTTGCTTGGCGAAGCCATTTAATCCTGCCTCCCCCCGGCACCAGCCTCGCCATGGGATCATGGATAAAAAATGGATTTTAAAGGCTTCGCCTTTAATGGGGTCCAGGGGCAAAGCCCCTGGCCTGCCTTTCTCTCAGCTTAGATCTTCACTGTACAAAGCCTGCTCGTCAGTATGCTGAAAGTATTCGGCGAGTCCTGCCCCTGCTGGGCTGAGCATCGTAAATCCGCGGTGATACACTGTTCCGTCGTTGCCGAGCTCGGTGCCGGGGATGATTTGCGGCGGGTCGATCAGGCTTGGCACCGTGCGGTAGGGCTGATCGACGACGAACACCGGCACGGCGCAATTGCCGACGCAGCGGCCGCGGGCGAGGCCGGCATAGGGCTGATACAGGCATAGATTGTGCTCGTGGCCCCAGAACCAGGCGGCGATCGGCCCGGCTGCGGCGAGGCGGGTGAAGGAGCCGCGCAGTGCCTCGTTGATGGCGCCGCGCGTGCCGTCCGCGTTGGCCGGCGCGACCTCGTAGAAGGCGGAGAACATCGGGTGGTGCGAGAGCAGGATCGTCCGGCCGCCGAACTCGCGGATGCGGGCGAGGTGCCAGGCCTCCTCCTCGGGCTCGATGAAGGTTTCGGTGTCGGCGCGGGCGAACGGGTCGTGGTCGTGCAGGCCGGTGTCGGCGGCGAGGATTTGCCAGGCGCCATCGGTGCTGCGCAGGCAGAACCAGCTCGCGCGCTGGCGCATCGGGGCGGTGTTGAGGCGGTCGATCAGGCCGTAATAGCCCTGGCCGCCGCTATACATGTCGTGGTTGCCGGAGAGCGTGAACACCGGGATGCGCAGGCCGGGCGGGCCGAGCTCCTCGATGAGCAGCCGCTCGACGTGGTCGGTGCACTCGGCGGCGGTGCCGGAATAGTAGATGTCGCCGAGATGGATGAGGATGTCGGGTTGCTCGGCGAGCGCCCGGCGGAGCAGCCCGCGCGCCTCGTCGCTGCCGGTGCCCCAGTCGCTGATCAGCGCGATCCGGGCGCCGGGCGAGACCGGGATGACGCCGTCTTGTATGTCGGCGGGTCGTCGGTAGGGGATGGCGCGGCGTTCGCCGGTGGGGCCGAAATAATCGAGATAGGCGGTGAGCACGGTGAGCCAGCCGGGATCGCAGGGCGAGGCGAGGAGGTCGTCCTGCAGCCGTGCCGCCGCCGCGTCGTCGCCGCGCAGCCGGGCCTCGAGGTAGTCGAGCCCGAGCCGCGCGCAGGTCCAGGCGGTCTCGCCGAGCCCGGCGGGCGCTGCCGTCGGCACCGGCTCGCCGCGCGACCGCAGGGTTGCGATCAGCGCCGCCTCGCGCGCGCCGGCGGCTCCGGCATCGGCCCGTCGCAGCCCCAGGACCTCGCGCGCCGCGCTCTGGAACAGCGACAGCAGCGGGTGGCGCACGGTGGCGCCGGTTTGCGTTGTGGTCGGCATGGCAGGCGATCTAGCGTCCGAAACGGCGCATCCGATATGACATCTCGTTGACCGATGCGTCCACGAACCACAGCACCTGGAGGGAACGGCAATGAGCTGGTTGTATGAGGACCCTGACGAGTGGGAGACGCTGCCGGCCGGCGCGACCTACAGCGACCAGCCGGGCACCAAGCTCAGCTACGACGTGAACGGCGTCGCTCGCCGCAAGCGCACGGCGCAGGAAGTCGGGCTGATCAAGGCGCGCCGCATCGCCGACCAGGAGGACTCGATCCTCGCGCAGGCGGACATCATCCGCGCCGACCGGCTGAGCAAGGAGCCGCGCCAGGACGCGAGCGAGCAGCCGGACGAGCGCGCCCAGATCGACGCGCTGATGCTGGAGCTGGTGGCGCTGCGCTCGGACGCGGCGGGGCGCGATTCGGCGGCCTGGCGCGCCAATGTGAACCTGAACCTCAAGCTGCAGCTCTTGCAGGCGCCGCTCGAGCAGATCGCCCGGATGCAGTTGGTGACCAACAACTGGACCAATGCCAGCACGCTGTCGTCGGCGATCCGGATGGCGGAGCGGGCGCTGGTGGCGGTCGCGGCGGAGTAAGGCCAGAGGCTCTGCCTCTGGACTCGGCTGGGGCCGTGAGGCCCCAGACCCCGGTTACTGAAGGACACTTCATGTCACTCACACTTGCCCGGCCAGCTCGAGCGGCGATCAGCGTTCAGCCCTGGGGCACGCGGGCGGCGCTACTGCTTGTCGTCGCGGCCGCCTTTGTCGCCGGCTTCGCTATCACCGACACGGCGACGGCACACCGCGCCGTCAGCGTCGCCGGGCCGGACCTCACCCGGGTGCTGCGCGGCATGGCCCTGCTCAAGCTGACGATGGCGTTCGCCGCGGTCGCCGCCATCGTCTGGCGGCTTGGCGCGGCGATCCGGCCGGGCCCGCTCACCGCCTACCTGATCGCCGGCGCCGCGATGGCCAGCGGGCCCGGCCTGATCTGGGACATGGACTACATCCGCACCGGCGCCCTGCTGCTGCATGGCGGGCTGGTGGCCATCATCGTGATGCTGTGGCGCGACCCAGCCGTCGCCCGCCGGCTCGCCGCGCTGATCGCCGCCCGCCGCGCCGCCCTGCGCGGCTGATCAGGCCGCCGGCAGCTCAACGCCGGACAGCCGACGGCATTCCTCCAGCAGCCGCTCCTGCCGCCCGATGTCGTGCACGGCGCCGCTCGGCTGCCTGGCCGCCTTGTGGAAGAAGTAGCCGCCGCTGGCGCAGGCCGCCGGCTCGTCGCTGACCGCAAGCCACACCTGCGTCCGATGCGCCGCATCCAGGTCGCCGGTGGCGCGCGGGCTCATCTTGGTCGCGACCCAGCCCGGCTCCATCGCGTTCGTCAGCACCCCTGGCCAGCGTCGCGCCACGGCGAAGGCCAGCAGCACGTCGTGCAGCTTGGTGTCGGAATAGGCCTGGTTGCCGCGCCAGCGTCGCGCCTCCCAGGTGAGGTCGGTGAGTGACGGGTCGCCGCGCCGATGCAGCTCCGAGCTGACATAGACGAGCCGCCGCGGGCGGCGGATCAGCGCCGTCAGCATATACGGCGCCAGCGTGTTGACGGCGAACACGTGCGACAGACCGTCGGGTGTGGCGACCCGCTGCTTCTCGCGGTAGCCGATGGCGGCATTGTGGATCACCGCGTCGAAGCCGCCGAGCGCGTTCACCTGCTCGGCGACGCCGCGCGTCTCGGCAATGCTCGACAGGTCGCCGATCACCACCGCCTCGGCGCCCGGCACCGCCGCCATCGCCTCGTTCCCGCGCGCCCGGCTGCGCGCATGCAGCACCACGCGATGCCCCTGCTCGCGCAGCAGCCGCGCCGCCATGCGGCCGAGCCCATCCGAGGAACCGGTGATGAAGATGCGCGCCATGGAGTTTAGATGGGGCGTGGCGAAGCTCTGTAAGCAAGGCCAGAGGCTCTGCCTCTGGACTCCGCTGGGGCCCGCGGCCCCAGACCCCATCCGTTTAGCGGCGGAACACTTTTCCTCATTTGGCAAAGTGCCCGCACCAGCCCGCCGATCGGCCTTGCTCATCAAATGGATTTTAAAGGCTCCGCCTTTAATCGGGTCCAGGGCAGACACCCCTGGCCTTCCTTGCCTGGCTGGCCGAGCCGCCGGTCGCATGCTCTGATCGGCCATGCGCCTCATCCTGCTTGCCGTCTGCCTTCTCATTCCGCTGCCGGCCTTCGCCTCCATCAGCCCACCGGCCCTGGCCGCCATTGACGCGGCCGCCAACGCCGCCCTGGCGGCCACCGGCGTGCCCGGCGCCTCGGTCGCGATCGTGCAGGACGACCGGATCGTCGCCGAGCGCGCCTACGGGCTGGCCAGCCTCTCGCCGCGGCGGCCGCTCACCTCGGCGATGATCCTGCCGATCGGCTCGGTGTCCAAGCAGTTCACTGCCGCGCTCGTCCTGCTCCTGGCGGAGGATCACAAGCTCTCGCTCGACAGCAAGGTGGCGCGGTACCTGCCGGACCTGACGCAGGCCAAGGACGTCACGGTGCGGATGCTGCTGCAGCACCTCTCCGGCTACCAGGACAACTGGCCGGAGGACTACGCGACGCCGCAATTCGCGGTGGCGACCACGCCGCAGGCGGTGGCCGCGCGCTGGGGCCGCAAGCCGCTCGACTTTCCGCCCGGCACCCAGTGGCAGTACTCCAACACCGGCTACACCATCGCCGCGCTGATCGCCCAGCAGGCCGGCGGCGCGCCGTTCTTCGACCAGCTTCGCGCCCGCATCCTCACCCCGCTGCACCTATCCAGCGCCGTCGACTTCGACGCCCACGGCCTGCCGCCCGGCGCCCCCACCGGCTACGAGACCTACGCCCTCGGCGCACCCCATCCCGGGCCGCCCGAGGCCGCCGGCTGGAGTTTTGGCGCCGGCATGCTGGCGATGACCGCGCACGACCTCGCCACCTGGGACATCAGCATGCTCACCCGCTCGCTGCTCGCGCCCGCCAGCTACGACGCGATGGAGACCGAGGCCAGGCTCGCCAACGGCCACCCCACCGGCTACGGCCTCGGCGTCGAAGTCGGCAGGCATGGCGCCCATCGCTTCATCGAGCACAGCGGCGAGGAGATCGGCTTCGTCAGCGAGAACCTGCTCTACCCGGACGACCACGCGGCCGTCGTCGTGCTCACCAACCAGGACGCCTCGAACGCCGCCGGCATGATCGCCACCGCCGTCTCGCGCCTGGCGTTCGGCATCGACGCCGCCGTCAAGGACGACCCGAAGGCGGCCGAGATCCTCGCTTTGTGCGACGGCCTGGCGCACGGCAAGCTCGACCGCAGCCAGCTCAACGCCAGCGCCAACGGCTACTTCACCCCGGCCGCCATCGCCGACTACCAGGCAAGCCTGCAGCAACTCGGTTTGCCGCTCGGCATCAGCGAGCGCGTCCACGAGCAGCGCGGCGGCATGACCTTCCATGTCTACACGCTGAAATTCGCCAAACGCACCGTGTCGGTCACGACCTACGAGCAGCCGGATGGCAAGCTCGACCAGTTCCTGATGGTGCCCTGAAGAAGAGAGCGGCCAGCAGCTGCGCAGGACGGCGCAGGATGCGGAGGCGACCTCACGCGGCTCAGCACGGTGGTGCAAGCCATGATCGCCATGCTTGTCATGCTGATCGGCAGCCAGCGGCGATCTGAGAGGCTTGGCGCCGGACATGCAGGTGCTCCGAATAGACGTGCGTCGACGCGCTCCGAAGGGAGGCTGCGTTGCCGGATAACAACGACGGTTGTGCTAGCTAAGCTGCCGGCGCAGCTTTATCGCGAGCGACGTTGCGGTCCGGTACGACAGCGGCGGATTGTGACAGCTAAGGTTCTCACTTCGATGTCGGCGAGATCGTGATGCTCAGCAGTCCTGGACCCGCTCTCTCAACAAATGAAGAACTGAGTGACGCGCAGATAGTCAGTCACTTCGAGAGTCTGGGCGACAACTGCGAGTTCGGCTTCTTACAGCGTGAGCTGGGACTTGAGCCGCTCAGCTTGTTACGATGGGCGGGTATTTACCTCGACGGTCTTCTGCGCGCCTTCATGGACGATTTCGATCCGGGCGATGCCTTGCAGATCACTCTCGATGCTAAGCCGGCCGGCGCGGAATACATGGTCAGGGTGCAGCCCTTCGGCTGGCTGATGCACACCTTCGTCCATCCCGAAAAGCAAGCCGTTGATAAGATGCTCCAGGATCAGACCCGCCGTTTCCGGTTCTTGGCCTCTAAGCTGATCGAAGATCTTGAGGACGGTGACAAAATCTTCGTTTTCAGACGCAACGAACCCGTCGTCGACGACTCGATTTTGGCGCTCCATGACGCGCTGAACTGGTACGGGCCGAACACGCTGCTGTGGGTCGTCGAGGCTGACGGCGACAATGAGCCCGGCTCAGCACGGTGGCTGCAACCCGGCTTGATCCAAGGTTACGTCGCCCGGCTGGCTCCTCGCAGCAATGGGGCGTTCCTGTCGCAATCGACGTGGACGCAGGTCTGCCGCAGCGCTTACGATCTCTGGTCCGTCAGAGAACGACAGGACCGCCAGTCCTGGAAGGGCAGCCGGCTGCTGGAGCGCATCGTCTTCGGTGCTGATGGCAACGCCGCACGATATTGCAGGTCTGGATGGGGGCGACAGGAACGCAACTTCGCCTGGGGGATCGCCACCGAAAGCACGCTGACCTTGCCGCGTCCCGAACCGTTCGCAGCGTACGGTCTGAAGGTCTTGGTCAAACCGTTTCGTCCCGACGGAGTGCTCAAGCAGCGGCTGTCCATTCTGGTCAATGGTGAGCCCGTCAAGACTTTTAGCGCGACGCCCGAGGGTATGCTGTGCTGCCACATCGCCGGCACTCTGATAGCGACGCACGATACTGTTGAGGTGACGTTTGCCTGTCCCGGTGGATTGAGCCTCAAAGAGGCAAAGGCGGGTAGCGACGTTCGCAAGCTCACCGTCGAGTTTCGCGAACTCAGGCTTTACGGCTTGTCCTGACGGAGATTAGCGGGCAGGTGGCTGCGCTCTCGGCTCGCATTCACTGATCCCGTTTACTGCGGGAACGGCGATATCCCAATCAAATGCGCATGCCCTCCCAACATCAGCGCATAGGCGCCAACCCCCGCCGCCGGTCGCCACCAGCCGAGCTCCCGCACCACGAACCGGTTGCGCCCCGCGGCGATGGCGGCGAACGGCACGATCGAGGTCTGCGCCGCGAACGCGTCCCAGGCCGCCGCCCCCACCGTCCGCCGCCGCTTGGCATCGATCGAGGCGGCGCCCGCCAGGCAGACCACCGCCAGCGCGACGAAGAACAGCCCAGAGGCCAGGTCCCCGTTGCCGACCAAATGCAGCGCCGACCACAGCGCCACCCCCATCAGGAACGGGTGGCGCGTCACCCGCACGATGCCGCGCGGCGCCACCCCCACCAGCGCCTCCTGCCCCACCGCCGTCGGGTTCGGTGTCGTCAGCCCGATCACCACCAGCAGGAACGCCGGCAGCATCAGCGCGATCATCACCGGCTTCCACCACTCCAACCGGCCCCAGCTCGGCACATAGGCGGCCGCATTGTAGGCCGAGACCAGCCAGATCATCCCGGCCAGCGAGGCGGCCGAGAACACGATCATGTAGGCCGTCAACCCGATCCGCGCGACGATCCCGTCGCGCAGCCGGGTGCCGGACAGCCCCAGATGGATGCCGATGAAGAACAGCGCGGCGAGCAACAGGCTGGTCATACCAATCTCCAGATGCGGTCGTCCGCCGTTCGGACCTTGCAACATCCTGATCGCCGTGTCGTTGTCGCCGCATGACGATCTCACCTGAAACACGCGCCAGCCTGACCGGGCTGCAGCAGCTCCAAGCCGCGATGGCAATCGACCAGCCATTCGGCATCGGCCAGACGCTGGGGTTCCGGCTGGTCGAGATCGAGGAGGGGCGCGCCGTCTTCGAGGGCATCCCCGGCCGCCACGCCTACAACCCGAACGGTACCGTCCACGGCGGCTACGCGGCGACGCTGCTCGACTCCGCCTGCGGCTGCGCCATGCACTCCCGCATGGCGCCCGGCCAGCTCTTCACGACGCTGGAGCTGAAGGTGATGTATCACCGCGCGATGTCGGACGAGACCGGCACGGTCCGCGCCGTCGGCACCCTGCTCTCGATCGGCCGCCGCACCGGCTTCGCCGAGGCCAGGCTGACCGATAGCGCCGGCAAGCTGCTCGCCTCGGCGACGTCGACGCTAATGGTGATCTAATACCGACCGCCTCTGACGCTGACTCTTCCCGTTCCTGATTCCATTTCCCGCCTGGATCTGATTCGCTGCCCTCAGATGTCGGATCGAGGAGGGCGCGATGGGCGCGGCGGTGACGATCACCAGGTTTGAGCACTCGGTGGCGGAGCTGCGCGGCCTGGCGGCCAGGAGCGTCGATGGTGCTGTGGCCTGCCGTCTGCTGGCCATCGCGCATGTGCTGCAGGGTGCCTCGCGTGCCGAGGCGGCCGCATCGTGCGGGATGGACCGGCAGACGCTGCGCGACTGGGTGCACCGGTTTAACGCGGAAGGGCTCGCGGGCCTGACGAACAGGACCAGTCCCGGCCGCAGCCCCGCGCTGTCGGACGCACAGATGGCGGAGCTGAAGGGTTTGGTGCTGGCCGGTCCGGATCTGGCCACGCACGGGGTGGTGCGGTGGCGCTGCTCGGACCTGCGCGAGGTGATTGCCGGACGGTTCGGGGTGCAGGTGCACGAGCGCACCGTGGGCAAACTGTTGCGGCGCGTGCGTCTGACCCGGCTGCAGCCCCGCCCGCACAACCCCAAGCGGGACGAAGCAGCGCAGGAGGTTTTTAAAAAAGCTTTCCCGCCCTCGTAGCGGCCGTCCTGCCGGTGCAGGCCGCGGGGAAGCCGGTGGAAATCTGGTTCGAGGACGAAGCCCGCGTTGGCCAGCAGGGCACGTATGGCGCGCTGTGGGCCGAGATTGGCTCACGTCCGGGCGTCGCGCGCGATGACCGGCACGACTCTGCCTGGCTGTTCGGCTCGGTATGCCCGCAGCGTACCGTGGGCTCCGCCCTGGTCATGCCGTGGATCGGCGCCGAGGCCATGAGCCTTCACCTTGAGGCCGTCAGCCGGATGGTCAGCCCCGGCGCGCATGCCGTGCTGGTGTGCGACGGCGCCGGATGGCACCAGACGGGTGGGCGGTTGCGCGTGCCGGACAACATCAGCCTGCTCGCGTTGCCTAGCTACTCGCCGCAGCTTAACCCGATCGAGAACGTCTGGGCTTATCTGCGGGCGAACCATCTCAACAAGAGCGTGTGGGACAGCTACGACGCGATCGTCGATGCCTGCTGCCGGGCCTGGAACGCGTTCATCATCGATGTCGACCGCGTCGCCTCCGTCACCCGACGCGTCTGGGCATCGGTCAGCCATTAGGGCGCTTGGTATAAGCAAGGCCAGAGGCTCTGCCTCTGGACTCCGCCGGGGGCCGAGGCCCCAGACCTCAACACTGATAGCCCGTCCAGGAGCAGAGCTCCTGGCCTTACTGACTGAGGGCTGCCGCCTTCGCCAAAGCCGAGTCGTCACAGCTTGTCGACTGGTTCAGCTTCGTCAGCACCGAGTTCGCCGCCGCAAGATGCCGCGTCAGGCACCCCGCCGAGCCGCCCGACGCATACAGCCCCGTGCTGCTCATCCCCGTATGCCCGCTGATGAACCCGGCGGCGCTAATATCCAGCGTGTCGGTGGGCATCACCGCCTCGTCCAGCAGCGCCTGCGAGATCACCACCCCGTTCTGCGTCGTCAGCAGGTTGGTCAGCAGCTCCTGGCTGACGCTGGCGACCTGGGTGGCGGAGCCGTCCGCGGCGACGGCGTAGTCGAACGCCACCGTGAGCGGGAAGCGCTCGTAGGCCGCCGCCTGCCGCTCCCCGGCGCCGTCGATCGTGTCGACGATCTGGGCGTACTTGGTGGTCTGGTGGACCGTCTGCTCATCGAGCGCCGGCCCGACCAGGAAGCTCTGCCGGCTGACGAAGCTGGTGTTCTGCCGCACCACGGTCGTCACCGCGCCATGCGAGGTGTGCAGCAGCCCGCTCACCGAGCCGTCGCGCAGCACGGTCGTGTTGACCTCGGCGGGCAGGTTGTCGGCCGGGTCGGTGCTGCCGAGCCTGACGGTGGGCGTCGGCGTCGGCGCGGCGCCGATGGTGTCGGCGAGCACCGCGCCGGTGTCCGCCGCCGCGCCGTGGTCGAGATACAGGTAAAGCGTCGCGGTGGCCGAGAAGTAGTTGTTCGCCCCGTTGACCGACAGGCTGATCGTGTGCGGCGCGCCGTTGTCGAGCACCCCCGCGAACGGCGTCAGCTCGATCGATTGCGGCACGAAGTCGAGCGTCTGCACCCCGGCGATCGGCGCCCACAGATAGGGGTCGATGCCGCCGGTGAAGATCCAGGGATAGACCGGCGCGAAGCCGGCAGGCTGGCCGTCCACGGCGACCTCGCTCTCGCGGAACGGCCCGCCGCCGCAGGTGTCGAGCTCGGCCGCCTGCGCGTTCGGCACGCAGGTGTACCAGAACTCGTCGCCGATCTGCCCCTGCGAGAGCACGTCGATGCGCGCCCGCTCGACGTTGCGCGGCAGCGTCACCGTCTTGCTTAGCGCGTTGCCGGCGCCGGTGAGCGACACCGTGTCGCCGGCGGCGCTGTTGGCCAGCGCGATCACCTGGTCGGGCACCACCGGCGCCGGATAGGCCTTGGTGGCCGGGTAGAAGGTCAGCGTCGCCGCGGTGGTGATGGCGCTGGTGTCGGTGCTGTTCATGTAGTTGTAGATGATGATGTGACCGGTCTCAGCGCTGGTCAGCAGCGCGGTGAGGTCGGTCACGTCGCGCTCGACATGCCAGGAGGGCGCGAGGGTCGGGGTCGGCTCGGCGGTGGTGGCGAACAGCAGGTTGACGCCGGCGAGCCAGACCGTCGTGGTGCGGTCATACTGGATTCCGGCCTGCACGCTGGTGTCGAGCCCGAACACCACCTTCGCCCACGGCCCAGGGCAGGCGCCCGGCGTGTAGCTGTAGTCGACCTCGCTGGCGCCGAACGTCGCGCCCTTGAACAGGCTGACGACGCACGGCGTCTCATCAGGATGGGCGACGGTCGGCTCGAGCGGCGCGGTGTTGCCGCGGTCCACGACCGGCCCCGGCACCGCGGCGCGGGCGGCGAGGGGCAAGCCAAGCAACGGCACGGCAAACAGGATGGCGATCAGGCGCAAGAGCGGACCTCCGATTGGAATTTCGGCATGTTGGAGTTCTGAACTCCGCCGATTGCAGCAACATCCATGCCTGGCCGGCGAGGTCCCGCCAGGCTAATAGGAAATGGATTTTAAAGGCTCCGCCTTTAATGGGGTCCAGGGGCAAAGCCCCTGGCCTTCCTTAAACTTGCCTTACTCCGCCGCCAGGACTTGGAAACGGGCCCAGGGCGTCGCCGCGTAGTGATCGCGCGTGACGGTGTAGATGCGCCAGGCGTAGCGGCCGGGCACTTGGTCCACCGTTGCCAGGATGGACGTGCGATCGGTGAAGTCGGCGAACACCTCGTGCGGCGTTGCGGCGGCGTCCAGCGAGACGACCTGCACGAAGAAGCGCGTCGGTGACGATAGCCCGGGCGCCGTCCAGACCAGCTCCACCGCCCCGCCCTGCGGCATCTGGCTGACCGTCGCGCCTTCCGGCGACGTCGCGCCCTGGACGGCGGCGGGCCGGACGCTAGCGGCGACGTTCATCACCGCGACGCCGTTGGCCGGCGCGGCCAGCATCGGCAGCGCCATGGTGGCGCCTGGCGCCGACGCGGCGGAGGTGTCGCGCAACGGCAGCCGCTCGAGCCTTGCGGCGGCGGCCGGCAGGAACGGCGCGGCGGCGCGCAGCCAGGTCGCCGCCTCGTCGATGTTGCGCGGCACGCCCTCGCCGCTGGCGTAGAGCTGTCCCAGGTTATATTCGGCGCGGTGGTCGCCGTGCGCCGCCGCACGGGCGTACCAGGTCGCCGCCTCGGCCACGTCGTGCGCCACCCCGTCGCCGGCGTCCTGCATCACCGCGACGTTGAACTCCGCCTCCGGCAACCCCGCCACGGCGGCGCGATGATACCAGCCATAGGCGGTGGGCGAGTCGCGTGGCACGCCGCGGCCGATGTCGTAGAGCAGGGCGAGGCCGAGCTCGGCCTGCCGGTCATGCGTCTCGGCCAGCCGCAGCCACAGCCGTCGCGCCACGTCGTAGCGGCCGTCGGCATAGGCCTGCTGCGCCGCCGCGGCTGAGGCGGCCGACGATGTCGGTTGCGCAGCGGCTGACGCCGCCGACGATGCGGGCTGCGCGGCGACTGAAGACGCCGGCTGCGCGGCAGCGGCGGTCGCAAGGCCCGCCAGCAGCACCAGCAGGACGGCGCCACGCGCTGCGAGACGACCTGGTGCGAGGCGCGCGCAGCTCACCTCCAGGTGATTTCCACCCGCCGGTTCTGCGCCTCTTCGGTGCCGCGCGGCGCGTCGACCGCCGGGTTGGTCTCGCCCTTGGCCAGGATCTGGGTGCGCTCGGCGGGGATGCCGCGCGCCAGCAGGCCGCGCGCCACCGCGTCGGCGCGGCGCTGCGACAGCAGCAGGTTCTGCACCGGGCTGCCGACGCTGTCGGTGCTGCCGCTCACCACCATGATGATCGGCCGGCCCTCGCGATACAGCCGCGACGCCTGGTCGAGCAGCGCCTCGTTGTGCGCGTCCAGCCTCTGCTGGCCGACGCCGAACAGCAGCACCAGCTTGCCGGCCGGCGTCGCGCCCTCCTGCGGGCCGCCAGGTGCTGCGGCATTGACGACGACCTGGCTCGGGTCGACGGGCTTGGCGGTCGCCACCTGCTGGGCGGCGGCGGGCGCGGGCAGCAGGCAGGCCAGCTCGCCGCAGGCGAGCGCGACGGCGAGGGCGGTTCCGGCAAGATGACGCGTCATGGCACTCTTCCTTCGTTGGTTGTTTGGACCAGCCTGGTTCTGACCTCACCCACCGCCGGCGCGCTGCCGGCCGGCAGGACGAGCTCGATCAGCCCGGGGCGCGGCATCGGCTCCGCGGCGCCAAGGGCGGCCTGCAGGGTTCGGCCGGGCAGGCCTGCCGCCGCCAGCACCGCGTCCGCCGCGTCGCGATCCTCGGCGAAGAAGTAGCGCACGCTCGCAGTGGCGCCGTTCACCGAGCGCACCGGCCGCAGCTCGACGGCGAAGCCGCGCGCCGTCAGCACCATCGCCAGGCTGGAGGCGCGGGCGGTCGCAGCCGCGTCGCCACGCCCGAACATCAGCACCAGCCGCGCCGGTGCGGCGACGGACAGCGCCGAGATCTCGGCGGCCGGCGGCGCCATCGTCTCATCGGAGTGCGGCGGCGTTAGCACGGCCACAGCCTGCGGCGGCGGCGGCACGGCGATAGCCTGCGGCGTTGATCGCACATCGACCGGCGCCTCGGCCAGCCGTGCCGGTGCGGCGGCAGGGCTCGACGGCAGATCGAGCGGCGGCGGCGTCAGGAGGGCGGGCGGCGGCCCGGCAGGCGGGGCTGGCAGCGCCACCGGCGGCGCCAGCAGGGTCAGCATTGCGGCCGGCGCTGGCCGGGCGGCGGCGGGTGCATGACGTCGCGCCAGCCAGCCCCCGACCATCGCCACCGCGAACGCCGCCGTCAGCGCCCCGATCAGCAGGCCGCTGCGCCGGTTCGTGGCCGCCATCACCGCCGCACCGTCCGGGCTCGACGCGACGGCACCTGCCGCCGGCGGCCCGCCGAAGCTGAACGCCGTTCCCGGCGGCGCCTCGGACGGCGCCTCAGGCGGGGAGGCGGGCATCACGAAAGGCTCACGGGCAGGCTGATCCAGCAGCCGCGCCGCCTGCTCGACCTCGAGCCTGCCGACGCTGCTGACCCCATGCTCGCGCGCCACGCCCAGCGCCGCGCTCGCCAGCATGTTCAGCCGGCGCGCCTGCCCGCCGGCGCGCGCGGCCAGGGCCGCGAGCCCGGCGCCGCCGAACAGCTCGGCTGGCAGCCCGGCGCGCGCCAACCGCGCGGCCACGAAGTCGCCCACCTCATCGTCGCCGACCGGCGGCAAGGTGACGACCGTCGCCACCGCGTCACTCAGCCGGCTGCCGACGTTCTGGTCGGCAAGCCCGGTCAGCACCACCGTGCAGTCGCCCAGCCGCGCCAGCCCACCCAGCGCCGTCTCGTTCAGCCGCTGCGCCTGGTCGATCAGCACCACCCGGCGCCGCCCGTCCGGCGCTGCCTCCGCGCCCGCCAACGGCATGTCGCCACGCGCCAGCAGCAGCACGTCGAAGCCGTCCCGCATTTGGCTGGCCAGGGCACGCAGCAGCAGGCTCTTGCCGCTCCCCGGCGCGCCGACGATGAAGATCAGCCGCGGCCCGACCTCGACCGCCCGCAGCACCGCGTCCCATGCCTCACGCCAGCCGCGATGCGTCACCGCCGCGGCAGGATCGATGATCACCGGCAGGGCGGCGCTCGGCGGCAAGGTCGGAGCCGGATCGTCAGCCATCTGGGACGCCTACCACGCCGGCAATCGCCAGACCGAAACGGCATGTCGCCGGATTGACCATGTCTCGCGACTCCACTGCTGTGAGTCACCAATCGCCTTCATGCGAGCGCCATGCAAGCCGCAGAGTTGTGCCAAGGTATCGAGCATCACGTAAAGGTCATTTTGATGGCGATCCGTACTTCGCCAATGGCGCGAGACAATGCCAAGTACGGCAACCTAGGGAAGCAAGGCCAGAGGCTCTGCCTCTGGACGCCGCTGGGGCCCGCGGCCCCAGACCCCATTCACCGCCTCCCACGGCATCGAACATCGAGCTTGGATCATGGATAAGCGATGGATTTTAAAGGCTCCGCCTTTAATGGGGTCGAGGGGCAACGCCCCTCGCCTTCCTGCTGCTACGCCACCCGGCGCGGCGTGCTGACCGGGTCCGTCACCACGTCGCGGTCGACGATCTTGGCGAAGCCCTGCAGCGTCATCAGGCCGTAAACCACCTTGGAGACAAAATCGACGATGGCGATCAGCGCCACCGACAGCACCGCTCCGAACACGCCCAATCCGTCCGTGCCGAACAGCAGCACGATCGGGTAGACGAACCACAGCACCGTCAGCACCAGCGCGTTCCGCCGGTAATCGTGCTGCACGTCCTCGCGCTCGAGCCGGCTCTGCTGCAGCAGCGGCACCCACATCACCCACAGCACCGCGAAGAACGCACCGCAGGAGATCAGGAACCAGGTCCACTTGATCCAGGGAACGATGGACAGGCCGAAGAACAGCGCCGTCAAGATCATCATCAGGTCAGCGAGCAGCAGCCCGGCGGTGAGGTCGTGCCGGCGCGGCGCGGCGTGCGTCGCCAGTTGCGCCAGCGGCAGCAGCAGCAGCGGCGTGGTGAACGTCCAGTCGATGTAGCGGGCAAAGTAGAAGATGCGGTTGACGACGACGGCGGTGCCGGCGGACGGGTCCACCAGCGCGCCCACCGGCAATGGCAGGCCGCCCTGGCCGGCCGCCATGGCGAGGTAGGACAGCGCGGCGATGATCGGCACGATGCCGTGGTAGAGCGTGTGCCCTTCCTCGCCGGCGGTGCGGCGCTTGCCGAGGAACAGGATGGCGGCGGCGCCGATAGCCATGCCGAAGACGTCAAGCCAAAGCCAGAACTGCGAGGTCATGTCGCCGCCTTTCATCGTGAGCGCGCAGAGCGCCGTCGTCAGGACGGAGTTTCACCAACCCGCCGATGGCGGTGCGCTCCTTCCACGAACGTGACAACTGCGCCTGGCGCAGCCTGAACACCCGCGCCTAGCGCAGCCTGATGATGATCTGCCGCGCCGCCTCGCCGAGCACCGTCACCAGCGCGATGCCGATCACCAGCCGCCCGACCCCGGCCCCGTTCGCTGTCTCGAGACCGAGGGCCACGATCAGCGCCGTCGCGCCGCCCGCCGGGCTCCTGGCCCGCGCCACCGACTGCGCCGCACCGGCCACCAGCACGGCAATGATCACGGCGAGCACCCGGTGCAGCGCCAGCGCATGGTCGCCCAGGAACTGCGGCGCCGCCCCCGCCCCGGTGACGAACACCCCGAACAGCCCGGCCGCGCCGCCGATCAGCTGGCCGACGCCGGTGCTGTACGGCCTGGCGCTCGGCTCGTCCGGGCTCAGCAACTGGGTGAACGCCGCCGAGCCCAGGCTCGGCGCCAGCCAGGGCTGATGCGCCCAGACGCTGAACAGCCCGATCGCCCCGAGCACGAACGCCAGCAGCACCGGCGGCACCAGCTTCTCCATACCGTCAGCACCCCATGATCGTGCGCTCAAAGGCCAGCCGGCAGCCGTAGTTGCGTGCGGTCATCCCATCGACCGGCGCAGCACCGCCTGCAGCAGCAGCCGATGCACCGCCCGCGCCCCCGCCTCGCCGGCCTCGACGATGTGCTCGAGCGGCGCCTGTCCGCCGAGCGGCTCCGCCCTGGCCGACGGCGCGCGCAGCCACGCGCCCGGGTCGAGCCCGGCCGAGCCCAGCGCGGCGTCGATCTGCTGCAGCAGGCGGAACCGGCTCGCCTCGGCGCCGGCAAGCCGGAAGCGCGGCCGCGTGCCCTTCTTCGTCAGCCCGCCGGCATGGCCGATCAGCCGCAGCGCCTGCAGGTCGTCCACGCCCCAGCGGTCCATCAGCGACCAGAACGGCGCCGCCCCGACCGGCCCGCTCGCCGCCGGCGCGATCATCGCCCCGCCGGCGCCCGGCGCCTGAAACGCGCGCGGCTCAGCCGGGCGGGGCGCCGCCGGCATCCGGGCCGTGCCGCCATCCGCCTTCACCACCGGCTTCGGCTCAGGCTCCGGCGGCGGCGGCGGCCGCAACGGCACCTCACGCCCGGCTGGCGCCTCGCCGTCTAACGTGACCGCATAGCCGGCCATCGCCTGCTCGATCATCCGCCGCAGCGCCGCCGCCTCGGCCGGGGCGACCGCCGCCAGGTCGGCAAACCGGCCGTCCGACCCGGGCATCGCCGGCGCCGCGGCGCTCGCCTCGGCCAGCCCCTGCAAGCCCAGCAGCCCCGCGCGCAACGGGTTGGCCGCCGGCACCGTCGCCGCCTGCCGCGCCTGTGATACTTGTGCCGGCCGCAGCGCCGCCATGCCATGCTCGGACACCAGCACCGCCTGGATCAGCCGATGCGCCGCCAGCCCGAACAGCAGCCGCGCCGAGCCGTCATCCAGCAGCGCCGCGCCATCCCGCCGGTCGCGCTCGGCCCGCCGCAGCAGCGCCGCCACCGCCCGCCGCTCGGCCAAGCTCAGCCGGCGCTCGCCGATGCGCCACCTCCTTGGGCCCCACCTCCTTGGGCCCCACCTGCTGGACGCCCACCTGCTGGAGGCCCGCCTGCTTGACGCGCACGCCCCCGCCGCTTGCGCTCGTCCAGCACCACCCAGGCCGGCGCATGGTCGCTGGCATGCGCCTCGCCGCGCACCCAGCGATCCACCCCGGCCTCCGCCAGCCGACCCGCCGACGCCGGCGCGAGCAGCAGGTGATCGAGCCGCATCCCGGCGTCACGCGCCCAGCGGTCGCGCTTGTAGTCCCAGAAGGTGTAGCAGGGCTCGGCCGGATGGCGCGCGCGCAGCGCGTCCACCCAGCCCTGCCCCAGCAGCTCGGCATAGGCGGCGCGCGATTGCGGCTGCAGCAGCGCGTTGTCGCCCCAGGAGCGGCTCGGATAGATGTCGCGGTCGGTCGGCACCACGTTGTAGTCGCCCGCCATCACCACCGGCACCGCCGCCGCCAGCAGCGACGCCGCATGCGCCGCATGGCGCGCGTGCCAGGCCAGCTTGTAGGCGAATTTGGGTCCGGGCTGCGGGTTGCCGTTTGGCGCATACAGGCAGCCGATCAGCACCCCCGCCACCGCCGCCTCGATGTAGCGCGCCTGCCCGTCCGCCGGGTCGCCCGGCAAGCCGCGCCGCGTCAGCACCGGGCTCGACCCCCGCGCCAGGATCGCCACCCCGTTCCAGCTCCGCTGCCCGGACCACACCGCGCCATACCCCGCCGCCTCCAGCGCCGCCGCGGGGAACGCCCCCTGCTCGCATTTCAGCTCCTGCAGGCACACCGCGTCGGGCGCCGCCACGCCGAGCCAGGCCTGCAGGTTCGCCAGCCGGCCGTTCACGCCATTGATGTTGAACGAGGCGATCTTCATGCTGCCGCGGCCATCAGGGTCGCCCCCGCATGATCATCCAGAGCGAAACCGACGACGTCGCGGTCCCCGGCTCCCCAGGCCCGATGCGCCTGCACATCCTCCGCCCCGCCAGCGCCGGGCGCTTCCCCGGCGTCGCGCTGTTCTCGGAAGTCTTCCAGGTCACCGACCCGATCCGCCGCCTCGCCGCGCTGATCGCCGGCCACGGCCATGTCGTCGCGGTGCCTGAAATCTACCACGAGTATGAGCCCGCCGGCACCGCCCTGGCATACGATGCCGCCGGCACCGAGCGCGGCAACGCGCTGAAGGTCGACAAGCCCATCGCCGCCTATGACGCCGACGCCCGCGCCACCCTGGCCGCCCTCGCCCGCCACCCCGCCTGCACCGGCCAGCTCGCCACCGCCGGGGTCTGCCTCGGCGGCCATCTCGCCTACCGCGCCGCCCTCAACCCCGGCGTCCGCGCCGCCGCCTGCTTCTACGCCACCGACATCCACTCCGGCAGCCTCGGCGCCGGCCGTGCCGACGGCAGCCTCGGCGCCGGCCGTGCCGACGACAGCCTCGCCCGCATGGCCGAGCTCAGGGCGGAGGCGATGTTCGTCTGGGGCCGGCAAGATCCACACGTGCCGTTCGCCGGCCGCCAGGCGATCCGCGAGCGCCTGGAGGCCGTCGGCGCCAACTACGAGTGGCACGAGGTTAACGCCGCCCACGCGTTCCTCCGCGACGAAGGGCCGCGCTACGACGCCGCGCTGTTCGGCCAGGCGACCGGGTGGATGCTGGCGCTGTTCGCGCGCAACTTGCATCGGGCCTGAGGGCAAGGAAGGCCAGAGGCTCTGCCTCTGGACGCCGCTGGGGGCGGCGCCCGCAGACCCGCATTGCCGTCGCCAAGGGATCATGGATAGCAAGCGGATTTTAAAGGCTCCGCCTTTAATCGGGTCCAGGGGCGACGCCCCTGGCCTTCCTGTCTAGCTGTCGAGCGTCGCGTCCAGCGTGATGTTGGCCTTCAGCAGCTTGGACACCGGGCAGCCTGCCTTCGCCTTGTCAGCCAGTTCCTGGAACGTCGCCTGGTCGGTGCCGGGCACCGTCGCCCGCAGCGTGAGATGCACCGCGGTGATGGCGAAGCCGTCACCCTCCTTGTCGAGCGTCACCTCGGCCACCGTCTGCATCTTCTCCGCCGTGAGGTGCGCCTCGCCGAGGATGAGCGACAGCGCCATGGTGAAGCAGCCGGCATGGGCGGCGCCGATCAGCTCCTCCGGGTTGGTGCCGGCCTGGCCTTCGAAGCGGCTGGCAAAGCCGTAGGGGACGTCTTTCATCGCGCCGCTCTTGGTGGAGATCGCGCCGCGGCCGTCCTTGATGCCGCCGCTCCAGACGGCGCTGCCTGACGTTGTCGACATGGTGCTGGCTCCTGAATGGCGGCGACGCAGAGGCGGACCGCGCTGTTCGGACACGCAACGGCCCAGCCGGCGCGAAGTTTGGCGCGCCCGCCGGAGCGGCCCCAGGCCCCGCGCAAGCCGACCAGCTGGGCCAGGCGCTTGCAACGGCGCCCCGGCCAGTCACACCCTGCCCGATCACGCCGCCCCCGTTCACGCCTGCCGTCAGCGAGACCGCCCATGAGCAGCAGTCACAACCCCTACCGCCGCTTCGGCCGCTCCCTGCATGCGGGGGCGAGCTTCCGGCCGGGCCTCACCAACGCCCCGCCGCTGCCAGTCGTCGACTACGCCGCCGTCGGCCAGGCCGCGCCGACGCTGTCCGCCGCCACCAGCAGCGGCACGCTGCCGAAGGCCGACGCCGTCGTCATCACCTGGGCCGACGCCGAGTGGGCGGCGATGCAGCACGTGTTCTGCGGCGGCGGCACGCCGATGCCCTATGCCGACCGCAGCCGCGGCAGCTGGACCGGCTGGCGCAAATACGCCCAGGGCCTGCCGAGCGGCGCGCCGTCCGACTGGAGCTTCTGGGGCGAGTACCGCCTGGTCGAGATCGCCGCCAGGCCGGTGCTGCTGTTCAAGTCGAACACCCATCTCGACTTTCCCGGCCAGACCTACCTTGCCGCCCTGATCGACCTGCTGATCCGCGACGTCGCCCCGTCGCTGATCCTGTCTATCGGCACCGCCGGCGGCGCCCAGACCACCGACCACATCGGCACCGTGCGCGCCGTCAGCGCCGGCACCCTCTACCAGGCCGGCCAGCCGCAAGCCGACTGGCCCGTCTACCGCAACGCCTGGCGCGCCAGCGACACCCTGCTGACCAATCCCAACCTCGGCAAGCTGCTGTTCCCGATCCCGACCACGAGCGCCGACCTCGCCACCCTGCGCAGCAGCTTCAACAAGGCCTTCGGCACCGGCTACACCCTCGCCCAGCTCGACCCGGACGGGCTGAACACCGGCGACCCGGTGCCGCAGCTGTTCGACCAGACCGGCGGCGCCACCTCGCTGCTCACCGCCACCGGCTTCCTCGTCGGCACCACCGCCGGCGACTTTGCCACCTACAGCGCCATCGAGGAGGACGACGCCGTGATCGGCCAGGCCTGCGCCGCCAGCGGCACCGCCTTCGGCTTCGTCCGCAACATCTCCGACCCGGTGCAGAACGCCGCCCTCCCGAGCGCCGCGCAAGGCAATTGGGGGAGCGCCGTCTACGACGCCTACGGCCTCTACACCAGCTACAACGGCGCTCTCGCCGCTTGGGCTATTCTCGCGGCTTAATGAAGGAAGGCCAGGGGCTTTGCCCCTGGACCCCATTAAAGGCGAAGCCTTTAAAATCCACATTTTATCCATGTTCACCGGGCGAGGTCGGTGGCGCGATCAACAGGATTGAATGGCTTCGCCAAGCAAGAACAGAGCCCGCCAGACGCCTCAGTTCTGCCATGTCAGCGGCCTGCTGCGGGCCAGGGTGAACCCGCCGACCGTCACCCGGCCATCCTGCCACTGCAGCGGCAGCGTCACCACTGCCGGGCCGCCATCCGCCGGGCTGCGCTCGAGCAGCCCGATCACCGCGCCGAGCGCCATCGCCTGGCCGCGTCCCAGCGCGCCGAGGTCGGCGAGTTGGTCGACCAGCGCGTCGGCGCCGGTCAACCGCAGGCTCGCCTGCGCCACCGGCTGCAGCGCCGTGTCGAGCGAGCCGCTGCCGCTGGCGTTGACGGTCATCGGCCCGGACCGGGCGACGAGGCGCGCGATCGTCACCTTGCCGCCGCCCGCCTGCCAGGCGCGCGCCCGCTCCGCCGGCCGCAGGTCCGGCCGCGTCGCCGGCCCGCTCACCATGCCCGCCGCCTCAAGGTCGACCGGCAACGCCGGCGCGCTCGCCGCCACCAGGCCCTGCGCCGCCAGCGCCACCGAGAGCAGCGGCTGCCCGACGGCGGCGCCGGGGTGCGGCACCAGGCGCAGGCTGCCGCCGGCGACGCTGAACCGCGCGCTGCCGGCACTGAGCGCCAGCCCGCCGGCGGTGATCGGCACCGGCGCGCCGGCATCCTGCAGGTCGATCGTCGCGCCGACCGGCCCGATGGCGTTCAGCACCGGCAGGCCGGCGACCCCGAGGCTCTCCGCCCCGTCGTCGTCAACGCTCAGCAGCGACGGCCGGAGCAGCGACCAGCTCAGCCGCACCAGCGCCGCCTGCCACACGATGCCGCTCGGCACCGCCTCGCCACCGCCGGCCAGCCGCACCGCCGGCACGACCACCGCGCCATCGAACACCGTAGCGGCGCGTGGTGGCGCATGGTCGATCGTCCAGCCCGCCGCCCGCATGTCGCGCTCCCAGTCGCCGAGGCCGCTCTCCAGCCGGGCGCGGATCAGCGCCGCCGCCGCAAGCCAGCCGGCGCCGAGCAGCAGCGCCACCGCCAGCAAGCCGAGGCCGAGCCGTCGGCCCCACCCCCTGCCCGGGTCGGGCTCGCCGCTCATCGCTTCGTCCACAGCATCGCCGCCGCCGGAACCGCAACGACAGCCGGCATGGGGATGACCAGCGAGGCGAAACCCGCCGCGGCGCCGAAGGCCAAAGCCGCCACAAGCCTTTTCAACGCGTTAGCCGAGTTCAACCGCCAACGCGCAGCCTCGGGACGGGCTTGCGGGCACAGTTTCTCTGTGGATGGAAACGTGTGCGGCCAAAAGCTTGGGACCCGAGCCTGCCGATCGGTACGAGGTGGCACGGCAATTACTCCCCTGTTCTATCCACAGCCCGTGCCCGGCCCGGCATCGCCGCCCGTCCCGCCGCCCACTCCGCCTCCAGACGCGCGAGCAGCGCCTGCCGCGACAGCCCCGGCGGGATCGGCGGCCGCAGCACGAGGTGGATCGGCCCGGCACGCTTCAAAAACCCGCGCCGCGGCCAGCGCCGCCCACTATCGGTCGCGACCGGGATCACCGGCAGCCCGCTCGCCCGCGCCACCGCGACGATCCCCGGCTGCAGCGGCGCCGAGACGTCGCCGGGCGCCACCCGCGTGCCCTGCGGAAAGATCACCATTTGCCGCTGATCGGCCACCGCCCGGCCGGTGTCGGCCAGCAGCCGGCGCAGCGCCGCCGCGCCAGCCTCGCGCCGCACCGCGATCATCCCGGCGCCGAGCAGCAGCGGCCCGAACAGCGGAATGCGGGTCAGCTCGCGCTTCAGCACGTAGGCCGGCCGCGGCAGCAGCGTCATCCACACCAGCGTGTCGAAGGCGGACTGATGCTCCGAGGCGATCAGCGCCGCCCCACCGCGCGGCAGGTGCTCGCCGCCGATCACCACCAGGCGCACGCCGCACAGCCGCCGCAGCCCACCCAGCACCAGCCCGGCCCAGGCCTGCGCATAGCGGAGGATGCGCCCGCGCGCAGCCAGCCGCAGCGGGATCGCGGCAACCCCGAGCACCGTCGTCAAGCCATACAGCCAGAGGGCAAACGCCAGGCTCCGCAGCACCCGCTTCATCCATGCCGCAGCCGGTCAAGCCCGAGCCAGGTCACCAGCCACTTGGTGTATTCCCCGGCGAGCAGACGGATGATGTGCGGACCTCCCTCGTGCAGCGCCGCCGGCAGCACTGGATAGGCGGTCAGCCGCACCCCCGGCAGCGCCCGCCCGATCTCGATCATCGCCCGCCGCATGTGATAGCTGGCGGTCACCACGATCAGCGCATGCAGGCCGAAGTGGCGGGCCCAGGCCGCCGTCTCGGCCGCGTTGCCGACCGTGCTCGTCGCGGTGTAGCCGAGAGTGACCCGCGCAGCGAGCGGCCCGGCATCAAAACCGACCCGCTCTGTAAGCGCGGCAAGCGTCGTCTCCCGCGCAACCCCCGAGACCAGCAGACGGTTGGCCCGTCCGTCAGCCAGTAACTGCAGCGCCGTCTCGATGCGCTCGGCGCCGCCGGTCAACGCCACGATCCCGTCGGCCGCCGGTGGCGCCGCCGGCGGCCGCAGCGTGTCGTCGACGAACCAGACGAACCCCACCCCCCACAGCACCGCCGCCAGCAGCACGCCGCCCAGCGCCAGCCTCGCCGCGCGCCGCCCAGGCCTCACGGCAGCCGCCGCAGCCAGCGCCGCACGGTCGCCTGCGCGGTCAGCCAGCCGATCACCCCGGCCGCCGGCGGCAGCACGGCGAGCCCGCCCCACAGCCGCGCCGGCAGCATCAGCCAGCCCGCACCCGCCGCCGCGCCGCGGTCGGCACCAGGGTCGGCACCAGGGTCGGCAAACGGCAGCGCGAGCCCAGCCAGACCCAGCAGCACCGGCAGCGCCGCCACCGTCCCGAGCGCGCCGCCGAGCACCGCCAGCCGCGCCGCCCGACGCGCGAACCGCCCGGCGATGTAGCCGTCGGTGGCGCCGAGCCCGTGCACGATGCCGATCGCCGCGCGCCGCGACGCCAGCCCCGCCCGCGTCGCCACCCCCACCACCGCCGCACCCACGCCCACCACCAGCACCAGGCAGGCGCCGGCGCAGAGCTGCAGGCTGCGCGCCAACGCCGCCAGCCGCCCCAGCCAGCCGGCATTGCGCTCCACCAGCGTGCCCGCCGCCACCGCCTGCAGCCGCCCGGCCAAGGCCGCCGCCGACGCGTCCGACCAGCCGGCCGCCCCCTCCGGGGTCAGCCGCAGCTCGATCACTCCCGGCAACACCAGACCCGCCGCAGCGTCGCCCAGCCAGGGCCGCAGCAGCGCCGCCACCTCGTCACCGCCAAGCCGCCGCGCCACCCCGGCCTGCCCGGCCAGCCCACGCAGCACCGCCTCGCCCCGCGTTGCACCGTCACCGCCCGCCGGCGCGTCCGGCTGCGGCACCTGGATCGTCACCAGCCCGCCCGCGCCCGCCTGCCAGCGCCCGGCCAGCGCCGCCGCGGCGCTGCTGCCCGCCACCGCCAGCGCCGCCAGCAACGCCATCGCCGCCACCAGCACGGGCAGCACCCCGCCACCCAGAGCGCGCTCCAGCCCCAGACCGTCTGGCTGCCGTCTTGTCATTGGTTGAGTTATAGCAGGGAAGGCCAGGGGCGTTCCCTCCGTGAGCCCACGGGCCGGTCGGTGCCGTGAGAAGCAGGATTGGATGGCTTCGCCAAGCAAGAAAGCGCCCGCCTGAACTCCAAACGGATGGGGGTCTGGGGCCTCAGGCCCCGGCGTGGTCCAGGAGCAGAGCTCCTGGCCTTCCTCACTCCGCCAATCGCCCCCCTGCGAGCCGCAGCGCCGGCGCCGGGTGGCGTTGCACCAGCGCGCCGTCATGCGTCGCCACGATCACCGTCGTGCCGACCCGGTTCAGCTCGGCCAGCAACTGCATCAGCCGCTCCGCCTGCACCGGGTCGAGGTTGCCGGTCGGCTCGTCGGCCAGCAGCAGCTCCGGCCGCCCGACCACGGCGCGGGCGATGGCGCAGCGCTGCTGCTCGCCGCCCGACAGGGTCGCCGGCAGCACCTCGTGGCGGCGCGCCAGCCCCACCCAGCGCAGCATCTCCGCGACGTCGACCGCGATCCGCCGCTCCGCCAGCCCGCGCAGGCGCAGCGGCAGCGCCACGTTGTCGTAGACGGAGAGCTGCGGCAGCAGCCGGAAATCCTGCCACACCGCGCCGATCCGCCGGCGCAGCCGCGGCAGCCGCCGCCGCGGCAGCGCGCTCGCCTCGATGCCGAACAGGTGCAGCCGCCCCTCGCACGGCCGCTCGGCCAGCGTCAGCAGCCGCAGCAGCGTCGACTTGCCGGCGCCGGACGGCCCGATCAGCCAGCGGAAGCCGCCCGGCTCGACGGCGAAACTGACCTCGTGCAGCACCGTGCCGCCGCCGTAACGCTGGCTCACCCGATCGAGCCGTATCATCTGCCCGCCCCGCACGATCCGACCACGGCGTTCTGCCACGCCCCGGCTTGACCAGGAACCAGGCCCGCGAAACCAGCTGGGGAGCGGCGCGATTGCCACCCGCCCGCCCGCCGCCTAAATCCCGCACCGGCAAGACCGCCACGTCCGGAGGGCACCATGCGGATCGAGTGTCCGGCCTGCGCGGCGACCTATGAGGTGCCCGACGGCATGCTCGCCGTCGGCCAACGGGTCGCCTGCGCCCGCTGCGGCGATGATTGGACGCCGCTGCCGGCCCTCGCCGTGCCAGGCAACGCCGGCCCACTCGCCGCCGCCCCGGTCATGGCAGCCCCTGCCGCGGCCGCCGTCACCGCAGCCTCGGTCGGCACCGCTGCCCGCCTGCCCGCCTCCGACTTCGCCATCCCCGCCGCGCCGGCGCCGGCCCCGGCCCCGCCCGGCCTGCCGCCGACCGACACCGCACCGCCTCAGGCCACGCCGCCCAGCCCGCCACGACCGCCGACCGCCACCGACGCCGACCGCTCGCCGCCGAGCGTCGAGCCGGCCCGGCCGGACTGGTTCCCCCGCACCGACGCCGACTGGTCGCTGTCGGACAACCGCTCGCCGCTGGTGCCGCTGGCCTGGATCGGCAGCGTCGCCACCCTGCTCGCCCTGCTCGGCGCCGGTGTGGCCGCCCGCGACAGCCTGATGGCGCAGTGGCCGCCCACCTCACGCCTGTTCTCCGCCATCGGCCTCGACGATCGGTAGCCTGACGGGCGCGGGTTTGGGGCGCTGCTCCCGTCGTGCGAAGGCACGCTGACGCTCCCGTCGTGCGAAGGCACGCTGACGCGCCCGTCACGTGAATGCACGCTGACGCGTGACGGAGCCCGTAGGCAGAGCCTCTAGCCTTGCCTCACCTAGAACGGCTGCAACAAGCGCTCGATATAGTCGAGCTCCTGCCGCGGCCGGCTACGTTCCGCGTCGCGCCGCCGCAGCTCCTGCAGGATCAGCCGGCTGCGCGCGGCGGGGCCGTCAGGCGGCAGCCGCCAGTCGGACTCACCCTCCCGTCCGTCCGCGGTCTCGCCGTTGCGCCCGAACGGGTCGTCGCCGCGGCCGCTGCCGTCCGGCTGGTCGGCGGCTTCGCTGAGGCCGCCGCTCTCGCCCTGGCCGCCGGGGCGGCCCTGTCCGCCGCCGCTCGCCATCGCCTGGCCGCCGCGCTGCAGGGCGGCGAGCGCCTGGCGCTGCGCCGCTGCGGCGGCGTTGTCCTGGCCGGCGAGCAGCGCCTGCTCGGCCTGGCCCATCGCCCGGTCGGCCTGGCTCAGCGCCTGCCGCTCCGGTCCGGCCGGCGCGGCGGCGGGCCCGCCCTGACCGGCCTGAGCCTCGCCCGGGGCGCCCTGCTGCGCGCCTTGGCGCAGCGCCTGCAGGGTGTCGCGGATCGCCCGCTGCTGCGCCGCCTCGCCGCGCCGCGCCGTGGTCTGCTCCGCCTGATCCGAGCGGGCTTGACCCGAGCCAGCCTGACCCGAGCCAGCCTGGTCCGAGCCAGCCTGGTCATTCCCCGCCTGCTCGTTGCCCGCCTGATCGTTGCCCGCCTGCTCGTTGCCCGCCTGATCGTTGCCCGCCCGATCGGGCGCACCAGGCTCGCGCGGTGCGCCCAGACGCCCGGCGGAGAGCAGCCCGGATGACAGCGCGGACGGGTCGTCGGCGTCGGCATCGGTCTGGCTGGGCGGGCTGAAATTCTCGAGCTCGGCGGCGCGGGCGGCGGCGGCCCGTTGCTGCGCCGCCGCGTGCCGGGCCTGGACCTGGCTGAGCAGCGCCGCCTGCCGGTCGAGCAGCGCCCGGGCGGCGCGGGCGCGCGCCTGCTGCTCCGGGCTGGCGCCGGGATGGGTGATCTGCTGCGCCGCCGCCATCGCCGCGCCCGCCGGGCCCTGCAGCTTGTCGAGCAGCGCCCCGAGCGCCGCCAGCTTACCCTTCAGCGCGCCGACATCGCCGTGCCGCGCATCATCGCGCATCGCCTGCAGCATCTGGTCGAGCGTGCCTGCCTGCGGCGCGGCGCCCGTCGGCGTGGCGCGCTGCCCGGCCCGGGCGGCGTCGAGCAGGGCGGCGATGCGCCGATGCAGCGCCGCCTGCAGCGCGCTCACCTGGGCGGCGAGGCGCGCCGTACCGGGGTTGGCGCCGTCGAGTTGCCGCTGCAGCGCGTCGCGCGCCGCGTCGAGCCGCGCCCGCGCCGGTGCCGCGGCCGGCCGCTCGATCGCCTGGGCCAGGGTCCACAGCCGTTCGACCGCCTCGTCCGCCGCCGCCGGCGCGCCGTCATCGGCGAGCAGCGCCGCCACCGCCTCCAGGTTGACGACCTCGCCAAACCCCAGCGTCTGCGCCTCCGCCGAGCCCAGCGCCAGAGCGAGGTTCGCCTCCGCCGTCACCCGCGCCGCCGGGTCCACGACCAGGCCGCGCCGCACCTGCACGAGCAGCTGTGCGAGCGGGTCGGTGAAGCGCTGCTCGGGCAGGATCAGCCGCGCCGCCGCGCCGCTCGCCGCCACCCCGGCGACGTCGCGGCCGACCAGCCGCAGGGTTACCGCGAGCCCCGCCCAGGGATGCGCGATCAGCTCCGCCGCGGCGACCCCGGTGGCGTCGTGCCGGCGCGGCGGCGGGATCGGCAGGGTGAGCGCCGGCAGGTCGGGCCGCGCGTCGAGCCGGATCTCGGTGGCCAGCGCCGCCATGCCGTAGCCGGAGACGGCGCGCCACGGCAGCCGCACGTGCCGCCCACCATGCGCGACGTCGGGCGGCGCCGACCAGCTCAGCGTCGGCGCCGCGGCGTCGACGATGCCGACCTGCCAGCGCGCCAGCCGGTGCCAGCCGGCGCTGACGCTGAGGGTGCCGGCGCGGTCGAGCCGCCGCGTCGCCTGCCAACTGCCGCCGCCGAGCCGGTCGAGCGCCGTTTGCGTCGTCGTCAGGTAGCTTAGCTGCGGCTTCACCGGGCTGCCGGTCACCTCGAGCAGCAGGCTGGTGCCGGCCGGCACGGTGATCGCGTCCTCGTCGGCGCCGAGCAGCCGCGGCGGCAGCCCGGTGAAGCTCGGCGGGGTGATCCAGGCCTGCAGGGTCGGCGCCGTGCCGCCCGCCGTCGGGTCGGGGGCGAAGGCGGCGAGCAGCCGCGCCCCGGTTTGTCCGCCGGCGCGCCAGACGCCACCGGCCAGCAGCGCCAGCAGCGCCCCGGCCGCGAGCCAGGCCTGCGGCCGGGCAAGCCGCGGCGGGCCGACGCGCGCGCCTGCCGCGGCGGCCGCCGCCTGCTGCAGATGCGCCCGCCACAGCGCCGCGTCGCCATCGGCCGGGCGGTCGGTCAGGGCGGCGAGCGGCCGGTGACGCAGGCCGCCGGCCTGCTCGAGCCGCCGGTCGACGGCGCCGCGATCCGGCCGCACGATGCCGCGCGCCGCGCGCACGCCGAGCCCGACCACGCCCGCCACCACCAGCGCCAGCAGCGCCAGCCGCTCGAGGCCGCTCCAGCCGGCGAACAGGCCGAGCAGCGCCGCCGCGGCATAGGCGCCGGGCAAGCCCGCCGCCGGGGCGGCCGCCGGCACCGCCTGCTCGGCCAGCAGCAGCCAGCCGGCCAGGCGCCGCCGGCGCCCGAGCCGCCGCGCCGGATCACCTCGAAGCGCGCGCCGTCCACCATCACCTGGGCGGCGAGCGGCCGGGCATTGTAGGTGGAGCTCATCGTCGCACCGTAGGCGCCGGCATCGAGCAGCGCGACCAGCGCGCCCGGCGCCATGGCCGGCAGCCAACGCCCCTGCCCCAGCACGTCGGCGCTCTCGCACACCGGCCCGACCACGTCGACCAGCTCCAGCCCCGCCGCCCCCGCCCTCGCAGCAGCAACCGGCAGCACCCCATGCCAGGCGCCATACAGCGCCGGCCGCAGCAGGTCGTTCATCGCCGCGTCCAGCACCACCAGCGGCCGCGGCACGCCCAGCCGCTTGCTCAGCACCACCGCACTCAGCAGCACCCCGGCCGGCCCGACCAGCCAGCGCCCGGGCTCCACCACGATACGCACGCCAAGCCCGCCGAAGCTCGCCCGGATCGCCCCGGCCAGCGCTGCCGGCGAGCCGGCCGGCGCGTCAGCCTCGCCGATCCCCAGGCCGCCGCCGCAATCCACCACCGCCACCACCTGCCCCGCCTCGCGCAGGCCACGCACCAGCGCCGCAACGCGCCCGAACGCCGCCCGGTAGGGCGCCATCGAGCTGATCTGGCTGCCGATATGCACCGCCAGCCCGACCGGGCGCAGCCCCGGCATCGCCGCCGCCGCCGCATACAGCCCCGCCGCCTCGCCGAGCGCGATGCCGAACTTGTCGCCCGACCGCCCGGTGCTGATCTTGTCATGCGTCAACGCGTCGACGTCCGGGTTCACCCGCAGCGCCACCGCCGCCACCCGCCCCGCCGCGTGCGCCACCGCCGACAGCATCGCCAGCTCCTCGGCGCTCTCGACGTTGATCTGGCCAACCCCCGCCGCCAGCGCCGCGCCGAGCTCATCCCGCCGCTTGCCGACGCCGGAGAACACCACGTCGCCCGGCGCGATCCCGGCCCGCAACGCCCGCGCCAACTCGCCGCCGCTCACCACGTCGGCCCCCGCCCCACCAGCCCGCATCAGCGACAGCACCGCCAGGTGGTCGTTCGCCTTCACCGCATAATGCACCCGCGCCGCGCCAAGCCCGGCCAGCGCGTCCTGCAACGCCGCCAGCCGACCCCGCATCGTCGCCGCGCCGTAGACCCAGCAGGGCGTGCCCGCCACCGCCGCCACGGCGGCGAGCGGGACGTCCTCCAGCATCAAGCCGTCCAGGACGTGCCGCGTCAGGTGCGGTCGGGCAGCCAGCAACTCCTCGGCGGTTGGGTCGGGCATGGGTGCTAGTTTAGAAGAGGAAGGGAAATGGAAAGGCAAGGGCTCTGCCCTTGACCCGCTGGGGCCCGGGGCCCCAGACCCCATTTCATAAGCGCGCTTTTGGGCAAGGATCCGGCAATCTTGCCTAAGGGCAAGTTTCTCGTAAATCATTGATAAATCATATTTTATTTTACGTTATCAATGAATGGCTTCGCCGTGCAAGCTCGCCAGAGCTCTTGTTAAATGGGGTGTGGGGCCGCGGGCCCCGTCGTGCGAAGGCACGCTGGCGCGTGACGGGTCCAGGGCAGCGCCCTGGCCGTCCTTCAATCTTGCTGTATTTCGCCTAATTCGGCGGATAAAGCTTAGGATAGATGATCCTGTTCGCCGGCCCTGGCGGGCTTGGATCGCCGCGTTTGCCGCAGCCCGCCAGCACCAGGGCGAGCGCCAGCATGAGCAGCGTCGTCCTCACGCCAGCGCCGCCTGCCAGGCGCCCGCGGCGGCGGCGACGCGCTCCGGCGCGGTGCCGCCATCGCTGCGGCGCGAGGCGATCGAGGCCGGCACGCTCAGCGCCGCCTGCGCCTCGGCGGTGATGCGCGGCTCGATCGCGCGCATCGCCGCGAGCGGCATCTGGTCGAGCCCCTGCCCGGCTGCCTCGGCCGCGGCGACGATGCGGCCGGTGACGTGGTGGGCGGTGCGGAACGGTAGGTGCAGCACCCGCACCAGCCAGTCGGCGAGGTCGGTCGCGGTGCTGTAGCCGCTGCCGGCCAAGGCGGCCATGCGGGCGGTGTCGGCCGTGAGGTCGCGCACCATGCCGGTGCTGGCGGCGAGGGCGAGGCCGATCGCGTCGGTGGCGTCGAACACGCCGTGCTTGTCCTCCTGGGTGTCCTTCGCATAGGCCAGCGGCAGCCCCTTCATCACCGTGAGCAGCCCGATCAGCGCGCCGACGATGCGGCCGGACTTGGCGCGGGCGAGCTCGGCGGCGTCCGGATTACGCTTCTGCGGCATGATCGAGCTGCCGGTCGTCCAGGCGTCCGACAGCCGCACGAAGCCGAACCCGGCCGAGCACCACAGCACGATCTCCTCGGCCAGGCGGGAGAGGTGGACGGCGCAGATCGACAGCGCGGCGAGGTATTCGAGCGCGAAGTCGCGGTCCGACACGGCGTCGAGCGAGTTCGCGCACGGCCGGTCGAACCCGAGTGCCGCCGCGGTCATCCGCCGGTCGATCGGGAACGAGGTGCCGGCGAGCGCCGCCGCCCCCAGCGGGCACTCGTTGAGCCGGACCCGGGCGTCGCCCAGCCGGCCGCGGTCGCGGGCGAACATCTCGACATAGGCGAGCAGGTGATGGCCGAAGGTGATCGGCTGAGCGGTCTGCAGGTGGGTGAAGCCCGGCATCGGGTCGGCGGCGTGCTCGGCGGCGCGGTCGGCCAGCGCCCGCATCAGCGCCCGCAGCCCGGCATCGGCGTCGTCGATGGCGTCGCGGATCCACAGCCGGAAGTCGGTGGCCACCTGGTCGTTGCGGCTGCGCGCCGTGTGCAGCCGCAGGCCCGGCTCGCCGATGCGCTCGGAGAGCCGCGCCTCGATGTTCATGTGCACGTCCTCGAGCGCCGCGTCGAAGGCGAACCGCCCGGCCTCGATCTCGCTGGCGATGTCGGCAAGGCCGGCGCGGATCGCCGCCTCGTCCGCGGCGGCGATGATGCCCTGGCGCGCCAGCATCGCCGCATGGGCGAGGGAGCCGCGGATGTCATGCCGCCACAGCCGCTGGTCGACGTCGATCGAGGCGTTGATCTGGCCCATGACCGCGGCCGGGCCGCCGGCGAAGCGGCCGCCCCATTGGACATTCGCCGGCCGCGCGCCATCTGTCGATCCCGTCGCGCCAGGCTCTCCCTCGATGTCCAACCGCCCGTCCGTCCTGAAGCTGATCACCCGGCGCGCCCTGCTGGCCGGCGCCGGGACCGTACTCGGCGTCGTCGTGCTGCGCAATTCGAGGCTCGGCGGGCCGTTCGCCTCGCCGCCGCCGATCATCCACCCCCGGCCCGACGCCGGCCCCGACGGGCTCGCCAACTTCAGCGCCGTCACCCCGCCGCTGGCGCTGCCGGCGCTCGCCTTCACCACCGAGGACGGCAGCCGCCGCACCCTGGCCGATTATCGCGGCCAGGCAGTGGTGCTGAACTTCTGGGCCACCTGGTGCGGCCCCTGCGTGCAGGAGATGCCGGCGCTGCAGAGCCTGGCGCGCGCGCTCGCCGGCAGCGGCATCGTCGTGCTCGCCGTCTCGGCCGACCGCGCCGGCGCCGCGGTGGTGCGCCCCTTCCTCGACGCGCACGGCCTGACCACCCTGCCGGTGCTGCTGGACCCGCAAAACACCAGCGTGCAGGCGCTCGGCCTCAGCGGCTTCCCGACCACCCTGCTGATCGGCCGCGACGGCCTGGAGCACGGGATGCTGGAGGGCTCGGCCGATTGGAGCGCGCCGGCCGCCAGCGCGCTGGTGCGGCGGGTGCTCGGATAATAGGTGAGGCAGAGGCGCTGCCTCTGGACCTCCGCTGGGGGCGGCGCCCCCAGACCCGCATCCGCGAGGCTTCTGGCCTTACTCCAGCACCACGCGCGCGATTTCCCACCCGTTGCCACGGCCTACGGTGCCCGGATTAAGGGTAAAGCTCAGCCGCGGCCCGGCTGGCTCGTGCTGCAGCGTCGCCGGCAGGGTGGTGGTGCCGACGAGGCGCGAGAGGTCCGGGTCGGCGGTGTCGGCGGCGTGCATCACCTCCGCCTCGACGATGCGGCCGACATGCTGTCCGGGCAGGTCGATGGTGACCGTGCGCGGACCGTCGCCCATCGAGGGCACGACCAGCGACAGCCGGCCGCCCTGGCTGGCGACGCTGGCCGGCAGGTCGCCGCTCGCGGTCAGCATCGCGCCTTGGAGGCTGCGCGCCATCCAGCCGAACAGCGCCCCGGTCGCGAACACGGTGGCGCAGTCCGCCGACAGCAGCGCCGTGCCGGGGACGGCGCGCACCGGCGGCCAGTAGGCGGCGGCGTCCAGCCTCGCCTCGGCCAGCAGGGCAAAGACGCCGACCATCTGGTTGGCGTTGCGGATGCCGTAATCGTCGGCGGTGACGCGCGGGCCGAGCGACCACTCGGATGCGTAGAGGCCCGGGTGGCCGGCGGCGGCGCGGATCTGGCGGGCGCGCTCGGGCAGCAGGCTGCACAGCGTCTCGGCCTCCAGGGTGCCGCAATAGGGATGGATCGAGAGGCCGTCGATCGCCGCCCAGCCGACCGGCCCGACCAGGCCGCGGAGCATCGTGACGTCCTCCGGGTGGGTCCACTCCACGGTGGCGTAGATCCTCGCGCCCGGTGCGGCGGCGCGCATCGCCGGGGCGACGCGGGCGACCAGCGCGGCATAGGCGGTAAGGTTCTGCGCCCGCACCGCCGGGTCGTGCTTGGCGCCGCGCTGCAGCCACCACTCGTTGCCGATCTCCCACAGCCCGACCCGACCGGCGAAGCGCTGCACCAGGCTGGCGCTCAGCTGCACCACCGGCTCGACCTGGGCCGGGTCGCGGATCGCCGGCACGCTCGGGGTGACGAAGCTGGCGCTGGGCGCGACGGCCAGGAACGTCGCCGGATCCACGCCCGGGCCATGCGCCGCCTGGCTGTCGCTGAGCTCGCTCTCGGTGTTGCTCGCCCAGTCGTAGCGCTCCGCCGCCCAGCCGCCCGGGTAGCGCATCAGCGTGGCGCCGACCGGGCCGCGCATGGCGGCGGTGAACGCCGCGAACACGCTGGCCGGCACCAGGTGCCAGACGTAGTTGACGCCGAACAGGCGCGGGTCGACCGGGATTGCCGGCGCGGCGGCGACCATGAGGTGGGCGGGCCGGGGCGCCGGCTGTGCCTGCGCCGGCTCGGCGTCGCCCGGCCCGGCAGCGGCGGCGGCGGCCAGCGACAGCAGGCCGATCTGGCGCAGCACGGCGCGGCCGGCGGTCAGAACCACTGCCCGGGGTTGAGCAGGCCGCACTCCACCAAGTCATCGCTGCTGCGGTAGCGGCGGCTGACGTCCGTGCACAGCCTGTCGCGCCCGGTCGTCGCGGCCGCTTGGTCAGGCGTCAGCGTGCCGAGGCGCAGCAGGCAGGCGGTCGGGCTGCTGTGCCAGGGCGCGTGCGGCGCGTTCAGCCGGCTCGGCCGCAGCCGCCGCGTGCCCTCCAGGTAGGCGTGATGTCGCCGCCATCGCACCAGCGGCACCCGGTCGATCGGCGGGGTCATGGCCGGCATGCTGCGGAAGGTCGTGCGCCGCCGCGGCCCGCCGCGCACCGCGACCCCGCCATCCGGACCAGGCGCCTCGGTGACGTAGCCGCACGGGTCGAACAGCGGCTCGCTTGCGGGCTCCGTCGGCGCCGTGCCCGCGTAGGTCTCGATCACCAGCGCGTAGAGGTGGCTGCGATGCTCGGTCTCGAGAAAATCGGTCAGCGCCCGCAGCGGCCGGGTCTCGCAACGGGCGAAGACGAACAGGTCGGTCGCGTCGATCGACAGGCACCAGCGGCCGGCGGCGTGGCGATGGCGCAGCGCGTTGCCCCAGGCGAGCGCGTGCGGCGGATCGCTCACGACCCCGGGTCGCGGCCGCCAGACGGTGCAGCCAGGAGCCGCAGCGAGGTGCAAGGCGAGGTCACCCTCTGCCGAGAGGTCGAGGAAGACGAAGCGCACGACGCCAAGGCGGCGATGATGCACGAGGAAGCCCTCGAGCAACGCCGCCTCGCCTCGGTAGGTGACGATCGCGACCGGCTCGCCGGCTGCCGCCTGGGCCGGCTGCAGCGTGCAGGCGAGCTGGCGCAGGCTGACCAGCGCGAGCAGCGTGTCGCCGAGCGGCAATTGTCGCAGCGGCACCTGGGCGAGCGGCAGCAGGCGGCGCCACCAGCGCCGCGCAGTCGGCCGTGCCCGCCGGTTCCACCAGCCGCTGGGCACGCCGGCCCGGTTCATCTGGCGCGGTCGCGGCGGGATCATCGGCCGAGGCTACTCGCTGTTGCTGTTGACGTCGTAGTAGATGCCGGTGCGGATGATGTTGAGCAGCTTCTGCACCTGCACCTCGTTGGCGTTGGCCATCAGCACGACGTCCTTGTCGCGCACCGGCATGCTCTGCGCGAGGAAGTAGCCGCTGCCGTGCCGCAGGTCGAGGTGGTAGGCGACGGCGACCGGCGCCTCCGGCACCGCGCCAGCGTTCGCCACGCCGGCGAGCAGGCGGCGCACCAGGGCGGGCGGCTCGGTGCGCAGCAGGAAGAGCTGGCTGAGATTGGCGGTGAGCTCGCTCGGGCCGCCGCCCTGCGCCACCGCCTCGGCGAGGCTCACCCGCTCGGTGTTGAAGTCGAACTGCGCCACCTTCAGCGCCGCGCCAAGCACCAGGAAGGAGCGTGGCGTGTGCAGCACGAACAGGCTGTCGCCGGGCTCGAGCACCAGGTTCTGCCGCGGATCGTCGACGATGCGCTGCAGGCCGATCCTGGCCACCTGGCTGTGCCGGACGAGCTGGACCTGACAGTTGTAGGGCTCGTAGCGAGCGCCGCCCGCGACCGCGAGCGCGTCGAGGATGCGCTCGCCGCGCAGCGTCAGCGGCACCTGTGCGGGGTGGGCGACGTCGCCGCCGACGGTCGCGGTATCGAGCGAGGCGCCGACCAGGCTCACCACCGCCTGCGGCGTCGTGGCGCGCCCGGCGAGTGCGGCGACGACGCGCTCGCTGGCGGCCAGCGGCGTCAGTCCGCCGACATGCACGCGGCCAGCGAACGGGATCGTGATCGTGCCGTCGGCGCCGACGAGCTGGGTCGGCAATGCGGTGCCGTGCGCACCAGTCGGGATCGCGCCGGCGCTGCTGTCGCCACCCCCTGTCGGCGTGGCGCTGCCGCCGAACAGCGGCACCGCGCCGAGATCGTACAGCGTGACGCCGACGCTGTCGCCCGGCACCAGCACCGATCGCGGCGTGTAGGGGATGGCGTCAAACGAGCCGGCGAGATCCTCGCCCGGCGACTGCGCCAGCAGCGCCAGCGTTCGCGCATCGAGCTCGACGATCAGGAAGCGCGGCGCCGCATGCGCCGGCGTCGCGTCGGCCTGAAACTCGCCCAACGTCGGCGCGGCACTGGGCACCTGATTGCAGCCCGCGAGCAGCGCCGTACAGAGCGCGGCCGCAATGAACGGGCCGTCTAGCCGGCGAGGATCGGCGACACGCAAGCGAAACACTCTGCCTCCACCGCTACCACCGCGTGCAGCCTTCAGTCGGGTCGTGGCGTCTGCGACGACGTTGCGCACCCGGAGAGATGCACACGCCTAGTTGATACAGCGTTCACTAAGGCGCAGCCAGCGGCCTGCCGATCGCTTGACCCGTGCCTGACCACTCTGTCACACAGCCTTGACGAAGTGGCACGCTGCAATGCGGTATGCCATGCCGCAGTCTTGCCGCTAAATTTTGCGGCTGCAACTGCAGGTTTAGCGAGGCGACGGATGTCGAGGCCGTTCATCATCTGGACGATGCAGCGCACCGGCGGCACTGCGCTGACCGAGCTGCTGATGGAAATGTCCGAGCATCGCAGCGCCGAGCACGAGCCATTCAACTGGGCGAAGAAGAGCCCGCGCCAGTTCTGGCCGGTCACCGACGCATGGAACAAGACGCGCGACCACGTGGCGCTGTCCGGCGAGCTCGACGGCATCCTGGCGCAGAACGTCCTGATCAAGCACTGCTACGAATTGCTGCAGATGCCGTTCAACCAGCATCTGATGCAGGCGGCGGCCAAGACACGCTACCGGCACGTGCACCTGCTGCGGCGTGACGAGACGGCGCGGCTGACCTCGAAGTTCATCGCCGAGTCGCAGGGAACCTGGTTTCGCGACTACGCCCGCAAGGTGTTTGCCGAGGTCGCCGACGGCCAGCGCGCGTTGCCGAACCTGCCGGTCGACGACATGGTGAAGCATTTCCGCCACTGCCGCGACGCCACCGCGACGGTGTCCGGCTGGCTCGACGATGTCGGCGCCGACAGCCGGCGGGTTTACTACGAGGACCTCTACGAGGGCGACCGCGAAACCAGGCTTGCGCACCTGCTCGGCCTGCTGAACTTTCTCGGCTTCACCCAGGCCGACGTTGATCGTCATCGTTTCGTCATGGAAGCGAAGATCTTTCACGCCGGGCAGGAGACCCGTAACGTTGCCGCCTACGTGCCGAACCTTGAGGCGGCGCGCGCGGGGCTGGCGGCGGCCGGCTGCGATGGCGGGCTGGCAAGCACGAGCCCACGCAAGCAGGGGGACGGGGTGATGAAGCCGGCGCAGCGCATGGTGGCCGAGTTCCGCAGGCTGGTGGAGCTGCAGACGCCGCAGGGGCCGTTTCTGGAGCTTGGCCTGGCTGACGCCGAGGACTGCGCGGTCGCCGGCGAGCAGTACGCGGGTGTGCAGCGTCACGCGGTCGGACCGGCGCTGGAGGCCGGCACCACGGCGGCGGGCATCGTGCTGCACCGGGGCGAGTTAGGCGAGCTCGCCAACCGTTTCGCCGACGGACAGTTCAGCACCGTGCTGTGGAACGATGCCATCGTGCATGACCGATGTTTCTGGCGCACGCTGGAGGTGATCCGCCGGGTGCTGGCGACGGACGGCATGGTGATCTTCGCCGTTCCCGGCTTCTCCAAGGCGGCCAACCAGGCGGGCGTTACCGTCGCCGGGCCGAAGGGCAAGCCGATCCCGGACACGACGCCGACCTACCGCATCCACGCCTCGCCGGATTTCTGGCGCATCAGCCCGCAGGCGATGCGCCACGTGGTGCTCGACGGCTACGAGGTGCGCGACGTGCGGGTCTCCTCCATGCCGCCGCGCATCTTCGGCATCGGCCTCAAGCGCGCTGGCGCCGCGGCGATGCCGCTGGCCGCGGATTGAGCGCCGGCCCCACAGACGGCGAGGCTCCGGGCACGCTGCGCTCCGACGCGTTGGCGTTGTGTCGGGCGCGACGCTTCTCGGCGGCGGCCGACGCATTTGCCGCCCTTGCGACGCGCGACGGGCGGGGCGCGGCGCGGCTCGACCAGGCGCGCGCGCACCTGCTGGCCGGCGAGCTGCAGCGTGCTCAGGATCATGCCCGGTCGGCGCTGGCGCTCGAGCCGTCACTGCTGCGCGGACCGCTGCTGCTCGCGCGCATCGCCGAGCGGCGCGGCAACCCGCAGGGCCAGATCGCCGCGCTGCGCCAGGCGGTTGCGCTGCGTCCGCATGCGGCGTCGCTGCGGGCGCGGCTCGCCGCCCTGCTCGTGGGGCGCGGCCAGCTCGACGCGGCGCTGAGCACCGCCCGGGCGGCGCTGGCGCGCGACGCGCAATGCCATGCCGCCAGCCTCGTCATCGTGCAGTGCCACGCCGCCCGCGGCGACCTGGCCCAGGCCCGCCTGCTCGCCGCCAGGCTGGCCCGCGCGCGGCCAGGCTGGACCGAGCTTCGGCCCTATCTTGACCCGCTGCCGGCTGCCAGGGCGCCAGAGCCCGAGCCGGATCTCCCGGCCGAGCCCGCGCTGCCGCCTGCCCTCATCGAGGCGATCGCCGCTGTCGCCCGCCCGCCAGCGGCGACGACAGTCCGCCCGCTGCCTGAGCCGGGGGCCTGGCGCACGCCGCTCGACGACCTGCGCATCATCCGGGCGCTGATCCTGCGCCACCTGCAGGTCCGCTACGGCGGCAACCCGCTTGGCCTGCCGCTCGAGGTGCTGCGGCCGATCGCCGTGGTGCTGGCGCACTGGGCGTTGTTCGCGCTGCTGCATAAGCCGATGCCGGGCGAGATCCCGATCCCGCTGTTCGTGCTCGCCGGCTTCTCGGTCTGGTTCGCCTTCAACTACTCGGCGACGGGGGCGGCGAACGGGGCGCGCTTTCCGGCCGGCGCGACGCTGCTGCCCGGGGTGACCGCGATGCATCTGCGCCTCGCCAGGGCCGCCTGGCCGCTGCTGGTCAACCTGGTGTTCTGCCTTGCCGCGGTGCTGCCGCTGCGGCTGTTCGGGATTGCGTTGCCGATGCCGTCGCTGCCGCAGACGGCGCTGATCTTCGCCATTGCCGGCGCGCTCGGCGTCGGCTTTGGCTTGCTCGCCGAGCGGCTCGGCGCGATCAGCCCGTTCGCACGGCCGATCGAGAAGCTGATCACCTGGGCGCTGTTCGTCACCTCCGGCCTCTACTTCGTCGTCTACCGCACCCTGCCGGCGCTCGCCGCGGTGCTGCTGTGGAACCCGCTGCTGCACCTGGTCGAATACGAGCGCCACGCCTTCGATCCCGGCTACCCGCTAGCGCTGGTCGACCTCGGCTATCCAGCGGTGCTGGCGGCGCTGCTGCTGCTGCTCGGCCTCGCCGCCTGCCGCTCGATCAGGATCCCTGCATGACCTCCGACCGCATGATCGCACTCTGCGGCGTCGGACGCAGCTTTCCCGGGCCCGGCGGACGGCCGCGCGTCGTCTTCCGTCCAAGCGACCTCGACATCCCGACCGACCGCGCGGTTGCCATCCTCGGTGGCCGCGGCGCCGGCAAGACGGTGTTGCTGGAGCTGCTGGCGAGCCGGCTGCGGCCGGATGCCGGCGGCCGGGTGCTGCCGCCGGTGTCCTGGGGCTTGGGCGACGGTGTCTCGCCGGTGATCAACGCCGGCCGGCTGCTGCATCCCGGCCTTACCGGCCATGAGAATTGCCGCTTCGTTGCCCGCCTTTACGGGCTTGATGCCGACCGGCTGGTGCGCGCGGTGGAGGCGTTCTGCGGCCTTGGCGCGGCACTCGGAGAGCCGGTGCGCGCCCTGGAGGGCGGCGTGCGGCGGGTGCTGGAGTGCTCGCTGGCGCTGATGCTGCCGTTCGCGTGCTACCTGCTGGACGACGCCCAGCAACTGCCCGGGCCGGTGCTGGCGCGCTGCCTTGCCGCAGCGCGGGCGCGCGGCGCCGGGTTGATCTTTGCCACCGCCGTGCCGCGGCTCGCGCGCCTGCGCGCCGACGCCGCGGTCGTGATCGCCGAGACGACGCTGCGCCGCTTCGACGATTGCGCCGCCGCCATCGCCTGGCTCGATGCCACCAGCCTGCCGCAGGGCGTTGCGGCATGACCCGGCACGGCGCTCCCAGCGCTCCGGTCGCCGAGCGCACGCCGCAGGCCGCGATCTTGCCGGCCCCGTCCTGGCCGGCGGCCGAGGCGCATGCGGAACTGCTGCTCGCGCGACGACGGCGTCGTGGCCGACGCCTGGCGCTGCGGCTCAGCCTGCTGGTCGGCCTGCCAACCCTGCTGACGGCGCTGTATTTCGCCCTGCTTGCCTCGCCGCGCTACGTCAGCGAGACCGAGCTCACCTATGAGATCTATCGGCCGCCGGCCTCGCTCGCCGCCGGCATCACCCAGAGCTTCTCCGGCACCAGCGAGACCAACAACGTCGACCTGGGCGCGATCGTCTATCAATACGTCCGCTCGCCGGCGATCCTGCGCCGGCTCGACGCCGCGGTGCAGCTGCGCGCCCGCTTCAGCGACCGCCATCTGGACTGGTGGTCGCGCATGTCGCCGCACGCCTCCGCGGAGGCGTTCCTCGCCGCCTATCGCCGTCGCGTCTCGGTGAGCGAAGGCCTTGGCGGCTACCTGACCATCGACGTCGCGACCGCCGATCCGGCGCTGTCGCTTGCTTTGGCCCGGGCGGTCGTCGAGGCCTGCGACCAGATGGTCGACGCGATGACGATGCGGGCGCGCAATGACGAGATGAGCTTCGCACAGACCGAGGTCGCGCATGAGGAGGAGCGCATGCGCGGCGCCCGCCTGGCGCTGGCGGCGTTCCAGGACGCGCATGGCGACCAGGATCCCGAGCGCATGGCGAGCCAGCTCGGCAGCATCGTCGGCACGCTGGAGGCGGACCTCGCCGCCGCCCGCACCCAGCTCGCCCAGACCGCGCCGTTCCTCGGCGGCGATGCGCCGATCCGCCAGCAGATCCGCGCCCGCATCACCTCGCTGCAGGCGCAGCTCGCCGGCGAGCGGCAGCGCCTGGCCGGCAGCAACGGCACGCCGTTTTCGCAATTGCTGGCCGACTACGCGCGCCTGCAGCTCGACCAGGACTTCGCCCGCACCGCCTACACCGCTGCCGAGCAGGGCCTGGCCGTCGCCCGCGCCGACGCCGCGCGCAAGCAGAACTACCTGATCGACTTCGCCGAGCCGGTGCTGCCCGACCGCGCCGACCCGTTCTACGCGCTGACGGTGACGCTCTCGGTGCTGATCGGCACCCTGATCGCCTACGCCGTCGGCTCGCTGCTCGCCGGCGCGCTGCGCGACCAGAGCGGCGTCTGAGCGGTGTTCGACGCGATCCCGCCGCCGCGGATCAAGCTCGCCTTCGCGCTGCTCGCGCATGGCCGCCCGGCCGACGTGGAGCGGCTGATCGCGACGCTGATCGGCCAGGGCCACGCGGTTGCCGTCCATTACGATCTCAAATCGTCCGACGACGGCTTTCGCGCGCTCTACCGCCGCTTTGCCGGTGACGACCAGGTTCGTTTTGCCCGGAGAACGTCCGTGCATTGGGGTGAGTGGTCGGTGGTGCGCGGCACGCTGAACTGCCTCGACGAGATCGCCGCGAGCGGCTGGGACCCCGACTACGTCTACCATCTCAGCGGCATGGACTACCCGATCCGGCCGAGCGCGCAGCTGCTCGACTTCCTGGCGCGCAACCGCGGCGACGAGTTCATCGAGACCGCGGCCGCCGACAGCGAGCCCTGGGTCAAGACCGGGCCGCAGCGCGAGCGCTATCTGTATCGCTGGTGGTTCAATTGGCGCGACCAGAAGCGCCGCACCGAGATCAGCTACAAGCTGCAGCGCTGGCTCGGCCTCACACGCCCGTTCGTGCGTGGGCTCACGCCATATATGGGCTCGCAGTGGTGGGTGCTGACCTGGTCGACGTTGCAGGAGATCATGCAACTCGCCCGCGCGCCCGACATCGAGCGGTTTTTCCGCACCACGCTGGTGCCGGACGAGCTGTTCTTCCAGACCATGGTCCGGCACATCGCGCAGCCCGAGCGGATCACCAACTGTCCGCTCACGCTCTATCAGTTTTCCGACTACGGCTACCCGGTCGTCTACCACGCTGACCATGACGACTACCTGCTGCGGCAGAACTTCTTCTTCGCCCGCAAGATCTCCACCCATTGCGGCAAGTTGCGTGACCGGCTCGACCGCGCCTGGTCGGGCGAGGTGCAGCTCGCACCGTTCTCCGACCTGCAGGTCGGCCTGCTGAGCAGCGAATACGAGGACTGGCGGCTCGCCTATCGTGACGGGCCGCCTGGCCGCCCGGTCGCCGGCCGCTCGCAAGGCCGCTGGTACGAAGACCACAGGCGGGTGACGAAGCCGTTCTTCACCGTACTAGGCTCGTCGACGGCCGAGCTCGCCGTCGTCCATGCGGCGCTCGCCCGCGCCCCGGGGCTGCTCTGCCACGGCCAGGTGTTTCATCCTGGCCGCATTGAGTTCGCCCGCAACGCGGCCAGCTTTGCCGGCTACGGCGCGACCGACGTGAAGCTGCGCGACCTCTCCGCCCCGGTCTTCGTCGCCGACCTTGTGGGCGCCGAGCGGTCCCGGCTCAGCGGCTTTCTGCTGCGCCGCGGTCAGGGCTGGCACATCGCCGAGCTGGCGCTGGATCGCCCGCACGTCCGCGTCGTCGAGGTTGTCGGCGACCCGCTCGTCGCGTTTTGCGAGACGCTGCTCGGCACCCCGCCGATGCTCGCCGAGAGCCTGGACATCGAGCGCCTGCGCGCTGTGCCGCCGCACGTCGCCGCCCTGTGCTTCCGGCGCTTCATCACCGAGTACGAGGCGCATGCGCGCTGGCTTGCCGAGCAGTGGGACAAGGCGGCACGCACCAAGCCGGCAGGCTGGCTCGTGCGCATCGACCTGCGTCACGACGACTGGCGCGAGCGCCTTGCGCAATGCCTCGGCGCCGCATCGGACAGCGAGGCGTTTTGCGCCGATACCTACCGCGAGGTGGCCCTCGACCTGCTCAGGCGCGGCGGCATCAGCCCGGCCGCGCTCGAGCACGTTCGATCGCCGACGTGCAATGTGCCCTTGGTGATGGAGCTGGTCTGAAGGAAGGCCAGGAGCTCTGCTCCTAGACCTCGCTGGGGCCCGCGGCCCAAACCCCTCACGGATGGGGATCTGGGGCCTCAGGCCCCAGCGGGTCGAGGGCGGCGCCCTCGCCTTAAACTTCTTAGAACCACGCTGTCGCGCTGACGAACACGGACCGTCCCGGCTGCGTCCAGTACAGCGGCGTCCCGGCTGCCACCGTGTATCCGGCCAAGCCATCGATCTTGCGGCTGTCCAGCAGGTTGAACAATTGTGTCCGCAGGGTCACTCGGCTGATCACCGTTCCGACCGACAGGTCGAGCTGGTTGAACGGCTCGATCCACTGCGTCCGCCCGACGTCGCCATAGGTGCCGCCAACCCAGCGATCGACCAGCGAGGCCTGCAGCGCCGGCCGTTGATAGAGCAGGCCGGAGGACAGCGTCGCCTGCGGCGTTGCCGGCGCTGGACCGCCTGGCGCGCCGTGGCCGCTCGATTGCCGTGACTGGTTGAGCGAGCCGCCGCCGTAGAGCGAGAACCCGGCGGGCAGCGCCTGCGTCGCCTCCGCCTCCAGGCCGCGATAGACGACGCTGCCCTCATCGAAGTCGACGCTCTGCCCGCCGACGGTGCGGGTGCCGATCGCATTGTTGACGACGATGTCGTAGCCGTCCGCCGAGGCGGCGAGCCGGGGCGAGCGATAGGAGGTGCCGAGCTGGACATTCCACGTCCGCTCCGGCTGCACGCTGGCGTTCGCCGGGTCGGTGACGTCGAAGAGCTGCAGCGCCGGAGCGAGGAACCCCTCGGCCGCCTGGGCATAGAGCCGCCAGCCGGCGGCAAGGCTGAGCTGCGCGGTGGCCGAGGGCAGCGCGGCGGCGAAATCGCGCTCGAAGCGTTCGCTCAGCCGTGTGCCTTCCATCACCGGCGCATCCACCGACCGGTCGAACAGCGCGCCCTTGAGGCCGGCGGTGAGGCGCAGCGCCGGCAGCGCCTGCCAGTCGAGCTGCGCGTAGGGCTGTGCGGTGATCAGCGTCTCGCGCTGCTGCCGGTCGATCGCGGCCGAGAATGGGAGGCCGGCCACGGGTATGAGGACCGGGTTTGCGATGTCGCCCAGGGTGCGGTCGGTCTGCAGCAGGAAGCGCGAGTTGGTCTGCCGCTCCAGCCAAACGCCCGCCTCGATCGTGAGACCCGCCGGCAGTGGATGCGTCGCGCGCAGGATGTCGCCCCAGGCGCGCAGGCCGTTGCGTCCGGACTGGCCGGGCACGTCGCCGGCGGCGAGCGCAGTGGTCGTCGTCTCGCCGTTCGGGTCGAGCCCCTGCTCGATGCGGCGATACAGGCCGTAGGTGTAGAGCTTGTTCGACAGCGTCGTGCCGTCCGGCGGGGTGAGCGTGAGGTCGGCATAGGAGAGGTCGGTGCGGTAGGTCGAGCTGTTGTAACCCTCGAAGGCCTGCGAGCGCGGATCACCGTTCAGCGCCACGCCCGGCCCGTCGGCGGCGATCTCGGCGCGCGTCGCGCCGAGCGGCTCGCCCTGCGCCGTCCGCGCGACGTTGGCGACCACGGTCAGCCGGGCATAGTGGCCGAGCGGCAGGACGAGCTTGGCAAGCAGGTTGGCTCGCCGCTGCGCCGCGTCGTCGAGCGCGCCGTGGCTCTGCACGCCGTTCACGTCGAGTAGCGCCGAGGCGCCGCCGGGCAGGGTGCCGCGGCCGCTGTCGAGCAGCAGACCGCCGAGCCCGGTGTCGAACGAGCCGAGCGAGACGGTGGGGGAGATCCCGCCGGCGGCGGAGCTGATCGAGCGCAGCGCCACCGTGCCGCCGAATGTCGCATCGCCCAGCGTGGTCGCGTCGCCCGGGCCACGATCGACGCTGGCCTCGGCGAGGTCGCGGGTGACGAAGTAGGCGGAGCTGTGATGGGTGAAGTCGTCGCTGTCGGCGAACGGAATGCCGTCAAAGGTGACGTTGTACTGGCCGTCGGCGAAGCCGCGAATGGTCAGCGTCTGCGCCTCGCCGAGCCCCGGTCCGTTCGGCGCGATGTCGACCACGGAGGGGGTCAGGCGGATGGCATCGTCGTAATTGCCGGTTGGCGCGACGAACTGGTCCAGCGCGGCGCGGTCGACGCTGGAGGTCGGCTGGGTCGCGTTCAGCGACGGGGCGCTTGGCGCGGCGCTCGCCGGGCTGGCCGCGTCGACCTGCACCGGCGCGATGGCGAGCGGCGCGTCCGCTCGCGCCACGCCCGGTGCGAGCAGCAGCAATGGCAGGGCAAAGAGGCGACGCATGGCGGCTGGTTATCCAGCTTGCGCCATCGCCGGGATGACATCGCGATGACAAGGCGACGGGCTCGGCTGCGACCGCAGCCCGCGCTCGGGCAGGCTCTGGCCTGGCGGCGCCGTCTGCACGATGCTTGGGTTGCCTTGCCATAGGGTGTCGCCTTGTCCTCCGTCACCGCCCGACCCTTGTCGCCACGATGGCGCGTCGCCCTGCTGCTCGCCTATGGGGGACTGGTCGCGGCCAAGCTGCCCGCCATTCTGCTGCGCGGCCGCTTCTGGGCCGAGGAGGGCAATCGGTTCTTCGTCTTCGCCTGGTCGCTACCCTGGCCGCGCGCCCTGCTGCACCCCTATGGCGGCTATCTCAACCTCACGGCCAATCTCGGCGGGCTGCTCGCCTGGCACGCGATGCCACTGGGCACGGCGCCGTACGCGACCAGCCTGCTCGCCCTCGCCGTCCAGGTGTGCCCCGCTGTGCTGCTGGTCACCAGCCGGCTGGCCTGGCTGAACCGGCCGCACGTTCTCGTCGCAGCGATGCTGCTCGTCCTGGTGCCGCCGGTCAGCGACGAGGTGTGGCTGTCCTCGATCGGCAGCCAGGTGCATCTGTCGCTCTGCGCCGCGCTCGTCCTGGCGCTGGAGGACCAGGCTGGCGCACCAACCGCGCTGTTCCGGTTGCTGCTGCTGGGGCTGGCGGCGCTGAGCGGTCCGGGATCCTGGCTGCTGCTGCCGCTGTTCGCCGCCCGCGCGGCGCTGGAGCGATCGCGGCCGCGCGCCGTTCAGGCGCTGGTGCTCGGCGCCGCGGTGATGGTCCAACTGGTCGCCTTCTACTCGCATGAGCCCGGTCGCGCCTACGTCATCCGCCCGGTGCTGTTCCTCGATCTTGCCTTTGACAAGCACCTGGTCCTGCCATTCCTCGGCCCATATCACGGCGCGCCACTGACGCAGACGATCGAGGCGCACGCTGTGGCCGGCCAGCCGCTGCTCTGGCCGGCGGCCGCCTGCCTCGGCCTCGCCGCCGCCGCCGCCGTATTGCTGACCCGCCATCCGCGTGACGCTGCGCCCTGGCTGTTCATGGCCGCCCTCGTCACCATTGCCGTGTCATACGCCGGCGCTCTCAGCCCCTTCGTCGCCTTGTTCCATCTCGGCTTCGCCGGCCGCTACTGCTACACGCCGCAGGTTCTACTCAGCCTCGCCGTGCTTGCCTGCGCCGCCACATGGCCGCCGCCGCTGCGCTGGGCCGCCGGCGTCGTCACGGTGTGGCTGCTCGCTGTCGGCTTGCGCTATGTCTTCGTGCCCGATCCACTCCATGCGGCCGGCCCAGCTTGGCGCGACGAACTCGCGCTGCATCGGCAGAATCCTCGGCACCTGATCAGAAGCTGGCCCGATGGCTGGCACGTCTTCCTGCCGGGGGATCCGGTGGTCGGAAACTAGACGGTACGGGAGGAGAGGCCAGGGCGCTGCCCTGGACCCGCTGGGGGCGACGCCCCCAAACCCGCGTTTCTACGGCACTAGTGTCGCCTGTCCAGGGCAAAGCCCCTGCCTTCTAATGCACTTGCCCGCCCTGATGCGGACTGTCGAGGCTGAAGGGCGGGATCTCCACCTCGAAGCGCTCGCCCGACCGGCTCGCCACCATGTGGTAGGCGCCCGCCATGAAGCCGCTCGGCGTCTCGAGCGGCGTGCCGGACGTATACTCAAAAGACTCTCCCGGATCGAGCGACGGCTGCTCGCCGACCACGCCCTCACCGTCGACCTTGATCAGCCGCCCGCGCGCGTCGGTGATGCGCCAGCTGCGTCGCAGCAATTGCACCGGCTCGGGGCTGCGATTCTCGATGCGCACCCGGTAGGCCCAGACATACTGGTTGTCCTCCGGCTGCGACTGGTCGTCGAGGAAGACGGCCTGCACGCTGACCCGTATGCCGCGTGTGGTGCGAGCGTAGTCGCGCGCGTCCTCCGTCCCGTCACCATGCTCGCGCGCCATTCCCTCACTCTACCGATGGCGCATCGGCAAGGCCAGCCGCCGCCGGCTTCGGTGCGCCTAGAGGCAAGACAATCCGCGCTGCAGGTCATCTTTCAGGTCCGCCACGTCCTCGAGCCCGACCGACAGCCGGATCACCCCGTCGCTGATGCCGAGCCGAGCGCGCTCCTCGGCGCCGATGCGCATATGCGTGGTCGTCGCCGGATGCGTCACCATGCTGCGGCTGTCGCCAAGGTTGTTGCTGATGGCGATCAGCCGGAAGCCGTTCATCATCCGGAACGCCGCGGCGCGGTCGGCGACCTCGAAGCTGATCAGCGTGCCGCCGGCGCTCATCTGCGCCGCCGCCAGCGCATATTGAGGATGATCCTCGCGGCCGGGATACCACACGCGCTGCACGCCCGCGGCGGCGGCCAGGAAGTCGGCAAGCCTGGCTGCGCGCACGCAGCTCGCCTCGACCCTGAGCTGCAGCGTCTCCATCCCCTTGAGCAGCAGCCAGGCGTTGAACGGCGACATCGCCGGCCCGGTGTTGCGGAAGAACGGCTGCAGCACGGTCTCGACCCACGCCTTGGTGCCGAGCACGGCGCCGCCGAGCACGCGGCCCTGGCCATCGATGTGCTTGGTGCAGGAGTAGACGATCACGTCGGCGCCGAGCTCTAGGCCGCGCTGCAGCAGCGGCGTTGCGAACACGTTGTCGAGCACGACCAGCGCGCCGGCGGCATGCGCAAGCTCGGCGATCAGGCGCAGGTCGAGCACCTCCAGCATCGGATTGGAGGGCGTCTCCAGCAGCACCAGCGCGGTCGGCTCGGCCAGCGCCGCGCGCCAGCCGTCCACGTCCCAGGCATCGACGAACACGCTGTCGATGGCAAAGCGCGGCAGCAGCGTCGAGACGATCCAGTGGCAGGAGCCGAACAGCGCCCGCGAGGCGACGACCCGGTCGCCGGCCTTGAGGTGGCTCAGCATCGCCGCGTTGATCGCCGCCATGCCGGTCGCGGTGGCGCGGCACGCCTCCGCACCCTCGATCTCGCACAGGCGGCGCTCCAGCATCGCCACCGTCGGATTGGCGAAGCGGGAATACTGGTAATGCTCGACGGTGCCCTCGAAGGTGCCGGCCGCCTGCTCGGCGTCGTCATAGACGAAGCCGGAGGTCAGGAAGAGCGCCTCCGTGGTCTCGCCATAGGGCGTGCGCTCGACGCCGGCGTGAACCAGCCGGGTGGCGGTGCGGTAGGCGGTCTGTTCGGTCATCGCTGGAGCCTCGCTGGACGAAGCCCGGCCTTGCGAGTGCCGATAGCCCGGCCGCGCCTGCTGGCGAGCGATCCTGGCTCCGGGCCTCTTTAGCGCGCTTGTTTCACCTCGCCGCAAGCCGGCCGGACAAATCGCGAGGAACGCCGATCCATGGCGCCGGGCGGAGCCTAGGAGCACCCGCATTGCGCCGTCAACCGGCCCCGGCCTATGCTTCCGGCCGCCCGGCGGGCGGGTGTAGTTCAATGGTAGAACGGCAGCTTCCCAAGCTGCATACGAGGGTTCGATTCCCTTCACCCGCTCCAGCGGCTGCCCAGACGACGGACATTAGAATGGTGCCGCACGTTCCAGTGCTGATCATCGGCGCCGGCCAGGCGGGGCTGGCGATGAGCTGGTTCTTGAAGCGTGACCGCATCGAGCACGCGCTGATCGAGCGCCACGATGTCGGCCACGCCTGGCAGCACGAGCGCTGGGACAGCTTCCACCTGGTGACGCCGAACTGGCATTGCCGTCTGCCCGGGTTCGCCTATGCCGGCGACGACCCCGACGGCTTCATGCCCAAGCACGGCGTGGTCGCCTACCTCCGCGCGTTCCGCGACAGCTTCGACCCGCCGGTCCGCGCCGGCGTCACCGTGACCTCGCTCGCACCCTCGCCGTTGGGCGGCTACGACGTGCAGACCGACGCCGGCGGCTGGCACGCCGACCAGGTCGTCATCGCGACCGGCGGCTACCATGACCCGGCAGTGCCCGACGCCGCCGAGTGCCTGCCGGCGACGATCCGCCAGCTCACCTCGGCCACCTACACGAGCCCCGACGACCTCGCCCCTGGCGCCGTGCTGGTCGTCGGCACCGGCCAGTCCGGCACCCAGATCGCCGAGGACCTGCATTTTGCCGGCCGGCAGGTGCATCTCTGCGTCGGCACGGCGCCGCGCATCGCCCGCCGCTATCGTGGTCGCGACGTGGTGGCGTGGCTCGAGCGCATGGGCCTCAATGATTGCCCGATCGAGCGTCACCCGCTGGGCGAGGCGGTGCGCGCGACCACCAGCCACTACGTCTCCGGTCGCGATGGCGGTCACGACATCGACCTGCGCCGCTTCGCCCTGGAGGGGATGCGGCTGCATGGCAGCCTGGCCGACATCGCGCCCGACCAGGCCAGCTTCAACGACGACCTGGCCCTCAACCTCGACGCCGCGGATGCCGCGTCAGACGCGATCAAGCGCAGCATCGACGCCTGGATCGCCGCCGAAGGCTTGGCCGCGCCGGAAGAGCCTTCACCCCCGGCGGTCTGGCGCCCGGCGCCCGGCGCGCCGCCGCTGGCGCTGGGGACGGCCGGCATTGCCACCATCATCTGGTGCATGGGCTTCCGGCCGAACTACGGCTGGGTGACGCTCGACGTTTTCGACGGCCTGGGGCGGCCTGCCCATCACCGCGGCGTCACGTCGCAGCCTGGCGTCTACTTCCTCGGCCTGCCCTGGCTGCAGAGCTGGGGCTCGGGGCGCCTCAGTGGTGTGGGGCGGGACGCGGAGTACCTGGCTGACAGGATCAGTTGGCGAGCAGACCTCCTCGACCCGTCGCCAGATAGGGCCCGCTGATGGTGCCCATACCGTTGCCCGACATGGCGGTCACCAGCGGTGAGCACCAACAAACAAATGGATTTTAAAGGCTCCGCCTTTAATGGGGTCCAGGGGCGAAGCCCCTGGCCTTCCCACCCCTACGAGGCCCCGCCTGATGCGCATCGTCACCTGGAACATCAACTCGCTGCGCCTGCGCGTCGGTCTGCTGCGCCTGCTCGTGGACGCGCTCGAGCCGGACATTCTTTGCCTGCAGGAGACCAAGGTCCCAGATGCGCTGTTTCCGGATGCCGCACCCGGCGCGCTCGGCTTCCCGCACGTCGCCCGCCGCGGCATGAAGGGCTATAACGGGGTGGCGATCCTGTCCCGCCTGCCGCTTGTCGAGCAGGCGGCGCGGGATTGGTGCGAACGCGGTGACTGCCGCCACCTGCACGTCACGGTGCAAGCGCCCACCGGCCCGATCGCGCTACACGACTTCTACGTCCCGGCGGGCGGCGACGTGCCGGATCCGGCGGTCAATGTGAAATTCGGACACAAGCTGGACTTCGTCCGCGAGGCCACGGCGTTTTTCGCCGCCGATCCGCCGCGCCGCTGCATTCTGGTCGGCGACCTCAACATCGCGCCGCTTGAGCACGACGTCTGGAGCCACCGCCAGCTGCTCGGCGTTGTCAGCCATACACCGATCGAGGTCGCGGCGCTGATGGCGTGGCAGGCGACCGGCTTCATCGACGCCGTGCGCTACTTCGTTCCGGCCGACCAGAAGCTCTACACTTGGTGGTCGTATCGCAACCAGGATTGGCGCGCCTCCAACCGTGGCCGTCGGCTCGACCATATGTGGGTCTCGGCCGACCTGCGGCCTGCGCTCATCGGCACCCGTGTCCTGGCCGAGGCACGTGACTGGACGCAGACGTCGGATCACGTTCCAGTGATGGTCGAGCTCGACCTGTGATTGACGGCCGCTGTCAGGCGGCCTGCGACATCACCGTCGGATCAAGGCGGTAGCCGCCGCCCTCGGTGACCAGCAGCCGGGCGTTCGCCGGATCCGGCTCGATCTTCTGGCGCAACCGATAGATGTGGGTTTCCAGCGTGTGGGTGGTTACGGCCGCGTTGTAGCCCCAGACCTCATTGAGCAGCACCTGTCGCGCCACCGGCTTGGTGCCGGCCCGGTAGAGGAATTTGAGGATCGCCGCCTCCTTCTCGGTGAGGCGGATACGCCGCTTGCGCGCCGGCTCCTCGAGCAGCTTGGCCGAGGGCCTGAAAGTGTATGGCCCGATGGTGAAGACAGCGTCCTCACTGTTCTCGAAGATCCGGAGCTGAGCCCGTAGCCGCGCCAGCAACTCACGCAGTTTGAATGGCTTGGCGATATAGTCGTTGGCGCCACTGTCGAGGCCACGCACCACGTCGGCCTCATCGTCGGAGCCGGTCAGCATGATGATCGGCATCCGCATGCCCTGCCGCCGCAGCCGCGCGCACAGGTCGCGCCCGTCTGCATCCGGCAGCCCGACATCGAGGATCAGCGCATCGAAGCGCGCACCCTGGGCCAGCAACAATGCTTCCGCCTGCTCGGCATTCGCCGCCTCAAAGGGGCGGAAATCACCTTCGATTCGAAGCTGCGTTGCCAGCTCCTCGCGCAACGACCGGTCGTCGTCCACGATCAGGATTGGGCGCTCGCCCGACATGGTTACCTCACCTTCTGCGTCGCCGACGTCACGTGCCGTTGACCATCCATCGTGCCGCGCCTGTTGGCCAGGGGCGGCGGCGTAACAATCCCGCCGACATCGTTGTCATGTCGGTCTTCTCGCGGCGATCATTCTCGGCGGACGCACGCATCGGTACGGGGTCACTATACGCCTAAATCGCCGCATGTGTGCATTGCCGTCAACAGCGCTGCACGCGGCTTGTTTATGGCGGCGGCTGCCCGACTTATCAGGTGTGATGCGCCGCCCATCCTTCTGCTCAGCCGCACCGTCGCCGAGCCGCCGATGAGTGCCGCGCCAGACAGCCTCGACGGCTTGACGCAGGACGCAGAACCGAACGGGCAGCGCCTCGCCCTGCGCAGCCTGCATCGCGCTCTGTCGGACTTGCGGCGCGGCGTGCCGGTGCTGCTCGACACAGCGATGGCCGTGGAGCGACCGGGCGCGCCGCTCGGCGCCTGTCTGGCCGTGCTTGCCGCAGAGGGCGCCAGCGCGGCCGGCCTCGCCGAGTTCGACGCGCTGGCCGCCGGTGCGGCGACGCTGCTGCTGGCGCCGGTGCGGGCGGCGACGGTGCTGCGCCGCCCGATGCCAGAGCGGGGCCTGGTGGCCCTGCAAGCCTCGCCTGCGCTGCTCAGCCCGAGCGTCCTGCAGGGCTTTGCCGACCCGACCGCGGAGCAGTTCGTCGGCCGGCCGCCCTTGACGGTCGCGGCGCCGCCCGGCTCGGCCGCTGCCATGCTGCTGATCAAGCTCGCCCGGCTGCTGCCTGCCTGCCTGGTCGCGCCAACCGCTGCTGTCGAGCCTGGGTTGGTCCGCCTCGCCGAGTCCGTGGTGCTCGGCTATCCGAACCGCGCCGCCGCGACGCTGCGCCGCGTTGCGGACGCGGCGGTGCCGCTCGAGGGTGTCTCGGACGCGCGCATCGTCGCCTTCCGCGCCGCCGACAGCGCCGTCGAGCACCTGGCCGTCATCATCGGTCGTCCGGAGCTGCTGAGGGGAGACGAGCCCGCACCGCTCGTGCGCCTGCACTCGGAGTGCTTCACCGGCGACCTGCTCGGCAGCCTGCGCTGTGATTGCGGCCCGCAACTTCGCCAATCGATCGCCCGGATGGCGACAGAAGGCTGCGGCGCGCTGCTCTACCTGGCGCAAGAGGGCCGCGGCATCGGCCTCGTCAACAAGCTGCGCGCCTACACACTGCAGGATGGCGGCCTCGATACCGTGGATGCCAACCGCGCGCTTGGCTGGGGCGACGACGAGCGCAGCTTCCTGGTCGCTGCCGCCATGCTCGACGAACTCGGCGTGCGACGCGTCCGCCTGCTGACCGACAATCCGGACAAGCTCGCCGCCCTGCAGGCCTGCGGTGTTGTCGTGGAGGGTCGGGTCAGCGCCGCGGTCGGCGCCAACGGCATCAACGACGCCTACCTGGCGACGAAGTCGGCCCGGCTGGGCCACCTGCGCTGAACGCCCACCTGAACGCCCACCTGAACGCCCACTTGGGCGCTGACGGCATGCTGCGGCTGCCGCCGCTCACCGTGCGCTGCGCGATCGGCCGCGCCGGGCTGCGGGCGGATAAGCAGGAGGGCGACGAGGCGACGCCGCTCGGGGCGCTGCCGTTGCGGCGGGTGCTGTATCGCGCCGACCGGGTCGCCCGGCCGCGCGCCGCCGTTTCGGTGGAGCCGCTGGTGCCTGAGGATGGCTGGTGCGACGATCCAACGTCACGGGATTATAATTGTCGGGTGCGGTTGCCGTTCAGCGGCCGACATGAGGCGCTCTGGCGCGACGACGCGCTTTACGACGTCGTCGGAGTGCTTGGCTGGAACGATGCGCCGGTCGTGCGTCGCCGCGGCTCGGCGATCTTCCTGCACGTCGCCCGTCCGGACTACGCGCCGACGGAAGGCTGCCTGGCGCTTGCCCTGGCGGACCTGCTAGCCTGCCTCGCGGCCGGGTTGAGCGGCATTGTTACCGGTTAGTCTTCGTAAGACATTCCGCCAGACGATGGGTCTGGCGCCGCCAGCCCGCCATGCGCAGGCACGCTGGTGCGGGTCCAGGGCGGGGCCCTGCCTACTCCCAGTCGGCCAGTTCGCGAACTGGCTCAGTGTCGCGATGTGGATAGCTGCACTCGACGCACAGCTCACTACTCGGCGCGTAATGACCGCCGCGGAACGGCGTCAGACGCCTACAGGCGCCGCACGGCACCAGGTCACCGGCCCGCAAGCCGATTGCAATGCAAACCTCACCCATCGGAACACTCCCCGACAATGCCGCATTTCAGCGGTTCTCTGTTGCGGGAACGCACTGTATGCAGGGCGAACCAGCCCTGCAATTGGCCATTTTGAGACATCTTCGTGCCACAATGTTGCACATCAAGCACAACTGACGGCGATGGTTACGCGTCCCGCGACAGGCTGGCTGCCGTCAACTCGTCCAGATAAGCGGCCCACATCGCCGGCTGACGCATGCCCAGGCGATACAGATAGGGCCAGCTATAGATGCCGGTGTCGTGTCGATCGTCGAACAGGATGCGGATGGCATAGTTTCCGACCGGCTCCACCCCGACGATGCCGACCTGACGTCGGCCGCTGACGAGCCGCTTCTCGCCCGGTCCGTGCCCTTGCACCTCGGCGCTGGGGCTCTCCACCCGCAGGTACTCGGCGGGCAGCTCGAACGTGGCATCGGCGAAACGAACGATCAGACAGCGCTCCGTCCGACGCAGCCTGATCTCCAGCGGAGCCGCGGCGGCCTCGCCATCGGGCTTGTCGTCAGCGAGTTGGTCCATCTGCCTTGTCGCTAAGACGTAGCGTTCGCTGCTGGAGGAAGGAAGGCCAGGGGCTTTGCCCCCTGGATCCCATTAGAGGCGGAGCCCTTAAAATCCATTTTGTATCCATGACTCCCAGGGCTAGGTCGATGGCGTGCGGGGTAGGGCTGATCGGCTTCGCTCAGCAAGAAAGCGCCGGTTAGTCGCCCGCGGGTTCGGGGGCGGCGCCTTGGCCTCCTAAAGCGTCCGCGCCTCCTCGGGCAGCATGATTGGAATGCCGTCGCGGATCGGGTAGGCGAGCCCCGCCTGGCGGCTAATTAGCTCACCGGCCACACGATCGTATTCTAGCGGTCCTCGGGTGAGGGGACACACGAGCATCTCGAGCAGCCGTGGGTCTATCGGCACGCCCGGCGGTGTCGGGTCATCCTGCGGCATGGTGGTGCTCCTCAGCTCGGCGGACCGCTGCCACCTGCGTCATGCGTCGCCATGCGCAGCAGCGCCAGCAGGCTTGAGGCGCGCATCTCCAGCGTCGCCGCTTCGAGCAACGCCTGCTTCTCCGGCGGCTCGAAGGGGCAGGCCGTCGCAAGCGTCGTGACCAGCGCCTCGTCGCCCATCGCCTCCACCGCCTCCCAGTCCACCTCGAAGCCGCGGTAGGTGAAGTAGGCTCGGAGCGCGCTCAGCAGCCCGGCGCGGTCGATGACCGGCTTGCGGCTTCCCGGCTCGATGTCGCTCCAAAATGGCGCGTAATCTGGCGCCACCACACGGTAGCCGCGCGTCATCGCGAGCTCGGCCAGGATGCGAAAGCGGATCACGCCGGCGAGCGTGATGAGGTAACGCCCGTCATCGGTCTCACTGAAGGTGACGATGCGGCCCAGGCAGCCGACACGGAACAGCGCTGGCCCGCTGTCTTCAGCCTCGACCGCACCGTTCGGCTGGATCAGGCCGAACATCCTGCCATTGCCCAGCACGTCCTCGGTGAGTGCGAGATAGCGCGGCTCGAACACCTGCAGCGGCAACCGGCCGCCCGGCAGCAGCAATGCGCCCTCGATCGGAAACACCGGCACCGCCCGCGGCAGCCTGTCCTCGCGCCGCGGCTCCATGTTCATCGAACTCCATCCTGCCGACGCGCGACACAAGCCTTGATCAGCCCGGCCGAAAACGGCCTGCCCTGTTTCACGACTGGGTCAGCTGAACAGCAATGCGGACAGCTTGCGCCGCGCCGTCATCGTCGCCGCGTCGTCGAAGCCCCAAGCCTCGAACAGCTTGAGCAACTGTCTGCGCGCCGCCTCGTCGTTCCAGCCGCGCTCGGCTCGTACAATGAGTAGAAGCTGCTCGGCCGCCTCCCCCCGACGACCGGCGCCGTTCAGCGCCGAGGCAAGGTCAAAGCGCGCCTGGTGGTCTGCCGGGTCGGCTGCCACCCGGGCCTCGAACTCGGCGACATGGGCGGCGGCCTGCCGCCCTTCGGCCGCCAGCGCCAGCGCGCTGCGGGCGCCGACAATTTCGGCGTGCGCGGCGATCGCCGGCGGCACCTGCTGAAGCGCGTCCTCCGCCTGGCCGTCATCGCCGAGGGCGATGAGCGCGCGCACCAGCCCGCCCCAGGCCTCCGGGTTCTCCGGCTCGTCCTGCAGCACGGCGCTGAACGCATCCGCCGCAGCCTCGGCCTGACCTTGCTCCAGCGCCGACCGCCCCTCGGCAATCAGCTCGGCCGATGGCATCGCTCCGCCGGCCAGCTTCAGCAGGCTCTCGACAAAGCGCTTGATCTCGCTTTCCGGCTGGGCGCCCTGAAACAGGTCGGCGATCTGCCCCTGCCAGAACGCTGCCACCGTCGGCACGGATTGCAGCGGAAGGCCAAGCGAGGTGAGCTGCTGCACCAGCGCGCGGTTCTGGTCGATGTCGACCTTGACCAGCCGCACCCGGCCGCCGGCGGCATTGACCACGCGCTCAAGCGCCGGCGTCAGCGTCTTGCACGGACCGCACCAGGTCGCCCAGAAGTCGACCAGGACCGGCACGCTGCGCGACGTCTCGACGACAAGCTGCATGAAGTTGCGCTGGTCGCCATCGCTGATCCAGGCGCCCTCGCCGCCGCCCGGCCGCGCTGGCTCCTGCGGCATCGGCTCGCCCGGCAGCGCGTCAGCCGGGCGGCGCACCGACGTGCCGCTCAAGCCGCGCGGCGCGGCGTCTTGGGGCTGCGGGCGGTTCGGAGTCCGGTTCTGGCCAATGATGTAGTCCATAGGTCTCGTCCCGTTCGTGTCTGGCCGACAGCGGCGCCCGTCGCTGGCGTGTTGTCCGATATGGCGGCCCTGCCCGCCGACGCCATATCGGCCGCGTGCGATCTTGCGTCCGCCTTGCCGGTGCTGGCTGGCTTCGACAATGCCTCACCGGCCGCGCCGAGGCCAGCGAGACGAGCTGCCGTCGTGCCGCCCTGGCGGGGTCTCGACCCTACGGTCGGCAGCGCAGTCGGACGCCGCCGGCGCTTGCCTTTCACAGGCGAGCCGACTAGAACGCCGTCCTCGCACGGGAGCGCGGGCGTAGCTCAGGGGTAGAGCACAACCTTGCCAAGGTTGGGGTCGAGGGTTCGAATCCCTTCGCCCGCTCCAGATGTGGTACTCGAAAGCGCCCTCTGTCGACACGCAAGGTCCCACTAGGCGGACAGGACCTGCGCGACGTCCTCCAGCGACTTGCCTTCGGCATCAATGCCAATCGTGAACTCGGCAAGAGCCCCGCAGCCCATCAGAAATGCGGCAACGAAGTAGCCGATGCTGACCGACCAGGCTTCGCCGGTGCCGATCAGCAATCCCAGCACGGTCGGCGCCGCGAGCCCGCCGATGGCGGTGCCGAAGGCGTAGAAGATGGCGATCGCCATCGCTCGTGTTTCAAGTGGGAAGATTTCGCTCGCCGTCAGGTAGGCGCCGCAAGCAGCCGACGAGGAGACGAAGAAGATTGCCATCCATAGGAGCGTCTGAGTGAGCGCGTCCAGCAGGCCGAGCCCGAACAACACCGCAGTCACCGTCAGTAGGATCGCCGAGGCGGCAAAAGTGCCGCCGATCATCCGGCGCCGGCCGACGCTGTCGAAGAGCGGGCCGAGAATGAACGGCCCGAGCAGGTTGCCGGCGGCCAGCGGCAGGATGTGCAGGCCAATGCGATCAACCGGCACCGCGTAGAACTTCGTCAACACCAGCCCGTAGGTGAAGAAGATGGCGTTGAACAGGAATGCCTGGCTGAGCATAAGCACCATCACCAGCAGGCTGCGCTTGCGATGGGTGACGAACATGGCGTGCAGCACATTGCCGAGGCCGTAGCTGCGGCGAGGCCGGATCGACAGCGACCCTTTCGGCGGCGGCAGCGTGTGGCCGAGCCGACGAACGGCGGTCTCGATCCTGACGGTCCCGGCTTCCGCCTCGGCGGTATAGCCGTGGGTGACGAGCCAGCGCGGGCTTTCGGGAACGAGCCGACGGAGGAAAATCACCGGCAGGCCGAGCAGGCCGCCGACTGCGAAGCCAAGCCGCCAGCCGACATTGGGTGGCACGAGCGCGTGGTTGGTCACCACCAGCGAGGCGACCGCGCCGAGCCCGGCGCCGGCCCAGTAGCTGGCGTTGACCGCAAGGTTGACCCGGCCACGCATGGCAGCCGGCGTCATCTCGTCAACCGCCGAATTGATCGCCGCATACTCGCCGCCGATGCCGATGCCCGTCAGCACGCGTGACAGCGCGAAGGTCACGAGGTTCACCGAGCACGCCGAGCCGAGCACGCCCAGAACGTAGATGCCGAGCGTGACCGCGAACACTGCCCGTCGCCCGATCCGGTCGGTCAGCCAGCCGAAGAACAGCGCGCCGGCAACGGCGCCAGCGATATAGGCGGACGCAGACTCGCCGATGCCGCTCGCATTGAGGTTGAGGGCACCACTGTCTTCCAGCGCCGGACCGATCGAGCCGACGATCGTGACCTCCAGGCCGTCGAGGATCCAGGTCACGCCGAGTGCGGCGATCACCGCGAGGTGGAAGCGGCTCCAAGGTAGCCGGTCAAGGCGGGCCGGGATGTCGGTCTCAATCCGCGGCAGAACTGCGGCGTCCATGCTATATCTCTCCCTGGCCGCCATGATAGGCCCTGGCTGTCTCGGAGGGTAAGGCAAGCAGTTCCTTTTTGGAAAAAAGGACCAAAAAACTTCTGTTCCGGAGAGCCCGTGGCTCTTTCGGCCAAATGTATTTTGCTTTTTTAGAAAGAAGCCTTGTTCTTCTTCTTTGAACGCAAGCTGCGGATCAAGCACCCGCTTGATGCCCTGCTCGTACGCATGATGAACAAGAGAGCGTCAGGCGGGGGAAACGGTCGCTGCAGGAGAGCGCTCGACCACGTCATGGATCATCGGTGGCACAGATATTGAAGGTGAGCGCTCGCTGTTCGCAAACCCGTGCCGAGGGAGCCGCTCCCGTGCCCGATCTTTTCAGCCCCTACACGCTCAAGGGCGTGACCCTGCGCAATCGCATCGTGATGTCGCCGATGACCATGTACAACTCGGTCGACGGCAAGCTGGATGACTACCACGTCAGCTATCTCGGGGCGCGCGCGGCCGGCGGTTTCGCGCTGATATTCGGCGAGCAGATGGCCATCACGCCCGACGGGCGAACGACGACGTCGTGCGCGGGCATCTGGAACGACGCGCAAATCGAGGGCCATGCCAGGGTTGCGGCGATCATCGAGCGCATGGGCGCGGTGCCGGCCATTCAGCTTGGCCATACTGGACGCAAAGGCAGCGAGCTGCCTCCCCATCTCGGAACCAATTCCGAAGGCACTTGGAAGCAGCTACCGCCCGACCATCCGAACGGCTGGACGTGCGTCGCGCCCTCCGCGATCCCTTATGGCGGCGGCGGCCACATCTACCCGGTGCACCAACTGAGCGTCGAAGAGATCAAGGCGCTGCATCAGGCCTACGCGGACGCGGCCAAGCGTGCGCTTGCGGCCGGCTACAAATGGCTCGAGATGCACTACGCGCACGGTTATCTTGGCGCGAGCTTCTTCTCGCCCCTCGCCAATCAGCGCACCGACCAATACGGCGGTAGCGTCGCAAACCGTGCCCGCTTTCACCTTGAGGCGCTGGACGCTGTCAGAGCGGTATGGCCCGAGAAGTATCCGTTGACGATGCGGCTCGGCTCTGACGACCTTCACCCGGCTGGGACGCAATTCGACGACGCTGTGGTGGCAATCCGGATGATGAAGGAGCACGGGCTCGACCTTGCCGACCTGTCGCTGGGCTTCAACACTGACGAGATGGTCAACCCGCCAATGAATGACGTCGGCTTTATGATCGAGCGCGCCCATCGGGTTCGCACGGAGGTGAACATCCCGGTCGCGACCAGTTGGAACCTTGGGGTTCCGCAGAACGCGGATCGGGTTATTCGGGAGGAGCTGGTCGACCTGGTGATGCTGGGCCGGCCGGCGCTGGCCAATCCGCACTGGCCAGTCTGGGCGGCGCGCGAACTCGATCATCCGTCGCCATTCTCGCTGGTGCAGAAAGACTGGCGCTGGTGGCTGGAAAACTTCCGTGGCCACGCCCCGAGCATCGGCTGGCCGGCAGTCAGCACGCCGCAACCGGCGGCGAACGCGCGGGCAGCCGAGTAGCGTCGACGCCGCGTTCCGGGCGCGAGTGCGACGGCTCTGTCGCACTGCGCCGCTCACTGCCGGCAAACGAAACGGCGAGCACAACCATGAGCCATGGCGTACCGTTCTGCCAACACTGCCGGCCACGCGAGATGACTCGGGCATTGTCGAAACGATAACTGCGACTTGAGACGCGTCGACGTCTATTCGGGCTTTGACTGTGCGGACCAACCTGGCAGGCCGCCAAGCGGTTTGCCGAAGCCCCGACGACGTGTTTGCTTCAATGGCCCATCGAGACGGTATTGAGAGCGCGGCACGGAAGATCTCGCTGGTGATGCCGCCCAGAAATGCGGTTGTGTGTGAACGCGCCCATGACCAGGAGGGAGGCCTCCAAGTCGACCGCCGCTCGTAGAAGGGACTCGCCGGCAGCGTCTCTCCCGACGTCGACGTGTCGAAGATAGACCTTGCTTGCGACTGGGCCTCAAGGTTGGAGCGGTCGCGCTGCTCGGCAAGAGTCGTTGCAGACTCCGCCGTATCATTAGCAAATGCGACCAAACTTCCCTGTTCGGATCGTGCGAAAACCAGACCAATATGGGCCTGAACCTTCCACGCAACCGCATACGCAGTATCAAGCTGTCGTGTGGATGTAGAGCCAGTCCACCAGGGCACGAGAATGAATTGCTTTGTCATGTTTGGGGCTCACGCCTGGCACTCCGAAGATGAACTATGCGTCACGTGATTGTACTGATGTATGCATCACGTCGAGAGTGACATCGCGCTTGGCGTGTCGGCGCATGTCACTCGGCAGGCGCTTTCAGTCTGCCTTTTTCAAAATCGTTCGGCATGGTGTTTTCAATTAGCCTGGCAGACGCGACGCCAATGGCTGCAGCGAGTAATGCATCTCCTATGTCCGATATGAGTTCGACGTATTGGCTACGATTGATCTCGCCGCGGGCGTATCTCTCGTCCAGGATGTCAACAGCCCTGTTTTCACGCCAGCTCGAGTACTTCTGATGGGCGCGATATGTGTATCCCCCAGTTGCCGAAGCTCGAAAGCACAAGAAAGACAAGCCGAACCAGAGAACTCAGCCTCAGCTCAAATACCAGTCGTTCCAATCATAGTGGGTCATCATCATTCTCAATGTTGGCTTCCAGCCGGAGCGACCACAGCGCTGTCTTCGGTAAACCGGCGGGTGTGATCGGTGCGCCAGCGACCCGCAATTTCGGAAGCTCGGCCTCTGAGACTAGGAGGCTTGAGCTTGCCCTGCACAGCCTCGGAAAATATCCAGGTGCTGGCAATCGGTTATCCAAAGCGTCGCTGCTCAGCAGATCGATGCCTTGATAAACCTAGGGTGCGGCGGCCGCGGTACCAGTCGTCGCGGTGCTCGCACTCGTCCTGTGCAGCTTTTTGGTCAAGATCCTGCGGGAATACGAGCGCGCTGTCGTCTTCACCCTCGGCCGGTTCCAGCGCGTCAGAGGACCGGGTCTGGTCCTGCTCCTCCCCTTCGTTCAGGAAGCTGGCGCGCGTCGACCTGCGCATTCAGGTAATCGAAATTCCCAGCCAGGACGTGATCTCGCACGACAACGTCTCGATGAAGGTCGACGCCGTTCTCTACTTCAACGTCGTCGACCCGGAGCGCGCGATCATCCAGGTGCAGGACTACCTGCCTGCCACCAACATATTGGCGCAGACGACTCTGCACGCCGTGTTGGGCCAGCACGAGCTGGACGAGATGCTGTCCGAACGCAAGAAGCTCAGCACCGACCCGCAGGCGATCCTGGACACCCAAACTAAGACCTGGGGGATCAAGTTCAGCAACGTCGAAATTAGGACCGTCCAGCTGACCGACAGCATGGTCAAGGCAATCACCAAGCGGTGGATCTGTCGCGCGGCCAGGTCAAGGCAAGTCCGCTCTGGGAGCCCGCGGAAGTGTGGATAGGTGTGGAATAGGGACCCCGTTAGCGGGGTGATCGGCGTCCAAACGGGACCCCTCTGACGTTGGGGTTCACCGTGGTTCTCGTGTTGTGCACGGGAGCCTGTTTGGGATGTTGGTGGTGGAGACGATTGCGCGGATCCGCCGTGCCCATTTGGTCCAGGGCAAGTCGATCAAGGCGATCTGCCGTGAGCTGCGGGTGTCGCGTAAGTTGTCCGCAAGGTTCTCCGGTCGGAGGCGACGGACTTCCATTACGAGCGCGAGCAGCAGCCGATGCCGCGCCTGGGCGCGTGGCGCGATGAGCTGGACAAGCTGCTGGCGGCCAACGAGGCGAGGCCCAGCCGGGAGCGGCTGACGCTGATGCGGGTGTTCGAGGCGCTGCGCGGGTCGGGTTACGAGGGCGGCTACGATGCGGTGCGCCGGTATGCCCGGACATGGCGGCGCGACCAGGTCGGCCGCGGCCGCGGCGTATGTGCCGCTGAGCTTCGCGCCCGGCGAGGCGTACCAGTTCGATTGGAGCTACGAGGTCGTGCTGATCGGCGGCACGACCGTCACGGTCAAGGTGGCGCACCTGCGGCTGTGCCACAGCCGGATGCTGTTTGTGCGGGCGTATCCGCGCGAGACGCAGGAGATGGTGTTTGACGCGCACGACCGTGCGTTCGCGTTCTTCAAGGGCGCCTGCACCCGCGGCATCTACGACAACCTTAAGGCGGTCGACGCGATTTTCGTCGGCCGCGAGCGGGCCTATAATCGCCGGTTTCTCCAGATGTGCAGCCACTACCTGGTTGATCCCGTGGCCTGCACCCCGGCGTCCGGTTGGGAGAAAGGCCAGGTGGAGAACCAGGTCGGCCTGGTGCGGGAACGGTTCTTCTCGCCGCGGCTGCGGGTCAAGAGCTACGACGAGCTGAATGCCTGGCTGCTGGATCAGTGCGTCGCCTACGCCCGGGCGCACCGCCATCCCGAGCTGCGCGACCAGACGGTGTGGTCGGTGTTCGAAGCCGAGCGGCCCAGCTTGGTGCCGTATGTCGGGCGCTTCGACGGGTTCCACGCCGTCACGGCATCGGTGTCCAAGACCTGCCTCGTGCGGTTCGACAATAACCGCTACTCGGTATCGGCGCACGCGGTCGGGCGCCCGGTCGAGGTCCGCGCCTATGCCGAGCGGATCGAGTTGCGCCAGGACGGCAAGGTTGTTGGCGAGCATCGTCGCAATTTCGGCCGCGACCAGACGGTGTTCGACCCCTGGCACTATGGTCCGGTGCTGGCGCGCAAGCCGGGCGCGCTGCGCAACGGTGCGCCGTTCAAGGACTGGCTATTGCCGTCGGCGATGGAACGTATCCGCCGCAAGCTGGCAGGCAGCGCCGACGGCGACCGGCAGATGGTGAGGATTCTAGCCGCCGTGCTGAGCGACGGCCTGACCACGGTCGAGGCCGCCTGCGCCGAAGCGCTGCGCGAGGCGACGCACTCGGCCGACGTCGTCATCAACATCCTGGCCCGACACCGCGAACCGGCACCGCCGGTCACCATCCTGACCCCGGACGCGCTGCGGCTGACGCACGCGCCGGTCGCTGACTGTGCCCGCTACGACAGCCTGAGGAGGCCCATCTGATGGAACGATCCGAAATCCTGACCACCATGGCGGAGCTGAAGCTCTACGGCATGAAGGCCGCGTACGACGAGATCATCGGCACCGCGGTCAAGCGGCAGCACGAACCGACCCGCATTGTGGGCGACCTGCTGACGGCCGAGATCAGCGAGAAGCAGGCGCGGTCCATCCGCTACCAGATCACCATCGCCAAGCTGCCGCTGGCCAAGGACGTCGACGACTTCGCCTTTGACGGCACGCCGATCAACCAGACCCTGGTGCGCGACCTGGCGGGCGGCGAGTTCCTGGCGCATCAGCGCAACGTCGTGCTGGTCGGCGGCACGGGCACCGGAAAGAGCCACCTCGCGATCGCCATAGCGCGCGCCTGCATCCGCGACGGGGCCCGGGGCCGGTTCTTCAACGTCGTCGACCTAGTGAACCGCCTCGAGGCGGAGACCCGCTCCGGCCGCCAGGGCCGAATGGCGGAGTATCTCTGCCGCATGGACTTCGTCGTGCTGGACGAACTCGGCTACCTGCCGTTTGCCCAGTCCGGCGGCCAGCTGCTGTTCCATCTCGTCAGCCGCCTCTACGAGCAGACCTCGGTGATCGTCACCACAAACCTGGCCTTCGGCGAATGGCCGAGCGTGTTCGGCGACGCCAAGATGACCACGGCGTTGCTCGATCGCCTGACGCATCATTGCGAGATCGTCGAGACCGGCAACGAGAGCGGGCGGTTCAAGAACCGGGCCTGACCGTCTGCCCCGGCTTGCACCGGTAAGCCACAGGCACCTCCCACGCACCGCTGCGTCAGTCTCCGGACGGGCACTCCGCGGCGCGCGGGTCCCTCCTATGGATTACCGGCACAAGCCTACCCGGAAGGGGTCCCGATTGGGCGCCGATGAGGGGGCCCATTTCCATGCCGTTTGACAACTTATCTGCTGCTCCGGTTTCTACCCGGCTTCGAGCCGGTCATGTCCTGTTCGGCGGCGGTGCAGCGCTGCTGATGATCTCAGTACTGTGCCGAGGACGGCCAACCCGCTCCGAGACTTTTTCTTCGCAACGACCGGAAACCGACTGCGTCTACTGCGCCAGATGTTCGGCACCGTCTAGTGGATCCTAAGCGCCCGAACGCTCAAGAACTTGCTCGACATCGCCATGCGCCGAACGTTCCTTCCCGACGTTGACGAGCCCCACGCGGGGCGCTTGTTCGCGGACTTCACTTCAGTGCTTACCTACATCCTCGCCTTCGTGGGTATCGTTGGCCCAGTCTTCAGGCAACCGGTGTCGACCTTCCCGGCCACGTCCGGCATCATCGCGCTCGTCTTCGGACTGGTGTCGCAGAACACGCCAGGCGACGTCTTGTTTGGCCTTGCGACTGACACCGAACGCCCGTTCGGCGCCGGCGACTGATCAGCGTGTCCGACCGAAGGTGGAGCAGGTCATGCAGTTCAGTTAAGCGGGCGACCTCGCCTCGCGCCTGGTCGCACGACACGATTATCATACCAAACAGCATCACGTCTAAGATGATGGTGACGAGTCACGGCCGTCCGAGTTTGTGTCCGGGATATTATTGCGTCGGGATCGATTGCTGTGTGTCACGCGTGTATGGGACGTTACGGATGCTGTATGGTGTGCTGTGACTGATCCTTTGAGCCTGCTTAGCCTGCCTGCTGGTGCGGATGCTTTGGCGGTGTTTGGCCTGCACTGAGTTTTGTGCGGCTCAGCGAGGTCTTCTTTTCTGGAGAAAAGAAGCCAAAGACTTTTGCTTTTTAGGTGTGCCCAAGCGGGCGGTTGTTTGGTTTGGTTGCGGGGACAGGATTTGAACCTGTGACCTTCAGGTTATGAGCCTGACGAGCTACCGGGCTGCTCCACCCCGCGTGGGTGATGGTGTGTGGGTGGGTTTGAAGACCTGGCGGCGACCGACTTTCCCGCACCTTGAGGTGCAGTATCATGGGCGCTGGGGGTTTTCACGGCCGAGTTCGGTATGGGATCGGGTGCGGACACCCCGCCATGGCCACCAGGTCATCAAGCCCACCCTGATCGAGATCAGGGTTGGGGTCGGGTTCTGGTGATGACGTTTGCTGAGTGAGTGGTCTGTGATGGATTGGGATCCGCGTTATGAGCGTGGATCGTTGCTATGCATGGTGGTTGATCACGAGCCGATCGGGCGATTAGGACCAGTTAGCTGAGGACGTTACCGTCCGTATACATCTGGCCTATCGACGTGATGGTCTATCACGGCCCTCTGGGAGACCTGGTTTTGAGGTGGGTTTCCCGCTTAGATGCGTTCAGCGGTTATCCCGTCCAGACATAGCTACCCGGCCGTGCCGCTGGCGCGACAACCGGTTCACCAGAGGTCTGTTCATCCCGGTCCTCTCGTACTAGGGACAAATCCTCTCAAGTCTCCAACACCCACGGCAGATAGGGACCGAACTGTCTCACGACGTTCTAAACCCAGCTCACGTACCACTTTAATCGGCGAACAGCCGAACCCTTGGGACCTGCTCCAGCCCCAGGATGTGATGAGCCGACATCGAGGTGCCAAACCTCCCCGTCGATGTGGACTCTTGGGGGAGATCAGCCTGTTATCCCTAGAGTACCTTTTATCCGTTGAGCGATGGCCCTTCCACGCGGGACCACCGGATCACTATGGCCGACTTTCGTCTCTGCTCGAGCTGTCGCTCTTGCAGTCAGGCGGGCTTATGCCATTGCACTCAACAGCCGATGTCCGACCGGCTTGAGCCCACCATCGCGCGCCTCCGTTACACTTTAGGAGGCGACCGCCCCAGTCAAACTGCCCACCATGCAGGGTCCCGGACCGGGCTGACCGGTCGCGGTTAGATATCAGAAGAGCTCAGGGTGGTATTTCAAGGGTGGCTCCACCTGAGCTAGCGCCCCGGCTTCAAAGCCTCCCACCTATCCTACACAGCGCTCCCCTGATACCACTGCAAAGCTGCAGTAAAGGTTCATAGGGTCTTTCCGTCTGACCGCGGGTACCCCGCATCTTCACGGGGAATTCAATTTCGCTGAGCCGATGCTGGAGACAGTGGGGAAGTCGTTACGCCATTCGTGCAGGTCGGAACTTACCCGACAAGGAATTTCGCTACCTTAGGACCGTTA